>NZ_BMUF01000007.1 GCF_014650055.1 Streptomyces malachitofuscus | reverse complement strand
ATGACACCGACCTCGGTCAGCCCGATCTCGGCGAAGTTGGCGAGGGTCAGGTCCAGGACCGTCACCCCGTCCGGGTCGCCCTCCGCGCCCACCGGCACCAGAGCCTTGGGCAGGGTGTCGGTGTAGGGGCGCAGACGGCGTCCGGCACCGGCCGCAAGCACGAGGCCTATCATCGCGGTTGTCTCCTTACGTTCCCCGGGTCCGACCGAGTCGGGGATGTGTCATCTCGGCGGCAGAACTGTCTGACGGGCACGTCCGCGCGCTGTGGGCGCTGCCCTTGGGAAAGGGTGTGGTCCTGTCCACGGGGGACAGGACCACACAGCGTAGACGGCCGCTCAGCCCTCGTCGGTCACGGCCGTGACCGAGGACGGCGGCTGCTGGTCCGCGGCCGCGGTCTTCTTCGGCGCCGCCTTCTTCGCGGTCGTCCTGGCGGTCGTCGTCTTGGTGGCGGCCGCCTTGGTGGTCTTCGCCGCCTTCTTGGCCGTCGTCTTCTTCGCGGCGGTCTTCTTGGCCGTCGTCGTCTTCTTCGTGGCGGCCTTCTTCGCCGTGGCCTTCTTGGCCGCCTTGCGGGCGGTCTTCTTGGCCGGAGCGGCTTCCTCGGCGGCCTCGACCTCGGCACCCTCGCCGGCGGGCTCCCCGGCCGGCTCCTGCGCCGGGGCCGACGGGACGACCGTCACGGCCGCGTCCTCGGAAGCGGTGGAGGTGCTCGGCTTGCGCACCGCGCGACGGCGCGGACGGGCCGGGGCCTCGGGCTCCGCCGCGGCGGCCTCCTCGGCCGGGGCGCTCACCTCGGCCGGGGCTTCCTCGGCCTTCGGCGTCTCCTCCGCCTTCGCGGTCTCGGTGACCGTCACCACCGCGGCCTCCGCTCCCGCCGGGGAACCGGCCGGCGCGGACACCTTGCGGGTGGCCCGGCGACGCGTACGGCCCTTGGGGGCGGCCTCCTCGGCGGCGGGCTCCGGGACCACCACGTCCTCGACGGCGGCGGGCTCGGCCAGCGCCTCGGCGGCCGACTCCGGCTGCACCGGACGCGCGGCCTCCTGCGCGGCGGTCACGTCCTGGGCCGTCGGGGCGGCCTCGGGCTCGGTCTCCACGGCCGACGCGGGCTCCTGTGCCTTCTGCCGGTCGGCCTTGTCGGCCTCCCGCTTCGGGGCACCCGCCGGGGCGGACACCCGCCGGCTCGCCCGGCGGCGCGTACGCCCGCGGGTGGCCACGGCCTCCGCCTCGGCGGCGCTGCTGTACAGCTCCTCGTCCGGGGTGAACTCGGGGGCCGGAAGTGCGACCGGCTCCGCGGCCTCGGCGGCGACCTCGGCCACCGACTCCGCCTCGGCCTCCTGCTCGGGCGTCTCGACGGCCACGGCGGCCTCGTGCTCGTGCGGCTGCTCCGCCGCACCGGCCCGCGCCCGCTTCCGGCGCTTGCCGCCACCGCCGACGGCGGACGGCTGGTCCAGGTGCACGATGACACCGCGCCCGTTGCAGTGGACGCAGGTCTCCGAGAACGACTCCAGCAGGCCCTGACCGACCCGCTTGCGGGTCATCTGGACCAGGCCCAGCGACGTCACCTCGGCGACCTGGTGCTTCGTACGGTCCCGGCCCAGGCACTCCAGCAGGCGCCGCAGCACCAGGTCCCGGTTGGACTCCAGCACCATGTCGATGAAGTCGATGACGATGATGCCGCCGAGGTCGCGCAGCCGCAGCTGACGCACGATCTCCTCGGCCGCCTCCAGGTTGTTCCTGGTGACCGTCTCCTCGAGGTTGCCGCCCTGACCGGTGAACTTGCCGGTGTTGACGTCGATGACGACCATCGCCTCGGTCCGGTCGATCACCAGCGAACCGCCGCTGGGCAGCCAGACCTTGCGGTCCAGCGCCTTGGCGAGCTGCTCGTCGATCCGGTACGTGGCGAAGACGTCGACCTCGCTGGTCCACCGGGACAGCCGCTCGGCCAGGTCCGGCGCCACGTGCGACACGTACCCGTGGATGGTCTCCCAGGCCTCGTCACCGCTGACGACGACCTTGGAGAAGTCCTCGTTGAAGATGTCCCGCACGACCCGGACGGTCATGTCCGGCTCGCCGTACAGCAGCGTCGGCGCGCTGCCGCCGTTCTTGGACTTCTTCTTGATCTCCTCCCACTGCGCCTGGAGACGCTCGACGTCGCGGCGCAGTTCGTCCTCGCTGGCGCCCTCGGCGGCGGTGCGCACGATGACGCCCGCGTCCTCGGGGACGATCTTCTTGAGGATGGTCTTCAGCCGGGACCGCTCGGTGTCGGGCAGCTTGCGGCTGATGCCGGTCATCGAGCCCTCGGGCACGTACACGAGGTAGCGGCCCGGGAGGGAGACCTGGCTGGTGAGACGGGCGCCCTTGTGGCCGATCGGGTCCTTGGTCACCTGGACCAGGACCGACTGGCCGGACTTCAGCGCGGACTCGATGCGGCGCGGGCCGCCCGACATGCCGAGCGCCTCGAAGTTGACCTCGCCGGCGTAGAGCACCGCGTTGCGGCCCTTGCCGATGTCGATGAAGGCGGCCTCCATCGACGGCAGCACGTTCTGCACCTTGCCGAGGTAGACGTTGCCGACGTACGAGGTGGCCTGCTCCTTGTTGACGTAGTGCTCGACGAGCACCCCGTCCTCCAGGACGCCGATCTGCGTGCGGTCGCCGTGCTGGCGCACCACCATGACGCGCTCGACGGCCTCGCGGCGGGCCAGGAACTCCGCCTCGGTGATGATCGGCACCCGCCGGCGGCCCTGCTCGCGGCCTTCGCGGCGGCGCTGCTTCTTCGCCTCCAGACGCGTGGAGCCCTTGATGGACTGCACCTCGTCCGACGGCTCGGACGCCTTGCGCGGCTCGCGCACCTTGACGACCGTGCGCTCCGGGTCGTCGCCGGAGGACTCGCCCTCACCGGCGCCGTCACCGGCCCGGCGACGGCGGCGGCGACGTCGACGGCTGCTGCTGGAGCCGCCGGAGTCCTCGCGGTCCTCGGCGTCCTCCTCCGCCTGCTCGGCGGTGTCCTCGGCGTCCTGGGCGGCCTGCTCGGCGGAGAGGCGCTCGGTGTCGGCGTCCCCTTCGCCGGACTCGTCACCCTCGGCCTCCGCCTCGGCGGACTCGCCGCGACGGCGGCGACGGCCACCGCGGCGACGGCGACGGCGGGAACCGGAGGATTCGCTGTCGTCCTGGTCCTCGGTGTCGGCGTCCGCGTGGTCCTCGGCCGGCTCCTCGGCCTCCTCCGCCTCGCCCTCGACACGGGCGGCCGGGGCTTCCTCGGCGGCCGGGGCGGCCTGCGCGGTCTCCTCGGCGTCGCCCGCACCCCGGCGCCGGCGACGGCGGCGGGAGGCGGCGGGCTGCTCCTCCGGCAGCTCCTCGGTCTCCTCCGGCTCCACCGGCTCGGCGACCTCGGCCGCCGCCTCGGCGGCGGCGCGCTCGGGGGTCTGGAAACGGGGCTCGGTGAACACCGGCGGCTGGAACACGGCGACGGCGGGGCGCGCGGGGCGCCGCGGCGAGTTCTCCGCGTCCTCGGCCTCGGCGGCCCGGGCGGTGCGCGCGGGCTCGGCGAACCCGGCGGCGGCCTTGCGGACGACGCGACGGCGGCGGCGCGGCGCGGCCTCGTCGGCGGGGGCCTGCCCGGCCTCGGGAGCCTCGGCGGCGGGCGCCTCGACGGGGGTCTCGTCCTGCTTGTCGTTCTCGGTCACCGGGGCCTCCTCGGCGGTCGGGGCGGCCTGCTCGGTCTCCTCGGCGTCGCCCTCCGCCGTCGCGGCGGTCACCGGCGCGCCGGCCGGAGCGGACGCGCTGCGCGAGGCGCGGCGCCGGGTGCGGCGGGGAGCGGTGTCTTCGCCGGCCTCGGAGGCTTCGGCGGCGACGGGGACTTCGGGTGCCTCGGCGGGCGCGGCGCTGTCCGCGGCCGCGGCCGTGGTCTCCGCGGGCGCGGTCACCGTGCGGGTGGCGCGGCGCCGGGTGCGGCGGGGAGCGGTGTCTTCGCCGGCCTCGGAGGCTTCGGCGGCGACGGGGACTTCGGGTGCCTCGGCGGGCGCGGCGCTGTCCGCGGCCGCGGCCGTGGTCTCCGCGGGCGCGGTCACCGTGCGGGTGGCGCGGCGCCGGGTGCGGCGCGGAGCGGCGTCGGCCTCGGCGGCCGGGGCGGCGTCGCGGGCCTCGGGGGCGTCCTGCGTCCCGGCGGCCTCGGTGGTCTTCGTGGCCTCGGTGATCTCCACCGGCGAGGTCACGGAGCGCGTCGCCCGGCGACGGGTGCGGCGGGGAGCGGCGTCGGCCTCGGGGGCGGGCTCGGGGACGGCCTCGGCGGCCGGAGCGGTCCCGGACGCGGCCGGAGTCGCCGGCACAACCGTCTCGGCGGCCTCGGCGGACGCCGGTGCCCCGGCGGGCGCGGCCGCGCGGCGGACCACACGACGACGCCGAGGCGCGGCGGCCTCGGTCTCCTTCTCCGCGCTCTCGCGGTCCTCCACGAGCTCGGCGGGCTCGGGCGACTCGGGGACGTCGGCACTCTCCGCGGCCGGTATGGCCGACTCGACGGTCTCGGCCGTCGTAGCGGCCGTGGCGGCGGGCGGGCCCGCCGGGCGGGAAGCGGCACGGCGCCGCCGCCTCGGCGGCAGGGTGTCGCTCGGAGTGTTCGGTTCGGAGCCCTCGGTGGGCTCGATCGGTTCGAGCATGCGGGCGTTTCTCCCGTCAGGCTCCCGGGCGCCGCACCTGGTCCGGCGATGCCGGTGACGTCCGCGGCTCGCGCGATGCGCGGTTGCCGCCGTCCGGGGCGCGGGCGCCGCTCGGGAGCTCTCTGTGTCCTGTCTCGCCGGTTCCGTACGCCGAATGCGTACGGCCTGGCGAAAGTCTTCTGGTCGGTGCGCTGCCCGACCCAGGTGGCTCCCGAGTTCGAGGGCGGCGCTTACGACGTACGTCCCTGCGCGGGACCTTCCTTACGCCGGCGCCGTCGCGGCGGCAGTGGCGCCGGCCGGATGCGGCTCGGTCGCTGCTGCCTCGCGGTCGGGCGCGAGCGGGTCGGTCACCGTGCCGGTCTCTTCATCGAACAGCCCCTGCGCCAGCCTGGTCACCGCTGCGGGGACCGGCGGCGCCAGGTCGGCCACGGCGCGGAGACCGGACAGGACGTCGTCGGGTCGTACGGCAGGCGTCACGTGCCGAACAACCAGGCGCAGTATCGCACAGGGCTGGTCGGTCGGCCTATCAGCCGGCGACGAGTGCGTTTCCGCGCTCTCCAGGTGCGCCACCGCCGAGCGGGCGTCGAAGGTGCGGACGCCGTTCTTGGTGCGGCGCTGGACCTCCACGGCCCCTGCCGCGTTGAAGACGTCCACCGCGCGGCGGGCGTCCTCGGGGGCGACGCCGTCCAGCCGCAGCTCCCACACGGAAGCCGTGAGCCGGTCGGCGAGACCCGACGAGCGGGCCTCGACCGCCTCGACGATGTCGAGCCCGGCGGGCATCGACTCGTCGAGAAGGGCCCGGAGCCGCTCGGGGTCGCGCGGCTCGGTGAGCGCGATCTCCAGGTACTCCGCCTCACTGCCCGTGCCGGTGGGTGCGGCATTGGCGTACGACACCTTCGGGTGCGGCGTGAACCCCGCCGAGTACGCCATCGGCACCTCGGCGCGGCGCAGCGCGCGCTCGAAAGCACGCTGGAAGTCACGGTGGCTGGTGAACCGGAGGCGGCCGCGCTTGGTGTAACGCAGTCGGATGCGCTGCACCGCGGGTGCGGGCGGCGGGCCTTCGGGCTGTCGCTTGCCCAGTGTTCTTCAGTCCTTCGTGAGAGCGGTCGTACTGCTACCAAGAGTACGTGCCTCCCGGCCGGTAGGTTCCCGCCGGTGCGCGAGCTGCGGTTCCTCCGGGCCGCCCAGCAGCATCCGGCGGAAGTCGGCACGGGCCTGGCGGACCGAGGCGCGGGCGGACTCCAGCGCCTGCCGGGCGGCCCGGCCCACGGCACGCGCGGCCCGGCCGGCGGGCCGCAGCACGGCGTCGCGCACCGCGTGTCCCACCGGAGTCAGCACACTGCGGTACACCCAGCGCGCCGGCTCCACGAAGATCCACCGGAAGAGGGTCGCGAGGGCCCGCCCCACGGCGAGCGAGACGTACCCGGCGACCCGCCAGGCGTGCCCCAGCGCCGTCCCGATCTCCCGCGCGACCACACCGAGCACCCGCCCGGCCGGCGCCAGCACCCAGCGCCACACCGCGAGCGCGGGCAGCACCAGCAGGATCCGGGCGATCCAGTACAGCCCGGTGCCGATCCCGGCGGCGATCACCGTCACCAGCCACACACAGCCCCGGCCGCACCACACGAGCCCCCGGCCGCACCAGGCGAACGCGTGCCCCACCGGCGTCAGCACCCACCGGTACACCCACACCGACGGCACGACGAGGAGATGCCTCCCCAGCCACACCACTCCCGCCCACAGCCCTGCCCCCGCGGCGGCGAGCGCCTGCCCGACCGGCGTCAGCACACGCGCGTACACCCATGTCGCGGCCTGCCCGAGAGGAGTCAGCACATATCGGTAGAGCCACACGGCCGGAAGGACGAGAAGCACCCTCCCCAGCCACTCCGCTCCCCTGCCCAGCGGCACGAGCACATACCGCCACAGTCCCACCAACGGCCACACGAACACCGCACGCCCCACCCACAGCAGCGCCCGCCCGGCCGGCCGCAGCACCGTGTCGTTCAGGAACCGCCCGGCGACCACCAGCGCGTCCCACAGCATCCGTACGGGCACGACCAGCACCAGCATCAGGATCCGCAGGGGGACGCGGATCGCCACGACGAGGCACCCCTCACCGCCTGCGGGCCGCTCCGGCGACTTCTCAAGCTCCATACCCGCAAGGACGCCGCAGCCGCCCGCGCGGATCCCGCAACGCCGGAAAAGTATTCCTCATATGCTGAACGCCAGTCGAAAAACCGGAATTCCGAGGCTTATACAAAGCAATTGTCACCACGGCCGTTCACTCATTCGCCGCGCATCCAAGTGAAACCGCCGCCGTTAGTCGCTGTATGAAGGAAAGCAGGTCAGGGCCGCTCCAACTCCTCGTCACAGAACAGCTGTTGACCGCCCCCACCGGCCCGATGAATCAATCCTGACATGAATGATGAACGCTACGACCATCTCTGGTACGGCGCCGACGTCCCGGACCAATTCCCCGAAGCGGGCACCGGACGGCACCGGGCCGGAGCCGTCTACGCGGAGCCCGTGGAACCGGCCGTGCCCCCCTGGGACCCGGCCGAGGAGCTGGCCTATCTGCTCCAGGAGGCCCGCAGCGAGGAGTACGGCAGAACCGTGCCGCCCCCGCGCGAGGAGGCCTCGGTCACCGCGCCCCCCGCCGGCAGCCCCATGGGCAACCTGCAGGAGATCACCGCCGAACTGCCACCCCTGCGCGCCCCGCGCGGACACCGCAAACCCCCGCGCAAACGCCCCGACGCACTGCGCGTCGCCAGCTATGTCATCGCCGCCATGGCAGCGGTCACCGTGTCGATGGTGAGCGTGTTCAGCGGCGTGGTCACCTACGAGCCCCTGCTGCTGGTCACCACGGCACACAGCAGCGGCAGTTCGTCGGCCTGGTGGCCCATCCTGGTCTACGGCCCCTGGCTCGCCGGTTCCCTCTCCATCCTCCGCGCGGCACTCCACCAACGCCGCGCCCTGCACTCCTGGTTCGTCGTCCTGCTCTTCTCCTCCGTCGCGGTTCTCCTCTGCGTGGCCCAGGCACCCCGCACCATCACCGACACGGCCGCGGCGGCCCTGCCGGGCGTCGCCGCCCTGGCCTGCTTCCAGCAGCTGGTCCGCCAGATCACCCTCACCCGCCCGCCCCGCCGCACGGTCGCCCCCCGCCACCGCATCCGCCCGTACGGCCACGAGACCCCGTAACCCCGGCCCCGACCACGACACGACCACGAAGAAGCGGCCCCCGCCATCGGCGGGGGCCGCTTTCAGTGGGGGCCGCATTCAGTGGGAGTGACCACTCGACGCGGGCGTGGGACCGGCGTTCTTGACCGTCAGCGGCAGCAGCTTCTTGCCGGTCGGGCCGATCTGGATGCTGGTGTCCATCTGAGGACACACCCCGCAGTCGAAGCACGGGGTCCAGCGGCAGTCCTCGACCTCCGTCTCGTCGAGGGCGTCCTGCCAGTCCTCCCAGAGCCAGTCCTTGTCGAGGCCCGAGTCGAGGTGGTCCCAGGGCAGGACCTCCTCGTAGGTGCGCTCACGGGTGGTGTACCAGTCGACGTCCACGCCGAACTCGGCCAGGGCCTTGTCCGCGCACGCCATCCAGCGGTCGTAGGAGAAGTGCTCGCGCCAGCCGTCGAAGCGGCCGCCGTCCTCGTAGACCGCGCGGATGACCGCGCCGATGCGGCGGTCGCCTCGCGAGAGCAGGCCCTCGACGATGCCGGGCTTGCCGTCGTGGTAGCGGAAGCCGATGGAGCGGCCGTACTTCTTGTCGCCGCGGATCTTGTCGCGGAGCTTGCCGAGACGCTCGTCCGTCTGCTCGGCCGAGAGCTGCGGGGCCCACTGGAACGGGGTGTGCGGCTTGGGGACGAAACCGCCGATGGAGACCGTGCAGCGGATGTCGTTGGAGCCGGAGACCTCGCGGCCCTTGGCGATCACGCGGGTGGCCATGTCGGCGATCTGGAGGACGTCGTCGTCGGTCTCGGTGGGCAGGCCGCACATGAAGTACAGCTTCACCTGGCGCCAGCCGTTGCCGTAGGCGGTGGCGACGGTCCGGATCAGGTCGTCCTCGGAGACCATCTTGTTGATGACCTTGCGGATGCGCTCAGAGCCGCCCTCGGGGGCGAAGGTGAGGCCGGAACGGCGGCCGTTGCGGGTCAGCTCGTTGGCCAGGTCGATGTTGAAGGCGTCGACACGGGTGGAGGGGAGGGACAGGCCGATCTTGTCCTCCTCGTAGCGGTCGGCCAGGCCCTTGGCGATGTCGCCGATCTCCGAGTGGTCGGCGGAGGACAGGGAGAGGAGGCCGACCTCCTCGAAGCCCGTGGCCTTCAGACCTTTGTCGACCATCTCGCCGATGCCGGTGATCGAGCGCTCGCGGACCGGGCGGGTGATCATGCCGGCCTGGCAGAAGCGGCAGCCGCGGGTGCAGCCGCGGAAGATCTCCACGGACATGCGCTCGTGGACGGTCTCGGCGAGCGGGACGAGGGGCTGCTTGGGGTAGGGCCACTCGTCGAGGTCCATCACCGTGTGCTTGGAGACGCGCCACGGGACGCCCGACCTGTTCGGTACGACGCGGGCGATACGGCCGTCGGGGAGGTACTCGACGTCGTAGAAGCCGGGGACGTACACCCCGCCGGTCCGTGCCAGGCGGAAGAGGAGTTCCTCGCGGCCGCCGGGGCGGCCCTCCTCCTTCCAGGCGCGGATGATCCGCGTGACCTCGAGGACGGCCTGCTCGCCGTCGCCGATGACCGCGCAGTCGATGAAGTCGGCGATCGGCTCGGGGTTGAAGGCGGCGTGGCCGCCGGCCATGACGATCGGGTCGTCCAGGGTCCGGTCCTTGGCCTCCAGGGGGATGCCGGCCAGGTCCAGGGCGGTGAGCATGTTGGTGTAGCCGAGCTCGGTGGAGAAGCTCAGGCCGAACACGTCGAAGTTCCTGACCGGGCGGTGGCTGTCGACGGTGAACTGCGGGACATGGTGCTCGCGCATCAGTGCCTCGAGGTCCGGCCAGACGCTGTAGGTGCGCTCGGCGAGGACGCCGTCCTGTTCGTTGAGGACCTCGTAGAGGATCATGACGCCCTGGTTGGGCAGTCCGACCTCGTAGGCGTCGGGGTACATGAGCGCCCAGCGGACGTCGCAGGAGTCCCAGTCCTTGACCGTGGAGTTGAGCTCTCCGCCGACGTACTGGATCGGCTTCTGCACATGCGGGAGCAGAGCTTCGAGCTGCGGAAACACTGATTTCACAGACTCGGCGGCTTCGGCAGGCATCTCGCGAACCTTTGTGTGCTGACAGGGGTGACCATCCAGCGTAACCCGGCCGGAGGGGTCCCCCGTACGCCGCTCAGAGGGCCGTGCTCTTCCTGATCGAGGTCCAGGCCTCGGGGAGGGCGGCCTCGGCGACCAGGGCGCGGTGCTCCTCGCGGCCGTGGAGGACGCCGTAGGTGAAGGCGCTCTCCCCCGCCGCGTGGGCGACGGCGGCGAGCTCGCGCAGGGTCTGTCGGGCCATGACGCTGTCCTGGTGGTCGCCGAGCAGGCCCTGGAGCGACTTCATGGCGCCGACGAGCTCCTTCGCCGGTTCCCCGAGCGCGGGGGCGGCGGCCTCGGCGGCGTAGCGGGTGCGCTTGGTCTTCTTGCGGGCCTCGTGCAGGGCGACGTCGCGGTCGGTGCCGGGCGGGAGGTCGAGGGCGCGGGTGACGAGGCCGGCGAGTTTGTCGAAGTCCTTGCGTACGGCCTTGGTGAGGGTCTTCGCCGGCTTGGTTCCGGCCTTCTTGTACAGGGGCGGGTCGGCGAGGAGGGCGTCCAGGGTGTCGAGGAGGGTGAGATGGCGGCGGGAGTCGAGGATGCCGGTGATGCGGCCGTGGGCTCCGCTGTGCCGGGCCCGGGACCAGGCGGCGAGGCGGTCGGCGACCGGGCCGTGGACGAGGGTGCCGGGCAGTTCGGCGAGGGCGGTGCCGAGGCGTTCGGCGAGGACTTCCTGGTCGCGGTCCAGGCCCAGCTCGCCGGCCAGCCATTTCAGGTCGGCGGCGACGGGGTCGGTCGTCCCGGGGTCGAGGACGGTGCGGAAGGTGCGGAAGGTGCTGCGCAGGCGGCGGGTGGCGACTCTCATGCGGTGGACGGAGTCGGGGATGTCCTGGCGTACGGCGGGGTCGAGCTCGACCAGGGCGTCGCGCTGGGCGCGGACGTAGGCGAGGACATGGTCCGCGGCGGTGACGGGTTTCCCGGCCGGGCGTGAGCGCCGTTTCTGCTTCGGGGCCGCTTCGGGTGCGGTGGCGGGGGTGGGTGCGGTCGCGGGGGTCGTGGTGCCGTCCGGGGCCGTCTCGGCCAGGGCCCGGGTCAGTTTGGAGGCCGATGCGGAGGGGCGTACGCCGGCCTTGCGCAGGCGTTTTTCGACCTTGTCGAGGAAGGCGGGGTCGCCGTCGTCGGCGAGTTCGACCTCGATCTCGGTCCACCGGGCGGTGCCGCCGTCGCCGGTGAGGCGCTGGGCGTGGACGGTGTCGACGCTGACCTCGGCGAGGAGCCGTCCGTCGGCGTCGAGGAGGTGGCGTACCGCGCGGTCGGAGCGGAGCCGGACGACGGGCAGCAGTGCGTGGTCGCGGACGCGGGAGCGGACGAGGGCGGCGAGTTCGTCCGGGAGGGTGTCGGAGAGCGGGGCGCGGATCTCGTCGCGTACCCCGGGGGCGACGGGGAATTTCAGGTGCCAGCCGGCGTCGGAGCCGCCGGTGCGGCGGCGGAGGGTCACGGCGGACGCGGCGAGGCGTTCGTCGGCGGTGTCGTGGTAGGTGGCGTCGAGGCGGGTGACACCTCGGTCGAGGACGGATGCGACGCCGGGGACGCGGGTCAGGTCGGGCAGTCCGTCCTGGTCCGACTCGTACTTCCGCTCGATCTCGCGCTTGGTGTCCGCCATGAATCGAATCTAGTCGCCAGGGGTGCGGAGCGGCAGTGGGCCGCTCCGCACCGGTGATGTGCGGGCCGGGCGGGGCGCTACGCGGACATCGGGCGTTGTATCCGGATCGACTGCAGCAGGCCCACGGCCAGCCAGACGGCGAACATGGAGGAGCCGCCGTAGGAGACGAACGGCAGGGGCAGTCCGGTGACCGGCATGATGCCGAGGGTCATGCCGATGTTCTCGAAGGTCTGGAAGGCGAACCAGGCGACGATGCCGGCGGCGACGATGGTGCCGTACAGGTCGGTGGTGTCGCGGGCGATGCGGCAGGCGCGCCAGAGGATGATGCCGAGCAGGCCGATGATCAGTGCGCCGCCGACGAAGCCGAGTTCCTCCCCGGCGACGGTGAAGACGAAGTCGGTCTGCTGCTCGGGGACGAACTGGCCGGTGGTCTGGGAGCCGTGGAAGAGGCCGGAGCCGGTCAGTCCGCCGGAGCCGATGGCGATGCGGGCCTGGTTGGTGTTGTAGCCGACGCCGGCGGGGTCGAGCTCGGGGTTGGCGAAGGCGGCGAACCGGTTGATCTGGTACTCGTCGAGGACGCCGAGCTGCCAGACGGTGACCGCGCCGGCGGCGCCGGCGCCGAGCAGGCCGAAGACCCAGCGGTTGGAGGCGCCGGAGGCGAGCAGCACGCCGAGCACGATGACGACCATGACCATGACCGACCCGAGGTCGGGCATGAGCATCACGATCAGCATGGGGACGACGGCGAGTCCGAGTGCCTGGAGCACCGTGCGGTGGTCGGGGTAGGGCTTGTCGCCGGCGTCGACTCGCGCGGCGAGCAGCATCGCCATGCCCAGGATGATCGTGAGCTTCACGAACTCGGAGGGCTGGAGGGAGAAGCCGCCGGGGAGTTTGATCCAGCTGTGGGCGCCGTTGATGGTGGAGCCCAGCGGGGTGAGCACCAGCAGGATCAGGAAGACCGAGGCGCCGTACAGCAGGGGCACGGCGGTGCGCAGGGCACGGTGGCCGAGCCAGAGGGCGCCGATCATCAGGGCCAGTCCGATGCCGGTGTTGAGCCAGTGCCGGACCAGGAAGTAGTAGGGGTCGCCCTGGTTGAGTTCGGTGCGGTTGCGGGTGGCCGAGTAGACCAGGAGCGAGCCCAGCAGGGAGAGCAGGATCGCCGAGAGCAGTATCGGCCAGTCGAGGCGGCGGGCCAGGGAGTCGCGGGCGAAGACCCGTGTCCAGCCGGCCCGCTCGGGTCCGTATCCGGAGACCTGGAAGCTGTTGACGCCGCCGGTCATGACGCCGCCTCGCGTGATGCGGTCCTGCCGGACCGGTGGCGGGAGCGGGCGCGGGGGCGTCCGTCGCCGCGGCGGGGTCCGCCGCCCCGTCGTCGCTCGCGGCGGCGGGTGTCGCGGTTGGTGTTCTCGGGTGAGGGGACGGTGCCGGCCTGCTGCGGGTCGGCGGGGTCGCCGTCCTGCGGGGTGGTGGCGGTGGCGCCGGGCGAGGGGGTCGCGCGTTCCTTGGCGGGGTCCTTGGAGACCTTCGGGGACTTGATGGTGCCGTCGGTGCGGACCTTGGGGAGGGTCTTCTGCGGGGTGGGCAGCAGTGCCTTCTTCTTGTCGATCTCGCCGTCCTCGGAGACGCCGTACAGGGCGTTGTAGATGTTGCGCACGGCGGGGCCCGAGGCGCCGGAGCCGGTACCGCCCTGGGAGATCGTCATGACGATCGAGTAGTCCTTGGTGTAGGTGGCGAACCAGGAGGTGGTCTGCTTGCCGTACACCTCGGCGGTACCGGTCTTGGCGTGCATCGGGATCTCGTCCTGTGGCCAGCCCCCGAATCGCCACGCGGCCGTACCGCGGGTGGCGACTCCTGCGAGGGCTTCGTCCATCTGGGCGAGGGTCTTCTTGCTCGTCGGCAGCTTGCCGTGCGCCTTGGGCTCGATCTCGGTGACGGTCTTGCCGTCGGGGCTGATGACGGCCTTGCCGACGGTGGGGTCGTAGAGGGTGCCGCCGTTGGAGATGGCGGCGTAGATGGTGGCCATCTGGATGGGGGTGACGAGGGTGTCGCCCTGGCCGATGGAGTAGTTGACGGAGTCACCGGCGCGCAGCCGGTTGCCTTCGAGGCAGTTCTCGTAGGCGATGCGCTCGGCGTAGCTGCCGTCCTTCTTGCCGGTCTTGCACCAGGCGTCCTTGTTGGCCTGCCAGTAGTCCTTCTTCCACTGGCGGTCGGGGACGCGGCCGGTGACCTCGTTGGGCAGGTCGATGCCGGTCTTCTCGCCGAGGCCGAACTGGTGGGCGGTCTTGTAGAACCAGTCGTTGGGGTCCTTCTTCGGCTTGTTGCCGCCGTCGCGCTTCCACTCCTCGTGGGAGAGCCGGTAGAAGACGGTGTCGCAGGAGACCTCCAGGGCGCGGCCGAGGCTGATGCCGCCGAAGCTCTGGGACTCGAAGTTCTTGAAGACCTGCCCGCCGATGGAGTACGAGCTGGAGCACTCGTAGGGGCCTTCGAAGGAGTAGCCGGCCTGTATGGCGGCGGCGGTCGGGATCACCTTGAAGATGGAGCCGGGTGCCGACAGGCCCTGGGTGGCGCGGTTGAGCAGCGGGTAGTTGGACTTCTTGCCGGTGAGGGCCGCGTAGTCCTTGGCGGAGATGCCGCCGACCCAGGCGTTGGGGTCGTAGGTGGGGTTGGAGGCCATGGCGACGACGCGGCCGGTCTTGGCCTCCATGACGACGACGGCGCCGGAATCGGCCTCGTAGTTGCGGTTGGTGTTGCGGTCGTGGACCTTGCGGGCGTCCTTCATCGCCTCGTTCAGCTGGTACTCGGCGATGCGCTGGACGCGGGCGTCGATGCTGGTGACGAGGTTGGCGCCGGGCTGGGCGGGGTCGGCCTCGGCCTGGCCGAGGACGCGGCCGAGCTTGTCGACCTCGTAGCGGGTGACGCCCGCCTTGCCGCGCAGCTGCTTGTCGTACTGGCGCTCGATGCCGGAGCGGCCGACCATGTCGGAGCGCAGGTACGGCGAGTCGGTGTCCTGGGCCTTCTGGATCTCCTCGTCGGTGACGGGTGACAGGTAGCCGAGGACCTGTGCGGTGTTGGCCTTGCCCGGGGAGGTGTAGCGGCGCACGGCCTGGGGTTCGGCGGTGATGCCGGGGAAGTCCTCGGCGCGCTCGCGGATCTGCAGGGCCTGCTTCGGGGTGGCCTCGTCGGTGATGGGGATGGGCTGGTACGGCGAGCCGTTCCAGCAGGGCTGGGGGGTCTCGGCGTCGCAGAGCCGGACCTTCTCCCTGACCTCCTTCGGCGTCATGCCGAGGACGCCGGCGAGCTTGGTGAGGACCGCCTTGCCGTCGTCCTTCATCTTCAGCAGCTCGGTGCGGGAGGCGGAGACGACCAGCCGGGTCTCGTTGTCCGCGAGGGCCACTCCGCGGGCGTCCAGGATGGAGCCGCGGACTGCGGGCTGGACGACCTGCTGGACGTGGTTGCCGGAGGCCTCCTTGGCGTACTGGTCGCCCTCGCGGATCTGGAGGTACCACAGGCGCCCGCCGAGGGTGCCGAGGAGGGAGATGACGAGGACCTGGATGACGACGAGGCGGATCTGGACCCGCGGGTTGCGGCCGGTCTCGGGGATGTTGGTCACGCGGTTTCCTCCTCTCTCAGAGCGCGTGCGGGTGGGCGGGTACGAGGGATGAACGGCCGGTACAGGTCCCGGCGTTCCGTCGTCGTTCACCCGTTCCGGTGAAGTTCGGCCGTGTCACAGGCGCTTGACCCCCTTGATGCGTCCGGCGCGGGCCACCCGGGCCCGGGCCGCCTTGACGCGCAGTCCGCTCTTCTGGCCGCCGATGCGCAGTCCGGTGCCGCCGGAGAGCCAGCCGGAGGAGATGTCGCCGGACTTGACGGAGCCCGTCTCGGCGAGCGGATCGTTCTCGGCGCGCCGGGCCAGGGCCATGACGCCGGGGACGACGAACGGCGCGAGCAGCAGGTCGTACAGCGCGGCGGTGAACAGCAGCGAGCTCAGGCCCACATGGCGGGCGGCGGTGTCGCCGACGAGGGCGCCGACACCGGCGTAGAGCAGGGTGGAGCCGACGGCGGCGGCGACGACCACGACCATGGGGCCGGTGGCCGATTTCACCTGGCCGCTCTCGGGTTTGACGAGTCCGGCGAGATAGCCGATGACGCACAGCACGAGGGCGTAGCGGCCGGCGGCGTGGTCGGCGGGCGGGGCGAGGTCGACGAGGAGACCGGCGGCGAAGCCGACGAGGGCGCCGCCGACATGGCCGTAGACCAGGGCGAGGCCGAGGACGGTGAGCAGCAGCAGGTCGGGGACCGCGCCCGGGAGGTGGAGGCGGGCGAGGACGCTCACCTGGATCACCAGGGCGACGACGATCAGCGAGCTGGAGAGCAGGATCCGGTTGACGCGCATGGGGTGACAGCTCCTACTGCTCTTGCTGGTACTGGCCGTCGGCAGGGGCGGAGGGGGTGACGGTCACCGTCACGGTCGGCGTGGGGGTCGGCTTGGGCTTCTTGGGCAGCACCGTGTCGCGCGGGTCCTTCTCGGGGGCCTGGACGACGACCCCGACCACGTCGAGCTTGCTGAAGCTGACGTACGGCGTGACGTAGACGGTGCGGGTGAGGTCGCCGCCGGAGGGGTCGACGCGGGAGACGACGCCGACGGGGACGCCGGGCACGAACGGCTTGTCGGCCTGCGAGCCGAAGGTGACCAGGCGGTCCCCCTTCTTGATCTCGGCCTTGCCGTTGAGCAGTTCGACGCGCAGCGGGCGGTCGCCCTGGCCGGAGGCGAAGCCGAGTTCGTCGCCGGCCTCCATGCGGGTGCCGACGGTGAAGTCGGGGTCGCTGGCGAGCAGCACCGTGGCGGTGTTCGGGCCGACGGTGGTGACGCGGCCGACCAGTCCGTCGCCGTTGAGTACGGTCATGTCGCGCTGGATGCCGTCGTTGGCGCCGGCGTCGATGGTGATGGTCCAGGAGAAGCCCTGGGCCGCTCCTATGGCGATGACCTGGGCGCCCTTGATGCCGTACTGGCCCTTGCCGGAGATCTTCAGCAGCTTGTCGAGCTGGTCGAGGCGGCTTCGGTTGCGGTCGTCGCTGCCGAGTTCGGCCTTGAGCGCGGTGTTCTCCCGCTCCAGGTCGGCGAGCCGGTCGTGCCGGTCGCCGGATTCACGGACGGCGGTGACCGCGTTGCCGATCGGGTCGACCGCGCTGGACACGCCGTTCTCGATGGGGCCGAAAACGGTCGCCGCGGCCTGCCGGGCACCGTCGACCGGCGAATCCTCCCCGCCGCGGATGTCCACCGTGATCAGTGCGAACGCGATGGCGATCAGCAGCACCAGGAGCAGCCGGCTCTCTTTCGTGTCCCTCACGTGCGGCGGCCGTGCCTTCCTCGTCGAGAACGGGTATGAGGTGTCGTCTTGTTCAGGTGTGGGGGTGGCGTGTTCAGGGGCTTTCGGGGCTTGTGGGGGAGCCTATGCCTCTATGCCAGCGATCCGCCGTACGAGAGGGGAACATCCCGTACGGCGGAGTCGAAGAGCCGGGTCATCTGCGGGGCTGGGCGTCCAGCACCTGCTGGAGCGCCTCGAACTCCTCGACGCACTTGCCGGAACCGAGCGCCACGCTGTCCAGCGGGTCCTCGGCGATGTGGATCGGCATGCCCGTCTCCCGGCGCAGCCGCTCGTCGAGGCCGCGCAGCAGGGCGCCGCCGCCGGTCAGCACGATCCCCCGGTCCATGATGTCGCCGGAGAGCTCCGGCGGGCACTTGTCGAGGGTGGTCTTGACCGCGTCGACGATGGCGTTGACGGGTTCCTCGATCGCCTTGCGCACCTCGGCCGCGGAGATGACGACGGTCTTGGGCAGTCCGGACACCAGGTCCCGGCCGCGGATTTCGGTGTGCTCGTCGGTGTCGAGGTCGTACGCCGAACCGATCGTGATCTTGATCTGTTCGGCCGTCCGCTCACCCAGCAGGAGGGAGTACTCCTTCTTGATGTGCTGGATGATGGCGTTGTCCAGTTCGTCGCCCGCGACCCGGATGGACTGGGCGGTGACGATGCCGCCGAGGGAGATGACCGCGACCTCCGTGGTGCCGCCGCCGATGTCCACCACCATGTTGCCGGTGGCCTCGTGGACCGGCAGCCCGGAGCCGATGGCGGCGGCCATGGGCTCCTCGATGATGTGCACCTGGCGGGCGCCGGCCTGGGACGACGCCTCGATGACGGCGCGGCGCTCGACGCCGGTGATGCCCGAGGGCACGCACACGACGACCCGCGGCCGAGCCAGATACCGCCGCTTGTGGATCTTCAGGATGAAGTAGCGGAGCATCCGCTCGGTGATCTCGAAGTCGGCGATCACGCCGTCCTTCAGCGGACGCACGGCAACGATGTTGCCGGGCGTGCGCCCGATCATCTTCTTCGCTTCGGCACCGACCGCGAGGATGCCACCGGTGTTGGTGTTGATCGCGACCACGGACGGCTCGTTGAGTACGATCCCGCGACCCCTGACGTACACCAGCGTGTTGGCGGTCCCGAGGTCGACAGCCATGTCACGGCCGATGAACGACATTGAGTTCCCCATCAGGATTCGTCTGGCCTTCCCACGAGCTTTTGAGGGCTTTTCAGGTTGGCGAGGTGGGTGCGGTGACGTGAAGGCTTCCATGGTAGACGCGCCTTCGCGAACACTGTGCGAGGGTCTTCGCCATTGTCATCAGATGGCGTGTCGCCCTGCTTGTGGAGACGGGCCATCGGGGGCATCCGTTCCCCCGAACGCCGCGCATATGCCAAAAAAGGTCCGGGGGCAAAGCCCCCAGACCATCAGGCACCCGGCAAACGTGCCGTACCCGGCCGCGATGTGATCGTTATGCGCGGGATACGCGTGAGCGGCCGTACGACGTCACGCGCGGCCCGGGAAGAAGATCTTCACCTCGCGCTCGGCGGACTCCTCGGAGTCGGAGGCGTGGATCAGGTTCTCCCGGACGATCACGCCGAAGTCGCCGCGGATCGACCCCGGCTCGGCGGCGACGGGGTCCGTGGGACCCGCCAGCTTGCGCAGCCCCTCGATGACCCGCTCGCCCTCGACGATCATCGCCACGACCGGGCCGGACGCCATGAACTCCACCAGCGGCTCGTAGAACGGCTTGCCCTTGTGCTCGCCGTAATGCTGCTCCAGCGTGTCCTGGTCCAGGGTGCGCAGCTCCAGCGCGGTGATCTGCCAGCCGGCCTTGCGCTCGATACGGCTGATGATCTCGCCGGTCAGGCCACGACGGACGGCGTCGGGCTTGAGGAGGACGAGGGTGCGCTGGGTCACGGCGGAGCTCCTTGTGCGTGAAGTGCGTGAAGTGATGCGGAGTGATGAGGTTACCGGGCGTGTCGCGGCATCTGTCACGCAGCGTCAGGTTGGTCGGCCCGGGCGGCGAAACGGGCCTTCGCTTCGTCCACCTTTCGCCCGAAGTGCACCGAGGCCCACCACAGCAGCGCGAAGAGCGCGCCCATGAAGAACATCATCGGGACGAAGACCCCGGAGGCGATGAGGGCGATCTGCAGCGCCCAGCCGAGAGCCACCCCGCCCGACCGTGTGATCACCCCGCACAGGGCCACGCACAGGAACATCGCGATGCCGCAGACCGTCCACACCGTGCCGGTGGACAGGTCCGCGTCCTTCATCGCGACCAGCCCGGCGAAACCAATGATGAAGAACTCGCCGATCAGCGTCGAAGCACAGAGCGTACGCACGGGAACTCAGCCCCTCCTCAGGAGCAGTCGGGCCTCGCCGACGGTGATGACGGAACCGGTGACGAGGACACCGCCGCCCGCGAACTCGCCCTCCTCCTCGGCCAGCGTGATCGCGGCCTCCAGCGCGTCCGGCAGCCGCGGCTCGACCTGGACCCGGTCCTCGCCGAACACCTCGACGGCGACCGCGGCCAGTTCGTCGGCGTCCATCGCGCGGTGACTGGAGTTCTGCGTGACGACGATCTCGGCGAAGACCGGCTCGAACGCCTCCAGCAACCCGCGCACGTTCTTGTCGCCGCTCGCGCCCACCACACCGATGAGCCGGCTGAACTGGAACGCCTCCCCGATCGCCTCGGCCGCCGCCCGCGCACCCGCCGGGTTGTGCGCGGCGTCCAGGACGACGGTCGGCGAGCGCCGTACGACCTCCAGCCGGCCCGGGGAGGCGACGGCGGCGAACGCCTTGCGCACGGTGTCGATGTCGAGCGGCTCGACGCGCTGCGCGCCGACGCCGAAGAACGCCTCCACGGCGGCGAGCGCCACGGCCGCGTTGTGCGCCTGATGGGCGCCGTGCAGCGGGAGATACACGTCGGTGTACTCACCGCCCAGTCCGCGCAGGGTCACCTGCTGGCCGCCCACCGCGACCTGCCGGGCGACGACGCCGAACTCCAGACCCTCACGGGCCACCGTCGCGTCCACCTCGACGGCCTTCTTCAGCAGCACCTGAGCGGCGTCCACCGGCTGCTGGGCCATGATCACCGTCGCGTCCCGCTTGACGATGCCCGCCTTCTCGGTGGCGATCTGTGCGGGTGTGGTCCCGAGCCGGTCGGTGTGGTCGAGGTCTATCGGCGTCACCACGGCGACGCTGCCGTCGATCACGTTGGTCGCGTCCCAGCTGCCGCCCATCCCGACCTCGACGACCGCGACGTCCACGGGAGCGTCGGCGAAGGCGGCGTACGCCATGCCGGTGAGCACCTCGAAGAAGGACAGCCGGTACTCCTGCTGGGAGTCGACCATCTCGACGTACGGCTTGATGTCCTGGTACGTCTCGATGAACCGCTCCGCGGAGACCGGCGCCCCGTCGAGGCTGATCCGCTCGGTGACCGACTGGACGTGCGGGGACGTGTACCGGCCGGTGCGCAGCTCGAACGCGCCGAGCAGCGCCTCGATCATGCGGGCGGTGGAGGTCTTGCCGTTGGTACCGGTGATGTGGATCGACGGGTACGAGCGCTGCGGCTCGCCCAGCACGTCCATCAGCGCGGAGATCCGGGCGACCGACGGCTCCAGCTTCGTCTCGCCCCAGCGGGTGGCGAGCTCCCCCTCGACCTCGCGCAGGGCCCGGTCGACCTCGGGGTCCTCGGGCCGCGCGGGCACGTCCGCCTGCGGCGGGCCGCCCTGGGTGCGCAGGGTGCGGCTGCCGGCCTCGATCACCGCGAGATCGGGGTCGCGGCGGGTCTCCTCCTCCACGAGCTCCGCGAACTCGTCAAAGGTGTCGTCCGGGTCGGGACCTGCTGATTCTGGGCGCTCGCTCACGGTCCCCAGTCTACGGAGCCGCCGGGCCCGCGCCGGGCAGGCCCCGGCTCCCGCGTCAGCCGAGCCATTTCCGCAGCCCGAGCCTCCCCCACAGCACACTCACGGCGAAGGACAGCACGGCGGCGGCGAGCGCCGTCCCGGCGAGCGCAGCGGGCGCCCACCACCCCACCGGGAGCCCCTCCGCTACCGGCCCGGCCAGCAGCGTCACCCACAGCAGATGCACCAGATACGTGCCGAACGACGCGTCCGACAGCCGCACCAGCACCCCCCGCGCCCGCTCCGGCACCCGCACCCCGGCCACCGCTCCGAGCACCGCGAAGGTCAGCGCCGCCACCGCCGCGCTCCCGTACGCGGCGGGGTGCCGCACCGTGAGCTGGTACACGGTGAGGGCGACCAGGCCGGCCGCCGCTCCCGCGAGCCACAGCGGGCGCGGGCCGCGCCGCCGGGCGGTGAGCAGGGCCGCGCCCGCCACCGCGTACCCCAGCGAGGACAGCGACACGCTCCACTCCCAGGAGGGCAGCGCCGCCCCGGTCAGCGTCCGCAGGTCCCCGGTGGCCGCCGGTGCGACGGCGAAGGCGACGAGCAGCAGCAGCGACCGGCGGGGCATGGCGCGCTGCCGCAGGACGAGCACGGCGCAGCCGAGGAGCAGCAGGAGCGGTACGTAGGTGTAGAGGTACCAGAGGTGGAAGGCGGCCTCGACGGAACCGAAGAGCGCCCGCAGCGCCTCCCAGGGGCCGCCGTCCGGGGGCGGCCCGGTCACGTACTGCCAGAGGAGGTAGAGCACCGTCCACACCGCCATCGGACGCAGGATCCTTCCGAGCCGGGTGAGGAGCCGGCGCTCGTCGCGCACCGGCGAGCCGGCGAGGGCGGCCCACCCGGCCATCGCGAAGAAGGCGGGCACGGCGAACCGGCCGGCCGAGTCGCCGACGACGCCGGCCGTGCGGTGCCCCGCGTCGAGGAACTCGGCGGAGGCGTGCACCAGGACGACGGCGGCGGTGCACAGGACGCGCAGCAGGTCGATGTCGAACCGCCGGTCCGCGCCGGGGCCGTCCCGCGCGGTCGGCTCGGCGGGCAGCGGCGCGGCGGAGGGCGCGGTTCGGGGCATCGTGGGCGTGCTCCTGACGGCGGCGGCCCGGTGGGACGGGCGGTGGGCGAAGCCGCAGGTTCCCGCGGGCGGGTTACACGCCCCCCACAACGACGTGAACGGCCCCCGACCGGAGGGGTCGGGGGCCGTGGGCGCTGTGAAGCCGGGTCAGGCGGCGGGCAGGCGGTCCAGCTGGGAGCCGATGCGGACGATGTCCTCCTCCGCCTTCGCCAGCCGCGTGCGGATCTTGTCCACGACGTGGTCCGGGGCCTTCGCCAGGAACGCCTCGTTGCCGAGCTTCGCCGTCGCCTGGGCCTTCTCCTTCTCGGCGGCGGCGAGATCCTTGGCGAGCCGCTTGCGCTCGGCGGCGACGTCGATCACGCCGGACAGGTCCAGCGCGACCTCGACACCGGCGACGGGCAGGGTCGCCGTCGCGGTGAAGGAGTCGCCCTCCGGCTGCAGGCGCAGCAGCTGCCGGATGGCCGGCTCATGCGGGGCGAGCGGCGTGCCGTCGAGCGTCAGCCGGGCCGGAACCCGCTGGCCGGGCTGCAGACCCTGGTCGGCACGGAAGCGGCGGACCTCGGTGATCACCGACTGGAGCGTCCCGATCTCCCGCTCGGCGTCGGCGTCCCGGAAGCCGCTGTCGGCGGGCCAGTCCGCGACGACGACCGACTCGCCGCCCGTCAGAGTCGTCCACAGCGTCTCGGTGACGAAAGGGACGACCGGGTGGAGCAGCCTGAGCGTGACGTCGAGGACCTCGCCGAGGACCCGCTTGCTGACCTCGGCCGGCTCGCCGCCCGCCTGGAACGTCGTCTTGGACAGCTCGACGTACCAGTCGAAGACCTCGTCCCAGGCGAAGTGGAACAGCGCGTCCGACAGCTTGGCGAACTGGAAGTCGTCGTAGTACGCGTCGACTTCGGCGACGACCGAGTTCAGCCGGGACAGGATCCAGCGGTCGGTCGGCGACATCCTCGACGCGTCGGGCAGCGGACCCTCGACCGTCGCGCCGTTCATCAGGGCGAAGCGGGTGGCGTTCCAGATCTTGTTGGCGAAGTTGCGCGAGCCCTGGACCCAGTCCTCGCCGATCGGCACGTCGACGCCCGGGTTGGCGCCGCGCGCGAGCGTGAAGCGCAGGGCGTCGGAGCCGTACTTGTCCATCCAGTCCAGCGGGTTGACCGCGTTGCCGAAGGACTTCGACATCTTCTTGCCGAACTGGTCGCGGACCATGCCGTGCAGGGCGATGGTGTGGAACGGCGGGGTGCCGTCCATCGCGTAGAGGCCGAACATCATCATCCGGGCGACCCAGAAGAAGAGGATGTCGTAGCCGGTGACCAGGACGGAGTTCGGATAGAACTTCGCGAGCGACTCGGTCCGCTCGGGCCAGCCGAGGGTGGAGAACGGCCACAGGCCCGAGGAGAACCAGGTGTCGAGGACGTCGGTGTCCTGGTGCCAGCCCTCACCGGCCGGCGGCTCCTCGTCCGGGCCGACGCAGACGACCTCGCCGTTCGGCCCGTACCAGACCGGGATGCGGTGGCCCCACCACAACTGCCGCGAGATGCACCAGTCGTGGAGGTTGTCGACCCAGTCGAAGTAGCGCTTCTCCATCTCCTGCGGGTGGATCTTGACGCGGCCGTCGCGGACGGCGTCACCGGCCGCCTTCGCCAGCGGGCCGACCTTGACCCACCACTGCATGGACAGCCGCGGCTCGACGGTGGTCTTGCAGCGCGAGCAGTGGCCGACCGAGTGGACGTAGGGCCGCTTCTCGGCGACGATCCGGCCCTCGGCGCGCAGCGCGGCGACGATGGCGGAGCGGGCCTCGAGCCGGTCCAGACCCTGGAAGGGGCCGTGGACGGTGATGACCGCGTGCTCGTCCATGACCGCGATGGCGGGCAGGTCGTGCCGCCGGCCGATCTCGAAGTCGTTCGGGTCGTGCGCCGGCGTCACCTTGACGGCGCCCGTGCCGAACTCGGGGTCGACATGCTCGTCCGCGACGACCGGGATGGAACGGTCGGTCAGCGGCAGCTTGATGAGCTTGCCGACGAGATGCTTGTAGCGCTCGTCGTCCGGGTGAACGGCGACGGCGGTGTCGCCGAGCATGGTCTCCGCGCGGGTGGTGGCGACGACGATGGTGTCGTCCCCGTCGCCGTACTTCATGGAGACGAGCTCGCCGTCGTCGTCCTGGTACTCGACCTCGATGTCGGAGATCGCGGTCAGACAGCGCGGGCACCAGTTGATGATGCGCTCGGCGCGGTAGATGAGCTCGTCGTCGTAGAGCCGCTTGAAGATGGTCTGGACGGCCTGGGACAGGCCCTCGTCCATCGTGAAGCGCTCACGCGACCAGGCGACGCCGTCGCCGAGGCGGCGCATCTGACCGCTGATCTGGCCGCCGGACTCGCCCTTCCACTGCCAGACGCGCTCGACGAACGCCTCACGCCCGAGGTCGTGGCGGGACTTGCCCTCCTTGGCGAGCTCCCGCTCGACGACGTTCTGCGTGGCGATGCCGGCGTGGTCCATGCCGGGCTGCCACAGCGTCTCGAAGCCCTGCATGCGCTTGCGGCGGGTGAGGGCGTCGATGATCGTGTGCTCGAAGGCGTGCCCGAGGTGCAGGCTGCCGGTGACGTTCGGCGGCGGGATGACGATGGTGTAGGGCGGCTTCTCGCTCTTCTCGTCCGCCTCGAAGTAACCGCGCTCCACCCAGCGCTCGTACAGCGGCCCCTCTACATCGGCCGGCGCGTACTGGGTCGGCAGTTCGGTGGTGGGCGCTGGTGGCTGCTGCTGAGCGTTCTCGGTCACGCGGCTCAGTTTAGAGGCGTCACGGGCCTGTCCCGAAACGCGTTTCCTTTGTAACGGTGCGACCCCCGCCGACCTGAACGTGTCACTCCTGAGTCAGGATGTCGGCAACGCATAAGCATCTGGAGGGGAACCCAGAAATGAGCTACAACCAGCCGGGCCCGTACGGCGGGCAGCCCCAGCAGCCCGGACCGTACGGCCAGCCGGGTCCTTACGGCCAACCGCCGCAGGCTCCGGGGCCCGGCTACGGCTACCCCCAGCAGACGCCCCCGGCCGGCCAGCCCGGATACGGCTATCCGCAGCAGCCCGGCCAGCCCGGCGTCCCGCCCCAGCAGCCCCCCTACGGCCAGCAGCCGCCCTACGGCCAGGCCCCGTACGGCATGCCGCCCCAGCCCCCGGCGTCGGGCGGCGGCGGCAAGAAGGCCGCGATCATCGTCGGCGCGGTGGCGGTCGTGGCGGCCATCGGTGTGGGCGCGTACTTCGTGATCGGCGGGGGCGGCGGCGCGGGCGGTCTGGAGGACGACGGCCCGCACAAGCTGTCGGCGCCGAAGACGCTGATGAGCGAGTACACCCGGGTCGGTGAGGGCGGCGAGGACGCCAGCTCCAACACGGTGGACGACCTGGCCAAGGGCGGCGTCAAGGACGGCAAGTCCGTCGGCGCCTCCTACTCGACGGCCGACTTCAGCGGCTACGACCCGCAGGACCCGACCACGCTCCCGGACCAGTCCGAGCTGCTGACCGCGCGGGGCGTGTCGTTCTTCGGTGCCTACGGCGAGGTCTCCGACCCGGAGGCGGTGCTCGACAAGATCTTCGCGTCCCTCAAGAAGGAGACGGAGAAGGGGTCGAGCAACGAGCTGATGTCCGAGCTGGTCGGCGAGCCGGAGTCGGTCGACATCGACGGCGCGGTGATGAAGTGCCAGGCGGCCAAGGGCACCAACAACCTCACCCAGAAGGCAACGACCAACTGGTTCTGCGCCTGGGCCGACTACAGCACCGTCGTGATCGTCTCGCCCGGTGACAACACCAAGGACATCACCAAGAGCGCCGCCTCGGACATCACCGCCAAGGTCCGCAACGAGGTCCGCGTCAAGGCCTGACCGCCACCGCATCGCCACCTGGAGGGGAATCCAGTAATGAGTTACAACCAGCCGGGCCCGTACGGGGGACAGCCCCAGCAGCCGGGGCCGTACGGACAGCCGGGTCCCTACGGCGGCCGGCCGCCGGGGGCGCCGCAGCCCGGCTACGGCTACCCGCAGCAGGCACCCCCGCCCGGGCAGCCCGGCGTTCCGCCGCAGCAGCCGCCGTACGGCCAGGCGCCGTACGGCATGCCGCCCCAGCCCCCGGCCCCCGGCGGTGGCAGCGGCAAGAAGACCGGTCTGATCATCGGCGCGGTCGCGGTCGTGGCGGCGATCGGTGTGGGCGCGTACTTCGTTTTCGGCGGGGGCGGCGGTGCGGACATCGCGGACGACGGGCCGCACAAGCTGGAGCCGCCGGCCTCGGTCGGCGAGTACAAGAAGGGCGGCTCCGGTTCGAGCGACGGGGGCCCGACGGGGGCCGAGTCCGCCGCCGACCTGGAGAAGCTCGGCATCAAGAGCGGCACGGTGGTGAAGGCGTCCTACGCCAGCGGCTCGTCCACCAAGCTGGGCAAGGCCATGGCGTTCAACGGCGCCTACGGGGAGATCGGCGACCCGGAGGCCACCATCGACAAGGGCTTCGCCACCGCCCACGAGAACTCCAAGGACACCGGCGACAACGCGGGTGAGCCGGAGGCGGTCACCTGGAAGGGCAGCCCCGAGACGGTCGAGCCCAACGGTCTCGACGGTGCCGTCATGAAGTGCCAGACGGCCTCCATCTCCGAGGGCGAACAGAAGCTCGAGATGCCGGTGTGCGTGTGGGCCGACCACAGCACCTACGGCGTGGTCAACGGGCTGGACCTGGCCGCGGCGCAGAAGGGCGGCAGCGGCGGTCTGGCCACGGACGACGTGGCCTCGTTCGCCACCGAACTGCGCTCCGCGGCACGGGTCAAGGCCTGAGCACACCACCGTAAGAACGCCGAAGGGGCCCCGGATCGACCGGGGCCCCTTCGCGTCGGCGGTGCGGTGGCGGCTACGCCGTCTTCTGCTCGCCCGAGCCGCGGCCGCGGGCGTCGCGCGGGATCAGGGTGGGGTTGACGTTGGAGAGGACCACGTCGGCGGTGATGACGACGCGGGCGACGTCCTTGCGGGACGGGACCTCGTACATCACGCCCTGGAGGACCTCCTCCATGATGGCGCGCAGGCCGCGGGCGCCGGTCTGGCGGAGGATGGCCTGGTCGGCGATGGCCTCCAGCGCCTCGCGCTCGAAGTCCAGCTCCACACCGTCGAGTTCGAAGAGACGCTGGTACTGCTTCACCAGCGCGTTGCGCGGCTCGACCAGGATCTGGAGCAGGGCCTCGCGGTCCAGGTTGTGGACGCTGGTGATGACCGGGAGCCGGCCGATGAACTCGGGGATCATGCCGAACTTGACCAGGTCCTCCGGCATGACCTCCTCGAACTGGTCCTTGGACTCCCGCTCCTGCTTGGAGATGATCGTCGCGCCGAAGCCGATGCCCTTGGCGCCGGCCCGGCCCTCGATGATCTTCTCAAGACCGGCGAAGGCGCCGCCCACGATGAACAGCACGTTCGTCGTGTCGATCTGGATGAACTCCTGGTGCGGGTGCTTGCGGCCGCCCTGCGGCGGGACGGAGGCCGTGGTGCCCTCGAGGATCTTCAGCAGGGCCTGCTGTACGCCCTCACCGCTGACGTCGCGGGTGATCGACGGGTTTTCACTCTTGCGGGCGACCTTGTCGATCTCGTCGATGTAGATGATCCCGGTCTCGGCCTTCTTGACGTCGTAGTCGGCCGCCTGGATCAGCTTCAGCAGGATGTTCTCGACGTCTTCGCCGACGTATCCCGCCTCGGTGAGCGCCGTGGCGTCGGCGATCGCGAAGGGGACGTTCAGCATGCGGGCGAGGGTCTGGGCCAGCAGGGTCTTGCCGGAGCCGGTGGGGCCCAGCAGGAGGATGTTGGACTTCGCCAGCTCGATGGCGTCCTCACGGCCCTGCGCGCCGCCGTTCTCGCCGGCCTGGACGCGCTTGTAGTGGTTGTACACGGCGACGGAGAGGGCCTTCTTGGCCGCCTCCTGCCCCACCACGTACCCCTCGAGGAACTCGTAGATCTCGCGGGGCTTGGGGAGCTCCTCCCAGCGGACCTCGCTGGTCTCCGCGAGCTCTTCCTCGATGATCTCGTTGCAGAGATCGATGCACTCGTCGCAGATGTACACACCGGGCCCTGCGATGAGCTTCTTGACCTGCTTCTGGCTCTTGCCGCAGAACGAGCACTTGAGCAGATCGCCGCCGTCACCGATGCGTGCCACGGTGTGCTTCCCCTTCGCCTGGGAGACGACCGGACGTCCGTGTCCGGCGGCTCCTGGTGCTGCCTTATGTCCGACGGTACCTTGCCGAGCCCCCCGTTCGGGCCCCCCTTGGCACGGTTCACTTTGACGTGGACCGTGCCAAACCGTGCCAAGGGGCGGCAGACGTTACACCCCGCCCCGCGTCAGCGCAGGCTGGAGTTGTCCATCTTCCGGGTGGTGATGATCTGGTCGATCAGGCCGTACTCCAGCGCGTCCTCGGCCGTGAGGATCTTGTCGCGCTCGATGTCCTCGCGGATCTTGTCGATCGGACGCGTGGAGTGCTTGGCCAGCATCTCCTCCAGCTGCGTACGCATCCGGAGGATCTCGTTGGCGGCGATCTCCAGGTCGGAGACCTGACCGCGGCCGGTCTCGCTGTACGGCTGGTGGATCAGCACGCGCGCGTTCGGCAGGGCCATGCGCTTGCCGGGGGTGCCGGCGGCCAGCAGGACGGCGGCGGCGGAGGCGGCCTGGCCCATGCAGACCGTCTGGATGTCCGGCTTCACGTACTGCATCGTGTCGTAGATCGCCGTGAGCGCGGTGAAGGAGCCGCCGGGGCTGTTGATGTAGACCGAGATGTCCCGGTCGGGGTCCATCGACTCCAGGCACAGCAGCTGGGCCATGACGTCGTTGGCGGAGGCGTCGTCGATCTGGACGCCGAGGAAGATCACCCGCTCCTCGAAGAGCTTCGCGTACGGGTCGTACTCGCGGATGCCCTGGGAGGTGCGCTCGACGAAGCGCGGGATGACGTAGCGGGACTCGGCCGCGGGGCCGGTGTACTCGGCGCGCGTACGGTCGTACAGGCCGCTGCCGGGGAAGTCGTTCACGGTGTCTCCTGGAAAGGGGCTGAGGCGGTCGGCCGGGGCTGCTGGGGCTGTGCACCGGGCCCGGGGGGCCCGGCGGGCGTTACGGGGCCACGGGGGCTCCGTGCGGCCGCTCAGGCCCCGGTGCCGCCGCCGCCCGGCATGCCGGCGGCCGTGGCGATCACGTCGTCGATGAGGCCGTACTCCTTGGCCTCGAAGGCGTCGAACCAGCGGTCGCGGTCGGAGTCGCGGGTGATCTGCTCGACCGTCTGGCCCGTGTGCTGGGACGTCAGCTCGGCCATGCGCTTCTTGGTGTGCAGCAGACGCTCGGCGTGGATCTTGATGTCCGAGGCCGAACCGGCCAGACCGGCGGACGGCTGGTGGATCAGGATCTCGGCGTTCGGCAGCGCGAAGCGCTTGCCGGGGGTGCCGGCGCTCAGCAGGAACTGGCCCATGGAGGCCGCGAGGCCCATGGCGATCGTCACCACGTCGTTCTTGATGTACTGCATGGTGTCGTAGATCGCCATGCCCGCCGTGATGGAGCCGCCGGGGCTGTTGATGTACAGGTAGATGTCCTTGTCCGGGTCGGAGGCAAGGAGCAGCAGCTGTGCGGTGATCTTGTTGGCAATGTCGTCGTCGACCGGCTGGCCGAGGAAGATGATCCGCTCGCCGAGCAGCCGGTTGTAGACCTGGTCGCCGAGGCCACCACCGATGGAAGGCTCGCCGGCGGCTGAGGGCATCAGATTCGTCACGTATCCACCTGCTCGTCTTACGACGGCGCCGGGCCGTCTCACGTGTCCCTACGGGGTCGGAGCCGTATTCGGTGACTCACGTCCCCTGGTATTCAAGGACCCTAACGCGGTGACTCCGCCGAGGAATCCCGGTAACGGGGGTGTTCGCCGGGGGCGTAGAGAGGTGCCTGTTCGGTTTGCGGGCGGCTGGGGGCCGTCTGTG
This sequence comes from Streptomyces malachitofuscus, assembly GCF_014650055.1. Taxonomy (GTDB): domain Bacteria; phylum Actinomycetota; class Actinomycetes; order Streptomycetales; family Streptomycetaceae; genus Streptomyces; species Streptomyces malachitofuscus. Next base: position 411,847 of record NZ_BMUF01000007.1, on the reverse strand, counting down.
GCTGGTCGCGCCCACGCGGCGGAGCCGCACACCGATACAGCCCCGCGCCCCTGAGGTGGGTTCCCTGACGCCGGACAGGAAGGCCCCGGGGTGTTGTACACCCCGGGGCCTTCCTGATCACGTCAGAGGTGACGCGAGGGTCAGCCCTCGGTCTTCTCCTCGGCGGGGGCCTGCTCGGTGCCCTCGCCCTCCGCAGCGGCCTCGGCCGACTCGGCGGCCTCGTCCTCTTCCTCGTCCTCGAGGTCGACGATCTCGCCGTTGGTGTCCTTGACCGTGGCCTTCTCGACCACGACGGCCAGGGCCTTGCCGCGGGCGACCTCGCCGACGAGGAGCGGGACCTGGCCCTGCTCGACGACGGCCTGGGCGAACTGGTCGGGCGACATGCCGGAGGAGGCCGCGCGCCGCATGAGGTGCTCGGTGAGCTCCTCCTGGTTGACGTTGAGCTTCTCCTGCTTGACGAGCTCGTCGAGCACGAACTGGGTCTTGATGCCCTTGACCGCGGCCTCACGGGTCTCGGTCTCGAACTCCTCCTCGGTCTTGCCCTGGATCTCCAGGTACTTCGCGAGGTCGAGGCCCATCTGGCCGAGCTGGTGGTGCTCGAGGTTGTGCTTGCGGGTGTTGATCTCGTCCTCGAGCAGCTTCTCGGGGACCGGGACCTCGACCAGCTCGAGCAGCTTCTCCAGGACGCGCTCCTGGGCCTGCGTGGCCTGGTCGTACTGCTTCATGTTCTCCAGGCGCTTGCGGCTGTCCGCGCGCAGCTCCTCGAGGGTGTCGAACTCGGAGGCGAGCTGAGCGAAGTCGTCGTCCAGCTCGGGCAGCTCGCGCTTGGCGACCTGGGTGACCTTGACGGTGACCTCGGCCTCCTTGCCGGCCGCCGAGCCGCCCTTGAGCTCGGAGGTGAAGGTGGCCTCGCCACCGGCCTCCACGCCCTTCACGGCGTCGTCGATGCCGTCCAGCAGCTCGCCGGAGCCGATGGTGTAGGAGACGCCGTCGGCCACGCCGTCCTCGAGGACCTCGCCGTCGACCTTGGCCTGCAGGTCGATGGTGACGACGTCGCCGTCCTCGGCGGCGCGCTCCACCGGGGAGGTGGAGGCGAAGCGCTCGCGGAGCTGCTCGACCGACTTGTCGACGTCCTCTTCGGTGACCTCGACGGCGTCGACCTCGACCTCGATGCCGGAGTAGTCCGGGATCTCGATGGCCGGGCGGATGTCGACCTCGGCGGTGAAGTTCAGCGTCTCGCCGTCCTTCAGCTCCGTGATGTCGACCTCGGGCTGGCCCAGCGGGCTCAGCTCGGCCTCGTTGACGGCGTCGGTGTAGAACTTCGGAAGGGCGTCGTTGACGGCCTCCTCCAGCACCGCACCGCGGCCGAAGCGCTGGTCGATGACCCGGGCCGGGACCTTGCCCTTGCGGAAGCCCTTCACCGTGACCTGCTGGTTGATCTTCTTGTACGCCGCGTCGAGGCTGTCCTTGAGCTCCTCGAAGGGCACCTCGACAGTGAGCCGAACCCGGGTCGGGTTCAGGGTCTCCACGGCGCTCTTCACGGTTCGGTCTCCTTGTGGCTGACTTCTCGGGTTCTGCCGGGACCAGAGCGGTCCGGCCGATTCGCCGCCCGGAGGACTTCAGAGACACACAGGGCGCGCAGCTTGCATAGTAACGGCAGCGGCTACGGCACCCAAAAGGCGATCACCGGTGCGTGAGCAGGTGGGTGGTCGGGGTGGCGGGATTTGAACCCACGGCCTTCCGCTCCCAAAGCGGACGCGCTACCAAGCTGCGCCACACCCCGTCTGGTGCGACACGTAGGGTACATGCACCCAGGCCGGATCGGCCGCCGCATTTCCCGGGCGCGGTGCGGCGCCGGCGGCGGGCCGGAAACGGGGTGTGCATCGGAGGCGCACGACCCGCTACGATGCCTGTCAGTGCCGCAGTCACCCGACGCGCGGCGCACTCCGTGCGGGCGTAGCTCAATGGTAGAGCCCCAGTCTTCCAAACTGGCTACGCGGGTTCGATTCCCGTCGCCCGCTCCACATGGCTCAGGGCCAGGTCAGAGGATCTTTCCTCCGCCTGGCCCTGACCGCTTTCCGGGGGCCCGATCAGTCGGTCGTGTCCCCGGCGTGCCCCTTGGGCTTCCGATCCTTGCCCTTCCTCCCCCTGTCGACGAGCCCGGACACGGCATCGGCGATCAGCCGGTCACGCTCGGCGCTGGCGTGTTGGTAGATCAACGCGGCCCGGGCGGTGCTGTGGCCCATGCGTGCCATCAGCTCGCGGGTGCTGGCACCGGTCGACGCGGCAAGCGTGTTGCCGGTGTGCCGAAGATCATGGAAGTGCAGGGCCTTGACCCCGATGTCGTCGCACGCCTTACGCCACAGCCGGTTGAAGTGGTTCCGTCGCGGAGTCGCCCCCTTCTCACCCACGAACACCCGACCATCCGCGCCCGGTTCGGCGTAGTTGTTCAGATGCTCGCGGATCTCCGGGAGGATCGCGGCCGGGATCGAGACCGTGCGCTTGCCGGCCGCGCTCTTGGGTGCCTTGATCTCACGCTGCCCGTTGTTGAGTTCGGCGACGGCCCGGCGGACGCGCACGGCACCGTGGTCGAGGTCGACATCCCGCCGGTGCAGACCGATCAGCTCGCCCCAGCGCAGGCCGAGGAAGCCAGCCATCAGCACGAGCGCCCGGTAGCGCGGCTGGATGGCGTCGGCCAGGTCGTAGACCTCCTGCACGGTCGCGGTCGGTCGCTCGGGTGTGTGCACCACGCTCGCACCTTTGATCGTGCACGGATTGCGCCGGATCATCTGGTCAGCGACAGCCGTGCCCAGGATTGCGCGAAGCAGGGCGTACGCCTTGGCAACGGTCGTGGGACCCGTCCCCGCGGCGAGCTTGTCCGCCCGCCAGCGACGCACGAGCGGGGGCGAGATGTCGGCGACGTTGACGGACCCGAACATGGGTGCGAGGTGGTGTCGGAGCAGTGAGGCGTAGAGCTGCCGCGTCCGCGTGGTCACCTCCCGTTCCTCGATCCACGCATGGGCGTAGGACTCGAACGGCACCCGTCCGGCGTCCGGGTCGTGCCAGTCCCCCCGTCGCATCTCGGTCTGCTTGTCGGCAAGCCAGGCGTCCGCGTCCTTCTTCGTGCGGAACGTTTCCGGGGCCGGACGCAGCTGCCCGTCAGGGCCGACGTAGCGGGCCTGATAGCGGCCGGACGGGAGCTTGCGGACCCGCCCGAACTGGCGGCGCCTCCCTGCCATCAGGCAGCCACCCCCCGAAGGACTCCCCCACGTCGGCGCGGCCGCACCGTGTTCGCCTCGATGAACTCCCGTACGGCGCTCTCGGGGATGCGTACGTGACGGCCGACCTTCACGTACGTGATGCGGCGCTCCTCGACCAGGCGCCGCGGGAAACGAACGGTCGTCCCGAGGAGTTCGGCGACCTGAACAACACTGAGGTATCGCTCATTCATGGCTCTGCTCTCCTTCCTGGCGCAGGGCTGCGAGTTCTTCGCGGGCGGTTTCGCGGTTGAGCTGGATGTCTCGCGCGATGGTGGCGGCGAGCGCGGACTCTCCCGGGGTGTGGCCGTGTCCGGCGTACTGCCAGTCGGCCAGGACGAGGACGGTGTCCGGCTCGCGGTCGTCCAGGCCGAGGGCGGCGTGTTCCTGGGCGGCCCGGTAGTCGGCGCGGGCCTGGCGGAGGGCGCCGAGGGTGGTCGAGTAGCGGCGGGACTTGGAGGAGAAGTGGCCGCGGAAGCCGAGCATGTGTGCCCAGGCCCACAGCCGCCGGTCGGGATACAGCGGGTCGAGCGTCTTGCAGGCTTCGATCAGGCGGCGGGTGTGGTCCGGGACCTGGTGGCGGTCGAGCTCGGAGAGCTCCCCGATGCGGCGGTCCAGGGTGCCGGTGTTCTCGGCGGCCTTGGTGGCGTACTTGGCAACGTAGGAGGCGACGGCCTGTTCGGTGATCTCCGAGCCGTCCCCGAAGGCCTTGACCGGCCGGACGTCGAGCTGGGTGCCCCAGCGGAATGTGCGCGCCGGTTGGCCGTCAGCGGCCGGGACGGAAACCGACGTGTACGAGTGCGCCGCAGCTGCGCGGATCGCGTCGGCGAGCAGGTCGACGCTGGCCCAGGAAGGCGGCGGAGTGTCCGGCCCGTCGGGTCCATCGAGGCGTACGACGGCGTGAAAGTGCACGGCGCCGCGCTTCTGGAACTCGGCGACCTTGCCGAATGAGAGCCGAGCGCATTCGCGGAGCTCCCGTTGGGTGATGCCGGCACGGGCGGCGATCTCGCGGCGGAGCCGGTTGGTGAAGCGCTGCCAGAGCTGCCCGGCGTGGTTGTTGAACAGCACGGCTCCCGCGTAGTCGTACGTCTCCGGGTCGAGGGCGGTGCCCAGCTCGGGGGCGTCCGGGGCGTGGCGGGTGCCGCAGCGGCAGGTGCCGTGGTCGGGTCGGTTGTGGACCGGACCGAACGAGGGTGCGGTGAGAGTGGCGAAGACGCGCGGGTGGTCGCGGACGGTGGCGGGGATGTCGCGGCGGTCGTCACCGGCCAGGCCCGCGCGGATCAGGTGGTAGGTGTCGCCCGCGTAGGTCCAGGCGCAGGAAGGACAGCGGGAGGCACGGCGGTTGCCGCAGGCAACGCGGAGCCGTCCGCCAGGCTCCCCCTCGGTCGAGTAGTGATGCAGGGTCGCGCCGGTGGTCTTGTCCTTGTGGAGCATCCAGCCGGTCAGGTGGATGGGGTCAGCGCAGCCGCCAGTGCGACGGATCTGGTCTTGCCAGCGGTCGAAGCCGGGGGACCCGGCCACCCGCAGCAGATCGCCGAGGGTGGTCGGGTCCAGGCCCGCCAGGGTGGCGGTGTCGGTCACTCGGTCACCGCCCGGCCCGGACGAGGGCGGTGGTGACGCTGCGGCCGGTGCCCTTGCAGGTCGGGCAGGTGACGCGAAGGGTCGCGCGGGAGCCGTCCGGGAGGCGGGTGCCGGTGGTGATCGCTACGGCGGCGAAGCCGTCACAGACGCGGCAGATGCGCGCTGTAGGGGTGTGCTGGGCCATGATGGGCTTGCCTTTCGGGTCCGTTGGATCGGGAAGGTGGGAGGGCGCCCGGAGCGGACGAAACTTGGCGGTAGAGGCCGCTCCGGGGCCGCTCAGCGGCGCTTACCGTCGGAGGCCAGCAGCGAGCGCAGGACGACGGCGCAGACGGCGACCGAGGCCGCGGTGATGGCGACGGCCAGGAGCATGGAGACCAGGACGGCGCCGACGACCAGGACGACGGCGGTGCCGCCGCCAACGAGAGCGAGCGCGGTGCCGGGGGTGAGCTGGACCGTGGGCCGGGCGGAGGCCGCGACCGGGGCCGGGGCGGGCGGCGGGACCGGGGTGCCCGGGGTGATGGTGGTCGGCTCCACCACGGTGGGCGGGGTGGCCGTGCCGGTGGGCTGGGGCATGGTCGGGAGCTTGGGCCGGAACATCAGCGGATCTCCTTACTTGACGGCGGTGTCGATGACCGGGGACAGGAGGCTGTCGGCGAGGAGGTAGCCGCCGAGCAACAGCACCAGGACCAGCCAGAGCGGCGGGCGGATGAGCTTGACGCCGAGGACTCCGACGACCAGCAGGGCGAACCAGAGCGGGACATCCACGGGCGGGCCTCCTAGCGGACCTTGCAGCGGTGGGTGCGGGCGGCGAGCTGGGCGGCGGACTGGCTGGAGTAGTCGGCGGACCAGCCGCACCCGTCGGCGCTGCACACGGCGGCGTGCTTGGTGGTGCCGTTGCGGTCGCGGTGGGTGCCGATCTGCACCGGGCCGATCCGCATCACGGAGTGGAAGAAGTCGCGGGCGGGCATGACGGGGTCTCCTTTCGGGTTCAGGTGAGCTGGGCGGCGATGGCGTCGGCCAGGTGCGGCGGGACGCCGAGGCGGGCGCGGAGGGTGTCGGTGTCGATCCGGGCTCCGGTCCGTTCCTGGTGGTCGGCGGCGACCTTCCGGGCGTGGTCGACCAGCGCGGCCGGGACCGGCACCGTCGGGGAGGGCTGTGCGGTGGGCAGGGCGGGAGGCTGATCGGGCGCGGGGGCCGGTTCGGGGGTGGTCACCGGTTCGCGCTCCACCTCGGGCACGGGCTCAGATGCCGGATCGGTGGGTGCCGGCACGCGGGCGGACCGGTCCACGGGCGAGTGAGCGAGGAGGGTGCCGCCCATGAAGGCCAGGGCGGGCCAGGCGGCGACGAGGATGCGCAGCCAGGCCGGAACGTCGTTCAGGTCGAGGAGTCCGGCGGTGGCGACGTTGGCGCCGAGCGAGGCGACCAGGGCGATGAGGAACCAGCTCCAGGCCAGCCGGGACGGCCCGTCCGTGCGCAGCCGACGCCAGGCGGCGACCAGGAGCAGGTCAACGCTGACCGGGTAGGCCCAGGCCTTCCAGCCGTCCTGTCCGGCAGCGGCGGCCAGGTCATGCAGGTGAGCGAAGGACAGCGCCCCGGCAATGACAGCCTGGACCAGGACGGCGTCGACGCGGAGGCGTGCCATCAAGACTGCCCTCCGGGGTACTGAGGGCCATCGTTGGGGTCATAGCCGGGCGGGAAGACGCCGGGCGGGGGTTCGGGCAGGGAGACAGCCAGGGACGGGCCGATGGCGTCGACGAAGGCGGGGTCGGCGCCGAAGGTGTGGGCGTACAGGGCCAGGGCGCCGAGCAGAGCCACGGTGCGGTTGAAGTCCTCGCGGGTGTCCACGGGTTCACCTCCGGTTTCTGGCATGGCAGGGGTAGGGACTTGGCGCGAAGAGCGGTCACGCCGACCGATCAGGGGTGTGGTTCAGGCGGCGGCCGGGGCCGACTCGACAGCCGGGCCCGGAACGGGTGCGGCGGTGCCGAGTGCAGGCCGGAAGGCGTCCAGACCGGGCAGGTGTGGGGTGCGGTCGGCGTGCTTGTTGCAGAGGTTCACGGCCTGCCGCAGCGAGGTGTGCGGGGCGCGGATACGGTGCCAGCCGCCCGTGGAGTCACCGGCGATGGCGACCCCGCGCGCTTCGGCAGGGATGGTGATCGCGGCGAGCACGGCGTCCGGGGAGATGTCGCCGAAGGCCATGTTCGCGCTGGTCTCGTCGTTGACGCGGTGGGCGGTGCGGCCGGTGAGCTGGGCGCGGAGCATCGTGATGCCCTTGCCGAGTTCGGAGCCGAAGCGCTGCCCGCAGATCTCCAGATAGATGCCGGCCGCGCGGCCGAGCTGGGCCAGGCGGACCAGGGCGGTGATGATCCGGTCGCGCCGCTTCTCCTGCTCCTTGTTGGCGAACAGGGCGAGTTCGGCAACCTCGTCGACCAGGACCACGATGGGCACCGGGCGCAGGTTGTCGGGCAGGTCCCAGATGTCGGCGGCGATCTCCGCATCCGGGACGCTCACGTTGATGGACTGATGCGAGCGGATGAGCCGGTAGACGTCCTCCATGTGGGATACGAGGGCATCGAGGATCTCGGCGGCGGTGTCGGGGTTGTCGGCCAGCGCGGAGAACCGGCGGGCCAACGGGAACAGCTCCACCCCTTGCTTGCAGTCGATGCCCACCAGCGCGACATCCAGCGGCGCGAGCCCGGCCACGAGGTTGCGCTGATAGACCGACTTCCCCGACTCCGTCGCCCCGAGCGTGAGCGCGTGCGGGACGGCCCGGTAGTCGCGGTAGTGGACCGAGCCGTCTTCACGCAGGGCGACCGGGACGCGCATCGGTCCGGTGTCGTCGGCAAGGGTCGGCATCTGCACCCGCCGGAGCACGTCATAGCCGGTCATCCGCAGCTCCACGACGCCCGAGCGCAGCTCTCGCGAGGTCACGCCGTACATGCCGAAGGAGTGCCGCAGCCGGTCGGCGGAGGCGGACACGTCGAAGGCGTCCTGTCCAGGGCGGAGTTTGAGCCGGAGCACCAGACCGGTCCGGGTCGGCCGCACCCGCAGGATGCGCGGGGCACGCGGCCGGGGAACAGGCCGGTCCGCCATCCGGGCCAGGGCCAGGCGCCAGCGGGGAGCCGGGACCGTCAGCCCGCAGGCATCCATGACCGAGCCGTACCGGACCAGGACCCGCAGCCCGGCGAGGGCGACCCCGAAGGTCAGCCAGTACCAGGCGGGGCGCCGCCACCGCAGGAGACCCGCAGCAGCGACGACCAGCACCAGGGCGACTAACAGCCACGTCATGACTCAGGCCGCCTTCGGCTTCGACGCACCCTCGGCAAGCGAGGTCACCGCGACCGCACGGAAGGCGATCCCGTGCCGCTTCTGGCCGTTGAACTCGTTCTCCCACGGACGGGCGATCAGACCGGTCAGCGCGACCGGCGTGCCCATCACCAGCTCACCCGAGATGCCGGACTCCGGCACGGTGACCGACAGGATCTCCACCTCACCGTTGGCCGCGAACATCACGTCCACGGTCGACAGCGCGGCACCGGTTTCGGCGTCCATCGCACGCTCGCCGGTACGGCGGTCCTTGACCTTCGGCTGCGGGGGCTGGGCCACCATCACGGTCGCGTTGAGGGTGTCAACGGGGATTTGACGCACAGAGATCACTCCTCTAGAAGTGCTGGACTCCGTCACTCATGTACATGAGTGATATGGAGAAGAGTGCACGACTCCTATACATGAGTCAACCCGCCCGGACGAAGAAGTCCCAGCGGGTTGAGGGGATGTGAGCGAGCGTCAGTCGGCCGCGGGGATGCGGTACTCGAAAACGAACTGGTCAGCAGCCATCAGGGTGTCGCAGACCTCCACCACGCGCCCCGCTTCCGTCAGGGCATTCCGGACGAGGTGGACCACAGGAGCGCCGGGACTCAGTGCCAGTTCGGAAGCCTCAGCCTTGGAGGCCGGACGCGCTTGCAGAGTTTCCACGAACTCGGCGAAGGTGTGGCCGTCATCCTCCAGGCGGGCATAGATGCCGCCGGGCCCGGGATTCTCGGCGAACAGCTCGGGAATGTCCTTGACCACATCCCACGGCAGGTACGAGCTGGCTGTCTCGACCGGGACGCCGTTGCGGAAGTAGAGCCGACGGCGAGCGAGAACCTGGGTGCCGGCCGGAACGCCGAGCCGGTCGGCAATCTCCTCCGGGGCCTCCATCGGACCGATGTACAGGACGCTGACCTTGGCCGTGGCGCCGGACTGCGCCGACTCCGCGAGGTACGCGGCCTTACCGGCACGACGGTGCGAGGCACGGAAACGGTCGGAGGAGCGCAGCCTCACCGGCGGGCGGTCCTTCACCATCGATCCCTTACCGTGGCGGGTGTCCACCAAGCCGCTGGCGCGGACCTCCACCATGGCTTTACGGATCGTGCCGCCGGAGACTCCGTAGCGTTCGACCAACTCGGATTCGCTGGGCACCATGTCACCGGGCTTGAGGACACCAGCCCGGATCTGCTGGATGATCTCGTCGGCGATCTGAACGTACCGAGGTACGGCCCTGCCACCTCCTACCGCTGTTCCCATAGTCCTTCTCACTCTCCTATGCTCCTGTACATGAGTAACAGCGTCCGAGAGAGCCAGTCAACGCCACTGCACTCCGTGTCCGTGGCGGGTGCCGTGGTGCGCGAGGACGGACGACTCTTGGCGATCCGACGAGCGGACAACGGAACGTGGGAGCTCCCGGGCGGAGTGCTCGAGCTCACCGAGGCCCCGGAAGTCGGCGTTGCCCGTGAGGTCTGGGAAGAGACCGGCATCCGCATCGAGGTCGACGAGCTCACAGGGGTCTACAAGAACACGACGCGCGGCATCGTCGCCCTGGTGTTCCGGTGCAAGCCGTCGGGAGGCATCGAGCGAACATCCGCGGAGTCAACAGCGGTCGCCTGGCTCACGCCCGAAGAGGTGGCCGAGCGCATGACAGAGGTCTTCGCGGTGCGGCTACTCGATGCACTGGACGGCAACGGGCCCCACGTCCGGAGCCATGACGGCAAGCACCTGATCCAAGCGCGGTAAGAGTTTCCCTACATCATCAAGCCCGCGCACGGCGCGGGTGCGCGCCGCCTGTACGGCGGGGCCGCCGCCCTGTCTTCGCCAGCGGCGGCCCCGCCCGGCGGCGCGCTGGCGGCTGCGGGCATGAAGGTGGGAGGGGTCCGCTGTGGCTGGGGCGGTCGGCTCCGCGACTTTAGCCAGCCACTTCGGCGCGAGCCTCGAAGATCATGGCCCCAACGTCGTGCTTTAACGGGCAGGTCCACAGACTGCCCGACGCGCCGGAAGCTTACGGGGCCATGATCACTCGCGCCAAAGCAGCTCCCGGCCAAAGTCGCTCCGCCGACCTCGCGGCTATTCTCCCGTATCCGGCGGCGAAGCATTCTTGACGACCTTGGCAGCCAGGGCCTTCAGGGCCGCGTCGGCCTGCGCCTTCTGGTCCGAGGTGAGGTCATCAGGTGAGTTGCTGTACGTGATGTACTGACCAGGAGAAGTCATGCGAGCGGCACGCCAGGTGAACGTGAGCAGTGGACGCCACCCTTTGCGGTGGCCGAGCCGGGTCTCGATCACCACCCGATAGTCCCGCGCTTCAGGCACGAACCCGGGGAACGGAGCCCCGAACTCGATGAACATCTGTTCCGCCTTGCGGCCTTCCACAGCAAAGACCGCTGGCAGAGCGTGACCATCATCCGACTTGGGCATGAGCTTGGACCGGGATGTACGCCACGGAAGCGGCAGCACGGCCTCTGACTCATCCGGGAAGCGAAGCCGGAGGTCTTGCACCACGATCGGCTTAGCCCCTGTGTTGAACATCACAAGAGGGATGCGCAGCAATGTCAGCTGCTCGTTCGCTGCAGCAGCGAACGAATGAGGCTCATAGGTCTGCAAGCGTCCCTGACGTGCGTTAATCCACCAGAACGAGGCCACTGTGAAGATCAGGGCCAGGCTGGCCACGAAGGCGACCGGGGTCCATGCTGGAGCCTGGTCGCTCGCAGCAAGTATCAGCAGTGTCACATTCTGATCATCCCCCAACGGCAGCACGCTGAACCCGCCCGTAGGAGCTCGTGCCCCGTCCGTGCCCGTACGGGAAGCGCCAGAAGGGGAACAGCGGGGAACGCCAGCGCCTCACTCAGAAAAGCCCAGGTCGGCATCAAGCCTGGTCAATCGCCACCCGCATACGCGATCTTCCAAACTGGCTACGCGGGTTCGATTCCCGTCGCCCGCTCTCGACGGCTCAGGGCCAGGTCCGAGGATCATTCCTCCGGCCTGGCCCTGATCGTTTCCGGGGCACCCGCCCGTCCGCGCCCGGTGCGGGTGCCGATCAGTTGCGTTCGGGCCAGACCGGGCCCTGGTCGGTCCAGACGACGCCCTTGTTGCGGCACAGGCAGAAGGGGTGGCCGATCGGGTCGGTGTAGACCCGCCAGCCGTAGCCGTTGGGGCCTATGCGGTCCTGCCTCAGCGTCGCGCCGAGGTCGAGGACGCGGCGCTGTTCGGACTCGATCTCGTCCACTTCGAAGTCGAGGTGGAACTGCTTGGGGTGCTCGCTGTCGGGCCACTGCGGAGCGCGGTAGTCGTCCACCCGGATGAACGCCAGCTCGATCTCGCCGAACCGGATGCCGGCCCAGTCCTCGGAGCTGTCTTCCTTGACCGGACGGCCCGTCACCTCGGAGTAGAAGGCCGCCAGCCTCATCGTGTCCGGGCAGTCGATGATGAAGTCGGTGAGTCGCAGCATCTCGCGATCTTGTCACAGGCACACCCGACTCGGACGGGGTGCGCGCGGGGCGGTGCGGGGTCAGAAGCTGATCGAGTTGATCATCTCCGCTATCGAGTCCAGGAACCGCTGGATGTCGTCGGCCATGCCGGTGGAGGCGAGGAAGAAGCCGAAGAGGACGGCGACGATCGCCGGCCCGGCCTTGATGGAGCCGCCTCTCAGCAGCACCACCAGGATGATCGCCAACAGCAGCACCACTGACAGTGAAATGGCCACAACTGATCACACCCTCGGTCGGTTCGGCTTCCCCGGCCCGGGCGACGCGACCCCGCGCACCCCGCCAGAACCATCGTGCCACCAACAGGGCCCCGCCATGCGACGGCTGACGCATCGTCCACGTCACGGTGTCCCGGCAGGTGTGCGCACGCCCGCCCCCGAGGGCCAACGGCACCGTGTCGCACGACAATTCGAAGTGACACCCGCACAGGGAATTCGGGGGAATCGTTTCCGTCTCCACACAACGCGTTCGCAGGTAATTCGAATTGTCGCCGCAGATCATCCAACGGGTCCCGGGGTCAACCATGAAAGGCTGACGAAGCCGGACATATCACCGGAGTCGCCTGCCGGTCTTATGCACCGCTTAGTCCGGCACTGTCATGACATAGTGGGGCCCTAAGACGTTCAAACGGCGCGTCTGCTTGATGTGTTGACCATCACCCGAGCGGCATGCGCACTTTCTTCAATCCGGGGTACCCGAGCCGAATAACCAGGAATGACGTCGGGCGTTTTACGAAATCCCAAGGACAACGCTAGGGTGCCTCAGATGTTCCACGCTGCCTCGTCCCCCGCAAGCGCAGCGAGCTCACCGATCGTCTCCCCGAGCCCCTGCCGGGAGGGTCAGTGACGAACTCGCAGCGACCGTACGGCAACCACAGGACGCCGCTCCCCCCGGCACAGTCACCGGCGGACGGAGTGCCGAGCCCGCGCACCAGTAACAGGGAGAGCGACCGGCCGGCGTCGTCCGGCAAACAGCGCGACGCGTTCTTCGACAACGCCAAGTACCTGGCGATCGTGCTGGTGGCCGTGGGTCACGCCTGGGGTCAGATCCTGGACGACGGGGCGGTGGAGACCGCGTACCGCGTCGTGTACACGTTCCACATGCCGGCGTTCATCCTGATCTCCGGCTACTTCTCGCGCAGTTTCGACCTGCGCCCCAAGCACGTGAAGCGGCTGATCACCGGTGTGATCGTCCCCTATGCCGTCTTCGAGACGGCGTACTCGCTGTTCCAGCGTTACGGGAACGACGATCCGGACCACGGCATCACGCTGCTGGACCCCACCTACCACCTGTGGTTCCTGTGCGCGCTGGTCGTCTGGCGGGTGACCACCCCGGTGTGGCGGACGATCCGTCATCCGCTGGCGGTCTCGCTGGTCCTCGCCGCCCTCGGCTCCGTGTCGCCCCAGATCGGCGACGACCTGGAACTCCAGCGGGTGCTGCAGTTCCTGCCGTTCTTCGTGCTGGGCCTGATCCTGCGGCCCGAGCACTTCCAGCGGGTGCAGCGCCGCTCGGCCCGCCTGATGTCCCTGCCGGTGCTGGCCGCGGCGACGGCCGTCGCCTGGTGGTCGGTGCCGCGCATGAAACTCGGCTGGCTCTACCACAGCAGTGCCGCGGAGGAGCTGGGCGCGCCGTGGTGGGCGGGCCCGGTCATGGTGTTCGGGACGCTCGGCTGCTCACTGCTGCTGACCGCCTGCTTCTTCGCCTGGGTGCCGCGCCGGCACATGTGGTTCACGGCGCTCGGCGCGGGCACGATCTACGGCTATCTGCTGCACGCCTTCCTGGTGAAGGCGGGCAACTACGCGGGCTGGTTCGACGACCCGGTGTTCGGGGAGCCGCTCGGCGTGGTCGGGCTGACCGTCCTCGCGGCCGCCGCCGTCACGGTGCTGTGCACCAAGCCGGTGCAGCGGACCCTGCGGTGCGTGGTGGAGCCGAAGATGGCGTGGGCCTTCCGGCAGGACCCGGGCGAGAAGGCCCGCGACCGCGAGCGGCGGACCGTTACCGAGGTGCGCACGCCGGGCGAGAAGGTCCCGGTCTAGCGCCCGGCCCGGCTCATTCGCCCAGACCGAGAAGTGCGCGCATGTGTGCGTACTTCTCGGTCAGCCGTTTCCGCGTGGGCCCGTCGAGGACCGCGAGGCGTGCCGGGTCGGCGTTGTGCGCCAGGTCCGCCTCCTTCACCAGGAGCGCGCCGGGGGTGGCGAGGATGCGGGCGGCGTACACCTCGGGCGGCTCCCCGGACCGTTTGGTGACCGCGAGGACGATGTCCTTGGTGCGCCGGGTGAGCGCTGCCTCGTGGAGCCACTGTTCCGTCAGCCTGTCGTCCTCGACGGCGTCGTGCAGCCAGGCCGCCGCGATCTGTTCCTCGTCGCCGCCCCGCGCCCGTACGCCCTCGGCGACGGCCCGGAGGTGCTCGGCGTAGGGGCGGCCCGCCTTGTCGGTCTGGCCGTCGTGTGCGGCGCGGGCGAGGGCCTCCACCCGGTCCGGGGTCAGCGAGGTGCGCGGTGTCTGGGTCACCCCCACAGTGTGCCGGGTCAGCGGGCCGCGGCGGCCGTCGGGCCTTCCCGGCATATGAGCAGCAGCGCCCGGTCGTCGTTGACGTCCTTGGCGACCGACTCGATGAGGTGCCAGGCGGCGCCGTGGAAGCCGCCGGCGACATAGCGGTCGGCCTCGCCGGTGAGACGGTCGATGCCCTCGACCATGTCCCGGTCGGAGGTCTCCACCAGACCGTCCGTGAAGAGCATCAGCACGTCCCCGGGGCGCAGCGAGCCCTTCACCGGGTCGAACTGGGCGCCGTCGTACACGCCCAGCAGGGGGCCGTCGGCGGCCTTCTCCTCCCAGCGGCCGCTGCCCGCACTGAGCTGGAGGCCCGGCGGATGCCCGGCGGAGTAGAGCTCGTAGTCGCCGGAGTCCAGGTCGAGCACCAGGTGGATGGAGGTGGCGAAGCCCTCGTCCCAGTCCTGGCGCAGCAGATAGCCGTTGGCGGCCGGGAGGAAGGCGTGCGGAGGGAGGCTGCCGAGCAGACCGCCGAAGGCGCCGGACAGCAGCAGGGCGCGCGAACCGGCGTCCATGCCCTTGCCGGAGACGTCCGTCAGCACGACCTCCAGGGTGCGCCCCGAGTTGGTGCGGGCCGCGACCACGAAGTCGCCCGAGAACGACTGTCCGCCCGCCGGGCGCAGGGCCATCTCGCGGTGCCAGCCGTCGGGCAGCTTCGGCAGCTTGCTCTGCACCCGGATGCGTTCGCGCAGGTCGAACAGCATGGTGCCGCCGCGGCGCCAGGGCACGCCCACCCTGCTGCGGAACTGGGCGACGAGCAGTCCGAAGAAGCCGCAGGCCGCGACGACCAGGACCACGCCGGGGGTGACCCGCGCCGCGCCCTCGGTGTAGGGGCCGAGCCGTACCGCCTCCACGATGAGTGCGGTGGCCGCGGCCGCGTACAGGCCGAGCAGGCTCGCCGGGCGCAGCAGCAGTCCGCCCGCGACGATCGGGATGACGAGTGCGGACGGTGCGCACCACACGGAGTTGGCGAGGGTCCCGGCCGCGATGAGCGGAACGGTGAGCAGCAGTCCGGCGAGCGCGATCCAGTCCGAGCCGTCGCCGCGGAAGTAGTCGACGGCGGCCCGGCGCACGCCGACGCGGGCCCGGTGCCACTGCTTCTTCAACCGGGCCGTGAACGTATCGGCTTCCGCGCGCCGCTCTCGTCCTGCTGCCATTAGTTCGGGACCCTATCCATCGGACCGGCCGCTTGGCACGGGAGGTCCTGGTTGTCCCCCCTGACGGGGACCGGACTCACAGTGAACTTCACGGGACGCATTCATGGGGCCGCACGGGAGAAATTCCCTCGCTCGTCCCGCATTGCCCTGGTAGGCATGGCTCATGGCGATCGAGCAGACGGGCCCCGCGCCCGAACTCCGGGCACTGAAGCCGGACGAATGGGACAACATATACGCGAATCTCATCCGTGCCTTCGGCGGACCCCTGGAGGCGCCCGAGGAGCGGGAACTGTGGAACTCGCTCACCGAGTTCGACCGCTTCCTGGGCGCCTGGGACGGCGACGAGTGCGTGGGGTCGGCGGGCGCTTTCTCCTTCCGGCTGACCGTGCCGGGCGGCGCGTCCGTGCCCGCCGCCGGCGTCACCATGGTCAGCGTGGCCGCCACCCACCGGCGGCGCGGGCTGCTGACCTCGATGATGCGACGGCAGCTGGACGACGTGCGCTCCTGGGGCGAGCCGCTGGCGGTGCTCACGGCGTCCGAGCCGGCGATCTACGGCCGGTTCGGCTACGGAGCGGCGACCTTCCAGACGGACGCGACGATCGACACCCGACGCGCGGGCCTGTCCGTGCCGGCCGGTACCGATGACGTACGGCTGCGCTATGCGGAGCCCGCCGAGGTGCTGGACGCCTGTGAGGCGGTCTACGCCCGGCTGGTGCCGGGCCGCCCGGGGATGCTGGCGCGCCGGCCCGGCTGGGAGCGGCTGGGGGTGCTCGACCCGGAGAGCCGGCGGGGCGGCGGGTCGCCGTTGCAGTGCGTGGTCGCCGAGCGGGACGGCGGGACGGTCGGGTACGCGCGGTTCTCCGTGAAGCCGTCCTGGGGGCCGGCCGGGGCCGACGGCGAGGTGGTCCTCAGCGACCTGGAGGCACTGGACCCGGCGGCGAGGGCGGCGCTCTGGCGGTTCCTGTTCGACATCGACCTGACGTCGACGCTGGTGGCGCGCGGACGGCCGGTCGACGACGGCTGGCAGTACCTGGTGTCGGACATACGCCGCTGCCGGCCGACCCTGCGGGACGCGCTGTACGTACGTCTGGTGGATCTCGGCGCGGCGCTGACGGCGCGGACGTATCAGGCGCCGGTGGACGTCGTGTTGGAGGTGGCGGACTCCTTCTGCCCCTGGAACGCGGGCCGTTGGCGGCTGACCGGAGACACGAAGGGCGCCTCCTGCGAGCGTACGGAGGACCCGGCCGACCTCGCCCTGTCCGTAAGGGAGTTGGGGGCGGTGTATCTGGGCGGCGTGAGCCTCTCGGCGCTCGCCGCGGCGGGCCGGGTGCGTGAACTGCGGCCGGACGCGCTGACGGAGGCGTCCCTGGCGTTCGGCAGCGCCGGTGCGGCGCCCTGGCTGCCGCACGGCTTCTGAGGGATCTCAGGGGCGCTGGCAGGCGGGGCACCAGAAGAGGTTGCGGGCGGCGAGATCGGCGGTGCGGATCTCGCCGCCACAGATGTGGCAGGGCAGGTGGGCCCTGCGGTAGACGTACACCTCGCCGCCGTGGTCGTCGACGCGCGGCGGGCGGCCCATCGCCTCGGGGGTGTGCTCCGGGCGGACGGTGTCGATGCGGTTGTTGCGGACGCCCTCGCGCATGAGTGCGACCAGGTCGGCCCAGATCGCCTCCCACTGGCCCGCGGTGATGTCCCGGCCGGCGCGGTAGGGGTCGATGCCGTGCCGGAAGAGGACCTCGGCGCGGTAGACGTTCCCCACGCCGGCGACGACCTTCTGGTCCATGAGGAGCGCGGCGATCGTCGTACGGCTGCGGCTGATCCTGCGGTAGGCCCGGTCCGGGTCGGCGTCCGGGCGCAGCGGGTCGGGGCCGAGGCGGTCGTGTATCGCCCGCTTCTCGCCGTCCGTGATCAGGGCGCAGGT
Source organism: Streptomyces malachitofuscus (assembly GCF_014650055.1). Lineage (GTDB taxonomy): Bacteria > Actinomycetota > Actinomycetes > Streptomycetales > Streptomycetaceae > Streptomyces > Streptomyces malachitofuscus. The sequence continues at coordinate 394,593 of NZ_BMUF01000007.1, read as the reverse complement.
GGTGGGGCCGCGCAGGTCGACGTACGAGGCGTCGTCGGCGAGGCGGAGGCGGACGGTGTCGGTGGGCGGCGGCGCCGGGGCCGGGCCGAAGGTGACCTTGCCGAAGAGTCCGAGGTGGATGTGGACCCAGTCGGCGGGCCCGGTCGCCCCCGGGGCGCCGCCGAAGCCGAGGAAGAGATGCTTGCCGTGGGCGTCGGTGGTGCGCAGCGGGGTGCGGTCGAGGAGGGCGGCCGCGTCGGTGAACTTGCCCTGGGGGCTGGTGACGCGGAGGGGGTCGCCGGCCGCGAAGGCCCCGGCGTAGTCCGCGGCCAGCCGGTGGATCGTGTGACCCTCGGGCACGGGTCCCCCCTCGTTCGCTCTTCTTCCTCGTCCCGCGTTCCGCCTACTGCTGGGGGTGGTGGGCCGGGATCGGGGGGAGATCGCCGGTGGTCTCGTAGGCGGAGAGCATGTCGATCCGGCGGATGTGACGCTCGTCTCCCGAGAACGGGGTGCTCAGGAAGGTCTCGACGAACTTCGTCGCCTCGTCCTGGCTGTGCATGCGGGCGCCCACCGCGACCACGTTGGCGTCGTTGTGCTGACGCCCCAGCGCCGCCGTCTCCTCGCTCCAGGCCAGGGCCGCCCGTACGCCCTTGACCTTGTTCGCGGCGATCTGCTCGCCGTTGCCGGAGCCGCCGATCACGATGCCGAGGGAGCCCGGGTCCGCGGCGGTCCGCTCGGCGGCGCGGAGGCAGAAGGGCGGGTAGTCGTCCTGGGCGTCGTAGATGTGCGGGCCGCAGTCGACGGGCTCATGGCCCGCCGCCTCGAGCCACTCGACGAGGTGGTTCTTGAGTTCGTAGCCCGCATGGTCGGAGCCGAGATACACGCGCATGCGACGAGTGTGACACGGCCGCCGCGGGGAGGCGGCGCGGGGTGGCGGCGCCCGGTGGAGGCGCGCGGCGGATCACGTGAAAAGAGTGAGCAATTCCATAGAACCTCAGGAAAAGCTCAAGTAACGATCCGAAATCAAAGGTTCCCGAATCCATTCACCTCCGTTTCACTGGTCCGGCTCGTACTCTGCTGGTACGGGGACCGCTCAACCGGCGCAAAGGAAGACCCCACCATGACTTCGCAGCCGACCCTGACAGAGGCCGAAAACGGCCCCGAAAGGCCCGACGGCCAGGGGACACAGCCGGACTCCGGCCTCCAGGCCGGGCTCAAGAACCGCCACCTCTCGATGATCGCCATCGGCGGCGTCATCGGCGCCGGCCTCTTCGTCGGTTCCAGCTCCGGCATCGCGACCGCCGGTCCCGGCATCCTGCTGTCCTACGCCCTCGTCGGCACGCTCGTGGTGCTGGTGATGCGGATGCTCGGCGAGATGTCCGCCGCGAACCCGACCTCCGGGTCCTTCTCGGCCCACGCCGACCGTGCGCTCGGGCCGTGGGCCGGGTTCTCCATCGGCTGGCTGTACTGGTTCTTCTGGGTCGTCGTCCTGGCGGTCGAGGCGACCGCCGGTGCCGCCATCCTCGAAGGCTGGATACCGGCCGTCCCCCAGTGGGGCTGGGCGCTCATCGTGATGGTGGTGCTGACCGCCACCAACCTGGTGTCCGTCGGCTCCTACGGCGAGTTCGAGTTCTGGTTCGCCGGGATCAAGGTCGTCGCCATCGCCGCGTTCATCGTCGTCGGCGGGCTGGCCGTCTTCGGTGCGCTGCCCGGCGTGGACAGCGACCAGGCGGGGCTCGCCAACCTCACCGACCACGGCGGCTTCCTGCCCAACGGCGCGGGCGCGATCCTCACCGGCATCCTGCTCGTCGTCTTCTCCTTCATGGGCAGCGAGATCGCCACCCTGGCGGCCGGCGAGTCGGAGGATCCGCAGCGGGCCGTCACCAAGGCGACCAACAGCATCATCTGGCGGATCGGCGTCTTCTACCTCGGCTCGATCTTCGTCGTGGTCTGTCTGCTGCCGTGGGACAGCACGTCCATCACCGAGGACGGCTCCTACGTCGCCGCCCTGGACTCGCTCGGCATCGCGCACGCGGGCCAGATCATGAACTTCATCGTGCTGACGTCCGTGCTGTCCTGCCTCAACTCCGGGCTCTACACCGCCTCCCGGATGGCCTTCTCGCTCGGCCGGCGCGGGGACGCGCCGAAGGCGTTCGCCCGGACCACCCGCCGGGGCGTGCCGCAGACCGCGATCATCGCGTCGGTCGTCTTCGGCTTCGTCGCCGTGTTCTTCAACTACAAGTTCCCGGACTCCGTCTTCCTCTTCCTGGTCAACTCCTCCGGTGCGGTGGCGCTGTTCGTGTGGCTGGTGATCTGCTGCTCGCAGCTGCGGATGCGGAAGATCATCGAGGCGGAGGCGCCGGAGAAGCTGGTCGTGCGGATGTGGCTGTACCCGTATCTGACGTGGGCCAGCGCGGCGCTGATCGTGTTCGTGCTGGGTTACATGCTGACCGACACGGAGCACAACGGCCGGACGACGGTGCTGCTGTCGCTGCTGGTCGCCGCCGTCGTGGTCGCCATCGCGTTCGTGCGGCAGCGGGGTTCCGCCGCGATCAAAGCACGGTGAAGCTCTTCTTCACCTCCTCGTACGTCCTCAGCGCCGCCGCCCCGTTCTCCGGCCGGTACCAGGTGTTGATCTGGTAGGACTTCCCGTCGACGTTGAAGCCCAGCAGCCGGGCGTGCCAGGGGACGCCCTTGAGGGTGAACGTGTACTCCCAGACCACCGCCGGGTGACCGCGGAACGTCGTCTCCTCCAGACGGATCTTCACGTAGTCCTGGCCCTGGTGGGCGTTGCGTTCGGACGTCTGCCAGGTCTCCAGCAGATCGCCGCGGGCGAGGGAGGACTTGGCGGCGAGTTCCTGGCCGCCGTCCGGTGAGGTGTAGTGGATCTCCGCCCCCGTCTGCACGTCGCGCCGCCAGCCCTCGGGCGGTACCCACGCGAACCCGCCCGCCTCGCGGCGTGCGCCGGGCGGGAGGGTGGCGGGGCGGGAGGTGCCCTCGACGGTGGGTGAGCCGCTGCCGGTGACGGCCGACGCGCTCGCCGTGGCGTCGGCCCGGTCGCCGTGTCCTCCCTCCCCTGCCCTCATCACCAGGACGACGGCCAGGGCGGCCGCGGCGGTCCCGACGACGGCGGCCACCACGACCCGCCGCCGCCCGCCACGGCGCCGGTCCGCCGCGGCCGGGGCGGACCCGCCCGTCGGCCGGGGAACCGGCGACGGCCGCTGCTCGGTGACCGCCCTGGCCAGCTCGACGACGGGCCCTGCGCCCGCCGCCCCCGGGCCCGCGACTCCGCCCGCCGCCTCGGGAACCGGAGACACGCCCCCACGCCCGGAGCGCTCCGGACCGGCACCGGGCTCCGAGGCATACGGTCTCCCACCGGGCCGGACGACCCCCGCACCTCCGCCCGCCACCCCAGAGACCGGAGATACGCCCCCGGGTCCGGGACTTGAGCCTTCGCCGGTCGTCTCGGAAGCGTTCGACGCGGCCCCGGGTCCGGGACCGTGCGGTTCGCCGCCCGGGCGGGAGGTCCGGTCCTCGGAAGCCGGGGCCGGGAGTCCGACTGCGGCTGCGGGCAGCCGGGGTGCGGAGTCGGGCAGGGTGCCGTCGGGCCCCGGGTTCTCGTTCACGGCCTCGGGAGCCGGGGGTTCGCCCGGGGGCCCGAGGGCCGGAGGTTCGCCTGGGGGCCCGAGGGCCGGGGATTTGCCTGTGGGCCCGGGGGCCGGCGCGCCCGCCCCCGGGCGGGTCGCCGGGAGGGACGGGAGCGTGGGGGGCGGGGGCGGGTGGGCGATGGGGGTCAGAGTGGAACGCAGGGTCTCGAGACCGGGGCGGGCGTCGGGGTTCTTGTCGAGGAGGGCGGTGAGGACCTCGCGCAGCGGGCCCGCCGCCGGCGGGATCTCGGGGGGCTCGTAGAGGACGGCGTGCAGGGTGGCCAGGGTGGTGGCGCGGGCGAAGGGGGAGTGACCGGCCAGGGCCGCGCACAGAGTGGCGCCCAGGGACCACAGGTCGGACGGCGGCCCCTGCGGCCGTCCGGAGACGCGTTCCGGGGCCATGTAGTCGGGGGAGCCGACCAGCATCCCCACCACGGTGAGCGCCTTGGCATCCTGGATCGCGGCGATACCGAAGTCCGTGAGGACCATACGGCGCCGCTGCCCCTCCTCGACCAGCACGTTCCCGGGCTTGATGTCCCGGTGCAGCACCCCCCGCGCATGGACTTGCCGCAGTGCCTCCAGCAGCCCGAGGCCGATGTCCGCCGCACCGCGGGGGCCCAGCGGCCCGTCCTCCGCGATGATCCGCTCCAGCGAGCGGCCGTGCACCAGCTCCATGACGATCCACAGCCGTTCGCCCTCGTCGACCACGTCGTAGACCCGGACGACGTTGGGATGGTCGATCCGGGCGGTCGCCCTCGCCTCGCGCAGGCTGCGTTCGCGGCGCGTGCCCGAGTCCTCCGCGTCCAGGCCGGCCATCCGCATTTCCTTGACGGCGACCTGCCGGTCGAGTATTTCGTCGGCGGCCCGCCACACCCGCCCCATTCCTCCCTGACCGATACTCTGGACCAGCCGATATCGCCCCGCCACGAGTATCCCTGGAACACCGCCGCTGTTCGCATTTCCCGGCAATGGGCTGCACCCCCTCCGCGATGCGCCGCGTGAAACTCAATGGTCACACTTCAGGCCGTCCCAGCATAGTGCGGACAAATCTTGTGGTACCTCTTCGAGTACTGCGAATTCAGGCGCAGGCAAGGGGGGCGAACATGAGTTCTCGTCGCACGCACCGCACGACGATCACCACGGGATCACTGGTCATAGCATCTTTCTCGGCGGTCCTGATCCTTTCGGGAACGGCCGGAGCGGACGATCAGGGACCGGGGAGCAGCAAAGGGGGAAAGGCCGTCGACCAGGCGCCGACGGGTGTCGAACTGACCACACTCCTACCCGAGAAGATCTCGGTCGACAACAGTTCGAAAAAGACCGAGATCACCGCCACGGTGAAAAACGGAGGAACCAAGGAAAGCGGAAGGATCAGCCTGCTCGTCGTCGGATTCGACGGACTCACCGTCAAGGACGTCAAGGGCTGCTCCCCCATTGCCGAGAACAATCTGCCGGAGGGTGCGAACAGCGGTTTCTCCTGCCCCGTCGACAATCTCGCGGCGGGCGCGTCGAAGTCGTACGCGGTGGACGCGACGTACGACCCGGGCAAGGCCGGGAAGATCTGTCTGCCCGTGCAGAACGCGGACGGCACCAAGACGTTCTGGCAGCAGGGGCCGGTGCCGTTCGGCACCACCAACCCCTCCCCCGACGCTCCGGCGACCCCGCTGCTCCTCGGCACCGACAACCAGCCGGTCAACCCCGGCGCCGATGAGCTCCCGAAGACGGGACCCGCCGAGCAGCTGGCGGTGCTGGGGGCGGCCGGTGCCTCGATGGTCGCGGCCGGCGCGGCGGCGCTGTGGTGGTCACGGCGGCGGACCGAGGACGCGCGCGGCTGACGGCACCACGCACAGAGGCCCGCCGGCGGTCGGCCGGCGGGCCTCTGTGCGTGAACCGTACGGCGGTCAGCGCTTGTGGACGAACTTCCAGGCCGTCGGCAGCACGCCCATCGCCAGGAGCGCCTTCAGGGCGTCACCGATGAGGAACGGAGTGAGGCCGGCCGCGATCGCGGCGGAGGCGGACATGCCGGTGGCGAGGGCCAGGTAGGGCACGCCGACGGCGTAGATGATCGCGGAGCCGAGCACCATGGTGCCCGCCATCCGCCAGACGGAGCGGTCCGCACCGCGGCGGGCGAGCACGCCCACGACGACGGCGGCCAGCAGCATGCCGAGGATGTAGCCGAAGGACGGCATCGACATCCCCGACCTGCCCTCCGCGAACCACGGGACGCCGGCCATGCCCACCAGCGCGTACACCGCGAGGGAGGCGAAGCCGCGGCGGGCGCCGAGGGTGGTGCCGACGAGGAGCGCCGCGAAGGTCTGGCCGGTCACCGGCACCGGGGAGCCGGGCACGGGCACCGCGATCTGGGCGGCGAGGCCGGTGAACGCGGCACCGCCGAGCACGAGCGCGGCGTCCCGGACGCGGGAGGCCGGGACGAGGTCGGCGAGGACCTGTCCGGAGCGGGCGGACGTGACGGTGGCGGTGCTCATGAGGTCTCCGCGGGATGAGGGCGGTTGGGGACACCGTGACGCTATACCGGCGCCCCCGCGCTGATCACCGTCAGCGCTCGACAAAGGCTCGAACACGGACTTGGTGGGCTCCGGACAAACGGCGGACCCAATCCGGGGTGCGAGGTGACGCCGGTCACGGAGGTGAGGTGGCGTCGCCGACACCGGACGCCGGAAGGGCGACTGTAGAGAACCACCAAAGGCGCGGTCCGGCGCGTCCGGCCGCCGAGTAACCGGACTGTCACCGTCCGCATGACCGCCGTCCACATGCTGGGCGGCTCCCCCGCGCCCGCGGGGAGGGCACCCAGACTGGGCGGCGTTTTTGTCATCTCCCGCATTGGACGAACAGCGCCCATGCCCAGCACCACCGTCGAGTCGCCCCCGAAGCCGGACGGCGCCTCCCTCTCGCACGGCCTGAAGCAGCGCCATCTGTCGATGATCGCCCTCGGCGGGGTGATCGGCGCCGGGCTGTTCGTCGGCTCCGGCGCGGGGATCGCCGCCGCCGGCCCCTCCATCGTCCTCGCCTACACCCTCTCCGGCCTCCTGGTGATGCTGGTGATGCGGATGCTGGGCGAGATGTCCGCCGCGTATCCGTCCTCGGGTTCGTTCTCCGCGCACGCCGAGCGGGCCATCGGCCCCTGGGCGGGCTTCACCGCGGGCTGGTCGTTCTGGGTGCTGCTGTGCACGGCGGTCGGCCTGGAGGGCATCGGCGCCGCGAAGATCGTCACCGGCTGGCTGCCGGGCACGCCCGAGTGGGCGTGGGTGGCGCTGTTCATGGTGGTGTTCTGCGGGACGAACCTCGCGGCGGTGAAGAACTTCGGCGAGTTCGAGTTCTGGTTCGCGGCCCTGAAGGTCGGTGCGATCACCCTGTTCCTGGGGCTCGGCGTGCTGGCCGTCGCGGGCGTGCTGCCGGGCACGGACTCCCCCGGCACCTCCCACCTCACCGACTTCCTCCCCAACGGCGGCGAGGGCCTGGTGATCGGACTGCTCGCCTCCGTCTTCGCGTACGGCGGTCTGGAGACGGTGACGATCGCCGCGGCCGAGTCGGAGAACCCGGTCAAGGGCGTGGCGAGCGCGGTCCGTACGGCGATGTGGCGGATCGCGCTATTCTACATCGGCTCGATGGCCGTCATCGTCACCCTCGTCCCGTGGGACTCCCCGGCGGTCGTCGAGAACGGCCCCTACGTCGCCGCCCTGGACACCCTCGGCATCCCCGGCGCCGGTCAGCTGATGAACGTCGTGGTGCTGGTCGCGCTGCTGTCCGCGATGAACGCCAACATCTACGGCGCCTCGCGCATCGGCTACTCGCTGGTCCAGCGCGGCCAGGGCCCGAAGGCGCTCGGCCGGGTGTCGGGCGGGGTGCCGCGGATCGCCGTGCTGGCCTCCTCGGTCTTCGGCTTCCTGTGCGTGCTGCTGAGCTATTGGCGGCCGGACGACGTCTTCGCCTGGCTGCTGAACATGATCGGGGCGGTGATCCTGGTCGTCTGGATCTTCATCGCCGTCTCCCAGCTGCGGCTGCGCCGCCGGCTCGAGCGCGAGGCGCCCGGAAAGCTGGTGGTGCGGATGTGGGCGTACCCGTGGCTGACGTGGGTGGCGCTGGCCGGTATGGCGGCGGTCTTCGTCCTCATGGCACGGGAGCCGGACACCCGTGTGCAGCTGTACTCGACGGGCGGGATGACGCTGGCCCTGGCGGCGGTCGGATACGCCTGGCAGCGGGCGCGCGCCCGGAGCTGACGCCCCCGCCGACGGTCCCCGCGTGGACACGCGGGGCCGTTTTGCGTGCTCGGGGCTCACGGACGACCCTTCCCGCTGCTAGCGTGTAGTTGCAACCTAGTTGCAATAAGGCTGCCTCGTGATCGTCTTCTCACCGTTCACCCGGCAGGCGGAAAAGGGGAAGCCCTCGCGAGGAAGTGACTCGCGAGGGCTTCCGGCGATCCGGGGCGCCGTTCACAGGTTGCTGAAGTCCGGCCCCTTCGTCCGCGTGCGCTTGATCTCGTAGAAGCCGGGGACGGAGGCCACCGCGAGGGTGCCGTCCCACAGGCGGACGGCCTCCTCACCCTTGGGGGCGGGAGTGACGACCGGGCCGAAGAAGGCGATCTCCTCGCCGTCGGGGCCGGGGACGGCGATGACCGGGGTGCCGACCTCCTGGCCCACCTTCTCGATGCCCTCCTTGTGGGAGGCGCGCAGCTCCGGCTCGTACGGGGTGGAGTCCCAGTGCTCCATGAGGGAGTCGGGCAGACCCACGTCCTTCAGGGCGGCGGCGACCGTCTCCTTCTCCGGGCCCTCGCCCTGGTTGTGGATACGGGTGCCGAGCGCGGTGTAGAGGTCGCCGAGCACCTCGGGGCCGTGCTCCTGCTGGGCCGCGATGACCACCCGCACCGGGCCCCAGGCCTTGACCTCGAGCATCTCGCGGTACTCGGCGGGAAGCTCGTCGAGCTTGTCCTCGTTGAGGACCGCGAGACTCATCAGGTGCCAGCGGACCTCGATGTCGCGCGCCTTCTCCACCTCCAGCACCCAGCGGGACGTCATCCAGGCCCAGGGGCACAGCGGGTCGAACCAGAAGTCGACGGGCGTGGCGGGGGACTTGTCCGACATGTCACTCCTCGTGAAGACGGTATCTCGGAGGGAGAACGCCGCAGCTCGTCCCGGTCATTCCCGGCTGCCCCGGCGTCAGGGGCACATGGCAGGATCGGTGCTGTTCATCCATGTCGACGACGCATGAGGAGTCCGCCCGTGCCCGGTGAGAATCTTGCCCGCGACGAGGCCCGGGAGCGGGCAGCCCTGCTGTCCGTCGACGGGTACGAGGTGTCCCTCGACCTGCGCTCCGCGGTCGGCGAGAGCGGCGGTGAGGGTCCGCGCACGTTTCGCTCCGTGACCACCGTGCGGTTCCGCTGCGCCGAGCCGGGCGCCGGCAGTTTCGCCGACCTGATCGCGCCGAGCGTCACGGCCGTCTCCCTCAACGGGCGGGACCTCGACCCGGGGGAGGTCTTCGACGGCACCCGGATCCAGTTGGAGGACCTCGCCGCCGAGAACGAACTCGTCGTCGACGCGCAGTGCGCCTACTCCCGCACCGGCGAGGGCATGCACCGCTTCGTCGACCCCGAGGACGGCGAGGTGTACCTCTACACCCAGTACGAGCCGGCCGACTCCCGGCGCGTCTTCGCCAACTTCGAGCAGCCCGACCTCAAGGCCCCGTACCGGTTCGAGGTGCGGGCGCCCGAGGGCTGGACCGTGTGGAGCAACGGTGCCGGTGAGCTCACCGACGGTGTGTGGCGGTTCGCCGAGACCAAGCCGATCTCGACGTACATCACCTGTGTGGTCGCGGGCCCGTACCACTATGTGACGGACACCTACGAGCGGGAGTTCGAGGACGGCACGCGTCTGCGGATCCCGCTCGGCGCGATGTGCCGCAAGGGTCTCGCGCCGCACTTCGACGCCGACGACGTGTTCCTCGTGACCAAGCAGGGCCTGGACTTCTTCCACGACCACTTCGACTACCCGTACCCGTTCGGGAAGTACGACCAGGCGTTCGTGCCCGAGTACAACCTGGGCGCGATGGAGAACCCGGGGATGGTCACCTTCCGCGAGGAGTTCATCTTCCGGGGCAAGGTCACCCGGGCGTCGTACGAGGGCCGGGCGAACGTCGTCCTGCACGAGATGGCGCACATGTGGTTCGGCGACCTGGTCACCATGGAGTGGTGGGACGACCTGTGGCTCAAGGAGTCCTTCGCCGACTTCATGGGCGCGTTCTCGCTGGTCGGCGCGACCCGCTTCACCGACGGCTGGATCACCTTCGCCAACCGCCGCAAGGCGTGGGCCTACCGGGCGGACCAGCTGCCCTCCACGCACCCGATCACCGCGGACATCCGCGACCTCCAGGACGCCAAGCTCAACTTCGACGGCATCACGTACGCCAAGGGCGCCTCGGTGCTCAAGCAGCTGGTGGCGTACGTCGGCCAGGACGCGTTCCTGGAGGGCGCCCGGCGCTACTTCAAGCGGCACGCGTACGGCAACACGCGCCTCGGTGACCTGCTGTCGGTCCTGGAGGAGACCAGCGGGCGGGACATGGGCGCGTGGGCCCGGTCCTGGCTGCAGGCGGCGGGCGTCAACTCGCTGACCCCGCAGGTGCTGTTGACCGCCGACGGCGGGATCGACGAGCTCGCGATCGTGCAGGAGGCCGCCGAGTCGCATCCCGAACTGCGCCCGCACCGGGTGGCGGTGGGCCTCTACCGGCGCACGGGGTCCGGCACCCTCGAGCGGTACGCGCAGGCCGAGACGGACGTCGAGGGCCCGCGTACGGTCGTGGCGGAGCTGGCGGGCGCGGACGCGCCGGAGCTGGTGCTGGTCAACGACGACGACCTGACGTACTGCAAGACCCGCTTCGACGAGACGTCGCTGGTGACGCTGCGGGAGTACCTGGGCGCGCTGACCGACCCGCTCGCCCGCGCCCTGTGCTGGTCGGCGCTGTGGAACATGACGCGGGACGCGCTGCTTCCGGCCCGGGAGTTCATCGACCTGGTGCTGAGGTTCGCCGACCGGGAGTCCGACATCGGCGTGCTGCAGATGCTGCACGCGTGGGCCGAGTCGGCGGCGGTGCACTACACCGCGCCCGAGCTGCGGGAGCAGGCCGGCCGACGGCTCGCCGAGGGTGCCGTGTCCCAGTTGTACGCCGCGGAGGCGGGGAGCGAACACCAGCTGGCCTGGGCGCGGTTCTTCGCCCACACGGCCGACGCGCCGGCCGACTTCGAGCTGCTGGCCTCGCTGCTGGACGGCACCTCGGCGGTCGAGGGACTGGAGGTGGACCAGGAGCTGCGCTGGGCGTTCCTGGAGCCGCTGGCCGCACACGGGGCGGCGGACGAGAAGCGGCTGGACGAGGAGCTGGCCCGGGACGACACCGCGTCCGGCAAGCGGCACCACGTGCGCTGTCTGGCCGCCCGCCCGTCGGCGGCGGTCAAGGCGCAGTGCTGGGCGCAGGTGGTGGAGTCCGACACGCTGTCCAACGCGCTGGTGGAGGCGACGATCGCGGGCTTCGCCCAGCCTTCCCAGCGGGAGCTGACCGCCCCGTACACGGAGAAGTACTTCGCGGCGATCGAGCGGGTGTGGACGGAGCGGTCGATCCAGATCGGCATGCACGTGGTGCGGGGCCTGTTCCCCTCCTTCCAGGACTCGCAGGAGACGCTGGACGCGACGGACGCGTGGCTCACCGCCCACGAGGACGCCGCCCCGGCGCTGCGCCGCCTGGTCCTGGAGGCCCGGGACGACCTGGCCCGTGCGCTGCGCGGCCAGGAGTGCGACCGGGCCGCCGCCGGCGGCTGAGGCGCGCACGCCGGAGCCGCGCGCCTCTGCGAACGCGTAGCTTTGGCCCATGATTGGGCGTTCCGTCATCGTTACGGAATTCAGTCAATAACAGCCGTAACCCCTGGCCCGGACACGAACGGACCAGGGGTTTTCGGTATCCGAACAGGCGTCCTTTAGCGCATGCTTGTCCTCATTTGTCGACGAGCCTGTAACAGGGGTTCAGGGACCGCCCGGAGACGGGAAATTGCCGGGCATGAACCACAACACCCCGCTCTCCCCCCGCCCCCTGCACCACCTCTCCACCGGCACCGGACGGCGTGTGCTGACCCACGCACAGCTCCGCGCCCACGGCGTCTCGGCCGCGGAGGCCGGAGAGCAGTGCCGCCCCGGGGGACCCTGGCAGCAGCTCCTGCCGGGCGTCGTGCTGCTCCACCCCGGCCCGCCGACCAGTGAGGAGCGCCTGCACGCCGTACTGCTGTACGCGGCGCGGGAGCGGACCGCGAGCGTCCCCGTCCAGCCCGGCGCGGACGCGCCGCCCGCGTCCCCCTACGGCGAGGTGATGATCAGCGGGCTGGCCGCGCTGACCCTCCACGGCTTCTCCTCCGCTCCCCCGCTGCCGTCCCTGGAGGCCTTCGACGTCCTGGTCCCGCGGCTGCGCCGGCTGCGCTCGACGGGCTGCGCCCGCGTCGTCCGCACCGCCGACCTGCCCGTCCCCGAGCAGGTCACGGGCCTGCCGGTGGCGCCGGTCCCGCGCGCCCTGGCCGACGCGGTGGCGGGTCTGGAGGACGCGGGCATCGTACGACGGCTGCTGACGGAGGCGGTGCGGGGCGGCCACTGCGAGCCGGCGGCGGTGGTGCGGGAGCTGACCGGCGCGAAGCTGCTGAACCGGCCGCACGTGGTGGACGCGGTGGACTCGCTGCTGGCCGAGGGCCGGACGCTGGCGGAGGCGCGGCTGTACCGCATGGTCCGCGATCACGGCCTGCCGGACCCGTGCTGGAACGTCGACCTGCGCCTCCCGGGCGGCCCTCCTCTGGGCGGTGTGGACGCGTACTGGCCCGACCAGGCGGTGGCGGTCGAGCTGGACACCCGTGCACCCCGCCCGGGCCGGCGCCCCGAGGACGACGCCGAGTGGGCGGAGTACACCCGCAAGCGCGAACACCTGGAACGTCTGGGCATCACGGTGGTGCACCTCACCCCGCGCAAGCTCCGGGACGCGATGGAGCAACAGGCGGCGGTGGTCCGCACGGCCCTGATGGCCTCGGCCGACCGCGACCCGGCGGCGTACGTCGTGGCCCTGCCGCGCTAGGGCCCGTCGTCACATTCCCGTCGTCCGCCCGAAGGGCGGGCCGGGCGGCGTCAGGTGCGTGCTCTCGCCGCGCCGGGCCCTGAGCCTCGTACTGGATGTACTCGGGTCAGGGCCCGGTGCGGCGAGAGTGCGTGCATGGCGTCGCCCGGCAGACGGGAATGTGACGACGGGCCCTAGGGGGTGCCGTGCGGACCCCGCGGAGCCGTCGCCCTCCCCCGGACCGGCCCGCCGGGCGCGCGGCTACCCCTCGACGGGCTTCACCCGACCCGCGGCCGGACGTTCGCGCCACAACCGCAGGGCGATGTCGACCAGGCCGACGCGGACCAGGCCCGGGACGGCGTCGAGGGGCTGCCAGGCGGCGAGCTCCGTGGAGCCGCCGACTTCGTCGCGGAGCTCGCCGCCGGTGACGCGGCCCTCGTAGACCAGCCGTACGCCGTGCTGGTCGACTGCGCGGCCGAGGCGGCCGGGAAGGGTGTGACGGGTGGAGTCCACGCCGAGCAGGCCGGTGACCTCGATCAGGTAGCCGGTCTCCTCCTCGACCTCCCGGCGCACGGTGTCGTGCGGGTCCTCGCCGTGCTCCATGCCCCCGCCCGGCAGCACCCACTCGGGGACGCCGCCGGGCCCCGGGGACCGGGCGAGCAGAAACTGTCCGTCGCGCACCACCACGGCGTAGGCCGCCACCCTCAACTTTCGTCGCATCAGGGGACGTTAACCCGGAGGCGGGAAGTCCGGCACTGCTCTCCGCACAGCTCGGGCAACCGGTCACGTACCCTTGAGGGGTTAGCTCGGAAGGGAGCCCCCATGTCCGACCCGGACCGCACCGACCCGCGGCCGCTCACCGGCGAGCCGCTCGCACTCGACCTGCTCAACACGCGGTGGGTCCGGGGCACCGGCACGCAGGACCTGCTCGACGGCACCGACGGGCTCGCGGTGTGGCTCGACGCCAACGGACTGGGCGGCCGGTTCCCCGCCGACACGGCGACCCTGCGGCACACCCTTCGGGCGCGGGACGCCCTGCTGGCGGCGGTGGAGGGGGACGCGTCCGGCCAGGGAGCCGAGGCCGTGGACGCCGTGCTGGCGCACGGACGGATCCGGGCCACGCTCACCGCGGACGGGCCGGGCGAGCGGCCCGAGTTCGACGACGCCTCCTGGGGTCCGGCCTGGCTCGCCGCCCGCGACTACCTCCGGCTGCTGAACGCTGCGCCCGACCGGATCCGCGCCTGCGCCCACGAGGCGTGCACGCTGCACTTCTTCGACACCTCGCGCAACGGCACCCGCCGCTGGTGCTCCATGGCGTCGTGCGGCAACCGGGCGAAGGCGTCCCGGCACTACGCGCGCACGAAGGACGCCTGACCCTACGTACGCATGGGCGACTTGTCGGCTTCGGGCTCCATCTCCCCATAAGCACACCGGGGGTTTTCCCCACACATCCATTTCGTTTCGGCCAACCCTCCCCAAACATCCGCCCCTTGCGTAAGGCTCAACGATCGTCCGGGCTCGTGTTCCGGACCGTCGCGGCCAGGGTCGATCGGCTCCGGTCGCTCCCGATCGTTCCTTTACTTACAAGGGATGCCGATGACCCACACCCCCCAGCGCGACCCCATATCGGGGACCAGACGCGCGGCCCGCATAGCCGTGGCCGCCGGCCTCGTCGCCGCGCTCGCCGCGGCCGGGCCGGTACCGGTGGCCCTCGCCGCCGACACGCCGCCCGCCGCGCCGGCCGACGCCGACGTCAAGTCCGCCGACGACAAGCTCGGTGCGGACGACGCGGACCTGCTCGCCGAGGCCAAGGCCGACGGCGCCAAGCACGTCACGATGATGATCGCCACCGCGCCCGGAAAGACCGAGCAGGTCGCCGAGCAGCTGGACGCCGTCAAGGGCGGCTCGGTCGGCCGGACCGACGACAAGCTCGGCTACGTCCGCGCCACCGTCCCCACCGGCAAGGCCGACGCGGCGATCGCCGCCGCCACCAAGCTCTCCTCCGTGCACGGTGTCGACCTGCGCGACGAGATCCCGCTGGACGACCCGACGCCCGCCGCGGACACCACCGAGCGCGCCGCGGGCAAGGACCGCGGACACAGCGGCCGGACCTACAGCGGTCCCGACCGGCGGACCCCCGCGAAGAACCCGTACAACCCGTCCTTCGAGACCGGCGCCGTCGAGTTCGTCGAGGACAACCCGAAGGCGGACGGCCGCGGCGTCACCATCGGCATCCTCGACTCCGGCGTGGACCTCGGCCACCCGGCGCTGCAGAAGACCACCACGGGCGAGCGCAAGATCGTCGACTGGGTGACGGCGACCGACCCGATCGTCGACAACGACCGGACCTGGCGTCCGATGGTCTCCTCCGTCTCCGGACCGACCTTCACCTACGGCGGCACGACCTGGACGGCACCGGAGGGTTCCTACCAGGTCAGCACCTTCCTGGAGTCGTACACCACCGGCGGCGACGCGGCCGGTGACGCCAACCGCGACGGCGACACCACCGACTCCTGGGGCGTGCTCTACGACGCCGCCGCCGGCACGGTGCGCGTCGACCTGAACAACAACCAGGACTTCGGCGACGACACCCCGATGAAGCCGTACAAGGACGGCTTCCAGATCGGGTACTTCGGCACCGACGACCCGAAGACCGACGTCGTCGAGCGCCAGCCGTTCGTCGTGGAGATCCGCAAGGACGTCCCGATGGACCCCTACGGCGGTGACTGGGTCGGCAAGAAGGCCGACTTCGTCAACATCGGTGTCATCGAGGGGTCGCACGGCTCCCACGTCGCCGGCATCACCGCCGCCAACGGCCTGTTCGGCGGGCGGATGGACGGCGCCGCCCCCGGCGCCAAGCTGGTCTCCTCCCGCGCCTGCACCTGGTCCGGCGGCTGCACCAACGTCGCGCTCACCGAGGGCATGATCGACCTCGTCACCAAGCGCGGCGTCGACATCGTCAACATGTCCATCGGCGGTCTGCCGGCGCTCAACGACGGCAACAACGCCCGCGTGGAGCTCTACAACCGCCTGATCGACACCTACGGCGTCCAGCTGGTGATCTCCGCGGGCAACTCCGGCCCCGGCGCCAACACCATCGGCGACCCCAGCCTCGCCGACAAGGTCATCTCCGTCGGCGCGTCCGTCTCCCGCGAGACCTGGGCCGCCAACTACGGCTCGGAGGTGCGCACCAAGTACGACATGATGCCCTTCTCCTCGCGCGGCCCGCGTGAGGACGGCGGCTTCACGCCGACGCTGGTCGCGCCCGGCGCGGCGATCAACACCATCCAGACCTGGCTGCCGGGCGCCCCGGTCGCCGAGGCCGGCTACGACCTCCCGGCCGGCTACGGCATGCTGCAGGGCACCTCGATGGCCTCTCCGCAGGCCGCCGGAGCCTCCGCGCTGCTGCTGTCCGCCGCGAAGCAGAAGCGCATCGACCTCACCCCGGCGAAGCTGCGCACCGCCCTCACCTCCACCGCCGAGCACATCCGCGGTGTGCAGGCCTACGAGGAGGGCGCCGGCCTCATCGACATCGAGGACGCCTGGGACGCCATCCGTGACGACGCCACCGCGCACCAGTACACGGTGAAGGCGCCGGTCGACACCGCGATCGACCAGTTCCTGAAGACCCCCGGCTTCGGCACCGGCCTCTACGACCGCGAGGGCGGCCTGAAGGCGGGCAAGAAGAAGACGTACGACATCACGATCACCCGTACGTCCGGACCGGACCGCGCGATCCGTCACGAGCTCGACATCGAGAACAACGAGGGCCGCACCTTCCGGATCCTCGGCGACGACGACATCCGGCTGCCGCTGAACGAGCCGGTGACCGTCAAGGTGCAGGCCGCGCCCGGCTCGGCCGGCATCAAGAGCGCGATCCTGGAGGTCGACGACCCGCGCACGGAGGGTGTCGACCGGCAGATCCTCACCACCGTGGTGGTCTCCGCGCCGCTGGAGCACACGTTCTCCGCCTCGGGCACGGCCCAGCGCAACAGCACGACCTCCTACTTCGTCACCGTGCCCGAGGGCGCGAGGACGCTGGAGATCGCGATGAGCGGGCTGAAGGGCAAGAGCCAGACCCGGTTCATCGCCATTCACCCGTACGGCGTCCCGGCCGACCCGACGTCGACGATCAACTGCTACCCGAACTACGACAACCCGGCCAACACCTGCCGCCCCGACGTGCGTTCGTACGCGGACCCGCAGCCGGGTGTCTGGGAGATCGAGGTCGAGTCGCGCCGCACGTCGCCGCTGCTCGACAACCCGTACAAGCTGGACGTCGCCGTGCTCGGCGCGGCCTTCGACCCGGAGACCGTGACCGTGCCAGAGGCGAAGGTCGGCACGCCGGCCGCCGTCTCGTGGAAGGTGACGAACGAGCTCGCGGCGCTGGAGGGCAAGCTGGTCGGCGGGCCGCTCGGCTCGTCCAAGACCGACCGCCCGGCGATCCGCACGGGTGAGACGCACACGACGAAGGTCGAGGTGCCCGAGGGTGCCGCGTCCCTCGACGTGGCCATCGGCAACGTCTCGGACGCCTCCGCCGACCTGGACCTGACGGTCTACGACAAGGACGGCAACGAGGTCGCCCAGTCCGCGGACGGCGACTCGGAGGAGTCGGTGTCCATCGCCTCCCCGGCGGCCGGTGAGTACACCGTCGAGGTCGTGGGCTACTCGGTCCCGGCCGGTTCCACGGACTACGACTACCTGGACGTGTTCTTCGCCGCCTCGCTCGGTTCCGTCGGCGTCGACGGTTCCGCGCCGGTGAAGCTCGGCACGGGCGACTCGGCCACCGTCTCCGGCGACGTCACCGTCGCGGCGGCGGCTCCCGAGGGACGGGCGTTCTTCGGGCGCGTGCAGCTGGTGAACGCGCG
Source organism: Streptomyces malachitofuscus (assembly GCF_014650055.1). GTDB lineage: Bacteria > Actinomycetota > Actinomycetes > Streptomycetales > Streptomycetaceae > Streptomyces > Streptomyces malachitofuscus. The sequence continues at coordinate 377,012 of NZ_BMUF01000007.1, read as the reverse complement.
CGGCACGGTCGCGGGCGTCGGCAACGTGGCGATCGAGAAGGTCGTCCCGTAACGGGCCGGCCGACACGTCAGGGGCGGGCGTCCGTACGGGCGCCCGCCCCTTCGCCGTCCCTCGGCCGTCCCCCTCAGCCGCAGGTCAGGGAGCGTGAGGCGGGGAGCGAGGCGATGATCCGGGCCCGCTCCCGGGCGATCTCCGCCTCGCCGACGATCACCGCGTCGGGGCGGTCGCCGTCGAGGGGCATGCCGACCAGTACGCGGTCGCCCGGGCTCAGCGGGGTCGCCTCGACGACGTCCTGGAGGAACGTGACCTCCCCTTCGCCCTTGTAGTACCGGCTCACCCGCACGGTGACGCGCTCCGTGCCGGCGGGCGCCCCCGGCACCTGGTCCACCGCCGCCACCGATCCCTCGGCGACGAGACCCGCGCACGCGAGGTAGCCGGGGCCGCCGAAGGCGACACCGCCCCCCTCCTTGGAGTCGGCGGCGGCCTTGCGCCCCGCCGAGTCCTCCGCGCCGCCGACCCCACCCTGCGACACGAGCCAGCCCATGCCGAGAACGAACCCGGCGGCGGCAGCGGCGACCAGCCCTCCGAGGACGGCCTTCCCACCCCGACGCCGCGCCCGGTACGGCCCGGGCCCACGGGACCGGTGGCCACCCACACGCCGCCGGCTCCCCGGCCCGACCCGGGGACCGGGCGAGGTTCCGGGGCTCCGCCCCACGAGAGGCGCGAGCCCCTCACCGGCCTGCGGACCGTCGCCGGCCCCCGGCTCCGCGCCGCCCCGGAGGCCCGGCGCCGCCCCGGCACCCTGCGCCACGACCGGCGCGAGCCCCTCACCGGCCTGCGGACCCTCCCCGGCCCCCGGCACATCCCCCGGCTCCACGCCGCCCCGAAGGCCCGGCATCGCCCCGGCACCCTGCCCCACGACCGGCCCGAGCCCCTCACCGGCCTGCGGACCCTCCCCGGCCCCCGGCACATCCCCCGGCTCCACGCCGCCCCGAAGGCCCGGCATCGCCCCGGCACCCTGCCCCACGACCGGCCCGAGCCCCTCACCGGCCTGCGGACCCTCCCCGGCCCCCGGCACATCCCCCGGCTCCACGCCGCCCCGAAGGCCCGGCATCGCCCCGGCACCCTGCCCCACGACCGGCTCAAGCCCCTCACCGGCCGTCTCCGGCCCGCCCCGGGGGCCCGGTGGCGTGCCGGGGCCCGGGTCGGCGGCGGGCTGGGGGACTGCGCCGGGCTCCTGTCCCGTCCCGGGGCGGGCAGGCGGGGGGCTCAGCGGGACGGGGGACGTCGTCGGGTTCTCGGGTTCCGGGGTGGCTGGCGGGTGTGGCCCCGTGGTGCGGGCCGGTCCGGGGTCGGTGGCCGGCCGCTTCCCGGGGTGAGCGGCCGTGTGTCGCCCCGAGGGAGCGGCGTCCCCCGGGCCGGCGAGGGCGTCGCCGATCGCCGTCAGCTGTTCGCGGAGGAGCGCGAGATCGGCGACGGCCGCCGCGTGCCCGGCCAGGAACGCCGGGTCCCGCCGGGCCTCCTCCGGCAGCGGCTCGTCGAGGAGGGCGGCCATCAGAGCGTCCATGCCGTCGTACTCGGCCTCGTCGTGGGCGGTCATGTCACACCACCTCGTCATCGTGCAGGCGGGCGCGCAGCGCACGCACCGCCGTGTGCAGCCTGCTCTTGACCGTGCCCTCCGGAACGCCGAGCTGATCGGCTATGGAACGCACCGGCAGGTCGGCGTAGAACCGCAGCACCACGACCTGCCGCTGCGCGTCGGGCAGCTGGTCCAGGCCCCGGGCGACGGCCAGGGAGAGCAGGCTGGTCTCCTCGCCGGAGGTCGCCTCCGCCGGCCGCAGCGCGGCCAGCCGCTCCCCGAGCCGCTCCTGGCGGCGTTTGGCCCGGTGCCAGTCCATGGCGAGGTTGGAGGCGACGACCGCCGCCCACGCCGAGACGTCCCGCGGCGCCTCCCGGCCGCTCGCGGCACGCTCCAGCAGCCGCAGACGGACCTGCTGCACCCCGTCCGGCAGGTCCGCCTGCGGCACCCCGCCCAGTGCGAGCACCGCCCGCACCCGGCGTTCCTGCGCCGCGTCCAGCGGGTCGTCGTCGGCGACGTGCGACCCCCGGCCGCGCCGGGCCCTTCCGCGCAGCACTGGCCACCCCCCTCACGCTGTTTCTCCTACGACGCCGCTCCCGCCCGGAACGTTCACGCGACTTTTCCGGATGCCGCCGAGGCGTACATCACATCTCCGTGTGGGCGAGGGCGGACCGGGCAGGGGACCTTGCGGTCCACGCCCCCCATGGGCTGAATTCCTGCAGCTCAGCGGGGTGACGGCCGAAGGTCCGCAACCCGCGCGCACCGCCCTGCCGTCCCAGTGGGCGGGCAAAGCGGCAAAGAATTGGACAGGCGGGCCGTGGTCGGCCGCATCATGGAAGAGCCTCGGCCAGGCACATCAGGTACGAATCAGGACGCAGTAGGGAGTCGCCGTGAGGGTCGGAATCGTCGGAGCCACCGGTCAGGTGGGCACGGTCATGCGCAGGATCCTCAAGGAGCGGGCTGCATCCAATTCCCTTGGCCCGGTCACGGAGCTGCGCCTGTTCGCCTCGGCCCGTTCGGCCGGCACCGAGCTGGACGGCGTGACGGTGGAGGACGCGTCCACCGCCGACTACACCGGCCTGGACATCGTGCTGTTCTCCGCGGGCGGCGCGACCTCGAAGGCGCTGGCCGAGAAGGTCGCCGGGCAGGGCGCCGTGGTGATCGACAACTCCTCCGCCTGGCGCAAGGACCCCGAGGTCCCCCTCGTCGTCTCCGAGGTCAACCCGCACGCCATCGCGAACCGCCCCAAGGGCATCATCGCCAACCCGAACTGCACCACGATGGCCGCGATGCCGGTGCTGCGTCCGCTGCACGCGGAGGCGGGCCTGGAGGCCCTGGTCGTCGCCACCTACCAGGCGGTGTCCGGCTCCGGTCTCGCGGGCGTCGCGGAGCTGCACGGCCAGACCCAGAAGGTGGTCGACGAGGCCGACAAGCTGACCCACGACGGCGCGGCGGTCGACTTCCCCGAGCCCGGCGTCTACAAGCGCCCCATCGCCTTCAACGTGCTGCCTCTCGCCGGCAACCTCGTCGACGACGGTCTGAACGAGACCGACGAGGAGCAGAAGCTGCGCAACGAGTCCCGCAAGATCCTGGAGATCCCCGCGCTCAAGGTCTCCGGCACCTGTGTGCGCGTCCCGGTCTTCTCCGGCCACTCGCTGCAGATCAACGCCCGTTTCGCCCGCCCGATCAGCGTCGAGCGCGCGACCGAGCTGCTCGCGGACGCCCCCGGTGTCGTCCTCACCGACATCCCCACGCCGCTCCAGGCGGCCGGCCAGGACCCGTCGTACGTCGGCCGCATCCGCCCCGACGAGACGGTGGACAACGGCCTGGCGCTGTTCGTCTCCAACGACAACCTCCGCAAGGGCGCGGCGCTGAACGCCGTGCAGATCGCGGAGCTGGTGGCGCAGGAGCTGCGCGGCTGACGCCGACGACGACGTGAGCGGCGGGCGGCCCCGGACCGGGGCCGCCCGCTGCTTCTTCGTCCCGCCGTCCGGGCGACGGCGGTCAGCCCCGCCTGACCTCGTACAGGAAGCAGCCGTGCTCGACGGCCCGGACGTGCACCAGCGCCACCCCGGGGTCGGCGAACGCCTCGCCGAGGGCCGGTGCGAAGTCCTCCGGCGCCGCCACGAGCCGTCCGCCCACGATGCGGCCGTCGGCGGAGTAGCGGCGCAGGGTGCGGTGGGCGTGGGTGAAGGGGAGGTCTCCGCCCGCGGGCCCCGCGCACTCCGCCGCGTGGAGGAAGACGGGTCCCTGCTCGTCGTACGCGCCCGGGTCCACGCCCGTGGCCGCCGCCCAGCGGCGCAGGGGCGCGTACGACACGAGGGCGAGCCGCTCGCCGGGGCGGCTGCGCCGCAGGCAGCAGCGGAGCGGGGCACCGCCCTCGTCGTCGGTGAACGGGACGGCCGCGCGGCCCGCGTCGTCCGTGACCAGCAGTTCCTTCACGACCGGCGCGGGAACGGCATGGGCGGTGAACGTCTGGTTCGTTGTCCGGTTCGTCATGCCGTCCAGACTCGTCCCTGCCGGTGCACATCACCGGCGGAATTCGGACGCCATAGCACAGCCCCTTCCGCCGGCTCCGACACAGGGGTATCCCCATGGTCCGGCTCCGTCATCGCCCGATCCCGATCTCGCGTGGAAGGATGACGCAACCCACACATAACGAGGAGATGACCGCGTGCCTGGCACAAACCTGACTCGCGAAGAGGCGCAGCAGCGGGCGAAGCTGCTGACCGTTGACTCGTACGAGATCGATCTCGATCTCTCCGGCGCTCAGGAGGGCGGCACCTACCGGTCCGTGACCACGGTGCGCTTCGACGTCGCCGAGGACGGCGACGGCGCGGAGTCCTTCATCGACCTGGTCGCTCCGGCCGTGCACGAGGTGACCCTCAACGGTGACTCCCTCGACCCCGCCGAGGTCTTCGCGGACTCCCGTATCGCCCTGCCGGGCCTGCTGAGGGGCCGCAACGTCCTCCGCGTGGAGGCCGACTGCGCCTACACCAACACGGGTGAGGGTCTGCACCGCTTCGTCGACCCGGTCGACGACCAGGCGTACCTGTACACCCAGTTCGAGGTGCCGGACGCCCGCCGCGTCTTCGCGAGCTTCGAGCAGCCCGACCTGAAGGCGACCTTCCAGTTCACCGTGAAGGCGCCGGAGGGCTGGACGGTCGTCTCCAACTCGCCCACGCCCGAACCGCGGGACAACGTCTGGGTCTTCGAGCCGACGCCGCGCATCTCGTCGTACATCACGGCGCTGATCGTCGGCCCGTACCACTCCGTCCACAGCGTGTACGAGAAGGACGGCCAGTCCGTGCCGCTCGGCCTCTACTGCCGGCCCTCGCTCGCCGAGTTCCTCGACGCCGACGCGATCTTCGACGTCACGCGGCAGGGCTTCGAGTGGTTCCAGGAGAAGTTCGACTACGCGTACCCGTTCGAGAAGTACGACCAGCTGTTCGTGCCGGAGTTCAACGCGGGCGCGATGGAGAACGCGGGCGCGGTGACGATCCGCGACCAGTACGTGTTCCGTTCGAAGGTGACGGACGCCGCGTACGAGGTGCGGGCCGCGACGATCCTGCACGAGCTGGCCCACATGTGGTTCGGCGACCTGGTCACCATGGAGTGGTGGAACGACCTGTGGCTGAACGAGTCGTTCGCCACCTTCGCGGAGGCCGCCTGCCAGGCCGACGCGCCCGGCTCGAAGTGGCCCCACTCCTGGACGACGTTCGCGAACCAGATGAAGACCTGGGCCTACCGCCAGGACCAGCTGCCGTCCACGCACCCGATCATGGCCGACATCCGTGACCTGGACGACGTGCTCGTCAACTTCGACGGCATCACGTACGCCAAGGGCGCTTCGGTGCTGAAGCAGCTCGTCGCGTACGTCGGCGAGGACGAGTTCTTCCGGGGCGTGCAGGCGTACTTCAAGCGCCACGCGTACGGCAACACGCGCCTGTCCGATCTGCTGGGCGCCCTGGAGGAGACCTCCGGCCGCGATCTGAAGGCGTGGTCGAAGCAGTGGCTGGAGACGGCCGGCATCAACGTCCTGCGCCCGGAGATCGAAACGGACGGCAATGGTGTCATCACCTCCTTCGCCGTCCGCCAGGAGGCCCCCGCGCTCCCGGCCGGGGCGAAGGGCGAGCCGACCCTGCGCCCGCACCGCATCGCGATCGGCCTGTACGACCTCGACGAGGCGAGCGGCAAGCTGGTGCGCGGCGACCGCGTCGAACTGGACGTCGACGGCGAGCTGACCGCCGTACCGGAGCTGGCCGGCAAGCGCCGCCCGGCGGTCGTGCTCCTCAACGACGACGACCTGTCCTACGCCAAGGTCCGCCTGGACGAGCAGTCCCTGGCCTTCGTGACCGAGCACCTGGGCGACTTCGAGTCGTCGCTCCCCCGTGCGCTGTGCTGGGCCTCCGCCTGGGACATGACCCGGGACGCGGAACTCGCCGCGCGTGACTACCTGTCGCTCGTGCTGTCGGGCATCGGAAAGGAGTCCGACATCGGTGTCGTGCAGTCGCTGCACCGCCAGGTGAAGCTGGCCCTCGACCTGTACGCCGACCCCGCCGCCCGCGAGACCCTGCTGGCCCGCTGGACCGACGCCACGCTGGCCCACCTGCGGTCCGCCGAGCCGGCCAGTGACCACCAGCTGGCGTGGGCGCGCGCCTTCGCGGCGACCGCCCGCACCCCGGAGCAGCTGGACCTGCTGGAGGCGCTGCTGGCCGGTACGCAGACCGTCGAGGGTCTGGCCGTGGACACCGAGCTGCGCTGGACGTTCGTGCAGCGGCTGGCGGCGGTGGGCCGGTTCGACGAGGCGGAGATCGAGGGCGAGTACGAGCGGGACAAGACGGCGGCGGGCGAACGTCACGCCGCCACCGCCCGTGCGGCCCGCCCCACCGAGGAGGCCAAGGCGGAGGCGTGGGCGTCGGTCGTGGAGTCCGACAAGCTGCCGAACGCCCTCCAGGAGGCCGTCATCGCCGGCTTCGTCCAGACCGACCAGCGGGAACTGCTGGCTCCGTACACGGACCGGTACTTCGAGGCCCTGGCGGACGTCTGGGCCTCGCGCTCGCACGAGATGGCCCAGCAGATCGCGGTGGGCCTCTACCCCGGCATCCAGGTCTCCGGCGAGACCCTCGACAGGACGGACGCCTGGCTGACCGCCGCCGAGCCCAACGCGGCCCTGCGCCGCCTGGTCTCGGAATCCCGCGCGGGCGTGGAACGCGCCCTGCGCGCCCAGACGGCGGACGCGGCGGCGGCCACTTCCTAGCCGGACATGCAGGAGGGCGCCCGGTGCCGCGACGCCGGGCGCCCCCTGCTGCCGTACGCAGACCGGTCAACACAGCGCGTCCCACACACGCTCGCGCAGGCAAGCGTCCCGCATGAACGCCACGTCCCGCCACGCGGCCGCGGTGACCTCCTCGGTCTGCACCTCGACGACATCGGCCGACGTACGGAAGAGGAAACGGAAGTCGAAGTGCCGATGCTCCGGCTCCCCCTTGGCGGGTTGGCCGGGATGCGGTGGGCATCGATGTGCACCGGCCGCCGTGCCACCGGAGTCACCGCCGACAGCGGAGTACCGGTCTCCTCGGCCAACTCCCGCAGCGCGGCAGCAAGGAGACTGCTGTCGTCGGTCTCAACATGACCACCCGGCAGAAGCCAGCGGTCCAGAGCGCGGTGGTAAATGTGAAGCACACGTCCAGCCGTGTTGCCGAGGACCGCCCCAGCAGTCACATGGCCACGGAACTCCTGGCGACTGCTGAGGTCTGCGTCACGGTCCAGAAGCTCGGACAGTGCGCTCAGCTGCTCCCTCTCGTCCGGGTGCGTAGTGAGATACGTGTCGAGCGTCGCACGAATGTGATCGGCAGTGATGGGCATGGAGTCTCCTCACCTGTTGAAGTAGTCGAGCCAGATTCCGGCGATGGCGGCCCGCTCGGCCGAACCGGCTTCGTGCATGCCCGGTTCCAGCCCGCCACGTGCGAGCTCCGAGGAGGCAGCGAGAATCTCGGCCTGTACGAGGTAGATGAACGGTCCGACACTCGCTCCGTGGATGAAGTTGACGGCGTTGCCGCCGTTGAGCAGGTAGAAGTAGTGCCCAGTCGTCAGATACCGAGTGACGTTCGGTCCTACGTGCGCCCGCTCGTACACGTCGTTCACCCCCGCGAGTTCGAGTTCGTCCTCGCTGCTGGTAACTGTGGCGACGTACGCACCGTTGCGCAGACGGCCGAAAGCCTCGTTCCGCAGCGAGAGCGCACCACTGGCACACAGGACCAGCCCCGCGTCCTCCAGCCCCGCCTCCAGCTCGCGCACCACCGCGAAGCCCTGGGAAAGAGCCTGCGTACGCCGTACCGGGTCGATGTCGTGGACCGTGACACGGACACCTTTCGCGTGCAGCAGACGCGCGATACTCGACCCCAGCTTGCCGAAGCCGATGACGAGGGCGGCGCGGCCGTGCAGGATGTCGCCACGGCTGCGCATGAGCGCCTCGGTCGAGAACACGACGGACTGTCCGACCAGGAAGTCTTACGGTCCTTTCAGTGGTGAGCGGGCCACCGAGACGACCGGACATGGCAGCTTGTCGATGTCGGCGTACCGGCGGTGGCCGTTCTCGGTGTCCTCGACCACGCCGACGATGCTCCCGGAGAAGTCTCCGCACAAGACGTGGAGCGAGGGCGCGAAGTAGCCGCCCACATCGAGCAGGACGACACTGAGCCCGGCCGCCCTCGACTCGACGTACCGTAATGCGCGCTCGGGGTCGGCGAACGCCTCACGCGACAGCTTGTCGCATACGTACCCGCGGCTCTCGACCACCCGCATCGCCTCGGGATGGACGGACTTCGGTTTGGGCAGCACCGCCCGGAGCTCGGTCATCTCCGCCACCCCCCGAACAAACGCCGGGCGCTCGGGCAACAGATGTGCGTGGGCATCTTGAGTACGGCCCAGACGGTCTTGCCGGGGTTGTGCGACGTCACTCCGAAGTCGTCGGCCAGGGCTGAGACGATGTACAGCCCTCGCCCTCCGCAGTCGTCCGACACCGTTCCGCGCACCTGCGGGCATCCCCCACCGCTGTCACGCACCTCGATGCGGACGAGCGGGCCGTCGCCGATCACGACCACGGCGTACTCACGCCCCGGCGGCGCCCCGTGCAGCAGTGCGTTGGTCGCCAGCTCCGACACGCAGAGACGCACGTCATCATGCCGATCCCGGTAGCCCCACTCCGTGAGCGCTTCGAGAGCGAACCTGCGTGCGGCAGGCACAGACGGGCGCGACCTCGGAAATTGACGTTGCCGTGACAGAGGCACAGTGCCCCACCGCCTTGATCCAGTGGTTGTACGGTCACGAAGAACGTACCACCTTTCGCGAAAAGCGATAAGGAGCGCGGATGTGGAGGCCGGAAGCACTTCGCTTAACGTGTAAAGCAGTAAGGTCGATCGAACATCCGCCCCCCATGGAGGACACAGTGAGCGACAGCACGTGGGTCAGCACCTCGTTGCCGTATCTGACTGCACGGGAAACGGGACGATCGGACGCCTGGGCGGCCGAGGCCGAGGCGCGCGGTGGCAAGGGCACACAGCGCATCGCGTACGCGGGTGAGACCACGGCCTCGGAGGAAGTCGCCGCACTGCTCGGGCAATCGCCGGAGGAAGCGGTGATCGTGCGTCGCAGAGTGATCGAACTCGATGGGGAACCATGTGAACTGACGGACACCTACTACCCAGCGCGCATCGCCCGGGGGACCCGTCTCGCCGAGAAGAAGAAGATTCCCGGAGGCGCAGTGACGTTCCTTGCCGAGCGCGGACACGTCGGCGTCCGCGTCCGCGAAGACGTGACCGCGCGGATGCCGGACGCGGAGGAGCGGGAGGTCCTGCGCCTGGGACCGGACGAACCGGTCATCGGACTGAGCCGGGTCACCTTCGACGGCAACGACCGGCCCCTTCAGGTCGACATGATGGTCATGCCGGCACACCGCCAGCGCCTGCGCTACGAGATCCGGATCGGATGACAGTGCCCACCCACAGGGAATCGCCGGACCGCCGGTCGCTCCACGAACGGATCGCCGCCGACCTCCGGGACGAAATCATGAGCGGCGACCTGGAAGCCGGCGCCAACCTTCCTTCAACTGCCCAGCTCAAGGAGCGGTTCGACGCCTCGAACGCGACCATCCAGAAGGCCTTGCACATCCTCAAGGACGAGCAACTCGTCGTTGGACGCGCAGGGTCCGCTGTCACAGTCCGCGAGCACCGCCAGCGAACGCTGCGCCCGGCTGCATACATGGCTCCAGCAGACCCGGGGAAGCCCTACCGCTGGCTGACGGAGGCTGAACGGCACGGCAATCAGGCACACAGCACACTCCTCGACGTGGTCGAGACGCGACCTCCGGCCGATGTCGCCTCCTCGCTGGGCCTCGACGACACCGAAACCGCCGTGCTGCGTCAGCAAATCCTCTCCATCGACGGAGAACCGGTCGAACTGGTCAAGTCCTACTACCCGCTGCCCATCGCCCGGAGCACCGCCATCATGGCGAATCGGAAAATCAAGGGCGGCACCCCGACACTCTTGAGCCAACTCGGCTTCCCACCACGCCTGAGCGTCGACCGCGTCTCGGCCAGAGTCCCCACCCAGGAGCAGTACCAGGCCCTGTCCCTGCCCAGCGACCTTCCGGTACTCCGCACGCTGCGTGTGGTGTACAGCGACCACGACCGCCCGGTGGAGGCCACTGTCATGGTCAAGGCGGGCCACCTCTACGAACTGCAATACGAGTTCACGCCCGCCTGACAGGCCCACTGCCCAGCGAACACCTTCGAGGCCGCGAGCCATTCGAACCTGCACACGCCCCCACCATCCCCTCGGGTGCGGGGAGCAGCCGAGGCCGCGCTTGCCCCGCTGAAGGCGAAGGGGACCATCCTCGCGGGTGCGGGGAGCAGTGTGTTCGCGGCCAGCTGCCCCATGACGGGGATGGTCCCGGGTCCGGGAAATCGGAGTCGCCCTGCTGCCGCTGCTCCCCGCACCCGCGGGGATGGTCCCAGACGGGCTCGGTCGGCGGCACTCCGACGGTCCTGCTCCCGCACCCGCGGGGATGGCCCCGTGCTCCGGCCCGTGCAGCCGATGACGTCCGTCTGCTCCCCGCACCCGCGGGGATGGGTCTCGCGTCCTGATAGGTGTCACGAGCTGGTAGACCTGCTCCGCGCTCGCGCAAGCAAGCGTCCCGCGTGAACGCCACGGCCGGCACGCGGCCGCGGTGACCTCCTCGGTCCTCGGTCCGGCACTCGCCCCGTGGCCCCCGCGAGCTCGGGTGCCCCACCTCCTCCAGCTGCGCATCGCCGCGACATCCTGGGAAGGGACACCCGGTCGACGTGCGGACCGTGACGTGCACACCTGTCGCGTGGAGCATACGCGCGACAGTGGACCCCGGTTTGCGCCGCTCAGCCTGACAGAGGAACCCGGACGCCGGTGTCGGCGGCCTCCCATGCCGCTTCGATCATGCGGAAGATGTCGTCCACGGCGGCCTGCGGGTCGTCCGCGTCGCGGGCCAGCGCGAAGGCGTCCACCACGAACCTGGCGATCGCCCGGCGGACCGTGTCGCTGCGCGGCGGGCCGGGTTCGTCGGCGAGGGCCGTCGCCAATGCCTCCGCGTGCCGCAACCGCATCGCCCCCTCGTACTCCCGCAGGGCGGGCGAGGTGTCGATCATGTGCCAGGCGGGAGCGGCGTCGTCCGCCAGGCAGTGCCGCACCAGGGCATGGATCTCGCGGCGCAGCGCGGCGACGAGGGACTCGCCGGGCGCCCGGTCGGTAACCGCGCGGGCGAGGCGCTGCTCGAAGTCCGCGTCCCGTTCGAACACCAGGGCCTCTTTGGAGGCGAAGTGGGCGAAGACGGTGGTGACGGCGACGTCGGCCTCGGCGGCGACGTCACGGATACCGACCGCGTCGTACCCGCGCTCCAGGAAGAGCCGCAGGGCAGTGTCGGCGATCTTCTGGCGGGTGGCGGCCTTCTTGCGTTCTCGGCGTCCGGACGGCTGCTCGGGCATGATCTGACGCTACCAGATACAAAACCATAACCGTTTATTTAAACTAACGGTTAGTGTTACGGTCGCGGCATGAAGAAAGTGAGCTTCGCCGAGTTCGGCGGCCCCGACGTCCTCCGCCTCATCGACGCTGAGGAGCCCCACGCGGGCCCCGGCCGGATACGTGTCGCCGTACGGGCGGCGGGGGTGAACCCCGTCGACTGGAGAATCCGCACGGGCCAGATGCGGCCGGCCCTTCCGGCCGGGCTGCCGTCCGGTGTCGGACTGGACGCGGCCGGAGTGGTGGACGAGGTCGGCGAGGGCATCGAAGGGGTCCATATCGGCGACCGCGTGTTCGGCGAAGGCGTCGACACCTACGCCGAGTTCGCCGTACTGCACGCCTGGGCCCACATGCCCGCGGGTCTCTCGTTCGAGGAGGCGGCCGGCTATCCCTCGGTTATGGAGACCGCGCTGCGCATCCTCCGCGAGTCCGGTGTCCGCCCCGGACAGACCCTGCTGGTCAGCGGCGCGTCGGGAGGGGTCGGGTCGGCGGTGCTGCAGATCGCCCGCGAGCGCGGCATCACGGTGATCGGCACGGCCGGGGCGGCGAACCAGGAGTACCTGCGCAGCCTGGGGGCGCACGCCACGACGTACGACGAGGGCTGGGCCGAGCGGGTACGGGCGTTCACCGAGGTGGACGCGGCCCTCGACCTGGCGGGCGCGGGCGTGATCCGGGAACTCGCCGAGCTCACCGGGGACCCGGCGAAGGTGATCTCCATAGCGGACCTGACCGCACCGGATCTCGGCGCCCGCTTCTCCAACGTGGCCGGCAGCGTGCCGGACGCCCTAGAGGAGACCGTCCGCCTCCTCGGAGAGGGCAGGCTGCACATCCCGGTCGCGAAGTCCTACACCCTCGCCGAGGCCGCGTTCGCCCACGCCGACAGCCAGGCGGGGCACACACGGGGGCGGCGGGTGATCGTCGTCTGACCGCCGCTCGCGTCTCGGAGTGCCGCGCGGGCGTGGAACGCGCCCTGCGCGCCCAGACGGCGGACGCGGGAGCGTAGCCCCGCACGCGCAGGAAGCAGGGGCACCCGGCACCACGCCGGGCGCCCCTGCCTTCGACCACTCCGGCGTCGGCTCGTTCAGAGAACGTCGCGCAGGTCGACCAACGGCAGGCCCTGTACGAGACCGGGCGCGAGGTAGGTGCGGTAACGGCCCTCGGCGAACATGTCCCGCAGGTAAATCCCGGGGAAGTCCAGCGGATCGCGTCGGTTCGCCAGCGCGATCCGAACCCGGTAGCGGCTGTCTCCGTCAAGAACCAGCACGTCGCACCAGTCCGCCTCCGGTGCTTCGAGGCCGATCACGGTGATGCGGTCCTCGGCCATCTGCCCGACCCAGGCAGCCAGATCCTCCAACAGCCACGCCATGTTCATCCAGGACGGCGCACCGGCAGCGGGCTGCCAGTCATATGTACGGCGCCCCTCACGCCCGGTCTCGGGCGGCTCGCCCTCCGCATACACGGGTGGCTCCGACGCCCCGTCGATCTCGCAGAAGGTGATCTGCCGTGACTGGACCGTGAGTCCGGTGACACGGAAGCGGTCACATCCGAGGTCGAAGGCGACTTCCGACGCATGGGTGAGGAATTCGCTGTCCACGCCTTACCGCAGTCCGGAGTAGGGCCCGACGTAGCGGTACCGGTCCTCGGTGACGGCTGCTGGAATCGTCTGCTTGAGCGGACTGTGGCCGGCGGCCAGTTTTTCGCTGCCGGTGGCCGCCGGCAGCGCTCGTGCGGTGTGCAGCATCGCGGTGGCCGACAGGGGTGCATAGGAGCTCACGTACATCTCGCTTCCGTCCGAAATATCGCCCGCTTCCTCGGGGACACTATCGTCCAGAGGTGAGTTCCCGTCCTCTACATCGCCCTCTTCCACCACCTCACCCGGGGGAGTCTCGCTGTTGTCAGGAGCGTCCTCCTCCGCTATGACGACACCGTTCCCTTCTTCCGTGACGATGCCGTCCTCGGCTGCTGACGAGCGTCGGTTCTCCTTCGCCAGGGCCGTACTGACCCAGTTCGGGCATCGCACGACGCCCTTGCAATACATTGTGATGACGCCCTTGTCATGGCCGTCACGCTGCACCTTCTCGTTGACCGAGAGGATCATCTTGTACTGCTTGACGAGGCGGCACCTTCCGTTGGTGCATTTGTACTTACCCGCATAACCCGTCATGTGATACGTCGTCGTATTCCCGACGCGATCGCGGTTCGGTGACTTCGCGATGTACTCGACCGCAGCGTACTTCGTGATGTTGTGCTTCTTCTTGACCTTGTTCCAGCCGAAGCCCTTGTCCTCCGCGCGCTTGTAGTAGCCGACCCGCAGAGAAGCCTTCCCCGGACCGGAGTAGTCGAGGTGCTTGAGGATCTTGTAGGCCGGGTTGGGTGCGGCGGTCCCGGCTTCGCCGTTGGTCGTAGCGGCTGCCGGTACGGCGAAGCTGCCGAGCATGACTGTGGCCGCGACGACAGCCACATTGGCCTTGACTCGGTTCACTCTGGCCTTCCCCCTTTTTTTGGTCTGCGCCGCACTGAGAAAGTCGGCACAAGGGGAGACCGTAAGCAGTGCATAGTCATGATTCAAAGGAACATCAGGAACCAACAGACGTTTTCAGACACCACTCATCGCAGGTCCGATCGAAACGGCGCTTCACGCTTCAATCAAAAGCGGAACGACTCAGGAACCCGGTTACCGTGCGGACGAAGTCGTCGGGGTCGTCCACCCATGGGTTGTGTGCGGCGCCTTGCTGTACGACGTGCTCGCCGCGTGGGAAGAGACCCGCCACCTTCGCCGCCGAGTCCGGGCGGGGAGAGCCGTCCAGGGCCCCGGAGAGGACGAGGACGGGAGCGTCGAGGGCGGCCAGAGCCGTGCGGGCGGCGTCCGCGCCGTCGAAGGCGCCCGGGGCCAGATAGGCGGCCGCCGCTTGCTCGTCGAACGCCTTGGCGCATGCGGCGGCGTGTGTCTGCGCGGCCGCGTCCCAGCGGCCGTAGGACAGGCGGTCGAGCAGGTCGAAGTCCGCGTCGTCCGCCTTCCCGGACACCGCCCGTTCGAAGGCCGGCCGGACCTCGTCGTACCAGGGCTCGTCCCGGCGCAACTCCAGGACCTCGCGGCGCCGTTCGACGGGGAAGTCGATCCCGGCGGTGCGCGCACGCGCGCAGACCAGGACGAGGGAGCGCACCCGCTCCGGGTACCGGGCGGCGTAGGCCAGCACGAGGTCACCGGCGGCCGAGTGGCCGAGGAGGTCCATCCGCTCCAGGCCCAGGGCGGACCGGAGCGCCTCGATGTCCTCCGCCTGCCGGTCCACCCGGAGGCCCGTGAGGTCGGCGGGCCGGTCCGAGTCCCCTGTGCCGCGCAGGTCCAGCAGCACCAGCTCCCGCCGGGCGGCCAGCCCGCCGAGGTCACCGAAGTAGGCGGAGGGCATCATCGGTCCGCCGGGAACGCAGACGAGCGGTTGATCACCCCCGGCGCCCTTCCGGTGGTAGGCGAGGCGGGTCCCGTCGGGCGCGGCGAAAGTCGGCATGAGCCGGATGCTCGCAGACGGGGGCGTACGGAGGCCATCGAATTGGACGCGTCCGCGGCGACGGTGGCCGCGCCCGGTCAGCCGGCCGGAGGCTGCGGTATCGCCTCGCACGCCTCGGCGAGGGCCTGCTTCCTGAGGTCGCCGAACAACTGCATCGTGGTGGCGGCCAGGACGTCGTCCCTGCCGATGGTCCGCCAGTCCCCTCGGCGGTTGGACAGGGCCAGAAGGGGATCCTTGAGGAATGAGTCGGGGTGGCCCGGCGTCCCCAGGCTGACCGTACCGAAACGTTTGACCCCGCCTTCCCGGACGACCATGGCCGCGTCCCGGGCGAGGTCCGTCAGGAACACGCTGGCGATGCCGTTCAGGTCGCGGACCATCGCCGGGACGGCCGTCGTCCCCCGGCTCCGCAGCAGTCTCTTGACTCCGGCCTCGAACCGGTGGGCGCCGTCCACACCACTCGGGTTGCGCGCCCCGTTGCGCTGACGGGGAGGCACGACGACACCATCGGCGTCGTACACGACGCCGGTCAGGCCGCGAAACGTCGGGCTGTGGACGTACCACTGGGCGCCCACCTCGACCTCGACGTTGCGGTCGATCGCCGAGATCAGGTCACGGGGAACCAGCTTCCCGCGGCCCTCCTCCGCCGCCGCTGCCCTCGCGCCGTCGATGATCTCCGTCAGCACGGTCCGTGTCACCGACGCGGCGACCCCCAGCGCCGGCCGGGAGACGTGCAACGGGGTGACGTCCCTGAACACCGTCCGGACGAGAGGAGGCCTGAACGGCGAGACATCGTCCATGACCGAGGCGGCCCCGGGACCGCGGTGTTCAGGGCGTGCGGGTCGTGTGGTCATCGGAAGTAGCGCTCCCTGCTGTTGAGTTGTGCGGTTTCCACACTTCATCACAAGGGCCTCGCGCGTGGCGACATCCGCCCGCAGCAGTTTGAGAACGGTTGTTCTTGACCGAGCGTTCTTCAATGTCGTAGGCTCCTCGGCATGGGACGACCACGCACCTTCGACACCGACCGGGCCGTCGAGAGCGCGGCGGCCCTCTTCGCCACGCACGGTTACGAGGGCACCTCCGTCGACGACCTGGTCACCGCCACCGGCGTGCACCGGGGCAGCCTCTACAAGGTGTTCGGCTCGAAGAGAGGGCTGCACCTGACCGCCCTCCGCAGCCATCTCGACCACGAGATCCATCCGACCACCGACGCCATCGCCACCCTCACCGACCCCGAGCAGGCGCTGACCACGGCCATCGCCTCGTACGACAACGGGCCGGCCGCCGGACTGCTGCTGCTCGCCGCCGCCGAACGGGCCCCGCACGACCCGGAGGTCGCCGCCCTGGTCGCGGAGGGCATCGCCGCACTGGAGGACGCCCTGCGCCCCTCCCACGGCGACGCCGCACCTCAGCTCGCCTCCACCGTCCTCGGCGCCCGCCTGCGGCTGCGCGCCTCCCGGCCGACCGTCTCCAAGGAGCACTGACCATGGCCATGATCTCCGTCGACCGCGAGCACGGCCTGCTGAACGTCGAGTTCCAGGGTCTCGACAAGCTCTGGACGTTCAGGAGCCGGCTGGAGATCCCCCTCGCCCATGTGCGCGGCGCCACCCATGACCCCGGGATGGCCCGCGAACCGAAGGGCATACGGGTCGGCGGCACCCACGTCCCGGGCGTCATCACCGCCGGCCGCTTTCGGCGCGACGGGGAGCGCCTCTTCTGGGACGTGAAGAACCCGGACAAGGCGGTCGTCGTCGAACTCGCCGACGCCGAGACCTACGACCGCCTCGTCATCGAGGTCGACGACCCCCGTGCCACCGTCGCCCTCATCGAGCAGTCCGTCAGGCGTGCTTGACGTCCCGCGGGCCGCTCAGCGGCCCACCGCGCAGGCGTCGCCGTTGAGCATGAAGCGCGCCGGCGGCGACGTGTCGCCGGTGTGCTCGGTGAGATAGCCGAGGGTGACGCTCGCGCCGGGTTCGATCGTGGCGTTGTGCGGGGCGTTGACTGCCGTGATCGTGTTGCTGCCCTGCGTCAGCGTGGTGTTCCAGTCGGAGACGACCGTCTGGCCGAGGGCGAGCGGGAACTCCAGCTCCCAGCCGTTCACCGGGGTGTCGCCGGTGTTGGTGACGGTGAGGTCGACCGTCATGCCGGTGCCCCAGGCGGTGACCGTACGGTCCACCCGGCAGGCGGGTTCCTCCTGCGAGAACGACACCTTGTGCAGGCCGCCGGGGAGGTCGTTGACCACGTAGAACTCGCCGTCCGCGGTCGTGCCGACCGACGTCACCTGGGTGGGCATCTCCCCGATCTCGGCCTGCTCGTAGCCGCCGTCGCCGTCGGGCCGCAGCGCCCACACGGTCGAGGAGCAGTAGTCGGTGGCGATGTACGTACCGCCGACCAGGTCGGCGTACTCCCGGCCCCGGTACACATGGCCGCCGATGACCGAACAGCCGCCGGTGTAGGGGGAGTACGTGAAGACGGGCTCCGTGTACTCCTCGCCGGGCACGCAGTCGCCGTTCGCGAACTTCTCCAGGCCCTCGTAGCAGGACCAGCCGAGGTTCAGCCCGCCCTCGCCGGGGGCGAGGTGGTCGATCTCCTCCCAGCGGCCCTGGCCCACGTCGCCGATCCACATCGAGCCGTCGGCGGCGTCGAAGGAGAAGCGCCACGGGTTGCGCAGACCGTACAGCCAGATCTCCCCGCGGGCGCCGGGCGTGTCCACGAACGGGTTGTCGGCGGGTACGCAGTACGGCAGCGGGTCGCAGCCGCGGCTCACGTCGATGCGCATGATCTTGCCCAGCAGGGTGTCCAGTCGTTGCCCGGCACGGAAGGGGTCGCCGGAGCCGCCGCCGTCGCCGATGCTCCAGTACAGGTTGCCGTCGGGGCCGAACGCGAGCTGGCCGCCGTTGTGGTTGCTGAACTCGGCGTGCTCCTGGGAGAGCAGGACCTCCAGGCGGGAGTCGTCGAGCCGGTAGCGGGCGAGGGTGACCGCGCCGTCGGGCGGGGCCGTGTACGCCAGGTACAGGGTCCGGGTGTCGGCGAAGTCGGGCGGGAGGGCGATGCCGAGCAGGCCGCGCTCGTTGCCCGACTCGTCCACGGCCGAGGTGATGTCGAGGAGGGTGCTCGGGGCCAGGCCGGTGTCCGGGTGGTAGACGCGGACGGTTCCGGACTTCTCCGTGATGAACAGGCGGTCCGTGCCGTCGTCGGGGGCGGCGATCGCGGTGGGGCGTCTCAGGCCGGAGGCGACCTGGGTCGTGGTGGCGCTGAGGGAGGGCAGCGGCACGGCCGGCGCGGTCCCGGTCGGCGCGGTGTCCGCCACGGCTGCGGGCAGGGGGGCCAGCACGGTCAGCAGGAGGGCCAGGAGGAGAGGCCCGGTCCATCGGCGTCTTGGCATGTCGGCTCCAGAGACGGGGACGCTTGCACGGCGGTGGTGCGTCGAGGGTGCGCTCCGGTGCTTGTGGGGCTGAGGTGGCGCGGCGCTGTGGGCTCGGTGGTGCGGCCACTTATGCATGGGAGCGCTCCCGCGCGTTCGACTTCCAGGCTGCGCGCCGTCACACGGGGCAGCAATGATTGAACGCGCCACTTTCTCCCCGCATGGCTCAAACGTTGCGCCCGCCTCAGCACCGGACCTTCGGCGACTCCACGGACGCGAGCACCGGACGGGAGGGCGCGGGCGCTCCGGACCCCGCGCCGGGCCGCGCGGTGATCTGGCCCGCCACCGTCGCCCCGAACGCCAGCGCCATGCCCGTCAGTTGCAGCGGCGTCAGCGACTCGCCGAGGGCCGCCCAGCCGACCACCGCCGCCGTGAGCGGGGAGAGCGGGCCGAGGAACGTGACCTGGGTGGCGGTGAGACGGCCGATGCCCCGGAACCAGAGCCAGTACGCGATCGCCGTGTTCGCGAGGGCCAGATAGACGTACCCCCCGGCCGCCGGGGCGTCCAGGGCGGGCGGGGCACCCTCGGCCAGGAAGGCGACCGGCGCGACGAGCAGACCGCCCGCGGTGAGCTGCCAGCCGGTGAGGGCGAGGGGGCCCACGCCCTCCGGGCGGCCCCACCGCTTGGTGAGCACCGTGCCGGCGGACATCGACGCGGTGGCGGTGAGGGCCGCGAGGACGCCCAGGACGTCCAGGGCACCGGCCGCCTTCAGGACGACCAGGCTGACACCGAACGCGGCCACGACGCCGGTGAGGACGTTGCGGAATGTCGGCCGCTGCCCCAGCAGCAGGGCCGAGAGGGCGACCACGAGCAGCGGGCCGACCGAGCCGACGACCGCCGCCATGCCACCGGGCAGCCGGTACGCGGAGAGGAACAGCAGCGGGAAGAAGGCGCCGATGTTGAGCGCGCCGAGCACCGTCGCCTTCCACCACCAGGCACCGCGCGGCAGCACCCGGGCCAGCGCGAGGAGGACCAGTCCTGCGGGCAGGGCACGCATCAGGCCGGTGAAGAGCGGGCGGTCCGGCGGGAGGAACTCCGTGGTCACGGCATAGGTGGTGCCCCACGAGACGGGGGCGAGGGCGGTGAGCGCGATGAGGGTGGCGCGGTTCGCGGCCATGACGGGCGCACCTCTTCCGGTCGGACGGTCGCTGCAGGATACGCAGTAGGTCAATGGCAAGTAGCTTAGCATTAAGCAACTTGCTTTGAAGCAGCTTTCTGCCGATCCACTTTCTTGCGGGCGAGCCAGGTCCGGCGGATACTCCTGCCATGAGCACACCTCCCGAGCAGCGCCCCACGGACGCCGTCGACGCGATCATCGAGCAGTGGGCGCAGGTGCGGCCCGATCTCGACACGGCCGGCATGGAGGTCTTCGGGCGCATCTACCGGCTCGCGCGCGCCATGGGCGACCGGATGGAGAAGGCGTACGCCCGGTACGGAATCTCGCGCGGGGAGTTCGACGTCCTGGCCACGCTGCGCCGGTCCGGGGAGCCCTACACCCTCTCCCCCCGGCAGCTCTCGGGGACGCTGATGCTCACCACCGGCGGCATGACGGGCCGCCTCGACAAACTGGAGCGGGCCGGCCTGCTGCGCCGCTCCCCCGACCCGCACGACCGGCGCGGGCTCCAGGTCACGCTCACCGAGGAGGGGCTGCGCCTGATCGACGAGGCCGTCGGCGCGGGCCTCGCCGAGCAGACGGAGGCGCTGTCCGCCCTCGACGAGCAGCGAGCCTGCCAACTGGCCGGCTTGCTGAGGGAGTTGCTCATCACGACGGAACGGTGACCGCCCGGCCGCCTCACCCGGAGTGGGCGGCCAGCGCGCTCTCGATCTCGGCGGGCCCTGCGGATTCGGCGGCCCACGCCACGTATCCGTCGGGGCGCACCAGCATGGCCGTACGGCGGCTCTCCGAGGCCCAGCGCTCCGCGGTCAGCCATCCCTTGCGGGCGCCCTCGACGTCGTACGGCTCGGGCGTGATCAGGACGAAGCGGCCGCCGCGCAGCGCCTCGTACAGCCGGCCGCTCCGCAGCGCCACGTCGGGGACCCGGGTGCCGGTGAGGCGGTGGGCGCCGCGCGGGGCCGGGTAGGCGTAGCCGATGCCGGAGATCCGGGCCAGCGCCTTGGCCCCGGCGGGCCGCACGGCGTTGAGGACCACGGTGACCAGGGCGCGCACGGCGCGCAGGGCGGGGTTCGTCGCCCGCGCCAGCCGGACCAGTCCCCCGCTGCTGCGCAGCACGGCCTTGCCGACCGGGTGGCGTTCGGTCTGGTAGGTGTCCAGGAGGCCTTCGGGCGCCCGGCCCTGGACGGCGGCGGCGAGCTTCCAGCCGAGGTTGGCCGCGTCCTGCAGGCCGGTGTTCATGCCCTGGCCGCCGGCGGGCGAGTGGACGTGCGCGGCGTCACCGGCGAGGAAGACCCTTCCGACGCGGTACTCGGGCGCCTGCCGTTCGTCACTGTGGAAGCGGGAGAGCCAGCGGGCGTCGTGCATGCCGTAGTCGGTTCCCAGGGCACGCCGTGCGACCTCCTTGACCTCGTCGAGCTCGAGCGGCGCGTCGTCGGGGACCTCGTGCCGGCGGTTCCAGCCCATGACCCGGTACCAGCCGTCGCCGAAGGACGCGATCATCGCGAAGGAGTCTCCCGCGCCGTTGACGGTGAGCACGCCCGGCGGGCGCTCGGCGAGCCGTACGTCCGCCAGGAAGAGGGACTTGATGACGGAGACGCCGGGGAAGGGCAGACCGACCGCCCGGCGCACGGCGCTGCGGTGGCCGTCCGTGCCGACGACGTAGGCCGCGCGGCGGGTGACGACGGTGCCGTCCGGGACGCGGACGTCGAGGTCGACGCCCTCGGAGTCCTGGCGCAGCCCCACGACCTCGTGCTGGAAGAGGAACTCCACGCCGAGCTCGCGCGCCCTCTCCTCCAGCAGCCGTTCGACCTCGTACTGCGGGGTGATGAGCAGGTACGGGAAGCGGGAGGGGAGGGTGCCCAGGTCGAGGGAGAGGCGGCGGAAGAGGCGCAGTTCGGTGATGGTGCTGCCGGTGGCGAGCAGGGGCTCGGCGAGACCGCGGGCGTCGAGCTGCTCCAGGGTGCGGGCGTGCACACCGAAGGCGCGGGAGAGATTGCTGATGCCGTGGGGGCGCCTCTCGACGACGGTGACAGGGACGTTGGCGGCGGCGAGGTCACCGGCCAGGAGCAGCCCCGTGGGGCCGGAGCCGACGACGATCACCGGGCGCGCGGGGATGGGGGCCCGGTCGGGGGTCCCGTCGGGGGTGGGTGTGGTTCCGGTGCCGCTCATGGGGGCCTCCTGGGTGCCAACGTTCGTTTGCCAACGCCTGATGGCCAACGCTTGTTGACAACAGTAGGCCGCTGGCGCGGTGAGGTCAACATTTGTTGGCCTACGAGTGTTGACCTACAGGTGTTGACCTACGGGTGTTGACCTACAGTTGTTGGCATGACAGCCGGCAAGACCCCCGCACCGCCCCAGCGCCGCTCCGAAGCCACCCGCACGGCCATCCTCGAAGCCGCTCGCGAGCGCTTCGCCGCGGACGGCTACGAGCGCGCCACCATCCGCGCCATCGCCAAGGACGCGCACATCGACCCGTCGATGGTGATGCGCTACTACGGCAACAAGGAGGGCTTGTTCGCGGCCGCCGTCACGATCGACCTGCGGCTGCCGGACCCGGCGGCACTGCCCCGGGACGAGGTGGGCCGGGCCCTGGTGACGCACTTCCTCGCCATGTGGGAGGAGAGCGAGGTGCTCACGGCTCTGCTGCGGGTGGGCACGACCAACCAGGCCGGGGCCGAGCGCATGCAGGGCATCTTCCGGGAGCAGGTCCTCCCCCTCGCCCAGCGGTTCTGCCCCGACCCCGAGCAGGTTCCGGCGCGCGCCGCGCTGGTGTCCTCGCAGCTGCTCGGGTTCGCCCTCACCCGTTACGTCCTGCGGTTCCCGCCGGCCGTGGCACTGGACACCCAGGAGGCGGCGGCCTGGCTGGCTCCCACCGTCCAGCGCTATCTGACGGCACCGTTCCCGCAGTGAGCGCGGGCCCCGTGCCGCCCGCCGCGGCGGGCGGCACGGGGGAAACACCGAGGGCGCCGCCCTCGTCACGTACGGCGGATGCGCGTACGCACGAACGGGGCGGCGCCCTCGGAGAAGTGCGCGGGGCCGGTGAAGCGGCCCTGGATCAGGCCTTGGCCTCGGCCTTGGTGCTGATGTTGGAGCTGGTGACGTCCTTCTTCTTGTGCGACTTGTCGCCGATCATCACCAGCGCGGCGATGGCCAGGAACAGGCCGATCGGAAGGAAGACGTAGAGACCCAGCGTCTCGATGACGCTCAGGCCCGTGCCGGGGTCGTCGCCGTCGTCGCGGGTGAGCGCGAGCGCGGGGGACGACATGAGCAGCATCATCAGCGTCGTACCGGCTGCCAGGGCGCCGGCGCGCAGGGCGTTCTTCTTGTCCACGCTCCCAAACTATCGAACGGGGTTGAGTGCCGCGCGGCCGGGGTGTCGTAAGGGGGTGCTCCCGCTGCCACCTGTCCGCAGCGGCGGGACACGGCGTCACTGGTCGAACTGTCCGAGCACGTCCATCAGCGCCCGCAGCCGCGCCGACCCCGCCAGCTCCTCCAGCGTCACCGGCCGCCCGTCGGCGTCCGCGATCGGAAGGCGCCAGTTCGGATACTGGTTCCAGGTGCCGGGCAGGTTCTGCGGCCGCCGGTCCCCGACGCCGTCCGGCAGCCATACGCCGATCATCCGGGCCGGTGTCCGCAGCAGGTACCGGTGCACCGCCTGGATCTCCGCCTCCTCCGAGGCGTCCCCCCGCAGCAGGCCCAGCCGCCGCAGCAGCTCCCGCCACTCCCCCACGTCCGCCGCCGCCTCCGCCCGCTCCTCCTCCAGGGGCCGGGTCAGCAGACCCAGGCGGTCCCGCAGCTCCACGTGCTCGCCGCTGAGCCGGGCGGCCGTGGACGGCAGGTCGTGCGTGGTCGCCGTGGCCAGGCAGTCAGCGCGCCAGCCGTCCGGCGGCAGCGGGCGGCCGTCGCCGTCCCAGTCCCGCTCGAACCACAGCACCGACGTGCCGTACACGCCGCGTTCGCGCAACGCCTCGCGCACCCCCGGCTCGACGGTCCCGAGGTCCTCGCCGATCACGACCGCCCCGGCGCGGGAGGCCTCCAGGACGAGCACGGCGAGCATGGCCTCGGCGTCGTAGCGGACGTAGGTGCCCTCCGTGGGCGGGTGGCCCTCGGGGACCCACCAGAGCCGGAACAGGCCCATGACGTGGTCGATGCGCAGGGCGCCCGCGTACCGGAACAGGGCCCGGAGCAGGGCGCGGAAGGGCGCGTAGCCGGAGTCGGCGAGGCGGTCGGGACGCCAGGGCGGCAGGCCCCAGTCCTGGCCGCGCGCGTTGAAGGCGTCCGGGGGCGCGCCGACGGACATGCCGGCCGCGAAGTACTCCTGCTGCGCCCAGGCGTCGGCACCTCCGGGATGAACGCCGACGGCGAGGTCGTGGACGATCCCGACCGGCATGCCGGCCTCGCGCGCCGCGCGCTGGGCGGCGGTGAGCTGGGCGTCGGTGAGCCAGACGAGACGGGAGTGGAAGTCGACGCGGTCGGCGAGTTCGCGCCGGGCGCGGGCGGTGCCGGCCGAGCGGGGGTCGCGCAGGGGGGCGGGCCACCGGTGCCAGTCGGGGCCGTGGACCTCGGCGAGGGCGTTGTAGGTGGCGTGGTCCTCGAGGGCCTGGCCCTGTGCGGCGAGGAAGTCGGCGTAGGCGGCGCGGCGGCCGGGGGCGAGCGGGACCGCGTGCACGAGTTCCAGGGCCTCCCGCTTGGCCTCCCAGACCGCGTCCCGGTCGATCAGCGCGCCCTTCTCCAGCACGGACTCGCGCAGCCGCCCGGCCCGCTCGAGCAGGGCGCATACGCGGTCCGGGTCGTCGGTGTACGCGAACTCGGGGACGTCCTCGACGCGGAGGTGGACCGGGTCGGGGAAGCGGCGTGAGGAGGGGCGGTAGGGGGAGGGGTCGGTCGGCGGGCCGGGGACGGCCGCGTGCAGGGGGTTGACCTGGATGAATCCGACGCCGAGGGTGCGTCCGGCCCAGCCGGCGAGTTCGCCGAGGTCGGCGAGGTCGCCCATGCCCCAGGAGCGGCGGGACAGCAGGGAGTAGAGCTGGACCAGGAGGCCGTGGGAGCGCCCGGGCGGCCGGGGGAGCCCGGGTGGGGCGACGATCAGGTGGGCGCGGGCGGTGCGGCCGTCGGGCGTGGTGGCGGTCAGCTCGTGCACGCCGGGCGGGAGGTGCTCGGCGGAGGCGCGGGTCTCGCCCTGTTCGGTGCGGACGAGCAGCCGGGTGTCCTCGGGGAGCGCGGCGAGGGCCGGCGGGGTGGCGGTGCCCCAGCCGACCACGGTGGGGGGCAGCAGCCGTTCGCCGAGTTCGCGTTCGCGGGCGGTGAGGGCGGCGCGGACGGCCTCCGGGGTCGCCGCGTCCACGCCGAGGGCGGCCAGCGCGAGGGTGACGGCGGTGGCCGTGGCCGCGACCGTGCGGTCGGGGGAGGGGCTGTAGGAGGTGGCGACGCCGTGCAGGGCGGCGAGCCGGGACAGGTCCTCGGAAGGGGGCTCGGCCGGCCGTGGCGCGGTCACTTACGGCTCCGGGCGGTACTGGGCCGGGAAGGAGTCGAGTCCGGAGGCGTCGGAGGAGTCCATGAGGGCGTCGGACTCGCTGGTCAGCGGGGCGGCTTCGGCGAGCGGCGGTTCGCTGGTGAGGGGCTCCGCGTCGGGCAGCGGGGGTTCGCTGGTCAGCGGGAGTTCGGTGCAGGGGCCTTCCGCGCTGAAGACGCAGAAGTGGAGGTCGTCGGCGGTCGTCCCCGCCTCGGGTTTGGACAGGGCGGGGGAAGGAAGGTACGCCGGTGCAGCCACAGATGGCCTCCTCGTCGAGCACGGTGCGCGGATCACGCGGGCGTGCGGATGCGGGTCGTGCGGGTTATCTCGCAGCCCTACCCAGCGGGCGCGATGCCAGACGCACAAAGTCTCCCAACGTGCTCCTGCTCACATTCTCACCCTGCCCCGTCCCTCCACAGTGGGACAAACGCGCCACAACGTCCACTCTCATTGACACGTTCACCGCAGGAATGGTGGGCTCTGGGTTTCTCGGTAACGGAATGGACACGGCCGCCGGTGATCGGGCGGGCGGCCGACCCGAGCGACAGGGAGGGCCCCGTGCAGCTGCGGCGTGGGAGGACGGCGAACGCCAGGAGGGCCGCCCTCGCGTTCGCCGTTCTCGCCGGAACCCTGGGCAGCACGCCGATCGCCGCGGCGGCGCCGCCCGCACCCGGGACGACCACGTCTGCCGCCGCCGACACGGCCGCGGCCGGGAACCTCTCCGTGTGGCCGCGCCCCCATTCCCTGCACGCGAACGGCGCGGCGGTGGAGGTGACCGACGAGGTCGCCCTGATCACGGACGAGGCGGCCGACCCGTACGCCGTCCGGGCGGTGCGGGAGCTGCTGCGGGAGGCCGGGGCGCTCCGGTTCATCCCCGGCGCACAGATGCCCGAGGGGGCGCTGGTGGTGCGCGTGGGCAGGGAACGTGCCCCGGGCGACCCCCGGCACGCCCTTCCGGCCGGCGGCTACGCGCTGACCGTCGGCAAGGGCTCCGTCTCCCTCTCGGGCGCCGACGGGGCCGGACAGTTCCACGCCGTGCAGACCCTGCGGCAGCTGCTGCGCCCGGACGGCACGATCACCGCGGCCGTCGTCCGCGACTGGCCGGGCACCGCCGTGCGCGGCATCACCGAGGGCTTCTACGGCACCGCCTGGACGCACCGGCAGCGGATGGCCCAGCTGGACTTCATGGGCCGCACCAAGCAGAACCGGTACCTCTACGCGCCCGGCGAGGACCTCCTGCGGCAGGCCCGCTGGCGGGAGCCGTACCCGGCGGAGCGGCGCGCGGAGTTCCGGGAGCTGGCCGAGCGGGCCCGGCGCAACCACGTCACGCTCGGCTGGGCGGTGGCGCCGGGGCAGGCGATGTGCTTCGCCTCGGGCGAGGATCTGCGCGCGCTGACCCGCAAACTGGACGCGATGTGGGCACTGGGGTTCCGCGCCTTCCAGCTGCAGTTCCAGGACGTCAGCTACAGCGAGTGGCACTGCGGGGCGGACGCGGACCGGTTCGGGTCGGGTCCCGGGGCCGCCGCCCGCGCGCAGGCGCATGTGGCGAACGCCGTCGCCCGGCACCTGGCGGGCCGTCACCCGGACTCCGCCGCCCTGTCGTTGATGCCGACCGAGTACTACGAGGAGGGTTCGACCGCGTACCGCCGGGCTCTCGCCGGTGCCCTGGACGCGGGTGTCGAGGTGGCGTGGACCGGGGTCGGGGTGGTGCCGAGCACCATCACCGGCGGTCAACTCGCCGAGGCCCGGGAGGTGTTCGGGCATCCGCTGGTGACCATGGACAACTACCCGGTGAACGACTACGCCCCCGGCCGGATCTTCCTCGGCCCCTACCAGGGGCGTGAACCGGCCGTGGCCGCCGGTTCGGCGGCACTGCTCGCCAACGCGATGGAGCAGCCCGAGGCGTCACGCATCCCGCTGTTCACGGCCGCCGACTTCGCCTGGAACCCGCGCGGCTACCGCCCCCAGGAGTCCTGGCGGGCCGCGATCACCGACCTGGCCGGCGGTGACGCCCGGCGCGAGGCGGCCCTGACCGCGCTCGCCGGGAACGCCGCGTCCTCGGTGCTGGGCGGCAGGGAGTCGGCGTATCTGCGTCCGCTGATGGAGGAGTTCTGGCGGACCCGGCCGACCGCGCGCGGCGCGGACGAGACCGAGGAGGCCGCCCGGCTGCGTACGGCCTTCACCGCCCTGCGGAAGCTGCCCGAGCGGCTCTCCGGCACCGCGCTCGGCACCGAGGTCGCGCCCTGGACCGAGCGGCTGGCCCGCTACGGCGACGCCGGTACGACGGCGCTGGACATGCTGCGGGCGCAGCGGGCCGGGGACGCGGGCGCCGCCTGGGCCGCGTACCGGAGGCTGGGCGGGCTGCGGGACGGGGCCGGACCCGCGCGGGTGACCGTCGGCGAGGGCGTGCTGGAGCCGTTCCTGAGCCGGGCGCAGAAGGCGTACCGGAGCTGGGCGGGCATCGACCACGAGCCGCCCGCGCGGTCCGGCGGCGACCGTGCGCTCGACCTCCCGGAGGCCCGCGCGATGGACGCCGTCACGGTGCTCACCGAGCCGGGGACGGAGGGTGCTGTGGAGGTGCGTGTGCCCGGCGAGGGATGGCGCCGCCTCGGCACGCTGTCCGGGCGGGGCGCCACCGAGCTGCGCACCGGCGGCGATCCGGTCGACGCCGTCCGGGTCACCGGTGCCGAGTCCGCCCGGGTCCGGCATCTGGTGCCGTGGTTCGCGGACGAGCCCGCCGCCTCCCTGGAGCTGCCCGACGACCGCGCGGACGCCGACATCGGCGCCACCCGGCGGCTGACGGTCACCCTCGGCTCGCTGCGTCCCGACGAGGTGCGCGGCCGACTGACCGTGACGGCGCCGAAGGGCCTCGACGTCCGGGTGCCGGAGAAGGCGCTGACCGTTCCGCGCGGTACGCCGATGGAGGTTCCGGTCGAGGTGACGGTGGAACGGGACACGCCCGCGCGGTCGTACGACGTCCGGTTCGGCTTCGGGGGCGCGACCCGCACGCTGACGGTCCACGCCGTGCCGCCCACCGCGGGTCCCGATCTGGCCCGTGCGGGCCGGGCGAGCTCCTCGGCCGACGAGACGCCCGACTTCCCGGCCTCGGCGGCGAACGACGGCGACCCGGAGACGCGTTGGTCCTCGCCCGTCGAGGACGACGCCTGGTGGCAGGTGGAGCTGAAGCGTCCGGTGCGGCTGGGGAAGGTGGCGCTGCACTGGCAGGACGCGTACCCGTCGGCGTACCGCGTGCAGGTCTCGGAGGACGGCCGGAGCTGGCGTACGGCGGCGGAGGTCCGGGACGGCAAGGGGGGCCGGGAGACGGTCCGCATGGACGAGCGGGACGTACGCCACGTCCGTGTGCAGGGCGAGAAGCGCGCGACGCGGTACGGGTATTCGCTGTGGTCGGTGGAGGCGTACGCGGTCGCGGACTGAGCGTCCGGGCGTCCGGTTTCCCACTGGACGCCCGACCTCGGCACTTCTTCGGGCCGCAGTTCGCTCGAACTTTCCGGCGAAACTATTCACTCAGTACATGTACTCAGTGCATACTGGTTTCATGAGCACCCGTCACATCCTGCTGGGCCTGCTCGCCTCGGGGCCGAGCCATGGCTACGACCTCAAGCGACGCCACGACGAACGGTTCCCGCAGGCCCGTCCGCTGGCCTACGGGCAGGTCTACACGACCCTGCAACGTCTGGTCCGGGACGGCCTCGCCGAGGTGGAGGGCACCGACTCGGACGGCGGACCCGAGCGGACGATGTACCGCGCCACGGACGAGGGCACGCGCGAACTGACCAAGTGGGCGGGGGAGATCGCCCCGCCCGCGCCGTTCGTGACCAACGAGATCTTTGCCAAGGTCGTGGTGTCGATCCTGTCGGACGGCGACCCCGCCGGGTATCTGCGCGCCCAGCGCGCCGCCCATATGGAACGGATGCGGGAGCTCACCGCGGTGAAGGCGGCGCGGGGCGCGGACCTGGCGACCGTGCTCTCGGCGGACTTCGCCCTCAACCACCTCGACGCCGACCTCCGCTGGATGACGACCACGGCGGCCCGGCTCACCACCCTGACCGCGGAGGTCGACACAGCATGAGCAACGGGGACAACACGGCGGGGCCGCTGCTCGCGGGCCGCGGACTGGTCAAGGCGTACGGCAGGACCGAGGCGCTGCGGGGCGCCGACGTCGCACTGAGCGCAGGCGAGATCCTCGCGGTGACCGGCGCGAGCGGCAGCGGCAAGTCCACACTGATGCACTGCCTCTCCGGCATCGTCCGCCCGGACGCGGGCTCGGTGACGTACGCCGGCCGGCAGTTGGAGGGACTGCCGGAGAAGGAACTGAGCGAGCTGCGCCGCACCCGCTTCGGGGTGGTGTTCCAGTTCGGCCAGCTGATCCCGGAACTGACCGCGGTGGACAACGTGGCGCTGCCGCTGATGCTGGCCGGCACCGACCGCACCGAGTCCCGGTCGACGGCCGGGGAGTGGCTGGAGCGGTTCGGGGTGCGGGCTCAGGGGGAACTGCGGCCCGGGGAGATGAGCGGCGGTCAGGCGCAACGGGCGGCGCTGGCCCGGGCGCTGGTCACCGGACCCGAGGTGGTCTTCGCGGACGAGCCGACGGGCGCGCTGGACTCACTGGCGAGCGAGCAGGTGATGACGGCCCTGGTGCACACGGCCCGAGAGGCCGGCACGGCGGTGCTGCTGATCACGCACGACGCGCAGGTGGCGGCGTACGCGGACCGTGAAGTGCAGCTCCGGGACGGCGTCGTGGCGCCGCTGGGGGTGACGGCATGACGACCTCCCTCGGGGCCGATCTGCGGCTCGCCTGGCAGCTCACCCGCGGGTCCGACCGGCGGGAGTGGTGGCGGATCGCGCTCACCGCCACCGGGGCGGCGCTCGCGACCGGGTTCGCGCTCACCGCCGGCGCCCTGGCCTCCCTGCGCGGCGACCACTACACCGTGTCCTTCGCCGCCGGCCTGCTCAGCGAGCCCGGTACCCGGTCCGGGGTGATCCTCGCCCTGCTGCTGCTCCTCGTCCCGGTGCTCGGGTTCCTCGGCCAGTGCACGCGCATCGGGGCCGTGCACCGCGACCGGCGGCTGGCCGGGCTGCGGCTGACGGGGGCGACCCCGGGGCAGGTACGGCGGATCGCCGCGCTGGAGACCGGGCTGACCTGTCTGCTCGGGTCGGCGGCCGCGACGGTCGTCTCGGTGCCGGTCCTGGCCGCGGTGTGGGAGCGGCCCACCGTCCTCACCTGGGTGGTGCTCGCGCTGGTCGCGGTCGCCGTGCCGGTGCTGGGCGCGACGGCGGGGGCGCTGGCGCTGCGGCGGGTGGTGGCGTCGCCGCTCGGCTGGGTGCGCCGGGTCGGCCCGGCCCGCCCGGGGCGCGGTCCGGGACGGCTGTTCCTGCTGTCGCTGCTGCCGGTGGCGGGGGCGGCGCTGCTCGCGGCCACCACCACGTCGGACACCACCCGGGGCCCGGGGCAGTGGCACACGCCGATGGCGGTGTTCGGCGGGCTGCTCGCGGTCGGCGCGGGGTCGGTGTGGCTGTCCGGGGCCACCTGCCGGGTCGTGGGGCGGAGACTGGCGGTCCGGGCCCGTTCGGCGGCCACCCTGATCGCGGCGGAACGGCTGCGCGACGACCCGTGGGCGGCAGCCCGTGCGCACGCCGCGGTGCTGCTGGTGACCGTCGCGGGCACCGGCTTCATGGGCGTACGGCACATCATGGTCGACGGGCTGCGCCGGGACGAGCAGCTGGGGGAGTCCGTCTCGTACTACACGACCGGGCTGAACCTGACCGCCGCCGCGATCGCGGTGGGTCTGCTGATCACCCTGTCCGCCCTCGCCGTGGGCACCGCCGAGTCGATCGCCACCCGCCGACGAGGTCTGGCCGCGCAGGTCGCCGCCGGGGTGCCGCGCGCGGTGCTGAACCGGGCGCTGCTGCTGGAGACCGCGCTGCCGCTCGCGCCGTCCCTGCTGGTGGCGGGCGTCGGCGGCCTGACGGTCGGGGCCGGGTACTCCACGGTCACCGGGGCGGACGTCCTGCCCTGGTCCGCCCTGCTGGTCCCGGTCACGGTCTACGTCGGCTGCCTCCTGGCCGCGGCCACCGCCCTGCCCCTCCTCGGCCGCACCCTGCGCCCGTCGGAACTCCGCCACACCTGAACGGCTCCGGCCCCGGGGGAACGGGGGTTCCCCGGGGCCGGGTCATGACCAGGCCGGCGCCGCTCCGGGCCCATGACCGCCGCGCCGATGCGAAGGCCCGGATCGGGTCAGGCAGAGATGCCGTCGATCCGGGCCATGGCGTCGTCCGCGCCGTACGGTTGCAGGTACGGCAGCCAGCGTGGGTCCCTGTGGCCCGTGCCGATGATGCGCCAGGCCAGACCCGTGGGCGGAGCGGGTTTGTGGCGCAGGCGCCAGCCCAGCTCGATCAGATGGCGGTCGGCCTTCACGTGGTTGCAGCGGCGGCAGGACGCCACCACGTTGTCCCAGACGTGCTTGCCCCCGCGGCTGCGCGGGATGACGTGGTCGACGCTGGTTGCGACGCCACCGCAGTACATGCACCGGCCCCCGTCGCGGGCGAAGAGCGCCCGGCGGGTGAGGGGAACGGGCCCCCGGTAGGGGACCCGCACAAAACGCTTGAGCCGGACCACGCTGGGTGCGGGGACTGTGACGGTCGCGCTGTGCAGATGGGCGCCGGTCTCCTCGAGGCAGACTGCCTTGTTCTCGAGGACGAGCACGAGCGCGCGGCGGAGCGGTACGACACCGAGCGGCTCGTACGACGCGTTGAGGACCAGGACATGCGGCACGGATGGCCTCCTTGTACGCCGGCGGCGCGTGGCTCGCGCCGGGACGATCCGTAGTCAGTTTCCCCTCATGCCTGGTGGAAGCGCCACCATGTCCCGGTAACGGGCTGGGAGTGTTTTCGACCACACCCCGGTTCATCCCCAGGATCATGGCCTGTTCAAGCGCAGGTGAGGACGGTCTCTTCTTCACGCATGCGGCCGTTCCCCCCACAATGCCCCGTTAGTGTGGTGGTTCTGCCCGTCCGGTGACCCGATCGTGACCTTGCCGGACTTGACCGCCACGGCGGGGGCAGATCGTGCACCTGGAGGTACCTGCCGTGTCCTTGTCCGTCGTCCTGTCGGCCGCCGATCCGTCGCCGACGCCCTCGGAGTCGGGGACCCCGCGGGTGCCCTCGCTCCAGGACGCCCAGGAGAGCGCCACCAACGCCGCCGGCTGGGTCGAGGAGAACTGGTCGACATGGCTCGCCATCGGGCTCAGGGTCCTGCTGATCCTGGTGATCGCGGTGGTGCTGAGAGTCGTGGTGCGGCGGGCGATCACCAAGATGGTCGACCGGATGTCGCGGACCGGCCAGGCGGTGGACGGCACCTCGCTCGGCGGACTGCTGGTCAACGCCGAGCGGCGCCGGCAGCGCTCGCAGGCGATCGGCTCGGTGCTGCGTTCGGTTGCGTCGTTCCTGATCCTGGGCACGGCCGCGCTGATGATCCTCGGCACCTTCCAGATCAATCTGGCGCCGCTGCTGGCCTCGGCCGGTGTCGCGGGCGTCGCGATCGGCTTCGGTGCGCGCAACCTGGTGACGGACTTCCTGTCGGGCGTCTTCATGATCCTGGAGGACCAGTACGGCGTCGGCGACTCGGTCGACGCCGGGGTGGCCTCCGGCGAGGTGATCGAGGTCGGGCTGCGGGTGACGAAGCTGCGCGGTGAGAACGGCGAGATCTGGTACGTCCGCAACGGCGAGGTCAAGCGCATAGGCAACCTCTCCCAGGGCTGGGCGACCGCGGGTGTCGACGTCACCGTCCGTTCCGACGAGGACCTGGACCGGGTGAAGGCCACGCTGAGCGAGGTCGCCGAGAAGATGGGCAAGGAGGAGCCCTGGAACGAGCTCCTGTGGAGCCCGATCGAGGTGCTCGGCCTGGACTCGGTGCTGCTGGATTCGATGGTGGTCCGGGTCTCGGCGAAGACCATGCCGGGCAAGTCCCTGACCGTGGAGCGGGAGCTGCGCTGGCGCATCAAGCGCGCCTTCGACGCGACCGGCATCCGTATCGTCGGCGGCGCCACGGCCACGGAGGACGTGCCGGCCGCCGACCCGACGGCCGGCATGGCGGCCCCCTCCGCCTACGCCAGCTCCGTCTCCCCGCAGTCGATCGCCGCGTCCCCGCTGCCCCCGACGAGCACCACGAAGTAACCGCCGGCCGGCCCAGGGCGGCACCCGGAACTCCCGGGTGCCGCCCTTTCCCGTTTCCCCCCTTGACGCCCCCTCCGGGACGGGCTTACGTTCCTCCCCATCCGACAGGAAACTTTCCTAACAGTGATCGACGCGACCGCTCCGGGATGGACGTCCCGCACCGGCCGCTGAGAAGCTGGGCGGCGAGGAAGGGCAGGTGTCGCACCCCATGGCAGGAACCGCCGGTACGCCGGGCACCCCGCGTGTGCTGCGCGCCATGAACGACCGCACCGCCCTGGACCTCCTGCTGGAGCACGGCCCGCTGTCCCGCACCCGGATCGGCAAGCTCACCGGCCTGTCAAAGCCGACCGCCTCCCAGCTCCTGGCCCGGCTGGAAGCGGCCGGGCTGGTCCTCGCCACCGGCACCACCGAGGGCCGCCCGGGTCCCAACGCCCAGCTGTACGAGGTCAACCCCTCCGTCGCCCACGCGGCCGGGCTCGATGTCACCCCCCAGCGGATCCGCGCCGCCGTCGCCGACATCACCGGCCGCACCGTCGGCCACCACGAACTGCCCACCCCGGGCCGCCGCACCGCGGTCCCCGTCGTCCAGCAGGTCACCGACGCCCTGGACGGCGCGGTGAAGGCCGCGGGCCTGTCCCGCTCGGACGTCCACCGCCTGGTCATAGGGACCCCGGGCGCCTTCGACCCGAACACCGGCCGCCTCCGCTACGCCTCCCACCTCCCCGGCTGGCACTCCCCCACCCTGCTCGACGAGCTGGCCGCCGCACTGCCGATGCCGTTCGAGTACGAGAACGACGTCAATCTGGTCGCCCTCGCCGAACAGCGCCTCGGTGCGGCCCGCGACCACAGCGACTTCGTGCTCCTGTGGAACCAGGAGGGCCTGGGCGCCGCCCTGGTGCTCGGCGGCCGGCTGCACCGCGGCTGGACCGGCGGCGCCGGCGAGGTGGGCTTCCTGCCGGTGCCGGGCACCCCCCTGGTCCGCCAGGTCACCAAGGCCAACAGCGGCGGCTTCCAGGAGCTGGCCGGCTCCCAGGCGGTTCCCCGGCTCGCCCGCGAGCTCGGCATCGGGAACATCCCGCAGGGCCCCTACACCGAAGCGGCGGCCGCCCTCCTCGAACGCGCCGCGGCCGCCCCCGACGAAGGATCCCACCGCCGCCTCCTCCAGACCTACGCCACCCGCCTGGCCACCGGCCTCGCCTCCCTGGTCTCCGTCCTCGACCCCGAACTCGTCGTCCTGAGCGGCACCGGACTCACCTCCGGCGGCGAGGTGCTGCGCACCCTCGTCCAGTCCGAACTGGAGGAACTGGCCGCGCCCCGCCCCCGTCTCGTCGTGGGCGACGTCCGTGAACACCCCGTGCTGCGCGGCGCGCTGGAGAGCGCGCTGGCGACCACCCGCGACGAGGTCTTCGACACCTCCCGCTAGTCCCGTTCCACCCCGTTCCCCTCCCACCCCCTGCCCCAGGGAGCACCGTCATGCCCGGAATATCCAGAAAAGCGACCCTCGCCCTGGCCGCCACCGCCTCCCTCACCCTGCTCACCACGGCCTGCACCGGCCAGGCGGGTTCCGCGGACGGCGCCACGGACGACCCGAACGCCGAGACCACCATCACCTTCTGGCACGGCTGGAGCGCCCCCGCCGAGGTGAAGGCCGTCCAGGCCAACGTGGACCGCTTCGAGAAGGCGCACCCCAACATCAAGGTGAAGGTCGTCGGCAACATCAACGACGACAAGCTCAACCAGGCGCTGCGCGCGGGCGGTTCGAACGGCCCCGACGTGGTCTCCTCCTTCACCACGTCCAACATCGGCAAGTTCTGCTCCTCGGGCGCCTTCCTCGACCTGAAGCCCTTCGTCGAGAAGTCGAAGCTCGACCTCGAGGCGACCATCCCGAAGCCGATGCTGGACTACACCCAGTTCGAGGGCACCCGCTGCGCCCTCCCCCTGCTCGGTGACGCCTACGGCCTCTACTACAACAAGGACGCCTTCGAGAAGGCCGGCGTCACCCGGCCCCCGAAGACCTGGTCGGAGTTCGCCGAGGTGGCCAAGAAGCTCACCGAGCCCGAGGGCGACACCTACGACCAGCTCGGCTTCATGCCGACCTACCACGGCTACGAGACGGTCGTCGACCACTACATGTCCCAGTGGGACCACGCCTACTTCGACGCCGACGGCAAGTCGAACATCGCCAAGGACCCGGCCTTCGCGGAGATGTTCACCTACCAGAAGAAGCTCGTCGACGACCTCGGCGGCTTCACGAAGCTGGAGAAGTACCGCCGCACCTTCGGCGACGAGTGGGGCGCCGAGCACCCCTTCCACACCGGCCAGGTGGCCATGCAGCTGGACGGCGAATGGCGCCTGGGCATGGCGAAGGACGCAGGCGTCGACTTCGAGATCGGCACCGCGCCGATGCCCGTCGCCGACGACGAGGTGGACGAGTACGGCAAGGGCTTCCTCTCCGGCACGATCATGGGCATCGCCCCGCAGAGCAAGAAGCAGAACGCCGCGTGGGAACTGGTGAAGTACATGACGACCGACACCGAGGCCGTCGTGGCGTTCGCCAACGCCATCCGCAACGTGCCCTCCACCTTCGCGGCTCTCGAGTCCCCCGACCTCAAGACGGACCCGGCCTTCAAGACCTTCCTCGACATCGCCCAGCACCCCGAGTCCAACACCCCGCCGGCCTCCGTCAACGGCTCGACGTACCAGACGACGCTCCAGGACTTCGGCTACCAGTACGAGTCGGGCAAGGCGAAGGACCTGAAGGCGGGCCTCGCCAGGACGGCACGGCAGATCGACCGAGACATCGAACAGGCGAAGTAGCGCCCCATGCCCACCCACACGCCCACGCTCCGCGCGAGGCACCGCGCCTCGGCGCTGAGAACGCTCGCCTTCCTCTCTCCCTGGCTCATCGGCTTCGGCGTCTTCTTCGCCTATCCCCTGGTCTCCACCGTGTACTTCTCCCTCATGAAGTACGACGGCTTCGGCGTCCCGGAGTTCCAGGGCCTCGACAACTGGACGTACGTCTTCCAGGACTACCCGATGTTCTGGCCGGCCCTGCGCAACACCCTCTGGCTGGTCCTGGTCATGGTGACCTGCCGGGTGGTGTTCGGCCTGGGCATCGGCCTGCTCATCACGAAGATCAGAACCGCCACGGGCGCCTTCCGCACCCTCTTCTACCTCCCCTACCTGGCCCCGCCGGTGGCCGCGACCCTGGCCTTCGTCTTCCTCCTCAACCCCGGCACCGGCCCGGTCAACTCCGTACTGGAGGGAATGGGCCTGCCGGCCCCGGGCTGGTTCACGGACGCCACCTGGTCCAAACCGGCCCTGACGGCGCTCGCCCTCTGGGGCGTGGGCGACCTGATGGTCATCTTCATGGCCGCCCTGCTGGACGTACCGAAGGAGCAGTACGAGGCGGCCTCACTGGACGGGGCGAGAGCCTGGCAGCGCTTCCGCTTCGTCACCCTCCCCAACATCTCCCCCATCGTCCTGTTCGCCGTCGTCACGGGCGTGATCCAGACGATGCAGTACTACACACAGCCCCTGGTGGCCGGAAAGGTCGCCTCGGGGATCATCGGCGGCTCCGGCCAGCAGTTCGAACCGGGCTACCCCGACAAGTCCACCCTCACCCTCCCCCAACTCGTCTACAACCTCGGCTTCCAGCGCTTCGACTACGGCGCGGCCTGCGTGGTGGCCCTGGTCCTCTTCGCCCTGTCGATGGCCTTCACAGCCCTGCTGATGCGCCGCCGCGGCGGCCTGATCACGGCAGGTGACCGATGACCCAGCTGCTGAACGCACCCGCACCACCCCGGACGGCACCACCGGAACAACGCCCGCCCCGCCGCAAGGCCCTCCTCGAATGGATCGCCGTCCACACCCTCGGCGTGGCGGCCGCGCTCTTCTTCACCCTGCCGTTCGTCTTCGTGGTCCTCACCTCGCTCATGAGCGACCAGCAGGCCCTCACCCGCGACCTGGTCCCCGACACCTGGCAGTGGGAGAACTACCGCAAGGTGTGGGACACCCCCGGCTTCCTCACGTGGTGGCGCAACACCCTGCTCTACGCAGGCCTCGGCACCGTCCTCACGGTCGTGTCCTCGCTCCCGGTGGCCTACGCGCTCGCCAAGTTCCGCTTCCGGGGCCGCAACCTGTCGGTCATGCTGGTGATCTCGATGATGATGCTGCCCCCGCAGGTCGTCGTCATCCCGATGTACCTGTTCTGGGCGAAGCAGCTGGACCTCTCCGGCAGCCTCTGGCCCCTCATCATCCCGATGGCGTTCGGCGACGCCTTCTCCATCTTCCTGCTGCGCCAGTTCCTCCTCACGATCCCCGACGAGTACCTGGACGCGGCCCGGGTCGACGGCTGCGGCGAACTCCGCACCCTCCTCAGGGTCGTTCTGCCCATGGCCAGGCCGGGCATCGCCGCGGTGGCCCTGTTCCAGTTCTTCTACGCCTGGAACGACTACTTCGGCCCCCAGATCTACGCGTCGGAGAACCCGGCCGCGTGGACCCTCTCCTACGGTCTGGAGTCCTTCAAGGGAGCCCATCACACCGACTGGAACCTCACCATGGCGGCGACCGTGCTCGTCATGGCCCCCGTGATCCTCGTGTTCTTCTTCGCCCAGAAGGCGTTCGTCGAGGGCGTCACCCTCACCGGAGTAAAGGGTTAAGCATGAAACTCACCGTGGTCGGCGGAGGCTCGACCTACACCCCCGAACTCATCGACGGCTTCGCCCGGCTGAGGGACACCCTCCCCCTCACCGAGCTGGTCCTCACCGACCCGGCGACCGACCGCCTCGACCTCATCGGCGCCCTGTCCCGCCGTATCTTCGCCCGCCAGGGCCACCCCGGCACCATCACCACCACCACGGACCTGGACGCGGCAGTGGACGGCGCCGACGCGGTCCTCCTCCAACTGCGGGTGGGCGGCCAGGCGGCCCGCATGCAGGACGAGACATGGCCCCTGGAGTGCGGCTGCGTCGGCCAGGAGACCACCGGCGCCGGCGGCCTGGCCAAGGCGCTGCGCACGGTCCCGGTCGTCCTGGACATCGCCGACCGGGTACGCCGGGCCAACCCCGACGCCTGGATCATCGACTTCACCAACCCCGTGGGCATCGTCACCCGTGCCCTGCTCCAGGCGGGCCACAAGGCACTGGGCCTGTGCAACGTGGCGATCGGCCTGCAGCGCAAGTTCGCGGCGCTCCTGGACACCGACCCCGCCGCCCTCCACCTGGACCACGTGGGCCTCAACCACCTCACCTGGGAGACGGCGGTACGCAGGGAAGGCCCCACCGGCGAGAACATCCTCCCCCGCCTCCTCTCCGCGCACGGCGACACGATCGCCGCCGACCTCCGCCTCCCCCGCCCCCTCCTGGACCGCCTGGGCGTGATCCCGTCCTACTACCTGCGGTACTTCTACGCGCACGACGAGGTCGTACGGGAACAGCGCACCAAGCCCTCCCGGGCGGCGGAGGTGGCCGACATGGAACGCCGCCTGCTGGCCCTGTACGCAGACCCGGCCCTCGCCGAGAAGCCGGCCCTGCTGTCCCAACGCGGGGGCGCCTACTACTCGGAGGCGGCGGTCGACCTGGCGGCGGCCCTGCTCCGCGGCGCCGGCTCCCCCCACCAGGTGGTCAACACCCTCAACAACGGCACCCTCCCCTTCCTCCCCGACGACGCGGTCATCGAGGTCCAGGCGACCGTGGGCCCGAAGGGCGCGACCCCTCTCCCCGTCGCCCCCGTCGACCCCCTCTTCGCAGGCCTGATGGCCAACGTGACGGCCTACGAGAACCTGGCCCTGGAAGCGGCCCTGCACGGCACCCGGGACCGCGTCTTCCGCGCCCTCCTCGCCCATCCCCTGATCGCCCAGCACGAGTACGCCGACCGCCTCACGGACGACCTCATCGCACACAACCGGGAGCACCTCACGTGGGCCTGACCGCAGGCGTCCTCGCCATCGACGCCGGCAACAGCAAGACGGACGTGGCGGTGATCGCACCCGACGGAACGGTGCCGGCGACGGCCCGGGGCGAGGGCTTCCGCCCCCCGGCGGTGGGCCTGGACCGGGCGATGCGCACCCTCGCGGCGACCGTCACGCAGGCCCTGACCGCCGCGGGAACGCCCACCGTCGCCCACGTCTCGGCCTGCCTGGCCAACGCCGATCTGCCCGTCGAGGAGGAACAGCTGACGGCGGCTCTGACCGACCAGGGCTGGGGCGGGACCGTGGAGGTGCGCAACGACACGTTCGCGATCCTGCGCGCGGGGGTGACCGAGCCCCGGGGCGTGGCCGTCGTCTGCGGCGCGGGCATCAACTGCGTGGGCATGCGTCCCGACGGGCGTACCGCCCGCTTCCCGGCGATCGGACGGATCTCCGGTGACTGGGGCGGGGGTTGGGCGCTGGCGGAGGAGGCGCTGTGGCACGCGGCGCGCGCGGAGGACGGACGCGGGGCGCCCACGGCGCTGGCGTCCGCGCTGCCGGCGCACTTCGGTCTGCCCGACATGCCCGCGCTGATCGAGGCGCTGCATCTGGAGAAGGTGGCTCAGGTGCGGCGCCACGAACTGACGCCGGTACTCTTCGCCACGGCGGCGGAGGGGGACGGGGTCGCGCGGGCGATCGTGGACCGCCAGGCGGAGGAGATCGTGACGATGGCCGTGGTCGCGCTGAGACGGCTGGACCTGCTGGACGAGGAGACGCCTGTGCTGCTGGGCGGGGGTGTGCTGGCGGCACGGCACGCTCTGCTGCTCGACCGGATCCATGACCTGCTGGCCGAGCGGGCGCCGAAGGCGGTGGCCCGGGTGGTGTCGGTGCGGCCGGTGCTGGGGGCGGGGTTGCTGGGTCTGGACCGTGTGCGGGCGCCGGCGACCGCGCGGGATCGCCTGCGCGAGCATTTCGGGGGGTAGGCCCGCGCGGTGCCCGGCGTCGGTGTGGGCCGGGTGGTGACTGCGCCGCCCGGCGCCCGGGAGCTGTGCCGCCCGGCGCCCAGGAGCTGTGCCGCGTGGGTGCGGGCCGGGGGTGGGTTGCGCAGCCCGGCGCTCGCGGGGTGCCGTCGCGCCCACCCTCCCCCACTCTCGGCTTCGCTCGAGCGGGGGGACCCCCATCGCCCTGCGGCACGACTGCCCGCGACTCACGGGGAGGGGGCGGGGTGGGGGTGTTCGCCCGCAGTGGCCGGCGCGTCCGCACCCCCCACCCCCACCGAGAAACGCAGTCGCGCCAGTCCGAGGACGGACACCCCCGCCCCGCCCCCGCACCACCCACCCACCGTGGGCGCTACGCCCACCCCCACCGAAAAGACACTGGCGCCGCAGGCATACGACCACCGGCCCGCGGACGGGAACCGAACCGATTTCCGAGGCGTGTTCCTGGGCAGGGTGGGGGGCGGCAGAGCCGGAATTTCCGGCAATCGCGCTGCAATCCGATCAAGATCGTGCCAAGGCCGGTGCATATGTCAGCCCCGGCGGCGATACTTGCCGCGGAGGAGGACCACGGGGGAGGTCAAGTGACACACACGCCGAACAGCACGGCGCCACCGGGCACGCCCACGCTGCCCGCGCTGCCACCACAGCGCACCCCCACCCCGGCACCCCCCTCACCCCCCGCAGCCCCGGACACCCGCCGCACCGCCTTCGCCGAGGGCGTGGACCGCCTGCGCAAGGCCGCCACCACGGAACCCGGCCGCCTCCGCATCATCGGCGCGGTCCTGGCCGCCCTCGTCGTCGCCTTCGGCGCCGTCACGGCCTGGCAGATGACCGACAGGGCCGCCGCCGCGGACGACGTCCTCACCAGCAGCCAGCCCCTCACCTCCGACGCCGCCGACATCTACCGCTCCCTCGCCGACGCCAACACCACCGCGTCCAGCGGCTTCCTCGCCGGCGGCCAGGAGACCGAAGCCTCCCGGGAGCGCTACGAGAAGGACATCCGCACCGCGGCCGCCAAACTCGTCAACGCCGCCGCCAACTCCGACCCCGGCTCCCCCTCCGCGGAGACGATCGCCAAGCTCAACCGCCTCCTCCCGGAGTACAAGGGCCTGGTGGAGCGCGCCCGCACGTACAACCGCCAGGGCTACCCCGTGGGCGGCGCCTACCTGCGGTACGCGAACGAGAAGATGCAGGAGGAGATGCTCCCGGCGGCGGAGGACCTCTACACCAAGGAGAACCAACGCCTCCGCTCCGACTACGCGGACGCGACCTCGTACCCCTGGCCCGCGATAGCCCTCGGCGTCGTCGCGCTCGCCGCACTCGCGTGGGCCCAGCGCCGCAACTACCTCCGTACCAACCGCGTGCTCAACCACGGACTCGTGGCGGCGACGGCGACCGCCACCATCGTCCTGCTGTGGCTGACCGCGGGCCACACCCTCGCCCGCTCGAACCTCAACGACTCCTTCGACCACGGAGTCCGCTCGCTCAACGTGCTGCACGACGCGCGCATCGCGTCCCTCAAGGCCCGGGGCAACGAGAACCTGACCCTGGTGGCGCGCGGCGCGGAGACGACGAAGGTGGGCGACGAGACGGTCGACGCCTACGACCACGACTTCGGCCGCGACATGGACACCCTCGCCGAGGGCCTGGCCCGCGCCGAGAGCCTCGCGGACGACGACAGCGGCGCGAAGCCGGTCACCGCGGCGGTGGGCAACATGACGGAGTGGCAGAAACGCCACAAGGCCGCCCGCGAGCAGGACGAGAACGGCAACTACCAGCAGGCACTGGACATGGTGATCGGCGCCAAGGGCGCGACGGGCGAGTGCTTCGACAGCGTGGACCGGAATCTGGCCACCGCGCTGAAGCACGAGCAGGCCGAGTTCCAGCAGGCGGCCGGCGACGGCAGGGACGCGCTCACGGGCCTGCCGATCGGCGCGGCGGTCCTCGCCGTGCTGGGCGCGGCGGGCGCGGTGCTGGGCATCGGCCGCAGGTTGTCGGAGTACCGATGAACGGGCGCGCACAGATGACCGGGCGCGCACGGAACGCGCAGGGGGCGACCGAGCCGAAGGGGACGCCGAGGATGACCGCACGACGCCTGCGGGCGGGCGTGAAGGGCTGGGGCGGAGTGGGCGCGATGGCGACGGCCTGCGCCCTGGCCCTGGTCTTCGCCCTCATGCTGACCTGCACCGGATCCGTGAACCGCGACGCGGCGAACCCCACCGGCCAACCGGTCTCGCACGCGGCCGCCGCACAGGCCCAAGCACAGGCACAGGCCGCCGAGGAGTGCACGGCCCCGGAGAAGCAGACCCTGTCCCCCTCCGACGCCGACGGCCCCACGATCGAGGCGATCAAGAACCGTGAGGGCGAGAAGCGCAAGCTGATCGTCGGGGTGGACCAGAACAGCTACCGCTGGGGCTACCGCGACCCCAACAGCGGTGAGAGCGGCAAACTCGAGGGCTTCGACATCGACCTGGTGCACCGCATCGCCGAGGACATACTCGGCGACCGGGACGCGGTCCAGTTCAAGGCGATCCCGACCGACCAGCGCATCCCCGCGATCAAGGCGGGCCGGGTCGACATGGTCGTCCGCACGATGACGATCAACTGCGACCGCCTCCAGGACGTCGCGTTCTCCGCCCCGTACTTCAGGACGGGCCAGCAGGTCCTGGCCCCGAAGTCCTCGCCGATCGAGGGGTACGACGGGACCCTCGCGGACCAGGAGATATGCACGGCGACGGGCTCGACCGCGTACGCGAAGCTGGAGGCCGACAAGGAGGCGGGCCGGCTCCCGGAGTCCACGGACATCCGTACGACCGTCCCCAACCAGCTGGACTGTCTGGTGCGGCTGCAGCTGGGCGAGGTCGACGCGGTGGTCACCGACGGGGCGCTCGCGGCCAGCCAGGCCGCGCAGGATCCGACGGTCGAGCTCAAGGGCGAGGCGTTCACGGCCGAGTACTACGGCGTGGCGATGAAGAAGGACGCGGACGACCTCGTCCGCCGGGTCAACCAGATCCTGGTGGACTTCCGCGAGGACTCCTCGGCCGGTTGGGACTCCTCGTACGCGGACTGGCTGTCGGCCACACTGGGCCAGGACCCCACCGCATCGAAGCCTCCCGCCCCCGAGTACCTGCGAAAAAGCTGACCACTCCCCACAACTCGCCCCCAATCAGCAACAACTCCCCCGCGAGAGGTGATCGATGGCCGACACGGACCCCACCGGGCCGGTACTGGACCGGGACGAGGTGGACCGTGCGCTGGCGCGGCTCGGCGCGGAGCACGAGGCGATCGAGACCTCGCTCCTCGCCCTGCAGGACCACGCGGGCCGAAGACTTCTGGAGGGCGCGCAGCTCACCGGCCTCACCGAGGAGCGCTGGAAGTCCACGGAGGCGTCGATCACGCTGCTGTGGACCTACTTCGACGCGTACACGGACGCGCTGCGCACCGCCCGGGACATCCGCTCCCGGCGCCGCTGGTCCACCCGGGAGGACCTGGTGGAGCTGACGGAGCTGCTGCGCGGGGAGCCGGTGACGGTGGCGGGCAGCGCGGCGGCGACCGCCAACGCGCCCACCCTGCACGGCGGCCACCCCGGCAGGCTCAGCGAACGCTACTCGCTCGCCGCCCTGGTCGACCGCATGAACGAGCTGTACGCGACCTCGTTGGACATGGTCGTGGCCGCGGACGCGGTGTGGTCGGCGCTGCCCGCGAGGATCGATTTACTGGCCGCCGAGCTCCAGCGCACGAGCCGGCTCGCGCACTCGGTGGGGGTCCGCCCGGGCGAGCACCCGGCGGGCGACGACCTGGAGCGGATCACCCGCACGCTGACGAAGCTGCGCGAGCAGGTGGTGTCCGACCCGCTGGCGTTCTGGAAACCCGCCGAAGGCAGCTCGGCGCCGGGCGGCGGCAAGCCCGACACCACGGTCTACGACCGCGAGGCACGGGCGCTGGAGGACGTGCGCCGCGAGATCGACGCGGTACTGACGGTCCGTCAGGACGCCGAGAAGAGAATCGTCAGGCTGCGCGACGTGCTGTCCCGCGCCGACCGCACGCTCGCCGAGGCCCGCACCGCGCGCGGCGAGGTGCTGGCGAAGATCGCGGCGACGGAGGTGCCGGTGGTCAGCGGCCCGCCGACCGCTCTGCAGGAGCAGTTGTCGACGGCGGCCGAGTACCGCAGACACGCGCAGTGGCACCGGCTGTCCCCGCTGCTGGAGTCGCTGGAGCAGAAGGCGGAGGACGAACTGCTCCGCGCCCGCGAGTCGTTGACCGCGGTCACGGCGCCGCTGGCGGTCCGGGCCGAGCTGCGCGGCCGGCTGGACGCGTACAAGGCGAAGGTGGCCCGGCACGGACTGGCGGAGGACCCCCTCCTGGTGGAGCGCTACGAGAAGGCCC
This sequence comes from Streptomyces malachitofuscus, assembly GCF_014650055.1. Lineage (GTDB taxonomy): Bacteria > Actinomycetota > Actinomycetes > Streptomycetales > Streptomycetaceae > Streptomyces > Streptomyces malachitofuscus. The sequence goes on along the minus strand of NZ_BMUF01000007.1, from coordinate 332,341 downwards.
GCCGCATGCTGTGGAGCGCGCCCTGCGATCTGCGCGCCGCCGAACAGGCGGTGCTGCGCTACCAGCAGGCGGCCTCGGAACAGCTGGGCGGCGCACCTCGGGTGCCGGGCCAGGGCGGGCCCGACGACCGGAGGGCGCCGGACGGCCGAAGGGGGCCGGACGCATGAGCGACAAGGGGGAGGCGGCGTCATGAGCGAGCCGGAGAACCAGCAGCCCGACGCCGGCCAGGCGCCGGGTGCCTGTCAGCGCCCGGACTGCGGTGGCACGTACGAGGACGTCGGCGGCGGCGAACTGTACTGCGACACCTGCGGTCTGGCCCCGGTCGTGTCGCCGACCGGCCTGGTCGCCTCACCGCCGACCGGCGTCACGGCCGGCTCGGCCACCGGAAGCTCCCGGGAATCCCGGGGCTCCAAGGGCTCCCGGGGTTCCCGCTCCAGCGGTCGCAGTTCCCGTACGTCGTCGCAGTCGTCGAAGTCCCGCCGCTCGGTCTCCGGACGGCTCTCCCGCTCGCTCTCGGGCCGGACGTCGGGCCGCTCGGTGTCGGTGCGCAGCTCCGGCACCGGTGCCGGTTCGTCCAGCCGGGGCCGGCTCGGCGCCGGCCTGGTGCAGGTGCCGCCGATCCCGCGCCCCGATCCGCGCACCATGGTGCGGGACAACCCCGAGGTGCCCGAACGCAAGCGGTTCTGCTCGCGTTCGGACTGCGGGGCGCCGGTGGGCCGGGCCCGCAGCGGCCGGCCGGGGCGTACGGAGGGCTTCTGCACCAAGTGCGGCCACCCGTACTCGTTCGTGCCGAAGCTGCGGTCCGGGGACGTGGTGCACGGCCAGTACGAGGTGGTCGGCTGTCTGGCGCACGGCGGTCTGGGCTGGATCTACCTCGCCGTGGACCGGGCGGTCTCGGACCGCTGGGTGGTCCTCAAGGGCCTGCTGGACACGGGCGACCAGGACGCGATGGCGGCGGCGATCTCCGAGCGGCGGTTCCTCGCGGAGATCGAGCACGCCAACATCGTGCGGATCTACAACTTCGTGGAGCACCTCGACCAGCGCACCGGCTCCCTCGACGGCTACATCGTCATGGAGTACGTCGGCGGCAAGTCCCTGAAGGAGATCGCCAACGCCCGCCGCACCCCGGAGGGCAGGCGGGACCCGCTGCCGGTGGAGCAGGCGTGCGCGTACGGCATCGAGGCGCTGGAAGCGCTCGGCCATCTGCACAGCCGGAACCTGCTGTACTGCGACTTCAAGGTCGACAACGCGATCCAGACCGAGGACGAGCTGAAGCTGATCGACATGGGCGCGGTGCGCAGGATGGACGACGAGGAGTCGGCCATCTACGGCACGGTCGGCTACCAGGCACCGGAGGTCGCCGACGCCGGGCCGTCGGTGGCGTCGGACCTGTACACGGTGGCCCGTACGCTCGCCGTCCTCACGTTCGACTTCCAGGGCTACACCAACGTCTTCGTGGACTCGCTCCCCGACCCGGACAACATCGAGGTGTTCCGGCAGTACGAGTCCTTCTACCGCCTCCTGGTCCGTGCCACCGACCCGGATCCGGCCCGCAGGTTCGCCTCGGCGCAGGAGATGACCGAGCAGCTGACGGGCGTGCTGCGCGAGGTCGTCTCGCTCCAGTCGGGCCGGGCCCGTCCGGCGCTGTCACCGCTGTTCGGGCCGGAACTGCGGGTGACGGACACGGAGTTGTTCCCCGCCCTGAACGGGGACGTCTCCCGCCTGGGCACCAGGACTCCCGCCCCCCGCAAGCCCAGGCCCGCCCTGCTCCCCGCGGCCCCGGCGGCCCCCGCACCCGCCGCACCCCCCACCGCCCTCGTCAAGCCCGTCGAATGCGCCCCCGCGGCGCTCGCGCTCCCCGTGCCGCACGTGCACCCCGCCGATCCCAACGCCGGTTTCCTCGCGGGCCTGCTGACGTCCGCGCCCGGTGAGCTGATCAACGCGCTGGCCGCGGCGCCCGCCCCGTCGACCGAGACCCGGCTGCGCGAGATCCGCGCCCGGCTGGAGACCGGCGAGTGGGCCACCGCGCTGGAGGCACTGCGCGCCGTGGAGGAGCAGGACCCCGACGACTGGCGGGTGGTCTGGTACCGGGGTGTCGCCGCCCTCGTCACCGGCGACCACGAGGGCGCCGCGCTCGCCTTCGACGCGATCTACGACGCCTTCCCGGGGGAGATCGCGCCGAAGCTGGCGCTGGGCCTGTGCGCGGAGGTACTGGGCCAGTTGGACAACGCCGCCGAGTACTACCGCCTGGTGTGGTCGACCGACCCGAGCTATGTGAGCGCCGCGTTCGGGCTGTCCCGGGTGCAGCTGGCGGCCGGGGAGCGCGGTGCCGCGGTGCGGACGCTGGAGTCGGTTCCGGAGTCCTCCATCCACTACACGGCCGCGCGGGTGGCGGCCGTCCGGGCGCGGCTGCGCGGGCGCACGGCCGCCGCCGGTGACGTACCGTTCCTGGACGACCTGACCGCCGCCGCCGGGCAGGTCGAGGCCCTGGAGGCGTACGGACTGGATCCGGCACGGCGCGAGCTGTTGTCGGCCGAGGTCCTCGGCTGCGGGCTGGACTGGGTACTCTCCGGGGGCCGGGGTTCCGCCCCTCCCGCCGCCGGGGGACGGACGCTGCTCGGCAGCGGCCTGGACGAGCGTGGTCTGCGCTTCGGCCTGGAGCGTTCGTACCGCACACTGGCCCGGCTGGCGCGGAGCGGCGAGGAGAGGATCGACCTGGTGGAACGTGCCAATCGTTACCGCCCCCGGACGTGGGTGTAGTTGATGTCGCAGATGCCTCAGCAGGCCGCTCTGTCGAAATGCCCGAGCTGCGAGGAACCCCTCGAGTCGGGTGATCGTTTCTGCGGTGCGTGCGGATATGACCTGTCCGTGGTTCCCGCCCGGCCGAGGGACGAGCCGACGATCGCCCTGAACGGCTCGGTGCCGCCCCAGGCGTCGGCCTGGCCGTCCCCCGGCCACGACGGTTCCGTGGACGGCCCTCCGGCCCATCGGCCGACGGACGTTCCCGGTACGGACTCGGACGGCTCCCCGCTGTCCGGCGGGGCGGGCCGGCCGGCCCCCGCCGCCGGAACCCCCGCCGAGGGCCCCGCCGTACCGCCGCCGCCCCAGGGCGCCCCGGTCGCGCCGCCCCCGCCCGCGGCGCCGCCCGCTGCGTCGGCCGGTGTGCGCTTCGACCACCGCGCCGAGCCGGCCGCGGCCCCCGCCCCCTCCGTCACCCCGTCCGCCGTCCCGGACGGCCGTCCCGGCGGCGTCCACCAGCCCGCTCAGCCCGACGAGTACCCGCTCCAGGCGCCCGACCCGCGGGTGACCGCCGAGCCGGACCGGCGGGCCGCCGGTGCCACGGTGTGCGTGGCCTGCCGCGCGGGCAGGGTGGACGACGACGGCTACTGCGAGAACTGCGGCCACGCCCAGCCGCGCGAACGGGACCACATGGAACAGGAATGCGGACCGTTGGCCGCGGTCAGCGACCGCGGACTGCGGCACCACCGCAACGAGGACGCCTTCGGGGTCGGCACCACCACGCTGCCCGACGGTTCGCCCGCCTCGGTGGCGATCGTCTGTGACGGCGTCTCCTCGGCGACCCGTCCCGACGAGGCGTCGCTGGCCGCGTCCCGTGCGGCCAGCGAGTCGCTGCTCGCGGCCCTGCCGCGCGGCACGCACCCGCAGCAGGCGATGCACGACGCGATCATCGCCGCCTCCGACGCGGTCAACGCGCTGGCCGACGAGCCGGACCCAGCCGCCCGTGAGCACGGCCCGCACCAGAACGCCCCGGCGTGCACGATCGTCGGCACGGTGGTGACACAGGGCCTGCTGGTGGTGGGCTGGGTCGGTGACAGCCGCGCCTACTGGGTCCCGGTGGACCGCTCCGCCCCGGCCGCCCGGCTCACCGAGGACGACTCGTGGGCCGCGCAGATGGTCGCCGCGGGCCTGATGGGCGAGGCCGAGGCCTACGCCGACCACCGGGCCCACGCGATCACCGGCTGGCTCGGCGCCGACGCCTACGAACTCGAACCGCACACCGCGTCGTTCAAGCCGGACCGGCCCGGGGTGATCGTGGTCTGCACGGACGGCCTGTGGAACTACGCGGAGTCCGCCGACGACATGGCCGAGGTCGTCCCCACCGACGCCGCCGTGCGCCCCCTGCACAGCGCGCGGGTGCTGGTCGGTCACGCCCTCGACGGCGGGGGCCACGACAACGTAACAGTGGCCCTCGTGCCGTTCCCGGCCGTCCCCCAGGGGGCAGGATCGGCCTGAGGCCGCGTACGGGACACGTTTTACGGGGAAGCCTCAACGGACCGGAGGGGACCGGTCCGTCAGCCGTCGTCGCCCCGCGCAGTCGGGGCATCCGAGGGGGATCGAACAGGCATGGCCATCTTCTCGAAACCGAACGTGCCGCAGTTCTCGGTGGACGTGTACCAGAACGAGTACCTGCCGGAGGGCGGCAGCGAGGTCAACGCCATCGTGACGGTGACGGCGACCGGCGGCGGCACCATCGGCAGCGCGCTGGCGGCGCCCCACCTGTACTCGCCGGGCGAGGGCCCGTCGGCGGCCGTGGTGCTCATGGTCGACTGCTCGGGTTCGATGGACTACCCGCCGACCAAGATGCGCAACGCCCGCGACGCGACGGCCGCCGCGATCGACGCCCTGCGGGACGGTGTGCGGTTCGCTGTGGTCGGCGGCACCCACGTGGCCAAGGAGGTCTACCCCGGGGGCGGCGGGCTCGCGGTCGCCGACGCCACCACCCGTGAGCAGGCCAAGCAGGCGCTGCGGAAGCTCGGCGCGGGCGGCGGCACGGCGATCGGCACCTGGCTGCGGCTGGCCGACCGGCTGCTGGCGTCGGCGGACGTGGCGATCCGGCACGGCATCCTGCTCACCGACGGGCGTAACGAGCACGAGTCGCCCGAGGACCTGAAGGCGGCCCTGGACGCCTGCGCCGGACGGTTCACCTGTGACGCCCGCGGTGTGGGCACCGACTGGGAAGTGAAAGAAGTCACAGCCATCGCCTCCGCGCTCCTCGGGACCGCCGACATCGTCGCCGACCCGGCCGGCCTCGCCGCCGACTTCACGCAGATGATGGAGACGGCGATGGGCAAGGAGGTCGCGGACGTCTCGCTGCGGCTGTGGACGCCGGTCGGTACGACCGTGAAATTCGTCAAGCAGGTCGCGCCCACGGTCGAGGAACTCACCGGCCGCCGCACCGAGGCGGGCCCGCGAGCGGGCGACTATCCGCTGGGTTCCTGGGGAGACGAGTCCCGTGACTACCACGTCTGCGTCGAGGTCCCGCCCGCGGGCATCGGCCGGGAGATGCTGGCGGCCCGGCTCTCGCTGGTCATTCCGGAGCCTGGGGGCAGCGTGCAGAACCTCGGCGCGCAGGGGCTGGTGCGGGCGGTGTGGACCGACGACATGGCCGCCTCGACGTCGATCAACCCTCAGGTCGCCCACTACACCGGGCAGGCCGAACTGGCGCAAGTCATCCAACAAGGATTGGATCTGCGCAAAGAGGGAGATATCGATGGAGCAACGGCCAAACTGGGCCGCGCCGTTCAGCTCGCGAGTGCGTCGGGCAACGCGGATACTGCGAAACTGCTTGCGAAGGTGGTGGACGTCGTCGACGCCGCGACCGGTACTGTGCGACTGAAGGCGAAGGTGGAGGAGGCCGACGAGATGACTCTCGAGACCCGGTCGACCAAGACCGTTCGCGTGAAGAAGTGATCTGTAAGTATCTGTAAGTGATCGAGCCTGACCCCTCGGGGTTGGAGAAATCCGGTCGGAACCGGCCGGACAAGGAGAGGGGGAAGCGCCGACATGCCGACCTGCCCGAACGGACACCAGTCGGGTTCCGACGACTGGTGCGAGGTGTGCGGTCACCGCATGGCGGGTGCCGTGCCCCCACCTCCGCCCCCGCCGCCGGCGCCCGGTGGCGGAGGCTACGGATTCCCGCCGCCCGGCGGCCCCGCCGGTGGCCCGGGAGGCCCTGGAGGCCCCGGCGGCGGTTACGGCGGCCCCGGTGGTCCCGGTGGCCGGGCGGAGCTGTGCCCGCAGTGCCGTACGCCGCGTGAGGGCGGTGCGCCGTTCTGCGAGGAGTGCCGGTGGAACTTCCTGACGAACACGGCGACGTCGTACACCCCGGCCGCCCCGCGTCCGCCGGCCCCCGGCCCGGGCGGGCCCTTCCAGCAGCAGCCGCCCGGCCCGTCGTACGGCGGCGGTGACTCCTACGACTACCAGGGCTCGCGTCCGTCGCAGATGAACCGGCCCGCCGAGCCGATCCCGCCGGGCCCGCCCGGCTTCGGCGGCGACCCATCGCGCCCGGCGCCCCCGCCCGGCCCGGGCGGTCATGGAGGCCACGGCGGCCACGGCGGCGGCCCCGGCGGCCCGGGTGCTCCGCAGGCGTTCCAGCCCGGCGGCCCGCCGGCCCCTCCCGGATACCCGCAGGACACCGGCCGTCCGCCGCAGGGCGGACCGTCCTTCGGCGGCGGTGACGACGACTGGGTGATCTCCCCGCCCGGCGGTCCCGGTGGCGGCCCCGGTGGCCCGAACGGCCCTGGTCAGCGCGGCGGTTACGGCTACCCGCAGCCCGGTGGCACCCAGGCGCCTCCCGGACCCGGCGGCTTCCCGCAGCAGCCCCGACCCCCGCAGGGCCCGGCGACCTGGACCGCGACGATCGGTCCGGACCGCGAGTACTTCATGGCGATGATGCACCGCTCCGGACCCGAGGCCGCGGGCCTGAACCTGCCCGCGTACTCGCCCGAGCAGCAGCGCCAGCTCACCGGCAACCAGATCACGATCGGCCGCCGCCGCCACTCCACCGGCGACGTCCCCGACATCGATCTGTCCACGCCGCCGGAGGACCCGGGCGTCTCGCACCAGCACGCGGTGCTGGTGCAGCAGCCGGACGGCACCTGGGCGGTCGTCGATCAGAACTCGACGAACGGCACGACGGTCAACGGCTCGGACGAGCCGATCCAGCCGTTCGTCCCGGTCCCCCTCCAGGACGGCGACCGCGTCCATGTGGGCGCCTGGACGACGATCACCATCCGCCGGGGCTGAGCGGGTACCTAGACGGTGGGCACCGGCCAGACGTGCGGCCCTTCGGGGTCGTCCAGCCAGGCGCGGTCGCCCTCGGGGCCGACGGTCAGGCCGTAGCGTTCGCGCTGCGGCCTGCCCTCGTTCTCCCACAGTTCGTACGCCTGCCGGGGACCGAGGGCGCCGGCGGTCAGCGCCAGCAGGAACCGGAAGAGATCGCTCCCCCTGGCCGCGGACGGCAGCCCCTCCAGATCCGGCTGTTCCCGCCACGACCGCCCCGTGCCCCGCAGCGGCACGAAGTACGCGGGCGTGTGCAGGAAACGGCCCTGCGCGTGCCCGGGGTCGCGCACGGTGAGCGCGACCAGGCCGGTGGCGAACGGGGCGAGGATCCGGCCGCCCGGACGGCACTGGGCGAGCCAGAAGTGCGGCACGGACGGCAGGGCGCAGGTCGCGATGATCCGGTCGTAGGGGGCGCGGGCGGGCACTCCCCGTGCGCCGTCACCGGTCACCACGGCCGGCCGGTGTCCGGCGGCCTCGAGGTGCCGGCGGGCCGACTCGGTGATCTCCGGGTCGAGATCGACGGTGGTGACCAGGTCGTCGTCGCCGAGCCGGTGGGCGAGCAGGGCGGCGTTGTAGCCGCTGCCGGTGCCGATCTCCAGGACCTGCTGCCCGTCCCGGACGTCCAGACCCACCAGCATCAGCGCCATCAGGGAGGGCTGGCTGCTGGAGGAGAGCAGCTCGCCGTCGCGCAGCCGGATCGCCAGCGGGGTGTCCTCGTAGGCGCCGCGCAGCCACCGCTCGCGCGCTTCGGGGTCGGGGTGCTCGCCCCACCGGCGTTCGTACCCGCCGGCGACACCCACGTAGTAGTACGGCACGAACAGATGGCGTGGCACTGCGGCGAACGCCTCGCGCCACACCGGGTCGGCGTCGAAGGCCCCGCTCACGCCGATCTCCCGCACCAGCGCCGCCCGCGCCGCCACGGCGAGACGCTCAATCGCCTCGGGGTCCCGGCCGCCCATGCCTCCACGGTACTTAGGCCTTGAGTCCTACGCCGTGGTGTCTGAGACCATGGACGGCGTGACAGAGATTCGGCGCGGCACGCTTCAGGAGCAGACCTTCTACGAGCAGGTCGGCGGGGAGGAGACCTTCCGCCGGCTCGTCCACCGTTTCTACGAGGGAGTGAAGGACGATCCGCTGCTGCGGCCCATGTACCCCGAGGAGGACCTGGGCCCGGCCGAGGAGCGGCTCGCGCTCTTCCTCATGCAGTACTGGGGCGGCCCGACCACCTACAGCGACAACCGCGGCCACCCGCGCCTGCGGATGCGGCACGTCCCCTTCAAGGTCGACCGCGCGGCCCACGACGCGTGGCTGAAGCACATGCGCGACGCCGTGGACGACCTGGGCCTGTCCGAGGAACACGAACAGACGCTGTGGAAGTACCTGACGTACGCGGCGGCTTCGATGATCAATTCCCCGGACTGACGACACAGCCCTTCCGAAGAGCCCCTCCGCCCCTCCCCGATCGCATTCCGGTCCCCCGACGCCGATTTTCGATCACAATACGATCAATCCCATCCTCCAACCGGTTACCCCCACCCCACCCCCTCTGACAACATCACCCGGAGGTCCGGACAACCAGGGGGGTTGCGGTGCCATCCGCAGGGGACTCGGCGAAATTCGCACTCGCCCGCGCGCAAGCGCACAAACCCCTCCTCGCAGCCGCTCTCGTCACCGTCCTCCTCACCACGGCCGTCCTCGCCACCCTCACCGCCTACTCCACCACCATCGGCGACGCCTCGCTGCGCCACGCCCTGGCGGCCCCCCGCGACGCGGCCGACACCACGATCGTCGTCAAGGCCGAGACCGTCCCGGCGGCAAGCCGTACCGCCGCCGACAACGCCGTACGCGAAGGCACCCGCAAGGCCTTCGACGGACTGCCGGTGACGCTGCGCACCCTCACCCGCTCCGGCCCGTACGCCCTCCCCGGCTCCCTCCGCCCCCGGGACGAACGCGCGCAGACGGACGAGCCCGACCTCACGCACTTCGCCGCACTGGACCGCACCCAGGTGCGGCTCACCGAGGGGCGGATGCCCGCGAAGGCCACCGGCGCGGAGATCGAGGCCGCCCTCCCGGAGACCGCCGCCCGCGTCCTCGCCCTGGAGCCGGGCGCCCGCCTCACCCTGGACAATCGGCTCGACGGACCGCCCGCGACGGTCCGGATCACCGGCCTGTACCGGCCCGTGGACACCGCCGCGCCCTACTGGCAGCTGGACGACCTGAACGGCCGCGGAATCGTCAAGGGACACTTCACCACGTACGGCCCCCTGCTCGCCGACCCCGCCCTGTTCACCGGAGCCGGGGACAAGGTCAGCGCGGGCTCCTCGGGATGGCTGGCGTCGGCCGACTTCTCGGCGATGACGGCCGAGCGGATCGACGCGCTGCGCCAGGCGGTGCGCCAGGGCATCGCCGGCCTGCCCAAGGACGAGGCACTGGACGGCACGGCGACCGCCACGAGCGAGCTGCCCGCCGCACTGGACCGCATCGAGCGCTCCCTGCTCGTCTCCCGCTCCACCCTGCTGGTCATCACGCTCCAGCTCGCCCTCCTCGCCGCCTGCGCCCTGCTGCTGGTGGCCCGGCTGCTGAGCACCGAACGCGCGGGCGAGACCCTGCTGCTGCGGGCCCGCGGCGCCTCCCGCGCCCAGGTGGCCCGGCTCGCCGCCCTGGAGGCGCTGCTGCTGGCTCTGCCCGCGGCGGCCTGCGCCCCCCTGCTCGCGGGACCGCTCACCCGGCTGCTCGCCGACCAGGGCGCACTGGCCCGGATCGGGCTGCGCCTGGACGCCTCCGTCGGCGCGGTCGCCGGACGCGGCGCGGTGTGGCTGGTGGCGGCGGGCGTGGCGCTGGGCTGCGCGCTGGCCGTCACCGTCCCGGCCCTCGTCTCCTCCTTCACCGCCGGCCGTGCCAGGCCGCTGCCGGGCGTGGTGCGCGCGGGCGCGGACGTGGGTCTGCTGGTGGTGGCCGGTGTGGCGTACTGGCGGTTGAGCCGCCGGTCCTCCGGTGCCGCCGGCGAGGACCTCGGCGTCGATCCGCTGCTCGTGGTCACCCCGGCGCTGGCGCTGCTCGCCGGTACGGTGCTGACGCTGCGGCTGCTGCCGCCGGTGGCGCGGCTGGCCGAGCGGTGGGCGGCCCGCGGCCGGGGGCTGCCGGGGGCACTGGCGGGCTGGCAGTTCAGCCGCCGGCCGATGCGCGGGGCCGGTCCGGTGCTGCTGCTGGTGCTCGCCGTGGCGCTGGGCATGCTGGCGATCGGCCAGGGGTCCTCGTGGGAGCGCTCGCAGGACGAGCAGGCGGACTTCCGGGCCGGAGCGCCGGTGCGGGTGCTCGCCGCCGGGGAGGCCGAGCTGGGCAGCACCCAGGCGTACGCGGCCGTCCCCGGCGTGACCTCGACCGCTCCGGCCTACCGCACGTCGGTGACGCTGTCCGGCAACCGGACGGCGACCGTGCTGGCGCTGGACACCACGGAGGCGGCCGGCACCGTGCTCATGCGGCCCGACCTGGCTTCCGGCCCCGGGGACTCGCTCCTCACCGGCCTGGCGCCGAAGGGTGGGACGGCGGGGGTGCGGATCCCGGCGGGCACCGCGCGTCTGGCGCTGGCGGCCCGGATCCAGGGCGCGGAGGCGGGAACGCCGGTCGAGGTCAGGGCCACCCTGGCGGACCACTACGGAACGCCGTACAAAGTCACCTTCGGCCGGCTCCCCGCCGACGGACGCAGCCACACGCTCACCCTCGACCTGTCCGCCGTCGCCGAGGCGCCCCCGGGCGCGCTCACGCTGACCGGACTGCGGCTCACCCTGCCCCAGCCGGTCGGGCGGGCCGAGAACCACCGCCTCACCGTGGCCTCGCTGACCGCCACGGACACCGGTGGCCGGGCCCGGCCCCTGACACTGCCCGACGGCTCCGACGACTGGACCCTGTCCTCGCGGATCGACGGCGGCGACCCCGTGTCGTCCCCCGATGCGAGGACCGCCCCGACCCGCCCCCGGCTGACCGCCGGCTCCCCGCCGGCCTTCACCTACGGCACCGGCTACGTGCCACAGGACAACTCCTGGACGATCCCGTCGCTCACCGTCCTGCTGCGGATGTCGCAGCCCGATACGACCGAGGTCGCCGGCGTGGCCACCGACCGCTATCTGGCATCGACGGGCGCCCGCACCGGGCAGCGCGTGGACGTGACGGTCGACGGAGCCCCCGTGCCGGTGCGGATCACCCGGTCAGTGCGGGAGCTGCCGTCCGTACCGACCGGGGAGACGGACGACGGCGGTGCCCTGCTGGTCGATCTGCGGTCGGTCAACCGGGTGCTCCAGGACCGCCGCGGCGAGAGCGTGCCGCCCACCGAGTGGTGGCTGCGGACCGCGCCGGGCGCGTCGGCCGAGGTGGCCTCGGCACTGCGGGACCGGCCCGACGTCGAGCCGTCCCGGGTGGTGGTGCGGGACGAGATCGCCGAACGGCTGCGCGACGACCCGTTCGGCGCGGGGGCCGGGGCGGCGTCCGCCGCGGTGGCCTTCGCGGCGGCGGCGCTGGCGGCGGTCGGGTTCGCGGTGAGCGCGGCCGGGGCGCTGCGCGAACGGTCCGCCGAGTTCGCGGTGCTGCGTGCCCTGGGCGCGTCACGCCGGCGGCTGGCCCGGGTGGTGGTGGTCGAGCACGGGGTGCTGGTCGGTCTGGCGCTGGCGGTGGGGGCGCTGCTCGGCGCGGTGCTGGCACGGGCCGTGATCCCGTTGGTCATGCTGACCTCGGAGGCCTCCCGGCCGGTGCCCGAGGTGCTGGTGGAGCTGCCGGCCGGACGGGTGGCCGTTCTGCTGGCCGCCGTGGCCACGGCGCCGCTGCTGGTCACAGCCGTCCTGGCGGTGCGCCGCCCGGACCCGGTGACCTCGCTGCGGGAACGGGGAGGTGAGTGAGGTGAGCGTGCGGTCCCCGAGACCGAGGACGGCCGCCCCCTGGGTGCGCACCCGGATACGGTCCGCCCCCGGCGCCGCACTGGGCCTGGCGCTGCTGGTGGCGGTGACCGCGTTCCTCGCCGCCGCGCTGCCGCGCGCCGTCGACCGGTACGGCGACGCGGGCCTGCACCAGGCCCTGAAGTCGGCCGAACCCGACCGCACCACGGTGCTCCTGGCCGACCCGCGACCCGGCTCCGGCCTGCCCCAGGAGGAACGCGAGGCGGCCGTACGCGCGGACGCGATGCGCGCGGTCCACTCCGAGATCCTCGGTCTGGTTCCCCGGTCCCTCTCCGTCGACCCGGACCAGTCCGCCCACGGGGTGCGCACCTTCGAGGAACAGGTGATGGACGAGCCCTGGCTGCCCCGGCCGGACGGCCTGCCCACACGGCTCACGTTCGTCGCGCAGAGCGGGCTCGGCGACCACTCCCGCCCGCGCGAGGGCCGGCTGCCCGAGGTCCCGGGCACCGTCACCGCGGCGACGGAGACCGTCGAGGGCGCCGTCACCACCGACACGGCCCGGGACCTGCGCATCGAGGTGGGTTCCGTCCTGGACATCCCCGGCGTGGAGCGCGCACCGCTCAGAATCCGGATCACCGGCATCGTCGAACCGCGTGAGCCCCGCGGCGCGTACTGGTCGACCGACCCCCTGCTGCGTACCCCGGGCCTGACCGTCCTGCCCGGCGACCCGGATCTGCGGGAGTACTGGCTGGGCAGGGTGCTGCTCCCGCCGGACGCCGCCCCGGCGCTCCTCGGCACCGCCGCGGAGCCCATGCGCTACTGGCAGCTGGCCCCGGCCGTCACCGACCTGCACGGCTACGACGCCGCCCTTCTGAAGTCCGCCGTCGCGTCCCTGGAGTCCGGCCCGGTCCTCCAGCGGGTACGCGCGGCCACCTCGCCCGACGTCAACGCGAGCACCGAACTGGACGACGTGCTCACCGAGTACACCGTGCTGCGCTCCGCCATCGGCCCGATGATCTCCGTCGCCGCCTTCGGCACCGGTACGGTCGCCGCCGTGGTCCTGGTGATGGCCGGCTCGCTGGCCGCGGACCGGCGCCGCGCGGAACTCACGCTGCTGCGCGCCCGCGGCGGGTCCTTGCGCGGCGTCGTCGGACGGCTGCTGGCCGAGACGGCGGTGGTCGCCGTGCCCGCGGCGGCCCTCGGGCTGGCGGCCGCCCGGCTCGCGCTCCCCGGCGCCCGGCCGGAGCACGCCGCGGCCGCCGCGGGCGCCGTCGCCCTCCTCGGCTGCCTGGCCCTGCCGCTGCGGGCCGTCGCCGCGCACCGGTCCGTACGCGTGCACGGCGACCGCGAGGACGTCGTCTCGGCCCGCCCGTCGCGGCGCCGCACGGTCGCCGAGGTCACCCTGCTCGCGCTGGCGGTGGGCGCGGTCGTGGCGCTGCGCGCCCGCGGCACGTCGGACGGGGCGACGGCCTCCGGTGACCAGTTGGTGTCCCTGGCCCCGGTGCTGGTGGGGACGATCGCCGCCTTCGTGCTGGTACGGCTCTATCCGCTGCCCCTGCGTGGGCTGGCCCGGGTGGCGAGGCGGCTGCGGGGTGCGGTCGGCCATCTGTCGCTGGCCCGCGCGGGCCGCGCCTCCGGCTCCGCGGTACTGCCCCTGCTGGGGCTGCTGACCGCGCTGACCACCGCCGCCTTCGGCGGGTCCGTGCTCACCGGGGTGGACGACGCCCGGGACCGCGCGGCCGTGCTCACCGTCGGCGCCGACGCCCGCGTCGAGTCGCCCTTCCCCCTGCCGTCCGGCCTGACCGACCGGGTGCGCCGCGCCCCCGGCGTGCGGGAGGTCACCGCGCTGAGCGTCGCCAGGTTCGCCCAGCCCGGGAACGACAACGGGACGGTCCCGGTGGCCGGTGTCGACCCGGCCGGCTACGCCGCCCTCGCCCGGCACACCGGGATCGGCGCGTTCGACCGGAAGGAACTGGAGGCGTCCGGGGCGTCGAAGGCCCTGCCCGCCCTGGCCTCGCCCGAGGTCGCCGACCGCCATGGCACCCGGCCCTTCCCGGTGCGCATGGAGGACGGCACTTCCGTCACCGTACGCATCGCGCTGGTGCGCGAGCGGACCCCCGCGGTCGTCGGCAAGGAGTTCCTGGTCGTGGACCGGTCGGGGCTCTCCGAGCGGTCCGCCCGCCCGACCCTGCTGCTGGCGACCGGCGACCGCCCGGACGGGGCCGCGCTGCGGGCGGCGACGGGCGGCAGGACACCGGTCCAGCTGCGTGCCGAGGAACGCGCCGGTTACGTCGACTCGCCGCTGCAGTCGGGCGCCGAGCGCGTCTACACCGCGACGGTCGCGGCGGGCGCCGGCTACGCCGTGTTCGCGCTGCTGCTGACACTGGTGCGCGCGGCCCCCGAACGGGCGGCGCTGCTCGCCCGGCTGCGCACCATGGGCCTCACCCGCGCCCAGGGGCGCCGTCTGCTCGTCCTCGAGTCCCTCCCCCAGGCGCTGCTCGCGGCACTGGGCGGGGTCCTCACCGCGTGGGCCACCATCCGGCTGCTCGCCCCCGGTATCGATCTGACCGCCGTCGCCCTGCCCGTCACCGCGTCGTCGGCGGGGCAGGCGGCGCTGCGCACCGATCCGGTGTCGCTGCTGGTGCCGGCGCTGGCGGTCGTGGTGCTGACCGTCGGGGTCGCGGTGGTGCAGGCGTGGTGGACGGGGCGCCGGGGGTCGGTTCGGGAGCTGAGAGTGGGGGACGCCCGGTGAGACCGGACGACGCGAGGCCCAGGACGGGGGTGGCCGGCGAGGCCGTACGACGACGGGCGGCCCCGAGGACCCCACCACGTGCCGGACGCCCACGGCCGCGACCGACCGACTCCCACCCAGGAGGTGCCCGATGACCTCGAATCCCACCCTGGCCGAGCTGGCCGACCGCGTCGCCGCCGACCGCGACCGCCCGGCCTACGGCCATGACGCGCTCATCACCTGCGACCGCCTGGTCCGCGTCTTCACCGCGGACGGGGTGGAGGTGCAGGCGCTCCAGGGGCTCGACCTCCTGGTGCGGGAGGGCGAGTTGATGGCGCTCGTGGGCGCCTCCGGCAGCGGCAAGTCGACCCTGATGAACATCCTGGCCGGCCTGGACACCCCCACGGCCGGCGCGGCGCGCGTGGCCGGCCGTGATCTGCTCACGATGACCGCGAGGGACCGCCTCGCCTACCGCCGTGAGGTGGTCGGCTTCGTCTGGCAGCAGACCTCCCGCAACCTGCTGCCGTATCTGACCTCGGCGCAGAACGTCGCCCTGCCGATGCAGCTCTCCGGCTTCCGGGGACGGTCCCGTGCCGCGCGCCGCGCCCGTGCCGAACGCGCCCTGGAGCTGCTGGAGCTGTTGGAGGCAGCCGACTGCCGCGACCGCCGTCCGCATCAGATGTCCGGCGGCCAGCAGCAGCGCGTCGCCATCGCCGTGGCCCTCGCCAACGATCCGTCGGTGCTGCTCGCCGACGAACCCACCGGCGAACTCGACTCCCACACCGCGGAGCAGATCTTCGCCGCGTTCCGCACCGCGAACGAACGGCTCGGCACGACCATCGTGATCGTCACCCATGACCAGGCGGTGGCGGGCGAGGTCCGCCGCACGGTCGCCATCCGCGACGGCCGTACCTCCACCGAGGTGCTGCGGCGCAGCGAGGTGGACGCCGTCACCGGCGACGAGACCGTGGTGGCCCGCGAGTACGCCATGCTCGACCGCGCCGGACGGCTCCAGCTTCCCGCCGAGTACACCGAGGCACTGAGGATGCGCGACCGCGTCGCGCTGGAACTGGAACCCGACCACATCGCCGTCCGCCCGGACGACAGCGACGGGCGGTGAGCGGGCCGTCTCAGCGCACGCTGATGCCGAGTGCCCCGAGCCCCGCCCGGCGTACGGCGACCGATCCGTAGGGCGTGCGCAGCCGGAGCCAGGACCCGGAGGAGAGCAGCGTCTGCTCGGCGCCGCGCAGGAACCCCAGCGACTGGGCGGCGTGCACCGCCCGCACCGGGAGGCCGGTGTCCGCGACCGTGCGGGACCAGATCTCCCGCCCGATGCGGTCGAGTTCGGCGCGGGTACGCCGCTCGGGCGCCAGTTCCTCCGTACGGGAACGGAACTCCGCGACCGACGCGGCGACGAGTCCCCGCAGCTCCTGGGCCGCCGGCAGCCCCGGTTCGGCCCGCCAGCCGCCGCGCGGGGGCAGCACCCCGGCCCACGGCGGTCCGGTCACCGCCCCGGGCACGGCCGCCGTGGCGGCGGACTCGTCCACCGACTCCAGCAGCTCACCCGCGGACACGGTCACGTCCAGCGTGACGTCGAGCCCGTTCTCGTACGGCTTCGCCAGCCGTACGGCGCGGACGACGAGCACCTCGAAGGACGGGGGCCGGCCGAAGACGGCGAGCGCCTTGCCGGCCGCCTGGAGCCGGACGGCGGCGGAACGGTCGTAGTGCAGCAGCCGGGAGAGGAAGGCCGCGAGATCCGCGGCCTCCCCCTCGTCGGCGAGGTGGAGCACCGTCATGCGGCGACGGCCTCCTCCTTCTCCTCGTCGGCGGCGTCGTCCGTGTACTCCTGGAGGAACTCGCGCTCCTCCCCGGTGAGCCGGCGCGGACGCTGGGCCTCGAAGTCGAACGGCACTATCACCGTCGACGCGCGGACGTAGACGAGGTCGTCGTCCTTCACCTCGTAGGTGAGGGTGAAGGACGCCGCCCTGATCTCCGTGACCCACAGCTCGATGTCCACGGGCGTGTGCCGGTGGACGAGCTGCCGCTTGTAGTCGATCTCGTGGCGCGCCACCACGGACCCCTGCTTGAAGTCCTTCTCCGGGCGGAACAGGAAGTCGATGCGTGCTTCCTCCAGGTAGCGGAGGAACACCACGTTGTTGACGTGGCCGTACGCGTCCATGTCCGCCCAGCGCAGCGGGCAGCGGTAGATGTGGCGCAAGAGATCAGCCCCGGGTCAGCTTCTTGTAGGTGGCACGGTGCGGACGCGCCGCGTCCGGGCCGAGCCGCTCGATCTTGTTCTTCTCGTACGACTCGAAGTTGCCCTCGAACCAGAACCACTTCGACTCGCCCTCGTAGGCGAGGATGTGCGTGGCGACGCGGTCCAGGAACCACCGGTCGTGGGAGACGACCACGGCGCACCCGGGGAACTCGAGCAGGGCGTTCTCCAGGCTGGAGAGCGTCTCGACGTCGAGGTCGTTGGTCGGCTCGTCGAGGAGCAGCAGGTTGCCGCCCTGCTTGAGGGTGAGCGCGAGGTTCAGCCGGTTGCGCTCACCGCCGGAGAGCACCCCGGCCGCCTTCTGCTGATCCGGTCCCTTGAACCCGAAGGCCGAGACGTAGGCGCGGCTCGGCATCTCGACCTGACCGACGTTGATGTAGTCGAGCTCGTCGGAGACGACCGCCCACAGGCTCTTCTTGGGGTCGATGTTCTCGCGGCTCTGGTCGACGTAGGAGATCTTGACGGTCTCGCCGACCTTGATGGAGCCGGAGTCGGGCTCCTCCATCCCCTGGATCATCTTGAACAGGGTGGTCTTGCCCGCGCCGTTCGGGCCGATGACGCCGACGATGCCGTTGCGCGGCAGCGTGAAGCTGAGGTCGTCGATGAGCACCTTCTCGCCGAAGGCCTTGCTGAGGTTGTTCACCTCGACGACGACGTTGCCGAGCCGCGGGCCCGGCGGAATCTGGATCTCCTCGAAGTCCAGCTTCCGCATCTTGTCGGCCTCGGCGGCCATCTCCTCGTAGCGGGCCAGACGCGCCTTGGACTTGGCCTGCCGCCCCTTGGCGTTGGACCGCACCCACTCGAGCTCTTCCTTGAGCCGCTTCTGCCGCTTGGCGTCCTTCTGGCCCTCGACCTTCAGACGGGCGGCCTTGGTCTCCAGGTACTTGGAGTAGTTGCCCTCGTAGCCGTGCAGCCGGCCGCGGTCGACCTCGCAGATCCACCCGGCGACGTTGTCCAGGAAGTACCGGTCGTGGGTGACGGCTACGACGGTGCCCTCGTACTTGGCGAGGTGCTGCTCCAGCCAGTTCACCGACTCGGCGTCGAGGTGGTTGGTGGGCTCGTCGAGCAGCAGCAGGTCGGGCGCCTCGAGCAGCAGCTTGCACAGCGCCACGCGGCGCTTCTCGCCACCGGAGAGGTTGCTGACGGGCCAGTCGCCGGGCGGGCAGCCCAGGGCGTCCATGGCCTGCTCGAGCTGCGCGTCGAGGTCCCAGGCGTTGGCGTGGTCGAGCTGCTCCTGCAGCTTGCCCATCTCGTCCATGAGCTCGTCGGTGTACTCGGTCGCCATCTGCTCGGCGATCTCGTTGAACCGGTCGAGCTTGCCCTTGATCTCGGCGACACCCTCCTGGACGTTCTCCAGGACGGTCTTGTCCTCGTTCAGCGGGGGCTCCTGGAGCAGGATGCCCACGGTGTAACCGGGCGTGAGGAAGGCGTCACCGTTGGACGGCTGCTCCAGCCCGGCCATGATCTTCAGAACGGTCGACTTACCGGCACCGTTCGGGCCGACGACACCGATCTTCGCCCCCGGCAGGAAGCTCAGGGTGACGTCGTCGAGGATCACCTTGTCGCCGTGCGCCTTACGCGCCTTGCGCATGGTGTAAATGAACTCAGCCAAGAGAAACCGTCCGGCAGCTTGAAATCAGGCAGTGGGCAGATACACCCCATCTTGCCGTACCGCCACCCCTGCGCGGAAACGCGTATGCCACACACCCTCCGACCTGCCCTTTCCCGGACAGCCACGGTAGGTCGCCCGTCACTGTCGGTGGCCACCCGGTGCCCTCGGGCGTCCTCACCCGGCAGCGGGTGAGTCCTGGGCGGACAGTCTCTCCGCCAGTTCCATACAGCGCAGGCGGGCCGGGGAGAAGTCGTAGGGCATCTTGCCGATGGCCTCGAACGCGCTCATGGAGACGCCCCCGCCCTCGCCGTCATCGGGGGTGTCAGGGTGCAACGTGTCCCAGGCGTCGAAGAGGGCGTCGTCGTCCTCATCCAGGCCGGACTCCTCGACGGCGGCCTGCAGGGCGCTTTCGAAGGCGTGCCGCTCGGCGGCCACTTGAGCCACCCGTGGATCGTCGACGGCGACACCGTCGTCGAGTGCCTCCTCGGCTTCGTCGATGCCGTCGGATCGCTCCCGCAGCGCGGGATGCGTGGCCAGGACGACGAAGCGGGTGGCCTGGACGGCCGCGCCGAGCGGGCCGAAGATCCGCTCAGTGACCAGCAGACTGTCCAGGTCCGCCTGACGCAGGGAGCCCTCGGGCAGGCTCTTGAGGCGTTCGGTGACGAAGTCGGAGAGCAGGCCCATCCGGCTGCCTTCGGCCCGCATCCGCCGCACGGCGGTCCGTTGCCGCCGCAATTCCGCCTCCTGCTCGGCGAGGGTTTCCTCCAACCGCTCCAGGATGCCCGCGATACCTTCTCCGCTGTCCGCACCGTCGGAAGCCGTGCCGCTGGTGAAGGCGTCACGGATGTCGTCCAGGGCGATCCCGGCGTCGGCCATCCTGCGAATCCACAGCAAGCGGATCATGTCCTCGTACCCGTAGCGGCGCCGGCCATCGCCGCCCCGCTCGGGCTCGGGGAGCAGGCCGATCTCGTGGTAGTGGCGAATCGCCCGTGGCGTGCTGCCGACGAAGGCCGCCGCGTCACCGATCTTGACCTGACGGGGTGGCATGAAAGACGAAGGCATGAGCAGGGACCTCTCCTCGCGGCATCGGCACGTAGTCCACCGGACCACATGCCGCTACGGAAGGTGCAACCTCTCCACACACCCCGCCGCGCAAATGCCAGTCGATGCGCGCTTCCTCCGTGGGGCGAGGAGGAAGAGCCGTACGGCGCACCGAGCGAACGCCCAGGGGTGTGAACCGGGCCGGGGCGTGATCAGGTGGGTCTGGCGCGGACGGCCAGGGCTGCGACGAGGAGGGGTGGGGCGAGGAGGAGCGCGAAGGCTGCCGCGTAGCCGCCGAGCGGGTCGGCGCCCGCGGCCAGGCAGGCGTTGAGGACGGCGGAGGCCAGCGCCAGGACGACGACCTGGCCGAGGTTCATGTTGGTCTGCAGCGCGCTGGTGGTGTGGCCCTGCCGGTGGGGGGCGCTGTGCGCGAGGGACAGCACGGTGACGCACGGGTCGAGCAGGCCCATTCCGACGGCGGCCAGCGGCATGGAGGCCGCCGCGACCAGCGGGTGCACGCTGTGGAGGCTTCCCGCGACCGCGAGCGCGACGGAAGCGGCCATGACGAGCGCCCCGACGGTGACGAGGCGGTGCCGGGCGACGTGCTGGAGCGCCCTGCCCTGCACCCAGGAGGCACCCGCCCACAGCACCGCGGACGCGGTGAACGCCACGCCGACCGTCACCGCCGCGACCTCCCGCTCGGTGATCAGCATCAGCGGCACCAGGGCCTCGACGGTGAAGTACGTGCCCGAGGTGAGGCCGCGCAGCAGCACCGTCGTCGGCAGCCCACGCGCGCTCCGCCAGGTGCCGGCCGGCAGCAGGCGGGGGGCGAACACCACGAGCAGGACGACGCCGACGGCGACGAACGCCAAGTGGTGCACGTCCCACTCCGACACTCCGTACTGGCCGAGCGCCGCACCGAGGCTGAGCATCGCCGCCACGAACAGGGGCGGGCGGGCGGCGCGTTCCTCGGCCGGCGGCAGGTCGGCGGGACCGGTGCCGTCGTCCGCCGCGGGCCGGCGGAGCACGAGCACCAGCGCGATCGCGGGCAGGACCGTCAGGACGGCCAGGCCGTAGAACACCGCCCGCCAGGACCACCCTTCGGCGACCGCACCGGCCAGCGGCGGCCCGACCAGCGACGGGATCACCCAGCTGGCGCTCATCAGCGCGAGCATCCTGGGCCGCAGCCGCTCGGGGTAGGACTGGCCGATCGCGGTGGTCACGGACACCGCGACCATCCCGGCGGCCAGGCCGTCCACGAACCGGCCGGCCGCCAGCTGCCAGATCGACCCGCTGGAGGCCGACACCAGCAGCGTCAGGACGGACAGGGCCATGCCGAGGGCCAGCGGACGGCGCGCCCCCGACCGGTCCGCCCAGTGCCCGCCGAGCACGCCGCCCAGCAGACTGGCGGCCACGAAGCAGCCTGCCACCAGCGGGAACAGGGACACTCCGTCCAGGTCCCGGGCCGCCGTCGGCAGGGTGGGCACCACGGCCAGCGCGGCGAACCCGGTCAGGAACATCACCACGGCGAACGTCGTCGTGGCGGTCGTGTACGGGCGCGAGAAGATGCCCGGCTCGGTGACGGCGGTGGGAGCGGGCACGGGTCGCGCTTCAGCCATCGACACCCCGTTCCGGCAGGGCCAGGCTCCCGCCGTACGGACCGCACGGCGAATCCGGGCCTCGGAGAGAACTGGTCTGGACCATTTCTCGAGAACCTATGAGGGACGCCGTGGCCAGGTCAACAGCGAGATCCGGACCGGGGGCGCCGAGATCGCGCCAAGCGCCCCCGGATATCGGCGCACCGGGTGATGGGGGTGCCTCAGTCGTCGGACGGGGTCCGGCGGCGGCGGGCGATGACCAGGCCCGCGCCACCGAGGACGACCAGGGCGATGGCGGTGCCGGCGATCCACGGGGTGGCGTCGGAGGAGCCGGTCTCGGCGAGGTTCGTGTCGGTGGGGGCGCCGCCCAAGGGGGTCGGGGCGGTGAGGGTCTGGGCGGTCGTGCCCGTCTCGGCGGTCTTGGTCAGGCAGTCGAGCATGCCGGTGAACCGCCGCTCGAAGCCGTTCGGCCCCTTGACCGTGAAGTCGTACGGCTGGTCCTCGCTCAGCGGAACCGTCACCGTGCGGGAAGCGCCGCCCGCGACGGTCTGCTCCACGCTTCCCACTTCGAAGGTGAAGGGCTCGTCGTCCTGGTTGGTGACGGTGAGGTCCACACCGCCCTTGGCGCAGTTCTCCCGGGCGGACAGCGCGGGTATCGCGCCTTCCAGTGCCCAGGTGGCGGTCGCCGTCGCCGAGACGGTGGACTCGCTGGACCCGGCGAGGATCTGCGTCTGGCTCCGGGTGTCGGAGACGAAGGCCCGGCCGACGGGCACCGTGGTCGAGGCCTGCGCGGTCAGTTCGGCGGTGGCCGCTGCCGCGTCCTCGGGCACCTCGAAGAAGATCTTGCTGCCGTTGGTGGCGGTGGTGACGGGCTCGCCGTCCTTGTTCACGATGCGCACACCGCCGGTCGTGGCGTCCGCGGGCGGGACGAGCGTCACGCTGCGCGCGTCGGTGCGTACCGTCACCGGACCGATCCGCTCGCCCGGGCGGCCGGAGACCGCCGGCGGGTCCAGCGTCAGCGACGCCTTGGGCTCCGCCTGGTTGCGGGCGTTCTTCTCCAGGTAGTCGGCGAGTTGCTCGGCCTGGGGGTCGACGGCGTCCACGTCCACGTCGTCGGAGTGGCGCCAGATGGCCACCTGGGTGCCGGCCGCGGCGTCCTGTTCGGTGAGCTGGCCGCGGACGCCCGCCTTCTTCGCGAGCGCCGCCAGGTTGTTCACCTGGGGGTAGGAGTGCTGCAGGATCCAGTGGATGCGGCCGGCGTCCTTGTTGGTGCCCAGCGAGGTCCCGTTCCAGGCGGTCTCGTGGTACTTGGCGTCCTTCTGCGTGGGCGTGTGGATGTCGACGCAGTACGTCTGGAGCATGCCGCCGCCCTCGACGGACATCTCGAACAGCCCCGCCGACAGCTGCTGGTCCCCGTCGGCGCCGTGTATGACGGCCGCACCGAATGTCTTGAGTCCGGCTATGGTCGCCGCGGCTCCGCTGTGTCCGGTGTGCCCGGGTGCCGTTCCGCCGTCGCCGTCGGCGGCGGCCGTTGCGGCACCGGCCAGCACGGTGGTGGCGACCAGTCCGGACACCAGCGTTCCCGCCGCGAGGCGGGCCGACCCACGTCCGCGCGCGGACCACGCGGAGAACGAAACAGACACCGAATTCCCTTCCGAGCAGGACCCTTTGAGCGGGGGGACGGTCCCACCAGCAGAATCTCCGGCCCCGAGAGTCCCGGGAGCCGTCCCGGCATCCTAAGGAGACGGCGGACAGCGCTTGCCGATGATCGCATCGGAGGAGTGATCCGAATCGGAATCGTTATCGCCCGAGCTCCCGCGAGCAGGGCTTATCGACAAATCCACCCGGGATGGTTCGGTACGCATCTGCCGATAAGCCTCAGGTCGGCCGGTGGTGGCGCCGAGTTGTCGTTCGCTGACGTCATGTCACGGCGGCGGGCTCCGGCGGTCGTTGTGACGCCGTCTCATCCGTCTGCGGCGAACTGTCGAGCGGGGTTTCCCAGTTGGGTTCGGGGCGTTCCGCCGCCGCGGCCGTCTGGTCCGGTCGCTGGGCGCGGCGGAAGGCGGTCGTGCCGCGGGCCAAATCGTGTCCGATCGCCACCGCGTCGATCTCCGCCGACATCCAGCCGGGCTGCCCCTCCCGGGCCTCCGTGCGCACCTTCAGCCGGCCCTGGACGACGACCGGGTCGCCCACCGACAGGGATGCCGCGGTGTTGGTGGCGAGCTGCCGGTTGGCCCACACCGTGAAGAAGTTGGTGTGTCCGTCCGCCCAGGTGCTCTTCTCCCGGTCCCAGTACCGGGCGGTGACCGCGACCCGGAACCTCGCCGCGGGGCCGGTCGCGGTCTCCCGGTACACCGGCCGGGTGGCCACGTTCCCCACCACGCACACCATCGTCTCGTTCATCGCTTTCCCTCCCTCACCCGGCTCGCCGGCGTCCGCGCCGGCGCCGGGCGGACACGCGTACGAGCCCGTCCCGTACGGCTGCCGTCTGGCGCGGCGACCTCGGGCCGTCCCGCGATCGCCGTGGAGCCAGACTCCCGCCGCCGGGCCGGGCCCGCCGAGCGCTGTGGACCGTCCCCGGCCTGTGGACAACTCCGCCACCCGAACGAGGGATCGGCCACCCGCATCAGGGTTCCGTAATCCGGAGAGGGCCCCGGGCCGGGGCTTCAGCTGCCCCCGGTCCCCACCCCGACCACCCGCCCGTACTGCTCCCGTACCTCGCGGTAGCGCAGCAACTCCGCCGCCACCGGATCCAGCACGCGGGCCCGCCCGCATCCGGAGGCGGCTTCCCGCAGCCGTCTCTCCGCCTCCAGGCCGTACCGCCGGGCCGGCCCGCGGGCGGCCACGCGGCTGCTCCACTCGATGAGCGGCCCGCCGACGATGCCGATCACCATCAGCAGCACCGGCACCCCGAGGTTCGGCGCCGTGATCCCGATGATCTGCCCCAGCAGCCAGACGCCGCCCATGAACTGAAGGACGGTCATCGACACCTGGGCGAGCACGGCCACCGGCCACCAGGCGGGCCGCGGCGGTCTCCCCGGGGGCAGCCCGGCGCGGACGGCCAGTTCGTCCAGGGCCTCCGGCAGCCCCTGCGAACCGCGTACGGCGGCTTCCCGCACGGCCCGCGCCCATGGCGCCGGCAGTCCGGCCGACGCCCGGTCGGCCACCGTGCGCACCGCCTGCTCCACGCGCTGCCGCGCGGTGGCCTCCTCGTCGGGCTGCCCGCGCAGGGCGACCCTGCCGGTGCTCGGTTCGCTCCGCTCCTGGCACCACCGCCACAACCGCAGCCAGGGCGTGCCGCACGCGCGGTTGGCGTTGCGCAGCCACGCGCGCTCGGCCGCCTCGCCCGCCGCCGTGGCGCCCACCGCGTCCGCGAGCCGGTCGGAGAACTCCTCGCGCGCCTCCTCGCTCAGTCCGGTGCGGCGGCGGGTGGCGTACACGGGCCACAGCCGGGCCGCCGCGATGTCCAGGTCCGCGGAGATCCGGCGGGCCGGGGCACCGCGTTCGGAGACGAACCGGCCGAGCGCCTCCCGCAGTTCACCGACTCCGTCACCGGTGAGCGCGGACAGGGCCAGCACGGTCGTGCCGGGTTCGCCGTACTCGCCGAGGACGATGCCGTCCTCGTCGAGCAGCCGCCGGAGGTCGTCCAGGACCTGTTCGGCGGCCTCCCCGGGCAGCCGGTCCGTCTGGTTGAGCACGACGAACATGACCTCCGCGTGGGCCGCCATGGGCCGCAGATAGCGCTCGTGCAACATGGCGTCGGCGTACTTCTCGGGGTCGACGACCCAGATGACGGCGTCGACCAGGCCCAGTACGCGGTCCACCTGCTCGCGGTGCTGGACGGCCGCCGAGTCGTGGTCGGGCAGGTCGACCAGGACGAGCCCGCGCAGCCGTTCGTCCGCGTCCGCCGTCGCCTGGAGGGGGCGCCGCCTGAGCCGGGGCGGGATGCCGAGGCGTTCGATGAGGCTCGCGGCGCCGTCGCTCCAGCTGCACGCGATGGGCGCGGCGGTGGTGGGCCGCCGTACGCCGGTCTCGGAGATGGGCACGCCGGCCAGCGTGTTGAACAGCTGGGACTTGCCACTGCCGGTGGCGCCCGCGATGGCGACGACGGTGTGCTGTCCGGACAGGGCGCGTCGTGCGGCGGCCTCGTCGAGGACCCGGCCCGCCTGGGCGAGGGTGCGGTTGTCGAGCCGGGTGCGGCACAGGCCCACCAGTTCGCGCAGCGCGTCGAGCCGCGACCCCAGCTGCGGGCCGTACGCCAAGGGCGTCACCTTCTGCGGTACGGACGAGCGGGGTTCCGTCACCCGGTGCTGCTCCTCCCCCGCGCTCCCGTTGACCCGCCGCGCGATCAGCCCGTCGTCCCAGGGGCCTCCGGCATCCGCGCGGGGAGCGCCCTCGGCGTCACGACCGGAGCTTTCGTGGTGCTCGGGGTGCTGCGGTTGCTCCGGGTGCTCGGTGTGGTCCTGGTCAGTGACGGCGGTCACCGGTCACCTCTCCTTCTGCAGTACGGACAACGCGGCGATGAGTTCGGGCTGGGGTTCCGCGTGCACCTCGAGCGCGTCGAGCGGGGCGAGCCGGCGTTCGCGTTCGGCGTGCATGACCCGGTCCACGTAGTCGACGAGCAGCCGTCCGCCGCGGTCCCTCAGGCGCAGCGCCCCGTGCGCGCCGATCCGCTCGGCGAGTCCCTCTCCGGCGGTCCGGGCACGGCGGCCGCCCAGGAGCACCGTGGCCACCAGCGCGGCGACCATCTCGGGGTCGGGCGCCAGGCCGCGGTCCAGCTCGCGCACCTCGTCCTCGGCGTACTCCTCGAGTTCGCGCCGCCAGCGCCGTACGGCCAGCCCGATACGGTGTTCGGCGCTTTCCGGGGCGGCGGCGCGGGCGGTGAGCTCGGGGGCGTCCGCGGCGGGTTCGCGCCGCCAGGCGTCCTCGACGCGCTCGTCGGCGGCGGCCACGGCGCACAGCAGCAGCGCGCTGAGGCTCTCCACCAGCGTGTCCAGGAGTTCGCCCGGGGTGCAGTCGAGGGGGAAGGCGCGCCACCGCTTGAGGGCGTCCCCGGCGAGCACGGCCCCGGCCTGGAGCCGGCCCCGTACGCGCGAGTGCTCGCTGTCGTACGCGCCCTCGATCGCCGCGGTGAGCCGCAGCGCGGCGGCGTACTGGGCGGCGGCGGCCCCGGCGAGTTCGGGCAGGCGGGCGTTGAGGGAGTCGAGGACGCCGTACGCGGTGCGGGCCATGACGTGCTGGCGGGCGGCGGGGTCCAGCGTCTGGTGGACGAGCCAGGTCCGCAGCGCCGCCACGGCGGTGGCGGGCAGCAGGCCGCCGCCCCAGGCCGACTCGGGCAGCTCGGGCACGGTGAAGCGGGGCACATGGCCGAGTCCGGCCTTGGTGAGGAGGGCGCCGTACTGCCGGGACACCTCGGAGACGACCTGGTGGGGTACCCGGTCCAGGACGGTGACCAGGCTGACGTCGTACTCCTTGGCGGTGCGCAGCATGTGCCAGGGAACGGCGTCGGCGTAGCGGGCGGCGGTGGTGACCATGACCCAGATGTCGGCGGCGCTGATGAGTTCGGCGGCGAGGACCCGGTTGTCGGACACCAGGGAGTCGATGTCGGGCGCGTCCAGGAGGGCGAGGCCGGGCGGCAGGGTGTCCGCGCTCTCGACGCGGAGCACCCGGGCGGGGTTCTCGCCGGGGAGGAGCAGGTCGTCCGCCGGGTCCTGGTGGTGGGGCACCCACACGCGCGTGAGGTCGGGCAGCACCCGCATCCCGCTGAACCAGTGGTGGTCCTCCGGATGGCAGACGAGCACGGGCGTCCGTGTCGTCGGCCGCAGCACGCCCGCCTCGCTGACGCGCCTGCCGACCAGGGAGTTCACCAGGGTGGACTTCCCGGCCCCGGTGGAACCTCCCACGACGGCCAGCAGGGGCGCTTCGGGATCTCTCAGCCGGGGCACCAGATAGTCGTCGAGCTGTGCGAGCAGCTCGTCGCGGTTGGCACGCGCGCGTGCGGCCCCCGCCAGGGGCAGCGGGAAGCGTGCGGCGGCGACACGGTCGCGCAGGGCGGAGAGTGCGTCGAGCAGCTGAGGCCGTACGTCCAAGGTCACCACATGCGAAGAATGCCCAATTTTAGGGGAATTCTGAAGCATATGAGCATGTCTGCGTGCCGACAGGACACAAGGGATGGAAGGGACGACTGAGGCGCAGGGGCAGTCCAGGCATAACGAGTGGACAACACCCGATGCGCGAGAGGCCAAAAGCGGTGCACGATTCGTACCTGCCTGCGATTATCAGGACCGCTTCACCGAACCTCCACATCGAGCCACGGAGGCGAGGCGGCAGGGACAAGGATGCGGGAGCCCTATCCTTGTCTCCGGCAACGTCAGGGACGCGCCCGACCAGGGCACCTTGACGCCAGGCCATCACACCGGCCCCCGTAGCTCAGTGGATAGAGCAGGCGCCTTCTAAGCGCTTGGCCGCAGGTTCGAGTCCTGCCGGGGGCGCACGTCTCTGCCCTCCCGTCGGGGAGGGCTTCGTTGAGTTCCGATCAACCGCTGAGGTTTGATCGTTTGAGGTGCCGAGCCCTCGAAGTCACCCCTGCGTGACTCGCCGGAGCGCGAGTCGGAGTTCTCGGGGGGAGGATCAACCGGCGCCGTGCACGGTGCCGTGCACGGTCGGTACGCTCCCCGTCATGGGGCTCGACATCACCGTGATGATCGCCGACCGTTCATGGCTGGTGCAGGTCCCGCCACGGGAGCGGCTGCCGCGGCTGCGGAGCGCCTGGTACGCCGACGAGACGGGGCTGTGGGACCGCGACGCGCCGACGGGCGGGGAGGGATGGGCGTGGCCGCAGGGGCCGAGCGGCCCCTTCTTCGCCGTGTACGAGTTTCTGCACACCCTCGGCTCCTTCAAGGCGCACTTCTGGGCCGGGCAGCGGTGGGAACGTGTCCGCGGCCATGTGGACCCCTTGCTGCGAGCCGAATTACATGCGTTGCTTCGCGGGCTCTTCTGGGAGGGGCCGGACGGCGAGGCCCGACACGTCGACACGGCCTTCTTCGGTGAGGACGGTTACGGCGTGCTGCTCGCACGGTCACCGGAGAGCGTGCGGGAACTGGCCGCGACCTGGGATCGAGCACGTCCTCACCTCGACCGGGCGCGAGGGCCCTTCGCCGAGCATGCCTCGGTCCCCGAGGGGTGGGTCCGTGACTTCGACGCGTTCGTGGACCTGCTGACTCAGTGGGGACACATCCTGACCGAATCCGGTCGGCGAGGGTGGTGCGTCGTGGGACTGAGTGAGTAGGGCCGATCGGGTTGGTCCACCCGGGCTCGTCCACCCTCGCGGAGCGCTCTTCAGCGCTCTTCAGCGCTCTTCAGCAGGTCATTCCTCCGGATCGCCCACAGTTGAGTAATTACGCCCGAATAGTACGCATCCGGGTCATCATGGGACGGTTCCTAGTCGTCCGCCCTTTCCGGAGCCGCTCATGCGCACTGCCGTTGTCGCCGACCAGGATCCAGCGCCCGCCGGGCGCTCCGGGCCCCCACCTCCCGCGTCCGAGCGGGCGGAGGAGCGACAGCTCGTCTTCGGGGGTTTCGCGTACACCTGCCGGATCGTCCATCAGGGCGCTCCGCGGACGGCTCCGCTGCTGTTGCTCGGCGGGTCGTCGCAGAACCGGTACTCCTGGCAGACCCACGAGAAGTGGCTGGCGCCGCTGTGCACGCTGATCACGGTGGATCTTCCCGGTTACGGCAGCTCGGACTTCCTCCCGGCCCACTACGACATCGACTTCCTCGCGGACGCCGTGCAGCACATGCTGACGGAGATCGATGTGCCGCAGGTGAATCTGTTCGGCGGCTGCTTCGGCGAGGTCGTGGGCCTGCGGTTCGCCCAGCGGCATCCGGCATCCGTCCGGCGCATCGTCTTCGCCGCCGCGGCGATCCGCCTGCCCGAGATCTACACCGAGGCGGTACCGCGGCTGTCGCAGACGCTCGAGCGGGGCGACATCGTGCAGGCCGCCGACGGACTGGTGCGGCTGTTCATGTCCAACCCGGAGGCCGGCAAGGTGCGCAGGCACGCGGCCGTGGCGCGGCTGCTCCAGAATCAGTTTGTGAACCAGACGCCGGAGGACGTTCAGAAGGCGGTCGAGCACAACAGGCGGCTGGTGACGCACGGCTGTTACCGGCCGCTGCCGGTCCCCGCCGTGCCGTCCCTGGTGTTCACCGGGGAGTACGACACGCTGTGCACCCCGCGGATGGGCCGCGAACTCGCCGCGGCGATGCCGGGGGCGCTGTTCACCACCGTCAGGGAGGCGGACCACCTGGTCACGGTCGAGCGCAGAGAGGAATCCGCGGACCTGATCGCCCGCTTCTGCACCGACCGTTCCGTCGACGACCTGCCGTACTGCACTCCCGTCGAGACCCCGTGCGCCGTGTCCACGCCCGCCCCGGTGTGACGCCGGTCATGCGGAGGGGCCGGAACCCGCTCCCGGGTTCCGGCCCCTCCGCATGACCGCGGCAGTGTCAGGACTCCTCGCCGTCGACGAGGACCCTGGTGGCGCAGGAGACCTTCGCATCACTACCGGAGCACTGCTGCTTCATGTCGTTGACGAGGTGAATCGTCCCGTGCTCCTCGCTGGTGATCCGTTCCTTGCGCATGTCCTCACAGCGCATAAGACCCTTGCCGTCGTTGGTGCACTTGCCTGAACTCTCGACAGCGGCTGCCTGAACGGCGCCGAGGCCGATCAGAACGGAGCTCCCCAGAACTCCTGCCATCACCGTGATCTTGATCGACTTGAACATCTACCTTTTCCTCAACGCTCGGCCCCGCCGCGACCGCGCGGCGGGGCCGTTACGGGATGCCTGGACGGCCAACGAAAGGGGGCAGGCCCGGAGCGCCGGATCGCATGCGACCGGACGCCAGGGCCTGCCCCATCACCCGAGGGTGCTCACTCGCCGCCGAGGGCCAGGTTGCTGGCGCACTCCACGGCGTTCGTCTCCTTGTTCTCGGCGTTGCCGAGGCCCAGGATGCCGACCGCGAGGTTGATGTCGTCGATGGCGATCAGCGACTGGACCGAGCTGTCCTGCGCGCAGTTGGTGGTCTGGCTGTTGTTGATCTCCACCTCCGGCTCGTCACCGGCGTGGCCGACGCCGGCGCCGAGGAAGCTGACGCTGCCGAGCATCGCCATGACAACGGCGGCCTTCTGGTACTTGCGCATTACTGCTCCATTCTGGAATTGACGCGACCCCGGTCGGGCCGGTCGGTAACAGCCGCCAAACATAGGGCGACTTTGCGACAATTGATAGCGAAACGCCGAACGGTATTCACATGGCAGAAAAAGAAACGTCACACTGCTGTCGCCATTTCACATAATCTGCCCGGCAATTCGACGATCGAGCGATGTGCTTATGCGCATCGCCGCACGGTCAGACTTCCTCGCCCTTGACGGAGAGGGTGCTGCTGCAGCTGAGTTCGCCCTTGCCGGAGCAGGTCTGCGACATCTTGTTGTCGACGCGGACCTTGCCGTCCTGCTCGGTGACGCGGTACTCGCTGACCTGGACGCAGCGAACCTGGCCCTTGTCGTTCTTGGTGCAGCTACCGGAGCTCTCGACGCCGACGGCCTGGGCAGCACCGGCACCGATCAGAGCGAGGCTCCCCAGGAGGCCCGCCACCGCGATCTTCTTCGACTGGAACATCTACCTTTTTTCCTTGACGATCGTGAAATGGTCGAGGGGGCCGGGCGGGCCCGGGCCCGCACCACGAAGGCGCGGAACCCGGAACCCACCAGGCTCACCTGACAGCGACTGCTCAGCCGACGTTCGAGGAGCAGGCCACGGCGTTGGTCTCGGTGTTCTCCGCGTTGCCCAGGCCGAGGATCGCGCCGACACCGGCGTTCACGTCGTCGATGGACACCAGCGACTGGATCGACTGGTCCTGCACGCAGGTCGTCGTCTGCTCGCTGTTGAGCTCGAAGCCCGGGTTGTCACCGGCGTAGCTGACGCCGGCACCGAGGAAGCTGACGCTGCCGAGCATGGCCGCGACGACGGCGGCCTTCTGGAACTTACGCATTACCTCTCCGTTTCTCGTACGGACACAGCCCGTTATGGGCTGGTCACTGACAGTTGTTAACGTAAGCGACCTTTGCGGCTTTGGGTAGCTGAAACGCCCATATGCGTAAGTTTCTTGTGAAGGCGCAGGTCAGAGCGCTGATCGGCCGCCTCAAACGGTCGACAGGGACGGCGGGTCGAGGTCACCGTTCGCCCCAAAGACGGATCAACGAGTGATCTCGGGACATTAGCCGTGACCCGGCACAGTGCCCCCGCGTTGAGCGGGGAGTGCGGCCGCTCGTCATGCTGCCGCGCTTACCAGACCAGTAAGGAGAACGTGATGTCTCGCATCGCGAAGGCGGCCACCCTGGCTCTCGGCACGGGTGCCGTGGTGCTCAGCGGGGCCGGAATGGCCTCTGCCCACTCCGGCGCCGAGGGTGCGGCGGTCCACTCGCCCGGTGTCGCGTCCGGCAATGTGATCCAGGTTCCGGTCCACGCGCCCATCAATGTGTGCGGCAACACCGTGAACATCATCGGCTTCCTCAACCCGGCCGCCGGCAATGTCTGCGTGAACGACTGACGTATCACAGGGACTTACGGCTACGGACGTCCGTCGTAGTGCCCTTGGAGCCCCGGCCGCCTCGCGCGCCGGGGCTCTTGCCGTACTCGAGCGACGCCCGTTCCCCGAGCGACAGCGGCGCCACAACAATGCGGCCCCCGGCGGGAAACCGGGGGCCGAATTCGCTGGGCCTTGTTTCAGGCGCGCAGCCCCACATCGCCGTGCACCGGCTTGGCCTCGTTCACGACGGCGGCCGCTTCCTTCGTGGTGCCGAGCAGCGAGTCCTCGTCGGACTCGACGAGCGAGTCCGACTCGTACAGCGGCATGAGCTCGAAGGGGACCGCGGTGCGCAGGCCGGTGTCGAGGCCGGTGGACGCCAGGTCCGTGGAGTCCGCGGCGTACGCGGGGGCGGCGACACCGGCGGCGATCAGGGACCCGGCAAGGACGGCGGCAGCCTTCAGGGACTTCATCGTGTTCCTTTCTTCGGCAACGCGGGGCGCCGGAGGGGAATTCTGTCGCCGTGCTCAACGATCCCCGGCCCGGGCGGAAACCGGGAAGTCGAAGATTGCCAAGTCCTCATATGAAATCTATGAACGACTGATGGGGTGAAATCCCTCTTCGTACGGGGGTCACGAAGTCGGCAGAAGGAGCGAGGTGAGGGAGGTGAGCGCGGGGAGCGTGGCCGGCGTGGTGGACTGCGACGGCGTCGCGGCGGCCGGTGCGGGCAGGGTGGTCACCTGGGTGTCGGCACCGGTCAGCGCCTGGACGAGGGCGTCGATCCGGGCGAGCAGGGCATCGACCGGCGACGGGGCCGCGTCGGTGGACGTGTCCGCGGACTCGTCCGTCGTCGCGGCGGTGGACTCGTCGGTGGTCTCGGTCGTCGACTCGTCGGTCGTCGACTCCTCGGCGGTCGCGGTGTCGTCCTTCGGCAGGAGCATGTCCAGGAGGTTGTCGAGGGCTTCCTTCACGGCTTCGAGCGCGTCGCTCGTCGGGTCGGGTGCGGTCTCGGTCGCCTGCGGCAGGAGCACACCCGTCGCCGGGGCGGTGACGGCCGGAACCGTCGCCTCGGACGAGGACGAGGATGAGGACGAGGACGTGGACGTGGTCACCGAGGTCATCGTGACCGCGGTCGAGGGGTCGTCGTCCGCCGCCCTGGCCACGGCGGCCCGCGCGGCGTCGCCCAGCTTCATGGCCCGGTCCCGGGGCAGCTGACCGCCGGGTGCCTCGAGCACGGCGTTCACCAGGTCGACGACCGGGGCGAGTTCGCTGCCGTGTGCGTCGACGTGCCTGAGCTGCGTGAGCAGCACGGCGGACGACGCCACGCGGTCGCTTTCCGGGGCCGGGTCGGCTGCCATGGCGGCTGGTCCGGTGGTTCCGGCCAGAAGGGCGGCGCACAGTGCGCCGAGTGCGATACGCCGTGCCGGCAGAGCGCGCATGGAGATTCCTTTCACGGGGTTTCGGATCTTGAACTCACCGTGAGAGCGCCCACGACCCCCCGCAACCGGGGATGGGCCTTTCGGTGCCGCTCTTCACTCTCTTGCGCGTTCTGCCTGATCAGGCGATGTACCGGGGCGGGCGGCACGCGCACCCGGCTTCACGATTCCAACACACTTGCCACCCTTAGCGGAATTTCGATGCATTTGTCCGTTTGATGACTAGAGTTGCGATCCTCTGAAGCACCCTCATGGGCGGACGCATCGCACTCGTCCCCGCTGCCTGCCGCCGCCACCTGTTCCGAAAGGCTCCGACGGTCATGCGTCAAACCCTGGGTCAGCTGCTTCGCCGTACGACAGTGGGCGCCCTCGCGCTCGCCGCGCTGTGGGCACCTTGCGGCCCTGCCGCCGCCGCGCCGGCCGCGCCCGCGCCGGAGGCCGAGGGCCTCGCCTTCGGCGAGCGCTACCGGGCGCTGCAGCACGGCAACATCGTGCGCGCGGCCAACTCCTCGGCCACCTGCCGCACCTCGGCGTCCTCCTGCCGGAAGGTGCGCAACGGCGACGCCGACGGCGTGAACGGCGACTTCGACATGAGCTACATCGATGTCGACGACGACCCGAACACGTACAACTCCTCCCGCGCCGAGATCAGCCTGCCCGCCGGCTCCCGTGTCACGTACGCCCGTCTGTACTGGGGCGGCAATCTCCTCGTGGGCGAGCAGAAGCCGGCCGCCGACAACGAGCGGGTGCTGATCGCGGAACCCGGCGGCGCCTACAAGGAGCTGCTCGCGGACACGGTCGTGGGCCACCGGGTGGCGGACGGCGCGGACGCCTTCCAGGCCTCCGCGGATGTGACGCGGCTGGTGCGGGACAGCGCGCCGGGCCTGTACACGGTGGCACAGCTCAATGTGGCCTCCGGCAAGTCGGCAGCCGGCGCCTGGGGCGGCTGGACGCTGGTGGTGGCGTACGAGAACCCGGCGGAGCCGCTGCGGCACCTCTCGGTCTGGGACGGCTTCACCGCACTGTCCGGCGGCGGCGCGGAGATGGCGCTGCGCGACATGCCGTTCGCCGCGGACGCCGGAGGGCGGGTGGGACTGGTCGCGTACAACGGCGACCGCGGCACCACCGGCGACTCCCTCACCGTGAGCGCGGGCGACGCCTCGGCCACCGCGCTGGGTGACCGGGCCAATCCGCTCGACGACGTCCTGAACTCCACCGTCTCCGGTCCCGGGGGCGCCCCGGCACGCGTACCGGCGTACGCCAACACCCTCGGCTACGACTCCGACGTGTTCGACCTCGGCAAGCACCTGACGCGCGCCGGTGACCGGGCCACGGTCCGCCTCGCGTCCCAGCGGGACGCCGCGTGGGCCGGTGTGCTGTTCGCCGCCGTCGACGCCCGTCCGTGAGCGCGCCGCCGCCCGCCCCCGACCCCTGCCCGAGCGAGGAAACCGTGCCCACGGAGCTGTCACCGTCCGGACGCCGGCCCAGGGTCCTGCACCTCACCCAGCCCGTGGACGGCGGTGTCGCGCGGGTGGTGACGGACCTGGTCCGGGCCCAGCTGGCGGACGGACTGCACGTCACCGCGATCTGTCCCGACAGCGCGCTCGCCGGTCAGTTGCGCTCGCTCGGCGCGCACGTACGGCACTGGCGGGCGACCCGCTCGCCGGGTGCGTCGCTGGTCCGGGAGGTGCGCCAGCTGGCCCGGCTGCTCGACGAGGTGCGCCCCGATCTGGTGCACGCGCACAGCGCGAAGGCCGGACTCGCCGGGCGGCTGGCGGTGCGCGGGCGGATCCCCACCGTGTTCCAGCCGCACGCCTGGTCGTTCGAGGCGGTGGGTGGCTCCACCGCGGCCCTCGCGCTGCGCTGGGAGCGGTGGGCGGCGCGCTGGGCCGCCCGGGTGGTGTGCGTGAGCGAGGCCGAACGCGCCACCGGTGTGCACGCGGGGATCACCGGCCGGTGGGCCGTCGTACCCAACGGCATCGACCCCGAGCGTTTCCGCCCGGCCCCCGCGGACACCGTACGGGCCGGGCTCGCGCCGCTGGCCGGTCTGAGCGCGCAGGCGCCGCTCGCCGTGTGCGTGGGCCGGCTGTGCCGGCAGAAGGGGCAGGACGTCCTGCTGCGGGCCTGGAACGCCGTACTGCGCCAGGTTCCGGACGCGCGTCTCGTCCTGGTCGGCGACGGGCCGGACCGTGACCGGCTGCGCGCCGCCGCCCCCGCCTCCGTCCTGTTCGCGGGGGCCGTCGCGGACGCCTCGCCCTGGTACCAGGCCGCCGATCTCGTCGTCCTGCCGTCCCGCTGGGAGGGCATGGCGCTGGCCCCGCTGGAGGCGATGGCCTGCGGGCGGCCCGTGGTCGTCACGGACGTCGACGGCGCCCGCGAGAGCCTGCCGCGCTCCTTCGCCGCCCCGTGCCTGGTGCCGCCGGAGGACCCGGAGGCCCTGGCGGGCGCCGTCGCCGCGCTGCTGCTCGACCCGCCGCTGCGCACGTCCCTCGGCGACCGGGGCCGCCGCCATGTGCTGTCCCTCCACGACGTGCGGCACACCGCGAGGGCGGTCACCGGCGTCTACCGCGATCTGCTCGGCACCTGGCCGGCCGCGACAGCGACATGGGCGCGCGCCTTCCGGACGGCCGAGGACGCCGGCGCCCAGCGGACGTCACAGCCCGTCGAGCCCTCCGAGCACAGGGAGTCCATCCACTCGTGACCGCCGAACGCACCGTGCCCTCCCCCGGCGTACCGCCACGGGACCACGGATTCTCGCCCGTCTCCGTCATGCCGCCGCGCGGCCCCGACGACGGCCCCCGGCTGCCCGCCTCGCGGCCTCCGGCCCGGCCGGACTCCCCGGTGCCGCTGCTCGTCGCGGACAGCGTCGCCGTCCTGCTCGCGGTGCCGGTGCTCGCCGGTGCGCGGCCGCATCCCCTGCTCGTGGCGCTGCTGATCGGGGCGTCGCTGCTGCCGCGTCCGCGCGGTGTACGGCCGTGGACGCCGGGGCTGCTGGACGAGCTGCCCGCCGTGTGCGGTCGTGCCGCGGTGGCCTGGCTGGCGACCGCGGCGTTGTGGGCGGCGTACCGGCCGGAGTCGGCGCTGTCCGCCGGCACCCTGCTGGCGGGGCTCGCCGTGCAGGTGACGGCGGGCTGTGCGCTGCGGGCGCTCGTGCACGGGCGGCGGCGTGCCGCACTGCGGCGGCATCCGTACGCCGCGCTCGTCATCGGGCCGGCGGCGACCGCGCAGCTCGTGGCCGCCGCCGTGCTGCGCCACCCGCGGTGCGGGGTGCGGCCGGTGGGGATCGTCGCCGGGCAGGCGGACGGCGGTGAGGGCGTGCCCGTGCTGCGCACGGACGAGGAGGTCGAACGGGCGGTCATCCAGAACGGGGTGCGGGCGGTGCTCGCGGTCCATCCGTCGGTACGTGCCGAACAGGGGCCGCTGCTGCGGTCGCTGGCCGCGTCCGGGGGCGTGGTCTGGGAGGTCGACGCCGACGCCGTGCCCTGCCCGACGCGGGAACGGCTGGCCGGGTTCGCCTGCAGGCGGCTGGACTTCGGCCCGGTGCGCGGCGGCGGCATCAGCAAGCGGGTCCTCGACGTCCTGGTGTCGGGGGCACTGCTGCTGCTGGTCAGCCCGCTGCTGCTGGTGTGCGCGGTGACGCTGCGGCTCAGTGACGGGCCGGGTGTGGTGTTCCGGCAGGAACGCATCGGCCGGGACGGGAAGCCGTTCACCCTGCTGAAGTTCCGCACCCACCGCCCGGCCGACGAGCACGAGTCGGCGACCCGGTGGAGCGTGGCGGGCGAGCACGAGATGCGCCGGTTCTGCCGCATGCTGCGGCGTACCTCGCTCGACGAGCTGCTCCAGCTGTGGAACGTGCTCCGCGGCGACATGAGCCTGGTCGGTCCGCGCCCCGAACGGCCGTACTTCGTGACGCAGTTCAGCCAGACGTACCCGGGATACGCGGCGCGGCACCGGATGCGCACCGGCATCACCGGGCTGGCGCAGATCCACGGGCTGCGCGGGGACACCTCGATCGAGGACCGCTGCCGGTTCGACAACGCCTACATCGACGACTGGTCGCTGTGGGGGGACGTCTGCATCCTGCTGCGCACCGCGGTCACGCTGGTCCGTCCGACGGGGAGCTGACGAGCCGTGAGCCACGTCCTCGTCCCCCTGCCGCGCCGGGCCGCCGCACTGGTGCCGGTCCTGCCGCTGGTGGCGGTGGTCGTCCTGCTGGCCCTGCCGCCGACGGGGGACGGCGCGGGGCCCGCCGACGTGGTGTCCGCGCTGGTGGTGGGGTACTGCGTGATCCGGCTCCTGCGGGAGCGGCGGCGGCCCCTGTCGCCCCGCGCGGCGGTGGTGCTGGGGCTGCCGGTCGTAGGGCTCGCGCTCGCCGCCATGGGGGCGGACTCGACGGCGGCGGGGATCGGCGGCATGTGCCGCTATCTGCAGGTCTTCGTGCTGATCCCGGCGGCGGTGCTGGTGCTGCTCCGGGGCCGGGCCGACTTCCGGGTGCTGGCCTGGTCGTTCGTGGGGCTCGCGCTGTGGCAGGGGGCCGTGGGGGTGCACCAGTACGTCACCGGGACCGGCGCCTCCTACCGGGGGGAGACCATCCGGGCGGTCGGCACCTTCGGGGCGCAGGACGTGATGGGCATGGCGACGGCGGTGTCGCTGGGCCTGGTGTGCGCGGCCGGTCTCGCGCTGGGCCGGGCGCCGCTGCGGCAGCGGGCGGCCGCCGCCGCCTGCGCGCTGGTTCTGGTGCTGCCGCTGGCGCTGTCCTTCAGCCGGGGCGCCTGGATCGCGACCGCGCTGACGTGCTCCGTGCAGCTGGCGCTTGCGGGGCTGCGGCGCGCGCTGAAGGCGGGGGCGGCCGTGGTCGCCGCGGGGGTGATCCTGACGGGCGGATTCGGAGTCGGTACGGCGATGCTGCAGGAGCGGATCGACAGCATCACGGAGGTCACCGACTCCCCGGACCAGTCCGTGACCGACCGGTACACCCTGTGGGCGGCGGCGGCCGGCATGTGGCGCGAGCACCCGCTGACCGGTGTGGGGCTGAAGGGCTTTCCCGAGTACCGCGACGGACACGCGACGCTGGCGCTGTCGTCGGGCAGCGACATCGAGGGTGCGGGCGAGACGTACCGCAAGCAGGCGCTGCTCTCCCCGCACAGCATGTATCTGCTGGTGCTGAGCGAGCAGGGCCTGGTCGGGCTGCTCACGCTCGCCGGGAGCTGGCTGGCGCTGCTGGTGTGCGCGGTGCGCGGGCTGCTGCGGGTGCGCGGGCGCGGGCCCGGCCTGGACTGCGCGCTCATCGCGTGCGGCCTGCTGGTCTGGCAGCTCACCGACTTCGTGTACGGCGACATCGGCGGCCCCTCGACCGTACTGACGGCCCTGGCTCTGGGGTTGACGGCGTGGTGGGCCCTCCCCCGTGACGAGCGGCTGGACGCCGCGTGCCGGGACGGTGTTCCCGGGCGGCTCGAGGAGGCCGTGGCGCGATGACGGTGGTGCCTTCCCGGACGCCCGGTCCCGGTTCCGACGCGTCTGAACCCGGCGGCACGGGATCCGGCGTTCTCAAGGCGGACGGTCCGGATCCGGGCGCGTCCGGGGGCCGCCCGTCCGCGCCGGGCGGCCACGAACTCCGCGGCCCGGCGCCGAACCGGCCCACGGCCGGCAGACCCGCCCCGGCCGGACCGCGGACCGGCCGCCCGCACAGTGACGGCGGCGGCCCCGCCGGCCGTACGACCGCGCCGGACCGGCCGGGCACGGCCACCCCGGCCGCACCCGTCCTCGACGGCACCGGCCCCGACGCCGGCACGCCCACCGAACCCACCCACCGGCCGGACGCGGCCGGCCCCCGCACGCTCGCCCCTGGCACCACCGCTCCTACCGGCACACCCACCGCCCACAGGCCCGCCGGCCGGGAATCCGCGACCGACGTGACCGGGTCCCGGACGGCCGGTCCCGACACGAACACGCCCACCGAACCCACGCCCCGCACCCACCGGCCGGGCGCGGACATCCGAGGCACGTCGCCCGCCGGCGCCGGGGCCCCGGAGGGCGAGCGTGGGAGTGGGAAGGCGGCGTCCCGGGGGTTCCTGGCGCGGGCGGCGATGGTCACGGCGGTGCTGTCGATCGCCGGGTCGGTGCTCGGGCTGGTGCGGGACCAGTCGCTGGCGCGGTTGTTCGGGGCCGGGAGCGACACGGACGCGTTCCTGGTCGCGTGGACGGTGCCGGAGATCGCCGCCACGCTGCTGATCGAGGACGGGCTGGCGATCGCGCTGATCCCGGCGTTCAGCGTGGCGCTGGCGCGCCGGGCGCGGGGCGTTCCCGGTGACCCGGTGCGGGAGTTGGTGCGAGCCACCCTGCCGCGGTTGTGCCTGGCCTTCGCCGCGGTGGCCGCGCTGACCGCCGCCGGGGCTCCGGTCCTGGTCCGGGTGCTGGCGCCCGGTCTGCCCGATCCGCGCCTGGCCGTCGACTGCACCCGGCTCACCGCGCTCAGCCTGCTGGCCTTCGGGCTCGCCGGGTACTGCAGCGCCGCCCTGCGGGCGCACCGGCGCTTCTTCGCGCCGGCGGCGATCTACGTCGCCTACAACACCGGCATCATCGCCACGATGTTCCTCCTCGGCGCGGAGTGGGGCGTGCGTGCCGCCGCGGCCGGGGTCGCGGTGGGCGGCTGTCTGATGGTGGCGGTGCAGCTGCCGTCGTTGTGGCGGCAGCTGGCCTCCCGCGCGCCGCGGCCCGCGACCGGCACCGGGCCGGCCGACGAGGAGCGGCCGGTGCGGCTCGCGCTGATCGCCGCCGTCCTGCTGTTCGCGCTGTGCCGCCAGTCGCAGGTCCTCGTCGAACGCTTCCTGGCGTCCTCGCTGCCCGCCGGTGCCATCTCGCACCTGAACTACGCGCAGAAGGTCGCCCAGATCCCCATGACGCTGTCACTGATGGTGTGCACGGTCACCTTCCCGGTGGTGGCGCGCGCCCTCGCGGACGGTGACACCGAACGGGCCCGCGCCCGCGTGCAGCGGGACCTGGTGCTGGCGTCCTGCGTGGTGCTGCTGGGCATGTGCGCGGTGATCGCCTGCGCCCCGCAGATGATCCACCTGCTGTTCGAACGGGGCGCGTTCACCGCCGCCGACACCGCCGCGACGGCGGACGTCATGCGCGTGTACGCCCTCGGTCTGCTCGGCCAGACCCTCGTGGGCGCCCTCGTCCGCTGCTACTTCTCGGCGGGCCGCCCGAGTTGGTACCCCGTCGGCGTGATGACCGCGGGCATCGCCGCGACCTCGCTGATCGGTGCCGTGACGGTGGGCCGCTGGGGGGTGGCGGGGATCGCCGCCGCCAACGCCTTCGGCATCACCGTCACCGCCGTCCTGCTGCTGACGGGCCTGCGCACCGCCCGCGCCGGTGCCGCCACCGGCGTCACGGTCGGCGTCCGCACGGTTCTGGCGGAGCTGGTCCGGCCCGTGCTCGCCTCGGCCCTCGCCGTCGCCGCGGGGGCGTACGCGGCGAGCCGGTTCGCGTCGCCGGTGGCGGCGCTCGCGGCCGGCTGCCTCGCCGTGACCGCCGTCTTCGTCCCGCTCGTCCTGTCCGTCCTGGGCTCCGCATCCGCCGTGCGCTCCGTACGCACCGTCACACGAAAGCTCACACATGGCCGCTTCCGTTGATTCCCTCGACACCCGCAGTTCCTCGGCGCCCCGGCCCGGGCCCGTCCCCTGGGTGGCGATGTACCACTCGGTGGGCGACTGCTCGGACGACCCGTACCGCATCACCGTCACGCCCGAGCGGCTCGAGCGGCAGCTGACGTGGCTGCGGCGGCGCGGGCTGCGGGGCGTGTCGGTCTCGGACCTGCTCGCCGCGCGGGCCCGGGGCGAGGGGCGGGACCTGGTCGGTCTCACCTTCGACGACGGGTACACCGACTTCCTCACCGCCGCCCTGCCGCTGCTGCGCCGCTTCCGCTGCGGCGCCACGCTCTTCGTGCTGCCGGGACGGCTCGGCGGCGACAACGCCTGGGACCCGCTGGGCCCGCGCAAGCCGCTGCTGACCGCGGACGGCATCCGGCGGGCCGCCGCCGAGGGCGTGGAGATCGGCTCGCACGGACTGACCCATGTCGACCTCACCCTCGCGGACGACGCCGCCCTCACGGCCGAGGTCGCCGAGAGCCGCGCCCTTCTCGCCGAGCTGACCGGGGCGCCGGTGAACGGGTTCTGCTATCCGTACGGCACGGTCGACGCGCGCGTCGTCGAGGCCGTACGGACGGCGGGCTACCGCTACGCCTGCGCGATCGACCCCGGGCCGCTGACCGGCCCGCACGCCCTGCCGCGCGCACACGTGGGGCAGAACGACACGGCGCTGCGCCTGTACCTGAAGCTCCGGCTGCACCGGCTGCGCCGGCGCCCGGTGGAGGGCGTGTGATGAGGGCCCTGCACATCATCACGGGGCTCGGGGTCGGCGGTGCGGAGCTGCAGTTGCGGCTGCTGCTGCGTCATCTGCCCGTCGAGTGCGACGTGGTGACGCTCACCAACCCGGGCCCGGTCGCGGAAGGGCTCGGCGCGGACGGGGTCCGGGTGGTGCACCTGGGCATGAACGGCAACCGCGATCTGGCCGTCCTGCCCCGGCTGGTGCGACTGATCCGCTCCGGCGGCTACGACCTGGTGCACACCCACCTGTACCGGGCCTGTGTGTACGGCCGGCTGGCCGCGCGGGTCGCCGGGGTCCGCGCGGTCGTCGCCACCGAGCACTCGCTGGGCGACTCGCAGATGGAGGGCCGCCGGCTGACGCCGGGGGTGCGCGCGCTGTATCTGGCGAGTGAGCGGCTCGGCTCGGCGACGGTCGCCGTCTCCCCTACGGTGGCCGACCGGCTGAAGCGCTGGGGCGTGCCCGCCCCCCGCATCGAGGTGGTTCCCAACGGCGTCGACGTGGACCGTTTCCGCTTCGACCCGGAGCGGCGTGAGCGCACCCGGCGGCGTCTCGGGCTGCCGGAGGGCGCGTTCGTGGTGGGCGGCGTCGGCCGGCTCACCCGGGGCAAGCGGTTCGACGTGCTGGTGCGGGCGCTGGCCCGGCTCCCGGAGGACCACTGGCTGCTGCTGGTGGGCGGCGGCCCGGAGGAGCATGTGCTGCGCCGCACGGCCCACGAGGCCGGGGTGGCCGGGCGGGTCCTGTTCACCGGGGAGCGCCCCGGTCTCCCCGACGGCTCGCCCG
Organism: Streptomyces malachitofuscus; assembly: GCF_014650055.1. GTDB lineage: Bacteria > Actinomycetota > Actinomycetes > Streptomycetales > Streptomycetaceae > Streptomyces > Streptomyces malachitofuscus. Next base: position 289,926 of record NZ_BMUF01000007.1, on the reverse strand, counting down.
GTCCCGATCTGCCCTCGCTGACCTCGGCGATGGACCTGTTCGCCTCGCCCTCCGCGGAGGAGGCCTTCGGGCTGGCGGCCGTGGAGGCGCTGGCGTCCGGCCTGCCCGTCCTCTACACCTCCTGCCCGGCGATCGAGGACCTGCCGCCGACGGCCTGTGCCGCGGCCCGGCGGGTGCGCGGCGGACCGGACGCGTACGCCCGCGCGATCGCCGAGGCCGGCGCGGCGGGCCCCGGCCCGCGCACCACCGGGGAGGCCGCGCGCCACTACAGCATCACCCGCAGCACGGCCCGCCTCATGGACGTGTACGCGGCAGCCGTCGCCGGCACGTCAGCGTCCCCCGCACCCCGGCCGTCCTGGCCGTCCCCGCATGTCCACAAGGGAGCAAGCCCGTCATGACCGACACTCCGACCCGTCGGCGCCTTCCGTCCCTGGCCCGCGTCAAGCAGCTGCCGGCCTGGTCCGCGCTGGTGGCGGGCACGCTCGTCGGCGGGCTGCTCGGCGGCGCGTACGGACTTCTCACGCCTCCGTCGTACACGGCCACCAGTTACGTCGTGGCCGTGCCGACCGGTCAGGCGACCCCGGACGCCGCGCGGGGCTTCGCGCAGGCCTACGGGCGGGTGGCCACACAGCTCGCGGTGCTCGGGGACGCGCAGGTGTGGGCGGGGGTGCCGGTGCGCACGCTGCGGGACAGCGTGCGCACGGCGACCTCGCCGGACGCCCCGATGGTGTCCGTCTCGGCGACCTCCACGCGGCCCGACGAGGCGGTCGACATGGCGAACGCGGTCTCGCGGGCGCTGACCCGGCACGCGGAGGACACCAAGGGCAGCACGCAGGTGCGGCTGGTGCAGTTCTCGCGCGCCGTGAAGCCCGGCGGGCCGGCGTCCGCGTCGTCGGCGGTGACCGCCCTGGTGGGGGCGAGCGCGGGCGGGCTGCTGGGCGGCCTGGCCCTGCTGGCCCGGCCGAGGCGGGGTGGCCGGGACGACGACTCGGCGCCCGCCGCCTCGGTGCCCGGCCCGGCCACCGCCGCCGATGTGCAGCGGTGACGGCGGTGAAGCGGGCCGGGACGGCGGCCGTGCTAGCGGATGCGCGACCACCAGTCGAAGCGGAGGCAGAGCTTTCCGCCCAGCCAGTACTCCACCCAGCGGCCCAGGTCCAGCGGCGAGCAGTTCTCCGGCGGGAGCTCCTCGGTCGGCGCGGACGGTGCCGGGGTGACCTCGGGGGTGGTCTCCGGGTCCGCGTCGTGGGTGCGGCCGTAGAGCATCTTCTTGTAGACGCGGGAGGAGTTCGGGTTGTCGTCGCACTGCCACACCCCGTGCGGGCAGTAGTCGGTCACCGTGTTGTAGAGGGGCCGGTGCTCCTCCATCCACGCGAGCATGCGGCGCATGTATTCGGGATTGTCGCCGTTGCGGAAAAGCCCCCATTCCGGGTAGGAGATGGGCTTGTTGTGGGCTTTGGCGAAATCGACGTGCGCCTGGAGTCCGTAGGGTTCCTCGACCTGTTCGTCGAAGGAGCGGCCGGCCGGCTGGTCGTAGGAGTCCATGCCGACGATGTCGACCGTGTCGTCCCCCGGGTAGCACTCCGTCCAGGGAACGGCGTCCCGGCCCCGGCTCGGGGTGAAATCGAAGCGGAATTTCTGGCCCGGCACCGCGCGCATGGTTTTCACGATGCGGTTCCAGTACTTCTTCCAGGACTCCGGGTCGGGCCCGCACCGGTGGGTGTAGGTGACGCCGTTCATCTCCCAGCCGAGCACCAGGATGGTGTCCGGCACCTTCAGTTCGACGAGCCGCTCGGCGAGGGCGCGGAAGTGGTGGTCGAACTCGCCGGCCGCGCCCCGCCGCAGCAGTCGCCGGACCTCTTCGTCGGAGACGCCCTCCTCGTTGCGCTCCTGCATGGGGACGTTGAGGACGAGCATCCGGTCGTCCCTGGCGTTGCGCCAGTGCGCCCACGACTCGAGGAACCCGATGTCACCCTCGATGTCGCTCCAGTGGTTCCCGGGCAGGTAGGTGTGCCCGACGCGCAGGTCGGCACCGCCCAGCCAGCGGCTGAGCTCCTCCATGCGGGCCACGCCCCGGTCGTCGGAGGCGAGGAAGGCGCCGAAGGCCGGGGCGCCGATGCCCCGTACGGGGGCGAACGGCGCGATGAGCGGCGGCGCGCCGACGGCCGGGGCGGTGGGGGCCGCGGGCGTGGGAACGGCGGGGGTCGGGATCGCGGGCGTCGGGACGGCCGGGACGGCGGCCCCGGGCTCCGTCGGGGCGGGCAGCGCGGGGCGGGAGTCGTCGGCCCGCGCCGCTCCCGCCCCCGCCACGGGACCGGCCGCGAGGGCGGCCGACACGGCGGCCACCGCCGCGCCCGCGGCCATTCCCCGGGCCCGGACCCGCCTGTGCTGTGGGGCCATTGGCTGCTCCTCTTCTCGCTCTCGTCCGCCTTTTGCCTGAAGCCTCGCTGTTGACGATCAGTCATATGAAGTCAGTCATAGGAAATCCGACGGTGCCACCGTCACTGCGGCTTTCGAGTGCCGAGCTGACCCGTGCGGGTGAGCCGGTTCCAGAAGAAGGTGAGAATGCGTGTCACTGCTTGACATCCGAGTCCCCGCCGTATTGCTGCGGATCGACCGGAATCCCTTTCACCACGGAACGCTGGGTGCCGTGCGGTCGCTCGGCCGGGCCGGTGTGGAGGTGCATGTCATCGCCGATTCCACGGGAAGTCCCGTGCAACGCTCGCGTTATGTGCGCCGCATGCACCCGCCGCCGCCCCCGGAGGCGACCGGGGACGAGATCCTCGCCGTGCTGCGCCGCGTGGCCGGGCAGGTCGGGCGTCCGGCCGTGCTGATCCCGCTGGACGACGCGACCGCGATCGCCGCGGGACGCCTGCGCGAGGACCTCGCGCCCAGCTATCTGCTGCCCGCGATGCCGGCCACGCTGCCCGAACGCGTCGCCGACAAGGCCGAACTGGCCGCCGTGTGCGCCACCGTCGGCATCCCGCACCCGGAGACACGGGTCCCGGACAGCCCCGCCCGTGCCGTCGCCGACGCGGAGCGGCTCGGGCTTCCGCTGGTCGCCAAGTGGAGCCGTCCCTGGCTGCTCCCGCCCGGCAGCGGACTGCGCAGCACCCGGCTGGTGCACACCGCCCACCAGGTCCGGGAGCTGTACGCCCGGGTGGCGGAGGCGGGCAGCCCGCTGCTGCTCCAGTCGTATCTGCCGCCGGGAGAGGACCGGGACTGGTTCTTCCACGGCTACGCCGACCGTTCGGGCACGGTCCGGGCGGGCGGCGCCGGCCGCAAGCGGCTGTCCTGGCCACGGGGCGCGGGACTGACCGCGGTGGGCCACTGGACCCCCAACTCCGAGATCTGCGCGCTCGCCGAACGCCTCACCGGCGAACTCGGCTACCGCGGCGTCTTCGACCTCGACTTCCGCCGCTGCGGCACGACCGGCCGCTACCACCTCCTCGACTTCAACCCGCGCCCCGGCGCCCAGTTCCGGCTGTTCGCGGACAGCGCGGGACTGGACGTCGTACGCGCCCTGCACCTGGATCTGACCGGCCGTCCGCTGCCGGACGGGGATCCGGTGGCCGGGCGGTCGTTCGTGGTGGAGAACTACGCGCCGTTCGCCGCGCTGCGCACGGCGCCCGGCGGACGCGAACTGGCCTGGTACGCCGGGGACGACCCCGGGCCCGGACGGGCGATGTGGGCCCTGTGGGCCCGCCACGTCTCCGGCCGGCTGCGCAGGCGGCTGAGCCCGCCGGCGCAGGTACCGGCGCCGCGCCCGAACCCAGGGGCGGCTCCGTCCTCCGGGACCTCATGGACCTCCCGGACTACCCGGACCTCACGGACCGACAACGAGAAAGCGAGCAGCTGATGATGTACGACCTTCTGGTGGTGGGCGCGGGTCCGTACGGTCTGTCGATCGCGTCCCACGCCGCGGCCGCCGGACTGAACCTGCGTGTCTTCGGCCGACCGATGGCGTCCTGGCGGGACCACATGCCCGGCGGCATGTTCCTGAAGTCGGAGCCGTGGGCGTCCAACCTCTCCGACCCGGCGGGGCGCTGGACCCTGGACGCGTACTGCACCGAGCGGGGCATGACGGCACGTCACGCGGAGCCCATCCCGGTGGACGCGTTCGCCTCGTACGGCCTGTGGTTCGCCCGCAACGCCGTGCCGGCGGTGGACGAGCGCACGATCACGCGGGTGGCGTCGGGCCCCGACGGCTTCACGGCGGTCACCGAGGACGGGGAGGCGCTGCACGCGCGGACGGTGGCGCTGGCGGTCGGGGTGATGCCGTTCATCGAGGTGCCGGCGACCCTGCGCGGACTGCACCCCACGCTGGTGACGCACAGCAGCCACCACAACGACCTCGGCCAGTTCCAGGGCAAGGACGTCACGGTGATCGGCGGCGGCCAGGCCGCCCTCGAGACGGCGGCGCTCCTCGCCGAACAGGGCACGCGGGTGCGCGTGCTGGCGCGGGCGGAGCGGCTGCGCTGGAACGACGTCCCGCCGGCCCTCGAGCGTTCCTGGTGGCAGTCGGCCCGCTCGCCGCACAGCGGTCTCGGCCCCGGCTGGCGGAACTGGTTCTACTCCGAGCGCCCGGGTCTGTTCCGGCGGCTTCCGGAGGCGACCCGCTCGCGGATCGCGGCCACGGCGCTGGGTCCGGCCGGCGCCTGGTGGGTGCGGGAGCGGGTGGAGCGGGCGGTGGACCTGCTGCCGGGCCACGAGGTGACGGCCGCCGCCGCGGTGCCCGGCGGGCTGCGGCTGGACCTCACCGACCGGTCCGGCGCCCGGCGCAGCGTGGAGACCGAACACGTCATCGCCGCCACCGGGTTCAAGGCCCACCGTGACCGGCTCGGTCTGCTCTCCACCGAGCTGCGCGGGACGCTGGCGGTGCTGCCCGACGGCTCCCCCGCGCTCGGGCACAGCTTCGAGTCCTCGTATCCCGGTCTGTTCCTCGCGGGCCTGGTGACCGCATCCGGCTTCGGCCCGGCGATGCGCTTCGTGCACGGCGCCACGTTCACGGCGTCGACCCTGGTCCACGGGGTGCGCCGGCGGCTCGGGGCGACCCCGGTGCGCGGCACGGTTCCGGTGCCGGGGAGCGGCAACCGCAGCGGGGCGCCGTCGCCGGTGCGCGGCTGACCTGGAGGTAGAACGAAGCGTCCCCCGGACCTGACCGGTCCGGGGGACGTTTCGTCGGAAGGGTGCGGATGCCGGGCGGGGCGGTTCCGGCACCCGTCGAGGGTTACCGGCGGGCGAGACGGCCGCGGCGGTACAGCATCGCCCCGCCCGTGATCAGCACCGCGCCGGCGGCCGAGGCCGCCATCAGGCCGTCGCTGCCGGTCTCCGCGAGGTGCGGCGGGTAGCCGGGCTCCTCCTCGGCCGGCGGCTCCTCGGCCGGGGTGGGAGGCGTCTTCACCTTGGTGGGAGGCTCCGGCGTCTCCTTCTCCTTCTCCTTCTCCTTCTCCTCCTCCTCGTGGACCGTCTCGTTGACGCAGGTGTTGCCGTTGGCGTCGTTGAACAGGCCGACGAGGTTGACGCTGTTGCCGCACGCGTTCAGCGACAGGTCGATGGGCGCCTGGATGACGTTGCCGGACAGCACGCCGGGCGAGCCCTTGGCGGCGCCCACCGCGTGCGCGCCGCCGTCGGAGCCGGAGTGCGAGGTACCGGACGTGGACTCCGTGTACGAGGAGGAGTCCACCGAGCGGTCCGCGGACTTGTCGGAGTCGTGCGCCTCGCCGTCGTCGGAGAGGTTGGCGCAGGTGTTGTCGTATGCGCCGTTGGCCGCCGCGAGACCGTTGACGGTGTTCCCGCACGCGTTCACCGGCGCGTGGATCGGTGCCTGCACGTTGTTGCCGGAGCCGACGCCGGGCGAGCCCTTGGTTCCGCCGACCGCGTGCGCGCCGTCACCGTGCTCGTCACCGGAATCGCTGTTGACACACGTGTTGTCGGAGGCCTCGTTGAGCGCCCCGACCGCCGTGACGGTGTTGCCGCAGGCGTTCACCGGCACGTGCACGGGCGCCTGCACGTTGTTCCCGGACAGCACACCGGGAGAATCCTCGGCACCGCCCCCCGCGAACGAGTCGGCGAGGGCGGGGGTTCCGTACAGGGACAGAATGCCCGTGGCGGCGGCGGCCGCCGCGAACACTCCCCTGCTCAGGGTCTGTCGCAATGTGGTTGTCTTCCTGCTTGAAGAGTCGGGAGCGGCCACGCGTTCTGGCCCTCCGCTGCCGCATGGCCTACTCCCTCATCAACCCGGCTCCACGGAATCGGTTGCGCAGGTTCACCCGGTTGGCCCGCGTGACGCGCACGCGGGCCGGGCCGTCAGGACACCACGTCCTTGCGCACGAACCCGCGGAACGCCAGCGCGAACAGCACGAGCGCGTACGTCACGGAGACCGCCGCGCCCTGGATCATGCCGGACCACTCCGGGGTCGGCTGGACGGCGTCCGCCCAGGCGAACTGCCAGTGCGCGGGCAGGAAGTGACGCCAGTCGCCGAGCGCGGTGACGGCGTCCAGCACATTGCCGACGATGGTCAGGCCGACGGCTCCGCCGACCGCGCCCAGCGGGGCGTCGGTGCGGGTGGACAGCCAGAACGCCAGCCCGGCGGTGACCAGTTGCGACACGAAGATGTACGCCACGACCACCACGAGCCGCTGCGCCGCCGTGCCGGGATCGAGCGCGCCGCCGGTGGGGATCTGCAGGGGCCCCCATCCGTAGGCGATCGTGCCGACGGTCAGCGCCACGACGGGGAGCAGCACCATCGCGGCGAGGCTCAGCCCCAGTCCGACGACCAGCTTGGACCACAGCAGCCGCATCCGGGGCACGGGCGCGGCGAGCAGATAGCGCAGGGAGGACCAGCCGGCCTCGGAGGCGACCGTGTCCCCGCAGAACAGGGCGACCGGGATGACCAGCAGGAAGCCGGCGGACACGAACAGGTTCACGGCGGCGAAGTTGGCGCCGGACGCGGTGGCCGTGTCCATCAGGTTCACGCGGTCGCCGTCCCGGCCGCCGTCCGGTGTGCCGCCGATCGCGAAGGCGATCACCAGCACGAACGGCAGGGCGGCGAGGACGGCGCCCATCACCAGCGTGCGGCGGCGCTTGAGCTGGCGGACCAGTTCCACCCGCAGGGGGAGGGTGCGGCCCGCGCGGTAGCCGGCGGCGACCTCGGCCCGCTCGGTGACCTCGGTGAGCGTGCTCATGCGGAACCTCCGATCAGGGTGAGGAAGGCGTCCTCGAGGCGGCGGTGCGGGCCGATCGACGTCACGGGCACCTCGAGCCGGACCAGTTCGCCTACCAGGCCCGCGGCGGTGCCGTCGGCGTCGAGCCGGACCAGCAGCCCCTCGTCGGTGCGGTCGGCCGAGGCGACGCCCGGCAGCGCGGCGATCTTCTCGGCGACCGGCTCCTCCACGGGCGTGACGGTGCCGACGAGCAGGGTGTCGCCGGAGCCGACGATCTCGTGCACCGGTCCGGCCTGGACGAGCCGTCCGCGGTCCATGACGACGAGGTGGGTGCAGGACTGTTCGACCTCGGAGAGCAGATGGCTGGAGACGATCACGGTGCGGCCGCCGGCGGCGTACCGGATCATCACCTCGCGCATCTCGCGGATCTGTGGCGGGTCGAGGCCGTTGGTGGGCTCGTCCAGGATGAGCAGGTCCGGCAGGCCGAGCATGGCCTGGGCGATGGCGAGGCGCTGCCGCATGCCCTGCGAGTAGGTGCGCACCGCGCGGGCGAGGGCGTCCCCGAGTCCGGCGATCTCGAGGGCCTCGTCCAGGTGGGCGTCCTCGGGCGGACGGCCGGTGGCCCGCCAGTACAGCTCCAGGTTCTCGCGGCCGGAGAGGTGCGGCAGGAAGCCCGCGCCCTCGACGAAGGCGCCGACCCGGGAGAGGACCGGGGCGCCGGGGCGGATGGCGTGGCCGAAGACGCGGATCTCACCGCCGTCGGGCTTGATCAGGCCCATCAGCATGCGCAGGGTGGTCGTCTTGCCGGCGCCGTTCGGGCCGAGGAGGCCGAGCACCTGGCCCTTCTCGACGCGGAACGACAGGTTCTGCACGGCGTACCGGTCCGAGGAGCGGGCGTACCGCTTGCTCAGGCCGGTGATCTGGAGCGGGACCTCGGCCAGTTCGGGGTCGGGGGCCGGAGCGGTGGTGCGGCGGCGTCCGGTCAGCAGCAGGGCCAGCGCGATCAGCGCGCCGGTGACCGGCAGCCACACCACCCAGGCGGGCAGCGGGGCGGCGGCCGTGCCGACGCCCGGCGCGGTGGGCACGGTGAGGCCGCTCTTCAGGGAGACGGTGTACGTCGCCGGGGCGGCCGGTGAGGCGTAGCCGAGGTCGGTGGAGGCGAGGACGAGGCGCAGTCGGTGGCCCTTCTGGACCTCGTGGTCGACGGCGGGGAGGGTGAGGGTCACGTCCTTGCCGGACCCGGCACCCTCGATACGGAACGGGGCGACCAGTTGGGAGGGCAGCACCTGCTGCCGGCCGTCCGGGCCGACGTCGTACACCTTGCCGAACAGGACGGCGTCCTCGCCGGTCGACTTCACGTGCACGGCGACCGTCGGCGATCCGGTGATCCGCAGATCGCTGTCGAGCGGGGCGGATTCGAAGCGTGCGTACTGGCCGGGGAAGTCCAGGGAGATGCCGACGCCGAGCGAGGACAGCTGGGCCAGTCCGCCGGAGCCGCCGAGGCCGGGCAGGGCGGAGACGGCGGGCGGGTTGGCGCCGGCGGGGTTGTCGAAGCGCTGCTCCTGACGTCCGGTCAGGGGGATGGACCGGCCCCCGTCGCTCAGCCCCGGGTAGGTGTCGGCGCTCGCGCCGTTCAGCACGGCCTGTCCGTCGGTGGAGTCGACGCCGCCGGTGCGGGTGACGCGGAAGGCGGGCCCGGTGTCCGCGCTCTTGTCACCCTCGAGGTACCGGTCGAACCAGCCCCGTACCCGCTCCTCCACTCGGGCGGTCTCCATGTCGCCGCCGTCGTGTCCGCCCGCGATCCAGTCGACGTCGACCGGGGCGCCGTTGGCGCGGATCGCCTGTGCGGCGGCGTCGGCCTGGCCGAGCGGGAAGAGGGAGTCCGACTGCCCCTGCACCAGCAGCGTGGGCACGTCGATGCGGTCGGCGACCGCTGACGGCGAACGGGCCTCCAGGACTTCACGCGCCTCGGCGTCCGGCACGCCCGACTCGGCGACCCGCTCGTACATCGCGCACAGCGCGGGCTCGAACTCGTCGCATCCGCCGCCGGAGTTGACGAAGATGCCGGCCCACAGCTTCTTGAACACGCCGTTCGGGAAGAGCGCGTCGGCGAGGTCGAAGTAGGTGATCGCCGGCGCGATGGCGTCGACCCGGTCGTCGTACCCGGCGCCGAGCAGGGCGACGGCACCGCCGTACGAGCCGCCCGTCATCCCGACCCGGGGGTCGCCGTCCCGGTCGAGCCGCACCTCGGGCCGGTCCGCGAGCCAGTCGATCAGCCGGGAGACGTCGGCGACCTCGCCCTCGGGGTCGTTCAGCCCGATCTTCCCGGTCGACTTCCCGAAGCCGCGCGCGGACCACGTCAGCACGGCGTATCCGTCGCGCGCGAGGTCCTCGGCCTGCTCCCGCACATCCTCCTTGCTGCCGCCGAAGCCGTGCCCGAGCAGCACGGCGGGCCGGCGGCCTTCGGGCCCGGCGGTGAAGTACGAGGTGTCGATCCGCACCCCGTCGCCCACGCTCATGACCCGGTCGGCACGGCGCACCGCGGGGGCGTCGTCGGAGGCGACGGCACTCCAGGTACCGGCACCGGCGAGCACGACGACGGCGGCCGCGGCGGCGGTGATCCGTCGCGGCCGCCGTGACCGCAGCCACCGCGATCCGGGCAGTCGAAGATCCATGCGTCAACGGTACGGGGCGAACCTGTCGGGCAGATGTCGACCGGAGACCGAACCGGGGCACCTCCCGGGGGCGTACATGACCCCCGCCGCGTACCGCGTCCGTGGTACGCGGCGGGGGTCGATCTCCGCGGCTCAGTGGTTGCGCGGGAAGCCCAGGTCGACGCCGGTGGGGGCGTCGGCCGGGTCGGGCCAGCGGGTGGTGACGACCTTGCCGCGGGTGTAGAAGTGCGTGCCGTCGTTGCCGTAGATGTGGTGGTCGCCGAAGAGGGAGTCCTTCCAGCCGCCGAAGGAGTGGTAGCCGACGGGGACCGGGATCGGGACGTTGACGCCGACCATGCCGGCCTCGACCTCGAGCTGGAAGCGGCGGGCGGCGCCGCCGTCCCGGGTGAAGATCGCGGTGCCGTTGCCGAAGGGCGAGGAGTTGATGAGGTCCAGGGCCTCCTCGTAGGTCTCCGTGCGCAGGACGCACAGGACGGGGCCGAAGATCTCGTCCTGGTAGGCCTTCGCGGTGGTCGGCACCTTGTCGAGGAGGGAGATGCCGATCCAGTGGCCGTTCTCGTGGCCGTCCACGGTGTACCCGGTGCCGTCCAGGACGACTTCGGCGCCCTCGTCCGCCGCGCCGGCCACGTAGGAGGCGACCTTGTCGCGGTGGGTCGCGGTGATCAGCGGGCCCATCTCGGAGGTGGGGTCGTTGCCGGGGCCGATCTTGATCTTCTCGGCGCGCTCGCGGATCTTCTGCACCAGCTCGTCGCCGATCGCGCCGACGGCGACGACCGCGGAGATCGCCATGCAGCGTTCGCCCGCCGAGCCGTAGGCCGCGGAGACGGCCGCGTCGGCCGCCGCGTCGAGGTCGGCGTCGGGCAGGACCAGCATGTGGTTCTTGGCGCCGCCCAGGGCCTGGACGCGCTTGCCGTTCGCGGAGGCGGTGGTGTGGATGTAGCGGGCGATGGGGGTGGAGCCGACGAAGGAGACGGCCTTGACGTCGGGGTGCTCCAGGAGGCGGTCGACGGCCACCTTGTCGCCGTGGACGACGTTGAACACGCCGTCGGGGAGACCGGCCTCGGCAAGGAGTTCGGCGAGGCGGACCGAGGCCGACGGGTCCTTCTCGGACGGCTTCAGCACGAACGTGTTGCCGCAGGCGATGGCGAGGGGGAACATCCACATCGGCACCATCGCCGGGAAGTTGAACGGCGTGATGCCCGCGACCACGCCCAGCGGCTGGCGGATCGACGACACGTCGACGCGGGTGGCGACCTGCGTCGACAGCTCGCCCTTGAGCTGCACGCTGATCCCGCAGGCCAGGTCGACGATCTCCAGGCCGCGCGCGACCTCGCCGAGGGCGTCGGAGTGCACCTTGCCGTGCTCGGCGGTGATCAGTTCGGCGATCTCGTCGCGGTGGGCGTCGAGCAGCGCGCGGAACTTGAAGAGGACGGCGGTGCGGGCGGCCAGGGAGGACTGGCCCCAGGTCAGGTACGCCTCCTTGGCGGCGGCGACCGCGGCGTCCACCTCCTCGACGGAGGCGAAGGCGACCTTGGTGGTGACCTCACCGGTCGCCGGGTCCGTCACCGGCCCGTGGTGGCCCGAGGCGCCTTCGACGGTCTTGCCGCCGATCCAGTGGTTGACGATCTTCGTCATGACCGAGAACTCCTTCGCAGATGGCGGCGTCGGGTGGAGACGTGCCGTGGGTGCAGCTCGTACAGCTCGGGTGCGCCGGACGCGGGGGCTGATGCCGCGGACCGGGCCATGTCCTCATCCCACCAGTCCGGGGCCCCCGGGCGGGACCGACACAGTGTCGGCCGTTCGGGTCCCCGAGTGGACACATGGGACTACGGCGGAACCTCCGGCGCGGGGCCGCGGCGGGCGGGGAGTCGTCGCTCGCACTTCGCTCCTGCCAAAGCGAGGCGGTCTCCCGCGCCGGAGGCGATCGGTGGGGCGCCGTCGCCGGGCCCCCGGGGCGACCGCGACGTCGGCCGCCGAGCCGCCGGGGAACGTGCCGAAGGACGTGACCCGCGGCAGCGGTACACCCGTCCGGAGCGGGTGGAGGTCCACTCCGCTCCGCCCCGAGGTGATCACGTCGTACGCCATCGCGTTCCCTTCGTACGGCTCGCCGGCCCAGCGGCGCATACGGCTCACCCCGGTTTCTAGCCTCGTGTGCGAAGCCCTGTCAATGTTTTGTCCGGACATTCGGACGAAAACTTGAGGCTCTCGTCCGGACCCCGTTGTCGGTGGCCGCCGCTAACGTGCGGTGGCATGCCGAACGCGTACACCGCCCTGTGGACCAACGACCTCTGCAAGGCCCTTGCCCGCGAGGGCCATACGGGTGAGCGCCTGACCGTGATGTTCGGCGGGCCGCACCAGTCGCTGCCGAGTTTCCTACGCGCCGGGGTGTGCCCGGGTGACGTCATCCATCCGGTCCGGGTCTTCCGCAGGCAGCTGTGGGTGCTCGGGGCGATGGAGGTGGGGCGCGTCCTGGACTACGACACCGTGGGCGAGGAGCTGGCCATGGAGGACTACCTCCGGCTCATCCACTGGAAACCGCTGAAGGCGGGGTGTGTCAGCGAGGTCGTCGTCGGCCCGCCCGGCAGCCCGCTCACCTTCGAGCGTCCCGTCCCGCCCGACCTGCTGGCCCGGCTCACCTACCGGTCACGGCGGGGCGAGCGGCAGATCAAGCACGTGGTGGACGGCGAGCTGCGCAGCGCGGTGAGCGTGCACGGCATCTACCGGCTGGCACCGGAGTCGGCGGCCGAGCTGGATGCCCTCGTACGGGAGTCCCGCGCCGCCGCGTGACACCCCGGGGCCGGGGACACCGTGGGGACGTCGTGGTTCTCGCGCCCTGTCACTCGCGGTCGCTCACGTCAACGCGCCCCGCCGGTGAGCCGGAGTGCGCCTGTGCGTCACTCCTGTCACAAAAACGCCCGTGCTGTCACGGGTGTCACGCCCGCGCGGGCCTTCCGTCACACCCGGCGCACAGCCCCTGCCCTGTCGGCGCCCGGCCTCGTTCACCGGGCACAACGCATGCCTGATCACCAGCGCAGCGCCCGGCTCCCCCTGACGGCCACTCCCGGCCGCCGCCGCGGTGCGCGCGGGGAGGTACAACGCCATGACCGACCGACGGCTGTGGTCCTACAAGGACATCGCGGCCCACATCAAGGTGCAGCCGGACACCGTGCGTTCCTACCGCAAGCACGGCCTGCTGCCTCCGCCCGACCACGTGGAGGGCGGCAAGCCCTACTGGTACGCCGACACCATCCGCACCTGGGTCGCCGCCCGCCCGGGCAACCGGGGCCGCAGAGCCGACTGACCTCCGCGAGAAGCGGCTGTGCCCCGCCCGGCCGGTGGGGCACAGCCGCGTGCCGTCAGGGAGTGGGCGGCGCTCAGCTCCACGGCTCGATGACCGTCACGCCCGCACCCGGAGCCGTCCCCATGGCCGCGAGGGCCGAGGGCACCGCGTCGAGACCGATCGTGGACGTCACCAGCAGGTCGGGCCGGAGGACGCCCGCGCGGACCAGGTCCAGCATCGGGGGGTAGGTGTGCGCGGCCATGCCGTGGCTGCCGAGGATCTCCAGCTCCAGGGCGATGGCGCGGGCCACGGGGACGGGCGTGGTGCCCGTCGGTGAGGGCAGCAGGCCCACCTGGACGTGCCGGCCCCGGCGGCGCAGCCCGTTCACCGAGGAGGCGCAGGTGGCGGGGGCGCCGAGCGCGTCCAGGGAGAGGTGGGCGCCGCCACCCGTCAGCTCGCGGACCGCCTCGGCCGGGTCGTCCACGGACGACGCGTCCACGCACTGTGCCGCGCCGAACCGCCGCGCCAGGTCGAGGGCCCCCGGTGACACGTCGACGGCGACGACACGTGCGCCGGCCGCCGCCGCGATCATCACCGCCGACAGTCCCACCCCGCCGCAGCCGTGCACGGCGACCCACTCCCCCGCCGCCGCCCGGCCCTGCTGCACCACCGCCCGGTAGGCCGTGGCGAAGCGGCAGCCGAGGGAGGCGGCCGTCGCGAAGGACATCCCGTCGGGGACCGCGACCAGGTTCACGTCCGCGTGGTCCAGCGCCACGTAGTGGGCGAAGGAACCCCAGTGCGTGAAGCCCGGCTGGGTCTGCCGCTCGCACACCTGCTGGTCACCGGCCGCGCAGGCGGGGCAGGAACCGCAGGCGCAGACGAACGGGACGGTGACCCGGTCCCCGGCGCGCCAGCCGGTGACCCGGGCGCCGACCGCTTCGACGACGCCGGCGAGTTCATGGCCGGGAACATGCGGGAGGGTGATGTCCGGGTCGTGGCCCTGCCAGCCGTGCCAGTCGCTGCGGCACAGGCCGGTGGCCTCGACACGGACCACGACTCCGTGCTCCGCGGGCTCCGGGTCGGCGACCTCCCGCACCTCGGCCGGTTCCCCGTACCGCTCGAACACCACCGCCCGCATGTCCGTCCCGCCTTCCGGTGATCATCGCTTCCGGCGGAACGCTATCCCCGGGCCTCCGCCTTGTCGCGGGCGGCCTCCGTCTCCTTCCCTCGACCGCCGGCGGGGACGGGCGCGGGCTCAGCGGACTCCCCGGGTTCCCCGGGTTCCCCGGGTTCCGCGGGGTCCGCGGGGTCCGCGGGCTCAGCGGACTCCCCGGGTTCCGCCGGGTCCGCGGGATCCGCGGAGTTCGTCGGTGTCCGTGCCGGCTCCCCCTCGCTCAGGCCGAACCGTTCGTGGAACCGGCGCAGCAGGCCCGGGGCCCACCAGGTCGCGCGACCCGTGAGGCGCATGACGGACGGGACCAGGAGACTGCGGACGATCATCGCGTCCATCAGTACCGCCAGCGCGATGCCCAGGCCCAGCATCTTGGTGTTGGTCACGCGTGAGGTGCCGATCGCGACCATGACCACCGCGAGGATGACCGCCGCCGCGGTGATCAGTCCGCCCGTCCGCTGCAGCCCGTGCCGCACCGCCTGCTCGTGGTCGCCGACGTGGTCGTACTCCTCCTTGATGCGGGACAGCAGGAAGACGCCGTAGTCCATGGAGAGTCCGAAGGCCACGCAGAACATCAGGACCGGCAGTGTGGTCTCGATCGAGCCGGTGGTGGTGAAGCCGAGCAGGCCGGAGAGATGGCCGTCCTGGAAGACCCAGACCACGGCGCCGAACATCGCGGTGAGGCTGAGGGCGTTGAGCACCACGGCCTGCACCGGTATCAGCAGGCTGCCGGTGAGCAGGAACACCAGGAGCAGGGTGACGACGACGATGAACACGGCCGCCATCGGTATGCGGTCGCCGATGGCGTCCTTGGAGTCGACCAGGACGGCCGCCGCACCGGTCACACTGGTGGCGAACGGGGCGTCCACCGCGCGGAGGTCGCCCACCAGCCGCTGGGCGGGATCGTCGACCGCCTCCCCCTCGGGCAGCACGGTGAAGTAGGCCGTGTCGCCCTTCACCAGGGGTCCGTCGACCCGCACCACGTCGGGCAGGGCGGCGACGCGCTCCTTGTAGGCGGCGTACTGCGCCGGGGTCGCGCGGCCCTCGGCGAGGACGTCGAGGCCGCCGCCGGGGCTGCCGGGGAAGCCTTCGCGGATGTGCTGCTGCACCACGTGCGACGGGGCGCTGGAGGGCAGTTGGCGGTCGTCCGCCGTGCCGAACTTCACGCCGAGGAAGGGCAGTCCGAGCAGCACCAGCACGGCCGTGGTGCCGAGGGCGAAGAGCGGGGCCCGGCGCATCACCAGCGTCGCCGCGCGGCCCCAGGCGGCGCCCTCCTCGCGAGCGGGCCGCCCGGCGGGCCGGCCGCGCCGGAACAGCTTGCGCAGGTCGAGGGAGTTGACCCGGTGGCCCAGCAGCACGAGGGCGGCGGGGAGCAGGACCAGGGCGGCCGCAGCGGCGAGCAGCACCACAGCGATCCCGGCGTAGGCGAAGGAGCGCAGGAAGTACTGCGGGAAGAGCAGCATCGCCGCCAGGGACACCGCGACCGTGAGGGCGGAGAACAGCACCGTGCGCCCGGCGGTGCGCAGGGTGGTGCCGACGGCCGTGAGCGGCTCGGCGCCGGTGGCCAGCTCCTCGCGGAAGCGGCGGACGATGAAGAGGGCGTAGTCGATCGCGAGGCCGAGTCCCAGGGCGGTGGTGAGGTTCATCGCGAAGACCGAGACGTCGGTGAACTCGGTGAGCCCGCGCAGCACCGCGTTGGTGCCGAGGATCGCGACGATGCCGATGCCGAGCGGCAGCAGGGCCGCGACGGCGCTGCCGAAGACCATCACCAGCAGCACCAGCGTCACCGGCAGGGCGATCATCTCGGCCCGCAGCAGGTCCTCCTGGATGATCGTCTGCATCTCGTGCCGTACGGCGACCGGGCCACCGACGCTCACCTCCACCACGCCCTGTTCGTCCCGGAAGGACGGCGCGATGCGCTCCAGCGTCTCCCCCATGGCGGTCTCGTCGCCCGTGAGGCGGGCGGCGATCAGCGCCTCGTGCCCGTCCTCGGCGCGCAGGGCGGGTGATCGCGACTGCCAGTAGGAGCCGACGCCGGTGACGCCCCGCTCCCCGGCCAGGCGCTCGGCGAGCCGCCGGGCCTCGGCGGTGACGGCCGGATCGTCGACCCCGGCGTCCCCCGCGTCGACCAGCAGCAGGAGATTGGGCTGGGCCTCGGGGAACTCGCGCTCGAGCGCCGCGGTCGCATAGCTGGACTCAGCGTTGGGGTCCTCCCAGCCGCCGCTGCCCATGCGGTCGGCGACGCCGCTGCCGGCCAGCACCGCGAGCACGGTGAGCACCAGCGCCGCCAGCAGGGCGAGCCGCGGCCGGGCGGTCACGAACCGGGTCCAGCCCCCCACACGCGGCGCAACGTTGACTTCGGTCATCCTGCGGTGTCCCCTTCACCGTGAACCATGCCGTCCGCCCGCGTGTCCCCCCGAGTGTCCTGTGCCTTCCCGGGCCGGAACGGCCCCGGACGCACGCGGGCAGGCGGCATGGCTGTGCCATTGCCATAGACTGGCAAACACGAGAGATCGCTCGCGTTTCACAAGAATGCGAGTGGCCGCTCGCGTTTGTCAATCGCGTGCCGAGAGCTGGGGATAACGCGTGCCCGACAAGACCGAAAAGCCCGGGAAGCAGCAGGCGGCCGACGAACGGCCCGTCCGCAGGCAGGCGCGCGGCGAACGCCGCATCAAGCAACTGCTGGAGGCCGCCGCCTCCGTCTTCTGCACGACCGGCTACACGGCCGCCAGCACCAACGCCATCGCCCGGGAGGCCGGCGTCTCGCCCGGCACGCTGTACCAGTTCTTTCCGAACAAGGAAGCCATCGCCATCGAGCTGGGCGGCCGGCTCATGCACGAGATGCGGGAGGCCTACGGCGAGGCCCTCGCGCCCCTCGACCCGGCCACCCCGCTGGAGGAGGCCGTCGCCGCGGCCGTCGACCGCTTCATCGACTTCAACTGCCGCAACCCGGTCTTCTTCGCGCTGATGCACGGCCCGGACATCCCCGGCCGCATCGCCCAGGAGCACGACGCCCTGCACGCCACCCTGATCACCAGGGTCGAGACGCTGATCACCCCGTTCATGCCCGGCACGCCCGCCGCCGACGTCAACCGCGTCGCCCAGGTCTGTGTGGGGATCTACAAGGCCGGCCTGGAACTGGTCCTCGCCCATGAGGGCGCCGAGCGGGAGGCGTACATCCAGGAGCTGAAGAACGTCCTCATCCGCTACCTCGACCCGCTCGTCGTGGATTAATACCCCCTAGGGGTATAGTCTGGGTGGTGTGGCGCCCTCACGGGCCCCGCCGACCCGTCACACCCCCCTACGCCCCGACGAGGAGTAACGACATGACCTCCCAGACCGACACCCAGGGTTCCGTCACCACCGTCTACAAGGTGAGCGGGATGAGCTGCGGGCACTGCGAGGGCGCGGTCTCCGGCGAGATCTCCGCGATCCCCGGCGTCAGCTCGGTGACGGCCGTGGCCTCCTCCGGCGAGGTGACCGTGGTCTCCGCGGCCCCGATCGACGAGGCGGCCGTGCGCGCCGCCGTCGACGAGGCCGGCTACGAGCTGACCGGCACCGTCTGAACCGGGGCGGCACACCCGCGCGGCGTGAACCGGGCCGTACCGGCCACCCGTTCCCCACGGCCCGGCGCGCCGCCCGCCCCCGGATCCCGGACGTCCTTGGAGTACGGACATGACCAGCACCACCGCCACCGAGGCGCCGGTCGCCGAGCAGCCGGCGGTCTCGGAGGTCGAGCTGCTCATCGGCGGGATGACCTGCGCCTCCTGCGCGGCCCGCGTCGAGAAGAAGCTCAACCGCATGGACGGCGTCACCGCCACGGTGAACTACGCGACCGAGAAGGCCCGGATCACCTACCCGCCGGGCGTCGAGGTCGCCGATCTGATCACCACGGTGGTGCGCACCGGCTACACCGCCGAGGAACCCGTGCGGGAGGAGACCGAGGAGGGCCCGGACGCGGAGGCCGACCCCGAGCTGGTCGCCCTGCGCCGGCGGCTGACCGTCTCCGCGCTCCTCGCCCTGCCCGTCGTCCTGCCGGCGATGATCCCGTCCCTGCAGTTCGACAACTGGCAGTGGCTCTCGCTCACCCTCGCCGCGCCCGTCGTGGTGTGGGGCGCCGCGCCCTTCCACCGGGCCGCCTGGACCAACCTCCGGCACGGCGCGGCCACCATGGACACGCTGGTCTCCGTCGGCACGCTCGCCGCGTTCGGCTGGTCCCTGTGGGCGCTGTTCCTCGGCGACGCGGGCATGCCCGGCATGCGGCACCCCTTCGAGCTCACCGTCTCGCGCGGCGACGGCGCCTCGATGATCTACCTGGAGGTCGCCGCCGGCGTCACCGCCTTCATCCTGCTCGGCCGCTATCTGGAGGCCCGTTCCAAGCGCCGCGCGGGAGCGGCCCTGCGGGCGCTGATGGAGCTGGGCGCCAAGGACGTGGCCGTGCTCCGCGACGGGCGGGAGGTGCGGATTCCGGCGGAGCGGCTGGCCGTGGGCGACCGGTTCGTCGTTCGCCCCGGGGAGAAGATCGCCACCGACGGCACGGTGGTGGAGGGCGTCTCCGCCGTGGACGCGTCCATGCTGACCGGCGAGTCCGTGCCGGTCGACGTCGCCGTCGGCGACACCGTCACCGGCGCCACGGTCAACGCGGGCGGGCGGCTGGTCGTCGAGGCCACCCGGATCGGCGCCGACACCCAGCTCGCGCGGATGGCGCGGCTGGTGGAGGAGGCGCAGAACGGCAAGGCGCAGGTGCAGCGGCTCGCCGACCGGATCGCCGGGATCTTCGTCCCCGCGGTGCTGCTGATCGCGGTCGCCACCTTCGGCGGGTGGCTCGGCGCCACCGGCGACACGGTCGCCGCGTTCACCGCGGCCGTCGCCGTCCTGATCATCGCCTGCCCGTGCGCCCTCGGGCTCGCCACGCCGACCGCGCTGATGGTCGGCACCGGGCGGGGCGCCCAGCTCGGCATCCTCATCAAGGGCCCCGAGGTCCTGGAGTCCACCCGCGCCGTCGACACCGTCGTCCTGGACAAGACCGGCACCGTCACCACCGGACGGATGTCCCTGCGGGACGTGTACGTCGCCGAGGGCACCGACGAGCGGCAGCTGCTGCGGCTCGCGGGCGCCCTGGAGCACGCCTCGGAGCACCCCGTCGCCCGGGCGATCGCCGCGGGCGCCCAGGAGCGCGCCGGTGCGCTGCCGGAGGCCGAACACTTCGAGAACGTGCCCGGCAGGGGCGTACGCGGGCGCGTGGAGGGCCACGAGGTCGCCGTCGGACGCCTCTTCGAGCTCTTCGGGGAGCTGCCGCCGGAGCTGGCCCGGGCCAGAGAGGAGGCCGAGCGGGCGGGGCGTACGGCCGTGGTGGCCGGCTGGGACGGAGCGGCGCGCGGTGTCCTCGTCGTCGCGGACGCGGTGAAGGAGACCAGCGCCGAGGCGGTGCGCGAGCTGCGCGCCCTGGGGCTCACGCCGGTGCTGCTGACCGGCGACAACCGGACCGTGGCCGAGGCGGTGGCACGGGCCGTCGGCATCGACCGGGTCATCGCCGAGGTGCTGCCCGAGGACAAGGCCGACGTCGTGCGCGGACTCCAGGAGGAGGGGCGCAGCGTCGCCATGGTCGGCGACGGCGTCAACGACGCGGCCGCGCTGGCTGTCGCTGATCTGGGTCTCGCCCTGGGCACGGGCACGGACGCGGCGATCGAGGCGGGCGACCTGACCCTGGTGCGCGGCGACCTGCGGGTGGCGGCGGACGCGATTCGGCTGTCCCGCCGCACCCTCGCCACCATCAAGGGCAATCTCGTATGGGCCTTCGGCTACAACGTCGCCGCGCTGCCGCTGGCCGCGGCCGGGCTGCTGAACCCGATGATCGCCGGTGCCGCCATGGCCTTCTCCTCGGTGTTCGTGGTGACGAACAGCCTCCGGCTCCGGGCGTTTCATTGAGGTCTCAAGTTGGGGTGTACCCCTGGAGTCCGGTACGACCCTCACATAAGCTCTTCACAAGGCTCGCGCATCATCCTTACGCTTGGGTCCCGTGAGAGGTTTGCGGGCTCTTGCGGAGCTTAGGGAGTTATGCAAGAGACGCAGATCACAGTGATCTGAACGTAACCATCGAAGGGGTTCGAAGGTCTAAGTTGGCGATGTCGGGCAGCGTCTTGGGGGGCGCTTCCTGACAACTGGGATCGTCTTGGGGGACTTTCCCGGAGATTGCGTTGCCGGGACACGTACCAGCGGGAAGCTTTGAGCGGCCCTCCCGAACGTGCGCTGTCCCGGCAGACCGCACACCGACGAGTGCGGCGGGTTCAGGTCCGTCCGTGCTCACACAGCGATTCAGGCGCTGTTTTCACAGGCGCCCGGCCGGATCCCGTGGGGGGAATCCGCACCGGGACATGGGAAGGCGCCCTGGTTCGTCGGCCCGTGGGGGGACCGGCGGCCGGGGCGCCTTCTCTCTTTACGGTTGTGCGACACAAGGGGCGCGGGGCCGTATCGATATGCGGCCCCGCCGCGTGGGCGCGACCGGCCACAGACCGGCCGGCAGCCGCCCACACCCCTTCAGCAACGAGCTACTGGGCGCACCGCGCACCCACCGGCAGGTGTCAGCGCTCCTCGACCGGAACGAAGTCGCGCTCGACGACGCCCGTGTAGATCTGGCGCGGGCGGCCGATGCGGGAGCCCGGCTCCTTGATCATCTCGTGCCACTGGGCGATCCAGCCCGGCAGCCGGCCGAGGGCGAACAGGACCGTGAACATCTCGGTCGGGAAGCCCATGGCCCGGTAGATCAGGCCGGTGTAGAAGTCGACGTTCGGGTAGAGGCTGCGCGAGACGAAGTAGTCGTCGGAGAGCGCGTGCTCCTCCAGCTTCAGCGCGATGTCCAGCAGCTCGTCGGACTTGCCGAGGGCGGACAGCACATCGTGCGCGGCGGCCTTGATGATCTTGGCGCGCGGGTCGAAGTTCTTGTAGACCCGGTGGCCGAAGCCCATCAGGCGGACGCCGTCCTCCTTGTTCTTCACCTTGCGGATGAAGGAGTCGACGTCACCGCCGGCGTCGCGGATGCCCTCCAGCATCTCCAGCACCGACTGGTTGGCGCCGCCGTGCAGCGGGCCCCACAGGGCGGAGATGCCGGCCGAGATCGAGGCGAACATGTTCGCCTGCGAAGAGCCGACCAGACGCACCGTGGACGTCGAGCAGTTCTGCTCGTGGTCCGCGTGCAGGATCAGCAGCTTGTCCAGCGCGGAGACGACGACCGGGTCGAGCTCGTAGTCCTGCGCGGGCACCGAGAAGGTCATGCGCAGGAAGTTCTCGACGTAGCCGAGGTCGTTGCGCGGGTAGACGAACGGGTGACCGATCGACTTCTTGTACGCGTAGGCCGCGATCGTCGGAAGCTTGGCGAGCAGGCGGATCGTGGAGAGGTTGCGCTGACGCTCGTCGAACGGGTTGTGGCTGTCCTGGTAGAACGTCGACAGCGCGGAGACCACCGACGACAGCATGGCCATCGGGTGGGCGTCGCGCGGGAAGCCCTTGTAGAAGTTCTTGACGTCCTCGTGCAGCAGGGTGTGCTGCGTGATCTCGTTTTTGAACGAGGTCAGCTCGTCGACGGTCGGCAGCTCGCCGTTGATCAGCAGGTAGGCGACCTCCAGGAAGGTGGAGCGCTCGGCCAGCTGCTCGATCGGGTAGCCGCGGTACCGGAGGATGCCGGCCTCGCCGTCGAGATAGGTGACCCCGGATTTATAGGCCGCGGTGTTGCCGTAGCCGCTGTCCAGCGTCACCAGACCGGTCTGGGCGCGGAGCTTCCCGATGTCGAAGCCCTTGTCACCGACAGTGCTGTCGATCACCGGGTAGGTGTACTCGCTGCCGTTGTACCGCAGTACTACAGAGTTGTCGCTCACGTCTTCCCTCACCGACGTTGTGCCTCATCTTCGAGGTGCCCTGACTGTCTCTACCATCCCCCACTCGGCTCAGGAGAGTGCACTCGGGGTCGACCATCGGGCCTAT
This sequence comes from Streptomyces malachitofuscus, assembly GCF_014650055.1. Lineage (GTDB taxonomy): Bacteria > Actinomycetota > Actinomycetes > Streptomycetales > Streptomycetaceae > Streptomyces > Streptomyces malachitofuscus. The sequence continues at coordinate 267,659 of NZ_BMUF01000007.1, read as the reverse complement.
CGGCGGCACTCAGTGCCGCCAACTTGCCCATCCTGCCTCCTGCGTTCCTCATTCGGAAGGCCTCTGTGACCTTCATGACTCATTTGATCGATCATTTTTTGATGACGGACCGCTCACAGGAACACTCCGCACCTCCGAGAGGCGGGAACCGGCGAGGCGGAAGTCCAGGGCCGTGCACCGGCGGCCCGCCGACACCGTACGCACCGCCTGCCCGATCGCCTTGCGGGATCCGACGAGCACGACCAGTTGCTTGGCCCGGGTGACCGCCGTGTAGAGCAGATTGCGCTGGAGCATCATCCACGCGCCCGTGGTCACCGGGATGACGACCGCCGGGTACTCGCTTCCCTGGGAACGGTGGATGGTCACCGCGTAGGCGTGCGCCAGTTCGTCCAGCTCGTCGAAGTCGTACGGCACCTCCTCGTCCTCGTCCGTCAGCACCGTCAGACGCTGGTCGACCGGGTCGAGCGAGGTGACCACGCCCACGGTGCCGTTGAAGACGCCGTTCTCCCCCTTCTCGTAATTGTTGCGGATCTGGGTGACCTTGTCGCCGACGCGGAAGACCCGCCCGCCGAACCGCTTCTCGGCGAGATCGGGGCGGCCCGGGGTGACGGCCTGCTGGAGCAGCCCGTTGAGCGTGCCCGCGCCAGCCGGTCCCCGGTGCATGGGGGCGAGGACCTGCACGTCGCGGCGCGGGTCGAGGCCGAACTTCGCCGGGATGCGCCGGGCCGCGACGTCCACGGTGAGCCGGCCGGCCTCCTCGGTGTCGTCCTCGACGAAGAGGAAGAAGTCCTTCATGCCGTCGGTGACGGGGTGCTGCCCGGCGTTGATCCGGTGGGCGTTGGTCACCACGCCCGACTGCTGGGCCTGCCGGAAGACCCGGGTGAGCCGCACGGCGGGGACGGGGCTCGTGGGGGCCAGCAGGTCCCGGAGCACCTCGCCCGCGCCGACGCTGGGCAGCTGGTCCACATCACCGACGAAGAGGAGGTGAGCGCCCGGCGGTACCGCCTTGACCAGCTTGTTCGCGAGCAGCAGGTCCAGCATGGACGCCTCGTCGACCACCACCAGGTCGGCGTCGAGCGGCCGGTCCAGGTCGTAGGCGGCGTCGCCCCCGGGCTTGAGCTCCAGCAGCCGGTGCACGGTGGAGGCCTCGGCGCCGGTCAGCTCGGCGAGCCGCTTGGCGGCGCGGCCGGTCGGCGCGGCGAGGACCACCTTGGCCCTCTTGGCGCGGGCCAGCTCCACGATCGACCGGACCGTGAACGACTTGCCGCAGCCCGGCCCGCCGGTGAGAACGGCGACCTTCTCGGTGAGCGCGAGCCGGACGGCCGCCTCCTGCTCGGGGGCGAGGTCGGTGCCGGTACGGGTCGCGAGCCAGCCGAGCGCCTTGTCCCAGGCCACGTCCTGGAAGGCGGGCATCCGGTCCTCGTCCGTGCGCAGCAGCCGCAGCAGCCGGCCGGAGAGGGAGACCTCGGCGCGGTGGAAGGGGACGAGGTAGACGGCGGTGACGGGGTCGCCGCCCTGCGGATCGGGCACCTTCTCCCGTACGACACCGGGGTCCTCACCTTCCTGCGGCTCGGCGGCGAGATCGGCGAGGCACTCGATGACCAGTCCGGTGTCGACCTGCAGCAGCTTCACCGCGTCGGCGATCAGCTTCTCCTCGGGGAGATAGCAGTGCCCCTGGTCGGTGGCCTGGGACAGCGCGTACTGCAGGCCGGCCCTCACCCGGTCCGGGCTGTCGTGCGGGATCCCGACCGACTGGGCGATCTTGTCGGCGGTGAGGAAGCCGATGCCCCAGACGTCGGCGGCGAGCCGGTAGGGCTGGTTCTTCACGACGGAGATCGAGGCGTCGCCGTACTTCTTGTAGATGCGGACGGCGATGGAGGTGGACACCTCGACGGTCTGGAGGAAGAGCATCACCTCCTTGATCGCCTTCTGCTCCTCCCAGGCGTCGGCGATCTTCTTGGTCCGCTTGGGGCCGAGACCGGGGACCTCGATGAGCCGCTTGGGCTCCTCCTCGATGACGGTCAGCGTGTCGATGCCGAAGTGCTGGGTGATGCGGTCGGCGAAGACCGGGCCGATGCCCTTGACCAGCCCGGACCCCAGGTAGCGGCGGATGCCCTGGACCGTGGCCGGCAGCACGGTCGTGTAGTTCTCCACATGGAACTGCTTCCCGTACTGCGGATGCGACCCCCAGCGCCCCTCCATCCGCAGGGACTCCCCGACCTGCGCACCGAGCAGCGCACCGACGACGGTCAGCAGATCACCGGCGCCGCGGCCGGTGTCGACCCGGGCGACCGTGTAGCCGTTCTCCTCGTTGGCGTACGTGATGCGCTCCAGCACGCCTTCGAGCGTGGCGAGTCGGCGTTCACCGGGGGCGGCGGCTGCGGACTGGTTGGACATGATCCGACGGTACCGGTGGGGTGTGACAGGGCGGGCCGGAGCGTCGTCAACTCAGTACTCTGGGCTCATGGACTACGCCAAGATGCGCGCCATCGCCGCAGAGCTCGGGGCCTACTCGGAGCAGCTCGAGGGGTCGTGGAGTGTCGAGATCGGGCCGTCCGGTCCGATACTGGCGATGATGTGCCCGTCGAAGCGTCACGAGGGGACTGTCCGCCGCATCTGCAAGCAGTTGGACGCGCAACTGCTCAGCACCCACCCCGGCCACATCTGCGCAAACGGGCCCGAGATCGAGCACCCGGCCATCGGGCGCATGCGCCGACCCGATGCCGTCGTGATCCCCGAGGCCACCCTCGACGAAGAGGGCCTGGCCGTCGACGCGACGCAGGTGCTGGCTGCTGTCGAGATCGTCTCGCCGTCCAACCCGAGCAGCGACTACGACGAGAAGTTGGCCGACTATCCGGCCATGGGCATCCCGCGCTACATGATCGTCGACCCGCGCACCGGCACGATCGAGGTGCACTCCGAGCCATGCAAGGGCCGCTACAGCAACAAGGAGCCGTACATCTTCGGCGACTCGGTGCCGTTCGGGCCGTGGACGGTGGAGACGTCGGAGTTCCGCAGGTACGGCAGGGACGGTTGACGACGCGGCTGTGAAGTGAGGCCTTCGAAGATGTGAAGTGAGGCCTTCGAAGAAGGGAGCGAAGGCCTCCGGCAGGAAGGTGAGGGTGACTCAGGCGGGTGCTTTGCCGCCCCGCACATGAGCTCCCACGCGCGCTGCGGCCGCCGCAGCCTCGGCGGCACGGTCCGCAGCCGCTCGGTCGAGGGAAGCACCGGTGGTCAGCAGGCCGCTCACCGTCTCACCACGTCCGGTGCACGGTTGCCTTGTTGCCGGTCACCAAGCTCGCCGGCGGGACGTCATCGGCCACGACCGCGCCGGCGGCGATCACGGCGTCGCGGCCGATCCTGACGCCGGGCAGGATCGTGGCACCGGCACCGATCCACACGTTCTCCGCCACGTCGATGGGTGCGCCGGTGAGGTACAGCCGCCGCTCCTCGGGATCGACCGGATGGCCACTGGTGATGAACGTGACCTTCGGTCCGATCATCACGCGCTCGCCGATCCGGATACCGGCGTAGTCCAGGAACGTGCAGTTCTGGTTGATGAAGACGCGCTCGGCGAGGTCGAGGTGCAGGCCGTGGTCCGTGTAGAAGGGCGGATAGATCGTGACTCTCGGCGGCAGCGGCTTGCCGAGGATCTGCTCGAACAGTTCCGCCTTGCCCGCATCGTCGTCGAACGGCAGGACGTTCAGACGGGAGGTGAGCTCGGTGACCCTCAGGACCCTCTCGGCCATGGCCTGGAACTCGGCACTGCGGATGCGCATGAGACGGTCGCTGGACATACTCGCGAACCTTTCTGTGTACCGGCGGGAAGGACAAGGAGAACCGCTCGCCACGGAGCCCCGTCTCCAGCGCCGCGCCGAGCATAAGAGCTCACTCACGGCCGTCCGCCCCTGACATACGCTCCCGCGCGCGCTGCGGCCGCCGCAGCCTCGGCGGCCTGGTCCGCGGCTGCTTCGTCGAGGGAAGCGCCGGTGGTCAGCAGGCGGTAGTAGAGGGGGGCGGAAACGGCGCGGATCACCTCGTGGGCGTCGGTGCCCTCGGGGACCTCGCCCCGGTCGACGGCCTGGTGGACGCAGGGCGCCCACTCCCTGACGCGGATGTCGTAGAAGCGGTGCAGGGCCTCGGTCGTCTGCGCGTCGCAGATGGCGGCGGCGATCACCGCCTTGAACAGTGCTCCCTGCCGAGGGTCGGCCAAAGTGCGCTGCACGAGCCGGGCGTTGGCCTTCAGGTCACCGAGCAACGAGCCGGTCTCGGTGCGCGGCAGCGACTGCTCGGCCATGTCCAGCAGCAGATCGGCCACCAGGCCGGTCACCGTCCCCCAGCGACGGTAGACGGTGGTCTTACCCACCTCGGCACGGCGCGCGACGTCCGCGAGGTCCAAGTGGGCGAAGCCGTGCTCCGCCAGGGCGTCCCCGGCCGCCCGCAGCACCGACGCCCGCACCCGCGCCGTGCGCCCACCAGGACGGACGGTCCCGGGATGCACACTCTCAAACCCCATAACGGGACTCCAGTTCCATTAATTGCCCGCACCTGCTACGTTGAGGTACACACTAACGGAACTCCAGACCCGTTAGCCAGGTGGCGTCGCGAGAGAGGAACAGCCATGGAGTACAGGCGGCTGGGCACATCCGGCCTCAAGGTCCCGGCACTGAGCTTCGGCGCCGGCACCTTCGGCGGCCAGGGGCCGCTGTTCGGTGCCTGGGGCAACACGGACGCACGCGAAGCACGACGTCTCGTGGACATCTGCCTCGACGCCGGCATCACGATGTTCGACACCGCCGACGTCTACTCCGGCGGGGCCTCCGAGGAGGTGCTGGGCGAAGCGATCAAAGGCCGCAGGGACCAGGTGATCGTGTCCACCAAGACCGGCCTGCCCATGGGCGACGACCCCGGCGACGCGGGCACCTCCCGTTCACGCCTGATCACCGCGTGCGAGGACGCCCTGCGACGGCTCGGCACCGACCACATCGACCTGTTCCAGATGCACGCCTACGACGCCGGCGCACCGGTCGAGGAAGTCCTGTCCGCGCTCGACGACCTCGTACGCGCGGGGAAGGTCCGCTACGTCGGCATCTCCAACTTCTCCGGCTGGCAGGCGATGAAGTCCCTCGCGAGTGCGGAGAAGTACGGCCGTCCGCGCTATGTCGCGCACCAGGTCTACTACTCGCTCATCGGCCGCGACTACGAATGGGAGCTGATGCCCCTCGGGCTCGATCAGGGTCTCGGAGCCCTCGTCTGGAGCCCGCTCGGCTGGGGACGGCTCACCGGCAAGATCCGCCGCGGCCGACCCCTCCCGGCCAACAGCCGACTGCACCACACCGCGGACTACGGCCCGCCGGTCGAGGACGAGCATCTCTACCGTGTGGTGGACGCACTCGTCGAGGTCGCGCAGGAGACCGGCAGGAGCATTCCGCAGATCGCCATCAACTGGCTGCTGCAGCGACCGACCGTCTCCTCCGTCATCATCGGTGCCCGCGACGAGAACCAGCTTCGCCAGAACCTCGGTGCCGTCGGCTGGACGCTCACGCCCGACCAGACGGCGAAACTCGACACGGCGAGCGGCCGGACGGCGCCCTACCCGTACTTCCCGTACCACCGCCAGGAAGGCTTCGCCCGCCTCAACCCGCCCGTCGTCGCACCCCCGCCCGCTGCGTGAGGACCAGCACTGTCCGGGGTGATCCGACCAGTACCTTCCCCGCGGACGCACCGAGTTGCTGATGCTGCCGTCGACGCAGTGGTAGCGGTGAAAATGGGGAGGCCCCCAGGAGCCGGCCGTGAGAAGGTGCCGTTCGGCCCGGCAGAGGGGGAAACATGGGTCTGACCTACGGATATGACATCCACCTGCCTCCCAGGAACGTAGCCGGAGCGCTGCTGCGTCTGGCCGAGTTGGCGCCACCGTCGCGTGACGTGCCGCCGCTCGAGGTCACGCTGCCCGGCGGTGACCGGATCGTCCTCCCGTTCACGTCCCGCTTCGAGAGCGAGCCCGTCGACTGCTCCACGAGCGACACGCTCCATCTCGACACGTCCATCATGTTCGGCGCCGATGACGCGGTGCGCGAGTACGCGGAGGAGTGCGGCCATGAATGCGGTGAGGACGGGCGCGTCCAGATCGGGTACGTCTACCTGACGGTCCGGTTCCGGTCCTCGCTGCATCCTGATTACGCGTCCATGGATTTCTGGGCGGCGACCTCGAGGATGAGCCGCCTGTTCGCGCGGTCGGCCCGTGTCCGGGAGGTGTTCACCGGCCTCGCGGCCGCCAGTGGCGGAGTCTGCTGTCTGTTCGACACCGGCGACGGCGGCCCCGAGCAGGTGTGCTGGGTCAACGGGGAGACGACCCGGGAGATGCTCGGCAGCCCTCGGTTCCCGGATCGGCAGGCGCTCGTGGCGACATGGCCCGACCCCGACCCCGACGACGGGGCAGCGCGTGAGCGGAAGTGACGACCGGCGCCTCGTGGCGGCGGTCCGGGCCGGAGACGGTGACGCGGCAAGGGAGTTGCTGGAGAAGGGCGCCGACCCGGACACGCCGGGCGTGGACGGGCTTCCGGTGCTGTGCGCCGCCGTCGGCGCGTATGACGTCGTCGTGGCCGATGTGCTGGTCCAGGGCGGTGCCGATCCCGACCGGGTGCTGCCGGACGGGACCACACCGCTGTGGTGGGCCGTCGACGGCGGCTCCCCGGCCGTCTGCAAGGCCGTCCTCGGCGCCGAGCCGGCGCTGCGCCTGTCCGAACGTGCGCGCGAGCGGCTGCTCTCCCTGGCCCGGACCTGGTACGAGACAGGCGCGGCCGAGGAGTTGCGGCGCCGCACGGGTGTCAAGGGGCCGGCGGAGACGGTCCGCGTACCGGACGACCCGGACGCGTTCCACCATGTCCAGCAGCTGTCACTCGGTGGTCTCCTCGTCCGGGACGGACACGGCGGCATCCTGACCATGCTGGAGCGGGAGTTCCGCATTCCGACCCCGGTCGACGAACTGGTCACCCGTGCCGCCGTCGAGCCGGACCAGGACCACCCCGTCTGGTGGGAGGTGATCTCCGTCCTCCTCAAGCGCCGTGGCGCCGGGACCTGGTCGGCCCTGGCGTCCCACCGCCACCATCCCGATCCGGCGCACCGCCGGTTCCTCGCGGAGTACCTGCGGTGCCGGGGAGTCCTCGACGACTTCCACCCGCACGCGGAACAGGAGGGCGACTTCCTCAATACCTGGGCGGCGGAGGAGACGGACACCGAGATGCTCGCGAAGGTGCTCGAAGCCCTCGCCGAGTACGAGCATTCCGGTCTGGAGGCCACCGGGCTGCGCTACGCCGTTCACCCCGACGCCCGAGTCCGCCAACGCGTGCCCGCGCTCTTCTGTCCTCTCGAGGACGCTTCCCTGACGCCCCCGGCCCGGGCCGCGCTGCTCGCTCTCATCGGCGACCAGGACACCGAGGTACGGCTCATCGCCAGCAGGGTGGCCGTGAACGACGACGCCCTCCTGACACCGGCCGTGCGGGCACTGCTCATGCTGGCCGAGGGCCCGGACGCCGGGCCGCAGGGCGAGGCCACGGCACTCCTGGCCTCCTGCCGGGACCGTACCCCTGCCGTCGCCGACGCCCTGGTCGCCCTGCTGGACGCGGACGATCCGCTTATTTGCCTGGAGGCCGCCTACGGCCTCGCCCTGCGCGACGATCCGCGCACCGCCGAGGCGTACGAGCGGGTGAGGCACCTCGGCGTCGGCTTCACGGACGACCACCGGTGGAGCAAGCTGTGGGACTGGCAGTGGAAGAACGGCCGCGCGGTCACCGGGTGACGTTCCTGGCCGACGCGGTCACTGAGCGCCCCCGTCACGGCTTCCTTGCGAACCCCTTCAGGGCTTCGAGGAAGGGAGCGAAGGCTTCGACGGGGAAGGTGAGGGTGGCTCGGGCGGGGGCCTTGGAGTCGCGGACGGCTATGCGGGTGGGCGAGCTCGCGATCTCGACGCAGTTGTTGCCGTCGCCGCCGCCGGAGTAGGACGACCTGCGCCAATTGTCGAGCGCAGTAGCGGTGTGCGTCATGATCCGCTCGTCGGCTTCTTGAGCTCTTCGACGAATACTTCGAAGGCAGGTACGGGAAAGGTGAGCGGGGCCCTGCGGCGATCCTTCGAATCACGTATGGCTATGCGGGCCGGGATGCACGCGATCTCCACGCAGGAGTCACCGTCGCCGGGACCGGAGTAGGACGACTTCCGCCAGTTCTCAATGGTGTCCATGGAGTGCCTCACAGCTCTTTGGCCAGCCTGCGGATGAAGTCACGCGACCGATTCGGGTCAAGCGACACGTCCTCCACCCTATGAAAGAGCGTTCGGTACGCGTTGAGTTGGGCTTCCGAGTCGATGAAGGACGCACCGTGCGGGCCATCCCGCACCACTGTGTCCAGCTTGGGCACAAGACCTCCCGCGTACGTCATGGCGCTCGCGGCGCCGGCGAAGCCCTCCAGGTTGAAGGGGATGACGCGCACGATGACGTGCTCGGAAACGGAGAGTTCCAGGAGGTGGGTGAGCTGTGCCCGCGACGTGGCCCGATCGTTCACCATGATGCGCAACGCGGCCTCGTGAACGACCGCTTCGTACGGCGTCGGAGCCGAGCCTTCCAAGATGGTCTTGCGCCTCATCCGATGCTGGACCCGCGTCTCAAGCTCTTCCTGCGGTAGCTCAGGAATCCGGTAGGCGAAAACGGCGCGAGCATAGTCCTCGGTCTGGAGCGGACCGGGAATGTACAGGAACTGAACTTCGCGCAAGAACGTGGCGTGGTACTCCAGTTCGGCGAGATCGAGGAAGGCAGTGGGCAGCTGTTCCCGGTACTCCTCCCACCACCCACGCGTTCGATCGGTCGCCATGGCCACAAGAGCGTCCACGAACGCCTCGTCCTCGCAGACGTAGTGGGCCGCGAGGCGGCGCAGACGCTTCTCGCTGAGGCCGGCGAGACCGGACTCGATCTGACTGATCTGCGGAGCGCTTACGCCGAGCAGTGCCGCCGCCGCACGGGCGGAAAGGCCTGCTGCCTCGCGAAGCCGGCGAAGTTCGGTAGCCAGACGCAACTGACGCCCTGTCGGCTCGCTCCTCAGCACCATCGTTCACTTCTCCCAACGCACCTTTCGGAGCGACTCGTTCGAGGGTCAGAGTACGCGATGGGCTTGCCAAACTTAAACAATTATCCCTACTGTCGGTGACGCGACGCACACCGTGCGAAACCAAATCCCCGGAAGCGCACCGCCCCGTCCTGCCATGACGGCTGCGGCAATGACACCGGGCCCGCCCTCACCCTCCCCCACGCACATCGGAGTTCCGCATGCTCGAAAACGACTCCTGGGAGTACTCCCTCCACATCCCCAACGACCCCCGCGCCGTCACCGTCAGTCGCCGTACCCTGCGTCTGATCCTGACCCTGCACGGGCTGATCGGCCTCGTCGATGTCGCCGAACTGCTGGCGGCGGAGCTGGTCTCCAACGCCGTACGGCACACCAAGGGCCCCGCCGCCCTGCGCGTGCGCTGGTCACCGCCGGGGACGTTGCGGATCGGGGCGTGGGACGCGGACCCCGAACCGCCCCGGCCGCCGGAGCCGTTCGAGCGGGCGGTGGAGCGGGAGGACGGGCGGGGCCTCGCGTTGGTGCGCGCGTGTGCCGACGTGTGGGGCTGGCAGCCGCTGGTGCGGGACGGCAGTCGGGGCAAGTTCGTGTGGTGCGAGCTGGGTGCCGCGTAGGCCCTCGCAGGCGTGGCACCTCCCCTGCGCGCCCCACGCAGGGCAGGGTTGGCGTGATCCTCACCATCCGCACCGCCGGGGAGCACACCTGTGGCCGCCAGACTGCGCGTGACGACCGTCGACGCCGGGCCCTTCACCATGCCGAGGGGCGACCTCATGTACGGGGCGGAGGGCATGATCACCGTGCCCTCCACCGTGGCCGTCATCGAGCATCCCACGCACGGGCTGATCCTCTTCGACACGGGCGTCAACCATCACGTGGCCGACCCCGAGGCCGCCGAGGCCTACTGGGGCCCAGGGCTGCGGGACGCGTACGGCGCCCAGGGGTTCACCCGGGAGCACGCCATCGACGCCCAGCTGGAACGCCTCGGCCACCGCACGACAGACGTCCGGTACGTGATCTACTCCCACCTCCACCTGGACCACGCCGGAGGGATGAACTACTTCCCGCACGCCGTGCACGTGGCCCAGCACGACGAACTGCGCCACGCGTGGTGGCCCGACCGCTGGACGGCCCGGGGCTATGCCTTCAACGACTACCGGGACTGCCGGGGCTTCGACTTCCTCGAACTCGACGGTGACACCGACCTGTTCGGGGACGGAAGCGTGACCGTGCTGCGGACCACGGGGCACACGCCCGGACATCAGGGCGTCGTCCTCGATCTCGACCACCACGGCCGGATCGGCTTCATGGGGGACGCCGCCCACCTCCAGGAAGGGCTGGCGAAGAACGTACCCATGCTCAGCGACTGGAACGTCCAGCGGAAGCTGCTCACCTACGGACACCTCCGCCAACTGGACCGGGCCGGCGTCCGCGTCTTCCTGTCCCACGACCCGGACGACTTCGCCGCCCTGCCCCACGACGGCGACGTCTGGGACTGACCCGGCCCCCCACCGTCGGTCACGATTCGGTTTCGGCCATCGGACACCCTCTTGCCAGCCACCCGTGTAATCGTTTCCAATCCCTCGTGTAATCGATTCCACGAGGAGGTGGAACGGCGATGGCGAGCATCAAGGACGTCGCTGCCGAGGCGGGGCTGTCCGTGGCCACGGTGTCGCGGGTGCTCAACGGGCACCCGTCGGTCAGCGAGGACGCCCGTCGGCGGGTGACGGCCGCGGTCGAGCGGCTGGGGTACCGGCCGAACGCCGTCGCCCGGTCGCTGCGCACCGACCGGACCCGCACCCTCGGGCTGGTCATCAGCGATGTGATGAACCCGTACTTCACCGAGCTGGCCCGCGCCGTCGAGGAGGAGGCCCGCGCGCTCGGCTACAGCGTGATCATCGGCAACGCCGACGAGCGGCCCGACCTCCAGGACCACCATGTGACGACGCTGCTGGACCGCCGTATCGACGGGCTGCTCGTCTCCCCCACCGACGGCGGGTCGCCGGGCATGCTGGGGGCCGCGCGGGCCGGGACGCCCATGGTGTTCGTCGACCGGTGGATCCCCGGCGTGGACGTGCCCGTCGTCAGATCCGACGGGCGGGGTGCCGTGCGGGACCTGGTCGCGCATCTGTACGGGCTCGGGCACCGGCGGCTCGCGATCATCGCAGGCCCCGCCGCCACCACGACCGGCCGCGAGCGCGTGGACGCCTTCCGCGAGGCCCTCGGCGCGTACGGGCTTCCCCTCCCCGAGGCCTACATCGGCCAGGGCGACTTCCAGGCCGGCAGCGGCCGCCTGGTCACCGAGGGCTTCCTCGACCTGGCGGAACCGCCCGAGGCCGTGTTCGCCGCCGACAACCTCATGGCGCTCGGCGCCCTGGACGCGATCCGCGCGCGCGGGATGCGGGTCCCCGACGACATCGCGCTGGCCGCGTTCGACGACATCCCCTGGTTCGTGCACACCGATCCGCCGGTCACCGCCATCGCCCAGCCGACGGGCGAACTGGGCCGGGCCGCCGTGCGCGCGCTGGTCGACCGCATCGGGGGACGGACCGGTGCGTCCGTCACCCTCCCGGCACGGCTGGTCGTCCGCCGCTCCTGCGGTGAGCCGGCCGCCCAAGAACCCCCGTCCCCCGCACGAAGGAGTACGCCGTGAGCAGCCGCAGTCCGGACGAGTTGCTGCGCATCGAAGGCATCCGCAAGACCTTCCCCGGCGTGGTCGCGCTCGACAGCGTCGACTTCGACCTGCGCCGGGGCGAGGTGCATGTGCTCCTCGGTGAGAACGGCGCGGGCAAGAGCACGCTGATCAAGATGCTCTCCGGCGCCTACACGCCCGACGCCGGCCGGATCGTGGTCGGCGGTGAGGAGGTGCGCGTCCATGGTGCGCAGGACTCCGAGCGGCTCGGGATCGCCACCATCTACCAGGAGTTCAACCTCGTTCCCGATCTGACGGTCGCCGAGAACATCTTCCTCGGCCGTCAGCCGCGCCGGTTCGGCATGATCGACCGGAAGAGGATGGACGCGGACGCCGAGGTGCTGCTCGAACGGGTGGGGGTCAGCGTCTCTCCCCGTGCGCGCGTGCGGGAACTCGGTATCGCGCGGCTCCAGATGGTCGAGATCGCCAAGGCGCTCAGCCTGGACGCGCGGGTGCTCATCATGGACGAGCCGACCGCCGTGCTGACCTCCGAGGAGGTCGAGAAGCTGTTCGCGATCGTGCGGCGGCTGCGCGAGGACGGTGTCGGGATCGTCTTCATCACCCACCATCTGGAGGAGATCGCCGCCCTCGGCGACCGGGTCACCGTCATCCGGGACGGCCGGAGCGTCGGGCAGGTGCCCGCCTCCACGCCCGAGGACGAGCTGGTACGCCTCATGGTCGGGCGGTCCATCGAGCAGCAGTACCCGCGCGAGCGTGCCGACGCCGGTGACGCGCTGCTGAAGGTGGAGGGGCTGACCCGGGACGGGGTCTTCCACGACGTGGGTTTCGAGGTGCGGGCCGGTGAGGTCGTCGGCATCGCGGGGCTCGTCGGCGCCGGACGCACGGAGGTGGTCCGGGCGGTGTTCGGGGCCGATCCGTACGACGCCGGGACCGTGCATGTCGCGGGCGCCCCGCTGCGCCGCCACGACGTGAACGCCGCCATGGCGGCCGGGATCGGGCTCGTGCCCGAGGACCGCAAGGGGCAGGGGCTGGTGCTCGACGCCTCGGTCGAGGAGAACCTCGGCCTGGTCACCCTCCGGTCCGCCTCCCGCGCGGGGCTCGTCGACCTCAAGGGGCAGCATGAGGCGGCGGCCCGGATCGCCGGGCAGCTCGGGGTGCGGATGGCCGGTCTCGGGCAGCACGTGCGGACCCTGTCCGGCGGCAACCAGCAGAAGGTCGTCATCGGCAAGTGGCTGCTGGCCGACACCAAGGTGCTCATCCTCGACGAGCCGACGCGCGGCATCGACGTCGGCGCGAAGGTCGAGATCTACCAGCTCATCAACGAACTGACGGCCGCCGGCGCCGCCGTGCTCATGATCTCCAGCGATCTGCCCGAGGTGCTCGGCATGAGCGACCGGGTCGTCGTCATGGCGCAGGGGCGCGTGGCGGGCGAACTGCCCGCCGAACGGGCCACCCAGGACGCCGTGATGGCGCTCGCCGTCAGTACCCCCCACAGCAACGGAACGGAGGCCACCGGTGGCCACTGACACGCTCAAGAGCAAGCCGGGCGCGCAGGGCGGCGCCACGGGCGGCCTGCGCCGCCTGCTCCTGGACAACGGCGCGCTGACCGCGCTGATCGTCCTCGTGATCGCCATGTCGGCGCTGTCCGGGGACTTCCTGACCGCCGACAACCTCCTCAACGTCGGCGTCCAGGCCGCCGTCACCGCCATCCTCGCCTTCGGCGTCACCTTCGTGATCGTCTCGGCGGGCATCGACCTGTCCGTCGGTTCGGTCGCCGCGCTGTCCGCGACCGTGCTGGCGTGGAGCGCGACCGAGGCCGGGGTGCCGGTCGTGCTCGCGGTGCTGCTCGCCGTCGCCACCGGGATCGTCTGCGGTCTCGTGAACGGTTTCCTGGTCTCGTACGGGAAGCTGCCGTCGTTCATCGCGACGCTGGCCATGCTGTCGGTGGCGCGCGGTCTGTCGCTCGTCATCTCGCAGGGTTCGCCCATCGCCTTCCCCGACTCGGTCTCCCACCTGGGTGACACGCTGGGCGGCTGGCTGCCCGTGCCGGTGCTGGTGATGATCGTCATGGGGCTGCTGACCGCCTTCGTGCTCGGGCGGACGTACATCGGCCGCTCCATGTACGCCATCGGCGGCAACGAGGAGGCCGCGCGACTGTCGGGTCTGCGGGTGAAGCGGCAGAAGCTGGCCATCTACGCCTTCTCCGGCCTGTTCGCCGCCGTCGCGGGCATCGTGCTGGCCTCCCGGCTCGCTTCCGCGCAGCCGCAGGCGGCGCAGGGCTACGAACTGGACGCGATCGCCGCGGTCGTCATCGGCGGCGCCTCCCTCGCGGGCGGCACCGGCAAGGCGTCGGGCACGCTGATCGGCGCGCTGATCCTGGCCGTGCTGCGCAACGGGCTCAACCTGCTGTCCGTGTCCGCGTTCTGGCAGCAGGTCGTCATCGGTGTCGTCATCGCGCTGGCCGTCCTCTTCGACACACTGCGCCGCAAGGCGGGCGCCACGACGCCGGCCGCCGGGGCGTCCGGGAGCGGGAACCGGGGCAAGCAGGCACTGACGTACGTGATCGCGGCCGCCGTCGCCGTCGCGGTCGTCGGCGCGACCTCGCTGCTGCACAACGGGTCCTCGGCGGCGAAGACGCAGAAGGTCGGCCTGTCGCTGTCGACGCTCAACAACCCGTTCTTCGTGCAGATCCGGGCCGGCGCCGAGGAGGAGGCGAGGAAGCTGGGCGTGGACCTCACGGTCACCGACGCGCAGAACGACGCCTCCCAGCAGGCCAACCAGCTGCAGAACTTCACCAGCGGGTCGCTGTCCTCCGTCATCGTCAACCCGGTGGACTCCGACGCCGCCGGTCCGGCGGTGCGCGGCGCGAACAAGGCGGACATCCCCGTCATCGCCGTGGACCGCGGCGTCAACGCGGCGGACACGGCCGCGCTGGTCGCCTCCGACAACGTCGAGGGCGGCGAGCTGGGCGCCAAGGCGCTCGCCGAGAAGCTCGGCGGCAAGGGCACGATCGTCGTCCTGCAGGGCCAGGCGGGCACCTCCGCCAGCCGGGAACGCGGCGCGGGCTTCGCGGCCGGGCTGAAGGAGTACCCGGGCATCGAGGTCGTCGCCAAGCAGCCCGCGGACTTCGACCGCACCAAGGGCCTGGACGTGATGACGAACCTGCTCCAGGCGCACCCGGACATCGACGGTGTCTTCGCCGAGAACGACGAGATGGCGCTCGGCGCGATCAAGGCGCTCGGATCCAAGGCCGGCAAGTCGGTGCAGGTGGTCGGCTTCGACGGCACTCCGGACGGGCTGAAGGCGGTCGAGGCGGGCACGCTCTACGCCTCCGTCGCCCAACAGCCGAAGGAACTGGGCAGGATCGCCGTGCGGAACGCGTTGCGTGCCGCCGAGGGCGAGAAGGTGGAGAAGATGGTGAAGGTTCCGGTGAAGGTGGTCACCGGGGAGAACGTCGCCGGCTTCGAGGGCTGACGCGGGCGCCGAGATCGGGGAGCGGATTCATGAACGACTACGACCTCCTGGTCGTCGGATCGGCCAACGCCGATCTGGTGATCGGCGTCGAGCGCCGGCCGGGCGCCGGCGAGACGGTGCTCGGCTCCGACCTGGCCGTCCACCCGGGCGGCAAGGGTGCGAACCAGGCGGTCGCGGCCGCCCGGCTCGGTGCCCGTACGGCCCTGCTGGCGCGGGTCGGCGACGACGGGCACGGGCGGCTGCTGCTGGACTCGCTGCGGGTGGCCGGGGTGGACACGGTGGGTGTGCTGGTGGGCGGGGCGCCCACCGGGGTCGCGCTGATCACGGTGGACCCGTCGGGGGACAACAGCATCGTCGTCTCCCCCGGTGCCAACGGCCGGCTGACCCCGCAGGACGTGCGGACGGCCGCGAGTCTGTTCCACGCCTCCCGGGTGGTCTCCGCGCAGTTGGAGATCCCGCTGGAGACGGTGGTGGAGACGGTGCGCAGCCTGGCGCCGGGCAGTCGGTTCGTGCTGAACCCGTCCCCGCCGCGTCCGCTGCCGGCCGAGGTGCTGGCGGCCTGCGATCCGCTGATCGTCAACGAGCACGAGGCGAAGGTCATTCTGGGTGACGCCGCCGGGGTGAGTGACGAGCCCGAGGACTGGGCGCGGCTGCTGCTGGCGAAGGGCCCGCGTTCGGTGGTGGTGACGCTGGGCGGCGAGGGCGCGCTGGTGGCCTCCGGGAACGGGGTCGCCCGGGTTCCGTCCGTCAAGGTGCGCGCCGTGGACACCACCGGTGCGGGTGACGCGTTCACCGCCGCGCTGGCCTGGCGGCTGGGCGCGGGCCAGTCCCTCGCCGAGGCGGCCGCCTACGCGGCCCGGGTGGGGGCGGCGACGGTCACGAAGGAAGGGGCGCAGGTGTCGTTCCCGACGGCGGCGGAGGTCGCCGGGCTGTGAAGAAGCACGGGATCCTGAACCGGCACCTCTCCGGCGCCCTGGCCGAACTCGGGCACGGCGACGGGGTACTGGTGTGCGACGCCGGGATGCCGATCCCCGACGGGCCGCGTGTGGTGGACCTGGCCTTCCGGGCCGGGGTGCCGTCCTTCGCCGAGGTGCTGGAGGGACTGCTGGCGGAGCTGGTGGTGGAGGGCGCGACGGCCGCCGCGGAGGTACGGGCCGCCAATCCGGCGGCCGCCGGGCTGCTGGCGGGCCACTTCCCCGGCCTCGCGCTGGTGCCGCACGAGCGGCTCAAGGAGCTGGGCGCCGGCGCCCGGCTCGTGGTCCGCACCGGTGAGGCACAGCCGTACGCCAATGTGCTGCTGCGCTGCGGGGTGTTCTTCTAGAGGCGCGCGGGACAGGACGGAGAAATTCGAGGGGGCCCGGTCCGTCGACCGGGCCCCCTCGGTTCCCTCCCCTGTCAGAACCCCCCGGATTCCCCCCCGGGTCCCCTCCCAGAAGTTCTGACACCCAGTACGACCCGCGAGGTGTCGGGAGGGTTGTACGGTCCTGAAGCCTTTTCGTGCGCGACGCATACGGCGGGCCGGGCGCGCGGTGACAATACGTCCGACATGTCATGCACGCACCGGCCTACGGAGGTCGTGATGAGCGATGCCGAACTGAAGTACGTCCTGCGCCCCCATCTGCGTGACGAACCCCTGAAGGCGGCCGTGTCCGGCTACCTCGGCGCCGGATTCAGGCGTGCCGTCCTCGGGGTGACCGACCGCCGGGTGCTCCTGGTCAGGAGCACCTACTGGTCGATCAGCGGCAAGGGCCTCCTGTGGGCGGATCCGCTGGACGAGGTGGCGCTGGGCGACAGGCCCGAGGAGCTGCACATGAACACCGCCTACACCGGCAACACCTATGTGCGCATACGCCGCGCGGACGGCAGCACGTTCCGTCTGAACCCCCGTGGGGGCTTCATGGGCGGACACGACGACACCCGGCGCCAGGTGAGCGCCCTCTACGCGTCGGTCAAGGGCCGCTTCTGAGGTTCTTCCGGCAGGGGTTCCTTACCATGGCTCCCTGGGCAGGAAGCGGCCGTCCGGTACGCGTTGGGGGCGTATGGCGATGCTGGTGCAGGAGTTGCGGACCGATGCGGTCGCGCCCGCCGAGCGGTGGGACCTCTGGCAGGACTTCGCCGCCCGGACTCATGTGCCCACCCTGCAGCGCAGCGAGCACAGCGACGACTTCCGGGCCGTGATGCGGGTCCTGCCGCTCGGGGACCTGCAGATCGCCGGACTGGGCCTGCCGCACCTGAACAGCGTGCGCACACCGCGGATCATCCGGCGCTTCGACCCCGAGATGCTCCAGATCAACTGCCAGCTCTCCGGGGACGGCGGGGTGGCGCAGAACGGCAGGGAGGTGGTGTTCGGTCCGGGGCACCTCGTCATGGCGGACACCAGCCTCCCCTACGACGTCCACATCAACCGGACGTCGCAGTGGTCCAGGACGGTGGTCGTCAGCCTCCCCCGGGCCCGGCTGCCGCTGCCTCCGCGGACCGTGCGGCGCCTGCTGGCGGTGCCGGTCCCGGTGGACCGGGGCATGGGCGGCGCGCTGCACCGCTGGCTGGCCGACGTCGCCCGGCGGATGGACGAGTTCACCGAGTCGGACGCGCCGACGCTGGCCTCGGTGACCACGGACCTGCTCGCCTCCGTGCTCGGCGGATGCGCGGGCGCGGAGGACGCGCTTCCCCCGGAGTCCCGCCGGCGCGCCCTGCACACCCGGATCCGGGACTACATCGACCAGAACCTGGGCGATCCCTCCCTGTCCCCGGCGACCGTCGCGGCGGCACACGGCATCTCCGTGCGCCATCTGCACCAGCTGTTCGCCGCGGAGGGCGACGCCCCGGCGGCCTGGATCCGGCACCGCCGGCTGGAGCGCTGCCGGCGCGATCTGGCCGACCCCCGGCTCCGGGGACGTTCCGTCCATTCCATCGCCGCGCGGTGGGGGTTCACGGACGCGGCCACCTTCAGCCGCGTCTTCCGCCGCGCGTACGGTATGACGCCGACCGAGCACCGGCACCACCAGGCGAACCAGTAGGGCAACTTCTGCTCTTCTGCCGGAATCGACAAGATCCCTGCACGGACCGTCAAGGATTCAAGCGTTCTGCGCGCCCATGCTGGTGCCTGTGCACGGTGGGGGCCGTGCACTGCGGGGAGCAGGGGGGAAGCAACGTGCGGTGCCGGCGAACGTCGGCGTCCGATCGGCACCGCACGGCTTGCGCCCCGCGCAAGCCTGGAAAGGACGACGTGCGCCTTGTCAGCCTGCGTGTTGCAGGAAGCGTGCTGTCGTTTCGGTGAGGACCTCTCGGCCGTTTCTCGCCCAGAGTGTTTCGTTGAAGAGTTCGACCTCGATGGGGCCGGTGTAACCGGCCGCGTCCACGTAACCCTTCCACTCCCGCATGTCGACCGCGCCGTCGCCGATCTGGCCGCGGCCGTTGAGGACGCCCTCGGGCAGCGGGGTGGTCCAGTCGGCGAGCTGGAAGGTGTGGATACGGCCCTCGGCACCCGCGCGGGCGATCTGGGCGGGGGCCTGGTCGTCCCACCAGATGTGGTACGTGTCGACCGTGACGCCGACCTGGTGGGCGGGGAAGCGTTCCGCGATGTCCAGGGCCTGGGTGAGCGTCGAGACCACGCACCGGTCGGAGGCGAACATGGGGTGGAGGGGCTCGATGGCCAGTCTCACCCCGTGCTCCTCGGCGTAGGGGCCGAGTTCGGCGAGTGCGTCGGCGATGCGCTCGCGGGCGCCGCGCAGATCCTTGGAGCCGGCCGGGAGGCCGCCCGAGACCAGGACCAGGGTGTCGGTGCCGAGCGTGGCCGCCTCGTCGACGGCGCGGCGGTTGTCCGCCAGGGCGGCGGCCCGCTCGCCGGGGTCGATCGCGGTGAGGAAACCGCCCCGGCACAGGGTCGTCACCGCCAGGCCCGCGTCGCGCACCAGTTTCGCGGCCGCCTCCACGCCGTACGCCCGGACGGGCTCGCGCCACAGGCCCACGCCCGGTACGCCGAGCTCGCGGCAGGCGTCGACAAGGTCCGGCAGGGACAGCTGCCTGACCGTCATCTGGTTGATGCTGAAGCGCGCGAGGCCGGCGGTCACGGGGTCACTCCGTACAGGTGCAGCAGGGTCCTCATCCGTTCCTCGGCGAGTTTCGGGTCGGGGAACAGGCCGAGGCGGTCGGCGAGTTCGTAGGCGCGGGCGAGGTGCGGCAGGGAGCGCGCCGACTGCAGGCCGCCGACCATCGTGAAGTGGGACTGGTGTCCGGCCAGCCAGGCGAGGAGCACCACGCCGGTCTTGTAGAAGCGGGTGGGGGCCTGGAAGAGGTGGCGGGAGAGTTCGACGGTGGGGTCGAGGAGGGCGCGGAAGCCCTCCGTGTTCCCGGTGTCGAGGACGCGGACCGCCTGCGCCGCGAGCGGGCCGAGCGGGTCGAAGATGCCGAGCAGGGCGTGGCTGAAGCCCTGGTCGTCGCCCGCGATCAGCTCCGGGTAGTGGAAGTCGTCGCCGGTGTAGCAGCGCACGCCCTGCGGAAGGCGGCGGCGCAGGGCGACCTCGCGCCCCGCGTCCAGGAGGGAGACCTTGATGCCGTCGACCTTGTCGGGGTGGGCGGCGATGACCTCCAGGAAGGTGCCGGTGGCCGCGTCGAGGTCGGACGAGCCCCAGTAGCCCTCCAGCGCCGGGTCGAACATGGGGCCCAGCCAGTGCAGGATCACCGGCTCGGCGGCCTGGCGGAGGAGGTGGCCGTAGACCTCCAGGTAGTCGTCCGGGCTCTTCGCCGTCGCGGCGAGGGCGCGGGAGGCCATCAGGATCGCCTGGGCGCCGGACTCCTCGACGACCGCGAGCTGTTCCTCGTAGGCCGCGCGGACCTCGTCGAGGGTCGCCGGGCCGGTGAGCTGGTCGGTGCCGACGCCGCAGGCGATGCGGCCGCCGACCGCCTTCGCCTCGGCGGCGGAGCGGCGGATCAGCTCGGCCGCGCCGGCCCAGTCCAGGCCCATGCCGCGCTGGGCGGTGTCCATGGCCTCGGCGACGCCCAGGCCGTGCGACCACAGGTGGCGGCGGAAGGCGAGAGTGGCGTCCCAGTCGACGGCCGCCGGTGAGTCGGGGGTGGTGTCGGCGTACGGGTCGGCGACGACGTGCGCGGCGGAGAAGACCGTACGGGAGGTGAAGGGGGCGCCGGGGGTGGTTGTCCCGAGGGGCTCGGTGCGGGGCTCGTAGGGGCGCAGGGTGCCGTTCGGGCCGGGCAGACGGAGGGTCACAGCGCGATCTCCGGTACGTCGAGGCGGCGGCCCTCGGCCGAGGACTTCAGGCCCAGTTCGGCGAGCTGGACGCCGCGGGCGCCGGCCAGCAGGTCCCAGTGGTAGGGGGCGTCGGCGTAGACGTGGCGCAGGAACAGCTCCCACTGGGCCTTGAAGCCGTTGTCGAACTCGCCGTTGTCCGGCACCTCCTGCCACTGGTCGCGGAAGACCTCGGTGGCGGGGATGTCCGGGTTCCAGACCGGCTTGGGGGTGGCGGAGCGGTGCTGGACGCGGCAGTTGCGCAGGCCGGCGACGGCGGAGCCCTCGGTGCCGTCGACCTGGAACTCGACGAGTTCGTCGCGGTTGACGCGCACCGCCCAGGAGGAGTTGATCTGGGCGATCACGCCGCCGTCGAGCTCGAAGACGCCGTAGGCGGCGTCGTCGGCGGTGGCGTCGTAGGGCTTGCCGTTCTCGTCCCAGCGCTGCGGGATGTGGGTGGCGGTGAGGGCCTGGACGGACTTCACGCGGCCGAACAGCTCGTGCAGCACGTACTCCCAGTGCGGGAACATGTCGACGACGATGCCGCCGCCGTCCTCCGCGCGGTAGTTCCAGGACGGGCGCTGGGCCTCCTGCCAGTCGCCCTCGAAGACCCAGTAGCCGAACTCGCCGCGCACGGACAGGACGCGGCCGAAGAAGCCGCCGTCGATGAGGCGCTTCAGCTTGAGCAGGCCGGGGAGGAAGAGCTTGTCCTGGACGACGCCGTGCTTGATGCCCGCGGCGTTCGCCAGGCGGGCGAGTTCCAGGGCGCCGTCGAGGCCGGTGGCGGTGGGCTTCTCGGTGTAGAGGTGCTTGCCGGCGGCGATCGCCTTCTTGAGGGCGTCCTCGCGGGCCGAGGTGACCTGGGCGTCGAAGTAGATGTCGATGGTGTCGTCGGCGAGGACCGCGTCCAGGTCGGTGGAGACGTGGTCGAGGCCGTGGCGTTCGGCGAGCGCTTTCAGCGCGTGCTCGCGGCGGCCGACGAGGACCGGCTCCGGCCAGAGCACGGTGCCGTCGCCGAGGTCGAGGCCGCCCTGTTCGCGCAGGGCCAGGATGGAGCGGACGAGGTGCTGCCGGTAGCCCATGCGTCCGGTCACACCGTTCATGGCGATACGCACCGTCTTGCGTGTCACGTCGTTCCCTTCGTACGCGGTCCGCGCGCCGCGTACGCCCCACCCGTCGCGGAGCGGGTGACTGGTGAACGTCACAGCAAGCGCTTTCTATACAAGGAGAAGTTAGCCTCTGCACGGCGCTCCGGACAAGACCGTCGCGCGGCCGACTTGTTCGAGGGGGCGAACAAACGGGCGTGGAGCCGTAGGGTCTGCTCGGAACCACGACGAGACGCGCGACCGGAGGACGAGACATGACGGTGACCCTGGCGGACGTGGCGGCGCGCGCACAGGTCTCACCCGCGACGGTGTCGCGCGTGCTCAACGGGAACTACCCCGTGGCCGCGTCCACCCGCGAGCGGGTGCTGAAGGCCGTGGACGAACTCGACTACGTGCTCAACGGGCCCGCGAGCGCCCTCGCCGCCGCCACGTCCGACCTGGTCGGCATTCTGGTGAACGACATCGCCGACCCGTTCTTCGGGATCATGGCGGGCGCCATCCAGTCGGAGATCGGGGGGCCGGGCGGGCGCGCCGGCGGGGAGAGACTCGCGGTCGTGTGCAACACGGGCGGGTCCCCCGAGCGTGAACTCACCTATCTCACCCTGCTCCAGCGGCAGCGGGCGGCGGCGGTCGTGCTGACCGGCGGTGCGATCGAGGACGCGCAGCACAAGGCGGCGATGGACGCCAAGCTGCGGAAACTCGCGGACGCGGGGACGCGCGTGGTGCTGTGCGGGCGGCCGCAGGCGCCGGAGACCGGGGCGATCGCGCTGACCTTCGACAACCGGGGCGGCGGGCAGGAGCTCACCGAGCACCTGATCGGGCTGGGGCACCGGCGGGTGGGGTACATCGCGGGTCCCGAGGAACGGACGACCACGCGTCACCGGCTGGAGGGGCATCGGGCCGCGCTGGCCGCGCACGGGATCGAGGAGGACGCGCGGTGGACCGTGCACGGGCGGTACGACCGGCGGTCGGGGTACGAGGCGACGCTCGAACTCCTGCGTCGTGACCCGTCGTTGACGGCCGTTGTCGCGGCGAACGACTCCGTCGCGCTGGGGGCGTGTGCGGCGCTGCGGGACTCGGGGCTGCGGATTCCGGACGATGTGTCGGTGGCGGGGTTCGACGATCTGCCGTTCAGCATCGACGCGGTGCCGGCGCTGACGACGGTGCGGTTGCCGTTGGCGGAGGCGGGGGCTCGGGCCGGGCGGATCGCGATGGGGCGGGAGGAGGCGCCGCTGGGTGGGGTCGCGTCTGTGCGGGGGGAGTTGATGGTGCGGGGGTCCACGGCGGTGCCGCGGGGGTGAGGCGGGGGGGGTTGGGGGGTGAGGTTTGCGCAGTTCCCCGCGCCCCCCTGGGTGGCTGCTGCCGGTGCGGTGCCGGGTGCCGGTTGTAGGGGGTTTTCGCGCAGTTCCCCGCGCCCCTGGGTGGGGTGGTGGCGGGAGTGGTGTCCGGTGCCGGTTGTAGGGGGTTTTCGCGCAGTTCCCCGCGCCCCTGAGTGGGGTGGTGGCGGGAGTGGTGTCCGGTGCCGGTTGTAGGGGGTTTTCGCGCAGTTCCCCGCGCCCCTGAGTGGGGTGGTGGCGGGAGTGGTGTCCGGTGCCGGTTGTAGGGGGTTTTCGCGCAGTTCCCCGCGCCCCTGAGTGGGGTGGTGGCGGGAGTGGTGTCCGGTGCCGGTCGTGGGGGGTTTTCGCGCAGTTCCCCGCGCCCCTGAGTGGGTGTCGTGCTTTGTGTTGGGGCGGGGGTGCGGGTGTCACCCCAGGGGCGCGGGGAACTGCGCGACAAGCGACGACGGGCCCGCACGCGGCCCACGCGGGAGGCCGCCCCGCGGCGCCGACACCCGAGTGAGCAAGAGGGGTTGTCCGGGGCCGTCGCGGGTAGGGTCCGGTGTCATGAAGCTGGCGTTCTCCACCCTCGGTGTTCCCGGTATGCCCCTCACCGATGTGCTCGGGCTCGCGACCGCGCACGGCTATCACGGCGTCGAGTTGCGCGCCCACGCGGAGGAACCCGTCCACCCGGGTCTCACTCCCGGGCAACGTGCGGATGTGGCCGCCGAATTCAAGGCCGCGGGTGTCGAGATCCTGGGCCTCGCCGGCTATGCCCGCGTGGCCGCTCCCGGTGCGGACGAGCCCGTGCTGACCGAGGTCCGGGCCCTGCTGGACCTCGCCCGTGACGTCGGCGCCCCCTTCGTCCGGGTCTTCCCCGGCGGCGGCACCGAGCAGAGCCCCGAGGAGGCCGACGCCACGGCCGCGCGGCGGCTGGGCACGGCCGCCGAACACGCCGCCGACCTGGGCGTACGCATCCTGCTGGAGACCCACGACTCGCACCGCACGGGCGCCGACGCGATGCGGGTCCTCGGTCTGGTCGGCCACGGCCGGGTGGGCGCGCTGTGGGACGTGATGCACACCTGGCTCGGCGGCGAACAGCCCGTGGAGAGCTTCGCGGCGCTCTCCCCGCACCTCGGCTATGTGCAGGTCAAGGACATCGCATCGGCCGAGGACACGACTCCGCTCCCGCTCGGCGCGGGGGTGCTTCCGCTCACGGATGTCGTGGAGGTCCTCTCCCGGCACAACTGGGACGGCTGGCTGTGCTGGGAGTACGAGAAGCGCTGGTACGAGGCGGCAGCGCCGTTGCCCGGTCTGCTCAGCCCGGGCCGTGAGCACCTGACGCGGTTGCTGACCGAGTCGGCGTGAGGGTGCGCGCGAGAGCCCGGGTTCCCTGAGTCGTGTGGCGGGTGCGGGTGCGCGGGGGTTGTTCGCACAGTTCCCCGCGCCCCTAGGGTGCTTCACCCACCGGCGTCCGGGCCGCCACCCTGCGTTCCAGCCGGCCCCGGCCGGACGGCGTCACCGATGCCAGCGCCACCCCGCCCACCAGGAGTGCCGCCGCGCACCACCGCAGCGTGGTGACCGACTCCCCCAGGAACAGGGCGGCCGACGACATGCCGAAGACCGGGACCAGCAGGGAGAAGGGCGCGACCGTGGACGCGGGGTGACGGCGCAGCAGCCAGCCCCAGGCGCCGAAGCCGAAGACCGTGGCGACCCAGGCGACGAAGAGCACCGTGCCCGCGCCCTGCCGGTCGAGGCCGCGCAGCGCGTCGAGGCCGGCCGCCGGGCCCTCCAGCAGCAGGGAGAGCGCGAGCAGCGGCAGCACCGGAACCGTGCTCACCCAGATCATGAAGTTGAGGGCGTCCGGGGGTGCTGCCTTGCGGGTGAGGATGTTGGAGACGCCCCAGCACGCCGCCGCCGCGACCACCAGGGCGAAGCCGAGCAGCGGACCCGAGGTGCCCTCGTCGACCGCCGCCACCCCGATGCCGGCCAGCGCCACCGCCATCCCCACCAGGCGGACCCGGGAAGGGCGTTCGCCGAGGAGCGCGAAGGCGAACAGGGCCGTGAACACCGCCTGGATCTGGAGCACCAGGGAGGACAGGCCGCCCGGCATCCCGGCGTTCATGCCGACGAACAGCAGCCCGAACTTGGCCACCCCGAGCGCCAGCCCCACGCCCACGATCCACTTCCAGGCCACCTTGGGCCGCCCCACGAGGAACACCGCGGGCAGCGCCGCCACGAGGAAGCGCAGGGCGGAGAAGAGCAGCGGCGGGAAGTGGTCGAGACCGACCTCGATGACGGTGAAGTTCACGCCCCACACGGCGGTGACGAGGACGGCGAGAAGCACGTGGGAAGGTCGCATACGTCGAGGATCACCGCCCGTCACACTTCAGCACCAGCGATGATTCCTGCATGGTTGGATGAAGCACCGCTAACCGATCGGGGAGCCGCCGTCATGCTCGACCTCCAGCGTCTGCGCGCCCTGCACGCGGTCTCGGTGCACGGCACCGTCGGCGCCGCCGCCGTGGCGCTCGGGTACACCTCGTCCGCCGTGTCCCAGCAGATCGCCAAGCTGGAGCGGGAGACCCGGACCGTGCTGCTGGAGCGGGAGGGGCGGGGCGTACGGCTGACCGACGAGGCGCATCAGCTGGTGCGCGCCGCCCGGGAGCTGATCGCCATCGTGGAGCGGGCGGAGACGGAGCTGGAGGAGCGGCGCGGGGTGCCGGCCGGGCGGCTGACCATCGCCGCGTTCGCCTCGGCGGCGCGCGGGCTGATGCCGCCCGTCCTGGCCGACCTGGCCCGCCGCCACCCCGCGCTCGACACCCGGCTCACCGAGATCGACCCCCATCTCTCGGTCGACCTGGTGGCCAAGGGCGCCGTCGACCTCGTGATCGCGCACGACTGGGACATCGCGCCGCTGCCCGCCCCGGCGGGCGTGGAGCAGGCGGTCATCGGGGACGACCTGTGCGATCTGCTGGTGCCCGAGGGGCATCCGTTCGCGGGCCGTACGGCGGTGCGGCGGGAGGAGCTGGGCGGTGAGCGGTGGATCTGCCAGCCGCCGGGGCGGGTCTGCCACGAGTGGCTGGTGCGCACCCTGCGCGCGGCCGGGCACGAGCCGGAGATCGTCCACCAGGCCGACGAGAACCCGACCCTGGTCGCGCTGGTCGCAGCCGGGCTCGGCATCGCGCTGATTCCCCGGCTGGGGCGCGGTCCGCTGCCGGAGGGCGTGGTGGAGGTGCCCCTCGACCCCATGCCCGTACGGCGGCTGTACGCGCTGTGGCGCAGCGGCGCGGCCCGCCGACCGGCGATCGCGGAGACCGTGCGCACGCTGGGCGAGCACTGGCCCGAGGTGTCGGCGCACACGCCCCGCTGACCCCGCAGACGCGACCCACCACCCTGCCCTCCGAAGACCCGCACACCCGCCGCACGGCCCCGCGACCGCGACCCACCACCCGACACCCCGAAGAACCGCACACGCCGGCCGCACCGCCCCACGGCGTCCGCCCACACACCCCACCGGCCCCGCGACCGCGACCCACCACCCGACACCACGAAGACCCGCACACCCCGGCCGCACCGCCCCACCGCATCCGCCCACACACCCCACCGGCCCCGTCCGGAACCCCCGTACCGACTTGGCGGAATCTCAGCCGGCGGGGGAACCCGTCGCCGTTCCGGTCCGTCCCATGGGCAGGTTGCCGGAAGAGTCTCCGTGGTGCGGTGTCGGCCCTCGCTGCCGGCACAGCGATCGCTGACCCACCCTCTCCGCCGTGCCGCGGCCGGCAGCACGCCGTCATCGGCGCGCCCCCCTCCCTAGCGCCGATGACGGCCCCTCCCGGTTGCTGCGCATTCCCTTGACTGGCAGAAACTTCCCGGATATTGGTGACCTCCTGGCAGTTTCCTTCAGCGGATCCCCGGTCCCCGCGGATCACCTTCCAAAGGAGCGCACGTGCCCGACAGCAGCACCGGAAGCCCGGGAAACACCGCACGTCCGTCCAGACGCGCCGTCATCGCCGCGACGGCGGGCGTCACCACCGCCCTGGCGGCCGGCGGGACCGCCCACGCGGCCGCCGGTTCCGCCGACCGAGGCAGGCACGACAGAGAGCTGCGCGCCCTCATCTCCCGCATGACCCTGGAGGAGAAGGTCGGCCAGCTGTTCGTGATGCGGATCTACGGCCACTCAGCGACCGACCCGGACCAGGCCGACATCGACGCCAACCTCAAGGAGATCGGCGTCCGCACGGCCGCCGAACTGCTCGCCAAGTACCGGGTCGGCGGCATCATCTACTTCGCCTGGGCGCACAACACCCGTGCGCCGCACCAGATCGCGGACCTGTCCAACGGCATCCAGAGGGCCTCCCTCGGCCTGCCGCGCGGGCTTCCCGTGCTCATCTCCACCGACCAGGAACACGGCATCGTGGCCCGCGTGGGCGAGCCCGCGACCCTGTTCCCGGGGGCGATGGCCGTCGGGGCGGGCGGCTCCCGCGCCGACGCCCGCAGCCTCGGCCGGATCGCGGGCCGCGAACTGCGCGCCCTGGGCATCCGTCAGAACTACTCCCCGGTGGCCGACGTCAACGTCAACCCGGCCAACCCCGTCATCGGCGTGCGCTCCTTCGGCTCCGACCCGGAGGCCGTCGCCGGTCTCGTCGCGGCGGAGGTCAGGGGCTACGAGTCGTCGCACATCGCCGCCACGGCCAAGCACTTCCCCGGACACGGCGACACGGTCGACGACAGCCACGCCAAACTGCCGTACATCCACCACACCCGCGAGCAGTGGGAGCGGCTCGACGCGCCGCCGTTCCGGGCGGCGGTCGCCGCGGGCATCGACTCGATCATGACCGCGCACATCGTCGTCCCGGCCCTCGACCCCGCCGAGGACCCGGCCACCCTCTCCCGCCCGATCCTCACCGGCATCCTGCGCGAGGAGCTGGGCTACGACGGGGTGGTGGTCACCGACTCCCTCGGCATGGAGGGCGTACGCACGAAGTACGGCGACGACCGGGTGCCGGTGCTGGCGCTGAAGGCGGGCGTGGACCAGCTGCTCAACCCGCCCTCCCTGAACGTGGCCTGGAACGCGGTCCTGAAGGCCGTGCGGGACGGGGAGCTGACCGAGTCCCGGCTCGACGAGTCGATCCTGCGGGTGCTGCGGATGAAGGCGAAACTGGACCTGTTCGACGACCCGTACGTCTCCCACGCCGGTGTCGACCGCACCGTCGGCAGGCGTTCGCACCTGGCCGCCGCCGACCGGATCGCCGAGCGCACCACGACCCTGCTGGTCAACGACGGCGGTCTGCTGCCGCTGTCCCGGCGCAGCCGGCCGAAGCTGCTGGTGGTCGGCGCCGACCCGGCGTCCCCGTCCGGTACGACGGGACCGCCGACCGGGGTGCTCGCCGGCGCGCTGAACGAGCTGGGCTTCACGGCCACCGCCCTGTCCACGGGCACGGCACCCTCGGCCGCGACCGTCGCCAAGGCGGTGGCGGCGGCCCAGGACGTGGACGTGGTGGTCGTCGGGACGTACAACGTCAGCGCGACCAGCAGCCAGAAGACGCTCGTCGAGCAGCTGCTGGCGACGGGGAAGCCGGTCGTCGCGGTCGCGATCCGCAACCCCTACGACGTGGCCCATCTGCCCGGCGTGCCGGCGTATCTGGCCGCCTACTCCTGGACCGACGTCGAACTGCGGGCGGCGGCACGGGTCATCGCGGGCAAGGCCGACCCGCGCGGGACGCTGCCGGTCCCGGTGCAACGGGCCGACGACCCGGCGACGGTGCTCTACCCGGTCGGGCACGGGCTGCGCTACTAGGGGGCGTCCGACACATGAGCGCGACGCCGCGGGCATGTGTCGGACACCCCCTAGGGCCCGCCGCCACAGGGCGGTCCTCCTACCTCGTCGGACGTAGCGCGCGTACGTCACACACCCGACGCACCACACCCAACGTGCGCAAACCGGCCCACATGTCTGGCGTGACCCGGCCCGCCGAGTCACGCTGGACGGGGGTGTCCGGGGGGATGACGATGCACGTGGGAAACAGGTGGCGGGCGCCGGCCGCGTTCGCGGCGGTGTGCGCGGTGCTGCTCACCGGCTGCGACGGCGCACAGGGCGGCGGAACCGGGGGGCGGGACGGGCCGGGCGAGCAGGCGGCCACGGTGTCACCGACACCGGCCCGGCCGTCCGGGTACGGGGCGGTGTTCCTCGCGGTCGACGAGTGCAGCTCCTTCGGCCGCACCAGCTTCACCGAGGTGTCCTGCAGGAGCGAGCGGGCGGCGGCCCGGGTCGTCGCCCGTCACGACGGCACCGTGCGCGACGGTCCGCGCTGTCCGGCGACCACGGACTTCGTGCTGCACATCAGCGAGCAGCGCCCCTCCTCCGACGAGGACGGCGACGGGGCGGTGCCGCGCGGCTACGCCTGTATGCGCAACCTCCAGCCGCCGCACCCCGGGGACCCGGGCGGCGGGGGCGGGCCGCGCACCATCGTCGGCGACTGCGTCTACGACCTGGGCGACGGCAAGGTCCGGGAGACGGCCTGCGACGGCGGCGGCGAGCGCAAGCCCGAGTACGAGGTGACGAAGGCCGTGGACACCCGGTCCGACTGCCCGGCGTCCACGGCCCTCTACGTCCGGCTCGGCGGGACCGCACCGGTGGGCTGCGCCCGCCCGGTGTAGTCCCGTCGGAACCCTACGGTCGCAGCGTGTGCCGCTGCTCGACGTCCCGCTTGTCCAGCTTGGCGTCGAACTTCGCCAGCGGCTTCGCCGCCGCCGGGTTCTCCTGGACCGCGTTCGGGGCGACGTCCGCCCAGTCGAGGATGCGGGCCGTGGCGAGCGCCTTCTCCTTCGCGACCAGTCCGGCCACGTTCGCGCCGTGGTTCATGCCGGGCGCGGTGAAGACGTACGAGTCACGTGCGCCGTGGCCCAGCCGGAACGGCTCGGCACCCCACGGGTCGTTCTCGCCGTACACGAACAGCATGTGCCGGGCGTTGTGGCGGACCCAGCTGTCGACGCCGCGCATCGCCCACGGCTCGAACTTCATGTCGATCGACCGGGGCACGAAGTTGCGCGGCGGCTGGTAGCCGTAGCGGATGTACTTCTTCTCGATGTGCGGGAAGTGGATGGTCGGCGCGCCCAGCTGCGTACCGGCCTGGTAGTAGTACGGCGTGTACGGGCTCAGGCCCTGGTCCGTGTAGAACGAGAACCCGGAGATCGTGTCGATCGAGGTCCAGATCTCGTCGTCGGTGGCGTTCTTGGCGTCCGCCGGGATCTCCTCGCAGTCGGCGAGGGTGCTGTACTGCCAGAAGCCCCACACGTAGTCGAGGACGACGGCCTCGAACGCCCGGTCCAGGCTGCCGATGGTGTCGAAGGTGTAGCCGTTCTCGGCGGCGGCCGCCTGGTACTTCTCCTTCAGCGGCGCCCGGCGCACCAGCGCCTCGCGCTGCACGGCGTTCAGCCGGTCACGGCACTCCTTGGTGCCGACGGTGCGGAAGAAGCGGTCGTAGGCCGAGTCCTCCTTGTTCACCACGTCGTTGGGGGCGACGTAGGCGACCACGCCGTCCATGTCACGCGGGTAGAAGCGCTCGTAGTAGGTGGCGGTCATGCCGCCCTTGGAGCCGCCGGTGGAGATCCAGTTCTCGGAGTAGATCTTCTTCAGCGCCTTGAAGATGCGGTGCTGGTCGCTGGCGGCCTGCCAGATGTCCAGCTTCGACCAGTCCGCGGGCTCGGGGCGGGACGGGGTGAAGAAGCGGTACTCCATGGAGACCTGGTTGCCGTCCACGATCTGGGTCGGCTCGGCGCGCCGGGGCGTCGTGGAGACGCTGTAGCCGCCCGTGTAGAAGACCGTCGGCCGCGCGGTGTCCTTGTGCAGCACGGTGATCCGCTGCTGGAACGTGCCCTTGGCGGGCCTGCGGTGGTCGACCGGCTGG
The DNA here is from genome assembly GCF_014650055.1 of Streptomyces malachitofuscus. GTDB lineage: Bacteria > Actinomycetota > Actinomycetes > Streptomycetales > Streptomycetaceae > Streptomyces > Streptomyces malachitofuscus. The sequence goes on along the minus strand of NZ_BMUF01000007.1, from coordinate 236,850 downwards.
GTGTAGTTGAGGACGAAGAAGCGGTACCCGGGGGACGGCTTCTCCTCGATCAGGCTCATGCCCGGAATGGAGAGCAGCCTCTCCTTGATGTCAGTGGTGCCGGTGGCCTCCGGCTCGGCGGCGGTGGCCGCCCCGGCCGTACTCAGCGTGCCTATGAGCACCGTGAGCGCCAGCAGCCATCTGAGCGCCTTGCGCATGCGCACTCCCCTGTGAGACAGATGTGCGCCGGAAGCTACTCGACCAACTCCCCACAGCACCAGGGGACATAGGGTTAACCCTCGGTCGGGTGCCGGGTCAGCAGAGGATCCAGCCGGAGCTGACGGACTTACCGCCGACCTTGCCCTTCACCCACACGCAGCGGCGGCCGGCATGCACGGTCACCGGCCCCGCGTGGTACTTGTAACGGCCCTCGTCGACCACCGGCCGGCCGCCGCGCGCCCGCACGCTCACCGACATCCTCCGCTTGGCGCCCGGCTTCTTGGCGACGGTGACGGCACAGACGTAGCCGCCCCGCTTGTAGACGACCACCGAGCCGGTCGAGAAGGGCAGGGTCCGCACCTTGCGCCCCGGGCAGTGCGCGGCGGCCTGTGCCTCGGCCGGCACGGCCACGGCGAGCAGCCCCGAGGCGGTCAGCACCGCAAGGCCCAGCGCGATGCGCCGGCGTATGGCTCCACTGCCCACAGTCGTCGTCCTCCCGTACCGCGCCTGCCGCGTCAGGCGGCGTACGCGTGTACGGACGCATGACGTAGGGCGGATGGTTGCGTGCGGGAGGCCGCCCTCTCACGCCGGCGCCGGTACGTCCTCCCCGACGAAGGTCCGCCACAGCGCGGCGTACTTGCCGCCGAGCCGCAGCAGTTCCTCGTGCGTGCCGTCCTCCGCGACCCGGCCGTGGTCCATGACGATCACCCGGTCGGCCCGGGCGGCCGTGGTGAGGCGGTGGGCCACCACGAGGGTGGTACGGCGTCCCGCGAGGCGGTCCGTCGCCTGGTTGACCTGTGCCTCGGTGGCCAGGTCGAGCGCGGCGGTGGCCTCGTCGAGCAGCAGCACGTCCGGGTCGACGAGTTCGGCGCGGGCCAGGGCGATCAGCTGGCGCTGCCCGGCGGAGAGGTTGCGGCCCCGCTCGGCGACCTCGTGGAGGTAGCCGCCGTCCAGCGTGGCGATCATCTCGTGCGCGCCGACCGCGCGGGCCGCGGCCTCGACCTCGGCGTCGGTGGCGTCCGGGCGGCCGTAGGCGATCGCGTCGCGGACGGTGCCCGGGAAGAGGTACGCCTCCTGCGGTACGACGCCGAGCCGGTGCCGGTAGGCGGTGAGGTCCAGGTCCCTGAGGTCGGCGCCGTCGGCGGTGACCCGGCCGCCCGTCGGGTCGTAGAACCGGGCGACCAGCTTGACCAAGGTGGATTTTCCGGCGCCGGTCTCGCCCACGAAGGCGACGGTCTGTCCGGCGGGGATGGTGAGGTCGATGCCGTTGAGAGCCTCCTCGCCGTCGCCGTAGGCGAAGTGCACGTTGTCGAAGGCGATCTCGCCGCGCAGGGACGGCACGTCGAGCGGCTTGTCCGGCTGCCGCGTGGAGGTCGGCTCCCGCAGCAGTTCCTGGATGCGGCCCAGCGAGACGGACGCCTGCTGGTAGCCGTCGAAGACCTGGGAGAGCTGCTGCACCGGCGCGAAGAACAGGTCGATGTAGAGCAGGTACGCCACCAGCGAGCCGATCGCCAGCGTCCCGTCGTGGACCCGGGCGCCGCCCACGACCAGCACGGCCACGGCCGCCAGGGACGACAGGAACTGCACGAACGGGAAGTACACCGAGATCAGCCACTGCCCCCGGATCCGTGCGCTGCGGTAGCTGGCGCTGCGCTCCGCGAACCGGCGGCCGCCGTCCCGCTCGCGGCGGAAGGCCTGCACGATCCGCAGCCCCGACACCGACTCCTGCAGATCGGCGTTGACCGCCGAGACCCGTTCACGGGCCAGTTCGTACGCCTTCACGCTGGCCCGGCGGAAGAAGTACGTGCCGACGATCAGCGGGGGCAGGGTGGCGAAGACGACCAGGGCCAGCTCGACGTCGAGCACCAGCAGGGCGACCATGATGCCGAAGAAGGTGACCACCGAGACGAACGCCGTGACCAGCCCCGTCTGCAGGAACGTCGACAGCGCGTCGACGTCCGTCGTCATCCGGGTCATGATCCGGCCGGTGAGCTCGCGCTCGTAGTAGTCGAGGCCGAGCCGCTGGAGCTGGGCGAAGATCTTCAGCCGCAGCGCGTACAGGACGCGTTCGCCGGTGCGTCCGGTCATCCGGGTCTCGCCGATCTGCGCCGACCACTGGACGGCCACGGTGAGCAGGGCGAGCAGGGAGGCCGCCCAGACCGCGCCGAGGGCAGCCTGGGTCACGCCCTGGTCGATGCCGTGCCGGATCAGCACCGGCAGCAGCAGGCCCATCCCGGCGTCGACGGCGACCAGGCCGAGGCTGATGAGCAGGGGTGTCCGGAAACCGCGCAGCAGGCGGCGCAGTCCGTAGGAGTCCTCGGGGCGGACCGCGCGCGCCTCGTCGACGTCGGGGACGTCGTTCGCCGGGGGCAGCGCGTCGACCTGGGCGAGCAGCTCCGGGGTGGCGGAGGCCTCGACGAGGGCGGTGTCCTTGGGCTCCCGGTCGCCCGTCCACAGCCGCGGGGTGACGCCGCGCTCGGCGTCGAACTCCGCGTCCAGCTCCGCGCGGACGGAGGTGTCCTCCTCCTGCGGCCCGGCGGGCGGGGTGTGGCCCGGGGAGACGGCGCCGAGCTCGTCGGGGTCGGTGAGCAGCCGGCGGTAGAGGGCGGAACGCCGCTGGAGCTCGTCGTGGGTGCCGATGTCGGAGAGCCGGCCGCCGTCGAGGACGGCGATGCGGTCGGCGAGGTTGAGGGTGGAGCGGCGGTGGGCGATCAGCAGGGTGGTGCGGCCCCGCATGACGCTCTTGAGCGCCTCGTGGATCTCGTGCTCGACGCGGGCGTCCACGGCGGAGGTCGCGTCGTCCAGGACCAGCAGGCGCGGGTCGGTGAGGATCGCGCGGGCCAGGGCGACGCGCTGGCGCTGGCCGCCGGAGAGGGTCAGGCCGTGCTCGCCGACGGTGGTGTCGTAGCCGTCGGGCAGCTCGCTGATGAAGCCGTCGGCCTGGGCGGCGCGGGCGGCGGCGGTGATCTGCTCGTCGGTCGCGTCGGGGCGGCCGTAGGCGATGTTGTTGCGGACGGTGTCGGAGAAGAGGAAGGAGTCCTCCGGGACCAGTCCGATCGCGGCGCGCAGCGACTCGGCGGTCAGCTCCCGTACGTCGTGCCCGCCGACGAGGACGGCGCCGCCCGTGACGTCGTAGAAGCGCGGCAGGAGGAGGGAGACGGTCGACTTGCCGGAGCCGGAGGCGCCGACGACGGCGAGGGTCTCACCGGGGCGGATCTCGAAGGAGAGGCCGTCGAGCACCGGCCGGTCGGGGTCGTAGCCGAAGGAGACGTCGTCGAACTCGACGGTGGCGGGGGCGTCGGCGGGCAGTTCCCTGGTGCCGTCGGTCAGGGAGGGCTGGGTGTCGATCAGCTCCAGGACGCGTTCGGTGCCGGCGCGGGCCTGCTGGCCGACGGTGAGGACCACGGCGAGCATCCGGACCGGGCCGACGAGCTGGGCGAGGTAGGTGGAGAAGGCGACGAAGGTGCCCAGCGTGATGTGCCCGTCCACCGCGAGCCAGCCGCCGAGCGCCAGCATCGCCACCTGGCCGAGGGCGGGGACGGCCTGGAGCGCCGGGGTGTACCGGGAGTTCAGCCGGATGGTGCGCAGCCGCCCGGCGTACAGCCGCCGTCCGACCTCGCGCAGCTTGCCGGTCTCCTGCTCCTCCTGCCCGAAGCCCTTCACCACCCGGACGCCGCTGACCGCGCCGTCGACGACCCCGGCGACCGCCCCGGCCTGCGCCTGCGCGTACCAGGTGGAGGGGTGCAGCCGGGTGCGGCTGCGCTTGGCGATCCACCACAGGGCGGGGGCGACGGCGAGGGCGACGGCGGTGAGCGGCAGGGACAGCGACGTCATGATGACGAGGGAGATCAGGAACAGCAGCAGGTTGCCGATGGTCATCGGCAGCATGAAGAGCAGGCCCTGGATCAGCTGCAGGTCGCTGGTGGCGCGTCCCACGACCTGCCCGGTGGACAGCTCGTCCTGGCGTCTGCCGTCGAGCCGGGTGATCGTGTCGTACATCTCGGTCCGCAGGTCGTGCTGGACGTCGAGGGCGAGCCGGCCGCCGTAGTAGCGGCGGATGTAGGTGAGGACGTAGACGACGAGCGCGGCGCCGACGAGCAGCCCGGCCCAGGTGGCCATGTCCTTGGTCTCCTCGCCGATGACGTCGTCGATGATCACCTTGGTGATCAGCGGGACCAGCGCCATCACGGCCATGCCGCCCAGGGAGGAGCCCAGGGCGAGCACGACGTCCTTGGGGTGCCGCCACGCGTATGCGGCCAGTCGCCGTGCCCATCCCCGTTGCGGTGTCACGCGGGTGCCCTCCGATCGTCCTGATCTTCCGGAAGGCACCAACGCGATGAGCGGCGGATTTCATCCCTCCGCAACGATCGGGGGCGTACGCGGAGAGCGGACGGACCGGGTGTCGTCACGCAATCGCCACCTTCCCTCCACTCGCTTGACTGCATGTGCATGCCACTCTCTCGGGTATCCCCATTGTGCAACCCGCGTAGATCGGACACCCCACATGCTCGCGATACGCATACGCCGCCGCAAAGCGGTGGCCCTCGCCACGGCGGCGGCCCTCGCCGGCCTCGCCGCCCCCGCCCTGACCCCCACGGCAACGGCCACGACCGCCGCGAGAACCGCGGCCACCCCGTACGACGACACGTACTACCAGGACGCGATCGGCAAGACCGGCGACGAACTCAAGGCCGCGCTGCACACGATCATCAGCGATCAGACGAAGCTCTCGTACTCCGCCGTCTGGGACGCCCTGAAGGACACCGACCAGGACCCCGGCAACAGCGGCAACGTGATCCTTCTCTACTCGGGGATCTCCCGCAGCAAGTCCCTCAACGGCGGCGACACCGGCGACTGGAACCGCGAGCACGTCTGGGCCAAGTCGCACGGCGACTTCGGCACCTCCACCGGCCCCGGCACCGACATCCACCACCTGCGCCCCGAGGACGTCCGGGTCAACTCGGTCCGCGGCAACAAGGACTTCGACAACGGCGGCAGCGGCTTCACCGACGACGGCGGGAGCCTCACCGACTCCGACTCCTTCGAGCCCCGCGACGCCGTCAAGGGCGACGTGGCCCGCATGATCCTCTACATGGCGGTCCGCTACGAGGGCGGCGACGGCTGGCCCGACCTGGAGCCCAACGGCCAGGTGGACAACGGCAGCGCGCCGTACATCGGCAAGCTCGCCGTGCTCAAGGCGTGGCACGACGAGGACCCGCCGGACGCCTTCGAGCAGCGCCGCAACCAGGTCATCTTCGACTCCTACCAGCACAACCGGAACCCGTTCATCGACCACCCGGAGTGGGTCGAGGCGATCTGGTAGGCGCCGGACGTGCGCGCCGCGCCTCCGGTTCACTCCATCGGGTGGTGTGGACCGTGGGCGCGGCCGAAAGGGGCACTGCTCACGCCGGGTAGGGGGCGTTCTCGCGGGCCGAGCGGAGGGCTCCCGCCCACCAGGCCAGCTGCTCCAGGAGGGTCTTGGCGTAGCCCGGCGCCTCGGCGTCGAGCGGGCGGCCGTCCTGCCAGTTGGCGTAGTACATCGGGAAGGCGAGTCCGTCGCGGATGGTCACCGCGTGGAGTTCCGTCAGCACGTTCTCCAGGTGCAGCACGGCGTGCCGGCCACCCGCCGCGCCGCCGTAGCTGACGAAGGCGACGGGCTTGGCCGCCCACTGGGTGAAGTGCCAGTCGATGGCGGCCTTGAGGGACGCCGGGTAGCTGTGGTTGTACTCCGGGGTGACCAGGATGAACGCGTCCGCGCCCTCCAGCGCCGCCGTGAGCGCCGCCATGCCGGCGGGGCGCGGGTAGGAGTCGGCGGCGAGCTTCGGGTGGGCGTCCGGCAGCGCGGTGGGGATGTCGAAGTCGGCCAGATCGACGACGTCCACGTCGAAGCCGCCGTGCTGTCGGGCCTGCTCGGCGACCCACGAGCCCACCACGGGGCCGAACCGTCCCTCACGGACGCTGCCGACGACGACCACGAGCCTGTGCTTGGTGTTGTCCATGCGCCCCACCCTGGAACCGCGCCGCGGGGGCAGCCAGACCGTGCTCAGGCTGGCCCCGACAGGGCCACCCTGAGCGCTACGCACGGGGCGGGGAGCCGTCCTAGGCTCGGGGCCATGGGGACACCGCTGGGCGACTTCGTACGGATCAAACGCGACAGCATCCAGCCCGCGCAGCTGGGGCTGCCCGACCACGGCCGCCGCCGCTCACCGGGCCTGCGACGCTCGGACGTCGCCGCACGGGCCGGCATCAGCGTCGAGTACCTGACGCGCATCGAGCAGGGCCGTGACCGCAATCCCTCCGTCGCCGTGCTGCACGCGCTCTGCGACGCGCTCGCCCTGACCCCGGAGGAACGCCGGCACGTGCGCTACCTCGCGAAGGTCACCGGGGACGAGTGCACCGGTCACCTCGGGCCCGAGCCGGCGCGCCGCGAGATCCGCCCGCCGGTGCGCGAGACCCTCCGGCTGCTCGAACCGGGCATCGCGGTGGTGACCAACCGGCTGGGCGACCTCCTCGCGTGGACCGGCGCCTACGAGGCGGTGACGGACGGCACGGGACTGCTGGACGCCGACGCCCCGAACCTCACGCGGTACGTGTTCACCGACGCCCGCGCGAAGGCGTTCTTCACCGACTGGGACGACGTCGCCGACGAGCAGGTGTTCGACCTGTGGCTGGGCCCGAGGCCCGAGAACGCGGAGTGGCTGGCCGCGGAGCTCGCCCCCGACGCCGGTCCCGAGTTCACCCGGCGGCTGAACCGGCACGTCGTTCCGGCGCGCGGGGTGCTGCGGCTCGCCCACCCCTCCGGGTGCGAGCTCCGGCTGGCCCGGGAGACGCTCGAGCTCTCCACGGACGCCCAGCAGCTGCTCGTTCTGCTGCCCGCGGACGAGGAGACGGCCCGGGCCGTCGACCGGCTGCGCGAGCGGTCACGGCACGGCAGGCTCCGGGCCATCTCGTAGGCCGCTCCCGGGCCCCTCAGCCCAGGTGCGTCGGCGCGAACATCCGCAGGACCGCGGGGAGGACGACGACCGAAGGACCCGGGGTCGCCAGGGCCTTCGCGAGGTCCTGCTCCAGGGTCTCGGGGGTGGTGCGCAGTCCCGGCACGCCGAAGGACTCGGCCAGCGCCACGTAGTCGGGGCGGGTCAGTTCCGTCGCCGTGGGCTCGCCGAAGGTGTCGGTCATGTACTCGCGCAGGATGCCGTAGCCGCCGTCGTCGACGATCAGCCAGGTGACGTCCAGGTCGTACTGGCGGGCCGTGGCCAGTTCGGCGACGGAGTACAGGGCGCCGCCGTCCCCGGAGACCGCCAGCACCGGGCGGGTGGGGTCGGCGGCCGCCGCGCCGAGGGCGGCCGGGAAGCCGTAGCCGAGGCCGCCCGCGCCCTGCGCCGAGTGCAGGTGGTTGGGGCCCATGGCGTCGAAGGCGGACCAGGCCCAGTAGGCCAGGATGGTCATGTCCCAGAACGACGGCGAGCTGGTGGGAAGGGCTCGGCGGACCGCCGCGAGCACCTGCTGCTCCAGGGTGAGTTCCTGCGCGGCGATGCGTGCGCGCACCCGGTCCAGCAGGTCCCGTACCCGCTCCGGGGCGGTCGCGTCCTCGCGCGGTTCCACCGTTTCCAGCAGCGCCTGGAGGGCGAGGCGGGCGTCCGCGTGGATGCCGATGCCCGGGTGGTTGGACTCCAGCTTGCCGAGGTCGGCCTCGATCTGGACGACGCGGCCGCGCGGCCGGAACGTGTGGTAGTTGGAGGAGAGTTCGCCCAGGCCCGAGCCGACGACGAGCAGGACGTCCGCGTCCTCGAGGAAGTCGGTGGTGTGACGGTCCTCCAGCCAGGACTGCAGCGACAGCGGGTGCGTCCAGGGGAAGGCGCCCTTGCCGCCGGGTGTGGTGACGACCGGGGCCTGGATCCGCTCGGCGAGCTGCTTCAGCTTGCCGGAGGCGTCCGAGCGGACCACTCCCCCGCCCGCGATGATCGCGGGGCGTTCCGCGTGGGCCAGCAGATGGGCGGCGAGGGCGGTCAGCTCGGGACGCGGGGGCAGGTCGTCCGGGGTGGCGTCCATCGCCGTCACCACCGGCAGGGCCGTCTCCGCGAGCAGGACGTCCTGCGGGATCTCCACCCACACCGGTCCGTGCGGCACGGTCAGCGCCGACTTCCAGGCCTCCGCGACCGCCGACGGGATCTGGGACGCGGTACGCACCGTGTGGACGGACTTGACGACGCCCCGGAACGAGGCCGACTGGTCGGGGAGTTCGTGCAGATAGCCGTGGCGGCCGCCGCCGAGCCCGGCGGTCGGGACCTGGCTGCTGATCGCCAGCACCGGAGCGGAGGCGGCCGCCGCCTCCTGGAGCGCGGCCAGCGAGGTCAGCGCACCCGGGCCGGTCGACAGCAGCAGCGGGGCCGCCTCGCCGGTGATCCGGCCGTAGGCGTCCGCCGCGAACCCGGCGTTGTTCTCCACCCGCAGGCCGATGTACCGAAGGTCGGAGCGGCGCAGGGCGTCGAACATGCCGAGGGCGTGCTGGCCGGGCAGGCCGAAGACGGTGGTCGCGCCGAGCCCGGCCAGGGTCTCCACGACGAGGTCTCCGCCGTTGCGGCCGGGGGGCGGGTTCAGCGCGGCCTCCGTCTGGGCCGGCGTCGGGCGGAGCACCAGGTCGTGGTCGTGAGTCACTTCGCGCGGGCCTCTGCAATCTGGCGGGACATGATCGTGGTCAGCTCGTACGCCGTGTGGGACGCGGCCACCGAGGTGATCTCGGCGTGATCGTACGCGGGCGCCACCTCGACGACGTCCGCGGAGACCAGGTTGCAGGAGGCCAGTCCGCGCAGGATCTCCAGCAGCTCGCGGGAGGTCATGCCGCCCGCCTCGGGGGTGCCGGTGCCGGGCGCGTGGGCGGGGTCGAGGCAGTCGATGTCGATGGAGATGTACAGCGGGCGGTCGCCGATGCGCTGACGCAGCTGGTCGGCGACCTCGTCGGCGCCCCGGCGGTAGACGTCGGCGGAGGTGACGATGCCGAAGCCCATCTTCTCGTCGTCGGTGAGGTCCTGCTTGCCGTAGAGGGGGCCGCGGGTGCCGACGTGGGAGAGGGCGGAGGTGTCGAGGATGCCCTCCTCCACCGCGCGGCGGAACGGGGTGCCGTGGGTGTACTCGGCGCCGAAGTAGGTGTCCCAGGTGTCGAGGTGCGCGTCGAAGTGGAGCAGGGCCACGGGGCCGTGCTTCTTGGCCACCGAACGCAGCAGCGGCAGGGCGATGGTGTGGTCGCCGCCGAGCGTCATGAGGCGGGCGCCGGTGCCGAGCAGGTCGTCGGCGGCGGCCTCGACCGTCTCCACGGCCTCGTTGATGTTGAACGGGTTCACGGCGATGTCGCCGCCGTCGGCCACCTGCGCCAGCGCGAACGGGGAGGCGTCCTGAGCGGGGTTGTAGGGGCGCAGCAGCCGGGACGCCTCGCGGATGGCGTTGCCGCCGAAGCGGGCGCCCGGCCGGTAGGAGACGCCCGAGTCGAACGGCACGCCCACCACGGCGACGTCGGCGCGGCCGACCTCGTCGAGGCGGGGCAGCCGGGCGAAGGTCGCGGGGCCGGCGTACCGCGGGACGCGGGAGGAGTCGACGGGGCCGCGCGGCGTCTCGTTGCTCATGGGGAACTGCTCTCTTTTCTGCGCTTCGTCGCGTATGTACTGACTGCCCTGATGATGCTACTGGGCGGCGGAGACCTGTTCGGACACGGATTCGGGTGCGGGGGCGCGGCCGGCGAGACGTTCGCGCCAGGCGGCGAGTACGGCCGCGTCGGTGGGCCGGGTCGCCAGGGAGACGACGACGTAGGCGGCGAGGGAGGACAGCAGGCCGTAGTAGACGGGCTCGTTGGCGAGGATGCCGTAGCCCGCCATGAGGCCGACGACGGCGAGACCGCCCGCGGCCACGGCGGCGAGGGCGCCCTGCGCGGTGCCGCGCTTCCACAGCAGTCCGCCGAGGATGGGGACGAGGAGCCCGCCGACGAGCAGGTTGTACGCGACGGTCAGCGCCTGGACGACGTCGTTCAGCGCGATGGCGGTGGCGATCACGGCGAGGCCCATGAGGAGGATGAAGGCGCGGTTGCCCTTGACCTCGTCGTGCTGCTCGCCCTCGGGGCGGACGATGCCGCGCAGCCGGGCCCAGATGTCGTTGTTGGCCACGGTGGCGCAGGCGATCAGCGCGCCGGAGGAGGTCGACATCACCGCGGCGAGGGCGGCGGCCAGGACGAGGCCGCGCACGCCCATGGGCAGCTCGTCCTTGACGATGGTGGCGAAGGCGTCGTCCGGGCTGGCGAGCTCGGGGTAGAGCACCTTGGCGGCCGTGCCGATGACGGCGCCGGCGAGGGCGTAGGCGAGGCAGTAGGTGCCGGCGACGGTGCCGCCCCACCGGGCGGTGCGGTCGCTGCGGGCGGTGAACACCCGCTGCCAGATGTCCTGGCCGATCAGCATGCCGAAGGTGTAGATGAGCACGTACGTGAAGATGGTCTCGCCGCCGATGCCCAGCGGGTCGAAGTACTCGGTGGGCAGCTGCGCCTTCATCTCGCCGAAGCCGCCCGCCTTGACCACGGCGATGGGCAGCAGCAGGAGCAGCACGCCGATCGTCTTGACCACGAACTGCACCATGTCGGTGAGCGTGATGGACCACATGCCGCCGAGCGTGGAGTACGCGACGACGATGGAGCCGCCGAGGATGATCGCCAGGGTGCGGTTGATGTCGAAGAGGACGTCGAAGATCGTGGCGTAGGCGATGGTCGAGGTGACCGCGAGCATCAGGGTGTACGCCCACATGACGACGCCGGAGATGACGCCCGCCCGGCCGCCGTAGCGCAGGTCGAGCATCTCGGAGACGGTGTAGACCTTCAGCCGGGCGATGCGGGCGGAGAAGAAGACGCTCAGGGCGAGCAGCCCCAGGCCGATGGTGAAGACCATCCAGGCGCCGGAGAGGCCGTACTGGTAGCCGAGGCCGACGCCGCCGATGGTGGAGGCGCCGCCGAGGACGATGGCGGCCATGGTGCCGGAGTACATCGCGGGGCCGAGGCGGCGGCCGGCCACCAGGAACTCGCTCTTGGACTTGGCGCGGCGCATGCCCCACCAGCCCATGGCCAGCATGCCGGCCAGATAGACGACGATGACCAGATAGTCGACGGCCATGCGGGGCCTCCTTCGCGCACTGTCGGTGGCGTGTCCTGGTCGACCCGACCCTAGGTGGCCGAAAAGCGACTGCGAAGTGTACGTTTCATCCATACCGGCCGCACAGAATGGAGGAAACGTCCACCATGCCGGACCCCACGGTTCCGCCCACGCCCCCTGTGTTCCTGGACGCGCTGCTGGCCCGCGCGGACCTCGGGCTGCGCCGTATCGCGGGGCCCGAGGACCCCGGTGCCGTCGTCACCTGGGTGCACACCTCGGAGATGGCGGACCCGTACCCGTATCTGCTGGGCGGGGAGCTGCTGCTGTCGGCGGGCGTGCACATCCCGGAAGGGGCGGGCGCGGGCTACTTCGACGCCTACGTCTCACGGATCGTGGCGGCGGGCGGGGCGGCGCTCGGCTTCGGCGTGGCTCCGGTGCACGACACGGTGCCGGGGGCGCTGGTGGAGGCGTGCGAGATGCACGGGCTGCCGCTGCTCGAGGTGCCGCCGCGGACCACGTTCTCGGGGGTGGCGCGGGCGGTCTGGCAGCTGATGGCGCAGGCCCGCATGGCGGAGCTGCGCCGGGTCACGGAGGCCCAGCAGAGCCTCGCGGCGGCAGCGGCCCGCCCGGACCCGGTCCGGCCGGTGCTCCACCAACTGGCCCAGCGCATCGGCGGCTGGGCCGCCCTCTACGCCCCGGACACCACCGAGACAACCACAGCGGGGACGCCTCCGCCCGAGGACGCAAGAGAAGCCCTGACCAACCTGTCAGCACTGGTCCGGCCAGGCATGACTGCGGGCAGTCGTACTGATGGGGCGGCACGGGTGGGCGCAGGGGCACCTCGCAGCGCCGAGCAGCGCAACACCTCCCGCCCCGCCCCCACCTCCGCCAGCGACACAGTCGACGGCACCCACCTCGCCGCCTACGCCCTCGCCCCCGGCCACGGCTTCGTCCTCGGCGTCGCCGCCCCCCACCGCGACCCCGGCGACCACGCCATCGCCTCCGTCGCCGCCGTCCTCCTCTCCCTCCTCACCGGAGAGCAGCACAGCCGCACCGCCACCGCCCGCTCCTCCGCACTGGTCCGGCTCCTGCTGGGCGCACACCCCGAGGACGTCGCACCGCTCCTGGGCGGAACGCGCTACCGCGTGGTGCACGCGCAACCCGACACCCCCACCGCCCCCGACGCCCTCGCCGCCTCCGCCCTGGGCACGGCCCTCGGATCGGCCCTGGTGGACCTGTCGGCCGACAGGACCGTCCGCGTACTCGTCCCCGCCGACCGCCCCGTCGACCCCCACCCCGGCTGGACCCTCGGCGTCAGCACCGCCGCCGCTCCGCCCGACTGGCCGGCCGCCGACACCCAGGCCGCCCGCGCCCTGGCCCGCGCCCGCGCGACCCGCGCCCCGCTGGTCCGGCACCAGGACCGTCCCGCCCTCACCGACCTGGTCCCGCCGCAGGACGCGGACGCCCACGCGCGGGAGCTGCTCGCGCCGATGGCGGCCACCCCGGCCCTCACGGACACCCTGCGCACCTGGCTGTCCCTGCACGGCAGCTGGGACCGCACCGCGGTGGCACTCTCCGTGCACCGCAACACCGTGCGGCAGCGCATCGCGCGGTGCGCGGCGCTGCTGGAGGCGGACCTGGACGATCCGGACGTACGGATGGAGCTGTGGTTCGCGCTGCGCCGCAGCTGAGGACCGGCGGACCGCGCGGCGCCGGGGCTGAGTACCCGTACGCAGTCGTCTGAGTACGTGACGCACATCCCAGCGCGCGATACGTCAGCGACGCCCACGGGACGCTGCTCCACAATGGGGGGCATGCCGATACCCGGGACACCCAGCCGCGCCGATCTGATCGGACACCTCGTCGCCACCCGCATCGCGGGCGACGTCGCCACGCCGCGCGAGAACAATCTCTCCCACTACCGCAAACTGGCGAACGGCGACCGCCACTACTGGCTCGGCCTCGAGCTCGGTGACCGCTGGACCGACGAGCAGGACGTGCTCGCGGTGATGGCCGAGCGGGTCGGCGTCAACGACGATCCCGAGTACCGCTACGGCCAGGACACCATCGACCCGGAGCTGACGGTCGCCGGGCTGGAGCGGATGGCGGGACGGCTGCGCAAGGCGGCGGACGGGCAGCAGCGGGTGCTGTTCGCCACCGGCCACCCGGGCGGGCTGCTCGATGTGCACCGCGCGACGGCCGCCGCGCTGCGGGCGGCGGGCTGCGAGATCGTCGTCATCCCGGACGGGCTGACCACCGAAGAGGGTTATGTGATGCAGTTCGCGGACGTGGCGATGCTGGAGCACGGCGCCACGCTGTGGCACACGCATTCCGGTGAGCCGATGAAGGCGATCCTGACCGCGCTGGAGCGCGAGGGCCGGCCGCTGCCCGACCTGGTGGTCGCCGACCACGGCTGGGCGGGCGCCGCCGGCCAGTACGGCGTCGACTCCGTCGGGTACGCGGACTGCAACGACCCGGCCCTGTTCCTCGCCGAGTCCGAGGGCACGGTCCAGGTGACCGTCCCCCTGGACGACCACGTGACGAGCCCCCGCCACTACGACCCGATGACGGCCTACCTGCTGGCCGAAGCGGGGCTGGGCCCCGAGGAGTCCACGACCGCGTCGAAGTAGGGCCAGCCGTCCACCTCGACGTCCCGGGCGGCCGGCCGCAGGTCCAGGGCCGGCGCCGCGGCGTCCAGGAGGCGGCGGGCCGCGCCCGTCTCATGGAGGTTGAGATCGGCGCGGTCCGGGAGGCGCATCACGGTGCCGGCCTCGAAGTAGGTGTTCGAGACGATGCGGTGCTCGCCCGGGGCGAAGACCAGGGACAGCCTGCGCCCGGCCCCGGCGCGCCACCCTTCGGTGAAGAAGGACAGCGTCAGGCGGCAGTCGTCGTACGCGGGCCGCACCCGCTGCCGGACGGTCCAGCGCAGGACGGTGCCGTCGACGACGAGACGGCGCAGACGCAGGTGTTTCCTCACCGGGGCAGCGTAGGCCGCCGAGCCGGTGAGGTCAGCGAGTTTTCACCGCCGGGGCCGGTCAGTCCTCGCGCGGGACCCGGACCACGCCCTCCTGGATGACGGAGACCGCCAGTCGGCCGTCCTGGGTGTAGATGCGGCCCTGGCCGAGGCCCCGGCCGCCGTGGGCGGACGGGGACTGCTGGTCGTACAGCAGCCACTCGTCGGCGCGGAACGGGCGGTGGAACCACATCGCGTGGTCCAGGGACGCGCCGACGACGTCACCGACGGCCCAGCCGCCGCGCCCGTGGGCGAGCAGGATGGAGTCCAGCAGCGTCATGTCGGAGACGTACGTGGCGAGCACGACGTGCAGCAGCGGGTCGTCGCCCTCGACCTTGCCGTTGGTGCGGAACCAGACCTGGCTGTGCGGGTCGCGCGGCTCGCCGAAGCGGCCGTAGGGCGGGTCGTCGACGTAGCGCAGGTCGACCGCCGCGCGGGCGCCGAGGAAGCGGTGCACGACCTCCGACGCCAGGTGCGGGTAGCCGCTCAGCCGCTCCTCGGAGGTGGGCAGGGAGTCCGGGTCCGGTGCGGGCGGCATCGGCGCCTGGTGGTCCAGGCCCTCCTCGTGCGCCTGGAAGGACGCCGAGAGGTGGAAGATCGGCTTTCCGTGCTGGACCGCCACCACGCGACGCGTGGTGAAGGAACGGCCGTCCCGGATCCGGTCGACGGTGTAGACGATCGGCGCGCCCGGGTCGCCGATGCGCAGGAAGTACGCGTGCAGCGAGTGGGCGGGCCGATCCGCGGGGACCGTCCGCCCCGCGGCGACCAGGGCCTGCGCCGCCACCTGTCCGCCGAAGACGCGGGGGACGGCGGAGGCCCGGGACCGGCCGCGGAAGATGTTCTCCTCGATCTGCTCGAGGTCGAGCAGATCGAGGAGTTCCTGAAGTGCCTGACTCATGGAATCAGTTGTATACGGCAGGGATTTCCGGGACCTTACAGCCCCATGTCCTTGGCGATGATCGACTTCATGATCTCGCTGGTGCCGCCGTAGATGCGGTTGACCCGGTTGTCCGCGTACAGGCGGGCGATCGGGTACTCGTTCATGTAGCCGTAGCCGCCGTGCAGCTGAAGGCAGCGGTCGATGACGCGGTGGGCGACCTCGGTGCAGAACAGCTTGGCGCTGGCGGCCTCGGCGGGGGTGAGTTCGCCGGCGTCCAGGGCCTCGGTGGCGCGGTCGGCGACTGCCTCGGCGGCGTCCACCTCGGCCTGGCAGGCGGCCAGCTCGAACTTGGTGTTCTGGAAGTGGGCGACCGGCTTGCCGAAGACGGTGCGCTCCTGCACGTACTGCTTGGCGAACCGGACGGCGGCCTTGGCCTGGGCGTAGGCGCCGAAGGCGATGCCCCAGCGCTCGGAGGCCAGGTTGTGGCCGAGGTAGTAGAAGCCCTTGTTCTCCTCGCCGAGGAGGTCCTCGACGGGGACCTTGACGTCGACGAACGCCAGCTCGGCGGTGTCGGAGGTCTTCAGGCCGAGCTTGTCGAGCTTGCGGCCGACGGAGTAGCCCTCGGACTTGGTGTCGACGGCGAACAGGGAGATGCCGTGGCGGCGGTCCTCGGCCGTCGGCGCGGCGGTGCGGGCGCAGACGATCACCTTGTCGGCGTGGACGCCGCCGGTGATGAAGGTCTTGGCGCCGTTGAGGACGTAGTGCGAGCCGTCCTCGCTCAGCTTGGCGGTGGTCTTCATGCCCGCGAGGTCGGAGCCGGTGCCCGGCTCGGTCATCGCGATGGCCCACATCTCCTCGCCGGTGACGAACTTCGGCAGGAAGCGCTTCTTCTGCTCGTCGGTGGCGAGCATCTTGAGGTAGGGCAGGGCGAGCAGCACGTGCACGCCGGAGCCGCCGAACTGGACGCCCGCGCGGGCGGTCTCCTCGTAGAGGACGGCCTCGAACTTGTGGGTGTCCATACCGGCGCCGCCGAACTCCTCGGGCACGCTGATGCCGAAGATGCCCAGCTCACCGAGCTTGTAGTAGAAGTCGCGGGGCGCCTGGCCCGCCGCGAACCACTCGTCGTAGACGGGCACGACCTCGGCCTCGATGAAGGCGCGGATCGTCTCCCGGAACGCCTCGTGATCCTCGTTGAAAACCGTACGGCGCACTGTCCGCCACCTCCACGACCTGGGCATGTCTAAGCGCTTGCTCAGATCAAAGGTACCGGCGAGTATCCACAGCCGTCCAGACCGGACGGTCCGTAACGCTCGTCACTCCGCCGGTCGCTGCGCCGGGGTCATCGCGCACCCGCCGCCTCGAACGCCCCCCGCGCCATCCGGTGCAGCAGCGCGGCCGTCGTCGCGCGCCCCGGGAGCGCGCCCGGGCGGGCCAGGTGCGGGGTCGAGTTGAGCAGGCCGAACACCGAGTGGACGGCCGAGCGGGCGGCCGGTTCGGCCAGCTCCGGGTAGAGCCGGCGCACCACCTCCACCCACAGCTCCACGTACTGCCGCTGGAGCTGGCGGACCAGCTTGCGGTCGGTGTCCCGGAGGCGGTCGAGCTCCCGGTCGTGCAGGGTGATGAGGGGGCGGTCGTCGAGCGCGAAGTCGATGTGCCCCTCGATCAGCGAGTCGAGGACCGCCTCGGGGGCCACCCCGTCGGCCTCCTTCAGGCGCTGCTTGGCGCCGGTCAGCAGCGAGCCGCTGATCCCGACCAGCAGCTCCGCGAGCATCGCGTCCTTGCCCGCGAAGTGCCGGTAGAGCCCGGGTCCGCTGATGCCGACCGCGGCGCCTATCTCGTCGACCCCGACACCGTGGAAGCCGCGCTCGGCGAAGAGCCGGGCGGCCTCCTTGAGGATCTGCTCACGGCGGGTGGGGGCGTCGGTTCTGGTGGCCATGAAGACGATTCTAGACAGGGACGTTAGCGCTCGTTAACCTGAAGGAAATGCGTTAACGCTCATTAACAAGGTGAGGGGACTCGCAGGATGCATGAGGCACCGGAGCTTCACAGCGCGGCAGATCCCGCGTCCGAGGCCTTTCGGGCCAACGAGGAGGCGCACCGCGCGCTCGTCGGGGAGCTGCGCGGCAAGCTGGCCGCGGCGGCGCTCGGCGGCGGCGAGCGGGCGCGGGCACGGCACACCGCGCGCGGGAAGCTGCTCCCGCGCGAGCGCGTGGACACGCTCCTCGACCCCGGCTCGCCCTTCCTGGAGCTGGCCCCGCTGGCGGCCGACGGGATGTACGAGGGGCAGGCCCCGGCGGCCGGCGTGATCGCCGGGATCGGGCGGGTGAGCGGCAGGGAGTGCGTGGTCGTGGCCAACGACGCCACCGTCAAGGGCGGCACGTACTACCCGATGACGGTGAAGAAGCACCTGCGCGCGCAGGAGGTCGCCCTCGACAACCGGCTCCCCTGCGTCTACCTGGTGGACTCCGGCGGCGCCTTCCTGCCGATGCAGGACGAGGTGTTCCCGGACCGGGACCACTTCGGGCGGATCTTCTACAACCAGGCCCGGATGTCCGGCGCCGGCATCCCGCAGATCGCGGCGGTGCTCGGCTCCTGCACGGCGGGCGGGGCCTACGTCCCGGCGATGAGCGACGAGGCGGTGATCGTCCGGAACCAGGGCACGATCTTCCTCGGCGGCCCGCCGCTGGTGAAGGCGGCCACCGGTGAGGTGGTCACGGCGGAGGAGCTGGGCGGCGGCGAGGTCCATTCGCGGGTGTCCGGCGTGACCGACCACCTCGCGGAGGACGACGCGCACGCGCTGCGGATCGTGCGGAACATCGTCTCCACGCTCCCCGCGCGGGGCGCCCTGCCCTGGAAGGTGGAGCAGGCGGTCGAGCCCAAGGTGGATCCCGCCGGACTGTACGGGGCGGTGCCGGTCGACTCCCGCACCCCCTACGACGTCCGGGAGATCATCGCGCGGATCACCGACGGCTCCCGTTTCCAGGAGTTCAAGTCGGAGTTCGGGCAGACCCTGGTCACCGGCTTCGCCCGGATCCACGGCCACCCGGTGGGCATCGTCGCCAACAACGGCATCCTGTTCTCCGAGTCCGCCCAGAAGGGTGCCCACTTCATCGAGCTGTGCGACCAGCGCGGCATCCCGCTGGTGTTCCTGCAGAACATCTCGGGCTTCATGGTGGGCCGGGACTACGAGGCGGGCGGCATCGCCAAGCACGGCGCCAAGATGGTCACCGCGGTCGCCTGCACGCGCGTGCCGAAGCTGACCGTGGTGGTCGGCGGGTCGTACGGGGCGGGCAACTACTCGATGTGCGGCAGGGCGTACTCCCCCCGCTTCCTGTGGATGTGGCCCAACGCCAAGATCTCGGTGATGGGCGGCGAGCAGGCGGCCTCCGTCCTCGCGACCGTCAAGCGGGACCAGCTTCAGGCGCGCGGCGAGGAGTGGCCGGCGGAGGACGAGGACGCCTTCAAGGCCCCGATCCGTGCGCAGTACGAGCATCAGGGGAACGCTTACTACGCGACGGCCCGCCTCTGGGACGACGGCGTGATCGACCCGATGGAGACCCGGCAGGTCCTGGGCCTGGCCCTGACCGCGTGCGCCAACGCGCCACTGAGTGACCCTCAGTTCGGCGTCTTCCGGATGTGAGGGGACCCCTGACGATGACTGAGCAGATGTTCGAGACGGTGCTGGTGGCCAACCGGGGGGAGATCGCGGTCCGCGTCATCCGCACACTGCGGTCCATGGGCGTGCGCTCGGTGGCGGTGTACTCCGACGCGGACGCCGACGCCCGGCACGTCCGGGAGGCCGACACGGCGGTTCGGATCGGGCCGGCGCCGGCCGCGGAGAGCTATCTGTCGGTGGAGCGGCTGCTGGAGGCTGCCGCCCGCACCGGCGCCCAGGCGGTCCACCCGGGATACGGCTTCCTCGCCGAGAACGCCGGCTTCGCGCGGGCGTGCGAGGCGGCGGGGCTGGTGTTCATCGGGCCCCCGGCGGACGCGATCTCCCTCATGGGGGACAAGATCCGCGCCAAGGAGACGGTGCGGGCGGCCGGGGTGCCGGTCGTGCCCGGCTCCAGCGGCAGCGGGCTGACGGACGAGCAGCTCGCGGACGCGGCCCGGGAGATCGGCGTGCCGGTGCTGCTGAAGCCGTCGGCGGGCGGTGGCGGCAAGGGCATGCGGCTGGTGCGGGACGCCTCGGTGCTGGCCAACGAGATCGCCGCCGCGCGGCGCGAGGCCCGCGCCTCCTTCGGTGATGACACCCTGCTGGTCGAGCGGTGGATCGACCGCCCCCGGCACATCGAGATCCAGGTCCTGGCCGACGGCCACGGCGGCGTGGTCCATCTGGGTGAGCGCGAGTGCTCCCTCCAGCGCCGCCACCAGAAGATCATCGAGGAGGCGCCCAGTGTGCTCCTCGACGAGGAGACCCGGGCGGCGATGGGTGAGGCGGCCGTCCAGGCGGCCCGCTCCTGCGGCTACCGGGGCGCGGGCACGGTGGAGTTCATCGTCCCGGGCAACGACCCGTCGTCGTACTACTTCATGGAGATGAACACCCGCCTCCAGGTGGAGCACCCGGTCACCGAGCTGATCACGGGTCTTGACCTGGTGGAGTGGCAGCTGCGGGTGGCGGCGGGCGAGCCGCTGCCGTTCGGGCAGGCCGACATCCGGCTCACCGGCCACGCGATCGAGGCCCGCATCTGCGCGGAGGACCCGGCGCGCGGCTTCCTCCCCTCCGGCGGCACGGTGCTCAGGCTGCGCGAGCCGCAGGGCGACGGGGTGCGCACCGACTCCGGGCTGAGCGAGGGCACGGAGGTCGGCAGCCTCTACGACCCGATGCTGTCCAAGGTGATCGCCTACGGCCCCGACCGCGCGACCGCGCTGCGCAAGCTCCGCGCGGCGCTGGCGGAGACGGTGACGCTGGGCGTGCAGACCAACGCGGGATTCCTGCGGCGGCTGCTGGCCCATCCGGCGGTGCTGTCGGGAGAGCTGGACACGGGGCTGGTCGAGCGCGAGGTGGCCGGGCTCGTGGCGGACGAGGTGCCGACGGAGGCGTACGCGGCGGGGGCGCTGCTGCGCCAGGCCTCCCTCCGGCAGCCCGCCGACGGATCCGGCTGGGCCGACCCGTTCGCCGCCGCCGACGGCTGGCGGATGGGCGGCGAGCGGGCGTGGACGGCGCACCACCTGCGGGTGGCGGGCCACGACCCGGTGACCGTGCGTGTGCGCGGCACGGCGGACGGCGGGACGGAACTGCTGCTGCCGGGCGCCGGCACCCCGGTGCGGGGGTCTGCGGGCCCGGTGGACGGGCACCGGATCACCTGCACGCTCGACGGCGTCGCCCACACCCTCGCTGCCCTGCCGGACGGCACCTGGCTGGGCCGGGACGGCGACGCCTGGCACGTGCGGGACCACGACCCGGTCGCCGCGTCCCTCACCCGGGCGGGTCAGGCGGGCGCCGACTCGCTGACCGCGCCGATGCCGGGCACGGTGACGGTGGTGAAGGTCGCCGTCGGCGACGAGGTCAGCGCGGGCCAGAGCCTGCTGGTGGTGGAGGCGATGAAGATGGAGCACGTCATCTCCGCCCCGCACGCCGGCACGGTGACCGAGCTGGACGTGTCCCCGGGCACGACGGTCGCCATGGACCAGGTGCTGGCCGTGATCGCCGCCGTGGAGGAGGAGACGGAATGAACGCCTCGGAACTGGGCCTGCCCATGGCCGTACCGGCCGAGGGGCTGCCCGCGCGGGTGCGGATCCACGAGGTGGGCGCCCGCGACGGCCTGCAGAACGAGAAGGCGACCGTCCCGACGGCCGTCAAGGCGGAGTTCGTCCGCCGCCTGGCCGCCACCGGTCTGACCACGATCGAGGCGACGAGCTTCGTCCACCCGAAATGGGTGCCCCAGCTGGCGGACGCCGAGGACCTGTTCCCGGCGGTGTCCGAACTGCCGGTGTCGCTGCCGGTTTTGGTGCCGAACGAGCGCGGCCTGGACCGCGCGCTGGCGCTGGGCGTCCGGCGGGTGGCGGTGTTCGCCAGCGCCACGGAGTCCTTCGCCAAGGCCAACCTCAACCGCACGGTGGACGAGTCGCTGGCCATGTTCGAGCCGGTGGTGCGCCGGGCGAAGGCGCAGGACGTGCACGTCCGCGGCTATCTCTCGATGTGCTTCGGGGATCCGTGGGAGGGAGCGGTCCCCCTCGCCCAGGTGGTGCGGGTGTGCCGGGCGCTGCTGGACATGGGCTGCGACGAGCTGAGCCTGGGCGACACCATCGGCGTGGCGACCCCCGGCCATGTGACGGCCCTGCTCACCGCGCTCGGCGAGGCGGACGTCCCGGTGTCCGCGCTGGCCGTGCACTTCCACGACACCTACGGCCAGGCGCTGTCCAACACGCTGGCCGCGCTCCAGCGGGGCGTCGCCACGGTCGACGCGTCCGCCGGCGGACTGGGCGGCTGCCCGTACGCGAAGTCCGCCACCGGCAATCTCGCCACCGAAGACCTCGTGTGGATGCTGCAGGGTCTCGGCATCGACACCGGAGTCGACCTCGGCCGTCTCGTCGCCACAAGCGTCTGGATGGCCGCCCACCTGGGCCGACCCAGCCCGTCCCGCACCGTACGAGCCCTCTCCCACCAGGAGCAGTGAACGACCATGGACCACAAGCTCTCCCCCGAACTGGAAGAACTCCGCCGTACGGTCGAGGAGTTCGCGCACGACGTGGTGGCACCGAAGATCGGCGACTTCTACGAGCGCCACGAGTTCCCGTACGAGATCGTGCGGGAGATGGGCCGCATGGGCCTGTTCGGTCTGCCGTTCCCGGAGGAGTACGGCGGCATGGGCGGCGACTACTTCGCGCTCGGCGTCGCCCTGGAGGAACTGGCCCGGGTGGACTCCTCGGTGGCCATCACCCTGGAGGCGGGCGTTTCGCTCGGCGCGATGCCGCTGCACCTCTTCGGCACCGAGGAGCAGAAGCGCCAGTGGCTGCCCCGGCTGTGCTCCGGCGAGATCCTGGGCGCGTTCGGTCTGACGGAGCCGGACGGCGGCAGCGACGCGGGCGCGACCCGTACGACGGCCCGGCTGGACGAGTCGGCGAACGAGTGGGTGATCAACGGCACCAAGTGCTTCATCACCAACTCGGGCACGGACATCACGGGCCTGGTCACGGTCACGGCGGTCACCGGGCGCAAGCCGGACGGCAAGCCGCTGATCTCGTCGATCATCGTCCCGTCCGGCACGCCGGGCTTCACGGTGGCGGCGCCGTACTCGAAGGTCGGCTGGAACGCCTCGGACACGCGTGAGCTGTCCTTCCAGGACGTGCGGGTCCCGGCCGCCAACCTCCTGGGCGAGGAGGGCCGCGGCTACGCCCAGTTCCTGCGGATCCTGGACGAGGGCCGCATCGCCATCGCGGCGCTGGGCACGGGGCTGGCGCAGGGCTGTGTGGACGAGTCGGTGAAGTACGCCAAGGAGCGGCACGCCTTCGGCCGCCCGATCGGCGCCAACCAGGCGATCCAGTTCAAGATCGCCGACATGGAGATGAAGGCGCACACGGCCCGTCTCGCGTGGCGGGACGCGGCGAGCCGCCTGGTGGCGGGCGAGCCGTTCAAGAAGGAGGCGGCGCTGGCGAAGCTGTACTCCTCCACGGTCGCGGTGGACAACGCCCGGGAGGCCACCCAGATCCACGGCGGCTACGGCTTCATGAACGAGTACCCGGTGGCCCGTATGTGGCGCGACTCGAAGATCCTGGAGATCGGGGAGGGCACGAGCGAGGTGCAGCGCATGCTGATCGCCCGCGAGTTGGGCCTGGCGGGCTGAACCACCGCGCCGGTCCGCGCCGTCGGGGCGCGGGCCGGTGTGCCGCCGTGCTCATCCGTCGACGAGGACGAACAGCACCGTCAGGAGGACGAAGGGCGTCAGCACCAGCGCCGAGCTGACGGTCCAGTAGCGGCGGCCCGCCACCCCCGCCCTCGGGCGCGCCAGGCCGCCGAGGGGAAGCCACAGGGCCAGGAACACCGCCCACGCGCCGCCCAGGATGACCGCCCAGGGCAGCACGCCGTCATTGTCGGTGGGCTCCCGGGAGGTCAATCCCAGCTCCGCCAGCGGGTAGTTCGACAGGAACATCATCGACAGCCACAGCGGCACGACGGCCACGATGCCGAGGATCAGGTTGACGGCCACGGACGGGCCCCAGCGCCGGACCGCGTCCATGGTGAACCCCCTTGCGTGAGGGTGATCACGGTACAGGGCACGCGATCCGGCGGTCCGTGAGGGGATGCACACCGGGCACCCCCTGGACAGATCATGAGGTTAGGCTAACCTAAGCCTGATTCCAGCCAAGGCCGGCTCCGCACGCACGAAAGCAGACCCACCCATGTCGAACGCCAGAACCGCCCGCTTCTCCCGTCGGGGACTGCTCGCCGCCGGCGGCGCCCTCGGACTCGGCGCCGTGCTCGCCGCCTGCGGGGACGAGGACGCGAAGAGCGGCGGCTCGAAGGGCGGCGGCGACGCCGAGTCCGGTCCGTGGTCCTTCAAGGACGACCGGGGCACCACGGTGAAGCTCGACAAGAAGCCCGCGAACATCGTGGCGTTCACCGGTGTGGCCGCCGCGCTGTACGACTACGGCGTCCGGGTCAAGGGCGTCTTCGGTCCGACGGAGACCAAGGACGGCAAGGCCGACGTCCAGGCCGGCGACATGGACATCAGCAAGGTGACCATCCTCGGCAACGTCTGGGACCAGTTCAACGTCGAGAAGTACGCGACGCTCGCGCCGGACGTCCTGATCTCCACGATGTTCGACGACGCCGGCACCCTCTGGTACGTCCCCGAGGCGTCCAAGGACAAGATCGCCAAGCTCGCCCCGAGCGTCGGCATCTCCGTGTACGACCGTCAGCTCACCGCCCCGCTGCAGCGGATGTGGGAGCTGGCCGAGTCCCTCGGCGGCGACATGAAGGCGGCGAAGGCCACCGAGGCCAAGAAGCGGTTCGAGGAGGCCTCGGAGCGGCTGCGCAAGGCCGTCAAGGCCAACCCCGGCATCAAGGTGATGGCCGGTTCCGCGAGCCCGGAGCTGTTCTACGTCTCCGGCACCAACCTCTCGGTGGACCTGGAGTACTTCAAGGCCCTCGGCGTGAACTTCGTCGAGCCGCCGGAGGAGGCCAAGGCCCAGGGCGGCGGCTGGTTCGAGAGCCTCAGCTGGGAGAACGTCGACAAGTACAAGGCCGACATCATCATGATGGACGACCGCTCCTCGGCCATCCAGCCCGCGGACATCACCGAGGGGACCTGGAAGAAGCTTCCCGCGGTCAAGGCCGGCCAGGTCATCCCGCGCTCCGCCGAGCCGATTCTGTCCTACGACAAGTGCGCCCCGCTGGTGGAGAACCTGGCCGAGGCCATCGAGAAGGCCAAGAAGGTCGGTTGACCGTCCCCGACAGCACCCTCCCGCCCCGGAGCCGTACGTGACCACCGCCGTAGCCGCCCCGTTCCGTTTCTTCGCCCTTCAGGTCGTGACGACGAGGCGGCTCGGCCCTTCCCTGGTCCGGATCACCTTCGCCGGTCCCGAGCTGCGCCACTTCCGCTCCGACGGACGCGACCAGTCCCTGTCGCTGTTCCTGCCGCACCCGGGACAGGACGCGCCCGTCGTCCCGCTCGAACGGGGCGACGAGTGGTGGCGGGGGTGGCGCGAACTGCCCGACGACGTGCGGGCGGTGATGCGCTCGTACACGCTGCGGGCACGGCGCGCGGACGCCGAGGGGCGCACCACCGAGATCGACATCGACTTCGTCCTGCACGGCGTCCGTGAGGAGGCCGGCGTCTCCGCCGAGGCGGGCCCGGCCTCCCGGTGGGCCGCCCGCGCCGCCGCCGGTGACCGGGTGCTGTTGCTCGGCCCGGCGCTCGCCGACAACCGCGCCATCCGTTTCCGTCCGCCCGAGGACACCGACCTGGTGCTGCTCTGGGCCGACGAGACGGCCCTGCCCGCCACCACCGCCGTCCTGGAGACCCTCCCGGCCGGCACCAGGGCCCGGGTGTGGCTGGAGGTGCCGCACGCCGGGGACGTCCAGGACCTGGCGACCGACGCCGACGCGGAGATCACCTGGTTCGTCCGGGAGCGGTCCGCCGCACCGGGCCAGGACTCCCCCATGGCCCTGGACGAGCTGCGCGCCGTCGAACTCCCCACCGCCCGGCGGCCGTACGTCTGGATCGCCGGAGAGGCAGGCTGTGTGAAGCAGCTGAGGCGGCACTTCGTCGGCGAGCGCGGTATCGACCGCCGGCGGGTGACGTTCGTGGGCTACTGGCGCCGCGGGCTGACGGAGGAACAGCTGCGCGAGGAGGCGTAGGCCCCCGCCCGGCACCACAGTTGACGCCTGGTCACTCCCGATACGGGAGTGATCACAGTCACGGCCGAGGCGCGGCCGGAGCTCTGTTACTTAGGTTAGGCTAACCTAAGTAACGCACCGCGGAACCCGCTCTCCGCACCGGACCGTCCCCACCGGAGGACCCCCACATGCGCTCGCACCTGCTCAACGACACCACCGCGGAGCACTACCGACGCTCCGTGACCCAAGGAGTCGAGCGGGTGGCCGCCAAACTCGCCACCACCGACCGGCCGTTCACCGGCATCACGGTCGACGCCCTCGCTCCGCGCATCGACGCGATCGACCTGGACCGGCCGCTGCACGACACCACCGCGGTGCTGGACGAACTGGAGGACGTCTACCTCCGGGACGCGGTCTACTTCCACCACCCCCGCTACCTCGCCCACCTCAACTGCCCGGTCGTCATCCCGGCCGTGCTCGGCGAGGCGGTCCTCTCCGCCGTCAACTCCTCCCTGGACACCTGGGACCAGTCGGCCGGCGGCACCCTCATCGAGCGGAAACTCATCGACTGGACGACCGGCCGCATCGGCCTCGGCCCGGCCGCCGACGGCGTGTTCACCTCCGGCGGCACCCAGTCCAACCTCCAGGCGCTGCTGCTGGCCCGCGAGGAGGCCAAGACCGACGACCTGACGCGACTGCGCGTCTTCGCCTCCGAGGTCAGCCACTTCAGCGTGCAGAAGTCCGCGAAACTGCTCGGCCTCGGCCCGGACGCCGTGGTGCCCATACCCGTCGACCACGACAAGCGGATGCAGACCGTCGCCCTCGCCCACGAGCTGGCGCGCGCCGCCGAGGCGGGCCTGGTCCCCATGGCCGTCGTCGCCACCGCCGGCACCACCGACTTCGGCTCCATCGACCCGCTGCCCGAGATCGCCCGGCTGTGCGAGCAGTACGGCACCTGGATGCACGTCGACGCCGCCTACGGCTGCGGCCTGCTCGCCTCGCTGAAGCACCGGGACCGCATCGACGGCATCGAACGCGCCGACTCCGTCACCGTCGACTACCACAAGTCCTTCTTCCAGCCCGTCAGCTCCTCGGCCCTGCTGGTCCGCGACGCGGTCACGCTGCGGCACGCCACCTACCACGCCGAGTACCTGAACCCGCGGCGCATGGTGACCGAACGCATCCCCAACCAGGTGGACAAGTCCCTGCAGACCACGCGCCGCTTCGACGCCCTCAAGCTGTGGATGACGCTGCGCGTGATGGGCGCCGACGGCATCGGCCGGCTCTTCGACGAGGTGTGCGAGCTGGCCGCGGAGGGCTGGAAGCTGCTGGCCGCCGACCCCCGCTTCGACGTGGTGGTCGAGCCGAGCCTGTCCACCCTGGTCTTCCGCTACATCCCGGCCGCCGTCACCGACCCCGCCGAGATCGACCGGGCCAACCTCTACGCCCGCAAGGCCCTGTTCGCCTCCGGTGACGCGGTGGTCGCGGGCACCAAGGTGGCGGGACGCCACTACCTGAAGTTCACCCTGCTGAACCCCAAGACCACGACGGCCGACATCACCGCCGTCCTCGATCTGATCGCCGGCCACGCCGAGCAGTACCTGGGAGAGTCCCTTGACCGCGCTTCCTGAAGCCCCGGAAACCACCTACGACTTCGTGGGGATCGGACTGGGCCCCTTCAACCTCGGCCTGGCCTGCCTCACCGAGCCCATCGACGAACTGACCGGCGTCTTCCTGGAGTCCAAGCCGGACTTCGCCTGGCACGCCGGGATGTTCCTCGACGGCGCCCATCTGCAGACCCCGTTCATGTCGGACCTGGTCACCCTCGCCGACCCGACCTCCCCGTACTCCTTCCTCAACTACTTGAAGGAGAAGGGACGCCTGTACTCGTTCTACATACGGGAGAACTTCTACCCGCTGCGGGTCGAGTACGACGACTACTGCCGCTGGGCCGCCGCCCGGCTGAGCAGCATCCGCTTCGGCACCACGGTCACCGAGGTGACGTACGACGAGGGCGACGCGGTGTACACCGTGGCGACCGCGGCCGGCGGGACGTACCGCGCCCGGCACCTGGTGCTCGGCACCGGCACCGTGCCGTATCTGCCGGAGCCGTGCCGCGGGCTGGAGGGGGACCTCTTCCACAACGCGCAGTACATGCACCGCAAGGCGGAGCTGCGGAAGAAGGAGTCGGTCACGGTCGTCGGCAGCGGACAGAGCGCCGCCGAGATCTACTACGAGCTGCTCTCCGAGATCGACGTCCACGGCTATCAGCTGAACTGGGTCACGCGCTCCCCGCGGTTCTTCCCGCTGGAGTACACCAAGCTGACGCTGGAGATGACCTCCCCGGACTACATCGACTACTTCCGCGCGCTGCCCGAGGACACCCGCTACCGGCTGGAGAAGCAGCAGAAGGGCCTGTTCAAGGGCATCAACTCGGAGCTGATCGACGCGATCTTCGACCTGCTGTACCAGAAGAACGTCGAGAGCGGCGGCCGCGGCGTCCCCACCCGGCTGCTCACCAACTCCTCGCTCACCGCCGCCCGGTACGAGGACGGCGGGTACACGCTCGGCTTCCACCAGGACGAGCAGGGCAAGGACTTCGAGATCCGCACCGAGGGCCTGGTGCTGGCCACCGGCTACCACTACGAGCCCCCGGCCTTTCTCGACCCGGTGCGCGACCGGATCCGCTTCGACGGCCACGGCCGTTTCGACGTCGCCCGCAACTACGCGATCGACGTCACCGGCCGGGGCATCTTCCTGCAGAACGCCGGCGTCCACACCCACAGCATCACCAGCCCCGACCTGGGCATGGGTCCGTACCGGAACGCGTCCATCATCCGTGAGCTGCTCGGCACCGAGTACTACCCGGTCGAGAAGACCGTCGCGTTCCAGGAGTTCGCGGTATGAGCGGCATGAACGGCACGGACATCGGCACCTTGACCGTCCGCCCCCTGGACCCGCTCGACGACGCCGAGCTGCTGCACCGCTGGGTCACCCACCCCAAGGCGGCGTTCTGGATGATGCAGGACGCGAAGCTCCAGGACGTCGAGCGCGAGTACATGCGCATCGCCGCGCACGAGCACCACCACGCCTTTCTGGGCCTGCACGACGGCGAACCGGCCTTCCTGATGGAGAAGTACGACCCCCGGTACGTCGAGCTGACCGGCCTGTACGACCCCGAGCCCGGCGACGTCGGCATGCACTTCCTGGTCGCGCCGGCCGACCGGCCGATCCACGGCTTCACCCGGGCCGTCATCACCGCCGTGATGGAGGAGCTGTTCGCCGACCCGGACACCCGGCGGGTGGTGGTCGAGCCCGATGTGAGCAACAAGGCCGTGCACGCGCTCAACGAGGCCGTGGGCTTCGTACCCGAGCGGGAGATCGACAAGCCGGAGAAGCGCGCGCTGCTGAGCTTCTGCACACGCGCGCAGTTCGAGGCCGCCCGAGGAGTGACCGTATGACCCTGTCCGACGCCGTGGCGCATCTGTCCCCCCACCGCTGGGCGCGGGCCAACCGCCTGCTGATCCGCAAGGCACTCGCCGAGTTCGCCCACGAGCGGCTCATCACACCGGAGGCCGCCGGCGACGGCGGATACGTCGTCCGCAGCGACGACGGCCTGACCCGGTACACCTTCACGGCGACGCTGCGCGCCCTGGACCACTGGGTGATCGACGCCGACTCGATCACCCGCCACCGGGGCGAGGCCGAACTCGACCTCGCCGCGCTGGACTTCTTCATCGAACTGCAGAAGTCCCTGGGCCTGAGCGACGAGATCCTGCCGGTGTACCTGGAGGAGATCTCCTCCACCCTCTCCGGCACCTGCTACAAGCTCACCAAGCCGCAGGTCCCCGTCGCGGAGCTGGTCGACGCCGGTTTCCAGGCCGTCGAGACCGGCATGACCGAGGGCCACCCCTGCTTCGTCGCCAACAACGGACGGCTCGGCTTCGGCGTCCACGAGTACCGGTCCTACGCGCCGGAGACGGCGAACCCGGTCCGGCTGGTGTGGCTGGCCGCGCACCGCTCGCGCGCCGCGTTCACGGCGGGCGTGGGCATCGAGTACGAGTCGTTCATCCGCCAGGAGCTGGGCGAGGAGACCGTCGAGGGCTTCCACGCCGTCCTGCGCGAGCAGGACCTGGACCCCGCCGACTACCTGCTGATCCCCGTCCACCCCTGGCAGTGGTGGAACAAGCTGTCCGTCACCTTCGCCGCCGAGGTCGCCCGCCGGCACCTGGTCTGCCTGGGCGAGGGCGACGACGAGTACCTCGCCCAGCAGTCCATCCGCACCTTCTTCAACCGGTCGCACCCGGAGAAGCACTACGTGAAGACGGCGCTGTCCGTCCTCAACATGGGCTTCATGCGCGGGCTGTCCGCCGCCTACATGGAGGCGACCCCGGCGATCAACGACTGGCTGGCCCGCCTGATCGACAACGACCCGGTGCTGCGGGCGACGGGACTGTCGATCATCCGGGAGCGGGCCGCCGTGGGCTACCGGCACCTGGAGTACGAGCAGGCCACGGACCGCTACTCGCCGTACCGCAAGATGCTGGCCGCACTCTGGCGGGAGAGCCCGGTGCCGTCCCTGGAGGACGGCGAGTCCCTCGCCACCATGGCCTCGCTCGTCCACGTCGACCACGAGGGGAAGTCCTTCGCGGGCGCGCTGATCGCCCGCTCGGGCCTCGCCCCGGCCGAGTGGCTGCGCCGCTACCTGCGCGCCTACTACGTCCCGCTGCTGCACAGCTTCTACGCCTACGACCTGGTGTACATGCCGCACGGCGAGAACGTGATCCTGGTGCTGGCGGACGGTGTGGTGCAGCGCGCGGTCTACAAGGACATCGCCGAGGAGATCGCGGTGATGGACCCGGACGCGGTGCTGCCGCCGGAGGTCTCCCGCATCCGGGTCGAGGTCCCGGACGACACCAAACTCCTGTCGGTCTTCACGGACGTCTTCGACTGCTTCTTCCGCTTCCTCGCCGCGAACCTCGCCGAGGAGGGGATCCTCGACGAGGACGCCTTCTGGCGCACGGTCGCGGAGGTCACCCGCGCGTACCAGGCGTCGGTGCCGGAACTCGCCGACAAGTTCGCCCGGTACGACATGTTCACCCCCGAGTTCGCCCTGTCCTGCCTCAACCGTCTCCAGCTCCGCAACAACAAGCAGATGGTCGACCTGGCGGACCCCTCCGGCGCCCTCCAGCTGATCGGCACCCTGAAGAACCCCCTCGCGGCCTTCTGACCCCCGAACGGACGAGCGCCCCGGAGTACGGTCCTCCGGGGCGCTCGTCAGCATGCGTGGGTCAAGGGCTCACGACCACGGCACCTGCGGCGACCTGTAGTAGCCCATGCCCAGCGCCTCCCAGCGCGGCGCCTGGGCGGCGAGTCGTTGCCGGTAGTCCTCCCAGTCGTGGGTGGCTGCCGGGGACCAGCCGAGTTCGGCGATGCCGGGCAGCCGGGGGAAGGCCATGAACTCCAGGTGGCCGGACTCGGACAGCGTCTCCGTCCACAGCGGCGCCTCGACGCCGCGCACCGCGGACTCCGGGACACCCGGCAGATACGCCCCCGGGTCCCAGTCGTAGGACCGCTGCACCTCGACGTACCCCGCCCAGGACAGCCCGAGCGGTGTGTTCTTGTCGTACTTCATGTCGAGATACGCCCGGTCGGCCGGGGAGAGGATCAGCCCGGTGCCGTTCCGGGCGGCCTCGGCGACCTGCTCCTTCTCCTCACCGCTCGTGCGGTCCAGACCCCAGTACTGGGCGAGCGCCCCCTGCGCCGGGTCCGCCGCGGTCAGCTGGTGCCAGCCGATCACGGTCTTGCCGTACTGCGCGACGATCGGCTGCACCCGCTTCATGAACGCCACGAAGTCCTCGTGCGGGGTGGAGTGCGCCTCGTCACCGCCGATGTGGAGGTAGCGGCCGGGCGTGAGCGCGGCGATCTCGCGCACCACGTCGTCCACGAAGTCGTACGTGATCTCCTTGCCGACGCACAGCGAGCTGAAGCCGACCTCGGTCCCGGTGTAGAGCGGGGGCGCCACGCCGTCGCAGTTGAGGTCGGCGTAGGAGGCGAGGGCCGCGTTGGTGTGGCCCGGCATGTCGATCTCGGGGATCACCTCGAGGTGACGGGAGGCGGCGTAGCGGACGATCTCCCGGTAGTCGTCCTTGGTGTAGAAGCCGCCGGGGCCGCCGCCGACCTCGGTGGAGCCGCCGTAGGTGGCCAGCCGCGGCCAGGAGTCGATGGCGATGCGCCAGCCCTGGTCGTCGCTGAGGTGCAGATGCAGTTTGTTGATCTTGTACAGGACGATCTGGTCGATGTAGCGCTTGACCTCGTCGACGGAGAAGAAGTGCCGGGAGACGTCGAGCATGGCGCCGCGCCAGCCGAAGCGCGGGGTGTCGGTGACGGTGCCGCCCGCCACCAGCCAGGGTCCGGGCTGTTCGGTGTCCTTCTCGACGGCCGCGGGGAGCAGCTGACGCAGGGTCTGCACGCCGTGGAAGAGCCCGGCGGGCCCGGCGGCGGTGAGGGTGACGCCCGAGCGGCCGCTGTGCAGCCGGTAGCCCTCGCTGCCGTAGGGGCCCGCGGCGATCCGCAGGTGGATGCCGGCCTTGCCGTGGTCGGTGACCGGCAGCGGGTAGCCGGTGGAGGGCCGCAGCACCTGCGCGAGGTACTCGCCGACGCGGCGGGCCTCGCGGGAGCCGTCGACCCGGATCCGGGTGCTCTCCGTAATGCGGTACGGCGCACCGCCCGGCGCCACCGAGACGGGCGCCGGGATCACCCGGTCCAGCGGGACGGGGGCCGCGCCCCGGGCGGGCCGGTCGTTCTGCGCGGGGGCCGCTCCCACCATGACGGCCCCGGCCGCCACGACCAGCAGCAGGGATCCGAGCAGTCGGGTGGTACGGGGAGTCGTTCCGTGGTGCCGTCGTTGCCGTCTCACACGCGCTCCCTTCTCAACCTCGTGGCTCCGCGGGTGGAGCCGTGACTCAACTCCGGGGCTCCGCAAGGGAAGCCGGACAGGGTATAGACCACTCTCCCGCAGATCCGGTGAAACAATCACCCCATGGCGGAAATCATCCAGAAGGACGGTACGTGGACGTTCGACGGGGAGGCCCTGCGACTGACTCCCGGACGGGACAAGAACGTCGGTCTGCTGCGCAGGACCCTGGGTGAACTGGTGCTGCCTCTGCACGCGTTGGCGGGGATATCGTTCGAGCAGGGCAAGAAGGCGGGGCGGCTCAGGCTGCGGCTGCGGGACGGCGCCGACCCGCTGCTGCACGCGGCCGGCGGCCGGCTCACCGAGCCGCACGACCCCTACCAGCTGATCGTCGACTCCGACCGTTACGGCGTCGCCGAGTACTTCACGGAGGAGGTCCGCACCGCCCTGCTGCTGGACCAGGTCCCCTCCGACCCGGTCACCGAGTATCTGCTGCCCGGTCCGCCGGTGCCGCTGTCAGTGTCCGCGGGGGACGGGACGGTGAGCTTCGACGGCGAGCGGATCCGGCTGGAGTGGAACTGGAAGACGGAGGACGCCAAGGCCGCCGCCGGCACCCGCACCCTCGCGGTGACGGACCTGACGGGCGTGGAGTGGCAGCCGGCCGCCGGTCTGGAGAACGGGCATCTGCGCTTCCTCGTGCGGAACGCCCCCACCAAGGCCCCGGCCAAGTACGACCCGAACTCGGTGGAGCTGTGGGGTTTCAAGAAGGACCCCCTGATGGCGCTCGTCGCCGCCGCCGTCCAGGCCCGTCTGCCGCATCCCGCGGCACCCGCCGACGACCGGCCGCAGGAGCCCGAGGCCGACCGGCAGCCGGCGCCCACCACGGCCGAGGACGACCACGACGCCCTGCTGCGCCGGCTGCGGGAGCTGGGCGAGCTGCACCGGTCCGGGGTGCTCACCGACGAGGAGTTCACCCTCGCCAAACAGGCGATCCTCAAGCGCATGTAACGTCCATCCACGGCCGCCTGCCCGATATCGGGCACGTTTCTTGCGAAACCGCCTCCGGTACCTCAGGATCATCGGGTGCACGACGAACTTGTTGATCATCTGACGCGGTCCACGCCCCTCAGCCGGGGCGAGGCGCTGCGCGTGGTCCAGGACGTGCTCGCCTACTTCGACGAGACGACCGAGGAGTACGTCCGTCGCCGCCACCGCGAGCTCCAGGCCCAGGGCCTGGTGAACGCGGCGATCTTCGAACGGATCGAGGCGGACCTCAGATACCGAGCGGTGGCGCCGCCGGAGCTCTCACTCCGGCAGCTGCGCCGCATCGTCTACGGCTAGGAACCTACGTATATGTGCGGAATCGTCGGATACATCGGCAGGCGTGAGGTCGCTCCCCTGTTGCTCGAGGGCCTCCAGCGCCTGGAGTACCGCGGCTACGACTCGGCGGGCATCGTCGTCACGTCCCCGAAGACGGCCGGCCTGAAGATGGTCAAGGCCAAGGGCCGGGTGCGCGACCTGGAGGCGAAGGTCCCGGCGCGTTTCAAGGGCACCACCGGCATAGCCCACACCCGCTGGGCCACCCACGGCGCCCCCTCCGACGTGAACGCCCACCCGCACCTGGACGCCGAGGGCAAGGTCGCCGTCGTCCACAACGGCATCATCGACAACGCCGCCGACCTGCGCCGCAAGCTGGAGGCCGACGGCGTCGAGTTCCTCTCCGAGACGGACACCGAGGTCCTCGTCCACCTGATCGCCCGCTCGACGGCCGAGAAGCTGGAGGACAAGGTCCGCGAGACCGTGCGCCTCATCGAGGGCACCTACGGCATCGCCGTGCTGCACGCCGACTTCCCGGACCGCATCGTCGTGGCCCGCAACGGCTCCCCGGTCGTCCTCGGCATCGGCGAGAAGGAGATGTTCGTCGCCTCCGACATCGCCGCGCTGGTCGCCCACACCCGGCAGATCGTGACGCTGGACGACGGCGAGATGGCGACGCTGAAGGCCGACGACTTCCGCACCTACACCACCGAGGGCACGCGCACCACCGCCGAGCCCACCACCGTGGAGTGGGAGGCCGCCTCCTACGACATGGGCGGCCACGACACGTACATGCACAAGGAGATCCACGAGCAGGCCGAGGCCGTGGACCGCGTGCTGCGCGGCCGGATCGACGACCGCTTCTCCACCGTGCACCTCGGCGGGCTCAACCTGGACGCCCGTGAGGCGCGCCGGATCCGCCGGGTGAAAATCCTCGGCTGCGGCACCTCGTACCACGCCGGCATGATCGGCGCGCAGATGATCGAGGAGCTGGCCCGCATCCCCGCCGACGCCGAGCCGGCCTCCGAGTTCCGCTACCGCAACGCGGTCGTGGACCCCGACACCCTGTACATCGCGGTCTCCCAGTCCGGTGAGACGTACGACGTGCTGGCCGCCGTGCAGGAGTTGAAGCGCAAGGGCGCGCGGGTGCTGGGCGTGGTCAACGTCGTCGGCTCCGCGATCGCCCGCGAGGCGGACGGCGGCGTCTACGTGCACGCCGGCCCCGAGGTGTGCGTGGTGTCCACCAAGTGCTTCACCAACACCACGGTCGCCTTCGCCCTGCTCGCCCTGCACCTGGGCCGCACCCGCGACCTGTCGGTGCGCGACGGCAAGCGGATCATCGAGGGCCTGCGCCGCCTCCCCGCCCAGATCGCCGAGATCATGGAGCAGGAGGAGGAGATCAAGAAGCTGGCCCTGGAGTACGCCGAGGCCCGCTCGATGCTCTTCATCGGCCGCGTCCGGGGCTACCCGGTGGCCCGCGAGGCCTCCCTGAAGCTCAAGGAGGTCTCGTACATCCACGCCGAGGCCTACCCGGCCTCCGAGCTCAAGCACGGTCCGCTGGCCCTGATCGAGCCGGCTCTCCCCACGGTCGCGATCGTCCCGGACGACGACCTGCTGGAGAAGAACCGCGCGGCCATGGAGGAGATCAAGGCCCGCAGCGGCCGGATCGTCGCGGTCGCCCACCAGGAGCAGGAGAAGGCCGACCACACGGTCGTCGTCCCCAAGAACGAGGACGAGCTGGACCCGATCCTGATGGGCATCCCCCTCCAACTCCTCGCCTATCACACGGCCCTGGCCCTCGGCCGGGACATCGACAAGCCCCGCAACCTCGCCAAGTCGGTAACGGTGGAGTAGGACAGCTCAGGGGCGAGCCCGGATCACCCTCGGATCCCGGCCCGCACGAACACCCCCAGGGGCGCGGGGCTGTATCGATATGCGGCTCCGCCGCGTGGGCGCGACCAGCCCCCACTCACCCGCGCAGGCCGACGAACGGGACGGGCCCCCGCGTGTTGCCAGTCAACACGCGGGGGCCCGTCCCCAACTCACGGAATGACGACCACCGGCCGCTGCGCCCGCTTCGCCAGCCTCCCCGCGACCGACCCGAAAAGCCGCCCCACGAGCCCGTGGGTGGAACCCACGACAATCGCGTCGGCTTCGTACTCCCGCCCCACCTCTTCGAGTTCGTGGCAGATGTCCCCGCCACGCTCGACCAGGATCCACGGCACCTCGGCCAGATAGTCCGCACAGGCGAGCTCGAGTCCGAGCACCTCCGTGCGGTGGTCCGGGACGTCGACGAAGACAGGGGGCTCGCAGCCCGCCCACACCGTGGTGGGCAGCCGGTTGGCGACGTGGACGATGATCAGGCCCGAGCCGAAGCGCCGCGCCATGCCGATGGCGTAGGCGAGGGCCCGCTCGCTGGAGGTGGAGCCGTCGAAGCCGACCACCACGCCGTGCCGGAACGCGGGGTCGCAGGGATGACGTGATTCCTCCGCCGCCAGGGGTTCGGCCGCCGTGGGATCGGCGACCGGCCGCTTGCGGTCCGCGGGTTCGAAGAATTCATGACCGGCCATGGCTGTCTCGGGGTGGTGATCCTTCTATGGGGACGACAGTGTGCGGCGGAGCTGTGTCCGGGAATGGTCTTCCCAACCCCATACCCCCAAGGGTACGGCGGCACGCCTCCTGAGCCCAGACCCGGCGCGTACCGGCAGGCGGGTTCCCCGGAGCATGCACGAGGGGCCGCCCGTCACGCAACGGTTGCTGCCCTGTACAGGTGGTTTGCGCGGGATTCACCGGACGGCGGGAGTGGGGCCTTCCGGGTCGTCCGCCCCGGGCCAGCAGTGACCGAGGAGCCGGCCGTGCGTTGAACTCCGTGAGCCACGCCACAGGGAGCACCTCATGTCCGGACCGGGTCCCACCCCCGAGCGGGACCGTACGGCACCGCCCTCCCGCGACCCGGTGACCGACGTGGTCCGCTGGGCAGCGTTCAGCTGTCTGCTCGTCCCAGTGGTCCTGGTGTGGTGCGGCTCCTCACTGGCGGGGGCCGCCGGTGCCGCGTTCGGCCTGGCGGCCGTCACCGGCGTCTGCCGGCTGCTGATGCGCCGTTCCCAGCGGCTCGCCGCACGGCCGCCGCACGATGGCGGGGACACACCGGTCGGTTGACCGGTTTCCGCGCCCCCGCCCGTATCTTTTCAGCCAACTTCCGGCCGGTGTGCATCCCCTGCCGTGACCACCCCCCAATCCCCGTTCGACCTGCACGGAAAGGGTCCAGCGGGCCCTGCGCACCCTACGGGGATTGGCCACTGCGACAAGGCGCACTTCCCTGCACGCCCCACGAGTGCAACCCTTCGTGATCGAATGCTTCACGCCAAGTTGCCAAGTCGACAATGTGCCGGGTGACGAACTGGCCACCCGGGCGCAACGGGACACAGTAGATTCGATCTTGACGTCGTACGGCGGGGGACTCGTGCAGGACCGAGGGGAAACGTGCAGGAGCGACACAACCGAGGAGCCGCGACCACCGAGGGGGGCTTAGCAGTATGAGCCACGACTCCACTGCCGCGCCGGAAACCGCGGCCCGGAAACTCTCCGGGCGACGCCGCAAGGAGATCGTCGCGGTGCTGCTGTTCAGCGGCGGCCCCATCTTCGAGAGTTCCATACCGCTGTCGGTGTTCGGGGTTGACCGCCAGGACGCCGGCGTACCGCGCTACCGCCTGCTGGTGTGCGGAGGCGAGGACGGCCCGCTGCGGACCACAGGGGGCCTGGAACTCACCGCACCACATGGCCTGGAGGCCATATCCCGGGCGGGCACCGTCGTCGTGCCGGCCTGGCGTTCGATCACCTCCCCGCCACCGGAGGAGGCGCTCGACGCACTGCGCCGGGCCCATGAGGAGGGCGCCCGCATCGTCGGGCTGTGCACCGGCGCCTTCGTCCTCGCGGCGGCGGGACTGCTGGACGGCCGGCCCGCGACCACACACTGGATGTACGCGCCGACGCTGGCCAAACGCTATCCGTCGGTGCACGTCGACCCGCGGGAACTCTTCGTGGACGACGGCGACGTGCTGACCTCGGCCGGCACCGCGGCCGGGATCGACCTGTGCCTGCACATCGTGCGCACGGACCACGGCAACGAGGCGGCCGGCGCGCTCGCCCGGCGCCTGGTGGTCCCGCCGCGCCGCAGCGGCGGTCAGGAGCGCTACCTCGACAGGTCTTTACCGGAGGAGATCGGCGCCGACCCGCTCGCGGAGGTCGTCGCCTGGGCGCTGGAGCATCTCCACGAACAGTTCGACGTGGAGACGCTGGCGGCACGCGCGTACATGAGCCGTCGTACGTTCGACCGCCGGTTCCGCTCGCTGACCGGCAGTGCGCCGCTGCAGTGGCTGATCACGCAGCGGGTGCTCCAGGCGCAGCGCCTGCTGGAGACGTCGGACTACTCGGTGGACGAGGTCGCCGGCCGCTGCGGCTTCCGCTCGCCGGTCGCCCTGCGCGGCCACTTCCGGCGCCAGCTGGGCTCGTCCCCGGCCGCCTACCGGGCCGCGTACCGCGCGCGGCGCCCGCAGGCCGACCGGAACCAGGACGGCGACGCGGCCCCGGCCACCCAGGGGACCGTCCCGTCCGGCCCGCCCGGCCATCCGGGGCACCCGATGCCGCCCGCGCTGCACCCGGACACCCCGCTGCCGCACCAGTCCCGCCGCACGGCGGCGGCCGGCGCGCTGGGCCCGTCCCTGACGGCCTCGGCACCGGGCGTACCGGGGCAGCGCAGCGCGCACTGAGGTGACACCGGCACTCGACGGGCCGGGGGCCGCGGCTCCCGGCCCGTCGGCATGCCCGGGCCCTGTGATGTTCACAGCGACACCGTCGGTACGACCAGCGGGGTCCGCACGGCCTACCGAGCCGTAAGGTTAGACATATGAACGATCGCATGGTGTGGATCGACTGCGAGATGACCGGCCTCTCGCTGTCGGACGACGCGCTCATCGAAGTGGCCGCCCTCGTCACCGACTCCGAGCTGAACGTGCTCGGCGAGGGCGTGGACATCGTCATCCGCCCGCCGGAGCGGGCCCTGGAGACGATGCCGGAGGTGGTGCGCGAGATGCACACCGCGTCCGGGCTGCTCGCCGAGCTGGAGGGCGGCACGACGCTCGAGGACGCCGAGCAGCGGGTCCTCGACTATGTGCGGGAGCACGTCAAGGAGCCGGGCAAGGCCCCCCTGTGCGGCAACTCCGTCGGCACCGACCGCGGCTTCCTGCTGCGGGACATGCCGACCCTGGAGGACTACCTGCACTACCGCATCGTGGACGTGTCCAGCGTCAAGGAACTGGCCCGCCGCTGGTACCCGAGGGCGTACTTCAACAGCCCGGAGAAGAACGGCAACCACCGCGCCCTCGCCGACATCCGCGAGTCCATCGCGGAACTGCGCTACTACCGCGAGGCCGTGTTCGTACCGCAGCCGGGGCCCGACTCGGAGACCGCGAAGAAGATCGCCGCCAAGCACGTCCTGCCTGCTCAGTAGGGGCGCCGAGGGGGCCGGGCAGGCCCCCGGGAAAAGGCGTGCGCGAGCACCCCTTCGGAGCATGTACACTTTTTCTCGGCCGGTCGGGGAAGTCACTGACCTCAACCGACAAGGCCATGGTGGGTGTAGCTCAGCTGGTAGAGCACCTGGTTGTGGTCCAGGAAGTCGCGGGTTCAAGTCCCGTCACTCACCCTCACCAGTCAGCCGGTGACCTCGCACGGAGGTCACCGGCTGAACTCATTTCCGAAAGCCGCGAAGCCGCGGCCGGCGCGCGGCACCGGGCCGGTCCCGCGCGGTGTCACGACGAGGCGCGGGCCACCAGCTCCGTGGCCAGCACCATCTGGCGCCGGTCCAGACCCCGTGAGACGGACGGGCGGCGGTCGGCGACCTCGGCGAGAAGGAGGTCGATCATCGCGCGGCCCATCTCCTCGATCGGCTGGCGCACGCTGGTCAGCGGCGGTTCCATGTGGCGGGCGATGGCGGAGTCGTCGTAGCCGACCAGCGCCACGTCGTCGGGGATGCGCCGGCCCGCCTCGCGCAGGGTCTGACGGGCACCCGCCGCGGTGACGTCGGAGGCGGCGAAGACGGCGTCCAGGTCGGGACGGCGCTCCAGCAGGGCCGCCATGGCGCGCCGGCCGCCGCCCTCGGAGAAGTCACCCGGCTCGATCAGCAGGTCGTCCACCTCGTGGCCGGCCTCCCGCAGGGCGTCGCGGTAGCCGTCTATACGCCGCTGGGCACCGTAGACGTCGAGGCGGCCGGTGATGTGGGCGATGGTGCGCCGGCCCCGGCCGATGAGGTGCTCGACGGCCTGACGGGCGCCGCCGTAGTTGTCGGAGTCCACCGAGGTGAGCGTCTCCCCGGCCGAACGGGGACCGCTGATCACCGCCGGGATCTCCAGCTGGGACAGCATGTCGGGCAGCGGGTCGTCGGCGTGCACCGAGACCAGCAGGACGCCGTCCACACGGTGCGCGGCGAGGTACTGGGCGAGCCGCTGCCGCTCCCGGTCACTGCCCGCGAAGATCAGCAGCAGCTGCATCTCGGTGTCGGAGAGCGCCGCGCCGACACCCCGGAGCATGTCGGAGAAGTACGGCTCGGAGAAGAACCGGGTCTCCGGCTCGGGAACGACCAGGGCGATGGCGTCCGTGCGGTTGGCGGCCAGCGCGCGGGCGGCCGTGTTGGGGACGTACCCCAGCTCGGCGACCGCCGCCTCCACGGCGGCGCGTGTGGCGTCGCTCACCCGGGGCGATCCGTTGATCACACGGGAGACGGTGCCGCGGCCGACACCGGCACGCGCGGCCACCTCTTCGAGGGTGGGCCGGCCGCCGCTTCGGCCCCGCGCTCCGTGGCTTGCCATCGGCTCCGCCTTCCTTCGTGTGTCACGCTGGCCTGGAATGTAACAGCCCCTTCAGTGGCGTTGACCACCGCCGGGAGGACAGCGGGCGGACTCCGTGGTTCCGTAAGGCGTGACCCCGGCGGCAAGTTAACAGGCAGATAACTGAACGCACTTTGCCGCGTCTGTTCCCTTGACACCCCCGCCCGGACCCGGGACTCTTCAACACATCACTTGTGGGAGCGCTCCCACGGTACCTGACACATACACAACCCGCACGTTCCCCGCCCGAGCCGCAACGCGCAGAATACGGTCCAACAACGCCGTTGGCCGGGGGGTCGGCACGTCAGGGCAACAGGAGGACGCAATGCGAGCACGTACCCTCCCCCTCTCCCGGCAGCGCTCGGGCGGGGGGAAGCCCATCGCCCGCAAGGCGCTGGCCATCGCGGCCGTGGTGTCGCTGGGCACCGGGCTGCTGGCCGGCTGTGCCGACGACGGCGGAGACGACTCCGATTCCTCGTCGGGCGGCGGCGA
This sequence comes from Streptomyces malachitofuscus, assembly GCF_014650055.1. Taxonomy (GTDB): domain Bacteria; phylum Actinomycetota; class Actinomycetes; order Streptomycetales; family Streptomycetaceae; genus Streptomyces; species Streptomyces malachitofuscus. The sequence continues at coordinate 195,751 of NZ_BMUF01000007.1, read as the reverse complement.
GGGCAAGACGACGATCACCCTGGGTCTCTTCGGCACCATGGGCTTCAAGGAAGCCGGACTCTACGACGAGTACGAGAAGCTCAACCCCGACATCAACATCGAAGAGAACGTCGTCGAGCGGAACGAGAACTACTACCCCGCTCTGCTCAACCACCTGACCACCAACAGCGGTCTGCAGGACGTCCAGGCCGTCGAGGTCGGCAACATCGCCGAGATCGTCGCCACCCAGTCCGCCAAGCTGGAGGACCTCTCCAAGGCGTCGGGTGTGAACAAGGCGGACTGGCTCGAGTGGAAGTGGCAGCAGGCCACCACCAAGGACGGCCAGACCATCGGCCTGGGCACCGACATCGGTCCGATGGCCATCTGCTACCGCAAGGACCTGTTCGAGAAGGCGGGCCTGCCCACCGACCGTGAAGAGGTCGCCAAGCTGTGGGCCGGCGACTGGGCCAAGCTGGTCGAGGTCGGCGAGCAGTACAAGAAGAAGGCCCCCAAGGGCACCACGTTCATGGACTCCCCCGGCGGTCTGCTCAACGCCATCCTGAGCAGCGAGGAGGAGCGCTTCTACGACGCCGACGGCGAGGTCATCTACAAGACCAACCCCGCCGTCAAGAACGCCTTCGACCTGGCCGCGAAGGCCGCCGAGGACGGACTGGTCGGCGCCCAGACGCAGTTCCAGCCCGCCTGGGACCAGACGATCGCCAACAACAAGTTCGCCGCGATCTCCTGCCCGCCGTGGATGCTCGGCTACATCAAGGGCAAGTCGCAGCCGGACGCCGCCGGCAAGTGGGACGTCGCGGTGCCGCCCAAGGCCGGCAACTGGGGCGGTTCGTTCCTGACCGTGCCGAAGAGCGGCAAGAACGTCGAAGAGGCGAAGAAGCTGGTGGCCTGGCTGACCGCGCCGGAGCAGCAGGTCAAGCTGTTCGAGGTGCAGGGCAGCTTCCCGAGCGCGCAGGCCGCGTACGAGGACAAGGCGGTCACCGGGGCGAAGAACGACATGACGGGCGACGCCCCGATCGGTCAGATCTTCGCCGAGGCCGCCAAGCAGATCCCCGTCCAGATCATCGGTCCGAAGGACCAGATCATCGGGCAGGGCCTGGGTGACAACGGCGTGATCCTGGTGGCCAAGGGCAAGTCGCCCAAGGAGGCCTGGGAGACGGCCACCAAGACCATCGACAACAACCTGGACAAGTGACCCGAATGGCCACCCGTCACGACACCGCCGCGCTCCCCGTCAAGGGGGGCGCGGCCCCGGGCCGTCCGCCCGCAGGCTCCTCGGCGGACAAGGACGAGCGGCGCCGGGCCAAACTGTCCCGCCGCTGGCAGCGGGACGCGCGCTGGAGCCCGTACGCGTTCGTCTCGCCGTTCTTCCTGCTGTTCGCCGCCTTCGGACTGTTCCCGCTGCTCTACACCGGCTGGGCCTCGCTGCACCAGGTGGAGCTGACCGCGCCGACCGACATGAACTGGGTCGGGCTGCGGAACTACACCCGGATCTTCGACGACGACTTCTTCTGGAACGCGGCGCAGAACACGCTCACGATCGGCATCATCTCGACCGTTCCGCAGCTGATGATGGCGATGGGCATCGCCCACATCCTCAACTACAAGCTGCGCGGTTCGACCTTCTACCGGGTCGCGATGCTCGCTCCGTACGCCACCTCGATCGCCGCCGCCACCCTGGTGTTCGTGCTGCTCTACGGCCGTGACTACGGCATGATCAACTGGGCTCTGGACTTCGTCGGGGTCGACCCGATCGCCTGGCAGGACGACAAGTGGGCCGGTCAGTTCGCCGTCTCGACGATCATCATCTGGCGCTGGACCGGCTACAACGCGCTGATCTACCTGGCCGCGATGCAGGCGATCCCGCAGGACCTGTACGAGTCGGCGGCGCTGGACGGCGCCAGCCGCTGGAAGCAGTTCATCCATGTGACGCTGCCCTCGCTGCGTCCCACGATCCTGTTCACCGTCGTCGTCTCGACGATCGGCGCCAGCCAGGTCTTCGGTGAGCCGCTGCTGTTCGACCCCAACAAGAGCGCGTCGGGCGGCGGGGAGCACCAGTTCCAGACGCTCGGCCTGTACCTGTACGAGCAGGGCTGGGTGAACCAGCACCTGGGCCGTGCCTCGGCGATCGCCTGGACGATGTTCGCGATCCTGATCGTCATCGGCATCATCAACCACGTCATCTCGCGCCGGCTGCGCGCCAGCAGTTAAGGAGTTGTGGCCGTGACGACGACTGTGACGCCCCCCGAGACACCGCCCGCCAAGCAGAAGCGCTCGCGTCTGCCCAAGTCCGCGCGTGCGGGCGGCACGCTGCACGGCGGTCCGATCGCGTACGCGATCCTGATCGTGTTCACGCTCGTGTCGCTCTTCCCGCTGATCTGGACGGCGATCGCCGCCTCCCGGGACAACCAGCGACTGGCGCAGACGCCGCCGCCGTTCTGGTTCGGCTCCAACCTGTTCAAGAACCTGGAGATCGCCTGGACCGACGCCAACCTCGGCGAGGCCTTCCTCAACACCACGATCGTGGCGGGCGTCTCCGCGGTGACCATCGTGGTGCTGTCGACGGTCGCCGGGTTCGCCTTCGCCAAGCTGCGCTTCAAGGGCCGTAACGCGCTGATGCTGCTGGTCATCGGCACGATGATGATCCCGCCGCAGCTCAGCATCATCCCGCTGTACATGATGGTCGCCAAGCTGGACTGGACCGACCAGTTGCAGGCGGTCATCTTCCCGTCGCTGGTGAGCGCGTTCGGCGTGTTCTTCATGCGGCAGTACCTGCTCCAGGCGCTGCCGGACGAGGTGATCGAGGCCGCCCGGGTCGACGGCGCGGGCAGCTGGCGCGTGGTGTGGCACGTGGTGTTCCCGGCCGCGCGGCCGGCGATGGCCGTGCTCGGCATGCTGATGTTCGTGCAGGCCTGGAACGACTTCCTGTGGCCGTTCCTGGTGCTCACCCAGACCGGCAACCCGACCGTGCAGGTCGCGGTCGCGGGCCTGGGGCGCGGTTTCACCCCGGACCAGTCCTTGATCATGGCGGGTGCGCTGCTGGGGACGCTCCCCCTGCTGCTGGTCTTCGCGATCTTCGGCAAGCAGATCGTGGGCGGCATCATGCAGGGCGCCGTCAAGGGCTGACGCCCGTCCGTCTCGTACCCCTGGGGGCCGGGTCACCGCCGCCTCGGCCCCTCCACTCTCCCCTGTCTTTCCGTACTCGTCGGTCTTCCACGACCTCCAATGGGAGCGCTTCCATGTCTGACTCCGCAACGCCGGCGACCCCGGTGACCTTTCCTCCCGCCTTCCTCTGGGGCGCCGCGACCTCCGCGTACCAGATCGAGGGGGCGGTGCGGGAGGACGGACGTACCCCTTCCATCTGGGACACCTTCAGCCACACACCGGGCAAGACGGCCGGCGGCGACCACGGTGACATCGCTGTCGACCACTACCACCGCTACCGCGACGACGTGGCGCTGATGGCGGACCTGGGCCTGGGCGCCTACCGATTCTCCGTCTCCTGGTCGCGGGTGCAGCCGACCGGCCGCGGCCCGGCCGTGCAGCGCGGCCTGGACTTCTACCGCCGGCTGGTCGACGAGCTGCTGGCGAAGGGCATCAAGCCGGCCGTCACCCTCTACCACTGGGACCTGCCGCAGGAACTGGAGGACGCGGGCGGCTGGCCGGAGCGGGACACCGCGTACCGCTTCGCGGAGTACGCGCAGATCGTGGCCGAGGCGCTCGGCGACCGCGTGGAGCAGTGGATCACGCTCAACGAGCCCTGGTGCAGCGCCTTCCTGGGCTACGCGTCCGGCGTGCACGCGCCCGGCCGTACCGACCCGGCGTCCGCGCTGAGGGCCGCCCACCACCTGAACCTGGCCCACGGTCTGGGCACCAAGGCGCTGCGCTCGGTGATGCCGGCCCGCAACCAGGTGTCGCTCAGCCTCAACACGGGAGTGATCCGTCCCCTTTCGCCGAGCGACCCGGCGGACGTGGCGGCGGCGCGCAAGATCGACGACCTGTCGGGCGGTGTCTTCCACGGCCCGATCCTGCACGGCGCCTACCCGGAGACGCTGCTGGAGGCGACCTCCTCGGTCACGGACTGGTCGTGCATCGAGGACGGCGACCTGGATCTGATCCACCAGCCGCTGGACGCCCTCGGCCTCAACTACTACACGCCCACGCTGGTGTCGGCGGCCGACCCGAACGCCAGGGGCCCGCGGGCCGACGGTCACGGGGCGAGCGAGCACTCGCCGTGGCCCGCCGCGGACGACGTCGCCTTCCACCAGTCGCCGGGCGAGCAGACCGAGATGGGCTGGTCCGTCGACCCGACCGGCCTGCACGAGCTGATCATGCGCTACCACCGGGAGGCGCCCGGACTGCCGCTGTACATCACCGAGAACGGCGCCGCCTACGACGACAAGCCGGACGCCGACGGCAAGGTGCACGACCCGGAGCGCGTCGCCTATCTGCACGGCCACCTCTCGGCGGTGCGCCGGGCCATCACGGACGGCGCGGACGTGCGCGGCTACTTCCTGTGGTCGCTGCTGGACAACTTCGAGTGGGCGTACGGCTACGAGAAGCGCTTCGGCGCGGTGTACGTCGACTACGTCACCCAGCAGCGCACCCCCAAGTCCAGCGCCCTGTGGTACGCGCGTGCGGCCAAGTCGGGAGTGCTCCCGGAGCCCGAGGGCATCTGACCTGCTCCCGGGTCCGGGGAACGGGGGACGCGGGGTACGGGGGGCGGGGCGCGGTGCCCTAGGGGAGTGCCGCGCCCCGTTCGCGTGTCCGGCTGCCACCGGACGTGCGGGTGCCCCGGCCGGGTGGGGGGTGGACCGGCCGGGGCACGCGCTTCCCCGTTGTTCCGTGAGGGCTTGTTGTCGGGCCGCCCGGTCGGTGCGGCCCGCTCGGTCGTGACGGACGCTCAGTTGTAGGCGGCGAACGCCTTGGAGAAGGCGAACTTGTCCTGGAGGATCGAGCTGCACGTGGCGTCGGCGGACGGCTTGGTGCCGCCGGGGCACTGCTGGTCCCGGGTGCCGGACCACATCGACAGCCAGCCCAGGCCCTTGGACTTGGCGAAGTTCACCAGCTGGGTGGCGTCCTCGACCTTGAAGATCTCGGTGACGACGTCGTTGACGCCGATCATCGGGGTGACGGCGACCGTCTTCCACGCCTCGCTGTCGCTCAGCCCGAGGACGCCCTTGATCTGGGCCTGGGTGGCGGTGGCGGCCTGTTCGGCGTAGGTGCCCATGTCGTCGCTGTAGGCGGGGCCGTAGTCCATGGCCATGATGTTGACGGCGTCGATCCGCACGCCGTTCTTCTTGGCGTCGGCGAGGAGGCTGACACCGTCCTGCGTGAGGCCTTCCGGCATCACCGGAAGGGTGAAGGAGACGTCCAGGTCCGGGTTGGCCTTCTGCAGCTTGGCGATGGCCTGCGCGCGGCGGGTGTTGGCGGCCGCGTTGGGCAGGGCGCCGCCCTCGACGTCGAAGTCGACCTTGGTGAGCTTGTAGGTGTCGACGACCTTGGTGTAGGCGGCGGCGAGCGCGTCGACCGAGGTGCAGGTGGTGCCCAGTTCCGAGCCGGCCGCGCCGCCGAAGGAGACGCGGACGTCGCCACCCTTGGCGCGCAGCGCGCCGATCTGCCCGGCCACGGCGTTGCCGCCGAGGTCGCTGACGCCGCCCCACTTGGGGGTGCAGCCGCCACCGTCGGTGATGAAGGCGAGGTTGTAGTTCTTCACGCCGGTCGCCTCGGCGCTCGCCACCAGGTCGAAGGCGGGGAAGAGGGAGGTGTCGACGTACGGCGCGAACCCGGCGTTGGTGCCCGACCCCGTGCCGGTGCTCTCGGTGGGCTCGGCGGTCGGCTCCTCGCTCTCTGTCGGCTCCTCGGTGGGGGACGGCTGGGTGGTGGGGGTGGGGGCGTCGGTGGGACGGCCGCTGGGTTCGGGCGTGGGGGCGCTGTCCGTGCCACACGCGGCGCCGTCGACCAGACAGCCGGTCGGGTCGCCGGTGCCCTTGGCGACGAAGCCGACGGTGACGGACTCGCCGGCGGCCAAGCCGTCGGTGTCCCACTTGGCGGGCGTCACGGTGACGCGCCGGCCGCTCACGCCGGCCTCGGCGTTCCACAGCGAGCCGAGTTCGGTGCCGGCGGGCAGGTCGAACTCCAGCTTCCAGTCCTGGTCCCGCTCGCCGCTGTTGTTGGTCACCACGTACTGGGCGGTGTAGCCGGTCGACCACTCGCTGGTCCTCGTGTACGCCGCGCCGACACCGGCCGCCTGGGCGGTGCTGGTGAACAGGAACGCGCCGCCGCCGGCCACGGCCGCCGCGACCACCGCGCCGATCACCTTGTTCCTGCCGCTGACCCTGCGCCGGTGCGTGCTCATCGCGTGCCTGCCTTCGTTGCCGTTCGGGGGGTGTGCGGCAGCACGCTAGCGATCCGGATTCGGACAAAGTTCCTGTTCCGGGAGGCCGTCGGTGATCTTAGGGTGCGCTTAAGGAAGGGATCGGGACCGGTTAAAGGAGGCGCCCTGGCGGCCCGGTCTGCGCCGCCGTACGGCCCCCCGGTGCCCGCGTCTGCGGGGTGCGCGCTCGCGTCCGTCGAGCTGGATCCAGATCCGCACCTCCGTGCCGCCGAGCACCGACGAGCCGATCCGTACGTCCCCGCCGGTGCCCTCCGCGAGCCGGCGCACGATGTCCAGGCCGAGCCCGGTGGAGCCGTCACTGCCGGACCCCCGGCCGCGGGCCATCGCCGCCTCGGGGTCGGCTATGCCGGGGCCCGCGTCGGAGACGAGCACGATCACCGCGTCCTCGCCGTTGTGCACGTCGACCGCGAACGCGGTGCCCTCGGCGGTGTGGCGGAAGACGTTGCCGAGCAGCGCGTCGAGGGCGGCGGCCAGATCGGCGCGGGCCACGGGTATGCGCACCGGCCGGTCGGCCCCGGCCATCCGCCACTTGCGGCCCTCGTCCTCGGCGAGCGCCGACCAGAACGCCATGCGTTCGCGCACCACTTCGGCCGCGTCGCAGCCGGCGCCGGGACCGGCGGCGGCGGTCTGCGGTTTGGCGTCCCGGGCGGTGCGGATGATGGTGTCCACCTCGCGCTCCAGCTGCTCGACCGCCGCCCGGGTCTGCTCGGCGGCCGGGCCGTCGCCGAGGGAGGCGGCGTTGAGCCGCAGCACGGTCAGCGGCGTACGCAGCCGGTGGGACAGGTCGGCGGCCAGCTCCCGCTCGTTGGCCAGGAGCTGGACGACCTGGTCCGCCATGGAGTTGAACGCCACGGCCGCCAGCCGCAGTTCGGTCGGCCCCTCCTCCCGGACCCGGGCGCCCAGCTTGCCCTCCCCCAGCTCGTGCGCCCCTTCGACCAGCCGCTGTGCGGGCCGCACCATCCGTACGCCCAGCCGGTCGGCGACGGCGACCGAGCCGAGGATCAGCGCGATGCCGACCCCGGCCAGCACCGCCCAGGCCGTGCCGACGCCGTTGGTGACCTCGGCCTCGGGGACGAACACCTCGACCACGGCGATCTCTCCGGTGCTCAGCGCCACCGGCTGGAGCAGCGTCGAACCGCCGGACACGGCGGACGTGGAGGCGCGTCCCAGCGTCCGCACCGCCGCGATGTCCTCGGCGGAGGCCCGCCGCTCGCCGAGATCGAGGGCCTCGCCGCCGTCGCTCGCCGGGATGTGCACGGCCATCGCGGCGTCGGAGCCGGCGGAGGCGACGACGCGTTCGAGCTGGTCGCGGTCGGTGGTGATGGACAGGGCGGGGGCGACGGCGGCCGCCTCCCGCTCGGCGTTGGAGAAGGCGCGGTCGCGGGCCATCTCCCGGATGACCAGACCGAGCGGCACCGCGAAGGCGACCACGACCATCGTGGTCACCGCCAGCGACACCTTCACGAGGGCCCATCTCATCGCGGCTGCTCCGCTCCGGGCAGCTGCGCGGCGGGCGGCTCCAGTTTCACGCCGACGCCCCGCAGGGTGTGCAGATACCGCGGCCGGGCGGCCGTCTCCCCCAGCTTCCGGCGCAGCCAGGACAGGTGGACGTCGATGGTCTGGTCGTCGCCGTAGGACTGCTGCCACACCTCGGCGAGCAGTTCCTTGCGGGGGACGACCACGCCGGGCCGGCCGGCGAGGAAGGCGAGCAGATCGAACTCGCGCCGCGTCAGGTCGAGCCGTACGCCGTCCAGTTCGGCCTGGCGGCGCAACGGGTCGACGGTGAGCCCGCCGACCCTGATCACGGGTGAGGGCGCGGCCTCGCCGCCGCCGGAGCGGGCCCGGCGCAGCACGGCCGCCATCCGGGCCGAGAGATGCTCCACCGAGAAGGGCTTGGTCAGGTAGTCGTCCGCGCCGGCGTTGAGCAGCCGCACGACCTCCGCCTCGTCGTCCCGTGCAGTGGCGACGATCACGGGGACGTCGGTGATGCCGCGCAGCATCTTCAGGGCCTCGGAGCCGTCGAGATCGGGCAGTCCGAGGTCCAGTACGACCACGTCGAAGCGGAAATGGGCGACCTCGCGCAGCGCCTCCAGCGCCGTGCCCACGCTGCGCACGGTGTGCGAGGCGTCGGTCAGCTGCCGGATCAGCGCCGAGCGTACGAACTGGTCGTCCTCGACCACGAGAACACTTGCCATGGGCGGCACCGTACGCCATGCCGGGAGGGCCTCGCCGGAGCCTGTGGACAACTCCGGATACCTCCACGGGCGCGACACCGGTGGGGCTCCTGGGGCAAGATGGGCCGACGATGCGCAGAGGACTCGTACACGGACTGGCCTGGCTGCTCGCCACGGGCGCGGCGGTCACGCTGTCGTGGTGGGGCGTCAGCACCGTGATGGAGGGCACCGCCTACGACCCGCCCCGGGCCCTGCCGATCGCGGCCGCCGAGGAGCAGTCTGAGGCGCTGTCGTCGTCGACGCAGCGGCCGTCCTCGAAGCCCTCGAAGGACGCGGGCACCTCGCCGCAGCCGTCGGACGGGCCCGACAGGGCGAGCCGGAAGCCGGACCCGAAGCCGTCCCGCAGCGGCCCGCCCGCGACGTCCCCCGCCCCTCCCCCTCCGGCCGCCTCGGGCGAGGTCAAGGCCTACGACACCAAGGGCGGCCGGGCGGTCTTCGACCTCGGTGAGACGTCCGCTTCGCTGGTGTCGGCGACCCCGGGGGCCGGCTGGTCGATGCAGGTGTGGAAGACGGAGTCGTGGATCCGGGTGGAGTTCACCGCGGGCGCGGACCGGGTGTCGGTGTTCTGCACCTGGCACGACGGCCCGCCGCGGGTGGAGATCGGCACGTACTGAGGCCGAGCCTCTGCCGCCGCCGGGTTCGGCGGGAATCAGTGGAAGACGGACGCGGGCGGCGCCGGTGACGCGACCGCCGCGAGGTCCGTGACGGGTACGGCCCCGCCGGTGAAGTCGAGCAGTTCCCTGCCGTGCTGGACCCGGCCCGGGTGCGGGTCTGAGGCGGCCCGCCGGGTCAGCTCGGCGACCGGCAGGGGCGCGTCGGAGGCGACCAGGACGGCGTTTCCGAAGCGCTTGCCGCGCAGCACGGCGGGGTCGGCGATCAGCGCGAGTTCGGCGAACCGGGCGGCGGCGGTGGCGATCTGACCGCGCAGATGCGCGAGCGGGGGCCCGTCGGCGAGGTTGGCGGCGTAGACCCCGCCGGGGGCGAGGGCCCTGCGGACGTCGTCGAGGAACTCGGTCGAGGTCAGATGGGCCGGGGTGCGGGCCCCGCTGAACACATCGGCGACGACGAGACCGGCCCAGCCGTCCGGCACCTTGGCGAGTCCTTCCCGGGCGTCCACGGAACGCACCCGGATCCGCGCCCTGGCGTCCAACGGCAGCTCCCGCCGGACCAGTTGCACCAAGGCCGCGTCCCGCTCGACGACCTGCTGGGTGGAGCGGGGGCGGGTGGCCGCGACGTACCGGGCCAGGGTGAAGGCACCCCCGCCGAGGTGCACGGCCTGCAGGGGCTTGCCGGGCGGGGCCGCGAGATCGACGACGTGCCCGAACCGGCGCTGGTACTCGAAGGAGAGGTACGACGGGTCGTCCAGGTCGACGTGCGACTGCGGGGCCCCGTCGATCAGCAGCGTCCAGGCCCGCGAACGGTCCCGGTCGGGAATGAGCTGGGCGAGTCCGCCGTCGACGTTCTCGGTGACGGCTTCCGCGCCGCCACCCTGTCCACGTCCACCGCTCCTGGCCCTGCCCATGCCGCCATTGTCCCAGGCACGCGCGGCCGACCGCTCTCCCGGCCTTCCGGTGGGCGGCACGGAGCCCGCGCGGGACTCAGCTGCAGCCGTCCACCGCCTCGATCAGCCGCTGGGCCTCGCCGAGTGCCTCGCGCAGGACGGCGGGGTCCGTCGCCAGGTCCGCCTCTCCGGGCGGCAGCAGCCAGTCCGAGCCCTCCACCGGAGGCGCGGGTGTCAGCCGCAGCCCGCGGCCGTCGGTCTCCGTGCAGGTGCTGCCCGGTACGTCCCACGCGGCGGCCGTCCCCGGCGGCACCAGGAAGCCGAGCGTGGCGCCGCCGCCGTCGTGCAGCACCAGGCCCACCGCGTCGCCGGCTCCGCGCCGCAGGATGTCGACCGCCTCGAGGCCCTGCCGGGCGGGCACCGTGACCACGTCACAGTCCGCGCACGGCGGTTCTAACGGATCGTCGCTCCGGCTGGTCGTCATCATCCCGGCCTCCACCACACGAATCCCTGTCTGGACAAGCGGGTCGGGAGTCGGGCGGGCTCCCGGTCCACAGAGTCCAACGAACCGGTCCGTCAACGGCTACGGCGGAAGTCAGCCGCAAAGGATGGCAGTTCATGGCAGATCACGGAGGACATATCCGTTTTGTAGCCAAACTCCGCGTGGTGACTCCGTCACAGCAGGTACGTTCATGCCCGCCGGAAACAGGGCGGCACACGGACAACTCGCCCGGTTCCGGCATGGTTCGACGGTTCGCAGAGAGGACCCGGCCATGGCGTCGTCAACGGTGCCCTCGTCCACGCCCCCTCGGCCACCGCGGCCGAATCTCGTCTTCCGGCAACTGCGCGGAGCGCGCTCGCCGGCCGAGTTCGCCGCGGCGGTACGGCGGGCCGCCCGCGAGATCGGTGAGCGGGTCAGCTGTGACGCGCGGTACGTGCACCGGGTGGAAGCGGGCGAGATCCGCTGCCCCAACTACGCCTATGAACGGGTGTTCCTGCACATGTTTCCCGGCCGCACGCTGACCGACCTGGGCTTCGCGCCCCGCTCGTCGGTCCGCGGGCGCCGGGCACGGGCCGCGGGGGACGCACCACCGGCCCGAACCGGCAACCCGGCGAACGCCACGAGTGAGAACAGCGGGGCGTACGAGCCGTATGAGACGCAGGACAGGTACGACACGTACGACCCGCACGACCACGAGGAGAGCGACGTGCTGCGTCGCGCATTCATGACCGGCGGTGGCGCCACGGTGGCCGCCGCCTCGCTGAGCCCCTACGGGTTCGCCTCCGACGCCTCGGCGGCGCAGCGCGCCGTGCGCCGCGCGGGTGCGAGCGACGCGGGTGCCCTGGAGGAGGCCGTCCGCCGGATCCGGCTGCTGGACGACCGGCACGGGGCGGACGGGCTCTACCGCCGCGCGGCGGCGCCCCTGCGTGCCGCGTACGCGCTGCTGGACGCGGGGGCGACCCGGCAGCGGACCGCGGACCGGCTGTACTCGGGCGCCGGGGAACTGGCCATCTCGGTGGGCTGGCTGGCGCACGACTCGGGCCGCTTCGACGACGCGCGCTCGCACTACGCGGAGGCCCTGGCGACCGCGCGGGTGACCGGGGATCCGGGTCTTGAGGCGCACGCCTTCTGCAACACGGCGTTCCTCGCGCGGGACGCGGGCAGACCCCGGGAGGCGGTACGGGCGGCGCAGGCGGCCCAGCGGGTGGCGCGGACGCTGGGCTCGCCGCGGCTGATGTCGCTGCTGGCACTGCGCGAGGCGGGCGGCTGGGCGGGGCTCGCCGACCGCACGGGGTGCGAGCAGGCGCTGGCCCGCGCGGGGGCGTACTTCGAGCGCGGGTCCTCGGAGGCGGACCCCGAGTGGATGACCTTCTACGGGGAGGCGGAACTGGAGGGCCTGGAGGCCCAGTGCTGGTCGACGCTGGGCGACTGGCCGCGGGCGGCGCGGCACGCGCGGCGCGCGGCGGAGCTGCAGGACCCGCACTTCACGCGCAACATCGCGCTGTACACGGCGGAGCTGGCGGACGACCTGGCCCGCGGCGGCCGCCCGGACGAGGCGGCGGCGGCCGGGATGCGGGTGCTGGACCTGCTGAACGAGGTCCAGTCCTCCCGGGTCCGCACGATGCTGGCGGGCACGTCCCGCGTCCTCCTCCCCCACCGCCACGCATCAGGCGTCTCAGCCTTCCTGGACCGCCACGCCTCCCTGCCGCGAGCGACCTGACACCGCAGCGCGGGCGTCTCCCGCGAGCTACGGGCAGTCGTGCCGCCAAGCTGCGGGCAGTCGCCACCGCCGCCGCAGCTGCGGGCAGTCGTGCCGCTGGGGCGGCACGGGTGGGCGCAGCGGCACCCCGCCGTCGCCGGGCTGCGCACCAACCCCCGCCCAGCCGCGCGAGCTGCGGGCAGTCGTGCCTCCCCCAGTGCCCTGGGGGTCCCCCCGCTCATGGGGGTCCCCCCGCCCGAGCGCAGCCGAGGGTGGGGGAGAAGCCGAGAGTGGGGGAGGCACCCCGCAAACGCCGGGCTGCGCACCACCCCCCGCCCAGCCCGCACCCACGGCACCCGGCGTCACACAGCCAGATGCCCCTGCTCGTTCCAGGACTCGATCGCCGGCTCGCCGTAGGCCCACCCCAGCACCGACAGCGACGTCGGGTTCAAACGGATACGCGCCGCGAACTCCAACGGCAGCCCCAGCCACCGGGCCCCGATCGACCGCAGTATGTGCCCGTGGGCAAAGACCAGCACGTCACGGTCACCAGCCCGCGCCCACTCCACGACCTCGTCCGCCCGCGCCGCCACCTCACCCAGACTCTCGCCCCCGGGCACCCCGTCCCGCCAGATCAGCCACCCGGGCCGGGCCGCCTGTATCTCCGCCGGCGTCATCCCCTCGTACGCCCCGTAGTCCCACTCCATGAGCGTGTCCCAGATCACGGCCCGCTCCCCGAACCCCGCCAGCTCACAGGTCTCCCGCGCCCGCACCAGCGGACTGGTGCGCACCTCGACACCCTCCAGCCCGTCGTACGGCGCCCGGTGCAGCCGCTCGCCCAGCAGCTTGGCGCCCCGCCGCCCCTCCTCGAGGAGCGGCACGTCCGTCCTGCCGGTGTGCTTGCCGGACAGCGACCACGCCGTCTGTCCGTGCCGGGCCAGCAGGATGCGCGGTGCCATGGAGTACCTTCCGTGAAATTCGCAGGCGAGAGGTCCCCATCATCGCTCACCCTGGTCGCGGGCAACCCGGTGGGAGATCTTTGCGTCTATCTGGGCCAAGGGCGTCTCACGGGGGGACGCGCACACACCGTAGAGTGACTGGCCGCCGACAAGCGGCGCGCGAGGACGAAGGGGGAGCGATCGGATGCCGCACACCGAGACACCGGGCACCGAGGCGGTCCCGGCGACCCGGCTGCGCTGGTGGACGGAGCTGCCGCTCATCCTCCTGGTGTACGCCTGCTACTCGGCGGGGCGGCTGGTCGTCCGGGGTGACGTCGCCGACGCCGTCGACCACGGCCTGGCGATCCTGCGCATCGAGAAGGCGCTGTTCCTCAACGCCGAGCACCCGCTGAACCGTCTCTTCACCCGGGAACCTTGGATAGGCATACCCGCCGACTTCTGGTACGCGTCGCTGCACTACCTGGTGACCCCGGCGATCCTCGTCTGGCTGTTCCGGTCCCGCGCGGTGCACTACCGCGCGGCCCGCACCTGGCTGATGGCGTCGACGTTCATCGGCCTGATCGGTTTCACCCTGCTGCCCACCTGCCCGCCCCGGCTGCTCGATACGAGCCACGGCTTCGTGGACACGATGGCGTACTACAGCTCGTGGGGCTGGTGGGGCGGTGAGGCCAGCGCCCCGCGCGGGCTCGGCGGCATGACCAACCAGTACGCGGCGATGCCGAGCCTGCACGTGGGCTGGGCGCTGTGGTGCGGCGTGATGCTGTGGAAGTACGGCCGCACGCGCTGGACGAAGGCGGCCGCGGTCATCTATCCGCTGGTGACCACGATCGTGGTGATGGGCACCGCCAACCACTACTTCCTCGACGCGGCCGCGGGCGCGGCCGTCATGGGCGCGGGCCTGCTGCTGGCCCCCCATGTGATGCGGTACGCCGACCTGGCGAAGGCCCGGTTCCTGCCCCGTACCGCGACCGCCCCGGCAGTCTCCTCCGCCACGCAGTCCCCGATTGTCAGTGCCGGATGCCAGACTTCCGCGGGTGAGCGAATTCCACGGCAGCGGCACCCCGAGTCGCGGTACGGATCAGAAGCCGAACCGGGTGCCTCCCCCTCGGAGGCGGGAGAAAGCGCTCCGGCACCGGCTCGCTGAGCTGCGCGGTCCGGAGATCCCGGCCAAGGCGCTGGACGCGCGCGCCCTGGCCGCCCTCGCCGCCAATCCGGGCTGCAGACGGCGCGCCATCCTCGACGGCGCGGGGGTGAACAAGGCGGCGCTGGCGAGCGCGCTGGGCTCCCCGTCGGTCTTCGGCCAGTCGCAGTTCGCGTTCGTCCGGGGCAACGCGTTCGAGGCGAAGGTCAAGGCTGACGGCGGTACGGAGCTGCTGCGCCTCGCCCACGAGAAGCTGGACCGCGCGGCCGAACCGCCCGCCGGCGCGCAGGTGCCCGATCTGACCGCGCAGGGCCCCCAGGGCCGCACGGCCCGTACGGAGCTGGCGCTGCGCGAGGCCGCCGAGGCGTCCGGCACCTGGACGCTGCTCGACCATCCGATGCTCGCCCTGGACGTCGCCGGCTCCCCCGCCTTCCTGGAGCCGGACGCGGTGGTGGTGCACCCGGACGGCAGCTGGACGGTCGTGGAGATCAAGTCCTTCCCGATGCTGGACGGTGCCGCGGACCCGGCGAAGGTCGGCGCGGCGGCGCGCCAGGCGGCGGTGTACGTCCTGGCCCTGGAGCAGGTCGCCGCCCGGCTCGACCCCGCCCCGCGCGTGCGGCACCGCATCCTGCTGGTGTGCCCGAAGGACTTCTCCAACCTGCCGACCGCGTCCGCCGTGGACGTGCGCAGGCAGCGCGCGGTGACCGCCCGCCAGCTGGCGCGGCTCACCCGTATCGAGGAGATCGCCGACGCGCTCCCCGAGGGCACGTGCTTCTCGCCGGAGCTGCCCGCCGAGCGGCTGACGGAGGCCGTCGAGTCGGTCCCCGCGACGTATGCGCCCGAGTGCCTGTCCGCGTGCGAGCTGGCCTTCCACTGCCGGGACAGCTCCCGCGCGGCCGGCGCGGTGACCTCCCTGGGCCGTCCGGTGCGCGCCGAGCTGGGCGGTCTGACCACGGTCGAGGACGTGCTGGCGGCGGCCCGCGGCGAGTCCGGTGACCCCGACGACCCGGCGGTGGCCGCGTTGCGCAGGGCGGCGGCTCTGCGCGCGGAGGCGCTGGCCACGACCGCTGCCCCGGAGGTGGCTCCTTGTCCCTGATCGCCACCCTCGCCCGCCTCGAGGCCGTCAGCACCGGCCGTGCCCAGCCCGCCGCCACCGTCCGGCACCGGCACCTCTCCGACCGCCCTCTCGTCTTCGTCCCGCTCATCACCGCGGGTGAGGCGGGCGCCCCGCTCGGCGCACTGGTGGGCACGGACCGGGACGCCCCCCGCCTCCTGGTCGTCCCGCAGCCGCGCGACCGCGACCTGCGGTTCGCGTTCCTGGCCGAGCTGGCCGATGTGGTGCTGCCGTACGTGGACTCGTTCGCGGACGCCGTGGAGGCCGCCGAGCGCTCCGAGACCGACCCGGAGACCGGCAAGCGGATCAAGGTCGAGGTCGAGCTGTGCGCGGACGCGCCCCAGCTGATCGTGCCGAGCCGGGCCGGCGTCGACCTCGTACGGCTGCTCGGGCGCTCCATGCGGTTCCGGCGCACGGCGGAGCAGGACCCGGAGGCCCCGTTCCCGGCGCCGCCCCGGGTGCCGCTGCTCGGCCGGTGGCTGACGCACTTCGGCGAGCGGGCCCGCGTCCCCGGCTCGTCGCTCATGCTGGCCATGACGGACGTCCTGGGCCGGCACTGGGCGACGGGCCAGTCCACGCTGGAGGACCAGCACCTGGGCGCGCTGCTCGCGTGGATCGCCCCGCCCGAGGGCCGCTCGGGCGCCGAGGCCGCGCAGGAGGCGGAGCTCGCGCGGGACGCGGACGGCCAGCTGGTGTGCCCGCCCGCGGGCCCGGCGACCGACCCGGCCTTCGACAACAAGCTCCTCGCCCCGGCCATCGAACGCTACGACCGCGCCCGTACGGCGCTCGCGGCGGCGGAGGACGGTCTGGAGGCCGACGACCGCCTGGGCGCCCTCACCGCGGCCGAGCGGGAGATCCGCGCGCTGGTGGAGAGCCGGACGCTGCCCACGTGGGAGGCGGTGTGGCAGGGGCTCGACCTGCTCCGCCGGCTCCCGGAAGGGGCGCGCGTCGAGGAACGCTGGACGCGCGACCGCTGGTCGTACACCGGACACCGGGACCGGGTCGTGGCGGGCGAGCCACCCCAGCCCCGCCGCGACGACGCGGTCACCGCGGCGAACAAGCTCGCGGCACGCGAGCGCGAGCAGGCCCGCCTCGAGGCCCAGGAGGCGCTCGACGACCCGCTGATGATGGCGGCGCGGCGGCTGTCCGGGGAGGCGTTCGCGGGCGAGGTGGTGGACGTGGTGATGGCGTACAGCGAGAGCAAGCGCCCGAGCCCGCGCCCGCTGGTCACCGTGCGCACGGAGGACGGGCCGTACCTCGGCGAGCGCGTGAAGGTGTACCGCTCGCTGGGCGGCAAGCCGCAGACGGCGGAGTTCGTGGGCTACGAGGACGGGCCGGAGGGCGGTCTGCTGATCCTGCGCGTCATGGACAAGATGGGCCGGGGCAAGGAGCCGGAGGAGGGATCGGTCCCCGAGAAGGGCGACCGCGTCTGCTTCACGCTCTTCGAGCACGAGCCGCGCGGCGGGGCGAAACTCCCCGACCCGGAGGAGACCCCGTGGACCCACGGCGGCCCGCCCGGCGAGGAGGCCGTACTGGAGCCCGCCGACCCGGTGACCGAGGAGGACGTACTGTGACCGCCCCTGCCGAGGAGACGGCGCTCGACCCCGGAGCGGCGGCCGGCCGCGCCACCGACGCGATCCTCCACGACACGCTGCACGGCACCGCGCGCGGTGTCGTCGTCGACTCCCCGCCCGGCGCCGGCAAGTCCACCCTCGTCGTCCGCGCGGCGCTGGAACTGGCGGAGGCGGGCCGCCCGCTGATGGTGGTGGCGCAGACGAACGCGCAGGTCGACGACCTTGTCCTGCGCCTCGCCGAGAAGAACCCCGAGCTGCCGGTCGGCCGTCTGCACAGCAGCGACACCGACCCGTACGACAAGGCGCTCGACGCGCTGGACCACGTCCGCAAGTCGGCGAAGGCCGCCGATCTGGCCGGGCTGCCCGTCGTGATCTCCACGGCGGCGAAGTGGGCGCACGTCAAGGGTGTCGAGCCGTGGGGCCACGCGATCGTGGACGAGGCGTACCAGATGCGCTCGGACTCACTCCTGGCCGTGGCCGGCCTGTTCGAACGGGCACTCTTCGTGGGCGACCCGGGCCAGCTGGACCCGTTCTCCATCGTGGGCGCGGATCAGTGGGCAGGCCTGTCCTACGACCCGTCAGGCTCGGCGGTGACGACCCTCCTCGCCCACAACCCCGACCTCCCCCAGCACCGCCTGCCGGTGTCCTGGCGTCTCCCCGCCTCCGCCGCGCCCCTGGTCTCGGACGCCTTCTACCCGTACACCCCGTTCCGCAGCGGCACGGCCCACGGCGACCGCGGCCTCACCCTCTCCGTCCCCTCCGACGGCTCGGGCCCCGACCGCGTCATCGACGAAGCAGCGGCAACCGGCTGGGGCCTTCTGGAACTCCCCGCCCGCCACACCCCGCGCACGGACCCGGAGGCGGTCGGCGCGGTGGCCCTGACCGTCCGCCGCCTCCTGGACCGGGGCGGCGCGGCAACCTCCGAACGCTCCCCCGACCCCACCCCCCTCACCGCGGACCGCGTCGCCGTCGGGACGGCCCACCGCGACCAGGCGGCGGCGATCCGCGCGGCACTGGCGGACCTCGGCGTGACCGACGTGACGGTCGACACGGCCAACCGTCTCCAGGGCCGCGAGTACGACGTCACGGTGGTCCTCCACCCCCTGTCCGGTCGCCCCGACGCCACCGCGTTCCACTTGGAAACCGGCCGCCTGTGCGTCCTGGCCTCCCGCCACCGCCACGCCTGCATCGTCGTCTGCCGCGAGGGCGTGACCGACCTCCTGGACGACTACCCGTCCACCGAACCGGTCCAGCTCGGCACGCTGGTGAAGTTCCCGGACGGCTGGGAGGCGAACCACGCGGTCCTGGCGCACCTGGCGGAACACCGGGTGCGGTGGCGGCCCTGACCCTGCGGACGTCGGTGTCGCCCCCGGGCCCAGCACACGCTCCGCTGCCCGCAGCTCCTGCCGGCCGCGGAGGACGTCCGGTCCCGCTGATGCGCCCCGGGAGCACCAGGGGGGAATACCCGCAGGCCCTCCCCCGTTGTGCCACCGGAGCTCAGCGTCACACACCAGCAGGAGGCACCTCACCGTGGCCGCAGACGAGATACGGGGCACCGTCCATGGCACCGCGCCCGTTCCCCTCTCCGTACTGGACCTCGTCACCGTCGGTGCGGGCCTGACCGCGAGTGACGCGCTGCGGACCAGCGCCCGGCTGGCGCGGCTCGCCGAGGGGCGCGGTTTCCACCGCCACTGGGTCGCCGAGCACCACTCCATGCCGGGCGTGGCCTCCTCGTCGCCCGCGGTGATCCTGGCGTACCTGGCCGCGCACACCGAGCGCATCCGGCTCGGCTCCGGCGGGGTGATGCTGCCCAACCACGCCCCGCTGGTCGTCGCGGAGCAGTTCGGGACGCTGGAGGCCATGGCACCGGGGCGGATCGACCTCGGGCTGGGCCGCGCTCCCGGCACCGACGGCGCCACCGCGGCGGCCCTGCGCCGGACCGAGCGGCTGAACGAGGGCGCCGACGACTTCCCGCAGCAGCTCGCCGAGCTCACCCGTTTCCTGGACGACGACTTCCCCGACGGGCATCCCTACCGCCGGATCCACGCCGTGCCCGGCCCGGTGCAGGCGACCTCGCCCGGTGGTGTGCAGTCGCCGCACCGCCCGCCCGTCTGGCTGCTCGGCTCCTCCGGTTTCAGCGCCCGCCTGGCCGGCATGCTCGGCCTGCCCTTCGCCTTCGCCCACCACTTCTCGGCGCAGAACACGATCCCGGCGCTCGACCTGTACCGCGAGAGCTTCCGCCCCAGCGAGGTCCTCGACGCGCCCTACGCCCTCATCGGCGTCTCGGCGCTCGCGACGGACGACGAGAAGGAGGCCCGCCGGCAGGTGCTCGCGGCGGCGCTGAACATGGTGCGGCTGCGCACCGGCCGCCCGGGCCTGGTGCCCACGCCGGAGGAGGCGGAGGCGTACGACTTCAGTCCGATGGAGCGGGAGTTCGTCGACTCGTGGAACGCCAACGTGATCCACGGCACCGCGGACGAGGTCCGCACCGGCCTGGACGAGCTGCAGAAGCGCACCGGCGCCGACGAGCTGATGCTCACCGCCAACGCGCACAGCGGTGACGTACGCCTGCGTTCCTACGAGCTGATCGCCGACGTCTACGGGTTGCCCACGCCTGCTTGAAGGCCCGGGACGCCGGGCGTGCCCAGCAGCTCGGAGATGCGGTCCGGGGAGACCGGGCGCGAGTACAGCCAGCCCTGACCGGTGTCGCAGCCGATCCGGCGCAGCCGCGTGGCCTGCGCCGAGGTCTCCACGCACTCCGCGGTGACCGTCAGGCCGAGCCGGTGGGCGAGCTGCACCATCGCCTCGACGATGACCTCGTCCGCCGGGCTCGCCTTGGCGGCGCGGTCCTCGAGCTGGAAGCCCCGGACGAAGGAGCCGTCCAGCTTCAGAACGGAGACCGGGAGGCGGCTGAGGTAGGCCAGGTTGGAGTAGCCGGTGCCGAAGTCGTCGATGGCGATGCGTACGCCCATGTCGCTGAGCGCCTTCAGGGCCTGGATCGGCCGGCCGGAGGAACCCATCACCGCCGACTCGGTCAGCTCCAGCTGGAGCAGCTGCGGGGCCAGGCCGGTCTCCTCGAGGGTGTCGGCGACGTCCGCGACCAGGTCGGAGTCCCACACCTGACGGACGGCCACGTTCACGCTGACGAAGATCGGCGGCCCGTCGGGGTGCTCCACCTGCCAGTCACGCGCCTGCCGGCAGGCGGTGCGCAGCACCCAGCGGCCGAGCGGCACGATCGAGCCGTCCTCCTCCGCCAGTGAGATGAACCGATTCGGCGTCAGGGTGCCGAACCGCGGGTGGTGCCAGCGGATCAGTGCCTCCACGCCGTGCACCCGGTCGTCCTCCATGCCCACCAGCGGCTGGTACTCCAGCGCGAACTCCCCGCGGTCGATGGCCGGGCGGAGCGTGGAGGCGAGGGCCTGGCGGGTCACGCGGTGGGCGTTGCGCTCCGGGTCGAACAGCGTCCAGCGGGACTTGCCGTCGGCCTTCGCCCAGTACAGGGTCGTGTCGGCGGCCTGCATCAGCGCGGTGGGCGTGGTGCCGGCGGCATGCCGCTCGACCACCCCGATCGACGCGGAGACCGAGAGCCTGCGGCCGGAGAGGTCGAAGGGCGCCTGGATGGCGTCGAGCAGCGACTCGGCGAGGTCGGCCAGCTGCTCGGTGCCGGTGGAGTCCTCCACCAGCAGGGCGAACTCGTCCCCGCCGAGCCGGGCGACCAGCGGTGTGCCGGTCCTCGCCGCGTTCTCGGCGCACTGCCGGAGCCGTTCCGCGACGGCGGCCAGCAGCTGGTCGCCGACGCGGTGGCCGAGGGTGTCGTTGACGGCCTTGAACCCGTCCAGGTCGAGGTAGCACAGACCGATGCGGCCGGTGCCGCTCTCCTCGTACGACTCCGCCTCCAGCGCGGCCGTCAGCCGTTCGAAGAACAGGGTGCGGTTGGGCAGCCGGGTCACCGGGTCGTGCATACGCAGGTGCCGCAGGCGCTCCTGCAGTTCCCGGTGGTCGCTGATGTCGGCGACGGACAGCAGCACTCCCCCGTCGTCGGCGGGCAGCGGGGCGACGGTGACCCGTACCCACAGCACGTGGCCCTCGGGGTGCTTCAGCCGGCGTGTGCACCGCAGCCTGGCCCGCCGTCCGCGCAGCATCTCCCGGTAGGCGTGCCAGGTGCGGGCGTCGGAGGCCAGGTCCACCAGGTCGGCGGCGACGGCGCCGGTCAGGGTGCCCGGGTCGCGGCCCAGCAGCCCGGCGAGGGCGGCGTTGGCTCCGGTCACCGTGCCCTCGCGGTCGACCACCGCCATGGCGAGCGGCGCGGCCGTGAAGACGGAGCGGTAGGAGGGGGGCGACGGGGAGCACAGCACCGGGGGTTCGGTACCGGCAGACGTGATGATCTCACCCTCTGTGACGGTCGGCCGGTCGAGTTCCGTCGCGGGCGCCGGCCCTTCGGACGTTCCGCTCACCACTCGCTCCCGCAGTGCACTCGATCGCTGTCCGCCGCTGTCCGTGCGAGAAAGTCTCTCAGTACCAGGAAAGTGTGCCGATCATAGAGGCCCGCGCCGGGGCCTTCCAGCCACTGTCCGGCCTTCTGGACGGTCGCGCATCTCTGCTCGATCGTTTCTGCCCGCGCGTGGACGGCTTATGCGGGCCTCCGACCAGTTGTGACGTTCCGTGAGTGTACGGGGTGTCGACTCCGTCCGGCCCCGCCCGGATTCCCTCCGTTCTCACCCGTCCGGTGCAGTTGAACAGGGCGTAGTACGACAAATCACCAGAGTCTGGGGTGCGGTGTTCCGCGAACCGTCTCCAGGAGGTCCTCGTGCCGCGTCAGCTCACCCCGAGGGAACTCGGCCGTGAGGCACTGCGGGACCGGTTGAGCCGTTCGGGTGTACGGCCCCGGATGCGCAGCACGGCGGCGATGTGCGCCACCATGTCGGCGCTCGCCGCGACCTCGATGGTGAGCGTCCCCTCCGTGGCCGAGCCGTTCTCCGCGGCCCCGTGCGCCCTCACCCGCACCGACACCCACCACTCCGAGGGCCTGGACACCTGGAACACCGCCTACCCGCGCCCCGCCCGCCGGCTGGACGCGGTGATGGTGTTCCTGTCCTTCCCCGACTCCCGTCCCCTGGCCACGCCCGCCGAACTCGCCGCCGACCACTTCCCGGCGACCAGCCGCTTCTTCCAGCGGGCCTCCTACGGCAGGTTCACCCTGCGCCCGCACCCCCTGCGGCAGTGGATCCGCATGCCGCGCCCCTCCACGGCGTACGCCATAGAGCGCGACTGGACCGTCGCCCACCGCGCGGCCTATCTGCGCGACGCGCTCGCCGTGACCGACCGGCACGTCGACTACTCGCGCTACGACGTCGTGTACTTCGTCGCCGACCCGTACGCGCCGGGCGTGGACTCCGACGCCACCAAGGTCGTCAATCTGGACCGGCCCCTGCGCGCCGACGGCACCGACATCCGCCGGGTCGTCACCGTGTTCGAGAACCACCCCCCGGACCGGCTCGTCCTCGCCCACGAGACCGGGCACGTCTTCGACCTGCCCGACCTCTACCACCGGCCCGTGGACGGCAAGGGCGACTGGGACACGCACGTCGGCGACTGGGACCTGATGGGCAGCCAGTTCGCGCTCGCGCCGGACCTCTTCGGCTGGCACAAGTGGAAGCTGGGCTGGCTGGAGCCCCGGCAGGTGCGGTGCGTGCGGGAGGCGGGGCAGGTGCGGCTGACGCTGGAGCCGCTGGGGGCGGGGCCGGGGACACCGGTGACCGGTGCCGCGGGGGCGCCGTCCTTCGGCCTGGGGCGGGGCACCAAGCTCGCGGTCGTGCGCACCGGCCCCGACAGCGCGCTCGCCTTCGAGGCGCGCGGGCCGGTCGGCAACGACGCGGAGGCCTGCCGGCAGGGCGTGCTGGTCTACCGGGTGAGCAGTGACACCCGCTCCGGGCGCGGGCCCATCGAGGTCGTCGACGCCCATCCGCGCACCGGCGCCTGCTGGGAGGACTCCGTCTACCCGCCGCTCGCCGACGCGCCGGTCGCCCTGGGCGAGAGCTTCACGGTGCCCGGGGAGGCCGTACGGGTGGAGGTGGAGGGGCGTACGGCGTCGGGGGCCTGGACGGTGAAGATCACCACGGGGTGATGGGACGCGAAGAAGGCCCCTCGCTCGAGGCGAGGGGCCTTCTTCGTGTCGTGCGCCGCCAGGGACTCGAACCCCGGACCCGCTGATTAAGAGTCAGCTGCTCTAACCAACTGAGCTAGCGGCGCCTGCTGACGTCGTAGACATTAGCATCACGATCCGCGGGAGGAAAAATCGATATCCGCACGGCCGCGCGGGCCGCCCGGACCGCCGCCCAGAGCAGTACCTCCGGCCCCGGCAACCAGGGACGACGGGTGTCCGGGGCGACCAGCCAGCGGGCGGTGGGCAGGGGCTCGCCGGCCCGCCCCGCGGGGGTGGGGGCCGGGACGGTCACCGCGTCGCCGGTGCCGTGGCAGAGAAGCGGCGGGACCCCGTCCGTCCGCGCGCCGCGCGCGCCCCATTCCTCCCACTCCATGAGCACCGGGAGGCGCTGTGCCGTGCCCGGCGCGGCGAAGAGCAGCATCCGGCCGCGGAACTCCGCCACCGGGCCCGAGCCGGGGCCCTCCTCCCACATCCGGTCCAGCATCCGGCGACCGAAGACCGCGGGCGCGCTCACCACGTCGAAGGCCACACCGCAGGGCAGCACCACCGGGGCGTCCGGCCGCTCCTCCCAGTGCGAGAGCGTGCTGCGCGGATACGTTCCGGCCGAGGCGAGCCAGGCGGCGCCGTCCGGGGTGACACCGCTGACGTCGGAGGCATTCCGTGTGCTGCTCATGACGGATACGTCTACCCGTCGTGAGGGAACGGTTCCGCAGAGTTGCCCGAATCGGTGACGGCGGGGCGGCCGAGCGAGTATCTTGCCCACCCGGCATATGCCCCGCCCGTTCGAGGAGGCGCCGGGACGCGGGACTCACACGGGGTCGACGTGCCCCGGACCTTCTCCGCCCCGCATCAGGCCCCGGCCGAACTCGACCATCTTCTTCGCGTAGTCCTCGGTCCACTCGGCGCGTTCCGCGATGTCCGCCGGCGTCAGCCGGTCGAAGCGCCGGGGGTCGGCGAGCTGTGCCGCCGCCATCGCCTGGAACTCCGTCGCCCGGTCCGCGGCGGCACGGAACGCGAGCGTCAGCTCGGTCGCCCGCTCCAGCAGCGCGCGCGGATCCTCGATCGACTCCAGGTCGAAGAAGTGCTCGGGATCCGAGGCCGCCTCCGCGGGCTCGAACAGCAGGGGCGCGGGGCGTAGCCGCGGCTGGTCCCGACGCGGCGTGTGCTCCGCCATGACGTCTCCTTCACGTACGTCGCGATTCGGCCCCCGGGAAAGCGGGCCACCGTCCATTGTCCCGCGCCCACGCAAGAGGGCCTCCGGCCGGCTCCGGCCGGGGGCCCTTCCGGCGCGGGGACGGCAGGTCGGCCCGCTCCTGCCGGTCGGGAGGGCGGAGCCCAAGCCTCACCCTGTCCGCCGCGGACTCGTCCGAGCCGCCGGGTGCGTCCGACCCGGAGCCGTGCCGATGGTGCCGTTCCGGTCGATCGGCACACCGCCGGAGGCCCTCCGCGGGTCCGGTCCGCGGCGGCCCGACCGGTCACTACCCGGGCCGCGGGGCGCACAAGGGCGGCGACGGAGGCACGGCGCGGGCGCTCGGCGGAACCGTACGCCCGGATGCGAGATCCCTCACACCTGCACGATCGGCTCCCGGGTGAACAGCGCGCCCAGCTCGGGGGCGTTCACCCGGCGGTCGGTCAGGCGCAGGCACTCCCAGGCGGTGACCTGGTTGGCGGTGAGGACGGGCTTGCCCAGCTCCTTCTCCAGGGCGGGGATGTGGGCGACGGTGTGCAGGGCCGTGTCCGGCAGGAGCAGGGCGTCCGCGTCGGGGGTGTCGGCCGCGCGGGCCAGGGCGAACAGTTCCTCCTCGCCCCAGGTGCCGACCTCCGCGGCCGTGATGATCCCGGAGCTGCGCACGCCGGTGACCTCGGCCCCGCCGGCCCGCAGGAACTCGGCGAAGAGGGCGGCGACGTCGTCCGGGTAGGTGGCGCCGACCGCGACCCGGCGCGCCTCGATCTCCCGCAGGGCGTGCACGAAGGCGAAGGACGTGGACGAGGCGGGCATCCCCGCCGCGAGGGCGAGGCTGCGCACCTGCTCGTGGGCGCCGTCCCAGCCGTGCACGAAGCTGCCGCTGGTGCAGGCCCACACCACTGCCTCCGCGCCCGACAGACGCAGCTGCTGAAGACCGGCCGCGAGCCGTTCGGGCGCCCCCATCTGCAGCAGCGCGTCCACCCGGTGGGCGTCCTCACCGATGTCGGTGTGCACCAGGTCCACCCGGACGTCGCTGCCCAGCAACTGCTCGATACGCGGATAGTCGTCCTCTGCGGAGTGGCCCGGGTAGAGGAATCCCAGTGCGGTCATGTCCAGCCTTCCTGCTGCTTCTCTTCCGGCACGTCGGGCAGTACGGAGCCGGACGTCTGGCCCGGCAGAACGGTTCCGGAGCGCGCCGACGCGTCGATCAGCGCCTGATACGGTCCCACCGCTCGGGTACCCAATCGGCGCAGCGCCGCCCACATGGTCACCTGGTTGGCCGAGATGACCGGTATGCGCAGTTCCGCCTCCAGTTGGGGGATGACGTCGTAGGTCGGGAGGTTGGTGCAGGACAGGAACAGCGCGTCCGCCGCGCCGAGCCGCCCGCGGACCGCCGCCCGCCTGGCCATGTCCACCACCTCGCGGTAGGTGACCTTCCAGATGTGCCGGGTCAGGCCCATGTACGCGCAGCCGGTGACCGTGACACCGGCCCGGGCGACGTAGCTCTCCAGCGCCCGGGTGACCGACACGGTGTACGGGGTGACCAGCGCGACCCGGCGTACGTCCAGTTCCACCAGCGCCTCGAGGAGGGCGCCGGAGGTGGTGATCGCCGGGACCGCTCCGGCCCGGCTCATCGCCTCGCACATCGCGCGCTCGCCGACGATCCCGCCGACGAAGCTGCCCGACGTGCAGGCGTACGCCACGACCTCGGGCGCGACGGCGGTGAGGGTGCGCACCGCGTCGCCCAGCGTCTCGTGCTCGCTGACCAGCCGGGCGAGGTCGAGGCTCACCTCGACCGGCACGTACGGGGTGCGCGTGAGGTGCAGCGACACGTCGTCCGGTATCCAGCGCCACAGCTCGCGGTCCAGCGCGAAGTCGAAGGGGGCGACCACACCGACACCGCGCTGCGGGCCCGGACCGCCGAGAAAGGAGACGTCCATGTCAGCACCGGCCTCACGCTGGGAGACGAGCACGCAACGGATCGCGAGAACGCCCGTGTTGACGACGGTAGGTTGGGGTGCGAGCGTGGTCAATCCGCGCATCTCAGACTCTTGCCATCCCGCTCTTGCCATCCCGTCCCGAAAACCCCGGCCGGACCGGAGAAACGGCGGCTCATGACCACCCCCACGCTGCTCGTGCTGGACGCCGATCCGCTCCCCCGTCTCGGCAGGCTCACCGGCCGGGTCAGGGTCGAGCACGCGGACGAGTCGACGCTCGCCGAGCGGCTGCCGTCCGCGGACGTGCTGCTGGTGTGGGACTTCACCTCGCACGCGGTGCGCCGGGCGTGGCCCGGTGAGGGTCCCCGGCCGCGCTGGGTGCACACGGCGAGCGCGGGCGTGGACCATCTGCTCTGTCCGGAACTGGCCGCCTCGGACACCGTGGTCACCAACGCGCGCGGGGTCTTCGACCGGCCGATCGCCGAGTACGTCGCGGCCCTCGTCCTGGCCTTCGCCAAGGACCTCCCGCGGACGCTGGACCTCCAGCGGGAGCGGGCCTGGCGGCATCGGGAGACACGCAGGCTCGCCGGGACCCGGGCCTGTGTCGTGGGCTCCGGGCCGATCGGCCGGGCGATCGCCGGCACCCTGGAGGCGCTCGGGGTGACGACGGCGCTGGTCGGGCGCGCGGCGCGGGACGGCGTCCACGGGCCGGAGGACCTGGACCGGCTACTGGCCCGCGCGGACTGGGTGATCGCCGCCGCGCCGCTGACCGAGGGGACGCGGGGCATGTTCGACGCCCGCCGGTTCGGTGTGATGCAGCCGTCCGCGCACTTCGTCAACATCGGCCGGGGGCAACTGGTCGTGGAGGAGGCACTGGCCGAGGCGCTGCGCGGCCGGTGGATCGCCGGCGCCGCGCTGGACGTCTTCGAGACCGAGCCGCTCACCCCGGACAGCCCGCTCTGGGAGCTGCCGGGGCTGATCGTGTCGCCGCACATGAGCGGGGACACGATCGGCTGGCGGGACGAACTGGGCGAGCAGTTCGTGGAGTTGTTCGAGCGGTGGGCGGCGGGTGAGCCGCTGGTGAACGTGGTCGACAAGCAGCGCGGGTATGTACCCGGTCACTGACGTCTCCGAGGAGGCCGGATGTCCGAGCTCACCGAACTGACCGCCGTACGGCTCGTCCAGGGGTACCGCAGCGGGGAGTTCGGCCCCGTGGAGGTGACCCGCGCGGCGCTGGAGCGGGCGGAGGAGATCCAGCCGGAGGTGAACGCGTTCGTCCGGCTGCTCGCCGAGGACGCGCTGGAGCGGGCCGCCGCCGCACAGGAGCGGTGGCGGCGCGGTGAGCCGTGCGGGCTGCTCGACGGGGTGCCGGTCACGGTGAAGGACATCCTGCTGCTGCGCGGCGCGCCGACGTTGAAGGGCTCGCGGACGATCGACCCGGGCGGCCGGTGGGACGAGGACGCGCCCTCGGTGGCCCGGCTGCGCGAGCACGGCGCGGTGTTCCTGGGCAAGACGACGACCCCCGAGTTCGGCTGGAAGGGCGTGACGGACTCCCCGCTGCACGGCGTCACGCGCAACCCGCACGACCCGGCCCGTACGGCGGGCGGATCCAGCGGGGGCGCGGCGGCGGCCGTGGCGCTGGGGGCGGGACCGCTCGCCCTGGGGACGGACGGCGGGGGGAGCGTCCGGATCCCGGCGTCGTTCTGCGGGATCTTCGCGCTGAAGCCGACCTACGGGAGGGTGCCGCTGTATCCGGCGAGCGCGTTCGGCACGCTCGCGCACGTCGGTCCGATGACCCGGGACGCGGCGGACGCGGCCCTGCTGATGGATGTGATCGGAGGGCCGGACTCGCGGGACTGGTCGGCGCTCGGGCCCGCGTCCGGGACCTTCTCGGAGGGCCTGGCGGGCGGGGTGCGCGGGCTGCGGGTGGCGTACTCGCCGTCGCTGGGCGGGCAGGTGCGGGTGGATCCGGAGGTGGCGGCGGCGGTACGGCGGGCGGTGGAGCGGCTGGCCGGGCTCGGCGCCTACGTCGAGGAGACCGACCCGGATCTCACCGACCCGGTGGACGCCTTCCACACCCTGTGGTTCGCCGGTGCCGCGCGGGTGGTCCAGCACCTGCCCCGGGAGCAGCGGGCGCTGCTCGACCCGGGGCTGCGGGAGATCTGCGGGGCCGGTGCCCGCTTCTCGGCGCTGGACTACCTGGCCGCGGTGGACGTGCGGATGGACCTGGGCCGCCGGATGGGCCGCTTCCACAACACCTACGACCTGCTGGTCACCCCGACCCTGCCGGTCACGGCGTTCGAGGCGGGGGCGGAGGTGCCGAAGGGTTCCGGTCACCGCCGCTGGACGGGCTGGACCCCGTTCACGTACCCCTTCAACATGACGCAGCAGCCCGCCGCGACCGTGCCCGTCGGCACCGACGCCGACGGGCTGCCCGTCGGGCTGCAGCTGGTGGCCGCCCGGCATCGGGACGACCTGGTGCTGCGGGCGGCGCAC
This sequence comes from Streptomyces malachitofuscus, assembly GCF_014650055.1. Classification (GTDB taxonomy): domain Bacteria; phylum Actinomycetota; class Actinomycetes; order Streptomycetales; family Streptomycetaceae; genus Streptomyces; species Streptomyces malachitofuscus. Next base: position 166,851 of record NZ_BMUF01000007.1, on the reverse strand, counting down.
GCGCTGTACCAGGGCCTCACGCCCGCCGGAAGCTGAGCGTCTCCCCGGCCGCGCCCGTGCGCCACAGGTCGTTGCACGCGTCGGCCAGGGCGTCGAGCCCCTCCACCACCTGGCCCCAGACGATGCCCGGGACCCAGCCGACGTCCCCGTTCAGCAGCAGGTTGTTGCGCTCGTAGAACAGGGCCAGGTCCACGACGGTGGTGCCGGGGCGGACCTCGCGGTCGTAGCCGTAGGCCTTGGTGCCCAACTCGGCACCGGCGAAGGAGAAATAGCACAGATCGCCCGGAATGGGGGTGACTGTCGGGTTTTCCAGGGGCGGTTCGGTGTCCGCGAACGGCGGGAACAGGGCGTAGATCTCGTTGCGTGCGTACTTGGCGTGGTAGACGTCGCCGGACAGCGGGAGAGATTTCCAGACGGCTTCGCAGGTGATCGGCGCCCGGTCGTCGAGCAGCCGGGCCGTGCCGGTGACTCCTCGCTTGACCAGGGAGATCTCGAGATATCGGTCTGCCATGTCCCCCATGGTCCCGCGCGGGTCAAGACCGCCCGACCGCCGAACGGGGCCGAAACTGGCCGGAATAACTCGCATCGCTTCGGGTAGCCGCGCCGCCATGGCTTCACCACCAGACAGAATGCCGCCCGCGGTCGGGCGTGACCGCATATCCGGACCCTCCCGCCGGTCGCTGCTCGCGGGGGTCGCGGCGCTCGGCGCGCTCGCGGCGACGGGATGCTCACGCGTGGCCACCGCCTCGGACACCGAAGGGGGTGAGCTGCTGGACCGTCTGCGCGCGCAGGGCGTCGCCCGGCTCGGCATAGCCGGTGAGATCCCCTTCGGCTACATCGACAAGAACGGCGAGCTGACCGGTGAGGCGCCGGAGTTGGCGAAGGTCATCTTCAAACGGCTGGGAGTGGACCGGGTCCAGCCGGTGCCCACCGAGTTCGGTTCCCTCATTCCGGGCCTGAACTCCCAGCAGTTCGACATCGTGGCCGCCGGGATGTACATCAACCCCGAGCGGTGCGAGCAGGTCATCTTCTCGGACCCCGATTACCAGATGCTCGACTCGTTCATCGTCCGCAAGGGCAACCCGCTGGGTCTGCGGGACTACAAGGACGTCGTCGAGAAGAAGGCCAAGTTCGCGACCGGCACCGGCTACGCGGAGATCGCGTACGCCGTGGAGGCCGGTTACGACCGGGGCGACATCCTGATCGTGCCGGACCAGGTGGCCGGGCTGAACGCGGTCGAGACCGGGCGCGCTGACGTCTTCGCCGGTACGGCGCTGACCACCCGGGAAGTGGTGAAGAAGTCCGCCAAGGCCGAGGTGACCGAGCCGTTCAAGCCGATCGTCGGCGGCAAGCCGCACGTCGACGGCGGCGCCTTCGCCTTCCGGCCGAGCGAGAGCAACCTGCGTGACGCCTTCAACCGGGAGCTGCACAAGCTCAAGGACAGCGGCGAGCTGCTCCGGATTCTCAAGCCCTTCGGGTTCACCGAGAACGAGATGACGGACATGACCGCGAAGGAGCTCTGCGGATGACATCCGGACTCTGGGAACTGGTCCTCAGAGGCATCTGGACGACCGTCCAGCTGCTCGTCTTCAGCGCCCTGCTGGGCGCGGTGGTCGCGTTCGTCGTCGGCGTGGCCCGCACGCATCAGTCGCGGGCGGTCCGCTTCCTCGCGGCCCTGTACACGACGGTGTTCCGCGGGACCTCCGCGCTGATCATGATCTTCTGGATCTACTTCGTGCTGCCGCTGAGCTTCGGCTGGCAGCTGGTGCCGATGTGGGCGGGAACGCTCGCGCTGGGCCTCACCTACGGGGCGTACGGCGCGGAGATCGTGCGCGGCGCGATCGCGGCCGTCGACCCGGCGCAGCGTGAGGGCGGCATCGCCCTGAGCTTCACCCCGTGGCAGCGGATGCGGCTGATCCTGCTGCCGCAGGCGGTGCCGGAGATGATCCCGCCGTTCTCCAACCTCCTGATCGAGCTGCTGAAGGGCACCGCGCTGGTGTCCCTCATGGGCATGGGCGACCTGGCGTTCAGCGGGAACCTGGTGCGCCTGGCTCTGCAGGAGAGCGCGGAGATCTACACGTACATCCTGCTCATCTACTTCGTCATCGCCTTCCTCCTCACCCGGGGCATGCGGGGTCTGGAGAAGAAGCTGAAGGCAGGGGTGGGCAAGGAGCCCCGGGCCGGCGCCGGAGCCGCGCGGCAGCCCGAGGTCACGGGTGTGGGAGGTGTCTCGTGAACTGGGACTGGGGCGCGGTCGCCGACTTCATGCCGCACTTCTGGGACGGACTGCTGGTCACCCTGCAGGTCCTGGCCATCGGCTCGGTGATCTCCTTCGTGCTGGGCCTGGTGTGGGCGCTGCTGATGCGGGTGCCCTCGCGCTGGGTCACCTGGCCCGTCGGCACGGTCACCGAGTTCATCCGGAACACGCCGCTGCTGGTGCAGCTGTTCTTCCTCTTCTACGTGATGCCCGAGTGGGGGCTGACCTTCTCCGCGCTGACCACCGGTGTGGTCGGCATCGGCCTGCACTACTCGACGTACACGATGCAGGTGTACCGGGCCGGCATCGAGGCCGTTCCGGTGGGTCAGTGGGAGGCCGCCACGGCCCTCAATCTGCCGCTGCGCCGGACCTGGACGGCGGTGATCCTGCCGCAGGCGATCCGCCGTGTCGTCCCGGCCCTCGGCAACTACGTCATCGCCATGCTGAAGGACACCCCGATCCTGATGGCGATCACCGTGCTGGAGATGCTCGGCGAGGCACAGCTCTTCGCCCGTGAGACCTTCCAGTTCACCGAGCCCCTGACGGTGATCGGCGTGGCCTTCATCGTCATTTCCTACCTGGCCTCCCTTGCCTTGCGAGCCCTGGAGCGACGCCTTGTCCACTGACACCCCCGAGACCCTGCCCAATCCCGAGAAGAAGGCCGCGGCCGGCGGCGGGGAGCTGATCCGGCTGGAACAGGTCACCAAGCGGTTCGGCAGCAACACCGTCCTCGACCACCTCGACTTCTCGGTGGACGCCGGGAAGCACGTCACCCTGATCGGGCCGTCCGGATCGGGCAAGACGACGATCCTGCGGCTGCTGATGACCCTGCTCAAGCCTGACGAGGGCACGATCACGGTCGACGGGCAGAAGCTGTTCCCGGCCTCCGACAAGGAGGTCAGGGAGGTCCGCAAGAAGATCGGCATGGTCTTCCAGCAGTTCAACCTCTTCCCGAACATGACCGTGCTGCGGAACATCACCGAGGCGCCGGTCACCGTCCTCGGCATGTCCAAGGACGAGGCGGTGGAGCGGGCCAAGGGCCTGCTGGACATGGTGGGTCTGGCCGACAAGTGCGACGCGCACCCGGCCCAGCTCTCCGGCGGCCAGCAGCAGCGGGTGGCGATCGCCCGCGCGCTGGCGATGCAGCCCAAGGTGCTGCTGCTGGACGAGGTGACCTCGGCCCTCGACCCGGAGCTGGTCGCGGGCGTCCTGGACCTGCTGCGGGACATCGCCCGCAGCACGGACATCACCATGCTCTGCGTGACCCACGAGATGAACTTCGCCCGGGACATCTCCGACACGGTCCTGATGTTCGACTCCGGCCGGGTCATCGAGACCGGCACCCCGGAGAAGATCTTCAGCGAGCCGGAGCACGACCGCACCAGGGAATTCCTGAGCGCGGTGCTCTGACCGCGGGCCCGCCGGCCTCGCCACCCACCGCAGGCCACCGCCCCGTGCGACTTCGAGTCGGACGGGGCGGTGGCACGACGCGCGGTGCGTGCGCCCCGTACCGGGCGGGCGGGGCCGGTTCCCGACGACGTGTTGGCGGGGCCGGTTCCCGATGACGTGTGTCCGAGAACCGCCTTACAGTGACGCGAATCCCTCTATATTGTAATGAACACGTCATATCGCACTCGTCACTCCACGGGCCGGCGCGGAAGTCCGCCCGCCGCCCCGTGGACCGGGCGGGTGTCCGGGAACCACCCCTTCACACCCCAGGAGTGAACCACCCAGTGAGATTCACCACCCCAGTGCTCGTCGCCACCACCGCGTTCTCACTCGTCGCCCTTCTCGGCACCTCCGCCTCCGCGGCCACCCTCTACTCGGAGCGGGCCTCCAGCACGTCGACCTCCCCGACACTCGACGCCAACTGCAACGAGGTCACCGGTTACGAGAATCCTCGCGCGACGGCCGGTCTGGCCTGCTTCCGCCCCTACGGCGACAAGTTCTACGTCCGGGACACCCTCGCCGACGGCCACCACATCGAGGTGCGCGGCACGGTGAACCGGACCGGCGACAACTTCCGCTGTTACGAGCACGGCGGCTCCGCGGCGGGCTGGCAGGTGTGTGACAGCTTCCACGACGAGATCCCGGAGAACTCCACCATCTACTGGGAGATCGGCCTGTGGGAGGGCGGCACCCTCCTCGGCACCGGCGGCGACCCGAAGTTCAGCTCCACTTCCTGAGCGGAATCGCCCCGGCGGGAGGGGGAACCGCGACGCGCGGGGCCGATGACCCACGTCACAACGGTGGGCCATTCCTCCGGCATATGCCAGCGGGCCGGCGCCGCAGTTGAGAGGGCCGCAATCTTGTCAACCCCCGCTTCCCAGAGGCCGTTTGACGGCTATCGTGGAGGGGATTCGCTGACCGGATTGCGGCCCCAAGAGCGAGCGCAGGGGGAAACCGTGGCGCTGAGGCACGAGCCGACCGCGTCGTACCACTCGGTCCAGGACGCGTTGCGCGTCCTGGAGACGGTGGCGCGGCACACCACAGGAGTCAACGACACCGAACTCGCCCGCGAGACCGGCCTCGGCACGGAGCGGCTGACCACCCTCCTGCGGATGCTGCGCCGCGAGGCCTACGTCGAGCAGCTCGCCGACGGCGCGTACGTCACCGGAGCGGCCTTCGCCCGCCTCGGTTCCGCCGAAGGACACGACCGGGCGCTGCGCGACAAGCTCCAGCACACCCTGGACCGGCTGCGCGACTCCGTGGGCGCCGCCGTCTACCTCAGCCGGTACATCGACGGCGAGGTCAGGGTCACCCAGTACGCCGACAGCCCGGCCACCCCGAAGGTCAACGAGTGGGTGGACTTCCGCTTCTCGGCGCACGCCACGGCGGTGGGCAAGAGCCTGCTCACCCAGCTCGACCACGACGGCCGGCGCGACCATCTCGCCCGGCACAAGATGGCCCGGCTCACCTCCCGCACCATCACCAGTGACCGGCTGCTGCTGTCCCGGCTGGCGTCACAGCCGCCCACGGTGCCGGTCCTGGACCTGCAGGAGTACGCGGTCGGCACGGTCTGCGCGGCCGTCCCGATCACGGCCGGCTCCTCGGTGGGCTGTCTGGCGCTGTCCCTCCCGGTCCAGCACGCCCACCGGCTGCGACAGGCCGCGGACACCCTGAACCGCAACGCGGCCCCGGTGCTGCTCTCGCTGACGATCTAGGCTCCGCGGGCGGCGGTCGGAAGCATCCCCTCGGACCAGGTAGTATTTTCTCCGTCGCCGCCCGCGGAAGCGGACGGCGGGAGTCATGCGCCGCTAGCTCAGTTGGTTAGAGCAGCTGACTCTTAATCAGCGGGTCCGGGGTTCGAGTCCCTGGCGGCGCACCCTGAAGGGCCTCTCGTGGGAGCGAGAGGCCCTTTGACGTGCTCGGTCGTCCGGGCGGCGCTCAGAACGTGACGTCGGAGCAGGCGTAGAACGCGTTGCCCGTGTCATGCACGGTCCACACCGCGAGGATCACGTGGTGGCCGCTGAGGCCGGACGGCAGGCGGCCGCTGTGCGAGAGGGTCCCCGGCGGACGCTGACCGTTGTAGGGCACCGTCAGGAACGGCGTGAGGTTGAGGTCGGACCGGGACAGGGCGTGGTTCTGGTTCCAGCCCGGCTTGGTGACGTAGTACTTGAAGTCGGTCGTGGCGTGCATGGCCGTGAACTGCCACCGGAAGGTGTAGTTCTGGCCGCCCGACACGCGGGTCGTGGGCCAAGCCCCGCCCGACGGGGTCCGCGGGCTGTCGAGCTGGCCGAACCGGGTGTTGTTGGCCGAGCAGAGCCGGCCGTCGGCGGGACCGGAGGCGGGGAAGCCCTTCGGGCCCTCGACGCTCTGCGGCTCCCACTGGATGGCGCCGCAGTTGGTCACGCCGCCGTTCTGGCAGAGCTTCTGCCTGCTGATCGGCAGATCGGTGTAGCCGTGGCCGCTGGCACCACCGGAGGAGAGCACGAGCGCTCCGGTCGTGGCCAGTCCCACCGCGGCTGCGTACAGCTTGGTCCGTGTGCGCATGCTGCCGCTCCTGGAGAACGTGGGGAGTTTCAGTGAGCCGTGCAGGTAGGTCTAGACCAAGTCTCAGATTATTGTCACGGACTGAACATGTCCATACCAATCGCAGGCCCTGTTCTCCGGCCGTTCACGGCCCGGTCTCCCCGCGGCCCGCGCAGAACGCCACCGTCAGGTCCTTCACCAGCACCTTGCGTTCGTAGTCGTCCAGGTCCACGAGTCCTCGCATCGTGAGCCGGGTGACCGTGTCCTCCACCGAATCCACGACCGAACTGAGCACGCTCGCCCGGTGCTGGGCGTCCAGCGCGGCGATCCGGCGCCGGTGCATCGCGGCGGCCACCTCGGGCGCGTACTCCACCCGCACCGGCCGCACCGCGAACACCTCCACCCCCACCGGCGCGGCGTCCGCCGCCACCAGCCGGGTCAGCGAGTCCTCCGTCGCCTGCGTCGCGCCCCGTCCCGAGCCCGGCGCCGCCACCGGCACCCGCAGCAGCGCCGCCTCGACGCACGCGCGCAGATACCCCTCGTGGTCCTCGACACCCAGCGTGGCCCGCGCGGTGTCCCGCACCCGCCACGCCACCAGCACGGCGACCCGCAGCGCCACCCCGCCCCGGTCGGCCGCCTGCATCGGCTCCCCGCGCCAGTGCCGCAGCCGCACATCGACCCGGCGGCGCAGCAGCAGCGGGTTGACCCACAGCAGCCCGGTCCGCCGCACCGTCCCCCGGTAGCGGCCGAACAGGTCCAGCACCCAGGCCCGCCCGGTCCGCCCGCGGGCCAGCCCCCCGAACCCGAACAACCCGAGGGCCCCCGCCGCCGCGTACGCCGCCCACTGCGCGGGTCCTGGCCCGGCCGCACCGGCGCGGACGGTGAGCCCGAGCGCCTCCGCCGCGAACGGCGGCAGCATCCCCGCCCACCACGAGGTCGCCACGCACCCGGCCGCCCCGCACAGCCCGGCGAGCACCCCCGCGGCCCCGGGCAGCACCCGGGCGGGACGCTCCACGAGGTCGAGGTCGACCCGCGGGGCGGCGGCGCGGGGCGACTCCTCCTTGTCCCGCCCCGCGCCGGACCGGCGGGCGACCACCGCGGGGCGCAGCCGCACGGGTGCCGGACCCGGGGCGTCACGGAAGAGCAGATGGAGGGGGATCTCGGTGGTGGACTCGCTGTGGATGAGCCGCACCGGTCGCCCGGCCGCCGCCGCACCGTCCGCCGGCTCCCCGCACGGGGGGCGCACGGCTCGGGCACCGTCCGCCGGCGCCCCGGGGTCGGGGACGTGCTCGGGGACGTGGGACGTCGTGGTGGTCATGCGTGCCTCCAGCCTCCGCGCCAGATGCGTCACAACGGGGACCCGGACGCCGGGGATACGGCGTCCGGGGTGGGTCATGAGAAGAGCCGCCGCCAGGTCTCCGGGCCCGGACAGCCGTCCGCCGCGCCGCCGCGCCAGCCCTGGGCGCGCTGGAAGGCCTCCACGTTGCGGCGGTCCTCCTCGCCCCAGCGCGGCCCCGGCCCGGCGCTGTAATGGCGGCCGAACCCCTTGAGCACGAGCTGCCTCCCCAGCCGGGTGACGTGGACGTTCTCTGCGCCGGGACGGAACGGCGCCCGGCCCGGATAGCCGGGCACCCCGTGCGAAAAGGGGGCGGGCGCCCCCTCGGCCGCACCGGAAGCGGAAGCTCCGGTAGGGATGTCCCGGCCCTCGCCGGACACCAGCAGCTCCCAGGTCAACGGCCCCGGCAGCCCGTCCGCCGCGGCGCCCCGCCACCCCTGCGCCTCCTGGAACGCCCGGGTCGCCCTGCGGTCGGCGTCCGTCCAGCGCGGGCCGGGCGGGGCGCCGTAGAAGCGCCCGGCACCGCGCCGCACGAGCATGCGGCCGAGTTCCGTGACGTACTCGTTGTGCGCGCCGGGGCCGAAATACGCCGCTCCGGGGAACGGCGTACGGGGCGGCAGGAGCGGCGGGATCCCCGCGGCCGCCGTGCCCGCGCCGGCCGCGCCGTCGGTCACCCCCCGGTAGCGGTACGGCACATAGCGCGCCGAACTGCTCCAGTAGGCGTAGGGAGTGGTCCTGCGGCGGGTGTGCGGACGGGTCTGCTCGTACGCCACGTAACGGGAGCGCGCGGCATCCGTCCAGCCGCCGAAAAGGACGACGTGGGACCCGTTGTAGGGGTCGGCGGAATTATGGAACAGCAGCATGTCACCCGGCTGGAGTTCGTTCTTGCTGATTCTCTGGGCGTATTTTCCGAGGCTTCCGGTCCATTCGTTCCCGGGCAGGTTCCAGGCCATCGACACATAACCCGAACAGTCCTGCCGGTATCCGTCGGACCAGAACGCGGACACGCTGTACGGGACCTTCCGCGCGACCCAGTCCCGGGCCCGCGCCACGATGTCCGCGCGGCTGATCGCAGACGCCCGCGCGGGGCCGGCTGGAGGGGCCGCCCGGCCGCCGGAGCCGTGCAGCGGGGCCGTCGGACCCTGTGGGCTCCCGGGGCCGTCACCTGCGCGAACGTCCGGACCGGCGGCCTGCTGGGCGGGCGGTGCCGCGAGGGCGGGGGACGTGGGTGCGCCGAGGGCGGCGGACGCCACGGCGGCCACGACGAGAGCGGTCCTGTGCGCCGCCGGATGCCCCGGGGAACGGCCGGCGGGGGAATGCGGCAGAACGCGCCGCCAGTGCACACAGCCGGGGCAGTCGCAGTCGCCCGCCGGATCGAATTCCTCGAACACCGGAGACTCCATGCGATTCCTCTCACACGCCTGCTCAATTCCTCCACACCTGTGCACGACGGCCAGTTTCGCAACTGTCTTCCCGGCGCGCATGCTGACGGTCCGAATGATGTAAGGGCGCGGCGCCGCGACCGGCCGGCCGCGAGGGCGGCGGACGGTGGTCGGGGGCACCCTCGGAGGTCCTGTAGAGTTACGGCCGTCAGCGCGCGCCGCTAGCTCAGTTGGTTAGAGCAGCTGACTCTTAATCAGCGGGTCCGGGGTTCGAGTCCCTGGCGGCGCACCGACAGGACGGGCTCCTCGTGCAGACGGGGAGCCCGTCGCTTTTGGCCGGATTTCCTCTCGCGCACGTTGAGCGGAAATCCCCCGCCCCACGTATGTGACGGTGACCCACCGGTCCCACCCAGGCGTCACAATGGTCACGTATGTCCGGTGTACACCGTGTTTCGCATCTTGCGATCATGATGAACACCGTAGAACCTGGTCTCTTCAAGATGCTGCGGGTACGCGGCTGTTGGGGGGCAAGAAACCGGTTGCCGACCGAGCGGGGCGAGGGTCCCGTTCGGGGAGCGATGCCGAGGGGGGCATCATGCAACCGGAACAGCGCTGCGCCGTGTCTATAAAGTGTGGGTGACGTGGTGACAGCCGTTCACCACTGATGCGTCTGTGAAGGTCGAGGGGGACCGCAGCGGACGTGAGGAAGCGACGAAACACGCGCGGGTGCGCGTGTGGGGGGATGACTCATGACGTCGACGCCGACGGGCGCCCGAGAGGACAACGACCCGTCACAGACCACCCAGCTCAGGGTGCCTGCCCATCGGACAGGAAACACGGGCACGTTCCGCCGGATCAAGAAGACGCTGCCGAGATACGACTACGAGCACTACAGCCGGCTCGCGGGTCCCCTCACCCAGCCCGATCCGAACAAGCCCTACAAGGTCCAGTACCGCTCGCTGATCGGCCAGGAGCCGCACCGCATCCGCATCGCGCTGATGCTGGCCGCGGCTCCGGTGCTGTCACTGGTGCTGCTGGTGTGGCTGCTCCAGCCCTCGCACTGGACCGAGCGGGACTACGTGGAGTTCGAGTGGCTGCCGACCCTCGACATCGTCATGCTCGTCTCGATCGGTCTGATCGAGTTCTTCCGCTGCATGAACGTGCTGTCGAACGCGCACGCCACCCTGGTCGCCCGCGACCCGATCCCGGTGGTGCCCGAGACCGGCACCCGTGTGGCGTTCCTCACCTCGTTCGTGCCCGGCAAGGAGCCGATCGAGATGGTGACGAAGACCCTGGAGGCGGCCGTCAAGATCCGCCACCGGGGCACCATGCACGTCTGGCTGCTCGACGAGGGCGACGACCCCGAGGTGAAGGAGGTCTGCGCCCGGCTCGGCGTGCGCCACTTCTCCCGCAAGGGCATCGCGAAGTGGAACCAGAAGAAGGGCGCCCACCGCGCCAAGACCAAGCACGGCAACTACAACGCCTGGCTCGACGCGCACGGTGACGACTACGACTACTTCGCCTCCGTCGACACCGACCACGTGCCCCTGCCGAACTACCTGGAGCGGATGCTCGGCTTCTTCCGCGACCCGGACGTCGGCTTCGTCATCGGCCCGCAGGTCTACGGCAACTATGACAACTTTGTCACCAAGGCCGCCGAGTCCCAGCAGTTCCTCTTCCACGCCCTGATCCAGCGCGCCGGCAACCGCTACGGCTCGCCGATGTTCGTGGGCACCTCCAACGCCGTACGCATCAAGGCGCTGAAGCAGATCGGCGGTCTGTACGACTCGATCACCGAGGACATGGCGACCGGCTTCGAGATGCACCGCCACAAGAACCCGGCGACGGGGAAGAAGTGGCGCTCGGTCTACACCCCGGACGTGCTCGCGGTGGGCGAGGGGCCCAACGCCTGGACGGACTTCTTCACCCAGCAGATGCGCTGGTCGCGCGGTACGTACGAGACGATCCTCGGGCAGTACTGGAAGGGCTTCTACTCGCTTCCGCCGAGCAAGCTCTTCAACTACACGATGATGATCATCTTCTACCCGATGTCCGCCCTGAACTGGATCCTGGCGGCGATCAGCTGTGCGCTGTTCCTGGGCCTGGGCGCCTCCGGTGTGAACATCGACCCCACCATCTGGCTGATGCTCTACGGCAACGCCTCCGCGCTGCAGATCGGCCTCTACATCTGGAACCGCCGCCACAACGTCTCGCCGCACGAGCCGGAGGGCTCCGGCGGTGTGGCGGGCATGGTGATGTCCGCGCTGTCGGCCCCGCTCTACGCGAAGGCACTGATCGACTCCGTCCTGCGCAAGAAGAGCAAGTTCGTGGTCACCCCCAAGGGCGACTCGGCCAGCCCGGACACCTGGTTCGGCACCTTCCGGTACCACTGGTACTTCATCCTGATCTTCGGTGGCTCCATCGCCGCGGGCTTCGTCTACGGACACTCCCACCCCGCGATGGTCATCTGGGCCACCTTCGCCCTGCTGATCACCGCCGCGCCGATGTTCGCCTGGCGCCACGGCATGCGGCAGGACCGCAAGAAGCCCGGTGCCCATGCGGGCGGACGCCGGCCGGAGGACGACGAAGCGCCCCGGACGCAGCAGCTGCCGCAGCAGCACGCCCCGCACCAGCCGCACGCCCGGCCCAGCTGGGCCGGTTCCCATGGCGCTCCGGGCGGATCAGGAGGCCCCGAAGGGCCGGGAGGACCCGGGGGCGGCAACCCCGGCAACGACCAGACCATGCAAATCGCCCTTGGTGGACTTGGGGGACGTAAGGAATGACTGACCGTGCAGGCCGCCGTCGCGCCCGTCGGATCGCGATAGGCACGGCGGTGGTACTAGCGCTGGCCGGAATGAACGGGCCGTGGCTGTACCGCTTCGGCACCGAGAAATACCACCAGTACAAGATCAACCAGCCCGAGTACAAAGCCGCGAACGGCAAGTGGGAGATCGTCGAGTTTCCCGAGGAGTACCGGCAGAACACCATCCACGCGGCGCTGCTGCGCACCGGCAAGGTGCTGCTCGTCGCGGGCTCGGGCAACAACCAGGACAACTTCGACGCGAAGAAGTACGACACCCGCATCTGGGACCCGGTCAAGGGGACCATCAAGAAGGTGCCGACGCCCGCCGATCTGTTCTGCACCGGCCACACCCAGCTGGCCAACGGCAACCTGCTCATCGCGGGTGGCACGAAGCGGTACGAGAAGCTCAAGGGTGACGTGAAGAAGGCGGGCGGCCTGATGGTCGTCCACAACGAGAACCCGGACAAGCCGATCACCCTGCCGGCCGGCACCAAGTTCGTCGGCAAGGAGAACGGCAAAACCTTCGTCTCCAAGGACCCGGTGCTCGTCCCCCGGGCCAAGAAGAACTTCGACAAGGAGACCGGCGAGTTCCTGGGCAACACCCCGGGCTACGGCCGCACCTACGTCGAGGCGGAGAAGGAGGGCAACAAGTACGCGACCGGCACGCAGGACAACTACTCCGTCACGGGTCTCACCGGCGAGGACGCGAAGAACACGTACGGCATCGCCGAGAAGCTCGCCCTGGACAAGAAGGACTTCCAGGGGATCGACGACGCCTTCGAGTTCGACCCGGTCGCCGAGAAGTACATCAAGGTCGACCCGATGAAGGAGTCCCGCTGGTACCCGACGCTCACCACCCTGAGCGACGGCAAGATCCTCAGCGTCTCCGGACTCGACGACATCGGCCAGCTGGTCCCGGGCAAGAACGAGATCTACGACCCGAAGACCAAGGAATGGACGTACACCGAGGAGGAGCGTCAGTTCCCGACGTACCCGGCGCTGTTCCTGATGCAGAACGGCAAGATCTTCTACTCGGGTTCCAACGCGGGCTACGGGCCGGACGACGTGGGCCGCGAGCCCGGCGTCTGGGACCTGGAGACCAACAAGTTCGACAAGGTCCCCGGGCTCAGCGACCCGAACATGATGGAGACGTCCGGCACGGTGCTGCTGCCGCCCGCCCAGGACGAGAAGTACATGGTGATCGGCGGCGGCGGCGTCGGCGAGTCCAAGCTGTCCAGTGAGAAGACCCGGATCGTCGACCTCAAGGCCGACGACCCGAAGTTCGTGGACGGCCCCTCGCTGGACAAGGGCACCCGCTACCCGCAGGCCTCGATCCTGCCGAACGACGACGTGCTGATCACGGGCGGCTCGGAGGACTACCGGGGACGCAGCGACTCCAACATCCTCGAGGCGCGGATCTACGACACGGAGAAGAACGAGATGGAGCGGGTCGCCGATCCGCTCGTGGGCCGCAACTACCACTCCGGTTCGATCCTGCTGCCCGACGGCCGCATCATGGTCTTCGGCTCCGACTCGCTCTACGCCGACAAGGCCAACACCAAGCCGGGCAAGTTCGAGCAGCGCATCGAGATCTACACCCCGCCGTACCTGTACGGCGACACCGAGCAGCCCGACCTGTCCGGCGGTCCGAAGACCATCGAGCGCGGTGAGTCCGGCACCTTCTCCTCGAAGGACGCCGCGTCGGTCAAGAGCGTGCGGCTGATCCGGCCGAGCGCCTCCACCCACGTCACCGACGTGGACCAGCGCTCCATCGCGCTGGACTTCGAGACCGACGGCGACAAGATCACCGTGACGGTCCCGGAGAACCGGAACCTGGTCCAGTCCGGCTGGTACATGCTCTTCGTCAACACCGGCGACGGCACGCCCAGCAAGGCCCAGTGGGTCCAGGTGCCCTAGCGGCACGGATGTGAGACAGGGGGCGCCCTCCGTGAGGGGGCGCCCCCTTTCCCGTGCGTACGGCGGTCGGCGTTGGCCCGAAACAATCTTGCCGGGCGCGCGGGGCTGGTGTGACCTCGGTACGACATTGCCGGCGTGCGGGACAGCGGTGGCGGGGGAAACGGGAGATGGCCGAGTCGACCGCATCGGAACAGGTGGCCGAGGACGTCCTCGCCGCCGCGACCGTCCAGGTCGCGGCCGCCGACGGACACATCGGGGGCCTGGGGGTGCTCATCGCCCCCACCCTCGTTCTGACGTGCGCCCATGTCGTCCTGGGCGCCTCCCGGCTCCCCCTCACCCGTGCCGAGCCCCCGCCCTCCCCCGTCCGGGTCCGCCTCGCCCTCAGGGCCGGTGAGGAGACCGAGGCCGTCGTCCGCGACTGGGTGCCGGTGCGGGAGGACGGCAGCGGGGACGTCGCCGTCCTGTCGCTGGCCGGCCCGCTCCCCGGCGCCCGCCCGGTGCCGATGGTGGCGCCGCGTACGGTGTGGAACCACCCGGCGATCATTTTCGGACTGCCCGACGACGGCACCGGCGGCGGCTGGCACACCGCCGTGCTGCGCGCCCGCACCGGCACCGGACGTCTGCAGATGTCCCCGTCCGACGCCCAGGCCGACCCGGTCCAGCGCGGCTTCAGCGGCTCGGCGGTGTGGGACCTGGAACTCGGCGCCGTGGTCGGCGTCGTCGCGTCGGTCTCGTCACCGAGACGCGGCCAGAGCTTCTGCATTCCGACCGGCACCGTCCTCGACGAGGTGCCGGCTTTGGCCGGACTCCTCGCGCCCGCCTCCCCCTTCCCCGGGCTGCGCCCCTTCACCGAGGAGAACAGCGCGCACTTCTTCGGCCGGGACGAGGACGTCACCGCCGTCGTCGACCTGCTCTGCCCGGACGGGCTGCCCGAGGGCTGCGTGACCCTGACCGGGCCCTCCGGATCGGGCAAGTCCTCGCTGCTGATGGCGGGCGTGGCATCCCGCCTCAGGGAACAGGGCGTGGAGGTCGTCACCCTGCGCGCCGAGGGCCGGCTGCCCGACGCCCGCACGGTCCGCGAGACGCTGACGGACCGCGTTCACCGGGGTTCCGCCCGGGGGACGGTCCTGGCCCTCGACCAGGCGGAGACCCTGCTGCTGCGCCCCGAGGACGAACTGCGGGAGCTGGTGGACGCCCTCCGGGACGCCTGCGCCCGGCACGGCGTCGGCGTTCTTGTGGTGCTGCGCACCGACTTCCAGGACGCCGCCCTGCGCCACGCGGAGCTGAGCCGGCTGGTCGGCGGCGCCCCCGCCCACCCCCTGGGCCTGATGAGCCGCGAGCAGCTCACCGAGGTGGTCCGGCTGCCGCTGCGGTCCTTCCCCGGGGTGGAGTACGACAGCGGGCTGGCCGACCGCCTCGTCGAGGACGCCGCGGGCCGCCCCGGGGCCCTGCCCCTGCTGGGCTTCGTGCTGACCACCCTGTGGGAACGGCAGGTCGGCGGCAGGCTCCGCCTGGACACCTACCGCGAACTGGGCGGCGTGGGCGGTGTGCTGAGCAGCACCGCCGACTCCGCCTGGCGCCGCGCGCTGCGGGGCGCGCCACCGCAGGCGGCGGCCGGGCTGCTGCGGGCGCTGATCCAGCTGCCCCCGGGCGGCACCACGGCGTTGCGGGCCCGGCTCGCCCGCCGCGACGCGGGCGAGGAGCAGTGGGCCATCGCCCGGCGCCTGGCCGAGGCACGCGTGCTGGTGCTGGGCGCGGACGCCGAGCGGGGCGAGACGGTCGAGCTGGCCCACGAGGCCCTCATCGAGCACTGGCAGCCGCTGGCCGAGCAACTGGAGAGCGACCGCACGTTTCTCGCGTGGCGCGGAGAACTGCGCTACGACCGGGCGCGCTGGTGGCGGGAGGGACGGCCGGACGGGGCCCTGCTGGAGGATCCCGCGCTCGCCGCGGCGGAGCAGTGGCTCGCCGAGCGGGACGACGAACTGACGGACGACGACCGGGAGTTCATCGCGGCGAGCACCGCCCTGCGGGAACGCAAGCGACGCGAGGCACAGAAGTACGAGCGGCGCCGGCGGTGGCTGCGCTGTCTGGGCGTGACGGTCACCGTCCTGGCCGTGGTGGCGGCCTCGGTGGTGTCCGTGCTGTATCTCAACCTGCTGGAGGAGCAGCGCCGGCTGGCGTCGGACCGGCTGGCCCAGCAGGCGGCGACGTACGACGACGTGTCACTGGTGACCTCCTCGCTGTTCAGCGCCGCCGCGTACCGCACGGACGCCCGCCCGGACGCGCGGTCCGCGCTGCTCGCGCAGTACCTGCGGTTCCGGGACGTGGAGCGGATCCCGCTGGAGAACCGTGACGAGGTCGAGAGCGTCGCGCTCACCGAGAACGGCGAGCGGCTGTACGCCCTGCTGAAGGACGGCAGTTTCGTGGACGTGGACCTGCGGGGGAAGAAGCGGCAGGACCCCCTGGCGCGCACCAAGGACAGCGACAACGCCCGTATCGCGGTCTCCCCCGACGGGAGCGTCGTCGCCCGGGCGAGCGACTGGGGTCTGGTCTCGCTCGGCGTGCGCGACACCGCCGACCCCGACCCGCGTGCCCTGAAGCTTGTCCCCCTGCGCAAAGTCGCGGACGTCGAGGACAACCTGCGGGGCGTGCACGACCTGCGCTTCGACGGCGACGGTGAGCGGGTCCTCGCCGCGATCCCCCGCGAGGGCGTCCTCGTGTGGCGCACCGACGACGGCCGCCGCACCGGCCGGACGCTCACCCCGCCCCGCGGCTGGGACGCGGCGCAGGCGTGGTTCGGCGCGGACGGCACGGTGGTGGCGCGGATCGTGCCCGCCGGCGCCGAGGCGGACGACCGGCGCGGCAGGCTGGTCTCCTGGGACCTGGAGCGCGGGACGCTCCACCGCCCCTGGGGCGAGCGGGCCACCGCCTCCGCCACGGTCAGCGGCAACGGGCAGGTCCTGGTCACCTGTACCGAACAGGGTGTGCTGGAGGCCTGGCGGCTCGGCGGGACACCGCGTCGCTTCCAGAACTGGAACAACTCCGCCTTCCCCGGGCTGTGCCCCCTGTACGCGCCCCGTCTCGACGCGTCAGGCCGGTATCTGGTCAACCCCACCGGCCGTATCGGCGCCGATCTCGGCCGGCTGCGCTTCCTGGTCCTCGACCTGGAGAAGGGCCGGCCCGCCACGTTCGACACCCCGGCCCCGGCGGTCGAGGACCAGAATGTCACCGGCCGTCCGTTCGCACCGCCGGTCGCCCTGGCCGGACCTCCCGACGACCTGCGGGCGGCGGTCGGCGTCGGCGGGAGCATCGTCACCGTACGGGTCCGGCCGCCCGGGGAGTTCGACACCAACGCGCTGATCCACCGCATCCGCACCCTGGACGCGGCGCACGACAGGATGGCGGTGGTCGACAGGGACGGCACCGGACTGCGGCTCTTCGGTCTGTCCGACCGGCGGTTGCTCGCCTCGGCGCGGGCGTCACAGCCGCTGGCCGCCCTGTACGCCGCGTTCACTCCGGACGGGAAGCGGGTCCTGACCATCGCCGAGGACCAGCGCACGGTCCTGGTGTGGCGGATCGGCGAGGAGTCGGGCAGGACCCGGCTCACCGAGGAGCACCGGCTGGAGCTTCCCGCCCCGTCCGGCCTGACCGCGGCCGGTCCCGATCCCCTCACGGGACTCACCCCGTCGTGGATCAACATCGGGTTCCCGGACGACACCCACGCGGTGATCTCCGGACTGTCCTACGTCTCCCGCTGGCGGCTCGACACCGGTGAGCGGGACGGCAGGACGTATCAGCCCTCGGTCCAGGAGCAGTACCAGCTCGCCAACGAGGCGGCCTGGACCTTCGCCGGTGCCGTCCCGGGCACGTCCCAGGCGGTGGTGCGCACGCTGGAGGAGATCGGGGTCTGGGACTTCGACACCGGGGAGTTCACCCGGTGGTTCCCGCGTGACGGCGACGAGCGGTCGATACGGTCCATGGTCCTGTCCCCCGACGGAGAACTGCTGGTCGTGCTGTTCTCCGGGGGACAGGTGCGGCGCTGGGACGTCGGGAAGAAGGACTGGACCGATCTGGACCTCACCTACGACGACGTGTACTGGTTCGGCAACTTCCTGGACGACCGTGTCCTGCACACCACCACCGAGGCCGGTGAGCAGCTGGTGTGGGACGTGGCGGAGCGTCAGGAGCTGTACCGCTACCACGTCGGACACGGGGCGACGGGCTCCCCGAGCCCCGACGGCGAAACCCTCGCCCTCCTCGACGGCTCGCGCGCCTCCGTCGTCCCGCTCGACCCCGAGCGGTGGATCGAGCGGGTGTGCACGCTCGCCCAACGGGAGCTGAACGACGGCGAGAAGGCTCTCGCGGCCGACCGCGGCGAGGTCGACGACCTGTGCTCGGGTCGGTGAGGTCAGTCCGGGACACGGGCTGTCCGGGGCAGGCGGGTCGGCCCGCCCCGGCGCGGCACGGGTGTCAGTCGCTGGCCTCGGCGAGATCCAGGGCGTAGTCCGCCCACCACTGGCCCGCCTTCGGGCCGCCCTTGCACTCGCCGTCCGACTCGCCGGGCCGCTTCACCCACAGGTAGGCGTCGACCAGCGGGTCCGCGGTGTCCACGGTCGGGGTCTCGCCGAGCGCGCGGCCGGGCGGGTTGCACCAGCGTTCGTCCGCGGCGCCCTCGGTGTAGGGGCCGTTGCCGTTGCGGCTGGTGTCGATGACGAACGGCTTGTTGCCGACCTTGGCGGAGAGCTGCTTGCCGTAGGCGATGGAGTCCTCGGTCGAGTAGAAGTTCGACACGTTCACCGCGAAGCCGTCGGCCTGGTCGATGCCCGCCCGCTTGAGCGGGTCGAAGATCTGGTCGGGGTTGCCCCAGCCCGCGTTGCCCGCGTCCAGGTACACCTTGGTGTTCTTCAGGCCCTTGAGCTTGGCGACGGCGCCGCTGAGGAGATCGTAGCGCTCCTCGTGGAACTGCTGCGGGGTGCAGCCGTCCACCAGGTGCAGCACCGCGTCGGGCTCGAGTATCACCGTCGCCGGACGGTCCCCGATGCCCTTGGCGACCGCGTCGACGAACTCCCGGTAGGCGTTGCCGTCGGCGGCGCCGCCCTGCGAGTACTGGCCGCAGTCGCGGTGCGGGATGTTGTAGAGCACCAGCAGCGCGGTGCGGCCGACCTTGTCGGCTCCCTCGGTGAGGCCGCGCACCTGCTCCTCGGGGTTCTCCGGACTGATCCACTCGCCGACGGGCTGCTCGGCGATCTTGCGGATCTGCTCGGCCTCGCCCTTCTTGCCGTCCTGCTGCAGTTCGGCGACCTTCCGCACGGCGAGACCCTCGGGGTTGACCCAGAAGGGGTCGGCCTCCTTCGGCTGCTGCGTGATGACCCCGCCGGCCGCGTCCCCCTGGCCTTCCCCCTTGTCGTCGCCGGAGGAGGAACACCCCGTGATCAGCAGTGCCGCCCCCAGCACCGCTGCGGACGCCCGCCTCCCGGCGAACGCCCCGACCCCCCTGCTGCCGTACATCCAACCCCCCTTGGGTGCACTTGTTCCATGTGTTCCGAGCCCCAATCCTGACATACGCTCCGCGGCACCCACGAGGCCGATCCCGCCTTGTCCGTGAGCTGTTACAGCACGGTGTCCGGTGCGGGGCCGCACCGGCGCCGGCGAGGCCCCCGCCCAGGGCCACCTGCGGCGATCACGGACCGCTACGGGTACGGGACTTGGCGTCAATCATCCCTGGGCCCGGCACCGCTTTCGTTCTAGAGTCGTGCGCACCGACCCGGCCGGGCGGCGCTCCCGCCCGGCCGGTGCTCCTGCGCGCCCCGGCCCCTCCGGCCTCCCGCGCGGCCCGCCGGGTCACTCCCGCGGCCCGTGCCGTCCGCGCGGTCGAGGACCGGCCCGGTCGGCGGCCTCCGGGGAGCGGGCCGCCGACCGGGCCAGGTCAGGGCAGGACGGACTCGGGGTCCGGCGTTCAGCCGCCTGCCGGGAACGCGGAGACGATCACGTGTTCCGCGCAGTCGCCGGCGGTACGGCCGTCGGCCCGGCCGCAGGTGATCAGCCGCAGCTCGGCCCCTCCGTCACGGCGCGGGGCGAGGGCCCGCCGGGCGTCGTACTGGTCGCGGTCGACGACCCGGACGTCCCGCACGGTGAACCCGGCGGTCTCGCCGTCCGCACCGACCACCCTGATCTCCTGTCCGACGGCGGGCAGGTCCCCTGTGTCGCCGATCCGCCCCGCCATCAGCGCGGTGCCGGGAGCGCCCGGGACCACCCCGTCCGCGTACCAGGCGACCGCGCCGGGCGGGGGCGGTGCGAGGGCGCCGTGTTCGTCCAGACCGCGGGCGGTCACCGGAGCCCGCACATCGAGAGCGGGGATGTCGAGGCGGCGCGGCACCGTGGAGGAGTGCGCGGGGGGCGGGCGTCCGGCCGCCGCCATGTCTCCGGTCGCGGGCCCGGTCAGCCCGGCGGGCGCACCGGCCGGCGCCGGACCGCCCCACAGCCACAGCCCGAGCAGCAGCACCAGCCAGGCCACCCCGGCGAGCAGCCGCCCGGTGCCCGACGGGAGGCGTTCCTCCCGGCGACCCCCATCCGGACGGAGAGTGATACGCAGGGAACCCATCGTGAACCTCCAGACACACCTGGAGGGTCCCGCGCGGACCGGGGAGCCGCATCCCCACCCCGGCGCCGACTGCTCCGTACGGGTGAACCGCCCCGGAATCAGACCAGGTCGACGATGTCCGCGATGGAGTCCACGACCTGCGAGGGGCGGTACGGGAAGTTCTCCACCTGCTCCGGCCTGGTCAGGCCGGTGAGCACCAGGAAGGTCTGCATCCCGGCCTCCATGCCGGCCAGCACGTCGGTGTCCATGCGGTCGCCGATCATCGCGCTGCTCTCGGAGTGGGCCCCGATGGTGTTGAGCCCGGTGCGCATCATCAGCGGGTTCGGCTTGCCCGCGAAGTACGGCTGCCTGCCGGTCGCCTTGGTGATCAGCGCGGCCACGGCGCCGGTCGCCGGGAGCGGTCCCTCGACGGAGGGGCCGGTCTCGTCGGGGTTGGTGCAGATGAAGCGGGCGCCGTCGTTGATGAGACGGACCGCCTTCGTCATGGCCTCGAAGGAGTACGTCCGCGTCTCCCCGAGCACCACGTAGTCGGGCTCGTGGTCGGTGAGGACGTAACCGATGTCGTGCAGCGCGGTGGTCAGTCCGGCCTCGCCGATGACGTACGCCGAGCCGCCGGGACGCTGGTCGTCCAGGAACTGGGCGGTGGCGAGGGCGGAGGTCCAAATGTTCTCGATCGGGACTTCCAGCCCCATCCGGCGCAGCCGGGCGTGCAGATCGCGCCCGGTGTAGATCGAGTTGTTGGTGAGGACCAGGAAGGGCTTGCCGGATTCGCGCAGCTTCTTGATGAAGGCGTCGGCGCCGGGGATCGGTACGCCCTCGTGGATCAACACCCCGTCCATGTCGGTGAGCCACGATTCGATCGGCTTGCGGTCTGCCATGTGCGGGATCTCCTGCCCTACGCGTTCCTGCGTGCGCCCCAGCCTAAACAGCCCCGGATCATGAGGGGAATGCCTCTGCTCAGCCGCGGGCAGTCGTGCCGCTGGGGCGGCACGGGTGGGCGCGACGGCACCCCGCAAACGCCGGGCTGCGCAGACACCCCCCGGCCCACACCAACGCCGGACACCCGCCGACGCGCCCACGAGCCACCGCACGCCGACCCCCTCACGCGTCCCCCCGCCCGAACACCGGCGCCAGCACAAGCTGCGCCGCCCCCTCCGCAACCCCGAGCACCCCACCCCCCGCAAGCCGCACCGGCACCGTCGCCTCCCCCGTACGCCCCGCCCGCGCCGCCAACACCCCCTGCACCCCCTCCAAGAACGTCTCCGCCCCCGTCTCGATCGTCCGCCCCCCGAGGAGCACGAGATCGATGTCCAGCAACCCCACGAGATTCGCCGCAGCCGCCCCCAGCACCCGCGCCGCCTCCTCGACCTCCCCCCGAGCCACCGCACCCAGACAGAGCACCTCCACACACCCCCGGTCCCCGCACCCGCACGGCGGCCCGTCCAGCTGCACCACCTGGTGCCCGAACTCCCCCGCCCCCGTCCGCGGCCCCCGGTGCACACTC
This sequence comes from Streptomyces malachitofuscus, assembly GCF_014650055.1. Classification (GTDB taxonomy): domain Bacteria; phylum Actinomycetota; class Actinomycetes; order Streptomycetales; family Streptomycetaceae; genus Streptomyces; species Streptomyces malachitofuscus. The sequence goes on along the minus strand of NZ_BMUF01000007.1, from coordinate 145,079 downwards.
CCCCCGATCACCAGCCCCGCCCCCAGCCCGGTCCCCAGGTGCAGGTAGGCGAACGAACCGCCCACTCCCCCGACCGCCAGCCCCAGCGCCGCCGCGTTGGTGTCCTTGTCGACGACCACCGGCACATCCAGCCGCTCCTCGAGCGCGTCCCGCAGCGGGTAGCCGTCCCACTCGGGAAAGCCCGTCACCCGGTGCAGCACTCCCCGCCGGTGATCGAGCGGCCCCGGCAGCGCCACCCCCACCCCGAGCGGCGCGCGCCGGCTTCCGGCCACCTCCGCCCGCAGCGACTCGACGACCCCGGCCACTCCCGCGAGCACCGTGTCCGCCCCCGCCCCCAGGTCCAGCGGCGCCCTCCGCCGGGCCACCACCGTCCCGTCGAGGTCGACCAGCACCGCCCGTGTCTCGTCGCGGTCGAGATGCACGCCCACCGCGTGCCCCGCCTCCGGCACCAGGCGCAGCACCGTGCGCGGCTTGCCGCCCGTGGACGCCCGGCGTCCGGCCTCCGCGGCGAGCCCGTCCTCCCGCAGCCGTGCCGTGATCTTGCTGACGGCCTGCGGGGTGAGCCCGGTCCGCTCGGCGAGTTCCAGCCGGCTGATGCCCTCCGTTCCCGCGGTGCGCAGCAGATCCAGCACGAGCGCGGTGTTGTGGCTGCGCAGGCCGAGAAGGTTCACCCCCAGCTGCCCCGCACCGCTCGCGCGCCCCGCGCCACCCGCGCCGCCGCCCGCACCGCTGCTGCCCTCGTTCGACCTCATCACCCGCCCATTCTCCCTCCCGCTTGCACTTTGGCAACAGCGTTGCGAAAGTAGTCCCATGACTGGCACTCCCCTCCGCGTCGGCCTCGTCGGCTACGGCCTCGCGGGCTCCGTGTTCCACGCCCCGCTGATCGCCGCGACCGAGGGCCTCGCGCTCGACACGGTGGTCACCTCGAACCCCGAGCGGCAGCAGCAGGCCCGCGCCGCGTTCCCGGACGTACGCCTCGCCGCGACCCCGGACGAGCTGTTCGACCGCGCCGACGAGCTGGACCTGATCGTCATCGCGTCCCCGAACAAGACGCACGTCCCGCTCGCCACCACCGCGATCGAGGCCGGGCTGCCGGTCGTCGTGGACAAGCCCGTCGCCGGTACGGCGGCCGAGGCCCGCGAGCTGGCGGCGCTCGCGGAGGAGCGCGGGCTGCTCCTCTCCGTCTTCCAGAACCGCCGCTGGGACAACGACTTCCTCACCCTGCGCAAGCTGATCGACGAGGGCGGGCTCGGCGACGTGTACCGCTTCGAGTCCCGCTTCGAGCGCTGGCGCCCGCAGCTCAAGGGCGGCTGGCGCGAATCCGGCGACCCGGCGGAGATCGGAGGTCTCCTCTACGACCTCGGCAGCCACGTCGTCGACCAGGCACTGGTCCTCTTCGGCCCGGTGACCTCCGTGTACGCCGAGACGGACGTCCGCCGCGAGGGCGCGCGGACCGACGACGACACGTTCATCGCGCTCACGCACGAGAGCGGCGTCCGCTCCCACCTCTACGTCTCCGCGACCACGGCCCAGCTCGGCCCGCGCTTCCGCGTCCTCGGCTCGAAGGCCGGCTACGTCAAGCACGGCCTCGACCCCCAGGAGGCCGCCCTGCGCGACGGCGCGCGCCCCGGCCCCGACTGGGGCACGGAGCCCGAGAACCTGTGGGGCAGGGTCGGCGCCGGCGAGTCCCCGGTGACCGGCGGCGGCACCGCCGTACCGACCCTCCCGGGCGACTACCCCGCCTACTACACGGGCGTGGCGCGCGCCCTCCTGGACGGCGCCCCCAACCCGGTGACCGCGCTGGAGGCGGCCGCCGCCCTCGACGTACTGGAGGCGGCCCGCCGCTCCGCCCACGAGAAGGTGACGGTGACCCTGTGACCACTCCGGAACTCACCCCGACCGTGGAGGAGCTCGAGGCCCAGGAACGCCGCCTGGTCTTCCGGCAGTTCACGTACGACGACGCGTGGGCGCTCGGCTCGCTGCTGGTGGAGATGGCCCGGGAGCGTCAGGCCCCCGTGGCCATCGACATCCACCGCTCCGGCCAGCAGCTCTTCCACGCCGCCCTGCCCGGTTCGGTCCCCGACAACGACGCCTGGATCGCGCGCAAGCGCCGGGTGGTGGAGCGCTACGGCTCCGCCTCCTACCTGGTGGGCGCCCGCCACCGCGCCAAGGGCACGACCTTCGAGGCCTCCTCCCGCCTGGACCCCGACACCTACGCGGCCCACGGCGGCTCCTTCCCCATCACGGTGGAGGGCGCGGGCGTCATCGGTGCGGTGACGGTCTCAGGGCTCCCCCAACTCGAGGACCACAAGATGGTGGTGGAAGCCCTGGACCACTACTTGACCGAGGCCCAGGGAATTTAGGGGCGCGGGGCTGTATCAATATGCGGCTCCGCCGCGTGGGCGCAAAAGGGGGTCTGGGGCGGAGCCCCAGGAACGGGACGGGAAGGGGCGGCGGGGGCGAAAAACACCCCCGCCCCCCTCCCCCCTCACGCCCCCTCGAACACCTGCCGCTGTCGCCCCAGCCCCCCGACCTCCAGCTCCACCACATCCCCCGCCCGCAGATACGGCTTCGGCTCGGCCCGCCCCATCGCCACCCCCGCCGGCGTCCCCGTATTGATCACATCCCCGGGATAAAGCGTCATGAACCGGCTGACGTACCGCACGACCTCCCCCACCGGAAAGATCTGATCAGCGGTCGACCCGTCCTGCTGCAACTCCCCGTTCACCCACAGCCGCAGCGACAGATCCTGCGGATCACCCACCTCGTCCGCCGTCACCAGCCACGGCCCCAACGGGTTGAACGTCTCGCAGTTCTTCCCCTTGTCCCAGGTCCCGCCCCGCTCGATCTGGAACTCCCGCTCGGAGACGTCGTGCGCGACGGCGTACCCGGCGACGTGCGCGAGCCCCTCCTCCGCCGACTCCAGATACCGCGCCGTACGCCCGATCACGACCGCCAGCTCGACCTCCCAGTCGGTCTTGACCGACCCGCGCGGCACCAGCACCGTGTCGTTCGGCCCGACGACCGTGTCCGCCGCCTTGAAGAAGATCACCGGCTCGGCGGGCGGCTCGGCCCCCGTCTCACGGGCGTGGTCGTGGTAGTTGAGCCCGATGCACACGATCTTGCCGATGCGCGCCAGCGGCGGCCCGATCCGCAGCCCCTCCTCGTCCAGCGCGAGCAGTTCGCCCGTGTCGGCGGCGGCGCGGATGCGGTCGAGCGCCGCCCCGTCGGCGAGCAGAGCCCCGTCGATGTCGGCGACGAGCCCCGAGAGGTCCCGCAGGATCCCCTCGGAGTCGAGCAGTGCGGGCCGCTCCTGTCCCGCCGTACCGACTCGCAGCAGCTTCATGGTCACGTCTCCCTCGATCGCGGGGCCCGTCCGACGGGAACGACCCGGATGCGGCGAGGCGCAGCCGTCGGAGGACTGGTCGATCCTCCAAGTCGGCGGTGCACTCCGCAAGACCCGGTTCACGTACTGGACCGTGCGTGAACGGCGTTCACCGGTAGAGCACGGCCCGCTCCACGACGCTCCAGGTCGTGCTCGTCGCCATGTAGAGCCCGGCCGCCAGCGGCATGACGGCGACGGTGACGAGCGTGAAGAACGACATGAACGGCATCACCTTGGTCACCGCGCCCAGTCCCGGCACCTGCTCGCCGTCCCCCGCGCCGGCTGCCATCGGCTGGGCGGCCATCATGCGCCGCGACAGCCGGTAGCTGAACCAGGCGACCACCGCGACGACCGCGAACAGCCCGAGATAGACGAGCCCCGCCCCGCCGAACACCCCGCCGTCCCCGAGCGCGTCCGCCCACCGTCCGCCGAGCGGAGCGTCGAGCAGCCGGTGTCCGAGGAGCTCGTTGGCGCGTCCGCCGATCGTCTCGCTGGAGAACAGGTGGTACAGCAGGAAGAACGCGGGCAGCTGGAAGAGGCTCGGCAGACAGCCGGACAGCGGCGACACCTTCTCCGCGGTGTGCAGTTCCAGCACGGCCCGCTGGAGCTTCTCGGGGTTGTGCCGGTGCTTGCGGCGCAGCTCGGCGATGCGCGGCTGGAGCGCCACCCGGGCCTTCTGCCCGCGCGCGGCGGCCCGGGAGAGGGGGTGGACGAGAAGGCGTACGAGCGCGGTGAACAGGACGATCGCGGCGGCCGCCGCGGAGACGCCGAACAGCGGCTGGAGCAGGTCGGCCAGGTGGTCGACGAGGCTGGCGAAGACGGACATGGGTGAGCCCTCCGGGGGTCTCGTCGTGCCGGAAGTACCGGAAGAACCGGGGTGGGGAATGACGGCATGACGACCCGCAGCGGGGCACGGTGAACGAACGAGCGTGAAGAAGTGCCCTACGCGGCGGTCGCCGGGAGGGCGTGTCCGGGCGCTCGGGGCCGGGTGCGTCCCTTGGCGTCGGGATCGCGTTGGGGCAGGAAGGCGGTACGCCGGTCGCGGTCACGGATGGCCGTACGCACCCGGGTGGGCGGGACGGCGGGCGCGCAGCGCGCGGCGACGAACGCGCAGACGGAGAGCGCGGTGCCGGCCGCGGCGGTCGCGGCGAGCGCGACGTCGACCACGGAGAGGCCACCGGCGGCGGGCAGCAGGAGCAGCACGACCGGGAGCAGCGGGAGGAGCACGGCGAAGCCGGAACGCACGGTCACCCGATGACGGATCACCCGTCGCCCCCCTCCCTGTCGCTGTCTCATGGAGCCGTGTCGAACCTGCCCCTACCGGAGTTATACCGGATCGCGGGTCCGGATCGAGTCCGGGCCCCGGCACCACCTCAACGTCCGGCCGGGCACGACGGTTCCGCGGCCGATGTGCCGGACGCCACGGGCACGGACATCGCAGCAACGGTCCCGGCGCTGGTGGTGGAGGTGACAGTCAGGGAGCGACGGGAACGGTCCTGACGCGGACCGCCCGCCCCTGCGCTCTCACCCCCTGTCACCCGTCGGCAGTACGGTGTCCCCCATGCGCCCCGACACGCCTGCCGAAAACGTCGACCACACCGCCGAAGCCGCCCGACTGGAGCGAACCGCCGATCTCTACCCCGAGGACGCCGAGGCCCTGCTCCTGCGAGCCGCCGCCCACCGCGAACTCTCCGGCGACCGCCCCGCCGCGACCGCCCTCTACGACCGGCTCCTGGCCTCTTCCCAGGAACTGGACGCCCCGTACCTGGTCCGGGCCCTCAAAGCCTCGAACCTGTGGGAGTACGGCCACGAGGCGGAGGCCCGCGCGATCATCACCGGCATCCGCGCGGCCGCCCCACGCGACCCCGCCCCCTGGGTGATCGTCGCGGAGTCCCTGGAGTCGCACGACGAGCTGGAACAGGCACACGAGACGTTCACGCAGGCGGTACGCCTCCTCCTGACCGAGGGGACCACTCCTCCCCGCGCCACCCACCCGCTCCTCCTCGGCCGCCACCGCGTCCGGCGGATGCTCGGCGCGGCGCACGACGAGTGGGACGCCCTGGCGGACACCGTCCACACCCTGCCGATCACCCTGGACGAACTCCACGACCCCAAGCGCGTGTGGTCGCTCGGCTCGGAGAACCCGGCGGAACTGGAGGCGGAGATCGTCCGCCTGCGCGCGGAGCTGGGCGCGTTCCGCGAGGCCCTGTCCCGCCCGTTCCCGGTGGCGGTCCTGCACTGGCCGGCGAACGAGCTGACGGAACTGACGGAGGCGTACCCGGACCTGGCGGAGGAGTACCCGTCCTACGACGCCCACCTGGCGACCATAGAGGCGGCCCTGCGCGAGCTCGCCTCCTCGGGCACACCGAACCTGGGCATCGTCACGGGCACGGTCCCGTCGTACGAGGCCTTCGCGGCCTCGGAGCTCAGCTCCCCCGCCGACCCGGCCCTGCTCCCCCAGTACGCCACCACCCTGGCGGCCCGGGGCCGCGCGGTGGCATGGCCCCCGGAGCGGACGGCGGCGTGCTGGTGCGGCTCGGGCCGGCCGTACGGGGAGTGCCACGGAGCCGACTGACCGGCAGTGCGCGTCCGTCCCCCGAATCTCGGCGGACGGACGCACAGGTGCACCACCGGCCGGAACCGGCGCCCGACCGCATCCGTCTCCCTGGGGACGACTGAAGTCGGCTTCGGGGGAGGCCACATGGACCAACCATGGCTCACGATCGCGCTCGTCATGGCCGCCGCCGCGACGGCCTGGGGCGCCTACGTCCTGCGCGACGCCCTACGCCGGAGGCGGGCCCTGCACCGCCTCGGCGTCCGGGGCGTCCGCACCCGCGGCGAGGTGGCCCGCAGCGCCCGCCGCGAGGGCCCCACGATCCATCCCCCGCAGGTCCGCTATCACGCCCCGCCCGTCGACCGCCCCGACGCCCCGCCCACCCAGACCTACCGCCGCACCCCACTCAACCACGAGTCCCACCCCCTGCACGCGGGCATCCCGGTCGTCCTGCGCTACGACCCGAGGGACCCGCGCCGGGTGGTCGTCGTCCACACGAAGGACGGCAGGCCGGGGAGGGTGTCGTACTCGGCGACGGCGAATCTCACCTGGGGGGTCTTCTTCGTGCTGTTCGGGGTGGGGATGGGCGTGGCGGCGCTCCTGTGATGCGGCCGTACGGGACGGCGGCTCACTCCCCGCCGGCGTGCCGACGCCACTCAGCAGACGGCACCCGGCGCGGCCGCGGTGGCCCGCAGCAGATCCCGCACCAGCTCGAAATCAACGCGCTCCGGCCTGCGGAACCGCAGACACCCCTTGCCCATGTCCTGTCCGGCCAGCCGCTCCTCGAACGCGTCCCGGACGTCGCCGCGCATCAGATAGAACGAGATGTACTGCTTCTGACTCGCGAACGCGATCTCCGCGACCCCGCCCCGCTCATACACCGGCATCCCGTACGCCATGACCTCGTCGAACCCCTTGAGCTCGGCCCGGCACAGCTGCCGCAACCTGACGAGAACGTCCCTGCGCGCCTCGGGGGCATCGGCCAGGTAGGCGTCGACGTCTGCTGCGCTGCTCTGCACCATGTGGGGAGTCTATGGTGACCGGCGATGCTCGCTCCTGAGGAGCGCGAGCCTGGGCCTGGCTCCGTCGATGTCAGTGACTGCTGTTAGAACTGGGCGGTGTCGACGCGGGACATCGCACAGGCACATTGAGGGGCGGAGGAGCAGCCTTGTCGGAACCGGGGGGCCTGGCGCAGCCAGTCGCGGGCGTCTACGAGAACCTCATCACCGAGGACCTGCAGACGCGGATACAGCGCTTCGAAGCCGCAGGTTGGAAAGCCATCGACGCCGACGTCAGCGAGGAGTCGGCCCCTCACGTCCTCGCCAGATTCATCGGCGAAGAGGTGCAGCATCGGCTCAGCCAGTTGCCCCATGACCAGCAGGTGGTCACCGCCAACCGCATTCTCGCTTCCCTGGTCCGCAGCGCTCCGCACACCGGCGCCAATGAAGAACCCAGGGTTATCGCCGACGGTCCGAGACAACTGCTCGCACTCGCCGAGCGAGAAGCACCCGGTGTCCACTCGATCCGCCCGCTCACCCCGCTGTCGGAGGCCTCACTCCTTACGAACTCTCCTGAGGACCTCAATCTGGGCGGGGAGCTGAGAGCCGAACTCGCGACGGCAGACCGCGTCGATCTGCTTTGCGCCTTCGTGAAGTGGTACGGCATCCGGGTTCTTGAGGACGCCCTCCGCTCGGCCAAGGAACGGAAGGTACCCATCAGGGTCATCACGACCACGTACATGGGCGCGACCGACCGCCACGCGCTCGACCGCCTAGTCCGCGACTTCGGTGCCACCGTCAAGGTCAACTACGAGACCCGCTCCACACGCCTTCACGCGAAGGCATGGCTCTTCCGACGCGAGACAGGATTCGACACTGCGTACGTCGGGAGCTCGAACCTCTCCAAGGCCGCGCTGCTCGACGGCCTGGAATGGAACGTGCGGCTCTCTTCCGTCGCTACCCCTGCGGTGCTGAGCAAGTTCGAGGCGACCTTCGATGCCTACTGGAACGACACAGCTTTCGAGACGTACGACCCTGATCTGCACGGCGAACGTCTCGACGGAGCCCTCGCCCAGGCAAGTGGCACCGGTCCGACGACCGACCTGAAGATCAATCTGTCCGGACTGGAAGTACGGCCCTTCCCGCACCAACGAGACATGCTGGAGCGGCTGAGCGTTGAGCGGGAGATTAGAGGGCGGCACAGGAACCTGCTGGTCGCGGCGACCGGCACCGGCAAGACGGTGATGGCCGCCCTCGACTACCGCGCCCTTAGCCGGAAGTCGGGCGACGACCGGCCGACGCTGTTGTTCGTGGCCCACCGCAAGGAGATTTTGGGGCAGTCCCTGCGCACCTACCGCGAGGTGCTGGACGACGCGTCGTTCGGAGAACTGCTGTACGCGGGGCAGGACCCACGCGAGTGGAGACACGTCTTCGCCAGCGTCCAGTCGCTCAACGTCCGACGGCTGGAGCAGTTGGCGCCGGACCACTTCGACATCATCGTCATCGACGAGTTTCACCACGCCACCGCGTCTACGTATCGACGGGTCATCGATCACTTCGCACCAAAGGAACTGCTCGGTCTGACCGCGACTCCCGAGCGCATGGACGGTCTCAACGTCCAGGACGAGTTCTTCGAAGGCCGGATCGCCGCCGAGATGCGGCTGTGGGAGGCGCTGGAGAACGATCTGCTCTCCCCCTTCCACTACTTCGGCATCCCGGACGGTACCGATCTACGGAACTTCAGCTGGCAGAAGGGTGCCTACACCGGTCAGGAGCTCGACAACCTCTACACGGGAAACGACGCCCGCGCCCGCATCGTCGTGAAGCAGATCCAGGACAAGGTCTCGAACCCCGCAACCATGCGGGCACTGGGCTTCTGTGTGAGCAAGGCACACGCACACTTCATGGCGAGGTTCTTCCGTGAGGCTGGGTTCCAGGCCGTGGCGCTTGACAGCGACTCGTCCGCTGACGAGCGTGCCAAGGCGCTGGATGACCTGCGGAACCGCAAGCTCCAGGTGATTTTCTCCATCGACCTGTTCAATGAAGGGCTTGACGTCCCTGACGTCGACACACTGCTCCTTCTCCGCCCCACCAACAGCGCCACCGTCTTCCTCCAGCAGTTGGGCCGTGGGCTGAGGCGCACCGAGACCAAACCGGTCCTCACGGTCCTCGACTTCATTGGACAGCACCGGGCGGAGTTCCGTTTCGAGGAGCAGTTCCGGGCCCTAACGAACCTGACGCGGAACCGGCTCGTCGAGCACCTCGAACGCGGCTTCCCGCAGTTGCCGTCCGGCTGCCAGATCATTCTGGAGGGGAAGTCCAAAGAGATCGTTCTCGCTAACGTGCGCGCCCAGCTCGGTGCCACGGTCAGGACGTTGGTGAACGAGGTCAAGGCGTACAGCACTCCGCGCCTCGCGGACTACCTCCAGGAGAGCCGTCGGGAGATCAAGGAGCTCTACAAGGGCGGGAACTCCTGGACGACCATCCTCCGCCGGGCCGGTCTGGTGGAGGAGGCCGTGTCCTCCAGGGAAGCGGCCCTACTCAAGCGACTGCATGCCTTCCTACACGTCGACGACCCGGAACGCGCCCAGGCCTACCTCCGCCTCCTCCAGGACGAGGCTCCGCGGTACGAAGAACTCGCTCCCGTCGACCAGTCGTACGCCCGCATGCTGTTCTTCAACCTCTGGGACAACGCCGGAGGGTTTGCGAGCTTCCAAGAGGGCTTGGAGACACTGCGTCCCGAGCGGGCCTTCCGCGACGAGCTGAGCCAGCTGCTGTCGTATGTCATGGAACGAGCCGACCATTTCCCGATCCCGCTCTCCGGCCGGCTGAGTCAGGTACCGCTGAAGGTGCACAGCTCGTACAACCGCTCGGAGATCCTCGCCGCACTGGGTGTCGCAAGTATCGGCGGCCAGCTGCCTCGAAACTTCGCCCAGGGCGTGCTGTGGGCGGCGAACCTTCAGACGGATGCTCTGCTCATCACATCGGAGAAGAACGAGAGGGACTTCTCACCCACGGTCCGGTACAAGGACTACGCCCTGAGCCCCCACCTCTTCCACTGGGAATCCCAGAATTTCATTGCTGCGGACTCCCCCACCGGCATGCGCTACCAGGAGCACGTCCGGCGTGGCAGTGAGGTCCTGGTGTTCATGCGGCGCTACAAGGACACCGACATAGGCAAATCCCAACCGTGGATGCTGCTCGGCCCGGCGACGTACAAGAGCCACACCGGAAGTAAGCCCATGGCCATCACATGGCACCTGAAGTACGAACTCCCGGCCGACGTATGGACGTACGCCGCCATCACGGCAAGCTGATCACCGCAGCGCCGATTAGCAGGCCTCGGCCTCAAAGTGGGCCTGGGCTCGGTCCAGCACGTCGTCCAGGTCCCGGCCGTGGACGCGGAGCCAATGGAGGAGGTCGGTGATCACGTCGATCACGGCCTCCTCCGCCACAGTCGCCTCCAGACGGCTTAGACCGATGCCCTGCGGCGCCTTCGCTTCGCTTCCGTAGAGCCCGAGTACGTCTGCTGCTCGGGCCACGCGATGGGCAGCCCCGTACTCGGGGGCCGGAGTGAGTCCCGTACGAAACTCACACCACGTCACCTTGTGCTCAGCCGTGAGATCAACGCCCCACCGGTCCGCCAAGGCATCGACCAGTGCGATGCCCCGCCCCGCCTCGGCGTCCACGTCCACACGGGTCAGGATCGGGAGGGCTTGGGGGTTCGGGTCCTCCAATTCGATACGCAGCCGAGCGCCCTTCACTGAGACGGCAACGGTCGCCGGAGTTCCGGGTCCCACGTGGTTGATGACGTTAGCCACCAACTCGCTGGCGCACAGCTGGGCGGTGTCGCTGAGCTCCAACAAGCCCCAGAGCTCCAGGTGCCGCCGCAGCATGCGACGCAGGGCGGCGATCCCTTCGGCCTCGGCCAGGAACGACAGTCGCCACACGCTTCTCGGAAGACAACCGGTGCAGTCCTCTTGTGTCCCACCCACTCTCTTGATCTCGCTGCGCAACGTCACCTGCTCGCTGAGTGCCTTCATAGTCACTTAGCGTTGCAGTGAAACTCTCAAAATGGAACTCTCACAGAGGCACTCACTGAAGCGCGCGAACGCGGTACGCGCCCCCGGCGCACACCGCCTTGCCGTTCCTCCCGCAGGACGGCGACGATCTACCCCATCGAGACGAAGGGCCGTAAGCATGACAGCTGGACCCACCACCCGTAGGCGTCAACTAGGCGCAGATCTGCGTCGACTCCGCGAACTGAAGGGGTTGACCCTGGAAGAGGCGGGTTCTCGAGTCGGCATCTCGAAAGCGACACTCAGCCGCTACGAGACCAAGGAAGGCGTCGTCAAGTGGCCCGCCGTGGACGCCCTGTGCCGGGAGTACGACGCCACAGACGAGGAACGGGCGGCATTGGTCGAGTTGGCCAAAGGCGCCAAGATCCAGGGATGGTGGCGTTCGCTCGCCGATCCCATTCCCGAGTCCATGAACCTCATGCTCACCCTTGAAGACGAGGTCGTACGCGAGGACCAGTACGCCTGCATGTACGTCCCCGGCCTGCTCCAAACTCGTGCTTACGCCGAAGCCGTTCACCGTGCATCAGAAGTGCACTGCGCGGAGCGCGAGGTGCAGCACATGGTCGACATCCGTATGAAACGGCAGGAGCTTCTGGACCGTGAAGAGCCGCCCCACATCTGGTGCGTCATCGACGAGGCCGCTCTCAGGCGTCAAGTGGGCGGACGTTCGGTCATGCAGGAACAGCTGGAGCACGTACTGGCCGTGGCCAAGCGCCCGCACGTGACCGTGCAGGTGTTGCCCTTCTCAACCGGTGCTCACGCCGCCGCCGTTGGGAGCTTCGTCGTCTTGCGCGGTCCGTCGCCCGAGCTGGACGTGGTGTACGTCGACATCCTCGGCGGTGGCCTGTTCATGGAGAAGAAGCCGGAGCTGGATCGGTATAGGTTGGCGTTCGAATACTTGAGCGCCCAGGCCCTCGACCTCGAGTCGTCGGCAGAGCTCATCCAGCGTTTGAGCGAGGAGTGACGGTGATAGCGGCCTCCAGTTCTCAGTGGTTCAAGTCCTCCTACAGCGGCGGCAGCGGCACGGAGTGCGTGGAGTGCGCGTTCAGCCAGGACCACGCCCGTGTGCGGGACTCGAAGGACGCGGGAACCGTTGTGATCACGGTGGGGCACCCAGCCTGGGGTTTCTTCCTGCGGGCACTCAAAAGTGATCAGTTGGCTCGCTGACCCGAGGGTCACCCCCGCTCGCCGCAGAGCAAAGCCCATGCGCTCAACGGTCCGAGGGACGCGGTGAGCGAGGATGCCCAGTGACCGCTCCCATAGAAGGGACCCGTGTTCGTCTTCGTGTGTGCCGGGTGCGGGGCCGAGTTGACCGTGTCCCTGTCCGAGGTCGTCCTTCCGCCCCATGCACGTCAGAAGTACGGGAACGGGGTTCAGCTCCCGGTGCTCATGGAGGCGGGGACGTTCGCCGTGGATCCGGATCCGTGGGGAGGTCCGTGGCGGTTGTGGGACGAGGTCGAGCCGGGCGAGGCGGAAGCGCGTGGCATCTACGCGCCCGTCCACGCCCTGTCCGACGGCACGGCCGGGGCGTACGTCATCGCGCCCGGTGATGTCCGCGGTACCCGGCTGATCCTCGAGAAGCGCGACGGTGCCTGCTGTGGCCTGGACGGGGCCGACGGGCCCAATCTGGCGTGCGAGGCGTGCGGGCTGCCCGTGGCGACCAGGGTGGACGACTGCTCGCTCTGGCAGGCGGTGCGGCTCGGTTCGGATGCCGTGCGCCGACTGTTCGTCGACGGTTCCCACGCCGCGCCGCCGTCCTGGGCGGAGCTGGTGGAGAAGGGCGAGAGGACGCCCCCGTACGAGCCGATCGCCACGTGGGGAGGGCGGGCCGGGACGAGTCATTACTGGTCGTGGAGCCCCCGGTGGGAGGCGGCGGCCGGACAGGCGCTCGCCCACCTGCTGGTGGCCTCGGAAGGGCGGCCGGTGAAGGTGCCCGACGGTCCGGCCTCGGACGTGTTCCAGCGCGCGCTCGACGCCCTGCTGCCCGCGGGCCCGTCCGCGCGGCGCGCCGCCCTGGTCGGACCGGGACGGCCCGTCCTCGACAGCGGCGTCGACATCGTCCTCGTACCCGTCCATCCCCGGACGGGACGGATGTGGACCACGGGCGGCCCGGCCGCGTCCGCGTATCCGGTGCCCCTGCCGCTGGGCGTGTGGCTGTGGCTGGTCTCTCCGCAGCCGCAGTTGGCCATGCCCGCGTCCGGCGGCCTGCCCGAGGACGTTCTCCGCGACGACCCGCTTCCGCCGCGCCCGAACTACCTGTTCCGGCCCGACCGGGGCACGTTCCGGCACACGTTGGTCCGGCTGCCGGGTGTTCGGAGCCCGTGGATGCGCACGGTCCGGGAGGCACTCACGCAGGACTGGCCGGCCGCGCTCTTCTAGGCCCTGTCCGATAGGGCCCTGTCCTCTACCGAGCGGTGCTTCGACCGGATGCGCAGGATTCTGTGAACCTTTCCGCCCGGAACGCCGACTGTCTGTGGGACGGACGCTGCAGCGCAGGGAGGTGTGGTGGGCAACGACGAGTTGCTGGTGGTGCGCTGCCAGCTCGGGGAGCGGGAGGCGTTCCGCGAGCTGGTGGCCGTGTGGCACCCCCCGCTGTGGCGTTACGTCCGGGGTGTGGTCGGCTCTTCGCACCTTGCGGACGATCTCGTTCAGGAGGCGTGGGTCGCCGTGGTACGCGGCCTGCCGCGGCTGCGGCAGGCGGAGCGGTTCGCCCCCTGGCTGTTCACCATCGCCCGGCGCACGGTCACCGACCATCTGCGGCAGACGTACAAGGCGCCGGAGACGGCCATGGAGGACGCCACGGCTGTCGTCGCCGACGACGAGCTCAGCGGCGTGCTCACCACGATGCGGATCGAGGCGGGTCTTGCCGCGTTGCCGCCCTTGGAGCGCGAGGTGCTGATCCTCTTCCACCTTCAGGACCTGCCGCTGGCTTCCTGCGCGGAGGTGCTCGGCGTACCGGCCGGCACGGTCAAGAGCAGGCTGCACCGCGCCCGGCGCATGCTGCGCGACCACCTGGCCGAGAAGGGACACGAGGCATGAGCGAGCAGAACCGCGCGGCGCAGCGGCCGGTGCCCGAGGAACTGGAGCGCGTGCTGGCCGCGGAGGTGTCACTGCGGTCCCGGCTGCGCCACGTGGCGGTGGGCCTGGCCGGGGGATGCGGCGCGGCCGTGATCGCGGTGCTGTGGGCCACCGAGCCGCATGCGCCGCCGCCGCGTACGCAGGCCGCCTTCGCCGGACTGATCGCGATCGGGCTGGCCTGGGCCGTCCTCGCCGGCTGGGTGCTGAGCAGACGTCGGCCGCTGTTCGCCCGGGACCGGGTGCTGTCCGCCCGGATCGCACTGGCGGCGACCGTGGTGACCGCCCTGGCCGGGGTCGCGCTGGCCGCCGTCCGAGGCAGCACCGCCGACCTGGTGGCCACCGCCACGGGCGGGGTCGTCCTCACCGCCGCCGCGATGCTCACCCTGGTACGGGCGCGGCACCGCCGCCGCGCACTACTGCGACTGCGGGATGCCCTGCGGCAAGACGCCTCCTGAACAACCGAGTCACCCGAATCAAGAGCATCTGGATCATCAGGGAGACGGATATGAACGACAACAGGACCGCTCCGATCGGCCCGCCGGCCCTCGCCCTGCGTCTTCGCGGTGCAGGCAAGCGCACCGTCCTGGTCGTCGCCGCTCTGGCCGGTACCGCCCTCATGATCGGCGTCGGGCTGCTCCTGACCTGAGCTTGCGTCCCTCGATTATCGCAGCGCTGTTATATTAGCGCTGTGACAAATTCTGATCCCACAGCGCTGCCCGATCCCTGGCATGCCCTGCACGAGCTCCTGGCAGCCATGGACGCCGAGATCGAGCAGGTCTACGTCGAGCGCGGCATCGAGGGGGTACGGCCTCGGTTCGCCTATCCGCTGATCCGGCTCACCCACACCGGGCCACTGACCATTCGCGAGCTTGCGAAGTCCCTCGGCCGCTCGCACTCCGCGATCAGCCAGACCGTCGCCGCCATGCGCAAGGAGGGTCTGGTCACCTCCGAGCCGGGGCCCGACGCCCGCACCCGGCGGATCGACCTGACCGAGCGCGGCCGGTCGCTGGTGCCGTTCCTGGAGGCGGAGTGGCGCGCCACGCACGAGACGGTCGCCGAGCTGGACCGCGAGGTCCCTTACGCGATGACCACCGTTGTGGAGGAGGTGCGGCGGGCGCTGGAACGCCGGTCGATGCGGCAGCGGATCCTCCACCACCTCGTCGAGCCACCGCGATGAGAGGGCGCGTCCGCGTCCGGTTCCTCGACACCCGCCCGCTGCGCGGCAGTCAGCCGTTTCGCGACCTGTGGATCGGCACCTCGTTCTCCCAAGTCGGTGGACAGATGGCCAACGTGGCGGTGCTGGCCCAGGTCTGGGACCTGACCGGCAGCCCGGTGGGCACCGGTGCCATCGGGCTCGCCACCGGCCTGCCGATGGTGCTGTTCGGGCTGTTCGGCGGCACGTTGGCCGACGCCTTCGACCGCCGTGCGGTGGTACGGGCCGCGACCGCGGGCCAACTGCTGGCCGCCGCAGGGCTGTATGCCCAGGCCGCGGCGGACAACAGCAACGTGCTGCTGCTGCTCGTCCTGGTGGCCGTGGGGACCAGCTGCGGCGCGCTCGGCGCTCCCGCCCGGCGCACCCTCCCGGTCAGACTGTTGCCGGGCGACCAGGTCGCGGCCGGTCTCGCGCTGACCAACGTCTCCTTCCAGGCGGCGATGCTGGCCGGGCCCGCGCTGGCCGGGCTGATCATCGCCCGGTGGGGCCTCGGTGCCGCATACGCGGCCCAGGCCGTGGCCACGGCGGTCTCCATGCTCGCGCTGACCCGCCTGCCTGCCATGCGGCCCGAAGGCGCCGACGCGGCCGGAGGCAGGCACCGGCCGGAGCGCGGCGGCAGGCACCGGCCGGAGCGCGGCGGTTGGCGGATCGTCCTGCGCCGCCCGACGCTGTGGGGGTCGATGGCCACCGACCTGTCCGCAACGCTGCTCGCCATGCCCGTCGCACTCTTCCCGCTGGTCAACGAGATCCGCTTCGAGGGAAACCCGCAGACCCTCGGCCTGTTCCTCTCGGCCGTCGCGTTCGGCGGGATCACGGCCGGTCTGCTCTCCGGCACGGTGACGCGCCGGCGCCGTGGCGGCCTGGTCCAGCTGTCCGCGGCCGCGGTCTGGGGCCTGGCGCTGGCCTGCTTCGGTCTGGCGGGGCCGTTGTGGCTGGCGCTCGGGTGCCTGGCCGTGGCGGGGGCCGCCGACACCGTGTCCGTCGTCACCCGCGGTGCCTTGGTCCAGTTGGAGACCCCGGACGCGTACCGGGGCCGGGTCTCCTCGGTGGAACACGTGATCGGTGTCGCGGGCCCCGAACTCGGCAACTTCCGTGGTGGCGTGTTGGCGTCGGCCACCTCCGCCTCCTTCTCCCTGGTCTTCGGCGGACTGTCCGCCGTCCTGGCGATCGCCGTCGTGGCCGCGGCCAACGCGCCCCTCCGCGCCTACCGCACGCCGCCCGCTGCAACGGAGCCGGCCGTCCGCGAGGTCGCGGCCGACACGGCGTCGACCGCCGGCCAGGGTTCCTGATGCGCCTGCGGGCTTGAGCCCGGTGCGCGGGGACGTCGGCGTCCCTGCCCAGCCGACCTCCACCGTCCCGGCCGACGAGGCCGAGATCTGGGCGGTCTGACCTCCGGGACGGTCATCGAGGGTCCGGGCGCATTGCCCGTTCCGGCGGGGCGTCACCGGCCCGCTTCGGTGTCGTCGTCTCCGGCTCGGGCCCCGGCTTGTGGACGTCCGGGGGCTCCGGCAGCGCGAGGAAGAGCAGCCAGCTCAGGGCGGGCATGGCGATCAGGGGAGTCAGGGCCGTGTGCAGGGACGTGGCGTCGGCCAGGCGGCCCAGCAGGGGGCTGACCAGGCCGCCGACGCTGACGGTGAGGCCGAGGGTGACGCCGCCGGCGGTGCCGATGCGGGAGGGCAGGTAGTCCTGGGCCAGGGTGACCTGCAGGGAGAAGGGGACGTACAGGCCGACGGAGGTGAGGGCCACGAAGAGGAACATGGTCGGGCCCGGTGTGTGGATCACTCCCGCGACGGCGACGACCGAGAGCAGGTAGGACCAGCGGGAGACGCGGACGCGGTCGTAGCGGTCGGCCAGGGAGCCGCCCAGCACCGAGCCGACGGCGCCGCCCAGGAACAGCAGGAACAGGGCGGCGGTTCCCGCGGCGGTGCTGCCGTGCATGCGCTGCTGCGCGTAGAGGGAGACGAACGTGCTCAGGCCGGTGAAGACGACAGAGCGGAAGATCACGGCCAGGGACAGCTTCACGAACGCCGGCACGTCGTCGGCGACCGGGGCCGGGGTCTTGCCGGGGGTGCCGGTCCGGTGCCGGCCGAGGATACGGAGGACCGGCACGCACAGGGCGACTCCGGCGAGCGCGGGCAGGACCAGCACCGGTGTCCAGCGCAGCGAGCCCTGTCCGACCGCGAGGGACACCAAAATCGGGGCGAGGGCGAAGCCGACGTTGCCGCCGAGGGAGAACCAGCTCATCGCGGTGTGGCTGCCCCGGCCGGCCAGCCGGGCCACGCGGGCGGACTCGGGGTGGTAGGCGGCCACGCCGATGCCGGAGATCGCGACGAAGGCCAGGGTGAGTCCGTAGGAGCCGGCCAGGCCGCTCAGGGCGATGCCCACGCCGCTCAGCAGGGTGCTGACCGGCAGCAGCCACGGCATCGCCCAGCGGTCGGTGAGCACGCCGAACACCGGCTGGGCCACCGACGACAGCAGCGACGCGGCCAGCACGATGCCGGAGGCGACGGCGTAGGTGTAGTCGCGTTCGGCCACGAAGAACGGGATCAGCGCCGCTACGGCGCCCTGGTAGACGTCCACGCAGGCGTGGCCCACGGCCAGCAGGAGGATCGGTGTGTTCCTTCGCACCCGGTCCATGCTGGAGGCGCGACAGGTGGCCCGCTTTCGGTAGATTGCCAAGTGATGCAGGAAATCCGCCATACGCCGGTGGCGCCGACGCGGACGCAGCGTCTCGCGTCCGGCGGTGAGATCGACGCCCACCGTCATGACGACCACCAGATCGTCTACGCGGGCCGGGGGACCATCGCCGTCACCACCGACGCCGGTTCCTGGGTCGCGCCCGCCACCCGCGCGATCTGGATTCCGGCGGGCACCGTCCACCGCCACACCGCACACGGCGAACTCGACCTTCATCTCGTCGGCCTGCCCGCCGAGGTGAACCCGCTCGGTCTCGACGAGCCGGCCGTCCTCGCCGTCAGCCCTCTCCTGCGCGAGCTCATCGTGGCCTACACGCGCAGCCCCGAGGACGACGGGCCGGCCCGGCTGCGGCTGCGCGCCGTCCTGCTCGACCAGCTCGAGGCCTCCCCCGAGCAGCCGCTGCACCTGCCGACCCCGACGAGCCCCGAGCTGCGGGATCTGTACGACGTCCTGCGCGCCGACCCGGCGGACAACCGCTCCCTGGATGAGCTCGGCCGGGAGATCGGCGCGAGTGCCCGTACGCTCTCCCGCCGCCTGCGCGACGACCTCGGCCTCACCTACCCGCAGTGGCGCACCCAGATCCGGCTGCACCACGCGCTGGTCCTCCTGGCCGACGGCGTCTCCGTCACCGCGGTCGCCCACCGGTGCGGCTGGTCGTCCGCCAGCACCTTCATCGACGTCTTCCACCGCACCTTCGGCCACACGCCCGGCTCGACTCTGCCGAGCAGGGGGCCTCGAGCATGAGATTGCCGTCCTCTGTTTCCAGCGACAGCTGCACAGCATGCGGACATGTAGGACACTCTGCGTAGGACAGAAGGATCCAGGAGTGCGAGACCGTGAGCGCAGAGCACGCAGAGACGCCGATCACCGCACCGCTGCCGTTGAGGACCATTGGCGACATCAGGGCTGCTCTTCGGTCCGGTCAGGGTTTTCCGGGAGATCAGGAGGCCTTTGAGGCGGATCTGCAGCGTGCGCTGGAGGCCTCGTCCGAGACCGATCTCAACGCTGTCGCGACAGTGATCGTCGACTACCGAGGCCGGATTCGCCTCTACCAGGACCCCGACTTCGAGCTCGCCATACAGGAAGGCCTCGACCTGTCCGCACAGCTGAAGCGGGAGGATCCGCGCGCGTGAGCGGTGTGATCGCGGCAGTAACCGTACGGGCTGCTCAGCGGGCGAAGGAGTTGGGAGCCGAACAGGCGCTGGACGCCCTGCGGCAGGAGCTCGAACAAGCGCCGCGCCTCGGGGTGCGTCTCGGGCCTCCGCGTCGGGACGGCGCAGAGGTGCGCAAGACACGAGTCGAACCCCGGGGCAACGTGCCCGGGCCGGCCGTGGCGTACGTCCACACGCCGTCGCCGCCGCCTCCGACGGTGGCGATCGTCGCTGTGACGCCGGATGACGGGGCTCGCGTCGAGTAGGTGTGTGCGGGCGACGGCTCCCCCGTACCGACAGGCTGGGCCGTTTCCTCGGCGGAACGCTGAACTACGCCGTGGGCACCATGACAGTGGCCGTCAACGTGGCGTTACTCGGCGGCGCGGTGGCGGCAGCTCGTCGCCCTCGTCGTCGCCGAACTCGTCGGCGTCTTCGTACGCGCCCGGATGGTCGCGGGTGAACCAGGCCCGGGACGACTCGGGCCCGACGAGAAGCAAGAACACCACGAGCGCGCCCACCACGGACGGGATCGTCAGGAGGATCGCCACAACCCGCGCGCCGCGATTGCCTTGCCACAGTCCCAGGGCCACCGAGCCCGGCAGCAGAGCGACGAGGCCCAGCAGCGCGAGCCCCGGCGCGCCTGCGATCAGCATCGCGACGGCGAGGATCAGGGCGCCGGCGGCCAGCAGCGCGTGGATCACGGCCACTGCGACGACCGGCCCCGGGGGTCTTCTCATCCGGTCGGACGGCATGGCACGGATGGTAGCGGCGTCGGCCGGGACCGGTCCCGGGGCGAACAGGGCCTAAATCGCCGGGGCTTGCTTCCATTCGTCGGCCAGGAGGCCCAGGAGGACCTCGTCGAGGAACTCGCCCAGGACCCAGGCCGACGAGCGCAGCGTGCCCTCGCGGACGAAGCCGTTGCGCTCGGCGGCGCGGAGCATCGCGACCACGTCCGTGCCGTAGCCCTTGCCTCGGGCGGCCGGGAGCAGGCCGAGGCCGATGTGGGCGGAACGGCTGTGGGTGTCGATGCCCCACAGCGTCGCGGTGCCGACCAGGGTGCCGCCGTCCAGTTCCACCACGGAGAACGGGACGTGGCCCTCCACCGTGTCGTCCACCACGAGCCGCGGGTCCTTGGACCCCGGTGTGATGGGCCGCCACGGGCGGCTTTCGGCCCGGGAGCCGTTGACCACGTCGTCGTAGAGCTCGGCCCGCAGGACCGGGATGTCGTCCTCGTGCCGGGCCCTCAGCCCGACCCTGCTTCCCCTCAGCATCCGGTCTTCCTATCCGGCGGGGCCTGCGGGAGCAAGTGGAATTGCCGCGCCGGCCGCGGTGCCGTTCTAGCCCTCGATGTCGAGCGCCGTCCCGTACAGGCGGTCCACCTTCAGGCGGATGACCACCCGCCGCTCGGCGACCAGCTGCTCGAGGAACGCCTGCTCGTCCTCCGGCCTCGCGGACTGCGGGACCGTCGCGAGGAGTTCGCGGCCGACCGCGTCGCCGGGGGCCGTCGTGGCCGCGGAGACCTCCGCCTCGCCCTCGGCGACGGCGAAGGACCACGGGTCGCCGGCCTGCACGTGCAGCGCCGCGCGCGGGTTGTTCCGCAGGTGTACGACCTTGACCCGGTCCGCCGTGGTCGAGAACCGCAGCACGCGGGCCTCGGGGTCCCAGCTGTACACCATGGTGGTCAGATGGGGGTGGCCACTGCGCTTGACGGTGGCGAGCGTGCCGAACTGCCGGGCGGCGAGGAGCTCCGAGAGGGCGTCGTCGGAGAGAGGGCGTGGGCCTGGTCGTTGAGTCATGTCCTGCTCAACACGGTGGTGAGCGAGGGGGATTCCCGCCGGGTCTGTCCGTCAGCCGCGCAGGCGTGTGTTCAGGCGGGCGGCACGGCGGGTCAGGTGGTCGCGTTCGGCGAGGTCGGGGGCCTTCCGGGCCGCCTCGGCGTAGAGCCGTGCCGCCGTCGCCAGGTCGCCGTCGCGTTCGTGGAGGTAGGCGGCCGCCGCGGTGTGGCGGGGCAGGGAGTCGTCCAGTTCCGCGAGGGCGGCCAGGCCGGCGCGCGGCCCGTCGGCCTCGCCCACGGCCACCGCGCGGTTGAGCCGGACGACCGGACTGTCGGTCAGGCGCGCGAGTTCGTCGTACCACTCGACGATCTGGACCCAGTCGGTCTCCTCGGCGGTGGGCGCGTCGGCGTGCAGGGCCGCGACGGCGGCCTGGGCCTGGTACTCGCCCAGGCGGTCGCGGGCGAGGGCCGCCTGGAGGATGACGACGCCCTCGGCGATCAGGCGCGTGTCCCACCGGCTCCGGTCCTGCTCGGCGAGCGGTACGAGACTGCCGTCGGGGGCGGTCCGGGCGGCGCGCCGGGCGTGGTGGAGCAGCATGAGGGCGAGCAGCCCCGCCACCTCGGGGTGATCGATCGCGGCGGCGAGCTGCCGGGTGAGCCGGATGGCCTCGGCGGCGAGGTCGACGTCGCCGGAGTAGCCCTCGTTGAAGACCAGGTAGAGGACGCGCAGCACGGTGGCGACGTCGCCGGGCCGGTCGAAGCGCACGCCGGAGACGGTGCGTTTGGCGCGGCTGATGCGCTGCGCCATCGTCGCCTCGGGCACCAGGTAGGCGCGGGCGATCTGGCGGGTGGTGAGCCCGCCCACGGCGCGCAGGGTGAGGGCGACGGCGGAGGAGGGTGTGAGCGAGGGGTGGGCGCACAGGAAGTAGAGCTGGAGGGTGTCGTCCACGCCGGGCGCGGGGCCGGGTGCCGGCTCCTCCTCGACGCGGTCCTCGCGGCGGCGGCGGGCGGTGTCCGCGCGGGTCGCGTCGAGGAACTTGCGCCAGGCCGTGGTGATCAGCCAGCCCTTGGGGTCGCGCGGCATGTCGGCGGGCCAGATTCGGATCGCCTCGACCAGCGCGTCCTGTACGGCGTCCTCGGCCGCCGCGAAGTCGGCTCCGCGGCGGCAGAGGACGGCGAGGACGCTCGGGGTGAGGCCGCGCAGCAGGGCCTCGTCCATGGGGGGCGTCACTCGGTGATGGTGGGCGACACGCCGTAGAACGGGCGCAGTTCCAGCCACTCGTGGATGGGCTTCCCGCCCGCCCCGGGGGCCGCCGACAGCTCCCCGGCCAGCTCGACGGCGCGTTCGTAGGTGTCGACGTCGATCACCATCCAGCCGGCGATGAGGTCCTTGGTCTCGGCGAAGGGACCGTCGGTGACCGGCGGGCGGCCCTCGCCGTCGTACCGGACCCACGTGCCCTCGGGGGCGAGCGCCTGGCCGTCGACGAACTCGCCCGTCTTCTCCAGCCGGGCCGCGAAGTCGTTCATGTACTGGATGTGCGCCGAGATCTCCTCCGGCGTCCACTGGTCCATGGGCACGTCGTTCACCGCGGTCGGGGCGCCGCGGTAGTGCTTCAGCAGCAGGTACTTGGCCATCGTGTGTCTCCTCGGTGCGGTGCGGCCATTGTGGTCGCGTTCACCCCGGGGACGGAGCCGGACGCGGGTTCTCGACATCGCCGCCGGAATTTTCTTCCGCCGCCTGGCCGCATGGGCCGGTGATCAGCCGCACCGCCTCACGGGTCAGGTTCCGGTCGGGCGGGTCGTCGTCCAGGGCCCGGTGCAGGGTGAGGCCCTCGATGAGGGCGTCGAGCCGACGGGCCGTGGGCGGGTCGAAGTGGTGTTCCAGGAGGTCGCGGCTGCGCCGCATCCACCGCCGGCACAGGGCGCGGTAGGGCTCGTGGCGGGCTGCCAGGGTGTAGAGCTCCTGGGTGAGGATCAGATCACGGCCGGGGCCCTCGGAGAGGGTGTGGATGAGGTCGGTGACCGCTTCCCGGGCCTGGTCGGGGGTGGTGACGTCGGCGAGGTGCTGCTCGAAGACGGTGACCACGTGGTCGGCGTAGCCGGTGAACGCCGCCAGCAGCACGTCGTCGATCCCGGTGAAGTGGTACGTCATCGAGCCCAGGGGCACCCGCGCGCGGGCGGCGATCTTACGGTGGGAGACGCCGGCGACGCCTTCCTCGGTGATCAGGTCGAGGGTGGCGGCGAGGATGCGGGCGCGGCGCTGCGGATCCGTGTGTCCGGTGGCCATGGCGGGCGGGGGGCGTCAGAGGGTGCGGACGGGGCGGGCGGGGTTGCCCACGGCCACGACGTCGGCGGGGATGTCCTTGGTGACCACCGCGCCGGCGCCGATGACGGAGTTGTCGCCGATGGTCACCCCGGGGCAGACGATGACTCCGCCGCCGAGCCAGACGTTGTCGCCGAGGGTGATGGGCAGCGCGGCCTCCAGCTTGTCGCGGCGGGGCCCCGGCTCCACGGGGTGCGTGGGGGTGAGGAGCTGGACGTTGGGGCCGATCTGGCAGTCCTCGCCGATGGTGATGCGGGCGACGTCCAGCGCGGTCAGGTTGTAGTTGACGAAGGTACGGGCGCCGATGGCGATGTTGCTGCCGTAGTCGACGTACAGGGGCGGGCGTACGTCGATGTCGTCCCCGGCAAAGCCGAGGAGCTCGGCGAGGATCCGCCGGGCCTCGGCTCCGTCCTCGGCGTACGCGGCCTGGTAGCGGGCCGCGAGCCGCATCGCCTGCCGCTGCCGGCGGGCGATCTCCGGGTCGTCGGCGATGTAGAGGTCACCCGCGAGCATGCGCTCCAGGTTCGTGCGCGGATCGTTCGCGAAGTAGTCGTCCGTCGGCATGCGTACGATCGTACGCTCAAGCGGGTGCCGACGGGGGCGGTGACCCGGTGCGGCGGGCATCCGGCGGGGCGTTAGCCTCGGAAGACGGTGAGAGACCGCCCTTGCGGGCGTCGTGGCAGGAGGCAGGCAGGCATGGCGAAGGTTCCCAGTTCCGTGGTGGCCGCGGGTGGACTCGTCGGCGGGTACGGCGTGGCCCGCTGGACCCGGAAGCGGCAGCTGGGCGGCGTCGTCCTCGCCGCCGCCGGGGCCGCCGCCGCGCAGCAGTGGCGGGAACGGGCCGGCGGTAAGGCCGCGGGGGCGCTGTCGGTGGCGTACGTCGCCGCGTTCGCGGGGTCGCATCCGCTGGCGAAGAAGGTCGGGGCCTGGCCCGCGGTCTTCGGGGTGGCGGGGGCCGTGGCGCTCGCTTCGTGGGCGGTGGCCGACCGGCGCGGCTGAGCGTGCCCGCGGGTGCGGGCCCCGCTCATCGCGCGTGGTGGGTCAGGACGTTCACGACGCGGCCGTTCGGGTCGCGGACGAAGAAGCGGCGTACGCCCCACTCCTCGTCCCGCAGATCCCGGACGATCTCCGCGCCGGACGCCCGTACCTGCTCGTACACCGCGTCGACGTCCTCGACCTCCACGCTGAGGTCGGGGACCACCGGTGCGGTGCGCTCCTCGGTGAAGAAGCTGATCTGGGCGGTGGGGTTGGCCGGGGAGGCCAGGGTGACCACCCAGCCCATGTCCATGGCCTCCTCGAAGCCGAGGAGGCCGTAGAAGGACTTGCTGGAGTCCAGCGCCTCCTGCGAGGCGACCTGGACGTCGGGCATGATCCTGCGGATGGTCATCGGGCGGCTCCCTCGTGTCTGCGCGCGACGGTCAGTCCAGTTCACCCCGTTCCACGCAGAACTCGTTGCCTTCGGGGTCGGCCAGGGTGACCCAGCCCCTGCCGTCCGGGCGGATGTGGTCGGCCAGTTGGCGGGCGCCGAGACCGATGGCGCGGGCCACCTCCTCGGCGCGGGTGCGGCCCGTGGGCTGCAGGTCGAAGTGCACGCGGTTCTTGGTGACCTTGTCTTCCCCCACCCGGACGAAGAGCAGTCCGGGAACGCCCTCGGAACCCTCGATCAGAGCCTCCGGGTCACCCGGCTTGTCGTCGTCGGACAGGGGCCTGCCCAGCAGTTCGCTCCAGAACCGGGCGAGGTCGTACGGGTCGCCGGTGCAGTCGAAGGTGATGTGGCGGATGGTGGGGTTCAGCGGGCTCAACGGTCCTCCGGGGTGGGTGACTTGCTGTGGCTTGCGGCTCGCAGCATCTCGTGCGGGGAGGGTGGCCGTCGAACGGTTTAGGGTCCGGGTGCCCCCACGGCGCGGCGCGGTGGGGCGAGGGCGACACGGGACGGCGCCCGGGGCGGGGCCCCGGGCCGGTCACTGCGCGGGGGCCAGTTCCGCCCGGCCGAAGAGGAGCGCGTAGCCCGGGGGCAGCTGGGCGAGGATGCGGGTCACCAGGGCGTCGCCCACCAGCGCGGGCAGGACGCTCAGGACCGAGCTGACGTCCCAGCGGGCCGTGGCCGGGGTCGCGCCCTCGATGCGGCGTGCCACGGAGTCGACGAACTCCGCCGCCGTGAGCCTGCGGGTCGCCGGGATCTGGGACGCCACCACCCGCGCCGCCTCCTGGGGCAGGGCCCGGGCCAGGTCGACGCGTTCGTCGCCGACGACGTGGCCGCCGAGGGCGGACAGGACGATCCGGGTGACGCTCTCAGCCTCCGTCCTCGTCGGGTACTGGCCTGACTCCCGCACCGCGTCGACGAGTTCACGCCAGCCGTCGTCGCGGGCCGCGTGGTCGCGGTGCGGGGCGGGGATCACCGCTTCCGGGCTCGTGAGGGCGGGGCTGGGCGGGGTCAGGGTGGTCATGGTGTACGGCTCCTCTCCTTCTCCGGGGCCTCGGTCGCGCACCGGCGCGGACGGGCGGGGGCGCGTCCCGCGGGCCGGGCCGCGGGACGCGTGGTGTGTGCTGCGGTCAGCCGGCGAGCTCCCTGCGCCGGTCGCCGCCGCTGATCTCGATGCGGCGCGGCTTGGCCTGCTCGGCGACCGGGATGCGCACGGTCAGGACACCGGCCTCGTACGACGCGTCGATGCGGTCCGTGTCCAGCGTCTCCCCGAGGAACAGCTGGCGGGTGAAGGTACCGGTGGGACGTTCGGCGACCACGGTCTCCGCGCCCTCGGGGGCCGGCGAACGGCGCTCGGCGCGCACGGTGAGGACGTTGCGTTCGACGTCCAGCTCGATGGTCTCCGGGTCGATGCCGGGAAGGTCGAAGTGGACGAGGAAGTCGTCCCCCGACCGGTAGGCGTCCATCGGCATCGCCGCGGAACGGGCGGCGGCGGTGGAGCCGAGGACCTGCTGCGCGAGCCGGTCGAATTCGCGGAAGGGGTCGGTACGCATGAGCATCACAGTCCACTCCTTTCTGCGGTGCCATCTGTGCGATGCCCTGGCTCTTCTTATATAACCCGCTGGAGGAAACTTGACAAGCTCCGACTCAAGTCGCGCGCGCCACCGACAGCGGGGTCGCGATGTCCTCCAGGGAGCGGCGCTCCGCCTTCACCGCCAGGAGCGCGGCCACGATGCCCGCCGCGCACATCAGGCCCGCGCCGATCTGGAACGCCAGGACCGTGTCGGCGACCTTGCCGGTGCTGGTGAGCTCGGCGAACAGCAGGGGGCCGCTGATGCCGCCGGCGGCGGTGCCGATGGCGTAGAAGAAGGCGATGGACATCGCGCGGGTCTCCATGGGGAACACCTCGGAGACCGTCAGGTACGCGCTGCTCGCGCCCGCCGAGGCGAAGAAGAGGACCGCGCACCAGCAGGCCGTCATCGTGGCGGCGTCGAGCGAGCCGCGGTCGAACAGCCAGGCCGTGCCGAAGAGGAGCAGGCCGGAGAGCAGATAGGTGCCGGAGATCATCACGCGGCGGCCGACGGTGTCGAACAGCTTCCCCAGCAGCAGCGGGCCCATGAAGTTGCCCAGTGCGATGACGGCGAAGTAGTAGCCGGTGTTGCCGGAGGGGACGTCGAAGAACGTGGTCAGGATGGCGCCGAAGCCGAAGGTGATCGCGTTGTAGAGGAACGCCTGGCCGATGAAGAGGGAGAAGCCGAGGACCGAGCGCTTGCGGTACTTGGCGAAGACCGTACGGGCGATCTCCGTGAACGTGGTCCGCCTGCGCTGATTGATGGTCAGTTCGCCCTCCGGGCGAGGCAGCGGCTCCTTCCGCTCGGCCTCGACGCGTCGCTCGATGTCACCGACGATGCGTTCCGCCTCCTCCTCACGGCCGTGGATCAGCAGCCAGCGCGGGCTCTCGGGCACATGACGGCGCACCAGGAGGATGACCAGGGCGAGTACGGCACCGAGGGCGAAGGTCAGCCGCCAGCCGACGTTCGCCGGGAAGAGCGACGTGTCGAGGGCGACGATCGACAGCAGGGAACCGCCGACCGCGCCCAGCCAGAAGCTGCCGTTGATGAGGAGGTCGACGCGGCCCCGGTACTTCGCCGGGATCAGTTCGTCGATCGCGGAGTTGATGGCCGCGTACTCGCCGCCGATGCCGAAGCCGGTGAGGAAGCGGAAGGCGAAGAACCACCAGGTGTCGAAGGCGATCGCGGTGAGGGCGGTGGCGCCGAGGTACACCGCGAGGGTGATCATGAAGAGCTTCTTGCGGCCCCAGATGTCGGTCAGGCGGCCCCAGAAGAGGGCGCCCGAGCAGGCTCCGGCGACATAGAGGGCGGCGGCGATGCCGGTGACCTCGCCGGAGGTGATGGGCAGTCCGCTGCCGGGTTCGGACAGACGGCTGGCGATGTTGCCGACGACCGTGACCTCCAGGCCGTCGAGGATCCACACGGTGCCGAGACCGATGACGATCGACCAGTGCCAGCGGGACCACGGCAGGCGGTCCAGGCGGGCGGGGATGCTGGTGGTGATGGTGCGGCCGGACTCGACCTGCGCGGTGGTCATGGGCTCCCTCCCTGGCGAAGCGAACCTTCGTCGGGTGCCCCCGGGCGGCCGTTTTCACGCCCGCCCGCCTTGCAACCCCGGTTGCGGGGTGGTCTTCCGACGGTGCGTCGTGGCTGTTCGCGCAGTTCCGCGCCCCTGGGAGGGCCGGCCGGCGTGCATTCCTGCGGGAGCGTCGTGGCTGTTCGCGCAGTTCCCCGCGCCCCTGAGGGGGCCGGCCGCCGTGCATTCCTACGGGAGCGTCGTGGCTGTTCGCGCAGTTCCCCGCGCCCCTGAGGGGGCCGGCCGCCGTGCATTCCTACGGGAGCGTCGTGGCTGTTCGCGCAGTTCCCCGCGCCCCTGGGAGGGCCGGCCACCGTCCACACCTGCGGGAGCGTCGTGGCTGTTCGCGCAGTTCCCCGCGCCCCTGAGGGGGCCAGCCGCCGTCCACACCTGCGGGAGCGTCGTGGCTGTTCGCGCAGTTCCGCCCGTCCCTGAGGGGGCTGGCCGCCGTGCATTCCTGCGGGAGCGTCGTGGCTTGGCGCGCCGTTCCCCGCGCCCCTGGGGAGTCACAGCGAACGGTGACTGCAACGCCCCCAGGGGCGCGGGGAACTGCGCGAGCGGGCGGGGCGGGCTACGCGCCCAGGGCCCGTGACACCGTGTAGATCAGGAGGCCGGCGAGGGAGCCGACCACCGTGCCGTTGATGCGGATGAACTGGAGGTCGCGGCCGATGTTGGCCTCGATCTTCTTCGTGGTGTGCTCGGCGTCCCAGCTCGCCACCGTGTCCGTGATCAGGGACGTGATCTCCTTGCGGTACGTGGTCACCACGTACACCGCCGCGCTCTCCAGCCAGCCGTCGACCTTGCCCTGGATCTTCGGGTCGAGCGACATGCGCGCGCCGAGGGAGAGCAGCGAGGCCCGCAGGCGCAGCCGCAGCTCGCTGCGCTCGTCCTCCGCCGCCGAGACGATCATGGACCGTACGGCGGTCCACGCGGAGGCGATCAGGTCCTGCACCTCGCCGCGGCCGAGGATGTCGCCCTTGAGGCGTTCGACCCGGGCCCGGGTGTCGCTGTCGGACTGGAGGTCGGTGGCGAAGTCGGTGAGGAAGCGGTCGAGTGCGCCGCGCGCGGGGTGGGTGGGCATGTCGCGCATCTCGGTGACGAAGCGCAGCAGTTCCTTGTAGACGCGCTCGCCGACCTTGCGGTCCACGAACTTGGGCGTCCAGCCGGGGGCGCCGCCGTGGACGGCGTCCATCACCGTGTCGCTGTGCAGCACCAGCCAGTCGTGCGCGCGGGCGACGATGACGTCGACGGCGCGTCTGTGGCCGCCGTCGGCGACGATCCGCTCCAGCATCTTGCCCATGCCGGGGGCGATCTCCTGGGCGTCGGCGCGGCGGGTGATGGCCTCGCCGACCACCGCCTGGACGTCGGAGTCGCGCAGCACGGTCAGCGCCCCGCGCAGGGCGGTCGAGAGCTCGGCGGTGACCCGGTCGGCGTGTTCGGGGACGGCGAGCCAGGCGCCGAGCCGGCTGCCGATGCCGACGGCGCGCAGCCGCTGCCGTACGACGTCCTCGGAGAGGAAGTTCTCGCCGACGAACTCGCCGAGGGAGACGCCGAGCTGGTCCTTCTTGGTGGGGATGATCGCGGTGTGCGGGATGCGCAGGCCGAGGGGGTGGCGGAACAGGGCGGTGACGGCGAACCAGTCGGCGAGCGCGCCGACCATGCCCGCCTCGGCCGCGGCGGCGACATAGCCCGCCCAGGCGCCGGCGCCCTGATGGGAGGCCCACTTGGCGAGGACGTAGACCAGGGCGACGAACAGCAGCAGACCGGTGGCGGTGAGCTTCATCCGGCGCACTCCGCGCCGCTTCTCCTCGTCCGCGGGGCTGAACGTGTTCATCGCGCGGTTGGTGAAGGGGGCGGGGCGGGCATGCTGCCCTTCGGCGGTCCGGTCCGCGGTGCCGACCGGTCCCGCCGCTCCCGTCTTCTGTGACGTATGTTCCGTTTCAGCCCGTTCCATCCGCTCCACCCGCTCGGTGATCCCTCACACATTGTCCCTTCCTGACCGACTCCTGGAACGGAACAGGAGTTCCCGGCGTCTGTCCGGAGGGGGATTGTCCCGGGGGATCACCTAAGGGATCCCTCCCGTCGGTCTTCCCGGCCCATGGCTCATCATGGGTTCATCGGATCGGAGCATCGAACTCCCGTCTCCCTAGGAGAACAGAACAGCATGACCCGTCGTCGTGACGGGGGCGCGGTGACGCCTCCCGCCAGGCAGCGCGCCCTGCTCGCCGCGATCGTCGCCGCGATCATGGCGGTCTCCGCCGCCATCTACGTCGGTGTCGCCGCCGACGACGGTACGAAGAACCGCGACACCCTCGCCGGCGCGGGCGGCGCCCGGAACAACCCGGCGGCACCCGCCTCCACCGGCACCTGGGTCGCCTCCTGGGCGACCTCCCCGGTCGGCGGCGAGCCCGGCACCGAGCTGACGGGGCTCGCGGGCCGCTCCGTGCGCAACGTCGTGCACACCAGCGCCGGCGGTACGAGTGCCCGCGTCACGCTGTCCAATCTCTACGGGCAGTCGCCGCTGACCGTCTCCCGCGCCTCGATCGCCGTCTCCGCCGGGCCGGGCACGGCGGCGGCGGTCACGGACAGCATGCGGCCGCTGGTGTTCGGCGGGCGCCCGTCGGTCGTCGTCCCCGCCGGGGGACAGGTGATGAGCGACGTCGTGCGCATCAGGGTGCCGCACGACGGGGACGTGCTGATCACCACCTACTCCCCCACCGAGTCCGGGCCCGTCACCTATCACCCGCACGCGCGCCAGATCTCCTACGTCGCCGAGGGCGAGCACACCCGGGACGTGAGCGGGGCGGCGTACACCGGGCGGAGCTCGGTCTGGCGGTACGTGACCGCGCTGGACGTGCTGAGCGACGAGGCGGACGGGACGGTCGTCGTCCTCGGCGACTCGCTGACCGACGGGATCACCTCGACGGCCGGGGCGAACAACCGGTGGCCGGACGTGCTGTCCGACCGCCTGCGGTCGGCGCTGGCGTCCGGGCGGGACGTGCCGCGGTACAGCGTCGTCAACGAGGGGATCAGCGGGAACCAGGTGCTGACCGACGGGCTCGGGCGGCCGGCGGAGAACCCCAGCGGGCTGCACCGTTTCGAGCGGGATGTGCTGGGGCGCACGAACGTCAAGGCCGTGGTGATCGTGCTCGGCATCAACGACATCCTGCGGACGCCGGGCGCCGTTCCTCCGGAGCGGGTCCTGACGGGGCTGGAGACGCTGGTGGCGCGGGCGCATGCGCGGGGGCTGAAGGTGGTCGGGGCGACGCTGATGCCGTTCGGGGGGCACCGGGGGTACACGGAGGCGCGGGAGGCCGTGCGGCAGCGGATCAACGCGGAGATCCGGGCGGGGGGTGTCTTCGACGCGGTCGTCGACTTCGACGCGGCGGTGCGGGATCCGTACGATCCGCGGCGGTTCCGGGCGATGTACGACTCCGGGGATCATCTGCATCCGAGTGACCGTGGGTACACGCGGATGGCTGAGGCCTTCGACCTGGACGATTTGAAGGGCGGGGCTCCGGCGCGGCTGTGAGGCCGGGCGTTTTTCGCCCCCGCCGCCCCTTCCCGTCCCGTCCCGTCCCCGGGGGCGCTGCCCCCGGACCCCCGCTCCTCAAACGCCGGAGGGGCTGGATTGCGCCGGACCCGGGGGATGGGCGGGAAGGCTGGGGTGGGCGGAAAGCCCGAGGCTGGCGGGAACGCCATGATGCGCGGGACGGCCTGGGTGGGCAGGAACGCCGGGATGACCGGGAAAGCCTGGGCGGGCAGGAACGCCGGGATGACCCGGAGGCAGCCTGGGGTGGGCAGGAACGCCGGGATGCCTGGGAGGCGGCTTGGGTGGGCAGGAACGCCGGGATGCCCCGGAGGCGGCGTGGGGGGCAGGAACTCCGGGATGCCTGGGAGGCGGCCTGGGGGGCGGGCACGCCGGGGGTGTGGCGGAGGGGCTCAGCGGTCTTCCTGGCTGCGCGGTGCGCGGTGTCTGTGCAGGTCGTCGTGGAAGTTCAGGTGGTTCTGGGCGGATGAGTCCAGCTCGCGGCGGCGTTCTTCCTTGCGTTCCAGCTTTTCGCGGCGGCGTTCCTCGCGCAGGCGCTGCTTCTCCGCGCGGGGGAGTTTGCGCTGGACGCCCACGCCGCCCCAGAAGGCCAGGCCCGTGACGATCACCCTGGGCGCGCCGGGCTCGCCGGGGACGCCCTCCTCGCGGTGGTCGAAGCCGCCCATGATGCCGACGCCGCGTACGACGACCTCGACGCCCGGCGGGACGATGACGTCCACCCCGCCCATGATCGCGACCGCGTTGATCACGATCTCCCGGTCCGCGAAGTACGCCTCGCGCAGATCGATCTCGCCGCCGCCCCAGAAGGCGAAGCAGTTGAAGCGGCGCGGGGCCGTCCAGCGGCCCTTTCGCTGGAAGCCCGACATCACGGCCACCGCCCACGTCGACGTCCCCGCGTCGCCGTCGCCGACGATCCGGCCCGCCCAGTCGCCGGCCGGCTGCGGGTCCTTCGTCAGCGAGACGGCGGGTGCGACGGCCGTACCCGGGCCCGGGAGGTCACGGGTGATCGGCGCCAGCTCCCCGTACGTGCGCGCCGCGTAGGTCGCGTCCAGCCGCTCCCCGAACTCCTCCATGTCCAGGCGGCCCTCCGCCAGGGCGTCCCGCAGGATGTCGGCGACCCGTTCACGGTCGGCGTCCGATGCACGAAGGTCCGGTGCGGCTGCGTCGTCGGTCATACCCAGCAGCCTACGAGTTGTCTCCGTCACACCGCTATGAGGGCTCGGAGACGGGCGTCCCGCCGCGCTCGGTGTACATCCTCGCGATCACCGCCTCGATGTCCGGCTCCCGGACCGACAGGTCGACCAGCGGGTACCGGGCGGCGACCTGGGCCACCAGGCCCGCCGCCGACTCCGACGCCGGGAACGCCAGCCACTGCCGCGGGCCCTCCACCCGTACCACCCGCGCGGGGGCCGGCGCCTCGATCGGCGGGAGTTCCCGCTCCAGGTCGACCACCAGGGTCCGCTCGCTCTCGCCCGCCTCGTGCAGCCCGGCGAGGGCACCGTCGTACACCAGCCGGCCGTGGTCGATGACCATCACCCGCGAGCACAACTGCTCGATGTCCTGCAGGTCGTGCGTCGTCAGCAGCACCGTGGTGGCGCGGTCGGCGTTCAACTGCCGCAGGAAGTCCCGCACCTTGGTCTTGGAGATGACGTCCAGACCGATCGTGGGCTCGTCGAGGTACAGCACCTCCGGGTCGTGCAGCAGCGCCGCCGCGATGTCCCCGCGCATCCGCTGGCCGAGGGAGAGCTGCCGTACCGGCACGTCCAGCAGCTCGCCCAGGTCGAGGAGTTCGACCAGCCGCTGAAGGTTCTCGCGGTACCGCGCGTCGGGGATGCGGTACATGCGGTGCATCAGCCGGTAGGAGTCGATGAGGGGGAGGTCCCACCACAGCGTCGTACGCTGCCCGAACACCACCCCCATGCGGTGCGCGAGCCGCGTCCGCTCCCGCGAGGGGTCGATCCCCGCCACCCTCAGCCGGCCGGCGCTGGGCGTGAGGATCCCGGTGAGCATCTTGATCGTCGTCGACTTGCCCGCGCCGTTGGGGCCGATGTAGCCGACCATCTCCCCGCGCGCCACTGTGAAGGAGAGCGCGTCCACGGCGCGCACCTGCCGCCGCTCCCGCTTCAGGAAACCGGTCTTCCTGCGCACCTCGAAGACCTTCTCGACACCGTCCAGTTCGATGAACGCGTCCGCCATGACGGCCCCTAACTCCCCGTGCTCCGATACGACCTCAGCCCGGCCCGCCACGCCGCCCCCGCCAGCGCGGCGCACACCACCGCCACCAGCGGCGCCGCGAAGGCCGCCCCGTCCGGCAGCCCCAGCGGGTACGGGCGCGCCAGCAGATGGGCCGCCGGCACCCAGTTGACGAAGGCCAGCGGCAGCACGAACGTCACCCCGCGCACCAGGTCCCGGCCGAACACCGTCGGCGGGTACTGCAGCAGCGTCGTACCGCCGTAGGTGAACGCGTTCTGCACCTCCGCGGCGTCCTGCGCCAGGAACTGGAAGGCGCCGCCCGCCACGAACAGCGAACCGAAGATCACCGCGCCGCAGACCAGTGTCACCGGGACCAGCAGCACCTTCACCACGGTCCAGTCGACGTCCGTCGCCACCAGCGCCCAGCCCAGCACCGCCGCCCCCTGGATGCCCCGGCCCAGACGGCGCAGCGCGAAGCGGTCCGCGGCGACCTGGGCGAGCACCGGCGCGGGCCGCACCAGCAGCGTGTCGAACGAGCCGTCGCGCACCCGGCCCCCCAGGGAGCCCACCGAACCGAACGCCAGCTGGGCGATGCCGAACGAGGTGGCGGAAAGGCCGTACAGCAGGGCCACTTCGGGCAGCGTCCAGCCGCCGAGCGCGTCGACCTGCGAGAACATCAGCAGGATCGCCACGAAGTCCAGGCCCGTCAGCATCAGGTTGCCGCACACCGTGAGGACGAAGGAGGCCCGGTAGGCCATGGTGGAGCGGATCCACATCCCGGCGATCATCCGGTAGGCCCGCAGCCCCTCCACCACCCGGGAAGGCTCGGGAGAGGGCTTGTGCAGCGGCTCAGCCACCCTGCACCACCACCCGCCGCGTCGCCGCCGACTGCAGCAGCCGGCCCGCCGCCAGCAGCGCCACCGCCCACGCCGCCTGGAAGACATACGCCTCCAGGAGCGCGGTCTCCCCCATCAGCACGTCCGCCGGCACCTGGAGCTGCGCCGCCCACGGCAGCGCCTGCACGACCTCGCCGAGCGAACCGGGAAAGGCGTTCAGCGGCAGCGTCATGCCCGAGCAGAAGAGTCCCGTCACCATCAGGGCCTGCGCGACACCCTGGCCGTCCAGCAGCCAGAACGCGCTCAGCGCGAACAGATAGCGGATGGCGAAACTGACGAGCATCGCCAGCAGCAGCGCGAGCAGGAACGCGGCCCACACCGCGGCCTCCGCGGGCAGTGCGCTCGGGAAGAGCAACGCGCCGAGGACGAACGGGACAACGCCCCGCCCCAGCAGCTGGAACACCGCCCGCCCCATGTCGTTCGCCAGCCACCACAGCTGCATATCGACCGGCCGGTACAGATCGACCGCGATCTCACCCGTACGGATGCGTTCCATCAGCTCGACCTCGAACCCGCCGCCCTGGACGGCGAGCATCGCGAACAGCGCCTGCCCCAGCCACACATAGGTGACGGCCTGCGCCTGGTCGTACCCGCCGAGCCCCGGCCGGGCCTCCCACAACGCGAGGTACGTGTAGACCAGGATCAGGCCGAAGACGGTGTTGGTGAACACCCCGGCGGCCGTGGCCACCCGGTAGGTCGCGTACCGGCGGAAGCCCCCCGCCGCGACGGCCGGGTACACGCGCCACGAGCCCACGCCCGCCCCTTCCTCCCGCACCCGGCACCGAAGCGCAGGAGCCTAGTGCGCGCGCAGGTCCCCCTGCCACGCAATTTCCCGCCCCCGGGACGGGTGTGACAGCCGTCCGTCAGGGCCATGCGTGTGAGAAGCCGCAAGAGTGCGCGACGCGCGCCGCGGCCGCGGAAGGCGCCGCCGGATGGGACAGTCTTGAATAAGAGGAACGCACCCGGCGTACGGGAACGAACGAGGCGAAACAGGAGTCCGTGCACGACATGAGCGACGACCCGCAGCCGCAGCGGCCCCAGCCGGGCTGGGCACCGAGAGACCCTCAGGCGGCGGACGGCCCCGAGGGGAAGGCGGAAGGCAGCGCGGGAGGCAGAGGCAGGGCGAAACGCACCGGATGGCGCCGACTGATCCCCACGTGGCGCATGGTGGCCGTCGCCTTCCTCGTCACCGGCCTCCTCGTCGTCGGCGGCTTCTTCCTCGGCTACCACCTCGTGCAGATCCCCGCCGCCAACGCCCTCGCCACCCAGCAGGCCAACGTCTACCTCTACGCCGACGGCTCCGTCATCGCCCGCGACGGCGAGGTCAACCGGGAGAACGTCACCCTCTCCCAGATCTCCGAGGACGCCCAGCACGCCGTGCTGGCCGCCGAGGACCGCGACTTCTACACCGAGTCCGCCGTCGACCCCCAGGCCATGGTCCGCGGCGCCTGGAACACCCTCACCGGCAAGGGCAAACAGTCCGGCTCCACGATCACCCAGCAGTACGTGAAGAACTACTACCTGCGCCAGGAACAGACCGTCACCCGCAAGGTGAAGGAGTTCTTCATCGCCATCAAGCTCGACCGCGAGCAGAGCAAGGACCAGATCCTCGAGGGCTACCTCAACACCAGCTTCTTCGGCCGCGGCGCCTACGGCATCCAGGCCGCCGCCCACGCCTACTACGACATGGACGCCTCCGAACTCGACGCCGGCCGAGCCGCCTACCTCGCCGCCCTCGTCAACGCCCCCAGCCAGTACGACGTCATCACCCACCCCGAGAACCGCGGCACCGTCGAGGACCGCTGGAACTACGTCCTGGACGGCATGGTCGACGAGGGCTGGCTGAGCGAGGGCGAACGCGCCGGCATGAAGTTCCCGGTGCCCAAGGAGACCACCCTCTCCACCAGCATGTCCGGGCAGCGCGGCTACATCGTGAACATCGTCAAGAAGTACCTGACCGACCACGACATCGTCGACGAGGCCACCCTCGACTCCGGCGGCTACCGCATCACCACCACCCTCCACAAGGACAAGCAGGACGCCTTCGTCGACGCCGTCAACGACAAACTGATGGACCGGCTCGACACGGAGAACCGCAAGGTCGACACCTACGTCCGGGCCGGCGGCGCCTCCGTCGAACCCAAGACCGGCAAGATCGTCGCGATGTACAACGGCATCGACTACGTCAAGCAGTACACCCCCAACGCCACCCGCCGGGACTTCCAGGTCGGCTCCTCGTTCAAGCCGTTCGTGTTCACCTCCGCCGTCGAGAACAAGTCCCGCACCCACGACGGCCGCCGCATCACGCCCAACACCCACTACGACGGCACCAGCGAACGCCCCGTCCAGGGCTGGCCCGGAGACCGCTACGCCCCGGAGAACGAGGACCACCGCGACTACGGCGACATCACCGTCCGCGAGGCCACCGACAAGTCCGTCAACGCCGTGTACGCGCAGATGGCCGTCGACGTCGGCCCCGACAAGGTCCGGCAGACCGCCATCGACCTGGGCCTGTCCAAGGACACCCCCAGCCTCGACGACGCCGGACCGTCCATCGCCCTCGGCGTCGCCACCGCCAGCGTCCTCGACATGGCCAAGGCGTACGCCACCCTCGCCAACCACGGCAAGCACGCCGCCTACACGCTGGTCGAAAAGGTCACCCACGGCCAGGAGACCGTCGAGCTGCCCGAACGCCACACCCGCCAGGCCGTCAGCCGCCAGGCCGCCGACACCACCACCGCCGTCCTCAAGGGCGTCGTCGAGAACGGCACCGCCACCGCCGCCCAGACGGCCGGCCGCCCCGCCGCCGGCAAGACCGGCACCGCCGAGGAGGACACCGCCGCCTGGTTCGCCGGCTACACCCCCGACCTCGCCACCGTCGTCGCCGTCATGGGCCAGGACCCCGTCACCGCGGGTCACAAATCCCTCTACGGCGCCCTCGGCCTGCCCCGTATGAACGGCGGCGGCGCACCCGCGGAGATCTGGGGCCAGTACACCCGCGAGGCCCTGAAGGGCACGCCCGTCCAGGCGTTCAGCCTGCGGCTCCAGCCGGGCGCCTGGGAGAGTCAGCCGCCCTCCGACGCCGGCACCGGCCCGTCGCGCACCGGCGACCCGACCGACGACGGCAGCAGGGCACCGGACGACGACGAGAACACCGGAAGCACCCCGGACGACACCGAGGAACCCACGCAGGACGGGCCGACCGGCAGTCAGGACGAAGGCACCGCCACCGGTGACCCCACGGGCGGCGGCGGGACCGGCGGCGACGACGGAACGGCCGACGGCGGCACCGGGACGGGCAGCGGCGGCACCGGCGACGGCGACTCCAACGGCGACGACGAGACCCGTCCCGGCAGCCTCACCGGCACCATCACCCAGAACGCCCGCCGGGTCTGGTGAGCCGCCCCCTCAGTGACCCGAGGTCGCCTTCAGCCCCACCACGGCGACCAGCAGCAGGCTGATGAAGAAGATCCGGGCGGCGGTCACCGGCTCCCCCAGCACCACCATGCCGAGCACCGCCGCCCCGGCCGCGCCGATCCCCACCCACACGCCGTAGGCCGTACCGATCGGCAGGGTGCGGGACGCGTACGACAGCAGCAGCATGCTCGCGACGATGCCGGCGCCGGTCAGCACACTCGGCACCAGGCGGGTGAAGCCCTCGGTGTACTTCATGCCGATCGCCCAGCCGACCTCCAGCAGACCGGCGACCACCAGCAGAACCCAGGCCATGACGGACACCTCCGGGACACGAACGGAAACGGGGGTGCGTCGTCTTTGCCTTCCCCCCGGTACGGCGCGTCTCGTCGGGGCCCCAAGAGGGTGCCTCCACCGTAGCCGAAAACAGGAGAAGGGGCTGGTGACCATGGTCACCAGCCCCTTAAGACCTCAGAACTACAGGTACAGGCCGGTCGAATCCTCGGAACCCTCGAAGCGGTCCGCGGCGACCGCATGCAGATCACGCTCCCGCATCAGCACATAGGCGGTACCGCGCACCTCGACCTCCGCCCGGTCCTCCGGGTCGAACAGCACCCGGTCGCCCGGCTCCACGGTCCGCACGTTCTGCCCCACCGCGACCACCTCGGCCCAGGCCAGCCGGCGGCCCACCGCGGCCGTCGCGGGAATGAGAATGCCGCCCCCGGAACGCCGCTCGCCCTCACTGGTGTCCTGCCGCACGAGTACGCGGTCGTGCAGCATCCGGATGGGCAGCTTGTCGTGCTGGGAACTGTTCTCGAGTCTCTTGGCGCTCACGTCCTGAAACCTACCTGTCTTCGCCACGCACGCACGCGGGAGGGGTCAACGCCGACGCCGCCGCGTCCCCAGGGCCAGCAGCCCCACGACGCCCACCACCAGCACCGCCACCGGCACGACCCGCTCCAGCCGGGGCGAGCCCTCCTCGTCCACGAACTGGCCCTTGACGTCACTCACCACGCTGTTCACGCGCACGTACGCCCGCCCCAGCGTGTGGTCCACGTTGGACACGACCTTGGCCTTCGCGTCCCCCATGATCGTCTTCGGGTGCACCCGCACCCCGATCTCGTCCAGGGTCTCGGCCAGCACCGCACGGCGGCGCTCGATGTCCGCCTCGATCTGCGCCGGGGTTCTGGTGTCCGCCGTGTCCGCCACCGTGTCGCCTCCGAAATCCACTGATACCTGTGCCGGACAGTCTGTCAGCTCCACGCCGCCACGCACTGTCAGGACCCCCGGTTACCCTCGATCCCGGCACCCGATCCACGCAGCGCGCACGTACGAGGAGACCAGCCCGATGAGCGAACGCCTCCAGCCCGGGGACGAGGCCCCCGCCTTCACCCTGCCCGACGCCGACGGCAACGAGGTGTCCCTGGCCGACCACAAGGGCCGCAAGGTCATCGTCTACTTCTACCCGGCCGCCCTCACCCCCGGCTGCACGAAGCAGGCCTGCGACTTCACCGACAACCTGGAGCTGCTCGCGGGCGCCGGCTACGACGTCATCGGCATCAGCCCCGACAAGCCGGAGAAGCTCGCCAAGTTCCGCGAGGCCGAGTCGCTGAAGGTCACCCTCCTCGCCGACGAGGACAAGAAGGTCCTCGAGGCGTACGGCGCCTTCGGCGAGAAGAAGAACTACGGCCGGACCTACATGGGCGTCATCCGCTCCACGATCGTCGTCGACGAGCAGGGCAAGGTCGAACGCGCCCTCTACAACGTCCGCGCGACGGGCCACGTGGCCAAGATCATCAAGGATCTCGGCATCTGACGGTACTGCCCGGCCGCTAGCATGGCCGGGCAGTAGCAGGCGGCCGTGGTGGAACTGGCAGTCACGCTGGGTTTAGGTCCCAGTGGGGTAACTCCCGTGAGGGTTCGAGTCCCTCCGGCCGCACCAGTGTTCAGCCCAACAGCTCCCGGACCACCGGTACCAGGGCGCGGAAGGCCTTGCCGCGGTGGCTGATGGCGTTCTTCTCGGCCGGGGTCAGTTCCGCGCAGGTCCGCGTCTCGCCCTCCGGCTGGAGGATCGGGTCGTAGCCGAAGCCGTTCGTGCCGGCGGGGATGTGGCGGAGGGTGCCGGTGAGCCGGCCCTCGACGACCCGCTCGGTGCCGTCCGGCAGCGCGAGCGCCGCCGCGCAGGCGAAGTGGGCCCCGCGGTGTTCGTCGGCGATGTCGGAGAGCTGGGCCAGGAGGAGGTCCAGGTTCGCCTGGTCGTCGCCGTGGGCGCCGGACCAGCGGGCGGAGAAGATACCGGGGGCGCCGCCCAGGACGTCCACGCACAGGCCGGAGTCGTCGGCGACGGCGGGCAGGCCGGTGGCCTGAGCCAGGGCGTGGGCCTTGAGCAGGGCGTTCTCGGCGAAGGTGACGCCGGTTTCCTTGACGTCGGGGATGTCGGGGTAGGCGTCGGCGCCGACGAGGTCGTGGGGCAGGCCCGCGTCGGCGAGGATCGAGTGCAGCTCGGTGATCTTTCCGGCGTTGCGGGTGGCGAGGATCAGGCGGGTCATGGGCCCAGTATCCCCGGGCCCATGGGCGCTGCTTCGTTACGGGGTGCAGACCTTGGTGAGTTCGCCTGCCGCGTCGGTGACGGGGCTGATGTCCGGAGTCTCGTCGCCGTTCTTGATGGAGGTGCGGACGTTGTCGACGGCCTTGTTGAGGTCGTCGACGGCCTTGGAGACGTCGGCGTTGTCGGTCTTGTCGCCGATCTCGGTGAGGTTCTTGTCTATCGAGTCGAGGGATTCCTCGAGCTGGGTGACGTCGTTGCCGGCGTTCTCGACGGCCTGCTGCATGTCGGTGACGCTGTCGGCGATGGCGTCGGCGGTCTGGACGCAGTCCAGTGCCTTGTCGACGGCGTCGCAGCCGGTGGTGAGTCCGGCGGTCAGCGCGACGGCCGCCAGGGTGGCGGCGACGGCTGTGGTGCGGCGTCGGCGGCTCGCGGCCATGGAACGTTCCCTCCCTCGTCGGGCCGGTGCGGCCCGAATCGTCGGCCGGGCGCCCGGGGTTGAGCCGTGCGCCCGTACTCGTTCAGACGCGGCGGCGGCCGGCGCGGTTGCTCCGCGTCGGCCACCTGTTTTGGGGCGCCCTTTACCTTTCGAGGACGGTATCAAGCGCGGTGCGCTGTGCGGCGGCGAGTTCGGTGCAGCCGGTGACGGCGAGGTCGAGGAGGGCGTTGAGCTCGTCCCGGGCGAAGGGTTCGGCCTCGGCGGTGCCCTGGACTTCGACGAAGCGGCCGTCGCCGGTGCAGACGACGTTCATGTCGGTGTCGGCCTTGACGTCCTCCTCGTAGCGGAGGTCGAGGAGGGGGACGCCGCCGACGATGCCGACGGACACGGCGCTGACGGTGCCGGTGAGGGGCCGGCGTCCGGGCTTGACGAGCTTCTTGGCCTGGGCCCAGGTGACGGCGTCGGCGAGGGCGACGTAGGCGCCGGTGATGGCGGCGGTGCGGGTGCCGCCGTCGGCCTGGAGGACGTCGCAGTCGAGGACGATGGTGTTCTCGCCGAGTGCCTTGTAGTCGATGACGGCGCGCAAGGACCGGCCGATGAGGCGGCTGATCTCGTGGGTGCGGCCGCCGATGCGGCCGCGGACGGACTCGCGGTCGCCGCGGGTGTTGGTGGCGCGGGGCAGCATCGAGTACTCGGCGGTGACCCAGCCCTC
This sequence comes from Streptomyces malachitofuscus, assembly GCF_014650055.1. Classification (GTDB taxonomy): domain Bacteria; phylum Actinomycetota; class Actinomycetes; order Streptomycetales; family Streptomycetaceae; genus Streptomyces; species Streptomyces malachitofuscus. Next base: position 103,508 of record NZ_BMUF01000007.1, on the reverse strand, counting down.
GCCGCTGCCCTTGCGCCAGCGGGGGACGCCTTCGGTGAGGGAGGCGGTGCAGAGGACCTTGGTGTCGCCGAAGGAGACGAGGACGGAGCCTTCGGCGTGCTTGCTCCAGCCGCGTTCGATGGTGACGGGGCGGAGCTGTTCGGGGGTGCGGCCGTCGATTCGAGACATGGCGCCGAGCCTAGCCGTAGGCACGGGAAGGGCCCCTGCCGCGGTGGGGAGGGGCCCTGAAGGTGTGGTTCACGCCCGGTTTCGGGGGTGGTTCACATCATGTCTTCGATTTCGGCGGCGATGGGGTCGGCGTCGGTGCCGATGACGACCTGGATGGCGCTGCCCATCTTGACGACGCCGTGGGCGCCGGCGGCCTTGAGGGCGGCTTCGTCGACCTTGGCGGGGTCCACGACTTCGGTGCGGAGGCGGGTGATGCAGCCTTCGATCTCGTCGATGTTGTCGATGCCGCCGAGCCCGGCGACGATCTTCTCAGCCTTGGTGGCCATGTTCGTTCTCCCTGATCCGAACCGCTTTGTCGCAGTAACCCACAGTTGGCCCATCTTTGCGAGCGGTCATGTCGTGGGTGCCGAAGGATGGCGTCACGACAGCGGAACCGTCCTGCCTCACTGGTCTACACCACCGGGTGGACTGCCGCCAAACCCGTCGTGACCGCTTTCCAGCGAAGGGGGCCGGATGTGAGCACCGACCGTCCTGCCGGTGCCGAGCCTACGGTGAGTCCGGCCCGTGAACGCTGGAACCGGCTGTTCCAGGGTTTGCAGAAGATGGGGCGCAGTCTGCAGCTGCCGATCGCGGTGCTGCCGGCGGCGGGCATCCTCAACCGGCTGGGGCAGCCGGATGTGTTCGGCGACGACGGTCTGGGCTGGACGAACGTCTCGAAGGTCATGATGGGTGCGGGCGGCGCCCTGCTGGACGGTTCGCTGGGGCTGCCGCTGCTGTTCTGCGTGGGTGTGGCCATCGGGATGGCGAAGAAGGCGGACGGTTCGACGGCGCTGGCGGCGGTGGCGGGGTTCCTCGTCTACTTCAATGTGCTGCGTCAGTTCCCGGAGGACTGTCCGGAGGGGTCCGAGGCGGTGCCGCAGGTCGGGTGCCAGGTCACCGACGGGTCGGGGACGGTGACGGCGTTCACGTTCCAGAATCCGGGGGTGTTCGGCGGCATCGTCATCGGGCTGATGGCGGCGTACTTCTGGCAGCGGTTCCACCGGACGAAGCTGGTGGACTGGCTGGGCTTCTTCAACGGGCGGCGGCTGGTGCCGATCATCATGGCGTTCGCGGCGATCGTGTTCGCGGCGCTGTGCCTGTGGGTGTGGCCGCCGATCGGTGACGCGCTGGAGAGTTTCAGCGACTGGATGAGCGGTCTGGGCGCGTGGGGTGCGGGTGTGTTCGGTGTCGCGAACCGGGCGCTGCTGGTGGTGGGGCTGCACCAGTTCCTGAACGTGCCCATCTGGTTCCAGTTCGGCTCGTACACGAAGCCGGACGGGACGGTGGTGCACGGTGACATCAACATGTTCCTGGCGGGTGATCCGGATGCGGGGCAGTTCCTGTCCGGGTTTTTCCCGATCATGATGTTCGCGCTGCCGGCCGCGGCCCTGGCGATCACGCACTGCGCCCGGCCGAGCCGGCGCAAGGAGGTCGGCGGGCTGATGCTGTCGGTGGCGCTGACGTCGTTCGTCACGGGCATCACGGAGCCGATCGAGTACTCGTTCCTGTTCATCGCGCCGCTGCTGTACGCGGTGCACGCGGTGCTGACGGGCGTCTCGATGGCGGTGACGTGGGCGCTCGGGGTGCACGACGGGTTCAGCTTCTCGGCGGGGCTGATCGACTACGTCATCAACTGGAACCTCGCGACCCGGCCGTGGCTGATCATTCCGATCGGGCTGTGCTTCGCGGCGTTGTACTACGTCATCTTCCGCTTCGCGATCACGAGGTTCGATCTGAAGACCCCGGGGCGGGAGCCGGAGGAGGAGGTGGAGGACGCGACGAAGGCGTGATCTCGTAGGCTGGAAGCGGCTTTTCGAGCCCTCGGACCATGCGGTCCGGGGGCTTTTCGGCGTGCCCGGCGGCGGTTCCGTTTGGCGGTGCCCGACGGGCACGGTGAGTAGCTCCGCGGTCGCGGGATTGACGGGTTCCTTTATGTGGCCTTCATCGTGTACAACAGGTCTACACCACTAGTGGTGTAGACCACCACCGATGGAGGAAGTATGAGCACCGCCACCGACTCGGCGGCCCCCGCAAAGAAGCGGGGATCCGGCCTGTTCCAGGGCCTGCAGAAGGTGGGCCGCAGCCTTCAGCTCCCGATCGCCGTCCTTCCGGCGGCGGGCATCCTGCTCCGGCTCGGCCAGCCGGACGTGTTCGGCGCGGACGGCTTCGGCTGGGACAAGGTCGCCGCCGTCTTCGCCACCGCCGGTGGCGCGATCTTCGACAATCTGCCGATGCTGTTCTGCATCGGTGTCGCCATCGGCTTCGCCAAGAAGGCGGACGGCTCCACCGCGCTCGCCGCGCTCGTCGGCTTCCTGGTCTACAGCAACGTCCTGAAGGCCTTCCCGGTCACCGAGGCGAAGGTGCAGGACGGCGCGGACATAGCCGCGACCTACAACAACCCCGGTGTCCTCGGCGGCATCATCATGGGTCTGCTGGCGGCGGTGCTGTGGCAGCGCTACCACCGCAAGAAGCTGGTGGACTGGCTGGGCTTCTTCAACGGCCGCCGTCTCGTCCCGATCATCATGGCCTTCGTCGGCACTCTCATGGGCGTCTTCTTCGGCCTGGTCTGGGAGCCGATCGGCGAGGTCATCTCGGACGCCGGTGAGTGGATCACCGGTCTCGGTGCCGCGGGCGCCGGTCTGTTCGGTCTGATCAACCGTGCGCTGATCCCGATCGGCATGCACCAGTTCGTCAACACCGTCTCCTGGTTCCAGATCGGTGACTTCACCAACGCCGCCGGCGAGGTCGTCCACGGTGACCTGAACCGCTTCTTCGCCGGTGACCCGGACGCCGGTCTGTTCATGTCGGGCTTCTTCCCGATCATGATGTTCGGCCTTCCGGCCGCCGCGATCGCCATCGCGCACGCCGCCCGCCCGGAGCGCCGCAAGGCCGTGATGGGCATGATGGTCTCGCTCGCGCTGACGTCCTTCGTGACCGGTGTGACCGAGCCGATCGAGTTCGCGTTCATGTTCATCGCGCCGCTGCTGTACGTGATCCACGCGGTGCTCACCGCCCTGTCCATGGCGATCACCTGGGCGCTCGGGGTGCACGCGGGCTTCACGTTCTCCGCGGGGGCCATCGACTACGGGCTCAACTGGAACCTGGCGACCAAGCCATGGCTGATCATCCCGATCGGTCTGGTGTTCGCGGCCATCTACTACGTGGTGTTCCGCTTCGCCATCACCAAGTTCAACCTGCCGACTCCGGGGCGCGAGCCCGAGGAGGAGCTCGAGGACGCCACGAAGGCGTGATCCGTCCTCGCCGGACATGACACCGGGGCCCCCGGAAGCCGAGCAGGCTTCCGGGGGCCCCGGTCGTTCGTGCCTCAGATCTCGTACGTCGTCCCCGGCGCCGCCAGACCCACCGGGCCGTCGTACACCATGCGGGCGTCGGTGAGGTTGACCTGCGGGTCGGTCCACGGGGGGATGTGGGTGAGGATCAGGCGGCGGGCGCCCGCCCGGGCCGCCGTCTCACCCGCCTCGCGGCCGTTGAGGTGCAGGTCGGGGATGTTCTCCTTGCCGTGCGTGAAGGCGGCCTCGCACAGGAAGAGGTCGGCGTCGCGGGCCAGGTCGTCGAGCGCGGGGCTGACTCCCGTGTCGCCCGAGTAGGTGAGCGTCCTCCCGCCGTGTTCGATGCGGATGCCGTACGCCTCGACCGGGTGCGCGACGCGCTCGGTGTGTACGAGGAACGGGCCGATCTCGAAGGTGGACGGCTTGACCGTGTGGAAGTCGAAGACCTCGCTCATGGAGGAGGCCGAGGGCGTGTCGGCGTAGGCGGTGGTCAGCCGGTGCTCGGTGCCCTCGGGTCCGTAGACCGGCAGCGGGGCGCAGCGGCCGCCGTCGTGCCGGTAGTAGCGCGCCACGAAGTAGGCGCACATGTCGATGCAGTGGTCGGCGTGCAGATGGCTGAGGAAGATCGCGTCGAGGTCGTAGAGACCGCAGTGGCGCTGCAGCTCGCCCAGGGCGCCGTTGCCCATGTCGAGAAGCAGCCGGAAGCCGTCGGCCTCGACGAGGTAGCTCGAGCAGGCCGATTCCGCGGACGGGAACGACCCCGAGCAGCCGACGACGGTGAGCTTCATGAAGCAGAAACCTCCGCTGGCGGGTGTGGAGAGACGGGGGTCGTGCGGTTTGTCGAGCGTAAGGCGCAAAACCTGTGGTCGCTCCTCCACCAGGGGCCGTTGTGGGCGAACTCACCTGTGCTGTCACCGGTTCGGCTGGAAGCCGCACGTGCCGGTGACGGGAGGGGCGCGCGGTGACGCGCGCGCCGGTACGGTCTGGGCATGGACACGGCTTGGTGGCTCGCGCTCGCGGCGGTGGTGCTGCTCGCGTTCGTCACCGCGCTCGTCGACGGGTGGGGGCGGGGACACCGGCGGCGGCGCGGATGGGGACGGCGCGGCGGCCCACGGGAGTGACCGGTGGGAACGGGTGAGGGGCCGGAGACGTGGTCTCCGGCCCCTCGTCGTACGTCCGTACGGTGCGGCGTCACGCCCAGAGCTGGCCCTGGAGGGTGTCGATGGCCGCCTCGGTCGTCTCGGCCGTGTACACGCCGGTAGACAGGTACTTCCAGCCGCCGTCGGCGACGACGAAGACCACGTCGGCACTCTCGCCGGCCTTGAGCGCCTTGTTCGCGACGCCGATCGCCGCGTGCAGGGCGGCGCCGGTGGAGACGCCGGCGAAGATGCCCTCCTGCTGGAGGAGTTCCCGGGTGCGGGTGACGGCGTCGGCGGAGCCCACGGAGAAGCGGGTGGTGAGGACGGAGGCGTCGTAGAGCTCGGGGACGAAACCCTCGTCGAGGTTGCGCAGGCCGTAGACGAGGTCGTCGTAGCGCGGCTCGGCGGCGACGATCCTGACGTCGGGCTTGTTCTCGCGCAGGTAGCGGCCGACGCCCATGAGGGTGCCGGTGGTGCCGAGGCCGGCCACGAAGTGGGTGATGGAGGGCAGGTCGGCGAGGATCTCCGGGCCGGTGGTCGCGTAGTGCGCGCCGGCGTTGTCCGGGTTGCCGTACTGGTAGAGCATCACCCAGTCGGGGTGCTCGGCGGAGAGTTCCTTGGCGACACGCACGGCGGTGTTGGAGCCGCCCGCGGCCGGGGAGGAGATGATCTCCGCGCCCCACATGCCGAGCAGGTCACGGCGTTCCTGCGAGGTGTTCTCGGGCATCACGCAGACCATGCGGTAGCCCTTGAGCTTGGCGGCCATCGCCAGGGAGATGCCGGTGTTGCCGGAGGTCGGCTCGAGGATCGTGCAGCCCGGGGTGAGGCGGCCGTCCTTCTCCGCCTGCTCGATCATGAACAGGGCCGGGCGGTCCTTGATCGAGCCGGTGGGGTTGCGGTCCTCCAGCTTCGCCCAGATCCGGACGTCGGCGGACGGCGACAGCCGCGGCAGGCGCACCAGAGGGGTGTTGCCCACCGCGGCCAGCGGGGAGTCGTAACGCATCGGCTATCAGGCCATACCGCCGGCCACCGCCGGCAGGATCGTGACGTTGTCGCCGTCGCTCAGCTTGGTGTCGATGCCGTCGAGGAAGCGGACGTCCTCGTCGTTGAGGTAGACGTTGACGAAGCGGCGCAGCTGCGCGCCGTCCACGATGCGGGCCTGGATGCCCGCGTGCCGGGTCTCGAGGTCGGCGAAGAGCTCGGCGAGGGTGTTCCCGTTGCCCTCCACCGCCTTCTGACCGTCGGTGTACTGGCGGAGGATGGTCGGGATGCGGACCTCGATGGCCATGGCTGAGGGCTCCTGTCGGAAGTGTCTGTCGTGGGTTCGGGAAGGGCGCGCGGCGGCACGCGGCAGCCCGCCGCGGCTCTCGGCCGTACGGCGGCAGCGGAGGATCAACAGATGGCGCTGTTCAGCCGGCACAGGTCGACGTGCAGCCGCGCCACGAGCAGTGTGCCCGGCGCTGTTTCGCTCACGTCGAGAAGAACCATGGGGTCATCGTATCGATTCCCGTACGGACTCCCGGAGTGTGATCTCACCTGTCGGACACTCGTCTTCCATGATGTGGGATCGGGTCGGTTCGGCGGGTCAGTACGCCTCGACGACCTCGACCTCCTCCTCGGTGATCTCACCGTCCAGGATGCGGAAGGAACGGAACTGGAACTCGCCGGCGCCGTCGGTGTCGGCGGTGGAGACCAGGACGTAGTGGGCGCCGGGCTCGTTGGCGTAGGTGACGTCGGTGCGGGAGGGGTAGGCCTCGGTCGCGGTGTGGGAGTGGTAGATGACCACCGGCTCCTCGTCCCGGTCGTCCATCTCCCGGTACAGCTTCAGCAGGTCCTGGGAGTCGAACTCGTAGAACGTGGGCGAGCGGGCCGCGTTCAGCATGGGGATGAAGCGCTCGGGGCGGCCGGAGCCCGCCGGGCCCGCCACCACGCCGCACGCCTCGTCCGGGTGGTCCTCGCGGGCGTGGGCCACGATCTGGTCGTACAGGGCCTTGGTGATGGTCAGCATGGGGCTCAGGATAAGCAGACGGGCTGTTCCGTACCGAGGGGTGGTACGGAACAGCCCGTATGCCGGACGCCTTGAGCGGCTGGCCGCAGGGGGTGCCACGAGTACTCCCTGCGCCCGGCGTCCCGGGTGGAGGTCAGCCCACCTTCTCGAACCGGCTCTCGTCGCGCCGGGTGACCTGCGGGTTGCGGCTCTTGAGGACCGACCAGCCGATGCCGAGGGCGAGGGCCCAGCCGGCCATCACGTACAGGCAGATCCGGGCGTCCGCGTCGATCGCGATCAGCGCGGTGACGAACAGCAGGAACGCGATGGCGATGTAGGAGCAGACCGAGCCGCCGGGTGCCGGGAAGGAGGAGGCGGGCAGGCGGCCCGCGACGACCTGGCGGCGGTAGAGGACGTGGCTGACGAGGATCATCAGCCAGGTCCAGATGCCGGCGGCGGTGGCGATCGAGGTGACGTAGCCGAAGGCCTTCTCCGGGACGACGTAGTTCAGGACGACGCCGATGCCCATGAAGAACACCGAGGTGGCGATGCCGAGCGCCGGGGTCTTGCGCGAGGACAGCCGCCGGAAGACCCGCGGGGCCTCACCGTTGTCGGCGAGGTTGCGCAGCATGCGGCCGGTGGAGTACATGCCGGAGTTGCAGGACGACAGGGCCGCCGTGAGCACCACGAAGTTGACGATGCCGGCGCCGGCCGGGATGCCGATGACCGCGAACGCCTTCACGAAGGGGCTGGCGTCGGCGGAGAACTCGGTCCACTTGACCACGCACAGGATGACGGTGAGCGCGCCCACGTAGAACAGCGCGATGCGCCAGGGCAGGGTGTTGATCGCCTTGGGGAGGGTCTTCTCGGGGTTCTCGGACTCGCCGGCGGTGACGCCGACGAGCTCGACGGCGAGGTAGGCGAACATGACGCCCTGCAGGGTCATCAGGGACGAGCCGATGCCCTTGGGGAAGAAGCCGTCGAAGGCCCAGAGGTTGGAGACGGCGGCGGTGTCACCGGCCTGGCTGAAGCCGAGGGTGAGCACACCGAGGCCGATCACGATCATGCCGATGATGGCGGTGACCTTGACCATCGAGAACCAGAACTCGATCTCGCCGAACAGCTTCACCGAGATCAGGTTGGCCGCGAACAGGATGATCAGGAAGACCAGCGCCGACGTCCACTGCGGGATGGCCGGGAACCAGTAGTTGATGTAGATGGCGGCGGCGGTCAGTTCCGCCATGCCGGTGACCACCCACATCAGCCAGTACGTCCAGCCGGTGAAGTAGCCGAAGAACGGGCCGAGGAACTCGCGCGAGTACTCCGCGAACGAGCCCGAGACGGGACGGTAGAGCAGGAGCTCGCCGAGGGCCCTCATGATGAAGAAGATGATCACGCCGGCGAGGGCGTACATGACGATGAGGCTCGGGCCGGCCTTGGCGATGTTCGCCCCGGCTCCCAGGAAGAGCCCGACGCCGATGGCGCCGCCGATCGCGATCATCTGGACCTGGCGGCTGTTGAGGCCGCGCTCGTACCCCTCCTCGGGTACGGACTCCGTGTCGACCTGCGGTGAGGCCATGTGTGGTGCGCCTTTCTCCATGCCGATCCGGGCCGCTGTCGGCTCCGGATCGGGTCTCGATCCCCCCGGACTGATGGAGCTGGGCGGACCTCGAAGGTCCGCTCGTGCCTGGCCGGCGGTGACCGGCTCGGTGGCGCACCCGGCCGAACGTTCGGGTGGCGTTGGCCGGGCGGTCGTGAAGGTCTACCACGGCGACGGCACCGGGCCGCTGGGTCCGAGGAGACGCGAATCACAGGAAAAACGGGAGGAACGGGACCGTGGAGTGAAAACGCGGCCGCTCACTTGGTGTGATCGTTATGCGGATTTGAGAGTCCGTTGAGCGAACACCTGTCCACAGGTTGCAGGTGAAACGAAAAACGGAAGGGGCCCGTCCGTACCGGTGACGGTACGGACGGGCCCCTGGGCGCGGACGGTGCCGCTACGGCGCGTCGGTGGCCGCGGCCTTGGCGCTCTCCGCTTCGGTGCCGGTTTCGGACCGGCGGGTGCGGACGAACTCGAGGAAGGAGTTGAGCTCGCGCTTGACCACGGGGGCCAGCAGGTAGAGGCCGATGATGTTGAAGACCGCGAGCAGGAAGAGCGCGGAGTCGGCCAGGCTGATCAGCGAGTCGAGGGAGAGCAGGGAGCCCGCGATGACGAACACGCTCCAGGTCACCTTGAACGTCATCTCGCTGGCCTTGCTCCGGCCGAAGAGGTACGTCCAGGACTTCAGGCCGTAGTAGCCCCAGGTCAGGATCGTGGAGAAGGCGAAGAGCAGCACCGCGACGGTCAGCAGGTGCGGGAACCAGGGCAGGACGGTCTCGAAGGCGTCGGAGGTGATGGTGACACCGCCGATGCTCTCGCCCTGGCGGGCCTCGTTCCAGCTGTCGGGGGCCGCGATGACGATGGTCAGCGCGGTCATGGTGCAGACGATGACCGTGTCGATGAAGGGCTCGAGCAGGGCGACCAGACCCTCGCTCGCCGGGTGCTTGGTCTTGACCGCGGAGTGGGCGATGGGCGCGGAGCCGATACCGGCCTCGTTGGAGAAGGCGGCGCGCTGGAAACCGACGATCAGGGCACCGATGATGCCGCCCGCGACACCCTCCGCCTCGAACGCTCCCTGGAAGATGCTGCCGATCGCGTCGGGCACGGCGGTGATGTTGACCAGGATGACGATCAGACAGGCCGCCACGTACATGATCGCCATGGCGGGGACCAGGCGGCTGGTGACGGAGGCGATGGAGCGGATGCCGCCGAGCAGTACGAGGCCGACCAGGGCGGCCACCACGAGACCGAACAGCACGGCGCCCGCGGAGCTGGCCAGGAAGCCGTCCTCGCCGCCGAAGGTGGAGGAGATCTGCGCGTAGCTCTGGTTGGTCTGGAACAGGTTGCCGCCGAACAGACCGAAGAAGAGGATCATGGCGGACGCCAGAACGGCGAGCACCTTGCCGAGCTTGGCGCCACCGCGGCCGAAGCGCTCGGCGAGACCCTTGGGCAGGTAGTGCATGGGGCCGCCGGAGACGGTGCCGTCCGGGTGCTCCTCGCGGTACTTCACACCGAGGGTGACCTCGACGAACTTGGTGGCCATGCCGAGCAGGCCGCAGAGGATCATCCAGAAGGTGGCGCCGGGGCCGCCGATGGAGACGGCGACGGCCACACCGGCGATGTTGCCGAGACCGACGGTGCCGGAGACGGCGGCGGTCAGTGCCTGGAAGTGGTTGACCTCGCCGGGTGCGTCGCTCTCGTCGTACTTGCCGCGTACGACGTCGAGGGCGAGCTTGAGCTTGCGTGCCTGGACCAGTCCGAACCATCCGGTGAAGACGAGGCCGGCGATCACGAGCCAGGCGACGATGAGCGGAAGCTCGGCGTCGCCGACAGGGACGGTGTAGAAGACGATGTCGCCGACGGTGGTCGCGACAGGGTCGAAGAAATCACTTACGGCGTCGTCGATGTTTTGCGTGATGGAGTCGAGTGACATCGAGCTTCCTCAGATGGCGCGGGGACGTGCTGGCGTGCGCAGCAGAGCGGGTGACGATGTGGGCGGGGCGCCCACGTCCCGTTCGGCGACGGCGTTGGGGCGGCGGTCCGAGAACGGGGACCGGCGGCCTGTTGTCGTGCTGGTCGGACACACCGGCGGTGACCGGCTTTCTTGCTCACAGCTAGGGGTGGGCCGCAAGCGAGTTGCCGATTTTTACCACGCCCTTACCGAGTGTCGAGTGATGCACGTCACAAGAAACCGCCCCTATCGAGTGAAATCGCAGGGGCGGTGACGCGATCGTTATCCGGACTTGAGCTTTATCTGAGCGAACAGATCAAGTGATCTTCCGGACAGATAAGGACATGTTCAGGGCATGAGGGTCGAGACGAGCGTCTCCTGAAGGCCGCCGAGCCACAGGTACGCCATCACCATCGGCTTGCGCGGGTCCTCGTCGGGGAGGTGGAAGAGGAGGTCGCTGTCGTCCTCGTTGTTGATCTCGAGCCGGGAGCCGATCGCCAGGCGCAGGTCGTTCAGCGCGCCCAGCCACTGCCGGGACTCGTCCGGCGACAGCTTCAGCACCGCGCCGCCCTCGCCCTCCGGGGTGAGCGCGTCCAGCGAACGGATCACCGTGAGGGCGTTGTCGCGCTTGCCGGCCCGCAGGTCGTTCTCGGTGTAGCGGCGGAACTCGGCGGAGTACGCCCGCTGCTCCTCGGCCTCCTTGCCCTGCGGGGCGGCCTCGGGGTCGCCGTAGGCGTCCGGGAAGAGGCGGCGCAGCACGGGGTCGGAGGGCGGTTCGCTCGGCCCCTCGGCGAAGAGTTCGGCGAGCGGGTCGCCGGAGGCCTCCTCCGCCGGACCGGGACCGATGAGCTCCATCATCTGCACGGCCAGGGACCGGATGATGGAGATCTCGACGTCGTCGAGGGCGACGGCCGCGCCGCCGCCGGGGAGCGGTTCGAAGGTTCCTGGCATGGAGGCGATCGCTACTTCCGGTCCAGCGGGCGGGGTCGGGTCATGTCCGGCTCGGTCACTTCCGGTCGTGCTGGAGGGTGGCCCACAGTCCGTAGCCGTGCATGGCCTGGACGTCGCGTTCCATCTCCTCGCGCGTACCGCTGGAGACGACCGCCCGGCCCTTGTGGTGGACGTCGAGCATGAGCTTGGTCGCCTTGTCCTTGGAGTAGCCGAAGTACGACTGGAAGACGTACGTCACGTAGCTCATGAGGTTGACCGGGTCGTTGTGGACGATGGTGACCCACGGGACGTCGGGCTCGGGTACGGCGAAGACCTCCTCCGCCGACTCGGTGCGTTCGATCTCCAGGGGTGCGGGTGACGTCACACAGCCCATGCTGCCACCGCAGGGGGGTGGTCGCACAAACCGGCCCGCTGTTCCGGTGTCCGGACCAAAATCGTCAAACTGACGAAATGGGGGTAGCATCCCTGCCATGAACACAGCGGACCTTGGGCGTGGACGACGGGTGGGCGTTCCCTCGACGGCGCTCTTCACCGACCAGTACGAGCTGACGATGCTGCAGGCGGCACTGAAGGCCGGCACGGCCGGCCGGCGCAGCGTGTTCGAGGTCTTCACCCGGCGGCTGCCGAACGGCCGCCGCTACGGCGTGGTGGCCGGCACCGGGCGGGTGCTGGACGCGGTGGAGAACTTCCGCTTCGATCCGGACGTCCTCGCCTTCCTGCGCGAGAAGGACATCGTCGACGGGACGACCCTGGACTGGCTGGCCGGCTACCGCTTCTCGGGCGACATCTGGGGCTACCCCGAGGGCGAAGTGTACTTCCCGGGCTCGCCGATCATGCGGGTCGAGGGCAGTTTCGCGGAGTGCGTGCTGCTGGAGACGGTGATCCTGTCGATCCTCAACCACGACTCGGCGATCGCCGCCGCCGCGTCCCGGATGGCGTCCGCCGCCGGCGGGCGGCCGCTGATCGAGATGGGCGCCCGGCGCACCCACGAGCTGGCCGCGGTGGCCGCCTCCCGGGCCGCCTACATCGGCGGCTTCGCCTCCACCTCCGACCTCGCCGCCGGCTTCCGCTACGACATCCCGACCGTGGGCACCTCCGCCCACGCCTTCACCCTGCTGCACGACAGCGAGCGGGACGCCTTCCGGGCCCAGGTCGACTCCCTCGGCGGCGGTACGACGCTCCTGGTGGACACCTACGACGTGGCCGAGGCCGTCCGCACGGCCGTCGACATCGCCGGGCCCGAGCTGGGCGCCGTACGGATCGACTCCGGTGACCTGCTGCTGGTGGCGCACCGGGTGCGGCAGCAGCTGGACGAGCTGGGCGCCACCGCCACGAGGATCATCGTGACCTCGGACCTGGACGAGTACGCCATCGCCTCGCTGGCCGCCGCGCCCGTGGACGCCTACGGGGTGGGGACGCAGCTGGTGACCGGCTCGGGACACCCGACGGCCTCCATGGTCTACAAGCTGGTCGCCCGCGCCGAGTCCGCCGACCCCGCGGCGCCGCTGGTGCCGGTGGCGAAGAAGTCCACCGGCGGCAAGACCTCCGTCGGCGGGCGCAAGTGGGCCGCGCGGCGGCTGGACGAGTACGGCGTCGCCGAGGCCGAGGTGATCGGCACCGGTGAGGTGCCGGCGGAGCTGGCCGAACGGCAGCTGCTGGTGCCCCTGGTCCGGGGCGGCGAGGTGCTCGTCCGCGAACCGCTCGACGTGGTCCGCGACCGGCACGCGGCGGCGCGTGCGGGTCTGCCGCTGTCCGCGACACAGCTCTCCCGAGGGGAACCCGTTCTTCCGACGGAGTACGCGCAGGGGCCGTCGGGTAGCTAAAGGAAGCTGCGGGCGCGGTCCTGCGTGCACGGTCCTCCGTGCCACTGTCCGTGTCGCCCTCAATTCAATAGGCTCGGAGGTTCACCGGCCGGGCCCGCCACCGTCCGACCCCAGAGCCGAAGGACACCGACCATGCGCCGCGCACTGATCGTCGTCGACGTGCAGAACGACTTCTGCGAGGGCGGCAGCCTCGCCGTGACCGGCGGTGCGGATGTGGCTGCCGCCGTCACCGAGCTGATCGGCCAGGCCGCCTCGGCCGGCGGCTACCAGCACGTGGTGGCCACCCGCGATCACCACATCGCGCCCGGGGGCCACTTCGCCGACAACCCCGACTTCGTACGGTCCTGGCCGGCGCACTGTGTCGCCGGGACGGAGGGGGTCGGGTTCCACCCGAACTTCGCGCCCGCGGTGACCTCGGGGGCGGTCGACGCCGTGTTCGACAAGGGGGCGTACTCGGCCGCGTACAGCGGGTTCGAGGGGGCGGACGAGAACGGGACGCCGCTGGCGGAGTGGCTGCGGGAGCGAGGGGTGACCGAGGTCGACGTGGTGGGGATCGCCACGGATCACTGTGTGCGGGCCACTGCGCTGGATGCGGTGAAGGAGGGCTTCCGGGCGCAGGTGCTGCTGGATCTGACGGCCGGGGTGGCTCGGGAGTCCACGGAGCGGGCCCTGGAGGAGCTGCGGGGGGCCGGCGTGGAGCTGACCGGGAAGCCGGTCGTGCACTGAGCTCTGCCGTTGGTGACCGGGCGGGGTTTCAGCTCGCGGCGCTTTGCCGGTGCCTCCCCCACTCTCGGCTGCGCTCGAGCGGGGGGACCCCCATCGCCCACCCGTGCCGCCCTGGGGGTACCTCCCAGGCCCTTAGGGCACTGGGGGAGGCACGACTGCCCGCCGCTGGGTCCGTGCACAGCTAGGCGGCTGGGCGTCTGAGCAGGGCTTTTATGGGGTGCCAGAGCTCTACCGTCAGCGCGGTGGGGTCGGGGGTGGTGCGCCATATGAGGCCGTCGGGATGGTGGAGAACGGCGGTGATCTCGTCCGGCGTGGGCGGCGCCGTGTTGCCCCGGAGGTAGATCGCTCGCAGGCCCAGATTGCGGAGCCTGGTCAGGGCTCGTGCGCGGTTCCGGGCGTGGACGAGGACGCGGACTCCGGCGGGTGCGTCGGCGGCGGGGCTGGGCAGGTTCAGCGCCACCACCACCGTGCCGTTCGGCAGCTTGCAGAAACCTCCTGCGGCCATGCGCTCATACCCCCGTGTCAGCCGGTGTCAATAAGAGAGTCACAGGAGGCACCTAAACACGGATCGGCGGTGACCCGCCAGGGGGTCACCGCCGATCACGCTCTGACCTGCGAAGATGCTGTTTACCTGCCGGCAGGACGGACCTCGAGCTCGATCGTCGAGCCGTCCCGGGCCTCCTTCAGGATCTTGATCTTCGTGTTGGTGTCAGTGATCTTGACGCTGCCACCGGGGTTCTGCTCGTCGTAGTAGGTGTTGGTGCGGTCGTTGAAGACCGACACGCCCTTCGACGACGGGATCCACTTGGCGACGTCCGCCTTGTGCAGGGTCATGCCCTCGGTGCGGAACTTGCTGAACGTGGCGTCGTAGGTCTGGATGCGGTTGCGCATCACCGTGCCGTCGGCCCACTTCAGGGCGGTCGGGTGCGAGTCGATCGGCAGGATCAGACCCGTGCCCGGGTGCTGGCTGGTGTTGTTGTCCGCCTGGGAGGTGTCCCACTTCCAGATCAGCAGACCGTTCTGGTACGCGAAGTGCTCGACCCAGTCCGGACGGGACGTGAAGCCGAAGTTGTACGGGCCGACCTCGAGGGTCTTGTCGTACGACACGTACTGGCGGTTCTCGGCGATGTAGTACTGCGCGTAGTCCTTGGTGAAGGACGCGCCCTGGCGGGTGAAGCCGTTCGCCGTCCAGGCGCCGTCCGCGGTCTCGGCGTTGTCGGAGAAGACCGGGGCGCCGTCCGCCGTCACCGTGATCGCGTCGGCCGTGAAGCCCTTCTGGGCCACGCCGCCGTCGGTCTGGTAGCGGAAGCGCAGGTCGACCTTCTTGCCGGCGTACGCGTCGAGGGAGTACGCGAACTTCTTGTAGCCGTCGAGCGTGCCGTGCAGGGCGGGCTTGTCGCTGCCGTCGCGCGGGATCTGCTGACCGTCCACCGTGCCGTCGACGGCGGTCCAGTTGGCGCCGCCGTCGGTCGACACCTCGGTGTAGAGGTAGTCGTAGTTGGCCTCGATGTCGTACCAGCCGTCGAAGGTGAGCTCGGCGGACGACTTGCCGGTCAGGTCGACCGAACGCGTCAGCGTGTTGCGCAGGTCGTCACCGCTGCCGCTCCACCACTGGGTCTCGCCCTCGGCCGGCTCGATGATCTCGGTGGTGACGGCCTTCTTGGGCAGCTCGACGACCAGCGCCTGCTTGTGCTTGGTGTTGTACTCGGCAACACCGAGCTTGTGCCAGGAGTTGACGCCGGCCTTGGCCGTGTCGTAGTTCAGCCAGCCGAGCTGGAGCTTGTCCCAGGCGGTCATGTCGCCGGGCAGGTTGCCGATCTCCTTCTTCCCGGTGCCGAGCCAGGAACCGGAGGACATCAGCGTCCAGAAACCGGTGGAGTTCTCGCCGCCGGCGGTGTCGTAGAGGTCCGGCAGACCGAGGTCGTGGCCGTACTCGTGGGCGAAGACGCCGAGTCCGCCGTTCTCCGGCTGGATCGTGTAGTCGCCGACCCAGATGCCGGTGGAGCCGATCTGGGTGCCGCCGAGCTTGTTCTGCTCGGGGCCGGTGGCGCCGGCGTCGGTGCCGAAGGCGTACCAGCGGTGCGCCCAGATCGCGTCCTCGCCCTGGGCGCCGCCGCCGGCGGACTCGTCCTCACCGGCGTGCACGATCTGGAAGTGGTCGACGTAGCCGTCGGACTCGTTGAAGTCGCCGTCGCCGTCGAAGTCGTAGCGGTCCCACTCGTCGAAGCGGGCGACGTCCGCCTTGATCTGCGCGTCGGTACGGCCGGCCGCCTTCTGCTGGGCGACGTAGGCGTTCAGACCGTCGCTGACGACGTTCCACACGCTGGGGCAGTTGCTGTCGCCGCAGGCGTTGTTGCCGTAACGGGCCTCGTTGTAAGGGACCTTGACCCAGTCGGAGACCTCGCCCTCGACCGAGTAACGGCCGGAGGACTGCTTCTCGTAGTAGGTCTTGACCGAGTCGACACCCTTGCCGGACCCGAAGTACAGGTCCTCGAAGTGCTGCTGGTCGTAGTCCTCCTGCCAGGCCGTGGAGTTGTCGACCTTGCGGTCCGGCTTGGCTATCTGGTTGTGCAACGGGCCCGGGGTGCCGCCGTAGCGGCTGTCGACCTCGTCGCCGAACTCGACCAGGATCGTGAAGATCTTGTCGGTCTTCTCGCGGCCGAGCTCGACGTACTTGGCGTCGCCCTTCTTGCTCTTCAGCTGGACGACCTTCGAACCCTCACGGTCCTTGACCTTCGCCTTACCGGATATGACCTGGTTGAGGGCTTCCTCGCGCTGGGCCTCCTGCGTCTTGGACAGCGGGCCCTCGAGGTCGTGCTCGACGTGGTTGTGCTCGGCCGGGTCGTGCCGTTCCACGGCGCCGGGACGGTCGGCCTTGTCAGCCGTGTCGGCCTGGGCCACGGTGAACGCAGAGCAGGTGGCGGTAACCGCCGCGAGCGCAACACCTGTCGCGGCCGCTCTGAACGTCCAGGGTCTACTGGTCACTTGAGATCCCCTCCCGCGTGCGTACGCGCGGACGAAGGAGGTTCCCCTAATGGAAGGTCCCGCGCGCACGTGATCAACGCGTGTAGTCAAGTGACGACATTTGACTAGAGGTTCGGCAGAAAAAACAGACCTTGACTTGGACAGTTCAACTGCACTATGCGGAGCCACGGTTCGCTTTCCGGACACATCCGCGCGAAACCCCGACGGGCGCGTGCAACCGTCCACTGGATGGACGCCATGACTCCGTGCGCCCCCTGTGCACCGGCCCTGTCGGTTAGGTCACGCTTACTGTCCGTTCCCCTCGGGCACGCTCGCGGTTAGAGTCGCTTGGCGGAAAGCCCTTGAACCGGTGGAAAGCCAGGCCGACAGCCCCCGACTTCCGAGGACACGATGGCCATGCCCCGTCCTACTGTCGCTCAGCTCGCTTACGGTTCGTGCGCCGTGATCTTCGCGACGTTCACCATGCTGCTGTTGTCCGGGGCGACTTCGCCCCTCGCCATCGCGGTGATCGCCGTCTCGGCACTCGCCCTCGGACTCCTGGTGGCCATGACGGCTCCGCTCCTCGCGCCCCGGCGGCGGCCCGTCGCGGTGCAACGTCCCGCGGCGGCGCCGGAGCCGGTCCGGGCGACCGTCCCCTCCCCGGTGCGGGAGAAGGTGCGGGAGCCGGTGCACGAACGGGCCGCGTCCTGACGGCTCCGGTCGCCTCCCGCCTCATCCGGTGCTGACCACCACCGTCCGTGCCGCCTTGTCGTGCAGGCCCTGTTTGTAGGGCCGGTCGAAGAAGCTCCAGCCACCCGCGATCGCGGTCCAGATGCAGGCGCAGCAGAACGCGAACGGCAGCCACAGCACGGCCGCGCGGGTCAGCGCGGTCTGCATGGAGGGGTTCGAGCCGTCGGCGAGGTCGGCCACCCGCATGCGCAGCCACTTCTTGCCGAGGGTCTGGCCGGAGCGGGCGGTCATGAAGGTGTCGTAGGCGATGAAGAGCACGGCGGCGATGATGGACTGCGCGAAGCCGTTGCCGACGTTGACGTCGTTGCCGTCGACGTTGTACTCGGCGACTCCGAACGGCAGCGTGAGCAGCACCACGACGGCGCCGACGAGGACCATGTCGATGATGCGGGCCAGCGTGCGTCTGCCGCTGTCGGCGAGCGGGGGCATGCCGGCGAGCGGATCGGAGGCCCCGGGGGTTCCTCCGTACGGGCCTCCCCCGCCGTAGGGGTCGCCGCCGCCTCCTCCGTACGGGCCCGAGCCGGGGGTGTCGTACGGGGAGCCCGGCCCCGGGGCTCCGGGGCCGCCCGGTGGGGGTTGCTTCTTGAACGGGTCGTCGTCCGGCGGCTGCCGACCGGAGCCGGGGGGCGGTTCGGTGGTCATGTCCCCGAGTCGACCGTGAACGCTCCGGGGCCGCATCCGGCGAGCGGCCGTCCGGAGTACCGAACTGCGGAGTACCGGGCGTGCGCGGTACCGGGGCCTGCGCGCACCGGGCGTGCGGCCGGCCCGGGCTCAGCCGGCGACGAACGTGTGCGCGGCCTTGTCGTGCCAGCACTGGCGCCACGGCTTGTCGAACAGGCACCACAGGACGCCGACCACACCGACGACGAGCAGCCCGGGGACGCTGTAGACCAGCCAGCGGCGCAGGGCCGCGCCGAGGCCCGGGGCCTCGTGCCCCTCGATGTCCCGCACGTCCAGACCGAACAGCTTCTTGCCCGGCGTGCGGCCCCACTTGACGGTGGGCAGCACCTCGTAGAGGACGCCGGCCAGGAGGAAGACGGCGAGGACGATGCCGAGGTGGACCGAGGTGGTGCCGTCGAGCAGCCACACCGTGACGGTCTCGCCGGAGAGCTTGGCCGCCTCGATCTTCGCGTCGATGTGGTCCATCGCCTTGATGCCGAGCGGTACACCGGCCGTGGCGGTGACGGCGCCGAGGACGACGGTGTCCAGCAGCCGGGCGGCCAGCCGCTTGCCGAGTGGGGCGGGGCGGGCGGCGGCCTGGCGGCGGGCGGCGGCCTGGAACGGGTCGTCGACCGGCGGCTTCCACGGCGCGACGGGCGGCTCCTCCCCGCCGGCGAGCCGGTGCACCTGCTGCGCCCAGGAGGACTGGCCGCCGCCGGGGCCGCTCGTCAGGGGGGCCGAGCCGGAAGCGGCGGAGGCGGGCGCAGGGGCGGCGGGGGCGGAGGCCGCGGGCGCGGAGGGCCGGGCCGGGGCGGGGGTCTGCGGCGGCACGGTCGGGGCGGTCGCCTGCTGCGGGCCGGACGGGGCCGGGGCGGAGGCGGCCCGTGCGGCGGCGGCCTTGCCCGCGCCGAACCCGGGCCGTCCGGCGGCGGAGCCGTCCTGCTGTCCCGTGCGGGTGACGGCGCGGAAGGTCATCGTGCCCTCGTCCTCGGCGCCGGCGTCGGCCGCCTGCTGAGGTGTGGCCGCGGGCCTGCGGAAGACGAAGGTGCCGTCGGCGGCCGGGGCCGGGTCGGGGGTGTCGGAGGCGCCCGCGGCCGCGGTCTCCGGTGCGGGCGCCGCGGGCGTGTGCGGCACCCGCGGGTCGGCGCCCCAGGAGACCTTGCGGTCCTGGTCGCCGCCGAAGCCGGACTGGCGGGAGCGGTCGGCGCCCCAGGCCGAGGCGGGTTCGGGCCGGCTGCCGTGCTGGGACTCGGCCGGGGACGGCGACGGCGCGGGGGACGGGGAGGCCGGGGCCGGTTCGTCGACCGGGTCCTCGTCGAAGAAGTGCGGGCCGGTCTCCTCGACGGAGGGCCTCGCGGGTCCCGCGCCGGGCGGCGGGGCCAACGACTCCCCGTCCTTCGGAGCCGGACGGCTCGTGCCCGGGACCCAGGAGGCACCGTTCCAGTACCGGACATATCCGGGAATGGACGGGTCCGGGTAGTACCCTTCGCGGGGCCTGTCGTCACCGGGGGCCGGGGTAGGGGCACTCATTCCGTCGTCCCGTATCTGCTCGAGGGGTGGGTCGGGGGGAACCACATCTATCAGACGAGCGGGGACCTGACCGCCCGTCCGGCCGGACCCCACCCCTTTCGGGCACCTTCGCGGTCAGAAGAGCTTGCCAGGGTTCAGAATGTCGAGCGGGTCGAACGCCTTCTTGACGGCCCGCTGCATCTCCAGTCCGACCGGGCCGAGTTCGCGCGCCAGCCACTCCTTCTTCAGGACGCCCACCCCGTGCTCGCCGGTGATGGTGCCGCCGAGTTCCAGACCGAGCGCCATGATCTCGTCGAAGGACTCCCGGGCCCGCTGCGACTCCTCGGGGTCCGTGGCGTCGAAGCAGACCGTCGGATGGGTGTTGCCGTCGCCCGCGTGCGCGACGACACCGATGGTGAGCCGGTGCTTCTCGGCGATCCGCTCGACGCCGTCGATGAGCTCGCCGAGCCTCGAGCGGGGCACGCACACGTCGTCGATCATCGTGGTGCCCTTGACCGCCTCCAGCGCGACCAGGGACAACCGCCGGGCCTGGAGCAGCATCTCGGACTCGGCGGCGTCCTCGGCCGGGACGACCTGGGTGGCGCCGGCAGCCTCGCACAGCGCGCCGACGGCGGCCAGGTCGGCTGCCGGGTCGGTGGTGTCGAAGGCGGCCAGCAGCAGCGCCTCGGTGGTCTCCGGGAGCCCCATGCGGGCCATGTCGTTGACGGCCTTGACCGTCGTACGGTCCATGAGTTCGAGGAGTGAGGGGACATGGCCGCCGGCCATGATGCGGCACACGGCGTCGCAGGCGGCGGCGCCGGAGGAGAACTCGGCGGCCAGCACCAGCTGCTCGGGCGGCTTCGGCCGCAGCGCGAGGACCGCGCGGACGACGATGCCGAGGGAGCCCTCGGATCCGACGAACAGGCGGGTCAGGTCGTATCCGGCGACGCCCTTGGCGGTGCGGCGGCCGGTGGACATCAGCCGGCCGTCGGCGAGCACGACGTCGAGCCCGAGGACGTACTCGGCCGTCACTCCGTACTTCACACAGCACAGCCCGCCGGAGGCGGTGCCGATGTTGCCTCCGATGGTGCACATCTCCCAGCTGGAGGGGTCCGGCGGGTAGTAGAGGCCGTGTTCGCCGACGGCGCGGGAGAGGGTGGCGTTGACGACGCCGGGTTCGACGACGGCGATCCGGTCGACCGGGCTGATCTCCAGGATGCGGTCCATCTTGGTCAGGGAGAGCACGATGCAGCCGTCGGTGGCGTTGGCCGCGCCGGACAGGCCGGTGCGGGCGCCCTGCGGGACGACGGGGACGCGCAGCTCGGTGGCGGTGCGCATGACGTGCTGGACCTGTTCGACCGTCTGCGGCAGGACGACCACCGCGGGGCTGCCGGCCGGGCAGAAGCTCGCCATGTCGTTGGCGTAGGAGACCGTGATGTCGGGATCGGTGAGGACGGCCTCGGGGGGCAGTCCGCCGAGCAGCCGGTCGACGAGAGGGCCGGCCGCCACCGTGTCTTCATCGCGTCGCGCTTCGATACGGCTCATGATCACAGCGTCGCACCCGGGGCCATCGGTGTGAACCCCGCGCGGGCAGCTGCGTCACACCGGGGTGTGATGATCGTACGTACGCGGTGCGTGACGCACAGTGTGCGCCATGACTGTGTGCGCCATGGACGACAAGCCGCGTGAGCCCCGGCGGAGGGTGCGCGGTCGCGCGCTGATCGCCTCGGCCGCCGGGTGCGCCGTGCTGGGCGGGGTGCTGGTCCTCCTGCCGTGGGAGGAGGAAGCACCGCCCGCGCCGACTCCGGAGGCACGGGCGCTGGCGGCGGTCACCAGCGGGGTGCCGGCCGCGCTGGTGGACCTGGCGGCGCTGGTCGAGGAGCGCGAGCGGCATCTGAAACGGCAGCCGAAGGACGCCCGGGCCTGGGCGGTGCTCGGGGCGGCCCGGGTGGAGCAGGGTCTGCGGCTCGCGGACCCGGCGTACTGGTCGCGGGCCGAGAAGGCGCTGCGCACCTCGCTGAAGGTGCGGCCGAAGGGCAACGCCCCGGCGCTGCGCGGGCTGGCGGCGCTGGCGAACGCGCGGCGGGACTTCGCCGAGGCGCGCGAGTGGGGGGAGGCGGCGCGCAAGCTGGAGCCGAAGCGGTGGACGACGTATCCGCTGCTGATCGAGGCGTCCGCCGGGCTCGGTGACGACGAGGAGGCCGGGAAGCTGCTGGAGAAGCTGAAGGAGCTGCGCTCCGGCCCCGCGGTGATGGCGCGGGCGGCGGCGGTGTACCGGGACAAGGGCTGGCGGGAGGACGCGGCGGCGAAGCTCGCGGACGCGGTGTCGGCCGCCGGGGAGCCCGCCGAACGGGCGGCGTATCTGGAGCGGGCCGGGCAGCTCGCCTGGGAACGCGGCGACCGCCAGGACGCGCTGCGGCACTTCCAGGAGGCGGTGCGGATCGACCCCGAGCAGCGGGCGGCGCAGGCCGGGCAGGGCAGGGCGCTGGCGTCACTGGGGCGGATGACGGAGGCGCTGAGCGCGTACCGGGTGGCGCTGGCGAAGCATCCGCGGCCGGAGTACGCGCTGGAGCTGGGCGAGCTGTACGAGTCGCTGGGGCTGAAGCAGGCGGCGCGGGTCCAGTACGGGTTGCTGCGGGAGCGGGTGCGGGCGGCGGCCGCGCACGGGGCGGACGAGGAGGTGGTGCTGGGCCGCTACGAGGCGGACCACGGGGATGCGGAGGCTGCCGTGCGGCGGCTCCGGGCGGAGTGGAAGCGGCAGCCGTCGACGGAGGTGGCGGACGCGCTGGGCTGGGCGCTGCACCGGGCCGGCGACGACGAGGAGGCCCTCCCGTTCGCCGTGCGGGCGACCGAGGGGACGCAGGGAGGCGGCGTACGCAGTGCGCTGTACGTGTTCCACCGGGGCATGATCGAACGCTCCCTGGAGCGGTACGGACCGGCCCGCCGGCACCTGAGGGAGGCCCTGCAGATCAACCCGTGGTTCTCACCACTGCGCGTGCCGCAGGCGAAGGCGGCCCTGAACCGGCTGGGCGAACCCTCCGTCCAGGCCGGCCCGGAATCCGACTAGCCCCACGCGACGCAGCCGCCGCAGCTGCGGGCAGTCGTGCCGCCACCCAGCCGCGCCGCCGCCACCGCCGCCACCGCCGCCGCTGCGGGCAGTCGTGCCGCTTGGGCGGCACGGGTGGGCGGTGGGGGTACCTCCCGCTCGAGCGAAGTCGAGAGTGGGGGAGGCACCCGGCAAGCGCCGGCGAGCGATACCCACCCCCGGCCGGGCAGCACACCGGTGCCGATGTGCCCGGGGGGAGGTAGCGCAGCCCGGCGCTTACGGGGTGCCGTCGCGCCCACCCGTGCCGCCCTGCGGCACGACTGCCCGCGGAGACGGGGGGTCGGGGTCGCCGCGGCGGCGACACGCGATGGGCGGCGACTGCCCGCGGAGACGGCGGGTCGGGGTCGCTGCGGCGGCGGCACGCGATGGGCGGCGACTGCACGCGGCCGGGCGGGGTTGCTGCGGTGGCCGGCCGTGGGGAGTCGTGGCTGTGGGTGGGTTACAGGTTGCCGCGCTTGGCCTGCTCTCGTTCGATGGCCTCGAAGAGGGCCTTGAAGTTGCCCTTGCCGAAGCCCATGGAGCCGTGGCGTTCGATGAGTTCGAAGAAGACCGTCGGCCGGTCCTGGACCGGCTTGGTGAAGATCTGCAGGAGGTAGCCGTCCTCGTCGCGGTCGACGAGGATCTTCAGCTCGCGCAGGGTCTCGACCGGCACCCGCGTCTCGCCCGCCCACTCGCCGAGGGTGTCGTAGTACGAGTCGGGGGTGTCCAGGAACTGGACACCGGACGCCCGCATCTGGCGCACGGTCTGCACGATGTCGTTGGTGTTCAGCGCGATGTGCTGGACGCCGGCACCGCCGTAGAACTCCAAGTACTCGTCGATCTGGGACTTCTTCTTGGCGATGGCGGGCTCGTTGATCGGGAACTTGACCTTGAGCGTGCCGTCGGCCACGACCTTCGACATCAGCGCGCTGTACTCGGTGGCGATGTCGTCGCCCACGAACTCCTTCATGTTCGTGAAGCCCATGACCTTGTTGTAGAACTCGACCCACTCGTTCATCCGGCCGAGCTCGACGTTGCCGACGCAGTGGTCGATCGCCTGGAAGGAGCGCTGGGCCGGCGGCTCGACGATCGGCTTGGCGGTGACGTAGCCGGGCAGGTAGGGGCCGTCGTAGCCGCTGCGCTCGACCAGCGTGTGGCGGGTCTTGCCGTAGGTGGCGATGGCGGCCAGCACGACCGTGCCGTGCTCGTCCTTCAGCTCGTACGGCTCGGCGACGGAGCGGGCGCCGTGCTCGATGGCGTACTCGTACGCGGCGCGCGCGTCCGGGACCTCGATGGCGAGGTCGACGACGCCGTCGCCGTGTGCGGCCACGTGGTCGGCGAGGAAGGCGCCCCACTCGGTGGACTGCTTGATCACCGAGGTGAGGACGAAACGGGCCGAGCCGCTCTCCAGGACGTAGGAGGCGGTCTCGCGGCTGCCGTTCTCCGGTCCGGAGTAGGCGACCAGCTTCATGCCGAAGGCGGTGGAGTAGTAGTGCGCCGCCTGCTTGGCGTTGCCCACGGCGAAGACGACCGCGTCCATTCCCTTGACCGGGAAGGGGTCGGCCTGCCGGGTGGTCGCTGCGGGAGTGTGGTCTGTGGTCTGCGTCATAGGTGCAGGGTGGGCCAGCCCTGCAAGGTGCGCAATAGTTCTCCTGTTCACTGGGCAATCTGTTCAGTCGGATGCCCACGGACGCGGGCTTTCTGTACAGGATGACCATCCGGGAGGACGGTATGGCGATCGATCATCTGGACGGCCGGATCATCGTGCTGCTGGCGCGGGAGCCGCGCATCGGGGTGCTGGAGATGTCCCGGCGGCTGGGCGTGGCGCGCGGAACCGTGCAGGCCCGGCTGGACCGGCTTCAGTCGAACGGAGTCATCCGCGGATTCGGCCCCGAGGTGGATCCGGCGGCCCTCGGATACCCGGTCACGGCGTTCGCCACACTGCAGATCCGGCAGGGTCAAGGGGCGGACGTACGGGCCCACTTGGCGACCGTGCCGGAGGTGCTGGAGCTGCACACCACCACCGGCACCGGGGACATGATGTGCCGGCTGGTGGCACGCTCCAACGCCGATCTTCAACGGGTGATCGACCGCGTCGTCGGTTTTGATGGCATCGTCCGGGCCTCCACGGCGATCGTGATGGAGAATCCCGTTCCGCTGCGGATCATCCCGCTGGTGGAGCAGGCAGCGCTCGGCGAGTGACCCGACCTGGCCGAGCTGGGGTGAGCACGTGTGAACTTCTGGGAGTACCTGGAGAGCCGGCACCAGCAACTGCTCATCGACGCCTACCAGCACGCCAGCGTCGTCTTCCAGTGCATGGTGGTGGCGACCGTGCTCGGTGTGCTGATCGGGGTGGTCACCTACCGCAGTGAGTGGGCGGGCAACCTCGCCACGACCGCGACCGCCACACTCCTGACCATCCCGGCGCTGGCCATGATCGGTCTGCTGATCCCGATCGTGGGGCTCGGCGTGCCACCGACGGTGATCGCACTGACGCTGTACGGGCTGCTGCCGATCGTGCGGAACGCGATCGTGGGCCTGCGCGGGGTCGATCCGTCGCTGGTGGACGCGGCCAAGGGCATCGGCATGTCCCGCCCGGCCCGGCTGGCGCGGGTGGAGCTGCCGCTGGCCTGGCCGCCGATCCTGACCGGGATCCGGGTCTCCACGCAGATGCTGATGGGCATCGCCGCCATCGCCGCGTACGCCTCCGGCCCGGGCCTGGGCAACCTGATCTTCCGCGGGATCGCCTCGCTGGGCAGCAAGAACGCGCTGAACCAGGTGCTCGCGGGCACCCTCGGGATCATCGTCCTCGCCCTGCTGTTCGACGCCGCGTACGTCCTGATCGGGCGGCTGACCATTCCCAGGGGGATCCGTGCCTAGTTCCGTCGCCGATTCCGCGCCCGGTCCGGATCCGTCCGGGACGGAGCCCCGTTCGGTCGGGGCGACCATCGAGCTGGAGGGGCTGACCAAGCGGTACCCGGGCGGTGCGCTGCCGGCCGTCGACAACGTCACCATGGACATCAGGGAGGGCGAGACGGTGATCCTCGTCGGCCCCTCGGGCTGCGGGAAGTCCACCCTCCTGAAGATGATCAACCGGTTGATCGAGCCGACCGCCGGCCGTATCCGCATCGGCGGCGAGGACGTCACCGACATGGACCCGGTCCGGCTGCGCCGCAAGATCGGGTACGCGATCCAGGCGAGCGGGCTGTTCCCGCACATGACGGTGGCGCAGAACATCGCGCTGGTGCCGAAGATGCTGCGCTGGCCGGCGGCCCGGGTGCGGGCGCGGGTGGAGGAGATGCTGGACCTGGTCGGCCTCGACCCCGGCGAGTTCCACGGCCGCTATCCGCGTCAGCTCTCCGGCGGCCAGCAGCAGCGGGTGGGCGTGGCGCGGGCGCTGGCGGCGGATCCGCCGGTGCTGCTCATGGACGAGCCGTTCGGCGCGGTGGACCCGATCACCCGGGACCACCTCCAGGACGAGCTGATCCGCCTTCAGCGGGAGCTGCACAAGACGATCGTCTTCGTCACCCACGACTTCGACGAGGCCATCAAGATCGGCGACCGGATCGCGGTGCTGCGCGAACGCTCCCACATCGCGCAGTTCGACACCCCGGAGGCGATCCTCACCAACCCCGCGGACGACTTCGTGTCGGGTTTCGTGGGCGCCGGGGCGGCCCTGAAGCGGCTCAACCTCACCCGGGTGCGGGACGTGGGGATCACCGACTATCCGACGGTGAGCGTCGACGACCCGCTCCAGGAGATCTTCACCAAGCTCCGCTCCGGCGGCATCAACGAGGTGCTGGTGCTGGACAAGCGGGGCCGCCCCTACAAGTGGCTGCGGCGCGGCGACATGATGCGCGCCAAGGGCTCGCTGGCCCGCGCGGGCGCCCTGGTGCACGACACGGTGACCCAGGACGCGACCCTGCGGGACGCACTGGAGGCCGTCCTCACCGACAACACCGGCCGCGTCCCGGTCACCGGGCGGCGCGGCGCGTACGAGGGCGTCGTCGACGTGGAGACGCTGATGAACTCCGTGCACGAGCTGCTGGAGGCCGACCGTCTCGAGGCGATGGACGCCCAGCACGACCTCCAGGAGCAGCGGGCCGCGCAGACCCACGCGGAGCAGGAGGGCTTCGGCGGGGAGGCGAAGGCGTGAGGAGCTCCACTTCCGGCGCTTCCAGGGGGCGGCCCGAGGGCGAGCACGAGGTGAGAGGGCTGGTCTTCCGGGACGACGGCGGCGGGCAGCCCGACGAGACGCAGGACGCTCCCCCGCCGGCGGCCGCTCGGCGCCCCCGGGTGACCTGGCAGAAGCTGACCTTCCTGCCGGTGGTGCTGATCGCCGTACTGCTCGCGACCTGGCTGTGGTTCGAGCAGGCGGAGCTCGACGCGCTCACCCGGAACGCGCTGTCGGACGGTCAGGTGTCCAAGGCGCTGTGGCAGCACATCGAGCTCACCGCGATCTCCACGTTCTTCGTGCTGATCATCGCGATCCCGCTGGGCATCCTGCTGACCCGGCGCATGTTCCGCCGGGCCACCCCGGCCGCGATGGCGTTCGCCAACATGGGGCAGGCCACCCCGGCTATCGGTCTGCTGGCGCTGCTGGTGATCTGGCTGGGCATCGGCCGCAAGGCCGCGCTGATCGGCATCATCGCCTACGCCGTACTGCCGGTGCTGTCCAACACCATCGCCGGTCTGCGGGCCAACGACCCGACCCTGCTGGAGGCGGCGCGCGGCATCGGCATGTCCCCGCTGGGGGTGCTCACCCGGGTGGAGCTGCCCCTCGCCGTCCCCCTGATCCTGGCCGGGGTGCGGACCGCGCTCGTCCTGAACGTCGGCACGGCGACGCTCGCGACCTTCGGCGGGGGCGGCGGTCTGGGGGTGCTGATCACCACCGGGATCACCAGCCAGCGGATGCCGGTGCTGATGGTGGGCTCGATCCTCACCGTGGCGCTCGCCCTGCTGGTGGACTGGCTGGCCTCCCTGGCGGAACTGCTGCTGCGGCCGCGGGGTCTGGAGGCGGGGCCATGAGAGGGGTCGGAGTCGTGAGACATGCCGGGGCGGTGAGACGTGTCCGCCTCTTCCCGGCCGTCGCCGCCCTGCTCGTGCTCGCCTCGGGCTGCGGCCTGACCAGCGGGTCCCCCATGGTCGACGACGTCGAGCCTGGCTCGATCGGGCAGGGCAGGCCCCTGGAGGGCGCGAAACTCACCGTGACCTCCAAGGAGTTCACCGAGCAGCTGATCCTCGGGGCGATCATGGGCATCGCCTTCCAGGCGGCGGGCGCGGAGGTCGTCGACCGGACCGGCATCCAGGGCTCGGTCGGCTCCCGGGAGGCCGTCGTCAAGGGCGAGGCGGACGCCGGTTTCGAGTACACGGGCACGGCCTGGATCACCTACCAGGGCAACAGCAAGCCGATCCCCGACCCGCGCGAGCAGTGGCTGGCGGTGCGGGAGGCGGACGCGAAGAACGGGGTGACCTGGCTGGAGCCCTCGGAGCTGAACAACACCTACGCCCTGGCCATGAACCAGGCCAACTTCGAGAGGTACGGCACGCGGACCCTCTCCGAGGTGGCCGAGCTGGCGAGGACCGACCCGGGTGCGGTGACGCTGTGCGTGGAGGGCGAGTTCGCCAACCGCGCGGACGGGCTGCCGGGCATGGAGGAGGCGTACGGCATGGACATCCCGGCGGGCAACGTCACGCAGATGGACACCGGGATCATCTACACCCAGACGGCCGAGGGCGCCTGCACCTACGGCGAGGTGTTCACCACCGACGGGCGCATCAAGTCCATGAACCTCTTGGTCATGGAGGACGACAAGAGGTTTTTCCCCAACTACAACGCGGCGCCCACGGTCAACACCGACACCTTCGAGGAGTGGCCGGCCATCGCCGACGTCCTCGCCCCGGTCACGGAGAAGCTGGACAACAACGTGGCGCAGACCCTGAACGCCAAGGTGGACGTCGACGGGGAGGACCCGCACCAGGTGGCGCTGGACTGGATGGTGGAGGAAGGCTTCGTCAAGGAGGGCTAGCGGGCGGCGGCTAGCAGCTGGGGACCTTGCCGGTGCCCTGCTCCAGGGAAATCAGGGCGTCGACGGCGCCCTTGAGGGTGGTGACCGGGATGAGGCGCAGACCCTCGGGGAGTTCCGCCTTGGCGTCGGCGCACTCGGCCTTCGGCACCAGGAAGACGGTGGCGCCGTCCCGCTTGGCCGCCTGCGTCTTCAGGGGGACGCCGCCTACGGGGCCGACGGTGCCGTCCTCGTCGATGGTGCCGGTGCCGGCGACGACCCGGCCGCCGGTGAGGTCGCCGCCGCTGCCGTCGCCGTTCAGCTTGTCGACGATGCCGAGGGAGAACAGCAGGCCGGCGCTGGGGCCGCCGACGTCGGCGAGCCTCAGGGTGACGTCGATGTCCTCGTCCTCGAGGTTCAGGTGGTTCAGCGCGGCCCGGGTCGCCTCGTCCTGGGACTCCTTCATCTGCTTCCGGTTGAACTGCTCGATCTCCTCGACGCTGTCGCCGCTGGGGTAGACCGAGTCGCGGGGCATGACCGCCTGGTCGGTGCTGAACCAGCTGTCGATCACGTCCGGGAGGTCGACGCGGGTGTCCGGGGAGGTCGCCTCGATAGTGGTCATCCGCAGCTGCCCGGTGGTCTCCCGCACGGGTGCGCCGGAGATGGTGATGACCTGCTCCCCCTTGTTCTCACCGAGGACGTCCGCGGTCATCCCGGGCTGCGCCACGGAGAAGGGCAGCGGCGCGAAGCCGGCGGTGGCGAGGAGGGCCACGACGGGGGCGGCGAGGGCGGCGACCTTCTGGGGACGCGTGAGGCGAGAGAACACGGTGCCAATCTAACCTGCCGCAGCTACGGGCAGCCGTGCCGCGCCCCCCTCACCGCAGCCGTAGCCGCGGGCAGCACACGCCGCAGCCGCGGGCAGTCGTGCCTCCCCCAGTGCCTTAAAGGCCTGGGAGGTACCCCCAGGGCGGCACGGGTGGGCGCAGCGGCACCCGGCAAGCGCCGGCGAGCGACACCCACCCCCGGCCGAGCAGCGCACCGGTGCTGATGGACCCGGGGGGAGGTGGCGCAGCCCGGAGCCCGCGGGGTGCCGTCGCGCCCACCCGTGCCGCCCTGCGGCACGACTGCCCGCGGAGAGCGGCTGCTGGGCGGGGTCGCCGCGGCGGCGGCACGCGATGGGCGGCGACTGCCCGCGGATCGCGGCGGGGCGGGGTCGCTGCGGCGGCACGCGATGGGCGGCGGCGGCCCGCGGCCGGGCGGGGTTGCTGCGGTGGCTGGCCGCGGGACGGCTGCGGCACGACTGCCCGCGGCCGGGCGGGGTTGTGGGTGCGGGGGTCAGCGGAGGGCTTCGGCTACCTCTCTGGCCGCGTCCATGACGCGCGTTCCCACCCGCTCCGGTACGACGTCCGCCAGCATGACGACGCCCACGCTGCCCTCGACCCCCGTCACCCCCAGCAACGGCGCGGCCGCGCCGCACGCCCCCGCCTCCAGTTCCCCGTGCGTCAGCGTGTACCCGGGGTCGTCGGCCGTGTGCTGACGGGCGGACAGGATCGCCTTGCCCGCGGCCCCCCGGTCCAGCGGATGCCGGAACCCCGCCCGGTACGCCACGTGGTAGTCCGTCCAGGACGGCTCCACCACGGCCACGGCCAGCGCCTCCGCCCCGTCCACCAACGTCAGGTGCGCGGTCGCGCCGATGTCCTCCGCCAGCGACCGCAGCGCCGGCATCGCCGCCTCCCGCACCAGCGGGTGCACCTGTCGCCCCAGCCTGAGCACACCGAGCCCGACACGGGCCCGTCCGCCCAGATCACGGCGTACGAGGGCATGCTGTTCCAGCGTGGCGAGCAACCGGTACACAACGGTCCGGTTGACGCCCAGTTTGTGGGAAAGCTCGGTGACGGTCAGCCCGTGGTCCGTGTCGGCGAGCAGTTTGAGGACACGTAGTCCCCTGTCGAGCGTCTGGGAGGTCTCCGCGGTCACGACGCCCACTCCTTAGTGGTGAGGTCGGCGGCCTTCTCGCGGCGGATGCGTCACCGAGTCCCGTCGGTCACGCGCTTCAGAGGCCGCCGATCGGCCGGCGGCCCGGCAGTCTCCCGGGCACAGTCGCTTCACGGCTGCGCTCCGCGGCGGCGCTGCCACGGGGCGTGTGCGTAGCGGGGACAGTAGCGAGCCGGTTCGGTGAGCGGAAGGCTCCGTCCAGAATCCGGGCACTCTCGCCGAGAAGTGGTTCCGTTTGTCCCCATACGCACACCCCGGATCACCGCATGCGCGTGGCCCACTCCTGCACCTTTTCGATCCGCTGGCGCAGCTGTCCCGCCGTGGCCTCGGCCGAGGGCGGGCCGCCGCAGACCCGGCGCAGCTCGGTGTGGATGACGCCGTGCGGCTTGCCGCTCTGGTGGACGTAGGCGCCGACGAGATTGTTGAGCCGCTTGCGCAGCTCCATCATCTCCTTGTGGGAGACCACCGGCCGCCGCTCGGCGGGCAGTTCGAGGAGGTCGGCCTCCTCGGCGGGCTTCTTGCGGCTGTGCGCGATCTGCCGGGCCTGCCGCTTCTGCAGCAGCAGTTGCACCTGGTCGGGTTCGAGGAGTCCCGGGATGCCCAGGTAGTCCTGCTCCTCCTCGCTGCCTGGGTGGGCCTGCATGCCGAACTCGGCGCCGTTGTACATGACCCGGTCGAAGACGGCGTCGGACTCCAGCGCCTCGAAGGGCAGCATGTCCTGCTCGCCGGTGTCCTCGTCCTGCTCCCGGTTCGCCTCCTCCATCTCCTTCTCGGACTCGGCGTACGGGTCCTCCTCGCCCTCCTTCTTGGGCTTGTCGAGGACGTGGTCGCGTTCGCGCTCCATCTCGTTGGCGAAGCCGAGCAGGTCCGGGATGGTCGGCAGGAACACGGACGCGGTCTCGCCGCGCCGCCGGGACCGTACGAAACGGCCGACGGCCTGGGCGAAGAAGAGCGGCGTGGAGATGGTGGTGGCGTACACGCCGACCGCGAGGCGCGGCACGTCGACGCCCTCGGACACCATGCGGACGGCGACCATCCAGCGGTCGTCACTGCCGCTGAAGTCGTCGATCCGCTTCGACGCGCCGGCGTCGTCGGACAGGACGACAGTGGCCTTGTGGCCGGTGATCTCCCGGATCAGCTTGGCGTAGGCCCGCGCGGAGTCCTGGTCGGCGGCGATGACGAGGGCGCCGGCGTCCGGGATGGCCTTGCGGACCTCGGTGAGCCGTTGGTCGGCGGCGCGCAGCACGGCCGGCATCCACTCGCCGCGCGGGTCGAGTGCGGTGCGCCAGGCCTGGCTGACGGCGTCCTTGGTCATGGGCTCGCCGAGGCGGGCGGCGATCTCGTCACCGGCCTTGGTGCGCCAGCGCATGTTGCCGCTGTACGACATGAAGATCACGGGACGCACGACGCCGTCCGCGAGCGCGGAGCCGTACCCGTAGGTGTAGTCGGCGGACGACCGGCGGATGCCGTCGTCGCCCTCCTCGTACGTCACGAAGGGGATGGGGTTGGTGTCGGACCGGAACGGCGTACCGGTCAGCGCGAGCCGTCGCGTGGCCGGCTCGAACGCCTCCAGACAGGCCTCGCCCCAGGACTTGGAGTCACCGGCGTGGTGGATCTCGTCGAGGATGACGAGGGTCTTGCGCTGCTCGACGCGGTTGCGGTGCAGCATGGGGCGCACGCCGACACCGGCGTACGTCACGGCGACCCCGTCGTACTCCTTGCCGAGCGGGCCCGCGCTGTACTCGGGGTCGAGCTTGATGCCTATCCGCGCGGCGGCCTCGGCCCACTGCTTCTTCAGATGCTCGGTGGGCGCGACGACCGTCACCTGCTGCACGACGTGGTGGTGCAGCAGCCAGGACGCCAGCGTGAGCGCGAAGGTCGTCTTACCGGCGCCGGGCGTGGCCACCGCCAGGAAGTCCCGGGGCTGCGCCTGGATGTACTTGTCCATCGCCCCCTGCTGCCAGGCGCGCAGCTTGCCGGCGGTACCCCAGGGGGCACGTCCGGGAAAGGCCGGGGAGAGGTGGTGCGAGTGTGACGCGGAGCTGGCGGTGGTAGTCACGATCTCCGTGGGGTGGTCGGGCGGCGCGGTGCGTATGACAACCGGGCCACCCTACCGATGGCCCGGCGGTGCCCATGGCGGTACGCCGCCGGTATCGCCCGGGATGGGACTCAGGTCACACCTTGCTACTCGGCCAAGTCCCTCAACCCTTCGGAGATCGCCTTGATCTCGTCCATACTGCCGGTCGCCACGGCGATGACCAGGCGTTCGGCCGCATCGATGTCGGGGCGCAACTGCACCTCGTTCATCGCCAGGAAGACGACGCACGACACCCAGGCAGTGCGCTTGTTCCCGTCGACGAGAGGGTGGTTGATGACCAGGGACTGCAGGAGCGCCGCCGCCTTGTCGAACAGATCGGCGTAAGCCTCCTGCCCGAACATGGACGCCGAGGGGCGATGCACGGCCGACTCCAACAACCCCGCGTCGCGCACGACGACGTCCTGGTCGTCGACGGCGTCCCCGGCAATGGCCAGAACGTCCTCGGCCGTGAGGTAGACGTACGTCACTTCAGCCGCTCCAGCAACTCGGCCCACTTGGCGGTCTGCTCCTTGGCGGCCTTGCGCACCAGCGCCTGGTGCGCCGTCCGCGCCAGATAGTCATCCACGGCCCGCAGCAGTATCGCGTGCATACTGACGCCCTCCTCCTCGGCGCGCAGCTTGAGAGCTTCCGTCTGGTCGTCGCGGAGACGCAGGTTCATAGCCATACCAAAACGGTACCACTCCAGCGATACCAAAGTGGTACTACTTGACTGCTCTCACCCGCCCAGCCACCCACGCCCCCGCCAGCGCCACCGCCGCCATCGGCAGGAACACCGCGACGAAGGCGGCCGGGTGGGAGCCGGTGGCCTCCGTGGCGGCGTGGCTGACCGTGCCGCCGCCCAGGGCCGCGAAGGCCGCTCCCCCGGCGGCCAGCAGCAGCACGTTGGAGAGGCCGTCGGAGATCTGCAGGGCGGCGGAGTTGGTGCCGGCCTCCGCGGGGGCGGAGAGCTGGAGCAGCAGGACGCTGGTGGAGGAGATCACCAGGCCCATGCCGAAACAACCGAAGGCCCAGGCGACCGCCACCGTCCAGGCCGGCACGGCGTCGATCAGCACACTGGGCGCGGCGGCGATGGACGCCGCCACCAGCACCATGCCGAGGGTCATCAGGCGTTCGCGGTACGGCTCCAGCCGGGGCCGGGACTGCACCCAGGAGCCCAGCGCCCACGTGCCGCCGCCCGCCGCGAGCGAGAAACCGGCGAGGGTGGGGCTGAGCCCGCGCTGGGTGACCAGCATCAGCGGGACGAAGGACTCCGCCGCGATGAAGGAGCCGGCGGCCACGCCGCGCAGCAGCACGACCGAGGGCAGTCCGCGCGCCGCCCGGTACGTGCCGCGCGGGAGGAGGCCGAGGACGGCCGGGACGAGCAGGGCCGCACCCAGCGCGCCCGGCAGCAGCGACACCCAGCGCAGGTCCTGCGCCGCGTACTGGAGGAGCGCGGCGCCGAAGGAGATCGCCAGGGCCAGCCGGATCCGGCGGCGGTCGAAGGAGGCCGGGGCGTCCCCCGGGTCCTGGTCGACCGGGCCGGACGCCAGGCGCCGTATCTGCGGCAGCGCGAGCGCCAGCGGCAACACCACGAGCACCGGTATGCCGAGGAACACCCAGCGCCAGCCGATGTGCTCCGTCACCGCGCCGGACGCGAGCGGGCCGACGATCGACGGCACCACCCAGCTCGCCGCGAACGCCGCCATGATGGCCGGCCGCAGCCGCTCCGGGTAGGCGCGCCCGACGACGACGTACAGCGCGACGATCACCAGCCCGCCGCCGAGCCCCTGCACCGCCCGCCCCAGGATGAACAGCCACATCGCGCCCGCCGTCCCGGCGAGCAGCAGTCCGGCCG
Source organism: Streptomyces malachitofuscus (assembly GCF_014650055.1). Taxonomy (GTDB): domain Bacteria; phylum Actinomycetota; class Actinomycetes; order Streptomycetales; family Streptomycetaceae; genus Streptomyces; species Streptomyces malachitofuscus. The sequence continues at coordinate 68,934 of NZ_BMUF01000007.1, read as the reverse complement.
CGAAGGAGGCGATGCCCCAGGTGAGCGGCGCGAGCGGGCCCCGCCGGTCGGACCACTGGCCGGACAGCACCATGCCGAACAGGCTGGTCGTGAAGTACCCCGAGAACGCGAACGCGTACAGCGCCACCCCGTCCAGCTCCCGCGCCGCCACCGGCATCGCCGTGCCGACGGCCGTCGCCTCGAAGGCGATCAGCAACACCACGGAGACGACCCCGATGCTCAGCGCCCGGTAGGGACGGCTCAGTACGGTCTCGTCGGGGGCGGCGCCGGCCGGGGCGAGGGCGTCGGCGGGCTCGGCGACATCGGTGTCGCGCGGGTTCGGGGCGGTCATGCTCGCCAGAGTAAGGGCCACGGCATGGTTTGACCCCTGTCGGGGGTCGTGACCGGTACCGGGACCTTGGTCGTAGGACCGGGTCCGCCCGCTCGCTAGAGCACCCCGCCCGCCTCGTCCTGGAAGAGCTCCGTCCAGTAGTGCCAGTCCGCGTCGGCCGTCGTGCCCGTGGGGTCGATGGAGGACAGGACCTGGATCATCGTCAGCGCCAGCTGGTCGTAGGTGTCGGTGGTCAGCGCGTGGCCCGACTCCTCGTCGATGGAGCGCTCGCGGTGCAGCAGCCATAGTGTGAAGGCGAGCGTGGAGATGTCCGTGTTCAGGGGGTGGAGCACCGCATCCGGCTCGTTCCAGCTGAACACCGCGCCGGTGGTGCCGTCGACGAGCAGGCTGTGGTCGTCGACCAGGTGCCCCAGACGTATCAGGCGGTCGGCCCGGGCGGGGGGCAGATCGGCGGGCAGCTCGCCCCGGCAGTCGTCGGTGTAGTACTCCGCGAGCGTGCGCAGCGGCAGGTCCGTGTCCAGGGAGAAGAGGAAGCCGTCCTCCGGCAGGCCCGTCTCGCGCAGGAAGCGCCGGGTCGGCTCGTGCGTGAGCGTCGCGGGGAAGTCGACCTCCTCGAAGCGGACCACCGCGCCCCGGCCGAACGCGTCGTCCAGGAGGCGGACGGGGAGGGCGAGGGAGAGGCCCGAGGCCGTGCCGGGGCCGGCCACCAGTGCCAGCGGGCGGATCAGCGCGGCCATCCGCCAGAACGGCGCCGGCGCCCCGTCCGCGCCCTCCTCGAAGATCGCCAGCAGCTGCCGGGAGGCCTCCGCGACCGCCTTGGTGCCGTACCGGCCCGCGTAGGCGGCGAACTGACCGCGCAGCCCGGCCAGCTCGTCCGTCGCCGCGGCGAACCGCACCAGTGTCGGCAGGGACGGGGCGAGCGGGCGGCGGTCCATCAGATCGGGGCGGTCGTGGAAGAAGTACGTCGTCGAGACCTCGCCGGTCGCGCCGTCGAGCAGCACGGACTCCGTCTCCAGGCCCCCGGGGCCGAGCAGTCCGCCGATGACCAGCTGGTCCCGCAGCCCGGCCGGGAGCCGGCCGTCGGGGTCGCCCGTCGAGTCGGCCACGGTGTGCGGGCCGCCTCTTCGCGTGAGCTCCGCGAAGCTGAACAGGCCGCTGTCCGCGGGCAGTCCGGGGCCCGTCAGCCAGCTGCGCGTGGACGCGTGCGTGATGAAGGGATCGAGGTCGGCGTCGGCGAGTGTGATCGCCCCTGCGACAACGGTGTCGGTCCTGCTCATGATTCCCCCGCGATACGTGTGCTCGGTCCCGGGCCCGCGAACGCCCCGCCCCGGGCTGGACGGCCTGCCCTTGCGGACCCGACGGCCGTCCCCACTGACCGGAACACTACGCGCCACCACTGACAACGCCCCCGGTCCGAGGGCGCGCCGAATCCCGCACCCCTCACCACACAGGACGCGCCGGCAACCGCTTACGTTGCCTTCCCCGCGGGAAACAGTCGCCTTCCTTTCGGAAAACGACGGGACGGGGCTCAGTTCCCGGTGACCACCGCGGCCTGCGGACGGATCGGCAGCCGGTTCACCGGGCGGCCGGTGGCGGCCCGGACGGCGGAGGCGATGGCCGCCGGTGAGGTCACCACCGGCACCGCGCTGACCGCCTTCGCGCCGAACGGCGCGACCACGTCGCGCTCCTCGACCAGCTTCACGATGCGGATGTCCGGCGCGTCCAGCGCGGTCGGCAGGGCGTAACCGGTCAGGTCGGGGTGGCGGACGAGGCCGCGCGGTGTGCGCAGGTTCTCGGTGAGCGCGGCGCCCAGGCCCTGGGTCACGCCCGCCTCGATCCGGGCGTTCAGCTGCGCCGGGTTCAGCACCCGGCCCACGTCCTGGGCGACCGCCAGTTCGACGACCCGGACCGAGCCGATCTCGATGTCGACGTCGACCACCGCGCGGATCGCGCAGAAGGACATGCCGACGAAGGCGTCACCCTGGCCGGACTCGTCCAGCGGCTCCGTCGGATGCGGGCGGCACTGGGCGGTGGCCCACAGTTCCTTGCCCTCCATCGCCTCCGTGACGGTCGTGGACAGCACACCGTCGTACGAGGTGATCTTGCCGTCGGTGATCTGGAGCAGCTCGGTGGACATGCCGAACTTGTGCGCGAGCGGCTGGAGGAGCTGGGTGCGGACCATCTTCGCCGCGCGTTCCACGGCGCCGCCCGAGACCCAGGTGTGGCGGCCGCGGCAGCCCGGTCCTGCCGGGGGCTGGTCGGTGTCCACGGGCACCACGTGCACCTCGTCGATGCCGAGGGTCTCCTGGACGATCTGCCGGGCCAGGGTGGAGAAGCCCTGGCCGGTCTCCACGGCCGCGCACAGCACGGTCGCCACGCCGCCCTGGACCCGCACGGTGGCCGTGGACACCTCGTCCGCGCCCTCCGCACCGAGCATGTGCACCATGCCCAGCCCGTAGCCGACGCCCCGGCGCACCGCGCCCGGTTCGCCCGCGCCCTCGGGGCCGCCGGGCAGCAGCCACTCGTCCTCGGGGGTGTCCTTGGGCAGCGGCGGCAGCGGGAAGTCCCGCACGGCCTGGAGGAGTTCGGCGACCGGTGCCGGGCAGGTGACGGTCTGGCCGGTGGGCAGGACGTCGCCGGTGGCCATGACGTTGCGCAGGCGCAGCTCCGCCGGGTCGACGCCGAGCTTCTTGGCCAGCTTGTCCATCTGCGCCTCGTAGGCGGCGCACACCTGCAGGGCGCCCTCGCCGCGCACATGGCCGGAGGGCGGGTTGTTGGTACGTACGGCCCAGCCTTCGATGAAGGCGTTGGGGACGACGTAGGGGCCGCAGGCGAAGGCGACGGCGGCGGCCAGGGCGTCGGAGGAGGTGTCGGCGTAGGCGCCCGCGTCGAGCAGGATCTGCGCCTCGACCTTGACCAGCCGGCCCTCGGCGTCGGCGTGGTGGCGGTAGCGCAGCAGGGTGGGGTGGCGGTGGGTGTGGCCGAGGAAGGACTCCTCGCGCGTGGCGGCGAGTTTCACCGGGCAGCCGGTCTTCAGCGCGAGCAGCCCCAGGGGGAGCTGGAAGCTCTGGTCCTCGCGGTCGGCGGTGGCGCCGGGCACCCCGGTGACGACGATCTTCACCCGGTCGGGTTCCAGGCCGAACGCGGCGGCGGCGGTGTCCCGGTCGCCGTGCGGGTCGGTGGACGCCAGGTACAGCTCGACGCCGCCGTCCGGGCGGGGCACGGCGAGACCGGCCTCGGCCCCTATGGGGGCCGGGTCCTGGCGGCCGATGCGGTACAGGCCCTCGACGACGACGTCGCCGGCGGCGTCGGGGTCGCCGTGGCGCAGCGGGATGTGGCGGATCAGGTTGCCGTCGGGGTGCAGCGGTTCGGCCTCGAAAGCCTGCTCGGGGTCGGTCACCGGGTCGAGCACCTCGTACTCGACGATCACGGCGGCGGCCGCCATCCGCGCGGTGTCGGGATGGTCGGCGGCGACGGCGGCGATGGGCTCGCCGTGGTGGCGTACGACCTCGGAGGCGAAGACCGGGCGGTCGGCCTTGCCGCGGCCGTGCACCGGGGCGCCGGGGATGTCCTCGTGGGTGACGACCGCGCGGACGCCGGGCATCTCACGCGCATGGCTGGTGTCGATGGAGACGATGCGCGCGTGCGGGTGCGGGGAGCGCAGCACGGCCGCCCACAGCAGGCCCTCGGCCCAGAGGTCGGCGGCGTACGGGAAGGTGCCCTCGGTCTTGGCGCGGGCGTCGGCGGCCGGGAGGGAGGCGCCGAGCCCGTGCGGCACCGGCTCCGGCTCGGGGGCGGCCTCGGCGGCCCGCTCGGCGGGTGCGGTGACTGCTTCGTTGCTCACGCCTGGCCTCCGTCCTGGCCGTAGGGCTGGTCATGGGGCTGTTCGAGGGGTCCCGGGCCGCCGAAGGCCGTCGGGTTGACGCCGCCGGCGCCGGGGCCCGCCTGGTGCGGGATGCGGGGCGCGTCGGTGTCGCCGTCGGAGCCGGACTCGGAGTCCTCGGCGTGCGCCTCACGTTCGGCGACGACCTCCTTGACGGCCTGCACCACGCCCCGGTAGCCGGAGCAGCGGCACAGATTGCCGCACAGGGCCTGGCGGGTCTCCAGGTCGGTGGGCGCCGGGTTTCCCTCCAGGAGGTCGTGCACGGTCATCGCCATGCCCGGCACGCAGAAGCCGCACTGGACGGCGCCGCACCGCGCGAGCGCCCGCTGCACGTCCGAGGGCCGGCCGTCCTGGGCCAGTCCCTCGACGGTGCGGACCTCGCTGCCGGCCGCCGTGACGGCCGGGACCAGGCAGGACGCCACGAGCCGCCCGTCGACCTGCACGTTGCAGGCACCGCACTCGCCCTGCGAGCAGCCGTCCTTGGCGCCGGCCAGGCCGAGCCGCTCGCGCAGCACGTAGAGCAACGACTCGCCGATCCAGGCGTCGGTGACGGGCCGGTCGGTGCCGTTGACGCGGAGCACGTAGGAGGCGAGGGGGTGGTCGTCGTGCGGGGAGCTCACCGTCGCCGGTTCGACCGCGGCATCCGGTTCGCCCGAAGTGTCGGAATCCGTCCCGGTGTTGCCGGTGTCCTCCGCGGGCGCGCCGTCGTCGGGGGCCGCCCCGGTCTCCGCCCGGGCGTCCCCGGCGTGGGCGGCGGAGGGCCCTGACGGGCTCCCGGCGGCCTCGGAGGTCGCGTCGGCGCCCCCGGGCGTCCCGGAGGCCTCACCGGCCTCGGAGCCGGGCTGTACGGCGTCCTGGGCGCCGGGGTGCGGGTGCTCCCGGAGGGCGTGCTCCCGGGACCCGGCGGAGGCACCGTCGGCGGGCTCCACGCCGGGGCGCCACCGGGGCTCGGCCCGGCCGTCGGCGGGCAGCGGCCCGGACGTGCCGGACGACCGCGGTCCGGCGTGGGCGGGACCGTCGGCCGGCCCGGGCTCCCAGGCCGCGTCGGGGTGCGCGGGCTGCCCGGGACCGCGGTCCGGCGTACCGGGCCCCTCCGCGTCCGGTCGCCCCTCAGCGGGTCCGGGCCGCCGGCCGTCGTACCCGGGGTCGTCGGAGCGCCGCGGGGCGGCGAGGTCCTCACCCCGGCCGGATCCGCCGTACGGCTCCGCAGCGTGCGAGGGCCGGCCGGGACCATCGCCGGGCGCGTGGGTGCCCGCGCCGCCGCCGGGCTCGCCCTGCGGCCGTGTCGCGGCGTCCTGCGGCTCCCGCGCGGGGCCGTGCTCGCCCTGCTGCTCCGGGTCCTGCGGGACACCGGGCACGCCGGGGCCCCACGGCCGGCCGATGGACTCGGTAGTGGCCCAGGGGGCCGGGGCACCGCCCGGAAGGGTGGCCGGAGGCGTGCCGCCGCCCCACTGCTCGACCAGGGAGGACGTGGTGAACTCGCCCGATTCGTCAGGCAGGTCGCCGTCGGCGACCGGGATCGACCACTGGCCGGTGACGTCCTGCCCCGGCGCGGGATTCTCCGCGGCCGCGGCCTCCTCGAAGTTCCACTGCCCGGTGGCGCCCGGGTTGTACGCGAACCGGTCCCCCGTCGCCGCGTCCCCCTCGGGGGCCTCCGGCTCGTGCCACTGCGCGCCGTCGACGGGCGCGCCGGGTACGGCCCAGCTTCCGGTGGCCGCCGGGTCGGTGCCCGCGGTGGTCGCGGGGGCGACCGTTATCTGCGGCGGCACATAGCCGTGGCCGGGCGCGGCGAGCGGGCTCTCCATGGAGTCGAGCAGGGCGTCGATGCCCCCCTCGGGGAGGTTCACGAAGGCCGTGGCGCCGTCGTCGTAGTCGCCCTGGGGCAGCGGGTCCCAGCGGCTGCCGCCGGGGGGCCTGCCCTCTCCGTGCTGGTCGTCGGTCACGACAGCGCCCTCCCCAGTGCTCGTCGGGCCAGCGCGGCGACGGTGCGCCGCAGGTGCAGTACCGCGGGCGGAAGCGGTGGGACGGTGCCGTCCTCGCCGGGGGCGGCGTCGGGGATGCAGGCCGCGGCGACGTACTCCCCGAACGCGGTCAGTGCCTCGGGCACGATCGCGCGGTTGTTGTCCCAGTCGATGAGCTGCGCGACCCACTGCTCGGCGTCCAGGGGCCGCAGCGGCATCGGCGCGATGGCGCCCACCGCGCAGCGCACCCCGCGCCGCGCGGGGTCGAGCACGAGGGCGACGGAGGCGACCGCCCGGCCGGGGCCGGTGCGTCCGGTCGCCTTGAGGAAGACCTGGGGGGCGTGCAGCAGCGGCACGCGCACGTAGCCGATGAGCTCGCCGGGGCGCAGCAGGTCCATTCCGGCCAGCAGGTGCGACACCGGGACCTCGCGGCGGGCCCCGCCCGGGCCGGCGACGACCAGCGTCGCCTCCAACGCGGCCAGCACGGGCAGCGCGTCCCCGGTGGGGGCGGCGGAGGCGATGTTGCCGCCGAGGGTGCCGGCGTTGCGGATGTGCGGCGGTCCGGCGGCCCGCGCGGAGGCGGCGAGCGCCGGGATGAGGGCGGCGAAGTCGGGGCGGCCCATGCGCGCGTGGGTGAGTCCGGCGCCGAGCAGCGCGTGTCCGTCCAGGTACTGCCAGCCGCGGATCTCGCTGATCCTGCCGAGGCCGACCAGTGCGGCGGGCCTGAGCTGCCCGGAGTTGACGGCGGCCATCAGGTCCGTGCCGCCCGCGACGGGCACGGCGGCGGGCATGGCCGTGAGCGTGGCCACGGCCTCGTCCAGGGTCGTGGGCAGCGTCACGGCCTGCGCCGCCTGCGGTGCGTGCGTGCTCAAAACCGGCTGCCCCTTCCCGCTGCCCCACCTGGTCCCACCTGTGCGCCGTACGGTACGTGCTGACAGGGCGGACGTGGCAACTCTGGCACATCTTGGCAGGCGCCGAAGACGGGGGTCCGCTAGGAGGCATTCGCCCACCTCACCCCGGGCATGGCGGATTTCGCCCGGCATCACCGGTCTGCCGAGGATTGGCACCCTTCGGTGATGCCTGTACCCGTATCGCACGGCCTGTTCGGGCCCGGGGCGCGCGGTCGCGCGGGACCCGTTCGGCGTCCCGGGGCGGGCGGCCCCGGGACCGCGGGGCGGACGGAGGGCGGCGGGCTACCGGTTCGGCGGCGGCCCGTCGATCGGGCGTCCCAGCACGCCCGGGCGCCGCTGCCAGGGCAGCGGACCGGTGGGCGGACGGTAGCCGACCCCGAGGGCGTCCAGGCGCCGGTAGTGGGCGGCCATCCGCCGCTCGAACCCGGCGAAGTCCCGGTCGGCGGGGGCGGGCAGGTCGCTCCAGGCGACCTCGGCGAGCGCGGCGAGCCGGGGGAACGTCTGGTAGTCGACGCGCCCCTGGTCCTCCATCACCTCGGTCCACACGTTGGCCTGGGTGCCCAGCACCCGTGCGCTCTCCTGCGGCGTCAGCTCCGCCGGCACGGGCTCGAACCGGTAGACGTCCTCCAAGGTGCGCACGTACCCGATCGGCACCGGCTCGTCGGCGCCGGCGTCCTGACGGTGGTCCAGGTACACCTGCTGCTCGGGGCACATGACCACGTCGTGCCCCGCGCGGGCCGCGGCGACCCCGCCCGCGTAGCCGCGCCAGGACGACACCGCGGCGCCGGGAGCCAGTCCGCCCTCGAGGATCTCGTCCCAGCCGATCAGCCGACGTCCCCGCGCGGCGAGCCAGTTGTCGAAGTGCCCGATGAACCAGGCCTGGAGGGCGTCCTCGTCCGCGAGCCCGAGGTTGCCGATCTGCTTCTGCGCGGTGTCCGACTCGCGCCACTGGTCCTTGAGGCATTCGTCGCCGCCGATGTGCACGAACGACGAGAACGGCCCGGCGTCCGCGGGGAACAGGTCCAGGACCTCCTCGAGCACCCCCTCGTAGAAGCGCAGCGTGTCGTCCGTGGGGGCGAGGACGTTCGGATTGATCCCCCAGGTGTCCCAGACGGTCAGGGAGGCGGTGTCGACGACATCGGCATTGCCGAGCTCCGGATACGCGGCGATGGCGGCCTGCGAGTGCCCGGGCACGTCGATTTCGGGGACGACGCCGATATGCCGCTCGGCGGCATAGGCGACGATCTCGCGGATGTCGTCCTGGGTGTAGTGACCGCCGTGCGGCTTGTCGTCCCACAGCGGTGAGGCGCGGTGGCCGACTTTCGTCCGCGCGCGCCAGGAGCCGATCTCGGTGAGCTTCGGATAGCGCTGGATCTCGATGCGCCAGCCCTGGTCGTCCGTCAGATGGAGATGCAGGACGTTGAGTTTGTGCGCCGCCATCAGATCGATATAGCGGAGCACGCCGTCCTTCGGCATGAAGTGCCGTGCGACGTCCAGCATCAGCCCGCGCCAGCGGAAGCGGGGGGCGTCCTCGATCGTCACGTGCGGGACCGTCCACACCCGGTCGCGGCGGACCGGGGCCCGGCGGAAGGCGTCGGCGCCGAGGAGCTGCCGCAGCGTCTGGGCGCCCTGGAAGACACCGGCCGCGCCGCCTCCCTCGATGCGCACCCCCGTCGGACCGCTGACGAGGCGGTACTCCTCGGGACCGAGCCCGGGGCCGAGCGTGAGCGCGATGCCGTCCCCGGCGGCGTCGTCGGGTTCCCGCCCCTCGTGCAGCGGCAGTCCGGTCGCCTGCCGGAGGGCGGTGCGCAGCCAATGGGCGACGCCCTCCGTCCCGTCACCGGCGTGGAGCCGGGAGTGCGCCGTCAGCCGCACCTCGCCGGTGCCGTTGACGACGCTGCGGGGCGCTGGAATCAGTTCAGTCACGTCAGTCCTTTACCGCGCCGCCCAGTCCGGAGACCAGACGCCGCTGTACGAGTACGAAGAAGACCAGTACCGGAATCGTCATCACCGTCGACGCGGCCATGACCCCGCCCCAGTCCGGGTCGTCGGGTTTGTAGAAGACCAGCAGCGCCATCGGCAGGGTCGACTGCGAGATGTCGCTGATGATGAAGGACTTGGCGAACAGGAAGTCGTTCCAGGTGGAGATGAAGGAAAACACGCTGGTGGCGACCAGACCCGGCAGCACGAGCGGGAAAAGGATCTGCCAGAGAAAGCGGGCACGGCTCGCCCCGTCGATGTACGCGGCCTCCTCCAGCGCCTCCGGAACGGCCTTCACGAACCCCCTGAGCATCCAGATCGCGAACGGCAGGGAGAACGCGATGTGCGGAAGGATCAGCGACCACAGCGTGTTCAGCTGACCGAAGTCCCGCATGACGAAGAACAGGGGGATCGTCAGCGCCTCCACGGGCACCATCTGGGCCACCAGAAACATGATCAGCAGGGTGGTCCGCATACGGAAGCGGAAACGCGTGACGGCGGTCGCGGCGAGAAAGGCGATCAGCGCGGAGGCGACCACCACGGCGACCGCGACGACGACGCTGTTGAGGAAGTACCGGCCGAATTCCTGCTGCCCGAACACCCGCCGGAAGGAGTCCAGCGTGGGGGCGAGCGTCCAGGGGCGCGGCTCGGTGGACTCGATCTCCCCGGCCGGTTTGAAGGCGCTCAGCACCATCCAGTACAGCGGGAAGGCCACCACGGCGGCGATCAGCAGCGCCGCCGTCTCGGCCGCCAGCCGTCCCGGACGCCGGCCGAACCGGCGCACAGGTTTCACCCGGGGTCCCCGGACCTGGCTCACGATCGTCACAGTTCCTCCCCCTGGCGGCGCAGCAGCCGCAGATAGACCAGCGTGACGGCGAGCAGGATGAGCAGCATCACCACGCCGATCGCCGCGCCGAGGCTGTACTGCGAGGACGCGAACGCCTGCTGGTAGGCGTAGACGTTCAGGACCATGTTCTGGCCCGCGATGCCGCCGCCGTTGGTCATGACGTAGATCTGGGTGAAGACCTTGAAGTCCCAGATGACGGACTGGATGGTGACGACCACCAGGATCGGCCGGAGCATCGGTGCGAGCACGGAGCGCCAGATGCGCCACTGCGAGGCCCCGTCCAGGGAGGCGGCCTCCAGCACCTCGGACGGTACGGAGCGGATGCCGGCGTAGACCGTCACCATCACGAACGGGAAGGAGCACCACACCACTTCGAGCAGCACCAGGAAGAAGGCGCTGAACCGCCCGTACGTCCACGAGTGGTCGCCGAGACCCAGCACCCGGTTGACGGGCCCGAAGTCGGCGTCGAACAGGAACAGCCACACCGTGGACCCGGTGATCGCCGGGGTCGCCCAGGCGCCGAGCGCGGCCAGCATCAGCGCCAGCCGTGGCACGGCACGGACCCGGGTGAGCAGCACGGCGAGCGCGCACCCCACGGCCAGGGTGCTGATCACACAGGCCGCCGCGAACACCACGGTGGCCAGCAGCACCTGCCAGAACTGATCGTCCCGGAAGAGCTCGGCGTAGTTCCCGAACCCCTCGAAGGTGGTCGCCTCTCCCCCGCTGACCTGCGCCTGGGTGTAGTGGAAGAGGGAAATCAGCCCGAGCTGATAGATCGGATAGGCCAGCAACCCCCCAAGGACCACAAGAGCAGGCGCGAGATAGAGCCAGGGGATGCCGGAGCCCCGGAAGAGGCGGGGGGAACTGCGCGAGTAACCACGATCCACCCGCACCCGCCGGCGCTCCAGGGCCCCCGAGCTCGTAGGCACCGTCATCCGGCGGAGCCAAACGCCTCGTTCATCTTCTTCGCCGCATCGCCCGAGGCACTCGCCACGTCCTTCTTACCGGAGACGATCTCCTGGAACATCGTCGGCAGCACCTGGGACGAGTCGATCTGCGCCCACGCCGGCGATGCCGGCACGAACTTCGTGTCGGCGGCGAGCGTCTCGACGAACGGCTTCACGAAGGCCTCCTTCGCGGCCACCTGCTCCCGCACGTCGGAGAAGGTCGGCAGGAAGCCCATGCCCTCGAACAGGGCGCCCTGCGCCTCCTTCGACGCGAGCCGCTTCATCAGGTCGACGGCGAGGGTGCGGTGAGAGGTGGACTTCAGCACGCCGAGGTTGTTGCCGCCGGCGAACGCGGGGGCGATGGAGCCCGCCTCGACGCCCGGCAGCGGCACCACGGCGTACTTGCCCTTGACCTTGCCGGCCTCGACGGCCGCGTGGCTGAAGTCGCCGCCGATCGCCATGGCCGCCTTGCCCGAGGCGAACGCGGTCACCGTGTCGTTGCCGCCCATGCCCGCGCACTTGGCGGCCGGGCAGTTGTCGTCGCCGAAGAGCGAGGTGTACGCCTCGATGCCCTTGCGGGACTCGGGGCTGTCGATGGCGGAGGCGTACGAGCCCCCCTTGCCGGTGGCGAGTTCACCGCCGTGGGCCCAGATGAAGGGCATCGCGCCGTAGGTGTAGGCACCGCCGACCGCGATGCCGTACATCTCGGGCCTTGCGGTGCGGATCTCCTTGGCGGTGGAGATCAACTCGGCCTGGGTCCTGGGGACGTCGAGGCCGAGGTCGTCGAAGACGTCGGTGCGGTAGTACAGGGCGCGGACGCCGACGAAGTACGGGGCCCCGTAGATCTTGCCGTCGACGGTGACCGACTGTCTGGCGGTGGGGTCGGTGTCCTTCGCCTCCTTCCAGGCGTTGAACTCCGCGGTGACGTCGGCGAGTCCGCCGTCCTTCACATAGCCCGCGGTGTCGGTGTTGCCGTACTCGATGAGGTCGGGCGCCGAGGCGGGATCGTTGAAGGCGGCCTTGATGCGCTGGGCGCGGGTCTCGACGGGTATGTACTCGACCGTGACCTCGGTGTCCTTGTGCGCCTTCTCGAACTCGGCGAGGACGGAGTCGACGACCTGTTCCTTGGGTCCGTTGTTGACCTCCTGGAAGAGCCAGACGCGCAGGGTGCCGGTCTTCTCGTCCTTGTCGGAGGAGGAGTTGTCGGAGGTCTGGGGCGCGCAGGCGGCGGTGGCGAGGACGGCCGCGACGGCGACCATGCGGGCGGACAGCTTCATGGAGTTGCTCCTCCGAACGCGTTGCAACATATGCAATGGCGGTTTCGCTGTGCACAACACACCGGAGGCTAGGGACTGGGCGAACCGCGCCACAAGAGGTCTCAACCACTCTGTGACCGGCAGACGCACCCTGCGCAACGCACGGACAGCACAAAGGCCCCCAGGGCGCGCAAAACGCACCCCGGGGGCCTCGGCGGAGGACGGACGCGACCGGCCGACGCGGCCGGGCCGGGCGGACTACTTGTCGCCCTTGCCCTTGTCGTCGCCGCCGGCGCCCATGGACTCGTAGATCTCCTTGCACATGGGGCAGACCGGGTACTTCTTCGGATCACGGCCGGGCACCCAGACCTTGCCGCACAGCGCCACGACGGGAGTGCCGTCGAGGGCACTCGCCATGATCTTGTCCTTCTGGACGTAGTGGGCGAAGCGCTCGTGGTCACCGTCGCCGTGGGAGGTCTGCGGCGTCGGCTCGACGAGGGTCCCCGTACCAGTCCCGCGCTCGGGCTCAAGAGTGCTCATAACAGCCAAGGGTACTGAAGCTCACACGCATCAGTTGAGCGACGGGTCGTCCGGATACGTGGCCACCATCGCGAGCTCGTTGCGCTGGCGGCGCAGCACCTCGCGCCAGAGCCGCTCAGGGGCCGGGGAGGAGACGTCACCGGGCTCGGACTCCACGACGTACCAGGCGCCGTCCACCAGCTCGTCCTCCAGCTGGCCGGGGCCCCAGCCGGCGTAACCGGCGAAGATGCGCAGCGAGCCGAGGACCGTGGCGAGCAGCTCGGGCGGCGCCTCGAGATCGACCAGCCCGATGGCGCCGTGCACCCGCCGCCAGCCCAGGGGCGCGGTCTCCCCGGCCGCCCCGCCCGGGACGACGGCTACACCGAGCGCCGAGTCCAGTGACACCGGACCGCCCTGGAAGACGACCCCTGGTTCGCCGGTGAGGTCCGCCCACCCCTCCAGGATGTCGCCGACGTCCACGGGCGTCGGACGGTTGAGGACCACACCCAGAGAACCCTCCTCGTCGTGGTCGAGAAGGAGCACCACCGCGCGGTCGAAGTTCGGGTCCGCCAGAGCGGGAGTGGCCACGAGCAGCCGCCCTGTGAGCGAGGACACCTCGGTCATGCCAGACATGATCCCGCATCTTCCCTCCGCGCGGGGAGGCAATGGGGGTACGGGGGTGAATGCAGCCAAGAATTGAAGGAGCGGCCTGGTAAGGCCTCCGTTGAGGGTGGTGGTGGGAGACGGGAGGGCGGACGAGAGCACGCCCGGCGCACACAGGTCGCGGTGACCGCACGTGGCCGCCGGGAAACGGTTCGTGTTGTGACAGACCCATGACGTTCCCGGAGCCTCCTCGGGCTTACAGAAGGGGGGCCGGGGGCGACTACCCTTTCCCTCCTGGCCCTGCTCCACTCCCCCACGGAACGCGAGATCCATGACCGTCAACGGCGCTGATGACGTACTGCTTGTCCACGGCGGAACCCCGCTGGAGGGCGAGATCCGTGTCCGCGGTGCGAAGAACCTCGTACCGAAGGCCATGGTCGCCGCGCTGCTGGGCAGCGCACCGAGCCGCCTGGGCAACGTTCCGGACATCCGCGACGTGCGGGTCGTTCGGGGCCTGCTGCAGCTGCACGGCGTGACGGTCCGTCCGGGCGAGGAACCGGGCGAACTGGTGCTCGACCCCACCTCCGTGGAGAGCGCGAACGTCGCTGACATCGATGCCCATGCCGGCTCCTCGCGGATCCCGATCCTGTTCTGCGGCCCGCTGCTGCACCGGCTCGGGCACGCCTTCATCCCGGGTCTCGGCGGCTGCGACATCGGCGGCCGGCCCATCGACTTCCACTTCGACGTGCTGCGGCAGTTCGGCGCGACCATCGAGAAGCGGGCGGACGGCCAGTACCTGGAGGCCCCGCAGCGGCTGCGCGGCACCAAGATCCGGCTGCCGTACCCGTCCGTCGGCGCCACCGAGCAGGTGCTGCTCACGGCGGTGCTCGCGGAGGGCGTCACCGTCCTGTCCAACGCGGCGGTGGAGCCGGAGATCGAGGACCTGATCTGCGTCCTGCAGAAGATGGGCGCGATCATCGCGATGGACACCGACCGGACGATCCGCATCACCGGTGTGGACAAACTCGGCGGCTACACCCACCGCGCCATCCCGGACCGCCTGGAGGCCGCCTCCTGGGCGTCCGCCGCGCTGGCGACCGAGGGCAACGTCTACGTCCGGGGCGCCCAGCAGCGCTCGATGATGACGTTCCTGAACACCTTCCGGAAGGTCGGCGGCGCCTTCGAGATCGACGACGACGGCATCCGCTTCTGGCACCCCGGCGGGCAGATGCAGTCCATCGCGCTGGAGACGGACGTGCACCCCGGCTTCCAGACCGACTGGCAGCAGCCGCTGGTGGTCGCGCTGACCCAGGCGACGGGCCTGTCCATCGTCCACGAGACGGTCTACGAGTCCCGCCTCGGCTTCACCTCCGCGCTCAACCAGATGGGCGCCCACATCCAGCTGTACCGCGAGTGCCTGGGCGGCTCGGACTGCCGCTTCGGCCAGCGCAACTTCCTGCACTCGGCGGTCGTCTCGGGCCCCACCCGGCTGCAGGGCTCCGACCTGGTCATCCCGGACCTGCGCGGCGGTTTCTCCTACCTCATCGCCGCCCTCGCCGCCCAGGGACCCTCGCGGGTCCACGGCATCGGCCTGATCAACCGCGGCTACGAGAACTTCATGGAGAAGCTCTCGGACCTGGGAGCCAAGGTCGAACTCCCGGGCAAGGCACTGGCCTAGCCGGCCTGTACGAACGCCGATGGGGCGGTCACCCGAACCGGGTGACCGCCCCATCGGCGTTACGGCGCTTACGCGGCCTTACTTGCCCTTGGCGGCTTCCTTGAGCTTCGAGCCCGCCGAGACCTTCACGCTGTAGCCCGCGGGGATCTGGATCGGCTCACCCGTCTGCGGGTTGCGCGCCGTGCGAGCGGCACGGTGCGTGCGCTCGAAGGTCAGGAAGCCGGGGACGGTGACCTTCTCGTCGCCCTTGGAGACGATGTCGCCGACGACCTCGGCGAACGCGGCCAGCACGGCGTCGGCGTCCTTGCGGGTCACCTCGGCGCGGTCGGCCAGCGCGGCCACCAGCTCACTGCGGTTCATGTTCTTACTCCCGTGTTCTTCTTGCCGTTGAGGCGTGCCACGCGGCGGAGCCGCATGTTGGGCACGGCCAAGCCGATGCTGCCAGGTTCCTCGGTGAGTCCCCGGACCCGGGTCCGTCGTCGGACCCTCGCGCCCAGGGACGCATCCTGCCTCTACCTGCGGCGGTAAAGCCAATCCGGCACCCGCAGGAGTCGTGAGAACACCCCAGGGAGTCACACGAAGAGCGCCACGGCCCGGCCGCCACGATAGAGGGCTGCCAGATCTCCGGGTCCCGCGACGCGCCGGTTCCACACCGGTCGTGGTGATCCTCACAGCCCTCTTGACGCCGGGCGTCCTACGGGGCAGTCGCCCCCACGGCCTTCGCCGCGTCGCGCACGGCGCCGGCGACCGCGCCCGCGACCTTGTCGTTGAACACACTGGGGATGATGTAGTTCGGGTTGAGCTCGTCCTCGGTGACCACGTCGGCCAGCGCCTTCGCGGCGGCCAGCATCATCTCGGTGTTGACGGTGCGGGACTGGGCGTCCAGCAGACCGCGGAAGACGCCCGGGAACACCAGCACGTTGTTGATCTGGTTGGGGAAGTCGGAGCGGCCGGTGGCCACAACGGCCGCCGTCTGACGGGCGATTGCCGGGTCGACCTCGGGGTCGGGGTTCGCGAGCGCGAACACGATCCCGCCCTCGGCCATCGCCGCGACATCCTCGCCGTCGAGCACGTTCGGGGCGGAGACGCCGATGAAGACGTCCGCGCCGCGCACGGCCTCCTTCAGAGTGCCGGTGAGGTTCTCGGGGTTGGTGTTGTCGGCGATCCAGCGCAGGGCGGAGCCGGGGGCGGCGTCCACCAGGTCCTCGCGGCCCGCGTGGACGACTCCGTGGATGTCGGCCACCACGGCGTTCTTCACGCCCGCGGCGATCAGCAGCTTGAGGATGGCCGTGCCTGCGGCGCCGGCGCCGGACATCACCACGCGGATGGTGTCGATCGACTTGCCGGTGACCCGCAGCGCGTTGGTCAGCGCGGCCAGGACGACGATCGCGGTGCCGTGCTGGTCGTCGTGGAAGACGGGGATGTCGAGGGCCTCGCGCAGCCGGGCCTCGATCTCGAAGCAGCGCGGCGCGGAGATGTCCTCCAGGTTGATGCCGGCGAAGCCCGGGGCGATGGCCTTGACGATCTCGACGATCGCGTCGGTGTCCTGGGTGTCGAGGCACAGCGGCCAGGCGTCGATGCCGGCGAACCGCTTGAACAGGGCGGCCTTGCCCTCCATCACCGGCAGCGCGGCCTTGGGGCCGATGTTGCCCAGGCCCAGCACGGCGGAGCCGTCGGTCACGACCGCAACGGAGTTGCGCTTGATGGTGAGGCGGCGGGCGTCCTCGGGGTTCTCGGCGATGGCCATGCAGACCCGGGCCACGCCCGGCGTGTAGACCATGGAGAGGTCGTCACGGTTGCGGATGGGATGCTTCGACGCCATCTCGATCTTGCCGCCGAGGTGCATCAGGAACGTACGGTCGGAGACCTTGCCCAGGGTGACGCCCTCGATGCCGCGCAGCTGCTCGACGATCTCGTCGGCGTGGGCGGTGGAGGTGGCCGCGATGGTGACGTCGATACGGAGCCGCTCATGGCCGGAGGCCGTGACGTCGAGGCCGGTCACCGAGCCTCCGTGGGACTCGACAGCCCCGGTGAGCTGGGAGACCGCGGTTCCTCCCGCGGGCACCTCCAGCCGGATGGTCATCGAGTAGGAGACGCTGGGCGCCGTTGCCATGGCCGACTTCCTCTGCTTTTACCGTGTCGCGAGTGGTGCCGTCCGATCGTCGCACCTACCCCTGGGTACGTGGTAGCCGCCTTGGATTGCGGACGTTTTGTTCACCGGGACGTGACGAGTTTCGGAAAACAGTTTCCACCATACGAGAGTGGATCCGGCAACGAAAGAGGCCCACGTCACTTCGGAAGTGACGTGGGCCTCTCGAACGCTCATGACACCGGCCCGCCATGCTCGCCTCGCGGCAAGTGGTCGCTCGTAGCGACGAAGGTTGGGCCCGGGGGCTTGGATCGGGCCGGTGCCACGTCCAGGCTAACAAACAGATCCCGTAAGACCATTCCCGTGGCACAAGCCCTTTTTCCGGACGTCCTGTCCCCTCAGTCCCTCAGCAGATCGGGAACCCCGTCCGCGTCCGGTTCGTCGCGGTCCGCGGAGACCACCGTGAGCTGCTGCGTGGCCCGGGTGAGGGCCACGTAGAGCACGCGCAGCCCGGCCGGGGACTCGTCGGCGATCTCCGCCGGGGAGACGACGATCGTCGCGTCGTACTCCAGGCCCTTGGCCTCCAGGCTGCCGAGCGCCACCACGCGGTCGCCGAGCCCGTCGAGCCAGCGCCGGGCCTCCTCGCGGCGCTGCATGGCGACGACGACACCGACGGTGCCGTCCACGCGGTCCAGCAGCCGGGCGGCCTCGGCGCGCACGGTGTCGCCCAGCCCGTCCCCGGCGACGGCGAAGCGCGGCTCGACGCCGGTGGAACGCACTGCCTTCGGGGCCTCGGAGCCGGGCATGGCGAGGGCGAGCACCTTGGACGCCAGCTCGGCGATCTCCGCGGGGTTGCGGTAGTTCACGGTGAGCTCGAAACGACGGCGCGGGCGGGTGCCGAGGGCCTCGTCGCGGGCCTGCGCGGCCTCGTCGGGGTCGGACCAGGACGACTGGGCCGGGTCGCCGACGACCGTCCAGGTGGCGTGCCGGCCGCGGCGGCCGACCATGCGCCACTGCATCGGCGTGAGGTCCTGTGCCTCGTCGACGATGACGTGCGCGTACTCGACGCGCTCCTGGGCCAGCCGCTCGGCCCGCTCCCGCTGGGTCTCCTCGCGCACCGGCATCAGCTCCTCCAGGCCGGTGAGCTGGTCCAGCGGGTCGAGTTCGCGCTTCTTGCGGGGCCGGGCGGGGGCGCCGAGGACGGCCTGGAGCTCGTCGAGCATCGCGATGTCGTGCACGGAGCGGCCGTCCCGCCTCAGCGAGCGGGCGACCTTGCGGACCTCGCCGGGGTTGAGGACGCGGCGGGCCCAGCGGCCCAGGCGCTTCTCGTCCACCATGGCGTCCAGGACGGCGGCCGGGGCCAGCTCCGGCCACCAGGCGTCGAGGAAGTCGATGAAGTCGTCCTCGGAGGTGAGGTCCTCGTCGAAGGAGGCGCGCAGCTCGGCGGCCAGCTCCGGGTCGGTGTGCCGGTTGCCGGCGCCGGAGCGCTCCCACAGGGCGTCGAGGAGCAGCTTGCGGGCGCGGGGGCGCAGCAGGTTGACCGGGGCGGTGCCGCCGAGGGCGGTGCGGCGGACGTCCGCCAGCTCCTGCGCCTCCAGTTCCAGGCGCCGGCCGAACGCGACGACCCTCAGCCGCTGCGGTGAATCGTTCAGCTCCAGTGCTCCGCGCGCGGCCTTCCGCAGCACCTTGAGCATGCGGTACGAGCCCTTGACGCGGGCCACCGACGGGGAGTCGTACAGCGTGGCCTCGGCGCCGTCGACCAGGGAGCCGATGGCGCGGATGGCGACCTGGCCCTCCTCGCCGAGGGAGGGCAGCACGCCCTCGGTGTAGGCGACGAGCAGCGGGGTGGGCGAGACGATCAGGATGCCACCGGCGTACCGGCGCCGGTCCTGGTAGAGGAGGTAGGCCGCGCGGTGCAGGGCGACGGCGGTCTTGCCGGTGCCCGGGCCGCCCTCGACATAGGTCACGGAGGCGGCGGGGGCGCGGATCACCAGGTCCTGCTCGGCCTGGATGGACGCGACGATGTCCCGCATGGTGTGTGTACGGGCCTGGCCCAGCGCGGCCATCAGGGCGCCGTCGCCGATCACCGGCAGCTCGCGTCCGTCGAGAGACGCGGTCAGCTCGGGACGCATCAGGTCGTCCTCGACGCTCCGCACCCGGCGGCCCTTGGAGCGGATGACGCGGCGCCGCACCACGCGGCCCGGGTCGACCGGGGTGGACCGGTAGAAGGGGGCGGCCGCGGGGGCCCGCCAGTCGATGACCAGCGGGGCGTAGTCCTTGTCGAGGACGCCGATCCGGCCGATGTGCAGGGTCTCGGCGATGTCGGCGGTGTTGTCGGGGCGGATGGCCCCCTGGGCGGGCTCCACGGCGGTGTACGCGCCGTCGGGCCCCTTCTTGCCGTCCTTTCCCCGCAGCAGGTCGATCCGGCCGAAGAGGAAGTCCTCGTACTCGTTGTTCAGCCGGTTGAGGTGAATGCCGGCCCGGAAGACCTGGGCGTCCCGCTCGGCGAGGGCGCCGGGCGTGCCGACGTGGCCGCGCCGGGCGGCGTCGCGCATGAGGAACTCCGCCTCGTCGATCTTCTCGTCGAGGCGCCGGTACACCCGGTCCAGGTGTTCCTGTTCGACTCGGATCTCCCGGTCCCGAACGGAGTCGTGAACCGTTTCGACCGCGGTTTCCTGTTGAGCCTGAGCGGCCACCGGGCCCCCTTCTGACGTGCTGGGCAGCCGTCAACCGTACGCGAAGGGGGCCCGTTGAGGCTACGCGTCGACCTGGACCAGCAGATCGCCGTCGAAGGTCATGACCTCGAAGTGGTCGATCTCGTTGGGCGCGAAGGCGGCGCCGCCCTGGACGTACAGGGGCTGCTTGGCCTTGTCCGTCTTGGCGTCGGGCAGGCCGTAGCCCTCGCCGGGCACGGACCAGGAGTTCACCGTCTCGCGCTCGCCGTTCTTGCCGACGGCGATCAGCGAGCACTTCTGTTCGCCCTTGACGTTCTTCAGCTCCGTGACGATCTCGGTGCCCCAGAGCTTCTTCTCCAGGGCCACGGTCGCGGTCACCTGGCTGCCGGGGTCGGTCGCCATGATCTTCTCGGAGCTCTTGTCGAACGCCTCCTTCGCGGGGTTGGCCGCGAGCGTCCGGTTGGTACCGCTCCCGCCGCTCCCTCCGCCGTCCCCGCCGCTCGCCGCGACGGCCACGAACGGCCCGCTGACGATGAGCGCGCCCGCTGCGGCCACCATGTAGAAGTTGCGGCGGCGCTTGCGCGCGCGGCGCTCGGCGACCTCGTCGACCAGCTTCTCCACCACGCGCGGTGAGGGCTTTGCGGACAGCGACTCGCCCAGCGCGGGCGTCCCGGTGCCGGGAAGGTCCGCGAGCGCGGCCAGCATCGGTTCCATGCCGGCGAGTTCGTCGAGCTGCTGGGCGCACCACTCGCAGGTCGCGAGGTGCGCCTCGAAGGCGGACGCCTCGGCGTCGTCGAGGATGCCGAGGGCGTAGGCACCGACGGTCTCGTGCTCGTTCGGCACCGGTGATCCCTCCATGGCACCAGACATACCCGTACCGCCCGTGCCGAATCCCTGGTTTCCCCCGTACACACTCATCACGCCGTCACCCCCCGCTCCTCCAGAGCCAGCTTCATCGACCGCAGGGCGTAGAAGACCCGGGAGCGGACGGTGCCGCTCGGTATGCCGAGAGTCTGTGCCGCCTCATTGACGGTACGCCCCTTGAAGTACGTCTCGACGAGGACCTCCCGGTGGGCCGGGGTCAGGTCGTCGAGCGCGTCCGACAGCGTCATCAGCCACAGCGCCTTGTCGATCTCGTCCTCCGCGGGGATGACCTCCAGCGGCGACGGATCGACCTCCTGCGGCCGGGCCTGCCGGCTGCGGTGGCCGTCGATGACGATGCGCCGGGCGACCGTCACCAGCCAGGGGCGTACCGAACCGGTCGCCCGATTGAGCTGACCGGCGTTCTTCCAGGCACGGATGAGCGTCTCCTGCACGACGTCCTCGGCGCGCTGCCGGTCTCCGGCGACCAGGCGCAGGACGTAGGCCAGCAGAGGCCCGGCGTGCTCGCGATACAGCGCACGCATCAGCTCCTCGTCTGGTTCCGAGGGCTGTGAGGACATGCGATGTCGGGCCCTCGCTCCACGTTCATTGGCCACGGCCGCATCCTTGCGCACGCCCACCTCCGGTGTCCGGGGGATCCCCCAGTCGGTCGCTCGACAACCGGTACGGACGGCAGGGGTTGGGTGTTCAACGCGAGGTGACAGTTTTCTGCGGGAGGACACGACGACCGGGACATGAGGTCACATTCCCCCCTCCACTTCTTTACATTTCCGACACAGCGGCAAGGCCGGCCGGTCCGCTCGCACCGCGCGGAGGGCGAACGAGGGTGTAACCGACGTCACTTCGGAATGTTTCGGCCGTGGCGGCACGCAGAAGCCGCATAGGGAGCAAGGCGGTTGAGTCGGACAGTCCCTCAGGCGCGGGCGAGGGCCGCGCGGCGGCGGTGACGGGCCACGCGTTCGCGGTTGCCGCACACCTCGCTGGAGCACCAGCGCCGCCTGCGCCCGCGGGAGGTGTCGACGTACACGATGGGACAGTTGTCGCCCTCGCACTGGCGCAGGCTCGCGCGGGCGACCGGGTCGGTCAGCAGGTCCACCGTGTCCCGCGCGACCGCCGCGAGCAGCGCGGCCCGGCCGGGCGGCCCGTCGAGCCGGCGCACCAGCGAGCCGTCCTCGCCGGGCACCGCGCGGGGGGCCGGGGGCGCCGCGCGGGCGAGCTCGTTCACCCGGGCGAGCGCCAGATCGTACGAGCGGGCGCCGGGTGCCGGGCGGCCGCGCACCAGGGGGGCGATCCGGCCGCGCAGTTCACGGAACGCCACCAGCCAGGAGGTGTCCGCGTGGGCCAGCGCGGTGCCCTCGGGCACGAGACCCGAGCCGGTGATCCAGGCCCGCAGCACCGCCACGGAGTCGAGCCGTTCCTCGGGATGGGTGGTCGCGAGCAGATCCAGGCAGACCCGCCCGGTGTCGAACCTCAGCTCGTAGGGCGCCGTGACCGTACCCAGTGCCATGTTCCTGCCACCGCCTAGCTTGGCCCCGCGCGCGGGCCGGTGAGCGATCCGGGAAACCGTTCTCCCCCCACAGTGCCCGCCCGCACCGGCGCCCGGAACCCCTCGGGCCGCGGTCAGCCGTCCCCGTACTTCGACTCCGCCGCCGGGTCCAGGGCGAGGCGGTAGCCGCGCTTGACGACCGTCTGGATCAGCTTCGGTGTGCCGAGGGCGGAGCGCAGGCGGGCCATCGCCGTCTCCACCGCGTGCTCGTCGCGGCCCGCTCCCGGCAGGGCCCGCAGCAGCTCCGCGCGGGAGACGACCCAGCCGGGCCGGCGGGACAGCGCCCGCAGCAGGGACATCCCGGCCGGCGGCACGGGTTTGAGCACGCCGTCCACCAGGACCGCGTGCCCCCGGATCTCCATCCGGTGGCCGGCGACCGGCAACGCGCGGGCCCGCGCGGGCAGTTCCTGGCAGAGCAGCTGGACCAGCGGGCCGAGCCGGAAGCGTTCGGGCTGCACGGTGGCGATGCCCCGGGCCTGCAACGGCAGCGCGGTGACCGGCCCGACGCAGGCGGTCAGCACGTCGTGGCCGAGGGCGGTGAGCAGGTCGTCGAGCAGCCCGCGGTCCTCCGCGCGGGACAGCAGGGACACGGCGGCGGGCGCGCTGGTGAAGGTCACCGCGTCCAGGGTGCGGGCGACGGCCGCGTCGACAAGGCGGTCGACCGGGGCGAGGTCCTCCGGCGGCAGCCACCGGTAGACCGGCACGCCCACCACCTCCGCTCCCCCGGCCCGCAGCGACTCCACGAACCCGGGCAACGGTTCACCGTGCAGCTGTACGGCGATCCGCAGTCCGTCGACTCCCTCCTCCAGGAGCCGGTCCAGCACCTCCGCCATCGACTCCGAGGCCGGCGACCACTCCTCCGTCAGCCCGGCGGCCCGGATCGCGCCCTTCACCTTCGGCCCGCGCGCCAGGATTCGCACCCCGCGCAGCCGCGCCAGCAGGTCCTCGCCCAGGCCCCAGCCGTCGGCGGCCTCCACCCAGCCCCGGAAGCCGATGGCGGTGGTGGCGACCGCGATGTCCGGGGCCTGCCCGATGATGTCCTTGGTGGCGGCCAGCAGTTCGCTGTCGTCGGCGAGCGGCACGATCCGCAGGGCAGGGGCGTGCAGCACTGCGGCGCCGCGCCGCTGAAGCAGTGTGCCCAGTTCGTCGGCGCGGCGCGCCGCCGTCACACCCACGGTGAACCCGGCCAGGGGCCCGTGGTCCGGCTGCTCTTGTTCGTCGTACATGGCTCTCGTCCCGCGCTCGAGTCGGCGTACCGCATGGAGGTGCGGCTCCACCTCCATGCCGAGCGAGCCTGTCAACGGTCCATGACAGGCTCGGTTCGGCTTCATGTCACCAGTGTTACGTCATACCTGGGCGTAGCTGAGCTGCGACTTCTCCTCCGGGGCCGGGCTCGTGTCACCCGGGCGGGCCGCGGGGCGGCGAAGGTATACCGCCCAGGTGACCGCGAAGCAGACCGCGTAACAGGCGAGGAACGCGACGAACGCGCCGGTGCCCGAGCCGTAGGAGAGGAAGGACTGGCGGAAGGCCAGGTTGATGCCGACCCCGCCGAGCGCCCCCACCGCGCCGATCAGACCCATGGCCGCCCCGGACAGCCGCCGCCCGTACGCGGCCGCCTCCTCGCCCTCCAGCCCGCGTGCCAGCGCCTTCGCGTGGAAGATGCCGGGGATCATCTTGTACGTCGACCCGTTTCCGAGGCCCGTCAGCACGAACAGGACGACGAAGGCGACGGTGAACAGCGTCAGCGAGGCCTGCATGGAGGCGACGATCAGCACGGAGGTCGCCGCGCCCATGGCGACGAAGTTCCACAGGGTGATCCGCGAGCCGCCGTACCGGTCGGCGAGCCTGCCGCCCACCGGGCGGATCAGGGAACCGAGCAGCGGGCCGATGAAGGTGACGTACGCGGCCTGGAGCGGCGTACGGCCGAACTGGGTCTGGAGCACCATCCCGAAGGCGAAGCTGTAGCCGATGAACGAGCCGAAGGTGCCGATGTAGAGGAACGACATGATCCAGGTGTGCGCGTCCCGCACGGCGTCCTTCGCGGCACCGGTGTCGTTGCGCACCGAGGCGAGGTTGTCCATGTAGCGGGCGGCGAGCACGGCGGCCACGACGATCAGCGGGATGTAGATGCCGAGCAGGACCCGCGGGCCGCCGCTCGCGCCGATGATCGCGAGGGCGGCGAGCTGGATCACCGGGACGCCGATGTTGCCGCCGCCGGCGTTCAGTCCGAGCGCCCAGCCCTTCTGCCGCATCGGGAAGAAGGCGTTGATGTTGGTCATCGAGGAGGCGAAGTTGCCGCCGCCGATCCCCGCCAGCAGCCCGACCAGCAGGAACGTGGAGAAGGACGTGCCCGGCTCCATCACGGCGAACGCGGCGACGGTCGGTACCAGCAGCAACGCGGCGCTGATCACCGTCCAGTTCCGGCCGCCGAAGACGGCGACGGCGAAGGTGTACGGGATCCGGACCACGGCGCCGACGAGCGTGACCATCGACGTCAGCAGGAACTTGTCGGCCGGGGTGAGCCCGTACTCCGGGCCCATGAAGAGCACCAGCACCGACCACATCGTCCAGACGGAGAACCCGATGTGTTCGGACAGCACGGAGAAGACGAGGTTGCGGCGGGCGATCGGTTCTCCGGTCCGGTTCCAGAAGGTCTCGTCCTCCGGGTCCCATTGCTGGATCCAGCGACCGCGGGGGGCTGTCATGGGGCCTCCACTGTGCTCCGGGGCGCGGACGGGGTGCCGCGCGGGGATGGTCCCGAAGGTAGGGAGGCAGCGTTTCCGGACTGTGCCGCACAGTGACCGGCAGGGAACGTTGCTCTCACCCCTCCCGGGGGCGGGGTGAGAGATGTCGGACACCGGTCACGGGCGCTGCCGTGAGGTCAGCGGCGCGGGGGCTGCCAGTGGGGGTTCTGCTGGGGGTGGGGCGGCTGCGGCGGGGTGCCGTACGGGGCGGGCGCGGGCGGGGTGCCGTACGGGGCGGACACGGGCGGGGTGCCGTAGGAGGGCTGGGCGTACGGGCCCGGGGCGGGCTGGGCGTACGGCATCGGGGGCTGCGGCTGGTGTCCGTGGCCCGGCTGCTGCGGCTGGTGTCCGTAGCCGGGTGCCGGGGCGCCGTACGGGACGCCGCCGAAGGGGTTGCCGTGGCCCGGCATCTGGCCGCCCGGGGGCAGGTACCGGACCCGGCCGGTCTCGTCCGTCACCGGCGCGAACCCGGCCGCCTGGAGCCGCGCCGCGAACTTCGCGTTGCGCTTGCGGTTGACGACGAGACCGATACCGAAGACCGCCATGAGCGCGAGCCAGATCCCGCCCGAGATCACGAAGTCCGTGGACGCGCCTCCGAGCCGGTAGGCCAGGATCACGCAGCCGATGGAGACACCGAGGGCCCCGTAGCCCATCCGCTTCTCTGCGCTCTTGCCGGTGAGGTCGAAATTGATGCGGGCCTTGAGGAGTTCCACGGCGTCCGGCACGAGGGGCGGCAGGGACACCCCGTCGCCGGCGTTCGGGTACTGCGCCCAGTTCTGTGCGGCCCGGGCCCGCGCCTGCGGGCCGGGGTCGGGCACGATCACCATCTTGAGCTGACTGTTGTTGCCGCCGCCCTGCCGTACGTCGGCGTACTCGTAGCCGAACTGCTGGGCGATGAAGGCGAGTCGGGCGAGCTTCTTCACGGACGCCATCGGGCTGACGAGCTCGACCGGCTCCCCGCTCGCCATCAGCCCCAGCATCTTCTGCGTCTGCCGCTTGCTCATTCGCACCCGCTCCCCACCGTGTCACCGGCCGCCCGGTTCACCTTCGCAACCGGGGCAGTCTCGCACGGGTGTACGCCTACTTGGTACCGGCGGGCGGGCGGTCCGGCCACAGGCGGGGCCTGCGCCGGGCGGCGAGGTCCTCCGCCCAGCCGAAGGCCAGCACACAGCCAGAGATCAGGACCCACGCCAGGACCAGCACCGGCCAGGAGCTCTCCAGCAGCCACGGCACATGGAGCTCCAGCGTCTCGAAGCCCCACAGCCGGTCGTAGAGGGTGGCGGCGACCAGGATGCACACGTTGTGCCACAGGTAGATCGTCACCGCGCGGGAGTTGAGCAGGGTGATCAGCCGGTCCCAGCGGCGCAGCCGGTGCGGCCACTCGGCCCACGAGGGACTGATGTGCAGCAGCAGAAGTACGGTCGCGAACGACCACACGGCCTGGGCGAACGGGATGGAGTCGAGGTCGTGGCCGGTCCCGAAGCCCTGCCGGAAGGCGTACCAGAGGCCGAAGGCGGCCACGAGCGGCGCCAGGGAGGGCACGACGTACTGCGGGAGGCGCTTGAGCACGCCCTGCTGGTGGGCCATGCCGAGGATCCAGCAGGCGCCGAACGTGCTGAAGTCGGTGAGCGCCGAGTCGATCCGCTCGCTGGGGAGGGAGAGCCAGCCGGCCTCCAGGACCGCCGACAGCACGAGCGGGGCGACGATCGCCGGCCACGGCAGGGCGCGCAGCAGCTTCAGCAGCAATGGGGAGAGCAGGACGAACCAGAGGTAGGCGCGGATGTACCAGAGCGGGCCCGCGAGTTCCGAGGCCCAGTCCTCACCGAGGATGCCCTGGATCCCGGCGACACCCTCGGCGTAGGGCGGGTCGCTCAGCGGCAGCACCCAGAAGGTCAGGTGGAGGAACCACCAGCCGGGGTGGCCGTCGTCGTCGGGGCTCCAGCCCTGCGCCAGCATGCCCGTGACACCGATCGCGCCGAGCAGCCACAGCGGGGGCAGCAGCCGGCGCATCCTGCCCCGTACGACCTGGACGGCGGGCCGCTTCAGGGAGCGCGCCATGAGATTGCCGGCCAGGGCGAACATCACGCCCATGGACGGGAAGACGACGGGCAGCCAGGCCCAGCCCATCAGGTGGTAGAGGACGACGCGGAACAGGGCGACCGCGCGGAGCAGGTCGAAGTAGCGGTCGCGGGCGGGCGGGCGCACGGCCGGTCCGGACGGTACGGGGCGGGACGGGTCGCTCGACCCGTCCCGCCCGCCCGCCTGGTCCGTTCCGTCCGTGTCGGGTGCCGGCAGGAGAGGTGCGGTCACGTGCATGGGTCTTCCTGGTGCGCCGCCGGACAGGCGGGGGTGAGCGGGCGGGGCGGTCTACGCCACCGGGCTGCCGTCCAGGGCCTGCGGCTGCTGGGCGGAGGCTCCGGGCGGGGCGGAGACGCCGCCCTTGCGCCGCAGCTTCTGCCAGCGCAGCCGGCCGCCGGTGAGGGCCGTGATCCAGGACTGCAGCAGCACGACGTACATCAGCTGCCGGTAGAGGATCTGCTGCAGGGGCAGGGAGAGCAGCGGGGTCAACTTCTCCTTGTCGAGGACGAAGGAGTAGGCCGCGCAGGCCGCCTGGAGGGCGAGGACGGCGAACCAGGCCAGGATCGTCTTGCCCGTCGGGCCGAAGATCAGGCCGTAGATGAGGAACACGTCGATCAGCGGGGCCAGCAGCGGGGCGAGGACCATGAACAGCGAGACCAGCGGCAGTCCGACGCGGCCGAAGCGGCCCGAGGGGCCCCGTTCGATCAGGGCGCGGCGGTGCTTCCAGATCGCCTGCATGGTGCCGTAGGACCAGCGGTAGCGCTGGGACCACAGCTGCTGCACCGACTCGGGTGCCTCGGTCCAGGCGCGGGCGTTCTCCGCGTAGACGACCTTCCAGCCGTCGCGGTGGATGGCCATGGTGATGTCGGTGTCCTCGGCGAGGGTGTCGTCGCTCATGCCGCCGACCCGCTCCAGCGCGGAGCGGCGGAAGGCACCGACGGCGCCGGGGATGGTGGGCATGCACCGCAGGACGTCGTACATCCGGCGGTCGAGGTTGAAGCCCATCACGTACTCGATGTGCTGCCAGGCGCCGATCAGCTTGTCCTTGTTGCCGACCTTGGCGTTGCCCGCGACGGCGCCGACGCGCGGGTCGCCGAAGGGCTGCACCAGTTCCCGGACGGTGGTCGGCTCGAAGACCGTGTCGCCGTCCATCATCACGATGATGTCGTGACGGGCGTTGGCCACACCGCGGTTGAGGGCGGCGGGCTTGCCCGCGTTGAGCTGACGGACCACCCGGACGCCCGGCAGACCCAGGGACTCCACGATCCGCGCGGTGCCGTCGCTGGAGCCGTCGTCGACGACGACGACCTCGATGGGGTGGTCGCTCGCCACGAGGGAACGCACCGTGTTCTCGATGCACTTGGCCTCGTTGTACGCCGGCACCAGCACCGACACCGGTTCGGTGATCGGCGGTCCCCAGGCGAAGCCCTTGCGGCGCACCTTGCGCGCGTGGACGGCGGACAGCACGAGCATGAGCACGAAGCGCGCGATGACCAGGAAGCCGATGATCGCGAGGCCGACCACGAGGACGCCGGTGATGTTGTCGGAGGCCTGGACGAGGAGGACCCAGGCCTTGCCCTTCCACAGCTCGACGCCGGTCACCGGGGAGTGCGCGCTGGGCGCGTCGAGGGCCTCGGTGAGGTTGTCGAACGCGTAGCCCTTGTCCTTCAGGTCGGGCAGCATCCGGTCGAGCGCCTGGACGGTCTGGTGGCGGTCGCCGCCGGAGTCGTGCATCAGGACGACCCCGCCCTCGCCGTCCTGGGGCGTGGAGCGGCGGATGATCTCGGCGACGCCGGGCTTGCGCCAGTCCTCGCTGTCGTGGGTGTTGACGACGGTGATGTAGCCGCGGTCGCCGATGTACTGGGCGACCGGCCAGGAGTTGTTGTCCATGGCGCCGGCCTGGGAGGAGTACGGCGGCCGGAACAGGGAGGTGCGGATGCCCGCGGCTCCCGTTATGGCGAGCTGGGTCTGGGACAGCTCCCAGTCGATGCGGTCCTTGGACTGCAGGGCGAGATCGGGGTGGTTGAAGGTGTGCAGACCGATCTCGTGGCCCTCGTCGACCATGCGGCGGACCAGGTCCGGGTAGCGGGAGGCCATCGTGCCGGTGACGAAGAAGACGGCGTGCGCGTCGTGCTTCTTCAGGACGTCCAGGACCCTGGGGGTCCAGACCGGGTCGGGGCCGTCGTCGAAGGTGAGCACCACATGACGGTCGGGCACGCGCAGGGTCTCCGCGCGGCCGCCGCGGGTGTCCAGGACCGGGCCGCCCTCCAGGACCTTCTCCGGCACCTGGTCGGACGCGGCCGGGGACTGGACGCGGTGGTCGGCGAGGATCTCGCTGTGCACGTAGCCGCGCAGCATGAGCATCGCCATCAGGGCGACGAGGAAGAGCACCGGCAGCAGCAGCCGCAAGGGCAGCCGGCGACGGCGGGTTCGGGATGCCATCAGAGGACGTACTCCGGGGACGGTGCGGCGGGCGGGGCGGAGGGCTCCGGCTCGGCGTCGGGGCTCTCGTCGGCGACCGGGCGGGCGGCGGGGGCGGCGGCGTTGGTGTCGACACCGGTGACGTCGGTGCCGCCGGCACTGCCGTCCGTGGGGGCGGTCGTCTCCGGGGCGGGGTCGTCCGCGGGCGGCGGCGGGTCGGCCGGCGCGGTGGTCGGCGTCTCCGCGGGGGCTTCCGACGCGGGGTCGTCGTCGGATCCGGTGCCCGGCTTCTGGGTCTTGCGGGTCTGGGAGGGCTTCGGGTCGGCGGTCGCGCCGGGCTCGTCCGGGTCGGCGGTCGTGCCGGGGGCGGCGATGCTGGCGCCGGGCTCGGGCAGGGTGGGAGCGCCCGGGCTCGGGGAGCCGCCCGGGAGGAGGCTGGTGCCGGCGCCGGGGGTGGCGTCCGTCTCCCCGGGCTTCGGGGTGGTCTCCACCTTGCCCGCGGGCTGCTGCTCCTGCTGCTGTCCGGGCACGGGCAGCCAGGGGGCGTCGGACTTGCCGGACAGCAGCGTGGCGACGATGACGACGGCGTAGCCCGCGCAGACCAGACCGATGGTCATGCCGATACGGCGGTACCTGCGGCTGCGGCGGCCGGACTCGTCGACGAACACGGGTCCGTCGGAGCCTTCCTGACCCGCGTTCGGACGGGCGGGCGCCCGGCGCAGCACACCGTCCGCGAACTGCACGGCGTCGAGCTGGACGGTCACCTCGTGCGGATCGTGCGTGACCGCGACGGCCTCGCCGGAGGGCTCCTCCTCCTGCCACGGGTCCCGGACGGCGGCGCCCGCGGCGGCGCCCGCGGACGAAGCGGGCCAGGGACGCTTCGCCCCGGCACCGGCACGGGGACTGCGCAGCACCGTGGTCTGCTCCCCGTCGGGCGACTCGGCGGCCGGGCCCGTGTCACGCACACCGGACGCACGCTCACCGCGCGGTGCGTCCGCGGCCTCCTTGCGGAGCAGTGCCGCGGTTCTGTCCGCGTCGCGCGGAGCGGTTTCACGACCCGCGTCCGCGCGGTCGCCGCGCGGAGCCGTCGGGCCGTCGTCCCCGTCGCGCGCAGGGGCCGCGCGGCCCGCGCGGTCGTCCCGCGAAGCCGACGGACCGTCCACCTGCTCGCCGCGGGACGGCGCGACCCGGTTCGCCTTCCGCGGGTCCGACGCCCGCTCACCGCGGGGGGTGGCGGCGTCGCTGGCGTCGCGCGGGGAGGACGCGTCCTCGTCGGGGGAAGCCGTGGCGGTGTCGCGCGGGGTGTCCGCGGGCTCCTTGCGGAGGAGGGAGGTGGTGCGGTCCGCGTCGTGCGGGGCGGGCGTGCGCCGGTCGCGGAGCGGGGCCGAACGATCGGCGTCCTTCGGGGCGGGCACCTGCTCGCCGCGCAGGGCGGAGGAGGGGGCCGCGTCCTCGTCGGGGGTGGCCGACGGGCGCTCCTTGGGCGGGGCCGTGGTTCGCGCGGAGTCCATGCGGAGGGATACCGTGCGGTCCGCGCGGGGAGCGGGGCCGCGCGGCGGCTTGTTGGTCACGGTGGGGAAGACTCCGATGCGGGCCCAGCGGTCCTCGATCGAGTCGGTCTCCGTGGAGTCCCCGTCACCCTCGTCCTCCGGAAGTTCCTCGGCCGCCGTTGCGTCCTCGAACTTCTCGAGTTGGGCGTCTTCTCGCCACTTTTCCACGCGCACGCACTTCCCCCCAGGGACAGATCCGGGTGCGCGTACGACCTGAGCACTTGCCGCAGTACGGGCCCCCACCCGCTCCGAGCGCCCCGTTTATCACACTGTGCTCAGGCATTGAATGTAGCGCACGCGGAGGTTCTGTGTTTGCCGCGTGGCCTTTCGTGTCAATTGCGAGACATCACGGGGACGCCATCACGACAGAGTCGCTGGCCGGAATCCATCCGTCCACGGGGACCCTCAGCCAGCCCTCCTCCGCGCCGACCAGGGCCGCGGCCCGTCGAAGTCCGTCCAGAGCGGGGTGAACCAACCCTCTCCGCCACACCAAGGACACCGGCGACAGCGGAACCGGGTCCACGAGCGGCCGCAGGACCATCGACGGCAGCGGCGGGAAGTCCACGACGGCGAGGATCGGGTGACGCGTTCTGGCCATAATCCGCTGGAACTCCTCCTCCCCGATCGCCAGCGGCGCCGGCGGCGCGAGCGTGATCCCCCGCCCCTGGAACAACTGCCGGGCCAGGTCGGTCCACTCCGGTGTGCGGGGGTTCCCGGCTCCGGCGTACACCGTCTCGCCGGCCAGCTCGGCCAGCGGCACCTCGGGCAGCGGGGCCAGCCGGTGGTCCTCGGGCAGCACGATCGCCATGGGTTCGTGGCGGACGGGCTGGTGGTCGAGTCCGGACCGCAGCGCGGGGGCGAGTCCCGCGAACCGTCCGAACGACGCGTCGAGCCGCCCCGCGAGCAGTTCCCCCGCGGCGCCGGTCAGCCCGCTCTCGTAGCGGGCCATCAGCTCGTGGCCGGAAGCGAGTTCACGGGCCCGGTGCAGCACTCGGCGCGGCGTCTCCAGGCCGGGGGAGTTGAGATCGACCAGCAGCGGCCGGGTCCGTCCGGCGGCGGCGAGCAGGTCCTCCTGCGCCTGGAGCACCGCGCGGGCGTACGGCAGCAGACGTTCGCCGTCGGCGGTGAGCGTCACCTGGCGGGTGCTGCGCACGAACAGATCACTGCCCAGCTCCCGCTCCAGCCGCCGCACGTCCCGGCTGAGCGCCTGCTGGGCGACGTAGAGGCGCACGGCGGCCCGGGTGAAGTGGAGTTCCTCGGCGACGGTCACGAAGGCGCGCAGCAGACGCGGGTCGAGGTGGGAGGGTGCGGACATCCCGCGAACTTACAACACGGGTGCGTGAATCGGGCCCGGGAAGGTGTTGGACCGCCGGCCCGTACCGGGGCGACGGTGGTGCCATGCCTCAGCCGACCTCCCCGGACACTCCCCTGCTCACCGTCACCGCCGACACCCTGGTCGCCGCCGACTTCGGCCCGCGCACCCGGAGCGAGCCCCGCGCGAGGGGCCCCTACCGCCGCCTCTTCGCGCTGCCCGGCGCCCGCGCGTTCACGGCGGGGAATCTGATCGCCCGGCTGCCGATGGGCATGTTCAGCGTGAGCGCGGTCGTGATGATCGCCGGAACGCGGGGTTCGTACGCCCTCGCCGGCGCCGTCACCGCGACGGGCCTGGCGGCGACCGCCGTGGTCGCGCCCTGGACCGCGCGCCTGGTCGACCGGTACGGGCAGGCCCGTGTCGCCCTGCCCGCCACGGCGTTCGCCGTGCTCGGCTCCCTCGCGCTGCTGCTCTGCGTGCGTCACGGCGCCCCCAACTGGACGCTGTTCGCCTCCTACGCGGCCACCGCCACCACGCCCAACACCGGCGGCATGTCCCGGGCCCGCTGGGCCCACCTGCTGAAGGGGAACCCCGAGGCGCTGCACACCGCCAACTCCTTCGAACAGGCCGCGGACGAACTGTGCTTCATGCTCGGCCCCGTGCTCGCGGCCTTCCTGTGCGGGACGTTCTTCCCGGAGGCGGGCACCCTCGTGGGCGCCGTGCTGCTGCTGACGGGCGTCCTGCTGTTCACCGCCCAGCGGTCGACCGAGCCGCCGGTCGTCCGGGCCTCCACCGCGCGGGCGCCGTTCCGGGCTCCGGGCATGCGCCCACTGCTGGCCGTGTGTCTGGCGACGGGCGCGGTGTTCGGCTCGATGGAGGTCGTCACCATCGCGTTCGCGGACGCCCAGGGGCACCGCGCGACGTCCGGTGCGGTGCTCGCGCTCCAGGCGGCCGGTTCCTGCGCGGCGGGGCTGCTGTTCGGGGCGATACGCCCGGCGGGGTCCGCACACTCCCTCCTGCCGTGGTGCCTGGCCGGGATGACCGCGCTGATGACCCTGCCGCTGCTCGCGGCCGGTCTCACCGGCTCGCTCCTGGTCCTGGCCGCCGCGCTGCTGTTCGCCGGGATGGCGACGGCCCCGACGATGGTCACCACCATGACCCTGGTGCAGCGGTACACCCCCGAGGGCCGGCTGAACGAGGGCATGACGCTCGCGGTGACCGGTCTGCTCGGCGGGATCGCCTGCGGCAGCGCGGTCGGCGGCTGGACGGTGGAGCACGTATCGGCGACGGCCGGGTACGGCGTGCCGGTGGCGGCGGCCGCGGTCGCCCTGCTCGTCGCCCTGTGCACCCTCGTGCCGTTCGGGTCGTCGAACCGCTCCACCGATTCCCTCGCGACCCATTGACGCACACAGGTCCCGCACATACCTTCACCCGTCGAAGCGCTTCGACTACGGTGCCGACCGCTTCTGCATCCCCCACGGACCGTGCGGACGAGGACTCCCGATGGTGACGATCACGGATGTGGCCCGGCGCGCCGGGGTCTCCCCCAGCACGGTGTCGTACGCGCTGAGCGGCAAGCGCCCGATCTCCGACGCGACCCGGCTCCGGGTCCAGGCCGCCGTGCGCGAACTGGGCTACCGCGCGGACGTCGGCGGCCGTGCGCGCGGACACAGATCGGGAGTGCTGGCCCTCGCCGTCCCGATGCGCTCCGGCATCCACGTGCCGGTGGTGACGCAGTTCGCGGTGTCCGTGGTCACCGCCGCCCGCGCCCACGACCACGACGTCCTGCTGCTCACCCAGGAGGAGGGCGAGGAGGGAATCGGGCGGGTGGCGGAGACCGGGCTCGCGGACGGGGTGATCCTGACGGACGTACAGCTCCAGGACTCCCGGCTGCCGTTGCTGCGCTCCCGTTCCTTACCGTCCGTACTGATCGGCTTACCCGCTGAGCCGGAGGGTCTGACCTGCGTCGATCTGGACTTCCGGGCGGCCGGTGAGCTGTGCGTGGAGCATCTGGCCCGGCTCGGCCACCGGACGGTGGCGCTGGTCGGCTCGCCGCCGGAGGTCTACGTACGGCGGACCGCGTTCGCGCGGCGGCTGGTGGACGGCTTCACCTCGGCCGCCGACCGGCACCGGCTCACCTCCACCGTGCACCCGTGCGGGACCGGCGCGGACGCCGCCCGCGCGGTCGCCGAGCGGCTGCTGCGCGAGCTGCCCGCGCTGACCGGGGTGGTCGTACACAACGAACCGCTCGTCGACCCGCTGCTCGACGCCTTCGAGCACCTGGGGCTGCGCGTCCCCGGCGATGTTTCCCTCGTCGCCGTCTGCCCGGCCCCGGTCGCCGCGACGGCCCGCACACCGGTCACCTCGGTCGCCGTGCCGTCCGCCGAACTGGGCACCCGCGCGGTGCGCCTGCTGATACGCAAGCTGTCCGGTGCTCCCGTACCGGGGACCACCCTGCTGCCGCCGCGTCTGACGCAGCGGGCGAGCACGGCACCGCGCGGGGTGTGACGACGCACCGGTTCAGCCCAGTTCCCAGGCCTTTCCGAGCCGGTACGCGGCACACAGGCCCACGTCCAGGAAGTACGCCCCGGCCGTCCCGCACTGTTCGTCCCCGCTGCCGGGGTCGACGGGCTGGCCGTGTCCCATGCCGGTCAGGCTGTACGTCTCGACCACCGCGTCGCCGCCCGGCCCCCGGAAGACCTGGTGCGGATGACCGGCGACGGTGTCACTGACGTCGGCGGTGCGGTCGGCGCCGTGCACATCGGTCCACTGCTCCACCAGATCGGTCATGTTGGCGGGCTTCACCGTGTAGTCGGCCGTGCCGTGCAGGACGGTGAGCGCCGGCCAGGGGCCGGTGTACCCGGGCCGCGCGGCGCGTACCCGGTCGCCCCACTGCCCTGGGGTCTGTGTGGCGCCGACGTACATGCACACGTACGGCGATCCCGCGGCCTGGGCGCATCCGTACGGCAGCCCGGCGACGACGCCGCCCGCGGCGAACCTCTCCGGGTACGCCGCCATCATCACGGCGGTCATCCCACCCCCGGCGGACAGTCCCGTGACGTATACACGCGAGGGGTCGCCGGAGACGTCGGCGAGCTGCCGGTCGACCATCTGGGCGAGGGAGGCGGCCTCGCCCTGCCCGCGCCGGATGTCGGAGGTCTGGAACCAGTTGAAGCACTGGCTGAGGTTGTTGCCGCTCTGCTGCTGCGGCAGCACGACGGAGAAGCCCCAGCGGTCGGCCAGCCGCGTCCAGCCGGTGCCCTCGGCGTATCCGGCGGCGTTCTGGGTGCAGCCGTGCAGGGCCACGACCACGGGCCGGCCGGTGGGCAGCCCGTCGGGGACGTACCGGTACATCTTCAGGGCGCCGGGGTTGCTGCCGAAGCCGGTGACCTCCTGGAGGGAGGCGGCCGCGGAGGCCGGGGCGGGGGCGAGGAGGACGGAGAGGAGGGCGGCCAGGAGGGCCGTCAGCACGGTGGGGCGCAGTGCGGCTCTGGTCTGTGTCATGGGGAGGGAACGTAGAAGCGTGAAGCACCTCCCGATATGGGTCCGGGCCCCACATCCTCGGGCCCTGATCATGTGTCCTCATGACAAAGGCCCCGCCGCTCGACGCGACGGGGCCCGTGCCCACACGGGATGAGTGGAGATGGCGGGAATCGAACCCGCGTCCAACGGTGCAGAACCAGGGCTTCTCCGTGTGCAGTCCGCTTCGCTTTTCTCGGCCCCGGAGATCACGCGAACAAGTCTCCGACGGGCCCAGTCACTGTTTGGTTTCCCTCTTCACCCCGTGACCGGGATCAAGGTTTAGTTCCCTAGCTGATGCCAGGATCCGGGTCGGGAACACCCCCGGGCTGACACTCCCTTAGTAGGAGGCTCGCTCTGCTACCTGAGATCAGGCAGCGAGGGCGAAGGCCTGCTGGGAGGAATCGCGCTTGGAATTGGCGATTATTTTTTTCGGCCTGTGGTTTACGAGATCATGGCCGCTTCCTCGACACGCTTCCCCTGCCTCGACAGCCGCTGTCGAAACCGATCATCCCCATGTTGATTTTTCAAACCCTCCGGAGAGGGGGCGCGCACCCTCCTGGGGTGCAGGTGCCATCGTACGTGACCAACGCACGACCGTGCCAGCCTATTCCCGGGGGGTCAGGCCCGCTGCTTGCGGCGGATCGCGGAGATCGTCCGCTCGGCCTCGCGCCGGTCCTGCTTCTCCCTCAGCGTCTGCCGCTTGTCGTACTCCTTCTTGCCCTTGGCCAGCGCGATCTCCACCTTCGCGCGGCCGTCCTTGAAGTACAGGGCGAGCGGCACGATGGTGTGTCCCGTCTCCTGGGACTTGGACTCCAGCTTGTCGATCTCCTCGCGGTGCAGCAGCAGCTTGCGCTTGCGCCGCGCGCTGTGGTTGGTCCACGTGCCCTGGCTGTACTCCGGCACGTGCACGTTGTGCAGCCACGCCTCGTCGTCGGTCAGCTGGACGAAGCCGTCCACCAGCGACGCCCGTCCCTGACGCAGGGACTTCACCTCGGTGCCGGTGAGGACCAGGCCGGCCTCGTAGGTGTCGATGATGAGGTAGTCGTGCCGCGCCTTCTTGTTCTGCGCGATCAGCTTGCGCCCTTTTTCCTTAGCCATAGTGCCGCCCATTTTCGCACTACGGAGGGGGTCCGCGGGAAGCCGATTACCGACCGTGCGCCGGGGCGGAGGCTAGCGGCCGAGTCCGCTGAGGACCGTCTCGGCCCGCTGGAGCGCCCGTTCGTCGGCCTCCAGGTCGGGGGTGAGGCCGTGGCCGTCGACACCCCGGCCGGAGGGGGTGCGGTAGTGGCCGACGGTCAGCTCGGCGACGGAGCCGTCGGGCAGCTCGGTCGGCATCTGGACCGAGCCCTTGCCGAAGGTGCGGGAGCCCACCACGACCGCCCGTCCGCGGTCCTGCAGGGCACCGGTGAGGAGCTCGGCCGCGCTCATCGTCCCGCCGTCGACGAGCGCGACCAGGGGTCTGGCGGTGTCGCCGCCGGGCTCGGCGTGCAGGGCGCGCTGCTCGCCCTCGACGTCGTAGGTGGCGACCAGGCCCCCGTCGAGGAAGGCGGAGGCCGCGGTGACCGCCTCGGCGACCAGTCCCCCGGAGTTGCCCCGCAGGTCGAGGACGATCCCGGCGGCGGCCGGGGCCTGCCGTACCGCGGTGCGGACCTGTTCGCCGGAGCCCTTGGTGAAGGCGCCGACCTCGATCACGGTGACCCGGGAGGGGAGCTCGCGGACGGTCACGGTGTCCCGGGACAGCCGGGCCCGGCGTACGGTCTCGTGCCACGCGCGCGTGCCGCGTTCCAGACCGAGACGGACCGTGGTCCCGGCGCTCTCGCCGGTGGTGTCGCCGCGCAGTAACGAGACGACCTCCGTGACCGGCCGGCCGTCCACCCGCCGCCCGTCGACGCTGCGCAGCCGGTCCCCCGCGCGGATGCCGGCCTCCGCCGCGGGCGTGTCGCTGCCCACCTTCGTCACCTCGATACGGCCGTCCCGCTCGCGGGCCCACAGGCCGACGCCCGTGTACCGGCCGTCCAGGGACTCCTCGAACTCCTCGTACTCGCCCGGTGAGTAGACGGCGGCCCAGCGGTCCCCGCTGCGGCTCACTGCGCGCTGGGCGGCCTCCATGGGGGACGTGCCGTCCGCGGCGGCCTCCTCCGCCGCCCGTGCGACGTCCGCGTGGTGGCCCACGGGGGCGGCGGAACGGGTCCCGTCGTCCGGGTTCTCGCGGTCGGCCCCGGGCAAGCTGCCGGTGGCCGCACCGGCCACGAGCACGCTGGCGAACACCAAGGTCAGGGCGGCCCCGCGGCCGATGCGGCGGGGCTGGCAGAACAGGGCACGACCTGACATGCCGGTGAGTCTAGGACAACGCGAAGGGGCGCACGGCCGGTTGGCCGCACGCCCCTCTTGGCAAGAGTCACACCTTGAGATACTTGCGCAGCGCGAAGAACGCGGCCAGCGCCGGCATCAGCAGGCTGGTCGCGAGGATCAGTGGGAGCTTCGTCAGGACGGCGTCCCAGCCGATGAAGTTGATGAGGTTCAGCTTCTCGGACAGGGCCAGTCCGTGGTCGATGATGAAGTACCGCGCGATCAGCAGGAACCCGCACGCGAGCGTGCCGCCGATCAGTCCGGCGACCGCGGCCTCCATGATGAACGGCGCCTGGATGTAGAAGCCGGAGGCGCCGACCAGCCGCATGATGCCGGTCTCGCGGCGGCGGCTGAACGCGGAGACGCGCACCGTGTTCACGATCAGCATCAGGGCGACCACCAGCATCAGCGCCATCACCGCGCGGGCGGCCCAGTTCATGCCGTTCAGCAGGCCGAAGAGGTTGTCCAGGATGCCCTTCTGGTCCTGCACCGACTGCACGCCGTCCCGCCCGTCGAAGGCGGTCGCGATGACCTGGTACTTCTCCGGGTCCTTCAGCTTGATGCGGTACGACTCCTGCATCTGGTCCGGCGTGAGGGAACTGGCCAGCGGGGAGTCGCCGAACTGCTCCTTGTAGTGCTTGTACGCCTCGTCCTGCGACTCGTACGTCACCGTGTCGACGACCGACATCTTCTCCAGGTCGGCCTTGATCAGGCCCTTCTGGTCGTCGGTCACCGCGCCTTTGGCGCAGTTGGGGTCGGACTCGGCGTCACTCTTGTTGCACAGGAAGATGGAGACGTTGACCTTGTCGTACCAGTAGCCCTTCATCGTGTTCACCTGGTCGCTCATCAGGAGCGACCCTCCGAACAGGGCGAGCGACAGGGCGACGGAGACGACGACCGCGAAGGTCATCGTCAGGTTGCGGCGGAGACCGACGCCGATCTCCGACAGGACGAACTGGGCGCGCATGGCGTCTGATCAAGCCTTTCCGTGGAGCGTCAGTGCTGGTAGCCGTAGACGCCGCGTGCCTGGTCGCGGACGAGACGGCCCTTCTCCAGCTCGATGACGCGCTTGCGCATCTGGTCCACGATGTTCTGGTCGTGCGTCGCCATCACCACGGTGGTGCCCGTCCGGTTGATCCGGTCGAGCAGCTTCATGATGCCGACGGAGGTCTGCGGGTCGAGGTTGCCGGTGGGCTCGTCGCAGATCAGCAGCTTGGGCCGGTTGACGAAGGCCCGGGCGATGGCGACGCGCTGCTGCTCACCGCCGGAGAGCTCGCCGGGCATCCGGTCCTCCTTGCCGCCGAGCCCGACGAGGTCGAGCACCTGGGGCACGGACTTGCGGATCTCACCGCGCGACTTGCCGATCACCTCCTGCGCGAAGGCGACGTTCTCGGCGACCGTCTTGTTGGGGAGCAGCCGGAAGTCCTGGAAGACCGTCCCCAGCTGGCGCCGGATCTGCGGCACCTTCCAGTTGGAGACGCGGGCGAGATCCTTGCCCAGGACGTGGACCTGCCCGTGGCTGGCCCGCTCCTCGCGGAGAATCAGCCGCAGGAAGGTGGACTTTCCGGAGCCGGAGGACCCCACGAGGAACACGAACTCGCCCTTCTCGACCTCCAGGGAGACATCCCTGAGGGCAGGACGGTTCTGTTTGGGGTAGGCCTTGGACACGTTGTCGAATCGGATCACGGATGCACCACGGGTAGCCGGGGGTAGATGAGCGTGACCATACGCGAACCGGGGAGGCGAGCGCAGGCACCGGAGGGGGTTGCGGAACAGATGCGCCGTTTTGTTCCGCCGCCGGGCCTTCCCTGCGGAGCGACCCCTGAGCGGCTTCCGCGGGAACCTGGCACAGTGGAAGGGGGGAACGTTCGCGTGGGTGTGGGCGTTGAGCAAGTGGAACCGGTGCGAGGAGGGCGAGCGCATGACGTATGACCGGCTGGTGTGCGCGAACTGCGCCGCGCCCGTGAGCGAGGGCCGGTGCCCGGTGTGCCGCGCGAACCGCGAGCGGCTGCAGCAGGAGAATCTCTTCGCCGGGCTGAACCCCATGACGCTGATCGCCCTGCTGGCGGTGCTGATCGCGGCGGTGGCGCTGCTCGCCCAGCAGACCGTCTGACGCCCGGGACGGGGATGTAGGGATGTGACGAAGGGCCCGGAGCGCTGTGGCGCTCCGGGCCCTTCGCCCTTACGTCATGCGTACGGTGCGTACACGCGTCGCCACCGTCAGGCGGCGGCACCCCCGCGGCCGGTCATCAGGCGCGGCAGCACGCGGAAGCCGATACCGCCGGCGATCATCGTGGCGGCGCCGATCACCAGGAAGGTGGTCTCGGCGGCACCGGTCTCGGCGAGCTCCTTGCCGTTGCCCTGGGCCGAGGTGGCGGGGGCTTCCTCGCCGGTGTCGGTGAGGGCGGACGAACCCTGGTCCTGGGTGGAGGCGCCGCCGTCGGGGTCGGCGGCGTTGCCGCCACCGTTGCCGCCGCCGTTACCCGGGGTGGTCGGGTCCTCCGAGGGCTCCTCGGTGGGCTCCTCCGGCTCGGTGGGCTCCTCCGGCTCGGTGGGCTCCTCGGGCTCGGTGGGCTCCTCGGGCTCGGTCGGAATCTCCGGCTCGGTGGGCTCCTCCGGCTCCTCGGGCTGCTCCGGCTCCTCCGGCTGCTCGGGCTCCGTCGGGATCTCCGGGTTCTCGGGGTTGGGCTCGTCGTCCCCGACCTCCGCGTTGACCCCGAGACCCTCGTCGTTCACCTCGGCGCTCACGCCGATGTCGAGGGCGGAGGCCGCGCCGGCCGCCGTCAGCGAGGCACCGGCCGCGATCACGGCGCCCGCCGCGATCCGGGCGACACGGATCCGCGTCTTCTTGGTCATGTGGTTGCTACCCCCAGTAGCTCATCGTCAGTGAGGCGGCGCTCGGGGCCGTGATCAACGGAGGTTGCTGCGGTGAAACGCCCCCCGGTTCACATGCGCCCCAGAGATACGCATGCCAGCTTCACCCTTCCCATTTTCCAAAAGAACGTCAAGGCCGTTGCGTGCGCGATGTCCGGCTACGTGCGCTTTGCGGGACAAGGAAGCTGTGAGTGTGATGTAAATCCCGGACAACCCCGGCAAACAAAAGGCAACTGCCGCCACCGGGACGGCAGTTGCCTTGTCGACAAATCGTCGTGCGTGCCGGGAG
Source organism: Streptomyces malachitofuscus (assembly GCF_014650055.1). Classification (GTDB taxonomy): domain Bacteria; phylum Actinomycetota; class Actinomycetes; order Streptomycetales; family Streptomycetaceae; genus Streptomyces; species Streptomyces malachitofuscus. The sequence continues at coordinate 27,686 of NZ_BMUF01000007.1, read as the reverse complement.
TTACTTCTCCTGCTGCTTGCGCCAGCGAATTCCGGCCTCGAGGAACGCGTCGATCTCACCGTTGAACACGGCCTCGGGGTTGCCGACTTCGTGCTCCGTGCGCAGGTCCTTGACCATCTGGTAGGGGTGCAGCACGTACGAACGCATCTGGTTGCCCCAGGAGTTGCCGCCGTCGCCCTTGAGGGCGTCCATCTTGGCCTGCTCCTCCTGACGGCGCCGCTCCAGCAGCTTCGCCTGGAGGACGTTCATGGCGGTGGCCTTGTTCTGGATCTGCGAGCGCTCGTTCTGGCAGGAGACGACGATGCCGGTGGGGATGTGGGTGAGGCGCACCGCGGAGTCGGTGGTGTTCACTCCCTGGCCGCCGGGGCCGGAGGAGCGGTAGACGTCCACGCGCAGTTCGGACTCGTCGATCTCGATGTGGTCGGTCTGCTCGACCACGGGGAGCACCTCGACGCCCGCGAAGGAGGTCTGGCGGCGGCCCTGGTTGTCGAACGGCGAGATGCGCACCAGACGGTGCGTGCCCTGCTCGACGGAGAGGGTGCCGTAGGCGTAGGGCGCCTGCACGGAGAAGGTGGTCGACTTGATGCCGGCCTCCTCCGCGTACGAGGTCTCGATCAGCTCGGTCTTGTAGCCGTGCTGCTCGGCCCAGCGCAGATACATGCGCTGGAGCTTCTCGGCGAAGTCGGCGGCGTCGACGCCCCCGGCCTCGGCGCGGATGTTCACCAGCGCCTCACGGGAGTCGTACTCGCCGCTGAGGAGGGTCCGGACCTCCATCTCGTCCAGCGCCTTCCTGACCGACGCGAGCTCCGACTCGGCCTCCGCGCGGGTGTCCGGGTCGTCCTCCTCCTCGGCCATCTCGAAGAGCACGGCGAGATCGTCGATCCGGCCGCGCAGCGCCTCGGCCTTCCGCACCTCGGACTGGAGGTGGGAGAGCTTGCTGGTGATCTTCTGCGCCTCGTCCGGGTTGTCCCACAGGGACGGCGCGGCCGCCTGCTCCTCGAGCACGGCGATGTCTGCCCTCAGCTTGTCGAGGTCCAGGACGGCCTCGATCGACTCCATGGTCGAGGAGAGGGACTTGAGCTCTTCGGATACATCGACGACTGCCACGCCCTCCAGCGTAACGGTTCCGCGCGTCGGCCCTCGCCGGGCGGGGACGGGTGGGGTGGGTGGGGGCGCGGCGGGGGCGGGTGGGGTGCGTGGTTGTTTCGCCCCCGCCGCCCCTTCCCGTCCCGTCCCCTGGGGGCTCCGCCCCCAGACCCCCTTCGCGCAGTTCCCCGCGCCCCTGGGGGTGCTGCTCCTAGGGGGTGGTCGGAGCCGAGTTCTGGCTGTCCTGGGGTGGGGTGGGGGGATCGTCGGTCGTGGCCAGCCAGGTGCCTACGCCGGCTGCTGCCAGGAGGACCGCCGCGACCGCCAGGGTCAGGCGGCGCCGGCGGGTCACCGCGCGGTTGCGGGCCGAACCGGGGCGGGGGGCGCCGGCCGCGCGGGGGGCGCGGGCCGTGCCGCGGGCACCGCCGGCCAGTTCGTCGGGGGCGGGCACCCTCATCGACGTGTGCGTGTCGCGGTTGGAGTCGGACGGCTTCGCTCCCGGGACCAGCGGGACCGCGCCGCGACGCCGTACCGGCTCCCCGGCGGCCGGGGAGGTGCCGGACGCGGGGACCTCCTCCCCCGTCTCCTCCTCCGGCTCGGCGTCCGGCTCGTCCACGTCCAGCGGCGGCATCCCCTCCAGCATCGGCAGCAGCTCCCGCAGCCGGGCGCCCAGCTCGGAGGCGCGCAGCCGGGACGCCGGGGCCTTCGCCAGGCACTGCACCAGCAGCTGCCACAGCTCGTCCGGGATGCCGGGGAGGGGGACGACCGTCTCGGTGACGTGGCGGCGCAGCACCGCGCCCGGGTGGCCGCCGCCGAACGGCGTGAAGCCGGCGAGCAGCTCGTACAGGACCGTGGCGAGCGCGTAGATGTCGACCGAGGCCCGCGGCGGCAGGCCCTCCACGATCTCCGGCGCCAGATAGTCGGGCGTCCCGATGATCTTCGTGGCGCGGGTGCGGCGCGGGGTGTCGATGAGTTTCGCCACGCCGAAGTCCGTGAGCAGGGCGCGGTGCGAGCCGCCGGGGCCGAGCGGGCCCTGCATGTCGAGGAGCACGTTCTCCGGCTTCACGTCCCGGTGCACGACACCGGCGGCGTGGGCCGCCGCCAGCCCGTCCGCGACGTCGGCGACGATCGCCACCGCGGCCTCCGGCGCCAGCCTGCGCTCCCGGTCGAGGCGGGTGCGCAGGTCCGTGCCCCGGACCAGGTCCATGACCAGCGCGAGGTCGTTGCCGTCGACCACCAGATCGCGCACGGAGACGACGTGCGGATGCTCCAGACCGAGCAGCGCCGTCCGCTCCTGCACGAAGCGGCCGACGAGCTCCTGGTCCGAGGAGAGATCCTCACGCAGCAGCTTGACGGCGACGGGCCCGTCGGGGCCCTCGCCCAGCCACACCGTGCCGGCGCTGCCCCGCCCGAGGATCTGATGGGCGGTGTACCGGCTGCCGATTCTCCGTGCCAAGACTGCTCCTACCGACGCGTGTTGTCGCTAAAACTACGCGTCCGGACAGCCGGCCTTCACCGGGGATACGGAAATCGACCCCCAGATGTCGACAAATCAGCAAACGAGCTCAGCTCGTGCCGGAGGGCGCCGAGGGCTCCTCGGGGCCGCCCAGGTCCTGGATCCAGCCCGTCACGGCGCCGAACCAGTCGGTGAGCTGGTCCCAGTAGCCCTTGCCGGTGCCGATCCAGTCCTGGAGCGGGCTCAGCTCCCAGACCAGCCAGCCCGCGACGAACAGGATGACGATCGTGAACAGGCACCCCTTGAGGCAGCCGAGCCCGGGGATCCGCATCGGGTTGGCGCTGCGCTGCCGGGGCTGCCGGGGCTCGCGGGCCGGACGCTGCGGCTCCGGCGGCGGCGCGTACCGCTGCGGCTGGGGCTGCTGCGGCCGCTGGGGCTGCTGCGGGGGCGGGGCGTACTGCTGGGGCTGGTGCTGCGGCGGGTAGCCGTACCCCGGGCCGGGCTGCGGCTGGGGCTGCGGGCGGCGCTGCGGCGGCTGCTGGGGCCGGGCGACCTGCCGCTGGGGGCGGCGGCGCAGCGGGTCCTGGCTCGGGTCGAGGTACTGGACCTGGGTCTGCTCGTTGCGGTCGCGGGCCGCGCGGAGCTGGTTCTGCCAGGGGTGCGGGTTCTCGGGTCCCGGCCCGCCGGGCTGCCCCGGCTGCCCCGGCGGCACCGGGGGCATGACGGCCGTGGGGTCGGCGGCACCGGCCGGTCCGCCGGTCTGCGGCAGGACGCTGGTCGCGCCGTTGGGGTCGTAGCCGCCCGCGCCGTGCGGCAGCACCTGCGTCGGGTCGGCGGCACCGGGGGCGTCGGGCACCGGCGCGGGCGTCGGGTCGGGCGCGAGGAGCACGCCGACGTTCTCCGCGGCGGCGATCTGCGCGGAGTTCGCGTGCACCCCGATGCCCTCGGCGACGACCCGCAGGCCGCGCGCGAGGTTCTCGGCGCTGGGCCGCTGGTCGGGGTTCTTGCGCAGACAGCGCTCGATGACCGTCCACAGCGGGTCGGGGACCGTGGAGGGGCGACGGGGTTCGGCGCTCAGGTGCTGGTGCAGCACCTCGAGGGCGGAGCCGCCGGAGAACGGGGGCTGGCCGGTGACCAGCTCGTACAGCAGGATGCCGGCGCCGTAGATGTCGACGGCGGAGGTCTGCGGGCGGCCCTCGGCGGACTCCGGCGCGATGTACGCGGGCGTGCCGACGAACTCGTGGGTGCGGGTCAGGCCCGGGGAGTCGGCGAGGCGGGCGATGCCGAAGTCGGTCAGCATCGGGTGCATCTCGCCGCCGGTCTGCCGGAGCAGGACGTTGGCGGGCTTCAGGTCCCGGTGCACCACGCCGTCGGAGTGGCTGGCACCGAGCGCGTCGGCGATCTGCGCGGTCAGCAGGGCCGCGGCGACCGGGGTGAAGGGGCCGTTCTCGCGGAGGTAACGGTGCAGGTCGGGGCCCTCGACGAGGTCCATGACCAGCGCCAGCAGATCACCCTCGACCACCAGGTCGCGGACCCGGACGATGTTGGGGTGGGTGAGCCGCAGCAGCACCGAGCGCTCGCGCAGGAACCGCATCACGACGTCGGCGTCGTTCGCGAGCTCCTCCTTGAGGACCTTGATCGCGACGGTCTCGCCGGGCTGTCCCGGTACGGCCGCCTCGGCGCCCGCGGTCTCCCGCTGGCGGGCTCGCCAGACGGTGCCCGTGGCGCCGCGACCGAGCGGCTCCTCGAGCAGGTACTTGCTCCCTACCGGCCGCACGTCATGCGCTCCCTGCTGCTTGCTTGGCTGGCGTACACCGTGGTCCACCCTGCTGCGGAATGTTCCGACCCACTGTAGTGCCGCCGCGCGGGATACCGGCCGGTCGATCTCGACCCCTGCTATTACGTACCGGCTCCCGTCCGTGTTCGACGGTTCGAAGGAAAGACGCTCCACTCGGTCCGTTGGTTGCCGTATGCCGGACGTGACCGATCTCAAGTGAGCCCGTAACGATCACCGGCGCGTCACTGGTCAGGCACTTTTGCGGGCAGAGCCGACCAATCAAGATCATTTGCTGCCGGAGGGCGGGCGCGTTGTCGGTGGCAGGTGCGAGGATGCGTGCAGTACTGGCCGTACGTGCGCGTGTGGTGGTGGGGGTAGTCCGCGGTGGGGGACCGCGGGGCGGCTTCGTTCCCCCGTTGTCGCGGGCGCTCGCGCAGAAGGGACCGCTGACGGCGATGCAGATCCGGCTGACCGTCGTAGACCCGCTGGGCCCCTCCTCCCCCGCGCGGGAGCGGGCCGCGAGCCGCGACGTGCTGGTCACGGCGCCCGCGGGCACGGCCCTGGCCGCGGTCGCCTCCGCGCTGGCCTCGGCGGTCTCCGGCGGCGACGGCACGACCGGTTCCTCGGGTACGCCCGTGCTGTACGCCGGTGACCAGCGCCTCGACGCGCAGCGCTGCACGCTGGGTGAGCCGCCGCTGATCGACGGCGCGGTGCTGGCCGTCGGCGCACCGGGCGAGCCCGAGCCGCATCCCGAGCTGGACGACACACCGACCCGGCTGCATGTCGTCGCCGGTCCGGACGCGGGCGGGGTGCATCTGCTGCACGGCGGCGAGATCCGCATAGGCCGCTCCGCGGACGCCGACGTACCGCTCGACGACCCGGACGTCTCCCGGCTGCACTGCGCGGTGACGGTGGCCTCCGACGGCCGCGTCTCGGTCGCCGACCTCGGCTCCACCAACGGCACCACCCTGGACGGCCGGCGCGTGGGCCCCCGCCCGGTCCGCCTGGCCCCGGGCGCGCTGCTGCGCATCGGCGAGTCGGCCCTGCGCCTGACCCCGGCGGCGGGACCCGCGGCGCGGGCGGCGACGACACCGGACGGCGAGGGACACGTCCGGGTGCCCGGGCCCCGGGCGGCGGTGGACGGGAGCGGGGAGGTCTCCGGTGACGTGACGAGCGGACCGGTCACCGGCGACACGGACATCGCCGGGGCGAGGCCGCACGCGCGCGTGCAGCCCACGGACCCGCCCCAGGAACGGACCCACCACGCCTACGGCTCGGCGGCCTCGACTACGGGCGGCCCCGGCGGGCAGGTGTCGGGCGGACAGGCCCTCGACGGGCAGCCACCTCAGCACGGGCCCGGCGGGCAGACCGCCCACGGACAGGTTCCCGGCGGACAGGCGCCGGGCGGCCACACCCCCGACGACCGCGCACCCCACGGGCAGCACCCACAGCACAGTCCCCACGGACAGACCGCCCACGGACAAATGCACGGCGCACAAGTCCAAGGCGGGCAGGCCCCCGCAGGGCAGCTGCCTCAGCACGGGCCCGGCGGGCAGACCGCCCACGGACAGGTTCCTGGCGGACAGGCGCCGGGCGGCCACACCCCCGACGACCGCGCACCCCACGGGCAGCACCCACAGCACGGTCCCCACGGACAGACCGCCCACGGACAGATGCACGGCGGACAAGTCCAAGGCGGGCAGGCCCCCGCCGGGCAGAACCCCGACGACCGCACGCCCGGCGGGCAGACGGACCCCGGGCGGGTGCCCGGTGGGTCGCCGGTGCCGGAGCAGGGTGGGGCGCCGGGGGGCGCGCGGTACGGTGACGCTTCCGTCCGGCGCACGCTGCGGATCGCGGCACGGGGAGACGTGCCCCGGGTGCCCAAGGGGCGGCGGGTGTCGCGGCCGGGGCCCGCCGGGGACGAGACGCACGCGGGGAGCGGCCCGCTCGACGAAGGGTTCGGCGTCGGGCCCTCCGGCCCCGTCCCCCCGGGACACCGGGCTCCCGACACGACCCACGGCGACTCGCGGGACGAGGCGCCCACGGCCGCTCAAGGACGGGCACCCCACGGTGCCACGCGCGACGGCCACCACGGCGGGTCCCCCGACGCCGATGCCGACCACGGCTCCGGCACCCCCGGCGCCGCACCCGCACACGGCTCCCGCGCGCCCCGCCAGGGCCCCGCGGACCCCACCGGCCGTGCGACCGGCACCGCGCACGACGCGCGCCACGGAGGTTCCGCCGGCCCCGGGGGCCCCACCGTCGGCACGACCGGTGACGTACGCGATCCCCACTACGGCCACGTGCCCGCCAATCCCGGCGACCCCGGTTCCCGCAAAGGCACCCCCGTCCGCGGCACCGAACTCCCCCAGCCGTCCGGCGGGCGGAAGCGGGGCGGCATCGGGGCCTGGGCCCGGCGGCTGGCCGGGGGACGGCAGGAGCGGGAGGCGGCAGCGGACGCGCGGGGCGGCCGCGGGGCGGATCCGGGCGGGCGCGCGCCCGAGCCGGACCTGGCCGCCCCTGTGCTCCCCGAGACCTGGCCGGACCCCGCCACGCTGCTGCTGACCGCGCTCGGGCCCGGCCCCCGGCTGTGGGAGCGCGGGCCGGGTCACCCCGAGGCGCTCGCGGTGCGGCTCGGCACCGCGGACCGGACCGCGCCGGACGGCTCGGGGCTGCTGCCCGCCGTACCGGTCACCTCGGGGCTGCGCGAGGTCGGCTCGCTGGGACTGGCGGGCCCGCGTGAACGCCTCGCCGGGCTGGCCCGCGCGGTGCTGGCCCAGCTCGCGGCGCTGCACTCCCCCGACTCCCTGGAGATCGTCCTGATCGCCGCGGACCACTCCCGCCCCCTGGAGGAGCGCACCGCGGAGTGGTCCTGGCTGGGCTGGCTGCCGCACGTACGCCCCGGGCACGGCCAGGACTGCCGCCTGCTGCTCGCGCACGACCGGGAACAGGCCACGGCCCGCACCGACGAACTGCTCCGCCGACTGGCGGACCACGACCACGCGGCCGCGGGCGGCCCGGCCGACGCCGTACCGGCGGGCGACGGCCCGTACACCGTGGTCGTCGTGGACGGCGACCCAGGCGGCGCGGACATCCGCGAGGCGGTCGCCCGGCTGGCCCAGGACGGCGCCCGGGCCGGCATCCATCTGCTGTGTCTCGCCGAGACGGCCGCCGCCTCCCCCGCGTCACCGGTGACGGAGACGTACGAGGCGGCCTGCGCGGTGGCGCCGACGTTCCGGGAGTGCGGGGCCGTCGCCCTGCTCAGCGGTGACGTGGCGACCGCCCTGCGGCTGCTCCGGGTGGCCGCGACCGGCTCCGGGACGGCCCCGGGCCCCGTGGGCCACGGCACCCTCGCCACCGTCGACGCGGTCTCCCGGGCCTGGGCCGAGCGGTTCGCCCGGGCGCTCGCGCCGCTGCGCACCGACGGCACCGCGGGCGGGCGCCACGCGCGCGTGTCCGCGCCGCTGCCCCAGTCGGCGCGGCTGCTGGACGAGCTGGGCCTGGCCCGGGCCACCCCTGCCTCACTGATGGCCCGCTGGGCGGACGCGGCCGACGACACCCAGGCGCTCGGCGGACGCGTCACCGCCATACTGGGCGCCGGACCGCGCGGCCCGGTCGTCGCCGACCTCGCCGCCGACGGGCCGCATCTGCTGGTCGAGGGGCCGCCGGGCAGCGGCCGTTCGGAGTTGCTGCGGGCGGTCGTCGCCTCGCTGGCCTCCGCCGAGCGCCCCGATCGGCTGGGCATCGTGCTGGTCGACGGCCGGGGGGACCCCGCGACGGCCGCCGGGCACGGCGAGGGCCTGCGGGTGTGTACGGACGTACCGCATGTCACCACGCGTCTCGGTGCCAGCGACCCGGTGCGGATGCGGGAGTTCGCGCAGTCCCTGAGCGCCGAGCTGAAGCGGCGTGCCGAGCTGCTGGGCCGCTCCGACTTCGCCGAGTGGCACACCGGACGCGAGCTGTCGGACCGTATGGTCGCCCAGCGGACGGCCGCCTCCCGCGCGGGAGCATCCGCCGGCGAGCAGAACGGCGACCTGGACGCCCCGCCCAGTTCGACGCTGCGGCTGCGGCCCGGCGCGGACCGGCGCAAGACGGAGGCCGCGCCGCCGCTGCCCCGCCTCGTGGTGGTCGTGGACGACCTGGACGCGCTGGTCTCCCCCGCGCTCGGCTCACCGGGGAGGCCCGCCGCCGGATCGGTGATGCGGGCGCTGGAGGCCGTGGCGCGGGACGGCGAGCGGCTGGGGGTGCACCTGGTGACGGCCACCGGTCCCTGCCCCCGGACGGCACAGACCGAGCCGGTGCGGCAGGCGTCGCTGCGCGTCACGCTCGACGCCCCCGTGCCGGGCGGCGGCCCGGACGACCCGGCGCCGGGCCGTGGCCGGCTGGCCCGCCCGGACGGACGGGAGACGGCGTTCCAGGGCGGCCGGGTCACGAGCCGCATCCCGCGGACGGCGACCCTGCGCCCGACGGTCGTCCCCCTGGAGTGGCACCGGATGGGCGACCCCCCGGCCCGCCGCCAGGTGCGCGAGCTCGGCAACGGCCCGACCGACTTGGCCCTGCTCGCCAGCGCGCTGGAACGGGCGGCCCGGCAGGTCTCGGCGGCGGAGGTGCCCTCACTGCTGTGACCGCGTGCCGGGGAGGCCCCTCAGTGGCCTCCCCGGTTCTCGACACAGGGGCCGGTGCCGGGCTGGGGCTCGGCGTAGGCGCCGTGCACCTTGACGGTCAGCTGGTCCTCCGTCACCCGGCCGGACACACAGGCGTCCCCCGTGTGCACGCTGTAGAAGCCGTTGCCGATGTAGACCCCGTGCTCCTCGCCGCAGCCGAGCCGGGATAGGGCCGCCGCGATCCGCCGCTCGTCGAACACGCCGTACGCGCCGGCCCCGCCCTCCTCGCGCACCTTCTCCAGCTCCGCCCGGATGAGCCCCGCCGACGCCGCTCCCCAGGCCCGGCTCTCCGGGGTCAGCGATCCCTGCATCCGGTAGGCGTGGTTCTCGGCGTAGTGCGGCGCACCGTCCCCGTTCTGCTCCCGGGGGCCGTCCGCGCTCCCGGAGGAGGACGACGGAGCGGAGGGTGACGGGGGCACGGTGGGCGCCTCGGCGGGCCGCGCGCACTTCGGCCGCGGGCTGAAGGACGGCCGGGGGCTCTCCGACGGCCGGGCGCTGCCCGCCCCCGCCGCCACCTGCCCGCCGCTCGGCTCGGTCCCGCACGCGGTCAGGGTGACCACGAGGAGAGCGGCCGCGGCGACTGATCGTCTGATGAACATGTCCTCAGCATTCCGCCCCGTGCGGTGGGCGTCATGAGCCGGGGTACTCAGGCCGCCGGTGACGCCTGGTCACGACGGGGTCACGATCCCGGACTTGACACGGGACGCGCTCTTGCCACCCCCATCCCCCGGGCGTAGACCAGAGCGCACGGGACAGCGCTCGAACGTTCGGCGAAGTACGACGGAGTACGAAGAACGGGGCAGTGATGCGCAGGACGAGCAGGTTCATCCGAATACGCAGGTCGCCCGAAAGCCATGTGACAACTCCCCACACCCGCAGGGCCACGAGAGCCGCCGCCGCGATCGCCGCGGGTGTGCTCGCGGTGTCGCTCACCGCCTGCGGAGGCGACGACGACAGCGGCGGCGACAAGGACAAGGACGGCGGGAACGGCGACACCGGCACCACCGTCACGCTCCCCGAGCTGGACGGCGAGAGCCTGGAGGTCGCCGCCGTCTGGACCGGCGCCGAACAGGCCAACTTCAAGAAGGTCCTCGCGGAGTTCGAGAAGCGCACCGGCGCCAAGGTGACCTTCGTCCCCGCCCAGGACCCCATCATCAACTTCCTCGGTTCGAAGGTCGCGGGCGGCGCCCCGCCGGACGTGGCGATGCTGCCGCAGCCGGGCGCCATCAAACAGGCCGTGGAGAAGGGCTGGGCGAAGCCGCTGGGCGCCGAGGCGCAGGCGGAGCTCGCCAAGAACTACTCGCAGGGCTGGCAGGACATCGGCACGGTCGACGGCAAGCAGTACGGCGTCTACTACAAGGCCGCCAACAAGTCGCTGGTCTGGTACAACGCGCAGGTCTTCGAGAACGCCGGCGCGGCCGAGCCGAAGACGTGGGACGAACTGCTCACGGCCGCGCAGACGGTGTACGACTCCGGAGTCACACCGTTCTCGGTCGGCGGCGCCGACGGCTGGACGCTGACCGACTGGTTCGAGAACGTCTACCTCTCCCAGGCGGGCCCGGAGAAGTACGACCAGCTCGCCCGGCACGAGATCAAGTGGACAGACCCCTCCGTCAAGGAGGCGCTGACCACGCTCGCCGAGATCTGGGGCAAGAAGGACTATGTCGCGGGCGGCGCGTCCGGGGCCCTGCAGACCGACTTCCCGACATCGGTGACGCAGACCTTCACCGGCGGCGACCAGCCCAAGGCCGGCATGGTCTACGAGGGCGACTTCGTGCAGGTCAACATCGGCGAGACCAAGGCGAAGGTGGGCACGGACGCCAAGGTGTTCCCGTTCCCGGCGGTCGGTGACGCCCCGCCCGTGGTGTCCGGCGGCGACGCGGCGGTGATCCTGGAGGACTCGAAGGCCTCGCAGGCGCTGGCGACGTTCCTCGCCTCCCCGGACGCGGCGAGCATCCACGCCGGTCTCGGCGGCTACCTCTCGCCGAACAAGAACGTGCCGAACTCGGCCTATCCCAACGAGGTCCAGCAGAGGATGGCCAAGGCGCTGATCGACGCCGGGGACGACTTCCGCTTCGACATGTCCGACCAGGCCCCGCAGGCCTTCGGCGGCACGCCCGGCAAGGGCGAGTGGAAGGCGCTGCAGGACTTCCTGAAGAACCCCGGGGACATCGCGGGAACCCAGGCGAAGCTGGAGGCCGAAGCGGCCGCGGCGTACGGGAACTGATCCGGCGATGGCGTCGGACACGGCGGCGGGGGCCATGAAGCCGGCCCCTGCCGCTCCCAAGTCGCGCAGAAGCGTCACCGGCACACGGAGAACGGTCGCGGCGCTGTTCCTGCTGCCCGCGCTCGTGCTGCTCGGTGCGCTCGTGGTCTACCCGATCGGGTACTCCGTCGTCCGCAGTTTCTACGACCAGTCCGGTGACGGCTTCACCGGATTCGACAACTATCAGGCGCTGTTCACCGACGACGGCATCCGCGCCGCCCTGAAGAACAACATCATCTGGGTGGTGTTCGCGCCGACCGTCGCCACCGCGCTGGGTCTGATCTTCGCGGTGCTGACCGAACGGGTGCGCTGGGGCACGGCGTTCAAGCTGGTCGTCTTCATGCCGATGGCGATCTCCATGCTGGCGGCCGGGATCATCTTCCGCCTGGTGTACGACCAGGACCCGGACAAGGGCGTGGCGAACGCGGTGTGGGTGGGGGTGCACGACACCTTCGCCCAGTCCTCGGCGTTCCCGAAGGCGCACCCGGGCCGTGAGTCGCCGCTGGAGCCGGCCGGTGGCGGAGCGTTCATCACCAGGTCGCCGGTGAGCACGGGTGACGCGGTGACGCTGCCGCTGGTCGGCGTGGCCCCGGATCTGATGCCGGACGCCGCCGCGCGGGCGGCGGCGCCGAAGCCGGAGGGCGACCGGATCACCGGGACGACCTGGCAGGACTTCACCCGGGGCAAGGGGGTCGGCACGCTCAACCAGGTCGACTCCTCCGAGCTGGGATATCCGGGGATGCGGATCGAGGCCGTCAAGGACGGCAAGGTCGTGGAGACGGCCACGGCGGGCGACGACGGCACGTTCTCCCTGTCGTCGAAGGCCGACGGGGCACATCTGCGGCTCCCGGCGAGCAACTTCGCGGCACCGTACAACGGCGTCGACTGGCTCGGCCCGTCGCTGGTCACGCCGGCCATCATCGGCTCGTACATCTGGATGTGGGCGGGCTTCGCGATGGTGCTCATCGCCGCCGGGCTCGCGGGCATGCCCCGGGAACTGCTGGAGGCCGCGCGGGTGGACGGCGCCAACGAGTGGCAGGTGTTCCGGCGGGTCACGGTGCCCCTGTTGGCGCCGGTCCTCGCGGTGGTCACCGTCACGCTGATGATCAACGTGCTGAAGGTGTTCGACCTCGTCTTCATCATCGCGCCGGGCTCCTCCCAGGACGACGCCAACGTGCTGGCGCTGGAGCTCTACCGCAAGGGCTTCTCCGAGGACCAGCCGGGCATCGCCAGCGCCATCGCGGTGTTCCTGCTGCTGCTGGTGATCCCGGTGATGTGGTTCAACGTAAGACGGCTGCGGCGGGAGGTGCGGCGATGAGCGCGGACGCCGGGAGTGTCACCACCGGGGCGGGCGCGCCGCCCGTGCCCGTCGCCGGGGCGGAGCAGTCGCTCGGCTCCCGGCTCAGCCAGTGGGTGAGCGGCGGGCTGGTCCGGGTGTTCCTGATCGTCGTGGGCCTGTTCTGGCTGGTGCCGACGCTCGGGCTGCTGCTGGCCAGTCTGCGCACCCCGGAGGACATAGCCGCCGACGGCTGGTGGACGGTGTTCACCGAGCCCTCGCAGCTCACCTTCGGCGCCTACGAGACACTGCTGAAGAACGACGACATCACCGGATCGCTGCTGAACACGGCGTACATCACGGTCCCGGCGACCGTGCTGGTGGTGGTGATCGGCTCGCTCGCGGGGTACGCCTTCGCCTGGATGGAGTTCCCGGGTCGCGACTGGTGGTTCCTGGCGGTCGTGGGGCTGCTGGTGGTGCCGGTGCAGGTGGCGCTGATCCCGATCGCCGAACTCTTCGGCAGCCTGGGCATCTTCGGCTCGGTGACGGGCGTGGTCCTCTTCCACGTCGGTTTCGGTCTGCCGTTCGCGGTGTTCCTGCTGCGGAACTTCTTCGCGGAGATCCCGAGGGAGCTGCTGGAGGCGGCCCGGCTGGACGGGGCGGGCGAACTGCGGCTGTTCGTGCGGGTCGTGATGCCGCTCGCCGGGCCGGCCATCGCCGCGCTGGGCATCTTCCAGTTCCTGTGGGTGTGGAACGACATGCTGGTCGCGCTGATCTTCACCGACTCGGGGAGCCAGCCGATCACGGTCGCCCTGCAGACGCAGGTACGGCAGTTCGGCAACAACATCGACGTACTGGCGCCGGGCGCGTTCATCTCGATGATCGTCCCGCTGGTCGTGTTCTTCGCCTTCCAGCGGCAGTTCGTCTCCGGCGTGATGGCGGGCGCGGTCAAGTAGCAGAAAGGATCACCGAGTTGAAGGGGCGGGCCGGGCAGGTCCGCCCCTTCGTGTGACGGGAGTCCCCCGGATGCCGCAGGAGGCGTAACCAAGTCGGCCCAGCGGCCGTTGCCGGGCAGAACGCCCGCACCGACCGTTGGATGCCTCTTGCCCAGGTTCAGTGTCATTGTCCCCGCGTACCAGGTTCAGGCGTATCTGCACGAGTGCCTGGAATCGGTGCTGTCCCAGTCGTATCCCGATCTCGAACTGATCGCCGTCGACGACTGCTCACCGGACGCCTGCGGTGCGGTGATCGACGAGTTCGCGGCCCGTGACCCGCGCGTACGGGTGGTGCACCTGCCGGAGAACACCGGCCTCGGGCGGGCCCGCAACGCGGGGATCGAACGGGCCACCGGCGACTACCTGGTGTTCCTGGACGGCGACGACACGCTCACCCCCGACGCACTCCTCGCCGTCGCCGACCGGCTGAAGGAGACCGGCGACCCGGACGTGCTGGTCTACGACTACGCGCGCACGTACTGGTCGGGCGAGACCGTGCGCAACCGGGTCGCCGCCGAGCTCACCGAACGCGGCCCGGCGCCGTTCCGGCTCGACGACCGGCCGGGGCTGCTGAATCTGCTGATGGTGGCCTGGAACAAGGCCTACCGCCGGGAGTTCGTCCAGCGCGCGGGCCTCACCTTCCCGCCCGGCTACTACGAGGACACCCCGTGGACGTACCCGGCCCTGATGACGGCGGAGTCGATCGCCACGCTGGACCGGGTGTGCGTGCACTACCGGCAGCGGCGGTCCGGCTGCATCCTGCGCACCACCAGTGAGCGGCACTTCGACGTCTTCGACCAGTACGACCGCGTGTTCGCGTTCGTCGACGAGCGGCCCGAACTCGCCCGCTGGCGCCCGGTGCTGTTCCGGCGCATGGTCGACCATCTGGTGACGGTGTACACGCGGCGGGAACGGCTGCCGCGCGGTTCGCGTGCCGCGTTCCTGCGCCGGGCCCGCGCCCACTACCGGCGCCACCGCGCACCGGGCGCGCCCGTCACCGCACGCGCCCGCGTCCACCACACGCTGGTCCGCTTCGGGCTGCACCGCACCTACCGGGCGCTCCGGCTCACGGCGGCCCTGTGCCGCAGGACGGCCCGGCTCACCGGGCGGCTGCTGCGCGCGCTGCGCCGCGTCGCCCTGCGCGGGCACTACCGCTTCCAGCGACTGCTCCCGCTCCGCACCGACCAGGCCCTCTTCACGGCCCACGCGGGCCGCGGCGGCGATCCGGGCGCCCTGGAGTCGGCGGTGCGTGACCTCGCCCCGCACATCCGCACCGCCTGGGCGGCCGCCCCGGAACACCATCACACCCTCGCTCCGGGCACCCGCCGCCTCGTCCCCGGTACGGCGGCCCACTGGACCGCGCTCGCCCGGTCCGCCTATCTGGTGACCGACACGGAGAACGAGCCCGGTCTGGTCAAGCGCAAGGGACAGATCCTCGTGCGGGCCCAGCGCGGCACGCCGCTCGGCCACGAGGGCCTGGACCTCCGGGAGCGGCCGGCGGCGGCCCGGGACAGCGACCTCGCCCGTCTGCTGCAGGACGTCGACCGGTGGGACTACGTGGTCACCGCCGACCGTCACTCCACCCTGACCTGGGAGCGGGTGCACCCCGGCCGCTACACCACCCTGGAGTACGGCAGGCCGCGCACCGACCGCTTCCAGAAGGCGAGCGGCGCGGACGTGGCCGCGCTGCGGGAGTCACTGGGCGTCCCGAAGGGGGCGGTGGCGATCCTGTACGCGCCGGCCCACCGCGACCACCTCCGCACCCGGCCAAGGCTGCTCGACCCGGAGCGCGTGGTGCGCCGGCTCGGCCCGCGGTTCGTCGTCCTGGCCCTGGGACCGGCCCGCGGCCCGCACGACGCCCCGCCCGGGGGCGCCTCCGGCCGGGTCCTGGACGTCACCGGGCACCCGGACGTCGCGTCCCTCTGCCTGGCCTCGGACGCCCTGGTCACCGACTTCTCGCCGCTGATGTTCGACTACGCGGGCCTGGACCGGCCGGTCGTCCTGCACACCGAGGGCCGGGAGGCGTACGAGGCGGTCCACGGCCTCTACTTCGACCCGCGGACCTTCCCACCGGGCGCGGTCGCGTGCGACGAGGACGAACTGATCGACATCTTCGCGTCCGGCCACTGGTGCGGAGCCCGCTCCGCCCGGCTGCGGGCGGCGTTCCGCGACCGCTTCTGCGCGCACGACGACGGCCGGGCCGCCGAGCGTGTCGTACGGCGGGTCTTCCTCGGCGAGACCGCCGTCCCCCCGGTCGTCCCCCTGGAGGAGCGCCGCCCGGCGCCGTCGGCGGCGGCCGCCGTGCCCGACGCGCGCTCGCTCGTGGCGCCGCCGCCCCGGCAGACCGCGGGCCTGGTGACCGTCACCGACGGCAGCTGACCGTCGTTTCCCCCTCGGGAGTTCCCATGCCCCCCGGCTCGTCGCGGCCCGCCCCGGCCCGGCCGTCCACCCGACGGCCGGCGGGGCGGCCCGGTCGGCGTCCCGCACGCCGATGCGGCCGGCGCCACGACATCCCTACGGAAAGAGCAGAATGCCCCGCTTCAGCATCATCGTCCCGTCCCATGGGGTCGCAGGCCGGCTGGGCCAGGCGCTGGACTCGGTCCTCGCCCAGTCCTTCGGTGACTTCGAGCTGATCCCGGTCTGTGACGCACCCGGTTCCCCGGCGGCCGACGTGGCCGACGGGCACGCCGAGCGGGATTCCCGGGTGGCCCCCGTACACGCCCCGCCCTCTGAGGGCCTGGCGGGGGCGCGCAACGCGGGGATGCGGGCGGCGACCGGGACGTACCTGCTGTTCCTCGACGGCGACGACGTCCTGGTCCCGGGCGCGCTGGCCGCCCTGGACGCGCGGCTGGCGGAGACCGGGCAGGTGGACGTGCTGCACTTCGAGCACGAGCGGGTGCCCTGGTGGGAGGGCGAGCCCACCAACCCGGCCGCGCCCCTGCTGGCGGACACCCCGGACGGCGCCTTCGCTCCCGAGCTCGCCCCGCATCTCACCGGAGTGGGCCTGCCGGCGTGGAGCGCGGTCTGGCGCCGTGCCTTCGCCGCCGAGCAGTGCCTGGCCTTCCCGCGGGGCCACTTCACGGACGTCGGCTGGGGCGGCCTTGCGATGCTGGGCGCCGAGCGCGTGGCGGTGCTCCGCGCGGTCGTCGTACGGCATCTGGTGCGCCGCCAGGGCAACCGGCTGAACCTGCCCGGCGAGCACCACGCCGACCTGCTCGACCAGGTGGCGCTGGTGCTCGACCGGGCCGCCGACCTGGAGGTCTCCGCCGCCAGGTCGGGGCCGCTGTTCGAGCAGCTGTTCGCGGCCGTCCTGAAGACGGCCGCCCACCCTCGACGGCTCCCGTCGGGCCGCCGGGCCTTCTTCCGCCGCGCGAGCGCCCTGTACCGCCGTCACCGCCCCGTCGGCTTCCGGTCCCCGCGCGGCAGCCTGGGCGTGCAGCACCGGCTGCTGGCGGCCGGCTCGTACGCGGCCTTCGCCGCCCTGCGCGGCTCCCGCCGGGCCGCGGGCCGTGCGGTGGCGGCGGTGCCGCGTCCGCGGGGCCTGCGCACCCGGCTGCTGTACCGGATGCAGCTGCGCCGCCCGCTGGATCCGAACCTCGCCGTGTACTGCGCGTACTGGGGCCGCGGCTACGCCTGCAACCCGGCCGCGATCCACGCCAAGGCCCGCGAACTCGCCCCGCACATCCGCTCGGTGTTCCTGGTGGAGGCCGACCAGGCGCACACCGTGCCGGACGGCGTGGAGTACGCCGTCATCGGAAGCCGCCGCTCCTGGGAACTGCTCGCCCGCGCGAAGTACCTGATCAACAACGCCAACTTCGCGGAGGGCGTCGTCAAGCGCCCCGGCAGCGTCCACCTCCAGACGCAGCACGGCACCCCGCTGAAGACCATGGGCGTCGACCAGTCGACGTACCCGGTGGTGGCCGCCGCCACCGGCAGCTTCGGCAAGCTGCTGGGCCGGGTGGACCGCTGGGACTACAACCTGTCCTCCAACCCCCACTCCACCCGCGTGTGGGAGCGCGCCTTCCCCGGCTCCTACGAGCACCTGGAGTACGGCTATCCGCGCAACGACGTGTATCTGACGGCCGGCGCCGACGACGTGGCCCGGGTCCGCGCGGAACTGGGCGTCCCCGAGGGCGCGCGGGCCGTGCTGTACGCGCCCACCCACCGCGACCACCACACCGGCTTCGAGCCCGGCCTGGACCTCGAGGCGTTCTGCGAGGCGGCCGGCGAGGACGTCGTGGTGCTGCTGCGCGCCCACTACTTCTACGACCGTGGAGGGCGCGGGAGCACGGGACGGGTCATCGACGTCACCGCGCACCGCTCCTCGGAGGACGTGTGCCTGGCCGCCGACGCGCTGATCACCGACTACTCGTCGATCATGTTCGACTACGCCGACCTGGACCGTCCGATCGTGGTGTACGCCGACGACTGGGACGTCTACCGGGAGACCCGGGGCGTCTGCTTCGACCTGATGGCCGGTCCGCCGGGGCCGGTGGTCCGCACCCCCGACGAACTGGCCCGGGTGTTCCGCGACGGCTCGTACGCGGACGCGGAGTCGGCCGCGCTGCGGGCCCGGTTCCGCGAGCGGTTCTGCGCCTTCGACGACGGGCGGGCCGCCGAACGGGTCGTGCGCCGGGTGCTGCTCGGCGAGCCTCCCGAGGCCCTGCCGCCCGTGATCCCGCTCGCGGAGCGTGTCCCCGCCCCCGCGGCCGCCGCCACCCTGGTGAGGAGCTGACGAAGCAGTGCCCCGCTTCAGCATCATCGTCCCCGTCCACAAGGTGCAGGGGTACCTGCACGCCTGCCTCGACTCGGTGCTCGAGCAGTCGTACCGCGACATCGAGGTGATCGCCGTCGACGACCGCTCGCCCGACGGCTGCGGAGAGATCCTCGACGCGTACGCGGCCCGCGACGAGCGGGTCCGGGTGCTGCACCTGCCGGAGAACGTGGGCCTCGGGCGGGCCCGCAACGCCGGGATGCCGCACGCCACGGGCGACTACCTGTTCTTCCTGGACAGCGACGACACCCTCACCCCCGGCGCGCTGCGTGCCCTGGCCGACCGCCTCGACGAGACCGGCGACCCGGACGTGCTGATCTTCGACTACGCGCGGACCCACTGGTGGGGCGGCACCCGCCGCAACGCGCTGGCCCATGTGCTGGCGGAGGCGTCCGAGGGGACCTTCACGGCCGCCGAGCGGCCCGGGATCCTCGATCTGCTGATGGTGGTGTGGAACAAGGTCTACCGCCGCGACTTCGTCGACCGGGAGAACTTCACCTTCCCGCCCGGCTACTACGAGGACACGCCCTGGACGTTCCCGGTGCTGCTCAGCGCCGAGCGCATCGCCACCCTGGACCGGATCTGCCTGTACTACCGGCAGCGCCGCCAGGGCAACATCCTGTCCACCACCAGCCGCAAGCACTTCGACGTCCACGAGCAGTACGCGCGGGTGTTCCGGTTCGTCGACGCCCGCCCCGCGCTGGCGCACTGGCGGCCGTTCCTGCACACCAAGATGGGCGAGCACTGTCTCGACATCCTCTCCAAACCGGACCGGCTGCCCCCGTCCGACCGGGGCGAGTTCTTCCGCCGTACGGCCGAGATGTTCCGCGCGCACCGTCCCGAGGGCGTCCGGGTCCCCGCCGAGCTGCGGGTGCTGGAGGGCGGCTACGCCGGCTATGTGCTGCGGCGGCAGGCCGGGCGGGCCGGCCGGGAGCTGGAGCGGCGGGCCCGGCAGGCGCGCGCGGGGACGGCGGCCCGGGCGGCCCGGGCCCGGTCCGTGCTGCGCCGCCCGCTGGATCCGGGGCTCGCCGTGTACTCGGCCTTCTCGCACCGGGGCGTGCTCGGCGACCCGGCGGCGATCCACCGCGCGGCGCGTGAACTCGCCCCGCACATCCGGGGCGTGTGGGTGCTCGCCGACGAGGAGAAGGCGGCCGGGCTGCCGCCGGACACCGAGTACGTGCTCCTGGACTCGCCCGGCTACCGCAGGGCGACCGAGCGGGCCACGTACTTCGTCAACAACGTCAACTGGTCGGGTGCGCTGGTCAAACGCCCGGGGAGCGTGCACATCCACACCCACCAGGGCACCCCGCTGAAGTTCATGGGCGCCGATCTGCTGGGCAGGCCCGGTGCCCGGCACGGCTTCGACGTGCCGCAGATGCTGCGCCGGGCCGACCGCTGGGACTACAGCCTGGTCGCCAACCGGCACTCCGAGCTGGTGTGGGAGCGGGCCTTCCCGTGTCACTTCACCTCCCTGCGCAGCGGCAGCCCCCGCAACGACGTCCTGGTCGGCGCGGGCCCGGACAGCGGCCGTGAGGTCCGCGCGCGGCTCGGCGTCCCGGACGGCCACACGGTGGTGCTGTACGCGCCGACCCGCCGGGACTACCGCAGGGACGGGCTGGTGGAGCGGATCGACCTGGCCCGGTTCGCCGCCGACCTGGGCGAGGGCCGCACCCTCGTGGTCCGGCTGCACCCCTCGCTCGCCGACGGGCCGGCGCGCGGCCTGGGCCTCGCGGAGCTGCACCGGCGGGGCGTGCTGATCGACGCGACGGACGAGCCGGAGGTGCAGGACGTGCTGCTCGCCGCGGACGTCCTGGTCACCGACTACTCGGCCCTGATGTTCGACTACGCCCTGCTGGACCGGCCGATCGTGATCCACGCCGACGACTGGGACGCGTTCCGGGCGAGCCGGGGCGCCTATGTGGACATCACGGCGGAGGCGCCGGGGCATGTGGCGCGCTCCTACCGGGAGCTGGCGTGGCTGTTCGAGTCGGGGACGTGGCGGGACGAGGAGGCGGCCCGGCTGCGCTCCGTCTTCCGGGACCGGTACGGCGAGTTCGACGACGGCCGGGCCGCCGAGCGGGTGGTGCGGGCGCTGATGCTGGGCGAGCCGATGCCGGAACACACCGCGGGCGGCGGCCGGGTGCCCGCCCAGGCCGAAGGCCGTGACCTGCTGACCCCCTCGTGAGGCCGCGCACCTGGGTCCTGCTGCTGGCCGCGGTCTTCGCGGTGCTGCAGCTCGCGAACGTCACCGGCCGGGACACCCCCGACAGCAAGAACTACCTGTCGTACGCCCTGAGCCTGAGCGGCGCGGACAAGCGGGAGGCGGCGGCGGTCACCATCGACCACTACTGCGCCGGCCGGGCGGCGATCGCGCACCGCGGCCAGAACGTGGACGTGGTGCGCTTCCACGCACCGGACCCGGCGCCCCGGGTACTGGAGGAGTGCCGGAAGCAGGAGTGGCGGGCGGTGGAGGCGCGGCTCGCGGCCGGTGAGGCCGGCGGGCACACGGTGCCGTTCATGCCGGAGCGCTTCATGCGGATCTTCGAGGTGCGTCCCGGCTATCCGGTGTTCCTGGTGCCGTTCGTCGGCCTGCTCGGGGCGACGTGGGGCCTGTGGGCGGCCGGTGTGGTGATCACCTGCGGGGGCGGGGTGCTGGTGTTCCTGGTGCTGCGCACCCTGTCGGTGCCGGTGCCGCTCGCGCTCACCGGGATGGCGCTGTTCTTTGTGCTGCCATGCGGGACGACCGCCATGCGCCCGATGGCGGAGGGGCTGATGCTGGCCCTCACCCTGGCCGCCCTGTGGGGTTGTGCGCTGGTGCTGGAGGGGCGTAGGACCCGGGCGGGCGTGGCGCTGGTGTGCGCCGCGCTGTTCGCCCTGTTCACCGTGAAGCACTCGCAGGCGCTGTTCCTGGGGTTGTGCCTGGCGGGCGCGGGGGCGGCGGTCGGGGTACGGCGCCGGTGGCGGGGGCGGGCTCCGGGGCGGGGGGTGGCGGCGCTCGCCGCGGCGGGGTGTGCGGGGGTGCTGGGCACGGTGCTGCTGGCCCGGCTGCTGCACTACCCGTCGGTGTCGGAGAGCGTGCAGGATCTGCTCACCGATCATTTCGCCCGCCCCGACCGGGAGCGTCCGTGGGCGGAGTTCTTCCAGCTCCAGGGGAACTTCTGGATGGAGTGGCTGCGGCGGCAGCTGTGGGAGCCGCTGTTCGTGGCGGCCCTGGCGGCCGGTGCGGCGGGCGCGCGGCGGCGGCCGGCGTTCGGCGCGTTCCTGGTCGCGGCGGCCGCCACGGGGATCCTCAACCAGGCCGGGCATCCGGACATCAACATCTGGGGCGACCGGCTGATCACACTGGCCTGGCTGCTGCCGGTGCTGGGGGTGCCGCTGCTGCTGGAGCCGGTGGTACGGCGGGCGGTGGTGCCGACGCAGGCGGCTCCGGTGGAACTCGTCCGCTGAAGGCCGAGGGTCACTCGATGAGGTGACACGAGGTCATGCCGCCGACCACGCCGGGAACATACGGCAAATGTCTGAAATGCCCTCATTCCTCGTCACCCGATGAGCGCCGGAGTACTCGTACGGCGGACCGTGGACGGTGCCACGGCGCTGCGCGGCGGCGGGGCCTGGCGTCCCACTCCGTACCAGCTGTTCGGCTTCCTGTTCTGGCTCGTGATGTCGCTGGCGTACTGGAGGGTGCCGCTGTGCTGCGACGCCGGGCAGCACGCGGCGGTCGTCGAGCGGCTCAAGGACGATCTGCTGCACCCCCGGCATCCGATGGCGGACCTGCCCGGCGCGGGCAGCCCCTACTACTCGCCGTTCGCCTGGGCGCAGGCCGTGTTCGCCCGGCTGACCGGGCTGGGCGGCTGGGAGGTGCTCAAGCTCACCGGGCCGCTGAACCTGCTGGTGCTGCTCACCGGGATCGGCCGCTTCGTGCGGGCCCTCACCCCGCGCCCCTGGGCGCCGGTGCTGGCGCTCGCCGCGATGACGCTGCTGTGGGGGGTGGAGCGGGCCTGGTGGAGCGGTTATCTGAACCTGATGTCGATGACGGGCAACATCGCCTACCCGTCGACGTTCGCGATCGGACTGGCCTTCTGGGCCTGGGCCCTGACGGGCACTCGGGCCCGGGACACGGGGACCGTGCGGTACGTGGGGCCGGGCGGGCTGCGTCCGCCGTCCGGGTACGCGGCGCTGGGCGCGCTGTACGGGCTGCTCCTGCTCGTGCACCCGATCACGGCGGTCGCGGCCGCGCTGGGCGCGGTGGCGCTGGTCGCCGGGTGGCAGCGCGGATGGTCGGCGGCGATCGCCGGACGGTGGGCGCTGACGGGTGCGGTGGCCCTGCTGGTGGCCGCGTGCTGGCCGTACTTCGACGTGTTCGCCCTGGCGGGGGACTCCAGCGTGGACGCGATGCACCGGCGGCTGTACCGGGATCTGGCCGGTCAGTTCGGGCTGGCGCTGCTCGGACTGCCGGTGCTGTGGCTGCGGGCCTGGCGCACCTCGTGGCGCGACCCGCTGGTGCTGATGTTCGTCCTGGACTGCCTGATGGTGGCGTACGGCTGGGTCAGCGGCCACTACACCTACGGCAGGGTGCTCGGGCTCACGCTGGTGCCGCTGCAGTTCGCGCTGGCGGTGGAGCTGGCGGCGCCCCGGCCGTGGCCGGTGTGGCGAAGGGTGCTGGGCGGGGCGACGGCGGCGGGGGCCTGCGCCGGTTTCCTGACCGTGCACGCCGGGGCGGTGGTGCCGCCGGCGGCCGACCCGGTCGGCTTCGAACAGCCGCCGGACTGGCCGGCGTACGACTGGGCCGCGCGGCACATCGGTCCGGGCGAGGTGGTGATCACCGACGGCTACCACGCGGTCCACGCCATCGCGGGGTACGGGCCGAACCTCGCCGCGCCGGCCTGGCCGGACGCCGCGCTGGACGAACGGGAGCGGCTGCGGCGGGTGGCCGATGTACACGCGTACCTGGATTCCCGTTCGACCCGCGCGGAGCGGGCCACGATCGTCCGCCGGTACCACGCGCGCTGGCTGCTGCTGACGCGCTGGCAGCGGGTGCCCGAGGAGGCGGTGGTGGTGGCGTGGAGCCGGCGGACGGGGGAGGTGCTGGCGCGCGTCGGGGGGTGAGCGGCGCGGTTACTCGATGACGAGGTCGACCGGGATGTTGCCGCGGGTGGCGTTCGAGTAGGGGCAGACCTGGTGGGCCTGCTCGACCAGCTTGCGGCCGGTCGCCTCGTCCAGGCCGTCGGGCAGCTCCACTCGCAGCGTCACCGCGAGCGCGAAGCCCTCGCCCTGCTTGCCGAGGACGACCTCGGCGGTCACCGCGGCCTCGCTGACGTCGACCTTGGCCGCGCGGCCGACCACGCCGAGGGCGCTGCCGAAGCAGGCGGCGTACCCGGCGGCGAAGAGCTGCTCGGGGTTGGTGCCCTGGCCGTTGCCGCCGAGCTCCACGGGGGCGCTCAGACCGAGGTCCAGCTTGCCGTCGGAGGTGACGGCGCGGCCCTCGCGGCCGTGGGTGGCGGTGGCGACAGCGGTGTAGAGCGCGTCCATGGGAGACCTTCCCTCGTCGAATGCGGGCCGGAACCTCCGGGGTTCCGGCCGCCTTACGACTGCAAGTAGAGCACACAATTAAATTGTGCACAACCAAATGGCTCGCAAGAGCTACTCTGGAGCCATGACCACCACTCCGAGCCCCCTCCCCGCGACGCCCCCGCTGCCGGACGCCTCGGACGAGTGGCTCCGCGTCGACCAGCAGATCTGCTTCAGCCTGCACGCCGCCTCCCGCGCCTTCAACGGCGTCTACCGGGTGGTCCTCAAGGACCTCGGGCTCACCTACCCCCAGTACCTGGTGATGCTGGTGCTGTGGGAGCACGGCACCCTGCCGGTGAAGAAGCTCGGTGAGCACCTCCGGCTGGACTCCGGCACCCTGTCCCCGCTGCTCAAGCGCCTGGAGACGGCCGGGCTGGTGCGCCGGGAGCGCAGCGCCCGCGACGAGCGGTCGGTGGAGGTCCGGCCCACCGAGGAGGGCGAGGCGATGCGGCGGCGGGCCGTGGAGGTGCCCCGCCGGATCCTCGCCGCGACCGGCTTCGAGATCGACGAGGTCCGCGCACTGAGCTCCCGCCTCCACGCACTGACCACGGCACTGGACAAGGCGGCGGCCGAAGGCGCGTGACGGCGGCGACACGGGTGCACGGCGGGTACGAAATGACCTGAGCCGGGCAAAGGGTATGAACACCCGACCACGTGCCCGAGGATGCCATGCACCCCCTTCACCCCCGGCCCGCCGCCGGCGTCGCCGTCGTCGTCATCGGCCACGACGACGCCGCCCATGTGACCGACGCCGTGCGCTCGGCGCTCGCGCAGGGTCCCGCCGTACGCGAGGTCGTCGCCGTCGACGACTGCTCGACGGACGGCAGCGCCGGCCTGCTGGACCGGCTGGCCGCCGAGGAGCCCCGGGTACGGGTGATCCGGCTCCCCGCCAACAGCGGCGGCTGCGGCACCCCGCGCAACACCGGGCTCGACGCGGTGACCGCGCCGTACGTGATGTTCCTGGACAGCGACGACGTACTGCCGCCCGGCGCGGTGGACGCGCTGGTCACGGCCGCGGCCGGGGCGGACGCGCAGGTCACGGGCGGTCTGTGCGTACGCCGTGAGCTGCCCTCGGGCCGCGAGGTGCCGTGGGAGCCGGGCCTGTACGCCTCGCACGCCGTCCTCGCCCACCCGGCGGACCGTCCGCGCCTGGTGCACGACACCCTGTGCGTCAACAAGCTCTACGACACGGCCTTCCTGCGCGAGCACGGCATCCGCTTCCCCGACGGCCGCTTCCCCTACGAGGACATCGTCTTCGCCGCGCGGGTGTGGGCCGCCGCCCCGCGCGTCGCCCTGGTCCCGGACCGGGTGTACGTCTGGCACGTCCGCCGCTCCGCGCGGCGGCTGTCGATCTCGCTGGACCGCGCGGGCGTCGACAACTGGCGCGCCCGCACCCACGCGTGCGGCACCGCGTACACGATCCTGCTGGACGCCGGGGAGAAGCGGCTGGCGCACCGGGCACGGGCCAAGTTCCTCGACCACGACCTGCGCATGTACGTGCGCGAGCTGCCGCTGCGGGACGAGGAGCACCGGCGGGAGTGGTGGGCGCACACCCGTGCCTTCCTCGCGGACTACGACGCCGCCGACCGGTCCCGCGACCCGGTGGCCCCCGGCCCGCTGATCGCACGGGTCGTCCTGGCCTCCCCCGAGCCGCGCGACCTGCCCCGGCTGCGGGAGCTGGCGGCCCGGCCGGCCCGGCTGAACCCGCCGTACGCCCGCGCCCAGGACGGCACCCCGTGCTGGTCGGACGAGCTGCCCGGCCTCCCCCTGGAGGGCCTGCTGACCCGCCCCACCGCCCTGCTCCCGTTCGCCGTGGACGCGGAACTGCGCCCCCGCGCGCGCCGCCTGCGACTGCGCCTGCACGACCTGTACGGCCGGGCGGCACAGGCGGGCCCGGCGGAGGTCGAGGTGGAGTGGCGGCACCGGGACGGCGACGGCCCGGCCGTGCGCCGAACGGTGCCGCTGCGGGCGTCCGCCGGGGGCACCTGGTCCGCGGAGACACCGGTACGCCCGGAGCGGCTGGCCGCGCTCGGCACGGGAGCCTGGGACCTGCGGCTGCGGCTGCGCTTCCGGGACGGCTCGACCCGCCGCGCGACGGCCCACGCCCTGGCCGGACCGGGCCTGCTCCGCCGCCACGCCCTGCCGAGCCCCCGATACGGCCTGATCCTCGTCCACCCCTACGCCACCCACTCGGGCTCCCTGGCCCTGCGCGTGGCCACCGGCGTACGCGGCATCGCCCCGGTCCTGCGACACCGGCTGCGGCGCCTGACCGGGAGGGCGGCGCGGCTCTTGCTCAAATGATCCTCAGAAGTTCAGCGGGCGGTGGCCGTGTTCGCGCCCTTACCCATAGTGTCCGGAGCAGTGATCACCGCGGGCTGGGGGGACCGGATGGGCATGCGGCGTGGAACAGCGGTCTGGGCTCTCGCACTCCTGGCGGCGGCGGGCTGCACCGCGGGCGACGGCTCCGAGGACAGTGCGGGGCGTCCCGTCGTGACCGAGCGGCCGACCCCTGATCGGCCGACCGTCGTGGTCACGGCCCCTGAGCTCGACTCCCGGGACGGTGAGGTCCTGGCCGGACGGCGGGGCCCCGCCCGTGGCGACGGCGGTTTCTCCTACCGGGCCGGCCCCGCGGGCAAGGCCCTCGTCGTCGCCGTGAACTGCCAGGGCACGGGCACCATCGACGTCGCGCTGCCCGCGATGGACGCGGGCTTCCGCTTCGAGTGCCGCACGGACGAGCCCACCCTCACGCACAACCAGCTCGCCGTGGAGGACGCCCGCGAGCCGGGCACGGTGAAAGTGACGGCGCCCTCGACCGTCACCTGGGCGGTCACCGTCGGCCGCGGCGACCCCACCGAGAAGGACGCGCCCACGACGGGCTGACCGCAGCCGCCCGCCTCAGAGCGCCTTCAGGGCCGCGGTCGTCGCCCCGGTCAGCGCCGCCAGGTAGCCCTTCGGCAGCTTCGGGCTGCGGATGACCACCGAGCGCCAGTACAGCGGGCCCGAGATGAGGTCCAGGGCCAGGGCGTGGTCGATGCCCGCGCGGAGTTCGCCGCGGGCCTCCGCCGCGGCGACGATGCCCTTGGCGACCCCGTCCTGGCCTTCGCGCAGGGCCTTCTGCAGGGCCTCGGCGATGTCGGGGTTGCGGGCCGCCTCGGCCTGGAGGTCGGGCAGGATCTGTGAGGCGACGGGGTGGCGCAGGGCCCGGGAGGTCACCTCGTAGAGGAGGCGCAGGTCGGCCTCCAGGGAGCCGGTGTCCGGGGCGGGCAGGCCCTGGACGGCGATCGCGGACACCAGGTCGAGGACCAGATGGAGCTTGGAGCGCCAGCGGCGGTACACCGCGGTCTTGCCGACGCCCGCGCGACGCGCGATCCCCTCGATCGACATCCGCGCGTAGCCGACCGCGGCGAGTTCCTCGAAGACGGCCGCCCGGATCGCCTCCGTCACGTCCTGGCGCAGTACGGCGGCCCCGGCCGGGGCGCGGCGGCGCGGACGCGGCTGGGGCTCGTCTGCGTTCGTCGTCATGCGGACCAGCATAGGCCGCCGGCGTAGCGACGAAACGGTTGCGTTCCGACGCGTATTCGACCTACGCTCCGTCACGACGATACGGTTCCGTCCCGACGTCGAAACCCGTTGCCCTCCCCCTCCCTCTAGCGAAAGCAGCGGATGTGAGTCAGGTCCTCCACACACCGCCCCCCGCATCGGCCGGCCCGACACCGGCCGAGGACGACCTCGCGGCCCTCGCCGCCCGGCACGGCCTCACGGTCAGCGGCGCCCGGCCGTCCCTCATCGAGTACGTCCGTCAGCTCTGGGGCCGGCGGCACTTC
>NZ_BMUF01000006.1 GCF_014650055.1 Streptomyces malachitofuscus | reverse complement strand
ATGACACCGACCTCGGTCAGCCCGATCTCGGCGAAGTTGGCGAGGGTCAGGTCCAGGACCGTCGGCTCACCCTCTATGCCCGCGGGCCCCACCGGCACCAGAGCCTTGGGCAGGGTGTCGGTGTAGGGGCGCAGACGGCGTCCGGCGCCGGCCGCCAGCACGAGGCCGATCATGCGGGTTCTCCTTCGTCGTGTACGGCGGGCGCCCCTGCGGACACCCAGAAGCGGATGCTCTCGGCGAGCACCAGAAGAGCCACGGCCACGGCGAGCACCGTGAGCGCGACGGCGAACTGAGAGGCGGTGAGCACGGCCGCCAGCACGGCGACCGCCAGCGTGCGGCCCTCGTGCCCGCCGATGGCCCGCACCAGCCAGCGCGGGGACGCGCCCGCGTTGCCGCGGATGCGGTAGACCGTGTCGTAGTGATGGTAGGCGACCGCGGCCACCAGCCCGTAGGCCGCCGGAAGGGCTCCGTTCACGTCCGCGTGGGCCGCCAGTGCCAGGACGGTGCCGTACTCGGCGGCGCGGAAGAACGGGGGGACCAGCCAGTCGAGGGCGCCCTTGAGGGGGCGGCCGACGGCGAGGGCCGAGGCCAGGACGTATCCACAGGCGGCGACCACCGTCCATGGGCCGCCGAAGCCGGTGAGCACGGCCGTCGCGACGACGGTGAGGCCGCCGAGCAGGGCGACGACGGGGGCGGCGAAGCCGGGGAGCCGGCCCGCGGGCTTCGTCAGCGGGCCGCCCAGCGCCTGGGCGAGCGGACCGGAGTCCGCGAGGTCCGCCAGCGCCTGCGCCGCCCGGTCGGTGCGGCGGGCCCTGCGGGTCAGCGAGCGCAGGACGCGGCCGGCCGTGGTGTACGTCGCGGCGAAGGCGCAGCCGATGAGCAGCGCGTAGAAGGTGATCCGGGGGGTGGTGACGGCCGTGAGGACGGCGATCATGGCCCAGCGTTCACCGATCGGCAGGACGATCATGCGGCGCACCCAGACCGTCCATCCGACGCTGTCCAGCCTGTCGGAGAGCGCGGCGGTGGGGCTGGCCAGCGACAATTTACCGAGCGCGGTGGCGTCGTGGTTGGCCTCGTTGAAGGAGAAGTCGACCACGTGCCGGCAGGTCTGCAGGACCATCGCGCCGAGGGCGAGGGCCCATACGTCGTCCCCGCCGCGGGCCGCGCCGAGGGCGAGTCCGGCGTAGTAGGCGTACTCCTTGGCGCGGTCGAAGGTGGCGTCGAGCCAGGCGCCGAGGGTGGAGTACTGCAGGGAGTAGCGGGCCAGCTGCCCGTCGGTGCAGTCCAGTACGAACGAGGCGAGGAGCAGGAGGCCGGCGGCGACGAAGCCGCCGCGGGTGCCGGTGGCGGCGCAGCCGGCCGCTATGAGCGCGGTGAGCAGCGAGGCGGTGGTGACCTGGTTGGGGGTCAGTCCTCGGCGGGCGCACCAGCGGGCGATGTAGCGCGAGTACGGGCTGATGAAGTGGGTGGTGAAGAAGCCGTCGCGGGCCTTGACGGCGGACTTCAGTCGTATGGCCTCGTCGTCGACGGCGGCGACGGCCTGCCGCGCCTCGTTGCGGGTCTGGGGGTCGCCGGGGACGGTGGCGACGAGGCTGCCGAGCTCGGGGCGGTGCACGTCGGCGCCCTCGGTGTCGAGGGCGGTGACGACGCGGTCGGCGAGGCAGTCGACGAGGGTGGTGCCGCCCCCGGGCCCCTCGTCCGCCGAGTTCTCGCGGGCCATCGCGCGGGTGAGGGCCTGGCGGCCGGCCTGCTGGGCGGTGACGGCGCCGGGGATGGCGGAGATCGGGAAGCGGGGGTCGGTGAGACCGAGGCGCAGCGCGTGCACATGACCCACGAACCGGGCGTCGACCACGGCGACCCGCTGGCCCGCGGGTACCCCGGCGAGCAGGGTCTCGGCCTCGGCGGTGCCGGAGGCGATCCGTACGTCGAAGCCGAGGGAGCGCAGGTCGCCCTCGAGTGACGAACCGGGGACCGGCTGGCCGGTGAGGATGGCGGTGGACAACCGAATCTCACTCCCTGGGTGCCGACGCGTCCACGCCGGTCATGTACATGGTGAGGCGCCCGTGGGTGGCCTCCGGGCGGCATGTCGGCAGAGGCTATCGGATACCCGGAAGCCCGCGTTCACCGCCCGTTCGGCGGTTGGAACGACGAGGTTCGCCCGCGCCTGTGCCGCGATCATCATCGGGGATGCGGGGCCCGGCCCACAAACCGCGCCTTCACGAGCGGGCCGGACCCGCCGTTGCGGGACGAACGCCGGGCCGCCATCGCCGTCGGCACGGCCGGCCGTGCCCCGTGACGCCCGGGACCACGCCTCCGCGCTCCCCCTGGCCGCGCAGGGCTTCGGGCCGTCCTCGCCGGCCCGCGCCGCCGGGCGCACCGGGACGGGCGGGCCCGGCCGGCTCCCCGCCGCCCGCCCGCCCGGCGGACATCCGGCCCGCGGGCCGGATGTCCGCCGTCGCCCTACCCGGCCGGGCACCCGCCCGCGCCCCGGCCGCCGGTGCGCGGGCCGCATAGGGTGGACGACCATGACTTGGCTGATCACCGGCGGAGCCGGTTACATCGGGGCACATGTGGTGCGCGCCATGACAGGTGCCGGGGAGAGCGTCGTCGCCCTGGACGACCTCTCGGCCGGCGTACCGGGACGGCTTCCCGCCGACGTGCCGCTGGTCAGGGGCTCGTCCCTGGACGGCGAGCTGCTCAAGCGGACGCTCGCCGAGCACGAGGTGACGGGGGTGCTGCATCTCGCCGCGCGCAAGCAGGTCGCCGAGTCCGTGGCGCAGCCGACCCGGTACTACCGGGAGAACGTGGGCGGACTCGCGACACTCCTGGACGCCGTCGCGGAGGCCGGTGTCCGGCGCTTCGTCTTCTCCTCCTCCGCCGCCGTCTACGGCGACCCCCGTGTGGACCTCATCACGGAGGACACTCCCTGCGCCCCGGTCAACCCCTACGGCGAGACCAAGCTCGCCGGGGAGTGGCTGGTGCGGGCGGCCGGGCGGGCGCACGGCATGGACACGGTGTGCCTGCGCTACTTCAACGTGGCGGGAGCGGCGGCGCCGGAGCTGGCCGACACCGGTGTCTTCAACATCGTGCCGATGGTGTTCGACCGGCTCACCCGCGACGAGGCCCCGCGCATCTTCGGCGACGACTATCCGACGCCGGACGGTACGTGTGTGCGGGACTACATCCACGTGGCCGATCTGGCCGAGGCGCACCTGGCGGCGGCCCGGGGGCTGTCGGAGGGCAGGTCGACCGGGGACCTGACGGTGAACATCGGCCGCGGCGAGGGGGTCTCGGTGCGCGAGCTGATCACCACCGTCGGCGAGGTCACCGGCGACACCCGGGCCCCGCTCGTGGAGCCCCGCCGCCCCGGCGACGCTCCCCGCGCGGTGGCCTCCTCCGCTCTTGCGAGGGAGCGGCTCGGCTGGACCGCGCGCCGTTCGGTGCACGAGATGGTCGACTCGGCCTGGCAGGGCTGGCAACTGCACCGGGCCACCGCGGACGGCCGCTGACAGGCGCTGACCTGCGGATCGTTTCCGCAGGTCAGGGCACATGACAACGGTGTTCAGTGCCGCGTTGCCCCATACCCCCCACCCGTAGTTCACTGTGCCCCAGGAGACGGTCACGGAAGGACGGCGGCACCCATGGGGGCTGGGCACGATCACGGGCACGCGCACGGCGGGCCTGCCGGCGGGACGGCGAGCGCGGCGTACCGCGGCAGGCTGCGGATGGCGCTGGCGATCACGCTCGGCGTCATGGTGGTCCAGATCGTCGGCGGCCTGCTGGCCGACTCGCTGGCGCTGGTCGCGGACGCGGCCCACATGGCGACGGACGCCGTGGGCCTGGGCATGGCGCTGCTCGCGATCCACTTCGCGGGCCGCCCGCCGAGCGAGCAGCGCACCTTCGGGCTCGCCCGCGCGGAGATCCTCGCCGCGCTGGCCAACTGTCTGCTGCTGCTCGGTGTGGGCGGCTACGTGCTGTTCGAGGCGATCGAGCGGTTCGTCACTCCGGCCGGCACCGACGGCGGGCTGGCCATGGTGTTCGGCGCGATCGGCCTGGTCGCCAACCTCGTGTCGCTCACCCTGCTGATGCGCGGGCAGAAGGAGAGCCTGAACGTGCGGGGGGCCTTCCTGGAGGTGGCGGCCGACGCGCTCGGCTCGGTCGCGGTGATGCTCTCCGCGCTGGTGATCCTGACCACCGGCTGGACGGCCGCCGACGCGGTCGCCTCGCTGCTGATCGCACTGATGATCGTGCCCCGCACCGTGAAGCTGCTGCGCGAGACACTGGACGTCCTGCTGGAGGCGGCCCCCAAGGGCGTGGACATGGCCCAGGTGCGGGAGCACATCCTCGCCACGGACGGCGTGGAGGACGTCCACGATCTCCACGCCTGGACGATCACCTCGGGGATGCCGGTGCTGTCCGCGCACGTGGTCGTCAGCTCCGAGGTGCTGAGCGCCATCGGGCACGAGAAGATGCTGCACGAGCTCCAGGGCTGCCTGGGCGACCACTTCGACGTGGAGCACTGCACCTTCCAGCTGGAGCCCCGGGGGCACGCCGAGCACGAGGCGCGTCTCTGCCACTGAGCCGGTCCCAAGCGCCCCCGGCGCACCAATGCGCCGGGGAACGCAGCCGTCCGCCCCCATGGCGGCGTCCCTTCCTCCACAGCACCCGTGGCGGCCGCATTTCCGGGGGCCGGCGCGGGCACGCTCAGTCCGGGGTCCGGTTCCGCTCTCCGGCCGGTACGACCGCATCCGCGCCCCGGCGCGGGACATGCGGGCGAAGACCGGAGTGCCGGGAGTGCCGGATTCGTGCGGCAGACTTGGGCGCGAAGACCGAGTGAAGGATGGGTATGCCGATCACACCTGCCACCGCGACGAACAGCCCGTCGAGCGGCACCACCGAGCAGATCGTGCTGGAACTGGTCGACGAGGACGGCGTGACGATCGGCACCGCGGAGAAGCTCGCCGCGCATCAGCCGCCGGGGCAGCTGCACCGGGCGTTCTCGGTGTTCCTGTTCGACGAGCGCGGGCGGCTGCTGGTCCAGCAGCGGGCGCTGGGCAAGTACCACTCCCCCGGTGTGTGGTCCAACACCTGCTGCGGTCACCCGTACCCCGGTGAGGCGCCGTTCGCGGCGGCGGCGCGGCGGACCTTCGAGGAGCTGGGGGTGTCTCCCTCCCTCCTCGCCGAGGCCGGGACCGTCCGCTACAACCACCCGGACCCGGCCTCGGGCCTGGTGGAGCAGGAGTTCAACCACCTCTTCGTGGGCATGGTGCAGTCGCCGGTGCGGCCGGACCCGGAGGAGGTGGCGGCCACGGCGTTCGTGACTCCGGGCGAGCTGGCGGAGCGGCACGCGAAGGACACCTTCTCCGCGTGGTTCATGACCGTGCTGGACGCCGCGCGGCCGGCGGCCAGGGAACTGACGGGGCCGTCGGCGGGCTGGTGACCGGGGGGCGTCGGGTCCCGGGGCCACGGGGCCTAGGGGATCTGCGCGGGCTTGAGCGGCAGGGCGGCCCAGATCACCTTGCCGCCGGTCGCGGTGTGCTCGACCTCGCACGCCCCGCCTGCCTCACGGGTGATCTCGCGCACCAGGAGCAGTCCGCGGCCGCCGGTACGGGCGTGGTCGGTCTCCAGGGCCGTGGGACGGTAGGGGTGGTTGTCCTCCACGGACACCCGGATCCACTCGGCGCCGACGGCGACCTCGACGCCGAGCATCGGGGACAGCAGCGCCGCGTGCCGCACGGCGTTGGTGA
This sequence comes from Streptomyces malachitofuscus, assembly GCF_014650055.1. Taxonomy (GTDB): domain Bacteria; phylum Actinomycetota; class Actinomycetes; order Streptomycetales; family Streptomycetaceae; genus Streptomyces; species Streptomyces malachitofuscus. The sequence goes on along the minus strand of NZ_BMUF01000006.1, from coordinate 474,638 downwards.
CCAGCTCCGAGACGATCAGCAGCAGCCCCTGGACCACCTCGTCCGCGACCGGCACGCCCTGCCGCAGCAGCAGGTCCCGCACGGCGTGGCGGGCCTGGGGGACCGAGGCGTCCACGGCCGGGGCGGTGAACCGCCAGACACCTTCGTACGGCAGCGGATCGCCACTCTCACGCTCGATTGTCACCACACGTCGAGTGTTGGACCGATCGGCTCCGCACTTCGACGCTGAACAGAAGTCAGCACATATCGAACGTTTACGACCGTTGGCGCATGACACCGTCTCATGCGGGACCGTTCCCGTACGTCTTGTGCCGGGTCGGCGCACTATTCGGGTTGTACGGGTTTGGAGGCCGGTCCTCCCGGAGTCCCTCCCGCCTCCTCACCGGCCAGCCGGTCGGAGACCATGCCGACGATCCGGCGTCCCCCGTATCCGGTGGCGATCAGGCCCAGCCCGTCGAAGAGCAGGGAGAGCGAGAAGAACGTTCCGATGACGTACTGGCTGCTGCTCGGCCAGGTGGCCAGCACCAGGATGCCGAGGAGCAGACCGAAGGCGCCCTGGACCAGGGTCCAGCCGAACTGCGGGCCGCGCACCACCAGGCTGCCGACCAGCCGGAACACCCCACCGGTGAGGAAGAGCAGCGCGGCGAACATGGTCAGTGCCTCGGCCGTCGCCTCCGGCGTCTTCAGCACCACCACACCGGCCGCGATGTTCAGCGCCGCGACGACCACGCCGAGCCAGAAGAAGTTGGTGTGCCGCGCCTGGACGGCGTGCAGCAGTCCGATCACCCCGCCGATCAGCAGCAGCCAGCCGAACAGCAGCATCGAGGTCAGGGTGGCGACACCCGTGTACACCAGGCCGACCAGCCCGGCGACGACCAGGATCACTCCGAGTACGGCGAGCCAGCCGAAGCCGCGGCTCAGTTTGGCCGCCTCGCCGTGGGGCTTCGCCGTCCCGGCGGACTTGACCATGAGTGCCTCCCGGTTCTCGTCCCCCTTCCCCAGTCCCCCGCGCCCACCGGACGTAACGCCCTCGGCACTCCTGACCGCGGGCGCTCCGACCGGGACGGATAGCATCCGGCCCATGGAGCCTCAGCTGCTGCACAGCGTCACCGACTCGGTCGCCACGGTCGTCATCCGCCATCCGGCGAAGCGCAACGCCATGACGGCCGCGATGTGGGCATCCCTGCCGCCCCTGCTGGACACGCTGGCGGCCGACCCCGGCGTACGGGTGCTGGTGCTCACCGGTCACGGTTCCACGTTCTGCGCCGGGGCGGACATCTCCACGCTGCGCGGGTCGCCGGCGGAGGCACAACGGCTGGCCGTGGCGGCGGAGGAGGCGCTCGCCGCCTTCCCCAAGCCGACGCTGGCGGCCGTCCGCGGGCACTGTGTCGGCGGCGGTGCGCAGCTGGCGGCGGCCTGCGACCTGCGGTTCGCCGAGGAGGGCGCGCGGTTCGGGGTGACACCGGCGAAGCTCGGCATCGTCTACCCGGCCTCCGCCACCCGCCGGCTGGTGTCGCTGGTGGGGTCGGCGACCGCCAAGTACCTGCTGTTCTCGGGCGAGTTGATCGGGACCGGGCGGACCCTGCGCACCGGACTGGTGGACGAGGTGCTCCCCGAGGGCGAACTGGACGGGCGGGTCGCGGAGTACACGCGGATCCTGGTGTCCCGCTCGCAGCTGACGCAGGGAGCGGCGAAGGAGTTCGCCGACGGCCGGACCGACCGGGACGCCTACTGGAGCGAGCGGGCGCGGGAGAGCGGCGACACCGCGGAGGGTGTCGCCGCGTTCCTGGAGCGGCGGCCGCCCCGCTTCACGTGGAGCGTGTCTACGTCAGCACGAAGCGGCTCCGCGACCTGAACTCCTCGACGAGGTGCGCGGGCGCCTTCTCGGGCGATCCGGCGTCGTAGGGCGGCTGCGGGTCGTACTCGGTGAGCAGCTGCACGGACTGGGCGTGCTCCTCGCCGGCGATCCGGCCGAGCAGGGTGAGCCCCATGTCGATGCCGGAGGAGACGCCGGCGGCGGTGACGTACTTGCCGTCGGTCACCACGCGCTCCCCGGTCGGCTCGGCGCCGAACCGCTCCAGGTGGCCGAGGGCCAGCCAGTGGGAGGTGGCCCGGCGCCCCCGGAGGAGTCCGGCCGCGGCCAGCAGCAGGGATCCGGTGCACACGGACGTCGTCCAGGTGCTGGACGCGTCGGCCGCGCGCAGCCAGTCCAGCAGGGTCCCGTTCTCCATCTGCGGTGTCTGGCCGGGACCGCCGGGGACGACGACGATGTCCGGGCGCGGGACGTCGGCCAGGGTCCGGTCGGCGGTGAGGGCGAGCGCGCCGGTGTCGGTGCGCACGGGCCCGGTCCGTTCGGCGACGAACACGGTCTCCGCGTCCGGGAGACGGCCGAGGGTCTCGTAGGGGCCCACGGCGTCGAGAGCGGTGAAGCGGTCGAAGAGGACGATGGCGATCTGCATGGGCGGCCTTTCAGGCGCGGGTGGGTGAAGGGGCGGGCCGGAAGCGGCGGCGGTACTCCGCCGGGGACGACCCGAGGGTCCGGACGAAGGCGCGGCGCATCGCCTCGGGGGTGCCGTAGCCGCTGGCGCGGGAGATCTCCTCGACACCGTCGCCGGTGTCCTCCAGCAGGCGCCGGGCGTGTTCGAGCCGCACCCGGTCGACGTAGCGGCCCGGTGTCATACCGGTCTCGTGGTGGAAGGCGCGGGCGAAGTGGCGCGGCGAGAGGGCCGCGCGGGCCGCGAGCGCCTCGACGGAGAGATCGGCCTCGGGGTGCTCGGTGATCCACTGCTGGACCTCGCGCAGCGGTTCGCGGCATGCGGTCTGGGCGGCGAGCTGGGCGCTGAACTGGGCCTGGTTCCCCGGCCGGCGCAGGAAGACCACCAGGTGCCGGGCGACGGTGAGGGCCGCCTCACGGCCGAGGTCCTCCTCCACCAGGGCAAGGGCCAGGTCGATGCCCGAGGTGACACCGGCGGACGTGGCGACGTGGCCGTCCCGGATGTAAATGGGGTCCGGGTCGACCTCGACGGCCGGGTGGTCCCGCGCGAGCCGGTCGCTGTAGGCCCAGTGGGTGGTGGCGCGGCGGCCGTCCAGCAGCCCCGCTCCGGCGAGCAGGACGGCTCCCGTGCAGACGGAGACCAGCCGCTCGGCACGCGGTCCGTGCCGGCGCAGCCAGTCGGTCAGCCTCGGGTCCGGCCGGCGGCTGCCCTGCCCCCCGGGCACGAGCAGGGTGTGCGGCTCCGGCGCGTCGGCCAGGGCCCGGTCCGGTACGACGGTCAGTCCGCTGGTCGTCCGCACCGGGGCCCCGTCCAGGGAGGCGGTGCACAGCCGGTAGGCGCCCGGGGCGTGCTTCTCGGCGCCCGCGAACACCTCCACGGGCCCGGTGACATCGAGGCTCTGGACCCCGTCGAAGAGGACCACGAGAACGGTTCGCTGCGCCATGCGGACGATTCTTCGCGAGGCCCGCGGTGGCCGCAATGACGGCTTCCCCACCTTTTCTGCCATGCATGTTGAAGCGTTGACGAGGTACCCGGAGTACTCCCGGCCGGGCAGGCCGGGAGACGAAAGGGGAGCAACGTGTTCCGTGCCATCGCAGATGTCCTGCGCCAGATCGGCGGTGCCATCGCCACCGTCGTGACGCTGCCGTTCCGGGCGCTCGCCCGGCTGTTCGGCGGAGCCTCGTCCGCCACCCGCGGCCGTCGCGCCTGACGCCGCCCGTGCGGTCCTCGGGCGCGTCGCCGCCCTGATCCCCGATTGTCGGCGTCACCTGCCACAATTGCCGCGCAACCTCAGTGGAGAAGGCGGTACGGGAACGTGACGACACCCCTCGCAGGGTCCATCGAAGGCAGGATCGCCGAAGAGCTCGGCGTACGGGAGCGGCAGGTCAGGGCCGCCGTCGAACTGCTCGACGGCGGTTCGACGGTGCCCTTCATCGCCCGCTACCGCAAGGAAGCGACCGAGATGCTCGACGACGCGCAGCTGCGCACGCTCGAGGAGCGGCTGCGTTATCTGCGGGAGCTGGAGGAGCGTCGTACGGCGATCCTGGAGTCGGTGCGCGAACAGGGCAAGCTGACCGAGGAGCTGGAGGCCCGGATCCGGGGCGCGGAGACCAAGGCGCGCCTGGAGGACATCTATCTGCCGTTCAAGCCGAAGCGGCGCACCAAGGCGCAGATCGCGCGCGAGGCGGGTCTCGAGCCGCTGGCGGAGGGGCTGCTCGGGGATCCGGGTGTCGAGCCCCTCGCCGCGGCCGCCGCGTTCGTGGACGCCGACAAGGGGGTCGCGGATCCGCAGGCCGCGCTGGACGGCGCGCGGGCGATCCTCACCGAGCGGTTCTCGGAGGACGCCGACCTGATCGGCGAGCTGCGCGAGCGGATGTGGGTGCGCGGGCGGCTGGCCGCGAAGGTGCGCGAGGGCAAGGAGGAGGCGGGAGCGAAGTTCGCCGACTACTTCGACTTCGCCGAGCCGTTCACCGAGCTGCCCTCGCACCGCGTCCTGGCGATGCTGCGCGGCGAGAAGGAGGAGGTCCTCGACCTCGTCCTGGAGCCCGAGGAGCCGGTGGACGGGCCGTCGTCGTACGAGGGGATCGTCGCGCACCGCTTCGGGATCGCCGATCGGGGGCGTCCGGCGGACAAGTGGCTGGGCGACACGGTCCGCTGGGCCTGGCGCACCCGCGTCCTGGTGCACCTGGGGATCGACATCAGGCTCCGGCTGCGGACCGCCGCCGAGGACGAGGCGGTGCGGGTCTTCGCGGCCAACCTCCGTGACCTGCTGCTCGCCGCCCCCGCCGGTACGCGCGCCACGCTCGGTCTCGACCCGGGCTTCCGTACGGGTGTGAAGGTCGCCGTGGTGGACGCGACGGGCAAGGTCGTGGCCACGGACGTGATCCATCCGCATGTCCCGGCGAACCGGTGGGACGAGTCGATCGCCAAGCTGGCGCGGCTGGCGAAGGAGCACGCGGTCGAACTGATCGCGATCGGCAACGGCACGGCGTCCCGTGAAACCGACAAACTCGCCGGTGAGCTCATCGCCAAGCACCCCGAGCTGAAGCTGACGAAGGTGATGGTCTCCGAGGCGGGCGCCTCCGTGTACTCGGCCTCCGCCTTCGCCTCGCAGGAACTGCCGGACATGGACGTGTCGCTGCGCGGCGCGGTGTCCATCGCGCGGCGGCTCCAGGATCCCCTTGCCGAGCTGGTGAAGATCGACCCAAAGTCGATCGGCGTCGGCCAGTACCAGCACGACCTGTCCGAGGTGAAGCTGTCGCGTTCGCTGGACGCGGTGGTCGAGGACTGTGTGAACGGCGTGGGTGTGGACGTCAACACCGCGTCGGCGCCGCTGCTCGCCCGGGTCTCCGGGATCACCTCCGGCCTCGCCGAGAACATCGTGGCGCACCGGGACTCCAACGGGCCGTTCCGGTCGCGCGGCGAGCTGAAGAAGGTGGCGCGGCTCGGTCCGAAGGCGTACGAGCAGTGCGCGGGCTTCCTGCGGATCCGCGGTGGCGACGACCCGCTGGACTCCTCCAGCGTGCACCCCGAGGCCTATCCGGTCGTGCGGCGCATGGTGAAGACGTCCGGTGAGGAGGTCGCCTCGCTGATCGGGAACACGGGTGTGCTGCGGTCGCTGCGGCCGCAGGACTTCGTGGACGACACGTTCGGTCTGCCGACCGTCACGGACATCCTCAAGGAGCTGGAGAAGCCGGGCCGTGACCCGCGGCCCGCGTTCCGGACGGCCGTCTTCAAGGAGGGCGTGGAGAAGATCTCCGACCTGTCCTCCGGGATGGTGCTGGAGGGTGTCGTCACGAATGTCGCCGCGTTCGGGGCGTTCGTGGACGTCGGTGTGCACCAGGACGGTCTGGTGCACGTGTCCGCGATGTCGAAGACGTTCGTCAAGGACCCGCGGGACGTGGTGAAGCCGGGTGACATCGTCAAGGTGAAGGTCCTCGACGTGGACATCCCGCGCAAGCGGATCTCGCTGACGCTGCGGCTGGACGACGAGGCCTCGCCGCAGGGCCAGGCGTCCGGCGGTGAGCGCAGGCAGCGTGGCGGCCGTCCGCCGCAGCAGCGACAGGGCCGCGGCGGCGGTGGCGGCGGCTCGCGGCAGGCGCCCGCGCCGGCGAACGGCGCGATGGCCGACGCCCTGCGCCGGGCCGGCCTGGTCGACCCGAAGAGCGGCAGGCGCTGAGCAGCGTGCCGGGCCCGGCTCCCGCGCGGCGGTGCGAGGAGCCGGGCCCGCGCCGCGCGTAGGGTGGCGGCATGCCGGGATCTCGCGTCATCACGTGGGACGTCACCGCGAGCGGGGGCTTGGAGACGGCCTGGGTCGAGTTCGGCGAAGGGGCGCTGCGCGCCCGCGGCCGGGCCGCCGGGACCGTCCCGGAGCCGTACTGGATCACCTACGACCTTCAGACCGCGGACGGTTTCGTGACCAGGCGGCTGACGGTGACGGCCGAGGACGCCTCCGGCACCCGTACGCTCGAACTGCTCCACGACGGACGGGGCGGCTGGACGGCGAACGGTGAGCGGGCGCCCGGGCCGGCCGGCGCGCTCGACTGCGATCTGGGGCTCTGCCCGCTGACCAACACCATGCCGGTGCTGCGGCACGAACTGCACCGACGGCCGGGCGAGCGGGAGTTCCTGATGGCGTGGGTGTCCGTGCCCGACCTCGGGGTGCGGCCGTCGCTGCAGACGTACACGCATCTGGGTCCCCGGCGCGTCCGCTACGCGTCGGGGGACTTCAGCAGCGACCTGGAGTTCGACGACGACGGCTGCGTCGTCGACTACCCGGGCCTGGCCCGTCGGCTGACCGCCCGTTAGCGCTCGGTCACCTTGCCGTCGGCGACCTCCAGACGGCGGGTCACACGGACCGCGTCCAGCATGCGGCGGTCGTGGGTGACCAGCAGCAGGGTGCCTTCGTAGGCGTCCAGGGCCGACTCAAGCTGTTCGATGGCGGGCAGGTCGAGGTGGTTGGTCGGCTCGTCGAGGACCAGCAGGTTGACGCCCCGGCCCTGGAGGAGGGCGAGGGCCGCGCGGGTGCGCTCCCCCGGGGAGAGGGTGGCCGCGGGGCGCACGACGTGGTCCGCCTTGAGACCGAACTTGGCCAGCAGGGTGCGGATGTCGGACGGTTGCAGACCGGGGACCGCCGGGCGGAACGCGTCGAGCAGGGTTTCCGGGCCGTGGAACAGCGCGCGGGCCTGGTCGACCTCGCCGAGCAGGACGCCTGAGCCCAGGGCGGCGTGGCCGGAGTCGAGCGGGACGCGGCCCAGCAGGGCGCCGAGCAGAGTGGACTTGCCCGCGCCGTTGGCGCCGGTGACGGCCACCCGGTCCGCCCAGTCGATCTGCAGGGACACCGGGCCGAGGGTGAAGCCGCCGCGGCGCACCTCGGCGTCCCGCAGGGTGGCCACCACCGCTCCGGAGCGCGGGGCCGCCGCGATCTCCATGCGCAGTTCCCACTCCTTGCGCGGCTCCTCGACCACCTCGAGGCGTTCGATCATGCGCTGTGTCTGACGGGCCTTGGCGGCCTGCTTCTCGCTGGCCTCGCTGCGGAACTTGCGGCCGATCTTGTCGTTGTCGTTGCCCGCCTTGCGACGGGCGTTCTTCACGCCCTTGTCCATCCAGGCCCGCTGCATCTGCGCCCGGTCCTGGAGGGCGGCCCGCTTGTCGGCGTACTCCTCGTACTCGTCCCGGGCGTGCCTGCGGGCCACGTCCCGCTCCTCCAGATAGGCCTCGTAGCCACCGCCGTAGAGGTTGATCCGCCGCTGGGCGAGGTCGAGTTCGAGGACCTTGGTGACGGTGCGGGTGAGGAACTCGCGGTCGTGGCTGACGACGACCGTTCCGGCGCGCAGCCCGCCGACGAAGCGTTCGAGGCGCTCCAGGCCGTCCAGATCGAGGTCGTTGGTCGGCTCGTCGAGGAGGAACACGTCGTAGCGGGAGAGGAGGAGGGAGGCCAGTCCGGCGCGGGCGGCCTGGCCGCCGGAGAGCGAGGTCATCGGCTGGTCCAGGCCGACGGCCAGGCCGAGGGTGCCGGCGACCTCCTCGGCGCGCTCGTCGAGGTCGGCGCCGCCCAGGGACAGCCAGCGCTCCAGAGCGGCGGCGTAGGCGTCGTCCGCGCCGGGGGCACCGTCGACCAGTGCCTGGGTCGCCTCGTCCATGGTGCGCTGGGCCTCGGCGACTCCGGTGCGGCGGGCCAGGAAGCCGCGCACGGTCTCGCCGGGCCGGCGCTCCGGCTCCTGCGGCAGATGACCGACGGTCGCGGTGGGCGGCGAGAGGCGCAGCTCGCCCTCCTCCGGTCCGGTGAGCCCGGCGAGCAGACGCAGCAGTGTGGACTTGCCCGCTCCGTTGGCACCGACCAGACCGATCACGTCGCCGGGTGCGACGACGAGGTCGAGCCCGGCGAACAGTGAGCGGTCGCCGTGCCCGGCGGCGAGGTTCCTGGCGACGAGGGTGGCAGTCATGAGACCGCCGATCCTAGTCGCCGCGCGGGCCCGGACGCGCGCCGGTACTCAGCGCCCCACGGCCGTCACCAGCACCGTCCCGCCGGTGCGCGCCACGACGTACGCCTCGCCCCGGACCGCCTTGGCGTCCAGCGGGAGGCGGTGGCGGCCGGGTTCCAGGACGCCGTCGAAGAGGTCCTGTGTGTGGGTGCGGGCGAGGCGGTCGACCCGGAAGGCGGTGAGCCGCACCCGGCAGGACGACGTGACGTGGACCTCCGCGGCGCCGTCGGCGGCGGTGAGATCCGTCAGGCGGCGCTGCCGGGGCGGGCTGCCGTCCAGGGCCTGTTCGGTCTGGGCGACCAGCAGCGGGACGATCGGGGCGAGACCGTCGACGCAGGGCACGTCGACGCCGGCGGTGGTGAAGGCGCGGCGGACGGCGTCGCGGTCACCGGCGCCCACCGACCGGCCGAAGACGACGGCGCCGTAGGTCCGCAGTTCGTCGGCGGGGACGCCGTCGGCGTTCTGGGCGATGTCGGCGCCGATGCCGATCGTGCGCAGGGCGGCGGCGAGCCGGGCCAGGAGGGCGACCCGGGCGCCGATCAGCAGTACACGGCGGCGGGTGCCGGAGGCGTCGCCGTTCAGCAGGGAGGCGAGCGCTGCGCGGTACTCGGTGCCACGGAAGCGGAACGGGCCTATGCCGTGGTAGCCGTTGAGCTCCAGATCGGCGTGTGTGTCGGTCTGCCAGGCGAAGTCCCGCCAGATGACGTCCTCGCCGTCGTGCTCGATGACCGCGGTGACCGCGCCGCAGGCGAGGTCTTCGCACTCGGGGCAGCCGTAGACGACGTACCGGCCGGCGGGCAGCGGGGCCTCGGTCTCCAGCAGCGGGCTGCGGACCTGGGCGGTGAAGATCGAGGGCGGGACGTCGGAGGCGAGCGGGGAGACGGCGTCCAGGTCGGAGAGCCGGAAGAGCAGCGGGCATCCGTCGACGACGAAGTCGACGAAGTCCCGGTGGACCTGGTAGTCACCGTTGGCGAGGAGTCCACCGGCTCTGGTCGCCGGTGCCAGGCCGAAGGTCGCGTACTCGGCAGACATGCTGTGAGTATTCCCACGGCGGGACGGACCTGAGCACGGCATGACATATTCCGCTAACGTCCGCGCGATGGAGAGCGAACTTGCCTGCGATGTACTGGTGATCGGCGGCGGCGTCGCCGGGCTGACCACGGCCGTGGTTCTGGCCGAGCGCGGTGTACGGGTTCGGCTGTGGACGCGGGACCCGGTCGAGGGGACCACCTCGGCGGTTGCGGGCGGGCTGTGGTGGCCGTACCGCGTCGAGCCGGTGGCGTCGGCGCGCACGTGGGCGCTGCGGTCGCTGGACGTGTACGAGGAACTGGCGGAGCGGCCCGGCACCACCGGCGTACGGATGGTCGAAGGAGTACTGGGCGAAACGGCGCTGGACGACGTCGGCGTGTGGGCCGCCGCGCGGCTGCCGGGGCTGCGCCCGGCGACGGCCGGGGAGTATCCCGGCGGGTCGGGGGTGTGGGCCCGGCTGCCGCTCGTCGACATGGCGGCCCATCTGCCGTATCTGCGGGAGCGGTTCCTGGCGGCGGGGGGTGTGGTCGAGGCGCGTACGGCGGCGGATCTGGCCGGGACCGGGGCGCCGGTCGTGGTCAACTGCACGGGCCTCGGGGCGCGGGAGCTGGTTCCGGATCCGTCGGTGCGGCCGGTGCGGGGGCAGTTGGTGATCGTGGAGAACCCGGGGATCCGAACGTGGACGGTCTCCACGGGGGCCGACGGCGCGCCGGCGTACGTCCTGCCGCAGCCGGGGCGGCTGGTGCTGGGCGGTACGGCGGAGGAGGACGCGTGGTCCACGGCGCCGGACCCGGCGGTGGCCGACGCGATCGTGCGGCGGTGTGCGGCGCTGCGCCCGGAGATCGCCGGCGCCCGCGTTCTGGACCACCGCGTGGGCCTGCGCCCGGTCCGCGACGCGGTCCGCCTGGAACGCGCCGCCCTTCCCGACGGCGGCGTCCTGATCCACAACTACGGCCACGGCGGCGGCGGAGTCACCGTGGCCTGGGGCTGCGCGGAGGAAGCGGCGACCCTGGCCACCGGCTGACCCGGGCGCTGGGCGCCTGCGGCAGCACGGGATCGGACACGCGGCGCCAGCCACTCACACCGACCGCCGCGACGGAAGCCGTCAGCCGACCGGGGCTCGCGTCCGCCTACCACACCCCCCAGCCCGCGACGGTGGGCCGCCCACCGGAGCACGGAGAACCGTCCACGCCAAGGCACGGTGGGCCACCCGCGCCAGGACACGGATAACCGTCAGCACCCGGGCACGGTGGGTCGGACGCGGTCAATGCCCGGACAGGGGCGGTCCTCGGCTCGGTGTACGTCCGGGACGCCGCCGTGATGGTTCGCGCCCGGGGCCGTGCCACCGGCCCAATGTGCGGGCCCGACCGGGGCTGACCCGCTCCCGCACCGGCCGGCCGCGCGGCGGTGCCCGGCCGTTCCGGCAGCCGACGGAAGGCGGAGTCGGCACGTGCGCCGGAGCGGCCGGCGGTCCCCGCCGGTCCCCCGGTGCCGGTCGGGCTCCGCCACGCCGCGCCCTCCCGGCCGCGCTCCTCGCCGAGCACCTCCGGTGACGGCGTCGCGGGCTGCGCAGGTGTGCCGTTGGCGCGCGCTCGCGAGCGGGCCGGAAACGTGCGGGCGGCGGCAGGGTCAGTGTTTGCCGATGGGGTCGCCCTCGACGTCCGGGCCGCGACCGGGACCGACGCGCAGTTCGAATTCGCCGTCGTACTTCTTGTGGCCCTCGATGACCGCGAGTTCCACCGCCTCGGAGCCCATCCGGTTCCGCACGATGAGCGGGTCGCGGCGCAGGTCGCGCATGAGGGCCACGCACATGAAGATCATCACGATGATGAACGGAGCCGCCGCGAGGATCGTCAGATTCTGCAGGCCGGTCAGCGCGTCGCCCTCTCCGCTGCCGACCATCAGCATGATCGCCGCCACGGCACCGGTGACCACGCCCCAGAACACCACCACCAGGCGCCCCGGTTCGAGCGCTCCCTTCTGGGAGAGCGTGCCCATCACGACGGAGGCCGCGTCGGCGCCCGAGACGAAGAAGATGCCGACGAGGATCATCACCAGCAGGCTGGTGACGGTGGCGATGGGGTACTCCTGCAGCACGGCGAAGAGCCGGCCCTCGGGAGTCGTCTCGTCGCCGAGCCGGTTCTGCTCCTGGAGCCGCATCGCCGAGCCGCCGAAGATCGCGAACCAGACCAGACTGACCGTGCTGGGGACGAGGATGACCCCGCCGATGAACTGACGGATGGTCCGGCCCCGGCTGATGCGGGCGATGAACATGCCGACGAAGGGCGTCCAGGAGATCCACCACGCCCAGTAGAAGACGGTCCAGCTGCCGAGCCAGTCGGCGACGCCCTCGCCGCCGCTGATCTCGGTGCGGCCGGCCAGTTCGGGCAGGTCGCCGAGGTAGGCGAAGACCGAGGTGGGCAGCAGGTCCAGGATGAGGATGGTCGGGCCCGCGACGAACACGAACACGGCGAGGATCAGGGCCAGCACCATGTTGGTGTTCGACAGCCACTGGATGCCCTTCTCCACACCGGAGACCGCGGAGGCCACGAACGCCACGGTCAGTACCGCGATGATGCCGACCAGCAGCCCGGTGCTGACCTTGTCCATCCAGTCGAGCTTCTCGACCCCGGACCCGATCTGCAGCGCCCCGAGACCGAGCGAGGCCGCGGAGCCGAAGACCGTCGCGATGATGGCGAGCATGTCGATGACCCGGCCGCCGACGCCGTTGGCGTTCCTCTCACCGATGAGCGGGGTGAACACGGCACTGATGGTCTGCCGGCGGCGCCGCCGGAAGGTGCTGTAGGCGATGGCGAGGCCGACCACCGCGTAGATCGCCCACGGGTGGAGCGTCCAGTGGAACAGGGTGGTGGCCATGGCCGTTTCCATGCGGTCGCCGGAGTCGGCCGGACTGGTGCCGGGCGGGGGTTCCGTGTAGTGGGCGAGCGGTTCGCTCACGCCCCAGAACATCAGGCCGATGCCCATGCCCGCGCTGAACATCATGGCGATCCACGACACCGTCCGGAACTCCGGCTCCTCACCCTCGGCACCGAGGTGGATCCGGCCGTAGCGGCTGGCCGCGAGCCAGAGCGCGAAGACCACGAAGCCCGAGGCAGCCAGCATGAATCCCCAGCCGCCGTTGTGCATCAGCCCGCCGAGCATGCTGCTGGAGACGTCCTCGAGCGAATCCGTCCAGATGGCGCCCCAGAGCACGAACGCGAGGGTGAGCGCGGCGGTGACGCCGAACACCACCCCGTCGGTCCTTGGACGCTCCCGTCCGGGCAGGCCCGCTTCGGAGCCGGGCAGCGGGCCTGCCGTGTGGTCCTTGTCGCTGTGCTGGTCCTGCGTCACAGGCGGCACCCTTCGTCAGAGCAGTTGGGCGGAGAGCACTCCTCCCGATAGCCCCTTACCACCTTTGGCGCAAAACTCACCTCTTCAGCAGGACGTGTCGGCCTCCGCCTCCACCAGGTGGTAGGTGGCCCGCCCGTCGAGGAGCAAGGGCACGAGGGCACGCAGGGACTGCCGCAGCGGTACGACGACGCCGTCGCCGTCCCTCCGGACGTGCACGCCGTGCAGGACCAGCTCGTCCCCGACATCGGCGTACTGACCTGCCGTGAGGCGGTATCCGCAGGGCGGGTCGGCGATGACCTCCGAGGGCTCGGGGGGATCGTTGTCGGCGCCGCCGAGATGGACGGGGCCGTGGTCGGCGTATCCGGCGGTGCGGGCCCGGGCGGTGGCCGCCTCGATGCCGCCCCGGCGTTCGGCGGAGAACCGGATCAAACCCTTCAGGGCGGCGAGCTGGGAGTGGACCCTGCGGCGGCTGTTGAGCGCCTGGTCAGCCCGTTCGGCGTCCGTGAGGGGGTCGACGCGGCTCTCGATGAGCAGGCCGACGCCGTGTTTGATTCCGGACATGTTGCGCAGGATGCGTTCCTGTCCGTCCCCGGCCGTCTGACGGATCGGTTCACCGGTGTCGGGGTCCGTCCAGATGCCGTAGGTGCCGGTCGAGTACCCGGCGGCCCCGGCGGCGGGGCGCACGTAGTCGCGGGACAGGGTCTGCGCGGCGTCGTGGACGGCGGGGTGGGTGTTGAGGTTGCGCGGCCACAGGTCGAACAGGTCCTTGTCGTAATAAGGGGGTGTGGCGCCGTACTCGTGCAGGTCGTAGATCAGGTCGGGACGCCGGTCACGGATGACGGTGGCCAGGGCGCGGCCCTCCGCGGTCCGCAGCGCGAGGTGGTCGCGGTTGATGTCGACGCCGTCGCTGTTGCCGCGGGTGTCGGCGGCCCGGCCGTCGGGGTTGGCGGTGGGGACGACGAGCACGGTGGTGCGTGCCAGGAAGCGGCGGGTCGCCCGGTCCTCGGCGTACGCGAGGTCGCGGACCGTGCTCAGACAGGCCTCGCGGCCGGCGGGTTCGTCACCGTGCTGACTGCACACGAGCAGCATCGTGTGGGGGGTGGCGCCGGTGCCGATACGGACGAGTCGGAGCGGGCGGTCCTGTTTCGTCGTGCCGATGCGGCTGACGGAGACGCGGCTGCTCGCCCGGTCCACGGCCGCGAGGAACCGCTGTTCCTCGGGCTGGGTGGTCCAGCGGGCGCCCTCGCTCCGCTCGAAACCGGTGCGCGGCGGGGAGGGCGAGCCGGAGGCCTCGGCGGCCGGGACGGTGACGAGGGATGCGGTGAGAGAGGCCGCGGCGAGGATCAGGGCGCGTTTCATCGGGTCTCCCCCGGGACGCGGTGGGCGGTGACGTCGGGCCGGTCCACGCCGTGCAGCACGGCGTCCGGAGCGGTGGCGCGGGCACCTGCCGTGGCGCGGGCGAACGCGGCCGTTCCGCCGACGAACGGGACCCGGGCGGAGGTGCGTGCCAGGTCGATGCGGAGGGTCGGTGTGTCGGCGGGCGGGTCGATCAGGCCGCGGTCCGTGCCGGCGACGATCAGCGCCAGGCGGTGGCCCTCGGGCACGACGTGGTCGGTGGCGGCCAGGTCGAGGGTGATCGTGTACCGCTTGCCGGGGACCAGGGGCTCGCCCTTGCCGTCGCCGGCGTGGTGTCCGAGGTCGGCCCAGCCGCGGCTGACGACGGTGTGCTCCACGTCGGCGGTGGTCGCGCGGGTCTCCTTGAAGCAGGAGCTGTCGCCCTCGGTGCTCGCGCCCCAGCAGGTGCGCTCGGGGAGGGTGGTGATGCCCTCGCCGTCGGCGGTGTAGTCGCGGACGGTGTCGGGGCCGAGGTCCACGAGGACGGCGGAGAGGTGGGCCGTGGGGGTGCTGGGCGTGGCGGAGACGGTGACCTCGGAGGCACCCGACAGGCGCAGGTCGCGGGTGAGCGGGCCGGTGACGAAGCCCGCCTTGCCGGGAGTCGATGTGTCGACACGGGCGGCCCAGTCGGTCTCGCTCAGCCGGGGGTCGTCGGTGAAGGACTCGGTGCCCTTGCCGCGGCGCAGCCCCAGGGTGCCGACACCGGGCTCGTCGCCCTTGTGGGGTCGCAGGGTGGTGGTGTGGGTGCCGCGTGGCGGCCAGGTCGCCGAGGTGACCCACTGGTCGGGCCGGCGTTCGATGTCGGCCATGGGTTCGCGGTCGATGCCGTTGTCGTAGCCGAGGAGTTCGTGGTCGAACCAGCGGTGCAGGGTGCGGACCCACTCGGCGCGGCGGAAGTCGAAGGGGTCGACGTGGCCGGTCTGGGAGAGCCAGATCTTGCGCCGCACACCGTTCTTCGCGAGGGCGTCCCACCAGGGGCCGACGTGCTGCATGCGCACGTTGAGGTCCTGCATGCCGTGCACCAGGAAGACGCTGGCCTCGACCTTCTTCGCCGCGCGCACGTAGTCGCGTTCGGTCCACAGCGGGGTCCGGTCGCCGGTGCGCGGGGCGCCCTCGACGAGTTCACGCTGGACCGCGGCGCAGCGGGCGCGGGCCTCGGGTGTCTCGACGTACTGGGACAGCCAGTCGGGGCCTGAGTCGTAGAGCGGGGCGCCCTGGCTGAAGTAGTAGTCGTACCAGGTGGAGATGGCGGCGATCGGGACGATGGTCTCCAGGCCCTCGACGCCGGTGGCGGCGACGCCGTTGGCGATGGTGCCGTCCCAGCTCTTGCCGATCATGCCGGTGCGGCCGTTGGTCCAGCCGGCCCGGGCGCGCTCGGTGCCGGTGCGGCTGGTGTACGCCTTGCCGCGGCCGTTGAGCCAGTCGACGACGGCCTTCGCGGAGCGGATGTCGGAGCGGCCTCCGACGTCCACGCAGCCGTCGGACCGGTTCGTCCCGGCCAGGTCCACGCCGACGACGGCGTAGCCGCGCGGCACGAAGTAGTTGTCGTAGAACAGCGGCATCCGCACGACGTCGCCGTTCGCGTCGTACGTCTTCTTCTGGCTCTCGTTGCCGCGCCCGCAGCAGGAGTAGTACGGGCTGGCGTCCATGATGACGGGTATCTTCCGGCCCTGCTGGGCCGGCTCGCGGGGCCGGACGATGTCGACGGCGACCCGGTCGGTCCTTCCGTCGCGGTCCTCGTCGAGTCCGGTGTCCACCCAGACGGCCTCGCGGATGGCGTCGTCGTAGGAGTGGACGGGCCGGCTCTCGCGTGGCGCGGCGTCCGCCGCGGCCGGAGTGAGCAGGGTGGCCGTCAGGGCGGCGGTGGCCGCCGTCGCGAGCGTTCTCCAGGTCGTGGGGCGCGTGCGTTTCGGCATGCGCGGACGGTACATCGGTGAACTCGCGTGCAGAAGAGTGCATCTGACGTGCCGTGAGGCCGCGGGTGGCCGAAATCCTCCGCGTGCCGGGTGGTTCAAGACGGCCGAATGGCGATCCTGTGACCGCGGTGGTCATGGACAAGCCAGAGGCGGAAGGGATCAATTGGCTCCGAAAAGACCTCGTGCCCCGACGACTTGGAGCCCTTCGTGCACCGCAGAACCATCGTGCCGGGAGTCCTGGCCTCGGCCACCCTGTTGCTGGCGATCCCGGCATCGGCCGCGAGCCCCTCCCCCGGCGCGCCGGGCATCGGCGACCCCTATTACCCGGCCTACGGCAATGGCGGATACGACGTCTCCCACTACGACCTGCGGCTGAAGTACCGGCCGGCCACCGACGAGCTGGAAGGCACCGCCACCCTGCTGGCTCGCACCACCCAGGACCTGTCCCGGTTCAATCTGGACTTTCTGCTGGAGGTGAGCGAGGTGCGGGTGAACGGCGCGAAGGCGTCGTTCACGGCCACCGGTGAGCACGAGCTGGAGATCACCCCGAAGAAGGCGCTGCCCAGGGGCGCGGACGTCACGGTCGTGGTCCGCTACAAGGGCGTGCCGTCGTCGGAGGAGGCGTACGGCTTCACCGGCTGGCACCGCACCCCGGACGGCGGAGTGGCGGCGAACGAGCCCGAGGCGGCGTGGTGGTGGTTCCCCAGCAACGACCACCCGCTGGACAAGGCCACTTACGACGTCTCGGTGCAGGTACCGGACGGCACCCAGGCCATCTCCAACGGCACCCTGCAGTCGACGCGTTCCCGGGCGGGCTGGACCCGCTGGAGCTGGCGTTCCGACAAGCCGCAGGCGACCTATCTGGCCACGCTCGCGGTCGGCCGGTTCGACATCACCACCGGTGAGACCGAGGGGGGCATCCCGGTCCTCAACGCCTACAGCAAGGACCTCGGCGCCCACGCGGGCGCGGCACGGGCGAGCGTGGAACGGACCGGGGAGGTCGCCGACTGGCTGACCGGGTACTTCGGCCCGTACCCCTACAACGCGCTCGGCGGGTACGTCCCGAACACGGACACCGGGTACGCGCTGGAGACCCAGACCCGGCCGTTCTACAGCCCACGCCAGTTCGCCGACGGTTCGAACGTCTCCGTCGTCGTCCACGAGCTGGCCCACCAGTGGTACGGCGACCTGGTCTCCGTGGCCGGCTGGAAGGAGATCTGGATCAACGAGGGCTTCGCCCGGTACGCCCAGTGGCTGTGGTCCGAGCACGAGGGCGAGGGCACGGCGCAGGAACTCGCCGATCACGTGTACGCCTCGCATCCGGCCGACGATCCGTTCTGGACGGTGAAGCCGGGCGACCCGGGCCCGGAGAACCAGTTCCACGGCGCCGTCTACGACCGGGGTGCGATGGCCCTCCAGGCGCTGCGCAACGAGATCGGCGACGAGGCGTTCTTCGCCGTCCTGAAGGGCTGGCCGCGGAAGTACGCCCATGGCAACGCGACCGTGGCGGACTTCCGGCGGTACGCCGAGGAGGTGTCGGGCAAGCGGCTGACGGCCCTGTTCGACACCTGGCTGTACCAGCCGGCGAAGCCGGAGGCCGCGTCGGCGCCGGGCGCCTCGGAATCAGCCTCCGCCCGCACGCCGGAGCCGCCGAAGTCCTGGAAGAAGATCGCCGCCACCAACGGCGTGCACGACAGCCACTGAGAGCACTCCGCCGGACACCTGAGCGGTGGGGCGCGACCCCACCGCTCAGCCCCCGTGGTCGTACACCGTCACCCATATCCCGCGCCGCGCCAGCCGCTCGTCGATCAGCGGCTCGACGCGGGACCATCTGCCGCCGGCGAGACCGCACCCTATGCGCGGCATGTGGACCGAGGCGCCCAGCGCGATCGCGTGGTCGGCGAGGCGGGCCAGTGCCGTGTCGATCGCCTCGTAGCGGACGGGGACGCCCTTGCTGCCGGTCCGGATGCCTCGCTGGCCGATCATGTTGGCCACCCAGACGTACCGCTCCACCTGGACGAGCTGCACCGCGCCCAGCGCGAAGTCGTTGGAGGCCCGCTCCCGGTGCCAGGCGCGGTATGCCGCCTCCGGCTCGGGCCAGCGGCGCGACACGGCCAGGACGAAGCCCTTTCCCCACCCCCCGATGTCGTTGCAGACATGGGCGATCACCTTGACGCCCTTCACCGACGGAGCGGTGGCGTCACCCCGGATGTATGTGATCCCCGACATGACGCCACCCTACGGACCGCCACTGACAGTGGCCGTGAGCCGCTGCTACTCCGTGGATCCGGTCAGGTTGCCCAGTTCGCGGTCGGCGGTGTGCTCGACCCGGCGGCGGACGGCGTACCAGCCGGCGGTCAGCATCGCCGCGATCAGGGGAACGAGCAGCAGTGTCCTGCGGCCCACCTCGGGGTCGTTCCACATGAGGCCGAGAACGGACACCAGGAAGGCGATGGTGACGATCTCGGTGACCGGGCTGCCGGGAAGGCGGAAGGACGGGCGGGCGACCAGGCCGGCGCGGGCGCGGCGGACGAAGACCAGATGGCAGACCATGATGATCACCCACGTGCTGATGATGCCGAGCGAGGCGACGTTCAGCACGATCTCGAACGCCTGGGCCGGCATCAGGAAGTTCAGGCCGACACCGAGCACGCACACCGCGCAGGTCAGCAGGATGCCGCCGTAGGGCACCTGGCTGCGGTTCATGCGCGCGGTGAACTTCGGGGCGGAACCGGCCATGGCCATGGAGCGCAGGATGCGGCCCGTGGAGTACAGGCCGGAGTTCAGGGACGACATCGCGGCCGTGAGGACGACCAGGTTCATCACGTCGCCGGCCGCGGGGACGCCGATCTTCGACAGGACGGTGACGAAGGGGCTCTCGCCGGCCGAGTACATCGAACCGGGCAGGAGCAGGGCGAGCAGCGCGACCGAGCCGACGTAGAAGAGGCCGACGCGCCACATGATGGAGTTCACCGCGCGGGGGACGACCTTCTCCGGCTCGGCGGTCTCGCCCGCGGCGACCCCGACCAGCTCCAGCGCCGCGTACGCGAAGATCACGCCCTGCATGACGAGGACGACGGGCAGCACACCGTGCGGGAGGATGCCGCCGTTGTCGGTGATCATGTTCAGGCCGGGAGTGCCGCCGCCCACCTCGTGCTGTGTGGCGAGCAGGAAGACACCGACGAGCATGAAGGCGACGAGCGTGGCGACCTTGACGATCGCGAACCAGAACTCCATCTCGCCGAAGATCTTCACCGAGATCAGGTTCACGGCCAGGACCACCGCGAGGGCGATCAGCGCGAGCACCCACTGCGGGATGTCGGTGAACGCGCTCCAGTAGTGCGTGTAGAGGGCGATGGCGGTGATGTCGGCGATGCCGGTGGTCGACCAGTTCAGGAAGTACATCCAGCCCGCGACGTACGCGCCCTTCTCGCCGAGGAACTCCCGCGCGTACGACACGAAGGAGCCCGACGACGGCCGGTACAGGACCAGCTCGCCCAGGGCGCGCACGACGAAGAAGGCGAAGACGCCGCAGACCAGGTAGGCCAGCGCGAGCGCCGGGCCCGCGTCGTGGAGGCGTCCTCCGGCGCCGAGGAAGAGTCCGGTGCCGATCGCCCCGCCGATCGCGATCATGTTGACGTGACGGGCCTTGAGGTCCTTGCTGTAGCCGGCGTCGCCCGCGTCCGCGGGCGTCGGGGCCGCCGTGGTGGGTGCTGCGGCCGTTGCCGTGGTGACGGCGTCCTTGCTCACGGGTGGTTCCACTCTCTGGTGCGCTCGGGCGGGTCGCGCCCGGCTGTTCCGGATTGCCTGGCCGGCGCGCTCGATCAAGGCACAGACCGAGGGGGCACCTTTCCCGACCTGCGGGGCCGCATGCGATGGCGCACGTCACACCGCGGAACTTCTCACACGGCCGCCCGGGGGGTGACAGTTCAGGTGTCACAGCGCTGGTGGGACAGCGATACTGCTGCACATGACGACCAAGACCGAGGCCCTGACGATCGACGAACTGGCGGCCCGGGCGGGGGTCACCGTGCGCACGGTCCGCTTCTACGGCACCAAGGGGCTGCTGCCGCCGCCGGTGATCGGTCCGCGGCGGGTCGGCCGGTACGGGCGGGAGCATCTGGCCCGGCTGGAGCTCATCGAGGAGCTGCAGAGCCGGGGCATGACGCTGGCGGCCATCGAGCGGTATCTGGGGCAGCTGCCACCGGACCTGAGCGTGCGCGACCTGGCGGTGCAGCGGGCGGTGGTGGCGTCCTGGGCTCCCGGCGCCACGGAGACGGTGTCGCGCGGGGAGCTCGAGCGCCGCGCGGGGCGTGCGCTGGGCGAGGACGATCTGAAGCGGCTGGCGGCGATGGACGTCGTCGAAGCGGCCGACGGAGCACCGGACGGCGAGGCCTTCCGGGTCGACGCCGGGCTGCTGCGGCTCGGCGTCGAGCTGCTGGACGTACCGCTGTCGCACGAGACGGTCCTCGCCGCCCGTACCGCGCTCACCGAGCACTCCCGCGCGGCGGCCCGCGAGCTGTCGCGGCTGCTGCGTGACGCGGTGGCGGACAAGGACGCGCGGGATGTGCGGTCCCTGTCCGCCCGGATGCATCCGCTCGTGGTGCAGGCGCTGCTCACGACCTTCCAGCGGTCGCTGCGGGAGGAGCTGCGGGAGTGGCTCGACGAGGAGGGCGAACCGCGCTGACCGCCGTCAGCGCGCGTCCTTGAAAACCTCCCCCTTCTCCGCCTTCTCCACCAGCAGGGCGGGCGGGGTGAAGCGCTCGCCGTAGCGCTCGGCGAGTTCCCGCGCGCGGGCCGTGAATCCGGGCAGGCCGCCCTCGTAGCCGTTGATGTACTGCAGGACGCCGCCGGTCCAGCCGGGGAAGCCGATGCCGAGGATCGAGCCGATGTTGGCGTCGGCGACGGACGTCAGCACGCCCTCCTCGAGCAGCCGGACGGTGTCCAGCGCCTCGGAGAACAGCATGCGTTCCTGCATGTCGCGGAACGGGATCTCGTGGCCCGGCACGGTGAAGTGCTCGCGCAGTCCCGGCCACAGGCGGCCCCGCTTGCCGTCCTCGCCGTACTCGTAGAAGCCGGCCCCGCCGCTGCGGCCCGGGCGCCCGAACTCGTCGACCATGCGGTCGATGACCGCCTCGGCCGGGTGCGCGGTCCAGGTGCCGCCGGCTTCCTCCACGGCCCGCCTCGACTCGCCCCGGATCTTCCGCGGCAGGGTGAGCGTCAGCTCGTCCATCAGGGAGAGCACCTTGGCGGGGTAGCCCGCCTGGGCGGCGGCCTGCTCCACGGAGGCGGGTTCGATGCCCTCGCCGACCATGGCGACGCCTTCGTTGATGAAGTGCCCGATGACGCGGGAGGTGAAGAACCCGCGCGAGTCGTTGACGACGATCGGGGTCTTGTTGATCTGCCGGACCAGGTCGAAGGCGCGGGCCAGCGCCTCCTCGCCGGTGCGCTCGCCCTTGATGATCTCGACCAGCGGCATCTTGTCGACGGGCGAGAAGAAGTGCAGCCCGATGAAGTCGTCCTGCCGCTCGACGCCCTCGGCGAGGGCGGTGATGGGCAGGGTGGAGGTGTTGGAGCACAACAGCGCGTCGGGGGCGACGACGTCCTGGATCTCCTGGAACACCTTGTGCTTGAGGGAGGTGTCCTCGAAGACGGCCTCGATGACCGCGTCGCAGCCGGCGAGATCGGCGGCCTCGGCGGTGGGCGTGATCCGCGCGAGCAGCGCGTCGGCCTTCTCCTGGCTGGTACGGCCCTTGGCAACGGCCTTGGCGCACAGCTTCTCGGAGTAGCCCTTGCCCTTGACGGCGGCTTCGAGGGACACGTCCTTCAGGACGACGTCGATCCCCGCGCGGGCGCACGAGTAGGCGATACCGGCGCCCATCATCCCGGCGCCGAGGACGGCGACCCTGCGGACCGTGCGCGGTTCGACGCCCTTGGGGCGGTTGGCGCCGGAGTTGACGGCCTGGAGGTCGAAGAAGAACGCCTGGATCATGTTCTTCGAGGTCTGCCCCGCGGCCAGCTCGACGAAGTAGCGGGCCTCGATGACCTGCGCGGTCTCGAAGTCGACCTGGGCGCCCTCGACGGCCGCGGCCATGATGTTGCGCGGGGCCGGGTAGGGAGCGCCGCCCGTCTGCTTGCGCAGGTTGGCCGGGAACGCCGGCAGGTTGGCGGCGAACTTGGGGTGGGCGGGGGTGCCGCCGGGGATGCGGTATCCGGGCCGGTCCCAGGGCTGGGCGGACTCGGGGTGGGCGTCGATGAAGGCGCGGGCCTTGGCGATCATGTCCTCGCGCGTGTCGGCGATCTCGTCGACCAGGCCGTTCTCCAGGGCGCGGCGCGGGCTGTACTGGGTGCCCTGGATCAGCACCTTCAGCAGCGCGTCGGTGATGCCGAGCATGCGCACGGTGCGGACGACACCGCCGCCGCCGGGGAGCAGGCCGAGCGTGACCTCGGGGCAGCCGATCTTGGAGCCGGGGGCGTCGAGGGCGATCCGGTGGTGGCAGGCCAGGGCGAGTTCGTAGCCACCGCCGAGGGCTGCGCCGTTGAGGGCGGCGACGACCGGTTTGCCGAGGGTCTCGATGCGGCGCATCTGGTGCTTGAGCGCCATGCCGCCGTCGAACAGCTGCTGGGCGGTCTCGGGCGTGACCCGAATCAGGTCGCGCAGGTCGCCGCCGGCGAAGAAGGTCTTCTTGGCGGAGGTGATGATGACACCGCGGATGGAGTCCTTCTCGGCCTCCAGGCGGTCGGTGATCACGGCGAGGGAGTCGCGGAACGCCTGGTTCATGGTGTTCGCGGACTGGTTGGGGTCGTCGATGACGAGGGTGACGACGCCGGTGCGGTCCTGTTCCCAGCGGATGGTGGTGCTCTCGGTCATGAGGAGGTCTCCGTGAGTAGGTGGCGGGGGCGCTGGGAGTCAGAGGCGTTCGACGACGGTGGCGATGCCCATGCCGCCGCCCACGCACAGGGTGGCGAGCCCGTAGCGCTTGTCCTGGCGCTCGAGTTCGTCGACGAGGGTGCCGAGGATCATCGCGCCGGTGGCGCCGAGGGGGTGGCCCAGGGCGATGGCGCCGCCGTTGACGTTGACCTTGTCCAGCGACAGGCCCATGTCCTTCACGAAGCGCAGGACGACCGCCGCGAACGCCTCGTTGATCTCGACCAGGTCGATGTCGTCGATGGTCAGTCCGGCCTTGGCGAGTGCCTTGCGGGTGGCCGGGGCGGGGCCGGTGAGCATGATGGTGGGCTCGGAGCCGGAGACGGCGGCGGAGACGATCCGGGCGCGCGGGGTGAGTCCGTTGCGCTCGCCGGCCTCCTTGGAGCCGATGGCGACGAGGGCGGCGCCGTCCACGATGCCGGAGGAGTTGCCCGCGTGGTGGACGTGGTCGATCTGCTCCACCCAGTGGTACTTCTGCAGGGCGACGGCGTCGAAGCCGCCGAGTTCGCCGATGTCCGCGAAGGACGGCTTCAGCTTGCCGAGCGAGTCGGCGGTGGTGCCGGGGCGCAGGTGCTCGTCGTGGTCGAGGACGACCAGGCCGCTGCGGTCCTTCACCGGGACGACGGACCGCTCGAAGCGGTTCTCCTTCCAGGCGGTGGCCGCACGCTCCTGCGAGAGGGCCGCGTACTCGTCGACGTCGCGCCGGGAGAAGCCCTCGATGGTGGCGATGAGGTCGGCGCCGATGCCCTGGGGAACGAAGTTGACGGCGAGGTTGGTCATCGGGTCGTTGAACCAGGCGCCGCCGTCGGAGGCCATGGGGACGCGGGACATGGACTCCACACCGCCCGCGAGGACGAGGTCCTCCCAGCCGGAGCGCACCTTGGCGGCGGCCAGGTTGACGGCCTCCAGACCCGAGGCGCAGAAGCGGTTCTCCTGGACGCCCGCGACCGTGTCCGGCAGTCCGGCCGCGATCGCGGCGATGCGGGCGATGTCGGAACCCTGGTCGCCGACCGGGCCGACGACGCCGAGCACGATGTCGTCCACGGCCGCGGGGTCCAGGTCCGGGAAGCGGTCCCGGATCTCCTGGATGAGGCCCACGACCAGGTCGATGGGCTTGGTCCCGTGCAAGGCGCCGTTCGCCTTGCCGCGCCCGCGCGGGGTGCGGATCGCGTCGTACACGTACGCTTCGGTGCTCACGAGGAGGCCTTTCACTGAGGGTGGGAGGGCTGGGACGTGGGTGCGGGAGCCGTTGCCGCCGGCCCGGGCAGGTCCCAGTCGCGGGCCACGTCGTCGGTGTCGGCGCCCGGCCGGGCGGGTCCGGTGCGGACGGCGGCGGGGGTCGCGGAGAACCGCGGGGCGGGTGCGGGCTGGGTGATGCCGTCGTGGTCGGTGAAGGTGCCGCGGGCGGCGAGATGCGGGTGGTGCGGGGCTTCGCGGAGGGAGAGCACGGGCGCCACGCACGCGTCGGTGCCCTCGAAGACGGCCGTCCACGCGTCGCGGGTGCCTTCCCTGAAGCGGGCGGCGACCCGTTCGCGCAGCGCGGGCCAGCGGGAGACGTCCGTGTGGGCCGCGGCCTGGTCCTCGATGCCGAGCAGGCGCAGGAACTCGGTGTAGAACCGCGGCTCCAGCGCACCGACCGCCATGTGCCCGCCGTCGGCGGTCTCGTAGGTGCCGTAGTAGGGGCATCCCCCGTCGAGGAGGTTGGCGCCGCGCCGGTCCTGCCAGACCCCCGCGGCGAGCATGCCGTGGATCATCGTGGAGAGGTGGGCGGTCCCGTCGACGATCGCGGCGTCGACGACCTGCCCGGTGCCGGTCGCCCGCGCGTGGTGCAGGGCGGCGAGGACGCCGACGACGAGGTAGAGGGAGCCGCCCGCGTAGTCGCCGAGCAGGTTGGCGGGGACGGCCGGGGGGCCGTCCGGGCCGCCGATCATGCCGAGGGTGCCGGTGAGGGCGATGTAGGCGATGTCGTGTCCCGCGCGGTCGGCGAGCGGGCCGTGCTGGCCCCAGCCGGTCATCCGGCCGTAGATCAGGCGCGGGTTGCGGGCGTGGCAGTCGCCGGGGCCGACGCCGAGGCGTTCGGCCACGCCGGGGCGGTAGCCCTCGATGAGGACGTCGGCGCGTGCGGCGAGGTCCAGGACGCGGGCGGGGCCGGCGGGGTCCTTCAGGTCGACGATCACGGATCGCTTGTTGCGGTTGGTGATGTCCCGGGCCGGGTCGATCCCCAGCCCGGGGCCGCCCGGGCGGTCCACGCGCACGACGTCGGCGCCCAGGTCGGCCAGGAGCATGGCGGCGAACGGGCCCGGCCCGATGCCGGCCAGTTCGACCACGCGTACGCCGGTGAGCGGACCCTGTCCCGGCGCCTTCGCCTCCGTCATCGAGCCCCCAACGGCTGTGACACACATGATGTAACACCAGCGATGTTAAGAACACGTTCCACCCGGCACAAGACCGGGCGAGCAAGCGCTTAGCCACTTTACGCGGCGGAGTCCGGTCGCGCCCGGTCACGCGCCCCCTCAGCGGGCGTCGAGCTCCGCCGCCAGCCGCTTGGGGGCGATGGTGCGGTAGCTCTCCTCCACCCAGTCGCACAGCAGCTCGGCCCCCGGGGCGCCCTTGGGCTCCAGGGGGATGCTCACCCAGCCCGCCTTCCCCAGCCCGTACCCGGCGGGCTCGGCGCCGGGGCAGGCGAGCGCATGGGCGTGGGCCGTCTCGTCCTTGAGCTTCACCGTCACCCCCAGGGGGTAGCTGCCGTCGTCGACTCCGAGGAAGACGAACACCTTCTTGTTGACCTTGGCGACGGTCTCGCCCCAGGGGTGTTCCTCGGCGGCTCCCGGCAGCCCCAGGGCGTAGTCGCGCACTTTTTCCCACTTCTTCAGGGCGTTCGGGGGCACGGCCATCGCTTTCCTCCGGGCTCGTCGTCACAGCTCCGCTCCCCTCACGCTAGCCTCGGCCACCGACAGCGGCGCGGCTGCACGACCAAGGGGTGTCATGAGCAGGCTGAACAGGACGGATCGTCCCTACGACATCGTGCTCTTCGGAGCGACCGGCTTCGTCGGGACACTGACCGCGGAGTACCTCGCCGCCCATGCCCCGGCCGGGCTGCGCTGGGCGATCGCCGGCCGCAGCAGGGAGAAGCTCGAGCGGCTGCGGGAGCGGCTGCCCGGTGGCTCGGAGGCCGGACTGCTGCGGGCGGACGTGTCCGATCCCGGCTCCCTGCGCGCCCTCGCCGAGCAGGCGCGCGTGGTCGCCACGACCGTGGGCCCCTATGTGGAGTACGGCGAGGAACTCGTCGCCGCCTGCGCGGACACGGGGACGGACTACGTCGACCTCACGGGTGAACCGGAGTTCGTGGACCTCGTGTACGTGCGTCATGACGCACGCGCGCGGGAGACCGGGGCACGGCTGGTGCACGCCTGCGGTTTCGACTCGGTGCCGCACGACCTGGGGGCGTACTTCACCGTGCGGCAGCTGCCGGAGGGGGTGCCGTTGACCGTGGACGGTTTCGTCACCGCGGACGCGGCCTTCTCGGGCGGGACCTTCGCCTCGGCGCTGAACCAGTTCGCCCGGCACCGCCGGCTCCGCGCGGCGGCCCGCGACCGCAGGCACCACGAGCCGCGGCTGATGGACCGCCGGGTCTCGGCGCCCCTGGGCGCGCCGCGCTACGTGCCGGAGGTCGGCGCATGGGCCCTGCCCCTGCCGACGATCGACGGGCAGATCGTGCGCCGCTCGGCGACGTCACTCGACCGGTACGGCCCCGACTTCCGCTACCGGCACTACGCGGCCGTGCGGCGCCTCCCGGTCGCGGTGGGCGGGGTGGCGGCGGTCGGCGCACTGGTCACGGCGGCCCAGTTCCCGCCGCTGCGCCGCCGGCTCTCCGACCGGCTCAGGCCCGGCGACGGGCCGGGCCCCGAGAAGCGCGCCCGGAGCTGGTTCACCGTCCGCTTCGTCGGTGAGGGCGGCGGACGCCGGGTGTACACGGAGGTGGCGGGCGGCGACCCCGGCTACGGCGAGACGGCGAAGATGCTGGCCGAGGGGGCCCTGTGTCTGGCCCTCGACGACCTGCCGCCGACCGCGGGCCAGGTCACGACGGCGGTGGCGATGGGTGACGCCCTGATCGGACGCCTCCGCGCGGCGGGCATCCGCTTCCGCGTCGCCGCGACACGCTGAGGAGCCGGAGGCCGGCTAGAGCGGCCACTGGACCAGCGTGTAGATCATCCCCACGATCCAGCCCAGCCCGGCGACCACGGCCAGGGCGAGCCCGATGGTGACGGCCCGTTCGACGGGCCGTCCGCCGGCGCCAACAGGTCTGGGTGCGCGGTGCCTTGTCATGCGCGCCAGCCTGCCGGGGCGGCCGGGCCCCGGCATCCGTACAGGTACTCAGCAGCGGTACTCAGTCAGACGGGCGAACACCGCCTGGGAGGCACCACCGGTTTGAGACTTCCGCGCCCCGGCACCCCACGAAACACGAGGGTGACGGGGCCGGACACGGGTCAGACCTTCACTGCGCGGTTCAATGAAACACTTGAAGGCATGCGATTTCTCCTCGAAGTGGCCATGGACGACGACGCGCTGACGAAGGACCCGGCGGGCGAGCTGGGACGGATCCTGCGGTACTGGGGCGGGAATCTGCGGCACTACGCGATGGAGCCCGGGGACGGGGCGGCGGTCTACGACTCCGAGTACCGCGAGGTGGGGCGGTGGAAGGTCGAGGACGTGTCCTGAACGGGGTCGGCCTCGGCGAGGGCCCGGCGGCACAGGGCGTCGGCTCTGCGGGTGGTTTCCGGCAGCCGGTAGGCGGGGGCCAGGGCGAGGGTGTGGGCGCAGGCGTTGTCCAGGCTTACGCGGTGGCCGACCGAGACGAAGACCGGCTTGACGGCGTCCCTGGTGCGCAGCGCGCGGCCGACCTCCTCGCGGCCGGCGAGCAGCGGTGAGGTGCTGCCGCGCGGGGTGTCCGGTTCTTCGTGGGTGAAGGTGAAGGGGTTCTTGGCGACGCCGATCGTCGGCAGGCCGGTGAGGACGCCGAGGTGGCTGGCCAGACCGAAGCGGCGCGGGTGGGCGCGGCCGTAGCCGTCGCAGACCACGAGTCCTGGCGGGCACGGCAGGGCGTCCAGGGCCGCCAGCACGGTCGGGATCTCGCGGAAGGCGAGCAGGCCGGGAACGTACGGGAAGGAGACACGGCCAACGGCCGTGGACTCGGCGACGACGTCCAGGCTCGCGGCGTCCAGGACGACGGCCGCGGCGGCGACGACGTCGCGCTCGTCGTCGTACGCCACGTCGACCCCGGTCACCCGGCCGGTGCCGGGCGGCGGGCCCGCTTCGTCGAGCACCACCCGTGCGCGGAGCCGGTCCTGGACCGCTCGGGCCTCTTCCTCGGTCACGGGCCAGTCGGCCGGTGTGCGTACGGTCGTCATGGTGCCCCTGAGCCTACGGGGCGGGTGTGCTCCGCGCGGAGGGCGCCTCCCGGTCTTCCCACCGCGCGGAGGCGGCTCACTTGCCGAGCGCCCGCTGGAGCTGACTCTTGTTCATGCTCGAACGGCCTTCCACGCCCTTCTTCTTGGCCTCTTCGTACAGCTGGTCGCGGGTGGGCCCCTGGGAGCCCTTGCCGGACCGCTGGCCGCCCCGCTTGCCGGACGACATGTCCTGCGTGGAGGTGCGGCTGGCCGTCTTGGACTCGCCGGATCGGGCGCGCTCCTTGTTCACGGTCCGGGCGGCGATCTCCTTGGCGCGCCCGGTGCTCTCGCCCCGGTCCTCGGCGCTCTCCTTGATGTGCTCGTACTGACGCTCCCGCTTGGGGCTGGAACCGCGTGGCATGTCCGCTCACTTCCTCTCGCGTACAGCGAACGGGTACCCACGTTGGCAGCGATCAGGGCATGCCGCATGCGTCAGTGCTCCAGGCGGGCAACCCGTCCCCGCTCCCCCGCCGCCCAGCAGCCGTGGTCGGGCGTGCAGTCGACCGTGTCGTACGAGCCGGTGTCGACGGTCCGCCAGGTACGGCCGGCGTCGGTCGTCAGGTCGGTGCCCGTGGGGCCGACCGCGAGGGCGGCGGTGCGGCTGTGCGGGAGCCAGGCGACACCGGAGCGGTAGGCGGGCGGCGCGGCATGGGCCGGGCGCCAGGCGCGGCCGCCGTCGTCGGTGCGTGCGGCCGCGTCGGGCGAGGCCTCGCCGGGGCGGAAGTCGCCGCCGACGGCGAGGCCGTGGGCGCGGTCGCGGAAGGCGAGGGCGAAGACGCCGCGCGCCGGGTCGCCGCCCGGGATCGGGCTGTCGGCGACCGTCCAGGTGCGGCCCCGGTCGGCGGAGTGCAGCACGCGCGCGCGTGCCGCTCCTCCGGTGGCCAGCCAGACGTCCTTCGGCCCGGAGGACACCAGGCACTGGCCGCTCGCCGCGAATCCGGCCTCACCCTCCAGGGCCGGCGGCATGCCCGTGTCCGGGAGCACCTTCCAGGACCGGCCGCCGTCGCCGGTCGCCAGGATGCGGAACTTCCCGTCCACCGGGTCGCTCATCGCGAGACCGTGGCGGCGGTCGAAGAAGGTGAGGCAGTCGTAGAAGGCACGGGCGTCGGTGTTGCGGAAGGACTCCGTCCAGGTCGCTCCGCCGTCGTCGGTGCGGTAGACCCGGGACGCCTCGCCCTCGCCGATCGCGAGCACCACGGCCCGCCGCGCGTCGAACGCCTCGATGTCCCGGAACTGCAACTCCCCCGCGCCGGGGGGCGAGACGTTCCGCCAGCTCCTGCCGCCGTCGGAGGTGCGCAGGACGGTCCCCGCGGTTCCGGCCACCCAGGCGGTGCTCCGGCTCACGGCGGTCAGCCCGCGGAACCTGACGTCCGGGGTGCCCGTGTCCTTGACCGACCAGTGCGGTGACGTCCGCC
Source organism: Streptomyces malachitofuscus (assembly GCF_014650055.1). GTDB lineage: Bacteria > Actinomycetota > Actinomycetes > Streptomycetales > Streptomycetaceae > Streptomyces > Streptomyces malachitofuscus. Next base: position 444,678 of record NZ_BMUF01000006.1, on the reverse strand, counting down.
CGTCGGCTCCGTGCGCCTGTGCCGGTACGGCCGTCAGTGCGGCCACGGCCGCCGCGCACACCGCCGCGGCGGTCACCCGGCGGCTTCGTCCCGTCCGTCTCGTCCGTCGCGTGTTCCCCGAGCGCCTCATGGCGGGCGAAGCTAGTCCACCGCCGGGGTGCCGTCCAGAGGGCCTCTCCGGCCGGATCGGGCGCCCCGGGGAACGCGTGAGGAGAGCCGCGTCACTCGGGTGCATGAAGGCGGTGACAGAGGTCACTCGCTTTTCGTGTGCACGGATTGGCTGATTCCGTCGTCTCTTCCAGTAGCCGACCCGATCCGCCCGGAAGCCCGTCCAGCCGTCACGAGGGAGCAAGGCGTTGTCCACCGTCATTGAGCAGCCCGTAGAGGCCCGTCTGGTCGCCGCCGCGCCGCGGATGCCGAACATCCCCGCCACCTTGCACTACGACGGCGACGACCCGTTCGCCGTCCGCATGACCTTCCCCGCGCCCGCCACCCTGGAGGGCGTCGAGGTCTGCTGGACCTTCGCGCGTGAGCTGCTCGCCGCGGGCCTGCAGGGTCCCGAGGGATACGGCGACGTACGGGTGCGCCCGTACGGCTACGACCGCACGGTGCTGGAGTTCCACGCCCCGGAGGGGACCGCCGTCGTGCATGTCCGCTCGGGCGAGGTGCGCCGGTTCCTGGAGGCCACGAGCGAACTGGTGCCGACCGGTCTTGAGCACCTCCGGCTCGACCTGGACCACGGCCTCGCGGAGCTGATGCGCGACGCATGACGGCCGGCCAACGGTCCCCGGAGATCAGGGCGTTGAGTGTTCCGGACGCCGGACCGCCGACCTGCGGGTCGTACGTCGCGGCGCCGGGCGGTGCCCGCGCGGCGACCGGTCCACCGGCCGTCGGGGAGGCATGCGTCCCGCCGGCGAACTCCCCTCACGGTCCCCGGGTCGACGGCCCCGGGGGCGCGGATCCGTCGCGCCCGGCGCCCGCGACGATGCGGACTCCCTCTCCCACAGGAACCCGACACGGACATGCGGCGCGGTCAGCGACCCCGGGCCGGTGTGACGCCGGCGGCACCCCGTCGACCAGGCCCGCACACGTCCTGCCGCGAACTCCCCTCACGGCCCCAGGGGCGCGGACCCGTTCGGCGCCCGGCGCCCGGCGCCCGCGACGATGCGAACCGCATCTCCCGCACGAACCCGACACGGACATGCGGCGCGGTCAGCGACCCCGGGCCGGTGTGACGCCGGCGGCACCCCGTCGACCAGGCCCGCACACGTCCTGCCGCGAACTCCCCTCACGGCCCCAGGGGCGCGGACCCGTTCGGCGCCCGGCGCCCGCGACGATGCGAACCGCATCTCCCGCACGAACCCGACACGGACGTGCGGCACATCCGAGGGGTCAGCGGCCCCGGGCCGGTGACGCCAGCGGCACCCCGTCGGCCAGGCCCGCACACAGCTCGCGCAGGATGGCCTCGAACCCGGGCGTCGACTCCCCCGCACGGCGGGTGAGGGCCTCGGCGTGCCGGTCGCGGGAGGCGCCGTCCGGGGTCTTCGGCAGGCCCGCCGCGGCCGCGAGGGCGAGGGCCGCGGCGGTCGGCTCGGGGACGCTCCCGGCGGACGCGGATCCGTCCAGGACCCGGTGGGCCTCCCCGTGCAGGGCGTCCGCGCGGGCGGTGTCGGCCAGGACGTGCTCCACGGACGGGAACACGCCGAGGACGCGGTGCTTCTCGGCCCGCAGGACGCCTTCGGCCACCAGCTGCTCCCGGACCGCGTCCAGGGTGTGCCGCGCGTGCAGCGTCACCCACACGCGCCAGCGGTGCGGGAAGGACTCGGTGACCAGTTCCAGGAGACCGTCCAGGACCGGATCCCCGGTGCGGGAGTCCAGGTCGACCGGAGTGGCGATGCCGTCGTCGTCGGTCAGCAGACCGCTCCGGGCCAGCTCGGCGAGGGCACCGGCCCGCACCAGGGCGGACAGCCGGGCCGGGTCGGTGTCCCAGGCCAGCAGGCAGAGACGGGCCGGCAGGGAGAGCGGGCCGTGGGGCACAGGGCCTCCTCGAAGAGTTGACGTGGCGGTCGTAAAAAGGCGTTGACAGCCCCTCCCGGCCGCTCTTACGGTGTACAACGCTTCTGTTGCCGTCGATCGGAGAAGGACGTTGCTCGTCTGAGGTTCTGAGACACCGCGTCACACCCTTCGGGTGTGCACGCCGCGTGCGACCTCGGCGTTCGAGCCGTCCTTGTGCTCCCTCCGGAACAGGGCTCTTCTCATGCCCACGGCTTTCCTTTCCGGCTGCCGGTCGTCGTCCCGCGGTGTCTCGATACGCGTTTGCCCCTGATCGCCCCGAGCAACCGCGGAGGCCCGCATGTCACCATCCATCACCTGTACGTCCCTCGCCTTCACCTGGCCCGACGGCACCGCCGTCTTCGAGGGCCTCGACGTCGCCTTCGGCCCCGGCCGCACCGGGCTCGTCGGCGTCAACGGGAGCGGCAAATCAACCCTGCTCAAGCTGATCGCCGGTGAGCTCGCACCGGCCGACGGCGCCGTCCGCGTCGCCGGCGAGGTGGGGTACCTGCCGCAGAACGTGACCCTCGACACCGCGCTGAGGGTCGACGAGGCCCTCGGCATCGCCGCCCGGCGGGCCGCGCTGCACGCCATCGAGGCGGGCGACGTGGCCGAGGAGCACTTCGAGACCGTCGGCGACGACTGGGACGTCGAGGAACGCGCCCTTGCCACGCTGGGCGAACTCGGCCTCGGTCACATCGGCCTCGACCGCACCGTGGGCGAGGTGTCGGGCGGCGAGTCGGTACTGCTGCGACTGGCGGCCCTGCTGCTGCGGCGTCCGGACGTGCTGCTGCTCGACGAGCCCACCAACAACCTCGACCTGTACGCCCGCAGACGGCTGTACGCGGCCGTGGACAACTGGCCGGGCGTCATGGTCGTCGTCAGCCACGACCGTGAACTGCTCGACCTGGTCGACCAGATCGCGGATCTGCGCTCGGGCGAGGTGACCTGGTACGGCGGCAACTTCTCGGCGTACGAGGAGGCCCTGGCCGTCGAGCAGGAGGCCGCCGAGCGGATGGTGCGCGTCGCCGAGGCGGACCTTCGCAAGCAGAAGCGGGAACTGGTCGACGCCCAGGTCAAGCTGGCCCGCCGCAAGCGGTACGGCCAGAAGATGTTCGAACAGAAGCGCGAGCCGAAGATCGTCATGGGGGCGCGCAAGCGCGCGGCGCAGGTGTCCGCGGGCAAGCACCGCATCATGCACGAGGAGAGGCTCTCCGAGGCCAGGGAACGGCTCGACGACGCGGTGGAGGCCGTACGGGACGACGACGAGATCCGCGTCGACCTGCCGTACACGGCCGTGCCGCAGGGCCGGGGCGTCCTCACGCTGATGGATCTGGAACTGGCGTACGGCGCACGGGTGCGGGGCGGTTTCGACTTGCGCGGGCCGGAGCGGGTGGCGCTGATCGGACGCAACGGCGCGGGCAAGACGACGCTGCTGCGCACGATCGCCGGTGAGCTGGAGCCGGTCTCCGGCGAGGCGAGGGCCCAGGTGCCGCTGCGGTTCCTGCCGCAGCGCCTCGACGTCCTCGACCCGGGACTGACCGTCGCCGAGAACGTGGCCCGGTTCGCCCCGGGCGCCACCAACAACCGGGTCCGGGCCCGGCTCGCCCGGTTCCTGTTCCGGGGCGCCCGCGCCGACCAGAAGGCGGAGACGCTCTCCGGCGGCGAGCGTTTCCGGGCGGCGCTGGCCGCGCTGATGCTGGCGGAGCCCGCGCCCCAGCTGCTGATGCTGGACGAGCCGACCAACAACCTCGACATGGCGAGCGTCCGGCAGCTCACCACCGCGCTGGAGTCCTACGAGGGAGCGCTGATCGTGGCCAGTCACGATCTGCCGTTCCTGGAGTCGATCGGCATCACGCGGTGGCTGCTGATGGAGGAGGGAGAGCTGAAGGAAATCCCGACAGAAGATGTCGGCCTTCCCGCCTAGCGTCGGCGGTATGAGCCAGTCCAGCGAGTACCTCACCATCACCGGAGCCGGGGAGAACAACCTCAAGGACGTCACGCTCCGCATCCCGAAGGGCCGGCTGACCGTGTTCACCGGCGTTTCGGGATCGGGGAAGTCGTCGGTCGTCTTCGACACGATCGCGGTCGAGTCGCAGCGGCAGCTCAACGAGACGTTCACCTGGTTCGTCCGCAACCGGCTGCCCAAGTACGAACGGCCGCACGCGGAGGCCCTGGAGGACCTGACACCCGCGATCGTCGTCGACCAGCGCCCCGTCGGCGGCCACTCCCGGTCGACGGTGGGCACGATGACGGACGTCTACTCCGTGCTGCGGGTGCTGTTCTCCCGGCACGGCACACCCAGTGCCGGACCGGCGACGGCGTACTCGTTCAACGACCCGTCGGGCATGTGCCGTGCGTGCGACGGCCTGGGCCGGACCGTGCGGCCGGACTGGGACCGCATCCTCGACGCGGACCGCTCCCTCGCCGAGGGGGCGGTCCGCTTCCCGCCGTTCGCGGCGGGGAGCTGGCAGGGTCAGGCGTACACCAACAGCGACGAGCTGGACCCCCACAAACCGGTGCGGGAGTTCACCGCCGTCGAGCGGGAGTTCCTGATGCGGGGGCGGCCCGGCAGCAAGGTCACGGTGAACGGTACGGGCGGCACCTGGACCACGGAGTACGAAGGGCTCGCCGATCGCTTCGAACGTCTCTATCTGAAGCGGGACCTGGCCGGGATGAGCCAGAGGACCCAGGACATGGTGCGGGAGTTCCTGGCCGAGGGCGTCTGCCCCGCCTGCCGGGGTGCCAGGCTGAACGAGGCGGCGCTGGCCTCCCGGATCGGCGGCCGGTCCATCGCCGACTGTGCCGGGATGCAGGTCACCGATCTCATCGCCGTGCTGCGGGAGATCGACGACCCGGTGGCCGGCCCGATCGCCATGGCGGCCGTTGCCGCGCTGGAGCGGATCGAGACGATCGGCCTCGGCTATCTGAGCCTCGACCGGGGGACGTCCACGCTCTCCGGCGGCGAGGGGCAGCGGCTGAAGACGGTACGGCACCTCGGGTCGAGCCTGACCGGGATGACGTACATCTTCGACGAGCCCAGCGTCGGACTGCATCCGCGCGACGTCCACCGGCTCGGTGAGCTGCTGCTGCGGCTGCGCGACAAGGGCAACACCGTGCTGGTCGTGGAGCACGACCCGGATGTGATCGTGCTGGCGGACCATGTCGTCGACATGGGGCCGGGGGCGGGCGCCGAGGGCGGCAGAGTGGTGTTCGAGGGGACACCGCGGGAGCTGGCCGTCTCGGGCACCCTGACGGGGCGGTGCCTGGGGCGGCGTACGACGGTCAAGGACGCGGTGCGGGAGGCGGTGGGCGAGCTGTGGGTGAAGGGGGCCGACCGGCACAACCTGCGCGAGCTCACCGTGCGTTTCCCGGCCGGTGTGCTCACCGCGGTGACGGGGGTGGCGGGTTCGGGCAAGAGCACGCTGGTGGCCGAGTTCACCGCCGCCCACAGCGATGCCGTGGTGGTCGACCAGTCCTCGATCGGCATCTCGGCGCGGTCCACCCCGGCGACGTATCTCGGGATCATGGATACGGTGCGGAAGATCTTCGCGCGGGAGACGGGCGCGGAACCGGGGCTGTTCAGCTTCAACTCCGACGGCGCCTGCGGGACCTGCGGGGGCCGCGGGATCATGTACACCGATCTGGCCTTCATGGACCCGGTGACGACGACCTGCCCCGCGTGCGAGGGGCGGCGGTTCAAGGACGAGGTGCTGCGGCTGACCGTGGGGGGCCGCTCCGTCGCCGACGTGCTGGCGATGACGGCCGACGAGGCCCTGGACTTCTTCCAGGACATGGGCGTACGACGCCGGCTCCGCGCCCTGCGGGACGTCGGCCTCACCTACCTCACACTGGGACAGCCGCTGTCCACCCTCTCGGGCGGTGAACGGCAGCGCATCAAGCTCGCCACCCGGCTGCACCGAAAAGGGGTGGTGTACGTGCTGGACGAGCCGACGACCGGGCTGCACATGGCGGACGTGGACGGTCTCGTGGGCCTCCTGGACCGGCTGGTGGACGCGGGCAACACCGTGGTCGTGGTCGAGCACAACCTCGACGTCGTCGCTCGCGCCGACTGGGTGATCGACCTCGGCCCGGACGGCGGGCGGGACGGCGGCCGGGTCGTCTTCGAGGGCACACCGGCCGAGTTGCTGGCCGCCGAGGGGTCCTTCACAGGGGAGCATCTGCGGCGGGCGGTGCGCTGAGACAGTTACCCGGTGGTACGTCCTGGCGTCGCCGGGGTGGCCCTGTCCGGATTCGCCCTGCATGATGGCTGCGCCGACGCCCGTGGGAGGCCGGCCCGTCGGGGGCCTCCCGGGTGCGGCGGCCGCCCTGCCCGTCCCGTCCGAAAGGCGCACCCGTGCCCAGCAAGAAGGCCCTCGTCCGCCGCCCCTCCCCCCGCCTGGCCGAAGGTCTGGTGACGCACGTCGAACGGGAGGACGTCGACCTCGACCGGGCGGTGGAGCAGTGGGAGGCGTACACGGAGGCCCTGCGCGCCCACGGCTGGGAGACGATCGAGGTGGACCCGGCCGACGACTGCCCGGACTCGGTCTTCGTGGAGGACACGGTGGTCATGTTCCGGAACGTGGCGCTGATCGCGCGGTCCGGCGCGGAGTCCCGCCGTGGGGAGACGTTCGGGGTCGAGGAGGCCGTGGCGTCCCTGGGCTGCTCGGTGAACTGGGTGTGGGAGCCGGGCACACTGGACGGCGGCGACGTGCTGAAGGTCGGCGACACGGTGTACGTCGGCCGGGGCGGGCGCACCAACGCCGCCGGGGTGCAGCAGGTGCGGGCCGCGTTCGAGCCGCTGGGCGCGCGGGTCGTCGCGGTGCCGGTCGCGAAGGTGCTGCATCTGAAGTCCGCGGTCACGGCGCTGCCGGACGGGACGGTCGTCGGGCACATCCCGGCCATGGACGTGCCCTCGCTCTTCCCGCGCTTCCTGCCGGTACCGGAGGAGTCCGGGTCGCATGTGGTGCTGCTCGGCGGGGACAAGCTGCTGATGGCAGCGAGCGCGCCGAAGACCGCGGAGCTGTACGCGGATCTCGGCTACGAGCCGGTCCTGGTGGACATAGGCGAGTTCGAAAAGCTCGAGGGCTGTGTGACGTGCCTCTCGGTGCGCCTGCGGGAGCTGTACGCCTGACCGGGACCGTCATCACCCGTACGGCGCAGCGACCTGCGACTCCGGGGCATGCGGCGGCGCCACGCCCGCTCGTACGGACCCCCGCTGATCAGCAGTCTTTACGGCGGTCTTAACCTACGGCTTCGTAACCTACGGATTCGTAGCCTACGATTCCGTAGGTTCCCGGCACCGCTCGCCGGACCTCAGCATGTCACCGTCCCCCTGGAGTCACCCGTGTCGATCACTTCTCCCCACCTCGGCAGCCCTTCCGTCTGGACCGACGCCCGGCTGTTGTACGCACTGGAAGAAGTGGTCGAGAAGGAGCTCAACCGGCACCTGAAGGTCGCCAAGGACTGGATGCCGCACGAGTACGTGCCGTTCAGCGACGCCCGCAACTTCCCCGGCTTCTTCGAGGACGGCGAGGCCTGGGACAAGGAGCAGTCGAAGGTCACCGAGGTCGGCCGGATCGCGCTGGTGGTGAACCTGCTGACCGAGGACAATCTCCCCAGCTACCACCACGAGATCGCCACGCTCTTCGGCCGGGAGGGCGCCTGGGGCACCTGGGTGCACCGCTGGACGGCGGAGGAGGGCCGGCACGGCATCGTGATGCGGGACTATCTGCTCGCCTCGCGGGCGGTGGACCCGGACAAGCTGGAGCAGTTCCGCATGGCGCACATGAGCGAGGGCTTCGAGTCGGACAACCGGCACTCGATGCTCCACTCGATCGCCTACGTCGCCTTCCAGGAACTGGCCACCCGCATCTCGCACCGCAACACCGGCCACCAGTCGGGTGACCCGGTCTGCGACCGCATGCTGGCCCGCATCGCGACCGACGAGAACCTGCACATGGTCTTCTACCGCAACCTCCTCAAGTCGGCGTTCGAACTGGCCCCGGACCTCACGATGCAGGCAGTGCGCGACGTCGTGGTGAACTTCCGGATGCCCGGCCACGGCATCCCCGGGTTCGAGCGGGCGGCCGCGCAGATGGCCATCGGCGAGGTGTACAACCTGCGCATCCACCACGACGACGTGATCCAGCCGGTGCTCCGCTTCCTGAAGGTCCTGGAGATCGACGGGCTGGGCCCCGAGGGCGTCAAGGCCCAGGAGGAACTGGGACTGTTCCTGGGCGGCCTGGACGCCGAGGCCGCCAAGTTCGACGAGAAGCTCGCGGCCCGCAAGGCCCGGATGGCGGCCCGCGCCGGCGGCTGAGGACCTGTCGGGCCGAGGAGGGCGGGGCGGCTGGATTCGAACCAGCGTCTTCCCGGTTTTGGAGACCCGGCGCGTCGGCCTCTGCGCTACGACCCCGCCCCTGTGCGCAGGGTAGAGGGACGGGCCGGGTTCCCACCAGTCGGTTTCGGCGGATCACCAGGCCGCCTCCTGGTAGTCCTTCAGGAACACTCCGGCCACCGGGTCTCCGGCCTCTCCCCGCACGATGGGGTCGTAGACCCGGGCCGCCCCGTCGACGACGTCCAGCGGGGTGCGGAAGCCGGCCCGCGCGATACGGGACTTCCTCGGCGCGGGGTTCTCGTCAGTGATCCAGCCGGTGTCCACGGCGCACATGTACACGCCTTGTTCGGCGAGTGCGGCCGCGCTGGTGCGGGTCAGCATGTTGAGCGCGGCCTTGGCCATGTTGGTGTGCGGATGGCCGGGCATCTTGTTGCGCACCGCGAACCGGCCCTCCACCGCGGTCACGTTGACGACGTAGCGCCGCGGGTGCCGTGAGGCGAGCAGCAGGGGCAGCAGCCGGTCGCACAGCAGCGCCGGGGCGAGGGCGTTGACGAGCTGGGTCTCCAGCACCTCGGCGGGGTCGAGCGCCCCGAGCCTGGCCGACCAGGAGTTCTCCGGGGACGGGTCGGGCAGCAGCCCGGCCTCGTCGGCCTCGCGCAGGGCCACCGGCAGCGTGGCGCGTCCGTCGCCGAGCGTCCGCATCGGGGTGAAGCCCGGCGCCCGGCGCGCCCCCGCGGGCAGTTCGTCCCGCTCACCGGAGGCGAGCAGCGCGTACGACTCCGGCGGCCGCCGCACGGTCTGCGCGGCGTTGTTGACGAGGATGTCCAGGGGTTCGCCCTCACCGCGCAGTTCCTCGCACAGGCCCAGCACCTGGCGGGGGTCGCGCAGGTCGACGGCGAGTATGCGGAGCCGGTCGAGCCAGTTCGCGCAGTCGGGCTCCGCCCGGAAGCGGCGGGCGGTGTCGTGTGGGAAGCGGCTGGTGACGGTCAGCTGCACGCCGTCGCGCAGCAGCATCAGCGCCAGCTGGAAGCCGATCTTCACCCGGCCGCCGGTGAGCAGGGCGCGGCGGCCGGTCAGATCGGTGGAGAGTCCGCGCCGGGCGCGGTTGTCGACGGCGCAGCCCGGGCAGAGCCGGTGGTAGAAGGCGTCGACCTGTCGATAGGACGACTTGCAGACATAGCAGCGGCGCGACCGGTGGAAGACACCTGGACGGCCCGGGGCCACCAGCGGGGCGTCCTCGCGGCGGTCCGGTGCGCCGGTGGCCGTGGCGGCCATCGTCGCGGCGTCGGCCGCGGACGCCGCCTCGTTGCGCGCCCTGCGGCGCCGGGCCTGTCCGTCGCGCACGAAGGAGGCGGCGACATGTTCGGTGCGCAGGCGCACCGGGTCGTCGGCGGGCAGCCGGCGCAGCCGGCCGACCGTGCGGTGGAAGGCGGACAGCTCTTCCTCGGTGATGCCGTCGCCCATGAGGCGCCCCCCGTGTGTGTCGTGCCGAGGGACGAGCCGGACGCGGACCGGTGTGCCCTCGCTGCCGTGAAGGGGCGCCCGCTCCCACCGTCCGCCCCCGTGCGGCCCGGACCGCCTGATGCGAACCGCCGTGCGGGCCGGATCGATCGTAGCCACGGGAGCCACGTGGCCCGTACCGGTTTTCCCCGCCTGCACGGGCGGTGACCGGAGGGAACTACCGTCCTGTGCGCCGCAGTTCCAGGCGTTCCTTCTCCGACATGCCGCCCCAGACACCGAAGCGCATGTCGTTGGTCAGGGCGTACTCGAGGCAGGTGGCGCGGATCGGGCAGAGGCCGCAGATGCGCTTGGCCTCGCGGACCGAACTGCCGGGCTCGGGGAAGAAGAATTCTCCTCCCGTCTGCGCGCACAACGCCTCCTCCTGCCAGGCGAGGTCGGGCGACGGGAATGTGTCGATGTGCATGGCCGGAAGCGTGCCGGACGGCTAAAAACGTTCGATCAACGCCGTATCAACGCGCGGCGCGCGGCTGTCTCCCGTGCCGCATGATGATGGCGCCGGGCGGCCCGGCCCGCACGGCGGCGCGCCGGGGTTCACGTCTGGCGGGGATCGCCCTTGAGGACCGCGAAGCGCGCGCCGTACGGATCCTCCAGGCGGGCGAGCCGGCCGACACCGGCGAGGGACGTGGCGGGCATCCGTACCCTGCCGCCCAGCTCGACGGCCCGGGCGACGACCGCGTCCGGATCCTCCACCCCGATGTAGGGCAGCCAGTAGGGCAGTCCGCTCTCCGCCTCGACGGGGTCGTCGGCCAGCGGGACCAGCCCGCCGAACATGCCCTCCTCCCCCGTCCCGGCGGGGTTGACGGAGGTGTAGACGCCCGCGGGGAAGGTCACCGCCGAGGTCTCCCAGCCGAGGGTGGAGTGGTAGAAGGCGGCGGTCCGGGCGATGTCCGGGGTGTAGAGCTCGACCCAGCACAGGGAGCCCGCCTCGCCGGCCGCTTCGACGCCCTTGCGCAGGGCGGGCTCCCAGATGCCGAAGGGGACGCCCGCCTGGTCGGTGAGGATCGCCGTTCTGCCCTGCTCCCTCACGTCCATGGGCGGCATGGACACACCGCCCCGGGCCTGCTGGGCGGCCTGCGCGGTGGCGTCCGCGTCGGGGGTCCGGAAGTAGACGGTCCACGCGGGCGGGCCCTGCTCCGGGGCGCTCTGCATGCCGCCCGCGACGATGCGTCCGGCCAGCTCGAAGAAGCCGTAGCCACCGGCGTCGGGGCCGGCGGAGCGGTAGTCCCAGCCGAACAGGGCGCCGTAGAAGGACGCGGCGCCGTCCATGTCGGAGGTGCCGACGTCGATCCAGTTCGGGGCGCCGTTGACGAAGTGGGTGGTGAGCATGGTGTCTCCTCCTCCGGTGGGAGTCTTCCACCGGCCACTGACAATCACCGCCGGAGCACCCGGACGGGCGCAGCGTTTCTCGCCCCCGCCGCGCCGTCCCGTCCCCGGGGGCGCTGCCCCCGGACCCCCGCTCCTCAAACGCCGGAGGGGCTGAATGGTGCGGGGCGGCAGCATTCAGCCCGTCGGGGGTCACGCCGACGCGCGGCGGATCAGTGTGGTCGGGAGGATCAGGCCGCCCGCGGCCTGATCCTCGGCACCCGTGCCGTCGAGCGTGCGCAGCAACAGGCGGGCCATCAGGCGTCCCATCTCCTCTATGTCCTGGCGGACCGTGGTGAGCGGGGGTTCCGTCTGTTCGGCGATCGGCAGCATGTCGTCGAACCCGACCACCGCCACGTCGTCCGGCACCCGCCGCCCCCGTTCGCGCAGCACGCGCAGCGCGCCCGCCGCCATGAGGTCGTTGGCGGCGAACACCGCGTCGAGGCCGGGGCTGCGGTCGAGGAGTTCCCGCATCGCCCGCTCGCCGCTCGCCGAGGTGAAGTCGCCCTCCACGACCAGCCGGGGATCGGCGCCGACCACGGCGTCGCGGTAGCCGTCGAGCCGGTCCACGGCCGAGGTCTGGTCGAGGGCACCGGTGATGTGGGCGATGCGGCCCCGGCCGAGGCCGATGAGATGCCGTACGGCGTCGCGGGCACCGCCCCGGTTGTCGCAGTCGACGTAGACGACGCCGTCCCGCCCGCCGCTGAAGTCGGGCCGGCCGCCGAACACGGTCGGCACCCCGGCGCTGCGGATCAGGCCGGGCAGCGGGTCGTCGACGTGGAGCGAGATGACCAGCGCGCCGTCGACATGGCCGCCGGCGAGATAGCGGCCGACGCGGGCGTGGTCGTCGCGGTCCTCGGTGAGCAGCAGGACGAGCTGGTTGTCGTGGGCGGTCAGTTCCTTGCTGATGCCGCGCAGCTGGCGGGCGAAGAAGGGGTCGGCGAAGACGCGGGTCTCCGGTTCGGCGACGATGACGGCGACGGCGTCGTGCCGCTTCGTCACCAGGCTGCGGGCGGCCTGGTTGGGGACGTACCCGAGTTCTTCCACCGCCTGCCTCACCCGTTCGGCCAGGGGTTCACGCACCGCGTCGGAACCGTTGACCACGCGGGAGACCGTGGCCCGGGATACCCCGGCCCGTGCGGCCACCGCCTCCAGCGTGGGGCGCGGCACTGTCTCGGTCACTTGGGCGCTCCTCACCTGCGGATGCCGGAAAGGATATCCCCGGCCCCTCCACGGGCGAGAGCGCTCTCGGATCATGTCCGGAGCCGTCAGTGCTCGTGCGTCGGCTCCTCCTCGGCGGCGGGCTCATGGGCGTGCTCGTGTTCGTCCGGGTCGTACCCCGGGATCGTGCCGTCCGGTTTCTTCACCAGGAACAGGCCGACCATGCCCATGTCGGAGTGGCTCTGGACATGGCAGTGGTACATCCAGGCGCCCGCTCCGACGCCCTCCCCCGCGATGATCTGGAAGCCGAAGGAGTCGGCGGGGCCGCAGATCTTGTTGTCGATGACCTGGCTCGGGTCGTCGGGCCCGGTGAGCATGCCGGTGCGGTTGTCGGCCCAGCGGTGACCGTGCATGTGGAAGGTGTGGTAGAACTCGCCGTGCGTGATCATGACGATCTCGACGCGGTCGCCCACGGTGGCCTCGAAGTTGGGGCCGGTGTGGGCGGGCCTGTTGTTGATCGACATGTCGTTGAAGACGATGGTGTGGGTGGCGTCGGGCAGGACGTCGCCCTTGCGGCGGACGATCACGGGGCCGTAGAGGCCGTTGCGGATGCCTCCGGTGCCGTGCACCGTGCCGACGACGTGGTCGTGGTAGTGCCAGTAGCCGGCGCTGCCCGCCCGCCAGGTTCCGTCGGAGCGCCGGCCCGGCTTGTGGGTGCGCCAGGTGTAGGTGCGGGTGCCGCCGGGCTCGACGTGGCTCTTGTTCTGCTTGGTGCCGTCGCTGGAGATCTCGTAGTCGAGGCCGTGGACGTGCAGGCTCACGGGTACGTCCATGGTGTTCTCGAACTCGATGTGCAGGGTGTCGCCCTCGTTGAGCTCGATCAGGGGGCCGGGGATGGACGCCTTGCCCTTCTCGAAGCCGTAGCCCATCTGTCCGCCGTCCAGCCGTTCGGCGTACATCTTGATGCGCCGCACCTCGCCGCCGGCGGGCGCGGTCTTCGCCGGCTTGTCCGCGCTCACGGCCTCGGGCGCGATGGACAACGATGTCGCCGCTACGGCGCCGCCCAGCAGTACCCGACGGTTGAACCCGCGTCTGTCCATGCCGAACTCCCCACGTGGCTGTCATGAACCTGGGAAACCGTAGCGGCCACCCCGCTGTTTATCCACACTCAGGACAAAGTTTGGTTCATTGCTGCGATAGGTATTGGCGTGTGGCGCAAAGAGGTCTAGCTTCCTTGACGCTGTTGCTGCGACCGAGGAGGGGTGGGTGGCCACGTGCGGTCCACATCGCATCAAGAACCCATGCGCTTAAGAGGGTTGAGCACGTCGAGCGCCACGAGCGCACGAAGGACGAGAACGAGACGACGGATCTGGGCGGCCACTGTGACCGCCGGGGCCGTCGCCGCCGGACTGCTGTCGGGTCCCGCCGCCAGCGCGCGCCCGGCCCCGGATCCGTCCTTGACAACGATGTCCATCAAGTCGCCCCCGGGCGGCGCGAACGTACGTGTGCTGCTGTTCCACGGTTCGGCGGCCGGCGGCGACGAGTCGCCCCTGGTGAACGCCGGGATCGCGGCGATCGAGAAGATCGGGCTCTCCGGCCCGGCGGAGCAGCGGTTCCAGGTCACCGCCACCGGCGACGCCTCGGTCTTCACCAACGCCAAGAAGCTGGGCCGGTTCAACACCATCGTGTTCCTGACCGGCGGCGGTGACGTCCTCGACCCGGACCAGGAGGCCGGTCTCGAGGCGTACATGGAGGCCGGCGGCGGTTTCGTCGGTCTGCACGACGCCGCCCGCGCGGAGCCGTACTCGGACTGGTTCACCGGTCTGATCGGCGCACGCCCGGCCGCCTCGAGCCCCGACAAGGTGCAGCGGGCGACCGTCGAGGTCGGCGACCGCGCGCATCCGGCGACCAAGGGTCTGCCGATGGAGTGGAAGCGGCCCGACAAATGGCTGAACTGGGTGAAGAACCCGTCCGGCGACGTGCACACGGTGGCCAGGGTCCGCGAGTCGACCTACGCGCCCGGTGCGGGCGCGGGCGGCTGGGACCACCCGGTCAGCTGGTGCCGTGACTACGACGGCGGCCGGTCCTTCTACACCGGTATGGGCGGCACGGTGTCGTCGTACGACGAGACCGACTTCCGCGACCATCTGCGCGGCGCCCTGCTGTGGACCAACCGGCTCGTGCAGGCCGACTGCAAGGCCACCATCACCGGCAACTACAAGGCGGAGCGGCTCACCAAGCCCAACCAGCCCGGGCAGAACGACCAGATCGGCGAGCCGCACGGCCTGGTCACCGCCCCCGACGGACGGGTCTTCTACATCGGCCGCGGCGGCGCGGACGCCTCGCAGCCCGTGGTCACCGACTGGAACGACCCGGACATCGGCAAGGGCAAGGGCGAGATCCACGTCTACGACCCGAAGACCGAGAAGGTCACCCTGGCCGGAGCGCTCACGGTCTTCGGCAACAAGGGCGGCGGCGACGAGCTGAGGAAGGTCGAGGAGGGCCTGCTCGGCATCGAACTGGACCCGGCGTTCGAGAAGAACGGATGGGTGTACCTGCACTACACGCCCCACTCCGAGATCAACCGGGACACCCGTATGGCCGAGCGGCGGGTCTCCCGCTTCACGCTCGACCACGCCACCGACAAGCTGGACCTGAGCAGCGAGAAGGTGCTGCTGAAGTGGCCGGTGCAGATCCACAGCTGCTGCCACGCCGGCGGCGGGATGGCCTGGGACTCCAAGGGCAACCTGTACATCGCCACCGGTGACAACAACTCCAGCGGCTTCAGCGGCGGTTACTCGGGCAACAACCCCGAGCCCAACTTCAAGGGCGTGTCCTTCGCGGACGCGCGCCGCACGGCCGGCAACACCAACAACCTCAACGGCAAGATCCTGCGCATCCACCCCGAACCGGATGGCACGTACACCCTCCCCGAGGGCAACCTGTTCACCGGCGAGGAGACCGCCGAGGGCGGCGGCAAGACGCGCGGCGAGATCTATGTGATGGGTGTGCGCAACCCGGCGCGCATCTCCGTCGACAAGAAGACCGACATCCTCTACGCGGGCTGGGTCGGCCCGGACGCCGGTTCCCCGTCGACCGTATGGGGCCCGGCGAAGTACGACACGTTCGCCGTCATCACGGAGGCGTCCAACCGCGGCTGGCCGTACTGCATGGGCAACAAGCAGCCCTACCGGGACCGCAACCTGCCGGACCCGTCCAAGCCGCTCGGCTGGTACGACTGCGACCACCCGAAGAACGAGTCGCCGAACAACGACGGCCTGGTCAATCTGCCGCCGGTGACCGGCAACAACATCTGGTACTCGCCGCAGGGCGGCGCCCCGGACTACCCGCGCGACGCGAACGGCATCCCGTCGTACGTGCAGGACCAGGCCACCTACCGGCTGCCCTGGCTGAAGGGCGGCGGCCAGGCCGCGATGAACGGCCCGGTCTACCGCTACGACGCGGGCAGTGCCAGTGACGTCAAGTGGCCGGCCTACTGGGACGGCAAGTGGTTCGTCGGTGACTTCTACGACGCCGACCAGCCGCGCAACGCGGTGCTCATGGACCCGAAGACGCAGGGCGACGGCGGTCTTCCGGTGCACTCGGAGTCCCTGAAGAAGATCGTGCCCGTGGGCAACGACGGCATCAGGAACCTGATGGGCTGGAAGTTCGGTCCGGACGGTGCGCTGTACGTCCTCGACTACGGCCGCGGCTTCTTCACCTCGGACGCCAAGTCCGCGCTGTGGCGGGTCACCTACACGGGCGGCGGCCCGACCCCGGCCGCCGGGCAGCTGGCGAGGAAGGCCGGATGAAACCAGTGACACGGAAACGAAGAGTGTGGGCCGGCCTGCTGGCCGCCCTGCTGATGATGCTCGGACTGCAGACGACGTCCTCGGCCGGCGAGTCCGGGTCCACGGCCGACGAGGCGGCGGCGCAGGTGCTCACCTGGACCGCGGGCGACAGCATCACCGAGTACACCTCGGCGCCGACGACCGCGGTGGCCGGCCCGGCGACGATCGTCTTCGAGAACAGCGCGGCCACCGGCAACACCACCGGCATGCCGCACACACTGACGTTCGTGACCTCCGACCCGGAGTTCAACAACGACGTCCAGCTCAACATCCTGGCCAATCCCAGTGACGCCCAGGGCGGCCGGCACACCGCGGAGGTGACGCTCACCCCGGGCCGCTACTTCTACCACTGCACCATCCCCGGCCACGGGGAGATGCAGGGCATCCTGACGGTGACCGAGGGCAGCGGCGAGGACACCACCGCTCCCGAGGCCACGGCGAAGGTGACGGGCTCGCAGAACGACAAGGGCGAGTACGTCGGTTCGGCGAGCGTGGCCCTCGAGGCCACGGACGACGACTCGGGCGTGGACCGGATCGAGTACGCCCTCGGGGCCGACGGCGCCTGGCAGCCGTACACCGCCCCGGTGGTCGTCGACCAGGTCGGTGCGCACACGGTGCGCTACCGCGCCCTGGACAAGGCGGGCAACGTCTCGGCGGAGAAGAGCGTCGCCTTCACCGTCGTCCCGCCGCCGACGGACGACACCACCGCGCCGGAGACCTCGGCGACGGTGGACGGCGAGAAGAACGACGACGGCGCCTACATCGACATGGCGACGGTCACCGTCACCGCGTCCGACACCGGCTCCGGCGTCAACACCATCGAGTACGCCCTCGGGGCCGACGGTCCCTGGCAGGCGTACACCGGACCGGTGATGGTGCACGCGGTGGGCACGCACACCGTGCGCTACCGCGCCACCGACAAGGCGGGCAACGCGGCGGCGGCCAAGAGCGTGGAGTTCACCGTCGTCGCCGCTCCCCCGCAGGACACCACCCCGCCGGCGACCGGCGTGACCGTGGAGGGCACCAGGAACTCCGACGGCGCGTACGTCGGTGACGCCACCGTGACCGTCACCGCGGACGACGGGCACGGGGGTTCCGGTGTCGCGGCCGTCGAGTACTCGCTGGACGGCGGCCCGTACCTGGCCTACACCGGGCCCGTGGTCGTCGACCGGGCGGGCCGGCACACCGTGGCCTACCGGGCGAGCGACAAGGCGGGCAACACCTCCGAGCCGCTCACCGTGAGCTTCACGGTCGTGGCGGACGGCGGGGTCCCGGCACCCAACTGCCCGGAGTACGACGAGCGGTTGACGGTGTTCGTCGGCACGGTCGACTCGGGTGTGCCGAACCGGGTGACCAACAACCGCTGCCGGATCGGTGAGCTGATCGAGGACGAGAAGGAGTGGACCTCGCAGGCGCTGTTCCTCAAGCATGTGCAGAGCGTGGTGGACGCGCTCAAGAAGGAACGGGTCATCGACAAGCGGGAGAAGCGGGCGATCAACCAGGCCGCCCGTCAGTCCGGCATCGGCAAGCCCGGCCAGACCGAGGGCTACCGCAAGATCCTCGACGGCACCCAGGAGACGTTCGCCAAGTGGGAGCACGTGGGCGGCGGTTCGTTCGGGCTGAACCCGGACGGGTCGATCACCTCCGGCACCACCCGGGGCGGACTGGGCATGCTGTGGTTCCCCGAGCGCAAGTACGGCGACTTCTCGCTGAAGCTCCAGTGGCGTGACGACGCCCCGGGCACCGGCAACGCCAACTCCGGTGTGTTCGTGCGGTTCCCGCAGATCCACGACCACCCGGAGGAGCCCCGGCCGGAGTGGGCCGCCATCAAGTTCGGGCACGAGATCCAGGTGTTCGACTCGCCCACCGGCGACATGTACAAGACCGGCTCCGTCTACGGCTTCGACCGGGTGGGCCTGGCCGGCGCGGGTGTGACGCAGAAGGGCACCTGGAACGACTACGAGATCCGCGTGGTGGACCAGCACTACTCGGTCTACCGCAACGGCGTGCTGATCAACGAGTTCGACAACACCGGCGGCCAGGACTTCACCCCGCCGCGCTCGGACGACCCGGGCACGGACGGGCGGCGGTTCGCCTCCGGTTACATCGGACTGCAGGTGCACGGCACGACGGACGTCGTCTCCTACCGGGACGTCCGGATCAAGGACCTGTAGCACCCACGGGTACTGCGGTCCCCCCGGGTCAGGAGGCCGAGGGTTTCGGCTTCCTGGCCCGGCTCGGCTGTACCCGGCTGGGTTCGCCCGGCATCTTCGGATACTCGGGCGGGTACGGCAGATCGCCCAGGCCGTGGTCGTGTTCGTCGCGGCGGGCGAGTTCGAGCAGGGGCTCCAGCGAGAACGCGTGATCGTCCATGTCCGCGTGCACGTCGCCGAGTTCGGCGAAGCGCGCGGGCATGGTCGTGATGTCGAAGTCCCGCGGATGTGCGTCGCCGACCTCCTCCCAGCGCAGCGGCGCCGAGACGGGAGCGTGCGGGTGGGGCCGCACGGAGTAGGCGGAGGCGATGGTGCGGTCGCGGGCGGTCTGGTTGTAGTCGACGAAGATGCGTTCCCCGCGCTCCTCCTTCCACCACTTGATGGTCACCTGCTCCGGCATCCGGCGTTCCAGTTCCCGGCCCACGGCGATGGCGGCGCGGCGGACCTGGGTGAAGGTCCAGCGCGGTTCGATCGGCACGAACACATGGAGGCCGCGTCCGCCGGAGGTCTTCGGCCAGCCGCGCATCCCGTACGCGTCGAGTACGGCGCGCAGTTCACCGGCGGCCCGGACGGCGTCGTCGTAGTCGGTGCCGGGCTGCGGGTCGAGGTCGATGCGCAGTTCGTCGGGGTGGTCCACGTCGGTGCGGCGCACCGGCCAGGGGTGGAAGACGAGCGTGCCGTACTGGGCCGCCCACACCACGGCCGCCTCCTCGGTGGGGCACATCTCGTCGGCGCTGCGGCCGCTGGGGAAGGTGATGTGCGCGGTGGGGATCCAGTCGGGCATGCCCTTGGGGGCGCGCTTCTGGTAGAACCACTCGCCGGTGATGCCGTCGGGGTAGCGCTGCAGGGTGGTGGGCCGGTCGCGCAGGGCGCGCAACAGTCCGGGGGCGACCGCCTGGTAGTAGCGGGCGACGTCCAGCTTGGTGTAGCCGTGCTCCGGGAAGAAGACCTTGTCCGGACTGGACAGCCGCACGGTCCGGCCGGCCACCTCGAGTTCCACCGCGTCACCCATGCGAGCCACGGTAAGGGTGGGACACATACCTCGCACACCGGGCGACAACGGGCGTGGGCGCGCAGAATCGGAGCATGGATCTTCCCGTCATGCCGCCCGTGAAGCCGATGCTCGCCAAGTCCGTGGCGAAGATCCCGCCCGGGATGCAGTACGAGGCCAAGTGGGACGGGTTCCGGGCGATCGTGTTCCGCGACGGGGACGAGGTCGAGCTGGGGAGCCGTACGGGTAAGTCGCTGACCAGGTATTTCCCCGAGGTGGTGGCGGCGGTGCGGGAGCGGTTGCCGGAGCGCTGCGTGCTGGACGGGGAGATCGTCATCGCCCGGGAGGGGCACCTCGACTTCGACGCGCTCACCGAGCGCATCCATCCGGCGGACTCGAGGGTGCGGATGCTCGCCGAGCGGACCCCCGCGTCCTTCGTCGCCTTCGACGTCCTGGCGCTGGCGGACGAGTCGCTGCTGGACGTCCCGCTGTCGGACCGCCGGGAGCTGCTGGTCCGGGCGCTGGAGGGGGTCACGCCGCCGGTGCACGTGGCACCGGCGACGACCGACGTCGAGGTGGCCCGGGGGTGGTTCGAGCAGTACGAGGGGGCCGGCCTGGACGGTGTGATCGCCAAGCCGACGGATCTGCGCTACCGCCAGGACGAGCGGGCCATGTTCAAGATCAAGCACGAGCGCACGGCCGACGTGGTCGTCGCCGGGTACCGGCTCCACAAGAGCGGCCCGGTTGTGGGCTCGCTGTTGCTGGGCCTGTACGACGACGACGGCCGCCTCCAGCACGTCGGCGTGTCCGCGGCGTTCCCCATGAAGCGGCGCGCGGAGCTGATCGAGGAGCTGGCTCCGCTGCGGATGGACGACGTGTCGGGCCATCCGTGGGCGGCCTGGGCGGACGAGGCGGCGCACGAGTCGGCGCGGCTGCCCGGGGCGCCGAGCCGCTGGTCGGGGGGCAAGGACCTGTCATGGGTGCCGCTGCGGCCGGAGCGGGTGGCCGAGGTGGCGTACGACCACATGGAGAACGGGCAGCGTTTCCGGCACACCGCCCGCTTCCGTCGCTGGCGCCCGGACCGCGCTCCCGAGAGCTGCACCTACGCGCAGCTGGAGGAGCCGGTCCGCTACGACCTGGCCGAGATCCTCGGCGGGCCGTGAGTCAGGGCTGCATGAGCACCTTGACCGCGCCGTCGCGCTTCTCCTGGAACATCGCGTAGGCCTCCGGTGCCTCGCTCAACGACACCCGGTGGGTGGCGAAGTCGTCCACGCCGAGGGGGTCCTCGTCGGTGAGGTAGGGGATGATTTCGTCGCTCCAGCGGCGTACGTTCGCCTGGCCCATGCGCATCTGGATCTGCTTGTCGAACAGGGTGAGCATGGGTATCGGGTCGGCCATGCCGCCGTAGACGCCGCTGATGGAGATGGTGCCGCCGCGGCGTACCAGGTCGATGGCGGTGTAGAGAGCGGCGAGGCGGTCCACGCTGAAGCGTTCCGCCATCGGGCCGCTCAGTTTGCGGGGCAGCAGCGCCGAGGCGTTCTGCACCATGCGCGCCGCGGCGCTGCCGTGGGCCTCGGTGCCGACGGCGTCGATCACGGCGTCGGGGCCGCGTCCGTCGGTCCGGTCGCGGATGGCGGCGACCAGCTCCTTGTCGTCGTCGAAGGAGCGCAGGTCGAAGGTCTCCACGCCCCGTTCCTTGGCCCTGTTCAGCCGCTCCGGGACCATGTCGACGCCGAACACCTGGCCGGCGCCCTGGACCTGGGCGACCCGGCAGGCCATGTCGCCGATGGGGCCGAGCCCGAGCACGGCGACGCTGCCGCCCTTGGGAACCCCGGCGTAGGCGACCGCCTGCCAGGCGGTGGGCAGGACGTCGGAGAGGTAGACGAAGCGGTCGTCGGACGGCCCCTCGGGGACCTTGATCGGGCCGTACTGGGCCTGCGGGACCCGCAGGTACTCGGCCTGGGCGCCCGGCACCGCGCCGTACAGCCGGGTGTAGCCGAACAGGGCGGCGCCCATGCCCTCGGCGCTGACCTGGGTGGTCTCGCACTGGGTGGGCAGTCCCGTCAGGCACATCCAGCAGTTGCCGCAGGCGATCTGGAACGGCACCACGACCCGGTCGCCGACCTGGAGGTCGGGCACCGCCGCGCCGACCTCCTCGACGATCCCCATCGGCTCGTGGCCGAGGATGTCGCCCGGGGTCATGAACGGGGTCAGCACCTCGTACAGATGGAGGTCGGATCCGCACAGTCCCGTGGAGGTGATGCGGATGACCGCGTCCGTCGGCTCCTCTATCCGTGGGTCGGGCACGTTCTCCACGCGTACGTCCCGCTTTCCCTGCCAGGTCACTGCCCTCATCGCCGCCCGCTCCCTCCGTGCCGGCCCGTGTGTCGCTCGTGTGGTGGGCGTCCGGGTACCCGAGCGGCCGGATGACGAACCGCGGGTCGCTGAGCCGATCGGCGGACGCCACCGCGCGGGAGCACCGCCGTTCCGCTATGGCCAGAGACGATCAGAAAAGCGCACAATCGAGACAACGGATGATATGAGGCAGGCGCGGTGGCTACGGTGGGCACGGAACGAGGGGCGCGCCTACGGCGCGGCACGGGGGCGAGGATGCTGCTGGCCGCCGCACTGGCGGCCGGGCTCGCCGCGGGCTGTACGACGTCGGACGGTCCCGGCGACGACGGCCGGGGATCGGCCGACGCGTCACCGTCCCGGCCCGGCGGACAGGACGTTCCGCCGGTGCTGGCCGTGAAGATCGACAACGCCGCCGCCGCCCGCCCCCAGACCGGTCTGGACGCCGCCGACGTGGTGTACGCCGAACAGGTCGAGGGCGGGAGCAGCAGGCTGATCGCCGTGTACGCCACCGAGCTGCCGGACTCGGCCGGGCCGGTCCGCAGCGCCCGTGAGTCCGATCTGGAGCTGCTGCGCCAGTTCGACCGGCCGGTGCTGGCCTTCTCCGGGGCGCAGAGCAAGCTGCTGCCGCTGATCGAGAAGGCTCCGCTGGAGGCGGTGACACCCGCATCGGAGCCCGGCGCCTACACCCGGGGCCCCGGCCGGTCCGCTCCGCACAATCTGTATCTGCGCCCGGACCGGATCATGGACGGTCCTCCCGGCGAGACCGCCCTGACCACCGGTTTCCGCTTCGGCGGGCCTCCGGCGGACGGCGAACCCCGAAGCGAGCTCACGGTCCGCTACCCGGCCGCCCGCTTCACCTTCACCTGGTCCGAGGACCGCGACCGCTGGCTGGTCTCGATGGACGGCGCACCGGCGGTCACCACGGAGGGCGAGCGGCTGGCGCCCGCGACGGTCGTCGTGCAGTACGTGACCGTGCGCGCCTCGGGATTCCGGGACTTCCTCGGCAACAACACCCCGTTCACCGAGACCGTGGGGTCCGGGGACGCCACCGTGCTGCGCGACGGACGCGTGTACCGGGCGGACTGGAAGCGTCCGGCCGCCGGGGACGGCACCTCCTTCACCACCGACGACGGCGCCCCCTTGAACTTCGCGCGCGGTCAGGTGTGGGTGGTGTACGCCGAGGCGCCCTGACCCGGTCCGGTCAGTGCGGGACGCCCAGGGCGGGCCGGGGATCGCGCAGACCCTCGGCCGCGTCCGCCACGCGCCGCATCAGGTCCATGAACACGGCCCGCTCGTCGGCGTCGAGCGGGGCCAGGAAGATCTGGTTCATCCGCGCCGTGCGCACCGTCAGCCCGCGGTGGGTGCGCACCCCGTCGTCGGTGAGGCGCAGCAGGAACCGGCGGCCGTCCTGCGGGTCACGGACCTTGTCCAGCAGTCCGCGCCGGATGAGCCGGGCGATCACCTCGGCGACGGTGGACCGGTCGAGCCCGACCCGCTCGCCCACGGTGCGCTGGTCGAGACCCGGTTCGGCGACGAGCGCGTTGAGCACGGCGAACTGCGGTGAGGTGATCTCCTCGGAGACCATCGTGGTCCACAGCAGGTGGTGCGCCTGCTGGAGCCGCCGGGCCAGGTGCCCGGGGTGGGTGGCGAGGTCCACGGCGGCCATGTGCGCTCCCATGGTTCGTTTCATCGGTGCACTGATCTTTCTGAACTCCTGAACAGTACTGGACAGAGGACTTGCTGCGTGTAAATACTCAGTGCCCTGATCAAATGAGGATCGGACGGCCCGGAAGGGATGGGGTTCCCCTGATGGACAAGGTGGTCGCCTCGGCGGCGGAGGCGGTGGCCGACGTACCGCACGGTGCGTCGCTGGCGGTGGGCGGCTTCGGCCTCAGCGGTGTGCCCCAGGTGCTGATCCGGGCCCTCTACGAGCGGGGAGTCGGCGGTCTGTCGGTCGTCTCCAACAACTGCGGGGCGATGGAGTCCGGGCTCGCGATGCTGCTCGCGGCGGGCCGAATCGCCCGGGTGACCGGATCGTACATCGGGGCGAACAAGGAGTTCGCGCGGCAGTACCTGGCCGGCGAGCTGGAGGTCGAGCTGATCCCGCAGGGCACGCTCGCGGAACGGCTGCGCGCCGGTGGCGCCGGGATACCCGCGTTCTACACGCCCGCCGGAGTGGGCACGCAGGTCGCCGAGGGCGGACTGCCCTGGCGCTACGACGGCTCCGGCGGGGTGGCGCTCGCCTCGCCCACGAAGGAGGTGCGGGAGTTCGACGGCAGGGAGTACGTGCTGGAGCGGGGTATCCGCACCGACTACGCGCTGGTACGGGCGGCGAGGGGCGACCGGCACGGCAACCTGGTGTTCGGCAAGTCCGCCCGCAACTTCAATCCCCTCGCGGCGATGGCGGGCCGGGTGACGGTCGCGGAGGTGGAGGAACTGGTCGAGCCCGGGGGTCTCGACCCGGACGCCGTGCATCTGCCGGGCGTCTTCGTGCAGCGGGTGGTCGCCCTCACGGCAGCGCAGGCGGCGGACAAGAAGGTCGAGCGGCGGACGGTGAACGGCTGATGGCCTGGACCCGCGAGCAGATGGCGGCGCGAGCGGCCCTCGAACTGAGGGACGGTCAGTACGTCAACCTCGGCATCGGACTGCCCACGCTGATCCCCGACCACCTCCCACCCGGCGTCGAGGTGGTGCTGGAGAGCGAGAACGGCATTCTGGGCACCGGCCCCTACCCCGCCGCGGACGACGTCGACCCGGACCTGATCAACGCCGGGAAGGAGACCGTCACGGTCCTTCCGGGCGCCTCCTTCTTCGACTCGGCGCTGTCGTTCGCCATGATCCGGGGCGGACACATCGATGTCGCCGTCCTCGGCGCGATGCAGGTCTCCTGTCGCGGTGACCTGGCCAACTGGGCGATACCCGGCAGGCTCGTCACCGGCATCGGCGGCGCGATGGACCTGGTCCACGGCGCCCGCACGGTGATCGTGGTGACGGCCCACACCGCGAAGGACGGCACTCCGAAGATCGTGACGGAGTGCTCGCTGCCGCTGACCGGCAAGGCGTGCGTCGACCGGATCGTCACCGACCTCGGTGTCCTCGACGTCACCGGCGACGGCCTCGTCCTCCTCGAGACGGCCCCCGGCGTGACCGTCGAGGAGATCACCGCCCGGACCGGAGCACAACTCACCCTCGGGGAGGGCCTGTCGTGACCGACGCACTCACTCAAGCCGACATCGACCGGGAGATCGCGGCCGAGCACGCCGCGTACGAGAAGCGGCTCGCCGACGGCGGACCGGTCGAGCACCATCCCCGCCGCGGCTACGCGCCGTACCGTTCGTCGGTGCTGCGCCACCCGAAGCGCCCGCCGGTCGCCGTCGACGTGTCCCGGGACCCGGAGCTGGTGGAACTGTCCTCCCCCGCGTTCGGCGACCGGGACGTGACCGAGATCGACAACGACCTCACCCGGCACCACACCGGCGAGCCCATCGGCGAGCGCATCACCGTCTCCGGCCGGCTGCTGGACCGCGACGGCCGCCCTGTGCGCGGCCAGCTGGTGGAGATCTGGCAGGCCAACGCGGCCGGACGGTACGCCCATCGGCGCGAGCAGCACGACGCCCCGCTGGACCCGAACTTCACGGGCGTGGGCCGCACCCTCACCGACGCCGACGGCCGCTACCTTTTCACCACGATCCGGCCGGGCCCGTACCCGTGGCGCAACCACGTGGGCGCCTGGCGGCCGGCGCACATCCACTTCTCCGTGTTCGGCTCCGCGTTCACCCAGCGGCTGGTGACCCAGATGTACTTCCCGGGCGACCCGCTCTTCCCGTACGACCCGATCCTGCACTCCGTGACCGACGACGCGGCGCGGCAGCGGCTGGTCGCCGCCTACGACCACGGCCTGTCCGTACCTGAGTTCTCCCTCGGCCACCGCTGGGACATCGTGCTCGACGGGCCGCGGGCCACCTGGACGGAAGAAGGGCGCTGACCACCATGACGGACACCACCGGCCCGCACGGCGTGCTGCCCACCCCCTCGCACACCGTCGGCCCCTTCTACGGCTACGCCCTGCCCTTCCGCGGCGGTGAGGACATCGCGCCCGCCGGACATCCGGACACCGTGACCGTGCACGGGTACGTGTACGACGGCGAGGGCGGGCCCCTTCCGGACGCGCTGCTGGAGCTGTGGGGCCCGGACCCCGACGGCAACGTGCCGACGGCGGACGGTTCGATGCGGCGGGACCCGGCGAGCGGGGGCTTCCTGGGCCGCAACGGCGTGGAGTTCACCGGCTTCGGGCGGATCCAGACCGATGCGGACGGCCACTGGTACGCCCGTACCCTGCGCCCGGGAGCACGCGGCCGGAACGCGCCGTACCTGAGCGTGTGCGTCTTCGCGCGCGGCCTCCTGGTGCACCTGTTCACCCGCGTCTATCTGCCGGGCGACGAGCGGGCCCTGGCCGCGGATCCGCTGTTGTCCCGGCTCGACGCGGAGCGCCGCGACACGCTGATCGCGGCCGACGAGGGTGCCGGCACGTACCGTTTCGACATCCGCCTTCAGGGCGAAGGCGAGACGGTCTTCCTGGAGTTCCAGTGACATCAGCCGCTTCCGACACCGGCCTGCTCGCCCCCGGGTGGACCGGCTCCCCGGCCGCCGCCGAGACCGGTGACCCGGCGTTCCTGCGGGCGCTGCTCGACGCGGAGGCCGCGCTCGCCCGGGCCCAGGCCGCGCTGGGACTCGTCACGGCGGAGGCGGCGGCCGCGGTGACGGAGGCGGCCGACCCGGGGCGCTTCGACATCGCCTTGCTCGCCGTGCGCGCCCGGGACGGCGGGAACCCGGTGATCCCGCTGGTCGCCGAGCTGACGCGGAGCGTCGGCGAGGTGCACGGAGCCGCCGTGCACCGGGGGGCGACCAGCCAGGACATCATGGACTCGGCGACGATGCTGGTCGCCCACCGCGCCCTGGGGCCGGTCCTCGACGACCTCGACCGCGTGCAGCGGGCCCTGGCCCGGCTGGCCGCCGAACACAGGGACACCGTGCTGCCGGGCCGGACCCTGACCCAGCACGCGCTGCCGACGACGTTCGGGCTGAAGGCCGCCGGGTGGCGGTCGCTGGTGCTCGACGCCCGGGACCGGGTGCGGACGGTACGGGCCTCGCTGCCCGCCCAGCTCGGGGGCGCGGCCGGCACCCTGGCGGCGTTCTCCGCGTACGGAGCCGACGACGCGACCGCGCTGCCGGCCGCGTACGCCCGCGAACTGGGCCTGAGGGAACCGCTGTTGCCCTGGCACACCCTGCGCACTCCCCTCGCCGACCTCGCCGGGTGCCTGGCGACGACGGCCGGGGCCCTCGGCAAGCTCGCGGCGGATGTCCTCACCCTCTCCCGTACCGAGATCGCGGAGGTGTCCGAGGGAAGCGGCGGCGGTTCCTCGGCCATGCCGCACAAGGCGAACCCGGTCCGCTCCACGCTCATCGCGGCGGCGGCCCGGCGGGCACCGCAGCTCGCGGCCACGCTCTACGGCTCGCTGGTGGCCGAGGACGAGCGTCCGGCCGGGGCCTGGCACGCCGAGTGGGAACCGCTCAGGGACCTGCTCCGCCTGGTCGGCGGCGCGGCCCGGGACGCCGCCGAGCTCGCCGAGGGACTGCGGGTCCACCCGGAGGCGATGCGTCAACACCTGGACATCACACGCGGGTCGATCATCTCCGAGCTGCTCTCCGCCGAGCTGGCGCCGGTGCTCGGCCGTGCCCGGGCGAAGGAACTGCTCACCGAGCTGGCCCGGCGGGCGGAGCAGGAGGGCCGTGAGCTGAGTGAGCTGTTGGCCGCGGTACCGGAACTGCGGGACGTCCGTCTCGCCCCGCTCGTCGACCCCGCCCGCCGCACCGGCTCCGCCGGCGTGCTCACCGACCGTGCCCTGGAGCGATCGTGACCCCCTCTCTCCTCAACCACCGTGCCGAGGGGGCCGCTTCCGCTCCCCCGCTGCTGCTCGGCCCGTCGCTCGGCACGTCATCGGCCCTGTGGGACAAGGTGGCGCCCGAGCTGTCGGCCGCGCACCGGGTGGTGCGCTGGGACCTGCCGGGGCACGGGGGTTCCGCGGCGGGGCTGATCGGTCCCGGTGCCACCGTCGGTGATCTGGCCGGTCTGGTGCTCGCGCTGGCCGACTCGCTCGGCATCGGGCGGTTCGCCTACGCGGGTGTCTCGCTGGGCGGTGCGGTGGGGCTGCATCTGGCCGTGCACCATCCGCAGCGGCTGACGTCGCTGGCGGTCATCTGTTCCTCGGCGCACTTCAACGGGCCCCAGCCCTGGGAGGAGCGGGCGGCGCTGGTGCGGCGCGAGGGGCTGGCCGGGCTCGCGGCGGGCGCCGACGCCCGCTGGTTCACGCGCGGCTTCACCGTGCCGGAGCTGGTCCGCGACCACCGGGAGGCCGACCCGGAGGCGTACGCCGCGTGCTGTGACGCGCTGGCCGCCTTCGATCTGCGGGATCGGCTGGCGGACGTCTCCGTGCCGACGCTGCTGGTGGCCGGGCGGGAGGACCCGGCGACACCGCCCGCGCATCTGCGGCAGATCGCGGACGCGGTGCCGGACGCCGCCCTGGTGGAGATCCCCGGCGCCTCGCACTTGGCGCCGGCCCAGTGCCCGGGGGCCGTGCTGGCCGCGCTGCGCGCGCACTTCGGCGGTGCCGCCGGCCGCGGGATGGAGGTGCGGCGCGAGGTGCTCGGCGACGCGCACGTGGACCGGGCGCAGGCCCGCCAGACGCCGTTCACCGCGCGCTTCCAGGACTTCGTCTCTCGCTACGCGTGGGGCGAGATCTGGACCGACCCGACGCTCAGCCGCCGCGAACGCAGCATGATCACGCTGACCGCCCTGGTCGCGTACGGCCACCACGACGAGCTGGCGATGCATGTGCGCGCGGCCCGGCGCAACGGGCTCACCCCCGAGGAGATCGGCGCGGTGCTGTTGCAGACGGCCGTGTACTGCGGGGTTCCGTCCGCCAACGCGGCCTTCGCGACGGCCCAGCGGGTGCTGGCGGAGGACAGCGGTCACGATCGGCCCTAGATAGTGGCTCGTTGGGCTCGCGCCGGGGTCGCGGGCCCTGGCACCGCATCGCGCCGCGTCGTCGTCGGCTGCCGCTCCGCGTGCGAACCACGACGCCGGACCCCGCTCGGCCGGCCGCACGGCACCGTTCATCGGAGCCGGCCTGATCCCAGCGACGCCCCCAGCCGCGAACTCCTCGGCGCCGCGCTAGCGGAGGCCGGCGCCCGTCTCCAGTTCCGCCCGGGCCCGCTCCGCCAGGCCGTCCGCACCGCAGGAGCGGGCGAGTGCCAGGCCGCGTTCGAGGTCGGCGGCGGAGCGGGCGAGGGTGCCGTACTCCACGCGGGCCGCGGCGTGTTCGTACTGACAGGGCGAGGACTCCAGGTAGGTGACCGCCTGGGCGGCGAGGCGGACCGCGCGCTGGCCGGTCTCCAGGGCGGCGGCGACGCGCAGGGCCTCTCCTATGGCGGTGTCCGTGCCGAGCCGCTCGGCGCGCCGGCGGACGTCCACGGCCAGCCGGGCGGCGCGGGCGGGGTCCTCGGCGGCGAGGGCGCGGGCCAGGTCGGCGGCGCCGAAGACGTGCACCGGGTTGCGGTGGCCGCAGGCGGCCGCCGCCTTCTCCGCCGCCTCCAGTTCGTTGATGCCGTCCTTGGTGCGGCCCACGGCCAGCAGCAGCCGGCCGCGTACGGAGCGCGGGTCGGGCAGGACGATGGTGGACGGATAGGGCGGTGCGAAGCCGTGCCGTTCGGCCGTCGCCCATGCCTCGTCGACATGACCGCGCGCGAGCAGGGTGTCGACGAGGTTGCAGGTGGCGGTCCAGTACAGGGGCAGCCCGCGGCCGACGCGTTCGGCGAGGCGCAGGGACTCGCGCAGTGATTCCTCCGCCGCCTCCAGCCGGCCCCGCCTGCGGTGGGCGAGGCCGATGTAGGCGTGTGCCAGGACCAGATGGCCGCCGCTCCAGCCTGCCGTGTCGTAGGCGTGCAGGGCCTCGGTGTAGAGGCTTTCGGCCCGGTCGAGGCGGTCGGTGTAGGCGTAGGAACTCGCCAGCATCAGCAGCAGTTCGACGCCCCACTCGGAGTCGGTCCAGCCGAGGCCGGGCGCGAGACGGCCGTTGACGAGGGCGCGGTCGCAGACCTCGACGATCTCCTCGGCGTTCTCGCCGCGCATCATGGCGTCGAAGCCGCGCAGGATGAGCAGTGCCCGTTCGGAGTTGTCGCGGCCGGTGCAGGTGGCGGCGAGCCGGGCGAGGCGCTCGGAGCGGCCGGGGGTCATGGTCTCGCCGGCGTGGATCCCCTCCCACATGAACTGCACGGCTTGGAGCCGCAGTTGGGCGGGGCCCGGTTCGAGCCGGGCGGCCTCCGCCTCGACGGTGCGGACGGCCTCCTCCATCTGGTCGTTGTGCATCAGTGCCTGGGAGAGCCGGATCACGGCGTCCACCCGGCGGTCACCGTCGAGGCCGGGCATGCCGAGCGCGGTCCGCAAGTGGCCGATGGTGCGGGCGGGTGCGGTGAGGAAGGTGGCGCTGCCCAGTTCGTACAGGACGTGCGCGTGGACCTCGGGGCGGGGCGGTTCCTCGAGGGCGCGTTCCAGACAGCGGCGGGCGGCGTCGGGAGCGCCGACGGCGAGGTGTTCGCGCGCGGCCTCGCGCAGTTGCCAGACGAGTTCCTCGTCGTCGTCCGGGTGCACTTCGAGGAGGTGGCGGGCGGCGGCCGCGGCGCCGCGTCCGGAGTCGGTGACGATCCGGGCCGCGATGCCGTGCATGGCCCTGCGCAGGGCGTCGGGGATGGAGTTGTACACGGCGGTGGCGATCAGCGGGTGCACGAACTCCAGGTCGGCGGCCGAGGTGCCGCCCGTGGTGGCGGGGTCGGGGGCGGTGAGGATGCGGGCGCTGCGCAGGAGTTCGGCGCACCGTGCGGCGTCGTCGCGGCCGAGGGTGGCGAGCCGGGCCACCAGGTCGACGGTGATGTCGCCGCCCAGGATGGCGGCGGCCCAGGCGAACCGGGTGGCGTCTATGCCGAGTTGTTCCAGCCGGGCGACCAGGCCGCCGCCGCGGGCGGAGCGGTTGAGGTCGCGCAGTTCTCCGGCGTGTGCCTCGACGGGCTCGAGTTCGCTGTCCTGGACCTTGGCGAGGAGTTCGACGGTCTCGTAGGGGTTGCCGGCGGTGACGGCCCACACCTCGCGGCAGAACGCGGCGTCGGCGTTCTCGCCCAGGGTGGCGCGGGTGAGTCCGGCCGTGGCGTCCGGGGTGAGGGCGCTGAGGGTGGTCACGGGGCGGTCGGCCGCGGCGGCGACGGCGTCCAGGTGCCGGGCTCCGGTCCCGGAGATCTCGCCGGGCCG
Source organism: Streptomyces malachitofuscus (assembly GCF_014650055.1). Taxonomy (GTDB): domain Bacteria; phylum Actinomycetota; class Actinomycetes; order Streptomycetales; family Streptomycetaceae; genus Streptomyces; species Streptomyces malachitofuscus. The sequence continues at coordinate 413,474 of NZ_BMUF01000006.1, read as the reverse complement.
GCGGGCGACCACGACGAGGACGGACAGGTCGGCCAGACGCTCGGTGAAGGCGGCCAGCCAGTACAACGTCTCCTGGTCGGCCCAGTGGGCGTCGTCGATGAGCAGGACCAACGGCCAGTCGCGGCGGGCGAGTCGGCGAACGGCGGCGACCAGGCCCTCGCAGACACCCTGCGGATCGGCGTGCCGGTCGCCCGGGTTCGCTATGCCGAGGGCGGGGCCGGCGATGTCGTACCAGTCGCCCAGGTACTCGCGCGCCTCCTCCGGCAGCATCGACACGAGGGCGGGCTGCAGGAGTTGGCGTACGACGTTGAAGGGGACGGAGCGCAGGGTCTCGCCGCCGCGGGCCGACCAGACGGTGCAGCCGCGTCGTTCGGCGATGCGCCGGGTCTCCGCCAGCAGCGCGGTCTTGCCGAGCCCCGCCTCGCCCCGCAGCACCAGGAGGCGGCCCGGCGAGGAGCGGTCGGCGCACAGGATGTCGACGGCCTCCTCGATCGCGGCGACTTCCTCGTCGCGCTCCCACAGGGAAGCCGAAGAAGCGGCCTGGGGCCGTGCCTCCGTCATCCCGCTACCTCCCCGAGTCGCCCGAATGACGTACCGGTGTCGAGCGTAGTCCTCCTCCGGTCCGAGCGGGCCCGGTCGGCACACGTGTTGCCGTGACGAGTGACACCCGGCACACCGGGTCGACGCCTCCCGCCTACCACCAGCGGTCCTGAGGGCCAAGGGCTGTGGAGGGGGGCCGGGTTGCCGGGGCGTGCGGGCCGGGGGCGCGGGCCGGCGGGGTCTCTCATCCGGCTTTCACCGTCGCCTCATACGGTGGGGGCATGACGCAGGTGACTCCTCCCGGGTGGTACCCCGACCCCGGGCAGACGAATGAGGGACCGGCCACCGAGCGCTGGTGGGACGGCGCGGCCTGGACGGACCAGGTCCGGCCGGCGGGGTCGGCCGCCGCCTGGGGGCCGCCGGCACCGGGCACAGCGGCCGGGGCGGCGTATCCGGCGTACCCGGTGTATCCCGCTCCGCCGCCGCCCGGACGGGGGCACCGGGTGCGGTACGGGATAGCCGTGGCGGTGGCCGTCGCCGTCCTGGCGAGCATCGGTGTGGGTGTGTACGCGCTGACGGACGACGGCGGGGGCGGGGGCACCACGACCTCGCAGGGGCCTGGCGGGCGGGACGACGGGCCGGACGGAGACTCCGGGGGCTCCGGCGGCTCCGGGGGCGAGGAACCGGAGCCGGACGGCTCCGAGGCGCCGCGGGTCGAGAGCGGATCGGTGACCGACGCGCTGAGCGGGATCAGTCTGCCGGTCCCGAAGGGCTGGTACGGCCAGGAACTCCAGGTGGGTGCGGCGGTGACGTCGAAGGACGCATACGACTGTCCCGGCAACACGTCCAAGAAGTGCACCAAGGGCGGCGCGTACTCGGCGCCCGCCCTGGCGCTCGGCGCCCGCGGCTCCACCGCCGAGGAGGTCGCCAAGGCGGACATCGCCGCCAACGCCGAGGAGAGCTACGGCGGTGACTCCTACGGGAAGATCACCTCGCACGACGTGCTCGCGTCCAAGGCGGTGACGGTGGCCGGGCAGAAGGGCTATCTGGTGCGCTGGAAGGCGGTCACCAGCAAGGGGTCCGACGGGTACGTGCAGTCGCTCGCCTTCCCGTCCCCCGCCCAGCCGAAGCAGATCGTCGTCGTCCGCTTCGGGGTCGACACCGACCAGACGCAGGACGTCCTCGACGAGATCACCGAGGGCATCGAGGTGTCATCGGGCGGCGGCCGGGGGCAGGACGTCTGATTCCCGCGTATGACGGCCGGGTGGGCCACCCCTCCGCTCAAGAGGTGTCCCACCCGGCCGGGGTGCGCGCCGCCCCCGTCCCCACGGTGCGGCGCGGTCAGGACGCCGTCCGGTCGGCCCGGTCACGGCGGCCTGCGTCTCATTCCAGGCGGAGTGCCGGCAGCACGGCGGCCTCCACGAACCGGAGCAGATAGTCCGGGTCCGCGTTGCACCCGTCCAGCATGGGCCGCACCCGCAGCACGCCGAAGATCTGCGCCGGGATGTACTCGAGCGCCGGGTTCCCGGCGTCCACCTCGCCGCGCTCGACCCCGCGCCGCAGGATCTCCGCCAGCGCCGCGAGCTCCGGGTCGACCAGCGCCTCGCGCAGCGCCCTCGCGAGTTCCTGGTCCTGCAGGACCGCGTGCCCGAGAGCCTGGAGCAGCGTGGTGTCCTTCGGCGACCACTCCCCCGCGCACCGCGCCGCCTCGCGCAGGTCCCCGGCCAGGGTGCCGGTGTCGATCCCCGCGAACCGGGCCTGCCGGCTGGACCGCAGGGCGGCGGCGACGAACTGCGGCTTGGTCCGCCACTGCCGGTAGAGCGTCGACTTGCTGCACCGCGTGCTGGCGGCGATGCCCTCCATGCTCACGGCGTCGTAGCCGCACTCACGGATCTGGTTCAGCACGGCGTCGAAGAACTCCCGCTCACGCTCCGGCGTGATCTTGGAGCGGCGCGAGGTTCCGACCGGCCCCGGTCGGTCCGCGTCCTGCGACGTCATCGGCTCGGCTCCCTGCTCCCGGAGTGTGTCCCGCATCTGTTGATACGCCAGTGTACCGGTACGTCGCCGTATCGGTACGCTGGCGTATCGGTACGGTGGCGTGTCGATGAGAGTCGGTGCCCGCGCACCGATGAGCTGTGCCCGGTCCCCGGGTCGACAGTTCCGCCAGCAGCACCACGACAGCACCACCGTCAGCGAAAGGCCGGGGGATGAATGCCCGCAAGGAGCCTGAACCGGCCGGGTCCGACGCTCCGGCGCGCCCGCCGCTCGTCCGCGAACTCCTTCTGGTGGCGGGCCTCTTCCTCGTGTACAAACTCGGCCGGCAGCCGGCCACGGGCCACACCGGCCGGGCGTACCGCAACGGCCACGACGTGTGGGACCTGGAGCGCGCGCTGCGCCTGCCCGGCGAGGGCGCGGTGCAGTCCCGGCTGCTGCACGACGACACGCTCGCGCACCTCGCGAACACCTACTACGCGGCCGTTCACTTCCCGGCCACCGCGGCCTTCCTGATCTGGCTCCATCTGCGCCGTCCGGCCCACTACGTCTGGGCCCGCCGGGTCCTGGCGGCGGTCACCACCGCGGCGCTCGTGCTGCATCTGGCGTATCCCCTGGCCCCGCCGAGACTGCTCACCGCCACGGGTCTGGTGGACACCGCGCGGCTGTACGGACCCTCGGTGTACGGCCCGCCGGGGACGGACGAGTTGTCGAACCAGTTCGCCGCGATGCCCTCGCTGCACTTCGGCTGGGCGCTGATGGTGGCCGTCGGGCTGATCGTCGTCTCCCGCACGCGGTGGCGGTGGCTGTGGCTGCTGCACCCGATGGTGACCCTGCTGGTGATCGTCGGGACCGCGAACCACTTCTGGCTGGACGCGCTCGTGGCGGCGGCGCTGCTGGGCCTCGCGCTCGCGGTACTGCGCCGGCCACGGCCCGCGACGACCGGGACGAGCCGGATCCGGGCCCGGCACGTGCCGGCCGGGGACCGGGCGCTCGTGGGGGCGGGCCGGTGAACGCCGTCCTCGTGGCCGTCGTGCTGTCCCTCGTCTCCGCCGTCGCCTATGCCGCCGCCGCGGTCGCCCAGGAGCGGCTCGCCGCCCGGACCGCCGGCACCGGCACTCTGCGGCTGCTGGGCAGGGGGGCCTGGTGGTGGGCGGTCGCGCTGAACGCCTCGGCCGCGCTGCTGCATGTGGTGGCCCTCACGTACGGGCCGCTCACCCTGGTCCAGCCGCTGGGCGCGCTCACCCTCGTCGCCGCGGTGCCCATGGGGGCGCGGTTCGCGGGGCGGGCGGTCAGCGCGGTGGAGTGGCGGGGTACGGCCTTCACCCTCGCCGGTCTGGCGGCCATCCTTGCGACGGCGTCCGGACCGGCGCCCGACGATGTGCTGAGTGTGCCCGAGGCGCTGGCCGTCGCGGGCGGTACGGCGTCGCTCGTCGGCCTGCTGGCGTGGCCTGGTTCCCGGCCGGGCCTGCGGCACGCGACCGCTTCGGGCGTCGCCTCCGGGGTCGCCTCCGCACTGACCCAGACGGTGACGGTGGCGGTGACGGACCGCTCGGGTCCCCTGATCAGTGCCCAGGTGGTCGGGGTGGCCCTGCTGGTGGCCGCCTTCGCGGCCGGCGGCCTGCTGCTGGCCCAGACCGCCTACCGGGGCGGTCTGGGCGCACCCCTCGCGGTGGTGACCCTGTCGAACCCGGTGGCGGCGTCCGTGATCGGCCTCTGCCTGCTCGGCGAACGCCTCCGGGGCGGCGCCACGGGTGCGCTCCTGGCCCTGGCGGGAGCGGTCCTCGCCTCGTGGGGCGTGCTGCTGCTGACCCGCGCGGGCCGCTTCCCGGCGGCGGAGGCACCGCCGGCTCCGCCCCGGCCGGCCCACGCAGACCGGGGGGGAGCTGCCGCCCCAGACGGTGCGGGAACACCTGCCCCGGTCCCCCGAGCCCGCCCCGGCGCCCTGACGCGCGGCGCCCCGGGCGCCGTGGACGGGTGGTGAGTGCCCGACCACGGCAGCCGCCCCGACGGGACAGGGCGCCGCGGCACACCTATACCGACCACCGGCCACAGCCGCACAACCCGCCCCGACACCACGACCACGCCGGACGCACCACACCTCACCGGCCCCGGAAGGGGGTCGGATGCCCGACCGCCGCAGCTACCCCGACGGGACACGGCGCCGCGGCACGCCCATACCGGCCATCCGGCCACAGCCAGACAACCCGCCCCGACACCACGACCACGCCGGACGCACTACCTCACCGGCCCCGGACAAGGGCGCGATGCCCGACCACGGCAGCTACCCCGACGGGACACGGCGCCGCGGCAACCTATGCCGACCACCGGCCGCAGCCCGCCCCGACACCACGACCACGCGGGACACACCACACCTCACCGGCCCCGGACAAGGGCGCGGTGCCCGACCACGGGTGCGTCACCCGAGGGGAGGCGGCGCCGCACGTCGGCCGCGCGCCTCGGTCGGGGCGGCGGTTCGGTGGTCCGGCGTACCGGTGGCATGGGCGCTCGGGGGGAGCGCTATCCGGTGCCGTGGATTGCCTGTGAGGCCGGCCAGTTGCGCCGGCGCAGGGCCGCTTCGGTACCGGAGAGATAGACGGCCGTGGCCAGCCACCAAAGTGCGTACCGGTCCTGATCGCCGTCGTCGGGACGGCCGAACGCGTCGCGGCCGCGGTGGGCGGCCACCGTGGCGAGCGCGGTGACCAGCTCCGCGCCCGTGGTGAACCCGCTCCGGCGCAGGGCGGCGGCATGTCCGTGGCGGTCGCTGTCGCGCGCGGGTTCGGCGGCGGCCCGGCGCCCGCCCGCGACGGCCAGCTCGACCAGCCGCCGGACACGCCCGAGCGGCGAGTCGGCCACCGGTGCTCCGCCGGAGGGGAAGAGCTCGGGCTGGCGGGACGGGCCCGGGGGGAAGTGGTCGTCGCGGAGTCGGTCGTAGCCGAGGTCGGCGCGGCCCTGCCAGTCGGCCGGGAGGCGCAGGGTGGCCCCGGAGTCGGGTACGGGGGCGACGGCGAGCGGGCGGAGGGTCGCCACCCGGTCGTGGTCGAGGCGTCCGACGACCCGGACGTGAAGCCCCGGCCGCGCCCCCAGCCGCCGGAGGTTCGCGGTGTGGAGGAGACGGGGGTGGCTGTGGGCGGGGGCCAGCCGGACCGGCGTGTCGCCCCGCTCCGGCAGTACCCGGGCCAGCAGGTCCGCACCGTCCGTGGCGACGATCTCGACGTCGCAGACGGTCAGTGCCCCGGCGTGCCCGGCTCCGTCGAGGGCCGCCGCCGTCCAGGGCCGTCCGGCGGCGAAGGTGGCGCGGACTCCCGGTTCCGGCACCAGACGGCCGTCCGGGGAGACCACCGCGCCGGTGAGGACCAGGCCGCCGCGGGAGAGCCGGAAGTGGTCGCTGAGAAAGGACCGGATCGCGACGTGCGCGGTGCCGGCGCGTTGGGCGCGGGCGGGGCCGCCGGGCTTGACGTCGGGGAGGGCGTACCAGCGGCCGTCGTCGTCGACGAAGTGGGTGACCACGCCGCCGAGGTCTCCCGGCCCGATCACCGGTTCACGGCAGACGCCGTACAGCCGCAGCGGTCCCTCGGGGCGGTCGTTCCGGCGCACGGCGCCGATCAGGGCCGGGTCGGTGTCGCCGTTCCGCAACCGGTGCGTCACCAGGAGGAGTTCGCGGAGTGCCGCGACCAACGCGGCGAGGGCGCGCGGACCGTGCGGGTCACGCTCGTCGCGCAGACGGCGCACCACGTCCAGGGCGGCGGCCTCGGCACGGTGGAGATCCGCGAGGCGGGCCGTGTGGGCGGCACGGAGCAGCTCGGCCTGGAGCACCGCCCCCGCACCGGCGGTTCCGGCGGCCAGCACGGCTGCGGCCGCCGTCCAGAGCCCGGCGGCGGCCTGCGTCTGCCGGGCGGTGGGACCGGCGGCAGCCGCCGCCGGGGCGGGGCCCGGCTCGGGGTCCGGGGCCGCGCGGTGGTCGGCGGCGGACACCGGGCAGGCGGTCAGCACGGCGGCCCGGTGCAGGCAGCGGGGGGCCAAGAGACATGTGCACACCGCTTGTTCGGCGTGGGTGAGGACGCCGGACGGGCCGGGTGCCAGGGTCACCCACGCGTCGTCGCCGCAGCGGACGCGGACGGTTCCTGCGTCGGCGGTGACGGGCGCGCCGGGCAGGGCCTCGACGGCCGCGTCCAGTCTGCCCCGCAGGCGGGTGGTGAGACCCTCCACCGCGGAGGCGGTCACCTCCGGTGCGGCCGGCGGGAGGGGGACGGAAGGGTTCATCGGCCTGCTCCACGGACGCGTTCGCCCACCCAGCGGGCGAGTGAGAGAGGGCTCAGGGCAGCCACCGGCATCCCGGCGGCGACGAGTTGCCCGGCGATGGACACCGAGTAGCGGGGGACCCCCTCGTCGTCCAGGGCGGCACAGCCCAGCAGGTGGACACCGGAGGCGACCAGAGACCTGACCTCGGTCAGCAGGCCCTCGGTCCCGAACCCTTCCTCGAAGTCGCTGACGACCACCATCAGCGTGCGGTTCGGCACCTTCACCAGTGTGCGGGCGTGGGCGAGACCCGCCGCGATGTGGGTGCCGCCGCCGACCTTCACCTCCAGCAACAGGGAGAGCGGGTCGTCGACCCGGTGGGTGAGGTCGACGACCCGTGTGCTGAAGGTGAGGAAGTGCGTGGAGAGCATGGGCGTGCCGCCCAGTACGGCGGCGGTCAGGGCCGACCAGATGACCGCGGCCTCCATCGAGGCCGACACGTCGACGAGGAGGATCAGCCGCCAGTCGTTCCGCCGGTTGGCGCGCGTCCTGAACACCGGTCGCTCGGGGACAAGTTCGACCGTGCCGTCCTCCGCACGGCGGCTGTGGGGCAGGTTCTCCCGCAGGGTGCGGGCCAGGTCGAGCCGGCCACCGGGACGCCGGGTGGGGTGTGGGGTGTCGAGGCCGGTCAGCGTGGGGCGCAGCCGGGTGGCGAGTTCGCGGGTGAGTTCCTCGACGAGCCGTGCGACGAGCGGCCGCAGGTGTGCGATCCGCTGCTCCGGCATGCCCTGGGCGAGGTTCAGCACGGCGGACAGCAGTTCCACGGACGGACGGACCGAGGCCGGGTCGAGGTGGGCGATGACGTCCGTACGGCCGTGCGCGGCGGCGCGTCCCAGGACCTCCTCCCGGATGTCGGGGCCGAAGAGCGCCTCGAGTTCCTCGGCCCAGTGCCGGACGGTGGGGTAGCCGGGGTCCTCCTGGCCACCGGTGAGCCGGTCCGTGTCGCCGCCGGAGGCCGCGGCCGCTTCCGCCGCCTCGTCCGAGCCGCCGCTCGCGCCCTGGCCCCCGTCATGGACGCCGTGGACGTGCCCGCCGTCCTGACCGCCATGGCCGTTCCGGCCTTCGCGCCCGTCCTGGCCCTCATGGCCGTCGTTGCCCTCATGGCCGTCGTGGCCGAACAGTTCGTCGAGGGCTCGGACGTAAGGCACCAGGTCCGGGGGGAGCGCGGCCCTTTCCCGGCCGAGCAGCAGCCGCCACCGGTCGGCGGGGCGAATCCGTCGGGTCCCGTGTTCCGCCCCGCCGCCGGACACCGGCCGGCCCTCCGTGGGCACGGTTCCCGCAGGAGCGGGCGCGTCGCCGTCGGGGGAACTCACCAGCTCCGCCAGTCCCACCTCCCTCAGCAGTGCGAGCCCGGCGTCGTCGGCCTCGGCCCACCGCCCGATCAGTGCCGCGGGCGCGCCGAGCCGCAGGTCGGGACGGTCACCGAGGCGGCCGGTCACGGCCGTCAGCAGCCGCCCCCTCCCTTCCGCGGTGAGCGTCCGGAAGCCGCCGCGCAGGGAGGCGAGCCGGTCGAGGAAGGCGCGGTCGCCCATCGTCTCGACGCGCTCCAGCAGCGGGTCCAGGGCTGTGGGCACGGACTCGATCAGTGGTGCGGCGGCGACGAGCACACCGGTGAGCCTGCGCTCCAGCCGGTGCCGCGACTCGGGTCCGGTCGCCGAGTCGACCCAGCCGGCCAGCCTTCCGCCCAGCAGGCCGGAGCTGTCGAGGTCGAGCAGCACCCGCGCGGCGAGGGCCGCTCCCTGGACGAGGGGCGAACCGGTGCGGGCGAGGTCGTACAACTCGCCGTCCAGGCGCAGGCCGAGCCGGTCCTCGCCGCTGCGCACCGCCAGGGTCACGAGGGCGACGGCGTCCGCCTGGTCGTCGCTGCCGGCCAGCCCGGGGAGGGCGCGGACCGCCGCCTCCAGGAGGGTGCCGCACAGAGCTGCCGCCCGGGTGCGGATCCGTTCCGTGGTGCCGGGAAGATGTGCGCGGCTCAGCGACTCCGACAGGTCCAGGGCGTCCAGCAGTTCAGGGAGAGTGGCCGCGGACGGGAGCACCCGTGCGGACTCGGTGAGGGCTTCCCCGACCAGGTCCGGCAGGGCGCACCGGGCCGCGGCACCGAGGAGAGCGATCACCCGGGCGGAGGTGACTCCGTCGGAGTCGCACGCCCGGCGATGGTTCTCCCGGAGCGTGCCGTCGGCCGCCTGGGCGGCGGTGACGCCTCTGCCGCCCGCCAGGTCGAGCCGGGCGGCGACCGAGGGCGTCCAGGCGGCCTGCCAGCGGGTGGTGAGGGCGCTTCCCTCCCCCGCGGCGGACACCGCGGCCGGCTCCGCGTAGCCCACCCCGCACGCCTTGAGCCGCTGGAGCAGGATCTCACGCCGGGAGTCGAGGGGGGACCGCAGGGGCGACAGCCGGATCTCCCGCCGGGCGGGGCTGTGCGGTCCGGGCAGCCGCAGCGAGGCCAGCTCCGCCTCCACCCAGGGGCCGAGGCCGGAACGGGGCGTGCCGGGGGCGAGCCGGCCGCGTCCGGTGCCGACCAGCACCGGTTCCAGGACAGGTTCGAGGGGGTTTCCGTGCCCCAGTACGGACGTCACCGCCTCCCTCAGTTCGCGTCGGCCGGGTGCGGGAAGGCCGCGCAGGCTGCCCAGGTCACAGGCCAGCCGCAGGGTCTCGATCGCCTCGCCCGTGCCCGCGGGGTGGCCGGACGCGCGGATCTCCCGGCAGATCTCGGTGACGAGACCGGCGGCGGCATCGCGTATCCGGTCCGGATCGCCCTCGGCGTCGAGCACGGCCTGCTGCCAGCGGGGGTCGCGGATTCCGGAAGGGTAGCCGGACCGTGGGTCCAGCTGGGCGAAGGCGTACGGCACGAGCGAGGTGACGGCCGTCCGGCGGGGCCCACCGGCGTCGGCGGCGGGCTCCAGGTCCGCGTCGGCCAGGGCGGGGGCGTGGAAGGCACCGGTCACGGCTGCCACCCGGCGCTTGCCGAACCTTGCGACCACCCGGCGCATGTGTGCCTCACGGGCCAGGTCGACGTCCGCGATCGCGCCCCGTGCGCGCCGGTCCTGCCGCAGCGCCCAGCCGAAGCCGAGCGCGGCCCGGCGCAGGTTCTCCGGGGTGTTGCCCGGGGCCTGCGCCTCCACGGTGCGGTCCCACAGGTCGTCCGTGTCGGGTCCGGGCCCTTCCCCGCCGGGCGCCGGACCGGCCGACCACCCGGGGTCGGCCAGGGGAAGATCACAGCAGACCACCTCCGCCCCGCGCTCCCGTGCCCAGCGGATCGCCGCCAGCTCCGGCGAGAAGTCGGCGAGGGGGTGGACGTGCAGCCGCCCGTCCTCGTAGGCACCGGTGAGCGCCACGGGCGCGCCGGTGCGCGGGTCGGCGAGGTACGGCAGCCAGGACTGGAACTCGGCGGGCAGTTCGACGCAGACGACCTCGGCGTCGGCGGCGTCCAGCAGCCGGGGTACGGCGCCGGCCAGTGCGGGACTGTGGTGCCGTACGCCGATCAGGTACGGCCGGGTGCGGGCCGCCAGTGCGGCCACGTGGGCGGCCGGTGCTTCTCTCGTGGTCATGGGTCCAGGTGAGCGGTGCGGCGGGGACGGCCGTACGCGACGGCCGTCCCCCTTGTCCCGGTGAACTCAGCGGCGGCGCTTCCGCGGGCGCGGTACCTCCAGTTCCGTCGGCTGCGGTTCGTCCCCGTCCTGGATCCGCTGCCACGCGTCGCGGTAGAGATCCGCGACCGGGCGGAAGGGCACCACGACGCCGAGCGCGGGGTCCTGGCCCTCGGCCAGGTCGTACAGGGGCAGCTTCCAACTCTCCAAGGGCAGGTGCGGGTTGGTGAGCTGGGTCCAGGCTCCGGGCAGGAACAGGGAGCGTCCGGCCTTGGAGCGGCTGCCCTCGATGACCAGGTCGGTGGTGGCCAGTTCGGCGCGGGCGGCCCGCAGCCGGGCCGTTCCGCCGCGCTGCTTGCCCCAGCCGGTCCAACGTGCGGTGTTGCGGTCGGTGGGGTCGGGCATGGCGAGCAGCATCAAGTAGAGGACGGCGGCGTCCTCACCGATGCCGTACCGCTTGGCCACCACCATGACCAGGTCGGGTACGGAACGGGCGGGGTCCTGCGGCCACCACATGCCCTCCGCGTCCCGCTCCCCCTCGACCGGGTTGCCCGGGTCGGCGAGCAGTTCGGCGAACGCCCGGTCGTGGAGCAGGCGCAGCACGGTCTGTACGACGGTCGGCCGTTGCCCGGGGAACAGCGCCGCCATGTACGGGTCGTTCCCGGCCGGGTCGAGCAGGGCGGTGCGGAGTGCGGCATAGGGCGAGGAGCTCCCGGTGCCCAGCACGACGGCGCCGTAGCGTTCGAAGCCGTCGCCGGTCTCCGTGGGGTCGCCGGCGGCCAGGCGGTACGCCTCCGCGTCGATCGTCCCGTCGAGTCCGACCAGCAGTTCCGGATGGGCCAGCCGGGTGCGTATCGCGGTGAGAACGCCGGGCAGGACGGCGCGGACCGGGTCGCCTGCCGGGAGCCGGTGGGCGAGCCACGCGGCGAGCGGTACGGCTCCCTTCAGTGCTTCGCCGTCGAAGCCGGGTGTGCCTTCGACCGCTTCGGGACGGTAGCGGCCGGGCGTCCAGGTCAGGTCCCGGGTCAGCCGGGGCTCGGTACGCAGGTCGACGAAGCCGTACAGGGCCGGGACCGGGGCCCATCCCCGTGGCACCACGGTGCGGGCGGCGTCGTGGACCACCTCCTCGGGGACGGGGGCGCGCCGGCCCAGCCGCTCGTTCCAGATCGCGGCCGCGCGGGCGGCGTCGGGGCCGTCCGTCCACAGCCGGGACGGGTCGTCGGGCAGCAGGGCCGCCACGACGGCCTGCCGGACGCGGGGGTCCACGGACTTCAGCTCGTCCTTGGCCACGCGCGCGTCGGCCGTCTTCACGCCGATCGTTTTCAGTGTCGCGGCGGGAACCGGCTCGCGGTGGTCGTCGATCCTGGGCATGCCCGCGACGATCAGGCGGGCCATGGTCGGGGTGACTCCGGTGAGCCGTGCGAACTCCTCGGCCGCCGCCGGGAACCAGGGGGCCGGTCCGCGCGCGGCTAGTTCGGCGCGGAGCCGCGCGGCCCAGCCGGCCGGGCGCGTCGGCTCGGGAACGAACGGCCGCGTGGCGACCACCATGTAGGGCGCGGGCGCCGTGAAACGGCCGGACGGGTCGTGGAAGAGGGCTCCGTAGTGCCGGCCCGTGGGCTCGTCCACGTCACCCTCCGCCAGGAAGAAGTACGGCCTGTCGGGGACCAGCAGGAACGCCCCGCCACCGAGGTCGAGGACGGTGGCTTCCGCGTACCCCTTGATGGCGTCGGGCCCTTCGAACAGGCTCGGGTCCAGGCGCAGCCGGACACACCGCCAGTGGCCGGGGTCCAGGTCGGTGAGACCCTGTGCGTCGAACTCCTCGAGGAACGCCCGCAGCGCGTCCCGGTGTTCCTCGACGGTGGCCTCGGACGCGGCCCTCAGGGCCACGATGGCGGGCAGTGTCGGCAGGGCCACGGGGTCCAGTTTCTCCAGTGGCCGCTGCTTCTCCTGGTCCAGGTGGGTCCGGCCGGCGGGGACCGGCTCGGGCAGGCCCCGGATCGACTCGCCGAGCAGGCACGGCAGTTCGTAGAGGAAATGGTCGGACCTGTAGTACGTGGGGCGCCAGCCGCGGCCGGTCACGCCGACGCCGTTCACCGCCGCCTCGAGCAGTACGTCCCCCGGCTTGGGCCGCGGCTTGTCGGGGACGACTCCGGCGATCGCGGCGTCCATGCGGGCGCGCGCCGCGTCCAGGGTGCGCTGCTGCTCCGCGGCGAACCGCACCACGCCGGTTATGCCCGCCCGCAGCGCCTCGTGGCCGACCTGCGGCAGCAGGGTGCGCACCAGGGCGGGCACCCGCTCCGCGCCCTGTTCGGTCCCCGGCTCGGACTCGTCCCCGGTGTCGCGCGGTGCCTCCTCCACGGCCGCGGCGAGCAGTGCCGCCGCGGTGTCGTCCCCGATCCGGCGGAGCGCCGCGGAGCCCTGCGGGTCGCGGGGCCGGAGCAGGTGCCAGTGGGACAGGGGCGGCATCAGGGGGGTGCCCGCCGAGAAGGGGCCGGCGACGTGGCCGTCGGCGACCTGGGCGACGGCCTCGCCGTCGGGGCCGAGCAGCAGGACGCTGGTGCCGGTCCACCGCAGGACGCTCACGACCCGGTCGGTGCCGGGGAACACCAGGGCGTGCGCCAGGCTCCCTCCCATGCGGGGCGGCACGACGGCCGTGCGGCCGCCGAGGTCCTCGCCCCGCTGCGAGCCGTCGGGCAGCGTGATGACCCGCCAGCCGAGCAGTCCGTCCACCGGGGCGCACACCGGGCCCGGCACGGCGGCGGGGGCGGGCAGCAGCCACCCGGAGTGGAGGGTGCTGCCCTCCGGGGCGGCGCTCAGCCCTTCGCGGAGCCAGTCCGGCGCGCCGGGCGCACCCTCCGTGCCACTGACCGGGTCGTACGGGCGCCAGTTGCTCTGCGTTCTGTCGGCCCAGTTGTTGGTCCACAGCCAGTACGACGTGCCGTCGCTGATCACCCGCCGCCTCCCCGGCACGTGGGTGTCTCCCCGCCGCAGCACGCCCTGGCCGGCGGTCCGGCCGCCGCCGGGCAGCGGGATGGAGGCGTAGGGCATGCCGTTCGCCCCGTTCTTTCCGTCCGCCCGGGAGGCGTGGGAGTAGCGGACGTCGCCGTCGAGCGCCGTCGGTGACGAGGCGCCCGTGTCGGGGTGGTACCAGTAGCCGTACGACTCGTCCGCGGACCTGATGTTCCACGAGACGAGCAGGGCGCCGTCCACGTAGCGGGCGTCGCAGCGGTCGTGTTCCGCCATGTCCGGGAGGCGCAGCCGGTGACTGAGGACCGTGCCCTCCGCGCCGATCACCCGGGCGTGTCCGTCGCGGAGCACGATCAGGTGCGGCCAGGCCTCGGCCACGTACGTCGTCCGCGCCGCCTCGGCGGGTTCGGCCGAGCCGATCGCCTCGTCCCAGGCGGGCCAGCCCAGTTCGTCGAGTATCCCGGTGCGCAGGGTGCGGGCGAGACCCCCGGCCATGCCGATGCTCAGGGCCTGCCGCACCTCCTCCTCGGCGACCGCGAGGATCTCGCCCGGCAGCCACCCCAGCGTCTCGAACGGACCGTCGTACCGGGTGAATCCGCCCAGGTCGCTGGAGATGTACCGGCGGCTGACCTCGGCCACCCACTCGGCGAGCATCGGGCGCCCGCCGGGCGACTCGGCGAGCCTGGCCAGGGTGGGTCCGTCGTTGCCCTGGCGCCCGTTGGTGGGGCAGCCGCGCCGGAAGGCCTCGCGGAAGCGGGCGTCGGCCTCCAGGGCGACGAGGTCGCGCCGCTCTTCGCGGGCCGCCCAGTCGCGAAGGCCGAGCCGGGCGTCCCCCTCGGGGTCGGCGACCGGGATGCGCAGGGCGAGAAGCTGGTCGAGGAGGTCGATGTCGCCGACGGGCGGCCGCAACGTGCCGCCGGAGGCGGTCAGTTCGGTGCGCAGGACGTCGGCCATGCGGTCGACGAGCGGGTACAGCTCCGGCGGCGCGAGGTGGCGGCTGTCGGTGCGGCACAGTGCGAGGAATCTGCGCGTCCAGCCGGCCGTGCCGTCGGGCGAGCGCTCTTCGGCGGGCAGCGCGGCGTCACACAGTCCGGCGGTGACTCCGGTCTCCTCCAGAAGGCCGATCCACAGCCCCAGCTCCTCCTGCTCCCACCCCGAGGGCAGCAGCGCCAACAGGGCGCCGCGGGCGGTGGGTTCACGTCGGGTCAGTTCCTTCAGGGCGGCACGGTGGGCCTTCCACCAGCCGACGGGTGCCTTGGCGGTGCCGGGCAGAGCCAGCATCTCGCGCAGATAGGCCGTCTCCTCGGCGAGCGCGTTCCTGCCCGCGACCGCCTTCGCCAGTCTGCGCAGGTCGGCCGCGGCCGGGCTGGACGGCGGGAGTCCGTGCGCCGCGAGCCGGAGGAAGAGGCCGCGCAGATGCCGGAACGCCGTCGCGGCGGGGACGCGCGCCGGGAGGCCCTTGGCGTAGCTGGAGAGCACCTTGGTCGGCACGGCGTCGGCGAGGGCGAACTCGAGGAACACCGCGTCCATGCGTGCCTCGTCGAACGGCAGTCCGTGCGCCGTCTCGGCCTTGCGTGCGTTGACGAACATCATGGACGCGTAGGACCGCTCACCGGCCGCGAGGAAGACCCGTCCCGCCTGCTCGTAGAAGGTCGGCAGGAAGTGCGGTACGGAACCGGCGAGGCGTTCGCCGATCGATTCGTAGGCGGCGCGGGCCCGCTTCGGCCGGGACCGCACCGTCCGGGCCACCTTGTCCATCTCCTCGACCAGGGACATGGCCAGGTGTCCGTCCGAGGGGTGACGGGTCAGGACCCAGTCGGGGAAGCCCAGGGCCCGGTGCTGCCCGACGCCGACCTCCACCGGCCCGCCCTCGGGCACGAGTCCGAGAAAGCCGGTGTCCGCGTCCCCGGTCCCGTCCTCGGCGGTCAGACGTACGACGACCCGGCCGTCCAGGCCCGGATGGCGGTAGGCCCGGGTGTACATGGGCACGGCCCGCTCGCCGCCGCCGACGGTGCCCGGCGGCAGCACCGCGCCGGCGCGCAGCAGCTCCTCCACCTCCGCCGGATCCCCGTCCTGTGTCGTCCCGTCGCTCATGCTCGTGCTGCCTTTCGTGGGTGTGCGTGCCGTCGTGCCGTTCACCGCGAGCCCTCCGTGCCGGTGCTGCGGCCGGCGTGCAGGGCGGCGGCCATGCGCATGCCTTCGGACCAGGCCACGGGGCCGACGTCCGTCAGCGGAAGGGGGCCGTGGCCGTCCGCGTCGCCCCAGGTCAGGGAGCCGGTCCAGGCCTTGTCCTCGGTGTAGGGGTCGCTCATGCCGACCGAGGCGGTGACGATGCGTCCGGCGTCCCGGATCCGGTCGACGACCGAGCTGCCGGCGATCCTGTACCCGAGAGAGGTGGCGCGGGCGGAGAGGTGGAACCAGGAGCGGTACTCGGCGTCGGCGAACTCGGTGACCTTGGTGGCCCCGGGGGCGATCTCCTCGGGCTTGCGCCAGGTGGCACGGTGGAGCTGCTCGACGCCCTGGACCACACCCAACTCGGCTGCGAAGGCACGGAGTTCCTCCAGGTCGGGGAGGAGCACCGGATGCGGCATGGTCACCGTGGCGGGGTTCAGCCGGACGGTCTCGCCGTCCAGGTTCACCACCCGCAGTTCACCCGCGTCACCGGCGTCGCGCAGGAAGCCGACCTCGTCGGGGCGGTCACCGACAACAACGATGTCACGCAGCGCCGCCTGCCACGCCTCGTCGGGCCAGACCCGGGCCAGCAGACCGGTCGGCACCGGCAGCGAGGACACCATCCAGGTGGTGACCTGTGCCGCGCACTCCGCCGCGTGGCGGTCCAGCCACTCGGCGAACCGCTGGAGTTCGACCACCTCGGGCCGGTCCCGTATCTCCGCCGGCAGGCTCTTCTGCTGTTTCCGCTCCTGTTCGGCCGGTGCGCCCGGCGTCGCCTGCCGGGCCACCACCCGCCCGCCCACCAGAGCGACTTCGTAACGTCCGCCCGCTGCCAGCCAACCCATGGGTCCTTCGCCTCTTCCAGCACTCGTCTGCGCACACAGCGCGTCCGGCGCGTCATTCGGCGCGCCCTGCTGTGACGTTGGGCGACACAGTAGGGCCAGCCGCCGACAGTCCCCGGCGAACGGACGCCTTCTCGGAGTGTGAGATCTTCTCCCCTTTCCCTATGGAATTACTAGGGAATGCTTGACTGGGTCGGCGGCGGGTGCGCAGGATGAGGAACATGTCCCGTAAGCAGCAGCGACTCGTACGTCGTCGGCATGTCGACTTCGGTCACGTCGTCAGTGCCGCCTGCTGTCGCGCGTAAGGCACACGGCCCGCACCTGAAGCCCACGCCGCTCCGCTCCCGCCTTCCCAGGCGCCGAGTCGCACGCACACCCGCCGCGCCCGACGGCCCGACACACCTTCCGAGGGACAACCGCCATGACCACGGCACTTCCGGCCCAGGCCACCCCGCACGCTCCGCTTCTCTCCGGCACACCCCGTCTCCGGCTGGTGGGCGACACCGCCCGGCAGACCTCCCAGGGACACGCGTCCGCGCCGCTCGTCGGCTACCTCGTCCTCGTCCCCGAGGGCACCGACCCCGCCGAGCTCTTCGCCAAGGACAGGCCACGGCCCGAGTTCCGGCCGGTCGTCGCCGCCACGGACCCCGACCCCGTCGGGGCGTCGCCGGACGACGTCGTCCACATCGATCCCGAGCGACATGTCGCCGTGGTGGACGGTCGCGAACTCGACCTCACCTACCTGGAGTTCGCGCTGCTGGCGCACCTCGTCCGGCATCCCCACCACGTGCAGGCGCGGGAGCGGCTGGTGACCGCCGTCTGGGGCTACGCCCACGTCGGCGACGGCCGCACCGTGGACGTCCACATCGCCCGCCTGCGCCGCAAGCTGGGCGAAGCCCACCGGCACCGCATCGTCACCGTCCGGCGCGTGGGCTACAAGTACGTGCCCGGTCAGCCGGAGAGCTCCGACGCCGCGCCCTGCGGCCGACCTTGAGGAGACCACGTCCATGGGCACTGCCTCCGCGCCGCCCCGCCCCTCCCCGCCGTCCGGCCGGACGGGGCCCGGCCGTGCGCACTGGCTGCGCGTGGCCCGCGAGGCGGCGGACGACCTGGCCACGGACACCGTGGCCAGGGAGCAGGCGGGCAAGACCCCGGTCGACGAGGTGTCCCGGCTGCGCGAGGCGGGGCTGCTGACGCTCCCGGCACCGGCCGGGTCCCGGGAGGGCGGCGCGGACTGGCCGACGGCCTACGCGGTCGTCCGGGAGATCGCCGCGGCCGACGGCGCGATCGGTCAACTGCTCGGCCGCCACTACTTCCTGTCGTGGAGTGCCCGGTTCTTCGCCGAACCCGCTCTCGCCGCACGGCTGGAGGAGCGGTCCATGGCCGAGCAGTGGTGCTGGGGCGGCGGCTTCGCGCGTCAGGAGCCGCCCCTGACGCTGGTCAGGACCTCCAAGGGGCTGGTGCTCGACGGCCGGCAGAGCTACTCCACCGGGGTTCTGGTCGCCGACCGTCTCGCCGTGCGCGCCGTGCGGGAGGACACGGGTGAACCGCTCGCCGTCGTGGTGGATCCCGCCCGTCGCGGCGTGGTGACCGACGGCGACGCCGACCCGTTCGGCCAGCGGCTCGCGGCGGGCGGCAGCGTGGAGTTCGACCGCGTGCGGGTGGGTGCGGACGACGTGCTCGGCTCCCTGTCCGCGGACGAGGACGTGCTGTCGCCCCGGGCCGCCCTGGCATCTCCGGTCGGGCGGCTCTTCTCCGCGCAGCTCCTGCTCGGAATGACCGAGGGAGTGCTCGGCGAAACGCGTGTGTACAGCAGGACGGGCCACGCGCCCTGGCACCACGCCCGGCCGGCCGGCACCCCGCACGATCCGCATGTGCAGACCGCCTACGGGGAACTCGCCGTCCTCTCCCGCTCGGCGTCCGCGCTCACCGATCAGGCGCTGGACGCCGTGCGGGACGGCGTGGCGCGCGGCGAGGACCTCACCTACGAGGAGTGCGCGGACATCTCCGCCCTGGTGGCCATGGCCGAGACCGCCGCGGCCCGGGCAGCGCAGGAGTCCACCACCCGCGCCCTCGACATCATCGGCAGCCGCTCCGCCTCCGCGCGGCTGGGCTTCGACCGGTTCTGGCGCAACACCCGTACGCACACCCTGTACGAGCCCGTCGCCCACCGGCTCCGCGACGTCGGGGAGTACTTCCTCAGCGGAGCCCACCCTCCGTTCGTCCTGCCCGCCTGATCCGGGGGGCGAGATGCGGAAGACGGGCCTGCCGTGAGCTGGTCGACGGGGTCGGCCGGGCTCGCCGCCGGCCTGCTCATAGCGATGGTGACCGCGCCGGTGGGGGTGTCCGGTGCGGTGTTCCTGCTGCCCGTGCAGCTGAGCGTCCTCGGCGTGCCCAGCCCGGCGGTCACACCCACCAATCTGCTGTTCAACGTGGTGGCCGGGCCCGGCGCCCTGCTGCGCCACCACCGCGAGGGACTCCTGCGCGGCCCCCTGACGCGCCGCCTCGTGGCCGGCACTCTGCCGGGTGTGGTCATCGGCGCCGTCATACGGGTCTTCGCCGTCCCGGGGGCCACCGTCTTCCGGCTTCTGGTCGCCGCTCTGCTGCTGCCGCTGGGCCTGTGGCTCGTCGGGCGCACGCTGCGGCCCGCCCGGCGGGTCCGGGCCGCGGAGCCCTCCCCTCGTGTCCTCACGGGACTGGCCCTGGTGGTCGGCGTCATCGGCGGGATCTACGGAATCGGCGGCGGATCCGTCCTCGGCCCCGTCCTGGTCGGCCGGGGCATGCCCGTCGCCCGCGTGGCTCCGGCCGCCCTCGCCTGCACCTTCGCCACCTCCGTGGCCGGCGCCGCGGCCTTCGCGCTGCTGTCCCTGACCGGCTCCGGTGACACCGCCCCCGTCTGGTCCCTGGGCCTGGCCTGCGGCCTCGGCGGACTGATCGGCGGCTACCTCGGGGCACGTCTGCGCCCCCGTCTGCCCGAGACGGCGCTGCGACTTCTGCTCGGCACCCTGGCCGCCCTTCTCGGTGCCCTCTACGCCGCACAGTCACTGCGCTGACGGCCGCGGCGGATGCCGGCCACGGTCATGCTGGATAATGGACGTATGCGGATCTCAGCCAGGGCGGACTACGCGGTACGCGCCGCGCTGCAGCTCGCCGCGTCGGGCGATGACGGGCCGCTGAAGGCCGAGGCGATCGCCGACGCCCAGGACATCCCGCACAAGTTCCTGGAAAGCATCCTGAACGACATGCGACGGGGCGGTCTCGTGCTCAGCCAGCGCGGCGGCAACGGCGGGTACCGGCTGGCCAAGCCCGCCGAGTCCATCAGCATCGCCGACGTCATCCGCGTCGTGGAGGGGCCCCTGGTCTCGGTACGGGGGGTCCGCCCGCCCGAACTGTCCTACACCGGTCCCGCCGAGTCGCTGCTCCCCCTGTGGATCGCCTTGCGGTCCAATGTGCGCGAGATCCTCGAGGGCGTGTCGCTCGCCGACGTCGCCTCGGCCCAACTGCCCGCCGAGGTGGCCGCCCTGACGGACACTCCGAAGGCCTGGGTGAACCCCTGACCGGACGGACCGCCAGCCTCGGGTCCCGAGGAGCGAGATGGACACGTCCGCCATATGAACACCCTCTTGGGGTGAACCCCGGTTTCTGCCACTATCCCTATCAACCAGGTAGGAAAACTAGGGAACCGGGGGACGGGCCACCATGCGCACACGCGACCGCGCCGATCTGTCGTCCCTCCTGCTGACCTCGCGCCGTCACATCGACCTGGGACGCACGTCCAGCGCCATCTGTCTGCCCGCCTGACGCCCTCGGCAGAGCGTCTCCTTCGCCCGGCAGCGCCCCGCACGCCCGCCCGGCCCGCACCACCCCCGCTCCCGTGCCCGCGACGGCATCCCGGCCTCCGAGGCCCGACGCACCGAGCGCGGACGCACACCCATGGGCTCTCCGCCCCGCGCTCCACCGCACCTGCCCGAACCACCCATTCCCCGAGAGGACACCTCCGTGTCTGCCGCTGCACCGCTCACCACCCTGCGCACCCTCGCCGCCATAGCGGCGCTCCCCCTCCTGCTCACCTCCTGCGGCTACGGATCCGACGCCGCCGACGACGACCGGCGGACCGAGGTCGCGGCGGGCGCCGAGCAGCTCTCCGCCGGCGAGGTGAGGATCGGCTACTTCCCCAACCTCACGCACGGCACCGCCCTGGTGGGCGTCCAGGAGGGCCTGCTCCAGAAGGAGCTCGGCGGCACCCAAATCAAGGCCTCGACCTTCAACGCGGGCCCCTCCGAGATCGAGGCGCTCAACGCCGGGTCCATCGACATCGGCTGGATCGGCCCCTCCCCCTCCATCAACGGCTACACCAAGTCGGGCGGCAGGAAGCTGCGCATCGTCGGCGGTTCCGCCTCCGGGGGCGTGAAGCTCGTCGTCAACCCCGACAAGATCAAGACCCTGGACGACCTCGAGGGGAGGAAGATCGCCACACCGCAGCTCGGAAACACCCAGGACGTCGCGTTCCTCAACTGGATCGCGGAGAAGGGCTGGAAGGTCGACGCGCAGAGCGGCAGGGGCGATGTGTCCGTCGTCCGCACGGACAACAAGATCACCCCGGACGCCTACAAGTCCGGCTCGATCGACGGGGCCTGGGTGCCCGAGCCGACCGCGTCCAAGCTGGTCTCGCAGGGGGCGGAGGTACTCCTCGACGAGGCCGACCTGTGGCCCGACAAGAAGTTCGTGATCACGAACATCATCGTCCGGCAGGCGTTCCTGAAGGAGCACCCGGACGTCGTCGAGGCCGTGCTGCGTGGTTCGGTGAGGACCAACGCATGGATCAACGCGAACC
Organism: Streptomyces malachitofuscus; assembly: GCF_014650055.1. GTDB lineage: Bacteria > Actinomycetota > Actinomycetes > Streptomycetales > Streptomycetaceae > Streptomyces > Streptomyces malachitofuscus. Next base: position 392,244 of record NZ_BMUF01000006.1, on the reverse strand, counting down.
CCGACAAGGCGAAGGCGTCCGCCAACACCGCACTGGAGAAGCTGTCGGGCAAGGCGCTCCCCGCCGACGTCATCGATCCGGCCTGGAAGTCCATCACCTTCCTCGACGACCCACTGGCCTCCACCCTCGACTCCCAGGCGGAGCACGCGGTGCAGGCCGGCCTGCTGGACAAGCCCGATCTGCAGGGCATCTACGACCTCACCCTGCTCAACAAGGTCCTCAAGGACGAGGGCAAGGACGCGGTCGACGACGCCGGTCTCGGCGTCGGGTGACGACAACCGGACCGGACGAGTCCGAAGTTCCCTCCCTCGCCGGGCACTCCCGGCGGAGCGCAGCCGGTGCCGGACGACATGACCCGCATCTGGGCCGAGACGGGGCTGTCGGTGCTCTTCGTCACGCACGACGTGCGGGAGGCGGTGCGGCCGGCGCAGCGTGTGGTGCTGCTGCCCTCGCGGCCGGGCCGCATCGCCCGCCCCGATCGGCGCACCTCGCTGTGACGTTGATCGAAGAGTAGGGGCGGCCACCGACGGCGCCTGGACGAGGCGCCCGGACGGGCGGTGGGATTCGCGCCAGATTGGACGCTGACTGTTTCAAGCCGTGCCCAGGGCGGGCCGGGCGGGTTCACGATCGCCCGGTCCCACGGGGGTGCGGCGGCATCGGCGGTCGGTGTGCCGCCGTGGCCAGCGTCGGGGGCCGTCGAAGCCGGTGCGCCGCCCTGCTGCCGCCGCCCCCGCAGCCGGGTGCCGTCCGTCAGGAGGTGTGTGACTCCGTCGTTTTCAGCCGGGCGGGCACAGCCGTCCCCACCCTCCGGCGGGCGCCGGGCGCGGCGCATTGCGTCCGGTGCGGTTCGCACGTGCGTACGTGTCGTGTTCTTGCGGGACGGATCAGGGCACATGGCCCCGTGGCTCGGAAGGAGTGCCTGGTCGGTTGCCCTCGGGCGCAGCCGCTGACAAGAGGTGGGGGACATGGTTCGTACGGTCGTGGTGCACGACGAGGAACTGCTGCGGTCGGCATTGGTGCAACTGCTGAGATCCGATGACGCATTGCAGGTCTCGTCCATGTCACCCGGCGCCGGCCTGCCGGATCACGATGTGCCGTCGGCAGACGTGTGGGTCGTGGACGGCGACTGTCTGCAGGGCCCGGGGCAGGCGCACGAAGCACCCTTCCGGGCCCGGCACGGAGACAGGATCGTCGTACTGACGACCGCCAAGCGGCCGGGGATCCTCCGCCGGGCGTTCGACGGCGGTGCCCTCGGGCTGGTCGACAAGAACGCTTCGGCACGTCGGCTGATCACGGCGGTGCACGCGGTCGCCAAGGGAGAGCGCTTCCTCGACCAAACACTCACGGTCGCCCTGTTGGAGGGCGCGGAGATGCCGCTGACCACCCGGGAACTGAGCGTGCTGTCCCTCGCCTCCCAGGGGGCGCCGATGGCCGAGATCGCGGCCCGACTGCACCTGTCCCGGGGCACCGTCCGCAACTACATGGCCACGGCGATCCGTAAGGTGGGCGCCCGCAACCGGGTCGACGCGATACGCATCGTCCAGAGTGCCGGATGGACGTGAATGGCCGGGTCGGCCGCGGTCAGGATCCCCGGACCGGGCCGGTGCTCCAGTGACCGGTCAGGTCACGGTAGAGCGGCGAGCGGTCCAGCACCTCCTCGTGCGTGCCGCACACCGCTTCCGTCCCGTCCAGCACCAGCACCCGGTCGGCGCGGACCGCCGACGACAAGCGGTGTGCCACCACCAGCAGCGTTCCCGGGCGTCCCGCGAGGACGTCCTCGGCGCGCGCCTCGGCCGCCGGGTCGAGATGGCAGGTGGCCTCGTCGAGCAACAGCAGGGACGCGGGCGACAGGTAGGCGCGTGCCAGCGCGACCAACTGCCGTTCCCCGTGGGACAGTTCGGCAGGGCGGACCTGGGCGTCGAGCCCGCCCAGGCGCTCCACCAACGGTCGCAGACCGAGGGCCCCGACGGCGGCGTCGATGTCCGCGCGGCTCGCTTCGGCACACAGGTACGTGAGGTTGTCGCCCAGGGTGCCGGAGAAGACGTACGCCTCCTGCGGCACCAGTACGCGCAACGCGGCGAGTTCCTCGGGTGCGCGCCCGGTCACCTCCCGTCCGGCCACCCGGACCTCGCCACCACTCGGCGCGAGCGTCCCAGCGACCAGGCGGGTGAGCGTCGACTTACCGATGCCGCTCGGTCCGACGACGGCAAGGTGCTCGCCCGGGGCGACGCACAGGTCGAGGGAGTCCAGGACCGGTTCCGCGCGGGCACCGTAGGACAGGGTCACGGACCGCAGTTCCACCGCGGCGGTCCGCCCGCCGTGCGCCGTGCCTCCCCCGGGGGCCGGGGCCGGAGAGCCCGTCTCCGGGTGGGCGGTCCGCCGCCGCGCGGAGTACGCGGCGGCGGGCGTCGACGCCTGCGGCCCGCGCGCCTTCCGCATCCGTTCCGGCTCCGGCCTCGACTCCGGCTTGGACTCCGTCTGCGGTCCCGGGTCCGGGCCGATGATGCGGTCGAGGACGACCAGCAGCCGGGCCCCCGCCGCACCGAGCGCGGTCATCAGCGTGTGCAGGGCGGGCAGGAGCGACTGGACGAGATAGGTGAAGGCACCCAGCAGCGCGCCTGGCGACACCCCTCGCCCGCGCAGCCACGGCACGGCCAGCAGCAGCGCCAGGACGGGCAGGTGACCCGCGACACCGAGCGCCGCCGTGCGGACCGCCGCCCACCCGGCCAGGGCCCGTGCCGCCGCGGCGGCGCCGTCGATCAGCCCCGCGCCGTGCCGCGCCGCCTCGGGTCCGGTTCCGCAGGCGGTCAGGTCCCGCAGCGCCGCCCTTGACCGGGCCGCGTGGTCGCCCAGTGCCTCGTCGGCCGCCAGCGCGCGTCGCTGAGCCGCCGCCATGGGCCGCAGCGTCGCCAGGAACAGCGCCAGCCCGCCCGCCAGGGGCGGCAGCACCACCACGAGGAGGGCCGGATGCAGGGACAGCAGCCCCAGCAGCGCTCCGACGGCGGTGAAGACGAACGAGCGCACGGTCAGGACGAGACCGGCGAAACTGTCCCGGGCGATCTCGACCTGATTCGTCAGGCGGGAGACGGCCGCCCGGTCCGACCCCCCCGGTCCGTCCACGGCAGCCCGGGCCAGGGACCGGTCGACCGCCCACCGCACCAGGCCGTCGCGCAACGGTTCCGTCAGACCGGCCAGCTGTGTGAACACGCCCCGGATCACCGGTGCACCGAGCAGCACGGCGACCAGCGCGACCGTGAGCCACAGCAACCCCCGGCGCACGTCACCGGCCAGAAATCCTCGGTCGACGGCCTGGGCGACGCCGTAGCCCACGAGGAACGCCTGCGCCGTCTCGGCCAGCGACCAGAGCGCCAGCCGTGCCAGCACCCCGGTCCGACGGGCGAGGAAGCGGCGGGCGTGCGGCGCGATACGGCGCAGCGCACCGGAGCCGTCGCCCGCGCCCTGTGCGTCCACGTCCCCGTCCGCGGCGCACGTCACGTCCGCGCCCCTTCGGCATCGGACCGGCACGCGGTGCTCCGGCGCGGTTCCGCGGCCTCGGTGCCGTCGGCCGCGAAGACCGCCCGGTAGCCGGCCAGGTCCCACAGGTCGCGGTGGGGCGCGACAGCCAGCACCTCCCCGTCCTCCAGCCAGATCACCAGGTCCGCCCCGGCCGCCACCGACGGGCGGTGCGCCACGACCAGCCTGGTCCCGGGCCGCACCGAGTGGCGCAGCGCCCGGTCCACCTCGTGCTCCGTGGCGGTGTCCAGACCGGACGTCGCGTCGTCCAGGATCAGCAACCGTCCGGCATGGGCGAACGCCCTGGCCAGTCCTAGGCGCTGATGCTCACCGCCCGAGAGCGGCGCCGCGCGCAGCGGGGTGTCGTAACCCCTCGGCAGCCGACGGACGAAGCCGTCGGCGCCCGCGGCACGGCAGGCCTCCCGGACCTGTTCGGGCGTCACCTGCCGGGCGCCGGCCGCGACCGCTTCGGCGACCGTGCCCTCGCCCAGCGCCGGGCGCTCGAAGGCGTAGGTGACCTCGGTGCGCAAGGCTTCCCGCGTCAGCCGGTCGAGACGTATACCGTCCAGCAGCACATGTCCCTCGTCGGGGTCGACCAGCCGGCCCGCCACGGCGGCCAGTACGGACTTCCCCGCTCCGCTTCGGCCGACCACGGCGGCGGTGGTGCCGCCCGGCACCCGCACACCGTCCGCGTGCAGCACCTGCCTGCCGTCGCGCACCACCCGGACCCCGCACAGTTCGAGTTCGCCCGCTCCGGTCGGGGGCAGGCATCGCGTCCCGTGGATCAGCTCGGGCATGCGTGCCAGTGCCAGGGTCCGGTTCCGCGCCTCGCGGCCCCGGACCAGTGCACCCAGCAGTGACGCGGTGCCCCCGACGCCGGCTGTCAGCTGCGCGTACCGGAACACGGCGAGCAGCTCCCCGACGCTCAGGGCACCGGACGCGAGCCGCAGACCGCCGACGGCCGTGGCGGCCAGAGTGAGCAGGGGGACGAGGACGCCGCTACGGGCCAGAGCGCGTCCGTGCAACGCCCACATGCGTCTGCCCTGGGCGGCCAACCGGGGCAACGGCGCGAGCACGCGGGCGCGTTCGCGGGCGCCGGTTCCCGCCGCGGCGATCGTCGCCGCGCCCTCGAGGGCCTCCAGCAGTCGGGAGGCGATCTCCGACTGCGTGTTCTGGTAGGCCGCGACCGAGGCACCGGTGTCGCGGGCGAAGGACCGCAGCACCAGCGCCAGCGCCGGCAGCCCGGCCAGCACGCAGGCCGCCACCCACAGGTCGACGAAGGCCAACGCCGCCAGCGCGCCGATGGGCGTGACCAGCGAGGCCGCCAGGGCCGCTCGGGCCGCCGGGGCGCCGCCCGCGTCGGCGGCGTTGAGGGTCAGGCGGGCCCCGACGTCCCCCGGTGTGCAGGACCGCACGCGGTCCGGTACGGCACGCAGCAGGCCGTCGAAGGCGCGGGACCGGATGGACGCCGTCCAACCGGCGTTGCAGCGGCCGGTGAACAGGGAGGTGAGGCTGTCGAGCAGCAGTTCACCGACGAGCAGCGCGGCACTCAGCGCCAGCCAGCGACCCGCGGTGCCGCCGCCGTCGTACAGAAGCAGGTCGAGGGTGCGGCCGAGGACGAAGGGCTGGGCCACCGTGGCCGCGGCCGCTCCGACCGAGCAGAGCAGTACCAGCAGTTCGGGCGTGCGCCCCGGCGTCGCGCCGTCGGCCCGGTCCCGCGCCCTGGCCTCCCGTCGCGCCCGGACCCCGCTCGTCGGCACAGGCCGACCTCCCTTCCTACCGTCCGTCCTTCCGTCCGGGCCCGGACCCCGGCCGCTGCCCGGCGGGCCGGGGATCGGGTGTCCGCCCAAGCGGGCACCGGCGCCCCGGGCGAAGACCCGGGGCGCCGGAACCGAGCGACCTTGACTCACCGCGTCGCCGCGGCGGTCTGCGCCGGTGTCAGTTGCAGGTGGTGACGCTCAGGCTGCTGTCGCCGCAGAGCAGCAGGCTCGCCCGGCTGCCGGTCTCCACGTCCCCCATGGCCTCTTCCTTGGGGGTCTCCATCGACTGCAGGTCGAACAGGTTCATGACGTCTTCCCTTCGTACGGCAACGGGTTGTCTTCTTGCATCACGACCCCTGGAAAGGGCCGAGTCGTGGGGCCGCCCGCGTGTGCGGCGGAAGGAACGGCAGCCCGGGAGGCGGGGTGCCGTGGAGGGAGGCGACGGCCAGCAGGCAGCCGGCCGTGCCGGTGGCGAGGTCCATGGAAAGGCGCATCATCTGCTCGCCGGGGAAGGCGAGGTGGCCGCGGTAGGACATGGCGTGCCAGGAGAGCGCGTCGAGTTGGCGCCGCACGGCCTCCGGACCGGTGCCGGGTACCGCGGCCGTCGTGCGGCCGAGATACAGCACCATGCCGGACACGCCGCGGTACAGGCCGGGCTGGGCGTAGAACTGGGCCTGCGCCGCGGCCACGATCTCACCTCTCGCCCGCGCGAGTTCCTCGTCCTCCCGGTGCGCCAGGTAGTCGTCGAGCACCATGCCGATGCCGACACTGCCCGCGCCCAGGTAGGGCATGGTGCGCCATCCCTCGTCGACCTGCAGTGCGCCGCCGGCGCCGCGGACGCAGCGGGCGAGGTCCTGGCGCAGCTCGTCCCGTGCGAGGTCGAGCAGAGCCGGGTCCCGGTCGCGTTCGTACAGCCGCAGGAAGAGCAGAGCGCGCCCCGCGGCCCCGTACAGCAGTCCCGCGCGGCCCCGGCCGGTGCTCCCGTCCGCGGCGGACCGGCACCGAGCGGTCAGCTCGGCGCAGCGCCGCGCCGCCGAGTGCAGGGTGGCCTCCCCGGTGGCGGCGGCCAGCGAGTCCAGGGCCAGGCCCAGACCGGCGGTGCCGCTGTGCAGATCCGGTGCAAGGTGGTCGAAGGGCTGGTCGAGGAGCAGTTCGGCGAGGTCGAGCGCGCGATCGTGGTGGCCGAGGTACTCCAGCGTCCAGGCGACACCGGCGAGACCGTCGTGGAAACCGAGCGGCATGCCCGAGGGTGGTTGCTTGGTCCGCTCCAGCAGCCACTGTTCCCCGTCCTCGTCCCTTCCCGCCCCGCTCTCGGCCAGTGCGTACAGCACTCCCGCCGCGCCGTGGCCGAAGGCGAGTCCGCCGCCGGCCGTGGCGAACTGCGCGATGTCGCCGGGGAAGAGGCGGTCGGTGCGCGACGGCGTCGCCGACGCACGGATGGCCGCGGCCATCGAGTCCCGGCTGCGCGGCCAGTCACCAGGCCGTACCGACGTCGTCGGCTCAGCCGTCCGTCGCGCCGCCGGGGCGCCGGCGGCGCCGTCCGTGATCTCGTGGACCGCCGCGTCCAGGAAGGCGCGGTCCACCGGGAACTGATCGGCCACCACGTCGGCGAGATGGGCCGCTTTGCGCCGGTCCAGCGCCAGCAGACTGGTGAGCGGGAGGAACAGCGCGAGTCGCAGACAGGCCAGTGCGTACCGGTCCACCGCGACGCCCCGTCGGTCGGACGGCGCCACGAAGCCCGGGTTGGCCACGGTCTGGCGGCCGGCCTCGCCGACCTGGTGTGCCGCCTCGAAGTCCAGCAGGGCGACGCTGTCGTCCTCACGGATCATGATGTTGAACAGGTGCAGGTCGTTGAAGACCACGCCGCGGGCGTGGACGTCCTCGACGGCACGTTCCACCCGCGCGTGGACGTCGAGGGCCCACGCCGTGTACTCGGCCAGCCGCTCCTCACCGGGGTCGGCCTCGATGAGCGGATGGCGGCGGGCGAAGAACGTGTTGAGCGGCTTGCCGTCGATGTACTCCAGTACCAGGAAGTGGTGTTCCCCGACCGTCAGGTGATCGAGCACCTCGGGTGTGCAGTCGAGGCCGGAAAGACGCTCCAGTGCCCGGCGCTCGCGGTGCAGCCGGGTCACGGCGTCCGCGCCGTCCGCCGCGAGACCGGCGTGCGGACGGGCCTCCTTGAGGACGACCCGCTCCCCGGTGCGGGAGTCGCGGGCGAGGTAGACCCCGCCACCGTTGGAGAAGTGCAGCGCCGATTCGATGGCGTAGGGCAGGCCGGCCACGGTCAGCGCGTCCCGCGCCCGGAGGTGCGGGCGCAGGAACGCAGGCGGGTCCACCCAGTCCGGTACGCGGAAGACGGGGCCGCGCAGGTCGGGCACCAGCACCCCGTCCGGACCGGTCACGGCAGGCCTCAGCTCCCCGTTCGCGTCATAGCAGTTGCGCCGGGTGAAGCCGCCGTACCGCACGTGCACCGGGCCGTCGCCGAGCCGCAGATCGCTCAGGATGTGCGGTCCGGGTTCACCGGCCAGCAGCTCCGCCAGCTCGCCCGCGAGCCGTTCGAAACGCGTCTCGTCCGCCGGGTACACGGTGATGAACTTGCCGCTGCCGGCCCGGTCCGCGTATTTGGCGTTGCGCTGGTGCAGCAGGTAGCGGCTGGGCACGAACTTGAACGCCGTGCCGCCGCGGACGCAGTACCGCCACACCCGCTCGAGTACGGATTCGGCGTTGTCGAGACAGGCGGAGACGTGGATCTTCCAGCCCTGGTCGGGAAGTTCGGCGTCGACCGGACGCAGGGCGAGCCAGTCCCCGCTCTCGTTGCGCTGCCATCCCGCCGGAACGGGCCACGAGGCCGCGGCGTACCTGCCGCGCGCGGTGCCGGCCGGGGAGACGGTGCGATGCGGAGCGTCGTAGAAGTACGGGTCCGCGTCGCAGTACACGGCATAGCCCTTGTTCACGCCGTCTCCCTCCCGTCGATCGCTGACGGACATGACGCTGTCACGCGGCGTACCGTCCCGCACAGTCACCGCTGTCATCACTCCGACGTGCGGAACGCACAGGTAACTTCGCGGAAGCCGAGCGGGACCTGGGGCACACACCGTCCGTTCCGCCGGCCGCACTCCGGCTCCCGGCCACGGAGTTTCCGTCCCGCGGAAGTGCCCTTGCCGGAGCGGCCACGGCGTCGCCATGGTGAGGGCGACACGACGTCGAGGACGACGGGAGCCGCGCCCATGCCTCACATGACGGCCTTCGCCAGGAACCAGTGGTACGTCGCCGCCTACAGTCATGAGGTGGGCCGGGAGTTGCTCGGCCGGTCGGTGCTCGGAGAGCCGCTCGTGCTGTACCGGACCGAGGAGGACGGCACCCCGGTCGTGCTCAACGACCGCTGTGTGCACCGTCGTTACCCGCTGTCCGCGGCCCCGACGCGGCTCGACGGGGACCGGATCGTGTGCGGATACCACGGGTTCACGTACGACACGACGGGTGCGTGTGTGTACGTGCCGGGGCAGAAGCGTGTGCCGCGCACCGCGCGGGTGGCCTCCTACCCCGTCGTGGAACTTGACTCGCTGGTGTGGGTGTGGATCGGTGACCCGGCGCTCGCCGATCCGGGGGCCGTTCCGCGGGCCCGGCACCTGGACTCCCCGGGGTGGGTGACCGTGCGGGGCATGGAGCCCGTCGACTGCGACTACGGGCTGCTCGTCGACAACCTCCTCGACCTCTCCCACGAGACGTATCTGCACGGCGGCTACATCGGCACCCCCGAGGTCGCCGAGACCCCGATCACCACCGAGGTCGACGAGGGCGCCGGCATCGTACGGGTGAGCCGGCACATGGACGACGCCGAGTGCCCGCCGTTCTACGCCAGATCAACCGGGATCAGCGGGCGGATCGACCGGTGGCAGGACATCGAGTACCACGCACCCTGTCTGTATCTGCTGCACAGCCGGGTCGCCCCGGCCGGTGTGGCGCCGGAGCCGGACGGCAGCGATCCGCACGGCTTCCACACCGAGATCACGTACGCCATCACCCCGTCCGCCGACGGCAAGGTCTACGACTTCTGGGCGGTCTCCCGGGACTGGGCCACCGACGACACGGAGGTGAGCGACTTCCTGCGGGACAGCAACCGCACGGTCGTCATGCAGGACGTGGACGCGCTCAACCTGCTCCAGCGCTCCCTCGGCAGCGAACGCACCGGCTACCAGGAGCTGAGCATCAACATCGACACCGGCGGTCTGGCCGCCCGCCGCATCCTCGCCCGGCTGGTCGAGGAGGGCAACAAGCCCGTGGAGAGCGTCCGATGAGCGGTCGCACCGGCGAGATCTACCGCATCGACTGGCTCCCGGGCAGCGATCTGCTGCACGGAACCTGTCACTGCGGCCGCGAGCACACCGCGCAGGATCCGGTCGAGATGTGGGACTGGATGCTCGCCCATCCGCAGGGGCACGAACCCCGGGGAGCCGGTGCATGACGTCGTACGACGACATCGAACTCGTCGTCGAAGGGCGGGAGCCGGCGGCCGCGGACGTACTGCTCCTCACCCTCCGGCACCCGCTCGGCGCGGACCTTCCCGCCTGGGAGCCGGGCGCGCACGTCGACCTGCTGCTCGGTCCCGGACTGGAGCGGCAGTACTCGCTGTGCTCGGACCCCGCGGACCGGAGCGCATGGCGGATCGCCGTCCTGCGCGAGCCGGACGGGCGCGGAGGCTCCGCGCATGTGCACCGGCGGATGCGGGAGGGCGACAAGGTACGGGCGCGCGAACCGCGCAACCGGTTCCCGCTGGAGCCCGCCCGCCGCTACCGCTTCGTCGCGGGCGGCATCGGCATCACCCCGATCCTTCCGATGCTGGCCGCGGCCGACGCGGCGGGCGCGGACTGGACGCTGCTCTACGGCGGACGCACCCGGGCGACGATGGCGTTCACCGGTGAACTCGCCCGGTACGGGGAGCGGGTCACCCTCGCCCCCGAGGACGAGACCGGGCTGCTGGACCTCCCGCCGGTGCTGGACGGTCTCCCGCCCGGCACCCTCGTCTACTGCTGCGGGCCCGGGCCGCTGCTCGACGCGGTGGAGGAACGGTGCCCGCCCGGGTTGCTGCGCACGGAGCGGTTCCGGCCGAAGGAGCAGGGCTCCGGCACGGGCGGCGCGTTCGAGGTCGTCCTCGCCCGCAGCGGCCGCACGCTATCGGTCCCCCCGGACATGTCCGTGCTGGACGCCGTCCGGGGAGCCGGCGTCGAGGTGCTGTACTCCTGCACCGAGGGCACCTGCGGCACGTGTGAGACCGATGTGCTGGAGGGGGAGCCCGACCACCGGGACTCGTTGCTCACCGAGGAGGAGCGGGCGTGCGGGGAGACGATGCTCATCTGCGTCTCCCGGTGCCGGGGCCGAAGGCTGGTGCTGGACCTGTGATCCGGTCGTGCGCGCCGCGCCCACCGTGAACGCGCTTTCTCACCGCCGCCGACGCGTGGGTGAATCGTCAACAACCCATGGGCGCCGAGGCATTGACCCGGGTTCCGCGCGGGCCCTACGTTCTTGATCAGCACGTGTTCTCTCTGCGCACAGCCTGTTCGGAACGTCCGGTCCGGTCCCACCGCGGGAGTCACTTTCATGCGTCGTCTGTTCATCGGTCTCACCGCCGTCTCCCTCCTCGCCGCCGCGACCGCCTGCGGCTCGTCCGACTCCGGCGGATCGGACGGGGCCGGCTCCTCCGGCGGCACCACGACGGTGACCGTGGGGCTCATTCCCATCGTCGATGTGGCGCCGTTGTATCTGGGTCAGAAGAAGGGGTTCTTCAGCGAGCGCGGACTGAAGCTGGACTTCTCCAGTGCGCAGGGCGGCGCCGCCATCGTGCCCGGTGTGGTCAGCGGCCAGTTCGAGTTCGGGTTCTCCAACATGACCTCGCTGATGATCGCCCAGTCCAACAACGTGCCGGTGAAGGCGGTGGCGAACGGCATCGCGTCGACCGGTGAGGCGGGCAAGGACTTCGAGGCGCTCACCGTCAAGGGCGACAGCCCGGTCAAGTCGGCGAAGGAGCTGGAGGGCAAGAAGGTCGCCATCAACACCCTGAAGAACATCAACGAGACCGCGGTGCGCGCCTCGGTGCGCAAGGCGGGCGGCGACCCGGACGAGGTGGAGTTCGTCGAGCTGCCCTTCGACCAGATGCCCGCCGCCCTCGACGGCGGGCGGATCGACGCGGCGATGGTGGTGGAACCGGCACTGGCCACGATCAAGAACCAGGGCGGCCGGGAGATCGCCTCCCCCATGATCGACGTAGCCCCGAAGCTCACCGTCGCCATGTACTTCACCTCGACGCAGTACGCGCAGAAGAACCCCGAGGTGGTGAAGAAGTTCCAGGAGGCCACCGCGGAGTCCCTGGCCTACGCCGACTCCCACCCGGACGAGGTGCGCGAGATCGTCACCACGTACACGAAGATCCCTGCGGACGTGCTGGCGAAGGTGACGCTGCCGAAGTGGCCGGCGGAGCCCAACCGCGCCGCCATCGAGGAACTGGCGAAGCTGGGCGAGGCGGACGGCCTGTTCGAGCGGGCGCCGGACCTGGACAAGCTGCTGCCGTGAGGGGCGCCAACGCCGCCCTCGGCGCGGCCGGGCTCGCGGCCTTCCTCGCCCTGGGCGAGGCGGTGCCCCGGCTCGGCCTGGTCGGCGAGGACCACTTCCCGCCGACCAGCCGCATCGCCGAAGCGCTCGGCGCGGAAGTCACGGACGGCGCCTTCTGGACCGCGCTCGGCGACACCCTCACCGGCTGGGCGCTGGGCCTGGCGATCGCGGTCGGTGCGGGGATCGTCGTCGGGGTGCTCGTGTCGGTGGTGCCGTATCTGCGGGAGGCGACCGCGTCCACCATCGAGTTCCTGCGCCCCATCCCGTCGGTCGCGCTGATCCCGCTGGCGGTGCTGCTGTACGGCACCGAGCTGGGGTCGGTGCTGCTGCTGGTCGTGTACGCGGCCTTCTGGCAGGTGCTCATCCAGGTGCTCTACGGCGTCCAGGACGTCGACCCGGTCGCCGAGGAGACGGCACGGTCGTACGGCCTGGGCGCCTGGGCGCGGATCCGGTACGTGCTGTGGCCGACCGCGCTGCCGTACGTCATGACGGGGGTGCGGCTCGCGGCGGCGGTGGCCCTGATCCTCGCGGTCACCGCCGAACTCGTCATCGGCGCACCCGGGCTGGGCGCCCGGATCGCCGTCGCGCAGACCTCGCAGGCCGTGCCCGAGATGTACGCGCTGATCGTCGTCACGGGTCTGCTGGGGCTGCTGATCAATGTCGGCGCCCGGACCGTGGAACGGCGGGCGCTGGCCTGGCACCAGTCGGTGCGCGGGGAGGTGGCGGTGTGAGAGGGCTGCTGTTGCGGCTGGTGTTCGTACTCGCCCTGCCCGCGCTGCTGGTGGCCGTCTGGTGGGTGTCCTCGGCCGGCAGCGAGGATGTGTACTGGCCGCCGCTCGGCACGATCCTGGAGTCCTTCCCGGACGTGTGGACCGGCGAGCGGTGGCGCGGTGACGTCCTGCCGAGCGTGCTCCGGCTCACGACGGGCTGGGTGCTGGCTGCGGTCGCCGGTGTCGCCCTGGGCACCCTGATCGGCTCCTACCGCCGGGTGCGGGCGGTGTGCGAACCGGTGCTGGAGTTCCTGCGGGCCGTGCCGCCGCCGGTGCTGGTGCCGGTGATCATGCTGTTCGCGGGCATCGGCGACACCATGAAGGTCGTCGTCATCGCGAGCGGCTGTGTCTGGCCGGTGCTGCTCAACACGGTCGAGGGCGTCCGCGCGGTCGACGCGGTGATGACCGAGACCGCCCGCTCCTACGGCATCACGGGCGCCGCGCGACTGAAGGACGTGGTGCTGCCGGCGGCGGGTCCGCAGATCTTCGCGGGGCTGCGGCAGGCCCTGTCGATCGGGATCATCCTCATGGTGATCAGCGAGATGTTCGCGGCCAGCAACGGCCTCGGGTTCACCATCGTGCAGTTCCAGCGTTCCTTCGCCATCCCCGACATGTGGACCGGAATCCTGCTGCTCGGTCTGCTGGGCTTCGTTCTCTCGGTCCTCTTCCGGTGGGCCGAGCGGCGGGCGCTCGGCTGGTACCACGGTCTGCGCACCGCCGCCCGGCGGTCCCGGTGAAACTCCTGAAAGGGCGGTCCATGCTCGACGTACGTGGCCTGCGGAAGGTCTACGAGGGATCGGGGCGGCGGACCGAGGCCGTGCGCGATCTGACGTTCACCGTGGCGGCCGGGGAACTGGTGTGTCTGGTCGGCCCGTCGGGCTGCGGCAAGACGACCCTGCTGAAGTGCGTGGGCGGGCTGCTCGAACCGACCGCCGGAGAGGTGTTCCTGGCCGGGCGGAAGGTGGACGGGCCGCCACCAGGCATGGCGTTCGTCTTCCAGGAGTACGGGCGCAGCCTCTTCCCCTGGATGCGGGTCGGCCAGAACGTCGAACTGCCTTTGAAGCAGAAGGACCTGAGCAGGTCACGGCGGCGCGAGCTGGTCGCGGACGCCCTCGCCTCGGTGGGGCTCGCGGACGCGGCCGGGGCGTATCCCTGGCAGCTGTCCGGCGGGATGCAGCAGCGGGTGGCGATCGCGCGGGCGCTGGCGTACGAGCCGGAGGTGCTGCTGATGGACGAGCCGTTCGCGGCGGTGGACGCGCAGACCCGCGCCGATCTGGAGGACCTGGTGCGGCGGTTGTGGCGGGAGCGCGGGATCACGGTCCTGTTCGTCACCCATGACATCGACGAGGCGGTGTATCTCGGCGAGCGGGTGATCGTGCTGTCGGCCTCCCCCACCGTGGTGCGGGAGCAGCTGAAGGTGGATCTGCCGGACGAGCGGGACCAGTTGACCACGCGGGTGGCACCGCGCTTCGCCGAGTTGCGGACCCATGTGTACGAGCAGATCCAGGCGGCGAAGCGCGGAGCGGGCCCGGTCAGGAAAGATACGCCTCCACCTCGCTGAACTGGGCCGCCGGCCAGCCCGTGTTGCCCGTGACGTGCAGCCGGACGTGACGGAGGTCGCCGGTGACCGGGATCGTCACGGTGTTGCCGGTGGCGGGGTCGAAGCGGTAGTCGCGCGAGGGGACCACCGTGGAGTACGCGCTCCCGTCGGTGCTGCCCTGCACGGACAGGGTCTGGGTGCGCGCCTGCCAGACGGCCTGCGGCGGCAGTTTCAGCACCAGCCGGCGCACGGGCTGCCGGGAGCCGAGGTCGACGGTCAGCGACTGGGGGAAGGCGTGGTTGGCGGACTCCCAGTAGCTGTTCGGGTCGCCGTCGACGGCCTTGCCGGGCGTGTAGACGTCCTGGGAACCGGTCGCCGTGGCCGGGCGTCCCTGGGCGAGGTTGCGGCCGGGGTCCGGGTCGGGGCTGCCCTGGCCGGGCTCGGGCCAGGTGGAGCAGTCCGACCAGGTGCTGTCCCACCCCGAGTTGCCGCCGCCGTCGGTGACGGTGAACGTGCCGGAACCGGACGGGTAGGGACAGTTGTAGACGCCGGCCGATCCGACGTCCGTCGCGGTGACGTCGCGGAAGGTGGCGGCGCCCTGCGTCTCGGCCTGGACGACGACCGTGCCGACCTTGTTCACGGTGGCGCCGTCGACGGTGATGTTCCGGGCGGCGTGTCCGCGTCCGCTGCCGGAGACGAACTCGAAGGCGCTGTAGGGGCTGTCGGTGATGGTGGTGTCGGTGATCCTCACCTGCGCCTCGATCGGGCTGTCGTACGGGTCGACGCGCAGGGCGGCCATCGGATGGTTCCAGTTGGGGTTCATGGCGCCGGTGCGCACCAGGGTGTTGCCGTCGACCGAGATGGTGCCGGCCAGCGGGTGGAAGGGGTCGAGGAACTTCTGGTTGGAGATCGCGATGCCGCTGCCGAGGGCGTTGGTGTCGCTGACCAGGTTGTTCCGGACGGTGATGTCGGTCCCGCCGTAGATCGCGATGCCGTTGGCGAGGTTGGGCTGGGAGACGGTGTTGTTCTCGAAGGTGCTGTTCGTGTTCGGCGCGTGCAGGGACCACATGGCGAGGGCGTCGTCGCCCTGGTTGCGGAGGAAGTTGTTGCGGACCGTCACTCCGCGCGCGTTGCCGTTGAGGTTGAGGCCGTCCGCGGTCATGTCGAGGAACCGGTTGTTCTCGACGACGAGGTTGTCGTTGGTTCCGGTCAGCCAGAGGCCCACCTTGAGGTGCTGGAGCCACATGCCGGAGACGGAGGAGTTCGGGCCGAGGGAGCCGTTGACGAAGTTGTCGGGGCTGGAGTCGACGCGTTCGGTGACCTCGCCGATGACCGCGAAGTCCCGGATGTGGACGTTGCCGGAGGAGCTCTGCTGGTCGATGAAGCGTGAGGTGCGGACGATCGAGTGCCAGTGGCCCGCGCCGCGCAGTGTGACGTTCTGGACGCCGGCGAGGGAGGAGGTGAGCCGGTACTCGCCCGGCGGGATCCACACCACTCCCCCTTGCGCGGCGGCGATGGCCTCGCGGAAGGCCTGGGTGGAGTCGCCCTGTCCGCTGGGGTCGGCTCCCTTGTCGGTCACGGAGACGGAGCCCGCGGGCCGCCCGGCGGGGGCGGCCGCATGCTCGAAGTCGGCGACGTCCACGGTGACGGGCACGCCCGTCGCCTGGAAGGCGACCTTGTCGCCCGCCTGGACGTCGCGGCCCAGCAGCATCCGGGCGTTGGCGTAGAAGTGGTGGGTTCTGGCGCCCGGGATCCAGGGGGTGTCCACGTAGGAGTACTTGGAGGTCACCGGGAGGGTCTGCGCCAGCTTCTGGCCGTTGACGTACACGTCGAGCGTGCCGGAGCGGCCGTCGGGCACGCTGTAGGCGACGTTCACGGCGTTGGCCGCGCCCGGGACGGTGAACTCGACCCGCTGACCGGCGTCGAGGCGTACGGCCCGGCGTCCGGAGGCCTCGGAGGCGAGGGTGCCCTGGGTGTGGTCGGGGCCGATCCTGCTGCCGGTGGTGACGGCCGACTCGGCCTCGACCGAGGTGAAGGGGAGCGTGGCACCGGCGGCGGCGTGGGCGGGGGCGGGCGCGAGGGCCACGAGGGTGCCGGCGGCCAGGGCCACCGCCGTGGCGATGGCGGGGGCGCGTCCGACGGCTCTGGAGGTGCTCATGTGCTGATCCCTTCGGTGTGGGGGTGCGGGAACGAGCGGGTGCGGTCTCAGGCGCGCAGCCAGACCGCGGTGTCCTTCGGCAGCCGTCCGTCGTCCGTGAGCGGGCCGCTGCCGAGAAGGAGTGCGGTGTGGGCGGGGAGCGCGGCGGGCGCGTCCGCGAGGTTCACCGCGCAGACGGCGCCGCCGTCCGCGCGGGTGAAGGCGAGTACGCCGTCGGGGGTGGGCAGCCAGGTGAGCGGGCCGGTGCCGAAGACGGGACGCAGGCGGATCGCCTCGCGGTACAGGGCGAGCATCGAGCCGGGGTCGCGGGCCTGCCGGTCGGCCGCGTACGACGCCCAGTCGGCGGGCTGCGGCAGCCACGGTTCGCCGCCGAAACCGGCGTGCGGTGCGCCGGCCGTCCACGGCAGCGGCACCCGGCATCCGTCGCGTCCGGGATCGGTGCCCCCGGAGCGGGCGTGCATGGGGTCCTCGATGCGGTCGAGCGGGATGTCCGCCTCGGGCAGGCCGAGTTCCTCGCCCTGGTAGACGTAGACCGCGCCGGGCAGAGCGAGGGAGAGCAGGGCGGCGGCGCGGGCCCGGTGGGTACCGAGGGCCAGGTCGGTCGGGGTGCCGAAGGCCTTGGTGGCGAAGTCGAAGCCGGTGTCGGCGCGGCCGTAGCGGGTGACCGTGCGGGTGACGTCGTGGTTGCACAGCACCCAGGTGGCGGGGGCGCCGACGGGGGCGTGCTCGGCCAGCGTCTCGTCGATGGAGGCACGCAGTCGCGCCGCCTCCCAGGGGCAGGTCATGAAGGAGAAGTTGAACGCGGTGTGCAGTTCGTCGGGGCGCAGGTAGCGGGCGAAGCGTTCGGTGTCGGGGAGCCAGACCTCGCCGACGAACACGGCGCCGTACTCGTCGGCGACCGCCCGCCAGCCCCGGTAGATGTCGTGGAGTTCGTCGCGGTCGAGGTAGGGGTGCGGATCGCGGCCCGCCACGAAGTCCGGCAGCCGGGGGTCCTTCACCGGCAGCGCGGCGGAGTCGATGCGCACGCCGGCCACGCCCCGCTCGAACCAGAAGCGCAGGATGTCCTCGTGTTCCTGGCGGACGGCGGGGTGTGCCCAGTTGAGGTCGGGCTGCTCGGGGGCGAACAGGTGGAGGTACCAGGCGCCGTCGGGCAGTCTGGTCCAGGCGGGGCCGCCGAACTCGGACTGCCAGTCGTTCGGCGGGAGTTCACCGTTCACGCCGCGGCCGGGGCGGAAGTGGAACAGCTCCCGCTCGGGGCCGCCCGCGAGCGCCGCCCGGAACCAGGGGTGCTGGTCGGAGACGTGGTTGGGCACGATGTCGACGATGGTGCGGATGCCCAGTTCCCGTGCCTCGGCGATGAGCTTCTCCGCCTCGGCGAGGGTGCCGAAGGCCGGGTCGATCACCCGGTAGTCGGCGACGTCGTAACCGCCGTCCTTCATCGGGGACAGGTACCAGGGGTTGAACCACAGGGCGTCGACGCCGAGTTCGGCGAGGTAGGCGAGTCCGGCGCGGACTCCCGCGAGGTCGCCGGTGCCGTCGCCGTCGCCGTCGGCGAAGCTGCGGACGTACACCTGGTAGATGACGGCGGAGCGCCACCAGTCGTCGCTTCGGGCAGGGGTGGGCTGTCCCACGGTGCGTGCCTTTCTCTCTGGTGTGGATGAGGTGCGGTGTCAGCCCTTGGTGCTGCCCGCGCTGATTCCGGCGATGATGTGCCGCTGGAAGACGAGGAACAGCGCGACCATGGGGATGCTGGCGATCACCATCGCGGCGATGAGCACGGTCAGCTGGATGTTCTGCGACAGTTGGACCAGGGCCACGCTGATCGGCTGTTTGCCGGTGTCGGAGAAGACCATCAGCGGCCACAGGAAGTCCTGCCACACGGCGACCAGCGCGAAGATCGACACCACGCCGAGCACCGGACGCGACATCGGCAGCACGATCGACCACAGGGTGCGCAGCTTCCCCGCACCGTCGATCTCGGCGGCCTCGAGCACGTCCTTGGGCAACTGGTCGAAGAACCGCTTGAGCAGGTACAGGTTGAAGGCGTTGGCGACGGCGGGCAGCCAGATGGCGAGCGGATCGTTGAGCAGTCCCAGGTCCGCGACGGTCAGGTACTTCGGTACGACCAGGGCCTGGGCCGGCACCATCAGGGTGGCGAGGATGCCGCCGAGGATCAGCTTGCCGAAGGCGGGCCGCAGCTTGGACAGGGCGTAGGCGGCGGCCGTGCAGAACACCAGCTGGAAGAACCAGGCGCCGGCCGCCTGCACCACCGTGTTCCACAGGTGGGTGGGCAGCTGCATCAGTTCCCAGGCGTCGGTGTAGCCGCTGGTGCTCCAGCTCTCCGGGACGAGGGTCGGGGGTGTGCGGGCCACCTCGTCGGGTGACTTCATCGCTCCGCTCGCCATCCAGTAGACGGGGAAGAGGAAGGCGAGGGCGAAGAGCACGACGATGCCGGTGAACACCGTCCAGTAGACGGCCCGGCCGCGGGGGCGGGCCAGGACGGCCGGGGAGACGAGGGTGCGGGTGCTGCTCATGCGGCCTCCTCTCCGGAGCGGGTGAGGCGGAGGTAGACGGCGGAGAAGGCGCCGAGCAGGGCGAGGAGCATCACGCTGAGCGCGCAGGCGCCGCCGAAGTCGTTGTAGAGGAAGGCGTACTTGTAGATGAGGTAGAGCACGGTCACGGTGGCGTTCTCCGGGCCGCCGCCGGTGATCACGAAGGGTTCGGTGAACACCTGCATGGTCGCGATGATCTGGAGCAGCATCAGCATGAGGATCACGAATCTGGTCTGCGGGATCGTCACGTGGCGGATGCGCTGGAGCAGGCTCGCGCCGTCCAGCTCGGCGGCCTCGTACAGCTCGCCGGGGATGGACTGGAGCGCGGCCAGGTAGATGAGCACGGTGCCGCCCATGTTGGCCCAGGTGGCGACGACGACCAGGGAGATCAGCGCGGTGTCGGCGCCGTTGGACCAGTTGGACGTGGGCAGGTGCAGGAAGCGCAGTGCCTCGTTGGCGAGGCCGGAGCCCGGGTCGTAGAACCACTTCCACAGCAGGGCGCTGACCACCGGCGGGATCATCACCGGGAGGTAGACGACGACCCGGAAGAAGGCCTTGGCGTGCCGGAGTTCGTTGAGCACGAGGGCCAGGACGAAGGGGATCGCGAACCCGATCAGCAGGGCGAGCAGGGTGAAGGTGAGCGTGTTGCGCCAGGCCGCGCCGAACTCGGGGTCGTTCAGGACCCGGGTGAAGTTGGCGGTGCCGACCCATTCGGGGTCCGAGCCCGGGGTGTACTTCTGGAAGGCGATCACGATGGCGCGGATCGCCGGGTACCAGGAGAACAGGGCGAAGCAGACGAGTCCGCCGAGGAGGAAGCCGTAGGCGCGCAGATGGTCGGTGACGCGGCGCCGTCCCCGGTCCCCTGCCGGGGACGGCGCCTTCACCGGTCGGACCCGCACGGCCGCGGCGGGCCGTTCAACCGTCTTCGTCACCGGTCAGCCCCGGGCCAGGATGCCGTCGATCTTGCCGGAGGCGTCCTCGAGGAGCCGGTCGATGTCCGCGTCCTCCTTGGTGAGGACGGCGGAGACGACGCCGTCGAGGACGGAGTAGAGCTGCTGGGCGTGCGGCGGCTCGATCTTCATCTCCAGCTTCTGGTTGCCGTCGAGGAAGGCCTGGTAGTTCTCCACCGGGACATTGGCGTTGGCCTGCTTGACCTGCTGGTCCTTGGCGTCGGCGGCGCCGGTGAACAGGCGGGGCTCGGGCAGGCCGACGGGCGCGTCGTTCTTCTTGGCGCGGGCGTAGTCGCCGAGGAAGCCGTCACCGGGGGTGAGGAACATGTGGTCGAGCCACTTGAGACCGGCGCGGATCTGCTCGGGTGAGGCCTTCTTGCTGAACATGTAGCCGTCGCCGCCGATGAGGGTGCCCTCACCGCCGGGCATGGGGGCGATGGCGATGTTCTCGTACTCGGCCCCCTTCTCCTTGACGAGGATCGGGATGTTGTCGGGGGCGGCGAGGTACATGCCGAGCTTGCCGGCGCCCATCATCTGCTGGACGTCGTTGATGACGAGCAGCTGCTTGCTGCCCATCGACTCGTCCTTCCACCGCATGTCGTGCAGGGTCTGCAGAACGGCCCGGCCCTGCGGGGTGTCGACGGTGGCCTTCTTGCCGTCGGCGCTGACCACGTCGCCGCCCTGGGAGTAGAGCTCGGCGGTGAAGTGCCAGCCGCCCTGGTTCTGGGCGCTGTAGTCGGCGTAGCCGAGGGTGCCGTCGCCGAGTGCGGCGATCTTCTTCGCGGCGGCGCGGACCTCGGCCCAGGTGGTGGGCGGCCGGTCGGGGTCGAGGCCTGCCTTCTCGAAGAGCTCCCGGTTGTAGATCAGGCCCATGGAGTAGCCGGTGCGCGGGATGCCGTAGACCTTGCCGTCGACGGTGTAGATGTCCCTCAGCTGCTGCTGGACGGTGTCGTAGCTCTTCAACTCCTTGATGTACGGGGTGAGGTCGGCGGCCTGGTTGATGTCGACGACGTGCCTGGCGTCGGTGAAGTACGTGTAGAAGACGTCCTCCATCTGCCCGCCGGCGAGTTTGGCGTCGAACGTCTTCGGGTCCTGGCAGGGGAACGCGTCGTGCGGGACGACGTCGATGTCGGGGTTCTTCTTCTCGAAGGCGGCGATGTCCTCCTCGAAGAACTGCCGGTCGACCTTGGCGCTCTTGGGCGGCATGCAGTTGACGGTGATGCGGGTCTTGCCGCCGGCGGCTTCGTCGCCGTCCGAGCCGCAGGCGGTGAGCGCGAGCGCGCCGACGCCTAGCGCGACGAGGGTACGACGGATCCCGGTGCTTCTCATCGGTGGACCCCTTACGGGACAGGAGCGAGTGAACCCCTCGGAACAGGAGCGGTGGGCGGGGCACACTCAAGCACCGACGACATCGGTCCGCAAGATGTCGCGCAGAATTTGCAATTATTCGACAGCGTGATGGCGGTCAGGAACGAGGAGCCTGGGCGGTCGACCCCCGTACCACCAGCTCGGGCTCGAACAGCAGCTCCTCGGGCGCCACCGTGCTGCCGTTGATCTGCGCGTTCAGCAGTTCCACGGCCGCCTTGCCCATGGCCTCGATGGGCTGCCGGACGGTGGTGAGAGGGGGTTCGGTGCAGTTCATCAGGGCCGAGTCGTCGTAGCCGACGACGGAGATCTGTCCGGGAACGTCGAGTCCCTTGCGCCGGGCGGCCCGTACGACGCCGAGGGCGAGGGGGTCGCTGGCGCAGATGAAACCGGTGACGCCCCGCTCGATGAGCCGGGTGGCCGCGGCGTGCCCGCCCTCGATGGAGAACATGGCGCGGGCGACATGGGCGTCGGGCACCTCCCCGGCCACCGAGCGGGCGGCGGCGAGCTTGCGGGCCGAGGGCACGTGGTCGCCGGGGCCGAGGACCAGTCCGATGCGGTCGTGGCCGAGCGAGGCCAGGTGCCGCCAGGCCTGCTCCACGGCAACGGCGTCGTCGCACGAGACGGCGGGGAATCCGAGATCCTCTATGGCCGCGTTGACGACGACCACCGGGATGTTGCGCTCGGCGAGCCGGCGGTAGTGGTCGTGGGGCGCGTCGGCCTGCGCGTAGAGACCTCCGGCGAACACGACTCCGGAGACCTGCTGCTGGAGCAGCAGGTCCACGTAGTCGGCCTCGGAGACACCGCCGCGGGTCTGGGTGCAGAGCACCGGCGTCAGTCCGAGCTGAGCCAGCGCGCCGCCGATGACCTCCGCGAAGGCGGGGAAGATCGGGTTCTGCAGCTCGGGCAGGACCAGCCCGACCAGCCGGGCGCGCTCACCGCGCAGCTGGGTCGGCCGCTCGTAGCCGAGCACGTCCAGGGCGGAGAGCACGGCCTGCCGGGTCGCCTCGGAGACTCCCGGCTTGCCGTTGAGCACCCGGCTGACCGTGGCCTCACTGACCCCGACCTTCTTCGCCACCACAGCAAGTCGTCGCGTCATGGGCGCAAGAGTAGCGCAAGAAGCGCAAGTTTTTGCGTCCCACGACGCAAACTTCCCGGCGGGTGTACCCGCGGGCGCTCAGTCGACGGCGGGGACCACCCGGAGGTGGGAGGCGGTGCGGCGGTTTCTGCGGCCGGCGGTCGCCACGGGGTGGGCCTCGCGCAGCACCAGGGTCAGCCGGACACAGTCCATGTCCTGGAGGGTGCCGGTCGTCTCGACGACGATGCGGCAGTCGGTGGCGCCCCAGCGCGGGTCGGGGTGCAGCAGCGGGCGCACCGCGCCGTCGTGCTCGGCGGCCCGCTCGCCGACGGACCGGAGCCAGTGCGGCAGCCCGTGCCGGTAGGCGGCCTCCATGATGGGGTCCTGGGCGATGTCGCGGCGGATGGCCTGGAGCCCGTGGTCGTGGCCGTGCTGCTCGACGGTCTTGGCGAAGTGGGCCAGCATCGGCAGGCACCAGCTCGACTCGTGGTCACCGAGGACGGTTGCGGCGTCCGGGTGGAAGAGCACGAACCGCAGGAAGTTGTCGCCGGGCCCGGCCGTGGGATGCGGCTCGACCTCCTCGAAAAGTGACCGGAAAGCACCGTTCGTCAGCAGCACGTCCCAGCGGTGGTCCACCACCAGGGAGGGGAACGGCGCCGCTTCCAGAAGAGCGGCGTAGTCCTGCAGATAGGCCTGGGCCTCGGGGGTCCCGGGGACGGGCCGCGGTGCCGGCCGCTGCCCTCCTGCCTGATATGCCATCGGGAGGTCACCCCTCTTGCCTGTGCGGCCCTGACGCGGCGCCCCGATCCTGGTGCCCGGACACGCGGCATGTCAACTATCGTGGCATTCCACGACGGTTGACGGCCGAAATTGGCCACAGTTGTGGCGAGACCTGGATGTGAGTTCGAACCACCGGCTAGTCTCCGTGAAGTTCACGGCAATCGCTTGTGAGAAGCCTGTGAGAGACGTAGGAGATCTTTCGGTGACGGGTGGCTTCGAGGGTCCGGGCACCGCGCCGACGACCGCGCTGCCGGCCGTCGTCGCCCGCGTCACCGCACTCGCCGACCGGCTGGGGGTGCCGCACACCGAGGTCTTCGACGTCGGCCGGCTGTCCGTGGCCTCCGGCGTCCCGGAGCCCGTGGTCAAGGCGCTGCTGAGCGGCCGGAGCGCGGGCGAGCCCGATGTGCAGGCCCGGTTCGTGCAGCGGCTGGACCTGCTGCGCCGCACCCGGCTCAAGCCCAACGGCCGCAAGTACACGCAGCAGGAGATCGCCGACGGGGCGGGCATGTCACGGCAGCAGGCCGGCGCGCTGATCAACGGCGACCGGCGGCCCACCATGGAGCACTGCGACGCCATCCAGCGGTTCTTCCGGGTGCACGCCGGTTTCCTCACCGCCGAGGACCCCGAGGCGCTCGCGAGCGCCCTCCAGCACACCGAGCAGGATCTGCTGCAGAAGCTCGCGGACCGGGAGCGGGGGGCCACGGAGGTCACCGACGACCCCCTGGAGCGGCTGCTCCAGGACCACGGTGTGCGGGGGATCGCCTGGCGGGCCGCGCAGCTGCCCACCGACCAGCACCGCGACAAGGTCGCGGAGTGGCTGGACATGCTCCTGGAGAGTGTCCAGCGGCCCAAGTCGTGACCCGGGGAGAACTGTGGGCATCGGTAGGGAAATGCGCCGCCTGTGCGGCGAGTTGGTCGCGGAGCTGACGCTTCCCGTCCCGGCGCGGCCCGCCGATCTGTACGCCGCCCTGTGCGAGGCGATGAGCAGGCGCCGCGGCCGGCCCGTGCTGTTCCGTACGGCCGCCTTCCCGCCGGGGACCGCGAGCGGGCTGTGGCTGGACATGACCGACCTGGACCTTGTGGTCATCGAGGAACGCACGGCACCCGATCACCAGTTGGTGATCCTGGGGCACGAACTGTGGCACATGAAGGCGGGCCACTGCGGTCGTCATGTCGCGGGTGCGCAGGTCGCGACCCGGCTTCTGGATGCGGCGTCCGACGAGGACACCCTGCGGGCGACGGTCCTCAAGGTCGCCGCGCGCACCCGGTTCGACCTCGCCGAGGAGAAGGAGGCCGAGGCGTTCGGTCTGCTGCTGGCCAGCAAGTGCCGGACGCTGCTGGCCGGTTCGTCCCTACGGGGGCCGGTGCGGCGGGATCATCTCGCGGGCCGCATCGGGGCGTCGCTCGGGTACCTGGGTCCGCAGAGCTGAGCGGGCGCGCCCCGGCGCGCGAGCCCCGCCGGCCGGGCGAACGGGCGCCCGGCTCGGCCCGATTGTCAGTGGTGGGCGGCAAGCTGGAGGTGCGTCCCCTCCGTGTGCGGGGGCGTGGCACCGACGACCACGACACGGGGAGAGCCGAGCGATGCCCACCGCCGTACTGACCGACCGCGAGCGCACCGCCGTCCAGGCCTATCTACGACTGCTGCACACCGTGCGCGCCGCCCTCGACACGCGCCCCGGCCCGCCGGGCACGCCGGGACCCCCGCTCGTCCCGCCCGCCGTCCTCGCCGAGGCGGAAACCGCCCTGGCCCGAGCAGGCCTGACGGGCAACGAGGAGGCCTTCTTCCGCATGCTCCACGCCTGGCACCCCGAGCAGTAACACCGGAGCAGCGACTTCCGGAGGGCGTTCGGGGGGCACCCTCAACGCCCTCCGGGAAGACACGCTCCCCACCCCGAAAACCCAGGACCGGCCCCCCCCAAGGGGCGCGGGGAAGCCCCCACCCACCCGCAGGGGACACACACCCACCCCGAGCCGGAGAACCCGCGGCAAGACCCACCCCCCAGGGGCGCGGGGAACTGCGCGACCAACCCCCACCCACCCGCAAGGGGACACGAGCCGGAGAACCCGCGGCGAGACCCACCCCCAGGGGCGCGGGGAACTGCGCGACCAACCCCCACCCACCCGCACCCGCACACCACGGCCCCGCGCGGCAGCGTCACACGTGCGGCACCACGACCGCAGTGGCGACGAAACCCCCCGCAGCGGTCCAGCGACCGGTGAAGTGGTCGAGGCGGCGCCCGCCGACCTGCGGGCCGGGCACGAGGAGCGTGGCCCGGAAGCCACCTCGCGACGCCACGCCGTCGTCGGCGACGAGCTCGATGTCCGCCTCCAGGAAGTCCAGCCACTTCCCGGTGAGCGGGAACCACGCCTTGTAGACGGCCTCCTTGGCGCTGAACAGCAGCCGGTCCCAGTGCACGGCGGGCAGCTCACGGGTCAGCCCGGCGATCCGGGCGGCCTCCCCGGGCAACGACACCGAGGACAGCACCCCCTCGGGCAACGGCCCGTGGACCTCGGCGTCGATGCCGATGGACGCCAAGTCACCGACGCGGGCCAGGGCGGCGGCGCAGTAGCCCGCGCAGTGCGTCATGCTGCCGGCCACCCCGTCCGGCCAGATCGGGGCACCGCGCTCACCGGGCAGCACGGGCTGCGGCGGCACGTCGAGCTTCTCCATCGCACGGCGGGCGCAGGAACGCACGGCGGTGAACTCCCGGCGGCGCTTGAGGACGGCCCGCTCCACCAGCGCCGCCTCCTCGGGGTACAGCGGGGCGTCGGCGCCCTCCTCGCCGTAGGCCTCGACGGCCACGACCGTCTGCGGCAGCAGTTCCTCGATCACCGCTCGTCCTCCCGGGGCACGATCCGCCGCAGCCGCCCCGGTGGCCGGTTCCGCTTGCGCCACTCGCGCGGGTAGCCCACCGACACCTCCTCGAAGCGGACCCCGTCCTGCCAGGTGGTGCGGGGGATGTGCAGATGACCGTAGACCACGGTGTGGACGGGGAACCGGCGGTGCCAGTCGTCGGTGAGCACGGTGCCGCACCACATGGCGAACTCCGGGTACCAGAGCACCTCCGTCGGATGGCGGTGCAGCGGGTGGTGGTTGACGAGGACGACGGGCAGGTCGTCCGGCAGCTCACCGAGCCGGCGCTCGGTCTCGGCGACCCGGGCCCGGCACCAGTCCTCCCGGGTCGGGTACGGGTCGGGGTGCAGCAGATGCTCGTCGGTGCAGACGACCCCGGTGCCGTGCGCGTACTCCAGCCCCTCGTCCTTGGTGGCGCAGCCGGACGGCAAAAACGTGTAGTCGTACAGCAGGAAGAGAGGTGCGACGGCCACCGGCCCACCCGGTCCGTCCCAGACGGGGTAGGGGTCCTCGGGAGTGACGACCCCGAGGTCGCGGCACTGCTGGACCAGATGGTCGTAGCGGGCGACCCCGCGCAGAGTGACCGGATCACGCGGGTGGGTCCACAGCTCGTGGTTGCCGGGCACCCAGACGACCTTGGCGAACCGGCCGGCCAGGGTCTTGAGGGCCCAGCGGATGTCCTCGACGGTCTCCGCGACATCGCCGGCCACCAGCAGCCAGTCCTCGTCCGACTCCGGCTGCATCGCCTCGACCAGGGCACGGTTCTCGGCGTAACCGATGTGCAGGTCGCTGATGGCCCACAGCTGTCCGCCGCCGCCCGTCCCCGACATTCCCCGTCGTCCCTTCAGCCGTCACCGAACCCCACCACGAGATCACATCCGTGGCGCCGGAACAAGCGCGACCCGTCCGCCGCACGTGGTATCAGGACCGGCCGCCGAAGCCCTATGATCGCCCCGACACCACCGCCGTGAAGCGCCTTTCGGACAGGGCGGTTCGGTGCCCCTCCATACGTCTGCCCGGGCAACGGGCCGCTGCGCCCTGCCCGCGAACCGTGAAAGGCGGCCTGCATGGTCTCTCGCGTACGCGTCTGGCTCAACCGCACGTACGCGGAGAACGTGTTCTTCATGGATCAGCTGAGGAGAAATCCCAGCAACCGGGCCGTCGAGATCCACGCCACCCACGGCGACCCCGACTCCCCCGTACTGGCCGCCGCCGACACCGCCGAACTGGAGCCCGAGGGGCTGTCCCCGGCCGCGTACGTCGAGTACGCGCTCATCCAGTGCCGGCGGCGCGGCATCGACGTGTTCGTCCCCCGGCTGCACCAGGCGGCGATCGTCGCGCACCGCGCCGAGTTCGAGGCGGCCGGTACGGCACTGCTGGCGCCGCCGCCCGAGGCGGTGGCCGCGTTCCAGGACAAGGTGATCGCCTATGAGGCGGTCCAGGCCGTCGGGGTGCCGGTGCCGCCGTGGTGGCGGGTGCGCGGGGCGGACGAACTCGTGGCGGCGGTCGACGAGTTGGAAGGGCTCGGACACCGGGCCTGTCTGAAACCCGCGTCCGGCGCGGGCGGGGTCGGCTTCCGCATGATCACGCGTGCCCCCTTCTCGCTCACGCAGTTGAGCGGCTTCCCGAGCCCGTACGTGCACCTCGGCCTGGTGCTGGACGCCGTGCGGCGGGCTGAGGAGCCGGTGGACTGGCTGGTGATGCCGCGTCTGGAGCAGCCCGAGGTGTCGGTGGACTGTCTGACCGGGCCCGACAACCGGGTGCGGCTGGCGGTGGGACGCACGAAGAACGGCCGGCGCAGGGGTTTCACGCTGCACGAGCAGTGGCTGGAGCCGGCCCGGCGGATCGCTGAGCGCTTCGGTCTGCACCACCTGTCGAACATCCAGTTCCGGATGCTCGGCGAGCGGCCCGTGCTCATGGACGTCAACACCCGGCCGGCGGGCGGGCTGCACCAGCTGTCACTGTGCGGGGTGAACGCCCCGTGGGCCGCCGTACGGCTGGCGCTCGGCGACGACCCGGGCGAGATCGTGCCGCCGTTCCTGGGCCAGGACTACTCGGTGGTGTCCGGTCCGCGTCCGCTGCTGCCGGTGACGTTGCCGCAGCAGCGGGCCGGGGTGTCCGCGCTGGGTGCGGTGCCGGCCCCGGCGGCGCCCGCCGGGCCGAGAACGACGACCGGGGCGCGGTCGTAGGAACTTCTCGGGGGAATGTTCCGCCGAGGGTGTATCAGGGGCCGGGCCGCGGGCTCTTGATGGTGAAGGCGACTGGGGAAGCCGCCGGGGGGAAGCACGGGGGAACCGGGGGCTCGGGTCGGTCGGCCGCTGTCACGGGGGGCGACCGGCCGGCCCGAAGCCCTCTCCGGTCCCGGCTAGCCGAGGTAGGCGAGGCCGGGATGGACGGCCGTGTAGCCGTCGACGAGCCGGCGGGCCACGGTGACGGAGTCCACCAGCGGGTGCAGGGCGAACGCCTTGACGGCCGTCGCGCGGGAGCCCGACCGGGCGGCGGCGAGCACCTCGCGCTCCACGGCCTTGACGGCGCAGACCAGACCGGTGGCGTGGTCGGGCAGCGGGGCGACGGAGACCGGGTGCGCCCCGTTGGCGTCCACGAGGCAGGGCACCTCGATCACGGCCTCCGCGTCCAGTGGCGAGAGGGTTCCCCGGTTGCGGACGTTGAGGATCAGCGTGGTGCGTTCGTCGCGGGCGATGGCCCGCATCAGGGCGAGGGCCACCTTCTCGTAGCCGCCGGACAGATCGTCGGCCTCGCGCTCGCCCGCGCCCGCCGCCTCCCGGTTCTCGGACATGTAGGTGGCCTCGCGTTCGGCGCGGGTGCGGTCCCACAGGGCCAAGGCGGAGACGTCGGGGTCGCCGGTGCCGGCGTAGAAGCCGGTCTGCTGGTCGTGCAGGAACGCGCCCCGGGTGCGCTCGGCCCGCCGGTAGGCGTCCACGGCCTCGCGGTTGAAGTAGTAGTAGTGGAGGTACTCGTTGGGGATCGCGCCCAGGGAACGCAGCCAGTCGGCGCCGAAGAGCCTGCCTTCCTCGAACGAGCCGAGCAGGGCGGGGTCGGCCAGCAGGCGCGGCAGTTCGTCGCGGCCGGCGACCCTCAGGCCGCGCACCCAGCCCAGGTGGTTGAGGCCGACGTAGTCGATCCACGCCTCCCCCGGCGGTGCGCCGAGCACCCGGGCGATACGGCGGCCGAGGCCGACCGGTGAGTCGCAGATGCCGATGACGCGGTCCCCGAGGTGGCGGGCCATGGCCTCGGTGACCAGGCCGGCCGGATTGGTGAAGTTGATGACCCAGGCGTCGGGGGCGACGCGGGACACCCGGCGGGCGATGTCGACGGCGACGGGCACGGTGCGCAGACCGTAGGCGATGCCGCCCGCGCCGACCGTCTCCTGGCCGAGCACGCCCTCGGCGAGGGCGACCCGTTCGTCGTTCGCCCTGCCTTCCAGGCCGCCGACTCGGATCGCGGAGAAGACGAAGTCGGCGCCGCCCAGCGCCTCGTCGAGGTCGGTGGTGGTGGTCACCCGGGGGGCGTCGGGCACGCCGTCTGCCTGCTCGGCCAGGACCCGGGCGATGGCGCCCAGCCGGCCGGCGTCCACGTCGTGCAGGACGACCCGGGTCACCCGTCCCTCCGCGTGGTCCGCGAGCAGTGCCCCGTACACCAGCGGCACGCGGAACCCTCCGCCGCCCAGAATCGTCAGCCTCACATCCGCACCCTTCCCACCACGACGAACGTGGACGACCCTACTCGCGGGGCGGGCGTCACCGCGGGCCGCACGACCGCGCCGCGCGTGCCCTCCGCCGGCCCGCCCCGACCCCCGGGAGACCGTCGTCCATGACCGTCCGCTCCGCGCCCGACCGTCTGCTGTCCGTGCTCGCGGCCTTCGACCACGAGCATCCGTCGCTGACCCTGACGGACATCAGCCGCAGGTCCGGGCTCGCCCTGACCACCGCACACCGGCTGGTCGGTGCACTCGCCCGCTGGGGCGCTCTGGAGCGGGACGCGTCGGGGGCGTACCACGTGGGGCTGAGGCTGTGGGAGCTGGCGGCGCTCGCCCCGCGCGGGCCGGCGCTGCGGCAGGTCGCGCTGCCGTACTTGGAGGACCTGTACGAGGCGACGCACGAGAACGTGCAACTGGCGGTGCGCGACGGGCGGGAGGTCGTGTACACCGAGTGGCTGTCGGGGCGGTCGGCGGTCGGTGTGCACATCCGGGTCGGCGCACGCTGGCCGCTGCACGCCACCGGTGTCGGCCTCGTGCTGCTCGCGCACAGTGACCCCGGTGTGCAGGAGGAGTACTGCGCGGGCCCGCTCGTCCCCTTCACACCGCACACGATCACCGAACCCGGTGAGCTGCGGCGGACCCTGGCCGAGGTGCGGCGCTCGGGCGTGGCGGTGAGCGACCGGCAGATCACCGAGGACGCGCTGTCGGTGGCGGCCCCCGTGCGCGGGCCGGACGGGACGGTCGCCGCCGCCGTGTCGGTCGTCGTGCCGCGCTCCGACGCCCGGCTTCCCGCCCTGTCCCCGGCCGTCCGCCTCGCGGCCCGCGGCATCTCCCGAGCCCTGGGCTGGCAACCCCCCGCCCCGGCCCGGGGCCCCTTGACGAACAGCCCCGCTGCAGGGCAGAACCCGGCGGGGAGCCCGCCGACCGCACCCACGTACGGCGGCGGCGCAAGGACGGCCCCCTCGCCGCCCCGACCGACAGCTGAGCCCTCCTGAACGGCCGCGTCGAGCACACCGAACACCCGCCCAGGACACAACCGACCGCCCGCCCATCCGCTCCCCCGACCCACCGCCCCCGCTCTCCGCCCACAGCCGCCGTCGAGCACACCGGCTCGGAGCCGCAGCCAGCCGCCATCCGCCCACGCATCCGGGGCAACAGCACGACCCGCCGTGAACGGCCGACGCCGAGCGAGCCGGGCACCAGCCCGTAACCACGACGGGCGTGTCTCCGTCCGCTGTTCGCGGCTCGACCACGCCCGCCCCGGCCCATGCCTCCGAGCCGACGTCCGGCCCACCTTTGTAGCCGGCGCAGGGAACGCCGGGCGCAGCCCGCCCGCCGGGGGCAGCCGGACGTGCCGTCCGCGTCCGCAGGGACTGCGAAATCCCTCTCACCGGTGAGGACTCGGCTCCCGGACGGTCGTGATACTGGGACGGCCCCCGCCCCGAGGAGCCGCACATGTCCCTCCGGTCCGCCCTCACGCCGGTCGTCACCCGCTGGCGCCCGGCGAATCCGTACGCCCTCGACACGGCGCTCGCCGCGCTCGTGCTGTTCGCCGTGTCCCTGCAGTGGATGTTTCCCGACGGGGGGGACGACCCGCTGACCTGGCAGGGCTGGCTGCTCGGCGCCGCCACGGCCGTACCGCTGATCTGGCGGCGGCGGGCGCCCTGCGCGGCCGCGTGGGCCGTGTCGGTCGCCACCCCGGCGCAGGCGCTGCACCACGCGCCCCCGCCGGACGTGATGTACGGCGGCATGGTCGTCCTGTACACGCTGGCCGCCGTGGGCAGGTCCTGGCAGCGCCGGATGATGCTGGCGGGCTGGGTGATCGGGGTCGTCGCGACCATGCAGCACCAGACGAACAAGGAACCCTTCGAGTACGCCTTCCACCTGATGGGACTCGTCTGCGCCTACGCCCTGGGCATGCTCGCCCGCGTGCAGCGCGCCTACACCACGGAGCTCGAGGACCGGGCCCGCCGGCTGGAGCGTGAGCGGGCCGCCGACACCGCGCGGGCCCGGGCCGAGGAACGCTCCCGTATCGCGCGGGACATGCACGACATCCTGGCGCACGCGGTGAGCCTCATGGTCGTGCAGGCGGAGGCCGGGCCCGTGGTGGTGCGCAAGGACCCGGAGCGCGCGGAGGCCACGTTCGACACCATCGCGGCGACCGGGCGCGATGCGATGGCCCAACTGAGGCGCATCCTCGGGGTGCTGAAGGAGGAACGGCCGGACGGCGAGACCGTGCGGAGGCTGCCGCAGCCGAGCGTGACGGCCCTGCCCGCGCTGATCCGCCAGGTCGAGGAGTCCACGGGGCTGCGCACCGAGCTGCGTACCAGGGGCGAACCCTGTCCCCTCTCCTCGGACACCGAGGTCGCGGCCTACCGTGTGGTCCAGGAAGCACTCACCAACACCGTGAAGCACGCCCGTGCTTCACGCGCGGTGGTCGAGCTGGACTGGGCGGAGGACCGGGTGACCCTCACGGTGACGGACGACGGACGGGGCCCGTCCGGGGCGGCCGGCGGACACGGGCTGATCAACATCCGGGAGCGGGCCGCGGCCTGCGGGGGCAGCGCCGAGACCGGCAGGGGTCCGGACGGCGGATTCCGGGTCGTCGTACGGCTGCCCGCGGCGGCCGACCGCGAGGGGGCGCTCGGGTGAGCATCCGGGTGGTCGTCGCCGACGACCAGGAGCTGGTCCGGGCGGGTTTCGGCATGATCCTCGACGCGCAGGACGACATCGAGGTGGTCGCCGAGGCCGGTGACGGCGAGGAGGCCGTCGCGGCGGTGCGACGGCACGCGCCGGACGTGCTGCTGCTCGACATCCGCATGCCGGTGATGGACGGTCTGGAGGCGGCCCGCCGGGTGTGCGCGCAGTCGGGCTGCAAGGTGGTCATGCTGACCACGTTCGACCTGGACGAGTACGTGTACGAGGCGTTGTACGCGGGTGCCAGCGGCTTTCTGCTCAAGGACGTCCGCCGGGACGACCTGGTGCACGCGGTGCGGGTCGTCGCGGCGGGCGACTCGCTGCTCGCCCCGGCCGTGACGCGGAGGCTGGTCGCGGACATCGTGCGGCGCCGCCGGGAACGGGCGTCCGCCGAGACGGCGGCGACCCCCGCCCGCCTGGACGCCCTCACCGCGCGCGAGGTGGAGACCCTGCGGCTGCTGGCCCGGGGGCTGTCCAACGCGGAGATCGCCACGACCCTGTTCGTCAGCGAGCACACCGTCAAGACGCATGTGAGCAACGTGCTGAGCAAGCTCGCTCTCAGGGACCGGGTGCAGGCGGTGATCTGCGCGTACGAGACGGGGCTGATCACTCCCGGCTCCCCCTGAGGAGTGAGTGCGGGGGCCGCCTCCCCCTTACGGGCGAGGACACCGAACCCCTCCCACCGGCGATCCGCCGACCCGCCTCCCGGCAGGAGTCTGGGGCGTGTTGACGAACCATCACCCGCCGGGAGGGACCGTGCTTTCCACACTTGCCCGGGCGGCCACTCGCCGCCCCTTGACCGTGATGCTCCTGTGGGGGCTCTTTCTGCTGCTG
Organism: Streptomyces malachitofuscus; assembly: GCF_014650055.1. Taxonomy (GTDB): domain Bacteria; phylum Actinomycetota; class Actinomycetes; order Streptomycetales; family Streptomycetaceae; genus Streptomyces; species Streptomyces malachitofuscus. The sequence continues at coordinate 359,069 of NZ_BMUF01000006.1, read as the reverse complement.
GGCTTCGGGCTGGGGACGGGAGTCTTCGCGCGGCTCTCCGACAACGTGCCCGAAGTGCCCGGGACCGAGTCGGAGTCGGCCGCCCGTCATCTGGACCGGGTGGACCCGGCGGGCGAGTCGATCACCGGCGTGGTGGCCGGCACCGCCGTCTCGGACCCGGAGCTGCGCGCCGACGTCGAGCGGGCTGTGGCCGAGGTCCGGAAGGTCGCCGGGGTCGCCGCCGTGCCCGACCCGTACAGCACGCCCGGCCTGACCGCCGAGGACGGGCAGGCGCTGATCATCTCCGTCACACTGACGGGCGGGCTGGACGACGACGCCGAGGAACGCACGCTCGACGCGGCCGCCGACCGGATCCGGGAGATCGACGCGCCCGACGTCCATGTGAGCGGCGGCCCGCTGCTGGGACTGCAGATCGGCGAGCGGGCCCAGGAGGACGTGAAGAACGCGGAGTTGATCTCTCTGCCGATGGTGCTGGCGCTGCTGCTCGTGGTGTTCGGCGGACTGCGGTCGGCGCTGCTGCCGCTGATCGTCGCGGTCAGCGGGATCGCGGGGGCGTTCCTGGCGCTGTTCGCGTTCAGCGAGGTCACCGACATCTCCGTGTACGCGATCCAGGTGACGACCATGCTGGGGCTCGGACTCGCCGTGGACTACGCCCTGTTGATGCTGGTGCGGTTCCGGGAGGAGCGCCGGCACACCGAGGACGTCGTCGAGGCGGTGCACCGTACGGTCGCGGCGGCCGGGCGGACGGTGCTGTTCTCCGGGCTCACGGTGGCCGTCAGCCTGACCGGGCTGCTGGTCTTCCCGAGTGTGTTCCTGCGCAGCATGGGTCTCGCGGTCGCCGCCGTGGTCGTCATCGACATGCTGGCGGCGCTCACCCTGCTGCCCGCGCTGCTGGCGCGGTTCGGCGGGCGGATCCCGCCGGCGAAGACACCGAAGAGCGGCGAGGAGGGCCGGTTCTTCGCCCGGGTGGCCCGCTTCGCGGCCCGGCGCAAGGTCGCCGTCCTGGCGGTGGTGGTCCCGGTGCTGCTGGTGCTGGCCCTGCCCGTGTCCGGGATGAGCATCGCCGTGGGGGACGCACGGCAGCTGCCCACGGACACCGAGGCACGTCAGCTGCACGACACCGTCGCCGGGCACTTCCCGCCGGGCACGGGTGTCTCGCCGGTCACCGTCGTGGTCGGGCCCGGCACGGACGCGGCGGTTGCCGACCGGATCCGGGAGCTGTCACCGCGTTCCGAGACGCGTGAACTGCCGGACGGCTCCTCGGTGATCGAGATCCCGCCGCCCGGGGAGAGCGACGGCGAGGAGGCGACCCAGCTGGTCGAGCGGGTACGGGAGATGCGGGGCGACGAGCCGGTGGAGGTCACCGGTACCGCGGCCCAGCTGGTCGACTTCCGCGAAATGCTCGCGGATCGGGCACCGTGGGCGGCCCTGACCGTGCTGGCCGGCATCTTCCTGCTGCTGTTCGCGTTCACCGGGTCCGTACTGCTGCCGCTGCGCACCATCGTGACGACGCTGCTCAGTCTGGCCGCCGCCCTCGGCGTGGTGGTGTGGGTCTTCCAGGACGGCCATCTCGCGGGGCTGCTGGGCGCCGAGGCGCTGGGCGCCCTCAGTCTCACGGCGCCGCCGCTGATCGTCGCGATCGCGTTCGGACTCGCCATGGACTACGAGTTGTTCATCCTGGCCCGGATGCGCGAGGCACGCGGCCGCGGCGAGGACGACCGCGAGGCCGTGGTGACCGGGCTGCGCCGTTCCGGACGGGTGGTCACCTGCGCGGCGCTGCTGCTGGCGGTGGTCTTCGCCGCCTTCATGACGGGCGGGTTCTCGCCCATCCTGCAGATCGGCCTCGGTCTCACCCTGGCCGTCGTCATCGACGCGACGGTCGTGCGGATGCTGCTGGTGCCGGCCACCATGGCCGTCCTCGGCCGCGGCGCCTGGTGGGCGCCGGCACCTCTGCGGCGGGTGCACGACCGCTTCGGCCTGCGGGAGGAGCCCGCGGAGACGCCCCTGCCACGGGTGCCGACGGGGGTGTGAGGAGCGGCCGCATCGGCCGGCGTCCGCGCGTGGTCGAACGGAGCGAAGGGGCACGTCGTCCGGGGACTTCCCGGCGTCGTGTCCCTTCGGCGCTCCCGGCACCCCTTGCCCCCATTCGCGTCATTCGGGACCTGAACTCCCGCCGGCCGCAGGGACTTTCTCGGTTACACCTCTTGACGGCGGAGGGGCCGCAGAGCACATTGGCGTCACTTTGAGAGCGCTCTCATGCGTTGTTCCGGGCTCTCGAACGTACGTCCCCGCACAGATGATCCGTACCGAGAGGGCATCCCCACATGAGCGACACCTCCGGCACACTCCGCCCGCTCCGCAGACCCCGCCCGATGCGGCGGGCGCTTCTCGCCGTCGTCAGCACGCTCGCTCTCGCGGCGGGCGCGGCAACCGCCGCCAGCCCGTCCGCGAGCGCCTCCGTGCCGCCTCCGCCGTCGGGCTGGACCCAGGTCTTCGCCGACGACTTCAACGGACCCGCGGGCAGCGGTGTCAACACCTCCAACTGGCGGTACGCGACCGGCAAGGGCTACCCGGGCGGCCCCGCCAACTGGGGCACCGGCGAGATCGAGACCATGACGTCCAGCACGGACAACGTCTCCCTCGACGGCGCCGGCAACCTGCGCATCACCCCGCGGCGTGACGGTGCCGGCAACTGGACCTCGGGCCGCATCGAGACCAACCGCGCCGACTTCCAGCCCCCGGCCGGCGGCAAGCTGCGCGTCGAGGGCCGCATCCAGACCCCGAACGTCACCGGAGCCGCCGCCAAGGGCTACTGGCCGGCGTTCTGGATGCTGGGCGCCCCCTACCGGGGCAACTAACTGGAACTGGCCCGCCGTCGGCGAGTTGGACATCATGGAGAACACGCAGGGCATGAACACCGTGTTCGCCACGATGCACTGCGGCACCTCGCCGGGCGGCCCGTGCAACGAGACCAGCGGCATCGGCAGTTCGACCACCTGCCAGGGCACGACCTGCCAAGGCGGTTTCCACACCTACCGGATGGAGTGGGACCGCTCGACGAGCCTGGAGGAGATCCGCTTCTACCTGGACGGCAACAACTTCCACACCGTGCGGGAGAACCAGGTCGACGCGACCACCTGGAACAACGCCACGGACCACGGATTCTTCGTCATCCTCAACGTGGCGATGGGCGGCGGCTTCCCCGACGCCTTCGGCGGCGGCCCGGACGCGGGCACCCAGCCCGGGCACTCGATGCTCGTCGACTATGTGCAGGTGCTGACCTCCGGGGGCGGCGGCGACCCGGGGGACCCCGGTGACCCCGGCACTCCCGGTAACCGGGACGCCTACGGCACCATCCAGGCCGAGTCCTACGACGCCCAGTCCGGCGTGATGAAGGAGGCGACCTCGGACTCGGGCGGCGGCCAGAACGTGGGCGCGCTCGCCAACGGCGACTGGCTGCAGTTCAAGGGCGTCAACTTCGGTTCGAACCCGGCGCGGCAGTTCTCCGCGCGGGTGGCGAGCGGTGCGGGTGCCGGCGTCAGCGGGCTCGTCGAAGTACGCCTGGACAGCCGGAGCAACGCGCCCATCGGCAGTTTCGCGGTGGGCAACACCGGCGGCTGGCAGTCCTGGCGGACCATCCCGGCGAACATCAGCAACGTGACGGGCACGCACGACGTCCACCTGACCTTCACCAGCGGTCAGCCGGCGGACTTCGTGAACGTCAACTGGTTCACCTTCGGTCACTGACCCACCCCCCACACCCGGCCCCCTCCGGCCGGGAACCGAAGAGGGCTCCACGCCTGCGTGGAGCCCTCTTTCGCATGCCGGGCGCCGCGCCCTCGCCCCACCCGAACGGACCAGCACGTCGAGTCCGAGGAGGGCCGACGTGGTACCGGTTCACGCGAGTGACGATTCGCCCCCACGACGACGCGGCCGGGGAATCAGTTGCCGGTGCGCGCGGTTGACGCCATCGCGAGAAAGAAGATGATCAATGTGAGCGAAGCGACCGCGAGCGCGGGAGCACTGAAGCGACTGTCCGGCGCGGGCGTGTCGGTCTGGCTCGACGGCCTGTCCCGCGAGCACCTCAGCTCCGGCGTTCTCGCCGGACTGGTCCGGTCCGGCGGTGTCACCGGCGTCAGCACCGACCCGTCGGTCCTCCGGGCGGCCATCGGCTCCGAAACGGTCTACGAGGAGCAGCTCGCCGGCCTGGCCGTGCGGGGCGTGACCGCCGACGAGGCCGTTCGGATGATGACCACCGCGGACGTCCGGGCGGCCGCCGACGTCCTGATGCCCGTGTACGAGGCGACGGGCGGCCGGGACGGCCGGGTCTCCCTCGGGACGGACCCGCGCCTGGCGCACCACACGGCGGCCACCGTCGCCGAGGCGGGACAGCTCGCCTGGCTGGTGGACCGGCCGAACGTCATGATCGGGATTCCGGCGACCAGGGCCGGCCTCACCGCGATCACCGAGGTGACCGGCGCCGGCATCGGCGTCGACGTCAGGCAGATCCACTCACTGGAGCGCTACCGGGAGGTGATGGGCGCCTACCTCGCCGGTCTCGAGCGGGCACGGGCCGGCGGAATCGACCTGGCCGCCCTCCACTCCGTCGCCTCCTTCTCCGTCTCCCGCGTGGACAGCGAGATCGACAAGCGGCTGGCCGTGCTGGGCACGGGCGAGGCACTCGCCCTGAGGGGCAGGGCGGCGCTCGCGAACGCGCGGCTCGCCTACGCGGCGTACGAGGAGTTCTTCTCGTCGGAGCGCTGGCTGGCGGTGGCCGGTGGTACCCGGGCCAACAAGCAACGGCCGCTGTGGGCGTCCACCGGGGTGAGGGACCCCGCTCGCAAGGACACCCTGTATGTGGAGGAGCTGGTCGCACCCGGCACCGTCTGCACGATGACCGAGGCCACGCTGAGGGCCACCGCCGACCACGGGGTGGTCCGGGGCGACACCGTCACCGGCGGTTACGCCCAGGCGCGGGCCGATCTGGCCGCCGTGGAGCGGCTCGGGATCTCGTACGACGAGGTGGTGCGGCAGCTGGAGAACGAAGGCCTCGCGATGTGCGAGGACGCCTGGCAGGAGCTGCTCGACGCGGTGACGAAGTCGCTCGACAGCAAGGGAGTTGACGCGGAATGACCGACGAGACGACCCGACCCGGGGCGCAGCCTCCCGGCGGGACGACCGAACCAGGGACGGCGGCGCCCGACACGGGGACCGCACCGGGGGCGCGGACGTCCGGCGCGCCGGACGAGGCGGTGACGGACGCCCCGGCGGCCGACGGGACCACGCCGGAGGGTCCGCCCCCGGCCGCCCTCACCGCGCCCCCCGCCGGCTGGTCCAACCCGCTGCGCGACCCCCGGGACCGCCGGCTGCCCCGGATCGCGGGCCCCTCCGGGCTGGTCATCTTCGGGGTGACCGGCGACCTGTCCCGCAAGAAGCTGATGCCGGCCGTGTACGACCTCGCCAACCGGGGCCTGCTGCCGCCCGGCTTCTCGCTGGTCGGCTTCGCCCGCCGGGACTGGGAGGACCAGGACTTCGCCGAGGTGGTGCACGACGCCGTCAAGGAGCACGCGCGGACCCCGTTCCGCGAGGAGGTCTGGCAGCAGCTCTCCGAGGGCATGCGGTTCGTCCCGGGCGACTTCGACGACGACCACGCCTTCGAACAGCTGCGCAAGGCGGTCGACGAGCTGGACGCCTCCCGGGGCACCAGCGGCAACTACGCCTACTACCTCTCCGTACCGCCCAGGTTCTTCCCGAAGGTCGTCCAGCAGCTGAAGAAGCACGGGCTGGCCGACGCCCCCGAGGGGTCCTGGCGTCGCGCCGTGATCGAGAAGCCGTTCGGCCACGACCTGAAGTCGGCCAAGGAGCTGAACGCGATCGTGCACGATGTCTTCGACCCGGAACAGGTCTTCCGCATCGACCACTACCTGGGCAAGGAGACCGTCCAGAACATTCTGGCGCTCCGCTTCGCCAACCAGATGTTCGAACCGATCTGGAACCGGTCCTTCGTGGACCATGTGCAGATCACCATGGCCGAGGACATCGGCATCGGCGGGCGCGCGGGCTACTACGACGGCATCGGCGCCGCCCGCGACGTCATCCAGAACCACCTCCTGCAACTGATGGCACTCACCGCAATGGAGGAGCCGGCCTCCTTCGACGCGGGCTCGCTGCTCGCCGAGAAGCTGAAGGTGTTCCGCGCCGTGCGGCTCCCGGACGACCTGGGCCGGCACACGGTGCGCGGGCAGTACGCGGGCGCCTGGCAGGGCGGTGCGAAGGTGCGCGGCTATCTGGAGGAGGAGGGCATCGCCCCGTCCTCCACCACCGACACCTACGCCGCGATCAAGCTGCGGGTGGACAACCGCCGCTGGGCGGGCGTGCCCTTCTACCTGCGCACCGGCAAGCGGCTCGGCCGCCGGGTCACCGAGATCGCAGTGGTCTTCCAGCGGGCGCCGCACTCCCCCTTCGACTCCTCCGCCACCGAGGAGCTGGGCCAGAACGCCGTCGTCATCCGCGTCCAGCCGGACGAGGGCATGACGGTCCGGTTCGGCTCCAAGGTGCCGGGTACCTCGATGGAGCTGCGGGACGTGACCATGGACTTCGCCTACGGCGAGTCGTTCACCGAGTCCAGCCCGGAGGCGTACGAGCGGCTCATCCTGGATGTGCTGCTCGGGGACGCCAACCTGTTCCCCCGTCACCAGGAAGTGGAGGAGTCCTGGAAGATCCTCGACCCGATCGAGGAGTACTGGGCGTCGCACGGCCGACCGGCGCAGTACACGGCGGGCAGCTGGGGGCCCGCCGAAGCCGACGAGATGCTCGCACGAGACGGACGGAGCTGGCGCAGGCCATGAAGATCGACCTGACCGACACCACGGCAAGCAAGGTCAACAAGGCGCTGGTGCAGGGCCGCCGCGCCATCGGCACGCCGGCCGTGGGCATGGTCCTGACGATGGTGATCGTCACGGACGAGGAGAACGCCTACGACTCGATCAAGGCGGCCGAGGAGGCCTCGCACGAGCACCCCGCGCGCACCCTGGTGGTGATCAAGCGGCACGCCCGCAACCCACGCGAGCGCACCCACTCCCGGCTGGACGCCGAGGTCAGGGTGGGCTCGGAGGCGGGCACCGGGGAGACGGTGGTGCTGCGGACGTACGGCGAGGTGTCGGACCACGCCGACTCGGTGGTGCTGCCGCTGCTGCTGCCGGACGCCCCGGTGGTGGTCTGGTGGCCGGCGGACGCGCCCGAGATCCCCGCGAAGGACCCGCTGGGCGCCCTGGGCCAGCGCAGGATCACCGACCTGTACGCCGTCGAGAACCCGATGGAGGTGCTCGAGGCCCGGAGGCGCACCTACGCGCCCGGCGACACCGACCTCGCCTGGACCAGGCTGACGCTGTGGCGCTCCATGCTGGCGGCGGCCCTGGACCAGGCACGGGCGACGGTGACCTCGGCGGCCGTGGAGGCGGAGGCCGACAACCCGGCCGCCGAGCTGCTGGCGCGCTGGCTGGAGGCACGGCTGCGGGTGACCGTCGACCGGGTGGTGACCGCGGGTCCGGTCGTCACCGCGGTCCGGCTGCGGACCGAGGACGGCGAGGTCGTCATCGACCGGCCCGAGGGCCCGCTGGCCACACTGACCCTGCCCGGCCAGCCCGCGCGCCGGCTGGCGCTGAAGGTCCGCCCCACCTCCGAGCTCATCGCCGAGGAGCTCAGGCGCCTCGACGCGGACGAGATGTACGCCGTCGCCCTGCGCGGCGAGGCCACCGAGGAGACCCCGGCCCATGTCTGACGTCCCCGAGCCGACCCGGCGCCCCGAGTGGGCCGCCCTGGAGAACCACCGCGCGGACACGCTGCCGCAGCCGGACCTGCGCGCCCTGTTCGCCGACGACCCGTCCCGCGCGCAGCGCTACGTCGTGCACGTGGGCGACCTGCGCATCGACTACTCCAAGCACCTGGTGGACGACGAGACGCTCGCGCTGCTGCTCGAACTGGCCGCGGCCACCGACGTGTCCGGCCTGCGCGACGCCATGTTCCGCGGCGAGCGGATCAACGTCACCGAGGACCGGGCCGTGCTGCACACCGCGCTGCGCGCCCCGCGGGACGCGGTGATCGAGGTCGGCGGGGAGAACGTCGTGCCGGCCGTGCACGCCGTGCTCGACAGGATGGCCGACTTCGCCGGACGGGTCCGTTCCGGTGAGTGGACCGGCCACACCGGCAGGCGCATCCGGAACATCGTCAACATCGGCATCGGCGGCTCCGATCTCGGCCCGGCGATGGCGTACGAGGCGCTGCGCGCCTACACGGACCGGGAGCTGACCTTCCGCTTCGTCTCCAACGTGGACGGCGCCGACCTGCACGAGGCGGTGCACGACCTGGACCCGGCGGAGACGCTGTTCATCGTGGCGTCCAAGACCTTCACCACCATCGAGACGATCACCAACGCCACCTCGGCACGGAGCTGGCTGCTCGACGCCCTGGGTGACAACGAGGCGGTGGCACGGCACTTCGTCGCCCTGTCGACGAACGCCGGGAAGGTCACGGACTTCGGCATCGACACGGCGAACATGTTCGAGTTCTGGGACTGGGTCGGCGGACGCTACTCCTACGACTCCGCCATCGGCCTGTCCCTGATGATCGCCATCGGCCCGGACCGCTTCCGGGAGATGCTCGACGGGTTCCGCATCGTCGACGAGCACTTCACCAACGCGCCGGCCGAGGCCAACGCACCCCTGATCATGGGCCTGTTGGGGGTCTGGTACAACAACTTCTTCGACGCGCAGTCGCACGCGGTCCTGCCGTACTCGCACTACCTGTCGAAGTTCACCGCCTACCTCCAGCAGCTGGACATGGAGTCCAACGGCAAGTCCGTGGACCGCCAGGGCCGTCCCGTCTCCTGGCAGACGGGACCCGTCGTGTGGGGCACGCCCGGCACCAACGGGCAGCACGCCTACTACCAGTTGGTCCACCAGGGGACGAAGCTGATCCCGGCCGACCTGATCGGCTTCGCCCGTCCGGTCGCCGGACTGAGCGGCGCGCTCGAAGCGCAGCACGACCTGCTGATGGCCAATCTGTTCGCCCAGGGCCAGGCGCTCGCCTTCGGCAAGACCGCCGACGAGGTGCGGGCGGAGGGAGTGCCCGAGGAGCAGGTGCCGCACCGCACGTTCAAGGGCAACCACCCCACCACCACGATCCTGGCCACCGAACTGACCCCCTCGGTGCTCGGTCAGCTGATCGCGCTCTACGAGCACAAGGTGTTCGTCCAGGGCGCCATCTGGAACATCGACTCCTTCGACCAGTGGGGCGTCGAACTCGGCAAGGTGCTCGCCAAGCGCGTCGAGCCCGCCCTCACCGAGGGCGCCGACGTCCCCGGCCTCGACCCGTCCACGGCCGCGCTGGTGGCCGCCTACCGCGAACGCAGGAAGTGAACTGACATGCAGATCGGTCTTGTTGGTCTCGGCAAGATGGGCGGCAACATGCGCGAGCGGCTGCGCCGCGCAGGCCACACCGTCATCGGGTTCGACACCAACCCCGAGGTGTCCGACGTACCGCACCTGTCCGACCTGGTCGACCGGCTCGAAGGGCCGCGCGCCGTCTGGGTGATGGTCCCCGCGGGCGGCCCCACCCAGGAGGTCGTCGACCGGCTGGCGAGCCTCCTCAAGCACGACGACATCGTGGTGGACGGCGGCAACTCCCGCTGGACCGACGACGAGAAGCACGCCAAGGAACTGGCCGCCCGGGGCATCGGCTTCGTCGACGCCGGTGTCTCCGGCGGCGTCTGGGGCCTGGAGCACGGCTACGCCCTCATGGTCGGCGGCGAGAAGGAGCACGTGCAACGGCTCGAGCCGATCTTCGACGCGCTGAAGCCGGACGGCCCGTACGGCTACGTCCACGCGGGCCGGGTCGGCGCCGGGCACTTCGCGAAGATGGTCCACAACGGCATCGAGTACGCCATGATGCAGGCCTACGCCGAGGGCTGGGAGCTGCTGGAGAAGGTCGACTCGGTGGACAACGTCCGGGAGGTGTTCCGCTCCTGGCAGGCGGGCACCGTCATCCGCTCCTGGCTGCTCGACCTGGCGGTCGACGCCCTCGACGACGACGAGCACCTGGAGCGGCTGCGCGGCTACGCCGAGGACTCGGGCGAGGGCCGCTGGACGGTGGAGGCGGCCGTCGACAACGCCGTGCCGCTGCCCGCGATCACCGCGTCGCTGTTCGCGCGGTTCTCCTCCCGCCAGGAGGACTCCCCGCAGATGAAGATGGTCGCGGCGCTGCGCAACCAGTTCGGCGGGCACGCCGTCGAGTCGGTGAAGAAGGCCTGACGGCGTGGGCGATCTGCTGCTGGCGCGGCACGGTGAGACGGAGTGGAGCCGGGACGGACGGCACACCGGCCGTACCGACCTGCCGCTGACCCCGCGGGGCGAGGACCAGGCCAAGTCCCTCGCCCCGCTGCTCGCGGGCCGGACCTTCGGGCTGGTCCTCACCAGCCCGCTCGTCCGTGCCCGGCGCACCGCCGAGCTGGCGGGCCTGACGGACGCCGAGCCGGAGCCCGGTCTGCGGGAGTGGGACTACGGCGGCTACGAGGGGATCACCACGGCGGACATCCGCCGCGGCCGGCCCGGCTGGGACCTGTGGACCGACGGGGTGCCGCCCGGCCGGGAGTTCCCCGGCGAGTCGCCGGAGCAGGTCGGCGAGCGCGCCGACCGGGTGCTGTCCCGGGTGGCCGGGGCCCTGGACGAGGGGGACGTGATGCTGGTGGCGCACGGCCACCTCCTCCGCGTCCTGACGGCCCGCCGCCTGGGCCTCCCCCCATCCGCCGGCCGCCTCTTCCGCCTGGAGACAGGCACCCTGTGCCGCCTCTCCCTGGAACACGGCACCCCGGTCATCGCGGAGTGGAACACCCGGCCGTGACGTAGACGTAGGGGCGCGGGGGACTGCGCGAAGGGGGTCCGGGGGCGCAGCCCCCGGGGTCGGGACGGGATGGGGCGGCGGGGGGAAGAAACTCCCGCCCCCCGAAGCCGACCTAACGCACCCGGTCAGGAATGGAGAAGCCCAGGTGGCCGCCCGCCGCCTAGCCTAGCCTTGGCGCGAGGCCCGACCGGGGGAACGCCGGCGGAGGCCGCAACGGCGGCCCCGCCCGACGGAGGGAGAACGATGAGCAAGGCCACGAGGACGGACCGGCAGCCGACCGCGCCGCACCCCGCCGACAGCCACGACCTGATCCGCGTCCACGGCGCACGCGAGAACAACCTCAAGGACGTCAGCGTCGAACTCCCCAAGCGCCGTCTCACCGTGTTCACCGGCGTCTCCGGCTCCGGCAAGAGCTCCCTGGTGTTCGACACCATCGCCGCCGAGTCCCAGCGGATGATCAACGAGACGTACAGCGCCTTCCTGCAGGGCTTCATGCCGACGCTGGCCCGCCCCGAGGTCGACGTTCTCGACGGCCTGACCACCGCGATCACCGTCGACCAGCAGCGGATGGGCTCCGACCCGCGCTCCACCGTGGGCACCGCCACCGACGCCAACGCGATGCTGCGCATCCTCTTCAGCCGGCTGGGCAAGCCCTACTTCGGTCCGCCCGGAGCGTTCTCCTTCAACGTCGCCTCGGTCTCGGCGAGCGGAGGCTTCACCGTCGACCGCGGTGCCGACAAGACCAAGACGGAGAAGGTGTCCTTCAGCCGCACCGGCGGCATGTGCACCCACTGCGAGGGCCGGGGCACGGTCTCCGACATCGACCTGACGCAGCTCTACGACGACTCCAAGTCGCTCTCGCAGGATCCCTTCACCATCCCCACCTACACGGGCGGCGGCTGGGTGGTCCGGGTCATCGCCGAGTCGGGCTTCCTCGACCCGGACAAGCCGATCCGCGAGTACACGAAGAAGGAACGGCACGACTTCCTGCACCGCGAACCGACCAAGGTCAAGATCAACGGCATCAACCTCACCTACGAGGGTCTGATCCCCAAGCTCCAGAAGTCGATGCTCAACAAGGACCGGGAGGCGATGCAGCCGCACATCCGGGCCTTCGTGGACCGGGCGGTCACCTTCGCCACCTGCCCCGAGTGCGACGGCACCCGGCTCACCGCGGGGGCACGGTCGTCGAAGATCAAGAAGATCAGTATCGCCGACGCCTGCGCGATGGAGATCAGGGACCTGGCCGAGTGGGTGCGCGCCCTCGACGAGCCGTCGGTGAAGCCGCTGCTCACCGCGCTCCAGCACACCCTCGACTCGTTCGTGGAGATCGGCCTGGGCTATCTCTCCCTCGACCGTGCCTCGGGCACGCTGTCGGGCGGCGAGGCGCAGCGCGTGAAGATGATCCGGCACCTCGGCTCCTCGCTCACCGACGTCACCTACGTCTTCGACGAGCCCACCATCGGCCTGCACCCGCACGACATCCAGCGGATGAACAACCTGCTGCTGCGCCTCCGCGACAAGGGCAACACGGTGCTGGTCGTCGAACACAAGCCGGAGGCGATCGCGATCGCCGACCACGTCGTCGACCTCGGCCCCGGCGCGGGCACCGAGGGCGGCACCGTCTGCTTCGAGGGCACCGTGGAGGGGCTGCGGGCCAGTGACACGGTTACCGGCCGGCACCTCGACGACCGGGCCTCCGTCAAGGAGACGGTCCGCAAGCCCACCGGCACGCTGGCGATCCGCGGCGCGACGGCGAACAACCTCGAGGACGTCGACGTCGACATCCCCCTCGGGGTGCTCACCGTCGTCACCGGCGTGGCGGGCTCCGGCAAGAGCTCCCTGGTGCACGGGTCGATCCCCGCCGAGGAGGGGGTGATCGCGGTCGACCAGACCCCGATCCGTGGCTCCCGGCGGAGCAACCCGGCCACGTACACCGGGCTGCTCGACCCGATCCGCAAGGCGTTCGCCAAGTCCAACGGCGTGAAGCCGGCGCTGTTCAGCGCCAACTCCGAGGGCGCCTGCCCCACCTGCAACGGCGCCGGCGTCATCTACACCGACCTGGGCATGATGGCCGGGGTCTCCACCACCTGCGAGGACTGCGGCGGCAAGCGGTTCGACGCGTCGGTGCTGGAGTACCGCTTCGGGGGCCGCGACATCAGCGAGGTGCTCGCGATGTCGGTGGCCGAGGCCGAGGAGTTCTTCCGCGAGGGCGAGGCGCGGATCCCGGCCGCCCACCGGATCGTCGAGCGGATGGCGGACGTCGGACTCGGCTACCTCACCCTGGGCCAGCCGCTCACCACCCTGTCCGGCGGTGAGCGCCAGCGGCTCAAGCTGGCCACGCACATGGGCGACAAGGGCGGTGTCTACGTCCTCGACGAGCCGACCACCGGCCTCCACCTCGCCGACGTCGAGCAGCTGCTCGGTCTGCTGGACCGGCTGGTCGACTCCGGCAAGTCGGTCATCGTGATCGAGCACCACCAGGCGGTCATGGCACACGCCGACTGGATCATCGACCTCGGTCCCGGTGCCGGTCACGACGGCGGCCGCATCGTCTTCGAGGGCACCCCCGCCGACCTGGTCGCCGCCCGCTCCACCCTCACCGGCGAGCACCTCGCGCAGTACGTCGGCGCCTGAGCCGCCGCTCGCGCGGACGCCGGGGCCGCTACGCCCCGGCGCCGCGCGGGATGCCGTACGCCCGCTCCACCCGCAGCCGCAGCACCAGCCGCCGGTCGTGGACCATGGCCGCCCGGTAGTCGCCCCAGTCCGGGTGCTCGCCGTTGATGTCGCGGTACAGCCGGATGAGTTCCTCCACCGTCTCGTCGTACGGGTCGCCGGCGACGGGTGACAGCTCGGCGGTGCCCTCGGCGACGGTGTAGGACCACCGGTCCCGGGTGGTGACGTGGTAGGACGCCCGGGGGTCCCGCCGCAGGTTGCGGGTCTTCGCCCGGTCGTCCGTCAGCGAGACGCGGATGACGCGCTCATCGGGGTAGTAAGCGTGCATGACGTTCGACAGCTGGGGCCGTCCGTCGCGTTTCAGCGTGACGAGCACTCCGCCGTGCCCTTCGGAGAGCAGGGCGAGCAGTGCGTTCTGTTCGGCGTCCTGAGTCATGACTCGATCAACGGTCCGCACCGGGCCGACGTTCCCCGAAGGAGACCGATGGGAGTACTGCGGCAGGAGACCGGGCCCGAGGAGGCCGGGCTGGACGCGGGGGCGCTCGACCGTCTGGACCGGCATTTCGCCCGCCTGGTCGACGCCGGGAAGCTGCCCGGTTTCCTCGTGTCCCTCGCCCGCGGCGGACGCGTCGCGCACCTCACGGCGTACGGGGCGCGGGACGTCGCGGCCGGGCTGCCCGTGGAGAGCGACACGCTGTGGCGGATCTACTCGATGACCAAGCCGGTGACCGCGGTGGGCGCGCTGATGCTGGTCGAGGAGGGCCTGCTGTCGCTGGACGACCCGGTCGGCCGTCACCTTCCCGCCTTCGCCGAGCCCCGCGTGTACGACGGCGGCTCCGGTGACCGGGTGCGCACCCGTCCGGCCGCCGGCCCTCTCCTGGTACGGCATCTGATGACGCACACCGCCGGGCTGACGTTCGCCTTCTACCACGCCCATCCCGTCGACGCGCTGTACCGCGCGGCCGGGCTGGAGTCGTCGGTGGCACCCGGGGCGGACCTCGCCGGGACGACCGATGTGTACGCGAGCCTCCCCCTGCAGTTCGATCCCGGGACGCAGTGGAACTACTCGGTCGCCTCGAACGTGCTGGGCCGGATCATCGAGGTCGTGTCGGGCCGTCCGCTCGACGAGTATCTCGCCGAGCGCGTCTTCCGACCGCTCGGCATGACGGACGCCGGTTTCCGGGTCACCGACGAGCAGGCGGGGCGCCTCGCCGAGATGTACGGCGAATCGGACACCGGCGGCATCCACCCCATCCCCGGCCTCCCTCTGCGGGGACGCCCCCGCTTCCTGTCCGGCAGCGGCGGCATGGTGGCCACCGCCCACGACTGGCACCGTTTCATGGAACTGCTGCGCCGGCGCGGCGAACTCGACGGCACGCGTCTGCTCGACCCGGCGACGGTCGACCTGATGACCCGCAACCACCTCCCGGGCGGCGCCGACCTGCGGGCCTTCGGCAGCCGCCCCGCACACGACGAACCGGGCAACGAGGGTGTCGGCTTCGGCCTCGGCGTCAGCGTCGTCATCGACCCCTCCCGCACCCAGTCCCCGTCCGCTCCCGGCGCCTACGGCTGGAGCGGGGTGGCCACCACCACCTTCTGGGTCGACCCGGGCCACGACCTGACCGTGCAGTTCCACACGCAGGTGCGGCCCAGGTCCTCCCACACCGTCTTCCAGGACCTCAAACGGCTGGTGCACGAGGCGGTGACGCACTGACGGGAGGCCGCCGTCAGGACAGGTGCCCGACGGCGTCCAGGTGGGGCAGATGGTGGTCGAGGCGCTCCCGCTTGGTGCGCAGGTAGGTGATGTTGCTCTCGCACGGCGGTATGAGCAGCGGCACCTGCTCGGCGACCTGGACGCCGTGCCGGACCAGCGCCTCGCGCTTGCGCGGGTTGTTGGACATCAGCCGTACCGACCGCACGCCCAGGTCCTTGAGCATCCCGGCGGCGACCGCGTAGTCACGGGCGTCCACGGGCAGGCCGAGCGCGAGGTTCGCCTCGACGGTGTCCAGGCCCTCCGCCTGCAGGGCCATCGCGCGCAGCTTGGCGAGCAGCCCGATGCCGCGGCCCTCGTGGCCGCGCAAGTAGACGACCACGCCCGCCCCTTCGGCCACGACCGCGCGCAGCGCCGCCGCGAGCTGGTCGCCGCACTCGCAGTGCTGGGAACCGAAGGCGTCGCCGGTCAGGCACTCGGAGTGGAGCCGGGTGAGCACACGGTCCGCGCCCGGATCGCCGTACACGAGGGCGACTTGTTCGTCACCGCGGTCGTGGTCCAGGTAACCGACCGCCTGGAACTTGCCGTACACGGTGGGCAGCGGCGCATTCACGACGCGTTCCACACCGGTCCGCCGCTGAGGCTGCTTGCCGAGTACGCCTACTTTTTCTGTCATCATTCTCGAGTTCCTAAGCAGAGACGAAAGGCCGTGACGATATGGGTGGTTCACAAAAGCGGTCGGCGGCATACGGCCCGGTGCACGGTCTGTTGCCGGCGGATACTACAGAGGATGTACGGAAGCGGGGAGCCGACGTCTCACGGCAGATCGCAGTACTTCCGGTCGGGAGTTTCGAGCAGCACGGCCCGTTCCTTCCGCTGGCGACCGACACGCTGGTCGCCTGTGCGATCGCGCGGGAGATCGCCGACGCCTACCCCGTGCACCTCCTTCCTCCGGTGACGATCTCGTGTTCGCACGAGCACGCGGCCTGGCCGGGGACCGTCTCCCTCTCCTCCGTGACCCTTCACGCGGTGATCCGGGACATCTCCGACTCGCTCCGCCGGTCGGGCGTGGACACCCTGGTGCTGGTCAACGGCCACGGCGGAAACTACGTACTGGGCAACGCCGTTCAGGAATCCTCCGCACGCGGTGAGCGGATGGCCCTGTTCCCGGCCCCGGAGGACTGGGAGACGGCTCGCGAGCGGGCCGGTGTCGCGACCTCGCTCCTCACCGACATGCACGCGGGCGAAATCGAGACCTCCATCCTTCTGCACACCCATCCCGATGTGCTCCGACCCGGTTATGAGACGTCCGATCACGTCGCCGACGACCGACGCCATCTCCTGACCCTCGGCATGTCCGCCTATACGGATTCGGGAGTCATCGGCCGCCCTTCCCTGGCCTCGGCAGAAAAAGGCAAGCAACTCCTGTCAAGCCTGACGGATTCCTTCGGCACATACTTCTCACTACTGACACCACCATCGAGCCCGTCCGGTGCCTGAGAACGAGGCCGGGCCCCAACTTCCAGCCCGTCCGGCGTTTGAGGACGAGGCCGAAGGCCGACGGGGGGTCCGGGGGCAACGCCCCCGGGGTCGGGAAGGGAAAGGGCGGCGGGGGCGAAAGAAGCCCGGCCGGCACCACGCACACCCGCATACCACCGCACCACAAGCACCACAGCCCCCGGCAGACTCGCCACAAGACTGAGCACGCCGTACACCACGGCGACCGTCAACCCCCGCCCAGCCCCCAGCCCCGCCGCCCCGAACGCCCACGCGGTAACCCCCTCCCGCGGCCCCCAGCCCCCCACGTTCAACGGCAGCCCCATCGCCAGCAACGCCAGCACAGCCAGCGGCAGCAGCTCAACCACGGACGCCCCGACCCCGACGACCTCCGCGGCGAGCACGAACATCGCGACATACCCGGCCAGCACCACAACCGAGGAGACGAGCACCCCAGGCGCGTTACGCCGGGAGAACAACCCCTCACGCGCCTCCCCGAGCACCCCGCGCACAGCCCCCCGCTTCCGCCCGGACGCCGACGCCGCCCCCGACCCCGCCCGATTCATCCGCAGAGCCAGCCCCACCGCACAGGCCCCCACCACCCCGAGCCCGACCACCGGCAGCACCTGCCGCACCTCACCGAGCACCGGAGACGGCATGCTCACCAGCACCACACCCCCGGCGACGAACAGCGCGAGCTGTCCGGCGGTGCGCTCCAGCACCACCGCCCGCACCCCCCGCCCCATGTCACCGGCGTCCTTGCCGTGTCGGACGGCCCGGTGCACATCACCCACGACGCCCCCGGGCAGGGCCGCGTTGAGGAACAGGGCCCGGTAGTAGTCGGCGACGGCGGCTCCCAGCCGCAACCTGATGCCGATCCCCCGCGCCACCAGCGCCCAACGCCACGCGCTGAACGCGGTGGTTACCAGCCCGATGCCCAACGCCCCGAGCAGCGCGGCCGCGTCGATGCGCCGCAGCCCGTCCACGAACGCCCCGGTACCGAGCCGCCAGAACAGCACCGCGAGGATCGCGATGCCGGCGACGGTGCCGAGACGGGTCCGCACGGCAGGGGTGTTGAGCCGCGCCCACACTCCTTTCATGCGGCCCCGCCCGCCGGCCGGCACAGGGCGAGCAGGTCACTGTGATGGACGACGACCCGCAACTCCCCCGCCGCACAGGCCTCCAGCCGCTCGGTCAGATACCCGTCGGCCCGCGCCGTCAGGTCCGGCCGCTCCTCCACCGCGGCACCGACCCATCCCCGCAGCCACTGCTCGATGAGCGCCTCGTCCCCCGGTCCGAGACGCCAGGGGCTCGGGTTCAGCCGTACGGTGGCGCCGTGCTCGGCGAACGCCTCGGCCGCGACCGTGACGGCGTCCGGTCCGAGCAGATCGCCCCGCCGCTGATGGGCGTTGAACGCCTCGGTGATCTCCTGGTCCAGCGGATGCGGCGCGGTCAGCTCCACCCGTCCGGCCACCGACAGGGTCAGCAGGGCCGGGCAGCCGGCCCCCGCGCAGGCGGCGGCGAGGGCGCCGATCTCCTCGCGGGTGAGGACGTCGAGCAGGGCGGAGGCGGTCACCAGGGAGGCACCGGACAACGCGTCCGCGGTGATCCGGGCGACGTCGCCACGCCGGGTCTCGACGGTGACGTGGCTGCCGTCGGCGGCGGAGCGCGGGGAGGCGACGGCGGCGAAGTGCAGCAGGTAGGGGTCGCGGTCGTGGAGCACCCAGTGCTGGGCGCCGTCGAGGTGCGGGGCGAGCCAGCGGCCCATCGAGCCGGTGCCGCACCCGATGTCGTGGATGACGAGACCGTCCGCCCGCCCGGGGAGGTTGGCGAGCCGGATGCGCAGCGGGTCGAGCAGGTCGTAGGAGCGGGCGGCGGCGTCGGCCGGTTCGCGCAGTTGCAGCCACTCGGGGGCGTAGCGGGCCGGTTCGTCGTCGCCGGTCTCCCGCAGCCGCAGGGTGGCACGCTCCCCGGGGCGGGGTGCGGCGGGGCCGGCGCCGGGGATGACGGACGCCTGGGCCCCGGTGCCGCCGGTCCTGGGTTCCATGCTGCCCCCTGTTCGGGCCAGTGCGGCGTCCGTGACGTCCCGGGGGCCGGGCTGGGCCGGGATCGTACCGCCGTGCTGAGTGGTGGTCACCGGGTTGGTCATGCCGCCCTCCGGGGCTCGGTCGGGAGCCGGCGCAGTACCGCCGCCAGACTCTGTGCGGTGCTCGCCCAGCCGCCGAGCGCGGCCCGCCGGCTGCGGGCGGCGGCCTTCAGCCGGCGCCGTACGTCCGCCTCGCCGAACCAGCCGCGCAGCTCGACGGCGATGGCGGCGGGGTTCTCCGGCGGCACGAGGATGCCGGGCACTCCGCCGTCGGGTGCGCGGCCGACCGCCTCGGGCACTCCGCCGACGTCGGTGGCCAGCACGGGGATGCCGCGCGCCAGCGCCTCGGTGACCGCCATGCCGTAGGTCTCCGCGTAGGAGGTGAGCACCATCAGGTCGGCGGAGGCGTAGCTGGCGTCGAGTGCCGCGCCGGTCTGCGGTCCGGTCAGCTCCAGCCGGTCGTCGAGGCCGTGCTCGCGGATGAGATTCCGCAGGCGGGCGACGTACTCGGGGTCCTGGCCGAGTCCGCCGACGAGCGCGCAGCTCCACGGCAGGTCGGCCACCGCGGCCAGTGCCTCGACGAGCCGGTGCTGGCCCTTGCGCGGGGTGACGGCGGCCACGCACAGCAGCCGCGAGACGCCGTCGGTGCCGGGCGCGAGGGGGGCGATGTCGGCGCCGGGGGCGGCGACATGGACCCGGTCGGGGGCCAGACCGTGGTGGGAGACCAGGCGGCGTACTGCCCAGTCGCTGGTGGCGATGACGGCCGGGACGGCCCTGAGCACCGCGCGTTCGCGTGCGTCGAGTTCGGCGGCGACGCCGGCGTCGAGGCCGGTCTCGTCGCCGAGCGGGAGGTGGACGAGTACGGCCATGCGCAGCCGTCCCTCCTCCGCCTCCGGGACGACGATCTCCGGCACTCCGCAGGCGACCAGCCCGTCGAAGAGGACGACGGCTCCGTCCGGCAGTTCGCGCAGGGTGCGGGCGAGTTCCGCGCGGGCTCCGGCGTCCGGGCGGGGCCAGTCACCGGCCACGGTGTGCCGCTGCACCTGCCAGCCGAAGCCGGGCAGGTCGAGGCAGGCGCGGCGGTCGTAGGCGTTTCCGCCGCTGGGCGCGGACGGGTCGTCGACACCGCCCGGCATCACGAAGTGGACCGTGCGCAGGGACATGGGGATGATCCCGCCGTTCCTCGGGAAGGACGCCTGTTTCGGAACATAACCCAGGCGGGCGGTTCCGGCCCGGTCGCCGGCGGTGTCGGTCGTTCCGGTGGTCGCGTGGGTCATGTCGACGGTCGTGTCGGTCACAGCGCACGCTCGTAGCTCGCCCAGGCGATGTGCGACTCGTGCAGCGTGACGGCGATCTTCGCGATGCCCTTGGCGCCCTCGCCCAGCGCTCCCTTGTGGACGCGTTCGGCGAGCCGGTCGGCGATGACCTTGGCCAGGTACTCCGTGGAGGTGTTGACCCCCGCGAAGTCGGGCTCGTTGTCGAGATTGCGGTAGTTCAGCTCGCCGACGACGGCCCCGAGTTCCTGTGTGGCCAGGCCGATGTCGACGACGATGTTGTCCTCGTCCAGCTGTTCGCGCCGGAACGTGGCGTCCACGAGGAACGTGGCCCCGTGGAGGCGCTGGGCCGGTCCGAAGACCTCGCCGCGGAAGCTGTGGGCGATCATGATGTGATCGCGGACGGTGATGCTGAACAACGGACGACCCTCCAGGTGCGGCGCGTCTGTTCCCCGGCCGATCTCCGGCGGGGATTGCCGTGTAGTACGGCTGTGTGCCTTCCCCTGTTCAGCGCCGGCTACGTCTTTTCTCAGGTCAGGCGTGTTTGTTTCGGTCCGGGCCGGTGTAGCGCACGCGGTGGCACAGTGCGGGGATCTCGCCGGAGGCGAGGCGGGGCATGACGTCGGGCAGCTCCTCGAAGGGCGATTCGCCGGTGATCAGTGCGTCGAGGGCCGGGTCGGCGAGCAGGTCGAGGGCCAGGGCGAGCCGGTCGCCGTAGCTGCGGTCGGCGCGGGCCGGGGAGACGGTGCCGACCTGGCTGCCGCGGATGACCAGGCGCCGGGAGTGGAAGGCCTCGCCCAGCGGGAGGCTCACCTTCCGGTCGCCGTACCAGCTGAGTTCGACGACGGTGCCCTCCGGGCGGAGCAGCTCGAGTGCCCTGTTCAGTCCCTGTTCGGTGGCGCTGGCGTGCACGACCAGGTCGCACCCGCCCAGGGCGTCCGCGGGCAGCGCGAACCCGACGCCGAGGGCCTCGGCGGTCTTCGCCCGGGCGGGGTCCGCGTCGACGAGCTGGACGCGCACGCCCGGGAAGCGGGCCAGCAGCGCGGCCACCGAGCAGCCGACCATTCCGCCGCCGACCACGGCGATGCGGTCGCCGACCAGCGGCGCCGCGTCCCACAGGGCGTTGACCGCGGTCTCCACGGTGCCGGCGAGCACGGCCCGTCCGGCGGGCACGCCGTCGGGCACGGGCGTGACGGCGCTCGCCGGAACGACGTACCGGGTCTGATGGGGGTAGAGGCAGAAGACCGTGCGCCCGGTGAGCGCCTCGGGGCCCTCCTCCACCACTCCCACATTGAGGTAGCCGTACTTCACCGGGCCCGGGAAGTCGCCCTCCTGGAACGGCGCCCGCATCGCCGTGTGCTGGCTCTCGGGCACACCGCCCCGGAACACGAGCGTCTCGGTGCCGCGGCTCACGCCGGAGTAGAGCGAGCGGACGAGCACCTCGTCCGCGCCGGGTACGGGCAGGGTGATCTCACGGATCCCCCCTCGGCCAGGTGAGTCGAGCCAGAACGCACGTGCGGTGCGGTTCATCGAAATCCTCCTGAACGATCGGGATCCTGCACGCGTACCGAGTGGTGCACAGGCCGCGCACAAGGTAGCGGCCTTGATCGACTCTGTCACACGGCCGGAGGATGCTCGGTGGCCCTGAACAACAGTTACGACGCGAGGCTCGTACAGCAGGAGACCGCCGTGGGCGCGGGCGTACAGATCCTGCTGCTGGCCCTGATCGGTACGGCGATCGGCATGGGCCCCGCGGGCTGGCTGACCGGCCTCGCGTTCGCGATCGCCACCTGGGCGGTGCTCTCCCGGGCCCTGCACCGGTCCCGGCTGCGGTCCTTCGGCCCGGCGAACCGGGTCACCCTCGGCCGGGCCACCCTCGTCGGCGGGGTGACCGCGCTGGTCGCCGACTCGTTCCAGGACTCACCGCCCGTCTCCCTCTTCGTGGGTCTGACCGCCGTGGCCCTGATCCTCGACGGCGTGGACGGCAAGGTGGCCCGCAGAACCGGTACGGCGACCCCGCTGGGCGCCCGCTTCGACATGGAGGTGGACGCGTTCCTGATCCTGGTGCTGAGCGTGTACGTGTCGATGGCCATGGGTCCCTGGGTGCTGCTGATCGGGGGCATGCGCTACGTCTTCGTCGCGGCGGCCCGGGTCTGGCCCTGGCTGACCGCCCCGCTGCCGCCGAGCACGGCCCGCAAGACGGTGGCCGCGCTCCAGGGTGTGCTGTTGCTGGTGGCGGGCGCGGCCCTGCTGCCGCACGCGGTCAACGTCGCGGTGGTGGCGCTGGCGCTGGGTCTCCTGGTGTGGTCCTTCGGCCGCGATGTGCTGTGGCTGTGGCGCACGTCCAGGGTGGCGGCGGCCCCGGCCGGACGCGAGGTACGGCGGGAACTGGTCGCGAGCTGACATCCGGGCGAGGCGGGGCCTCTGCCTGACCCGCCGCCCCGTCCGCCGGCTACTCGATCCCCGTGGCGTCGAGCAGCCGTACCACGTCCCTGCGCCCGTACCCGAGCAGTCGGGCGCGGTCCGCGGCCGTCAGCAGCAGGTGCGCCACGGTCTCGGCCGCGTATCCGTCCTTGGTGCCGGCGTCCCACCACTCCGCGGGCTTCCCGACACCCAGGCTGTTCATCACCAGCCCGTGCTCACGGCGGATCTCCGCGACGGTGCCGGCGACCGCGTCCATCAGCGTCCTTCCCGGCCGCTCGCACCGCAGGGTGAAGCACCCCCGGTCGACCGGCGCGCACCCCTCCGGCGGACGGTCCCGCAGCCCCGCGTACCGCTCGTCCTCGAACCCGGAGGACCGCAACTCGTCGTGCACCAGGGAGAACCGGTGGAACCCGGGCGGAGGCGGAGTCGGCGGCGGCGTGTACTCCCACCCGGCGTCCTCGTACAACTGCCGTTTCACCTCCTCCTCTTCGGCGTGTGTCACGGTGAATCCGTTGGCGTCGTTGCGCCCGGTCGTCGTGCCGTCGGGGTTGCGGTGGAAGTGCAGTCCCATGGTGTGCTCCCGTTGCCGTGAGGTGAGGTGCGACGTGGACCGAATGTCCCGTCACCAGCTCGAACGGCTCGCGACCTCGCCCCGTGCCCTTCTCCGGCACCTTCACCTGATAGCGTGAAACAGGCGTCGGCGGGAACTGTTCGCCCGCGCCGGTCCGGCGGTTGTTAGGCTCCCCCGATGAGGATTCCGGCTCCCGCGGAGACACGCGCGCTGCACGAGAAGTACGCACCCACCCCCGAGGCGTTCGCACTCGTCCACACGCACTGCGAGATCGTCTGGAGCGTCGCCGAGCAACTGCTCTCCTCGCCCCGCCTCGCCCACCTCGACCCCGATCTGGTCCGCGCCGGCTGCCTCCTCCACGACATCGGCGTCTACCGCCTCTACGACGGCGACGGACGGCTCGACCACCCGAACTACGTCCGGCACGGCCTGCTCGGCCACGAACTCCTCGAGCGCGAGGGCTTCCCCGAGCCACTGCGCAGGTTCTGCTCCCACCACACCGGGGTGGGC
This sequence comes from Streptomyces malachitofuscus, assembly GCF_014650055.1. GTDB lineage: Bacteria > Actinomycetota > Actinomycetes > Streptomycetales > Streptomycetaceae > Streptomyces > Streptomyces malachitofuscus. The sequence goes on along the minus strand of NZ_BMUF01000006.1, from coordinate 335,424 downwards.
CTCACCCGGCACGACGTCGTCAGCCAGAACCTGCCCATCCCTCCCGCCGACTACCTGGCGGTGACGGAGGAGGAGCGCCTGGTGATGTACGCGGACAAGTTCCACAGCAAGTCCCGGCCGTCGGTGTTCCTCTCCCCCGACGAGTACGCCGACCACGTCCGCCGCTTCGGCGAGGACAAGGTGACCGCCTTCCAGGCCCTGCGCGCGGAATTCGGCGATCCCGTCCTTCCTGTGTCCCCGCTGCCGATGTGACCGCGTGCCGGCCCTCCGGGGCCGGGCCTACTCCTCCGGCAGGTGCGCGTCGGCCGCGTCCGGGCGGTGGTCGGGAAAGCTCGAACGGGTGGCCGCCTCGTCGTGGACCCGCAGGAACTCCAGGTGCCGCTCGTACTGGTCGAGGCTGTCGGCGATGAGCTGTTCCTTGGTGTAGCCCATCACGTCGTAGTCCTGGTTGCCCTCGGTGAGCCGGACCTCGAACCGCACATAGGAGTCGTGCGTGCTGACCGACCGGGTGGCGAACGCGGGGGTCGGCAGTTCCACCGGCCACACCTCGTAGACGAACGCGTCGGCGGCGCCGATCGGCACTCGCAGGCCGATGTGGCTGAGGCCGGTGTCCTCGACGGTCCCCTCCAGGATCTCCGCCTCCACGCCCTGCTCCCGCAGCGCCTGTGCGACGTCCCGGAAGGCGGGGCGGCACACCTGCTCGACGAATCGCGCGGCCGCCCGCCTGCCCGGGAACGCCATCGCCCGGGACAGCCGGTGCCGCCAGTTCGGTGCGCCCGGCAGACCGTGCTGCGCGATACGCCCGGAGAGTGACGCGGGCAGCGTGGTGTCGCGCGCCTCCACCTTCATCCGCTCGGTGCGCAGCGCCAGATAGAGCCCGGCCATGATCAGGAACATGACGAAGGAGAAGGGAAGCCCCATGATGATGGTGGCGTTGGTGAGCGCCTCCACGCCGCCCACGATGAGCATGGCGAGGGTGAGCAGTCCTGTCGCCACCGCCCAGAAGATGCGCAGCCACGAGGGCGCGTCGGTCACCGGAGTGGGCAGTTCGGCGCTGAGGTTGCCCATGACCAGGGCACCCGAGTCCGCGGAGGTCACGTACAGCAGCAGCCCGACGAACGTCGCGAGACCGGCGCTGAACATGAACCCCGGGAACTGCTCCAGCAGGCTGTAGAAGCCCTGCTCGGGGACGTTCATGGCGGTCTCGCCGAACTCCGTGTTGCCGTCGCGCACCACGAACAGGGCGCTGTTGCCGAAGATCGCCAGGAAGAGGCCGGTGAAGAGGAAGGGGATGACCAGCGTCGCCGCGATGAACTCGCGCAGGGTGCGGCCGCGGGAGATGCGGGCCAGGAAGAGCCCGACGAACGGCGCCCAGGCGACCCACCAGGCCCAGAAGAACAGCGTCCAGGCGTCCAGCCACTCGGTGGGCTGGTCGTAGGCGAAGGTGTTCAGGGTCATCGACGGGAAGCCGCTGACGTAGTCCCCGACGTTCTGGACCACGGCGTTGAGCACCCGGAACGGTTCGCCGACGACCAGGATGTAGAACATCAGCAGCGCGGCCAGCAGGATGTTCAGCTGCGACAGCCTGCGGATGCCCTTGTCGACGCCGGACGCCGCGGACACGGTGGCCATGCCCACCGCGATGACGATCAGCGCGATCTGCGCGGCCAGCCCCTCCTCCACGTCGAAGAGGACCTTCAGTCCGTAGTTCAGCTGCACCACGCCGATGCCGAGCGTCACCCCGATGCCGAAGACGGTGCCGATGATGGCCGCCAGGTCGACGGTGTCGCCGATCCGCCCGTGGATCCGGCGGCCGATGATCGGGTAGAGCGCGGAGCGGATCGCGAGCGGCAGACGGTAGCGGAAGGAGAAGTAGCCGAGGGCCATGCCCATCAGCGCGTACATTCCCCAGCCGGAGATGCCGTAGTGGAACAGCGTCCACACCACCGCCTGCCGCGCGGCCTCGAGCGTCTGCGGGTCGCCCTGCGGCGGCGCCAGGTAGTGGCTGACGGGCCCGGAGACGGAGAAGAACATCAGGTCGATGCCGATGCCCGCCGCGAACAGCATCGAACCCCAGGTGAAGAGGCCGTAGTCGGGCTTGGAGTGCTTGGGGCCCAGCTTGACCGTGCCGTACTTGGACGCGGCGATGAAGACGACGAACAGCAGGTAGAGGGTGGCGGCGACGAAGTAGTACCAGCCGAACCAGTGGGAGATCTTGCCGACCGCCACGCCGATGACGTCCTCCGCCCCGGAGGGGGTGACGATCGCCCAGAGCGAGATCGCGAGGACGAGCAGGGCCGCCCCGAAGAAGACCACGGGTTTGAGCCGTACCGGGCCCGACGGCTCGTTCTCGGCCGCCATCTCCTCCGGCGACGTTCCGGAGCCCTTGTCACCAGCGGTCGACACCGTCGTGTTCCTCCTTCGCCGAGGGTCGGGCCACAGGCTCCCGGATGGCATCTCTCGCGGCCGCGCGCGGGACGCGCCGGCCCGTCGCCGTCGGCCTCGCGCGGAGCGGCCGGCCGGTCACCGCGCTGCTCGCCCCGTGAGCAGGTCCGCGGCGCGTTCGGCGGCGAGCAGGACCGTCACCATGGGGTTGATGGTGGGCATCGTCGGGAACACCGACGCGTCGACGACGCGCACGCCCTCGACACCGCGCAGTCTCAGCTGCGGATCGCAGACGGCCATCGGGTCGTCCGCCGCGCCCATCCGGCAGGTGCCCGCCGGGTGGTAGACGGTGTGGGCGACGCGGCGCCCGTACTCCGACAGATCCGCGTCGGAGGTGACCTCCGGGCCCGGCGCCACTTCGCGCACGAGCCACCCCTTCAGCGGATCGGTCGCGGCAACCTCCCGGGCCACCTTGAGCCCTTCGACGACGGTGCGCTCGTCGTGGCCCTCCGGATCGGTGAAGTACCGGAAGTCCAAAGCGGGGTGCTCGGCCGGGTTGGCACTGCGCAGCCACATGCGGCCGGTGGAGCGGGCCCGGGGCACGTTCGGAGTCATGCACACCCCGTACTTGGGGACGGGATAGCCCAGTCGTTCGGTGTTGACGGTGAACGCCACCTGGTAGAAGTGGAACATCAGGTCCGGGCGCGGCTGCCCCTTGTCGAGGCGCAGGAACAGGCCGGCGTCTGAGTCCATCGCGGAGTTGGGCGGCAGCGGGCCCTCGGTCTCCCAGACGATCACGGACTCGGGGTGGTCCAGCAGGTTCTCCCCCACGCCGGGCAGGTCGGCGTGTACGTCGATGCCCAGGCGGCGCAGGTCGTCGGCCGGGCCGATGCCGGACAGCATCAGCAGCCGAGGGGTGTCGATGGCGCCGGCACACAGCAGGAGTTCGCGTTCCGCACGCACGGTGGCGGCCTCGCCGTCGGCGCCACGGACGGCGACGCGGGTCAGCCGCCCGGACTCGTCGGTGAGCAGCCGGTGGGCCCATGTCTCCAGGAGCAGTGTGAGGTTGGGGCGGTCCAGGACAGGGTGGAGGTAGGCGACGGACGCGGAGGAACGCAGATTGCCATCCGGCTTGTAGGCCAGGGAGAAGAAGCCGGTGCCGTCGGCGAAGGGCTCGGCGTTGAAGTCGTCGACGACGGGGACGCCGGTGGCGCGGGAGGCGGCGGTGACGAAGTCCTTGGCGATGGGATTGCGGTCCGCCTCGGCCACCGGGACGATCGTGGTCTGCAGCCGGTCGCGGTACGGAAGGATGGTCGCCGGGTCCCAGCCGGTGCAGCCCGCGGCGACCCAGTCGTCGAGGTCCTGGGGCAGCGGCAGGAAGCTGATCAGCGTGTTGTGGGAGGAACAGCCGCCGAGTACGCGGGCCCGTGAGTGCAGGATGTGGGAGTTGCCGCGTGGCTGTTCGACCGTGGTGTAGCCGTAGTCGAACTCCGTGCCGAGCAGGTTGATCCAGTTGCGCAGCCGCAGGATGCGCTCGTCACCGACGTCGCTGGGACCGCCTTCGACGACGCAGACGCGGCAGTCGGGGTCCTCGCTCAGGCGGGCGGCGAGCACACAGCCGGCGGTGCCGCCGCCGACGATGACGTAGTCGTAGGACGACTCGGCGCCGTGCGGGGTGGTGGAGGCCATGGAACGCCTTTCTTCGGTGCCGTCGGGTGGTGGCGGGCCGCGCCCGGTCAGCCCTTGAACCAGCCGGAGGGGGCCGGAGCGAGGTTCTGGTAGATGTGCTTGGCCTCCTGGTACTCGCGCAGGCCCGTGGGGCCCAGCTCGCGCCCGACGCCGGAGCGACCGAAGCCGCCCCACTCGGCCTGGGGTACGTAGGGGTGGAAGTCGTTGATCCACACGGTGCCGTGGCGCAGCCGCTGGGCGACGCGCTGGGCACGGCTCGCGTCGGAGGTCCACACGCCCCCGGCCAGGCCGTAGCGGGTGTCGTTGGCCAGGCGCACGGCCTCGTCCTCGGTGCGGAAGCGTTCGACGGTGACCACCGGCCCGAACACCTCCTCCTGCACGATGCTCATGGAGCTGTCGCAGTCGGCGAAGACCGTCGGCAGCAGGAAGTAGCCGCGGCTCAGCTCCGGGTCGTCGGGGCGGGTGCCGCCGGTGACGAGCCGTGCGCCCTCCTCCTTGGCGGCGGCGATGTGCCGCTCGACCTTGTCACGGTGTTCGGCGGAGCTGAGCGGGCCGCTCTCCGTGCCCTCCTGCATGCCGTTGCCGAGCCGGATGGCACGGGCGCGTTCGGCGAGGGCCTCGACGAACCGGTCGTGCAGGGAGTCCTGGACGAGCAGGCGCGAACCGGCGGAGCAGACCTGCCCGGCGTGCAGGAAGGCGGCGTCGAGGGCATAGTCCACGGCGGCGTCGAAGTCGGCGTCCTCGAAGACGATGTTGGGGTTCTTGCCGCCCAGTTCCAGGGCGATGTTCTTCGGCCCCTCGGCGGCGGCGGCCATGATGGTACGGCCGGTGGCCAGGCCGCCGGTGAAGGACACCAGGTCGACCTCGGGGTGGGCGGTCAGCGCCGCACCGACGGTCGCTCCGGAGCCGAGGACCAGGTTGGCGACGCCGGGCGGTGCGCCGGCCTCCTCGATCAGCCGGATCATGGCGATGGTCGTCAGCGGTGTGGTCTCGCTGGGTTTGAGGACGAAGGTGTTGCCGGCGGCCAGCGCCGGCGCGACCTTCCACGACGCCTGGAGCAGCGGGTAGTTCCAGGGGGCGATGAGCGCGCACACCCCGACCGGCTGGTAGACGACGCGGCTGAGGACGTCCGGGCCGACGTCCACGACCCGGCCTCCGTCCTTGCCCGCCAGTTCCGCGAAGTAGCGGAAGGCGTTCGCCACGTCCTCGACGTCGATGCGGGCCTCGGTGAGCGTCTTGCCGGTGTCGAGGGTCTCGGTCCGGGCGATCTCGTCCTTGTCGCGCAGCAGCAGGTCGTGCACGCGCAGCAGGAGGTCGGCGCGCCGGCGGGTCGGAACGTGCGCCCAGTCCTCCTCGTCGAAGGCACGCCGGGCGGCGCGCACCGCCCGGTCCACGTCGGTGGCGTCCGCCTCGTCCACGGTGGTGACGACGGAGGCGTCGTACGGGTTCACCACGTCCCGCTTCCCGCCGGCGGCGGCCCCCGTCCACTCGCCGTCGATGTACAGCTCGCCCATCGCGGGGTCCCTCCTTCGCATCCGACCGGTACCGATCGGTTCGCCGGCCGGCAGCACGGCCCATCGTGCGGCCGACGGCGCCGGGGCGCACGGCAGCCGTCGCGACAGGGTGGTCGAGGTGACCCGGGCGGCCCAATGGGGCCGGGCGGGGGAGCCCGCGGGAAGCCGGGGCCACGGTCACCTGGATTCTGCGGTCGGCCGTCGGCGGTAGGCGGTCGGTGGTAGGCGGCCGGCGCCGAGAGCACCCGGGCTGTCCGTCGTCCGACAGCGGCACACCGACCCGTGCCCCGTCCTACGACACCGGCACCCCCGCACGCACCCCCGTCATACAGCATCACCCGATGGTGCGACCTTCCGCCACGGCGGCTTCACCACCCCAACGAACTGCCCTTTGACCTGGCGCAGTTGTCAGGGACGGGCGATATCCTCACAAGGCGCTTGTGACACACGCGTCTTACGACCACGGGGGGTGTCCATGCACGGCCGCGACCAGAACTTCCCTCAGGACTGCCCGGGCGGTCACCCGGGCATGTCGACCGGGGCGGGTATCGACGTCCAGCGACAACTGGAGTCGCTGATCCAGGACTTCCGGGCAGGCGATCCCCCAATGCCGGTGATCGTGGTGCACGCGGAGGACGCCGTCGACGACGACCGCGTCACCGAACTCGTCGACGAACTCGTCGAAGGGCAGCAGCGCCACGGTACGCGCCTGGCCGTCGCCCCGACCGAGCCGCAGCCGGGAGACCTCGACCCCACCGCCCAGGCCGTGCGGCTTCTGCGCGACCTCGGCGACTCCCGGAAGTGGGGAGACCGTTCCGCCGTCTACCGACCCTACTCCTTCCCACGTCTGGGCCTCGTACGTGCCCTCCAGGAGGCCACCGACGATCCGGAGATGCGCGAGCACTGGCCGACCGCCCCAGCGGGCACCCCGGACGGGAACGCCCAGCGGGAGCAGGCCCAGACGCACCTTCTGCGCATCCTGGCCCGGCAGCGCTGGCGCCCCCGCAGACCCTCGCGCCGCAACCGGCAGGTACTGCTCAACGACGTGCAGCAGTTCCTCCCCATGGGCGCTCTGGGAGCCTGCACCGCGCTGCTCACCCGTCCCGAGTGGTACGTCGCCGTCCTCGCGGGCATCGGGCTGATGATCCTGCTCGCCGCCCTGAACCACGTGCCCGGACGCGCGCCCCTCTTCCTGTGGCTGCGCAGGGAGAGCCGGTGGTTCCTGACCACGACGTTCCTCCAGTCCGCCGCCCGCCGCCGGCCGACCAGCGTGCGGCTCCTGCGGCCGGTCCGCTCCTGGCGGGCCATAGCGGCCCGCGCCTACGACGTGTCCGAGGCCATGCGCGAGGGCGGCCCGTTCCCCCTCCAGTTGTACGTGCTCGCGCTCTTCGAGGATCTGCGGGACAGCCACCGGCGCGGCAGCTGGGACCTGCGAGGGCTGAAGCGGACCCGGCCGCCGGTGCTGTTCCTGCGCCGGGTGAGCCGGGAGAACGGGGGCATCGAACTGGTCAGGGCGGTCAGCGACGTCCGCAGCCGGCGCAGCGAACTCGACCCGCTGCTGATCGTGGCGGGCGTGGCGGCGGGCGACGCGGCACTGCTCGACCGGGGCACGGACCCGAGCGAGCCGGTCAACCGGCCGCAGCCCCAGCCCTCGCTCCGCCCCGGGCCCTCGCGCCTGCAGCAACGGTTGCGGCACTGGTACGACGAATGGGCCGGGAACCTCCGGGCCGACCAGTCGCCGAGCAGGACGAACGCCCTGCCCTGGGTGCTCAGGATCGCGCTGCCTCGTGACGAGCTGGTGCAGCTGCGCCAGACGGACTGGCGGTGCGTGAAGGCGGGGCACCGGCTCTCCGTGGCCCGTGTCGTGTGGTCGGCGCACAGCCTGATCCTGGTCCTCGCCCTTGCCGCAACCGTCGGCGTCGTCCACGCCCGTGACCTGCACCGAACGTACTGCTCGGCGGGCCTGCTGACCGCCGACCGCGACACCGAGCTGCGGCCCGCGCCCGGTGGCGGCTCGGAGTGCGTCGGCATAGCCGCATCGGACGTGCGGTTCGGCGCTCACCTCTCCGGCGGAACCGACGAGGAGGGCGGGAGGCTGCGCGAGCTGGAGGAGCTGGTGCACGCCGAGAACGCCGAGGTGCTGCGCGAACACCCTGATGCCTACGTCACGGTCGTGTACGCGGGGCCGCTGAGCTCGGCAGCGGTGGACCCGTCCCTGGTCAAGGGCGCCGAGGAACTGGCCGGCGTCTACCTCGCGCAACGCGTCGTCAACGAGAACTACCGGGTGAAGGTGCGGTTGCTGCTCGCCAACGGTGGTGCGGACATGGGGCACCAGCGTGTGACGGCCGACGCGATCGCCGAGTACGCCGACCGCGACCCGACCGTCGTCGGCGTCGTGGGCTTCGGCCGTGACCTGCAGAGCAGCCCCGACGTGACGCGTCGGCTCCACTCGGCGGGACTCCCCGTCGTCTCGGGCACCAACTCGGCGACCTATCTGCCGAAGGAGTTCTCCAACTGGTTCAGCCTGGCGGCTCCCGACGAGCACCAGGCGGAGGCGCTCGGCCTCGTCGCCCGGCAGCTGCGCGGCCGGGACAAGGCGCCGCACGCCCTGGTGCTGGCCCGTGACACGAAGGAGTCGCAGGACCGTTACACCAGTGAACAGGCCCTCTACGGAGGCGAGATGCTGGGACGGGAGGGCTTCCGGCTACTGCCCGCGCGGACCTACGGGGTGGCGAACGGCAAGCCCGAGCTGCGGCTGCACGCCGAGAGCATCTGCCGGGGGAAGAACGTCCCTTCAGTGATCTACTTCGCCGGACGGGTCGAGGACATCGGGCCGCTGATGACCCAGCTGGGCGTCGAACCGGGCTGCGCGAACAGGGAGATCTCGATCCTCACAGGTGACGACCTGAGCAAGGCCAAGTTCTCCGGCACGGGCGGCCGGGACGGCGTGGCCCCGCGGATCACGCTGTACCACGCCGCCCTGGCCGAGCTGCGGGAGGCGGCGTCCGGGACCGCCTTCTACCAGGATGCCGCCGAGCACCTCCCCTGGCTCGAGGACGGCGAGGCCACGTACGACGCCGCCGACTTCGCCAGCGGACAGACGGCCCTCGCCCATGACGCGACGCGTGCGCTGTACTGGGCGGCCAGCCTCGGAGACGTACGTCAGAGCCGCGCCGCGACCTGGATCAACCTCAGGGGCGTCAAACTCGACGGGATGGCCACCGGCACGATCGACTTCACCGACGCACCCCTGTACGGCGAACGGCACGGCCACAGCATCGTCCTCGCCCGGGTCCGGAGAACCCCGGAGGGCCTGTCGAAGGCGGAGGTCCTGTGCAGCAGACCGGCGGGCAACACGGAACCTCTCGACGTGAAGGAGTGCTCGATCAAGTGAACGGGGTGCGGGGCGCCGCACCGGGAGAAGGTGCGGCGCCGACCGCCGTTCAGGCGCAGAAGTCGGGGATCACCTGGTCCGCCGCCCCCACGCCCTTGTCGACACGCAGGACCTCTCGGCGTACGGCTCCGCTCTCCGCGATCAGCACGTGGGGGTGATGCGCTTCGTAGAAGCGGAGGTACCCGACCGTGCCCACGGTCGTCGTACGGGCGCCGAGCCACACCACGATCCTCCGCAGATCGTCGAAGTCGTCGGGGTGCGTCTCCTGCCGCACGGTCAGCGCCCATCCCGCACCACTGGAGTTCAACTCACCTACCAGTGAGCCCCCGATCCGCAGCGCCGCACCCCGGGCCTCCCACAGGGGGTACTCAAAACCGCCGTCCTCCCGGCCACCGTCCTGACCCAGGTGCCATCGCAGCAGGGCGAGGTCCTCAGGCGGGAGCGAGTCCGGAAGGTCGAGCGCCAGCTGGAGTTCGTAGATGTCTGCCACGGTCGGCATGCTACGAGTGCGGTCACCGAACCGGGCAAAGCCCGCGTGCCTCCACGTTCGTTGATCTACCGTGACGGCATGACGCAGAAGACCCTTCCCAGCCTCACTCCGACCGGCACCTGCTGGTGCGGCTACGCAAGGAAGGTCGGCACCGGATCGTTCTTCGCCCCCGGTCACGACAAGGTGGCGGAGGCGGCACTGCTCGCGGTCGAGTACGGCTCCTCCGTCGCCCAGTTGCTCCGCGGACACGGATACGGCCCGGGCCACTCGGTGAGCGCGCGTGCCGTGTCCGAGGGAGTGTGGCTCACATGCACCGCGTGTGACTACGTCGGCGCTCCGGCGAGCGTCGCCAACCACACGAAGAAGGCGCACGGCGCCGTGATCGGTGACCAGGCGCAAGGGGCGGACCGTTGACCGAGCAGCCCGGCAGCCAGCGCGCTGATCTCGAGAAGGCCGTGCGCACGTACGGCGGCCACTGGGACACCGAACGTGCTCTGCGTACGCTGCGCGACGCGGGCCACGACCCGCAGGACAAGCGCACCCGCCAGATCCTCCGGGACCTCGCGAGCGAGGGCCTTCTGGTGAAGGTGCAGGACTGGCCGGTCCGGTACACGGCGGTGCGGGGGGACTGAGCACAAAAGCTGCCATGGCAGACCGAGCAAACGGGGCCGAGCCCACGGACGTCACACGCTGCGCGGACTCTTCGACGACTATCTGAGTGAGTTCGGCCAGCACCTGGCCGTGCCGCGCCGTATCCACTATCAGTAGGACCCGCACCGCAGGGGTTCGCCACAAGTGCCCTGCGGTGCGCCCCGCTCGGCCCGGGCTCACGGGTCAGCAGCCGAACGAGTCCTCCGAGCCCACGGTGCCGACGCCCATCAGCAGGGAGACCAGCGCGACGCCTCCCTACTTCAGCCATCGTCTGCGGCTCGGGGGACCGCCCAGGGCCGGTTGGGGCGCCGAGGCCGATGGGGCCCGCGGCGTGCGGAGGCTGGTGGAAGGTCATGGCGTGCTCCGTCCTGGAAGACGTGACGGGTGGTAGGGGCCGGGAACGACGCCACTTCGAGCTCCTCGGTGGATCGGTCGGGTGTGCCTTCCAGGAGCGGCACACCTCGTCGTCGTGGTGCGGGCGGCGCCGGCCACGGGCTGGGTGCGAGGGGGACAGAGCGACCAGGAGGTCGATTTCGCGGAGCAGTGGGCATTCACGCCCCGCTGGACACCCACCGCGCCACCGCCGCCACTCCCAGCACCACAGCCGGTACCGCCCACGGCCACCGCATCACCCGCCGCACCGAGGGTGCCAGCCACAGGGCTCCCACCGCGCCTGCCGAGACGACGGCCAAGGCACTGGCCAGCTCGATCCCGCCGTACGCGGCCTGGTCCCAGTCGCCGTCCGGACGGGTGTTGATCGCCAGCCAGAGGAAGAACGCCGCCGCCAGGGTCAACAGCACCACCGGCACGGCGAGGATCACGCGGAGCAGGCGGCGGTCGTCGTCGGGGTGGTGCGGGCGGTCGTCCATCGGGTGACGGGAGTGACCGATCTTCTGCCTGTCTCCGGTGTGCGAGGGCTTCGAGGACTGCATCAGCGGATCGCGTTCCTTGCCTGGTCCAGGTGATGGGCGAAGCCCCGGCCATAACGCTGAGCCTGGTCGTTCTCCCCAGTACGGTCCCCCGTTGTACCGCGCGGCGAGCTCCTGTTGCTGCTCCACGGTCATTTCCTCCGGGGGTACGTCGGCGAAGTCGCTCTCCGCTTTGAGCTGAGCCAGGTACTCGGCGGCGATGAAGATGTTCTGCCCCGGCTCCTGGAGCGACTCCTCCACGATGGTTCGCTGTTGACCGGTGAGGTTCTCCGGGTCGTAGCCGAGCACCTCGGCGCCACGCCGTACCTGGATGGCGATCGGCCCGAACGACGTCTCGTCGGGGTCACCGCCCAGTCGTGACGGCAGGTTCTCCGGCGCGATGGGGCTCAGCGGGGAGTCGGCTTATTCCCGGAGGGTGTCGGTGATGTCGTCGAGTGGGCCGGGCTGGCCGGCGATCTCCTTCCAGGCGATACCCGCCACCATCGACGGCGGCAGCCCGGAGTTCTGCGCGGCGGCCTTGATGATGTCCTTGTCGGCCCGGATCCATTCGGTCTTCTCCTGGTCACTGGAGGGGCGGAATCCAGTAGCTGTCCGTTGCGCCCGGCAAGGAAGCGAGTTGTATCCGGATGCCTTGGAGCGTCGGGGAGACCGGCTCGTCCCCGGCCGTCGGGTAGTAGTCCTGCCTGGGACCGCTGCCCGGCAACCGGGTCACCGGGTTACTGCTCGCCTCGGCCGCCTCGCGCCGGAGGTCGGGCATGGCAGCGGCGACGTCCACCCGCTCGGTGAGGAATACCTGGAAGTCCGGCAGCAGGTCGTACGCCTGCTTGAGCTCGTGGACACAGAGGGCGCGGGCCTCCGCCTCGGTGGTCCGTGCCAGGTCGAAGTCGCCGCCCGCCGTATCGTGCAGCCGGTTGGCCTCGTCCCGGATGTCGTCGACGTCCATGGTCAGCTCCGCGAAGAAGTCCAGGACGCCGGTGGTGGCGCGCATGTCCTCCCACTGCCGCATCGGCTCGGCCTCCTGAGCCGTGCGGGTGATCGCGGTGCCCTTGGTGTGGATCAGGTTCGCGAGCGCCTGCTCGTTGACCAGACCATTGGAGTAGTACGCCTTCGCCACCGTCAGCGCCTCCGCGTAGCGACGCAGCCCGCCCGCGGCGTGCCCGTAGGCTTCGGCGAGCTCGTCCACCAGGCGGCGGCCCTCCACGAGTCTGGCTGTGTAGTGCACGCTGCCTTTGCTGCGCCACTCGGTGTGCTTCTCCGCCCGCTCCGCCGCGGGAGCGACAGCCGTCAGGAGCGCTTGGAGGCGGCCGAATTCGTCCGCGTTGCGCTCCACCAGTGGCGGGTTGCAGTTCTCCAAGAACTCGACGTCCTTGCGGTAGCTGAGTCCGTCGCTCATCGCGTTCCCGGCGAGACGTAACGGCCGTCGAGCACGGCCTCCAGGAACCGGCGGGCGGTCGCGTCCTCGATCTCCGCGAAGTCCCCGCCGGCCATCCGCAGACGGGTCGACAGCGCTGCGAACAAGGCCATGGTGTCCAGGAACTGGTCACCCGCGAACTCGGCGAAGCGCTCCACCTGACGTGCCACGTCCTCGTGCGCCCTGGGATTCCGCGCCAGGGTGGTCAGCTCGGCGTCCGGGCGGCCTTCGTGCAGCAGCCCGGCGATCTCCACCAGCAGGTTGGCGTTCCCGTTGATGGAGTCAGCCTTCGCCACCAGATCCGGCGCGCCTCCGCCAAAGTCCGCCGGCAGCTGGTTGAGCCGCATGCTGCCGTCAGCCTGCCGCGCCGACGCATCGGCTTTCAGCTGCGCCCATTCCTGCTCGAAGGACACCCCGTCTCCTTCTGTTCCATCTGCATCTCTGCATGTCTATTGACGCCCCTGTGGGCCGAAAGTCGACCGGAGTGAGCATCTCTACCGAACCCGGAACGGTTCACACTGTAGCTTTCGTGCCACTCGGCCCCGTCGTTCCCGTTGCTGCCGATGGTCCCCGTCAGGGGGGCGGCCCGGTATCCGTTGGTCACAGGTGGGACGAGCCTGCACGGCTCACCTGACGCGGGGGCCTGCACGCGTCCTCAGTCGGCCTCCCGCACTCGTGCGGCGGTCCGTTCGGCGAGCTCGCCGACGCCCTTGGCTGCGTTGTCCGAGAGCTCGCCGAGTACGGCGTCGGCGGCGGTGAGGAGGGCACGGGCCTCCTCGGGGCAGCCCGCGTCGGCCAGGGCGAGGGTGAGCCGGTAGTGCTCCTCGGCGATGAAGCGGCCGAGGTTGACCCGCTGCCAGTGGCGCAGCGAGTCGTCGCCCGGGGTGGCCAGGGCCTCGCGCACCGCGGCCAGGCTGTTCACCGCCTGCGGCAGCCGGCCCGCCTCCCGTTCCAGGCGGGCGAGGGTGTGCCGGGCCGAGGCCCGGTCCCATGCCGTCTCCTGGAGAGCGGCGTACAGGCGCTGGGCGCGCAGCGCCTGGGGCAGGTCACCGAGTTTCTCGAAGTCCCGGGCGAGCCCGCTCAGCGGAGCCGTGGCCAGGGTGCGGGGCGCCCCGGGGCGGCGGAGTCTGCTCTGGTCCATGACGATGCCGTCGAGATCGCGGATCAACGTCACCCGCGCGAGCTCCGTCATCCCCTGGTCCCGCGCCAGGTCGGTCCAGGTGGAGACCGGCTCGTCCGACGGGTCCGTCCCGAACATCGACTCGTCGAGCTCCCGCGCCCACTGCCGCAACTCGTCCGCGCTCGCCCCCGGTTCCGGCATGCCGCCCAGGCCGCACGCCGTGTCGTAGTCCGTTTCCCGGACCTCGAGCAGCAGCGGCAGATCTCCCGTGTCCCCGTGCAGGCCCACCAGCACGGCCGCGAGCCGCAACTCGTCCGTCATCGAGGACCGTGTCTCGTGCCGCAGCAGGTGCCGCAGCACCTCCAGGTCGCCCTCGGCACGGTCGAACTGCGCGGCCCGCAGGGTGATCCGGCGCCGGACCGGGTCCTCGGCTACTTCACGCCATGCCGTGCGGTCGCCCTCCCGCAGGCGGGCGAGATCGGCGCGGCCCGCCGCGAGCACTGTCTCCCACAGCGGGGGACCGTCGGGGCCCAGCCGGTCGTACGCGCACCCCTCGTCCGCGTCGAGCAGGACGAAGTGCGGCTCGGTGCGCAGCAACGCGGCACGCAGTCTGCCCACCAGCTCGACCGGGGAGCGTTCCGGGAAGCCCAGCGCCGCACGGAGCTCGGCCCGCTCCTCGTCGATGCCGTAGTACTCACGGATCCCCTCCTCGGTCTCCGCGACGCACGCCAGGATCTCCTCCTCTCCGTCGTCCGGCGACAGACCTGTGTAGTCACGCCAGCCGGGCAGGCCGATCACGAGCTCCAGGGCCTCGTCGACGCTGGAGCCGATGACCCCGGCAGCGCCCTCCGAGTCGGCGTAGAGCACCGAACCGTCCGCGCACACGAAGTACGTGCCGCCGGTGTCGTCCCCGGCCACCACCTCCAACGGCCCGCCCGAGGCGAGGCGGACCTCCTCCACATGGCCGTGGGCGGCGCGGTCGAGGTCGAAGTCGAAGGGGAAGGCGGCCAGTTCGGCCAGGCGGCGGTCCTGCCGTAGCAGGCGTAGCGCATGAACAGTCATGTGGCGGAAAGTAGCACCGTACGCTGACCACCGACTCGGACGATTGCGCCGTCTTCCTTCACGCCGCTACGCGGGGGCCGCGGCTCCGCACGACGGCACCCCGGCCCATGTACAAGCCCCTGCCGTAACGGTGTAACTGCTGGTGACATGCCGACGTGCCCGGTTCCGCATAGCCGGACCCGCGCCTCTCGCAGCGGGCCAGCTCGGCGGGGTTCCGGGCGCGGAAGGGAGGGTGGCCAGTGAGCATGTGGTGCAGCAGACAGCCCACCGCGTACAGATCGCTGCGTCCGTCCAGCGTCCTGTCCCCGGCGAGAATTCGGGCGAGGCCTAGGCAACGTTGCCGAGCGTCTCACCGGTCATGGTGAGCTGCGGGTCGGTGTCCGCCAGGACCTTCACGAGACCGAAGTCGAGGATCTTCACCAGACCACTGGTGCAGATCATGACGTTCTGGGGCTTGAGGTCACGGTGGACGAGGCCGGCGGCGTGGGCCGCGGAGAGCCCCGAGCACAGTTGCACGGCCACCGAGACCGTGGCCGGCACGGAGAGGCACCCCTCGTCGGCACAGTCGACGACGTTGTCGAGGGTCGTCCCGTCGACCAGCTGCATCACCAGGCAGCAGACCTCCTCGGTGACGGCCGCGTCGTACACGGTGGTGACGTTGGCGTGATCCAGGCGCGCCGCGGTCTTCGCCTCCCGCTCGAACCGCGCCAGGGCGGTACGGCGCCAGTCGGGCAGGGCCAGGAGATCCGCGGCGACGGTCTTGATGGCGACCGGACGCTCCAGATACTCGTCCGTCCCTTGCCAGACGTGGCCCATCGCCCCTCTGCCCAGAACCCGGTCCAGCCGGTACCTGCCGCACAGTACCTTGCCCGCAGCGAACTGCTCCACGTGCACTTCCTTCGGTGAGCCCCAGCGATGTGTCGGCGCGCGGGCCGCCCGGCCGGAAGCCCGGTGTCGGCGGCGCGGAAGAAGTCAACCAGTCTCGCCCACATACCTGCGGCCGCCCTCACCCTGGCAACTACGAGGTCACGCGCCCGGCACCGACTTGGAGACGCCTTCCGGCCAGAAATCACCTCTCGGCATGACGACTTGAGGGGGCTGAGGCCTTACGAGCGGTTCGTCCGACACCCACGGTTTCCTCGCGGCATATCCGCGAATCGGCGACCGGCGGACTGCCGCTCACGCCCCTCGGAGCCAGGCCGAGGTGTGGCCAATCCGATGTTTGAGGGGCCGTACCTCCGTAGCTGCAACGCCGTCGCGGCCTGACGAGAACCGCAGCCCCCACCGGGGCCAGAAATGCACTACTGCCATCCGCTCGATGCACATAGCGTCCTGCAACTGTGTGCCCAGCACACACGTTTGAATTCCCGAGAGGAAGGCAGCACTTCGTGTCACCTGACACACAGTTCTCCGGGTCGAGACGGCGCAGACGGGTGTCCCGTACGGCGACCGCGGCAGCCCTGCTGCTGATCGCCGAGGCAGCCCTCGTCGCCGGCGGTGCGGCCGTGACGGCGGCTCCTCAGGCCGAGGAAGCCCTGCTGCGGAGTCACCAGCCGTCCGAGAAGGAGATCCTCGCCTCCGACATGGCGTGGGCGGCCCGGCACGCCAAGGGCTCCAAGGCGTGGGCGGTCCTGGAGGCGGAGAGGACCGGCAAGAAGGTCGTCGTCACCGACGAGACGACCGAGACGACGTACACCGTCGCCAACCCCGACGGCACCCTGACCACGGAACTCACCGCCGGCCCCGAGCGAGTCCTGCGCGACGGGAAGTGGCAGAAGGTCGACGTCACCCTCGCCCGCGGCGCGGACGGCGAGGTCCGGGCGAAGAACCACCCCAATGGCCTGCGCCTGGGCGGCAAGGGCGGCACGAGGGCTCCGTCGCTGCGGGCCGCGAAGGACGCCGCCCCGCGCGACCTCGTCACCCTCGGCGAGGGCGACGAGAGCGTGACCCTGCAGTGGAAGGGCGGACTGTCCGCACCCGCGATCGACGGCACAACGGCCCGCTACCGCGAGGCCGTCCCCGGCGCGGACATCGTCGTCGAGGCGACCCGCACCGGATTCGAGCAGTTCGTCGAGATACGCGAGCGGCCGGAGACGGCGGGCTACACCTACACGCTCCCGGTGAAGGCCAAGGGCCTCAAGGCCAAGGCCAACAAAGACGGCTCGGTCACCTTCACCGACGCGAGGACCGGCGACGCACGGGCCACCATGCCCGCCCCGGTGATGTGGGACGCGTCGGTCGACAAGCGGTCCGGGAAGCACGAGAACCGCACCCGGGTCGGCATGAAGGTCGTCGACAGGGGCAACGGCCTGATCGACCTCGTCATCACCCCGGACGCGGCGTTCCTCGCCAACCCGGAGACCGTCTACCCGGTCACTGTCGACCCCTCGACCTCGGCACTGGCGAACACCTTCGACACCTACGTCCAGCAGGGCGAGACCGTCGACTGGTCGGCCGACACCGAACTCGACCTCGGCAACCCCGGCACCAAGAACGCCGACGGCACCTTCCGCACGGCCCGTTCCTTCATCACCTGGAATACCTCGGCGATCGCCGACGCGCTGATCGTCGACACCAACCTGTCGCTGTACAACTTCCACTCCGGCAACACCGACTGCACGGCGCAGAGCTGGACCGTGTGGGACACGGGCGCCCCGTCCACCGCCTCGCGCTGGACCAGCCAGCCCGCCTGGAACCAGCAGTACCACTCCTCCACCGAGACCAAGGGCAACCCGTCCTGCGGCGCCGACGGCTGGATCAACGCCGATGTCGACGCCCTCGTCCAGACCTGGGCGTCCGCCAAGACCTCCCGCGGGCACATGGGTCTGCGCGCGGCCACCGACGACGTCAAGCAGTGGAAGCGGGTCAACTCCGCCAACGCCACGACGAATCAGCCCAAGCTGTCCGTCACCTACAACTACCGCCCCTCGGACGGCACGAACCGGCAGGCCGGCGCGCCGTTCCGGCAGTACGCGGGCGTCTGGGCCGTCAACACCACCACGCCGACCCTGCGGGACACCTTCACCGACGCCGACGGCGACAAGGTCACCGCCACCTTCCAGGTCTACGACGCCGCCACCAACACTCCCATCAGCACCCCGGCGGGTGAGGGCCTGATCGTGTCGGGCTCGGTGGACTCGGGGAAGCCCGCCTCCGTCACTGTGCCGGCCGGACAGCTCCAGGACGGCAAGACCTACAAGTTCCGCACCAACGCCTACGACGGCACGCACTACAACCTCAACTGGTCCCCCTGGACCCAGTTCGTCGTCGACACCACGGCACCGGAGGAACCGGAGTCCGTCACGTCGAGCACCTACCCGGAGAACTGGGGCGGTGGCGGCGCCGGAATCGAGGGCCGCTTCGACGTCACGACGGGCGACCCGTCCCCGTACGAGGTGCAGTACCGCTTCGACCCGTACGAGGACGACGCGGAGGACAGCGGCTGGGAGTCGGTGCGCACCACCACGCCCACGGCCAGGGCCGCAGCACCGGCACCGGAAGCCTCCTACACCGCGACGCCGGCTGCCGACGGCAACCATGTGACGCAGACGCGCACCGTGGACCGGGCAGGAAACGTGGGCCCGATCAGGGACTACGGGTTCACCGCCGGCAACCGGGACTACAACCGCGCGCAGAAGATCGACATCAAGCTGCCGCAGCCGGACCTGACCTCCGACGCCGCCCCGTACCTCAACGAACCGCAGCGCATCGCGGACTGGAAGCAGGGCAGCGCGTCCCGCACCCTGAGGAAGGGCGGTGAGACGGTCACCATCACTCCGAAGGACGAGCGGTCGCTCGCGGGAACCCGTAAGGCTGCGAAGGCACTGGCTGAGCGGAGCAGGATGCGGGCCCCGTCCTACCCCGATCCGATCGTCACCGGCACCTGGTGCCAGCCGACGCTGTCCGGGGAGGCGCAGAAGTCGCTGATCACCCGTAACGAAGCCTGCGTCTTCTTCGACCTGAACTACGAGAAGGAGTACTACCTCCACGGCGCCAAGATCGCGGAGTACCATGCCTCCTTCGAGATCGCTTTCCAGGTCAAGACCGACCGGCACGACGGGACGATCAAGACGTGGATCGAGATGAACCCGGTCTACAACGACTTCCCCGGGGACGAGCGGTCCGTACTGTTCGGCGACGGCAATCCCATCGCCCACATC
This sequence comes from Streptomyces malachitofuscus, assembly GCF_014650055.1. Lineage (GTDB taxonomy): Bacteria > Actinomycetota > Actinomycetes > Streptomycetales > Streptomycetaceae > Streptomyces > Streptomyces malachitofuscus. Next base: position 316,619 of record NZ_BMUF01000006.1, on the reverse strand, counting down.
GACTCGATGTGCTTCAGCGGCGCCTGTGAAGACGCCACCGACGGCAGGGATGTGCAGAACTTCGACTTCTACGGCGACCTCAGCTGGAAGGGCGGAGGCGACAGCAACCCGGTCGACTCCCACATGGCCACGGGTACCGCCACGCACAAGTGGGACGGCTCCACCGACGGCGCCGGTCCCACCGACGCCGGGCTGTCCAGGGAACTGCCGATCTGGTTCATCTTCAACCCGGAGAGCGAGTACGTACCGATCGAGGGCAAGGACGACGACGTCGACGGTGGCGACGCCCGCTCGCCCGGTATCGATGTGCGCTGCGACAAGGTCGAATCCTACGGCGACCCGGGATGTGTGCTGACGCAGTACGTTCCCGAGTACCAGATGGACGCCGCCCGTTACCCGGCCGCCGCGGCTCACCTGTGGATGGTCCAGAACAAGTCCGGCGTCAAGGGCCTGGGGACGATCGCCGAGCCGATGCACTACCGTCCCGACGCGGACAACGGCCGTGTGAACTCCACGTGGACCAAGAAGAAGATCCGGGCCCGGGTGTGCGGCTACTACGGCGGCAGCCGAACCGACGGATACGTGCCGACCAAGGGCTTCGTGCCGCATCCGAAGACGTTCCTGCACCCGGAGTTCCGTCCGCAGGTTCCCCTGCCGAATCCAGACAAGGTGAACTGTGACGAGGTGCCGTTCGCCTCGGCGTACGAGACCGTGGGCCTGCCCGCCACCGCCGGCGGGTTGAATCCGGCCGGCAAGGCCGGGGGCGGCGAGTGCATCCAGACCGTGGCGGCGAAGGCCGACGACGGCAGTGAACACCTTCTCGACGACACGCGTTACGACGCACCGGTGTTCACCGAGAAGTGCGGCCGCTCCTCGATGTCCGGGTACGTCAACCAGGGCGCGATGAACAAGTACGGCAACGAGTTCCTGTCCCGGATGCGGGTCATCGACGGCGACGCGTTCGCCGTCGATCCCGGTCGGCTGTGGTTCAAGGACTGCGACACCGGTGCGGCGACCCTCGTCTGCGAGATGAAGAAGCCGTAGCCACAACGCCGTGAGCCCGGGACCCGCCGGCCAGGCGGGCCCCGGGCTCACGGCTCAGTGGAGGGGGTGCCAGTGCTCCAGCGCATCGTCCAGCAGCGGAGCGTCGGGGTCGTCCCAGACCAGACATTCCCACACCAGGCCGGGGACGTCCGGGCCCATGGCGTCGGCGGGCCCTTCGACGAGCGTGCGGTGCACGGCATCGACATAGGCGGCGATCGACGGGAAGTCCGGTTTGTCGCAGGTCAGGTTGTCCGGCAGCGACCAGCGTCCGACTCCGTCCGCTCCCACGTAGTGCCCGGACTCGGGACCCGCCTCGTCGCCCGTCAGCCACGGCACCACGGCGGCGCCTCGCCACGCGTCTTCGCGGCCGGTCTCGGGCAGCCGCGCCCTGAGCGCATCCGCCGGGCCGAGCAGGATCCCGCCGGGCAGGAACGCCCCGGATCCGACCTCTCCCTCCTCCTCGTTGGCCTCGATGTACTGGTGCTCCACACCGCCGCACAGCCGCCAGAGAGCGCCCAGCTCAGCGGGGAGCCCGAAGCCGAGGTGCTGCCTGAGACGGGCGTCGGCGGCCTCGATGGTCTGTTCCGGGGCGGGCGGCAGCAGCGAGGCGTACGAGACCGGCGCGTTCGCCTCCAGCCAGTGCGTGAGGTGACGCCAGGCTGTCTCCAGATTCGGTTGATCGCTCATCCCGCCAACCTACTGAGGTTGCGGAGGAGGCTGAGGGTGGGTTTCGGCCCCGGTTGTGTCGCGTGCCGGTCAGAAGGCGTGCGGCTGGTCCTCAGTTCATCCGCGCGGTGGTACACAGGTCCGTGAGGTGAAAACCCACCTGTCGCCGGTGCGCGTGGCTCCGAGAACTCGGCCCTGCTCCCGCAACCATGGGTAGCGGTGCTGTAGTTCGACGTAGTTGTCATTGGTGACGACGACCGCTCCCGCTTCGTCCGCGATGGCCACGACCAAGGCATCGCCCTTCCCCTCCGTCCCGGCCGGCGGCTGAAGGATGGCGCCCTTGCTGAGAGCCGCGGTCACCGCGGCCTTCTCCACCTCTGCGACCTTGTGCCGGAAGGTGGCGTCCACGACGACGTGGATCTCCGCTCGGGGGAACTTGAGCGCCAGTGCGTCACGAGCGTCGATGAGTTGGGCGTAACTCGGCCGGTCATCCTCTTCGTAGAGACCGGGGCGGGCGGGTGAGTGGCCGATCCAGGCGAGGTTGGAGCCATCGACCACGACCGTGTGCACTTCGTCGCGCTGCCCGGGGCCGCCCGTACCGGAGTACGACGAGACAGGCCGGGACGGTGTGTCCGATCCGTTGACGGTGTGGGCCCGTGGGGACGCGGGATTCGCCTTGAGCAGGTCGTCGAGTTCCTTGCGTACCTCCGGCGTCGGGCCACCGGAGCCGAAGCTCTTCACCTCCTCGTCGACCACGACCTCGCCCGTGTGCTCCAAGGTGGCCTTGACGTGCAGCAGACCGTTGGAGTCGTACGTGTACTCCAGATCGAATCTGGATTCCTCCCGCACGCGCGGTTTCGGGTACATGAGGGTCAATTCGGTGAGCTGGACGTTGTCGGAGTCGCTCAGCTCCTTGTCCGGGTCCCCTTCCCAAATTTCGACCGTGAGTTTGCGCTCGTGGTCACGGGTGGGCGTGTAGCTCTTCCGCTCGCTCCAGGGCAGCGGCGAGTTCCTGGGAATGATCTCGCTGAACTGTCGGCGTCCGTCCGGCTTCTTGGTCACGGTCCCCAGTGCATGGCTGTTGGCCACTTGGATGACGCCAGGTGTCTCGTTCGACAGCACGGCCGCGGCGATGGCAGCACCACGCGCCACGGCGGTCATGGGATCGCACAGGTACGTCGGCACGGGCTCCATTTGCAGGGCTTCCGCGACGGCCGCACGCACACTGGGGATCTGGCTGGTGCCCCCGATCATGAGAACGTCGTCCACGTCGAGCGGGGCCATGTGCAGATCCCGGAGGCACTCCTCGACCGGTGCCAGAGCCCGGTCGACGAGATCCGTGATCGCTTCTTCCAACTCTTCCTGGAAAATTTCGACTTCCTTGTCGTCCGGGGTCCGGATACGCACGGACTGCTGGGACGACAGCAGAATCTTGCTGCGTTCCACGTCGAGCCGGAACTGTCGCTTCTGCGCGGCCGTCCACTCGCGCCGGGCCGGAGCCCTTTCCAGGACCATTCTGCGCAGCCGGCGATCGATCTCCAGCCCACCGAGTTCCGTCACCCCACGAGAGGCGCGCTCCTCGAAGAACCCGTCTTCGTAGTCGAGGACCGTGACGTCGATCGTTCCGCCGCCCCAGTCGAACACGAGGATCTGCGGCGCCTCCTCCTGCAGTTCATGCACGTACGAGATCGCGGCGGCCGTCGGCTCGTTGAGGAGTGCCTGGACCTCGATGCCCGCGAAGCGGGCGGCGGCGCGCGTGCGGTAGCGGGCGGCCCCCGTGGCGTTCGCGGGCACGGTGATGACGGCCCGATCGATCTCGGTGAGATTCTGTCGCGCGCCGTCCTGCATGGCGGTGAAGACGCCGGCTGCCACGGTGGTGGCGGCGAAGCGGCGGCCCTGCACAGTGACGTACTCGTCGCTCTTGAGCAGGCGCTTGCACGCCTCGGCGGCCTCCTCGGAGCGCAGCTTCGCCTCCCATCCGAAGAGGGGCCCACTACGGAGCGAACTCATCCCGACGACCGACGGGAAGAGCAGGTCGAAGCCGGGCCGGCGCCAGTCGGCGTCGAGATGGTGCCCGTCGAGCGGAAGAACCTCGACGCCGTCCCCCTGCCACTGCGCGACGACCGAGTTGGTTGTCCCGAAGTCGATCCCGGTCGCGGTCACGGCTTCTCCTCGCTTCCAGCGCTCTGCGTCTCTTCATCGGAACCGGTGGGCTCCGCCACACCGAGCACTCTGCGAAGCTGCCCCGCGAGGATCAGCTTGCCGGTGGCTTGATCCACGTAGGCAGGTCGCACGATCTCGAATTGTTCGCCATCACCCTCGACGACAACGAAAAGTTCACGTTCTGCTGCGTCCTCAACGACACGAACGCCCAGCCCCAACAGGGCTTTACGAATAGAGACCTGCCACTTGAGCGTGCTCATCCGGTTACCGGAGCCTCGTGCCTCGAGGTCGCATTCAACGAGGCGTGCCAGGTGTTCCTCGCGGGTCCTGAAGGCCTCCAGAACACCTTGCCGCAGGGCGGACACTATGTCCTTCTGACCAGGTCGGTCCTCGTCAGGAATGCTCTCGATCAACCGCTGGGCGCTCTCTGAGAAGCGCTTCAACAGCTCAGCCGGGTTGAGCAACTCGTCAGGCCGATACATCAGGAGTTCGGGAGCAAGCGTTCGCCCCCTCTCCCCGCGTCGTCGACCCTTCGGGGAGTCTGGCTCCCTGCTCCAATGCTGTGGCTTGCTCACGGTTTCGTCCTGTGCTGGTGGTTCGGGCGCCGAGGCGCGTTGAGGAGGGTGGGGAGAAGGTCTGCGACCGCACGGTGTCGCACCGTCGCCGCGTCGTCGGGGTCGTGGGGGGCCGTCTGTCGGGGCATGGGCTCGACCGGCGGTACGAGCGTGACGGGCGGCTCGTCCGGAAGCTGGAACACCGCCGCGTCCAGGGGCAGGACGAAGAAGTCGGACCAGTCCTCCCGTTGTTCGGCCTGCTGGATGCGGCGCATGGCCCGGTTGAGGCGGGCCGCTTCCTCACGGTCGTCGGCGAACTCGCGCCGCAGATCGCGATACCGCTGCTTCCAGACCACCGACTGGTGGGGCAGGCCGAGTTCCAGATACGGGTTGGAGGGGTGCGGCCGGTCGTTGCGCGGAGTGGCCTGCCGCAGCTTGATCAGGTCGAGGTTCGGTTCCGCCGCTTGCCGGGTGGCGGCGACACGTGTGAGGGCGATGAGCGCGGTGTTCAGGTCCTCGTCCAGGAGAGCCAGGTACGCGGACATGTTCAATGCCTCGGCGTACTGCTGGGGGTCCCCGTCCTCGTGGTCCAGGAGCCTGTTCACCTGGGCACGGGCCTTCTTCAGATCGCCCGCGCAGATGCAGTCGTAGGCGTGGCGCAGTGCGGCCACCGCGTGGAATGCGCTTCGACGGGCCTGGACGGCGGCCTTCGGTTCCCACAGCGCGGACATGAGCCGCCACAGTCCACGGTCGGCGAGGACGTCCGGTTCCCAGTTGCCGGTGAGGGCGCCGTCCCTGATGTGGCGCAGTCTCAGCACGACGGTGCGCGGGAGTGCGTACTCGAGTTCCTTCAGGACGCTGGTGTCTCCTTCGGCGGCCCGCTGGAGCAGGTCGTACAGCCCGCCCTCCTCGCTTTCCGTTTCCTGTCCGTCGAGGAACCGCTCGCGTCGCACGTACTCCTGCCAACCGATCATCTCGGCGGTTTCCCGGTCGATCAGTTCGGGGGCCAGTCGGGCTTTGAGGTAGTTCCGTTCCCACGGGTCGGACCGCCGTTCCCATGGTGTGTCGTCCCGGGTGACCGCACCTGCGTCAACGAGGTCGTCGACGGTCCCGAGGGGTGCCCAGGGGAGGATCCGATCCCGCACGGTGCGCGGCAGACCCGTGAGTTCGTCGTGGCGGAGGGCGTACTGAAGGGCGAAGGCTCCGGACAGGTCCTCGGACGCCGAAGGGCGGTCCTCTCGGGACAACACGGCCGGCCCGGGGCCCAGAAGGTGCTCGAGCCGGGTCTGACCGTGCGGCGTCAGCCACGGCAGACCACACGCGTGGATGACCGTCATGGCGGTCGCGGCGTGGTCGGCCGTGCGGTGGTCCAGGACGGCGCGGACGGCGGAGGGCAGTTGCGCGACAGGATCTCCGTCGAGGCACTGACGCAGTGTTCCCAGCGCCCAGCCCGGTTCCTCTTCCGTCCCGGACGGGGTGCCTACGAGGTCGCGCAGGAGCCGCTCGACGCGTCGCACCGCGTCCGCACCGAACACACCGGCCCTGCGCCATCTGCGCAGGGCGAATCCGTCCGGGCCCGCCGTCCCCGCGCCGGCGGCTTGGTCCGGCCGGGTACGCCGTGCGCGGCGTCGTTCGCGCCACTGCTCGACCAACTCCGCCCGGGACATCGAAGCGTCTGGACCCGGGCTTGAGTTCGGCCGTTCCTCGTACGTCATCTGCTCTCACATCACTCGTCCGGGAAGCCCCTGCGGACACGAGTCCGCCGTCCGGTGCCTTCCGCGCTCACGACCGCCGAGGGTCACCCTTGCTCTGCCGCGTCGTGTTCGTCCGGCGCCGTCTGCCGCACGCGTTCCGCTGCCGGGCCGACCCATTCGTCGCCGTCCCGCCAGACCAGATCCACGCTGAACGCGCGGTCGCAGGCGTCCACGGCCCATGGCTCGGCCGGCGGCTCACGGAGCACGACGACCAGGTACTCCGCACGTTCCTGGGCGTGCAGGCTTGAGGCCTCCAGCAGGTGCAGCGCCGCCTCACGGATCCGGCCGTACGTCGGCGCGCCGTCGGCCAGCACCTCGAAGAGGGTCGTACCGTCGGGCCCGTGACTCCACGCGTCGGCGTAGGCGGTGACCCCCACGTCCCCGGAGCCCTCGTAGAGGTCGGCCAGCAGTCTGTGGCGCAGGCTTTCATGCGCGCGATCGGCCCGGGCCGAACGTTCACGCTCGGCGACCATGACGGCCAGGCCTGGGTCGCTGTTCGGCGCCGTGACGCCAGTCGTGGCCTCACCCGCTGTGCCGGTCGTCGGCATGTTCTTCCCTTCGTGTACGGGTTCTTCGGCCTGTCGGGCCTCGGCCCCTCGGTGGATCTCGGTTCCGGCGCCGAGGACCCCCGTGAGGACCCGGCCGTCCTGCCGCATCCACCATTGGCAGCGCTCGCCGTCGACGACAAGCCGGTCTCCCACCCACTCGATCCTCCCCGTCAGGAGGTCGGCCGTGAGCTCTTCCCGCAGCCGTCCGACGAATGCGTCGTCGGCCAGGCGCGCGGACTGGGTGAGTCGTTCGAAGGAGACGCAGGCGCTCTCGGTCACGTGGAGAGCGTCCGGGTCGATCGCGCGCACGGCGGCGGTGTCGGTCAGTCCCCCGCCCGCTTCGGCTTGCAGGGGCGTGAGAGCCGATCGCCGCTCCCCCCGTGCCTGCTGCCCCACTCGGGAGGGGACTCCCGCAGCCACCTGCGCGTAGCTGCGCTCGGGATGCCCCGTGGCGTACGCCGTGACGGCTCGCGCGTCGGCGTCGAGCAGAAGGCGGTAGCCCTCCAGGTCCAGGAGCCAGCCGTCCGAGGAGCGGAAGTGGCGGCCTTCGGCGAGGAAAGGGGCGAGCATGGCGTGGAGTTCCACGGCCGCCTCGCCGAGGCTGCCCCGGTGCCGGACCACGAAGGCACCGCAAGCCGCCGAGGTGATACGGATGTTGGCGATCTGTTCCGGTGTGCGTTCGAGCCTTGACTCCGTCACGCCCTCCTTGGGCACTCCCAGATAGTCGCTCCTGCCGAGGAGCGCGGGCTCCGCCGTACGGAACCCTCCGCATCCCGGCTGTCGGCACCACCCGTCCGCCTGCCGTGTCTCGTTGGCGCACCGAGTGCCGTCCGCCCGGTAGCGGGTGCACAGGCCGGACGTGCCCTGCGGGCTCTTCCGCCTGCCGACCTGTGCCAGGAACTGCTTCGGAGTGGGTACGGCGTTCGCCGGCCCGCCGATCCACGGCGGCAGAGGCCGCTGGTGGACGACCGTCAGGGACTGGGTGCACCGGGTGAGTGCGACGTACAGCCGGCGCGGGCCGGCCGGGTCGTCCGCGGTGACCGCCGCCGGCTCGGCCACGACGACGTGATCGAACTCGAGGCCCTTGGCTTCGTCTGCGGTGAGCACGGAGACCGATTCCTGCCCCGCGACGGCGGTGGCCACGGTTTCCTTCCACGCCGTCACATTGGGAACGATCACCGCTGTGGTGCGGTCCCGGCGCGCACCGTCCGGTCCCGTCGCGATGGCCAGGGCACGTTCGCCGGCGCGTCGCGCCGGGTCCCCGCCCCGGACGACGACCACGTCCGTGCCCGTTCGCCGTACCGAGTCGGGCACGCCGACACCTGGCGCACAGTGGGTGCCGAGGGGCCGCACGTAGTCCATGACCTCACCAGGCACCCGGAATCCGGTCAGCAGTTCGGCCACCCGCCAGCCGTCCCTGCCGGTGAGCGTGGTGCCGAGCACCTCCCAGTCCTGGTACGGGAAGGGGCCGGTCGCCTGGGCGAGGTCGCCCAGGATGGTCATGGAACCACCGGGACAGCGACGCGCCAGTGAGCGTGCCTGCATCGGCGTGAGGTCCTGCGCCTCGTCGACGACGACGTGGCCGTAGATTCGCTCCGGGCGCCCCGACAACAGGTACTCCAACTCGTCGAGGCAGACCAGGTCCTCGAGGCTGGTCTCCCCGGTTGTCGGGGCACGGGTGTGACCATCCTGCCGGTCCACGAGGGCCGTCTGTTCCTCGGAGGTGAGGATCCCCTCGGCCGCAGCCGCCAGAAGGGCCCCTCCGGCGAGGAGCCGGCGCAGCACGTCGCGGGCCGAGAGTTCGGGGGCGATACGGCGCAGCAGCCGCATGACGGACCGTAGTTGTCGTACTTCCGGGAAGTAGTCGGTGTCGGCAGGGCCGGGAAGCGTGCCGGTGTAGGCCTGGGTGAGGTGTTGCACCAGTTGCTGGACGCAGCGTTCCTGGCGGACACGGTAAGGGCCGTCGCCGGTGAGGGCGTCGGCCGCGATGGCGGCGATCTCCGCGACGGGTACGACGACTTCCCGGCGACGCAGCTCGAAGACGAACTCGGGGCCTCCGACGAGCGCTTCGAGGCGCTCGACCGTGGTGTTCGTGTGATGGTCGAGGGACCGCCGCAGGACACGGGCCATCCGTGCGTCGGACTTGACGAGGGCTGTCTCGTGCCGATCACGGCGAGCCTTCCCGCCCGACCACAGTGCGGGCAGTTCGAGCATGGTCACACCCCGGCTGCCCAGTTCGACCAGGGCTCTGCTCGCGTAGTCCAGGAATCCGCGGCTCGGTCCGACGACCAGGATGTCGTCCGGTGCCACATGCCGGTTGTCGATGAGCCAGCTCACGCGGTGCATACCCACCGCTGTCTTGCCGGTGCCCGGACCTCCCTGGACGATGAGTACGCCTCCTGGCCGCTCCGAGACGAGACGGAGCTGGTCGCGCTGGATCGTCTCGACGATGTCGTGCATGGCACCGTCGCGAGCCCGGTCCAGTTCGTCGAGGAGGGGGTCATTCCAGTCCGCTTCCTCGAGCTCGCCTGCCTCCTCGGGCTCCATGAGCCCTTCCAGCTCCGCAGCGGTGCGGCTGTCCCGCTCACCCTCCTGCGGGGAGCCGTGCCCGGCACCGGCCGCTGCGAAGTCGTCCGGCTCCTGCCGCGCAGCCTGGTGCGGGCGGCTCTCGGCGTCCGTCCCGTGCAGGTCGAAGTACCGCTGCACGATCCGCTCGTCGCAGACGATCCGGCGCAGCAGGCGCACATCGCCCGGGTCCTGCTCGCTGGTCAGCCGCCATTCGATCGCGGCCGGTGCGTTCCATGCGATGACGGCGGGGTTGCGCTCCTCGTCGAACAGCACGCGCCGTCCGATGTAGAACGACTCCCGGCCGGTTCCTTCGTCGACGTCGGCCCGCATGAACACCAGGGCGTTGCCGTTGAGGTCGAGCCGGGCCAGCTCGCTCTCCCATGCCTGGTTCACGTCGATCGCGTCCTTGCCGCTGGCCGCGGCGGACACCCCCTTGAGGCTTTGGGCCTCCTGTCGCGTGCGTTCCAGGCAGCGGTAGGCGTGGTCGACCGCTCGCTGTTCCACAGCCAGCACATCGGCCCGTCGTGCGCGCTTCGGCATGCTGTCCGTTCTGCCCTTCTCTTACCGTTGTGCTCTGCCGCTTCCGGAACAGACGTCGGACATCGGCTCATGGTTCGACTCCGCCGACCCCTGTCTGGTTGTTGTGACGCTCGTCACTTCGTGAAACGCCGGGTCTCAGCCGACCCTCTCCCACTCCTGGCATCGGTTGGTCTTGAAGTACTCGCCCTTGCTGAGGGTCACCCGGCCCGGGCCGTTGAGGTTGTTGTTGGCGATGATGGACTCGAACTCGCCGCTGGCGTCGGAGGCCCGCTCCCAGTAGCAGCCGAACTCGTCCTGCGCCCCCGCCGTCTTGTAGGTGCCGGGCTTGATGTCCTCTCCGACGAGGTACTCGCCCTCGCCGGAGAAGGTGGTCGCCGGGCCGGGCTTCTCGGTCTTCTTCGGCTTCGCCGTCACCGTTTCGGTCTCGGTGACGGTGGGGGCGGGCTCGGGATCGGCGGTTTCGGTGACGGTGGCCGTGGGGCGGGGGCCCGCCTTGGTGTCGGCGGCCGTCGCCTCGCCGGTTTCCGCGGAGCCGCTGCTCGTGCCGATGCCGACGCCGATGAGGAGGGAGGCCAGGGCGACGCCTCCGTACTTCAGCCATCGTCTGCGGTCGCCTGCGGGCCGCCCCGGGCCGGTGGGGGCGCCGAGACCGAAGGGGCCGGCGCCTTGCGGAGGCTGGTCGGGGAGCGGCGGAGGCTGGTCGGGGAGCGGCGGAGGCTGGTGGAAGGTCATGGTGTGCTCCGTTCCGGAGGCGTGGTGGGTGGTGGTCCGCGATGTGGTGCGTCCGGGCGTGTGCCGGGGTTCAGAAGCCGCGAATCCTGCGGCCCGCCTCGGTCGCCGGGTAGAGGATCGCCTCGGCGACCCGGCCGCCGGAGTCCTTGACGCCGCCGCTGAAGTTGAGGCGTCCGGAGGTGCCGGTCTTGGCGGCGACGCCGTCCCAGTACTTCGCCTCGCGCTCCCAGCGGATGTCGCCCAGGAGGCGGACCAGGTCGTCGGTGCGGAAGGCTGACGCCGTGTCGGTCCACGGCATGGTGTGGTGGGCGGTGATGCCGATGCCGGCGAGGACGGCGGGCGCGGTGATGGCGCTGCGCGAGGTGAAGTGGTGGGCGTGGCGGGCGATGAGCTGCGCGAGGACCGGTACGACGGTGGCCTCGACCTGCTCGGGCCGGTACGCCGCCGGAAGTTCGTCCTCGTGCACCGATTCGGCGGACCGCTGGAGACCGTTGCGTCCGTAGAGCGTGGTGACGACAAGGGCGCGCAGTGCGGAGAGGGTGACGACCTCGCGGTCGCTCGCGGACACCTGCCGCTTGCTGACGTTCACGAGCCGGGCGAACGGCACGCGCTGTCCGTCCACGTCGACGTTCACCGCGTCGGCGACCAGGTGCGCGAGTCGGGTGCCGTAGTCGCGCTGGTCCATGGACATGGCCAGGTTCTTGGCGACGGCCACGCCCTGCACGTTGCGGTCGTAGAAGATCTGCCGGGCGTCGGCGGGCGCGAGGTCGATGTACAGCTCGAACGGCAGGCGCACCTGGGCGAGTTCGGGGTAGGTGAGGCCGTACGTCTCGGGGTCGTCGTAGAGGTCGTGCCAGGCGGTGGTCTGAGTTTCGCCGTCGATGGCGATGACCATCGTGCCGGGCGCGACGGTGAGGGTGCGCAGTCCGCTGCCAAGGACGAGTTCGTCGCTGAGCGCGGCGAGCGGTCCGGCGTGCCAGAGGGTGACCGGCGGGGTGGACCAGGCCGCGCCGAGCTCGCCCTTCAGTCCGGCGGCGATGTACTCGGCGTAGGGGCCGACGTTCTTGCCCTTCTGGGACGACTTGAGCGTGCGCTGCACGGTGGCCCGCAGCTCGGCGTGCCGCCGCACCAGGCCGGAGGCCGCTTTCAGTTTGCGCGGGTCCTCCTCGGCGCGGGGCGAGGGCACGAGTTGGACGAGCGTCGGCACGGACATCGTTCCAACGACGGCGTCGGCGCGGAACGGCATCACGGTGAGCTGGGTGCCTTCGACGACGGCCGTCGGCATGGTCAGAAGCATGGGACTCCCCCCGGAGTGCTTGCGGCTTCCCCTCGGAAGCAACACCAGAGAAGCATGACAGTGAAAGCGCCGTCAATCACGTTGACAGATTTGACGAACGCTGTAGGTTGTTGACTGTTCACTCCAGAGAGGCTCAGGACTGCCGTCATGCCCCAGTCATCCGCGCAGGTGACCGCCGCCGAGATCTCCCGCATCGCGGGGGTCACGCGCGCCACGGTCAGCAACTGGCGCCGCCGGCACGAGGACTTCCCCGCGCCGTCCGGCGGCACGGACAGCAGTCCGCTGTACGACCTGGAGTCCGTGCGCACCTGGCTCGCCTCGCGCGGTCACACCTCGGCGGCGACGCCGTCGGAGGAGCTGCGCACGACGCTGCGCCTGCGCGCGCAGAACGGCGGAAGCGGTACGTCGGAGGGGCTGCTGCTCCTCGTCCTCGCGGCGGCGGGGCATGCGGCGGAGGAGCTGACGGCGGCCACGGAGCTGCCGGACGCGGATCTCGTCGCGCACGCGCAGCGTGACACGGTGGCGGCGGGAGACTCCGTGCCAGCCGCCGACCCGGTGCACTTCGAGGCGGACGACGCGATGGTCCTGCGCGCGCTGTACGCCTGTGTACGGGATGAGGGCGGCGAGGCCGCGTTGCGTGTGCTCGCGGAACGGGAGCTGGAGGACAGCGCCGCGTCCGGCGCGTATCTGACGCCCGCGCCGCTGGCCGACCTGATGGTCCGCCTGATTCCGGGCTCCCCGTCCAGTGTCCTGGACCCCGCCTGCGGTGGCGGCACCCTGCTGGCGGCCGCCGCGCGGCGGGGAGCACGGGAGCTGTACGGCCAGGACAACCTGCCCGTGCAGGCCCGGCGCAGCGCCGTCAGCCTGATGCTGACGGCCCCCCAGGCCACGGTCACCGTGCGCGCCGCCGACAGTCTCCGCGCGGACTCGTTTCCGGAGCTGATCGCGGACGCGGTGCTGTGCAATCCGCCGTACGGCGTCCGGGACTGGGGGCACGACGAGCTGGCCTACGACCCGCGCTGGGCGTACGGCGTCCCGGCCCGCGCCGAGTCGGAGCTGGCGTGGGTGCAGCATGCGCTCGCGCATCTGGCCCCGGGTGGCTACGCGGTGATGCTGCTGCCGCCGGCCACGGCCGGGCGTGCGTCGGGGCGGCGCGTACGGAAGGAGCTGATCCGCAGTGGCGCCCTGCGGGCGGTGATCGCGCTGCCGGTGGGCGCGTCGGTGCCCTTGCACGTCGGGCTTCAGGTGTGGGTGCTGCAACGGCCCGAGCCGGGCGGTCCGGAGCGCAAGTCGGTGCTGTTCGTGGACACGGCGGCGGAAGCGCCGGCGGGGGCGGCGGCGACCGGTACGACGTCGGGCCGTACGCGGGGAGTGAGCCGGTCCGCGTCCCTGGACTGGCCGGGCGTCACGGCGCGTGCTCTGGGTGCGTGGCGGGCGTTCACGGAGGACCCGGACGCATTCGAGGGCGAACCGGGTGTCGCGCACGCGGTCGGTGTGGTGGACCTGCTGGACGACGTGGTGGATCTGACCCCGGCAAGGCTGGTACGGGCGTCACGGTCCGACATCGATCCGGCGGAACTGTCGGCGGAGGTCGACGCCACCCGCCGGGACCTCGCCCACGCCGCGAAGGCGCTCGCGCGGGCGGCCGGTCACGAGGAGTGGAGCGCGGCGGGCGCGAAGGCACGGGAGTGGCGGACGGCCACGGCGTCCGACCTGGCGCGCGGTGGGGCGCTCACCCTGTTGCGTACGGTGCCGGAAGGTGCGCGGGGGCGCGCGGAGGACGACGGGAGCGGGGTGCGGGCGGGGGGCCATGCGGCGCTCACCGGCTCGGACATCTCGCGCGGTTCGGGTCCCACGGGTGACCCTACGGAGCTTCGGGGCGCGACGGCGCCCGTGATCACCGTGGGAGACGTCCTCGTACGGGCGGTCGTGGGCGAGGACGGCCCGATGGCCCGGGTGGCGGGCGAGGAGGACGCCGGCGCGCTGCTCGGACTCCACGTCCACCTGTTCCGTCCGGACCCGAAGCGCCTGGACGCCTGGTTCCTCGCCGGGTTCCTGGGCTCGGAGGAGAACATCGCGGGCGCGTCGACGGGCAGCACGGTACTCAGCGTCAGCCCCGGACGGCTGCGAGTCCCGCTGCTGCCGCTGGAGGAGCAGCGGCGGTACGGGGAGGCGTTCCGGCATGTGCACGCGCTCCGGGCAGAGGCTCGGCGGGCGGCGCGGCTGGCGGAGGAGACGGCCAGGTTGCTGGCGGGCGGGCTCACGGGCGGGCAGTTGCTGCCGTCGCGGGAGGCGGGGAAGGTACGCGGCCAGGGTGGCGATTCGTCCCATTAGGCACGCGGGCCTTCACACGTAGACCACACTTGTCGGACCGTCCCGGTCGGTCGGCCGTGGCGGTGGGGTCGGGACATTTCGGAAGGAACCTGGGGATCCAGTTGAACAGCAGTAAGCACACGGAGTTGGCGAACCACGCGTGGTCCGTCGCCGACCTCCTGCGGGGGGACTACAAGCAGTCCGACTACGGCAAGGTCATCCTGCCGTTCACGGTGCTGCGGCGACTGGAGTGTGTGCTCGAACCGACGCGCGAGAAGGTCGCGGAGATCGCGGAGCAGCACAGGGAGAGTGAGATCGACCCTGACCGCTTCCTGCGGCGGGCGTCGGGGCACTCCTTCTACAACCGGTCGAACCTGACCCTGAAGAAGATCGCCGCGGACCCGCAGAACGCGGCCCAGAACCTCCAGGTGTACGTGGGGGCCTTCTCCGACAACGCGCGGGGAGTACTGGACCGGTTCGAGTTCGCGCAGCAGATCAAGCGGCTGGACAGCGCCGGGCTGCTCTACCAGGTGATCGGCAAGTTCACAGACCTTGACCTGCGTCCGGAGGTCGTGCCCAACCACAACATGGGCTACATCTTCGAGGAGCTGATCCGCCGGTTCGCGGAGCAGTCGAACGAAACGGCCGGTGAGCACTTCACGCCCCGCGAGGTCATCCAGCTGATGGTGCGGCTGCTCGTCGCCCCGGACGGGGACGCATTGCAGCTCCCGGGTGCGGTGCGCACGGTCCTCGACCCGGCCTGCGGTACGGGCGGCATGCTCTCCGCGATGGACGACCTCATCAAGGAGCTGAACCCGGACGCCACGGTGGAGGTGTACGGGCAGGAGCTCAACCCCGAGTCGTGGGCGATCTGCCGGTCGGACCTGATGATCAAGGGGCAGGACCCGGAGAACATCGCCTTCGGCAACTCGTTCTCCGACGACGGACATGCCCGGAAGTCCTTCGACTACATGCTGGCCAACCCGCCGTTCGGCGTGGAGTGGAAGAAGGTCAAGGACGAGGTCGAGCACGAGCACAAGGCGCTGGGCGAGGCCGGCCGGTTCGGGGCGGGGCTTCCGCGTATCAACGACGGGTCGTTGCTGTTCCTCCAGCACATGATCTCGAAGATGAAGCCCGTGGATGTGAACGGTGGGGGCGGTTCGCGGCTCGCGATCGTCTTCAACGGTTCGCCGTTGTTCACGGGGGCTGCGGGGTCGGGTGAGTCGGAGATCCGGCGCTGGATCCTGGAGAACGACTGGCTGGAGGGCATTGTCGCGCTGCCGGACCAGTTGTTCTACAACACCGGCATTTCGACGTACTTCTGGATCCTGACCAACCGGAAGAGCCCGGACCACAAGGGCAAGGTCGTGCTGCTGGACGCGCGCGACCAGTGGCAGAAGATGCGGAAGTCGCTGGGCGACAAGCGGAAGGCTCTGGGCAAGGAGCACATCGCCGAGGTCGTCAAGCTGTACGGGGAGGCGCTGGCCGTCGAGGGGGATGCGGAGCATCCGCTGCACGGGAAGGTGAAAGTCTTCGCGAACGAGGACTTCGGGTACCAGCGGATCACCGTCGAGCGTCCACTGAAGCTGCGGTTCGAGGTGACGGAGGAGACGCTGGCAGCGCTGGAGGCGTCCAAGGCGATCCAGAAGCTGCCGCAGGCTTCGGCGTTGGCGGATGCGTGCAAGTCGCTGGTGGGGTCAAGCTGGGGGACAAAGCAGGACGTGTGGCTCGCATTGAAGGACGCGGTGGTGCAGGCCGGCGGGACGTGGCCTACGGGGGCGCCGTTCAACAAGGCGTTGCGGGATGTGATTGGGGTGCGGGATCTGGGGGGCGAGGTGCAGCTCGTCAAGGGGCAGCCGGAGCCGGATGCGGAGTTGCGGGACTACGAGAACGTGCCGTTGGGGGAGGACGTCGAGGAGTACTTGGCGCGGGAGGTTCATCCTCATGTGCCGGATGCGTGGATCGACGGCAGTAAGACGAAAGTCGGGTATGAGGTTCCGTTCACTCGACACTTCTATGTGCGAGAGCTGCCTCGGCCGTTGGCGGACATCGACGCCGAGCTGAAGGCGCTGGAAGCGGAGATCCAGACGCTTCTGGGGGAGGTCACGGAATGACCTTCCCCACCACAAAGCTGAAATGGGCAGCTGTTACGACCGCAGGTGGTACACCCTCGGTCGCCGAGCCGTCCTTCTGGTCCGACGACGATGAAGTGGGGTTGCCATGGGTGTCCATCAGCGACATGTCCGGACGTCCATGGGTCACCTCCACAGGCCGGAGGGTCACTGGTGCGGGCGTCTCCGCAGCACGGCTACCCGTGGGCGATCCGGGGACTTTGCTTCTCAGCATGTACGCAAGTCTCGGCCACACGGCATTCCTGACGGAACGAGCCAGCTGGAACCAGGCCATTCTCGGAATCAAGGTCTCACCGACGTATGAAGTGCGGTTTGTCAAGTACGCCTTGGAGGCCCTCAAGCCAACGCTCGCGGAGTTTGCTCGGAGCAACACGCAGGCCAACCTCAATGCCGAGCAGGTGGGCAATCTGGTACTCCCCGACCCGCCTCAGGACGAGCAGCGTCGCATCGCCGACTTCCTCGACGCCGAGACCAACCGGATGGACCGGCTAA
The DNA here is from genome assembly GCF_014650055.1 of Streptomyces malachitofuscus. Taxonomy (GTDB): domain Bacteria; phylum Actinomycetota; class Actinomycetes; order Streptomycetales; family Streptomycetaceae; genus Streptomyces; species Streptomyces malachitofuscus. The sequence continues at coordinate 299,816 of NZ_BMUF01000006.1, read as the reverse complement.
TCAACTCTCAGCTCCGCTTGACTCACCTTCTGAAGGAGCGCGAGGAAACCGCGATCGACCAAACCCTCAGCGATGCTGCCTCACGGTCCATGCGACTCAAGCTCCTTCTCGAGGCGCCGCCCTCCTACGGAGCCAACGAGGCGGCTGTGCACAGACGTCGGGACTGGCCGCGCTACATCCGCACGACCGACATCACCGAGGACGGCGGTCTGCGGGAGGAGAGCTTTGCATCCCTGCCGCCGGAAGCCGCACGCCCGTATCTGCTCAACGACGGCGACCTGCTGCTTGTGCGAAGCGGTGCAACCGCAGGCAAGTCCTTCCTTTACGACAGCCAGTTCGGTACGGCCGCACATGCGGGTTACCTCATCCGGGCACGCGTCGACCCCCAGAAGGTCCTCCCCCGGCTCGTCTGGTACTTCACACGCACGCCGACGTACTGGCGGCAAATCAACGAGGGAGCCGTCCAGGCCACGATCCAAAATGTCAACGCCGAGAAGTTCGGTAACCTCTTGGTGCCCTACGTCGAATCCTCCAGACAGGCGTCGACGCTACGTGAGCTCGACTCACTCACCGAGCGGTCGGTCAAACTGAAACAGCGCGCAAACCGACTGCTAGACCTTCTGGCCGAGCGCCGCCGGGCTTTGGTAACCGCCGCAGTAACCGGCCAGTTCGACGTAAGCACCGCCAACGGACGCAAGGTAACCGAAGGAGCCTCTGCATGAGCCCCGTGCACCACGAGTCCTCCTTCGGTTCGACCATCGTCGCCGCTCTCTGCGCGCGAGGCTGGCGCGAGGCAACCGCCGTGGACTATCGGGCCGATCTCGGGCTCAACACCAACGAGTTGTTCACCTTCATCAGTGCGAGTCAGCCCGACGAGTGGAGCGAACTGCTCACCGCTTATGGCGGCAACCCCAAAGATGCCCAGCGTGGATTCGCTCAGCGGCTCGACCGGGCCATCGCCGATGACGGGGTGCTCCACGTCCTCCGGAACGGCGTCAAGGACCGTGGAGTTCGTCTCCACGTCGCCTACTTCAGGCCCAACCTCATCTCCGCCGACTCCGTACTCAACGGCTACCGGGCCAACCGACTCACCGTTGTCCGTGAACTCCCCTACGCCACCAAGCAGGCCGACTGGGGTCACCGGCTCGACCTGACCCTGTTCCTCAACGGCATCCCCGTCGCCACGGCCGAGTTGAAGAACCCGCTGACCGGGCAGGGCGTCGAGCAGGCCAAGGAGCAGTACCGGACCGATCGGGACCCGACCGAGCTGATCTTCACGCGGCGGGTCATCGCGAACTTCGCCGTCGACCCGGACCTGGTGTTCGTCACAACGCAACTGCGCGGCAAGAACACTCAGTTCCTTCCGTTCAACACTGGTTCGAACGGGCCCGGCCAACCCGGCGGAGCTGGAAACCCCGCGTCCACCACCCCTTTCCAGCACTCCACGTCCTACCTCTGGGAACAGGTCTGGCAGCGGGACAACTGGCTTGACCTTCTCCAGCGCTTCGTTCACCAGCAGAAGCACAAGACGCCCGGCGGTGGCACCACCAAGACGACGATCTTCCCCCGCTTCCACCAGTGGGACGTGGTCCGCAAGCTCACCGCGCACGCGTCCGTCCACGGTGCCGGCCAGAACTACCTGGTCATGGCCTCCGCCGGCTCGGGTAAGTCGAACACCATCGGCTGGCTGGCCCACCGTCTCAGTGACCTGCACGCCCGCACCGATCCGAGCGTCCTGAACCCCGAGGCGCTCGCAGAGGGCCGCGTCAAGCCGGGCGAGCCCGTCTTCGACAAGGTCATCGTCATCACCGACCGCCGCAACCTGGATGCCCAGCTCAGGGAGACCGTCGGCAGCTTCAGCCAGACCGACGGTCTGGTCGTCAAGGTCGACGAGAAGCACGGCGCCAAGAGCGAACAGCTCGCCCGCGCCCTCTCCCGGGACACCGGGAAGATCGTCACCGTCACCCTGCACTCGTTCCCGGCGCTGCTCGACTACATCAAGCGCAACCCCACCGAGATCAAGGGCACCCGCTTCGCGATCATCGTCGATGAGGCGCACTCCTCGCAGTCCGGTGACGCCGCCACCGCCGTGAAGTCCGCCCTGCGCGACCTCGGCCTGGACTCCGACTCGGACGACGAGGGCGCGACCACGGTCACCGTGGACGACCAACTCAAGGCGAAGGCCGTCGCGCGCTCCCGCGCCGCCAACCTCTCCTACTTCGCCTTCACCGCCACGCCCAAGTCCAAGACCCTCGAACTCTTCGGCACGGAAGGCGTCGAGAACGGCAAGACCGTCTACCGCCCCTTCCACACCTACTCCATGCGCCAGGCCATCGAGGAAGGCTTCATCCTCGACCCGCTGCGCAACTACGTCACCTACAACACTTACTGGAAGCTCGCGAACCTCAACCGCGACGAGAAGGAGGTGGACCCCTCCAAGGCGAACAGCCAGCTCGCCCGGTTCGCCCTCATGCACGAGCACACCGTGTCCCAGCACGCCACGGTGATCGTCGAGCACTTCCTCGCCCACACCCGCGGCCGACTCGGCGGACGGGCCAAGGCCATGGTGGTCACGGCCTCCCGGCACTCCGCCGTGCAGATGGCCCGCGCCATCCGCAGCTACATCACCGACCGCGAGTACGACACGAAGTACCCGGACCTGGGCGTCCTCGTCGCTATTTCCGGTTCCCTCACCATCGACGGTGAGGAGACCACCGAGGTCAAGGAGAACGGCGGTATCTCCGAGGCCGCGCTGCCGAAGGCCTTCGGTTACACCCGTGCCGACGACAAGGCCGCGAAGGCCGGCGGCAAGGGGCAGCAGGAGTACCGGATTCTGGTCGTCGCCGAGAAGTACCAGACCGGCTTCGACCAGCCGCTCCTCACGACGATGTACGTCAACAAGACGCTGACCGGCATCGCCGCCGTGCAGACTCTGTCCCGCCTCAACCGCACGGCCGAGCGGAAGTCCCAGGCCGACCTCGCCGTACTGGACTTCGTCAACGAGGCCGAGGACATCCAGGACGCCTTCCGCCCGTACTTCGAGGAGGCGCACACCCTGCCCTCCGACCCGAACCTCCTCTACACGGCCCAGAGCCGCGTCATGTCCGCGCCGATCATCTCGGAGCAGGACATGGACGAGTTCGTTGCCGCGTACTTGGAAGCGGAGAAGAAGGCAGGTGGCGTCCAGTCCAAGTGGGAGAAGCTGCACGCCGAGCTTTACCGGCTCCTCTCCCCCGCCGTCGCCCGCTTCACCGCTCTGCTGGAGAGCGAGGAGGAGGACGACGTCGAGACGGCCGAGGAGTTCCGCGCCCACCTCAACGACTACGTCCGCAAGTACGGCTTCCTCGCGCAGATCGTGCCCTACCGCGACGCCGAGTTGGAACGCCTGCACCTCTACGGGCGCCACCTGCTCAACCGACTCCCCCGCCTTGCGGACGGCGGAGTCGACATAGGCGAGGTCGACCTCAGTCACCTGCGCGTCGAGAAGACCGGCGAGCACGAAGTGTCCCTCAACCCCGAGGGCCCCGCCGAACTCAAGGGCTTCGGCGACGGGGCCGGCGGTGCGAAGGATGCCGACAAGTCACTTCTGTCCGAGCTGATCGAGAAGTTCAACTCCAAGTTCGGCACGGAGTTCACCGAGGAGGACGTCCTCCCGGCCTTCAACGCTACGAAGAAGGACCCCAAGGTCCGGGCGGCGGCCGTCGTCAACGACGAGGAGAACTTCGGGATCGTCTTCGACAAGAAGTTCGAGGAGAACATGATGGATCATGTCTCCACCATCGACACCCTCGGCAAGCGGTACTTCGGTACCGACCGGGACTTCAAGTCCAACCTGGACCGCAGCGCTCGCCGCGCGGCCTGGCGGATGATCCGCCGGGAGGAAGGGTTGGACGACTTCTGAGACGAGTAGGCCCGGTGCGAGGCACGCACCGGGCCTCGCTCGTCGTACATCAGCGGCCTGCGGCCATCCGCACAAAGCCGGCCCACGCCTCCGCCCCAAAGGACAGCCTGGCCTCTGCAGGCCGCTTGGAGTCACGTACCAAGACAGCGTCGCTGGTCTCGGCGACCTCGATGCACTCGCCGCCCTCCGCGCCGCTGTAGCTGCTCTTGCGCCACGACTCGCCCGTGTTCATAGCTTTCCCAGCACCTTCTCTACGAATCCGAGGGACTCTCGCGGAGTGAGAGCCTGACTTCGGATGATCCCATAACGCGCAGAGATGGACCGCACTTCGTTCCGGTCAGTGACTAGGATGCTGCGACCTTGTACCTCCAAGTACGCGATCTGTTCGCCCTTCTTCGGCGTGATCAGCGTGAAGGGGCCATCAACACCAGCGTTGTCCTCCTGGTCGTTCGGCATGACCTGGATCTCGACGTTGCGTCGGCGTCCGATGACCAGGATGTTCTCGAGCACGCCGCGCAGCACCGACCGGCCGCCGAACGGCTTGCGCAGCACGGCCTCTTCGATGACGAAACTCACCAGGGGCGCGGGCCAACGCGCAAAGGTTTCCTGACGCGACAGCCGTGCCGAGACGCGCTGCTCGATTGTGTCCTCGTCCAGCAGCGGTCGCCGCATGGCAAGCAAAGCGCGTGTGTACTCCTCGGTCTGGAGAAGCCCCGGTACTGCTTGTACGGCATAGAGGAAGAGCTCGTGGGCTTCGGACTCAAGCCGTGCCGCGTCCCTGAAGAAGGACGGGTACTGAGCCTTCGCCACCTCCTCCTTCAACGCCGTAAGAACCCCACCCGCCCCCAACACCTCATCCGCCTGCTCGATGAACTGAGGTTGCGGAATCCGCCTCCCCTGCTCAATAGAGGCAACCGTCTCCCCCGAGTACCCCACCCGCTTCCCGAACTCCGCCCGCTCCATCCCCGCCCGCGTCCGCAGCAGCTTCAGCTGCCGTCCGAACGCGGTCACCACGCCCGTCCCGGGCTCATCCTCCGGCCGCCGCTGCTGCCGTACCGTCGTCTCCTCGTCCCGCACCCCGGTCACCACCCTTGCCGCCGCTCCCCGCGTACCGTCCCGTACAGCGCCCGCGCCACCCCGTACGAACCCCTGGAAGCAGCGCGTCACCACTGGTCACGCTATGCCACAGGACGCCACCGTGAGTGCATGAACGTCACACAATCACCCCTCACGGTGCACCAGTTCTCGATGCGCTTCAGCTCCACCCCGCGCGGCGCCCGCCTCGCCCGGCGCATGTGCGAGCACTGCCTGGACGCGTGGGGCGTGCCGTACGACAGCGACGCGCACGACGTCGTCACGCTCGTGGCCGCGGAGCTGTGTGCCAACGCCGTACAGCACGGGCACGTCCCGGGCCGGGACTTCCACGTGCGCCTGGCCGCCGACCCGGCCGCCCGCACCGTACGGACCGAGGTCACCGACACCCGCGACGAACGCCTCCCCCACCTCCCCACCACACCACCGGAGGACGGTGAGAGCGGGCGTGGTCTGCTGCTCGTCGCCGCGCTCGCCGACCGCTGGGGCTGCTCGCCGCGTGCCGGAGGCGGGCCCGGCAAGACCGTCTGGGCGGAGTGCACCGCCTACCCCGCCTGACCTGATCACGCAACCAGCCCCCACCCTGGTTGGACGCACACGCCCTCGCCCGGAAGACTGATCCCCGACCACAGCGCAGACCTCTTCGGGCACTCGACGCGAGCGGGGGCGGGACCAGGTGCCGGACGGCGTACGACGGATCGCGGGACGCTACGAACTGCTGGAGCAGTTCAACCACGGCGGCATGGGGGACGTCTGGCGCGGCTACGACGCCGTACTGGACCGGCCGGTGGCCGTGAAGCTGATCCGGCCGCAGGCGGTGACGTCCCCGCACCTGGCGGAGGAGTTCGAGAAGCGGTTCCGGCGCGAGGCGCGCGTCACCGCGCGGATCCAGCACCCGGGCGTCCCGCAGGTGTACGACGCGGTGCTTGACGAGTCGTACGAGCAACTGTTCCTCGTCATGGAGCTGGTCGACGGCGTCCCGCTGACCGCGTACGTGCGCCCCGACCAGCAGCCGCCGCTCCCTCTCAGCTGGGCGGTGTCCGTGGCGGCCCAGGTGGCGACCGTGCTGTCGTACGCGCACGACGTACCCGTCGTCCACCGTGACCTGAAGCCGGGCAACATCCTGGTCGCCCGGGACGGCACGGTGAAGGTGCTGGACTTCGGCATCGCGGCGATTCTGCGGACCGACGTCACCAAGCTGACCGCGACCGGCAGTCCGATCGGGACGCACCAGTACATGGCACCGGAGCAGGTGCGCGGCGCCCGGGTCACGCCACGCACGGATCTGTACGCGCTCGGCTGCGTGCTGCACGAACTGCTCTGCGGTCGGCCGCTGTTCGCCGGGGACAGCGAGTGGCAGCTGATGATGCAGCATGTCAACGCGGCTCCGGTGCCGCTGCGGCAGGTGCGTGCCGACGTACCGGAGGCCGTGGAGGAACTCGTTCTGCACCTGCTGCGCAAGGCACCCGAGTCACGGCCGGCGGACGTGCAGGAGGTGTACGAGCGGCTCCGGCCGTTCCTGCCGGCGCCCGGTGCGGAGTCCGCTCCGGCGGAGGCCGGTCCCGCCGGGGCGCCCGATCCGACCGGCATCTTCCGTCGGCCCTACGCGCCCCGCTCGCGCAGCGCCACCGGGAGCGCGCGGCCGGCCGAGTCCGCTGCCGCCGCGCCGGACGCGCCGCCCGCCGTCCCCGCGGCCGAGCGGGAGGCGCTCCGGGAGCAGATCCGTGAGGTGTACGCGCACTATGTCGCCCTCATGGAGGAGGAGCGGTACGCGCAGGCGTCCGAGGTGGTGGACGAGATGATCGAGCCGGCCGCGCGCGCCCTGGGCTCGGAGAGCAGGGCGGTCCTGCGGCTGCGCACCTGGCGGGCGGTCAGCCAGCAGCTGGCCGGTGACCACCGGGCGGCGCTGCCCGAGTTCGAGGCGCTCGCCGACGCCTACGCGCGCGTCGGCGGCCCGAGCAGCGAGGAAGCCCTGGACAGCCGCGCCCAGGCGGCGCGCTGTCGTGGTGAACTCGGCCAGGTCACGGAGGCGTTGGCCGGTCTGAACGGCGTGCTCGACGCCGTCCGCGCCGTCGACGGCGACGTGAGCGAGAACGCGGTGGAGCTGCGCCGCGACATCGGCATGCTGCTGCTGGCCCAGCAGCGGGCGGCGGAGGCGTACGACGTCCTGGAGCCGCTGCACGCGGACCTGTGCGTGGTATACGGACCGGACGACGAGCTGACTGCCGAGGTGGCGGAAACCCTGGCGGTGATCCGTCTGGATCTCGACGGCGGAGCATCGGGATCTTCTCCCTGACCTGGCCTTCGTCTCTGTCCCCGCCCGCACGGACGACTAGGATCCGCCCATGCCGCGACTCGCCTTCGACATCGGCTTCTTCGCCGAACTCCCCAAGCTCCAGCCGCCGGTCAGGAAGGGTGTGCTGGACGCCTGGGAGAAGTTCGACCGGCTCACCCTCGACCAGCTGTTCAAGGACCAAGGGCTGAAGCTGGAAAGTCTGTCGAAGGCCAAGGACAAACAGATCCGGACGATCCGTATCGACCAGTTCTGGCGCGGTGTGGTGCTCGCTCCGCCCACCGGGGACACCTTCGTCCTGTTGCGGGTCCTGCCGCACGACAAGGCCATCGCCTGGGCGATGAAGCAGAAGTCCAGCATCAACGAGGTCACGCGCGCGGTGGAGATCCGGGACGCGGCGACCCTGGACGAGATCACGCCGGCGTACGAGCGGGTGGCGGAGTCGTCGCCGAAGCCGCGGCTGTTCGCGAAGTTCTCCGACGGGGACCTCACCGCGCTCGGCATCGACGCCGAGACGCTGCGGCAGGCGCGGTCGCTCGTCGACCAGGAGCAGCTGGACGTCTTCGCGCCGCTGCTGCCGCAGGACCAGCGGGAAGTGCTCCAGTATCTCGCCGCGGGGTGCACGGTGGAGGAGGTCTGGCAGGACATCGTCGCGCCCGCCCTCCAGGCGTCCACACAGCCCGTGGACACACGGGACTACGAGACGGCGATCCAGCACACCCGGGCCCGTATCGCGCTGGTGACGGCCCCCGAGGAACTGCGGGACATCCTCGAGAAGCCCTTCGCGGCCTGGCGGGTCTTCCTGCACCCGTCCCAGCGGAAGGTTGCGTACCGGGCGTCCTACTCGGGGCCGGCACAGGTCACCGGCGGGCCGGGCACGGGCAAGACCGTGGTCGCGCTGCACCGGGTCAAGCACCTGCTCGGTCATCTGCGCGACGGCGACCGCATCCTGCTCACGACGTACACGAACGCGCTCGCCAACGCTCTCCGTTCGGGCCTGGAGTCCCTCGTGGACGACCCGGAGCTGCGCGAGCGCGTGGACATCTCGACGGTGGACGGCTTCGCGAGCCGTGTCGTCGCGGAGGCGCCTGACGCGGTGGCTCTTCGACCGCTGATGAGCAACGAGGAGGTGAGCCGGTGGGGAAAGGCGGCGAAGGCGACGGGCTTCACCGGCAGCGCGCAGTTCCTCGCGCAGGAGTACCGGCACGTCGTCCTCGCTCAGGGCATCACCACTCTGGCCGAGTACGAGGCGGCGGACCGGCGAGGGCGCGGCAGCAGACTGACGGCGGCCGAGCGGCCGCTGGTGTGGGAGACCGTGGAACGGTTCACGGCCGGGCTCGCGGCGGACGGGTGCCGCACCTGGCTGCAGACGTGCGCGGAGGCGGCCCGGCTGCTGGAGGCGAAGGGACCGCAGTACCGGCACGTGGTGGTGGACGAGGCGCAGGACCTCCATCCGGCGCAGTGGCGGCTGCTGCGCGCGGCCGTCCCGGTTCGGCCGGACGACTTGTTCATCGCGGGCGACCCGCATCAGCGGATCTACGACTCGAAGGTGTCGCTGAAGTCGCTCGGCATCAAGGTGACCGGGCGGTCGGTGAAGCTCCGCAAGAACTACCGCAGCACGCAGGAGATCCTGCGCTGGTCCACGGCCCTGCTGGTCGGTCGGCCGATCGCCCAGCTGGAGGACGAGGGCCGCAACGAGACCCTGCTCGGCTATCGCTCCGCCCTGCACGGTGACGGTCCGGTGGTACGGGGCGCTGCGAGCGAGGAAGCGGAACTGGACGCACTCGTCGATCAGGTGCGGGCGTGGATGGACGCGGGCGTCGGTGGCGGGGAGATCGGGGTGAGCGCCCGGTTCAACAAGACGTGCGCGAAGGCGGTGGCGCGTCTCAAGGACGCGGGCATCCCCGCGGCGAAGCTGCGCTCCGCCGACGCGGCCGACAGCGGGGGGACGAGCGTACGAGTGGGCACCATGCACTCCTTCAAAGGGCTGGAGTTCCGCTGCGTCGCGGTCATCGGCGTCAATGACGAGGCACTGCCGTTCGCGAAGGCGGTGACGCCTTCCGACGTGGATGCCAAGCAGCACGAGACGGACCTGATGTCCGAGCGCTGCCTGCTGTTCGTGGCCTGCACGCGCGCGCGGGACAGCCTCGCCGTGTCCTGGACGGGCACTCCAAGTGCCTTCCTGACCGAGGTCGGAGCAACCACCGTCTGATCCGTCGGCACCGCCCTACTCGGCTTTTTCCAGCACGTCAACTCAGTGATCGGCATTTTCCTACCTCAACGCGCCAATGCTAATTTCCGTCACGCACCCATACGGACGGACCAGGCCGCAGGACCCGAGAGGGGCAGAGCCCACGTGCACATCGCGCAGATTCTGGACAAGGTCGACACCGGAGACATCGCGCTGCCCGAGTTCCAACGCGGCTACGTATGGACACGCGACCAAGTGCGTGGCTTCTTCCAGTCGTTGTACCGGGGCTACCCCATCGGCGGATTCCTCACTTGGAGCACCAAGGCCGAGACGACGCAGACCCGCGGCGAGAGAACGGCGCAGGACGGCACGATCCACCTTTTGCTGGACGGTCAGCAGCGGGTCACCACGCTGTACGGAGTGACGCGTGGCAGGCCACCGCGCTTCTTCGAGGGCAAGGCCGACACCCTGACCGGTCTCCACTTCAACCTGAACACCGAGGCCTTCGAGTTCTACGCGCCCGCGAAGATGAAGGGCCAGCCGGTGTGGGTCGACGTGACCGCACTCTTCCAAGGCGGCCTCGGCAGTCAGTTACTGGCGGTGACCAAACTCGCCGCGGGAGATGCGGAGCTCCAGGCCACCTACATCGAGCGGCTGAACCGCATCACGCAGATCAAGGACCGCAACGTCCATGTCGACGAAGTCACCGGCGACGACAAGGGCATCGACGTCGTGGTCGACATCTTCAACCGGGTCAACTCCGGCGGGACCAAACTCTCGAAGGGCGATCTTGCCCTGGCCGCCATCTGCGCGTCCTGGCCCGAGGCACGTCCCACGATGAACAAGGCCCTGGGCACATGGTCGGCGGCCGGGTTCGACTTCAAACTGGACTGGCTGCTCCGCAACGTCAACGCCGTCCTGACCGGTGAGGCTCAGTTCTCGAAACTGGCCGACGTACCGGTGTCCGACTTCAGGACCGGGCTCGCCGAGACCGTCGACGGCGTCTCCTATCTTCTCAACGCCCTCGGCGGACGGCTGGGGCTCGATCACGGTCGCGTCCTCGGTGGCCGTGTCGCCTTCCCGGTGATGAGCCGTTTGCTGCACCATCACGGCGGCGCGTTCCCCGACGCGATGACCCGTGACCGGCTCTTCCACTGGTACGTGCAGAGTTTCCTCTGGGGCCGCCACGGCGCCGCCACCGAGACCGCCCTCAACCAGGACCTGCAAGCTCTCGACGAGCGCGGCGTCGACGGACTGATCGACGTGCTGCGCCGCAGCCGGGGAGGCCAACTCGTCGTGCGCGCCGATGACTTCGTCGGTTCGAGCATGGGTGCCCGCTTCTATCCGCTCCTGTACATGCTGACCCGTGTCTACGGTGCCCAGGACTTCGTGAGCGGCGTGCCGTTGCGGGACGGGATGCTCGGGAGGCTCAGCTCACTGCAGGTCCACCACCTCTTCCCCCGGGCACGCCTCTACGAGTACGGGTACAGCCGGGCGGAGGTGAATGCCGTGGCGAACTTCTGTTTCCTGACCCAGGACACCAATCTGAAGGTCGGCGCCCAGAAGCCCGCCGAATACCTCGCGGAGATCGAGGACCGTATGCCGGGTGCGTTGTCGTCCCAGTGGATCCCCTTGGACAGGGACCTCTGGAAGGTCGAGAACTACCCTGACTTCCTGACCGCGCGCCGCGAGCTCCTCGCCCGGGCCGCCAACGAATTCCTCCAGGCACTCCACGACGGGCCTTCTCCGCTGGAAGTCACCCAGTCGGCGACGACCCTCGTCCCCCGGCAGTCCGCACCCGTGGCCGCCGGTGCGCAGTCGAGTGCCGAAGCCGATGTTCCTGGTCTCGCCCAGTTGCTCGCGGCACTCGACGAGGCCGGGTTCGCCAGGCCCGAGCTGGACACCGAGGTGAGTGATCCCCGCACGGGGGCCGCGGTCGTCGTCGCCGCCGCGTACTGGCCACAGGGCCTGCAGGAGGAGGTGGGGACGCCCGTGGTCCTCGCCCCGGACACCACCGCTGAGGAACTGGCCGCGCTGGAGGCCGGAGACTACCGGGTCTTCCACAGCGCCGACGCACTCCGTCAGTTCGTCGATCACGTACGCACGGCGCCCACCGGCAGTTGACCGGCCCACCGCACCGAGCCCCGGTTCAGCCTCTCCTTCCGGACGTCGACCGTAGGCTGTCGCCGAAGAAAAGGGGAGACGATGACTCACGACCGCAAGGGCACGATTCCGGTGTGGACGCTGGCGACCGGTGATGTCCGGGTGCCCACGCTGACCGGAGACGGGCCGATGACGGCTGAACGCCTGGCCGAACTGCGCACTGTGCTGGCCGGCCTGGCCGAGGAGCCGATCGCCACGCTCGAACTGCACCCGCTGCCCGACCAACTGGACCGCGACCGGGGCATCCCGCTCGATGCCGCGAGTCCCCTGGCCCAGCACCTGTCGCAGCTCATCACACAGTCAGCGCGTAGTTCCTCCGCGTCGGCGTCGGCAGCGACGGCTGTCGGCGAAGGCCTGTACCGCATGGTCATTCCGGCGAAGGTCGCCGCCCGGGTCGGTCAGGGCCTCCTGCGCCCGATGGCGGCGAAAGGGGCGGCCGGCGCCATCCGCGGCCCGCTGGTGGACTCGGCGGGGAAGATCGCCGGCGGCTGCACCTTCGTGCCGGCCGGTCAAGCGGCGGCCGCGGGCGCGGTCGGCGGAGCCGGTGCGACAGCCGGGGCAGCGGTCGGCGGCAGCGTCGCGCTCACCGTGGCCGCGCCGCTCGTCCTCATGGCTGTGGCGGTGGGCGTGAGCGCGCACGCCGACGGCAAGCGTCAGCAGGCGATCACCCACATCACGGAACTGCTGGAACAACTGCAGGAGCGGGAGCTCGAACAAGAACACAGCGCGCTCGACGGCTGCCGCGACGCCATCGGCAAGGCGACCGCCGTTCTGCTCGATCAGGGCAAGCCCGGTGTCTCGCTGGGCTTGGATTCAGCAGTGCATGCCATCAACTCGGCGCTGGGCGCCGCCGATCGCCGCCTCGCCAAATGGCGGAGCGCACTCGACAAGCTGCCCGAGGGCGAGCCCGTCGATCTCGGCACACTGACCAAGTCGTTCCCCGGCATCGACGACAACGGCGGCATCTTCCGTACTCACCTCGAACTCGCCTCCCTGGCCATCGCCTTGAAGCGGCGGGTCGTCGTCCTCCAGGCCGTCGAGCACGCCCAGTCCGACCCCGGCAACCTGTTCGAGAGCTTCACCCGCGCACTCAAGGCCGACCAGCAGCGCCTTGACGAGCTGGAGTCGGGCATCGCCGATGTGCTGGTCCGTCTGTCGACGCTGGAACTGGCCCGCCCTCAGGGTTTGCGGCCCGTCTTCACGACCGCCGAAGTCGACCGTCTGATGCGCGCGGCACACCGGATTCGCCGGCTGGGCGACGGCGTCGTGGTCGACGGCCGCGCGACGGACGTGGCGATCGAGATCGCCCGTGACGAGGACGGCTCGGTACTCGTGTTCCCCGCACAGCCCGCGGCGGCGTAGGCGCGCCCACGCCCGCGTCTGCCCGGCCGGGGAACCGGGGAGCGTTCGTGCCAGGTGGCCGGCTCACATGGCGTCGGCCGGCCACCACGTTGGCTGCCACCGTTGGAGTACGTCAGTCGTCCGCGGGATCCGGCGCGGGTGCCCGCGCCGTGGTCAGGCCCCGGGCAGCGGGAACAGCATGCACGTGCTGGTGGCGTGGGCGAGCACACGGTCCGTCGCGTCGAGCAACTGGGCCTGGGCGAGGGCAGTGCTGCGGCCGCCGTGGACGACCGTGCCAATGGCGCGGACCCGGCCGGTGTCCACCGTGATCCGTCGGAGGAACTTCACGTTCAGATCGAGTGAGGTGTACCCCATGCCCGGCGGCAGCGTGGACTGGACAGCACAGCCCGCCGCCGAGTCGAGCAGGGTCGCGTAGATCCCGCCGTGCACGCTGCCGATGGGGTTGTAGTGCTCCTCGCCAGGGAGGAGGGAGAAGACCGCGCGTCCCTTCTCCACCTCGTCCAGGCTCATGCTCAGCGTCCGGCTCACGGGCGGCGCGGGCAGGTTTCCGGCCTGCATTTCACGCAGGAAGTCCAGCCCGGAGGAGAGTCCCACGGCGGCGGCCGAGACTGCGGGATCCTCCCAGTCGTACGTGCGCTTCCGTCCCACAGCCCAGCTCCTCCCGGTCTGACTTTCGAAATCGAAGCTAGCGCTTGTCGCGGCTGGCTGTCAATCACGAAGTCAGGCTCCTACGATGGCGGTATGAAGTGGCTTGAGACGAGCACGGAGAACTGTCCGGTCCAGCTCACGCTCGGCGTGGTCGGCGAGAAGTGGACCCTGTTGATCCTGCGCGACGCCTGCAACGGAGTCCGTCGCTTCGACGAGTTCCGCCGCCACATCGGCCTGTCGGAGGCCGTCCTCAGCGACCGTCTCCGGAAGCTGACCGCCGCGGGCATCCTGCGGGCGGTGCCCTACCAGGAGCCCGGCAGCCGTGCTCGCCACGAGTACCGCGTGACACGCAAGGGCTGGGACCTGTGGCCGGTCCTGGTGGCGTTGAAGCAGTGGGGTGAGACGCACATGGCGGACGGGGACGGGCCGGTCCTCGATCTGCGGCACGAGGAGTGCGGGACCCCCGTACGCGTGGTGGTCGAGTGCGAGCAGGGGCACACCGCGCTGGCTCCCGACGAGGTCGCCGCGAAACCGGGCTCCGGGGCCCGGCCCCACGCCGCCTGAACCACGCGCGAGCACACTTAAGGTTGCGGGCTCCGCGTCACGTCCGCGAGGAACACGATCCCGTCCGTGCGCGGCAGTTGAGCCGGGTCGAACGGCGCGTAGCCGAACCACGGGGACACCCGGAGCGGGGGGCACTGGTCCCCGAGCGCGGCGGACAGGCGGGCGGGGTCGATGACGCAGCGGTCCTCGGTGAGGGCGTACAGGAACCCTTCGAGGGTGTCGGGGGCCGGCGTGTCCACTCCCTGGTGCCGGATCGTGCCGAGCGCGGTGGCCAGGAAGGCGTACTGGTCTCCGAGGTGCGCGCTCACGAGGGCGCCGGCGCTCCACCACTCCAGGCGCGGATGGTCCCACATGCTCATCGAGCTCTTGTCCCGCTGGAGGTGGCTGTTCTGGGCGTGGACCAGTACCGGGCCGCGCGCGGCGAGGGCGAGGAGGTTGCCGGACATCATCGCGTCCCGCGTGGCCAGCAGGCGTGTCATGCGGGCGGGTGAGGGGTCGGCCATCCAGAAGTGGTAGCGCAGCAGACCCGTGGCGGTACGTCCGTACAGGCGCGCCCGGTCCCAGTCCTCCCGTGAGGTCGCCGTGAGCAGGTGGGGCGTCTGTGTGTCGAGCAGCGCGACCAGGTCGTCGGCGAGCAGCCGCAGCTCCGTGGCCTCGGCGGACCGGCCCACGGACCGGGACGGGTCGGTCATCACGGCCTCGTCGGTCCACCGCTCGTCGGCGCCGAGGAGACGGTCGAGGGTGTCCGCGGTGCAGGGAAGCAGGTCCGGGTCGACGTGCGCCGAGAGGTAGTCGTGGAGGGCGGTGAGGGACTGCCTCGGGCTCGCGGCGCCGGTGATCTCCAGCGGGCCGTCCATGCCCGCGAAGCGGAGCTGCTCGGACGCCGGGTGCTCCTCGTTGTACTCCCGCATCCAGCGGACGAGTGCGCGATTGCCCTCCGACGCGCCCCACCCGTGACTGAATCCGTGCTCCATGACCTCGTCGAGGGTGCCGGTTCCGGTAATGACGTACGCGTCCACGACCAGGCCCCTCAGGCAGTCACTTTCGAGCGCGATCGTGCGGTAGCCCTCCTGTTCCACGAGCTGCCGGAAGACCTCGTTGCGCAGGTGGAGCAGCGCGTCCTCGCCGTGGGTGGGCTCTCCGAGGGCCAGTACCCGCGGGCGGGACGGGAGCAGCTTCATCACGGTTGCGGCGTCGACGGGATGGGCGATGTGCTTGGTGTCGGTTCCCATGCTCTAAACCGTATCGTTGAACTTTCGATGGAGGGTTGTACGCGATATCGTCGGCTTCGTGGGGCAAAACCTTCAACGCACTGGGAAGCTCAGGCCGGTCGACCTGGCACGACGCCACGGTCTGTCCACGCAGGCCGTCAGGAACTACGAGGAGGCCGGCATCCTCCCTCCGGCCGGCCGCACGGCCCACGGCTATCGCACCTACACGGAGCTGCACGCGCAGGCCCTCAGCGCGTTTATCGCCCTGGTGCCCGGCCACAGTCACCGGACGGCGACGGCGGTCATGCAGGCCGTGAACCGGGGCGCGGTCGACGAGGCGCTCCGCCTGATCGACGAGAGCCACGCCCAGTTGCTCGAGGACCGGCGCACACTGGAGGCCGTGGAGAGGGCGCTCCGCTCCCTGTCCCCGGAGAGGCGGCCCTCGCGCGAGACCCCCGCGCCCCGCTCGGGGCGTACGTTCATCGGCCCGTTGGCCGCGGAACTGGGGGTCCGGCCGGCGACCTTGCGCAAGTGGGAGGCGGCCGGACTCGTGCGCCCGCGCCGGGATCCGGTGACCGGGTACCGGGTCTACGACGACGCCGACGTACGCGACGCGCGGCTGGCGCATCAACTCCGGCGTGGCGGACAGCTGTTGGAGCAGATCGCTCCGCTGATCGCACAGGTGCGGGAGGCGGGCGGACTCGAGCCGTTGGAGGACACGTTGCGCGCGTGGCACGGCCGGCTGTCCGCCCGGGGACGGGTGATGCTCGCGGGGGCCGCGGAACTGGACGCCTACCTCCGCGCCCGCGAATAGGTCATCGACAGAGGTGCTCGGGAAAAGCGTTCGACAGACCGACGCTCCCTCGGTGTGATGGCTTGTGACCGCCCGCCGTTCGGAGCGGGCCGACCACAGGAGCCTTCTTGGCAACCGCTGAAGTCGCGCACCCCCTCCCCGAGATCGATGCGACGCTGGCGAGGCGCCTGGTCGACACCCAGTTCCCGCAGTGGGCCGCACTGCCGCTGGAGATGCTCGACCCGGCCGGTTCCGACCACGTGATCTACCGCCTGGGCGAGGAGCTGTCCGTCCGGCTGCCTCGTCACGCCGGGGCGATCGGGCAGGCGCGGAAGGAGTCCCGCTGGCTGCCCCGGCTCGCCCCGCACCTTCCCTTGGCGATCCCGGCACCGGTGGGGGTGGGCGAGCCGGACTTCGGCTATCCGTGGCCGTGGGCGGTGTCCCGGTGGCTGGACGGGGAGGTCGCGACCGTCGAGGCCCTGGCGGACTCGGCGACGGCCGCCGTCGAACTGGCGCGGTTCCTGGCCGCCCTGCAGCGGTTCGCCCCCGAGGACCTGTCCGTCGCTCACCTCCCCGACGACCTCACCGACCGTCCGTTGTCCGACCGGGACCGCGCGACGCGTGCCGCCATCGACCGGCTCGACGATGTCTTCGACGGGCCCGCGATGACCGCACTGTGGGACGAGGCGCTGAACGCCCCGGGGTGGAGCGGTCCCCCGGTCTGGTTCCACGGCGACTTCCACACCGGCAACCTGCTGACCATCGAGGGACGCCTCAGTGCGGTCATCGACTTCGGCGGTCTCGGTGTCGGTGACCCTGCCCCCGACCTGATGATCGCCTTCACGCTGATGACGGCCGACAGCCGGGCCGTCTTCCGCGACACACTGGGCGTCGACGAAGCCACCTGGCTGCGGGGCCGCGGCTGGGCCCTGGCCACCGGCCTGAACGCCTACTCCTCCTACGCCGCCGTCAATCCGGTCATCGCCGCCCAGACCACGCGGCAGATCTCGGCGGCCCTCGCGGGCTGAGGGGGCCGGGGGGACGGAAGGTCGCGTCAGGAGCGTTCACCCTGCCGGACACCAGGCAGGGTGAACGCTCCACGTGCCCGTCAGAGGCCCGCCCGCTCCAGCAGCACCGGAAGCGCCTGCGGCTTCACCTTCTGCACCGACCGCACCTGCCCGAGCCCCAACTCGTCGCGGCTCACCGGGGCGCGGTACAGCGCCTGCGTCGCCTCGTCGAGAAGAGTCACGCCGACCAGGTAGGAGACCTCCGGGTCCTCCGGATCGTCCCAGGGCTCCTTGTCGACTTCGGCAACGGCGGCGACCGCCGACTCCGGGTGGGTGAAGAAGAACCAGAGGCGGTCGCCGATCTCCATACGGTTGCGACGGCTGAGCCAGAGCTCGAGTGCGGGCTCCTCCTCCGCCAGTCGGCGCATCGTCTCCTTGTCGGACGGCTCGTCGTCGAGCGTGTCCTTGTTCGGATTGAGGATGTAGATCCAGTCCGCCACTGCTCCCCCTCGGGTCGGCACCCACACTTCGCCACGCAGGCACGCGTGCCATCACACGCTGTCCGCAGCGGCTTCACAAGTCCTTTCTGCGACCGCAGTATTCCGTCCGCCCTCCATATGCCGCAGGCGTCAGGGCGGCACGAGCACGCGTCTCGGAACGCACGCTCCTCAGCGGTTCACGCCCAACGCCCCGAGCAGCATCGGGAGTGAGGCGTGCAGTTCGCGTTGCCAGTAGGGCCAGGCGTGTGTGCCGGGGCCGTAGAAGTGGGTGGTCAGGTGTTTCGCGCCGACGCGCCTCAGCTCCGCGGCCAGGGCGTGGTTCTGGCGGTTGAAGTCCGCCTCGAGGGCGCTGGTGCTGCCCGGTGCGTCCAGGGGGCCGGTGGTGCCGTCTCCGCAGGAGAGGTACACGGGGAGGTGCTTGAGGCGCTTGGCCAGGTGGTAGGGGTCGTGCGCCTGCCAGATGCGGCGCTGGGCGACCGGGTCGCCCCAGACGCGCAGGGGGTCGTTGCCCTGGCCGGCGAAGAAGCCCATGATGCGGTCGACCGACTCGTCGTTCAGGAGCGGGTGCGCGGAACCGGAGTAGGCGGCGGTGGCCCTGAACATTCCGGGGTGGCGGGCGGCGTACAGCAGGGCCCCCTGGCCGCCCATCGACAGGCCGGCCACGACGCGGTTGCGGCCTGCGCCCCAGTCGCGCTCCAGGAGGTGCCGCAGCTCGACCGTGTGGAAGGTCTCCCAGGCGGGGTCGCCGCCCTGGCCGTGGTTCCACCAGTCGCTGTACCAGCCGTTCCAGCCGGCCTCGGGCATGACGACGAGCACGTCGCGCAGGCTGTCGATGGCCGCGACGTCCGTCCTGGCGGTCCAGGACGTGTAGTCGCCGCAGCAGCCGTGCAGGAGCCAGAAGGTGGGCCAGTGCCGGTGTCGGTCGGCCGGGTTCCAGCCGTCGGGGGTGAGGAGACGGACGTTGACCGTCCGGCCGCCGAGGGCCCTGGAGCGGACCGTCAGGTCGAGCTGGCGGTCCGCGACCCGGGTGACCGCGACGACCTCGGCGCCGTGCGGTCTCGCGGCACCGGCGGCGACGGTCGGAGTGTCCGTCCGGAGTGGGGCGGCGGCGAGTGCGGGGGCGGTGGGCACGAGGGTGAGGAGGAGTACGGCGAGGACGAGCCGGATGCGGGCTCGTAGGGTCAGGACGGCGGTCACGGCGGCTCCCTGCGGTGCGGTGCGTCGCTTCATGAACGGTTCGACCGGGCTCGGGACGGACTTGCCTCGAGGAAGGATCCACCAATGGAGCGATCTGCGACAGGGTGGGTGCCTCTTTCAAGAGGGGGGCGTGCTGAGCCCTGGGGCACATGTTCCTCGGTGCTGCGTACAACCTTTTCCTGTCGTCGCAGGTCACCTCCGGTGTGGGCCGTGGCCGGAACCAACTTCCTGCCTCGCCCGCCACCGGGCCCCGGCCCTTCGACACCCCCGCTTGCCTGAGGAAGCCCCCGTTGACCGACAGCACCACCCCGCGCCGGGACGGATCGGCTCCCGTCCCGCCATCGGCCGCCCCTTCCCCGTCGGACGTGCGTGCGGAACGCCGCCGGCTCGTCGAGTCGATCGGCGCCCTCCGCCGTCTCCTCTCCAAGCGCCGCGCCTTCGAGGTCGCCGATCAGCGGCGCCTCCAGCACGAGGCGAGGCAGCGCAAGCGCGTCGAGACCGCCCACGGCGAGAAGCTGCGGCGCATCGAGGAGGAACGGGCCGTCCAGGAGGCCTCGCTGAACCACCGGATCGGCGCCCTGGACGGGGAACGCGAACGCCGAGAAGGCCAGGCCCTGTCCGTCCTGCGCCGTCAGTCCGTCGAGCGTGCCCTCGGCAGCACCTACCTCAACGCCCGCGAGGTGAACGGCATCGGCGAAGGCCTCGTCCGCAGCCTGTCGGCGCAGGGCATCAGGACCGCGGCCGACTTCCACGACGTGAGCTGGGGCAAGGCGCCGAACGGCAAGGGCGGCGACGTCCTCTACATCCACCGCACCAAGGGCGGCAGGGTCCACATCAACGGCATCGGCGAGCACCGTGGCCGCCCGCTGCTGGAGTGGCGGCGGGCCGTCCTCGCCCGCGCGGAGGCCCGCGCCCCGCACAAGCTGCCCCCGGACGAACGGCACCGCATCACCGAGATCATCGAGGCCGAACGGGTCCGTCTGCGCCAGGAGTTGGCAGAGGTGCCGCGGACCGCCGAGACGGCCCGCCAAGAGGCCGTACGGCTGCACACCGAGGCCCTCGGCCTGCTCGACGGTGCCGCGAGTGAGGCGGGGCGGCTCGCGGCCGAACGCCGGGCGGAGTTCGACGCGATGGCCGAACAGCTGAGGGACCTCCAGGACCGGTTGTCCGCCCATATCGAGGCGTACGGCGATGTCGGCCGCCGCGTCCGCCGGGCGCAGAAACGCGCGCTCCGGCCGGTCGCCGAGGTGCCGCCGAACCTTCCCGGCATTCCGTCTCCCCGCACTCCGGGGGACGCGGCACCGGCGGTCGGTCTCGCCAAGGTCACCGACCGGAACGGTCACCGTCCGGTGATGGGCGTGAGGGCAAGCCCCGGCTGGCTGGTTCCGGTTCTCTACTTCGGTCTGACTGCTGTCGTAGGTGTGGGTGAGATGGGCAACAACACGGCTCACCCGTACACGATGATCGCCTCCCGGCTCGTCGCCCTGGCCGCCGTGGCCGAGCTGCTGCGGTTGTGGCTGCCCCGCATCCGCACGCGGTCCGCCGGTCCGATGCCCGACGGAACCGGCTGGCAGACCTCCGGCGTCTTCCTCGCGCTGACTGCGACCGGCATGTTCGAGGACGAGACGTCCGATGTCTTCGGGGCGGCCTGCGTCGTATCGGTCCTTGCCGCCGTGCTCTTCCTGGCGGGGACCGTCAGCCGCATGGTGAAGACGGACGACCGCACCGGCGGGAGTTCCACCGAGTCCACCTGACCCGACTGGGAGCCCTTCATGACCGAGAACACGCCCGAGAGACCGGACACCACTCCCCCGCCGCCCCCGGCGGCACCGCCCGCTGCCACGCAGGCCTTTCCCACGGCTGCCCCGGTCACCGCGACGGGCCGCCGTCCGGCCGGGCGTCTCCTCATAGTCGTCTGCGTCGTCGCGTTACTCCTCGCCGGCGGCGGAGTCGCCTGGTGGGCACTGGCCGATGACGAAGACCCCATCGACCATGTCGAGGTCTCGGGCGGCAAGCTCATCACGGACGACAGCGACGCGTACGAGGACTGCGACGACACCGACGACTTCAGCTACAACGACTGCGACGCGGACACCGACGAGACCTACGAGTTCGTCTACAAGATCACCAACGAGGGGGACGAACCCGCCAACTACTCCGTCATCGTCAACGCCTTCGACGAGGACGGCGACTTCGTCGGCCAGACCTACATCGGGTCGACGCATCTGGCCGCCGGCAAGACCGATGCCGACAAGAGCGAGTTCAACGAGTACAGCGAGTTCGAGGACAGGCGTGAGCTGTCCGACATCGCGTCCGTGAAGGTCGCCTACGTGGAGCGCGTCGCGCTGGCCAACTGAGCCGGCGGGCCCGGCGGCTGTCGTCACACAGCCGCCGGGACACAGGATCCCAACGCCAACCCCTAGGCTCCTAGGGGTTGCAAGTATCCGCCTCCCCTGCCAGGATGCGTGAGGACGGACGGGGCAAGTGGCCCTGTACGCAGTCACATTGGGGGACACCATGATTCACATCGCGCTCGGCTCCATGCGCTACGTCAACCCGAAGGAGGACCAGCTCGGGCGCAACCATGTCGGCTGGGACCCGGCCATGGACGACGAGGCCCTGTTCGAGGCGAACCGCGGCTGCTGGGTGCTCGGGGAGCGGGCCGAGAAGGAGCAGTACGCCCTGCTGTCCGCCGAGGGCACGGTCCGCATGGCCATCGCGATCGACCGGCTGGTGCCGGTGGCCGGCGGGCGCAAGGCCATCGAGGGCAGGTTCCTCAAGCCGGGCGACGAGGTGTACGACGCCTACGTCGGAGGTGAGCCCCCGGTGGCGGCTCACCGCAATCCGATCGCCTACTTCGAGTCCCCCCACGACGCCCGCCTGTGCCAGTGCGGTTGCGGGGAGTCCGTCACCACCGGCTGGTTCCTGATCGGACACGACCAGAAGGCGCTGCATGCCAGGGTCGCCAAGATCGGCTCGGTACGCGAGTTCATCGACTGGTTCGACAACACCTACGTCGAACCGGCGGCGGCATCCGAGTAGCGGCC
This sequence comes from Streptomyces malachitofuscus, assembly GCF_014650055.1. Classification (GTDB taxonomy): domain Bacteria; phylum Actinomycetota; class Actinomycetes; order Streptomycetales; family Streptomycetaceae; genus Streptomyces; species Streptomyces malachitofuscus. The sequence continues at coordinate 277,847 of NZ_BMUF01000006.1, read as the reverse complement.
CGGCCACCGGTCAGCCACCCTGCGCCTCCGCCGTCCGCCGGTCCCTGCCGGGGAGGATCAGCAGTGCGTCGCCGACCGGGCGTTCTCCCGCCGCGTCGGAGGGGTCGTTGATCACCTGGCCGCGCGCCACCATCGTCGTCGAGCCGCCGCCGTCGAGGTTGACCGCCTCGCGCAGGCCCAGGGAGCGGGCGACCTTCGCCGCCTCGGTGATGCTCAGGCCGAGGGCGTCGGTGCTGCGGCCGTCGGCGGTGACGAGGACCGTGCGGCCGGCCCCGTCGACGCCCGCCAGGGTGCGCGGGTTGCGCTTGTGCACCCAGCCGTAGTACCAGCTCGGGTCACCCGGGTGCACCATGCCGTCGGTGGCGGGGGTGACGTGGAGGCGGCCGTCGCGGACCAGTTCGGGGCCCGCGTTGACGATGCTCGTCCCGCGGGACGGCGTGACCCGGTGTCCGCGGTCGTTCAGCAGCGTGGTGGTGAGGTGCAGACGGCCGCCCGGTCGCGCCAACTCAGCCAATTGCGCCACGCGTTGACCGGTCGCCTGGACGGAGCTGCCGCCGGGCGGGAGCGGGCCGCCGCGCGGGGAGCGCAGTGCGACGACCCGGTCGCGGGCGTCCAGCACGGCTTCCGTGCCCTCGCCCTGCGGTGTGCTCGTGCCGTAGTCGGGGGTGAAGGCGACGAGTTGGTCGGGGTTCGTGCACGTCACGTCGTGCAGCGGCAGCGCGGTCGGCGTGTCGCCCTCGCTGCCGCCGCAGTTCCTGATCAGGCCGGGTACGCGGTTGATGCCGTCCAGGGACAGCGAGGCGCGGCCGGCGGTGACCCGCCCCTGCCAGGTGAGGCGGGAGACGTCGGTGCGACGGCCGTCGTCGTGGACGATCAGGCTGGGTCGTCCGCCGACCGGCTCGCTCAGCAGGCGGCCGTCGTACACGCCGACGCCGGCCGGGTCACCGGGGGCGCCCGCGCGGGGGTCGAGGACGAAGAAGCCGGCGTTGACGGCCGCCGTCGCGCCCGCGGCGGCGGACAGTTCGCCGGTGGTCTCGCGGTTCTCCAGGTCGGGGCCGTAGGAGGCGTCGAGTGTGCCGCGGAAGCTGCGCGGGTCGACGGTGAGGACGTCGACGCGCCACGGGCCGCGGTCGGTGGGGGCGCCGTCCCAGCCGGTGTAGGTGACCGATCCGGTGAATCCGGCCGCCTGGAGCCGTGTGCGTTCCGCCGTCGCGGCGGACTGCGCGTCGAAGGTGCCGATGCGGACCCGCCAGCCGAGGGTGCCGCCCGCGTAGTCGGCCGTCCTCGGTGTCGTCACCCGCTCCACCCGCGCCTCGAAACCCTGGTCTCGCAGGTCCCCGGCGAGTTCGTCGGCGCTCGCCCTGTCCTTGAGGGCGGTCGGGGGTGCGTCGGGGTCCGGTGAGGTGTCGCCGCCGGGGATGGACGCCTCGACCGTCCAGTGGTGTGCCGGGTCGACGGCTCCGCGCACGATGCGGGTGAGGGTGACGCCCGGCTGCAGGGTCTGCGTCGTGCGGGTCTCCGCCAGGCCGGACGCGCCCAGGGGCAGCGCCGCGGGCCTCCCGGGTGGCCGGGGGTCGGCGGATGCCTGGACCGGCAGTCCGGTCAGCGACACCGCCAGCACGGTCGTGAGGACGGCGCCGGCGCCGCGGAGTCTCTTCGTCAGCTGCACACGCGTCACTCTCCCACCTCGCATCGACAAGGACCCGAACAGTCACTTGACGCACGGTGGACAAGTATTGACCGGCTTCGTCGCACGTCAAGAACGCCCCGCGGGAGCCGGGTCCGCGTCCGGACGGCGTTGTCAGTGGTCGTCGATAGATTCTTTTCGTCCCGCCGGTCCGGCGAGGACATCCCCTTTCGCATGCATGGGAGATGGTGCGTTGTCCGTACGGGAGAGGTCGAGCACGGCGCGGGTGGTGCCGTCCGCGCGGCCGCGGAAGCTTGCCAAGGTGCCGTTCGTCGAGTTGGCCGACGGGCGGTTGCAGGGGGTGGTGTCCAGTGGGTCGGACATCGGGCGGGTGTATGTGTCGTCGGTCGCGGCGGGGACGTACGCGTTCGCGTGCAGCACCAACAACAACCGGCCCTGCGGCGGGGCGCGGGGCGGTTTCTGCAATCACATACGCGCGCTCGTCGACGAGGCCGTGCTGCAGTACGGCGTCGCGCGTGTGGCCCGGTATCTGAAGGCCGAGCTCACAGGTGAGGACCCGGACGCGCACACCGTCTTCAGTGCCATGTCCTCCACGCGGCCCGCGCAGGGGGACAGTTCGGCGGCGGCTCAGGTGTTCAGCCGGTTCCTGCGGCACCTGTCCTATCTCGAACTCGCACCGACCACCGCCCCGTTGCCCGAGATGCAGTGGTTCCCGACGACGAGGGCGGTGGCCTGATGCGTGCCGATCTGCTGACCGACGCCGTCGACGGACTCGACGAGGCCCTCGCCGCCGTGGACGGTTTCGACGACGCTCTCGTGGACGGTCTGCTGCGTCCGGGGCCCGGCCAGGCGGCCGGTCTGGCGGGGATCGCCGACGCCGTCGCCGGGTCTCCGCCGGCCGGGCGGGTCGCCGAGGCGGCCGAGAAGGCGGCCGCCGGTGCCGCCGGCGAGGACCACTTCGTCGCGCTCGCCGCCGCCCGCACCGCGCTGCTCGGTTCCGTGCACGACGCGCTCGTGGCACGGGTCGAGGAGGCCGTCGGGCGGCCGCGCGCTGAGGAGACCGGCACCGCCCCGGCCGACGGCGCGGAGCCCGCGGTCAATCTGCTGGTCGCCGCCCGCAGTTGGCTGTGCGATCTCGCGCGTGCGGGATGGCGCGGCATCGACCACGAGCTGGTCGCGGGAGCCTCGGCCGTCGTGTCCGCGATGCTGCCCGAGCCGGGGCTGCGCCGCCTGGCCGCGCTGCTCGACGGATTCGCCGCCGAACTCGCCGCGTCCTGTCCCGGGGCCACGCTGGAGCAGGTTCCCGTACGGCGGTGGGCCGACCTGTGGTCGCGGGCCCTGCTGCTCACGCTGCCGGGCGCCGCTTCCGTACCGGCCGTCGCCGAGGTCACCGGACGGCTGCTGCCGCTCGGGGTGGACCTCCAGGAGCATGCCACCGCCGTACAGGCGCAGGTGCACGCCGTGTTCGAGCCCGACGGCGGCGGGGCGCCGCGGCTGGTGCGGGCCAGTGTGTCCGCGCCGAAGCCCGACACCGTCGTCGGAGCGGGGCTGTGGCAGCTCCTTCGGCCCCATATGTCGCTGCTGGCCGCCGTGAGTGAGGGGCGTGCCATGGAGCTCGACGGCATGCCGGTCACCGGTGAGGGCGATCTCGTCTGGGAGGACGGCCGGGCCCGTATGGGCGAGCCCGCCGACGTCTTCGCCACGGCGCGGGTGGCGCTGCCCTCCGCGGCCGCTTCTGCGACCGCGCCGCTGGACCGCCATCCCGCCCGGATCGCCGTGCCCGTGTTGCTGGAGGGGTACGCGGTGGAGGAGGGGGACGGCCGGGTGGCCTTCCAGGTCGCCGGGGAGCGTGTCGCCGTCGACGTCGACCGGGTTCCGGCGGCCGGTCCGCTGACTCCCGAGGTCGTCGCCTCGTCCGGTGCGTGTGTCGGGCTGCTGCGCTGGGACGACGGGGAGTTCCTGCTCCAGCCGCTCGCCGTCGAGCGGACCGTGCGGAAGAAGGCCGTGGCCGTGCACGCCGGGGCCTGGGCCGGGGGCACGGCCGACAAGGCCGGTGTGCGGGCCGAGAAGGCGGCGACCGATGCCGTCACCGTGCTGCGCGAGCGGGCCGGAAGGCTGCTGAGGAAATGAGCGAGGAGAGCATCGGAGGGGCCCCGGCGCCCGACGCGGACGAGAACCGGAGGCAGGTGCTCTACTGGCGTCTGCTGGGCCGGCTCTTCGATCCGGAGGAGCAGGCGTCGCTGGAGTCGGCGAGTCTCGCCGTGGTCGAGGACATCGGTCTGCCGTCCGCGCTGCTCGATCCGGGCGCGTCGGTCGATTCCGTGGTGCAGCGGCATCCTGAGCTGGCGGCCGAGTTCGACGGGCTGATGACACCCGGGCCGGAGGAGGACGGGGGGCGTGACCGGGCGGCGGAGGTACGGCGCGCGGCGCTCGTGTCGAAGGTGCTGCTGAACGTCTTCGCCTCCGGCTCCGGCACCGTCACGGCCGAGCAGCTGGCCCGCTGGCAGTCCGACGCGGGGTGGCTGGAGCGTGCGCTGGGCTGCCGGCCCGGTGACCTGCGCGGCGGGCGGGGTGGCGGAGTATCGGGACCGGGTGCCGGTGGGGGCGTCTCCCCGACCGGCACGGGGGTCGGCGGGCCCACGCCCGACCTGAGCCGGTTGGTACCCGAGATCGGGCCCGAGCTGGGTTCGATCGAGGCCGGTCTCGTCAAGCGGATGCATCTGCGCGAGGTGCTGGCCGACCCGGCGCTGGCGTCCCGGCTGACCCCGAGCATGTCGCTGATCGAACAGCTGCTGCGGGACAAGGACAACCTGTCCGGGGTGGCCCTCGCCAACGCCAAGGCGCTGATCCGGCGTTACGTCGACGAGGTCGCCCAGGTCCTGCGCAGCCAGGTGGAGAAGGCTACGGTCGGCGAGCTCGACCGGTCGGTCCCGCCCAAGCGCGTCTTCCGCAACCTCGACCTGGACCGCACGATCTGGAAGAACCTCACCAACTGGAGCCCGGAGGAGGAGCGGCTCTACGTCGACCGGCTGTACTACCGGCACACCAGCCGCAAGACGACACCGCAGCGGCTGATCGTGGTGGTGGACCAGTCGGGTTCGATGGTGGACTCGATGGTCAACTGCACGATCCTGGCGTCCATTTTCGCCGGGCTGCCGAAGGTCGACGTGCACCTCATCGCGTACGACACCCAGGCGCTGGACCTCACGCCGTGGTCGCACGACCCGTTCGAGACGCTGCTGCGCACCAAGCTGGGCGGTGGCACCGACGGCACCGTCGCCATGGCGCTGGCCCAGCCGAAGATCGCCGAGCCGCGCAACACCGTCGTGGTGTGGATCTCCGACTTCTACGAATGGCGCACGGACGAGCTGTTCGAGAGCATGGCCGCCATCCACCGTTCGGGGGCGAAGTTCATCCCGGTGGGTTCGGTGACCAGCTCCGGACGCGGCAGCGTCAACCCGTGGTTCCGGGAGAAGTTCAAGGACCTCGGTACGCCGGTGATCTCCGGCCACATCAAGAAGCTCGTGCACGAGCTCAAGACGTTCCTCACGTGATCGACGCGGCGGCGTCACCCGTTGCTTCCCGACCACCGTACGAAAGGCCATTTCCTCATGTCCGACCTGCTGCGCGCTCCCGCCGAGATCAAGTACGCCGAGGAGCTCGACTGGCTGGAGTCGATCGACGACAACCCCAAGCCGTTCTCGTGGCGCCTGTCGCCGAAGATGGTCCGTCTGTTCATCCTGGGCTCCGAGCGGGCCGACGGGTTGGACCGGGAGGTGTCGCAGAAGTGGTTCGGTGACCGCAGCTTCGTGGAGCGGTCCATCGTCACCCTCGCCTCCGACCGGGGTCTGCTGCTCATCGGCGACCCCGGCACGGGCAAGAGCTGGCTGGCGGAGCTGCTGTCCGCCGCGATCTGCCGCAACTCCACGCTGGTGGTGCAGGGCACGGCCGGCACCACCGAGGACCACATCAAGTACTCGTGGAACGTCTCCATGGTCATCGCCAAGGGACAGTCGCGGGAGTCGATGATCCCCTCGCCGATCATGACCGCGATGGAGAGCGGTGCCATCGGCCGCTTCGAGGAGCTGACCCGGTCCACGAGTGATGTGCAGGACGCGCTGATCTCGATCCTCTCCGAGAAGTACATCTCCGTGCCCGAGCTGGAGAGCGGGGGCGGCGACGACAACATCGTGTTCGCCAAGCCCGGCTTCTCGATCATCGCCACGGCCAACAGCCGCGACCGGGGGGTCAACGACCTGTCGTCCGCGCTGAAGCGCCGCTTCAACTTCGTCCGCATCCCGGTGGTGACCAACAAGAAGAGCGAGGCGGAGATCGTCCGCTTCCGCACCGAGGAGCTGCTGCGCCGGCACTCGATCGACCTGGACGTACCGCCGACCCTGCTGGACGTGCTGCTGCAGAGCTTCGCCGATCTGCGGGCCTCCGCGGCGGCGGCCGGGAGCGACGACGAGAAGCTGGAGTCGGCACTGTCGACGGCCGAGCAGATCGGTGTGCTGGAGGACGCCGTCCTGCACAGCAACTTCTTCGGGGAGCGTGCCCTGACCGCCCGGACCCTGGCCTCCTCGCTGGTCGGTTCCCTGACCCGGCGCGAGCCCGAGGACCTGGCCATTTTCAACAAGTACCTGCACGGGGTCGTCGAGCCGCGCAGCAAGGAGGAGGGCGGCTCCTGGCCGGAGTTCCTGGAGGGCGGCCGCGACGCGATCGCCACCCTGTCATGAGCGGGCACCCGGAGAGCACGCCGAGCTCGTCGTTCGCCGCGCTGCGCGGGCAACTGCGGGAGGCCGCCGCCGCGTTCGCCGGCGGGCCGGACGCCCTCGAGGGCATCCTCCTCGGCATGGTCGACGACGTGGACCGCGCGGTGCGCGAGCCGCTGGAGATCTTCCCCGTCTGTCACCACTCCCCCGCCTCCGCGCTCGCCATGGCGCGCAGGCTGCGGGAGAAGCAGCCGAAGGTGGTGTACCTGGAGCTGTGCGAGGACATGGCTCCGCTGCTGACCGAGCTGCGCAACTGCCGGCTGCCGGTGGCGGTGCAGGCGTTCGCCGGCGAGGTCGACGGCTTCCCCCAGGAGTGGGCGCCGCTGTCGGTCGTCGCGCCGGTCACGGAGGCGTCGGCCGAGTACCAGGCGATCGCGTACGCGCTGGACACACCGGGCGTGGAACTGGTCCTGGTCGACCGGTCCACGGACCACGTCTTCCAGTGGGACAGGAGGAGCGAGCGGAACGAGGAGGAGAGCGACTCTCCCCAGGAGGCCGAGGCCGGGCTGCACGGTGAGGCCGTGGGCGTCGAGATCGGCGACCTGCGGCCGCGCTTCGCGGAGCTGGAGGAGCATCTGCTGCGCCACGGCAAGGTGCGGCACTGGTCGGAGTGGTGGCACCAGTACGTCGAGGTGCCGCTCGGCGACGGCACGGCCGACCACGACACCTACCGCCAGGTCATGTTCCTCATCGGCAGCCTGTTCCGGCGGCTGGCCCCCGGCGACGGCGACCGGGTCCGGGTGGACGAGGACCGCGAGCGGTACATGTGGACGCGGATGCGGGAGCACCTGGCGGCGACGGGCACGGACCCGGAGGACTGTCTGTATGTGTGCGGGGCGTTCCACGCGGCCAGCCGCGTGGCGGAGTTCGGTGTGCACGGCGCGGACACGTTCACCGTCCCCCCGCGTACCGGCACCGTGTGGCAGTACGGGCTGATCCCGTCCAGCCATGCCGCCATCGAGGCGCAGTTCGGCCTCGCGGCGGGCTCGGTGTCGATCGCGGCGACGCAGTGGGCGAAGAGCCTGAAGCGGACGCGGGTCGAGCCGTACCGGCTGCAGGGGCAGGCGGGGGCGAAGAGGAGCGGGAGGAAGAAGGCGGTCGCCGCGGCGCCTCGGTCCGCGGACGCCGGGGACAGGCTGTCCGGGTTCCTGCGCCGGCCGCCCGTGCTCGACACGCTGGACGAGGCGGAGCTGCTGGGCTGGTCGGTGGAGATCGTGCGCGCGGCCCGGCGCAACGGCTATCTCGCCTCCACCGCCGACGCCATCGCCGTGTTCGAGACGTCGATCCTGCTCGCCGGCATGCGGGACCGGGCCAGGCCGACGCCGTACGACTTCCAGGACGCGGCGGTCACCTGCATCGAGAAGGACAGCGTCCCCGGGCGGCGGGACGTGAGGCGCCTGGTCGAGATCATGATGGGCGGCGACCGGATCGGGCAGGTGGGCTACGAGGCGCTGCCGCCGCTCGCCCGGGACGTGTACGACCGGCTCGAACCGCTGGGGCTGAAGCTGCAGCAGCGCGGTGTGCGGCGGGCGCTGCTGGACATGACGTCACGGCCGGAGCTCGAGGCGTGCTCCGATGTGCTGTGGATGCTGCGGCGGCTGATGCCGCACGGGGCGGCGCGGCCCATCATGGGTGAGCGGCGACTCGGCGAGCGCTCGATCCAGGAGTCCTGGGACCTGGCGATCGGCACCCATCAGCGGGCCCTCATCGAGCTGGGATACGAGGGCGTCAGCATCGAGCAGGTGCTGGAGCAGCGGCTGCGCCGCGACGCGTACGGGCCGCGGGCGACGACGGCGACGGTGCTGGCGGCGGTCGAGGACACGCTGCTGTACCTGCGCGGCCGCCGTCTCGCCGACGAGCTCGGCACGCACGCGCTGAAGGTGCTGGCGGCGGAGCGCAGTGTCGACGGGGCGCCGGAGGTGCTGCGCCGCGCGCGTGGGCTGCTGGCCTACTACCGCACCGCCGAGCCGGTGCTGCCGGCGTGGCTCGAGTCCTTCGTCAGGACGGGGTACGCCCACTACTGCACACTGCTGCCGACGGCGTTCCGGGACGAGGACGCGACGGTGGGGCAGGTCGCGGCGATGCTCGGCTTCCTGTTCTCCATGGAGAGCCTGGCGCTGTCGCTGGGCTGCGACCGGACCCAGCTGGAGCTGGCGGTGGCCCAGTCGCATCCCGACGACCCGGCGAAGACGGCCCTGCTGTGGGCGGCGCAGGTCCAGCTCGGCACGTTGTCGCGGGCGGAACTGCGGGCGCGGTGCGCTCAGTTGCTGGACAACCCGTTGGTGGTGCCCGCCTACCCGCGTTATCTCAGCGGCTTCGTGCACGCCCTGGAGCCGGTGCCGGGGCTGGCGGACGTGGTCGTGGAGGCGGTGTCGAACGCGTTCGGGCGGCTGCCGGACACGGTGCTGCTGCCGTGGCTGCCGCTGCTGATCACCACCCTGCGCAAGGGCGCGGCGGACCTGGCCCCGCTGCTGATCCGTGAGGCGGGCCGGATCTTCCCGGGCCGGCTGGCGGCGCTGGACGCGTGGACACCGCCGTGGCGGATGCCCGAGGTGGATCCGTTCGCGGCCCGTCGGCCGCAGCCGGAGGCCGAGGCCCGCCGTGGCGTCGGGTTGCTCCCGGCCCATCCTGCGACGTGCGACGCGGTGGCGGAGTTGCTGGGCTGCACGGAGGGGTGGGTGCGCACCGGTGCGCCGTCCCCGTCGGGCGTGGGGCTGCTCGCGGCGCACCCGGCGACGTGTGACGCGGTGGCGGAGGTGCTGGGCTGCGACGGCGTGTGGGAGGCGGCGGGCGGTGAGGCACTCCCGGGGGCGGTGCTGATGGCACGCCATCCGGCCACGTCGGAGGCGCTGGAGCCGCTGCTTTCGCGCGTGTGACCGACAGCGGCCGGGCACCGGGGGTCACCGGTGCCCGGCCGCGGCCGTGTGGCGTCGCCCGACGGGGGGGAAGGGAGCCGGTGGCGTGCGGGCGTCACGCCACCGGCCCCGCCGTCAGTCGAACGGGATGGTCAGCGCCGAGCCCTTGCCCACCTGGAGGGTGGAGGGGCCGTTGCCCAGGGCGCTCCAGACCTCGACGCGGACGGTGCCGCCGATCAGGTCGCCCAGGGTGCCCGTGGCGGAGTGCACCCCCTGCCTCGCCGAGGAGTACTCCTCCCAGCCGGGAACCGGGTCGGTGGCGAAGTAGCGGAACGTTTCCACACGGTCGAACGTGCCGTTACCGGTCAGGTCGTACGACACCCGGACCTGCTGCGCGTGCCCGACGGAGGTGCCCGCGTCCACCTTGAACGTGAAGGCCGTGGCGGAGCCCGGCTTCAGGTCGCCCGTGACGTTGCGCACCTGGTAGACGAGGGGGTTCTTCGGGGTCCCGTCGTTGTTGGTGCCGCCGGCGGACGGGATGGTGTCGGAAATGTCCGACGCGGCCGCCTCGGTGGCGAGACCGCCGCCCGACTGCGGGTAGAAGGTGTCTCCGGTGACGTCCGGAGGGCCACCGTCACCGGTGGTGGTGACGGTCACCGCGCCGCTCGCCGGGCCGACCTGGCCCGAGGTGTCGCGGGCCCGGACGCTGTAGGTGTACTCGGTGCCGGGGTTCAGCCCGGTGTCGGTGTGCGTGGTCCCGGTGACGGTGGCGACCTTGGCGGTGCCGCGGTACACGTCGTAGTCTCTGACGCCCTTGTCGTCGGTCGCCGCGGTCCAGGTGAGTTTGACGGAGGTGTCGGTGACGTCGCTCGTGGCCGGGGTGCCGGGCGCGGTGGGCCGCTCGTCGTCCGGCGGCTCCTCGCCGCCGACGGCGCCGCAGAGCGTGTCGAGCCGGGTGTCGTCGCCCGCTCCGGACGCGGTCGACCGCGCCGGGACGTTCAGCACACCGCCGTCGGAGAAGAGCACCGAACACGCCTCGGCGCCGTAGTTGTGCGCGGCGTAGGTGGTGGTGCCGTTCTTGTCGAAGGCGACGGCCGTCGGCGTGTTGGCGGTGACGGTCATGTCGGGGGCGCCGATGGAGTTCAGCGTGGCGACCCAGTCGTAGGTGTGGGCCTTGGTCTCGCCTCCCTCGGGTGTGTATCCGCCGTTGCCCTGGTTCCACTTCTGCATCGCGCCGGCCGGGTCGTAGAGGGCCTGGACCTCCCAGAAGATGTCGCGCCACTCGACGGCGGGTCCTCCGTTCTCCCTCTCCATCTCCGCGACGCTGCGGCGCAGCATCTCCTTCTCACGGGCCAGGTGCAGCGAACCACCGGTCACGGGGAGGAAGTTGATGCCGTGGATCTCCTCGGGGTTGGCGGTCCACCAGGTGGAGTAGGCGCCGCCGCTGCTCCAGACCATGCCCACGATGTCGTGGGTGAAGTTCTCGGGGTAGACCTCCTGGTCGGCGTCGAACCAGTACTGCGCGATCGACTCCGACTCGGTCATCATCATGTAGACGCCCTGGTCGCGCAGCGCCTTGTCGCCTGTGGCCGAGCCCCACAGGATCAGACCGGCGCTGAGGTTGATCGACTCCGAGGACGACTCCTGGTTGTTGCCCGCGGCGAAGGCCTGGTGGCCGGCGGCCCAGCTGTGTCCGGCGTAGACGTCGAAGCCGCGCAGGAACGGGTACTTGGTGTCGTTCCTGGCCGGGTTGGCCGCGTCCTTGATGAGTTCCCCGACCATGCCGCCCCACTCCGATTCGGCGGCCCACTGCGGGTCGTACTGCGCGACAATCGCCGCGGCCATCACATAATAGGAGTAATGGAAGTGGTGGTCGTTGAGCTCCTTGTCACTGCCGTAGGAGGCCGGGTAGCCGATGAGGGTGCGCCACTGCTGGTCGTAGGAGAACTCCGTGGCTCCGCCTGCGGTGAACCATTCCTGCAGTCGGCCCTTGAGCAGGTCGAGCAGCCTGTCGCGGTCGGCGGTCTCGCCGATCCGGTCGGCGAGGGGCACGAGCTGGGCGAGCTTGCCGAGGGCCTTGCCGGTCCAGTAGGTGTCGACGGCGCCGCTGAACGGATCGGACTGGCTCAGCACGTCGTCGATGGAGGACGCGATCCTGTTCCGGTCGACGCCGGGGGCGCTCGGCAGTCCCGGAAGGACTCCGTTCACCTTCTGCACGGTGGTGAAAGAGGTGCCCTGGCGAACCTTCATCTCACCGCGCGGTGAGACGTAGCGGTAGCCGGTGAGCTGGTCGGAGGTGTGCAGCCACTGGTGACGGTACAGCGCCTGGAAGGTGCCGGTCTCCTGGCCCTCCTTGGCCTCGGTGGTCAGCCGGTAGGTCGCGGCGACCTCGCCGTCGCCCTCCCGGTAGTCCCACTGGACCTCGGAGCCGGTGACGAAGCTGAAGGCGTACTTCTGGAAGTCGGAGAGCGCGTCCCGGTCCGGCAGGACCGCCAGGGAGAAGTAGTCCTTGGAGCCGAGGTCGGCCCGCAGGGTGTTCCCGGACACGGTCCAGTCGCTGCCGCTCGGCGCGAACAGACCGTAGTGGTGGCCCGAGATGGTGACCCCGAGGACGTTGCCGCGGTCCGCGAAGACGGTCGGCGCGGCCGCGGCGCTGATCTGCGCGGCGCCTCCCGTGCCCTCGGCGTACACGTAGGGCATGCCGTGGCCGATGGTCGTCCGCAGGGTGCGCGATCCGTCGCTCCAGTACGGGGTGACGGTCCAGTCGCTCCACCGGTCCGCCTTGGCGTCGGGTGAGTTGAGGCCGGCGAGTCCGAGGGTCAGGTCTGCCTTGTGGGGGAACTCGTACTGGCGTCCTTCGCCGACGATCTGAGGCGCGGTCGGGTAACCGACCTCGAGTCCGCCGGACACCGCCTTGTAGGTGAGGGGGTGTCCGTACATGTTCTCCGAATAGGGGTTGCCGGCGAACCGCTGGAAAGCCAGCGAGGACCACCAGTCGTTGGTCGGCACCGGCTTGTCCGCGGCGGCGGACGTGACCTTCGGTCTGACCGCCTGACCGTCGCTGTTGGACGGTCCCTGCGTCCCGGCCGGCCGGGCGTCGCTGTAACTCCCCTTGCCCACCGGAATGGTGGCGGCCGAGGCGACGCCGGCACCGGCCGTCGCCACCAGGCCCGTCGCGGCCAGGGCAGCCGCCGACAGGAGGGAGAAGTGCTTTCGGAATCTCATGAGCCACCTTTCTGAGAGCGCTCTCACGAGTGCCGTCAACGTAGGGCCATGATGATGAACGGTCAATAGTTGTAACCAAGAACGGCCCGCGGGACAGGCTGCGTTCAAGCGATGACGCAGCCCGCCCCGCGGGCCCGTGGGGAACGAAAACTCAGTAACGAGCGGGACGATAGGCGTCGTTGACGTCCACCGGGGCGCCACCGCCCAGGACGCCGCCGCCGGGGATGTGGATGGTGCCGCGCACGGCGACGGCGGCCGTGCCGTGGCGCGGCACCGGCATGGGGGCCAGCCGCTCCCAGCGGTCGCGCACGGTGTCGTACGCCTCGGTCTCGTCGAAGACCGTGTTCGGGTTCGCGCCGTCGTGCCGGCCCTCACCCCCGAAGGTGTAGATCCTCGTCCCCACGGCGGCGGCCGCGATGCCGCCGCGGGCGGTGGGCATCGGTGCCCGCTCGGTCCAGCGGCGGGTTCCCGGGTGCAGTGCGTAGACGGTGTCCCGCACGTTGACCTGGCCCCGGTCCCGGCCGCCGAGCACGTAGAACGTCCCGCCTACGACGGCTCCGCCCACGTGGTCGCGGGCCTGCGGCAGCGCCGGCAGGCTCTCCCACCGGCCGGTCGCGACGTCGTACGCGGACACGGTGTCCACCGTGTCCTGGAGGCCGCCCGCGCCCGGCACCAGGACGCGCATACCGCCGGCCAGGAGGATCTTCCTCCCGAGCACGCCGATCGCGGCGCTCCCCCGCTCGATGCCCTCGGGCATGGGCGGCAGCCGCCGCCAGCGGTCGGCGCGCGGGGAGTAGACGAAGCAGTCGCGCAGGGCCTGCCACTCGGATCCGCCGGACAGCCCGCCCAGGACGTGGATGCGGCCGCGGACCACCGCCACATTGGGATGGTTCATCGCGACGGGCAGCGGTGCCGCCTGCGACCAGGTGTCGCGGCGCGTGTCGTAGACGTCGACCCGTCCGGTGGTGGTGATGCCGCCGGACTCCTGGGGGACGATGCCGCCGATGACGTAGACGTCGTCGCCGATCGCGGCGACGCTGTGCTCCTGGCGGGGGCCGCTCGCGATCGGCGCCAGCGGCCGCCATCCCCTGCCGTAGATCCCCGGTTCCGGGTGCGTGCCACCGGGCGCCGTGGGATGGCCCGGATGCGCGTGGGCCTGGACGGCCGGGGACACCGCGAGGGCGGCGCCGAGAAGCAGAACTGTCCGCCGCTGCATGAGAAACTCCTTGTCAGGGCCTTGTCTTGCGCGGGAAGCGGGTGGCTTCGGCCCATTCAGTGTTTCTGCGCGGCGGCAGGGGAACCAGGGGATGTCATCCCGTGGGTGGGCACCCCCGGCTTGGCCTCGAGCGGGTCAGGACGTGGAGTCGACGACGTCCTGGGTGCCGAGGACGGCGAGCAGGTCGAGCAGGTCGGCGCTGTCGGTGCCCAGGGCGGGCGTGAACCAGAGCAGCCGCTGCCGTCCGTCCTCGCTGAACAGGTTGAGGCAGTTGACCTCGACCACGCCGAGCGCGGGATGGCGGATGCGTTTGCGGTCGTCGCGCCGGAAGGCCACGTCGTGCTCGGCCCACAGCGCGGCGAACTCGGCCGATGTGTCCAGCAGCGAACGGATCATCGAGGTGACCTCGGCGTCCTTGGCGTCCCGTCGGGCGGCTGCCGCCCGCAGGTCGGCGACGAACGCCCGGGACTGGGTCGGGTGGTCGGCCTCGGGGTACAGGTCCCGGGCCTCCGGTTCGGTGAACCACCGGTGCACGAAACTGGCCCGCGCCCCCCGGTAGCCGGACTGGTCCCCCAGCAGCGCCACCGCCAGCGGGTTCTGCACCAGGGTGACGTGCAGGTCGGTGATGACCTGGGCGGGGGTCGAGGGCATCCGCTGGAGCAGATCGAGCATGCCGGGGTGGATGTGGGAGGCCGCGCTGCCCGACACGGGCACGGGGCGGCCCGCCAGGTGGTAGAGGTAGGCGCGCTCGTCGGCGGTCAGGCGCAGCGCCCTCGCCAGTGCGGCGATCATCTGCTCCGACGGCTGGGACCCGGCGCCCCGCTCGAGCTCGTTGTAGTAGTCCACCGATGCCCCGGCGAGCTGGGCGACCTCGTCCCGGCGCAGCCCCGGCACGCGGCGCCGCGGCCCGGCGGGAAGTCCCACGTCGGCCGGGCGGATGCGGTCGCGCCGCGACCGCAGGAACGCGCCGAGCTCGGTGTATTTCACAGCAGCCATGGCCTCATTCTCCGTCGCGCCGGGGCACCGTCCCAGGGGATGACATCACCTGGTTCCGCCCGCCGGCACCGCGCATCGTGAAGGACATGACTACGAACGACCCCCCTTTCACCCCGGCACCCGAGCGGGTTGCCGTCGTCACCGGCGGATCGCGCGGCATCGGCCGCGCGGTCTCCGTCGAACTCGGCCGCAACGGACTGGCCGTGGTGGTGAACTACGCCAGGGACGCGGCCGCGGCCGAGGAGACGGTGAAGACGATCACCGCCGCCGGCGGGCGGGCGATGTCCGTGCGGGCGGACGTGGCGGACGAGCACGCGGTCGCCGCGCTGTTCGACCGGGCGGAGCAGGAGTACGGCGGCGTGGACGTCGTCGTGAACTCGGCCGGCCGGCTCGCCCTGTCGCCCATCGCCGACCTCGACCTGTCGGTGCTCGACGCCGTGCACCGCACCAACATCCGCGGCGCCTTCGTCGTCGCCCAGCAGGCCGCACGGCGGCTGCGCGCGGGCGGCTCCTTCCTGGGCGTGTCGACCTCCGTGGTCGGAGCGCAGTTCCCCGGTTACGGCGCGTACGTGGCGAGCAAGGGCGCCGTCGAGGCGATCACGCTGATCCTCGCCCGCGAGCTGCGGGGGCGGGACGTCACGGTGAACACCATCGCCCCCGGACCCACGGCCACGGACCTGTTCCTCGACGGCAAGACGCCCGAGGAGATCGACAGGCTCGCCAAGACCCCGCCGCTGGAGCGGCTGGGCACCCCGGAGGACATCGC
Source organism: Streptomyces malachitofuscus (assembly GCF_014650055.1). Taxonomy (GTDB): domain Bacteria; phylum Actinomycetota; class Actinomycetes; order Streptomycetales; family Streptomycetaceae; genus Streptomyces; species Streptomyces malachitofuscus. The sequence continues at coordinate 262,369 of NZ_BMUF01000006.1, read as the reverse complement.
CCGGGCCGCCGCCTTCCTCACCGGACCCGAGGGCCACTGGATCAACGGGCAGGTGCTGCGTGCCAACGGCGGCATGGTGTGAGCACGGGCACGACCGGCGCACCGACACGGATCATCTGAGGAGAACAGTCATGCCTTTCGCCAACTTCAAGGTTCCCGCCGGCACCGTCACCGCCGAGGACAAGAAGAAGATCGTCGAGCGCACCACCGAGCTCTACGTGGAGATCTACGGGGAGCGCGCCCGCGCCACCACCGTGGTGCTCGTCGACGAGGTCGTCGACGGCGGCTGGGGGGTGGCCGGCAACGTCCTGACCGCCGCCATGCTGGGCGGCGACGCCTGACGCACGGCACCGGTGGGCGCGGGGTCGTGGACCCCGCGCCCACCGGCATGTCAGGCCGCCCGCCGGGCCAGCTCCCGGTGGCCGCGGATGAGGTCCGCGTAGTGGTGACCGGAGCCCTTGATCGTGCGGACCTGGGTGTCGTAGTCGACGTGGACGAGGCCGAAGCGCTTGTCGTAGCCGTACGCCCACTCGAAGTTGTCCAGCAGCGACCAGGCGAAGTAGCCGGCCAGCGGGGCGCCCTTGCGGGCGGCGTCGGCGCAGGCGGCCAGGTGCCGGGTCAGGTAGTCCCGGCGTTCCGGGTCGTCGACGGTGCCGTCGGGGCGGACCACGTCGGGGAAGGCGGAGCCGTTCTCGGTGATGTAGAGCTTGCGGGCGCCGTACTCGTTCGTCAGGCGCAGCAGCAGCGTCTCGATGCCGCTCGCGTCGATCTCCCAGTCCATGCCGGTGCGCGGCACGCCGTCCCGGCGCACGAACGCGGCGTAGGGGGCGGGGCCGTCCGGGTCGGCGGTCACCACCTGCGGGAAGTAGTAGTTCAGGCCCAGCCAGTCGAGCGGGGCCGCGATGGTCTCCAGGTCGCCCTGCCGCTCGGGGAGTTCGACGCCGTAGACCTCGCGCATGTCCTCGGGGAAGCCGCGGCCGTGGACGGGGTCGAGCCACCAGCGGTTGGTGTGTCCGTCCATGCGGACGGCGGCGGCCCGGTCCTCGGGGCTGTCGCTCGCCGCGTGGATGGTGGAGAGGTTGTTGACGATGCCGACCTGGGAGCCCGGTGCCGCGGCGCGGATGGCGCGGGCGGCCAGACCGTGGCCCAGCAGGAGGTGGTAGGAGGCGCGGACGGCCGCCGTGAGGTCCGTCCAGCCCGGGGCCATCTTGCCCTCGAGGTGACCTATCCAGGCGGAGCACAGGGGTTCGTTGAGCGTCGCCCAGTGCCGCACGCGGTCGCCGAGGCGGTCGGCGACGACGGAGGCGTACGCGGCGAAGTGCTCGGCGGTGTCGCGCTCGGGCCAGCCGCCGCGGTCCTGGAGGGTCTGCGGCAGGTCCCAGTGGTAGAGGGTGACCGACGGGGTGATGCCGGCCTCGAGCAGGGCGTCGACCAGCCGGTCGTAGAAGGCCAGGCCCTTGTCGTTCACCGGGCCGTCGCCGCCCGGCACCACGCGCGGCCAGGCGACGGACAGCCGGTAGGCGTTGGTGCCGAGGCGGCGCATCAGGGCGATGTCCTCGCGCCAGCGGTGGTAGTGGTCGCAGGCGACGTCGCCGTGATCGCCGCCCGCGATCGTGCCGGGGGTGTGCGAGAAGGTGTCCCAGATCGACGGAGAACGGCCGTCCTCCGCCACGGCTCCCTCGATCTGGTACGCCGAGGTGGCCGTGCCCCACAGGAAGTCGTCGGGGAGGGCGGCGTAGTCGATGGTCACGGAGGTCCTTTCGGGATGGGGGAAGCCGGTCACTTGACGGCTCCCGCCGTCAGTCCGGCGACGAGGTAGCGCTGCAGGAGCAGGAATCCTGCGACCACGGGCACGCTCACCACGAGGGAGGCGGCCATGATCTGGTTCCAGTACACGTCGTTGAGGGTGGAGTAGCCCTGGAGGCCGACCGCCAGGGTGCGGGTGGTGTCGTTGGTCATCACGGACGCGAAGAGGACCTCGCCCCACGCGGTCATGAAGGCGTAGACGGCGACCGCGACGATCCCGGGGACCGCCGCGGGGACGACGACGCGGAACAGCGCGCCGAGCGGGCCGCAGCCGTCCACCAGGGCCGCCTCGTCCAGGTCGCGCGGGACCGAGTCGAAGTAGCCGATCAGCATCCAGATGGAGAACGGCAGCGAGAAGGTCAGGTACGTCAGGATCAGGCCGCCTCGGGAGCCGAACAGGGCGATGCCGGTGGCGTTGCCGATGTTGACGTAGATGAGGAACAGCGGCAGGAGGAACAGGATGCCGGGGAACATCTGCGTCGACAGCACCGTCACCGTGAAGACGCGCTTGCCGCGGAAGCTGTAGCGGCTGACGGCGTAGGCGGAGAACACGGCGATGACGACCGAGCAGACGGTCGCGGCGCCCGCCACGATGAGCGAGTTCACGAAGTAGCGGCCCAGCGGGACGGTGGACCAGATGTCGATGTACGGCTCGACGGTCAGCTCGGTGGGCAGCCAGCGGAACGTTCCGGTGACGTCGGCCAGCGGCTTCAGCGAGCTGGAGATCATGACGTAGACCGGGACCATCACGAAGCCGGTCAGCAGGGTGAGGAAGATCCGCCGGGTCCACAGGAACGAGCGGGGCGGGGCCATCGGGGAGGCCGGCGCGGTCGTCGGGGTGCTAGGCATGCGAGGCCCTCCGCTCGCGCGAGGTGAGTGCGAGGTAGACGCCCGTGACGACGAGCAGGAACAGCAGGAGCAGGACGGACATGGCGGATCCGGTGCCGAAGTTCCAGGTGACGAAGGACGCCTGGTAGATGTGGACCGAGATGAGGTCCGCCGCCTCCGGCGCCGTCTTGCCGAACATGACGTACGGGGTGTTGAAGTCGTTGAACGTCCACAGGAACAGGACGAGGACCAGCACCTGGTTGACGGGGCGGAGCGAGGGCAGGGTGATGCGGCGTATCTGCTGGATCATCCCGGCGCCGTCGAGGGCGGCGGCCTCGTACAGCTCGCGCGGGATGTTCTGAAGGCCGGCCATCACGATGAGGAAGGCGAACGGCCAGCCCTTCCACACCGACACGGTCAGGAGCGCGAAGAAGCTGTTGTCGCCGATGAGCCAGAAGGACGGCTGGTCGGTGATGCCGAGCTGGTCGTGCAGGACGTGGTTCACCAGGCCGTTGTCGTGCTGGAACATGAACACCCAGGTGATGACGGCCGCGTAGACCGGCAGGGCGTACGGGACCAGGAACAGGGCGCGCAGCAGGCCGCGGCCGCGGAAGGTGTCCTGCATGCAGATCGCCGCGGCCGTGCCGATCAGCCAGCACAGGCCGACGGAGAGCAGGGTGAAGCCGATGGTGACGAGGAACGAGTCGAGCAGGGCCTTGCCGACGGGGGCGTCGAAGTCCACCGACACCTTGTAGTTGTCGAGGGCGGCCCAGGGGGCGGTGCCCCAGTCGCGGATGTAGAACTGGGTGAGTTCCTTGAAGCTCATCACGATGCCGATGACCATCGGCACCAGGTGGACGAGGAGTTCGAGGAGCAGGGCGGGCAGAAGGAGCAGGTAGGGCAGTCCGATGCGGCGGATCCGCCCGGGGCGGCGGCGGGGTTCGCGCGCCGCACCGGGGGAGCTCTTCCGCACGTCGGCCTCCGCCGCGGGAGCAGTGGCAGTCATGGCGGTGTCGGGGCTCACTTCTTGGGCATCTGCTGCTGCGCCTTGGTGAGCGCGGCCTTCACCGAGCCGGTGGTCACCTCGCGTCCGGCGGCGGCGTCGGCGAACAGTTCCTTGATGGCCGTGCCGACGGCGGTCTCGAACTGGGACTCGTCCGGCACCTGCGGCAGGGCTACGGCGCTCTTGGCGAGGGTGTCCTTGAGGACGGCGTTGGCCGGGGAGTTGAAGGCCGGGTCCTCCTGGGCGGCCTTGACGGGCGGGATGGAGCTGTACGCCGTGTTGAGGATCTTCTGCTCGGCGTCGCTGGTCATGAACTTCACGAACTCGGTGGCGCCGTCCAGGTTGTCGCTGTTCTTGAAGACGGCGAGGTTGATGCCGGCGACCATCGAGTTGACCTGCTTGCCGGTGCCGGGGGTGCCGGACTGCACGGGCACCGGGGCGATGCCGTAGGCGTCCTCGCTCATGCCCTGGGACTTGAGGTTGGCGGAGGCGGACTGCCACAGCAGCATGCCGGTCCTGCCCTTGGCGAAGTCGCTCACCGACTGGTTCTGGGCGTACTCGGCGTTGCCCGGGGCGATGATCTTGTCCTTGGCCATGAGGTCGACGTACTGCTTGACGGCGGTGACCGCGCCGTCGTTGGTGAAGTCGGCCTTGCCGTCGGCGGTGAAGAAGTCGGCGCCGTGCTGCTTGGCGAAGACGAAGGCGTGGTGGATGTTCTCGGCGGGGTTGGAACCCTCCATGCCGATGCCCCACGTGCCGTCCCCGGACAGCTTCTTGCCGGCGGCGACCAGCTCGTCCCAGGTGGCCGGCGGGCCGTCGATGCCGGCGTCGGCGAACATCTGCTTGTTGTAGTAGAGGGCGTACGCCATCGAGTACAGCGGGACGGCGGCCGGGTCCTGGCCCTCGGCACCGGTGGAGCCGAGCGCGGAGTCGACGAAGCGGTCCCTGCCGCCGATCTTGTCGAAGTTCTCGGAGTTCCACGGCAGCAGGGCACCGGTCGCCTGGAGCGAGGCGGACCAGGTGTTGCCGATGTTCAGCACGTCCGGGCCCTGGCCCGAGGTGGTGGCGGTGAGGATCCGGTTGAGCAGGTCGGACCAGGGGACGACCTCGAGCTTGACCTTGATGCCGGTCTCCTTCTCGAACTTGTCGAGTTCGGGCTGGAGGACCTTCTTGTCGATCTCGATGCCGGCGCCCTGGTTGGAGGCCCAGTAGGTGAGTTCCTTCGGCGAGTCGTTGGACCCGCCGCCCGTGCTCGAGCCGCCTCCGCAGGCCGAGGCGGCGAGTGCGAGAGACAGCATGACGGCGCCTGTGGCCGCGGCTCGGATTCTGCGCATGGCTCCTGGTGTCCCTTTCCGGGGATGTGCGTAGGGGGCGGGGCGGGGTGGGCACCCCGGGAGTGCCTCACGGCTTAATTTAGGACGTGAGTTAATCCCTACGAAGGCGGCACGTCAAGGGTTTGGACCGACTCGCCCAACTCTCGCCGCACCTCTTGACTCATGCGTTCCAGGGATGAACCATTCAGCGGCGAGAGAGCGCTCCCACCACCCCACGCCCTTCACTTCCCGAACCAGGAGAGCCGCCCCATGACGTCCGACTCCCCGTCGTCCTCCCGGCCGTCCGCCCTCGGCCGCCGCACCGTCCTAGGCGCCGCGGCAGCCGCCCCCGTGCTGGCCGGACTGCCCTCGGCGGCCGCCGCCGCACCCCCGGCGCGGCGCCGAAAGCCGCGCCGGCTCAAGGGCGGTGGCGATCTCGGTCCCAACGTGCTCGTCTTCGGCCCGTCCACACCGGGCATCCAGGCGCGGCTCGACGAGGTGTTCGCCCGCCAGGAGTCGGCCCAGTTCGGCACCGGCCGCTACCAACTGCTGTTCAAGCCGGGCACGTACAACGGGCTCAACGCCCAGATCGGTTTCTACACCTCCATCTCGGGGCTCGGTCTCTCCCCCGACGACACCACCATCAACGGCGACGTGACGGTCGACGCCGGCTGGTTCGAGGGCAACGCCACGCAGAACTTCTGGCGTTCGGCCGAGAACCTGGCGATCGTCCCGGTCAACGGCACCAACCGGTGGGCGGTCGCACAGGCCGCCCCGTTCCGCCGGATGCACGTACGCGGCGGGCTGAACCTCGCGCCGTCCGGCTACGGCTGGGCGAGCGGCGGCTACATCGCCGACAGCCGGATCGACGGCACGGTCGGACCGTACTCGCAGCAGCAGTGGTACACCCGGGACAGCTCGGTCGGCGGCTGGACCAACGCCGTGTGGAACATGGTGTTCTCGGGCGTCGAGGGCGCCCCCGCGCAGAGCTTCCCCGACCCGCCGTACACGACGCTCGACAGGACGCCCCTCTCCCGCGAGAAGCCCTTCCTGTACCTCGACGGCGACCGGTACCGCGTCTTCCTGCCCTCCCTGCGGAGGGACGCGCGCGGTGTCACATGGGGCAACGGCACCCCGCGCGGGACCTCCCTGCCGCTGGAGCGCTTCTACGTCGCGAAGCCCGGAGACTCGGCGGCGACCCTCAACCAGGCGCTCGAGCAGGGCCTCAACCTGCTGCTCACGCCGGGTATCTACCGCGTCGACAGGCCCGTGCGCGTCAACCGTCCGGGCACGGTCGTCCTGGGACTCGGCTACGCCACCCTGATCCCCGACAACGGCGCCACCGCCCTGAAGGTCGCCGACGTCGACGGCGTACGGCTGGCCGGCTTCCTGATCGACGCCGGGCCGGTCGATTCGCCCGTTCTGCTGGAGGTCGGGCCCAAGGGCTCGCGCCGCAGCCACTCCGCGAACCCCATCACCGTGCAGGACGTGTTCATCCGCATCGGCGGGGCGGGCCCCGGCAGGGCCACCACCAGCATGGAGGTCAACGCCCGGCACACCATCATCGACCACACCTGGGTCTGGCGCGCCGACCACGGCGACGGCGTGGGCTGGGAGACCAACCGCTGCGACTACGGAGTCGTCGTCAACGGCGACGACGTCCTCGCCACCGGTCTGTTCGTCGAGCACTTCAACAAGTACGACGTGCAGTGGAACGGCGAACGCGGCCGCACGATCTTCTTCCAGAACGAGAAGGCGTACGACGCCCCCGACCAGGCCGCCATCCAGAACGGCCGGATCAAGGGCTACGCCGCATACAAGGTCGGCGACCGGGTCACCACCCACGAGGGCTGGGGCATGGGCAGCTACTGCTACTACAACGTGAACCCGAGCATCGTCCAGCACCACGGCTTCGCCGCTCCGGACCGTCCGGGCGTGCGCTTCCACCACCTGCTGGTCGTCTCGCTGAGCGGACACGGGCAGTACGAGTGCGTCATCAACGACACCGGAGCCCCGACGTCCGGCAGCAACACCGTGCCCTCCACGGTGGTGTCGTACCCCTGACCCCGGCGCCGGGAGGCACGCCATGGCCGACGCCGACGGCCGGGCGCGCCCCCGCGGCACCGGTTGGCGGCCTCTCCCGGCTCCGGGGACGGGAGGGGCCGCCGTGCACGGCCCTACCGCACGGGTGCGGAAGCCGGTGCGGGGGCGTAGCCGGTGGGCCGGGCGGTGAAGGTGCCCCGGCCCTGGGTGCGGCTGCGCAACCGGGTGGCGTAGCCGAACAGTTCGGCCAGCGGCACGGTCGCGGTGACGACCGTCGCGCCCGCCCGGGTGACCGAGCCGGTCACCTTGCCGCGCCGCGCCGCCAGATCACCGAGCACCCCGCCCACCGCGTCCTCGGGCACGGTGACCGTGACCTCGGCGACCGGCTCCAGCAGGACCATCGCGCAGGCCCGCAGGGCGTCCCGCAGGCCGAACCGGCCGGCGGTGCGGAAGGCGGTGTCCGAGGAGTCCTTCACATGGGTGGACCCGTCGGTGAGCGTGACGCGCAGTCCGGTCACCGGGTTCCCGCCCAGCGGTCCCTCGGCGAGCGCGTCCCGGCAGCCGGCCTCCACGGCACGGACGTACTCCTGCGGCACGCGCCCGCCGACGACCGTCGAGCGGAACTCGAAGCCGGACTCCGGGGAGTCCAATGCCTCCACAGCGAGGACCACATGAGCGAACTGGCCCGCCCCGCCGTCCTGTTTGACGTGCCGGAACACGAACCCGGACACTCCGCGGCCGACGGTCTCCCGGTGGCTGACGCGCGGCCGGCCGACGTTGACGCCCAGCCCGTGGTCACGCCGGATCTTCTCCACCGCGACCTCCAGGTGCAGTTCGCCCATGCCGGACAGCACCGTCTGACCCGTCTCCGGGTCGGTGCGCACGACCAGCGAGGGGTCCTCCTCGGCGAGCCGCGCCAGCGCCGACGCCAGGCGCCCGGTGTCGGTACCCTTCAGCGCCTCGACGGCCGCGGACACGACCGGTTCGGCGACACCGGGAGGCTCGAGGACCAGCGGGGCGTCCGGCGCGCACAGCGTCGAACCGGCGCGGGCGGACTTCAGCCCGACCACGGCGACGATGTCGCCGGCGGTCGCACGGTCCAGCCGGTCGTGCCGGTCGGCCCGCACCCGCAGGATGCGTCCGATGCGCTCGGCGCGGCGCGCGGTGGCGTCCCACACGGTGTCTCCCTTCTCGATCGTTCCCGCATAGACGCGCAGGTAGGTCAGCCGCCCGGTGGCGGTGGCGTTCACCTTGAACGCGAGGGCGGCCAGCGGTGCCGCCGGGTCGGCGGCGCGCTGCCGCTCGGTGCCGTCGTCGTGCCGGCCGCGCACCGGGGGCACGTCGAGCGGCGACGGCAGATAGGCCAGTACGGCGTCCAGCAGCGGTTCGATACCGCGGTTGCGGTAGGCGGAGCCGCACAGCACCACGACGGCGTCACCGCTGCGGGTCAGGTCCCGCAGGGCTTCGGTGAGCGTGCCGGTGCCGACCGCGCCCGCGTCGCAGAACTCCTCCAGCGCCCGCGGATGCAGCTCGGCGACGGCCTCCTCCAGCAGCCGGCGCCGCCGGTGCGCCTCCTGACGCAGTTCCTCCGGCACGGGCGCCGGGTCACGGGCCTCGCCCTCGTCGGTCCAGGTCAGGGCCCGCATGCGCAGCAGGTCGACGACGCCGGTGAAGGTGTCCTCCGCGCCGATCGGCAGCTGCACCGCCAGGGGTGCGGGGTGCAGCCGCTGCCGTATGGAGGCGACGGCGGCGTCCAGCTCGGCGCCTGCCCGGTCCATCTTGTTGACGAACGCGATGCGCGGCACACCGTGCCGGTCCGCCTGCCGCCACACCGACTCGCTCTGCGGCTCGACACCGGCGACGGCGTCGAACACGGCGACCGCGCCGTCGAGGACGCGCAGGGAGCGTTCCACCTCGTCGGCGAAGTCGACGTGGCCCGGAGTGTCGATGAGGTTGATCCGGTGACCGTCCCAGGTGCAGCTGACGGCCGCGGCGAAGATGGTGATGCCCCGGTCGCGTTCCTGCGGGTCGAAGTCGGTGACGGTGGTGCCGTCGTGCACCTCGCCACGCTTGTGGGTGGTGCCGGTGGCGAACAGGATCCGCTCGGTGACGGTGGTCTTGCCGGCGTCGACATGGGCGAGGATGCCCAGGTTGCGGACGGTGGCGAGGGGGTTGGTGCGCATGGCCCGTGGCCTTTCGGAGGTTCTGGAGCAGGGCAGCGCGATTTCCCTGACGCACACGGCGTCGACGTCCCGGACGTGTGGGGCGTCGGCGGTCAGACGTGCGTCATGGGCATCCGGCACCGGCCGCGCAGCGGGCACCGGACGGACGGGGACACCAGGATCACCACGGACCGACGGGACCGGGAACGGGGAGCGGCAGCAGCGGCGTGGTCACGCACGGCCGGTCTCCCCTCACTGGTCATGGATGCGCGGCCCAACGGCGGGCGGCGTCCGTGCGGTGAGTGTAGGGAGGCGGGAGGGAACGGAGCCACCTGTTTTTCCCGGTGCCGGGCCAGAGTGGCCGCGTCTCATATGTCGGTACACGATTCCTGAGCCGTGAGATGTCTGAGAGCCTTGGGCAACCGTCCCACCTGGAAAGACCGTGAAATGCCCGCACCAACCACCCACCCGGCCCCGGCGCCCGTGAACTCTCGTTCCCGAGTCCTCATCGCGAGCCTCATCGGCACGACGATCGAGTTCTACGACTTCTACATCTACGCGACCGCTGCCGTCCTGGTCTTCCCCAAGCTCTTCTTCCCGAGCAGCGACCCGACCACGGCGCTGCTGTCGTCCTTCGCGGTGTTCGGTGCCGCGATGGTCGCCCGCCCGATCGGCGCCGTGGTCTTCGGACACCTCGGTGACCGCCTCGGCCGCAAGGGCACACTGGTGGCGTCGCTGCTCACCATGGGCATCGCCACCTTCCTCATCGGCGTGCTGCCCACCTACGCGCAGGCCGGCTGGGTCGCCACCGCGCTGCTGGTGCTGATGCGGCTCGCGCAGGGCTTCGCGCTCGGCGGCGAGTGGAGCGGCGCGGCCCTGGTCGCCACCGAGAACGCCCCGAAGCACAAGCGCGCCCTCTACGGCACGTTCCCGCAGCTGGGCGCCCCGCTCGGGTTCATCATCGGCAACGGGCTCTTCCTGATCATCGGCGCGCTGCTGCCGTCCGCGGCGGGCGCCGACCCGTCCCAGCCCTCGGACGCCTTCCTGAGCTGGGGCTGGCGCATCCCGTTCCTGTTCTCCGCGGTGATGGTCGCGATCGGCCTGTGGGTGCGGATGCGCCTGGTCGAGGCGCCGGTCTTCTCCAGGACCCGTGAGGCCGGGCTGGTGCAGAAGCTGCCGCTGGCCACCGTCTTCCGCAGCCACTGGAAACAGCTCGTCCTCGGCACCTTCTTCATGCTGGCGACGTACGTGCTCTTCTACCTGATGACCACGTTCTCGCTGAGCTACGGCCGTACGCCCGAGGACGACGCCGTGCCCGGCCTGGGGTACGACTACGCCACTTTCGTCCTGATGATGATCTTCGGGGTGCTGTTCTTCGCCGTGTTCACCCTGGTCTCCGGCCCGCTCGCCGACAAATACGGCCGACGCGCCACGCTGATCGCGGTCACCGCCGGGATCCTGGTCTTCGGGCTGGTGTGGGTGCCGTTGATCGGCATGGGCACGCTGGGCGTGGTACTGTGGCTGGTGCTCGGCTTCACGCTGATGGGTATGACGTTCGGCCCGATGGGCGCGCTGCTGCCGGAACTCTTCCCGACCAGCGTGCGCTACACGGGCTCCGGGATCTCCTACAACGTCAGCTCGATCCTCGGCGCGGCCGTCGCCCCGTTCATAGCGGTCGCCCTGTGGGAGGCCGGCGACGGCTCGCCGTGGCTGGTCGGCGTCTACCTCTCCTCGATGGCGCTGCTGACCCTGGTCGCGCTGCTGCTGGGCAAGGAGACGAAGGACGTGGGGCTGGAGGAGTGCGAGGCCGCGGAGACTCCGGCGGCCGCGAAGGTCACGGCCGGCGCTGCTTCCTGAGGCCCGCTGAGGCGCCTTGAACCGCTGAGGCCCTCCGCGTCCGTCGCTCGGACGCGGAGGGCCTTCTGCGTGCGCCGTCGCCTCTTGTGGAACCAGCACCCGGGGTGCGTGTCATACATCCCGGCGTCGCACCACGAGCACCGCGATGGCCATCGCCGCAGTGGCCCACGCGCCGTAGACGATCCATGCCTCGGTGATTGTCAGGGGATATTTGCCCAGGTCGCGCGCCCGCTCCGGGTTCATCACCAGCCGCTCCCAGGCGCTGAGCGGCATGGCGTTGCCGATTTCCTTGACCCAGCGGTAGCGCTCGCCCCGGAACAGCGCCGGTACCAGCAACAGCAGGGCGATGACGGCGACGATGGAACCCGCGGCGTGCCGGATGACCGCACCCACCGCCATACCGACCAGCGCACACAGGGGTGCCAGTAGAGCGGCTGCGATGACAGCGCGCAGTGCGCCTGGGTCGCCCAGCGACAGGCCGCCGTACTCCCTCAGCAGCATCTGGGTGACACCGAAGGAGGTGCCGGAGACGAGCGTGCCGAGCGTCAGCATGACCGCCGACACCACGGTCACTTTGGCGGCGATCACGGCCTGCCGGTCAGGCACGGCGGTGAAGGTCGTACGGATCAACCCACTGGTGTACTCGCCGAAGACGGCGATCCCTCCCACCGTTGCAGCGATGACCATGAGCAGCTGCCAGGCGGGATCGACGAACGCCGTGTGCAGCGGATCGAACAACAGCTCAGGGCGGACCGAAGCCCCCGGCGGTGGCTCCGACGGCAGTTGCTGATGCGCCAACCGGTCCGCGTTCGACGCGGCGGAGTTCGCATTGATGCCGATCACGGTCAGCGCGCCCGCACCGAGCACCCAGTAGGTGGAGCGCAGTGACCAGAGTTTGATCCACTCGGCGGCGAGGAGATGGCGGAACCGTGCAGGTGCCCCGACCCGGAGGCGGGCGGGGGCATTGTCGAGTACGGCGGTCATCGGGCGGCTCCTGCGGAGTATTCGACGCTCTCCTGGGTGAGTTCCATGAACGCTTCCTCCAGGGAGGCCCGCTGCGGGCTGAGCTCGTGCAGCCGCACCCTGTGCGTGAAGGCGAGTTCGCCGATGCGTTCCGCAGGCAGACCGGTCACGGTGTACGACCCGTCGTCCTCCGGCCGAACCGTCGCGCCCTCGCCTGTCACCAGTGCGGCGAGGAGTTCCGTGTCGGGGGTACGGACGCTCACCCGCAGCTGTGTGCTGCGGGCTGCGAAGGCGCGCAGGCTCTGTGCCGCGATCAGCCTGCCGCGGCCGATGACGATCAGCTCCTCGGCGGTCTGCTCCATCTCCCGCATCAGATGGCTGGAGACGAGCACGGTGCGGCCCTCGTCCGCCAGCTGCTTGAAGAAGCCACGCGCCCAGCGCACCCCCTCGGGGTCGAGGCCGTTGAGCGGTTCGTCGAAGAGCAGTACGGGCGGATCGCCGAGCAGAGTGGCGGCGATACCGAGCCGTTGTTTCATCCCCAGGGAGAATCCGTCGATCCTGCGGCCGGCCGCGTCTGCCATGCCTACCTCTGCCAGCACCTCCGAGACCCGCCTGCGCGGCAGGCCGTTGCTGACTGCCAGCATCGTCAGATGGGCGTGGGCGGTTCGGCCGCCGTGCACGTCGTCGGCGTTGAGCAGGGCGCCGACGTGTCGCAGGCCGCGGGGGCGGTCGCCGAACGGTTGCCCGTCGACGGTGACGGTGCCGCCCGTGGGCTGGTTCAACCCGAGGACCATCCGCAGTGTGGTGGTCTTCCCTGCACCGTTCGGGCCCAGAAACCCGGTGACCACGCCCGGGCGCACGGTGAAGGACAGCCGGTCGACGGCGGTGGTCCTGCCGTAGCGCTTGGTGAGTTCGGTTGCTTCGATCACGGTGTCCACGCTGCCGGGGCGGATACGGCCTGGGCATCGGGCCACGGGCCGCAATCGGGCGTACCAAGTAGCCCCTGGGAGTAGGCCCGTGGGCCAATGCCGCGGTGTGGGCCGCCTGCCTATGATCGGCGCATGAAAGCCCCGCTGGACGTTCCGCGGTCGCTCCTTGCCGAGACCCTGGCCTGGTGCTCAGGTATCGCATACGTCGTCCTGCTCCACGTCGTCGTGCTGAACACCGGCCGGGAACTGACCGGCATGCGTCTGCTGCCGGCCGCACTGCTGGTCGTTCTGCTGCTGCCTCTGGTGCTGCGTCGGCCGCTGCCCGCCCTGGCGCTCCTGCTCACCGCCTCCTTCGCGGCGACCGTGCGGGCGGACTCGGTGATGGCTGCGGGCCAGCGCGTGATGGGCATCGTGCCGCCTGCGCAGACGCAGGCATGGCAGATCGCGTCTCTGCAGGCGGTCCTCACCGATCTCACCGTCGGATGGATCGCCGCCACCCGGTCGAGGCGGACCGCGGTCGTCGCCGCGCTGGTGGCGCTCGGCGTACAGATCGGGGGCGCGGGCTATTACCGGGAGGGTTCGTCGTCGTTCCTCGCCGCCTTGGTCTTCCTGGCTCTGATGATGGTCACCGCCTGGACGCTCGGCCACTCGGTCCGCGAGCGCCGCCAGCACACGGCCGACCTGCGGGCGCGGGCAGCTGAGCAGGCCGTTGTCGCCGAGCGGCTGCGGATCGCCCGGGAGCTGCATGACATGGTGGCGCACAGCATCGGCGTCATCGCCATCCAGGCCGGGGTGGGTCGGCGTGTCATCGACACTCAGCCGTCGGAGGCCCGTAACGCCCTTGCCGCCATTGAGGACACTAGCCGGGACACCTTGGCGGGCCTGCGCCGGATGCTCGGCGCGCTGCGGCAGGCGGCCGGCGGGGACGGCGCACCGCTCGGCTCAGCGCCGGGGCTCGCCGATCTCGACGGGCTGGTGGAGCGGGCCCTGGGTGCGGGGGTGCGGGTGGACATCGAGTGGCGCCATGAGCGGCGGCCGCAGCCGGCGGAGATCGAACTGTCCGGGTACCGCATCATCCAGGAGGCGATCACCAACGTGGTCCGCCACTCAGGTGCCCCCGCTTGCCGGGTGACCATCGACTGCCAGGAGGACGATCTGTTCATCGAGATTGCCGACGAGGGCCGCGGCCTGTCCGGTCTGCCCGGCGCGGCCGGCTACGGGCTGACGGGCATGCGGGAACGGGCGGCGCTGCTGCACGGCGAGTTCACGGCCGGACCGCGCCCCGAGGGCGGCTTCCGTGTTGCGGCACGGCTCCCGCTGCCGGTGGCAGTCACATGATCCGGGTGCTGCTCACCGATGACCAGCCGCTGGTCCGGCACGGGCTGCGGGTGCTGATCGCCGACCGCCCCGGGCTGGAGGTGGCGGGCGAGGCGGCGAACGGAGAGGAGGCGGTGCGGCTCGCGCAGCAGATGGCGCCGGATGTGGTGGTGATGGACATCCGGATGCCCGGCATGGACGGCATCGAGGCCACCCGGCGGATCACCGTGGATTCCAGCACACAACCGAAGGTCCTCATCCTCACTACGTTCGACGACGACGAGTATGTCTACGGCGCGCTGCGTGCAGGGGCGAGCGGCTTCCTCGTCAAGGACATGGACATGGACCAGATCCTCACCGCGATCGAGGTCGTCGCCGCGGGCGACGCCCTCATCGCGCCGAGCGTGACACGCCGCCTGATCGCGGAGTTCTCGGCCCGCCCCGATGTCACACCGCCGGCCCCGCGGCCGGTGGAGGGCATCACCGTCCGCGAACGGGAAGTGCTCACCCTCGTCGGTCTCGGACTGTCCAACGCGGAGATCGGCACGCGGCTGCACATCAGCATGGCCACGGCCAAGGCCCATGTGGGCAGGCTGCTGACAAAGCTGGACGCGCGAGACCGGGTGCAGTTGGTCATCCTGGCGTACGAGTTGGGGCTGGTGACGCCGACGACGCGGGGATAGGGCTCCGACCAAGACGAGTGTCGGTGAGCAACGGCGACGCCATCATGCTCATACAAGCTGGCCGTGCCCGCACCCAAGAGGTTCAAATGCTTTACCAGAGCCCTGCTGACTTTTGCGCCGAGTACGCCACCGCGCACAAGCACAGCAAAGTCGATGGGTTCGGCGCCGTGTCCACACTGGAAGAGGTGACCGTCGTCAGCGAGTCCCCGGACAGGGCGCGGGTCGAGGCGCTCTGGTTCACCTACGGCCACGACCCGGAGTCCGGGTACTACGACGTTCTTGCACGCACCGCCTTCGTCCTGGTCAAGCGGTACGACGGGTGGCGCCTGCACTCCCAGGAAGCACTTGGCTACACATGACAACTGGTGAGTCCCCGACCGTGCGGACTACAGCTCCGCCCTGCACGGGGAGGATGCCGATCCTCGGCGGCATCGTCGGAGGCGCCGCGGACGCGAGTGCGACCGCGATCATCGGGCGGGCCACGGACAGGGCCCTGCGCGACGGTGGCCTCCAGGCGCAGGACGGAGTAGCACAGCGGACCGGAGCCGATCGGTCCCCCGCCAGGGCCCCGTTGTCAGTCCCCTTCCCTAAGGTGAAGCCATCATCTGGACGGACCAGAAGCCATCCCGGCGGTCGCGCTGTGGAGGGACACGTCCGCCTGCGGAAAAAGGCGTTGGGGAGGGTCCCCCGGCGGCCGACGGGGAAAGGGATGGACGCGATGAGCGCCACGGTGAAGGACCGGCTGAAGAAGCACTTCGTGAACCACGTCGCTCTCGTCATCGACAAGTCCGGTTCGATGCAGGGCCACTCGGAGCAACTGGTGCGCGTCGTCGACGAGTTCGTGAAGGGGCTGGCGGAGGAGTCCGACCGGCTCGGGCACGAGACCCGGATCAGCCTCTACGCCTTCGACCACCTCGTCGAGAACCTGGTGTGGGACATGGACGTGAAGCATCTGCCGTCCATGCGCGGGCTGTACACCGTGGAGAACGGCGCGACGGCGCTGATCCAGGCGTCGGTGAAGGCGCTCGACGACCTCGGTCACATTTGGGAGGAGTACGGCGAGCACAGCTTCCTCCAGGTCGTCGTCACCGACGGCGAGGAGAACGCCTCCGGCGCCGACACGACGGGTTCGCGGCACGACCTCATGCCCGACGGACGTGCCGTGCTCGACGAGTGGCGGAGCCGGATCGCCGACAAGATGAACACCCTGCCCGACCACTGGACGTCGGCCATCATGGTGCCCAACTCCCTGGCCAAGCGCACCGCCCAGCAGTACGGCTTCCCCACGGGCAACATCTCGATCTGGGACGCCGACTCCGACCAGGGCGTCGAGGAGGCGATAGGCGCCGTGAAGACGGCCGCCACCAAGTTCCTGCGCGACCGCGAGCAGGGCGTGCGCGGCACCCGGAACCTCTTCGCGATGGGCCAGGACCTGAGCGCGGCGGACGTGAAGTCCAACCTCCAGGCTCTGGATGCCGGCAAGTACGTGCTGATCCCGGTGGACCAGCGCACCTCGATCCGCGACTTCGTCACCGGCGCCGGGCATCCGTACAAGACCGGCTGCGCCTTCTACGAGCTGTCCAAGCGCGAGAAGGTGCAGGCCAACAAGCAGATAGCCGTGGCGGAGAAGGACCCGGCCACCGGCCGCACGACCGGCAAGGTGTTCACCGGTCCCGCCGCCCGGCAGCTCCTGGGCCTGCCGGCGACAGAGGTCACGGTGGCGCCGGGGAGCAACGACGCCTACACGGTGTTCGTCCAGTCGACGTCGGTCAACCGGAAGCTGGTCCCGGGGACCAGGCTGCTCGTCCTGCTGTAATCCGTGGCGTTCGCGCCACCCGTGATCCACAATCGGCGAGCACACCCTCAGGAGGACTTACCGTGCCCTCGCTCCATGACGTCGCCACCTGGCAGCCCCTGCTGCGCCTCTTGCACGCCGCGCACGCGGACACGCTCTCCGCGCCCGGCGGGCACGTGGCGGGGCAGATCGGTCCCGGTGGGTGGAGTGTTCCCCTGCCGTACCGGCCGCCGCAGCCCGGGCGTGCCGCGCTGATCTCGGACAACCAGGAGCAGTTCGACGCCATGGGCCTGATCGTCGAGGCGCTCAAGGAGGAGGGGAGCGACGGGATCTCCTTCGTCGTCGAGGCCGCCTCCGCGCCCGGTCGTGTCCGGCTGCACCTGATCGAACCGAGCCCCTCCGTCGAGCCGGGTGTCGCGACCGCGCACCCCGGCACGCTTCTCCTCGCGGACGGGGCGCAGCCCGAGCCGGTGCGCCGCCTGCCCGAGCCGGTGCCGGGCGCGGCGCCGGCCGCGTCCGCGGACGTGGACCTGCTGCGGCGCAGCCTGCGTGAACGGCTCCCGGGCGCGGTGGGCGCCTCCGAGACGGAGCTCGCGGCGGCCGAGGCACGCCTGGGCGTGACGCTGCCGCCCGAGCTGAGGGCTCTGTACGAGGTCGTCAGCGGCCGGTACGAGGACTGGGACGACTTCCGGGAGCCGTACGACATCATTGGCTGCGATCTGTTCCCGCTCAGCGAGGTGTACGTCGCGGACGCGGCGTCCCGGAAGGTGCTGTGGCAGTTCGGCGCCATGTACGCGGTCGAGACGGGTCCCGAGCACGCCGTGCAGCAGCTCGTCGGCTCGCCCGGCTGGATCGTCTTCGGTGACAGCGGCGGCGGCGACCGTATCGCCGTCGACCTCACACCGGGCCCGGACGGGCACGTCGGACAGGTGATCATCATCGGTCACGAGGGGAACATCGGCGCCGGGCTGATCGCCGACTCCCTCACCGACATGGTCGTCCACGGTCACTTCGACGGCCGGCCGGTCCCGAAGGTCGAACGGCCCCCGCTGGTCGCCTACGTCAACCACGCCTCCGTGCCCAGCGTCGAGGCCGCCGCCCATCCTGGCCTGGAGGTCCTCAGCATCGGGGTGTGGGAGAAGGAACCCGTCAGCCTCGCCCCCGTCTTCGACCTGCCGCGCCTGCGGACCTTGAGCGTGTATCCGGGTACGCTGGCCGACCCGTGCGAGATCGCCCGGCTCACCCACCTCGAATACCTGGAACTCCCGCCCGCGGAGTGGCGCGTCCTGCTCGACGCGGGGGCCGTGCCCAAGGGGCTCCAGGCAGCGGGCATCGACGCCCACCGGCAGCGGGACAACCCGCTGCACATCATCGCCCTGGCCAACGAGATCCTCGCCCTGTACGGCCGGCCGCCGATCACCGAGATCACGGTGCTGGAGGAGGCGGTCGCGTAGGTCACGCCGGTGTTCAAGGGCCCGGAACGCCGCGAGGGCCCGACCGTACGGTCGGGCCCTCGCGGGAACGTGTCCGAGGGGGGACTTGAACCCCCACGCCCGATAAAGGGCACTAGCACCTCAAGCTAGCGCGTCTGCCATTCCGCCACCCGGACAAGGTGTCTGCCGCCTCGGCGAGGTGTTCCCCCGCGGCGACATGGACAACCATACCAAGGTTTCGCAGCGCCTTTCACCTGCGTTTTCCGTCTCTCCGGGCGGCGGTGCACGGTGGGTGTCCGGCCGCTCACGTGCGTCAGGGCATGAGCTGGTACTCCGGGAAGTTGCCGGGCAGCCGCTCCCCCGCCGGCCCCCGGGTCACGGCGCGGACCAGGAGATCGCCGCCGACGAAGGCGCCGCGCCAGGACGCGCCGAGGCCGCCGAACAGCTCGTCGCGGTCGCCCCGGGACCGGGGGACGCCGTGGCCGACCTTGAAGGCGCGGATGTGCGGGGCCAGACGGTCGAAGGTGGACCGGTCGTCCGTGGACAGCGTGGCCACCAGGGCGCCGTTGGAGGCGTTCATGGCCGCCAGCAGTTCGGCCTCCGTGTCGACCAGGACGATGGTGTCGACCGGGCCGAACGGCTCCGCGTGGTGCAGCGGGGAGGAGCGGGGCGGGTTCAGCAGGGTGACCGGCTGGACGTACGCCGAGGTGTCCTGGCCGGGCAGGAAGCGGGTGGTGGACGGGGTGCCCCGGTGCAGGGGGACGGCGCCGCGGTCGACGGCCTCGGCGACCTGGTCGTGGAGTTCCTTGGCCTTGGCCGCGCTGATCACCGGCCCGAAGTCCAGGCGGGGGAACGGGTCGGCGGGGTCCTCGACGGCGAGCGGGTGGCCGATGCCGAGCGTGCGGACCGCCGGGAGGTAGGCGGCCAGGAAGGCGTCGAAGAGGCTGCGCTGGACGACGAAGCGCGGGTACGCCGTGCAGCGCTGTTTGCCGTAGTCGAAGAGCCTCGGGATCACCGCGCCCAGGGTGTCCCAGTCCGAGTGGTTCCAGATGCCCCAGGTGTTGAGTCCCTCCTGTTCGAGGATGTGCCGCTTGCCGAGGTCGGCGACGGCCGTGGCGACCGCGGCGCCGGTGTCGCGGCCGCCCACGAAGGAGACACAGCCGATCTCGGGCGCCCTGACCAGCGCCTCGGACAGCTCGCCTCCGCTGCCGCTGACGAGGGTGACGGGGATGCCCTCCCGGGCGGCGAGCGCCGAGGCCAGCGTCAGACACGCGACGCCGCCGTCGGTCGGGGTCTTGGCGATCACCGCGTTGCCCGCCAGTGCCTGCACCAGCATCGCGTGGACGAGCACGCTCATCGGGTAGTTCCAGCTGGCGATGTTGGAGACGGGCCCGTCGAGCGGGACGCGGCCGTCGAGCATGCCGTCGATGCCGTCGACGTACCAGCGCACGCCGTCGATGGCCCGGTCGACGTCGGCCAGGGCGAGCCGCCAGGGTTTGCCGATCTCCCAGACGAGCAGCAGGGCCAGCAGGTCGCGGTGCTGGGTGAGCGCGTCCAGGGTGGCAGCGACGCGGGCCCGGCGTTCCGGCAGCGGGATGTGCCGCCAGGCGCGGTGCTGGTCGAGCGCGGCGCGCACGGCCTGCCGGGCGGTGGCCCGGCCCAGGCGTGGCGGGCCCGCGACAGGACTGCCGTCGACGGGGCTGACGGCGGGCAGGACCCGGCCGTCGGCCTGCCAGCCGGCGTTCCAGAGGTTGAGGACGCGGTCGTCCCGGAAGGCCTCGGGAGCGACGATCAGGCAGCGCTGCCATGCGTCGGCCCAGGCGGTGCCGGACTTCAGGGTGAGGGTGGGTGGCATACGGTTCCTCCGCTCTCGGTGCACGGTCGAGAGGTCGAGGTGCTCAGGAATGGTTCAGACGTCGAGCACGGCCAGCACCTGCCGGGCCGTCTCCGTGGGCGTGGCACCGACCCGGACTCCGGCCGCCTCCAGTGCCTCCTGCTTCGCCCGTGCCGTGCCGGAGGATCCGGAGACGATCGCGCCGGCGTGGCCCATGGTGCGGCCCTCGGGGGCGGTGAAACCGGCGATGTAGCCGACGACGGGCTTGGTGACGTGGTCGCGGATGTAGGCGGCCGCGCGTTCCTCCGCGTCGCCGCCTATCTCACCGATGAGGACGATCAGTTCGGTGTCGGGGTCGTCCTGGAAGGCGGCGAGGCAGTCGATGTGGGTGGTGCCGACGACGGGGTCGCCGCCGATGCCGACGCAGGTGGAGAAGCCGGTGTCCCGCAGCTCGTACATGAGCTGGTAGGTGAGGGTGCCGGACTTGGAGACCAGCCCGACGGGCCCGGGTTTGGCGATGTCGGCCGGGATGATGCCCGCGTTGGACTGGCCGGGGGTGATCAGGCCGGGGCAGTTCGGGCCGATGACGCGGGTGCTGCGGCGGCGGGCGTGGTCGAGGAAGGCGACGGAGTCGTGGACGGGGATGCCCTCGGTGATGACGACCGCGAGGCCGATGCCGGCGTCGGCGGCCTCGACCACGGCGTACTTGGCGAAGGCGGGCGGTACGAAGACGACGGTGACGTCCGCCCCCGTCGCGTCCATGCCCTCGGCCACGGAGCCGAAGACGGGTACGGAGCTGGGGGCACCTCCCAGGCCGTTCAGGCTCTGGGGGACGTCGAAGTCGACGCGGCGGCCCGCCTTGCGCGGGTTGACGCCGCCGACGACGTCCGTGCCGGCGGCGAGCATCCGCCGGGTGTGCTTCATGCCCTCGCCGCCGGTCATGCCCTGGACGAGGACCTTGCTCTCCTTGGTGAGGTGGATCGCCATGTCGTCCGCTCTCCTCAGGGTGTGGTGGCGAGGTGGGCGGCCCGGCTCGCGGCGCCGTCCATGGTGGTGACCTGCTCGACGAGCGGATGCGCGCGCCCGTCCAGGACGGCCCTTCCGCGGGCCGCGTTGTTGCCGTCGAGGCGTACGACGAGCGGCTTGGTCAGCCGTACGGTGTCGAGGGCGCGGACGATGCCGTCGGCGACCGCGTCGCAGGCGGTGATGCCGCCGAAGACGTTGACGAAGACGGACCTGACGGACGGGTCGGCGAGGACGACCGACAGGCCGTCCGCCATGACCTGCGCGGAGGCGCCGCCGCCGATGTCGAGGAAGTTGGCGGGGCGTGCTCCGCAGCCGGCGACCACGTCCAGGGTCGACATGACCAGTCCGGCGCCGTTGCCGATGATGCCGACCTCGCCGTCGAGCTTGACGTAGTTGAGGCCCTTGGCGGTCGCCGCAGCCTCCAGCGGGTCGTGACCGGAGTCGTCCTCGTCGTACCGGCGCGCCCGGCGGAAGCGGGCGTTGTCGTCGAGGGTGACCTTGCCGTCGAGGGCGACGACGGCGCCGTCGCGGGTGCGGACGAGCGGGTTGACCTCGACGAGCAGGGCGTCCTCGCGGACGAGCACCTCCCAGAGCCGGACGAGGACGTCGACGGTCCGCGGTGGCAGGCCGGCCGCGTCGGCGATGCGGGCGGCCGTGGCCGTGGTGACCCCCTCGGCCGGGTCGACGGGGATGCGAGCGACGGCCTCGGGGCGGGTCGCGGCGACCTCCTCGATGTCCATGCCGCCCTCGGCGGAGGCGATGGCGAGGAACCGGCCGGCGGTCCGGTCGAGGACGTAGGAGACGTAGAACTCCTCGGCGATGTCGACGGGCTGGGCGACCATCACGGTGCGGACCGTGTGGCCCTTGATGTTCATGCCGAGGATCTGTCGTGCGGTGAGCTCAGCGGCGGCCGGGTCGGCGGCGAGCTTGACGCCGCCCGCCTTGCCGCGTCCGCCGGTCCTGACCTGCGCCTTGACGACCACGCGGCCGCCGATCCTGCGGGCGATCTCGCGGGCCTGCTTGGGCGAGCCGGTGATCTCGGCCCGCGGCACCACGATGCCGTGTTCTGCGAAGAGTTCCCTTGCCTGGTGTTCGTACAGGTCCATCTCGGCTCCTGTCTGGGACGTCGCCGGAAGGTCCGGGAGGGGCCGGAGCGGGGCGACCGAAAAGTGCCGCGCACCCCCTGGACACCATCCATCGGATGCGGGATAACAAGCTTCATACAGTATTCGTCGACTGTATGCAATGTACCGCGAGACCGTTCCCCACCCCCTAGGAAGGGACAAGGACTTCGCCATGCCCGACGACACCCAGGACGTCATCTCCGGCGGTCATCTCGTCGCCAAGGCACTCAAGGCCGAGGGCGTCGACCGCATCTACACACTGTGCGGCGGCCACATCATCGACATCTACGACGGCTGCGTCGACGAGGGCATCGAGGTCGTCGACGTACGGCACGAACAGGTGGCGGCCCATGCCGCCGACGGCTACGCGCGCATCACCGGCAGGCCCGGCTGCGCGGTCGTCACCGCCGGCCCGGGGACGACCGACGCCGTCACCGGAGTGGCCAACGCCTTCCGCGCGGAGTCCCCGATGCTGCTGATCGGCGGTCAGGGAGCGCTGACCCAGCACAAGATGGGGTCGCTGCAGGACCTGCCGCACGTCGACATGATGAACCCCATCACCAAGTTCGCGGCCTCCGTGCCGGACACGGCGCGTGCGGCGGACATGGTGTCGATGGCCTTCCGGGAGTGCTACCACGGCGCGCCCGGACCCTCCTTCCTGGAGATCCCGCGCGACGTGCTGGACGCGAAGGTGCCGGCGTCCAAGGCACGGGTGCCCCGGCAGGGGGCGTACCGGGCCTCGACGCGCTCGCCCGGCGATCCCGAGGCGATCGAGCGGCTGGCCGATCTGCTGGTGCACGCCGAGAAGCCGGCGATCCTGCTCGGCAGCCAGGTGTGGACGACCCGGGGCACCGAGGCCGCCGTCGAACTCGTCCGCACCCTCAACATCCCCGCGTACATGAACGGCGCGGGGCGCGGCACGCTCCCGCCCGGCGACCCGCACCACTTCCAGCTGTCACGGCGGTACGCCTTCTCGAACGCCGACGTCATCGTGATCGTCGGTACGCCCTTCGACTTCCGCATGGGCTACGGCAAGCGACTCTCCCCCGACGCGACCGTCGTGCAGATCGACCTGGACTACCGCACGGTCGGCAAGAACCGCGACATCGACCTCGGCATCGTCGGCGACCCGGGACTGGTGCTGAAGTCGGTGACCGAGGCGGCCTCCGGACGGGTCAACGGGGGTGCGTCCAAGCGGAAGGAGTGGCTGGACGAGCTGCGGGCGGCCGAGCAGACCGCCCTGGAGAAGCGGCTGCCGCAGCTGCGGTCGGACGCCTCGCCCATCCATCCGTACCGGCTGGTCAGCGAGATCAACGACTTCCTCACGGAGGACTCGATCTACATCGGGGACGGCGGCGACATCGTCACCTTCTCCGGGCAGGTCGTGCAGCCCAAGTCGCCCGGTCACTGGATGGACCCGGGACCGCTCGGCACCCTCGGCGTCGGTGTGCCCTTCGTGCTCGCCGCCAAGCAGGCACGCCCCGACAAGGAAGTCGTCGCGCTCTTCGGCGACGGCGCCTTCTCCCTCACCGGCTGGGACTTCGAGACCCTGGTCCGCTACGACCTCCCGTTCGTCGGCATCGTCGGCAACAACTCCTCGATGAACCAGATCCGTTACGGCCAGGCCGCCAAGTACGGCAAGGAGCGCGAGCGGGTCGGCAACACCCTCGGCGACGTCCGGTACGACGAGTTCGCGCGGATGCTGGGCGGCCACGGCGAGGAGGTCCGCGACCCCGCCGACATCGGCCCCGCGCTGCGGCGGGCCCGTGAATCCGGCAAGCCGTCGCTGATCAACGTCTGGGTGGACCCGGACGCGTACGCCCCCGGAACCATGAACCAGACCATGTACAAGTGAGGTGCACGCCATGACCCCCAAGGCACTTGAGGGCATCCGCGTCCTCGACATGACGCACGTCCAGTCCGGGCCCTCCGCGACGCAGCTGCTGGCCTGGCTCGGCGCGGACGTCGTCAAGCTGGAGGCGCCCACCGGTGACATCACCCGCAGGCAGCTGCGCGATCTGCCGGACGTCGACTCCCTCTACTTCACGATGCTCAACTGCAACAAGCGGAGCATCACGCTCAACACCAAGACCGAGCGCGGCAAGGAGATCCTCACCGAGCTGATCCGGCGGTCCGACGTCATGGTCGAGAACTTCGGGCCGGGCGCGATCGACCGGATGGGGTTCACCTGGGACCGCATCAAGGAGATCAACCCACGGATCGTCTATGCCTCCATCAAGGGGTTCGGGGACGGCCCGTACACCAACTTCAAGGCGTACGAGGTGGTCGCCCAGGCGATGGGCGGTTCCATGTCGACCACCGGGTTCGAGGACGGACCGCCGCTGGCGACGGGGGCCCAGATCGGGGACTCGGGCACGGGCGTGCACATGGTGGCCGGTGTGCTCGCCGCGCTGTTCCAGCGGGAGCGCACCGGGCGCGGGCAGCGGGTGAACGTGGCCATGCAGCACGCCGTGCTCAACCTCTGCCGGGTGAAGCTGCGCGACCAGCAGCGCCTGGCCCATGGTCCACTCGCCGAATATCCCAACGAGGACTTCGGCGACGAGGTTCCCCGGTCCGGGAACGCCTCCGGCGGCGGCCAGCCCGGCTGGGCGGTCAAGTGCGCCCCGGGCGGCCCGAACGACTATGTGTACGTCATCGTGCAGCCCGTCGGCTGGAAGCCGCTGAGCGAGCTGATCGGCCGGCCGGAGCTGGCGGACGACCCCGAGTGGGCGACGCCGGAGGCGCGGCTGCCGCAGCTGAACAAGATGTTCCAGCTGATCGAGGAGTGGTCCTCGACGCTGCCCAAGTGGGAGGTGCTGGAGCGGCTGAACGCGCACAACATCCCGTGCGGGCCGATCCTGTCCACCAGGGAGATCATCGAGGACCGCTCGCTGGTCGCCAACGAGATGGTCGTCACCGTCCCGCACCCCGAGCGCGGCGAGTTCGTCACCGTGGGCAGCCCGCTGAAGCTGTCCGACTCCCCCGTGAACGTGGTGGCCTCCCCGCTGCTCGGCGAGCACAACGAAGAGGTCTACGTCGGCGAACTGGGCCTCGGTGACGAGGAGCTGCGCCTGCTCAAGTCGAACGGGGTGATCTGACGTGATGGCCGAGGACCGGGCGTCGAAGGTGCGCGCGCTGCTGGACGCGGTGCGCGCCGAGGGGCGCACCGCGCTCACCGCGCCCGAGGGCAAGGTGCTCGCCGACGCGTACGGGATCGCCGTACCCGGCGAGGAGCTGGCCACGGACGTCGACGAGGCCGTGGCGTGCGCGGCACGGTTCGGCGGGCCCGTGGTGATGAAGATCGTGTCGCCGGACATCCTGCACAAGACCGACGCCGGCGGTGTGATCGTCGGGGTGGAGGGCGCCCCGGACGTACGGGCGGCCTTCTGCCGGATCGTGGAGAACGCGCGGGCGTACGCCCCGGACGCCCGGATCGAGGGCGTGCAGGTGCAGGAGCTGCTGCCGAAGGGGCAGGAGGTCATCGTCGGCGCGGTCACCGATCCGACATTCGGGAAGGTGGTGGCGTTCGGGCTCGGCGGGGTGCTCGTCGAGGTGCTGAAGGACGTCACGTTCCGCCTCGCGCCGGTGGACCCCGACGAGGCGCTGTCGATGCTGGACTCGATCCGGTCGGCGGAGATCCTGCGCGGGGTGCGGGGCCAGGAGGGCGTGGACCGGCGGGCGGTCGCCGAGCAGATCCGCCGGGTCTCCGAACTCGTCACCGACTTCCCGGAGATCGCCGAGGTGGACCTCAACCCGGTGATCGCCACGGCGGACGGCGCCCTCGCCGCGGACATCCGTGTCCTTCTCTCCACCGAGCGGCCGAGGGAGCGGCGCCGCTACTCGCGCGAGGAGATCCTCACCTCCATGCGGCGGCTGATGCAGCCGCGTTCGGTGGCGGTGATCGGCGCGTCCGCCGAGTCCGGCAAGATCGGCAACTCGGTGATGCGCAACCTCGTCGACGGCGGTTTCGCCGGGGAGATCCATCCGGTCAACCCCAGGGCCGATGACATCCTCGGCCGCAAGGCGTACAAGAGTGTCACGGACGTTCCCGGCGAGGTGGATGTGGCGGTCTTCGCGATCCCCGCCCGGTTCGTGGCCGCCGCGCTGGAAGAGGTGGGCCGCAAGAGGATCCCCAACGCCGTGCTGATCCCGTCCGGGTTCGCGGAGACGGGCGAGCTGGGGCTCCAGGAAGAGATCGTGTCGATCGCCGAGCGGCACGGCATCCGGCTGCTCGGACCCAACATCTACGGCTACTACTCGACCTGGCAGGACCTGTGCGCCACGTTCTGCACGCCCTACGACGTCAAGGGCGGGGTCGCGCTGACCAGTCAGTCGGGCGGCATCGGGATGGCGATCCTGGGCTTCGCGCGGACCACCAGGACGGGGGTGTCGGCGATCGTCGGCCTCGGCAACAAGTCGGACCTGGACGAGGACGACCTGCTGACCTGGTTCGGGGAGGACCCGCGGACCGAGTGCATCGCGATGCACCTGGAGGACCTCAAGGACGGGCGCGCCTTCGTCGACGCCGCGCGGCGGACCGTGCCGAGGAAGCCGGTCGTGGTGCTGAAGGCGGGGCGTACGGCGGCGGGCGCGAGGGCCGCGGGTTCGCACACCGGGGCGCTCGCGGGCGACGACGCGGTGTACGACGACATCCTGCGGCAGGCGGGCGTCATCCGGGCGCCGGGGCTGAACGACATGCTGGAGTACGCGCGCGCGTTGCCGGTGCTGCCCGCTCCGCGGGGCGACAACGTGGTGATCATCACCGGGGCCGGGGGCAGCGGGGTGCTGCTGTCGGACGCGGTGACGGACAACGGGCTGTCGCTGATGGAGATCCCGGCCGATCTGGACGCGGCCTTCCGGGAGTTCATTCCGCCGTTCGGGGCCGCCGGCAACCCGGTGGACATCACCGGCGGGGAGCCGCCGTCGACCTACGAGGCGACGATCCGGCTGGGGCTCGAGGACCCGCGGATCCACGCGCTGGTGCTCGGCTATTGGCACACGATCGTCACCCCGCCCATGGTGTTCGCCGAACTCACCGCGCGGGTGGTGGCGGAGTTCCGGGAGCGCGGGATCGAGAAGCCGGTGGTGGCGTCCCTCGCGGGCGACGTGGAGGTGGAGGAGGCCTGCCAGTACCTCTTCGAACGGGGGGTCGTGGCGTACCCGTACACCACCGAGCGGCCGGTGGCCGTGCTGGGCGCCAAGTACCGGTGGGCGCGGGCCGCCGGCCTGTTGGGGGGCGGTTCATGAGGTGAGGCAGCGAGGGGCCGGTGACGGGTGCGCGTCGGCCGGCCCCGGGGACCCGCGCGCGCACGAAAGGCATTGGACAGGGGGCGCTGGCCAGAACTTTCGACGCTAGGGGTGCAAACGACATGACAACCACCGATGTCACACGGGTCGCCGCCTACCGGGAGGTGACCGACAGGAACGGACGCGTCTATCGCGTGGGCGAGTCCGACATCGACATCATGGGGCGCAAACGCAAGTGGATGGTGATCCTGCCCTGGATCGGCATGATGGGCATCTCCTCCGCCGAGTACGCGTTCGCGTCCGCCGAGGACACGCTGCACGAGGCCCACCACTGGTCCAGCGGCAGCATCTACTGGATGATGACCGCCTGGGTGTTCTGCCAGGCCGCGGTCGCCTTTCCGGCGGGCCGGCTGCGCGAGAGCGGGAAACTGCCCGCGCGCTGGGCGATGATGCTGGGCGCGGTCGGAACGCTGCTCGGCTATCTGTCGCTGGCGTTCGCGCCGCATGTCGGGTTCGCGTTCATCGGGTTCGGCGTGTTCAGCGGCATGGGCGCGGGCATGGTGTACGCGACCTGCGTCAACATGGTCGGCAAGTGGTATCCGGAGCGCAGGGGCGGCAAGACCGGCTTCGTCAACGGCGGGTTCGCCTACGGCTCGGTGCCGTTCGTCTTCATCTTCCACGGCTACATGGACGGCTCCAACTTCCGCTGGGTGCTGGTCTCGGCGGGTGTCTTCCTCGCCGGGGTGGTGGCCGTCGCCGGCTTCTTCTTCCGGGACCCGCCGAAGAACTGGTGGCCTGCCGCGGTCGACCCGCTCAACCCGCCGGACGACCCGCGGGCCCGGCGTTCGCTGGAGAAGAACCCTCCGGCCGTGAAGCAGTACTCGCCGCTGGAGGCGTGGCGGACGGGCCGGGTGGCCCTGATGTGGTTCTGTCTCGCCTGTACGTCCGGCGTGAACATCTTCGGTATCGCCTTCCAGGTCGACATCGGTGAGGACGCGGGTTTCGCGGCCGGCATCGTGGCCACCGCGATGTCGCTCAAGGCGATCGTCAACGGCACCGGCCGCGGTGTCATCGGCTGGCTCTCCGACCTGTACGGCCGCAAGCAGTGCCTGCTCTACGTGTGCGTGATCCTGGGCCTGGCCCAGTTCGGCATCATCTGGTCGGCCGAGATCAAGAACCTGCCGCTGTTCCTGGTCTTCTCCGCCGTGTCCGGCTTCGGCGGCGGAGCCATCTTCCCGATGTTCGCGGCGCTGACGGCGGACTACTTCGGGGAGAACAACAACGCGACCAACTACGGGATGGTCTACAGCTCCAAGCTCGTCTCCGGTCTGGGCGCGGGCATGGGCGCCGTGGTCGTCGGCGCCTGGGGTTACAACGGCGCCTTCGGCCTGGCGGGCGGCATCTCGCTTTTCGCCGGATTCGTCGCGCTGTTCCTGCACCCGCCGGGACGCCAGAAGAAGAAGCACGTCACGCCCAATCCCCGGCCGCTCGGGGAGGGATGACCCGGCGAGCCCCGCCCGCACGGACCGGGCGGCCCCGCCCGCGTGCTGCGGGCGGGGCCGCCCGGTCCGTGTGCCGGGTCAGCAGCGCCGCTTGCGCAGGGCCGCCATGTTGTCGTAGCTGATCTTGGCCTCGCGCAGGGACTGAGCGGGGTCGGTGGCGCTCGGGGAGTTGTCGTCCTCGACCATGGGGTTGCGGTAGTTGCGCTGCCCGACCCGCGAGAAGAACGTCGTGTAGTCGATGTCCCCGGTGCCGAAGGGCACCATGTCCCAGCCCATGCCGTTGGTGGTGCTGACGACGCCGTCCTTGGCGTGGAACAGCGGGTAGCGCTTGTTGTGGCGGGCGACCAGGGCGGCCGGGTCGAAGACGCTCTTGCGGGTGGAGCCGTCGTGGGCGGTGTAGGTGTGGAACTTGTACTGGGCAACGTGCGCCCAGAAGATGTCCATCTCCAGCCAGACGAGCCGGGGGTCGGTGACCTTCAGGAAGTACTCCAGCTTCCGGATGCCCGAGCTGCGGGTGGGCCGGCCCTGGTCGTCCAGCGGGCCGCCGTCGAGCAGGAAGCCGTACGCGCTGTCGTGGTTGTGGGTGTAGAGCTTGATGCCCTCCCGGCGGGCGATCTCACCCATGGCGTTCCACTTGTCGGCGGCCACGTCCCAGTCGGCGCGGTGGGAGCTGCCGGTGGGGTCGCCGCCGGTGCCCATGTGGTCCATGCCGAGGATGTTGGCGATCTCCAGGTGCTTCTTGAAGGTGTCCTTGTCCGCCTGGGTCAGCGGCCAGGAGGACGGGATGAAGCCGTGGTTGCCCTGGGCGCGCAGACCGTAGTCGTCGAGCCAGCGGCGCAGCAGCTTCGCGCCCTGCACGGTCTCCAGGTTGTCGCCCCCGGGCGCGTTCGCGTGCTGGCGGTAGCCCGCGAACTCCACCTGGCGGTAGCCGTGGCGGGCCAGCTGCTTGAACACCTCGCGGAAGCCGGAGGGCAGGTCGCTCGCGAGCGGGTCGCGGGCGGTGGCGTCACGCACGGTGTAGAGGATGATGCCGCGCTTGTGCGGCGGGACGAGCACATGCCCGTGTCCGTGTCCGTGGTCTCTGTCGCGGTCCTGGGCCAGGGCGGGGGACGCGCCGAAGACGGGGGCCGCGACGGCTCCGGCCGCCACGGCGGTGCATGTGCTGAGGAAGCGGCGCCTGCCCACACCGAGGCTGCGGCGCAGTCCCTCGTCCGGGGCGTCGGCGGTGGCGGCGTCGGTGCGGGTGGGATCGGAATTCAGGGTCACGAGTGGCCTGCCTTGTCGGTCGGGGCCGGTTCCGGTGTCGCCGGGACCGGCCGTTGTCAGTGCCGTGTGTTTCACTCTCGGTAGTCGGAAGTCGGCGGCCGTGCGTGGTGCGGTGTCAGCCGAGTCCGGCGAGCCGGAGCAGGAGTTGTTTCACATCGGTGGCCGCGACGCGGTCGCCGACAGCGCGGGGGGTGGAGCAGATGAGGAGCGGACCGTCGTCGTCGCTCGCGGGGAGGCGGCCGTGGCTGCCCCGAATAGGCGAGGGGTCCAGGGGCACGACCGCCATGCGGTAGCGCATGCCGAGCTTCTTGCGCGCCAGGGCGGTGGCCGCCTTGACCTTGACGTAGGGGTCGAGGGGATCCATGAACAGTTCGACCGGGTCGTAGCCGGGTTTGCGGTGGATCTCGACGAGCTGCGCGAAGTCGGGCGCGCGGGCGTCGTCGAGCCAGTAGTAGTACGTGAACCAGGCGTCGGGTTCGGCGACGGCGACCAGCTCGCCGGCGCGCGGATGGTCGAGGTGGTGGGCCTTCTTGCCCTCGTCGTCGAGGAGGTGCTCGATGCCGGGCAGCCCGTCGAGGGCGGCGCGGGTGGCGTCCAGATCCTCGGGGCGGCGCACGTAGACGTGGGCGAGCTGGTGGTCGGCGACCGCGAAGGCACGGGAGGCCATCGGGTCGAGGTACTCCATGCCGTCCTGGGTGTGCACCTCGAGCAGGCCCGCGCGGCGCAGGGCGCGGTTGATGTCGACGGGCCGGTTCACGCGGGTGATGCCGTACTCGGACAGGGCGACGACGGTTCGGCCCTCGGCACGGGCGTCGTCCAGCAGCGGGGCCATGGCGGCGTCCAGGTCGGCGGCCGCCCGCAGGGAGCGCGGGTCGTCGGGGCCGAAGCGCTGCAGGTCGTAGTCGAGATGAGGGAGGTAGCAGAGCGTCAGGTCGGGGTGGCGGGTGCGCATGATGTGGCGGGTGGCGTCGATGATCCACTGACTGGAGACCAGGTCCGCGCCGGGGCCCCAGAAGTGGAACAGCGGGAAGGTGCCCAGCTGCTGGGTGAGTTCGTCGTGCAGGGCGGGCGGCCGGGTGTAGCAGTCGGGTTCCTTGCGGCCGTCGGCGTAGTAGACGGGGCGGGGGGTGACGGTGATGTCGGTGTCGGCGCCCATGGCGTACCACCAGCAGACGTTGGCGACGGTGTAGCCGGGGTGGGCGCGGCGGGCGGCGTCCCAGAGCTTGTCCCCGGCGACGAGGCCGTTGTGCTGCCGCCACAGCAGTACGTCGCCCAGCTCGCGGAAGTACCAGCCGTTGCCGACGATGCCGTGCTCCGAGGGCATGGTGCCGGTGAGGAAGGTGGACTGGGCGGCGCAGGTCACGGCGGGCAGGACGGTGCCCAGCGGGGCGCGGGAGCCGGACTGCCCGAGCGACTTGAGGTGGGGCATGTGGTCGAGCAGACGGGGGGTGAGGCCCACGACGTCGAGAACGAGAAGGGGGGTGGGGTCGCTCATGGGAGTTCCTTCAGGCCGAGGTCCGTCAGGAGGTCGCGGGCCAGGGTGAGTTCGGCGGCGATGCCGTCGGCGAGCCGGCCGCGGCCGCGGGGGCGCAGTGCGGGCGGCAGGGCCTGCCAGGTGTAGGTCTCGACCTCGAGGTGGTGGGTGAGCGGGCGCGGGCCGCCGACGAGCCGGGTCAGCACGGATTTCAGGACCGGCAGCGTGGAGGTGAGGGGCGCGGTGGGAGCCGCGTGCAGCGGGACGTGGAAGTGGGCGCGCCAGGGTGCCGTGTCCGGCAGGGTGTCGCCGGCCAGGGCCTCGTCGAGGTCGTCGGTGCCGCGCAGGCCGGCGAGGGTCGAGGTGCGGGTCTGGTGCAGGAAGCGGGGTTCGGCGAAGGCGGCCAGGGCCTCGCGGACCTCGGGGAGGTGGGGTTGTTCGGCGTGCAGGGCGGCGGAGAGCTGGGACTTGACCACGGGCACACCGGCCCGGGTGAGGTCGTCCAGGGCGGTGTGCGGGTCTTCGAAGGAGGTGGCGAGGTGGCAGGTGTCGACGCAGATGCCGATGCGGTCGTGGCCGATCGCGGTGAGCGGGGCGACGGCGTCGCGGGTGGTCTCGACGACGCAGCCGGGTTCGGGTTCCAGGCCGACGCGGATGGAGCGTCCGGTGAGCTCCTGGAGCGCGTCGAGGCGGTCGGCGAGGGTGCGCAGGGCGGTGCGGGCCGTCAGCGCGCGCTGTTCGTCGTGGACCGTGCGCCAGGCGAGGGGCAGGGTGGAGATGCTGCCGTCGGTGACGTCGTCGGGGAGCAGTCCGGCGAGGACCCGGGCCAGCGCGGCGGTGTACTCCAGGCGTTCGGGGTCGGCCCAGTCCGGTGTGTAGACGCGGTACTTGACCTCCTCGGCGCCGAAGCCCTCGTAGGGGAAGCCGTTGAGGGTGACGACTTCGAGGCCGCGCCGTTCGAGTTCGCAGCGCAGCCCACGCAGGGCGGACGGGTCGGTGACGAGGGCGTGGGCGGCGTCCTTGGCGAGCCACAGGCCGATGCCGAGCCTGTCCCGGCCGAGGCGGCGGCGGACCGGCTCGCAGTGGTCGCGGAGCTGGGCGAGGACGCCGTCGAGGGTCTCGGCGGGGTGGACGTTGGTGCAGTAGGCGAGGTGGACGGTGGAGCCGTCGGGGTGGCGGAAGCGCATGGCTCACGCCTCCGTGGCGGGGGCGCCGGCCGGCCGCGGCTCGTCTCTCGGTGCGCCGCGCAGGATGGAGTTGCCCTCGTGGGTGGGGTCCGTGGCGGCGACGTCGAGGTTCAGGCGTCCGCTCAGGCCGTAGAAGGCGACGGGGTTGCGCCACAGCACCCGGTCGACGTCGTCCTCGGTGAAACCCTCGGCGAGCATCAGGTCGGCGACCTTGCGGGTCTTGAGCGGGTCGCTTCTGCCCCAGTCGGCCGCGGAGTTGACCAGGACCCGCTCGGGGCCGTGGTCGCGCAGGATCGCGACCATCCGCTCCTCGTCCATCTTGGTGTCCGGATAGACGGAGAATCCGAGCCAGGCGCCGCTGTCCTTGGCCTCCTTGACGGTGGTCTCGTTGAGGTGGTCGACCAGGACACGGTCCATCGGCAACGCGGACTCGCGGACGACGTCGAGGGTGCGGCGCAGCCCGGCCAGCTTGTCTCGGTGCGGGGTGTGCACCAGCGCGGGCAGGCCGTGGTCGGCGGCGAGCTGGAGCTGGGCGGCGAGGGCGGCGTCCTCGGCGGGGGTCATGGAGTCGTAGCCGATCTCGCCGACGGCCACCACGTTGTCCTTGACGAGATACCGGGGCAGCGCGTCGAGGACGGGTGTGCAGCGCGGGTCGTTGGCCTCCTTCGGGTTGAGGGCGAGGGTGCAGTGGTGGGCGATGCCGTACTGGGCGGCGCGGAAGGGCTCCCAGCCGAGGAGGGAGTCGAAGTAGTCGAGGAAGGAGGCCGGGGAGGTGCGGGGCTGGCCGAGCCAGAAGGCGGGTTCGACGACGGCGCGGACGCCCGCCGCGTACATGGCCTCGTAGTCGTCGGTGGTGCGCGACGTCATGTGGATGTGGGGGTCGAAGATGCGCATCAGGACTCCTTGCCGTGGGGGTCGTCCGTGCCCTGGGCCGGGGCGGCGGGGGCCGACCCGGTCAGGGCCAGAACGCGGTGCAGGTCCTCCGGTACGGGGCGGCCGGCGGCGCGGCGTTCCTCGGCGTAGTCGCCGAGCATCCGGCCGAGTTCGGCGTCGCCCCGGGCGCGCGGGGCCAGGTCCGCCACCTGGTCCAGGCCGACGCCGGTGAAGAGGCACTTCAGTACGGCGTGCCGCCAGGCGTGGGCGTCCAGGTGGCGGGCGCCGTAGGGGCCGAGGGCGGCGGCGACGAGCCGGGTGTCGTTGGTGCGCAGGGCGTCCTCGACGAGCGGGAGGGCGCCGGGGCCGTCCGGCACGAGGTGCGGCAGGGCGTGCAGGACGGCTCGGCGTTCGTCGGCGGTGCCCTGGTAGTAGACCCGGGTCAGCGCGTCGGCGTCGGCGTGGGCCGCGTGCAGGATGAGCACGCGGGCGGCGTCGGCGTGGGCGGGGCCGCAGCGGCGGCCGGCCTCGGCCAGGCGCAGTTCCCACACCGAGATGGGGCCGTGGGTGCCGGGGTGGGCGGCGGCCTCGTCCAGGGCCTGGTCGAGCCAGGCGCGGGCGGCTCCGCCCAGCAGGCCGGCGAGGCGGCCGCGCAGCTCGGCGGGCGGGGTGAGGGCGGGGGTGGTGCCGTCACCGGTGGGCGCCGGTCTGCCGGTGGTGCCGGCCTCCGGGGTGGCCTGGGGGTGGTTCATGAGGTGCTGCTCCCTTCGGGGGTGGCGGAGGGATCGCCGTGCGGTGGGACGGGGACGGAGGGGGTGGCGGCCGCCGCGAGTCGGTCGGCCCTGCGGAGGAACGGGAGGGAGTGGGCGGCGAAGTGCGGGCCCGCGTGGGAGTGCCGGGGCAGCTCGACGACGGTCAGCCCCTGGTATCCGGTGGCGGCCAGGGCCGCGAGGACGGGTGGGAAGTCGATCTCGCCGTCGCCGAAGGGGAGGTGTTCGTGGACGCCCCGGCGCATGTCCTCGATCTGGACGTGGCGCAGCCAGGGGGCGGCGTCGCGCACGCAGTCCGCGGGAGGGGCGGGTTCGAGGCACTGGCAGTGACCGATGTCCAGGGTGAGGCCGAGGGGCTCGGGGTCGCCGAGCGTGCGGCGCAGCCGGTGGAAGTCGGCGAGGGTGGCGAGGAGGTGGCCGGGTTCGGGTTCGACGGCGAGGGGGACGCCTGCGGTCGCGGCGGCGTCCAGGACGGGGGTGAGGGTCTCGGCGAGGCGTTTCCAGGCGGTGTCCTCGTCGGTGCCGTCGGGGACGATGCCGCTGAAGCAGTGCACGGCGTGGGCGCCGAGTTCGGCGGCGACACGGACGGCGCGTACGAGCAGGTCGACGCGGCGGGCGCGGTCGTCCGGGTCGGGGTCCAGCAGGGACGGGCCGTGCTTGCGGCGCGGGTCGAGCACATAGCGGGCGCCGGTCTCCACGGTCACGCCGAGCCCGAGCTCGTCCAGCCGGTGCGCGACCCGGCGGGTGCGGGCGGCGAGGTCCGGGGCGAGCGGGTCGAGGTGCATGTGGTCGAGGGTCAGGCCCACGCCGTCGTAGCCGAGGTCGGCGAGGAGGGCGAGGGCGTCGTCGAGACGGAGATCGGCGAGGCCGTTGGTGCCGTAGCCGAAACGAAGCGCTGTGCCGGCGCGTTCGCCCCCACCCGGTCCCGGGTCCCTTGCGGGGGCCCCGCCTCCGGTCCGACCGGTGTCCGAACCGTGCACGTAGGCCTCCCGGCTCACGTCCCGTGGCCGGTCCTCGCTCCCGTCGCGGCCCGAGTGCCGGGCCGGGCGGTCGGGCGCGTCCCGGGGCGTGTTCCGGTCTGCCCCCTGGTGCGGATTCCGGCTCACGTGATGCTCACCTTTCTCATGGCGGCCCTCCGGGCGAACGCTCGGCCGGCCGGGACGAGGGCCGCGGTCAGGAGGGAGGTGACGGCCGAGCCGGAGCGTGCGGCGAGCGCGGCCTGGAGCGGGATCGTGGCCCGGATCCCGCCGCCGACGGCGCGTTGGGTGAGCGGGGGCGAGGGGTTGAGCGCGGCATGGAAGTAGGGCCGGGCGGCCGTGGCCGCGTAGGCGGCGCCCAGGGCGGTGGCGAGGGCGCCGGTGCTGTTCGGTTCCGCGGCGGGGCTGGAGCCCGGCAGGCCGGGGGCGGCTGCTGCCCGCCGGCCTGCCGGGAGTCGGGTGCGGCGGTGGGTGACCAGCCGGGTCAGCAGCCCCGTGGTTGCGAGCGCCGCCAGCGGGGCCAGGACCGAGCCGCCGGTGGTTTCCCTGCGGGACACGGCCGTGACCGCCAGGGTGTGGCTGCCGAGCAGTGCGGCGGAGGGCAGCGCGGCCCGGGTGCCGCCGCCGGTCGCGGCCGCGCCCAGGAGGAGGTCCAGCGCGCGGGCCGCGGCCATGGCCGCGGGTCCGGCGGGCGTGTGCTTCAGCGCCAGGTCGTAGGACCAGACGGTCGCCGCAAGCGGAGCGGCCACCGCGAGCGCGGGCCGTCCGGCCCGGGCGGCGAGCACCAGGCCGGCGCCGGTGAGGCCGCAGGCGGCGGCGAGGGCGGCGGCCGGCTCGACGCGGCCGGACGGGATCGGGCGGTGCGGGCGCTCGACGGCGTCTTCGGCGCGGTCGGCCCAGTCGTTGAGGGCCATGCCCGCCTCGTACAGGCACAGAGAGGAGCCGATGGCGAGCAGGGTCCGCGGTCCGGGTCGCGCGCCGACCGCGGCCGCGCCGGCCAGGGCGTCACCGGGGACGGTGAAGAGGGCGGGCAGCCGCAGCAGTTCGGCCCAGGCACCCGCCCGGCCCGGACGCGGACGCGCGGCACGGGAGGCGGCACCGCCGCCGGGCCCCTCCGCCCCCGCGCCCACCAGGGCGGCCCCGGCAACGGCGACCAGCGCGGGCAGCCGCAGGAGTTCGGCCCAGGCACCCGCCCGGCCCGGACGCGGACGCGCGGCACGGGAGGCGGCACCGCCGCCGGGCCCCTCCGCCCCCGCGCCCACCAGGGCGGCCCCGGCAACGGCGACCAGCGCGGGCAGCCGCAGGAGTTCGGCCCAGGCACCCGCCCGGCCCGGACGCGGACGCGCGGCACGGGAGGCGGCACCGCCGCCGGGCCCCTCCGCCCCCGCGCCCACCAGGGCGGCCCCGGCAACGGCGACCAGCGCGGGCAGGCCCACCGGCCCACCGGAACAACGACGGGGGTCACGCCGCAAGGCATCCTCCCCGGGGACCGGCCCGGACGCCGCCGTGTCACCCCGGACGGTGAACCGTGCGGGCAGCCTCAGCAGCCCGGCCCGTACACCGGCGCGGCCCCGCCGGGAGCCGAGGCCCGGCAACGCGGAACTCCCACCGCCCTTCCCGGGGACCGGCCTGCTCGGCGCGCCGCGGTCGTCGGCGGGCGGGCGGTTCATCGCGGGGTCCCGAGGGCGCCGGTGTCGTCGCGTAGCCGTTCGGCGAAGCTCCTCAGCTCCGCGTACTGCTCGGCCAGTGACGACGGACCGTCGCCGACCGGGTCCTTGAAGTAGAAGCCCAGTTCGCCCAGAGGGCCGGTGAGGCCCTTCTCCCGGGCGCGGACGGCCAGTCGGGCCAGGTCCAGGACGAGCGGGGCGGCGAGGGCGGAGTCGCAGCCCTGCCAGATGGTCTGGAGGATCATGCGGGAGCCGAGGAAGCCGTCGAAGGCGATGTGGTCCCAGGCCGTCTTCCAGTCGCCGAGGGCCGGTACGTCGTCGATGTGGACCTCGCCCTCCGGAGTGGAGCCGAGGGTGTCGGCGAGGACGCGTTCCTTGCCGGCGTTCTTCGCGGCGGCGGCCGCCGGGTCGGCGAGGGCGGCGCCGTCGCCACCGCCCAGCAGGTTGGTGCCGGACCACGCGCGCACGGCGAGGGCGCGTTGCAGGAACATCGGGCCGAGTACCGAACGCAGCAGCGTCTGCCCGGTCTTGCCGTCGCGGCCCGCGTACGGCACGCCCGAGGACGCGGCGAGCGGGGCCAGCTCCGGGTGGTGCAGGCCCGTGGAGGGGGTGAAGTTGACGTAGGGGCAGCCGGCGCGCAGGGCGGCGGCCGCGTAGAGGGAGCTGGGCGGCAGGGAGCCGTCGGCGGGCGCGGGCTCGGTGGAGGCGACGTTCACGACGACGGCGCCGGCGAGGTCCTGGCGGCGGACGAAATCGCGGATGTCGGCCGCGAACACGTCGATCCAGTCGTCGTCGGTGCGGGCGGGGCCGCCGTCCGTGTCGCCGGGCACGGGGCCGCCGGGCCTGATCTCACGGTCGGCGGCGACGAGTTCGGCGTGCACCGCGGACGGCAGGCCGTGCGGCAGCACACCCCCGTCGGCGAGGTGTTCCGCCCGCTTGGGGAGCGGGCAGTCGACGGTGTCGTGGCCGCCGAAGACGAGGGACGACAGCGGCGGCAGGCCGCACGAGGCGAAGTCGGGGGTCTCGGTGACCATGCCGGTCGGCGGGTGGAGCCCGGCGGCGACGGCGGCGCAGCCCGCGATGGCGGTCGTGGCCACGGATCCGCGTGCCCCGATGAACCAGACGCCGAAGCGCGGGGCCGGGGAGGGGGTGGGGAGGAACGGTTCGGCGGACATGGGCAGCCTCCTTGTCGTACGCGAACCTGGTGCGAGCGCCGGCGGGGACGAGCGGGGTGCCGGGCGGCCGGGCCCGGCGGGACGGCGGGCGGAGGTCCGGCGTCCTCCGCCCGCCGCCGTCTCGGTCGCCCTTAGGAGGGCAGTTCCTTCAGCTGGATGTTGCGGAAGGAGACCTGGTCGTCGGCGCCGTGGTTCTGGAGGCCGATGTAGCCGTCGGTCAGGCTCCGCTCGGGGTCCTTGTTGGTGAAGTCGTTGATCTTGACTCCGTTCAGGAACACCTGGAGGCGTTCGCCGCGGACCTTGATCTCGTAGGAGTTCCACTGGCCGGGCGGCCGCAGAACCTGGTCACGGGCCTTGATGTCCGCCGACTTGAAGGAGTAGACGGAGCCCGTGGTGCGGTCGGGCGCGTCCGTGGCGTCGATCTGGATCTCGTAGCCCTTGTTCACCGCGGACCAGGGGTCGTCGGAGGCGGGGAAGCCCACGAAGACACCGGAGTTGTCGTCGCCCTGCATCTTCCAGTCGAGCTTGAGGGAGTACGACCCGAGCTCCTTGGCCTGGTACCAGAGCAGCCCCATGCCGCCCTCGGTCTCCATCACGCCGTCCTTGACGACGAACTTGCCGGGGCCGGCCTGCTTCCAGCCGTCCAGGGTCTCGCCGTTGAAGATCTCCCGGTAGCCCGTGTCCGGCTTGCAGTCCGCCTTGACCTGGCCGGTGGCGTACTGCAGACCGCCGAGCAGGTGGGCCCGGAAGGCCTCGTCGGCGTAGGACTCCTTGGTGTGGCCGCCGCCGGTGTAGAAGGAGCGGCCGCCGCCGTAGCTCTGGCACCAGGCGATCGGGTGGTCACCCTTCATGTTCCCGCCCTGGTAGGTGGTCTCGTCGAGGGTGGCGAGGACCTTGGCCTGCTCACGCGGGTTGGTGCGGTAGTTGTACCACTCGTCGGTGCGCTCCCAGGTGTCGCCGAGGTGCGCGGTGGACGGGTGGTCGTGGTCGTGGACGCGCACGGTGGCCTTCTGGATGGCCGGGTGCGAGTCGAAGTAGGCGCCCACGAGGCCGCCGTAGAACTCCCAGTCGTACTCGGTGTCGGCGGCGGCGTGGATGCCCATGTAGCCGCCGCCATTCTTGACGTAGTTCTCGAACGCCTTCTGCTGCTCGGCGTTCAGGACGTCACCGGTGGTGGAGAGGAAGGCCACCGCGTCGTACTTGGCGAGGTTGGCGGTGGTGAACTGCCGGGCCTCCTCGGTGGCGGTGACGGAGATGCCGGCCGGGCCGCCCAGCTCCTTCAGCGCGGCGACGCCTTCCGGGATGGAGTCGTGCCGGAAGCCCGCCGTCCTGGAGA
Organism: Streptomyces malachitofuscus; assembly: GCF_014650055.1. Classification (GTDB taxonomy): domain Bacteria; phylum Actinomycetota; class Actinomycetes; order Streptomycetales; family Streptomycetaceae; genus Streptomyces; species Streptomyces malachitofuscus. The sequence goes on along the minus strand of NZ_BMUF01000006.1, from coordinate 222,779 downwards.
AGACCAGGACCTTCTTGCCCTTCTTGAACGGCTCCTTGGAGAACTCGAAGTCGTCGACGTCGTACAGTGCTCCGTCGCCGCCCCGGAAGACCAGGTAGATCTCCGTGGTGCGCTTGGGCAGCGACCGCAGCGGCACGTCGACGTTCTGGAACGTCTCCCAGCTGCCGGTCGGCGGGATGTACGCGGAGCCGTGCAGCTTGCCGTTGGGCGAGCCGGTGCGCAGCTCGATGAAGCCGCCGGAGCCGCCGGAGGAGGCGCGGACGGTCATCTTCTTCTGCCCGTCGAACCGGTAGGGGCCGAAGGAGATCCAGTCGCCGTCGTTGATGTCGCCGACGGTCTTGCCGCCGTTGGCGCCGGTCTTGTCGATCACCGACACGCCCTGCTGGGTGCCGAAGTGCTCGGCCTGGCGGTGCGGCGGCTGGATCACGGTGCGGGCGGTGCCGGTCAGGGCCTCCTGGCCGTTGGCCCCGCCGTCGGTGTAACTGGCGCCGACGACACCGTAGATGTTGGCGTTGGGGTCGTGACCGCCGTCGCCGGGCGGCGGGTTGAGGGTGCCCTCACAGCCCATTTCGCTGGTCAGCTCGTGGGCGTGGGAGTCGTGGCCGAGGCTGTAGGCGACCTTGACCCGGGAGCAGTCGATCGTCTCCTCGGGGTCGGTGACCTTCACCTTGAAGGGGATGGGCTCCCCCATGGGCAGCAGCGTGCCGTTGCCGGGGACCTCGATGGTCACCGTGGGCTCGGTGTTGCCGACCACGATCCGGACGCTGGCGTTACCGGTGTTGCCCTCAGGGTCCTTCGCGGTGAAGGTGGCGGTGTAGGTGCCGGTCTTCTTGTACTTGTGGGTGGGGGTGAGTCCCTCGCCCTTGGTGCCGTCTCCGAAGTCCCAGCTGTAGGTGAGGTCCGGGGAGTCGGCGTCCTTGGCGGAGGCGGTGAACTTGACCTTCAGGCCCGCCGCGCCCGACGTCCGGTCGGCGGCGACCTCGGCGATCGGGGAGAAGCCGTCCTCGGCGTTCTCGATCCGGTACAGCGCGGAGTGCTCGTCGCCCTGGAACCAGGAGACGCCGTAGTCCAGGACGTAGAGCGCGCCGTCGGGCCCGAACTCCATGTCCATGATCTGGGTGCCGGTCCACGGGAAGTCGTTGATCTTCGCGACGGAGCCGTCCTCGTTCTGCTCGATCCGCTTGATCCAGCGGCGGCCGAACTCGCCCGCGAAGAAGTCACCGTCGTAGGCCTCGGGGAACTTCACCGAGGAGTCCAGCTCGGGGTCGTAGCGGTACACCGGGCCGGCCATCGGCGACTCGGAGCCGCTGCCGAACTCGGGCAGGGAACCGCCGTCGTACGGGATCCAGGCGGGCTGGGCGGGCGGCAGGTCGACGAGGCCGGTGTTGTGCCGCGAGGTGTTCTTCGGGGCATCGCAGTCGAACGTGCCGTCGGAGGTGCCGGTGGCGAAGTCGTAGTCGCTGTAGGCGTCGTTGTCGCCGGTGCAGAACGGCCAGCCGAAGTTGGCGGCCTCGGTGACCTTGGCGAACTCGACCTGGCCGGCCGGGCCCCGGTCGGGGTCGGCGGCGCCGGCGTCGGGACCGTAGTCACCGACGTAGACGATGCCGGTCTTGTCGTCGACGCTCATCCGGAACGGGTTGCGGAAGCCCATCGCGTAGATCTCGGGGCGGGTCTTCTCGGTGCCGGGTGCGAAGAGGTTGCCGTCCGGGACGGTGTAGGAGCCGTCCTCGGCGACCTTGATGCGCAGGATCTTGCCGCGCAGGTCGTTGGTGTTGCCGGAGCTGCGGCGGGCGTCGAAGGCCGGGTTGCGGTCCGCCCGTTCGTCGATCGGCGTGTAGCCGTCGGAGGCGAAGGGGTTGGTGTCGTCGCCGGTGGACAGGTAGAGGTTGCCCTCGGCGTCGAAGTCGATGTCGCCGCCGACGTGGCAGCAGATGCCCCGGGAGGCCGCGACGTCCAAGACCTTCTTCTCGCTGGCCATGTCCAGCGTGCCGTTGGGGTTGAGGACGAAGCGGGACAGGCGGTTGACGCCGTCGAACTTCTTGAAGTCCTCGGCGGTGCCGGTCTCCGGGGCGTCGCCCGCGGGGGTGTCGAGGGGCGGGGCGTAGTAGAGGTAGATCGCCCGGTTGTTCTCGAAGTCCGGGTCGACGCCGACGCCCTGCAGGCCCTCCTCGTCGTGGCTGTACACGTCGAGCCGGCCGGCGACCTTGGTGACGCCGCCCTGGTCGGTGATCCGCAGGGTGCCGTCGCGCGAGGTGTGCAGGACGCTGCGGTCGGGGAGTACGGCGAGCGACATCGGCTCGCCCGTCTCGGGCTCGCCCTTGGCGAGCGGGACCTGCTGGAACTGCCCCTCTGCGGCCGCTGGTTCGTCGTGCTCCGGGTGTCCGGGGTGGGCGCCGGCGACGGTCGCCGGGGTGCCGACGGCCAGCAGCAGGCCGGTGAGCAGGGCGAGCGGGGTGCGAAGTCTGTGACGCCTCGTGGCGTTGCTGGATTTGAGTCTGCTTCTGTGCACGAAGTCCCTCCGGGAACGGGGTGGGGCCTTGCGGAACAGGTGCGAAGACGAGTGGCGGGTGCGGTACGTGCGGGCGCCGGGGTGCGCCGTCACCCCGGAGACGTGGGTGTCGCGAACACTTCAGGGACGGTAACCGCGTTCTTCCGGGGCCAACACCCCTTGGACCGCTCCTGGTTGAACTTTTTCCCAACTCAGGACAAAGCGGGACGCGGGCAGGGCGGACCGGGGACCGGCGCTGTCGCCGGCCCCCGTCCCCGACCTGCTGTCGGTCCTGCGGTCAGCTGTTGAACGCGGCGTCGAAGGAGGCGCTGGGCGGCTCGAAGTCGAAGGCCTTGAGACGGTTCAGCGCCTCCGGGGCGCCCTGGAGCCGGTCCATGCCCGCGTCCTCCCACTCGACGGACACGGGGCCCCGGTAGTCGATGGAGCGCAGCATGCGGAAGACGTCCTCCCACGGGACGTCCCCGTGGCCGGCGGAGACGAAGTCCCAGCCGCGCCGGGGGTCGCCCCAGGGCAGGTGGGAACCGAGGCGGCCGTTGCGGCCGTCGAGGCGCTTGCGGGCCTCCTTGCAGTCGACGTGGTAGATCCGGTCGCGGAAGTCCCACAGGAAGCCGACCGGGTCGAGGTCCTGCCACACGAAGTGGGAGGGGTCGAAGTTGAGGCCGAAGGCGGGCCGCCGGCCGACCGCCTCCAGGGCGCGGACGGTGGTCCAGTAGTCGTAGGCGATCTCGCTGGGGTGGACCTCGTGGGCGAAGCGCACGCCCTCGGCGTCGAAGACGTCCAGGATCGGGTTCCACCGCTCGGCGAAGTCCTCGTAGCCGCGCTCGATCATCGACTCGGGGGCGGGCGGGAACATGGCGACGAGGTGCCAGATGGCGGAGCCGGTGAAGCCGATGACGGTGTCGACGCCGAGGAGGGCCGCGGCGCGCGCGGTGTCCTTGATCTCGGCGGCGGCCCGCTGCCGTACGCCCTCGGGTTCGCCGTCGCCCCAGATGCGGGCGGGCAGGATGGCCTGATGGCGTTCGTCGATGATGGCGTCGCAGACCGCCTGTCCGACGAGGTGGTTGGAGATCGCCCAGCACTTCAGCCCGTACTTGTCGAGCAGCTGGTGGCGGGAGGCGACGTAGGAGGGGTCGGCGAGGGCCTTGTCCACCTCGAAGTGGTCACCCCAGCAGGCGAGTTCGAGTCCGTCGTAGCCGAAGTCGCGGGCGAGTCGGCAGACCTCCTCCAGCGGCAGGTCGGCCCATTGGCCGGTGAAGAGCGTGAAGTTGCGCGGCATGCGTGTCCGTCCTCTCAGGCGGCGATCGGTGTGTAGACGGAGTTCTTCTCGGCACTCTCCTCCACCGCCGCCAGGACGCGCTGCACCTGCAGCCCGTCGGCGAAGGAGGGGTCGGGGCCCCGGCCCTCGGCCACCGCGTGGACCAGGTCGCGGGCCTGGTGCACGAAGGTGTGCTCATAGCCGAGGCCGTGGCCCGGCGGCCACCACGCCTCGAGGTAGGGGTGGTCGGGTTCGGTGACGAGGATGCGCCGGAATCCGGCGTGGGTCGCCGGCTCGGTGCCGTCGTGGAACTCCAGCTCGTTGAGCCGCTCCAGGTCGAAGGCCAACGACCCGCGTTCGCCGTTGAGTTCGATGCGCAGGGCGTTCTTGCGTCCGGTGGCGTACCGGGTGGCCTCGAAGGAAGCGAGGGCGCCGGAGGTGAAGCGGCCGGTGAACAGGGCGGCGTCGTCGACGGTGACCTGTCCGGTGCCGGCGGCGGAGACGGCGGCCAGGCCGCTGCTGGGGGCGTTCGGCAGCGGCCGCTCCCGCACGAACGTCTCGGTGAGCGCGGAGACGCCCGCGAGCTGCTCGCCGGCCAGGTACTGCGCCAGGTCGACGATGTGCGCGCCGAGGTCGCCGAGCGAGCCGGAGCCGGCGTGCTCCCGGCGCAGCCGCCAGGTGAGCGGGAAGGCGGGGTCGACCAGCCAGTCCTGCAGGTACGCCACCCGGACGTGCCGCAGGGTGCCGATCCGGCCCTCGGCCACCATCCGCCGGGCCAGCGCGGTCGCCGGGACCCGGCGGTAGTTGAAGCCGACCATCGCCAGCTGGCCGCGCGAGCGGCCCTCCTCGGCGGCGCGGGCCATCGCCTCGGCCTCGGCCACGGTGTTGGCGAGGGGTTTTTCGCACAGCACGTGCTTGCCCGCGGCGAGGGCGGCCAGCGCGATCTCGGCGTGGCTGTCACCGGGGGTGCAGATGTCGACGAGGTCGATGTCGTCCCGCTGGATAAGGGCATGCCAGTCGGTCTCGGCCTCCGCCCAGCCGTGCCGGTCCGCCGCCGCGCGCACGGCGTCGGCGTCCCGGCCGCAGATCACGGCCAGTTCGGGGCTGAGCGGCAGGTCGAAGACGCGGCCCGCGGTGCGCCAGCCCTGGGAGTGGGCGGCGCCCATGAAGGCGTAACCGACCATGCCGATGCGCAGCGGTGGCTTACCCGTCCGATCCCCTTCGGACGCTTGCGGCTGTGCCATTCGGATGTCCTCCTCGTCGTCGTGTCGGGCGGGGTGGGCCCCGCCCGGTGGGCTGGTCAGGCCCGTGGGGCGGGGCTCCTCACTTGAAGCCGGTGGACATGTACTGGTCCACGTTCTCCTTGTCGACGACGGCCGAGTAGCAGGTCACCGACGAAGGGATCTCGAACTCGGCGAGGCCGCCGACGCCCTTGCCCTGGCCGAGGGCGCGGGCGAGGTCGATCGCGGAGGCGGCCATGGTCGGCGGGTACAGGACGGTGGCCTTCAGGACACCGTTGTCGGCCTTGATGGCCTCGAAGGCGGAGAGCGCGCCCGCGCCGCCCACCATCAGGAACTCGTCGCGCCCGGCCTGGTCGATGGCGCGCAGCGCGCCCACGCCCTGGTCGTCGTCGTGGTTCCACAGCGCGTCGATCTGCGACTGGGCCTGGAGCAGCTGGGCCATCTTGGCCTGGCCGGACTCGACGGTGAACTCGGCGGCCTGGCGGGCCACCTTCTTGATGTTGGGGTAGTTCTTCAGGGCGTCGTCGAAGCCCTGGGTGCGCTGCTTGGTCAGCTCCAGGTTGTCCAGGCCGGCCAGCTCGACGACCTTGGCGTTCTGCTTGTCCTTGAGCTTCTCGCCGATGTAGTGGCCGGCGTTGAGGCCCATGCCGTAGTTGTCGCCGCCGATCCAGCAGCGGTAGGCCTGGGGGGTGTTGAAGATCCGGTCGAGGTTGACGACCGGGATGCCGGCGCGCATCGCCTTCAGACCGACCTGGGTGAGCGCCTTGCCGTCGGCGGGCAGGATCACCAGGACGTCGACCTTCTTGTTGATGAGGGTCTCGATCTGGCCGATCTGCTGGGCGGTGTCGTTGGAGCCCTCGGTGATCTCCAGGGTGACGTCCGAGTACTTCTCGGCGCGCTTCTTGGCGTTGTCGTTGATGGCGTTGAGCCAGCCGTGGTCGGCCTGCGGTCCGGCGAAGCCGATGGTGACGGGCTTGCCGGGCTTGTCGTCGGCGGCGGGCTGGTCCTTGGCGGCCGGCTCGTCGTCGCTGGACTCGTTGCTCGTGCATCCGGTGACGAACACGCCGGCGGATACGGCGGCCGCTCCGAAGAGCAGTCCTCTGCGGCTGGCGAAAGGTGTCTCTGGCATGGCGGTGAACCCTTTCCTAGGTCGTGCTCGCGGTACGGCGCTGGACCAGCACGGCGGCGACGATGATCGCGCCCTTGGCGATCTGCTGGACGTCGCTCTGCAGGTTGTTCAGGGCGAAGATGTTGGTGATGGTGGTGAAGATCAGGACGCCGAGGACGGAGCCGACGATGGTGCCGCGGCCCCCGGTGAGCAGGGTGCCGCCGATGATCGCGGCGGCGATGGCGTCGAGTTCGTAGAGGTTTCCGTTGGTGTTCTGGCCGGAGCCGGCCAGGACGATCAGCAGGAAGGCGGCGATGCCGCAGCACAGCCCCGACAGCAGGTAGAGGTAGAGCCGTTGGCGGCGTACGTCGATGCCGGCGAGCCGGGCGGCCTCCGCGTTGCCGCCGACGGCGACGGAGCGGCGGCCGAAGGTGGTCCGGTTGAGGAGCAGCCAGCCGATGACGGTGACCGCCGCGAACACCAGGACCAGCGGCGGGATGCCGAGGATGTAGGAGTCCCGCTCGCCGAGGTCGAGGACCCCGTCGACGGTGACGATCTGCGTCCGCCCGTCGGTGATCTGCAGGGCGAGGCCGCGGGCCGAGGCGAGCATGGCGAGGGTGGCGATGAACGGGACCATCCCGCCGTACGCGATGAGCACCCCGTTGACCAGTCCGCACCCCAGTCCGACGAGGACGGCGGTGAAGAGGATGCCCGCGAAGCCGAACTCCTGGGTGGCGACCGTGGTCGCCCACACCGAGGAGAGGGCGACGATCGCGCCGACCGACAGGTCGATGCCGCCGGAGATGATGACGAAGGTCATGCCGACGGTGACGACACCGATGACGGAGGCCTGGGTGAGGACCAGCTGGAGGTTGCGGGTGTCCAGGAACTGGTCCGGTTTGGTGATGCCGCCGATCAGGATCAGTACGGCGAGTACGCCGAGCAGCGACATCGTGCGGACGTCGGCGCGGAACAACACGGCGCGCCAGGCGGGCTGTTCGGCGGCCGACGGCACCTTTCCGGTGCTGTCCCGCGGCGGGGAGACGTTCTGCGTCATGACGCCGGGCTTCCTTCCATGACCAGGTCGAGTACACGGTGTTCGTCGAGCTCGCGGGCGGGCGCCGTGTGGACGACGTCGCCCTCGCGCAGCACCAGGACGCGGTCGGCGAGGCCCAGGACCTCGGGCACCTCGCTGGAGACCAGCAGCACGGCGAGGCCCTCGTCCGCCAGCCGGCGGACGACCGCGTACAGTTCGGCGCGGGCGCCGACGTCGACGCCGCGGGTGGGTTCGTCGAGCAGCAGCACCCGGCAGCCGCGCAGCAGCCAGCGGGCGAGCACGGCCTTCTGCTGGTTGCCGCCGGACAGGGTGCGCACGGGCACGTCGGGGTTGTCGGGCCGCAGGGACAGTTCGCGGACCGCCGCGCGCGCCGCCCCCAGTTCGGCGCCGCGGTCGATCCAGCCGGCCCTCGCGAAGCGCGACATGGAGGAGACCGACACGTTGCGGGTGACGGACTCCAGCATGAGCAGGGCCTGCGCCTTGCGTTCCTCGGGGGCGAGCCCGAGCCCGGCGCGTACGGCGGCCCGCACGCTGCCCGGCTTCAGCGGCCGGCCGTCGACGAGGACCCGGCCGGTGTCGGGCTTGCGGGCGCCGTAGATCGTCTCCAGGATCTCGGAGCGTCCCGAGCCGACGAGTCCGGCGAGTCCGACGATCTCCCCGGGGCGCACCTCTAGGTCGAGCGGGGCGAACTCGCCCCGGCGGGACAGTCCTTCGACGGTCAGCACCGGTTCGCCGTCCGGCGGCGCGGTGGGCCGCTCCGGGAAGACGTACTCGACATTGCGTCCCGTCATCAGCGCGACCACCTCACGGGTGGGCGTCGACTTGGCGGGCAGTCCGCCGGCCACGGCCCGGCCGTCCTTGAGGACGGTGACCCGGTCGCCGATGCGCCGGATCTCCTCCAGACGGTGCGAGATGTAGACGACGGCGACCCCGTCGGCGGTGAGGTCCCCGACGATCCGGAAGAGGTTGTCGACCTCGTCCGGGTCGAGCGCGGCGGACGGCTCGTCCATCACGATGAGTCGTACGTCGTGGGAGAGCGCCCGTGCCATCGACACGATCTGCTGCTGGGCCGCGGACAGGTCCCCGACCAGCCGGGCCGGGTCGACCTCCGGGTGTCCGAGCCGCTTGAGGAGTTCGGCGGTCGACGCCCTGGCGGCCCTCCCCCGTACGACGAAGCCGGCGGTGGTGGGTTCGTGGCCGAGGTGGACGTTCTCGGCGACGGACAGGTGTTCCACCAGGTCGAGTTCCTGGTAGATGGTGGCGATGCCGAGACGCATGGCGGCGATCGGCGAGCGCAGGGTGACGTCGTCGCCGCGCCAGCGGATGGTGCCCGAGTCGGGCTGGTGGGCGCCGGCCAGCACCTTGATCAGGGTGGACTTCCCGGCGCCGTTCTGGCCGAGCAGGCAGTGCACCTCGCCCGCCTGGACGTCGAGGTCGACGCCGTCCAGGGCCCGGACTCCGGGGAAGGACTTGGTGATGCCGGACATGCTGAGCAGCGGTGGTTCTGGTGCCATGCGGATTCCCCTCGGCGGGCGTACGGGCCGGTGTCAGGGCGATCCCCTTGCGGGGCAAGCGTTTTCAGGCAGGGCGGAGCAGAGCGTTGGCGGGCGCCTGTTGACGGTGGTTGTGGCGGAGGTGACGGGGGTGCGGTGCTGTTCCGTGCGGTGGAGCGGGTGTGGCGGGGTGCGGTGCTGTTCCGTGCGGATGTGGCGGGGGGTGCTGTTTACGCGGGTGAGAACAGGTGGTCGCTGATGAGCCGGGCTCCGCCGATGACTCCGGCGGTGGGGCCCAACTCCCCCAGGACGATGGGCAGATTGCCCGTGGCCAGGGGCAGCGACCCGCGGTAGACCTGGGTGCGGATCGCGGCGAGCAGCGTGTGGCCGAGGCCGGTCACCCCGCCGCCGATCACCACCAGGCCGGGGTTGAAGAAGCTGACCAGGCCGGCGATGACCTGGCCGGTGCGGTTGCCGCCCTCGCGGATCAGATCGAGGGCGGTGGCGTCACCGGCCGCGGCCGCGGCGGCGACGTCGACGGCGCTGAGCGTGCCGTTCGCCTCCAGCCGGCTCGCGAGTTCGGCGGAGAGCTGCTGCTGGGCGGCCTCGGTGGCGTCCCGGGCGAGGGCCGCTCCGGAGAAGTGCGCCTCCAGACAGCCCCGGTTGCCGCAGGCGCACGGACGTCCGTCGGGCACGGCCTGGATGTGCCCGATGTCGCCCGCGCTGCCCGTCGTACCGCGGTAGACCTCGCCGCCGACGACGATGCCGCAGCCGATGCCGGTGCCGATCTTGACGACGAGGAAGTCGTGCACGGTGCGGGCGACGCCCGCGTGCTGCTCCCCCATGGCCATCAGGTTCACGTCGTTGTCGACCATGACCGGACAGCCGAGGTCCTGGCTGAGCGCCTCCCGCACGGGGAAGCCGTCCCAGCCCGGCATGATCGGCGGAGCCACCGGGACGCCCTCGGGGAAGCGGACCGGGCCCGGGACGCCGATGCCGGCGCCGTCGAACCCCTCCGCGAGCCCCGAGGCCTTCAACTTGGCGGCCATGGACAGCACTTGCTCGAAGACCGCGACCGGTCCCTCGCGTACGTCCATGGGCTGGTTGATGTGCCCGAGGATCTCCAGTTCGGCGTTGGTGACGGCGACGTCGACCGAGGTCGCGCCGATGTCGACGCCGAGGAACCGCAGGTGCGGGTTGAGCCGGATGTTGTGGGAGCGCCGGCCGCCGCGCGAGGCGGCGAGTCCGTCGGCCACGACGAGTTCCGTCTCCAGCAGCCGGTCCACCTCCACGGCCAGTTTCGACCGGGAGAGGTCGACCTGGTCACCCAGCTGGGCACGGGAGTTGGGGCCACCGTCGCGCAGCAACCTGAGCAGTCGTGCCTGGTGGGCGTTGGCGGGTCGCGCGGTCATACGTCTCACGAGCCCCTCCCCGCCTCATCGGCTGTGCGCGCCGGATTCCGGCCACGTGTGTGGCGTTCCTTCGGATGGGAAAGTAGCAGCGCTTGCCGGAGGTGGGAAGAAGTCTCGCAGGAATTGGCCCCTACTTTTTCCACTCACAGGACAAAGGGTGCCCGCGCGGCACCCCGGGCGACCGTCGCCGGGGGAACGGACGGGCGCTCGGGTGCGGGAATCCGCCGGTGCGCGGACACCGGCGGCACCGCAACCGCGGCGGCCGAAAGTGTGTCTGTCATCGCGAGGGCCGGATGCCCCGGAGTGGCGCGATACTCCTGGGGGACGGAGGCCGGCCCCGGGGGGATCTCGATGAGCACATGGACGGTTCCGGGGTACAGCGAGTCGCTGGAGCTCGGCGCAGGTGCGAGCGGGCGCGTGGTGCTGGCGGTGCACGAGGGGACCGGCGTCCCGGTCGCGGTCAAGTACCTCAGCGAGTCGCTGCACACCCGCCCGGGCTTCGTGCACGGCTTCCGCGCCGAGGCGCGGCTGCTCGGCGGGCTGGACAGCCCGTATGTCGCCGGGCTGTACGAGTACGTGGAGAGCCCGGACGGGGCCGCCATCGTGATGGAACTCGTGGACGGGGTGTCCTTGCGGGCGGTGCTGGCCGGTCAGGGGCCCCTTGATCCCGAGGCCGCGCTGCTGATCCTGAAGGGTTCGCTGCTCGGCCTCGCCGACGCGCACCGGGCCGGTGTGGTGCACCGCGACTACAAGCCGGAGAACGTCCTGGTCACGCCCGACGGCGCGTCCAAGCTCGTCGACTTCGGGATCGCCGTCGACACGAGTGCGCGCGCCGGGGTGGCGGGCACGCCGGCCTACATGGCGCCCGAACAGTGGCGCGGCGAACCCGCCTCCCCGGCCACCGACGTGTACGCCGCCACGGCGACCTTCTTCGAGTGCCTCACCGGCCGCAAGCCGTACGCGGGCGACAACATCGCCGAGCTCGCCCTGCGGCACGTCGACGCGCCGGTCCCGGTGGCGGAGGTGCCCGAGGCGGTGCGGTCGCTGGTCCGCCGGGGGCTCGCCAAGGAACCCGCGGGGCGGCCGGCGGACGCCGAGGCGTTCGTCGCCGAGCTGGAGGCGGTCGCGGGCGCGGCGTACGGGCCCGGATGGGAGGAGCGGGGCCGCGGGCGGCTGGCCGCTCTGGTGGCGCTGCTCCCTCTGCTTCTCCCGTCGGCCCGCACTCCGGGGCACTCGACGACCGACACCGCCCGTACCGTGCTGCGGCCGGCGCCGGACCGGGGCTGGGCGCAGGCCTGGACGCCCACGGGGCCGGGGATGCTGGCCGCCGCAGCGGCGGTGCTGCTGGCGATCCTGCTGGCCTACGCGGCGCCCCCTGGCTCCGGCGGGCCGCAGGAGCGTACGGCCGAGGCCCTGGCCACCACGAGCGCCCACCCGGACGTCACCTCCGGCCCGACCGCCCCGTCCGCGTCCCCGACGGCCGGCGCTCCCACGGCCTCCCCCTCCAACCCCGCCTCCACGGGCCCCGGCGAGCCCTCGGCCCCCGCCACGGAAACGGCGCCGGCCCCGGGCACGGACCCGGCCACCGACACCGGACCGGACGCGGGCACGGACCCCGGGACGGACCCGGGCACCGACCCCGGACCCGGCACACCCGCCGGTCCGGCCACCGAGCCCGGCACCCCGGCCGCCTCCCCCATGGACACCGCCCCTGCCGCGCCCTCGGTCAAGGACGTCACCGTGGCGGAGTTCCGGCAGACGGGCCCCACCACCGCCACGACCACGGTCACCGTCGTCACGGACGGCACCGGGCCGGTGTCGATCGACCTCCGGTGGTTCACGGGCGACACCCCGGGCGGGCCGGGGTCCCCTGACGGCGCCGGACAGGTCTTCCGGCGCAGCGGAGCCACGCAGTACACGGTGACCGCCGAGCATGTCTTCCAGCAGCCCGGCTGCTACTGGACGGTGACGGCGACGACCGCCCCGGCGTCCGCCGACGGGGGTGCGTCCGGCCAACTCCTCACCAGGCGGTGCGATCTGCGATGAAGGCGACCAACGAGCCCGGCGAGAACGCGCGGCCGGGAAGCGACGACGACTACAGCGCCACCGTGCTCGCGAGCCACTGGATCCAGCGGCCGGAGCAGGACGCCACGCCGACGGTGACCGCCACGACGCCTGACGACGGTGTCCGGCCGGACCGGACCGAGGGTGCCGTGCTGCGCTTCGGCCCCGGCGTGCAGCGCGCCCTCGCGCACCGCACCGCCCGGACGCCGCTGCCGCCGCCGTCCCCGCCACGGCGGCGGGGTCTCCGTCGGCACGCGCTGCCCGCCCTCGTCGTGCTCGCCGTCCTGGTGCTGCTGGCCTGGCAGCGGGTCGGCCCGCTCACGGTACGGGCGGCGACGGTCACGGCCCCGCCCGCCGCGGTGGAATGCGACGGCACCGCGGACCTGGTGGGCACGGTCACGACGAACGGCCGCCCGGGCACCCTGACCTACCGCTGGGTACGCAGCGACGGCACGGCGTCCGACGTGTTGCGCGAAGAGGTGGCACGGGGTCAGCGGCAGGCACGTCTGCACCTGCTGTGGACCTTCGAGGGCCCCGGCCGCTACGAGGCGAAGGCGGAGCTCCGGATCCTCTCCCCGTCCGACCGCACGGCAACGGCATCCCTCACCTACGACTGCTCCTGAGCCCACGGCCGGTCCGGGACGACGCCCCGCTGGGTGAAACCGCCGGCCCCGCTCACCGGCGCGCGGCCACGGCCCGCACCCCGCGTGGTGTGGCCCGGCCGTGTCGCCGCGGCGCTCAGCCGCCCGGCCACCTCTCTGCTCCCGGCTTCACTCGAACGGAGGGGACCAGGTGTGTCGCAGGGATTCCCCCGGCGACGCACCCGCGGTCCGGGCGCACGGCGGACCTCGGGGCCGGGCCTCAGGAGTCCGCCCGGGCGTGGTAGGAGCGGCGGGTGTGTTCGGTGTGCTCGCGCATGAGGCGGGTGGCCAGTTGCTCGTCGCGGGCCTTGATGGCGGCGATCAGTTCGCGGTGCTCGACCCAGGACTGTGCGCCGCGCTGCCGGGCGACCGGTGTGTAGTACCAGCGCACGCGCCGGTCGACCTGGGCGGCGAGTTCGGCGAGCACGGCGTTGCCCGCCAGCTCCATCACCTTGGCGTGGAACCGGGCGTTGAGGACGACGGCGGCGTCCACGTCGTCGGCGTCGACGGCCTCGAGACCCCGGGCCAGGATCTCCTCCAGCGCCTCGATGCCCGCGCGGCCGGCGTTGCTCGCGGCGAGCCGGGCCGCCTCGGCCTCCAGCAGGGTGCGGACGGTGAGGAGCTGGTCGGCCTCCTCCTCCGTCGGCTCGTGCACGAACGCGCCCTGGGCGGGCCGGAGATCGACCCAGCCCTCGGTGTTGAGACGCTGGAGCGCCTCGCGCACCGGCTGGCGTGAGACGCCCAGGTGACCGGCGAGTTCGCTCTCGACGAGATGCTGGCCGGGCCGGAGGGCGCGGGTGGTGATGAGTTCGAGCAGTGCCTCGTAGACGCGGTCGCGCAGCGGGCCGGGCCGTTCGAGCTTCGGCACCGCCCCCTGGGGCAGTCCAGTCGACAACATCGCGGTCCCCCTCCTCGGCAGCGCCGTGCACCGCAGCGAAACCCCGGTGCCACCGCAGACGCCAGTAGTGATTGTCTTTCGTCTACAGTCTACGGCGGCACGCGTGCCAGGGGGCCGACGAGTCGGCCTCGTCACATCCGTCCGCAGGACCGGGAGCTCAGGGGCAGCGCACGACCTGGCCGGCGTACGACAGGTTCCCGCCGAAGCCGAACAGCAGCACCGGGTCGCCGCTCGACAGCGCGCCCTGTTCGACGAGTTTGGAGAAGGCCAGCGGGATGCTCGCGGCCGAGGTGTTGCCGGATTCGGTGACATCGCGGGCCACGACGGCGTTGACCGCGCCGAGCCGGCGGGCGAGGGGTTCGATGATGCGCAGGTTGGCCTGGTGCAGCACCACGCCGGCGAGGTCCTCGGGCATCAGTCCCGCCTTCTCGCAGGCCTGGCGGGCGATGACCGGCAGTCGGGTGGCGGCCCAGCGGTAGACGCTCTGCCCCTCCTGCGCGAACCGCGGCGGCGTCCCCTCGATCCGCACCGCGTGGGCCATCTCGGGCACCGAACCCCACAGCACCGGTCCGATCCCGGCCTCCTCGCCCGGCGCACAGGCCTCCACCACGGCCGCGCCCGCCCCGTCGCCGACGAGGACGCAGGTGGAGCGGTCGGTCCAGTCGGCCACGTCGGACATCTTGTCGGCGCCGACGACCAGCACCCGGCTCGCGCCGCCGGCCCGCACGGTGTGGTCGGCGGTGGCGAGGGCGTGGGTGAAGCCCGCGCACACCACATTGAGGTCCATGACGGCGGGGCCGGGCATGCCGAGGCGGGCGGCGACCCGGGCGGCCATGTTGGGCGAGCGGTCGATCGCGGTGGACGTGGCCACCAGGACCAGGTCGATCTCGTCGGGCGTGCGGCCGGCCGCCGCCAGTGCCTTGGCGGCGGCGTGGGCGGCCAGTTCGTCGACGGGTTCGTCGGGGCCGGCGATGTGACGGGTGCGGATGCCCACCCGGCTCGTGATCCACGCGTCGCTGGTGTCGACCATGCCCGCCAGGTCCTCGTTGGTGAGGACCCGGGCGGGCTGGTAGTGGCCGACAGCGGCGATGCGCGAGCCGATCATGGGTGATCCCCCTCGTTTCCGGTTGCGGGATGCACCAGTCTGATCAGTGACTCACCGGTACGAGGGCAGGTGAAGCGACAGGAAACGGGCGCCGTGCTTGTCGGCTTCCCTCAGCCTCGTCGAGGCGGTCCCGGCCGTCCGCGGTCAGCCCGTGAACAGTTGTGTCGCCTTGCGCACGAGCTCGTACAGACCGTAGCCGAGCGGGATCCCCACCCACAGCCAGGAGAAGGCGATGAGACCACGGCGGTCCCCGCTAGGCGGACTCTGACTGCTGTCGCCGGTCATCGGCGGCCTCCTTCGGCGTCCCGGGACCGGGCTCGTGGTGACGGGGGTGGACGGGCCGGACCAGTTCGTTGGCGACGAAGCCGATGACGAGCAGTCCGATCATGATGACCAGCGACGTTCCGTAGAGGGACGGTCCGTGCTTGCCGGCCTCCTCCTGGCGGTCGGCGACCCAGTTCACGATCAGCGGCCCGAGCACACCGGCGGTGGACCAGGCGGTGAGCAGCCGGCCGTGGATGGCGCCCACCTGGTAGGTGCCGAACAGGTCCTTGAGATAGGCGGGGACGGTGGCGAAGCCGCCACCGTAGAAGGAGAGGATCACCAGGGCACAGAGCACGAAGAGGGGCTTGGAGGTGTCGCCCAGCAGCCAGATGAGGGCGTACATCAGCGCGCCGACGCCGAGGTAGACCCGGTAGATGTTCTTGCGGCCGATGAGGTCGGAGGTGGTCGACCAGCCGATGCGGCCCGCCATGTTGGCCGCCGACAGCAGGGCGACGAACCCGGCGGCGGCGGTCGCCGACACCGGAGCGGAGGTGTCCGCGAAGAAGTCGGTGATCATCGGGGCGGCCTTCTCCAGGATGCCGATGCCCGCGGTGACGTTCAGAGTGAGCACCAGCCACAGCAGCCAGAACTGCGGGGTGCGCACCGCGGAACGGGCCGACACCTGCGGCCCGTTGGACACCGCGGGCGTCCCGGCCACGGGGCGCGCGGTGCGCGGCACCCGGACCAGCAGCACGCCGAGCAGCATGAACACGGCGTAGGTGAGCCCGTGCACGAGGAAGGCGAGCGCGATGCCAACGTTGTCGTCACCGAAGGACTCGAGCATCTGCGCCGACCAGGGAGAGGCGATCAGCGCGCCCCCGCCGAAGCCCATGATGGCGATGCCGGTGGCCATGCCGGGCCGGTCGGGGAACCATTTGATCAGCGTGGAGACGGGTGAGATGTAGCCGATGCCCAGGCCGATGCCGCCGACGAAGCCGTAGCCGAGGACGATCAGCCAGTACTGCTCGGTCGCCGAGCCCAGCGCGGAGAGCAGGAAGCCGGAGGAGAAGCAGACCAGGGCGACGGTCATCGCCCAGCGCGGGCCCCGGCGTTCGACGAGAGTGCCGCCGAACGCGGCGGACAGGCCCAGCATCACGATGCCGAGCTGGAAGGGCAGCGCGCTCTGGGTGCCGCTGAGGCCGAGCGCGGACTCGAGTGGCGGCTTGAACACGCTCCACGCGTAGGCCTGGCCGATGGACAGGTGGACGGAGAGGGCGGCGGGCGGGACGAGCCAGCGGCTCCAGCCCGGGGGTGCGACGGGGGGACTCATGAGTCCACAACCGTAAGGAGACGACAGGCCGTTGAGAAGACAGTTGAGCAGACAACCACTGGTACTGCACAAAGCCTTGCTGGGCCCCTCTCCATACTGTAGACAATATTTCGTCGACAGAGATTCGGCGATTCCCGTGGTTCCCCGGTATCCCTCGACCGAACGGAGCTCCCCTCGCCATGAAAGTCGCAGTCCTCGGTGCCGGGGCGATCGGCGCCTATGTCGGCGCCGCGCTCCACCGTGCGGGCACCGACGTGCACCTCATCGCCCGTGGACCGCACCTGGCGGCCATGAGGCAGCACGGGGTGCGGGTGCGCAGCCCGCGCGGTGACTTCACCGCTCGCCCCCACGCCACCGACGACCCGGCCGAAGTCGGCCCGGTCGACTACGTGTTCCTGGGTCTGAAGGCCAACTCGTACGCGGCGTGCGGGCCGCTGATCGAGCCCCTGCTGCACGACACCACGGCCGTCGTGGCGGCCCAGAACGGCATCCCGTGGTGGTACTTCCACCGGCACGGCGGCCCGTACGACGGCCGCCGTCTGGAGAGTGTGGACCCGGGCGGCGCGGTCAGTGCGGTCCTCGCGCCCGAACGGGCCGTCGGCTGTGTCGTCTACGCGGCCACCGAACTCGAACAGCCCGGCGTCGTACGTCATGTGGAAGGCACCCGTTTCTCCGTCGGCGAACCGGACCGCAGTGTCTCCGGCCGCTGTCTGGCGCTGAGCGAGGCGATGCGCGCCGGGGGCCTGAAGTGTCCGGTGGAGCCCGACCTGCGCGGCGACATCTGGCTGAAGCTGCTGGGCAACATCTCCTTCAACCCGATCAGCGCCCTGGCGCGCGCCACCATGCGGCAGATGTGCCTGCACGGCGGCACCCGGCAGGTCATCGAGACGATGATGACCGAGACGCTGACCGTCGCCGGGGCCCTCGGCTGCGAGGTGGGTGTCTCCATCGAGCGCCGGCTCGCGGGCGCCGAGAAGGTCGGCGACCACCGCACCTCCACGCTCCAGGACCTGGAGCGCGGCAAACCGCTCGAACTCGACGTCCTGCTCGCGGCCGTCGTCGAACTGGCGGAGATCACCGGCGTCCCGGTGCCCACCCTGCGCACCGTGCACGCCCTGTCGGACCTGCTCGCGCTGAGGAGCGCCGCATGAGGAAACGCGACCGGACCCCGAAGACCTACACCCGCCTCACCCACCCCCTGGTCCGGGACGCGCGCGACGCGCCGTTGCGCCGGGCGACCTGGGACGAGGCCCTGGACCGCACCGCCCGGGGACTGGCGGCGGCACGCGGCGCGTTCGGGATGTTCTCCTGCTCCCGCGCCACCAACGAGATGAACTACGTGGCGCAGAAGTTCGCCCGGGTCGTCATGGGCACCCACAACGTCGACTCCTGCAACCGCACCTGCCACGCCCCGTCCGTCGCCGGTCTGTCGGCGGCGTTCGGCTCGGGCGGCGGCACCTCGTCGTACGAGGAGATCGAGCACACCGACGTCATCGTGATGTGGGGGTCCAACGCCCGGTTCGCCCACCCGATCTTCTTCCAGCACGTGCTGAAGGGCATCCGGGGCGGCGCCCGGATGTACGCGGTCGACCCGCGCCGGACCTCCACCGCCGAGTGGGCGGAGAGCTGGCTCGGCCTGAACGTCGGCACGGACATCGCCCTGGCGCACGCGATCGGCCGCGAGATCATCCACGCGGGCCTGGTCAACGAGGCGTTCGTACGACGGGCCACCACCGGCTTCGAGGAGTACCGGAAACTCGTCGAACCGTGGACCCTCTCCCTGGCCGAGAAGGTGACGGGCGTCCCGGCCGCCGCCGTACGGGAGCTGGCGCACGCCTACGCCCGTGCCGAACGCGCCCAGCTCTGCTGGACCCTGGGCATCACCGAGCACCACAACGGCACCGACAACGTCCGCGCCCTGATCAACCTCTCCCTGCTGACCGGCCACGTCGGCCGCTACGGCTCGGGCCTGCAACCCCTGCGCGGCCAGAACAACGTGCAGGGCGGCGGCGACATGGGCGCGATCCCCAACCGTCTGCCCGGCTTCCAGGACATCCTCGACCCCGGTGTCCGGGCGAAGTTCGAGTCCGCCTGGGGCACCGTCATCCAGCCGCGCCACGGCCTGACCCTGACGGAGATGTTCGAGGCCATGGACGACGGCTCGCTGCGCGCCGTGTACTGCATCGGGGAGAACCCGGCCCAGTCGGAGGCGGACAGCGAACAGGCAGTGCGCCGGCTGAAGGAGCTGGACTTCCTGGTGGTCCAGGACATCTTCCTGACGAAGACCGCCGAACTCGCGGACGTCGTCCTGCCCGCGACCGCCGGCTGGGCGGAGACCGAGGGCACCACCACCAACAGCGAGCGGCGGGTCCAGCGGGTCCGCCGGGCCGTGACACCGCCCGGTGAGGCACGCGAGGACATCGACATCCTGTGCGACCTCGCCTCCCGTCTCGGCCACGACTGGAAGTACGCCGACGCCGAAGCGGTCTGGAACGAGCTGCGCTCGGTCTCCCCGGACCACCACGGCATGACGTACGAGCGTCTGGAGGAGCACCAGGGCATCCAGTGGCCCTGTCCCGCGACGGACGCGCTGGAACCGCCGTACCTGCACGGCCGCCTGTGGGAGCCGGACCCCCGACTGCGGGGCAGGCCCGCCCCCTTCGGCATCGTGCAGCACGACCCGCCGGTCGACCTGACCGACGAGCGGTACCCGATCCGGCTGACCACGGGCCGCCGCCTCGACTCCTACAACACCGGTGTGCAGAGCGGTGGTTTCGCCTCCCCCCTGCGCCGCGGAGAGTACGTCGAACTGTGTCCGGAGGACGCCGAGCGCTACGGGGTCGTGGTCGGCGAGGAGGTGCGGGTCACCTCGCGGCGCGGCTCGGTGCTGGCGCCGGTCTGGGTCGACACCGGACTGCGGCCGGGGCTCGCGTTCATGACGTTCCACTTTCCCGACGAGGTGGACACCAATCAGCTGACGATCGAGGCCAACTGCCCGATCGCGGGGACGGCGGAGTTCAAGGCGTCGGCGATCCGGATCGAGAAGGTGAGCAACAGTGGACCTGCGTTTCGGTGACAGCGAACCGACGGACGAGGAGCGTGCGGCCGTCGACGCCCTGCTCGGTCCCCCCGAGTCGTCCTGGGAGGGCGCCGACCGCTCCGACGCCGACCTCCGCTGGGCCCGCGGCGGCCGTGCGGCCCGCGACCGCCGCGACCTGCTGCTGCCGGGCCTGCACGCCGTCAACGACCGGGTCGGCTGGATCAGCGAGGGCGCCCTGCACTACCTGTGCCGCCGGCTGACGGTCCCCCCGGCGGAGGCGTACGGCGTCGCCACGTTCTACGCGATGTTCTCCGTCCGCCCCCGCCCGGCAACGGTCCTGCACATCTGCACGGACCTGGCCTGCACGGCGGCCGGCGCGAATCAGCTGCACACGTCGGTGGAGGCCCGCCTGGGCCCGGAGTCGGGCGTCCAGGTGGAACGCAGCCCGTGCCTGGGCCTGTGCGAAAGGGCACCTGCCGCACTTGTGATCCGGGCCGGGGACGATCCAGCCCGTCCGGGGGTACCCCCTCCGGGGGAGTGCGAGAACGAGGCCCGTCCAGGGCCGAACGGGGGTCCGGGGGCGGAGCCCCCGGGGGACGGTGGGGGCACCTCCCGCTCGAGCGAAGCCGAGAGTGGGGGAGGGAAGGGGCGGCGGGGGCGAGAAACCCCAAGGGCCACGGCGGTCTGCGCCCCCGCCACCCCCGAAACCGCGATCCGGACAGCCACCGCACCCGAATCCGCCCCGGCCGAACCCCCACCCCCCACCGCCGTCCCCCAGGCCGGCGACCCCACCCTCACCCTCCTCCACCGCATCGGCGCGGCCGACCCCACCGACCTCGACGACTACCGGGCGCACGGCGGCTACACCGCCCTCCGCCGCGCCTTCGCCCTCGGCCCCGCCGCCGTCATCCGCGAGGTCACCGACTCCGGCCTCCTCGGCCGCGGCGGCGCCGCCTTCCCCACCGGCCGCAAATGGCAGGCCACGGCGGCCCAGCCGGACCACCCGCACTACCTCGTCTGCAACGCCGACGAATCCGAACCGGGCACCTTCAAGGACCGCGTCCTCATGGAGGGCGACCCGTTCGCGTTGGTCGAGGCCATGACCATCGCGGCGTACGCGACCGGAGCCCACAAGGGCTACCTCTATCTCCGCGGCGAATACCCGCGGGCCCTGCGGCGCATGGAGCACGCCATCGCCCAGGCCCGCGCCCGCGGCCTGCTCGGCGACGACATCCTCGGCCAGGGCCACTCCTTCGACATGGAGATCAGACGCGGCGCGGGCGCGTACATCTGCGGCGAGGAAACAGCCCTCTTCAACAGCATCGAGGGCCATCGCGGCGAGCCCCGCACCAAGCCGCCCTTCCCGGTGGAGAAGGGCCTGTTCGGCAAGCCGACGGTCGAGAACAACGTGGAAACCCTCGTCAACGTGCTCCCCGTCCTCACCATGGGCGCCCAGGCCTACGCGGCGATCGGCACGGAGCGGTCCACCGGTCCCAAACTCTTCTGCGTCTCGGGCAGCGTGGCCCGCCCCGGCCTCTACGAACTCCCCTTCGGTGCGACCCTGGGTGAACTCCTCCGGCTCGCCGGCGTCCGCGACAACCTCCGGGCGGTCCTCCTGGGCGGAGCCGCCGGCGGATTCGTGCGCCCCGACGAACTGGACATCCCTCTCACCTTCGAAGGCACCCGGGCCGCCGGCACGACCCTCGGCTCCGGGGTCGTCATGGCCTTCGACGACACGGTCCCGCTCCCCCGCCTCCTCCTCCGCATCGCCGAGTTCTTCCGCGACGAGTCGTGCGGCCAGTGCGTGCCCTGCCGGGTCGGCACGGTGCGCCAGGAAGAGGCACTGCACCGCATCGCCGACCGCAGGGGCGCCGACGCCGCCGACGACATCGCCCTGCTGCGCGAGGTGGGCCGCGCGATGCGGGACGCCTCGATCTGCGGTCTCGGCCAGACCGCGTGGAACGCCGTGGAATCCGCCATCGACCGTCTGGGGGCGTACGAATGACCGTGACACCGCTGGGGATCCCCCGCCGACTGCTGGAGTTCACCCTGGACGGCGAACCGGTCCGGGTGCCCGAGGGGTCGACGATCCTGGACGCCTGCCGTGCCGCGGGCAAGGACGTCCCGACCCTGTGCGAGGGCGACACCCTCACCCCCAGGAACGCCTGCCGGGTCTGCGTCGTGGAGGTGGAGGGCTCCCGCACCCTCGTCCCCGCCTGCTCCCGCCGGGCCGAGCCGGGCATGGAGGTGCGCACGAGCACCGAGCGGGCCCGGCACAGCCGCAAGGTCGTCCTGGAACTCCTCGCCTCCTCCGTCGACCTGTCGACGACGCCCCGGACCGCCGAGTGGATCAAGGAGTACGAGGCGGAACCGGACCGCTTCGGCCCCGGCGCGGCCCGCCTCGACGAGGAACCCAGGGTCGACAACGACCTCTATGTGCGCGACTACGACAAGTGCATCCTCTGCTACAAGTGCGTGGACGCCTGCGGCGACCAGTGGCAGAACACCTTCGCGATCTCGGTCGCCGGCCGCGGTTTCGACGCCCGGATCGCCGTCGAGCACGACGCCCCGCTGACCGACTCGGCGTGCGTGTACTGCGGCAACTGCATCGAGGTCTGCCCCACGGGAGCGCTGTCGTTCAAATCGGAGTTCGACATGCGGGCGGCGGGTACGTGGGACGAGTCGCGGCAGACGGAGACGACGACCGTGTGCGCGTACTGCGGTGTGGGCTGCAACCTCACGCTCCATGTGCAGGACAATGAGATCGTGAAGGTCACCTCGCCGCACGACAATCCGGTGACCCACGGCAATCTGTGCATCAAGGGCCGCTTCGGCTTCACGCACGTACAGAACCGGGACTGAGCGGAACTGGTAGGGACATGGGACGAGTCACGGAACGACGCAAGGTGCTCCGCATCCGGGACGGGGCGGTCTCCAGCCGCCCGGACACGCTCGTCGCCGAGGAACCCCTGGAGATCCGGCTGAACGGCAAGCCGCTGGCGATCACCATGCGCACGCCCGGGGACGACTTCGCGCTCGCCGCCGGCTTCCTGGTCAGCGAGGGGGTGCTGGCCGACGCCTCCGATCTGCAGAACATCGTCTACTGCGCGGGGGCGACCGTCGACGGTTCGAACACCTACAACGTGGTCGACGTGAAGACGTCCCCAGGCGTGGTCGTCCCGGACATCACACTGGAGCGCAACGTCTACACCACCTCCTCCTGCGGCCTGTGCGGCAAGGCGAGCCTGGACGCGGTGCGCACCACCGCCCGCCACCCCATCGCGGACGCGCCCCCGCTGGCGCTGGCGCCGGAGCTGCTGGCGAGCCTGCCGGACCGGCTGCGCGCGGCCCAGCGGGTCTTCGACCGCACCGGCGGCCTGCACGCGGCGGCCCTGTTCGACGAGCGGGGCGAACTGCTCGACGTACGGGAGGACGTGGGCCGGCACAACGCGGTCGACAAGCTGGTCGGCCGGGCCCTGCAGAGCGGCGGCCTGCCGCTGTCCCGGACCGTCCTGCTGGTCTCCGGCCGGGCCTCGTTCGAGCTGGCGCAGAAGGCGGTCATGGCCGGCATACCGGTGCTGGCGGCGGTCTCGGCGCCGTCCTCGCTGGCGGTGGACCTGGCGGCGGAGACGGGGCTGACCCTGGTGGGCTTCCTGCGTGGCAGTTCCATGAACGTGTACGCGGGTGAGGACCGCATCGCCCTGCGGGCCGCGGCCGCCCGGGGCTGACCGGTCCCGCTCGCTGCACGGCGGCGGGGCCCCTGCCGGCGGGGAGCGCCCCCTGCGCCGCGGGGCCCCGCCTCGGCCCCGTACCGCGCCGTGCCCTGACGTCTCCCGCCGGGCCCCTGGTCGATTGCGGTCGACGACGGATGATCAGTAGGTTCGAGTCGTCGAAGACCGGGTCGAATATCGAAACGGCATGCCGCTCCGGCGTGCCAGGGGGCAGGGGGCTCGCGGATGCGCAGGCGATTTCGGAACTCGGACCGCCCTGCCCGGTCCTTCCGCAGGCCCCGCCGCGCGGCCGCGTACCTGCTCGCCCTCGCCGTCGTGTGCGTGGCCGCCGCGGGCG
The DNA here is from genome assembly GCF_014650055.1 of Streptomyces malachitofuscus. Lineage (GTDB taxonomy): Bacteria > Actinomycetota > Actinomycetes > Streptomycetales > Streptomycetaceae > Streptomyces > Streptomyces malachitofuscus. The sequence goes on along the minus strand of NZ_BMUF01000006.1, from coordinate 199,294 downwards.
CCGGATGCGATGTCGTCAAAGGCCCGGACCCGGGTCCGTCCGCGTCCTCCGAGGGCGGTGACGCGCCCGGCCGGGACGGAGGCAGGGCGACGAACCCGCCGCCGGGGCTGCCCGCGGCCTTCACGACCGGCCAGCGGCTCGACTGGTCGGCCTGCCCGGCGCCCTCGGGGGCGCAGGGGGACGGTGACGCCCCGGGCGACGGCTGGCAGTGCGCCACGATGAAGGCGCCGCTGGACTACGAGCGGCCCGGCCGCGACACGATCGACGTCGCCATGATCCGCAAGCGGGCCACCGGACCCGAGCGGAGGCGGATCGGATCGTTGCTGCTCAACTTCGGCGGCCCCGGCCAGTCCGGCGTCGTGGGGCTCCCCGGGTTCGCGAGCGACTACGCCGCGCTGGGTGAGAGTTACGACCTGGTGAGTTTTGATCCGCGCGGCGTCGGCGGGACGGCCCCCGTGATCTGCGGGGAGAGGCAGTACGAGGGGGCCGCCGCCTGCGAGAAGCACTCCGGTGAGCTGCTGCCGCACGTCGGCACCTCCCACACGGCGCGGGACATGGACCTGATGCGCTATCTCCTCGGTGACGAGCAACTGCACTACCTCGGCGTCTCCTACGGCACCAGGCTGGGCGGCGTCTACGCCCATCTGTTCCCCCGGAACGTGGGCCGGCTCGTGCTCGAAGCCCCGGTCGACCCGACGCTGGACCGGCAACAGGAGGAACTCAGCCAGGTCAAGGCCGTCCAGGGCGCCTTCGACCGCTTCGCCGCACACTGCGCGAGGGCCTACGACGACTGCCCCACCGGCAGCGGCCGCGAGGAGGCCCGGCAGCGCGTCGCCGAGCTGCTGGACGGGCTCGAGGAGAAGCCCGCGCCCACCGACGGCGGAGAGGAACTGGACGACAGTCTCGCTGCCCACGCCATCGCCAACACCCTGGACAGCGGCAAGGAGGGCTGGAAGCCGCTGGCGAAAGCGCTCCGCGAGGTCATGGAGCGGGGCGACGGCACCGCGCTGATGGAGACGGCGTACGACCACGGCCCGGACACCCAGGCACGCGGCACCCGGGCCGGCGCCGGGGCCCGCGCCGGGGCCTCGGGCGGCAACGGCACGTCCGCCTTCGTGGCGATCACCTGCGCCGACTCCGACCTGCGTCCCGACTCCGGCGAGGCGGAGGCGATGGCGCAGCGGATGGAGGCGGCCTCCCCCGTCTTCGGCAGGCGGTTGCTCACCGGCGACTACCTCTGCTACGAGTGGCCGTACGACGGCGAGAGCGCCACCCCCGACGTCGGCGCGGACGGTGCCGCCCCGATCCTCGTCGTCGCCAACACCGGCGACCCGACGACGCCGTACGAGGGCGCCCGGCGGATGGCGGCCGAGCTGGGCAAGGGGGTCGGTGTGCTGCTGACGGTGCGGGAGGAGGGCCACGGGTCGTACCCCTTCAACCGGTGCGCGACGCACACCGTCGACACCTACCTCCTGCACGGCACGACTCCCCCGGCCGGCACGACGTGCTCGTGATGCCGGTTCCCCGCCGAGAGTGATCTCCGAGGGCTCCGAGGCGCCATGGACCCGGGCCGCGACACCCGCTAGCGTCCCCGACCATGCCCGACGAGACAGCCGGTGCACGGCGGCGGACAGGGACCGGGATCGCGCTGGCGCTGGCCCTGGTCCTCGCGGCCGTGCTGGTCACCGGGTGGCCGGACGGGGACGACGGGGCGCGCGGGGACGACTGCCGGCCGCGCACGGTCACGTCCTGGTCCCCCGACGACACCCTCACCGCCGAGTTCGCCCGCTACGGCGACGACCCCGGCCGCACCGACGACTGGACCGGCGGCGACGGCACCCACTCGGTGCGCCTGCCCGACGGCCGGCTGCTGTGGCTGTTCTCCGACACCTACCTGGGCCGGGTGCACCGCCCGCCGAACCCGGTCGGCGAGTCGTACGCCTGGCGGGACACCGCCGCCCCGCTGGTGCGCAACTCGGGTGTGCTGATGCGGGACGGCCGCCTGGAGGGCACCCTTCCCGCGCCGCTGTTCCCGGACCCGGCGCCGGACCGGTGGCGCTGGCCCGTCGCCGCCCGGGTCGAGCCCCGCTCCCCCGGCTCCGCCGAGCAGGTGCTGCGGGTCCTGCTGTGGGTGCGCGACTCCGCGCAGCCGCCGTGGATCTACGGCATGCCCACCGCGACCGAGGTCGCCACCCTCTCCCTGCCCGGTCTGCGTCTCGAGTCGGTCGTGACGGTGCTCGACCAGCAGGGGGTCGCCGACCCGTCCCGGCGGGTGCTGTTCGGGACGACGCTGGTCGAGGAGGACGGCTGGACGTATGTCTTCGGCGGTGACGACGGCCGCCCCGCCGCCCGCCCGGCCTCGCACGCGTACGTGGCCCGGGTCCCGGAGGGCGGGCTCGCCGACCCGGCGGCCTGGGAGTACTGGAACGGCTCGGCCTGGCAGACCCGCGCCCGTCCGCGCCCCGTGCTCGGCGACGGGCGGCGCACCGGCGTGGGCAGCGCGTTCTCGGTGGTGCGGGACGAGGGGACGTATGTGCTGTTCACCATGGCCGCGGGTGCCGAGGGACTGACCACGGTGGCGTCGTACTGGGCCTGCTCCCCGACCGGTCCGTGGCACGGACCGGCGCGGCGGTTCACCCCCGCGCTGCCGCAGGGCGGGACCGCCGCCTACAACCCGCAGACGCACCCGGAGCTGAGCGACGACGGGCGGCTGGTGCTCAGCTACGACGTGAACTGGCTGGAGACGGCCGGAGCGGCCGGGATGCTCAGCCGGAACGTGTCCCTGTACCGGCCCCGGTTCGTGAGCGTCCGGCTCGGTCCGGGACGGTGACCTCCTCGGGGGCCGCGTCGACCGGGTCGTGCGACCGGCGCTTGGCGATCACCGCGCACACCATGAGCTGCATCTGGTGGAACAGCATCAGGGGCAGCACGGCCAGCGAGGCCTGCGCCCCGAACAGGACGCTCGCCATGGGCAGGCCGGCGGCCAGGGACTTCTTCGAACCGGCGAACTGGATCGCGATGCGGTCCTCCCGGCCGAACCTCAGTGCCTTGGCGCCGTACCAGGTCAGCAGCAGCATCACCGCGAGCAGCACGGCCTCCACCGCGAGCAGTCCGCCGAGCCGGGCGGGGCTCACCTGCTGCCAGATGCCCTGGACCATGCCCTCGCTGAACGCGGTGTAGACGACGAGGAGGATCGAGCCCCGGTCGACCAGCCCCAGTACCTTGCGGTGCCGGGCGACGAACCCGCCGATCCAGCGGCGCAGCAGCTGCCCGGCGACGAACGGCACGAGCAGCTGGAGCACGATCCGCACCATGGAACCGGCCGAGAACCCGCCCCCGCTGCTGCCCAGCAGCGTCGCCGCGAGCAGCGGGGTGACGACGATGCCGACCAGCGAGGAGAAGGAGCCGGCGCAGATCGCGGCGGGCACGTTGCCGCGGGCGATCGAGGTGAACGCGATCGACGACTGGATGGTGGACGGCACAAGGGTGAGGAAGAGCAGACCCTGGTACAGCGGGTCGGTCAGGAACACCGGGACGAGTCCGCGGGCGGCCAGGCCCAGCACCGGGAACAGGACGAAGGTGCAGGCAAGCACGGTGACATGGAGCCGCCAGTGCTTGAGCCCGTCCAGGGCCTCGCGGGTGGAGAGCCGGGCGCCGTAGAGAAAGAAGAGGAAGGCGATCGCGGCGGTGGAGGCGCCGGAGGCGAGGTCCGCGCCCGTGCCCCGTGCGGGCAGCAGCGCGGCGACGCCGACCGTCCCGAGCAGGAGCAGGATGTACGGGTCGATCGGCAGCCGGCTCGGCCAGTGCAGGCGTTTCACTGTGCTCCACTTGCTCGTGCTCACGCTCGGTGTCCAGGGAGCCCTCCACCGTGGTCACGGGGGTCCCCTCCCCATCCTGCTCCCCGCGGCCGTGATCGGGAATCCGGTATACCGCTCTCACTGTCATCATGTTCCGCGATGACCGTACGCTGGCGGTATGTACGACCCGACGCAGCTGCGGACGTTCCTGTCGGTGGCGCAGACGCTGAGCTTCACGCAGGCGGCGCGGCGGCTCGGGCTGCGTCAGTCGACCGTGAGCCAGCATGTGCGGCGGCTGGAGGAGGCGACCGGACGGCAGCTGTTCACCCGGGACACGCACTCGGTGGAGCTGACCGAGGACGGCGAGGCGATGCTCGGCTTCGCGCGGCGGATCCTGGACGTGCACGAGCAGGCGACCCAGTTCTTCACCGGCACCCGGCTGCGCGGGCGGCTGCGGTTCGGGGCGTCCGAGGACTTCGTGCTGACGCGGCTGCCGGAGATCCTCGAACGGTTCCGGCACGAGCACCCGGAGGTCGATCTGGAACTGACGGTCGAGCTGTCGGGCATCCTGCACGAGCGGCTGGCCGCGGGCCGGCTGGACCTGGTGCTGGCCAAGCGGCGGCCGGAGGACCCGCGCACGGATCCGCACCGCCTGGTCTGGCACGACGAACTGGTGTGGATCGGGGCGCCGGGGTTTCGGCTGGACCCCGGCCGTCCGGTGCCGCTGATCGTCTACCCGCCGCCGGGCATCACCCGGGCCCTGGCGCTGCGGGCGCTGGAGCGGGAGGGCCGGGAGTGGCGGATCGTCTGTACCAGCGGCAGCCTGAACGGTCTGCTCGCGGCGGCCCGGGCCGGGCTCGGGGTGATGGTGCACTCGCGCGGGCTGATCCCGCCGGGGCTGGCGCGGATGCCGGAGCGGGCCGGGCTGCCGGAACCGGGCGAGGTGGACTTCGTGGTGGCGCACGGGCGGCACCGCCCCTCCGCCCAGGGTGCGGCCGACGCCCTGGCGGCGGCGATCCTCGCGGGCGGTGACCGGCTGCACCGCGGCGGGCGGGGGTAACGGTACGGCCCGCGCGCACGCTGGGATCAGTGGGGCCCGGCCGGCCGCCCCAAGGCCCGGTCATGGGCTCGTACAGATTCCGTGGAGATTGCTCCACCGAAACTTACTCCACCGTCAGGTTTCTGTCCGACCCTTCCGCATGTGAGCGCATTTTCCTCCCCTGACCAGCGCGGACGAGAGCTCCGCTCAGCTTTCGACCCCCTCCCGGGGCCCGGTCCCGTGGGGTAGCTTTCACGGCGCTGTGCGGGACGACGCCGTCCCGCCCCAGTCCGAGCGCTCAGGAGCGGGGAGCGGGATTGCGCGAGTTCACCAACCCTCCGTTGGCCTTGGAGCCTCCGGTGGGCGGTCTGGCCGACGTGGTCTTCCGGTATGCCGAGGAAGACCCGTTGCGCGTCGCGCTCGGCCGCAAGGACGACACCGGCGGCTGGCGGGACGTGTCCAGCGCCGAGTTCCGCGACGAGGTGCTCGCCCTCGCGAAGGGCCTGCTGGCGGGCGGCATCCGGTTCGGCGACCGAGTCGCGATCATGTCCCGCACCCGTTACGAGTGGACCCTCTTCGACTTCGCCCTGTGGACGGTCGGCGCGCAGGTCGTCCCCGTCTACCCCACCTCCTCCGCCGAGCAGTGCTTCTGGATGCTGTACGACGCCGAGGTGACCGCCGCGATCGTGGAGCACGAGGACCACGCGATGACGATCGCCACGGTCATCGACCGGCTGCCGCGGATGCGCAGGCTGTGGCAGCTGGACGCGGGCGCGGTGCAGGAGCTGTACGACGCGGGCGCGCATCTCGACGACGAGGTGGTGCACCGGCACCGTCAGGCGGTCACGCCCGACTCGGTGGCGACGATCATCTACACCTCGGGCACCACCGGCCGCCCCAAGGGCTGTGTGCTCACGCACGGCAACTTCATGTACGAGGCGGACACCGTCATCCAGCGCTGGGAGCCGGTGTTCCACTCCCGCAGGGGCGACGAGGCGTCGACGCTGCTGTTCCTGCCGCTCGCGCACGTCTTCGGGCGGATGGTGGAGGTGGCGGCGATCCGCGGGAAGGTGAAGTTCGGCCATCAGCCGCAGCTGAACCCGGCGGCGCTGATGCCCGACCTGGCCGCCTTCCGGCCGACGTTCTTCCTGGCCGTGCCGTACATCTTCGAGAAGGTGTTCAACGCGGCGCGGCGCAAGGCGGAACGGGAGGGCCGCTCGGGGCCGTTCGAGAAGGCCGTCGACGTGGCCGTGAAGTACGCGGACGCGGTGGAGGCGAAGGCCTGGGGCGACGGGCCCGGACCGTCCGCGGCGCTGCGGATGCAGCACCAGCTGTTCGACAAGCTCGTCTACTCCAAGATCCGCGCGGCGATGGGCGGCAGGATCCGGCACGCCATGTCCGGCGGCTCCGCGATGGACCGCCGGCTCGGGCTGTTCTTCGCGGGCGCCGGTGTGCACATCTACGAGGGGTACGGACTCACCGAGTCGACGGCGGCGGCCACCGCCAACCCGCCCGAACGCACCCGTTACGGCACCGTCGGCCAACCCGTCCCGGGGGTCACCGTGCACATCGCGGACGACGGCGAGATCTGGTTGCACGGCGACAACGTCTTCGAGGGTTATCTCAACAACCCCAAGGCCACCGACGAGGCCCTGCACGACGGCTGGCTGGCCACCGGGGACCTCGGTTCCCTGGACGAGGACGGCTATCTGACCATCACCGGGCGGAAGAAGGAGATCCTGGTGACCTCGGGCGGCAAGAGCGTGTCGCCGGGGGTGCTGGAGGAGCGGGTGCGCGACCATCCGCTGGTCAACCAGTGCATCGTGGTCGGCAACGACCGCCCGTACGTCGCCGCCCTGGTCACCCTCGACCAGGAGGCGGTGGATCACTGGCTGACGATGCGCGGCAAGCCGCAGCTGCCGCCGGCCGAGCTGGTGCGGGACGCGGACCTGGAGACGGAGGTGCGGCGCGCCGTGGTCGCGGCCAACACCCTGGTCTCCCAGGCGGAGTCGATTCGTACGTTCCGCATCCTGGCGCAGCCGTTCACCGAGGAGCACGGGCTGCTCACCCCGTCGCTGAAACTGAAGCGCAAGGCGATCGAGAAGGCGTACCTGGACGAGGTCGAGGCGCTCTACCGCGCGTGAATCGGTCGGTCAGGAATGCGGCGCGGGCCGTGATCGTTGACGATGGGGGTAACACCTGACCACAAACGAAGGATCGAGAGCTCGTGAGCAAGGTCCCCCCGATCATCCTGAACAACGGCGTCGAGATGCCCCAGCTGGGGTTCGGCGTCTGGCAGGTACCGGACGCGGAGGCCGAGACGGCCGTGGCGACGGCGCTGGAGGCGGGCTACCGCAGCATCGACACCGCGGCGATCTACGGCAACGAGAAGGGCACCGGCCGGGCCGTCGCCGCGTCGGGCATCCCGCGCGAGGAGCTCTTCGTCACCACCAAGGTCTGGAACAGCGACCACGGCTACGACGCCACGCTGCGCGCCTTCGACACGTCCCTGGCGAAGCTCGGCCTCGACCACGTGGACCTGTACCTCATCCACTGGCCCACGCCCGCCCGCGACCGGTACGTCGACACGTACAAGGCGTTCGAGAAGCTGTACGCCGACGGCCGGGTCCGTGCCATCGGTGTGTCGAACTTCCTGCCGGAGCACCTGGAGCGCCTGATCGGCGAGACGTCGGTCGTCCCGGCGGTCAACCAGATCGAGCTGCACCCGCATCTGCAGCAGCACGCCGCGCGTGAGTACCACGCCGAGCAGGGCATCGCCACGGAGGCGTGGTCGCCGCTGGGTTCCGGCAAGGGCATCCTGGAGATCCCGGCGATCGTCGCGATCGCGCAGAAGCACGGCCGTACGCCGGCCCAGGTGGTGCTGCGCTGGCACCTCCAGCTGGGCAACATCGTCATCCCGAAGTCGGTGACGCCGTCCAGGATCGCGGAGAACATCGACGTGTTCGGCTTCAGCCTGGACGCCGAGGACCTCGCCGCGATCAGCGCGCTGAACGAGGACCGGCGGCTGGGTTCGCACCCGGCGGAGTTCAACGCCGGCTGACCCGCCCGGCACCCGGCGGCCTCCCCGGACGCGGGGAGGCCGCCGGACCGTCTAGTTGGGCTGTCCCATGGGGCGTACGACCACGGTGTTGACGTCGACTCCGTCCGGCTGGTCCAGGGCCCACACGACGGAGTCGGCGATCTGGTCGGCGGTGAGCAGATGCCCGGGCGGGAGGCTGCCGTGGGAGTCCCAGAACGGGGTCTCCACGCGGCCGGGCGCGATCAGGGTGACACCGACGCCCCAGTCGGTGGCCTGCCGCCGGGTGTTCTCGGCGAGCCCGGTCACCGCGTACTTGGTCGCGCCGTACAGATTGCCCGGCGTGGGCACGAAACCGGCGACGCTGCCGACCAGCACGATCCGTCCGCGGGTCTCCTTCAGCGCGTCGATCGAGGCCCTGATCAGCAGGGCCGGGCCGAGGACGTTGGTCAGCACCATCTCGGTCCACCCGGCCGGGTCGCCGTCGGCGACCGAATCACCGGTGGCGAAGCCCGCGTTGGCGACGACCGTGTCCAGCCGGCCGAACCGCGCCGGCACGGTGTCGACCGCCGACCGCACGTCGTCGTACACCGCCGCGTTCCCGGGGATCGTCAGCAGCCCCTCGGGCTCGCCGAGTTCCTTGGCGAAGTCACGCAGCCGCGGCTCACCGCGCCCGGTGACGGCGACCCGCTGCCCGGCGTCCAGCAGCCGCCGGGCGACGGCCGCGCCGATCCCTCCCCCACCTCTCGGCTTCGCTCGAGGCGGGGGGACCCCCATCCGCCTCCGGTGATGAGCGCGACCCGAGAGTCGTCGGTCATGGATACCCCCTGTGTGTCGTGTGCGTGCCGGGGAGTCCATCACTTGGAGAGTTCTCCACGTCAAGCCGTCACACGGGCCGCACCGCCGTGTGCACGGTGTGGGCCGCCAGGACGAACACGTCCGGGCGGTGGTGCACGCTCGCCGTGTCGTCGGGGTCGAGGAGACGGTCGAGGGCGGCGCGGTCGTCGGCGTCCAGGTCCTCGGCCATGATCTCGCGGGCGCGGGTGAGGACGGCGACCACGTAGGCGCGGGCGCGGTCCGTGGCGGGGGCGGGCAGGTCGAGGAGGAACGTGCGCGTGCGGGTGTGGTGCAGACCGGCCGAGGCCAGCAGCGCGGGCCAGTCCTCGACGACGGCCACCGAGCCCGGCAGCTCGGCGCGCATCCGGCTGAACCGCTCCTCCTCCGCCGCGTCGAGGCGCGCCTGGAGCCCCGGCCGGCCGAAGCCGATGTCACGGGGCAGGAAGCGGGCGGGCAGGCCGCCCTCCATCACCGCCAGGGTGCCGCCGGGCGCCAGACGCTCGGCGCAGGCGGCGAGCGCGGCGCTCTGGTCCCCCAGGTGGTGGATGCTGCGGCTGGCCCACAGCAGGTCGGCCGGGTAGTCCAGTTCGTCGAGCACGCCGGGGAGTTCACCGGCGAGGGTGCCGAAGCGGTCGGCCGCCCCCTGCCGCTCCGCCCGCGCGCGGGCCCGCTCCAGCAGCGGCTCGGAGCCGTCGACGGCCATGACCCGAGCCCCCGGGAACGTCTCGGCGAACAGCGCGGCGATGACGCCGGGACCGCTGCCCGCGTCCACGATCAGTCCCGGTTCGGTCACCTCCTTCGCCAGCCAGTTCAGGGCGCGCTCGTACAGCGGGGTGAACAGCTCCGCCTGCGATTCGAGCAGGGGCGCCAGCTCGGCCCAGTCGATGTCGTCGTGCCCGTGACCGTGGCCGTGGCCGTGTCCCTGCTCGTGCTCGTGGTGGTGCGCCATGGTGATCAGCCTCTCCGCTCGGATGCCGTCAGCGTGCGACGACGCACCGGACCGGAGCAACCGATGTTGCCGTTCGCGCAAAAACGGGCCGGGGAGAGACGCGCGGCGGTCCGCAGGGCACGGGCCTGGACGCCCGTGCCCGGCGGACCGGTGTGGTCAGCCCGTCACGACAGCGGCGGGTAGGCGTTCTTCATCAGCTCCTGGAACTGGGCGGAGAACCAGCGCCCGGAGATCGGGGCGTCCGGCAGCGCCCCCGACATGCTGTTGTTGTTGCGCGGGTTGCCCTCGTAGGTCGGGTCGCACATCCGGTCGAAGCCCTTGCCCTCGTCGTTGTCGATGGCTTCGCTCGACCCGTCGGACTCGCCCGGGGGCTTCATCCACACGTAGGCGTCGATCCCGGGCTCCGGGGAGGCCTGGGGCCGCTCACCGAGTCCCGCACCCGACTGGTTGCACCAGTTGCCGGTGTTGAAGCGGCGGTCGTAGCGGCCGCCGTCGACGTAGGTGTTCACGTCGGTGGTGGCACCGGGGCCGGTGGGCCGGTCCGCACCGCCCCAGCCGTTGCGGGAGGTGTCGATCAGCATGCCGATGCCCGAGTCGAAGCCGATCGAGACCAGTTCCTCGCGCAGCGCCTGCGCGTACGACAGCTCGTCGACGTAGCGGTTCCAGCTCACCCAGTCCGACTCGCGCACCGACTTGCCGGCGACGTTGTCGTTGATGGAGAAGTTCTCCTCCTTCAGGGCGCTGTAGTTGGCCGTGTTGGCGATGAAGCCGTGCACGTCGTCGACGGTCGCGCCCTCGGCGCCCGCGGCCTGCCTGAACAGCTCCGCCGAGGGGCCGAAGTTGTCGTCCCAGCCCAGCCAGCCGTGGTGGCCGGCGTCCACGTAGTTGTAGACGTTGGGCGCGTCGCCCAGCTTGTTCAGGGCGTAGCCGACGCCCTTGATGTAGTTGCCGTTGGCCTTCATGACGTCGCAGTTGTCCGTGCGGGTCTCCCGCGGCGACACGTTGGTGACCAGGTTGGGCAGGGAGTCGATCTCGACCGTGGTGACGATCCGCAGGTCGGCGTACTTCGGGTCGGAGAGGATCTCCGCGATCGGGTCGATGTAGTCGGTCTTGTACTTGTCGATCTCCGTCGGGCCCAGCTCGCCGTTGGAGGCGAGGGCGGCACAGTCACGGCCGGGCAGGTTGTAGATGACGACCTGGAAGACGAGTTCGCCGGAGCCCTTCTGCTCCAGCGCCGCGTCCAGGTGGTCGCGCAGACCCATCTTGCCGCCCGCCCCGTTGATGGCGGCGATGCGGTCCATCCAGACGCCGGTGGGCTGGTCGGCGATGCGGTCGCCGCCCGGCTCGGCGGCGGCGTTCGCGGACCACTCGGGGTTCACGTACACCTTGGCGCCGTCGTAGGGGTTGTCCACCCGGTCGCCCTCGGGCGGGTCGGTCGGGTCCGGCGGATCGGTCGGGCCGCCGGAGTCGACGTTGCAGGTCACGCCGTCGAGGGTGAAGGTGGCGGGGACGGCGTTGCTGCCGCTGTAGGTGCCCTGGAAGCCGAAGGTGGCCGAACCGCCGTTGGCGAGCGTGCCGTTGTAGGACTCGTTGGCCGCGGTGACGTTCGCGCCGGACTGGGTGACCCTGGCGTTCCAGCCGCTGGTGACCCTCTGGTTACCGGCGTAGGACCACTTCACCGCCCACGACGACTTCGCGGCACCGTTGTTGGTGACCGTCACGGACGCGGTGAAGCCGGTGTCCCACTGGTTCTGCACCTTGTAGTCCACGGTGCAGGGGACGGCGGCCGCGCCGGCGTCGCCGGGGACGACGGCGAACGCCGTCCCGGTGGCGCCGGCGACCAGCGTCATGGCGGCGAGGAGCGCGGTTCTGGTGCGACTCATGGTGCGGGTTTCCTATCCGTAGGGGGCTGTCCTTCTGGGCCGCGCGGACGAGCGCGCGGCCTGGTGCCTTACGGGTGGGGGTACCGTCCGGGCCTGGTCGGGACAGGCCCCGAGGCCGGCCGGACATTCCGGACGGCACGGACGGCACAGGGGATCCCACGGGAACGAGCGACCCCGCGTCAGGTGCTCCACGTGTGCACGGGGATGGCTCAAAGTACTGAACGCGGGGGGTGGCGCATCGAGCGACTCCTTGCAGCTCGGACGCGTCGTCACGGACGCGTCGACTGATGGAACCGCTCCCACTGGTGCACATGAAGCTAGCGCCAAGTGACGGCGAAGAACAGAGGGACTGCTGACATTCACTCAACTCATGGCGTCGAATCTTTTCGATTCTCCACAAGGCTTGACCGGTCATCACCCCGTCCTCACTATGGGAGCGCTCCCACTGGTTCAAGGCTTGACATGACGAGTCGCAGGAGGAACCAGCACCATGCATCCCCCACCCAGGAGACGCAGGGGCGTCCGACGGCTGTTAACGGCCGCCGCGGCGGCTCTGGCACTCCCGCTGACGATGCTCTCGGCGGGCTCGACTCCCGCTCAGGCGGCCGCCGTCCAGTGCAGCGTCGACTACAGGACGAACGACTGGGGGTCCGGCTTCACCGCCGACCTGACCCTCACCAACCGCGGCACCGACGCCATCGACGGCTGGACCCTGACGTACGACTACGCGGGCAACCAGAGGCTCTCGAATGGCTGGAACGGCACCTGGTCGCAGTCCGGCCGGACCGTGACCGTGAAGGACGCCGGGTACAACGCCCGGATCGCCGCCGGCGGCGCGGTCACGACCGGCGCCCAGTTCACCTACAGCGGCAGCAACGCCGCCCCCACGTCCTTCGCGATCAACGGCACCACCTGCACCGGCGCGCATCAGCCGCCGATCGCCGTGCTGACCAGCCCCGAGGCCGGCGCCGTCTACACCCAGGGCGAGACGGTCCCGCTCGCGGCCACCGCCGCGGCGGCCGACGACGCCACGATCACCAAGGTGGAGTTCTACGACGACACCGAGCTGCTGGGCACCGACACCAGCGCACCCTTCACGCTCTCGGCCGCTGGTTTGACCGTGGGCAGTCATTCACTGGTGGCGAAGGCCTACGACAGCATGGGTGCCTCCGCCGACTCCACTCCGGTGGGCATCACGGTCGCCTCGGGTCCCGCCGTGGTGGCCACGCCGTCCCAACTGGGCGTCCAGCAAGGTGAGTCGGGCACGTACGAGGTCAAGCTGTCCAAGCAGCCGACCGGGAGCGTGACCGTCACCACGACGCGTGCGAGCGGCAACTCCGGGCTGTCGGTCTCCGGCGGCGCCTCACTCACCTTCACGGCGTCGAACTGGAACACCGCGCAGACGGTGACCATCGCCGCCGACGACTCCGGCAGCGGCTCGGCCGTCTTCGAGTCCTCGGCACCCGGCCACGCCAAGGCGGCGGTCACGGTGACCCAACTCGGGGCGGAGAAGACGTACGACGCGCGTTTCCTGGAGCTGTACGGGAAGATCACCGACCCGGCGAACGGCTACTTCTCCCCCGAGGGCATCCCGTACCACTCCGTCGAGACGCTGATCGTCGAGGCGCCGGACCACGGTCACGAGACGACCTCGGAGGCCTACAGCTATCTGCTGTGGCTCCAGGCGATGTACGGCAAGGTGACCGGTGACTGGTCGAAGTTCAACGAGGCCTGGGAGATCATGGAGCAGTACATGATCCCGACCCACGCCGACCAGCCGACCAACTCCTTCTACAACGCCTCGAAGCCTGCGACCTACGCGCCCGAGCACGACACCCCGGACGAGTACCCGTCCCAGCTGGACTCCGGTGTCTCCGTCGGCCCCGACCCGATCGCCGCGGAACTGAGGAGCGCGTACGGCACGGACGACGTCTACGGCATGCACTGGATCCAGGACGTCGACAACGTGTACGGCTACGGCAACTCGCCCGGCAAGTGCGAGGCGGGCCCGTCGGACACCGGGCCGTCGTACATCAACACCTTCCAGCGCGGCCCGCAGGAGTCGGTCTGGGAGACCGTCCCGCAGCCCACCTGCGACGCCTTCAAGTACGGCGGCACCAACGGCTACCTGGACCTGTTCACCAAGGACGCGTCCTACGCCAAGCAGTGGAAGTTCACCAACGCCCCGGACGCCGACGCGCGTGCGGTGCAGGCCGCCTACTGGGCGGACCTGTGGGCGAAGGACCAGGGCAAGGGTTCCCAGGTGTCCGCGACCGTCGCCAAGGCCGCGAAGATGGGTGACTACCTGCGCTACGCCATGTACGACAAGTACTTCAAGAAGATCGGCAACTGCTCCAGCCCGTCGTGCCCGGCCGGCACCGGCAAGGACGCCTCGCACTACCTGCTGTCCTGGTACTACGCCTGGGGCGGTGCCACCGACACCTCGGCGGGCTGGGCCTGGCGCATCGGCTCCAGCCACGCGCACGGCGGCTACCAGAACCCGCTCGCCGCGTACGCGCTGAGCGAGTACGCGCCGCTGAAGCCGAAGTCGGCGACGGGCGCGGACGACTGGGGCAAGTCGATGCAGCGCCAGCTGGAGTTCTACCGCTGGCTGCAGTCCGACGAGGGCGGCATCGCCGGCGGCGCGACCAACAGCTGGGCGGGCCGCTACACCTCCCCGCCGTCGGGCACGCCGACCTTCTACGGCATGTACTACGACGAGAAGCCCGTCTACCACGACCCGCCGTCCAACCAGTGGTTCGGCTTCCAGGCGTGGTCGATGGAGCGGGTGGCGGAGCTGTACCAGCAGACGGGCAACGCGCTCGCCAAGTCCGTCCTCGACAAGTGGGTGGACTGGGCACTGTCCGAGACCACGATCAACCCCGACGGCTCCTTCCGGATCCCGTCGACGCTGCAGTGGTCCGGCAAGCCCGACACCTGGAACGCGTCGTCCCCGGGCGACAACGGCGATCTGCACGTCACGGTCGCGGACTACACCAACGACGTCGGGGTGGCGGCGGCCTACGCCAAGACGCTGACGTACTACGCCGACCGCTCCGGTGACACGGAGGCGGCGTCCACGGCGAAGGCGCTGCTGGACGGCATGTGGGAGAACAACCAGGACGCGCTGGGCATCGCCGTCCCGGAGACCCGCGCCGACTACAACCGCTTCGACGACCCGGTGTACGTCCCCAGCGGCTGGAGCGGCACCATGCCGAACGGCGACACGATCGACTCCTCGTCGACCTTCGCGTCGATCCGGTCCTTCTACCAGGACGACCCGGCCTGGTCGAAGATCGAGAGCTATCTCGAGGGCGGCGCCGCGCCGACGTTCACGTACCACCGGTTCTGGGCCCAGGCCGACATCGCCCTGGCCATGGGCTCGTACGCGGAGCTTCTCGAATAGTCCCCGCCGACGCTCCGTGTACCGGCCCCGGCACCTGACGCCGGGGCCACCATCCGGCCGGGCGGCCCTCTCGCACACGGAGGGCCGCCCGGCTCCCGCACGCCCGTGCCCGCGCCGGGAACCCGCTGGTGGACAACGGGGTCCCGCCGAAAGCGGGCCCCGGGGTACCGGCCGCTCAGGGTGTGAGCACGGGGTCGCCGGGGGCCGGCTTGCGGTAGGCGCGGAGGGTGAAGACGGGGTCGGGGCGGGGGCGGTCCTGGTCGGGGAGTGCGGCCAGCCGGGCGGCGAACCGTTCGGCGACCGGTTCTCCGGGCGGCAGCGTGACGAACCAGCCGCGGCGCAGGTCCGTGATGGTGCGGCGGGGGCTGCGGCCCTGACCGTGGCCCCGGAAGCGGGCCTGTCCGGCGGGGAGCAGTCCGTGCCCCGCGGCCCAGGCCGTCACATCGGCGGGGGCGTCGGGCACCGGGCTGGGCGGGCGGGCGGCGAGGACCGCGTCGATGTCGCTGCCCACGTTGTGGGAGGCACCCTTGTGGACGGTGGTGATGTAGACCCCGCCGGGCCGCAGCACACGGGCGCACTCGCCGACGACCGTGCGGACCTCCTCCGGGCCGGAGAGCAGATGCAGCAGCCACACGCTGACCACGGCGTCGAACCGGGCGTCGCCGAAGGGCAGCCGTCGGCTGTCCGCGCGGACGACGGCGCCCGGCAGGCGGGCGGCGGCCATCCGGGTCATCGACGGGGCGAGGTCGGCCCCCGTCACCCGCAGGCCGGCGCGGGCGGCGGCGAACCGCCGGGTCACGATGCCGGTGCCGCAGGCGACGTCCAGCAGATCGCGCGCACCGCCCGGTATGAGACCGAGCACGGCCTCGGCGGCGGCCGCCGCCCGGGCCTCGCCGCCGCGCAGGGCGTCGTACCGTTCCGCTTCCTCGTCGTAGTCCAGCACGCGCCTCAGTGTGCACCGTGTCCGGGCGCCAGGTCCTCCACCCTGCGGGCGAGCTCGAGGTCCTTGGCGGTGACGGCGCCGCCCGCGCTGTGGGTGTGCACGGACAGGGACACGGTGTTGTAGCCGAGGGTGAGGTCGGAGTGGTGGTCGAGTTCCTCCTGCACCTGGGCGATGTGCACGACCATCGCCGTCGCCGCGAAGTGCGAGCCGAGCCGGTAGGAACGGGTGAGGCGGCCCTCGTCGAGCGACCAGCCCGGCAGCTCGGCCAGCCGGTCCTCGATCTCCTTCTGCGACAGCGGTTCGACGGGCATGGGCTGCGCTCCTTCGCCGGGTTCGGGTCTCGTGCCGGATTCCCAGGCTGCCACAGAAGGGGCCCCGGAACCCTGGTCGCACACGCGCGGCTCCCCGGTACGGCCTCCTGTCGACTACGGTCCTGACATGACCACAGTCCCGTCCCAAGCCACCGCCGGCACCGATGGCGTGGGCCCGCTGCTGCGCGCCTGGCGGGAGCAGCGGCGGGTCAGCCAGCTGGAGCTGGCCCTGCGCGCCGACTCCTCCGCCCGGCACATCAGCTTCATCGAGACCGGCCGCTCCCGGCCCAGCGAGGAGATGGTGCTGCGGCTGGCCGAGGAGCTGGACGTCCCGATGCGGGAGCGCAACGCCCTGCTGCTCGCCGCGGGGTACGCGCCCCGCTTCCCGCACACCCCGTTGGACGACCCCGCGCTGGACGCGCTGCGGGACGGCATCGAGCGGCTGATCAGCGGCTTCGAACCGTATCCGGCGCTCGTGGTGAACGCGATGTACGACGTCGTGGCGGCCAACCGGGGGGTGATGATGCTGTTCGACGGCGTCCCGGAGTCGCTGCTGACGCCGCCGCTGAACGCGGTGCGGCTCACCCTGCACCCGCAGGGGCTGGCACCGCGGATCCTGAATCTGCGGGAGTGGCGGGGACATCTGCTGGAGCAGATGCGGCGGGACATCGCGCTGCGCCGCTCCGAGCCGCTGCGGGCGTTGTACGAGGAGGTCGCGGCGTTCCCGGTCCCGGACACCGGTGAGCGTCGGCCGGAGGAACAGGACGCGCCGGTGGCCTACTTCGCGCTGCCGATGGTGATCGAGCACGAGGGCCGGCGGCTGTCGTTCGTGTCGTCGATCTCCACCTTCAACACACCCATGGACGTGACCGTCGCCGAGCTGGCGGTGGAGACGCTGCTTCCGGCGGACCCGGCGACGGCCAAGTACCTTCAGTCCTGGCTGAGCTGACGCGCCCTCAGCGCCATGTGCTGCAGTACGGCGAAGCCCGCCACGGTGAGCGCCTGGAGGACCGTCCACACCGCGCCCGCCGTGGTCGGGGTGAGCCACAGCGCGAGGGCGGCGAGACTCACGACGGCCCAGACGAGGTTGGCCTCGACGACGATCCGTACGCCCGCCGTGGGCGGGTGGCGGCGGGCGGCCAGCAGGCCCACGCCGGCCGCGTAGACGGCGAGGAAGACGCCGAGGCCCAGCAGCAGGCCGGAGCCGGCGCCGAGGAAGCGTCCGAGCGGGCCGGAGAGGGCGAGATAGGCGAGCGCGTTGGCGCCGGTCACCGCGGCGTCCAGGGCCAGGAAGCGGCGCAGCATCAGCTGCGGCTCCACGGTCCGGGCGAGCGCGGCAAGCTGGGTCGCGGACATGACGAATCACCCTCCGTCGGGATCGGTTGCGGCCGGGTCCCGGGCCGGAGTGCGAGCCGGCCCGGAACCCGGTGCGTCCACGATCCCGTGGGGGCGGCGGCGGGTCGATTACCTGCCGGGTAATACGGCCGAGGGAGCAGGGAAACAGGGCGGTTCACCGCGGCCCGTGAGAGTGTCGGAGGGACATGAAAGACTGAGCGCATGCCCGGGCGCGTTGGGGAGGCGTGGCGTGAGTGAGCGGCGGGCCGCACCGACCGTGGGCCAGGTTGTTCTGGGGAGGCGGCTGCATGAGCTGAGGGAGGCCGCGGGCCTCTCGCGGGAGGAGGCGGCCCGGATCCTGCGGGTGGCGCCCGCGACCGTGCGGCGGATGGAGACGGCCGAGGTCGCGCTGAAGATCCCGTACGTCCAGCTGCTGCTGACCGCGTACGGCGTGCCGGACAGCGAGTCCGTCGCGTTCGTGGAGCTCGCCGAGGAGGCGAACCGGCCGGGCTGGTGGCAGCGGTACCACGATGTGCTGCCCGAGTGGTTCAGCATGTATGTGAGCCTGGAGGGCGCCGCCCGGATCATCCGGTCCTACGAGCCGCACTTCGTGCCGGGGCTGCTGCAGACCGAGGACTACGCGCGCGCCGTCCTGGAGGCGGGGACGATCGGCAACGCGGGGCGGGAGGCCGTCGAGCGGCATGTGTCCCTGCGCATGGAGCGTCAGCGGCTGCTGGAGCGCAGCGATCCCCCGCACCTGTGGGTGCTGATGGAGGAGACGGTGCTGCGGCGCCCGGTGAGCGCCGACGGCCGGGTGATGCGGGACCAGCTCGACAAGCTTCTCGAGTACTCCGAACGGGACCGCGTCACGCTCCAGATCGCCGAGTTCGCGGACGGTCCGCACCCGGGGACGTACGCGCCCTTCTCGCTGTTCCGCTTCGCCGAGCCGGAGCTGCCCGACATGGTGTTCACCGAGTATCTGACGGGCGCCCTGTACCTGGACTCCCGCAAGGAGGTCGCGGTGCATCTGGAGGTCCTGGACCACATGACGGCGCGGGCGGCCTCGACGCAGCGCACGGAGAAGCTGCTGCGGGAGTGCCGGGAACACTACTGAGCCCTGCGCCCGCCACGGGGGTCAGGCCGCGCCGTCCTTCCGTCCGCCGGTGTCCTTGTCGTCGTCGACGATCTCCGCGTCGACGACGCCGTCGTCGTCCTGCGGTGCGGTGTCCTGTCCGGCGTCCTCGGTGGGGGCCGTCGAGGTCTGCGCGTACATCGCCTGGCCCATCCGCTGGCTGACCGCGGCGAGTTTCTCGACGCCGGCGCGGAGTTCGGCCGTTTCGGTGCCCTCCCGCTCCAGCAGCTGCTTCAGTTCCGTGACGGCAGACTCGACCTCGCCCTTGGTGTCGTCGGGTACCTTGTCGTCGTTGTCCCGCAGGAACCGCTCGGTCTGGTAGACGAGTTGCTCGGCCTGGTTGCGGGTCTCGGCGGCCTCCCTGCGCTTGCGGTCCTCCTCGGCGTACTGCTCGGCGTCGCGCATCATACGGTCGATGTCGTCCTTGGGCAGGGCCGAGCCGCCGGTGACGGTCATCTTCTGCTCACGGCCCGTGGCGAGGTCCTTGGCGGACACGTGCATGATCCCGTTGGCGTCGATGTCGAAGGCCACCTCGATCTGCGGGACGCCGCGCGGGGCCGGGGGCAGGCCGGTGAGGTCGAAGACGCCGAGCTTCTTGTTGTAGGCGGCGATCTCGCGTTCGCCCTGGTAGACCTGGATGCCGACCGAGGGCTGGTTGTCGGTGGCGGTGGTGAAGATCTCCGAACGCCGGGTGGGGATCGTGGTGTTGCGTTCGATCAGCTTGGTCATGATGCCGCCCTTGGTCTCGATGCCCAGGGACAGCGGGGTGACGTCGAGGAGCAGCACGTCCTTGACGTCGCCGCGCAGGACGCCGGCCTGGAGGGCGGCGCCGAGGGCCACGACCTCGTCGGGGTTGACGCCCTTGTGCGGCTCCTTGCCGGTGAGTTCGCGGACCAGGTCGGTGACGGCGGGCATCCGGGTGGAGCCGCCGACGAGGATGACGTGGTCGATGGCGGAGAGTTTCACACCGGCGTCCTTGACGGCCTGGTGGAAGGGCGTCTTGCAGCGTTCCAGCAGGTCCTCGGTGAGCTCCTGGAACTGGGCGCGGGTGAGTTTCTCGTCGAGGTGCAGGGGGCCCTCGGAGGATGCCGTGATGTAGGGCAGGTTGATGGTGGTCTCCGTGGAGGAGGAGAGTTCGATCTTCGCCTTCTCGGCGGCCTCCCGCAGCCGCTGCACGGCCATCTTGTCCTGCGCCAGGTCGACGCCGTACTGCCCCTTGAAGCGTTTGGCGAGGTACTCGACGACGCGCTGGTCCCAGTCGTCGCCGCCGAGGTGGGTGTCGCCGTTGGTGGCCTTCACCTCGATGACGCCCTCACCGATGTCGAGCAGCGACACGTCGAAGGTGCCGCCGCCCAGGTCGAACACGAGGACGGTGTGGTCGTTCTCCTTGTCCAGGCCGTAGGCGAGGGCGGCCGCCGTGGGCTCGTTGATGATCCTCAGCACCTTGAGGCCGGCGATCTCCCCGGCCTCCTTGGTGGCCTGCCGCTGGGTGTCGTCGAAGTACGCCGGTACGGTGATGACGGCGTCGGTGACGTCCTCGCCGAGGTACGCCTCGGCGTCCCGGCGCAGCTTCTGCAGCACCCGGGCGGAGAGTTCCTGCGCCCGGTAGCGGGTGCCGTCGACGGAGCCCTCCGAGGGGAACCGCCACTGCGCGTCGCCCATGTACCGTTTGACCGAGCGGGCGGTGCGGTCGATGTTGGTCACGGCCTGCCGTTTGGCGACCTCGCCGACCAGCACCTCGCCGTTCTTGGCGAAGGCCACGACCGAAGGGGTGGTGCGCGCCCCCTCCGCGTTGGCGATGACGGTGGGCTCACCGCCCTCCAGCACGGCCACCACCGAGTTCGTGGTTCCCAGGTCGATTCCGACGGCACGTCCCATCGCTGTCCCCTTCCGCCAGGGCACCTCTCCGGACTTCCAGCACAAAACTTGAGCGCCCTGTTGTCAATAGTGTGAACGGGTGGTTGTCAACGCCGGGTGTGGGCGTCCGTGTGCCCGCGCAGTTCCAGCGCGCGCCGGGGACGGTCGGTGATCAGCACGTCCACCCGCGGGTCACCGAGGAAGTTCCGCAGCGCCCCGTCCTCGTTGACCGTCCACACCATGGTGAACAGTCTGTTACGGGCGGCCTCGCGCAGCACGGTGGCGCGGGCCAGACGCTGGTGCACGGCGACCCCGTGGGCGCCGCAGGCGCGGACCCGGCGCATGGGGAGCAGTTCGCTGAGCCGGGTGGCCAGCAGCCGGCGCCGGTCGATGTCCCGGCCGTCGCGGCCGAGGGACAGGGCGGTGCGCACGCGCGGGTGGGCCGCGGTGATCGCGGCGACGGAGCGGTCCTCGAGGGTGGTGGCGACGAAGCCGTCCTCGCCGAGGAGGGCGACGGCGCGGCCGATCAGCTCCCGCTCGTGGCCGGTCTCCTTGAGGTCGAGATGTCCCACGAGCCTCCCGGAGATCAGCTCCATGACCTCGTCCACGACGGGCACCCGGTGGCCGGTGCGCGCGTTCAGCTCGGCGTGGGTGAGCATGGCCAGGGGCGGGCCGGTACGGCCCACCCGGGGGTCGTGGTGGACGACGAACACGCCGTCGGCCGTGCGCCGGACGTCGAACTCGACGTACTCCGCGCCGGACGCGAGCGCGTCCTCGTACGCCTCCCAGGTGGCCGGGCCGGCGCGCTCGGAGCCGCCCTGGTGGGCGGAGACGGCGGGTCGTGGCGTCATGGTGGTCGCTCCCGGAGGGGGACGTGCCGCAGGCCGCTCCCCGGGGAGCGGCCTGCGGTGGCTCGGCGCGGCGAGCGGGTCAGGCGAGCTTCGCCGTCAGGGTGATGTTCGTGCCCTTCAGCGCCTGGCTGACCGGGCAGTTCACCTTGGCGTCCTCGGCGGCGGCCACGAAGCCGGCCTCGTCCAGGCCGGGGACGGTGCCCTCGACGGTGAGGTGGATGCCGGTGATGCCCTCACCCGGCACGAAGGTGACGTCGGCGGAGGTGGTCAGCTTGGTCGGCGGGGTGCCGGCCTTGTCGAGACCGTTGGAGAGGGCCATCGAGAAGCAGCTGGAGTGCGCGGCGGCGATCAGCTCCTCGGGGCTGGTCCTCCCGTTCGCCTCCTCGGCACGCGACGCCCAGGTGACCGGCTGCTCGGCGATGCTGCCGGAGGAGTCGAATGCGACGACCCCGCTGCCCTTGAAGAGACTGCCTTCCCAAACGGTGTGTGCGGAGCGCGTGGCTGCCATGACGCATCCTTTCGAAAAAGTCCGGCCGTGTGTCCGGCGGTGCTCGGTTAGGGCCCCGTGTCACCGGGTGCCCTCCCCCATCCGATCACATCACGGCTCAACTCACCCGGAAGACCGGCCCTCTCGCGGTGAACGGCAGCCGCGCGCCCTGCGGGATCAGGTACGCGTGCTCGCGGCGCACCCGCAGCACGTCGCACCACCCGTCGGTGATGACGAGGACCGGCGCGCCGGGCGGGAAGTCGTCGGCACGCTGGAGCAGATCGATGCCGGGCTGCAGGACCGTGCCGCCCCGCCCGTGCACCCGCACCCGCCCGGCGATCTCGGTCACCGGCACATAGCCGGCGTCGTGCGGGGCCGCGTCGCAGAACACCACGCGCGCGGCGGGTACGTCGCGGGCCTCGGCGTAGGAGGCGATGGCGCCCAGTGCCTTGCCGAGCAGCACCCGGTTCATGGAGCCGGAGGTGTCCAGCACGACGCCGAAGGTGCAGCGGGCGATCTCCTCCGGCGGGAAGTACCGTCCCGCGCGGGGGATGTCGGGGGTGGACGCCTGGCGCCGGGAGGGCCGCGCGTACGAGCGGACCGGCTGGGGGCTCGGTACGAACTCGTCGAACCAGCGGGCGAGGCGGGCGTCCCAGGGCACCGGCGGATGGCTGAGCGCGCGGATCTCCTCGACCAGCCCGCCGGGCAGGAAACCGCGCCCCTGCCGGTCGTGCAGGTCGAGGCCCTGGGCGAGGCCGCGGCGGTAGAAACCGTCGAGGTCGACGCAGTCGCGGGGCGGGCCGAGGGGGCCGCCCAGCATGTCGCCGAGCCCCTTGCCGCGCAGGGTGGCGAAGCGCCGCATGCGGCGCAGGTCGGCGGCGATGCGGTCGTAGACCTCCTCCGCGGACAGTCCGGCGAGCTCCTTGTCGTGCAGCAGGCCCTCGGGCATGGTGCCGACCTGCATCTCCTCCAGCCAGCCGTTGATGACGAAGTCGCAGGCGACGTTGAACAGGTACGGGTCGCGTCCGCCGCAGCGGTCGCCGTGGCGCAGGGCGGCGTGCAGCATCTCGTGGGCGAGGACGAACCGCCATTCCTCCTCGTCCAGCCGCCGCAGCGGGTTGACGTAGATCTCCCCGGCCTCGGCGTCGACGGCGGCGACGGAGATGCCGTGCGCGCGGGCCAGCTCGGCGTCGGCGACGAGGGTGATGCCGGAGGCGATGCCGCCGAGCAGCGGGTACGACGAGACGAACCAGCCGAGCGCCCGCTCCCAGGGGCGCCGTGGGGCCGGTTTGCCGTCCAGGCTGTCGCGGCGGCCGCCCGCCATGTCCATCGCGGCGGACACGGTGCGGGTGAGGGCGGTGGCGAAGGCCAGCTGGTGGTCCGGTGGCCGGCCGTACCAGCCGTACCACTCCTGGAGGTACAGGTCCGCCTCGCCGCCCGCGGTGCCGCAGCGCTCGTACACGGCCGGCACCCCGTCCCGGCGCCAGCGCGCGGCGAGCCGCTCCTCGTCGCCGTCGGGGTAGGCGGCGGGCAGGTGGTCGGGCGTGCTGCCGACGGGAAAGCCGAGCAGGAAGCGGTTGACGACCACGCAGCGGGCGGCCAGCTCGCAGCGGTCCGGCTGCTCGCGCGTGCCCTGGGCGGCCGGGACATGGCCGAAGCCGAGGTGGAGGACGGCGTGCGCGAGGGCCCACGCCCAGGCGTCCGGGTCGGCCATGCGGTCCGGGTGGGCGTGCAGGACGGCCTCGGAGTCGACCCGCATCAGTCCCTCGCGCGGCGCCAGCTCGCAGTTCTCCCGGCGGCACACCTCGAACTCGACGGCCGCCAGGGCGGGGTTGGCCCGTACCAGCGCCAGTCCCGCGTCGAACGCCTCCTGTGCGAGGTCCCGCTTCTTCGGCCCCTTCGTCCGGCCGCGGCTCACCGGCGCGCCTCCACCAGCCGGGGCATGTCGCGGGCCGCCTCGACGAGGAACCAGGACGGCAGGACCGGGTTGCCGTCGCTGTCGGAGGCGATGACCGTCTGGGCGACCTCGACGGAGATCTCGGCGAGCTGCACCAGCAGCGACTTGGCACGGTACGCGGTCTGCCGGCCGTTCGCCGACATGTGCTCCTTGGTCGCCGGCAGCTCCTTGACGAGGCGTCCGCGGAACGATTCGGCCAGGTAGTAGAGCAGGTCGCGGTCCTCCGGGCGGTGCGGCCAGCGGGCGTCGCCCTTGATGACGGCGTCGATGCCGAAACGGCTGCGCACGATCTTGACGTAGCCGCAGAAGGCGGTGGCGTGCGCGGGGGTGAGCGTGCCGTGCGCGAGCACCTTCAGGGTGTCCTCGTCGAGGTCACGGCCGAAGGAGTGCAGCGCGTCGGAGAGCATGTGCCAGGACCGGGGCGTGGAGAACGGCTCCTCGGTCTTCGGCGGCTTGGACCACAGGTGGTCGGGACGGTCGGTGAGGTGGTCGGTGATCCACGGGTGGATGCCGTTGTTCGCCGCCCAGACCAGCCAGTCCTTCGAGGACGCCTCCAGGTGGACGTGGGCGAGACGGTTGACGAGCGCGGAGGCGATGGGACGGGCGAGCGCGTTGTCGGTGGCGCGGTTGCCCGCGCCGATGACGATGGAGCCCTTGGGCAGCTCGTAGTCGCCGATCCTGCGGTCCAGGATCAGCGAGTAGAACGCCTTCTGCACGTCCGGGGTGGCCGCGTTGAGCTCGTCCAGGAAGAGGCAGTAGGGCTCGTCCCGGGCGATGGACTCCGGCGGGCAGAACACCGAGCGGCCGTCGCGGATCTGCGGGACGCCGATGAGGTCCTCGGGAGCGAGCTGGGTGCCCAGCAGACTCACGCACTCCAGCCCGAGCGACTCGGCGAACTCCCTGACCAGGGAGGACTTGCCGATGCCCGGCGCACCCCAGAGGAACACCGGCCGCACGGTCGCGAGACCGAGCAGCAGCTCCGGGACACGGGCGGGGGTGACGGTGACGGCTGCCTGCACGCAAGGGCTCCTGAGGGGTGCGGGGAGGTGGAAGGGGCGCACGGGCTCCGGCGGTCGAACCGGGGCACACGGATCACGAAGGGCGCCGGGACCAGTGAACTGCGCCGTACGGCGTCGGGGCAACGCGTTTTCGCGCGGTCACTCCCCCCGGGCACGGTCGAGGGTCTCGGAAACCCAGTCGTGGAGGACGAGCCGGGGGAAGACCCGGCCCTCGGTGTCGAAGGGGAACGAGAAGGACGTCCCCAGGCGGAGGTCCCGGTGCGCCACGCGGACATGGGCGCGGGTGTCCGGAACGAAGCGTGCCGAGCCGAAGGGACCGAACTGGTTGATCCTCGCGTGGATGCGGTCGCCGTACACCAGGGCGGCGCAACCGTGCTCCCGCGCCTTCTCCGCCGGGACCCCGCCGACCCATCGGTGGAACTCGTCGAGGTACCCGTGCCGGGCCAGCTCCCGCAGGCCGGTTCGCTCCGTCCGGACGCCGCCGTCGCCGTCGAGGAACACCATGAGCTGGGGTATGCCCGCGCGGCGGCTCCAGTGGGCGGGGAGGTCCCGGGCGACGCGGTCCAGCACGCACAGCACGTCCGCGCGCACCGCCGGGTCCAGGGCACGGAGTTCTTGCAGCGTGTACGCGGCGGCCTCGTTCACCGTGCCATCGTCCCCGAGGGCGGCCCGCGGCTCAACGGTCCGCTCAGGCCGCGCGCCTGTTGTCCTGGGCCGCGGTCGACTCCGCCTCGTCGGACTCCGTGAGCCAGCGGCGCAGTACCCGGTGGATCTGTTCCGCCCCGGCGAGTTCCGCGCCGTCGGCGACCGGTGGGGACAGCGTGAGCGGGGACAGCAGGAAGGGGCGGGACTGGGCGCCGCCGAGGCCGCCGTGGGAGCCGATCTGCTCCTCGAAGGCGAGCACCTCCCCGTCCGCGGGGTCGTGGAAGGAGTTGACCATGATGTCGGCGGTGTGCGGGAAGGTGTGGGTGCGTCGTACGACGTCCGCGGCTCCGGGCCCGAAGGCCGCCAGGGGCCCGGGGTTGTCGTCCAGCTCGTCCAGCGGTATCTCGGCGCCGTACGCGCCGAGCACCACCCCGCCGTGGCGTTCGCTGCGCACCAGGAGGAAGCCGATGCCGGGGTGGTTGGCGAGGGTCGGCAGCAGCGCGGGGTGGCGGGCGTCGATCTCCTCCTTGGTCATCCGGTGCGGCACGTCCGGGAAGGAGACCAGGCCCAGGTTGCCGGAGGCGAGCACGACGGGTTCGGAGCCGCGGGAGGGGCGGTAGTGCTCGGCGCCCTCCTCGACGGGCCGGCGCAGCGCCGCCCGGACGGCGGCGCGGGCCTCCGCGCCGCTGTGGGTGCGCCGGGCGCGGCGCGGCACGGGCAGTCCGCAGCCGGCCCGCACCAGGTCGCCGAGGGTGAGGCCGTAGCGGGAGCGGAAGGTCTCGCCGGGGCTCTGCCCGTGGTCGGACAGGACGACGATCCGGTACGGGCGGGGGGCGTGCTCGGCGACGTTCTCGATCAGGGCGAGGGCGCGGTCGAGGCGCTGGAGGACCTTCTCGGTGTCGCGGCTCGCGGGTCCGGAGTGGTGGGCGACCTCGTCGTAGGCGACCAGGTCCGCGTAGACGGCGGTGCGGCCGGCCAGCAGGTCGCCCGTCACGGCGGCCACCACGACGTCCCGTTCGACGACGGTGGCGAAGGCCCGGACGAACGGGTAGAGCCCGCCGCGCGCGACGCGCGGACGCTGTCCCCGCGTCCGGGCCCGGGTGGACTGGCCGATCTCGCGGCCCACCTCGGCGACGAAGGACAGCGCGGTGCGCACGGCGTTGGCGGGGTCGGAGAAGTAGGCGAAGTAGCCCGCGCGGGAGCGGGCGGCCGGGCCGCGGCGGCGGGTGGCGATGGAGAGCACGAGGGCCTGCTCGTCGGCGCCGCCGCTGAACAGGTTGCCGCGGCTGGCGCCGTCGTGGGCCAGCAGCCCCGCGTGGCCGGAGTACTCGATGGCGCGGGCCTGGAGTTCGGCGGCGCTGGTGGGCCGGTTGCAGACCATGACCTCGCGGCGGGCCTTCTCGTACCAGCGGAAGGCGGGGACGTCGTGGTTGCTGCCGTGGAGGATGCCGAGCTGGCTGGCGCCGGTCTGGCTGGACCAGTCGGTGCGCCAGGGGGTGAGGCGGTGGCTGGGTCGGTCGCCGGCGGTGCCGGTGCCGAGCCAGCGGGCGACGGTGGGCATCAGCCCCTTGCCGACGGCGTCCAGCAGGACGTCGTGGCCGACGCCGTCGAGCTGCAGGAAGACGGTGCCGGGCGTGGTGGGGCAGGGCGGGGCGGAGCCCCGGCGGCGGTCGGCGAGGCGGTACAGCCGGCGGCGGTAGGCGTCGTCGTCGCGTACGGCGAGGGCGGCGCCCGTGGCGGAGGCGACCGCGGACATGACCGCGGCGACCACCACCGCCGTCTCCGGCGCGGCGGAGCCCCGCTCGACGGGGTTGACGTACAGGGCCAGCCAGAGCAGGGCGCCGTTGAGGAAGAACACCAGCAGGCCCAGGACGAGCGCCGGTACGAGCAGCAGGAGCCGCACCAGCAGCGGCCAGACGAGCGCGGACAGCAGACCGAAGGCGCCGGCGCCGAGGGCGGCCGTGACGGCGATGTCCGTGGCGCTGTCGCCGTCGGCCGAGCGCAGCCGGAAGTCCGGCAGGATCCCGGCGAGCAGCAGCATGGTGAGGGTGGAGACCGCCCACACGGCGACACTCCGCCCGATCTGACTGGCGACCCGTCGCCAACGCCCGCCACCCACGCCCCGTACACCTCACGTCCTGGCCGGTCCGACCCGTATCCACCCTGTCACAACGGCCGGAGCGGGCATGTGCTCCCCCGGTCGCGCGGGCCGTGGGCGGCTCAGCGGCCGTCGTAGCCGGCGGTCGGCATCGACAGCCTGCGGTGCACCCGCGCCTTCATCGCCGCGTCGTACGACGGTTCCGCGCGGCCCACCGTCTCCATGCGCACCCCGCGCCGCGCGCACTCGGCGGTGAACTCCTCCACGGAGGACAGCGCACGTTCCAGTACCCGCAGACTGGGGGCCACGAACAGATCGGTGCCGGGCCGCACGCCCTCCCACAGCATGCAGTGGTCGGGCCGCAGCCCTCGTACGAGCAGTTCCCGAGCCACCACGTATCCCTGCTCGGCGGCCCAGCGGGCGCACATGGCGTGCTGGCTGCGGGAGTCCACCAGGAAGGGATCGGCGTCCAGTTCCTCCAGCGGCGTCAGACTCGCGATCGCCGTCACCCGCACCGGCCCCATGGCGTCCCCCCTCACCTCCGGTTTCGCCGCCGACCCTACTCCTGCACGTAGGCTTCGGGGAGTCGCACGAAGGAGGCGAAGGGGTGCCGGTGGAGGTCACGTGGTGGGGTCACGCCACCTGCACGGTCGAGGACTCGCACACGCGGGTGCTCACCGACCCCCTGTTCGCCCGCCGGCTCGCGCACCTGCGGCGCCGGCGCGGCGCGGTGCCGCCCGCCGAGGCCCGGCACGCGGACGTGGCGCTGGTCTCCCATCTGCACGCCGATCATCTGCATGTGCCGTCCCTGGCCCGGCTCGCGCCGGGTACGCGCCTGTTCGTGCCCCGGGGCGCCGGGCGCGCGGTGCCGGGTCTGCGCCGGCTCACGCACCTCGGGGTGCGCGAGGTGGCGCCCGGCGACGCGATCGAGGTGGGCCGGCTGGTCGTACGGGTCGTGTCCGCGCGGCACGACGGGCGCCGGCTGCCGGTCGGGCCGCGCCGCTCCCCCGCCCTCGGCTACGTCCTCGAGGGCGAGGCGCGGACGTACTTCGCCGGGGACACCGGTCTGTTCGACGAGATGGCCAAGGAGGTCGGGCCGGTCGACGTGGCGCTGCTGCCGGTGGGCGGCTGGGGCCCGTACCTGGGCGAGGGGCATCTGGACGCGGGGCGCGCGGTCGAGGCGCTGGGCCGGCTGGGGGCGCCCAGCGCGGTGCCGGTGCACTACGGCACGTACTGGCCGATCGGGATGGACGCGGTGCGCCCGCACGAGTTCCACGCGCCGGGCCACGAGTTCGAGCGCCTGGCGGCCCGGCACGCCCCGGGGGCGGCCGTGCACCGGCTCGGGCACGGGGAGAGCGTGCGCCTGGAGGTCGCGCGGTGATCCTTCCCGCCGCCCTGAGTCAGGCGGCCGGTGCGTCCCTGCCGTCGGCCTCGTCGGCGTTCATACCGGTCGTGGCGCCCGAGTCCACCCAGCAGGCGATCGGGTATCCCTCGCTGTTCCTGCTGGTGCTGATCGGCGCGCTGGTGCCGGTGGTGCCGACGGGCGCGCTGGTGAGCTCGGCGGCCGTGGTCGCCTTCCACGAGACGGCGCCGTTCTCGATGGCGCTGGTCTTCGTGACCGCGTCGCTGGCCGCGTTCCTCGGGGACGTGGCGCTGTACTGGCTGGGGCGGCGCGGGATGAAGTCGAGGAACGGCTCGCGCTGGCTGGAGGCGATCCGGCAGCGCGCGCCGGAGGACCGGCTGCGGCAGGCGCAGCAGAAGCTGGCCGACCACGGGGTGGCCGTGCTGGTGCTGTCGCGGCTGATGCCGGCCGGGCGGCTGCCGGTGATGCTGGCCTGCCTGGTCGCCGAGTGGCCGATGCGCCGGTTCGTGCGCGGCAATCTGCCCGCCTGTCTGGCCTGGGCGGTGACGTACCAGCTGATCGGCATCCTCGGCGGGTCGCTGTTCGCCGAGCCGTGGGAGGGCGTGCTCGCGGCGATCGTGCTGACCGTGCTGATCAGCGTGGCGCCGAGCCTGTGGCGGCGGCTGCGGGGGCCGACGGCGGGCTGACGCCGCCCGCGGTCACCGAAGCACCCGGGAGGCGCCCACCGGCAGGTCCCACAGGTCCTCGCGCGGCAGCCCCGCCTTCTCCCACGCGGCGCGGACCCGGACGAGTGGTTCCAGGACCGGCTCCGCGGAGAGGATGAACGTGCCCCAGTGCATGGGAGCCATGCGGCGCGCGCCGAGGTCCTGGGCGGCGCGGACCGCCTCCTCCGGGTCGCAGTGGACGTCGGCCAGCCACCAGCGGGGGTCGTAGGCGCCGATGGGCAGCAGGGTGAGGTCGATGCCGGGATAGCGGCGGCCGATGCGGGAGAACCAGTGGCCGTAGCCGGTGTCGCCGGCGAAGTGCACGCGCCTGCCCTCGCGGTCGGTGAGCACCCAGCCGCCCCACAGGGAGCGGCAGGTGTCGGTGAGGGTGCGCTTGGACCAGTGGTGGGCCGGTACGAAGTCGAAACGCACGCCGTCCAGTTCGGCGGCCTCCCACCAGTCGAGTTCGGTGACCCGGGTGAACCGGCGGCGGTGGAACCAGCGGGCGAGCCCGGCGGGCACGAACACCGGGGTTTCGCGCGGGAGCCGGCGCAGGGTGGGGGCGTCGAGGTGGTCGTAGTGGTTGTGGCTGACGACGACCGCGTCCACGCGCGGCAGGGCCTCCCAGGCGACGCCGACGGGCGTGATGCGCGCCGGGGTGCCGAGGATGCGGCGGGACCACACCGGGTCGGTGAGCACGGTGAGCCCTCCGATCCGCAGGACCCAACTGGCGTGTCCCGCCCAGGTGACGGCGACCGTGCGGGCGTCCACGCGGGGCAGCGGGCCGGGCTCGAAGGGCAGCCGGGGGACGTCGGCGAGGCCGTCGGGGGTGGGGCGCAGGGCGCCCTCGCGGGCGAAGCGGGCGAAGGCCCTGAGGCCGGGCAGCGGGGCCGTCAGCCGGTCGTGGAAGGTGCGCGGCCACATCCGGCGTTCGGCGAGCGGGCGGGGCTCGGCCGGCGCGGGGTGCGGGCGCGCGGAGGAGGGGGTGCCGGCGTCCGGTGCGGTCTCGTCGGGGGCTGTGGTCGCGGTCGTTCTGCTGGTCGACCCGGGCCGCTGCGTCATCGGGGGGACTCCCATCGCCGGGCGTCGTCACGGAGATCGTCGAAGACCGATGTCAGATGGGTCAACGCGCCTCGCACCTGCGGCAGTTCCAGGGGGTCGGGCGCACGCAGGCACTCCGCACGCTGTTCGGGGGTGCCGCCCAGCATGGGGGCGGTGGACAGCCGCACGCGCGGTGTCTCGAGCTCGTCACCGAAACGGTGCCCGCCCGGCGCGGGCATGCCGAGCCGGGCGCCGAGGAAGTCCTCCAGTTCCTGGGCGTCGCCGACGCCGTGCGCGGTGAGCGCGGGTGCCAGGGGTGTGAGGTCGACGTACAGGTGCCGGCCGCAGCGCGGGGGGCGGGACAGGGCACCGGCGGCGACGACGGCGCGATGGGCGGCGGCGGCGAGGCTCGCGTGCAGGCGCACGCCGGCGGCGACGCGGGCGGTGACCGGTTCGGGCTCCGACAGCGCGTACACCGCGGCGGCGGCGACGGGGGCGGCGACGCGCGCGTCGAGCGCGGTGAGCACGTCGAGCACCCGCGCGTGCAGCGCGTGGCCCTGATCACCGGCCGGGAAGCGGGCCACCGCGGCGGGCCAGCCCGGTGGGAGCAGGGCGCCGACCAGGTCGGTGACGACGGTGACCCGGTCGGGCAGCATCTCGGCGGGGCTGAGCAGCACGGTGTCGTGCGGGTCGTGCAGGGTGTCGCGCCAGGTCTCGTCGCTGACCAGGTGCAGCCCTTCGGAGACGGCGGCCTCCACGGTCTCGTGCAGCAGCTCGGGCGGGGCGACGGTGGCGGTGGGGTCGTCGGCGACGGAGAGTACCAGCAGCCGCGGGTCGCCGCCCTCGTTCCGCAGCCGGCGCACGGTCTCCAGCAGCGCGTAGGGATCGGGTACGCCGCCGCTCTCGGCCGGGGTCGGCACGTGGAAGGCGGGCCGGCGCAGCAGCCGGGCGTAGGGGGCCCACCACGCGGCGCAGGGTCTGGGCACCAGGACGTCGCCGCCGATGGCCGCGGTCAGGGCCACCAGCAGGGCGGGGGCACCGGGGGCGACGGCCACCCGGTCGGGGGCGGCGGGAAGTCCGCGCCGGTCGCCGTAGCCGCAGGCGGCCTCCAGCAGGGCGGGGCCGCCACCGACCGGCTCGGCGCCGGCCCGGGAGGCCGCCGCGGCCAGGACGGCGGACAGCTCGGGCAGCACGGGGAGGCCGTCCTCGGGGTCGGGCGGCCCGAAGCGGACGGGGCCGTGGCCTTCCGGATCCGTCCGCAGCATCGCTACCTCCGCGCAGTCCCTGGCGGCCCGGTGCCCCGGCATCCGCTCGTGCCGTCCCTCGGCCAGTCAGTACCCAGAGTGCCGCGTGCCATGAGTCCCGGCCGGGTCGTGCGGCGCACGGCACGGGCGGTGACGGCCCGGTGGAAGGGCCACGGACGTCACGCGTCCGTCCGCGGCGTACGGTCCCGGTACAGCCGGTGGGCGGCGGCGCCGAACGCGCCCGCGATGAGCAGGCCACCGACGGCCAGTGCGGGCACGGAGTCGGTGAAGGCACCGCCCCCACCCGCGTGGACGCCCTGGTGCGCGGGGGGTGTGGGGGCGCAGCGGGGGCTCTTGGTTGCGGTGGGCTTGGGCTCCACCGGCTTCGGTTCGACCGGCTTGGGTTCGACCGGCTTGGGCGGGACGGCCGTCGGCCCGGCGGTCTTCGATTCCTTTGCCTTGTACTCCAGGGCCTTCGATTCGTTTGCCTCGGGTCCCGGGGCGGGAATCCCGGCATCCTCCTCGGGAACGGGGTCGGGAACGAGTTCGTCCAGGGCGGTGCCCTCCGGGAGGGCCGCGTCCGGCTCGAGGATCTCCTCCTCGAGCGTTTCCTTCCCGAGGGTCTCCAGTTCCAGGGCGTCGAATTCCAGGGCGTCGAGTTCCGGAGCGCCGGGTTTCGAGGCCTCCGGCCGGGCGGCGCCCGGGGAGCTGCCCTTGGAGGCGTGGCCGTCCCAGCCGTGTCCCCCTGGTTCGGGACAGGGCGAGTGGGAGGCGGTGCCCCACGACGGGCCGCTGCCGGGGGCCGTTCCCGCGGACGCGGCCGGTACGAGCACGCCGAGGAAGGTTCCGGCGACAGCGGCGAGGGACAGGGCACGGGCAGTGCGACGCATGGTGCGGGCTCCTTCGAGCGACGGCGGGGCAGGCTTTCGGCCGCCCCACAGCCATCACAGCCCGCCCGCCGCCCGACCGCGCGCGGCCGGACACCATTGGCGTCACCGGCACACCCACCCGGGTGAACCACCGCGGCGCGAACCTCCCCGCCCCTTCCCACCGGCCCGGCAGCCCGACCTCACAAGCGGGCCCCGCGCCACCTCCACACACGCTCCTCCGCCCTCCGCGGGCAGTCGTGCCTCCCCAGTGGGGTTCCTGGCCCGGGAGGTACCGCCCAGCCCGATGAAGGCCCCCAGCAAGGGCCGGGTGCGACCACGACGGACCCGCACGGCAACAACCGGACCGCACCGCGTCGGCGGCGGCGCCGCTACTCGTCGGTGTCGCGCATGACCTCGTCGCGGACCCGGCCGCAGCAGCGGCTGATCAGGCGGGAGACGTGCATCTGCGAGATGCCGAGTTCCTCGGCGATGCCGCTCTGGGTCATGTCGTCGAAGAAGCGCATGTAGAGGATGGCGCGCTCCCGTTCCGGGAGTGCGGCAAGACCGTCCTTGACGGCCTCGCGGTCGACCACGGTGTCCAGCGCCGGGTCGGGAGCCCCGATGGCGTCGCCCAGCGAGTAGCCGTCGTCACTGCCGGGCAGCTCGGCGTCCAGGGACAGCGCGCTGAAGCTGTCCAGCGCCTCCTGGCCGGTGCGGACGTCCTCCTCGCTGAGGTGGGCGCGCTCGGCGATCTCCGCGACGGTCGGCCGGCGGCCGGGGATGGTCTGGGAGAGGTCCTGGGAGGCGTACCGGACGCGGTTGCGCAGGTCCTGGACCCGGCGCGGTACGTGCAGGGTCCACATGTGGTCGCGGAAGTGCCGCTTGATCTCGCCGGTGATGGTCGGCACGGCGTAGCTCTCGAACGCGTTGCCGAGCTCGGGCTCGTACCGGTCCACGGCCTTGACCAGACCCAGCGCGGCGACCTGGCGGAGGTCGTCGAAGTTCTCGCCGCGGCTGCGGAAGCGTCCGGCGAGGCGGTGGGCCATGGGCAGCCAGGCCTCGACGAGCTCGTCGCGCAGCGCGTTGCGCTCCGGGCCGTCGGGAAGCGCGGCGAGCCTGCGGAAGGCTGCCGCGGTGTCGGGGGCGTCGTCGTGCGGATGGTGCTTCGCGGTCGCTCGGGTCGGCATGTGCGTCGCAACTCCCTCATGGAGTGCTCGGGGACGGACGGTCACCGCGGCCGAGCGCACTGAGGGGACAGGCGCCCGGAGCGACGTCGTGCCGCTGCCACGGACGTGCCTCCTGTCCGAAGCACTGTCTGTCCCCCTGCCCCCGCCTCACCGTCCCAAACCACCGAGCGGTGTCTCCCCGCGCGGTTCGTCATCGGCCCGGACGGGCGGCAGGAGGAGATCCTCGTAGCGGCCCAGCATCAGAAGCACACCGAGCATCAGGGGTGGGATGAACAGGGCAAGCACCGCCATGGCCGGTCCTTTCCAGGTGGCTCGTGGGGGGCGTGTTCCCCGGGTCTCCCACCGTCCGGAGGCCAAACCCGGGGCCGTGACGATCCGCCGCCATCAGCCCGTGTCGGCCTGCGCTCCCCGGGTACGCGGTGCGCACCCCGAAGGATCTGGAGGGAGACATGCAGCGAGGCAGTGACCGGCTCAGCGTCCACCGTGACGACGAGATGAAGCACGAACTGCAGGGTCTGCTGAGGTCCGGGCACCCCACCCGCACCGAGGAGTGGAACGACCCGGAGCCGTTCGCCGACGACGACCCCGAGGTCACGTACGGCCCGGTGACACCCGGCCGCGGGCCCACGTCACTGGAGTCGGTGCGGCTGGAGCTGGCCAGGATCCTGGGCCGCGGGGCGTTCCCCGCGGGTCCGCGCGAGCTGATGCGCGCCCTGGACCGGCGGCACGCGCCCGACGCCCTCATCGAGGCGCTGGAGCGGCTGCCGCGCCAGGCGCGCTACGACAGCGTCCAGGAACTGGCCGAGGCGCTGACCCGGACCCGGGAGACGGAGACCGCGTGACCGGCCCGCCCGGGGTGCCGCGTCGTGACCGTCCCATGGGGCGGCGCGCGGCGGTACCCCGGCGGCCGGGGCCGGACGGAGGACGGAGTTCATGGCCGAATTCATCAAGGACGTGATGACTCCGGGCGTGGTCGCCGTGCGCCCGGACGCCTCGGTCGTCGAGGCGGCGCAGCTGATGCGCGCCCAGAACATCGGCGACGTGGTGGTGGCCGACGGTCAGCGGGTCGTCGGCGTGCTCACCGACCGCGACATCACCGTCCGGGCGGTCGCCGAGGGCGCGGATCCCCTCGGCGTGAGCGTCCGGTCGGTGTGCACCCCGGACCCGCTGACGCTCGACCCGGACGATCCGGTGTCCGCGGCCGTGGCCCTGATGCGGGAGCACGCCGTACGCCGGGTGCCCGTCGTCGAGGGCGGCCTGCCCGTCGGGCTGGTGAGTCTCGGCGATCTGGCCGAGGCGCGGGATCCCGGATCCGCACTGGCCGACATCAGCCGCGCGGAGCCGGACGTGAGCGGCGTGACCGGACGAGAACAGCCGAAAGCCGACGAAGGGACGTAGGACCATCATGCGTATCGCATTTCTGACCGCACCCGAGGGTGTCGAGCAGGTGGAGCTGACCGAGCCGTGGCAGGCGGCCGTGGACGCCGGCCACGAGGCCGTCCTGGTGTCCACGCAGTCGGGCAAGATCCAGGCGTTCGACCACCTCGACAAGGCGGACACCTTCCCCGTGCAGGAGGTCGTCGGCGAGACGTCGGCGGACTCCTTCGGCGGACTGGTGCTGCCGGGCGGCGTGGCCAACCCCGACTTCCTGCGCATGGACGACAAGGCGGTGTCGTTCGTGCGTGACTTCTTCGAACAGGGCCGGCCGGTCGCCGCGATCTGCCACGCACCGTGGACCCTGGTGGAGGCGGACGTCGTCCGGGGCCGGGAGCTGACGAGCTGGCCCAGTCTGCGCACCGACATCCGCAACGCCGGCGGCACCTGGGTCGACGAGCAGGTGAAGGTGTGCGACCACGGACCGAACAAGCTGGTCACCAGTCGCAAGCCGGACGATCTGAAGGCGTTCTGCGAGAAGTATCTGGAGGTGTTCGAGGCGGAAGCGGCCTGACACCGCACCGGTCGCACCGCACGGCTCACGGCGCCGGGGCTCGCGTACGCGCGGGCCCCGCTCGCGTACCGGGGGTCCGGGCGCGTACCGGGGGTCCGGGCGCGCCGGGCGCCGGGGCGTCCGGTGCCGGGCTCAGGTCCCCGGCGTGGTGGGTGTGGTCGTGTCCGCGGCGTTGCGCTCGCGGGCTCCCTCACGGGTGCGGCCCGCGGCCACCGGGCGGCGCGGGTTGCGCCGCAGATACTCGCCCTCCAGCTGTGCCATCCGCTCGTTGTGGGTGCGCAGCGCGTCGTTGGAGCCGTACAGCAGCGTGTCGTGGCGCGTGCGGTGGATGGTCTCCAGCTCCTTCATGAGCTGCTGGTCGTCCAGGCGGTCCGGCTCGACTCCGGTCATCGTGGTGCCCCGCTCGTCGTGTGCGTTCATACGGCCCGGGTACCCGCCCGGCGGCACAAGCACTACCCCGAAGCGCACCCGGGAGGGAGCCATGGAACTCGCATTCCTGCATCCACTCTACGAACGTCCCGGCCCCTGGGCCTCCGTCTACGTCGACACCTCCCGGCACACGGAGCACACCCCCGAGGAGCGGCAGCTGACGGCCCGGGCGATGGCGCGGGAGCTCGCCGACCAGGGCGCGGACGAGGCGACCTGTCAGGCGGTGCAACGTGCGCTCGAGGAACTGCGGCACTCCTCCGAACCGCACGGCCGCGCCCTGTTCGCCAGGGACGGCGAGGTGGTGCTGGATCCTCCGCTGGCCCGGTCCCCGCAGCGCGACTGGGCCGAGTGGGCGCCGCTGCCGCGGGTCGCGCCGCTGCTGGAGCTGGCGGGTGAGGACCCGATGTGCATCGTCGCCTACGTCGACCGCAGGGGCGCGGACTTCGAGCTGCGCAGCGCGCTCGGCCGGGACGACGCCGGCGGCGTCACCGGGCGCCAGTGGCCGCTGCACCGGACCGGTTCCGTCGACTGGTCGGAGCGCCATTTCCAGCTGCGGGTGGAGAACACCTGGGAGCACAACGCCGCGGAGATCGCCGACGCGCTCGCCGTGTGCCAGGAGGAGACCGGGGCCGACCTGCTCGTCCTCGTCGGTGACGACCGGGAGCAGCGGTCGGTGCGCGAGCGGCTGCCGCAGCGGCTGCACGGCCTGGTGGTCGAGGCCTCGCGCGGCGCGGGCAGCAGGCTGCTGGACGAGGACGTGGAGCGGATCCGCGAGGAGCACGTCCAGGACCGTGCCGCCGACGAGCTGGAGCGGTTCCTGGCCGCCCGGGGCCCCGACGAGGAGGGCCGGTCGGGTGCCGTGGAGGGCGTTCCGGCGCTGGTCGAGGCCGCGCGTGAGCACCGGATCGACGAGTTGCTGATCCGGCCGGACGGGCCGGACGCCCACCGGGAGGTGTGGATCGGTGAGGATCCGGACCAGTTGGCGGTGCGGCGCACGGATCTGAAGGTCCTCGGTGAGCAGAACTCGTGGTCGGCGCGGGCGGATGACGCGCTGATCCGGTCGGCGGTCGCGACGGACGCGCCGGCGGTGGCGGTGTCCGGGGCGGGTGCGGAGGAGGCGCCCGTCGGGGGGCTGGGGGCGTTGCTCCGCTGGAAGTGAACCCCGGGGTCCGTGCGTGCAAGGGCGGCGGTGCGGCTCGTGTTGTCGCCCCCGCCGCCCCGCGCCCCCGGGTGGGGTGCGGTCAGCGGGTTCGTTGCACCCGGCGTTCGTCCCAGACCGGGGCCGGGGTTTCCCTGACGTGGCCGTCGCTGCCGAAGACGAGGTAGCGGTCGAAGGAGCGGGCGAACCAGCGGTCGTGGGTGACGGCGAGGACCGTGCCCTCGAAGGCCTCCAGCCCCTCCTGCAGCGCCTCCGCCGACTCCAGGTCGAGGTTGTCCGTGGGCTCGTCGAGCAGCAGGGCCGTGACGCCCTGGAGTTCCAGGAGCAGGATCTGGAAGCGGGCCTGCTGGCCGCCCGAGAGCCGCTCGAAGGTCTGCTCGGCCTGGCCGGTGAGCTCGTAGCGGCGCAGCCGGGACATGGCGGCGCCCCGGTCCTGGGCGTGCTCCTTCCACAGGATGTCCAGGAGGGTACGGCCCTCCAGTTCGGGGTGTGCGTGCGTCTGGGCGAAGTGTCCGGGGACGACGCGCGCGCCGAGGCGCCAGCGGCCGGTGTGCGCCACGTCGTCCCCGGCGAGCAGGCGCAGGAAGTGCGACTTGCCGGAGCCGTTGGAGCCGAGCACGGCGATCCGCTCGCCGTAGAAGACCTCCAGGTCGAACGGCTTCATCAGGCCGGTGAGTTCCAGCCCCTCGCAGGTGACCGCGCGGACTCCCGTGCGGCCGCCCTTGAGACGCATGGTGATGTTCTGCTCGCGCGGCGGCTCCGGTGGGGGTCCGGCCTCCTCGAACTTGCGCAGCCGGGTCTGGGCGGCCCGGTAGCGGGAGGCCATGTCGGGGCTGTTCTCGGCGGCCTGACGCAGGGTCAGGACGAGCTTCTTGAGCTGGGCGTGCTTCTCGTCCCAGCGGCGGCGCAGCTCCTCGAAGCGGGCGAAGCGTTCCCGGCGCGCCTTGTGGTAGGTGGCGAAGCCGCCGCCGTGCACCCACGCGTCGGCGCCGGCGGGGCTCGGTTCGAGGGAGACGATGCGCCCGGCGGCGCGGGCGAGGAGTTCGC
Organism: Streptomyces malachitofuscus; assembly: GCF_014650055.1. Lineage (GTDB taxonomy): Bacteria > Actinomycetota > Actinomycetes > Streptomycetales > Streptomycetaceae > Streptomyces > Streptomyces malachitofuscus. The sequence continues at coordinate 160,720 of NZ_BMUF01000006.1, read as the reverse complement.
GGTCGTGGGACACGAACAGGACGGTCTTGCGGGTCTCCTCGAGCCGTTCCTCCAGCCAGCGCTTGCCGGGTACGTCGAGATAGTTGTCGGGCTCGTCGAGGAGGAGGACCTGGTCCGTACCGCGCAGCAGCGCCTCGAGGACCAGGCGTTTCTGCTCGCCTCCGGAGAGGGTGCGGACCTGGCGCCACTGCGCCTTCTCGTACGGGACGCCCAGCGCGGCCGTGGTGCACATGTCCCACAGCGTCTCCGCCTCGTAGCCGCGCGCCTCGGCCCAGTCGGCGAGGGCCTGCGCGTAACGCAGCTGGGCGGCCTCGTCGTCGACCGTCATGATGGCGTGCTCGGCCCGGTCGACGGCCCGGGCCGCGTCCCGGATCCGGGGTGCGGCGACGGAGACCAGCAGGTCGCGCACGGTCGTCTCGTCCCGTACGGAGCCCACGAACTGGCGCATGACGCCGAGGCCGCCGCTGACGGTGACGGATCCGCCGTGCGGCTTCAGCTCGCCGGCCAGGAGGCGGAGCAGGGTGGTCTTGCCCGCGCCGTTGGGCCCCACCAGGGCGACGACCGCGCCCTCCCCCACCCGGAAGGAGACATCGCCGAGGAGGGCCCTCCCGTCGGGGAGGTAGTACTCCAGATGTGCTGCTTCCAGGTGGCCCATGGTGGGGATTGTGCGGGGGATCGGGCGCGGGTGGCAAACGGGTTTCCGACAGAGCAAGGCGACCACCATGTGATACGCGGGTCTCAATATGCGGCCATCCGGCGTACCGTGAGTGCCCTCCTACGAGAGCGGAAGGGGTGGGTTCGGCATGCCGGAAGCGCGGGAGACCGCCGTCTATACCCACGGTCACCACGAGTCGGTGCTGAGGTCGCACACCTGGCGGACCGCCGGGAACTCCGCCGGCTACCTCCTCGGGATCCTGAAGCCCGACATGCGGATCCTGGACATCGGGTGCGGGCCGGGCACGATCACCGCCGACCTCGCGGCACTCGTTCCCGACGGGCACGTCACGGGCCTCGACCGGGAACCGGGGATCCTGGCACAGGCCCGCGCGACGGCCGGCGAACGGGGACTGGGGAACACCGGCTTCACGACGGGGGACGTACACGCCCTGGACTTCCCGGACGACACGTTCTGCGTGGTCCACGCCCACCAGGTGCTCCAGCACGTGGGCGATCCGGTCCAGGCCCTGCGCGAGATGCGGCGGGTGACCAGGCCGGGCGGCTTCGTCGCCGTACGCGACTCGGACTACGCGGCGATGACCTGGTATCCCGGGTCGGCGGGCATGGACCGCTGGCTGGACCTGTACCGGCGGGTGGCCCGGGCCAACGGGGGTGAGCCGGACGCCGGGCGGCGGCTGAAGTCCTGGGCGCTCGCCGCGGGCTTCACCGACATCACGGCGACCTCCGGCACCTGGACCTTCGCGACCGCCGGCGAGCGGGCCTGGTGGAGCGGCCTGTGGGCGGACCGCACCGTGGCCTCGGCCTACGCGGAGCGCGCCGTCGAGGGGGGCCACGCCACCCGGGAGCAGTTGCGGGAGGTGTCCGCGGCGTGGCGGGAATGGGGCGCACGGGAGGACGGCTGGTTCAGCGTGCTGCACGGAGAAATTCTCTGCCGCAAGGAAGCCTGAATCGAGTTTTCCGGGCAATCAGAATGTCAGGAGGTTGACATTATGGTTCCCATTCTGCTCGTTCTGCTGCTGGCGCTGATCCTTTTCGGTGCCGGGTTTGCGGTAAAGGTTCTCTGGTGGATTGCCCTGGCGGTCCTCGTCGTATGGCTGCTGGGATTCTTCATGCGCAGCACCTCGGCAGGCGGGGGCAGGAGCCGCTGGTACCGGTGGTGAGGTGACGGGACTTCCCCGGGACCCGGTCCCGGGGAAGCAGCGCTGACTCAGTCCCGGGGAAGCAGCGGTCCGAGCGGCCCGAGGTCCAGATTCAGGTCCTCGGGCCGCAGTCCGTACCGGTCCCGCAGTTCCGCCATCCGGTCCTCGAGCAGCATGAGGGTGAGTCCGACCCGCTCCTCCTGCTCCTCGGTCAGATCCCCCTCGTCGAACCGGCGCAGCGCCTGGCGTTCCATGAGCTGGCGCAGCAGCTCCACGACGGTGAGCACCAGTTTGATCAGATCGCGTTCGACCGTGTCGGGTTCCAGGTCCAGCCGCTTACGCCGGCTCCCGTGCGGCTCGACGCGCCGGTCGTCGTCGGGGGCGGCCGTCACAGCGACTCCTCGAAGGGGGAGGGCACCTGTGCGTTGACCGAGCTGATGAGCGCGTTGAGGTCGATACGGACCAGGTCGACGTCCGCGATGCGCAGCGTGATGTCGCCGGTGATGACCACGCCGCCGGCCAGAAGCCGGTCGAGCAGATCCACCAGGGCTATCTCGCGCCGTTCGACGACGGTCACGTTCCCTCCTTCTCGGTCGTTTCCTCACCGGCGAACGAATAGGCGGCCCAGGGGCCGGTGAGTTCGACGCGTATTCCGGGAACTCCGTCCTTGGTCCGGTCCACCCGCTCCACGAATTCCTCGGATTTCACGCGCGGAACGAGATACGCGGCATTGAGCACATTGCGCCCGGAGGCGCCGGAGAGCGTGGGATTCTGCGGCGCGTGCAGCCGCGAGTCCTCGGCGCTCTCGGAAAGCGTCTCGTGCAGCCGGGTCGCGAAGGCCTCGGCACGCTGCCACAGGTCGTCCTGCGACTTCGTCCGCATGCGCCGCTGCCGCAGGTAGTCCCGGCCGGACGCCGGCCTCGGCGCGGGCGCGGCCGGCGCCTCGGGCTCCCGCTCCGCCTCGACGTACACCTTGACGCCCCATTCGACCCGGCCCTCCAGCCGGTCCAGGGTGCGCAGGAAGCCCTCCTCCCGCGCCTGCATCATCGTCCGTACGCCGCTGTCGTCGCGGAACACGGTGCCGAGGCGCAGCGGCAGCGGGGTGGTGACGGTGGTGAGCGCGTCGATCACGCCCTGGTGCGCGCGGGCGACCCCGGTCAGCCAGTCGAGGTCCTCCAGGTGCGCGCGCAGCGGCTCCTCGGCGAAGTCCGCCTCGGGCACATGGCTGACGACCGCCACGAGGCCGTGGTGGGGCAGCAGCCGGGGCGGGTCGCCTCCGACGCCGGTCAGCTGGGCCTGGAGCGGCGTGCCGAAGGGCCGGCAGACCGCGTAGACGTACCGCAGTCCTGTCACGGGCTCTCCTCCTGTGCGCGGCGGGGCTCCAGCTCCTCCAGCCGGGCCAGCCGCTCGCGCAGTTCCGCGTTCTCCCTCGCCAGTTCGTCACGACGGGCGCGCGAGGACAGCGCCGGGTCGGACTCCCACCAGTCGATCCCCATCTCCTTCGCCTTGTCGACGGAGGCGACGACCAGTCGCAGCTTGATGGTGAGCAGCTCGATGTCGAGCAGGTTGATGCGGATGTCGCCCGCGATCACGACGCCCTTGTCCAGCACCCTTTCCAGGATGTCGGCGAGATTGGCGCTGCTGCCCTGGCCGTACGGCTCGGGGAGCCGGCTGGGCGTGGTCATGGGCGGCTCCGGCTCTCGGCACGCTCGTCCTTGGCAGCGGGCTCATCGGCCTCGGTGCCGTCCTCGTCCTCGTCCTCGTACTCCTCCTCCGGGTACTCGTCCTCCTCGTACTCGTCGGCGGGCTCTTCCTCGTCGTCGTACTCGTCGGCGGGTGCCTCGTCGTCCTCGTACTCGTCGGCGGGTTCCTCGTCGTCCTCGTACTCGTCGGCGGGCTGGTCCTCGTCGTCGGACTCCCCGTTCTCGCCGTTCTGTTCGGACTCGTCGGAGGGGGATTCGTCCTCACCGGGCTCCCCGGACTCCGCTTCCTCCTCCTCCGCCAGCGCGTCCTCGTGGCTGCGGACCACCTCGCCGTCGCGGATCTCGCCCCGCCAGCTGTCCTCGGCCTCGCCCTTGATGGTGATGAAGCGGGCGAAGTGCTTCAGGTCCAGGCGGGCGCGGCGGCCCTGGGCGCGCCAGATGTTCCCGGTCTTCTCGAAGAGGCCCGACGGGTAGTACTCGATGACCAGCAGCACCCGGGTGAGGTTGTCGGCGATGCGGTGGAAGGAGACGACGCCCTTCGTCGTGCCCTTGGCACCCTCCGAGGACCAGGAGATGCGGTCGTCGGGGACCTGCTCGGTGGTCTTCGCCTTCCAGCTGCGGTTGGACCACCAGATCTTCGCCTGCCAGTCGGACGTGGTGTCGTCGGCCTTGTTGGCGCTCTTGACGCCCTTGGCGAAGGTGCTGAAGTCCTGGTACTGGGTCCACTGGTCGTAGGCCGTGCGCAGCGGGACCCCGACGTCGATGTGCTCGATGATCACGGTGGGCTTGTTGCCGGAGGAGCGCTTGCGCTTGCCCTTGCCGCCGCCCAGGCCCTTCAGCGCGCCCTTCACCTTGTCCTTGGCGCTCGAGGCGCCCAGTTCGACGGCGCTGCGCAACGGGCCCTTGCCCTCGGCCAGTTTGCGGCCGCCGTCGGCGGCGAGCTTGGCGAAGCCCGGGCTGTTGCCCTCCGCGATGTCGTTGAGCTTGTTGGTGGTCTCGCCGAGCTTCTGGCCGAGGCCGCTCAGCAGCCGGGTGGCCTGTGCCGCGAGGTAGTCCTGCACTTCGGCCTTGAGCCGGTCGGCGGCCTCGCTGTGGGCCACGTCGGCGAGGGGGTTCTTCGCTGCTCCGTCCGCCCCGTCACGCGCGGCGGAGGTGGCCTTTCCGAGGGTCTCGGTCATCGCTCACCGCCTCCCTTCGACGTCCGGGCGCGGCCACCCCGGGACGCGGCCGCGGTCTTCTTGGCGGCCGTCTTCTTCGCGGGGGGCGTCCGCTTCGCGGCGGCCTTCTTCGCGGGGGCGGCCTTCTTCGCCGGCGCCTTCTTCGCGGCCTTCTTCGCCGACCGCTCCGGGGCCCGCTCCTCCTCGTGCTCCTCCTGTTCCGGACCGGCCTCGCCGTCCGGCTCGCGCTCCCGCTCCTCGGGGGCGTCGTCGGCGTCCTCGTCCGGCTCCTCACGCTCCCGCGCGCCGCCGCCGTTCAGCTCGTCGCGCATCGCGGCGGTACGGCCGTGCAGCCGGTCGGCGAGGGAGCCGAGCTGCCGCTCCACCAGCGCGCCGGACGCGGCCTTGCCGACCCCGCGCAGATCGCCGCGCAGCTGGTCGCCGAGCTCCTTGAACTGCGGGTTGTCCCGCAGCTGCTGGTTGACCAGTTCGGCGACCATGCGGGGGCTGAGGTTCAGCTTCTTGCCCGCCACCAGGCCGCCGACGGCGACCGCCATCTTCAGCTTCTTGGTCCGTCCGAGGAGATATCCGGCCCCGATCGCGAGGCCCAGTCCCATTCGGTTCATCGTTGTGCCGTCCCGTCCCCTGTACCCGCGCCTGTGCGCGTTGCGGTCTCCAACCGGTCCAGAAGTTCGTCCTCCTGCCGGTCGAACTCCTCCTCGGTGATCTCTCCGGCCTCCAACTGCTCCTCGAGGCGGGCCAGTTCCGCCCGGATGGTGGCAGGGTCGTAGTAGATGCGCTCCGCCTCCTGGAGCACCTGGCGGATGACCCACCCGCTGCCGCGCACCGGGGCGAACGGCAGCAGGAGCACCTCCGAGATCAGGCCCATGTCGTCACCCCGCTCCGGTGTCCGTCCCACCGGCCGCGGTGCCCGCCGGCTCGGCCGGGCCGGGCTCGACGAAGCTGTAGGGAGGCAGGGGGCCGTTCAGCCGCACTTCGAGATGGGGCAGTCCCGTGCGGGCCTGCTCCACCGCGGCCAGGAACTCCTCCGCCGCCTCCCGCTTGACCAGGTAGGACACATTGGCGAGCCAGCCCGTGGACTCGGGGCCCACGCTCACCGCGTCGGCGGCCGGTTCCAGGACGCGTTCCAGTGCCACCGCGTCCTCGGCCTCCTTGGCCTTGACGGCGCTCGCGACCATCTCGCCGAGCTGGATCTTCTGTTCGTAACTTCCGCCCCCCGCCTGCCGGTTGGCCTCCGCGAGGGCGCGGATCTCCGGGTTGCCGGCCATCACGTGGTGCAGGACCGCTTCCTCGACGTGGTTGGCCTTGACGTTGTACTCGACCCGGTCGTCCAGGGCCTGCAGCCGCTCCCGGTAGTGCTCCGCGCGCTCGGCGAGGACGGCGGTGACGGCGTCGTCGTCCGGGGCGACGCTGCCGAACCGCATGGGCAGCACGCAGCCGGCCGCGCCGGCCTCGCTGAGCACGTTCTGGTGGGCGAGCAGTTCCCTGCGCTTGGGACGCAGCCCCTCGGGGGCGTCGCTGACCAGGGCCGCCAGGTCGCCCTCCCGCAGGACGCGCACCGGCAGCGGCGGCTCGCCCACGCCTCCCATGCCCTCGGGCAGGCCGGGGTGCGAGGTCGCCGTGATGCCGTAGATGTAGGTGCTCACTCCTGCTCCTCCTTCCGGCGCGCCGAGGTGCTCTTACGGGCTCGCGGACGGGACTCCGTCTCACGCTCGGAACCGCCGTCACGCGCCTGCTTGAACGCGTCGGAGACGGTCTCGGCGGCGCCGGACAGCGCCCCCTTGGACTTGCCGCGGGCGCCGGACTCGGTGACCTCGCCGACGATCTCCGGCAGGCCCGGGCTCTTGCGGGGCCCGGCCTCCAGGTCGAGGCGGTTGCAGGCCTCGGCGAAGCGCAGGTAGGTGTCGACGCTGGCGACGACGACACGCACATCGATCTTGAGGATCTCGATGCCGACCAGGGACACGCGCACGAACGCGTCAATGACGAGCCCCCTGTCCAGAACAAGCTCAAGCACGTCGTAGAGACCGCTGCTGCCGCCTCCGCCGCCGGTCTGTTGTGCCGGTACGACTGTCATGCCGCCCGTTCCTCCTTCTTGTCGGTGGGTGTGGGTCGCGACTTCTCGCCGGTGGGTGCCGGTCCGGTGGGGCGGCCTAGCGGCCGCCGGGCCTGTGCGGGTCGGCACGTCCGCGTTCGTAGCGGCGGACCCGCCGGTAGCCGGTCAGCTGGCCGTCAGGGTCCAGCTCGACGTGGTAACTCGCCATCAGGCTCATCGTGTCGGGCACCCGCTCGAGTTCGAGGACCTCGACCTCCAGGGACCAGCCCTCCTCCGTCTGCTCGAAGGACGACACGGACTCGGCTTCCATCCCGGTGAGCTCCGCGAGCTGGCCGCGCGCCTGGCGCAGCAGTTCCATCGGGCTCGGCCGGCGAGTGGTTCTGTTGTTCTCCGTGGGCTTGTTGGATTGCTGTGAGTCATGGGTCCCCTGTGACTTCTGTGAACCCTGTGACTCTTCGGTGTTCTTCGTGTTCGACATGGCCACCTCCCCCTCCGTGTGGCCGCAAGTCTGTTCGCCAAACCTCCGTACCCTCAGCGGGTGCGGCTCGGCCCCCGGCGCTCAGCCCCGCAGTACCGCCAGCCGGCGGCGCGCTGGGCCCAGGGCCCGTCCCCGGCGCAGCAGGCCGGCCCAGGGGTCGGTGCGGGCCTGCTCCACGGCGTCGGCGACCGTCCAGCGGCGGGCGTTCAGGGCCGGGTCGTCCAGCTCGTCCCAGGAGACGGGCGTGGCGACGGGGGCGCCGGGCAGGGCGCGGACGCTGTAGGGGGCGACCGCGGTCTGCGCGTAGGCGTTGCGCTGCACGTCGAGATAGAGCCGGTCGCCGCGGTCCTTCTTGCGGGCGGCGGTGGTGAGCCGGTCCGGGTTTGCGTCAGCGAGGGTGTCGGCGACCTCGCGGGCGAAGTCGCGCACGTCGTCGAAGTCGCTCTCGCCGTTCAGCGGCACGATGACGTGCAGGCCCCGGGAGCCGGTGGTCATCAGCGCCGAGGGCAGGTTCAGCTCGTCGAGCAGCTCCCCCAGCAGCCGAGCCGCCTCCCGGACCGCCCCGAAATCGTCGCCGGGCGGGTCGAGATCGAAGACCAGCCGGTCCGGCCGGGTGATCCGGTCGGTGCGGGACAGCCAGCGGTGCAGGGTGATGCTCGCCTGGTCGACGAGGAAGAGAAGGGTGGCGGTGTCGTCGCACACGGTGTGCGTGACGGTGCCGCCCTCCTTGGCGACCTCGGCCCGGGTGATCCAGTCGGGATAGCCGTCCGGGGTGTTCTTCTGCATGAACGCCGGGCCGCCGATGCCGTCCGGGCGCCGGTCCAGCATCAGCGGGCGGCCGCGCAGGTGCGGCAGCATGAACGGCGCGACGGCGCGGTGATAGTCGACGAGGTCGTTCTTGGTGTACTCCTCGGTGTCCCGGCCGCCGGGAAAGAGCACCTTGTCCGGCCGGCGGATCTCCACGGAGCGACGGCCGGCCCGGACGGAGCGCGACCCCTCGTGGCTCACGACACGATCGCCTCCCCCACCAGCAGCCGGCCGGCCGCGGCGATCGACTCGGCGTCGATGCCGGCGGCGTGCAGCTGCTCGTCGGGGGAGGCCGAACCCGGCATGTTCCGCACGGCCAGCCGCACCAGACGCGGTACGGGGCGTCCGTCGGCGAAGGCCTCCGCGACCGCGTCGCCGAGCCCGCCCTCCGGGCGGTGGTCCTCCACGGTCATCAGGCAGCCGGTCTCCTCGGCGGCCGTGCGCAGGGTCTCGCGGTCGACGGGCTTCACCGAGTACAGGTCGATCACCCGCACGGCGATGCCCTCCGCCGCCAGGGAGTCGGCGGCGGCCAGTGCCTCGGGAACGGTGACGCCCGCGGCGACGAGGGTGAGCCGGTCGCGGCCGGAGGAGCGCAGCACCTTGCTGCCGCCGACCGGGAACTCCTCGTCGGGTCCGTAGATCACCGGGCTCTCGCCGCGCGACGTGCGCAGATAGCGGATGCCGTCGAGGCCGGCCATCGCGGCGACCAGCCGGGCGGTCTGGTTGGCGTCGCACGGGTACAGCACGGTCGAGCCGTGCACCGCGCGCATCATCGCCAGGTCCTCCAGGCCCATCTGGCTGGGGCCGTCCTGGCCGATGGCGACGCCCGCGTGCGAGCCGACGAGGTTGATGCCGGAGCCGCTGATCGACGCCATGCGGACGAAGTCGTGGGCGCGGGTGAGGAACGCCGCGAAGGTGGAGGCGTACGGGGTCCAGCCGCGCGCTGCCACGCCCACCGCCGCCGCGACCATCTGCTGCTCGGCGATGTAGCACTCGATGTAGCGCTCGGGGTGCTCCTTGGCGAAGAACTCCGCCCGTGTGGAGTCGCCGACCTCGCCGTCGAGGGCGACGACGTCGCCGCGGGCGGTGCCGAGGGCGGCCAGCGCCTCACCGAAGGCGTTGCGGGTGGCCACCTCGTCGCCCTTGTCCCAGCGGGGCAGGACGGGCTCTCCGCCGTGCCGGGCGGGCCGGGCTCCGTCGGGTGAGGGCTGCCGCACGTTCAGGCGCAGGTCGCGTGGGCCGCCGAGCTCCGCGATGGCCTCCTCGGCCTCCGGCAGCGGCTTGCCGTGCAGGCCCTCGTGGTCCTGGACCGAGGCGACGCCCTTGCCCTTGAGGGTGCGGGCGAGGATCGCGGTGGGCTGGCCCCGGGTGGACAGGGCTTCGCCGTAGGCACGGTCGACGGCGTCCACGTCGTGTCCGTCGACCTCGACGGTGTGCCAGCCGAAGGCCTGGAAGCGGCGTGCGTAGGCGTCGAGGTCGTGCCCGTGCCGGGTGGGTCCGCGCTGGCCGAGCCGGTTGACGTCCACGATCAGCGTGAGGTTGTCCAGGTGCTCGTACGAGGCGTGCTCGGCCGCCTCCCACACCGAGCCCTCGGCGAGCTCGCTGTCGCCGCACAGCACCCACACCCGGTAGCCGGCATGGTCCAGCCGCTTCCCGGCGAGCGCGATGCCGACGCCCACAGGGAGGCCCTGGCCGAGCGAGCCGGTGGCCGTCTCGACCCAGGGCAGTTGCCGGGGCGTGGGGTGCCCTTCGAGGCGGCTGCCGTCGTCGCGGAAGGTGAGCAGTTCCTCGTCGTCGATGGCGCCGGCCGCCTTGAAGGTGGCGTACATCAGGGGCGAGGCGTGGCCCTTGGAGAGGATGAAGCGGTCGTTGGACGGGGCGTCGGGGGCCCCGAAGTCATAGGCGAAGTGCCGGGCGAAGAGGACGGCCATCAGGTCCGCCGCCGACATCGACGACGTGGGGTGCCCGGAGCCCGCGGCGGCCGCGGCACGGACGCTGTCCACGCGCAGCTGCTGTCCGAGCTCGACGAGTTCACCGGTGTTCATGAGTCTCCTTCGGTAAAGCGGTCGGTGCGCCTGACCGGTCCGGGCGCGACATCCGGACCGGGCGGCGGCTGGTCGGGCGGCGGCGTGACGGCGGGTTCGTCCCCGGCGGGCCCACCACCGGGCCGGCTCTCGGCGGGCTCACCACCGGGCTGGTTCTTGGCGGGCTCACCAACGGGCTGGTTCTTGGCGGGCTCACCAACGGGCTGGTTCTTGGCGGGCTCACCAACGGGCTGGTTCTTGGCGGGCTCACCAACGGGCTGGTTCTTGGCAGGCTCACCACCGGGCTGGTTCCCGGCAGGCTCACCACCGGGCTGGTTCCTGGCAGGCTCACCACCAGGCTGGTTCCTGGCAGGCTCACCACCAGGCTGGTTCCCGGCGGGCCCACCACCCGCCTGTTTCGTGGCGGGCTCGCCGCCCGGCCCGCTCTTCGCGGACTCCCCCGCCGCCGACGCCTCCGTCCGGCCCCGCTCCGGCCTGCCCGGCACCCGTGCCAGTTCCGGGGACGCCGTGTCCAGCGGCACCGACCAGGACCGTACGAGGCCCAGCTGGACGGCCTGGCGCGGCAGTACGGCGTCGAGCAGCCAGTCGGCGGCCACCCGGACCCGGTTGCCCGGCATCGCGGCGAGGTGGTAACCCCGGGTGACCGCGCCCGCCGCCACCCCGGAGAGGTTCACGCCGAGCGGATTGGCGGCGGCCTTGACGCCTCCGAGGTCCACCACGAACCCCATGTCCTTGTGCCGGTACGCGCGCCGCTCACCGTCGCCGAACGACGCGGCGATGTTGTGCCCGCACACCTTGCCCTGACGCCAGGCGTGCTGCGCGGTCATCGGGGTGTACGACCCCGGCTTCTCCAGGTCGGGCACCGCCGCCGCGTCACCGCAGGCGAAGACCTCCGGGCGGCCCGGCACCTGCAGATGCGGGTCCACGAGCAGCCGGCCGCGCTCCATGGGCAGCCCCAGCGACTCGGCGAGCGGATCGGGGCGCACGCCCACGCACCACACCAGGGTCTTGGTGTCGACGAACTCCCCGTCGGTCAGCAGCACTCCGTCGTGCGTGGCCTCCTTCACGGAGGTGCCCATCCGTACGTCCACGCCCCGCTCGCGCAGGACCGTGTCGGCGGTACGGGAGAGCCGCTCGTCCAGCTCGGGCAGCACCCGGTCGGCGATGTCCAGCAGGATCCAGCGCGGCCGCATCCCGGTCCGCATCGGGTGCCTGCTGACCTGCGCGTCGGTGAACAGCTGTCCGTGCGCGGCGACCTCGGTGCCGGTGTAGCCCGCGCCGACCACGACGAAGGTGCAGCGGGAGGCACAGGTCTTGGGGTCGTCGGTGGCGGCCGCGAGCTCCACCTGGCGCGTCACATGGTCCCGCAGGTACAGGGCCTCGGGCAGACCGCGGAAGCCGTGGGCGTGCTCGGCGACACCGGGGATCGGCAGCAGCTTGTTGACGCTGCCGGCCGCGAGCACCAGCCGGTCGTAGGAGAGGGTGCCGCCCTCGCCCTCGGGTCCGGTGTAGTGCACCTGCCGCGCGTCGAGGTCGATGCGGTCGGACTCCCCGAGCACCAGCCGCACGTGCGGCAGCGTGCCGGAGAGGGACACGGTGACCCGGCGCGGCTCCAGGATGCCGGCGGCGACCTGCGGCAGCAGCGGAAGATACAGGAAGTAGTCGGTCGGGTTGAGCAGGACGATCTCGGCGCGGCCACGGGCCAGCCGGGACAGGGTCCGGGCCGTGCGGTATCCGGCGAAGCCGGCACCGACGATCACTATGCGGGGTCGACTCACGGTTCGCCTCCGGCGCTGTCGCGTACGTCGGGAGACTTCCGCGTCCCCCCGGCCGGGGCCGCCAAACGTCCGCCCGGTTTCCGCCGGGGCCCCCGGGTACCCGGTCCGGGACCCGAACCGCCCATGTCGCGGAGGCACCCCCCATGCCCGAGTACGGCTACTTCCTCTCGTGCGAGCAGTACGGCCCCGCCGAGCTGATCGAGCAGGCGCGGATGGCCGAGCAGGCCGGGTTCGAGGCGCTGTGGATCTCGGACCACTACCACCCGTGGAACGACGAGCAGGGGCAGAGTCCCTTCGTGTGGTCGGTGATCGGCGCGCTGTCCGAGGCGGTGTCGCTGCCGGTGGGTACGGCGGTGACCTGCCCCACCGTGCGGACGCACCCGGCGGTGGTGGCGCAGGCGGCGGCCACGAGCGCGGTGATGTCGCCGGGGGAGTTCCGGCTGGGCGTGGGCACCGGCGAGGCCCTGAACGAGCACATCCTCGGTGACCACTGGCCGCCCGCCCATGTGCGCCTGGACATGCTGGAGGAGGCCATACAGGTGATGCGCCGGCTGTTCACCGGCGAGGAGGTCAACCACCACGGCACGCACTACACGGTGGAGAACGCCCGTCTGTACACCGTCCCGGACCAGCCCGTCCCGATCGACATCTCGGGCTTCGGCCCGGCGGCGACCAAGCTGGCGGCGCGGGTCGGCGACGGCTACATCACGATGATGCCGGACGCCCCGATGGTGGAGCAGTACCGCAAGGGCGGGGGTGGCGGGAAGCCGGTCAGCGGCGGCACCAAGGTCTGCTACGGCACCGACCGCGAGGACTGCGTGCGCACGGTGCACCGGCTCTGGGCGAACGAGCAGCTGCCCGGCGAGCTGGGCCAGGTGCTGCCCTCGCCGAAGCACTTCGAGCAGGCGCAGACCCTGGTCACCGAGGACATGGTGCGTGAGAACCGGGTGTGCGGCGACGACGTGGACGAGCATGTCGCCGAACTCCTGCAGTTCGCGGACGCCGGATTCGACCGGATCTACGTCAACCAGATCGGCCCCGATCTGCGCGGCTTCTTCGACTTCTACCGCACCAAGGTGCTGCCGCAGCTCCAGCAGGCCGGGTGACCGGGGAGGAGCGACCGACGATGAAACTGCACCGCCCCGGTGTCTCCGTGTACACCGTGCCGACCGACGCCCCCGAGGCGGACGGAACGCTGGCCTGGGAGTCGACGACGGTGGTGATCGCCGAGGTGTCGGCGGGTGACGCCACCGGGACCGGCTGGACGTACGGTCCGCCGGCGGTCGGCGACTTCCTGAGCGGGCATCTCGGGCCGCTCGTGGAGGGCATGAGCGCGCTGGACATACCGGCCGCCCACGACGCCATGTGCCGCTCGGTGCGCGACATCGGCAGGCCGGGCATCGCGGCCTGTGCGATCTCGGCGCTGGACATCGCGCTGTGGGACCTCAAGGCGCGGCTGCTGGAGCTTCCGCTGGTGCGGCTGCTCGGGGCACGCCGGGAGCGGGTGCCGGTGTACGGCAGCGGGGGCTTCACGACGTACCACGACACGCACCTGGCCGCGCAGCTGAACGGGTGGGTGCACGGGCAGCACATCCCACGCGTGAAGATGAAGATCGGCGAGGACTGGGGGCGGGAGGTGGCCCGCGATCTGCACCGGGTGCGCACCGCCCGGCATGTCATCGGGGAAGAAGCCGATCTCTACGTGGACGCCAACGGGGCGTACGCCCGCAAGCAGGCGGTGCGGGTGGGGCACACCCTCGCCGAGTACGGGGTGGGATGGTTCGAGGAACCGGTGTCGGCGGACGACCTGACCGGGCTGCGGCTGGTGCGTGACGCGGTGGTGAGCGACGTGACCGCCGGGGGGTACGGGTTCGACCTGCCGTACTTCGCCCGCTTGATCACGGCCGGGGCGGTGGACTGTCTCCAGGTGAACGCGACCCGCTGCGGCGGGCTCACCGGCTTCCTGCACGCGGCGGCGCTGGCGGAGGCGCACGGTCTGGAGGTGTCCGCCCACTGCGCCCCGCACGTCCACGCGGCGGTGGCGGCCACGGTCCCGAATCTGCGCCACGTCGAGTGGTTCCACGACCACGTCCGGATCGAGGACATGCTCTTCGACGGCGCCCTGGACCCCACCGGGGGCACGGTCGCCCCCGTCGCGGGTCTCGGTCACGGTCTGACGCTGCGGACACAGGACGTCGCCGAGTACAGAGTGGGCTGAAGACGGGGCCGGGTACGAGGCGGGGGGCCGGTCAGGCCCGGCCGGAGTCGTCCGGCCGCGGCGGAACGACGCCCGCGGTGGGCGGGGCGGACGGCACCGGCGGAATCGGGGCGCCCCCTCCCCCCGGGGATGCTGTGGCCTGCCCGGGGACCGGCCGAGGAGCGGCGGGCCGGGCCGCGGCGCGCAGTGCGTAGGCCAGCACGGCCAGGATCACGGCCGTGATCAGCGAGGCGGCCCAGCCGGGCAGGACCAGGGCCAGGGCGAGCCCCACGGCCAGCGCGACCGCCGCGCCCGCGTACAGGGCGACGGCGCCGGACGCGGCGTAGAACGCGGCCTTGCGGCGCTGCCCCCGCGCCTGTTCGCGCAGTTCGTCGCGCACGGTCTCGCGGGCCACCTGCGCCAGCTCGTCGACGAGGTGTTTGTCCAGATGCTCCAAGTGCTCCAAGCGCTGCATGCCGGCCGGGTACCCGTGGCCGGCGGCACCTAACGCCCCTCGGTACGGCGGGCGTTAGGGCGTGTGAAGAGCGTCCGGGGGCGCACTCGCCGGTCCGGCCGCCCCAACTAGGCTCCTCCCATGGAGATTCTGGGTGCCACACTGCGCGTCTGCGTCGACGACATCGAGACCGCCATCCCCTTCTACGAGCGGCTGGCGGGCGGCAGAGCCCTCCGCTTCGAGCGGGCAGGCGTCCAGGTCGCCGCGGTGGGCTGCTTCCTGCTGATGAGCGGTCCCGCGGCGGAACTGGACGTGCTGCGCAGGGTCGCGGCGACCATCGCGGTGCCGGACGTCGACGAGGCCCGCCAGGTGCTCGCGGAGATGGGCGCCGACATCATCGCGGGCCCGGTCCCCACCCCGGTGGGCCGCAACCTCATCGCACGGCACCCGGACGGTGCGGTCTACGAGTACGCGGACCGCCGCGCCTGACGCCCCTTCACCCGGTCACGGTGTCGGCCGCATCCGGAAGTCGTACCGCTCCGGCAGGGGTTCGTCGGTGAGGCCGCTCCACAGCCGCCCGATGACCTCGTCCCCCTCACGCAGGTCGGCGACCTCGAAGCCCGCGTCGAACACGGCGCGGGCCTCCTCGCGCCGGTCCTCGGCGAGCAGCAGCGCCGCCTCGGTCAGCCGGAAGCGTCCGCGGGCCCGGGTCTCCGGCTCCAGCCGCCGCCACACGGACCGCGCGTCCGCCGTACGCCCCACCGCGAGCAGCGCCTCGATCGCCTCCCGGCCGAGCGCAGCGGTGACGGCGGTCCACTCGCCCTCCTCGTCGCCGGCCTGACGGCACAGGTCGTCGAAGGCCTGCGCGTAGCGGTCGGCGGCGCGCTCGGGGTGGTGGGCCTCCTGGTCGGCGACGGCGAGGCAGCGCAGCGCCGGCCACGCGGACGACGTGTGCCCGAGCCCCCGTTCCCAGCTGCGCTCCGCCTGTGCGCGGTCGCCGGCGTGCCACTGCGCGACACCGAGGTGGTACTCGGTGAGCGGGGTGGCGGGGGCGGTCTCCAGCATGTCGCGCCAGTGCCGGGCCACCAGGGTGCCGCCGGGCGGCCGGGCGCCGTCCGGTTCGGGGAAGGAGCCGGCCCGCAGCAGGTGCAGCCAGGGCGCCTGTTCCTCCTCCAGGGTGGTCTCGTCGAAGGGTGTGCCGGGCAGCTTCCAGCCGGTGCGCAGCACTTCCAGTGCTCCCCAGCCGGAACCGGTCGCGAGCCGCTCACCGGGGTCGGTGTCGGCGCACGCCCGCCAGGCCGCGTAGGCGGTGTCGACGTCGGCGCGCGGGAGATCCGCTTCGAGGCGGGACTCCGCCGCGTCCAGCACGCCGTGCCACTCCCCCTCGGGCCGGGCGGTGAAGGGTCCGTACGCCTCCAGCCAGGACACCTCGCTCTCGGCCTCCAGCCGGACGTGTTCCAGCTGGGTGCGGGCGAGCCCCGCCTGGATCTCGCAGTAGCCGCCGGTGCCGGGCTCGGTGAGCCATCGCTGCCAGCTCCGCCCGCCGGGGCCCCGGCCCCAGACGAACAGCTTGCGGCCGCGCAGCGCGTCGGTGGAGGTCTGCACCAGACCGTGGCCGCCGGCGTCCAGGGCCGCGATCCAGGGCCTGCGGTGGTCGGGGACCGCGTAGAAGTAGTCGGCGGCGTAGGTGCTGTTCGGCGGGTAGGTGCGGTCGACCCCGTCGTACTCCGGGACGGGTACCCGGCGCAGCCGCCGCTCGTAGCCGAAGTGATAGGCCTCCTCGGCCGGTGCCAGGACGCGGCACTCCTCGGGGACGGCGATGTTGGACCACCAGTACGTCGGTACCGGCGTGGGGTGCGGGTTGCGGATCCGGACGCCGACGTGGAGGAAGTCGGAGCCGTCCGGCAGCCACAGGTCGACCTGGAACGGCAGGTCGCGCAGCCGCTCCCACTCCCACAGGCGCAGCATCTCCCCGCCGTCGGGGGCGGGGACGCGGGCGGCGTGCACGGGAGAGCAGGACAGCGTGGTGTGGCCGGTGGCGCCGATGTTCCACTCGATGCCGCCGGAGAACCAGGCGCCGTTGAGGGCGAAGTTGGCGGGCTGGAACACCGGGTTGCGGTACAGCAGTTCGCGGCCCGTCGGCTTGTGGAGGAGGGAGGCGATCCGGCCGCCGAGGGCGGGCAGGACGGTGGCGCGCAGCCGGTCGTTCTCGATCACGAGGGCATCGAGAGGGCGGGGTGCGCGCCGGCGGTCGTAGCCGTCACGGACGGGAACGGGCAGCAGACTGTGCAGCGGGGCGTAGCCGATCTGCCGCGCCATGTCGCGCGGCAGATCCTCCTTGTCGCGGTCCTCGATGCGGTGCATCTCGTCGAGGGGCCGCAGTGCGGGCAGCGGATTGTCGGGGCCCAGGTGTGCGGCCGGCAGCGTCAGTACCTCACGTCGGATCGTCGTCACGATCTCCATGGAAGCCGCCGCGGGTCCGCCTGAACAGAGGGCGGGACGGTCCGGGGCAGCGCTTGCCCGCACGCGCAGGCACCAACCCCCTCAGGAGCGCGGGGAACTGCGCGACCAGCCACGACGCACCCGCACCTCAGCCACCCGTTCAGCCGGCCGTCATCTCGCTGGTGATCGCCCAGCGCTGGTGGTCGCGCCAGGCCCCGTCGATGAAGAGCATCTTCGGGGAGAAGCCCTCCAGGCGGAACCCGCAGGAGCGGGCGAGAGCGATGGAGGCGGCGTTGCCCGGCTGAACGTTGATCTCCAGACGGTGCAGCCGCATCGGGCCGAAGGCGTGCCGCACCACGAGGTTCAGGCCCTCGCGCATCAGCCCGCGCCCCGCCGCGTGCGCGAAGGCGCCGTAGCCCAGCGCACCGCACAGGAAGCCGCCCTCGACGATGTTGTTGATGTTGATGAACCCGGCGAGGGCTCCGTCCGCCTCCTTCTCGCAGACCAGGAACCCCGCCTTGGTGGGGTCCTCGATCAGCCGCCCCGCGTAGGCGGCGTAGGCCGAGGCGCTGTCCGGCGGGAACAGCCAGGGGTGGTGCAGGTCCTTGCTCTCCCGGGCACGGGCGGTGAACTCGGCGCCGTCCGCGTGGCTGAAGTGGCGCAGCCCCACGCGGGCGCCTTCGGCGAGATAGCGGGAAGCGGTGTGCGGCACCCTGCCACCCTACGACGGCCCGCCGGACCCGCGCGCGGTCCCGGCCCCCCTCACCGGGTCCGGCGCCGGCTCAGGCCAGCGCCGGTTCGTCCAGCGTCAGCGTGCCCGCGTCGGCGTCGAGTTCGGCTGTGACGCCGAAGGGGACGGTGAGCGCGTCGTCGCAGTGCCCGAACCCGAACTGCTCGGCCACCGGCACGCCGAGGCCGCCGAGGCGGTCGGCGAGCAGCGCCCGCACCCCGTCGTACGGCTCGCACTGCGCCCATGACCCGAGCAGCAGCCCGGCCACCCCGTCCAGCCAGCCGGCCCGCAGCAGCTGGGTGACGTAGCGGTCGAGCCGGTACGTCTCCTCCCCCACGTCCTCCAGGCACAGCAGTCCGCCGCGCGCGGAGGGTCTGGCGTGAGGGGTGCCGAGGTCGGCGGCGAGAAGGGAGAGGCAGCCCCCGAGGGTGACGCCACGCGCCCGGCCGGGGGCCAGGGCCGTGCCGTCCGAGCGGATGGTGCGGACCGTCTCGGGGGTGAAGAGGGAGGCGCGGAGGTGGTTCTGCGCCCGCGTGCTCTTCAGGAAGTCGACGCCCGCGGCCATCGGCCCGTGCAGGGTGACCAGTCCGAGCCGGACCGCGAACGCCTCGTGCAGCGCGGTGATGTCGCTGAACCCGACGAACACCTTCGGCCCGGCCGCCCGCATCGCCTCCCAGTCGAGCGTGTCGACGATGCGCTGCACGCCGTATCCGCCGCGGGCGCAGATCACCGCGTCGACGGCCGGGTCGCACCACGCGGACTGCAGATCGGCGGCCCGGTCGGCGTCGCCGCCCGCGAGGTAGCCGAACTCGGCGTCCCGGTCGAGGACATGGGGCGCCACGACCGGGTCGAGGTCCCAGCCGCGCAGCACGTCGAGCCCGGCGAGCAGCCGTTCCTCGGGCACCGGGCCGCTGGGTGCGACGACGGCCACCCGGGCGCCGGGGGCGAGCCGGGGCGGCCGCCGCAGCGCTGCGACCCGGCTCACTCGCCCAGCTCCAGCATCGGGATGCCGGGCGGTCGCATCCCGAACACCTGGGCGTACAGCGACATCTCCGCCTCGAGGGCGCGCACCATCGTCTCCGCCCGCCGGAAGCCGTGTCCCTCGCCCTCGAAGGTGAGATACGCGTGCGGCACGTCCCGGCCGGCCAGCCGGGCCAGGAACCGCTCGCACTGCACGGGCGGGCAGATCACGTCGTCCAGTCCCTGGAGCATGAGGAAGGGCACGGAGAGCCGGTCGGCGTGTTCGACGGGCGAGCGCCGCACATACCGCTCGGGGACCTCGGCCCGCGGTCCGATCAGGGTCTCCAGGTACTGGGACTCGAAGTCGTGGGTCTCCCCCGGCCCCCAGCCGGCGAGGTCGAGCACGGGGTAGATGATGGTGCCGCAGGCGTAGACGTCGGTGGTGGTGAGCGAGGCGGCGGTGGTCCAGCCGCCGGCGCTGCCGCCCCGGACGGCGAGCCGGTCGCGGTCGGCGGTGCCCTCGTCGGCGAGGGCCAGCGCGACGGCGGCGCAGTCCTCGACGTCGACCACGCCCCACTGTCCGCGCAGCCGGTTGCGGTAGGCGCGCCCGTATCCGGTCGAGCCGCCGTAGTTGACCTCGGCGACGCCGATGCCGCGCGAGGTGAAGTAGGCGATCTCCAGGTCGAGCACCAGTGGCGCCCGGCCGGTGGGGCCGCCGTGCGCCCGGATCACGTACGGGGGACGCTCGCCCGCGGGCCCCGTGCAGCCGGGGTGGTGCGGCGGGTGAACGTGGGCGTGGATCTCGCGCCCGTCGGGCCCGGCGAACGTGCGGACCTGCGGCTCGGGGTAGTAGGCGGGGTCCACGGCGTCCCGGTGCGGGGAACCGATCACCCGGGCCCGGCCCGTCCGGGTGTCCAGCTCCACCACCTCGGGGGCGCTGCGCGGGCCGGCCCCGACAGCGACGACCCGCTCGCCGTGGGCCGCCACGGAGGGGGCGAACTCGGTCCAGGGGCCCGCGGCGTCGACGACCTCACCGGTCTCCGGGTCGAGTATGCCGAGTGCGGCGGCGCCCCGGCCGTGCAGGACGGCGATCAGCCCGCCCTCCAGCGGAGCGAACCAGCGGTGGCCCAGCTTCCACAGCGGGCCGCCGAACTCCTCCTCGCGCGGGCAGAGCGCCTCCCCGTCCCGGTAGAGATTCCACCAGCCGGTGCGGTCACTGCTGTGCAGCAGCCTCCCGTCGTGGGTCCAGTCGGCCTGGGCGACGGACTCCTCGGGTCCGCCGGCCACCGTGCGGGCGTCGCGCAGGGTGCCGTCCCCGGTGACGTCGGCGAGGACCAGTTCGGTGCCGTCCCACGGCATGCGCGGATGGTCCCAGCCGAGCCAGGCCGCGCGCCGCCCGTCGGGCGAGAGCCGCGGTCCGGTGACGAACCGGTGCCGTCCGTCGCTCAGTTCCCGCACGGCGTCCCGGTCCTCGGCGGCGGAGCCGTCCAGCGGGACGGCGGCCAGGACCCGGCGTACGTCGCTGGGGCCGTCGCCGGTGAACTCCTCCAGGACGCACCACACCTCGCCGCGCTCCGGCAGCAGCACCGGATCGGCCCAGCGGAGCCCCTCCCCGACCGGCGACACGGGGGTGAGCGGGCGGTGCCCGCCTCCCGGGTCGTAGCGGTAGAGGCGCTGGTCGGCGAAGTTCACGAACACCAGGAGCGGGCCGTCGTCGCGCACGGCGCCGGCCCAGGGGCGGCCGCCGTACTCCATGACCCGGGTCCGCACGTTCCACGGCGCGTGGAGGACCGACTCCTCGGTGCCGTCCGCGTACCGGCGCACCAGGGTGCGCCGGCCGGCCTCGGTGGGCCGGGGCTCGGTCCACCACACCTCGTCGCCGACGAAGTCCGCGAACTCGGGGCTGCCGTCGTGGGCCGCGGCGGTGGCCGCGTCGATGGGCGAGGGCCACTCGCCGTACGCCAGGGTCTGCACCGTCTCCCCCACTCGCTCAGGCCGAACGCAGGAATCGGTCGAGGACCCGGACACCGAAGTGGAGCGCCTCCACGGGCACACGCTCGTCGACACCGTGGAAGAGGGCCTGGTAGTCGAAGCCCTCGGGCAGCTTCAGGGGCGCGAAGCCGTAGCCGGTGATGCCGAGCCGGGAGAACTGCTTGGCGTCCGTGCCGCCGGACATGCAGTACGGCACGACATGCCCCTCCGGAGCGAACTCCTCCACGGCGGCCCGCATCCGGGCGAACGTCGGCGAGTCCACCGGCGCCTGGAGGGCCACCTCGTGGTGCTCGAACTCCCAGTCGACGTCCGGGCCGGTGAGCCGGTCCATGGTCGCGCGGAACTCGTCCTCGGCGCCCCAGAGGTACCGGCCGTCGACGCGCGCCGCGGCCTCCCCGGGGATCACGTTGATCTTGTACCCGGCGTCCAGCATGGTCGGGTTGGCGCTGTTGCGGACGGTGGCCTCGACGAGCTTGCCGGCCGTGCCGAGCTTGTCCAGCAGGGCGTCCACGTCCGCCAGGTCCGTCTCGACGCCGTACACGGCGGCGATTTCGGTAAGCGCGGCCCGCACCGTCGGGGTGAGCCGCAGCGGCCATTCGTGCTCTCCGATGCGGGTGACGGCGGCGGCGAGGCGGGTCACCGCGTTCTCCCGGTTGACCTTGGAGCCGTGCCCGGCCCGGCCGCGCGCGGTGAGCTTCAGCCATGCGGTGCCGCGCTCGCCGGCCGCGATCGGGTAGAACTGCCGCCCGGCGCCGTCGTGGAAGGTGAACGCGCCGGACTCGCTGACGCCCTCGGTGCAGCCCTCGAAGAGGTGGGCGTGCCGGTCTGCGAGGAATCCGGAGCCGTCCTCGGCGCTGGCCTCCTCGTCGGCGGTGAAGGCGATGACGATGTCGCGGCGGGGCCGCACGCCCTGGCGGGCCCAGGCGCGCACCACGGCGAGGATCATCGCGTCCATGTTCTTCATGTCGACGGCGCCGCGTCCCCAGACGACGCCGTCGCGGACCTCCCCGGAGAACGGGTGCACGCTCCAGTCGGCGGCCTCGGCCGGTACGACGTCCAGGTGCCCGTGGACGAGCAGCGCGTCGGCCGACGGGTCGGTGCCCTCCAGGCGCGCGACGACGTTGGTCCGGCCCGGGGTGCGCTCCAGGAGCACCGGCTCCAGGCCGGCCTCGGCGAGCCGGGCGGCGGCGTACTCGGCGGCGGGCCGCTCCTGGCAGTCTCCCCCGCCCCTGTTGGTCGTGTCGATCCTGATCAGGTCGGATGTGAACGTCACGACCTCGTCCAGGGCCCGCTCGTCAGCCATACTGCTCCTCCACCGCGGCCGAGGCGATCGTGGTGACCGCCTTGAAGGTGCGGATCCCGTCGTACATGGTCCCGCTGGTGTATGCCACCTTGCGCTCGCCGGTCCGGGTCACGCCCGGCACGACGGTGGCGGCCATCGCCAGGTGCTCGGCGTCGAACTCCACCGCCACGGTGAAGGGCCCGCCGTCGGCCGGCTCCCGGCGCACCGCCAGCGCGGCCGCCTCCTTGGCGGCCGCGCGGATGTCGGCGGCCGTCCGGCCCGGCGTGCGGCACACCGCCGCATACCGGGAGACATGGTCCTTCACGGCCACCTTGAGCGCCTCGGGCGCGTACCCGAGGGCGTCCTCGCAGGCCACGTCGTCACCGGTGACCAGGACCACCGGCACGCCGTACTCGGCGACCACGTGCGCGTTGAGCAGACCCTCACTGGCCCGTACGTCGTTCACCCACACCCCGGTGATGGAGTTGGCGAGGTAGGTGTGCGCGAGGACGCCCTCCATGCCGGCGCCGGCGTGGTAGCCGATGAACGCGATGCCGTCCACGTCGCCGTGCTGCACGCCCTCGACCATGGACAGCGCCTTGTGCCGGCCGGTGAGCATCTCGGCCCGGTCGTCCAGCTGTTCCAGGAGCAGGTTGCGCATGGTCCAGTGGGCCTCGTTGATCAGCACCTCGTCGGCGCCGCCGTCGAAGAAGCCCTGCACGGCCGCGTTGACGTCCGAGGTGAACAGGGACCGGCACCGCTCCCACTGGGGAGTCCCCGGCAGCACGTCGGCCGGCCAGGTGACACCGGTGGCGCCCTCCATGTCGGCGCTGATGAGGATCTTCATGCAGAACACGCTACGTCGTTCCGCCGAATCCCGGGCAGCCTGTGGACAACTCTCACCGGTCCAGACCACTGACGGGCCCGGCCGGTGCCGGGCGGGTCCGCCGACCTGCGGGATCCTACGTGGCGCGGCCCGTCACGAACCAGAGGGACGGCAGTTCTATGCGGGTGCCGTCGGGGCCGTACTCGGTGGTGGTCAGCGGGAGGGTGCCGGTCGCCAGTACGGTGAGGCCGGCCGCGGTCAGGAACTCGGGCACCGCCGCGTCGGCGACCTCGCCGGGGGCTATGCCGTGCCGGAGGACCGGCGCGAGTTTGGGTGGCGGGCCGCCGGGGCCGGCGGCGAAGCTCCGCAGCACCGCTCCCGCGGCCTCGGACGGCTCGACGAGGAAGGCGCGGCCGCGCTCGCCCACGATCGTGGCGATGCCGTCCGCCAGCGCCTGCCGGTCGTCCGCCTCGCACTGGTGCAGGACACCGCGCACATAGACGTTGGCGTCGCCGAGTTCCGCGTGCAGCGCCTGCGCCTCGGCCTTCTCCGCGGCGTCCAGCTGACGGTACGTCGCCTGCCCGGCCGGGTCCGCCCGGCGGGCGTGGTCCAGGGCGGCCGGGGACAGGTCGGCGCCGAGGACGTGGGGGAAGCGGTCGGCCAGGAAGCGGGTCTGGGTGCCGTTGCCGCAGCCGAGGTCCACCAGCGCGAGCCCCGGGTCGGTGAGATGCGGTTCGAACAGGGCGAGGTGGCGGGCCACGGTCAGGGCGGGCTCCGCGTCCCAGAAGACGGCCCCCTCCTCGTCCGGTGCCTCACGCCAGAAGCCTTCCCAGGCCTCCCGGTACCGACTCGTCACGCTCATGACCGACTCCCCAGGGTGCGACACCGACCCGCCCCGTGTGACGGGCCAGTACGGTGTATCGCGCCCCGGGCGCGCGGACAAGCGCGCGAGCGCATTCCTTCACGGCTCGTTCCCCCCGCAACGCGCCCTTGTACCACCGGAGTCGGCGGTCACCGCGGTCAGCGGCGCGGCAGGGTCAGCTCGAACCACACGGTCTTCCCGGACGTCGTCCGGCTCGTCCCCCACTCGCGGGCAAGGGTGCTGACCACGCGCAGCCCGCGCCCGGTCTCGTCCGTCGGCCGTGCGTTGAGCAGCGTCGGCAGCTCGTGGTCGTCGTCCTCCACCTCGCACAGCAGCGTGTCCCCGCGCACCAGCCGCAGGGCGACGGGCCGGGCGTGGGAGTGCCGTACGGCGTTGGTGACGAGCTCGCTCACCATCAACTCGGCGCCGTCGGCGAGCTTGGGCAGCCGCCAGTCGTGGAGCTGTTCCCGGACCGCCGCGCGGGCCCGGCCCACCTCGGACGGTTCGGGGGTGAACCGCCATTCGGCGACGTCGTCGGGTTCGATGCCGCTCAGGCGGGCCATCAGCAGCGCCACGTCGTCCTTGCGGCCGCCTCTGGTGTTGAGGGCGCGGATGATGGTGTCGCAGGCGTCGTCCATGGAGGCGGCCGGGTGGGCGGCGGACTCGCACAGGGTGGCGAGGCCGACGCCGATGTCCTCGCCGCGCACCTCGACCAGTCCGTCGGTGCACATCACCAGTCGGTCGCCGGGCTCCACGCGCACCCGCACCGCCTCGAACGGCACCCCGCCGACGCCGATGGGGGCACCCGTGGGCAGGTCCAGCAGTTCGCTGCGTCCGTCCGCGGCCCGCACCAGCACCGGCGGGATGTGCCCGGCGTTGGCCAGGTGCAGTTCGCTCACGATGGGGTCGTAGACGGCGTACAGGCAGGTGGCCAGGTAGCCGTCGCCGAGCCGCTGCGCCAGGTCGTCGAGGTTGCGCAGCAGCTGCGCGGGCGGCAGGTCCAGGGCGGCCATGGTCTGCACGGCGGTGCGCAACTGGCCCATCATGGCGGCCGAGTTCAGGCCGTGTCCCATGACGTCGCCCACGACGAACGCGGTCCGGGCGCCGGGCAGTTTGACCGAGTCGAACCAGTCGCCGCCGATCCGGCCGAGCAGGGTGCCCGGCAGATAGCGGGTGGCGATGTCGCAGCCCGCCATGCGCGGCGGGATGTGCGGCAGCATGCTGTCCTGGAGCGTCTCGGCGACGTTCTCCTGGTACGTGTACATGCGCGCGTTGTCGAGCACGAGCCCGGCCCGGGCGGCGAGTTCGGCGCCGGTGACCCGGTCCATGTCGTCGAACAGCCGGCGCTCCGGATGGCGCAGCAGGATCATGAAGCCGAGGACGACCTGACGCGCCTTCAGCGGGACGACCAGCATGGAACGGCCGGTGATCAGGGGCCGGATGTCGCGCTTGTCGAACTGGGAGGCGATGGCGTGGCCCATCTCCTCGCTGATGTGCGGCACGAGGACGGGTTCGCCGGTGGTCATGCACTGGAAGAACGGGGTGTGCGCCGGAAAGGGCATGGCCTCGCCGACGGGCACGACGTCGTCCCAGCGGCCGGGTTCGTCGGTGTGCTCCAGGGCGACCCGGTGCCACAT
Source organism: Streptomyces malachitofuscus (assembly GCF_014650055.1). Classification (GTDB taxonomy): domain Bacteria; phylum Actinomycetota; class Actinomycetes; order Streptomycetales; family Streptomycetaceae; genus Streptomyces; species Streptomyces malachitofuscus. The sequence goes on along the minus strand of NZ_BMUF01000006.1, from coordinate 135,476 downwards.
GGTGGTGGTGTCCGGGACCCCCTCGTCGAACCCCTCACCGGCGACGACCTGTTCGCGCAGATAGGTGCCGGCCACGTCGGTGAAGCGGGGCACCACGGCCTTGCTGACCTCGACGATGGTGCGCGCGAGGTCCAGGGAGGTGCCGATGCGGGAGCTGACCTCGTTGAGGAATTCCAGGCGCTCGCGGACGGCGGCGTACTCGAGGTCCTCGCTCTCGTCCCGCAGTTCCTCGGGCAGCGGTTCGCCCGCCGCCAGGGCCCGCGCGGCCCGTTCGCGGCGCTCCCTGCGCTCCACGCGCCGGGGCACGCCCCAGTCGGGGGTGACCGGCACGCGGTCGTTCTGGCTGAACTCCAGGATGGGGTAGCCCAGTTCGAGGACCTGGGCGACGATGCGCGCGCTGTCGTCGACGCTCATGCTGGGGAGGATCTCGGGCAGCCGGCGGGCGAGCTCCTCGGCGCCGGGGAAGTCGGTGTGCAGGGCGAAACCGGGCGCTATGCGCTCGAACACCCCGGCCTCGTCCGTGCGCAGCCCGTCCGCGTCGGCGGCCAGCACCAGCAGCCGCTCCTCTCCCGGTCCGACGAGCGGATACGCCCACCACAGCACGTCGACACGGCCCGCCCCGGCTCCGGCCAGGCGGGCCCGGCCGGCCGCCGGGTAGGCCAGGCCGCCGCCGAGCGAGACGCCGAGGCCGGGGCCCAGTCCGTCGTAGGGCGCGTACGCCCCGTACGGGGTGTCCTCGTCCTCCTCGGGCAGGGCCCCGGTGACCGGCAGCAGGTCGACGGCCGGTCGGCCGAGGGCCTCCTTCTTGGAGAGTGCGAAGAGGCGCCGCGCGCCCGTGCTCCAGTGCGAGACGAGTCCGTCGCGGTCGACGACGACCACGGCCAGCGGGATCCGGCCGACGCCGCCCCGTTCGGTCGCCGTGCCGTCACCGGTGCGGCGATCGGGAGGTGCGTTCCGCTCGGTGCCACGGTCCATGGCCCAGGCCCTCTCTCCCCCGGCTGCGCAAGATCTGTACCGCCGTCACCACCGTACGGCCACGGTCGGTTGCGATGTGTGGCATTGCTGGAATTGCCCGCCCGGTCCAGCGCGCGTTTTCCCGTGTGAGGGACCCTTTCAGTCCTCGTGCCCGAGCTGGAGGTCGCGTTCCGTGCGGCCTCCGCCGGCCACCTGGAGCACGGTCGCGACGGGCGGGTATCCGGCGGCGATGACGGTGTACTCGCCGGACGCCAGGTCGATGAACCGGAAGGTGCCGTCGGGCCCGGTGGTGAGGGTGTCGACGACGTTGCCCGCGGCATCCAGGAGGGTCACGCGCGCCTCCTCCACGGGCCGTCCGCCCCCGGCCCGCACCGTGCCGCGCAGCACGGCCCCGCCGGCCAGCTCGATGTCCTGGCGGGTCTCGCGGGCCGCCTGGACGGTGACCGGGAGGGCGGCCGGGCGGAAGGCCGGGGCGCTCGCCGCGAGGGTGTACTCGCCGGCCACCAGCTCGCCGATGACGTAACCGCCCTCGCGTCCGCTGCGGGTGCCGGCGACGACCTCCCCGTGGACGTTGGTGAGGGTGACGGCGGCGTCGCGCACCGGTGTGCCGTCGGCGGTGAGGACGCTGCCGGCGAGCCGGCCGGCGCCGCCGAGGACGACGTCGAGTTCGACCGGCCGTTCGCCGACGGTCACGGAGACCGCCTGCGGCTGGTGACCGCCGGCGGCGGCGATCAGGACGTACGCTCCCGGGCCGGGCGTGGCCAGCGCGTACCGTCCGTCCTCGCCGCTGGCGCCGCGGCCGGTCTGCTGTCCGGAGACGTCGATGAGGGTGAGCGCCGCGCGCGGTACGGCCGTCCCGTCGGGATGCTGCACGGTTCCGCAGACGGGGATGCCGCCGGCGTGCGGCGCACGGGCGTGCGGCACGCGCGCGTGGAGGTGCGGGGCGTCCGGGGCCGGGTCGGCGATGGGGGTGTGGTGGGACACCAGTGGTTTCTCCTTGAGGAAGAAGGCGATGAGCAGGCCGAGGACGAGCACCGGCACCAGATAGAGGAAGATGCGCGGCATGGCGTCCGCGTAAGCCTGGACGTAGGCGTCGCGCAGTTCGGGCGGCAGCGCGTGCACGAGCTCCGGTGTGATCGACTCGGCGTCCGCGGGCACGGCGCCGGCGTCCGCGGGGAGCCGCTCGTCGAGCGCGTCGGTGAGCCGCCCCGCGAAGAGGGTGCCGAAGACGGCGGCGCCGACGCTGCCGCCGATCTGCCGGAAGTAGTTGTTGGCGCTGGTGGCGGTGCCGAGGTCGGAGGGGCGCACGGAGTTCTGCACGGCGAGGATCAGCACCGGCATCACCATGCCGATACCGGCGCCGAGCACGGCCATCCAGATGCTGTAGTGCAGCCGGGGCGTGCCGGTCTCCAGGCGGGAGAGGAGCCACATCCCGACGACGGCCAGGGCGCTGCCGACGACGGGGTGGCGTCGGTAGCGGCCGGTGCGGCTGATGAGCTGTCCGGAGATGACCGACGCGCCGACGATGCCGCCCATCATGGGCAGCATCAGCAGTCCGGACTCGGTGGCGCCGGCTCCCTCGACCATCTGCAGATACGTCGGGAGATAGCTCGCGGCGCCGAACAGGGCGACGCCGATCACCAGGCCCACCAGGCCGGTGACGTTGAAGACGGAGTCCCGGAACAGCCGCAGCGGGATGAGGGGTTCGGCGGCGAAGCGCTCGGCGACCAGGAAGAGGACGGTGGCCGCGGCGGCGCCCGCGCCGAGGCCCAGCACGAGCCGGGAGTCCCAGGCGTACTCGGTGCCGCCCCAGCTGGTCAGCAGCACCAGGCAGGTGGAGGCGGCGGCCAGCAGCAGGGTGCCGAGGAGGTCGAAGCGGGCCCGGGCGGCCGGTTTGGGGAGTCTGAGCGCCAGGGCGACGACGACCATGGTGACGATGCCGAACGGCACGTTGACGTAGAAGCACCAGCGCCACGAGAGGTGGTCGGTGAAGTAGCCGCCGAGCAGGGGGCCCGCCACGGAGGCGAGGCCGAAGGCGGCGCCGATCAGCCCCATGAAGCGGCCGCGCTGCCGCGCGGGCACGATGTCCGCCATGATCGCCTGGACGCCGATCAGCAGTCCGCCCGCGCCGACGCCCTGCACCGCGCGGCAGGCGATGAGCTGATCCATGGTCGTCGCGCGGCCGGCCAGCGCGGATCCGACGACGAAGACGAGGATCGCGAACTGGAAGACGCCCTTGCGGCCCAGCTGATCGCCGAGCTTGCCGTAGACGGGCAGTCCGACGGTCGCGGTGAGCAGATAGGCGGTGATCACCCAGGACATGCTGTTCAGGCCGTGCAGCTCGCCGACGATCTTCGGGAGTGCGGTGGCGACGATCATCTGCTCGAGGGCGGCGAGCAGCAGGGCGAGCATCAGGGCGACGAAGACCAGGCGGACCCGGCGCGGGCTCAGGCCGGGCTCGGCGGCCGGTGGCGGCGGACCGCCGGCCGGCGGCGCCGTGACCGGCTCGTCCTGCGTCAGAGTGATCCCGCCCACGTGCCGCTCCCCTCGTCGCACCGCCGGACATTTCCCGCGTAAAAGCGACAACTACGAGCAAGCGCGGCGAGTTACGGGACAGAGGCGGTCCGCCGGCAGATCACCCGAACCGGTGAGGAGCCAACTCCCCACCGGTTCTCGGGTCTTGAGGAGGTCCCGCGGCGGCTACTTCTCCACCTCGGCGGCCAGCCTGGCCAGCAGGGCGTCGTGGATCCGGGCCAGGCCCTTGGGGGCGAAGGTCTTCTCGAAGAAGCCGCCGATGCCCCCGGCGCCGTTCCAGACGGTGGTCACGACGACCCGGGACCGGCCCTCGCCGGCGGGGGTGACGCGCCAGGTGGTGACCATCGAGGAGTTGCGGTCCTTCTCGACGAGTTCGCCGTCGGCCGGCTCGGTGACCTCCAGGAGGCAGTCGCGCACGCGCTTGCTGGTGGCCTGGAGTTTCCAGTGCACGAGGGTGCCCTCGCCGTCGCCGCCCTCGCGGACCTCGTACTCGCTGTACTGCTCGGGGAGCAGCTTCGCGCGGGTGCCGCTGTAGTCGGCGAGGGCGTCGAACACCGTCTCCGCGTCCGCCTCGACGATCCGCTCCGTAGTGGCCTCGACCTGCGCCATCGCTTTCCTCCAGGGCATGGGTTCTCAGGGTCGGGGCAAGCCAACCACCCCTGTGCCCGGCCGCCCAAATCGGGGTTCCGGTTCTGACCGAACATGTCACTCGCACGATCAAGGGAACACTTGTTCTATTCTGTGGCGCAGTACAGCCAGAGGAGGCGTCATGCGCTGGGAGAACCTCACCCCGGACTCCGAACACAGCCGGGCCGACGCCGCGCTGTTCGGCGCGGAGGCGGTGATCACCCGTACCTTCGACATGCCGGAGTTCCGTGGCATCACCTTCCACGAGATCCGGGCCCGCTCGATCGTCAACCGGGTGCCGGGGGCCTCCCGCATGCCCTTCGAATGGACGGTGAACCCCTACCGGGGCTGCACGCACGCGTGCGTCTACTGCTTCGCCCGCAAGACCCACAGCTATCTCGACCTCGACACCGGCCTCGGCTTCGACAGCCAGATCGTGGTCAAGACGAACGCGCCGGAGCTGCTGCGCCGCCGGCTCTCCTCCCGCAGCTGGCAGGGTGAGCACATAGCGATGGGCACCAACGTCGACTGCTACCAGCGCGCGGAGGGCCGCTACCGGCTGATGCCGGGCATCCTGGCCGCTCTGCGCGACCACGCGAACCCCTTCTCGATCCTCACCAAGGGCACGCTGATCCTGCGGGACCTCCCGCTGCTGCGACAGGCGGCCGAGGTGACCGACGTCGGCATCTCGGTCTCGGTGGGTTTCACCGACGAGACGCTGTGGCGCACGGTCGAGCCGGGCACCCCGGCCCCGGAGCGGCGGCTGGACGTGGTCCGCGCGCTCGCCGGACACGGCATCGGCTGCGGGGTCCTGATGGCACCGGTGATCCCGTTCCTGAGCGACCGGCCGGACCAGCTGCGGGCGACCGTGCGGGCCATCGCGGCCGCGGGCGCCACCTCCGTCACCCCCCTGGTGCTGCATCTGCGGCCCGGCGCCCGTGAGTGGTTCATGTCCTGGCTCGCGCGCCACCACCCGCACCTGGTCGACCGCTACCAGCGGCTGTACGCGGAAGGGGCGTACGCGCCGAAGTGGTACCAGCGCCGCATCACCCGTCAGGTGCACGAGCTGGCCCAGGAGTACGGCATCGGTCCCGCCGGTGCGGGCATGCCGCGCCGGATCCGGCCCGCCGCGCCCGCGGAGCCCCCGACGGCCGAGCCGACCCAACTGACGCTGCTTTAAGCGCGTTCGAGCGCATCCGGCGGCCCAATTGGGTCAACAATCAACCGAACATGTTCATGTGGGGCCCCATACCGGGACATTGCCGCGAGGACCGTGAGCCCCGCGGTCCGCGCCACCTCCGTCCTGGGAGGACCCATGAGTAAACGCGCAGCCGTGCTGTGCGGTGCCGCCGTCGTCATGGCCGGAAGCCTCGCGGCCGTCCCCGCCGAGGCCGGCACACCGCGCGCCGCGGAACCGTTCCACGCCGCGAAACCCGCGTGGAGGAAGTGCGGCACCGACGACTACCCGACGCTCCAGTGCGCGTCCGTCGAGGTGCCGCTGGACCACGCCGACCCCACCGGGCGGACGATCACGCTCGCCCTCTCCCGTGTGCCGCACACCGCGAAGAAGTACCAGGGCCCGTTGCTGGTGAACCCGGGCGGACCCGGCGGCAGCGGGCTCACCCTGGCCGGCTTCGTCGCGTCGGCGCTGCCGAAGAAGGTGGCGGCCCAGTACGACGTCATCGGCTTCGACCCGCGCGGGGTCGGCGCGAGCGAGCCGGCACTGGACTGCGCGCCGGACCACTTCGACCCCGTACGCCCCGACTCGGTCCCCACCTCGCCCGAGGTGGAGCAGGCCAACCTCCAGCGGGTGCGTGCCTTCGCCGAGGCCTGTGGCAGGAAATACGGCGATCTGCTGCCGCACCTCGACACGGGCGCCGCCGTGCGCGACATCGACGTGATCCGGCGGGCCCTCGGCGCGAAGAAGATCAACTACTTCGGCTACTCCTACGGCACCTACCTGGGCGCCGTCTACGCCAAGCTGTTCCCGGAGCGGGTGCGACGGCTGGTCCTGGACTCGGTGGTGGACCCCACCGAGGTCTGGTACGACGCCAATCTGAACCAGGACCACGCCTTCAACGACCGTCACCGCGCCTTCATGGACTGGGTGGCCAAGTACGACACGACGTACCGTCTCGGCACCGACGCGGAGAAGGTCGAGGCCAAGTGGTACGCGATGCGCGCGGCCCTGAAGAAGGACCCGGCCGGCGGCAGGGTGGGCGCCGCCGAACTCGAGGACACCTACCTCCCGGGCGGCTACTACAACGGCTACTGGCCCTATCTCGCGGAGGCGTTCTCCGCGTACGTGAACGACAAGGACGCCGAGCCGCTGATCGAGGCGTACGAGAACTTCGGCGCGAGCGACGCCGCCGGGGACAACGGCTACAGCGTCTACACGGCGGTCGAGTGCCGGGACGCCTCCTGGCCGCGGGACTGGGGGCAGTGGCGCAAGGACAACTGGGAGGCCTACGAGCGGGCGCCGTTCATGACCTGGAACAACGCCTGGTACAACGCACCCTGCGCGTTCTGGCCGACCGAGTCCGTGCGCCCGGAGCGCGTCCGCAACAGTGAGCTGCCGCCGGCGCTGCTGTTCCAGGCGACGCACGACGCGGCGACCCCCTACCAGGGCGGCGTCACCGTCCACCGGCTGCTGTCCCGCTCCAGTCTGGTGGTCGAGTCGGGCGGCGGCAACCACGGCATCACGCTGAGCGGGAACGCCTGCCTGGACCGGCATCTGGCCGCCTATCTCACCGACGGGACCGTGCCGCGCGGTGGTCGGGGCGAGGCCGACGCGGTCTGCGCGGCGCTGCCCGACCCCAAGCCCCTGGCGTCGAAGGCGGCACCGCACACGGCCCGCGGGTCGACCCTGCACGGGCTGCTCGGCTTCCGCGGCTGAGTGCTGACGCACCGTCGGGGGCCGGGCTGTCGTACCCATGGTCCATCATGAACGCATGAGCGACCTGCCCGACGTCCCGGCCCCCGACAGTCTGAGCGCCTTCCCGGTGCGGCCGATGACCGTGGACGACTGCGAGGACGTCGCCGGGATCCGGACGGGCGGGTGGCGGCACGCGTACCGCGGCCTCGTCCCGCAGCCGTATCTCGACCGCATGGACATCGGGGCGGACGCCGAGCGGCATCGCGCCCGCCTGCTGGGGGGCGACGGCCGTGTGGTCGACCTGGTCGCCGAGGGCGAGGGCGGCGACGTCGTCGGATGGGCCGCCTTCGGGCCCTACCGGGACGGCGACGTGCGCACCGACGACGCCGAGTTGTACGCGCTGTACCTGCGCCCGGGGCACATCGGCCGGGGTGTGGGACGGACGCTGCTCACGGAGGCCACCCGGCGCTGCGCCTCCGCCGGTCACCGGCGCATGTATCTGTGGGTGCTCAAGGAGAACACCCGCGCCCGCCGGTTCTACGAGCGGGCGGGGTTCGGCGCGGACGGCGCGGAGGAGCCCTTCGAGGTGGACGGCGTGGCGGTGCCCGAGGTGCGATACGCCAAGCGGCTGGTCGGCTGAGGGCCAGGGGCTAACGCTGTCCGGGGATTCGTGGTCGGGGGCCGCCCTGCCGGGGGATCCGGGCCAGGGCGTGCACCGCCGCCTCGGCCAGCGCCGGGTGGGCGAGGGCCTCGTTCAGTACGGGCGCCGCGCGCGGGTCGCCGAGTTCGCCGAGCCCTTCGACGCAGGCGAGCGCGACCCGGCGGTACGGGTCGTGGGGGCGCAGCCGGCGCCGCAGCGTGGTGATCAGGGCCGGCACCGCCTCGGGGGCGCGCAGTTGGGTGAGCAGCCGCACCGGGTGCAGGGCGTAGGCGACGCGGAGTTCGTTGGTGGCGAGCGCGGCGGCGGCGCGGGCGGTGCGCGGGTCGCCGAGTCGGGCGAGGGCGTGGGCGGCGGAGGCACAGCGTGGCGGGTCGCGGTGGTTGAGGAGGAGGACGAGGGCCTCGAAGGCCCTGCGGTCCCCCGCCAGCCCCAGCCGGAAGGCGGCCAGTTCCCGGGCCCACAGCGGCTGCCCGGGTGCGGTGAGGACGCCGGCCAGGGTATCCCGGTCGTCGGTGTCCAGGAGACGGTCGTACGCCGCCGATCCCCCCGACTCCGCCCGTAAGCGCTCCGTGAGCGATCGCAACTCTTCGTCCATGCCCCCGAGATTAGGTGCCGGGCGGGGTGCTCGGGACCTACATCACAAACCCGGGGGCTGGCGCGCTCGTTACCCGCGGGTTAAGCTCAGACGAGCGGGTTACCCACTCGCTACCCTCCTCACGACGGTCTGGTGACGCGGCCGTCGTGAGTCGCAGTCGGTTCGGTACCCCGTGTACCGCAGTACGGCTCGGCCCCGGGACAGGGCCGGCCGGATCCGCCGTCGCTCCGCCGACGGCACCGGGCGTGTGCGCTCGCAGCCCGGTCCACACCCGCATCCCGCACGTACCCGGGTGCGCCCTTCGGCGCACCCGGGCGTGCATTCCGTCGTCACCCTCATTCCTGGAGTCCCGCGATGGCCACTCCCCTGTCCGACACCCCTCTGTCCCCGCTCAAGACCATCGCCGTGGTCGGCCTCGGCACGATGGGCACCGGCATCGCCGAGGTCCTGGCCGCCGCCGGCCGCGACGTCGTCGGCATCGACATCGGCGAGGACCGGACCGCCCGGTGCGTCAGCGCGCTGGAGGCCTCGACCGCCCGCGCCGTGGAGCGCGGCCGGCTGACCGAGCAGCAGCGCGCGGACCTCCTGGCCCGCGTGACCACCGCCACCGACCTGACGGCCGCGGCCGACGCCGATCTGGTGATCGAGGTCGCCCCGGAGTCGTACGAGATCAAGCAGCAGATCCTCCGGGAGCTCGACGGGATCGTGCGGCCGGAGACCATCCTGGCGACCGGCACGAACGCGCTGTCCGTCACCCGCCTCGCCGCCGACTCCGCCCGCCCCGAGCGGGTGCTGGGCATGCACTTCTTCAACCCGGCGCCGGCGATGAAGCTGGTGGAGATCGTCTCCTGTGTGCTGACCGCCCCCGCGGCCGTCACCGCGGTCACCAATCTGGCCCTGGACCTGGGCAAGGAGCCGGTGGCGGTCGGCGACCGGCCGGGATTCGTCGCCGACGGGCTGCTGTTCGGCTACCTCAACCAGGCCGCCGCGATGTACGAGGCCAACTACGCCTCCCGGGAGGACATCGACGCCGCGATGCGGCTGGGCTGCGGTCTGCCCATGGGCCCGCTGGCGCTGCTCGACCTGATCGGCATCGACACCGCCCGGACGGTCCTGGAAGCCATGTACGCCGAGTCCCGTGACCGGCTGCACGCCCCGGCCCCGGTCCTCAAGCAGCTCAGCGAGGCGGGCCTGACGGGCCGCAAGGCGGGGCGCGGCTTCTACACGTACGAGTCGCCGGGCAGCGCGACCGTCGTGGCCGACGCCCTCACCCCGCGCGAGGACGGTGCCGCGGCCGAGGGCCGTCCGGTGCGTGCGGTGGGCGTGGCGGGGTCGGGCACGATGGCCTCCGGGATCGCCGAGGTCTTCGCGAAGGCCGGTTACGAGGTGGTCCTGGCCGCCCGCAGCGAGGAGAAGGCACTCGGTGCCAAGGCACGGATCGGGAAGTCCCTGGCGCGCTCCGTCGACAAGGGCCGGATGACCGCCGAGGCGGCCGCCCAGACCCTGGAGCGGGTCCGTCCGACGGGCACCTACGACGACTTCGCCGACGTCGATCTCGCGGTCGAGGCGGTCGCCGAGGACCTGGAGGTCAAGCGGCAGCTGTTCGCGACGCTGGACAAGGTCTGCAAGCCGGGCGCGGTGCTCGCCACCACCACGTCCTCCCTCCCGGTCGTCGCCTGCGCCCGCGCCACCTCGCGCCCGCAGGACGTGATCGGCATGCACTTCTTCAACCCCGCGCCGGCCATGAAACTGGTCGAGGTGGTGCGCACGGTGCTGACCGCCGACGACGTCCACGCCACCGTGCGGGAGGTCTGCACGACCATCCGCAAGCACGCCGTGGACTGCGGCGACCGGGCCGGGTTCATCGTGAACGCGCTGCTGTTCCCGTACCTGAACAACGCGATCAAGATGGTCGAGGAGCACTACGCGTCGCTCGACGACATCGACGCCGCGATGAAGCTGGGGGGCGGCTACCCGATGGGCCCCTTCGAGCTGCTGGACGTCGTGGGCCTGGATGTGTCGCTGGCCATCGAGAAAGTGCTGCACCGCGAGTTCCGCGACCCCGGTCTCGCCCCGGCGCCGCTGCTGGAGCACCTGGTGGCCGCGGGCTGCCTCGGCCGCAAGACCGGCCGTGGCTTCCGCGAATATGCCAAGCGCTGAGCGGCGTCCCGGCGACCGGTTCCCGGGCGGCGCGGAGTGGGGCGGACTGCTCGCCCCCGGCCGGTTCGCGCCGCCCGTCCCTGGCGCACCTCCCCCGCCCGCCGAGGGCGGGGGAACCCCCGGGCACGCGCATCGAGCTGCGCGCATGCAGTACGTTCAGGGCATGTCCCAGCCCGCCAAGTCCGCACGTACGTCAGCCACGACCGAGCCGCCGGAGAGCGCCGCAGGCTCGCGTGCCGCCGCCCAGCGGCTCAAAATGCGCCGGGAACTTGCGGCCGCCGCGATGGAGCTGTTCGCGACCAAGGGGTACGAAGCCACCACCGTCGACGAGATCGCGGCCGCCGCCGGGGTGGCCCGCCGTACGTTCTTCCGTCACTTCCGCTCCAAGGAAGAGGCGATCTTCCCCGACCACGACGACACGCTGGTCCGCGCCGAGGCGGTGCTCAACGCCGCCCCCGCGCACGAGCACCCGCTCGACACGGTGTGCCGCGGCATCAAAGAGGTCATGAAGATGTACGCGGCCCGGCCGGAGATCTCGGTCGCCCGCTACAAGCTGACGCGCGAGGTGCCCACCCTGCGCGAGGCCGAGATCGCGTCGGTGGCCCGGTACGAGAGGCTCTTCACCCGGTATCTGCTCGGCCACTTCGACGAGCACGCGCACGACGACGTGGGTGACGACCCGCTGCTGGCGGAGGTCGCCGCGTCCGCCGTGGTCACCGCGCACAACCACGTGCTGCGGCGCTGGCTCAGGGCCGGCGGCCAGGGCGATGTGGAGGCCCAGCTGGACCACGCCTTCGCGATCGTCCGCAAGACGTTCGGCAGCGGCATCATGGCGGGCCGGCGCACCGCACCGCCGAAGCCGCCGGCCGCCTCCGCGTCCACGCACGGCGAGGTCCTGGTGACGGTCGCCCACGTGGACGCCTCGCTGGACGAGGTGATGCGAACCATCGAGCAGGCGCTGAAGGAGCGCTGAGCGACCCTCCGGCGCGCGCCGACCGCTGTGACAACGGCCACCCCATCGGGTGGCCGTTTTGCCATGTCAGGGGCGCTTTTCGCACCGCTTTCACGGCCCATTCGATCGATCATCGCTCATCTGATGCGTAAAGATTTCACCTGAGCCCAGGTTCTGACACTCAGTGCCTTGCGGGCTGACACGGCGTGCCATACGTTGAAGGAGTCCGGGCGAACCGTCCCGGCGGGCCCACCGCCCGCACCGTCCGGACGCCTGCGTCACAGGCAACCTCCCGCGCCCACCAAGCGCTGCCGCACCACCGCCGAACCGACGGCAACCCCCAACCCTCAGCAGCACACCGACGTAACCCTCAGCGCCCCTCCCTCAGGGCGCTCATCGCCGGAGGCAACACCGTGACCATCAAGGACATCCTGGCCGCGATCCAGTCGCCCGACTCCACGTCGGAGGACTTCGCCGCCCTGCCGCTCCCCGAGTCCTACCGCGCGGTCACCGTGCACAAGGACGAGACGGAGATGTTCGCGGGCCTCGAGACCCGCGACAAGGACCCCCGCAAGTCGATCCACCTCGACGACGTGCCGTTGCCCGAACTCGGCCCCGGCGAGGCGCTGGTGGCCGTCATGGCCTCCTCGGTCAACTACAACTCGGTGTGGACCTCGATCTTCGAGCCGCTGTCGACGTTCGGCTTCCTGGAGCGCTACGGGCGCACCAGCGAGCTGGCCAAGCGCCACGACCTGCCGTACCACATCATCGGCTCCGACCTCGCGGGCGTCGTGCTGCGCACCGGTCCCGGTGTCAACTCCTGGAAGCCCGGCGACGAGGTCGTCGCACACTGCCTCTCCGTCGAGCTGGAGTCCTCGGACGGCCACAACGACACGATGCTCGACCCCGAGCAGCGCATCTGGGGCTTCGAGACCAACTTCGGCGGCCTCGCCGAGATCGCCCTGGTCAAGTCCAACCAGCTGATGCCCAAGCCGGACCACCTCAGCTGGGAGGAGGCCGCCGCCCCGGGCCTGGTCAACTCCACCGCGTACCGCCAGTTGGTCTCCCGCAACGGCGCCGGCATGAAGCAGGGCGACAACGTCCTCATCTGGGGCGCGAGCGGCGGACTCGGCTCCTACGCCACCCAGTTCGCGCTGGCCGGCGGCGCCAACCCGATCTGCGTCGTCTCCAGCGACCAGAAGGCGGAGATCTGCCGGAAGATGGGCGCCGAGGCGATCATCGACCGCAACGCCGAGGGCTACAAGTTCTGGAAGGACGAGAACACCCAGGACCCCAAGGAGTGGAAGCGCTTCGGCAAGCGCATCCGTGAGCTCACCGGCGGCGAGGACATCGACATCGTCTTCGAGCACCCCGGCCGCGAGACCTTCGGCGCCTCGGTGTTCGTCACCCGCAAGGGCGGCACCATCACCACCTGCGCCTCGACCTCGGGCTACATGCACCAGTACGACAACCGCTACCTGTGGATGTCGCTGAAGCGCATCATCGGCTCGCACTTCGCCAACTACCGCGAGGCCTGGGAGGCCAACCGGCTGATCTCCAAGGGGAAGATCCACCCGACCCTGTCGAAGGTGTACTCCCTCGAGGACACCGGCCAGGCGGCCTACGACGTGCACCGCAACCTGCACCAGGGCAAGGTCGGCGTGCTGTGCATGGCACCCGGGGAGGGGCTGGGCGTGCGCGACCACGAGAAGCGCGCGCAGCACATCGACGCCATCAACCGCTTCCGGAACATCTGAGAAAGCCGGGGGTAGCAGATGACTGAGCGTCAGAAGGACCGGCCGTGGCTCATGCGCACCTACGCCGGTCACTCCACGGCCGAGGCGTCCAACGAGCTGTACCGGCGCAACCTCGCCAAGGGCCAGACGGGTCTGTCGGTCGCGTTCGACCTGCCGACCCAGACCGGGTACGACTCCGACCACATCCTCGCCCGCGGCGAGGTCGGCCGGGTCGGCGTGCCGGTGGCCCACCTCGGTGACATGCGCCGGCTGTTCCAGGACATCCCCCTGGAGCAGATGAACACCTCGATGACGATCAACGCCACCGCCATGTGGCTGCTGGCGCTCTACCAGGTCGTCGCCGAGGAGCAGGGCGCGGACATCACCAGGCTCCAGGGCACGACACAGAACGACATCGTCAAGGAGTACCTGTCCCGGGGGACGCACGTCTTCCCGCCGGGGCCCTCGCTCCGCCTGACGACGGACATGATCGCGTACACGGTCTCCCACATCCCGAAGTGGAACCCGATCAACATCTGCAGCTACCACCTGCAGGAGGCCGGGGCCACGCCGGTGCAGGAGATCGCGTACGCGATGTCCACCGCGATCGCCGTGCTCGACGCGGTGCGCGACAGCGGACAGGTGCCGCAGGAGCGCATGGGCGACGTGGTCGGCCGCATCTCCTTCTTCGTGAACGCGGGTGTCCGGTTCATCGAGGAGATGTGCAAGATGCGCGCGTTCGGCCGCATCTGGGACCAGGTCACCCGCGAGCGGTACGGCATCGAGAACCCCAAGCACCGGCGCTTCCGCTACGGCGTCCAGGTCAACTCGCTCGGTCTGACCGAGGCACAGCCGGAGAACAACGTCCAGCGGATCGTGCTGGAGATGCTGGCCGTCACCCTCTCCAAGGACGCACGCGCGCGTGCCGTGCAGCTGCCGGCCTGGAACGAGGCCCTGGGCCTGCCCCGGCCCTGGGACCAGCAGTGGTCGCTGCGCATCCAGCAGGTCCTGGCGTACGAGAGCGATCTGCTGGAGTACGACGACATCTTCGAGGGTTCGAAGGTGATCGAGGCGAAGGTGGAGCAGCTGGTCGCGGACTCGCTCGCGGAGATGGGACGGATCGAGGAGATGGGCGGCGCGATGGCCGCCGTCGAGTCCGGCTACCTCAAGTCCCAGCTGGTCTCCTCGCACGCCGAACGCCGCGCCCGGATCGAGTCCGGCGAGGAGAAGATCATCGGTGTCAACGCCTTCGAGGGCACCGAGCCCAACCCGCTGACCGCCGACCTGGACACCGCGATCCAGACGGTCGACCCGGCGGTGGAGGCCCGGGTCATCGCCTCGCTGCAGAACTGGCGCGACACGCGGTACCAGCCGCCCTTCAACCACCCGCGCCCCTGCAAGGCGCTGGAGAAGCTGAAGGAGGCGGCGCGCGGCACCGACAACCTCATGGAGGCCACCCTGGAGTGCGCCCGCGCCGGCGTCACGACCGGCGAGTGGGCCGGGGCGCTGCGGGAGGTGTTCGGCGAGTTCCGGGCGCCGACCGGTGTCTCCTCCGCTCCGGTGGCGGTGGCCGCCGAGGAGGGCTCGGCACTGTCGGCGGTCCGCCGCAAGGTGGAACTGACGGCCAAGGACCTCGGCGTGGGCAAGCTGCGCTTCCTGGTCGGCAAGCCGGGCCTGGACGGGCACTCCAACGGCGCCGAGCAGATCGCCGTGCGGGCCCGCGACGCCGGGTTCGAGGTGGTCTACCAGGGCATCCGGCTCACCCCGGAGCAGATCGTGGACGCCGCCCTCGCCGAGGACGTGCACGCGGTGGGCCTGTCCATCCTGTCCGGATCGCACGCCCAGCTGGTGCCGGACGTCCTCGAACGGCTCCGTGTGGCCGGTGCCACAGATATACCGGTGATCGCCGGTGGCATCATCCCGAACGGTGACGCCGAACAGCTGCGGGCGGCCGGAGTGGCCGCGGTCTTCACCCCGAAGGACTTCGACATCACCGGGATCATCGGCCGCATCGTCGACGAGATCCGCAACGCGAACAAGCTCGACCCCCTGGAGGTCCCCGCATGACGACCGTGAACCGCCTTCGCCCCCGGCGTTCCTGCCTGGCGGTGCCCGGCTCGAACCCGCGCTTCCTGGAGAAGGCGCAGGGCCTCCCCGCGGACCAGGTCTTCCTCGACCTGGAGGACGCCTGCGCGCCGCTCGCCAAGCCCGAGGCGCGGCACACCATCGTGAAGTTCCTCAACGAGGGCGACTGGACCGGCAAGACCCGCGTCGTGCGCGTCAACGACTGGACGACCGAGTGGACGTACCGGGACGTCGTGACGGTCGTCGAGGGCGCCGGCCCGAACCTCGACTGCATCATGCTGCCGAAGGTCCAGGACGCCCAGCAGATCGTGGCGCTGGACCTGCTGCTGACGCAGATCGAGAAGACGATGGGCTTCGAGGTCGGGCGGATCGGCATCGAGGCGCAGATCGAGAACGCCCAGGGCCTGAACAACGTCAACGAGATCGCGCAGGCCTCCCCGCGCGTCGAGACCATCATCTTCGGCCCGGCCGACTTCATGGCGTCCATCAACATGAAGTCCCTGGTCGTGGGCGAGCAGCCGCCCGGCTACCCGGCGGACGCCTACCACTACATCCTGATGAAGATCCTGATGGCCGCCCGCGCCAACAACCTCCAGGCGATCGACGGCCCCTACCTGCAGATCCGCAACGTGGACGGCTACCGCGCGGTCGCGCAGCGCGCCGCCGCCCTCGGCTTCGACGGCAAGTGGGTGCTGCACCCGGGTCAGGTCGAGGCGTCCAACGAGATCTTCTCGCCGTCGCAGGAGGACTACGACCACGCCGAGCTGATCCTGGACGCGTACGACTACTACACGTCCGAGGCGGGCGGCAAGAAGGGCTCGGCGATGCTCGGCGACGAGATGATCGACGAGGCCAGCCGGAAGATGGCCCTGGTCATCTCGGGCAAGGGACGCGCCGCCGGCATGCAGCGCACGTCGAAGTTCGAGATCCCGGAGGCCTGAGCGCGATGCAGTTCGGACGCACCTACGAGGAGTTCGAGGTCGGGGCGACGTACAAGCACTGGCCGGGAAAGACGGTCACGGAGTACGACGACCACCTGTTCTGCCTCCTCACCATGAACCACCACCCGCTCCACATGGACACGAACTATGCGGAGAAGACGACGGACTTCGGCAAGAACGTCGTCGTCGGGAACTACGTCTACTCGCTGCTGCTCGGCATGTCCGTGCCGGACGTCTCCGGCAAGGCGATCGCCAACCTGGAGATCGAGTCGCTCCGGCACGTGGCGCCGACCTTCCACGGCGACACGATCTACGGCGAGACGACCGTGCTGGACAAGTGGCCGTCGAAGTCGAAGAACGACCGCGGCATCGTCCACGTGGAGACCAGGGGCTACAAGCAGGACGGCACGCTGGTCTGCGTGTTCCGCCGCAAGGTGATGGTCCCGACCGAGACGTACATCAAGGAGCGCGGCGGCGAGCAGCCCGGCCGCCCGGAACCGAAGCAGCAGGAGAAGTAGGCCATGGCCCGTCTCGCCCAGACCGCCGGTCTGACCGACGTCCAGCAGGAAATCCTCTCCACCGTCCGCGACTTCGTGGACAAGGAGATCATCCCGGTCGCCACCGAGCTGGAGCACCGCGACGAGTACCCGCAGGCGATCGTCGACGGTCTGAAGGAACTCGGGCTGTTCGGCCTGATGATCCCCGAGGAGTACGGGGGTCTGGGCGAGTCCCTCCTCACCTACGCGCTGTGCGTGGAGGAGATCGCCCGCGGCTGGATGTCGGTGTCCGGCATCATCAACACCCACTTCATCGTCGCGTACATGCTCAAGCAGCACGGCACGCAGGAGCAGAAGGACCACTTCCTGCCGAGGATGGCGGCCGGCGACATCCGCGGCGCCTTCTCGATGTCGGAGCCGGGCCTGGGCTCCGACGTGTCGGCGATCACGTCGAAGGCGGTGAAGGACGGCGAGGAGTACGTCCTGAACGGCCAGAAGATGTGGCTGACGAACGGCGGGACCTCGTCCCTGGTGGCCGTGCTGGTGCGGAGTGACGAAGGACACCCCGAGGGCACCGCGCCGCACAAGTCGATGACCACCTTCCTGGTGGAGAAGGAGCCGGGCTTCGGAGAGGTCCGCCCCGGTCTGACCATCCCCGGCAAGATCGACAAAATGGGCTACAAGGGCGTCGACACGACCGAGCTCATCATGGACGGCCTGCGGATTTCCGCCGACCGGGTGCTCGGCGGGGTCACCGGCCGAGGTTTTTACCAAATGATGGACGGTGTCGAGGTCGGCCGCGTCAATGTCGCGGCGCGTGGCTGCGGCGTCGCTCAGCGTGCCTTCGAGCTCGGCGTCCAGTACGCCCAGCAGCGTCACACTTTCGGCAAGGCGATCGCCCAGCACCAGGCCATCCAGTTCAAGCTGGCCGAGATGGCTACCAAGGTGGAGGCGGCGCATGCGATGATGGTGAACGCAGCGCGCAAAAAGGACTCCGGGGAACGAAACGACCTTGAAGCAGGGATGGCGAAGTACCTCGCCTCCGAGTACTGCAAGGAGGTCGTGGAGGACGCCTTCCGGATCCACGGCGGCTACGGCTTCTCCAAGGAGTACGAGATCGAGCGCCTCTACCGCGAGGCCCCGATGCTGTTGATCGGCGAAGGCACGGCCGAGATCCAAAAGATGATCATCGGTCGCCGACTGCTCGAAGAGTATCGATTCCAGGGCTAGATGTCCGGATACGGGGTGTTTTCTTGGAGAAGAGGATCACACCCCGTATGCACTCTTCGGCTGTCGACTTGGCTGCCTGGCTTACCCAGTTGCCGCCCGGAGCCGCTACGATCGCCGGAAAGCCGCCGTCCCCCGCAGTTGCGCGGCATCATCCGCTACGAAGGTCATCCATGCCCCACAGCCAAACCTCTGCACCTCGCGACAGCCTCGCCGGCGTACGCCTCGCGCGCGGAGCCTCGCCGTGGCTTCTGCCGACCGTCGCCACCGCAGCCGTGAGTCTGCTCCGCGCCCGCCGCTCGGGTGCCGCCAAGGCCGTCGCCGTTCCCGCCACCGCGCTCGCGGCGGGGATGCTGTGGTTCTTCCGCGACCCCGAGCGCGAGATCGCCCCGGGCAGGGTCATCTCGCCCGCCGACGGTGTGGTGCAGAGCATCATGCCGTGGAAGGACGGACGCACCCGCGTCGCGATCTTCATGAGCCCGCTCAACGTCCACGTGAACCGCGCCCCGCTGGCCGGCACGGTGACGTCGGTCGAGCACATCCCCGGTGGCTTCGTTCCCGCCTTCAACAAGGAGAGCGAGAACAACGAGCGCGTGGTGTGGCACTTCGACACCGAGCTCGGCGACATCGAGATGATCCAGATCGCCGGCGCCGTGGCCCGCCGTATCGTCCCGTACGTGCCTCAGGGCACCAAGGTCGAGCAGGGCGAGCGCATCGGTCTCATCCGCTTCGGCTCGCGCGTCGACATCTACCTGCCGGAAGGCGTGGAGGTGGCCGTCGAGGTCGGTCAGAAGACCGTGGCTGGGGTGACTCGCATTGACCGTGGTTGATCCGGAGACACAGGCCGGCTGGGTGCCGGAGGCCGACGAGGCGGACGACGACGAGGAGATGCCCCTCTCGCTCCGCCTGTCGATAGCGGACACCCTCACCCTGGGCAACGCCACCTGCGGCTTCATGGCGGTGTACTTCACCACCACCGGCATTCTGATCCCGCACCTCCAGGGCAGCCAGGAGACCGGCATGGCCCGCCACAGCGCGGCCACCGCCGTCATCCTGATGCTGTGCGCGGCGGTCTTCGACCTCTTCGACGGCCTGGTGGCGCGCAAGCTGCGCTCCTCGCCGATGGGCGCGGAGCTGGACAACCTGTCCGACCTGATCAGCTTCGGCCTGGCGCCGGCGTACTTCGTCCTCGTCTACGGCATGGTCGCCAACGACGCGCACCAGAGAGTGGCCGCGGTCGGCGCGATCGTGGTGCTGCTGGCGGTGGTGCTGAGACTGGCGAGGTTCTCCTGCGTCACGGTCAAGGACGGCACGTTCCAGGGGATGCCGTCGCCGTTCGGGGCGCTGACCGTCGTGTCGATCGTGCTCCTCGAACTGCCGTTTGAGGCGACGCTGCTGGCGATCATCGGTACGGCCTGGCTGATGGTGAGCCGGGTGGAGTACCCGAAGCCGCGGGGCCGGCTCGCGGTGGCGATGCTGTCGTGGATCGTGCTCAGCATGGGGCTGCTCGCGGCGTGGGCGTTCGACGCGCCGGGCGGCCAGCTGCTGCTGCAGGCGGGCTGTGCGCTGCAGCTGGTGATGGGCGCGGTGATTCCGTTGTTCGCCACGGCTCGCCGTGTGAACAACTTCCGCGACAACCGCCGGGAGGCGCGGGCGGCGCAGTTGCCGTGACGCGGTGCGTTTCTTTCGGGCCCCGGACCTGGGTTGGTCCGGGGCCCGTTCCATTCGGCACCCCGCGCTGAGGCGGACGCCGCTGGGGGCTCCGCCCCCAGACCCCCGAACCTGTGCCCACCCACCACCCGACTCGGGTGTCGCACCCAGCCCCTCCGGGGCACCCCCACCCCGCCCGCGGCACCCCGATCCCCGCCCGGGGCATCCCTGGCTCGTCCGAGGACCCAGCCCGTCCGGGACATCCCAGCCCCTCCGGGCTCCCGTCCGCCCGTGACGCCCCACCCGTCCGTGGCACCCCAGCCCGCCCGGGCATCCCCGGCTCGTCCGGGGCATCCCCGGCTGGTTCGAGGACCCCAGCCCGTCCGGGACACGCCAGCCTCTCCGGGCTCCCGCCCGTCCGTGGCACCCCAGCCCGCCCGGGCATCCCCAGCCCGCCCGGGGCACCCCGCCCGTTCGGGGCAACCGCAGTCCGTCCGTGGCACCCCAGCCCGTCCGGGCATCCCCAGCCCGCCCGGGGCACCCCGCCCGTTCGGGGCACCCCAGCAGCCCGTCCGGCGATTGAGGACGAGGCCCGTTCAGGGCCGAAAGGGGGGTCCGGGGGCGCAGCCCCCGGGGACGGGACGGGAAGGGGCGGCGGGGGCGAAGAAAAGGGCCGGTCAGAGCAGGAAGTCGCGGGCGATTCGTTCCGCCGTGCGTTCCAGAATGGGCCCCGCATCGGCGATGCACACCGCCACGTCCGGCTCGACATCCGTCAGCGCGTACGCCCGCCGGATCCCCGCCCGCCCCAGCACCTCCGGCGCCAGCGCCAGCCGCCCGCACACGGCGACGACGTCCTTGTCCGCCGCCCGGGCCGCGGCGGCGACACCCGCGGGCGCCTTGCCGTGCAGCGTCTGCCGGTCCAGCGACCCCTCACCGGTGATCACCAGATCCGCCCGCTCCAGCGCCGGCGCGAACCCCAGCACGTCCAGCATGACCTCGATGCCCGGCCGGAACACGGCGCCCAGCAGCAGCGCCCCGTAACCGATACCACCCGCCGCCCCCGCCCCCGGCGACGCCGCGTACTCGGCGGCCTTCGGCCCGACGCCGGCCTCCAGCACCTTCGCGAAATGCGCGAGCGCCGCGTCCAGCGTCTCGACGTCCGCCGGCGAGGCGCCCTTCTGGGGCCCGTACACCGCGGGCGCGCCCGTGGGCCCGGTCAGGGGGTTGTCGACGTCGCTGGCGAGCACGAACTCCACCGACGACAGCCGCGGGTCCAGTCCGGACAGGTCCGCGGACGCCAGCTCGGCGAGCCCCCCGCCTCCCGGCGGCACCGGCTCCCCCTCGGCCGTCAGGAACCGCGCGCCCAGCGCCGACAGCATCCCCGCCCCGCCGTCCGTGGTGGCACTGCCGCCCACCCCGAACACGATGCTGCGCGCGCCCGCGTCCAGCGCGGCCCGCAGCAGCTCCCCGGAGCCGTACGTCGACGCGGTGAGCGGGGCGAAGACCCCGTCCGGGAGCCGTTGCAGCCCGCTGGCCTCAGCCATCTCCACCACGGCGGTGCCCTCGCGCAGCGCGTACGCCGCGGTCACCGTGTCCCCGAGCGGGCCGGTGACCCGTACCTCCCGCCGCTCGAACCCGGCCGCCACCGCCGCGGCGACGGTGCCGTCACCGCCGTCGGCCACCGGCAGCGCCTCGACGGCCAGGTCCGGTACGACCCGGCGCAGCCCGGCCGTCACCCGCTCGGCGACCTCCACGGCCGTCAGCGACCCCTTGAACTTGTCCGCGGCGACGAGCACCCGCTGTGCCGACCGCGTGGTACGAGTGCCGCTCCCTGCAGCGTCCGCCACTTGCATTCCCCTCGCTCTCCGGGCCTCGCACGTGTCAAGGCCAGTCGCGCCGCTGCGACCATAAACCGGCGGGCACCGCCGCCGCCATGCCCCGCCCACCCCGTGGAACGGCGCGGATCCGCCCGGAATCGGGTACACCGGTCCCATGACCGCCATGAGCGCCATGGGTACGGAGCCAGGACTCGCCGACCGCATCCTCGGAGGCTGGCTGGGCCGGATCGCGGGCAACATGCTGGGCAAGCCGGTCGAGCAGGGCGAGGTGTGGACGCGGGACCGCATCGACCGCTACCTCCGGCGGACGGGCGCCCTCCCCCTCACCGACTACCTGCCCGAGCCGCTCACCGAGAGCGAGGGCCTGGAGCTGCGCCCCGAGTGGCGGTCCTGCGTGCGCGGGCGCATCCACGGCAGCTGCCGCGACGACGACATCGACTACGCGATCCTCGGCCTCGATCTGCTGGAGACCCACGGTTTCGCGTTCACCACCGAGCAGGTCGGCGACCTGTGGCTGCTGCGGCTGCCGTACCTGCAGACCTTCACGGCGGAGCGGGCGGCGTACCGGAACCTCGCGAACGGTCTCAGGCCGCCGCTGACCGCCACGTACGACAACCCGTACCAGGAGTGGATCGGCGCCCTGATCCGGGCCGACATCCACGGCTGGACCTCCCCGGGCGCCCCGCGCCGCGCCGCCTCGCTGGCCCGCCGGGACGCGGTGCTGTCGCACACCGGCAACGGCGTGTACGGGGCGATGTGGGCGGCGGCGCTGATCTCGGCGGCGTTCACGGCGTCCACCGTGCGCCGGGCGGTGGAGGAGGCGCTGGCGGTGATCCCGGCGAGCAGCCGTCTCGCCCGGACCGTGCGTCGGGTGGCCTCCCTGCACGAGGCGGGGCTCGCCTGGGAGGACACCCTCACCACGCTCACCGAGGAGACGGCGAGCCTCGGCTGGATCCACACGGTGCCGAACGCGGCCGTGCTCACCGCGGGTCTGCTGTACGGCGACGGCGACTTCACCCGCACCATCGCCCTGACGGTCCGCGGCGGCCTGGACACGGACTCGAACGGAGCGACGGCCGGTTCGGTGGCCGGTGTGCTGTGCGGCGCCGCGGCCGTCCCGGACCAGTGGAAGGATCCGCTCCAGGACACGGTGCGCAGCGCCGTCTTCGGGTTCGACGGCGTGCGGATCAGCGAGCTGGCGGAACGGACGCTGCGGCTGGCGCAGACGGAGGTCTGACGTGCGGCCCCGACGCCGGTCCTAGGACGGACGGGGTACGGCATCCCTGCCTTCCGCCGGAGGCGGTGACGGGGCGTGACGCCCTACCGTCGGCGCCATGAAGATCACAATTCTCGGTACGGGAACAGTGGGCCGGACCCTGGCCACGGCCTGGGCGCACGCGGGACACACGGTCGTGCTCGGGTCCCGGCGGTCGGGCGAGGCGCTGTCGCGGACGGACCTGTCCGCCGCACTGGCCGCGGGGGTGGGGGTCACGGACCCGGCCTCCGCTGTCGCGGACGCGGACGTGGTGGTGAACGCGACGCCGGGCACCGTGTCGGTCTCCGCGCTCGCCGCGGTCGGCGCGGCCGCGCTGGAGGGGAAGGTGCTGCTCGACGTGGGGGTCGGCTTCGACGAGGGGGGCGGGCTGTCGCATCCCCGGGAGAGCCTGGGCGAGGAGATCCAGCGGACGTTCCCCGGCACACGCGTGGTCAAGACCCTCGTCACCGTCGACAGGGAACTGATGGTCGCGCCGGATTCCCTGGAGGGTCCGAGCACCGTCTTCCTCTCCGGTGAGGACGCGGACGCCAAGCACACGGTCCTCGGGCTCCTGGCCGACCTGGGCTGGCCCAAGGACTCCGTGCTCGACCTCGGGGGCATCTCCACGGCGCGGGGGCAGGAGCACTACGCGCTGCTGTTCATCGGCATCGCCGAGGCCATCGGCTCGTACGGCTTCGGGATCCGGGTGGTGCCGCCGGCCCGGGCCTGACGGGTCACGTCCCGTGCACCCGGCGCGTGCGCCGCCGTGTGTCGGTCACGGGACCGGCGTGTGCTGTGGTGCGCCCCGTGAGCCGGTCGCCGTCCCCCGTGGCAGGCCCCGCCCCGCCGTTACGCTTCCCGCATGACCACCACCCAGGACGCCCAGGTCTTCGCCGCCTACCTCGCCTCGCTCCCCCGTGTCCTCGCCGGCGCCGCCGCTCTCTTCCGGGACGAGGAGGGCCGGGTGCTGCTCGTCGAGCCGAACTACCGGGAGGGATGGGCGCTGCCCGGCGGGACGATCGAGTCGGACAACGGGGAGAGCCCGCGCGAGGGGGCACGGCGCGAGACGGCCGAGGAGATCGGGCTGGACCGGGAGCTGGGACGGCTGCTGGCGGTGGACTGGGTGCAGGGGGAGGGCCGGCCACCGCTGGTGGCGTATCTGTACGACGGCGGCGTGCTCGGTGCGGACGAGCTCGCGGCGATCCGGCTGCAGGAGTCGGAGCTGCTGTCGTGGCGGCTCGTGCCGCGCGAGGACCTGGCCGAGTACCTCCAGGGCTCGCTGGGGCGCCGGGTGTCGGCCGCCCTGGACGTCCTGGCGGACGGTTCGGGCACCGCCGAGCTGGAGGACGGGCGCCGGGTGCACTGAGCCCGCGCACGCCGTCGTCACCGCGCAAATCCGTTCGCCGGGCCGGTGCACGGCGACCTACCCTCGCCCCATGAGCAAGCCCCTCGTCACCCTTCTCACCGGTGCCGGTATCAGCACGGACTCCGGCATCCCGGACTACCGCGGGCCGAACGGACTGTGGCGCCGCGACCCCGAGGCCGAGAAGCTCGTGACGTACGAGTACTACATGGGCGACCCGGAGATCCGCCGCCGGTCGTGGCAGATGCGGCGGGAGACCTTCGCGCTCGCCGCGGAGCCCAACGCCGCGCACCGCGCCGTGACCGGCCTGGAGCGGTCCGGGGTCCCGGTACGGGTGATCACGCAGAACGTGGACGGGCTGCACCAGCTCGCGGGCATGCCGGACCGCAAGGTGCTCGAACTGCACGGCACGGTGCGGAGCGTGGTGTGCACCGAGTGCCACGCGCGCGGTGCGATGGAGGACGCGCTCGCCCGGGTCGAGGCCGGTGAGGACGATCCGCCGTGCCCGGACTGCGGCGGCGTCCTCAAGCCGGCCACGGTGATGTTCGGCGAGCGGCTCGACCCCGTGGTGCTCGGCGAGGCGGCGGCGATCAGCAAGGCGTGTACCGTCTTCGTCGCCGTAGGGACGAGTCTGCAGGTGCACCCCGCCGCAGGCCTCGCGGACGTGGCCGCCGACCACGGCGCCCGTCTGATCATCGTCAACGCCGAGCCCACCCCGTACGACGACCGTGCGGACGAGGTGATCCGGGAGCCGATCGGCACCGCGCTGCCCGGGCTGCTGCGCCGGATCGCGGCCTGAGACGCCTCAGAAGAGCGCGGCTCCCCGTTCGAAGTCGAGCAGGCGCTGTTTGCGGTCCAGGCCGCCGCCGTAGCCGGTGAGGCCGCCGCTCGCGCCGATGACCCGGTGGCAGGGGACGATGATGCCGATCGGGTTGCGGCCGTTGGCGAGACCGACGGCGCGGGAGGCCTTGGGGTTGCCGAGGGTGTCGGCGAGCTGGCCGTAGGTGCGGGTCTCGCCGTAGGGGATGCGCGCCAGCTGCTCCCAGACCCGGCGCTGGAACGGGGTGCCGTTCAGGCGGAGTTCGAGCGTGAACTCCTTCAGCTCGCCGGCGAAGTACGCCGCCAGCTGCTCCTCCGTCCCGGCGAAGGGGGTGTCGTCCGGTGCGCCGAAGGTCTCCTCCGGTGGGCGGTGGCGCTGGTCGGTCATGTAGAGGCCGCACAGGACGCCGTCGTCGGCGACGAGCGTCAGCGGGCCGTAGGGGCTGTCGATCACGGTGTGCTGCTTCATCGGCTGGGTGTCCTTGGCTGCTCAGACCGGCAGGAAGTTGATCGGGTGGCTGTCCGTCGCCCAGAGGTACTGCACCGCGTACGCCCGCCAGGGCCGCCAGGCCGCCGCGCGTGCGGTGAGGGCCGCCGGGGTGGAGGGCAGGCCGAGGTCGCGGGCGGCGCGGCGGATGCCGAGGTCGGTGGGGAGGAACGCGTCGGGGTCGCCCAGGGCGCGCATGGCGATGACGTCCACCGTCCAGGGGCCGAAGCCCGGGAGGGCGAGGAGCCGGGCCCGGGTCTCGGGCCAGTCGCTCTCGGCCCCGAGGCGGAGGTCGCCTTCGGCCAGGCGGCGGACCAGGGTGGTGAAGGTGGTGCGGCGGGTGCGGGGCATGGCGAGGGTCTCGGGGTCGAGCTCGGCCAGTGCCTCGGGGGACGGGAAGAGGTGGGTGAGGCCGCCCTCGGGATCGTCCACGGGGGTGCCGTGCGCGGCGACCAGGCGGGCCGCGTGGGTACGGGCGGCGGCCGTGGAGACCTGCTGACCGAGGACGGCCCGTACGGCGAACTCGGCCGCGTCGACCGTACGCGGCACGCGGCGGCCGGGTGCCTTGTCGACCAGGGGCGCGAGCACCGGGTCCGCGTGCAGATGGTCGTCGACGGCGACGGGGTCGGCGTCCAGGTCGAGCAGGCGGCGGCAGCGGCTGATGGCGACGGTGAGGTCGCGGGGGTCGCTGAGGCCGAGACGGCAGGCGATGTGGTCCGGGCGGGGGGTCAGCGCCACGATGCCGTGCCCGTTCGGCAGCCGCAGCGTGCGTCGGTAGGCTCCGTCCCGCCATTCCTCCACGCCGGGTACGGCGGTGGCGGCGAGGTGACCGAAGAGGTTGTCGGGGTTGAGCGGGGCGCGGAACGGCAGGCGGAGGGAGAGCACGCCCGGGGTGGCGCGGGCGGCGTTCCTCGGCGCCCGGGTGCGCAGGTCGCTCGGGGAGAGCGCGAAGACGTCGCGCACGGTGTCGTTGAAGGTGCGGACGGAGGAGAACCCGGCCGCGAAGGCGATCTCCGCCATCGGCAGCTCCGTCGTCTCGACGAGCAGCCGCGCGGTCTGTGCGCGCTGGGCGCGGGCGAGGGCCAGGGGGCCGGCGCCCAGTTCGGCGAGCAGCTGGCGTTCGACCTGCCGGGTGCTGTAGCCGAGGCGGGCGGCGAGTCCGGGAACGCCCTCGCGGTCCACGACGCCGTCGGCGATCAGCCGCATGGCGCGGGCCACCGCGTCGGCCCGCTGGTTCCACTCCGGTGAGCCGGGGCTGGTGTCGGGACGGCAGCGTTTGCAGGCCCGGAACCCGGCCTGCTGGCAGGCCGCCGCGCTCGGGTGGAAGACCATGTTCTCGGCCTTGGGCGGCACCACCGGGCAGCTGGGCCGGCAGTAGATGCCGGTGGTGAGGACGGCGGTGAAGAACCAGCCGTCGAACCGCGCGTCCTTCGACTGCACGGCGCGCACGCAGCGCTCGGTGTCGGTGTGCATCCCCTTCTGCATGTCTCAAGGATCGGGCACGTCCGGCGCCCCGGTCTGGCGGGAATCCGACATCGACGTCACCTGTCCTGCGGCTGCCCGGATCGCCATGCCGACGCGCGCAGCAGCCGGAGTCCGTTCAGCCCGACCAGCACGGTGGAGCCCTCGTGGCCGGCGACGCCGAGCGGGAGGGGGAGGTGGCCGAGGAGGTCCCACAGGACGAGGCCGGTGATGGCCGTGCCGGCGATGACGAGGTTCTGCGTCACGAGCCGGCGGGCGGTGCGGGAGAGTCGTACGACCGCGGGTACGGCGGCGAGTTCGTCGCGTACGACGACCGCGTCCGCCGTCTCCAGGGCGAGATCGGAGCCCGCGCGGCCCATCGCGACGCCCGCGTGGGCGGCGGCGAGGGCGGGCGCGTCGTTGACGCCGTCGCCGACGAACAGCACCTTGCGCCCGGTGGCCTGGAGGTCCCGTACGGCGTTCACCTTGTCCTCGGGCAGGAGCCCGGCGCGGACGTCCGTGAGGCCGGTGGCGGCCGCGACGCGGGTGGCCGCCCCGTGGTGGTCGCCGGTGAGGAGGACGGGGGCGGTGGCGGTGAGGTCCGTCAGGGCGGAGGCGGCTGCGGGGGCGTCGGGGCGGAGCCGGTCGGTGAGGGCGAGGGTACCGACGGGGGTGCCGTCGCGGGTGACACCGACGACGGTCTCGCCGTGGTCCGGGTCCGCCGGGTCCGCGCGTCCGACGGTCACCACGGCCCCGTGCACCGTCGCGGTGATGCCGCGCCCGGGGGCGGCGGTGAAGTCCGTGACGGGGGCGAGGGGCAGGCCGCGGGCGTGGGCGGCGGCGACCACGGCGCGGGCCAGCGGGTGCTCGCTGGGGTGTTCGGCCGAGGCGGCCAGGGCGAGCAGGGCGTCCTCGTCGAGGCCGCGGCCGGGCAGCGGGCGTACGGCGGTGACTTCGGGGGTGCCCTCGGTGAGGGTGCCGGTCTTGTCCAGGGCGGCGGCGTCGATCTCGCCGAGTCGTTCCATGGCGACGGCGGACTTCACCAGGACGCCGTGCCGGCCCGCGTTGGCGATGGCGGAGAGCAGGGGCGGCATGGTGGCGAGGACGACCGCGCACGGCGAGGCGACGATCATGAAGGTCATGGCCCGCAGCAGGGCGTCGGTGAGGTTCTCGCCGAGGGCGAGCGGGATGCCGAACACCGCGAGGGTGGCGGCGACCACGCCGGCCGCGTACCGCTGTTCGATCTTCTCGATGAAGAGCTGGGTCGGCGCCTTGGTGCGGGAGGCCTCCTCGACCAGGGCCACGATACGGGCGATCACCGAGTCGGCCGGGTCGCGGCCGACGCGGACGCGCAGGGCGCCGGTGCCGTTGAGGGTGCCGGCGAAGACGTCGTCGCCGGGACGCTTGACCACCGGGAGCGGCTCACCGGTGATGGTGGCCTGGTCGGCCTCGCTGATCCCGTCCAGGACGGTGCCGTCGGCGCCGATGCGCTCCCCGGGGCGGACGAGGAGGACGTCGCCGAGGGCGAGTGCGGCGGTGGGCACGGTCTCCTCGCCCCCGGCGGTCACCCGGGTCGCGGTCGTGGGCGCGAGGTCGAGCAGTCCGCGCACGGAGTCGGCGGTGCGGGCGGTGGCGAGGGCCTCCAGGGCGCCGGAGGCGGCGAAGATGACGATGAGCAGGGCTCCGTCGAGCACCTGTCCGATCGCGGCGGCGCCGAGCGCGGCGACGATCATCAGCAGGTCGACGTCGAGGGTCCGGCCGCGCAGCGCGCGCAGTCCCTCGAGCGCCGGTTCCCAGCCGCTGCACACATAGGCGACGGCGTACAGACCGCCGGCGGTCCACTGGGGCAGGCCCCCGAGGTCCGCCGCCAGTCCCGCCAGGAACGCCATGAGCGCGGCGAGCGCCCACCGGGCCTCCGGGAGGGCGAGGAGGCGGGTGCGGCGGGGCTGCGCCGGGACACCGGCGGAGGGCTGGGGCGCGGGAGCGAGCGTCACGGACACGCGGCCACCATACAGGAAGACATGAAGACTCATTCATGCGTTCATATGGGATGGGTAGGATGGCCGCATGGGTCATGGAGCCGTCACCCCCGCACCGGACGACGCCGGCCGGGTGCGCCTGGACGCGGACAACGTCGCGAAGGTCGCCACCACGCTCCAGGCCCTGTCCACGCCCTCCCGGCTGCTGATCCTCGCCCGGCTGCGCGAAGGACCGCTTCCCGCGACGGAGTTGGCGGCGGAGGTGGGCATGGAGCAGTCGGCCTGCTCGCACCAGCTGCGGCTGCTGCGCAATCTCGGCCTGGTGGTCGGCGAGCGCCGGGGCCGCTCCGTCGTCTACGCCCTGCACGACCACCATGTCGCCGAGCTGCTCGACCAGGCCGTCTACCACGTGGAGCATCTGCGGCTGGGGATCAGCGACACGGCCGGGTGAGCAGCCCCCGCATGGTCTCGGCCGCGCGTACGGCGGCGTCCGCGCAGCAGTTGTTGAACAGCACGTGCAGTTCGTCGGTCTGCCGGGCCGCGCGACGCAACCGGGGCACCCAGGCGGCGAGTTCGGTCACGTCGTAGTCGTGGCGGAAGCGGTCCTCCTTGCTGCCCCTCCCCCAGGCCGTGCTGCGGCCGTGGAACCGTACGACGGCCGGCGCGGGCCGGGTGACGGGCACGACGCGCGGCAGGGAGCCGGTGAGCCCCTGGGCCGTGTCCACACCGACCGCCGCGGCGCCCAGCCCGGACAGCAACGCCCGCGTGTCCTCCGCCCGTTCGGCGGCCCACCAGGCCGGGTGCCGGAACTCGACGGCGAGCGGCCAGCCCGCCGTGCGCCGCGCGCAGTCCTCCAGCGCCCGCTCGGCGGCGGCTCCCGGCGCGAACCGGGGCGGGAACTGGAACAGCACGGTTCCCAGCCGGCCGGCCCTGCGCAGCGGCTCGACCGCCTCCGCGAACCTTCCCCACACCTCGTCCAGCAGCGCGCCGTCCACCGTCCGGTTCCGCAGGTCGGCGGGGAGTGCCTCCTGCCGGGTGGGGTGGCCGGTCAGCAGCGAGAACGCCTTGACGTCGAAGCGGAATCCGTCCGGTGTGCGCGCCACCCACAGCTCGCTGTTGCGGCGGCTGGGCAACGCGTAGTAGGCGGAGTCCACTTCGACGACGGGCAGCCTGGTGGCGTAGTGCCGCAGCCGGCCCTCGGCGTCCCGCCGCCCGCGCGGATACCAGCCGCTCGTCACGAGCTGACGGTCCGTCCACGAACATGCCCCGACCAGAATGTCACCCATGGAGCCCGGTTACCCCGGGCTCCCGCGAGTGTGTCCCGCTACCGGGTCGCCGTGGGCCGGCGCGAGGCGGCCATGGCCTCGTCCACGTCGGTGAGCGGACGCAGCCGGTAGGTGTACGCGTAGTCCCGGTCGGCGAAGAGCTTGAACTCGTCGTGGGTGTGCGCGCCCCAGCTGTTGTCGCCGCCCACGCCCATCTGGCGGTGGTTGACCCGCAGCACGACCGCGTCCCGCGGGGTCAGCTGGTAGTCGTGCCGGACACCGGCCGACAGGTCCTCCGGGGTGAAGTGCGAGGCATTGATCTCCAGGAGGGGTTCGCCCGACACCAGCAGACCGCGCCCGCCGCGGTCGGCCAGGGCAGCCCAGCGGACGTCGGTCTTGTTGCCGTTCTCCTGCGGGCGGATGTACGGGGTCCACTGGTCGGCGACGGTGGAGGAGTAAAGGCCCACGTCGGTACCGGTGTTGCGGTCCCAGTGGTTCTCCTCCGGGCCGCGGCCGTAGTAGTGCAGGCGGTCCAGGCGGCGCGGCAGGAACAGCAGCGTGCCCACCTCGGGGATGTACGGCAGGTCCGGGGCGCCCGGGTGGAGGGTGTTGTCGACCTTGATCTCGCCGTTGCCGAAGACGGTGTACGTCGTGGACCAGGTGGATTCCACCGTGGTGGGCAGGGTGCCGGTGACCTCGATCTCGACGGCGCGGTCGTCGAGGGTCCGCACGGTGACGTCCGTCACCTTCCGGCGGGCGCCCGCGTCGCGCCAGGTCTGGTTGCGGAGGTGCTGGCCGTTGCCCTTGTCGTTGTCGGTGGGCGCCCGCCAGAAGTTGGGCACGGGTCCGGAGGTGATCAGGCGGGTGCCCTGCGCCTCGTAGGAGGTGATGGTGCCGCTGCTCCGGTCGACGGTGACCGAGAAGCCCCGGCCGGTGATCCTGATGTCCTCGTCGCGGTTTTCATGGCGCAGCGCCGGGACGCGTACGAGGGGAACGGGGGTCACGGCCGGGCTCGCCGCGTCGAGCGGGAGCTGGTGCCGGGCCACCTCGAAGCCGGACTTCGCCCACTTCGTGGACTCCCTGGTGGTGAAGGAGAGCTGGAGGAAGTACTCCGTCCCCGGGTCCGGATCCTCGGGCAGGCGTACGGGGAGGCTGATCGCCTTGCCGGACCGCGGCTCCACGTCCAGCTGGTCCCGGGTGAGCCGTCCGCGCCGTACGACCTCGCCGTCCGCGACGAGTTCCCACCGGCCGTCGAACGCTCGCAGGCCGGTGAACAGGTACTCGTTGGTGAGGGTGACGTCGCCGGGGCCGCCGCCGGGGGTGCGGGCGGCGCCGATCGCCTGGTGGACGCGCTTGACCTCGACGGCCTTGCCGGTGTGCCCGCGGTCGGCGGTGACGATGCCGTCCGCGACGAAGGCGCCGTCGTTGGGGTTGTCGCCCCAGTCGCCGCCGTAGGCGAGGAACGACTTCTCCCGCGGCCGCTTCGTCTCCGTCCGGACGGTGGCCGCGTCGAACCAGAACCGCACGCCGTCGTCGCCGGGTCCCCGGGCGTCGGAGGCCAGTTCGGCGGCGGTGAGGGGGCGGGCGTAGACGCGGGCGCGGCGGATGGTGCCGCTGAACTCCCGGATCTGGTTGTCGGCGTCGGAGGCGAGGGCGAGCGGCGCGGTGTTGCTGCTGGGCCGCCGGTCGGTGGTGCGGGTGGCCCTGACCGCGCCGTCGACGTACAGGGTCAAAGTGCCGGCGCCGGCGTCGAAGACGCCCGCGACGTGGTGCTCGCGTCCGGTCCAGTCGTCCGGGACCTCCCAGTTCACGGCGATCCACTGCCCCGCGGAGTGGATGAAGAACTCGACCCTGCGGTCGGTCTGCTTCAGCGCGTACTGGGTGTCGCCCTTGGCGATGATGGGCTGGTGGTATCCCGTCACGTCCGGGGTGATCCAGGCCTCCAGGGTCAGTGAACCCGTGAGGTCGAGGCTGTCGGCGCGTTCGAAGACCGTGATGCCGGACAGGCCCCGGTCGCGGTCGAGGCGGCCGCGGGTGGCGAGGATCTCGCCGCGCAGGCCGGACGGTCCCGACTCGGTGAGCAGGGTGCGGGCGGGGACGGGCGTGTGCAGGGACTGGTCGGCGAAGTCCCAGATCCAGCCGCCCTGGAGGACGTCGTGACGGCGGACGATGTCCCAGTACTTCTTGAAGTTGCCGTTCGAGTTCCCCATCGCGTGCGAGTACTCGATCATGACGTACGGCCGGGTGTCGGAGGTGTCCCGGGCGCGCTGCTCGATGCGCGAGGGGCTCTCGTACATCTCCGAGCGGATGTCGCTGATGCCGGGCCGGTCGTCGCCCTCGTACTGGATGACGCGGGTGGGGTCGTAGGAGCGGATCCAGTCGTGCATGGCGGTGAAGGTGGAGCCGCCGCCCGCCTCGTTGCCGAGCGACCAGATGACCACCGAGGGGTGGTTCTTGTCGCGGTGGACCATGTTCCGGGCGCGGGCGACGCAGGCCGCCGTCCACTCGGGGTGGTCGCCCGGGTACGAGGAACGGATGCCGTGGGTCTCCAGGTTGGTCTCGTCGACGAGGTAGAGGCCGTACTCGTCGGCGAGTTCGTACCACAGCGGGTTGTTGGGGTAGTGCGAGGTGCGGACGGAGTTGATGTTCAGCCGTTTGATGAGGGTGATGTCCTCGACCAGGTCCTCGCGGGTGAGGGCGGTGCCTCGGGCCGGGTGCATCTCGTGGCGGTTGGTGCCGCGGAAGGAGACGGGTTCGCCGTTGATGCGCATCAGCCCGTCCTTGATCGCGAACTCGCGGAAGCCGACGCGGTGGGACAGCGTCTCGATCACCTCCCCGGCCGGGTCGCGGAGCCTGAGGACGGCCGTGTAGAGGTTCGGCTGCTCGGCCGACCACAGCCGGGGCCGCTTCACGGCCTTCGACGCCCGTACGGTGACGTCCTCGCCGGCGCCGGCCGAGCCCAGGTCGGCGGTCTGTTCCAGCGGCCGGGACCAGACGGCGTGCCCGCGCGCGTCGTAGAGCTGGGTCTCGACGGTGTACCGGCCGCTCGCGCCGTCGCCGTACGCCCGCACGCTCGCGGTGACCCCCAGCTCGGCGTCCGTGTACGAGTCGTCCAGGGGCGTGTCCAGCTTGAAGTCGCGCAGGTGCACGGCCGGGGTGGAGTACAGGTGGACCGAGCGGAAGATGCCGCTCAGCCGGATCATGTCCTGGTCCTCCAGCCAGTCGCCGTCGGAGTAGCGGTACACCTCCACGGCGATCCGGTTGGTGCCGGGCTTCAGCAGGTCGGTGATGTCGTACTCGGAGGGCGTGTAGGAGTCCTCGTCGTAGCCGGCCAGTTCGCCGTTGATCCATACATAGTGCGCGGACTTGACGCCCTCGAAGTGCAGGAAGGTGCGGCGGCCCCGCCAGTCGCGCGGGACGGTGAAGGTGCGCCGGTACTGCCCGACGGGGTTGTAGCGGGTCGGGGCTGCGGGCGGCTGCGGGTCCTCGCCGCGGCCGTTGGGGCCCCAGTACGGGTAGGTGATGTTCAGGTAGATGGGGAAGTCGTGACCGTGCAGCTGCCACACGGACGGGACGGGGATGGTCTCCCAGTCGCTGTCGTCGGTGTCGGTGCGGTGGAAGTCGGGGTCGCGGTCCTCGGGGCGGTCGGCGTAGGCGAACTTCCAGGTGCCGTCGAGGCTCAGCCGGTAGGGCGAGCGGGCGCGGTCCCCGTCGAGGGCCTGCCGCACGTCGGCGTACGGGGTGAGCGTGGTGTGCGGCGGCTGGGTGCCGAGCCGGAAGACACCGAAGTCGTTCCACTCGGGGGGCGCCGCGGCGGCCGCCCGCCGGCCGGCCGCGTGCGCGGTGCCGGACGGGGCGGACAGGGCGAGGGCGCCGAGCACGGCGGCCCCCGACTCCAGGAGACGGCGGCGGCTGACGACCGGCCGGGCGGCGGGGAACTCGTGGGGGTGCGGCATGACCGTGGCCTTCCTCGGTTCGACAGGGCGCTGCACGGACTGAGGGCACGCGGATTCCCCCTCGACGCCTCGTCGTGACGGGGACGTTGCGCCAGGGATGAACCACAACGCTTGGTGACGGAGTAACTACTGAGCCAGCCACACCCTAGGACTCGAACACAACCGAAGCAATGATGCCGTCGGACTCTGTGCGGTCCTGATGGTTCCGTCCGTCCGGCCGTCTTCCTCGCGCACGCCTCTCGGAACCCGGCCTACCCATGGGTAAAATGGGGGCAAAGGTGTCGGTTGTCGTCCGTAGCAGCCGGCACCGCGGTTCATGCCCTCGAAACCCGCACCGGCGAGAAGAGGCGCGTCATGGATCCATGGCTGATATGGCTGATCGTCGCGGCCGTCCTGGCGGTGGCCGAGATCTTCACCCTCACTGCCGCCCTGGGGATGCTGGGCGTGGCCGCGCTGGTCACCGCGGGAGCCGCGGCGGTCGGGCTGCCGCTGGGACTGCAGTTCCTGGTGTACGCGCTCGTCGCCGCCGGCACGTTGCTGTTCGTACGGCCGCTCGCACTGAACCACATGCGCCCGGCCCAGACCGCGCGCTTCGGCACGGACGCCCTGATCGGGAAGCCCGCCTATGTCCTGTCCGACGTGACGGGCACCGGCGGCAGGGTCCGTATCGGCGGAGAGGAATGGACGGCCCGCAGCTACGACGAAACCCTCGTGATCGCCTCCGGCACAACCGTCGACGTCATCGAGATCAGCGGCGCCACCGCGCTCGTCTACCCCCGGGACTGAAGCCATGGACATCACCGCCTCTCTCATCGCCGGCCTGATCATCGCGCTCTTCGCGATCTTCACCGTCGTGCGGGCCGTCCGCATCGTGCCGCAGGCACGCGCTCGCAACGTCGAGCGACTCGGCCGCTACCATCGCACCCTCACCCCCGGACTCAGCCTCGTCATCCCCTACATCGACCGGGTGCACCCCTTGATCGACCTGCGGGAACAGGTGGTCTCCTTCAAACCGCAGCCGGTCATCACCGAGGACAACCTGGTCGTCGAGATCGACACCGTGCTGTACTTCCAGGTCACCGACCCGCGTGCGGCCTTCTACGAGATCGCCAGCTTCCTGCAGGCGGTCGAGCAGCTCACCGTCACGACGCTGCGCAACGTCGTGGGCTCCATGGACCTGGAGAAGACCCTCACCTCGCGGGACACCATCAACAGCCAGCTCCGCGGGGTGCTGGACGAGGCCACCGGCAAGTGGGGGCTGCGGGTCAACCGCGTCGAGATCAAGGCCATCGACCCGCCGCAGTCCATCAAGGAGGCCATGCAGAAGCAGATGCGGGCCGAGCGCGACAAGCGGGCCGCGATCCTCGGGGCCGAGGGGCAGCGGCAGTCGCAGATTCTCACCGCCGAAGGCGACAAGCAGGCGGCCGTGCTGCGCGCGGAGGGCAACCGGACCGCCGCGATCCTCGAGGCCGAGGGCCAGTCCCGGGCCATCGACGAGGTGTTCCAGGCCGTGCACCGCAACGACCCCGACCCCAAGCTCCTCGCCTACCAGTACCTCCAGGCACTCCCCCAGCTCGCACAGGGCTCGGGCAACAACTTCTGGGTCATTCCCAGCGAGATCACGTCCGCGCTCCAGGGCGTGTCCAAGGCCTTCACCGAAGTGTTGCCCCCGTCGCCCGCCACCCGGGAGAAGCCCTCGGCCGACGACAGCGCCGCCAAGGCCGCCGACGACACCGCACAGGCGGCCCAGGCGGCGGCGGAGGCCGTGGCGGACGCCGCGGAGGCCGACACCCCCGGAAGCCTGCGACACCGGAGCCTGGCCGAGGGGGGCGGGGCCGGCGCGGCGTGAGAACCGCGCGGGCTCCGGCGCCCGTGGCCCACATGTCAGGTGCCGGACGCCCCCACCCTCAGGACGCGGATGACGCGGTCGGCCACGGCGGCCGAAAATACGTGGGGACACGCCACGCCCAGGCGCGTGGCGGTTTCCCGGAGATACAGATCCACCGTGCTCTCCACCAGCGGCACCAGGGTGTCGACCGCCGCCCGCCCTCGGCGGTGCCCGACATGCAGGAGAACCAGCCCGAGGACGGCCGCGGGCCACCAGTGCGTGACGCCGGCGACGGCCAGGAGTCCTCCGCCCCACGCGGCCGTCCGGCACGCCCCGACCAACGTGTCCCGGACTCCCTGGATGTCGTCCCGCACCTGGCCGTCGGCGACGGACCAGATGTGGGGCCATATCTCGGCCAGGTCCATCCGGTACCGCTGCGCCACCCGGTCCGTGGCACCCGCCATGCGCTGCGCCATCCAAGTGGGCTGATCCGGCTGCCGTTCCGAGTAGGCGTCCCTCCGGGACATCAGGCGCCGCAGTTCACCGGCGCGGTCGGGGGCCTCGACGCCGCGGAGCCTGTTGCGCGCCGCCTCCTGCCCCGCTTCCGCCTCGGCCCTGCTGTAGGCCAGTGCTCTGCGGCTCCAGCGCCACACCCGCCACCGCACGAGCGGCCGCGCCCACCGGCCGGTCCCAGGGGGCAGCCACAGCCGTTCCACCAGGCCGCCCGCGGACGACGCCGCCAGGCCGGCGACCGCCGCGCCGAGGAGCACGACCGCTGCGGCCGTGATCAGTCCGGCGGGCTCCTGGTACGCCTTGTCCGTGCTCACGGAGTTCACGTAGGCCCGGAGGTGGGCAGGATCGAGCGCGTGGGCGAACCCCTGGTGCCGTCCCACGAGCACACACGCCACGAACAGCAGGCCCGGCCCGAGAAGGACGGTCGCCCAGCGTTCCGCGGCCTTCTTGGACAGTTCCTGCAGAAAGGTGTTCATCAGGCCAACCGCACCTGCTCGAGCGGCTGTTCGGCGAGCGAGCACCGTGCCGCCGCGGACTCCACGCGGTCGCAGCGCTTCAACGGGCAGACGTAGCAGAAGACTTCGGGAGCGCGCTGGCGCACGCCGGGCAGCGGGCTCCATGAGCGGTTCGGCCGGGTGAGTCCGTGCAGGCCGATGGCGGCGAGCGCCTCGTCGATGGCGTCCAGCACCGCCGCCAGCCGGTCCGGATCGGGGTCCTCCTGCCGCACCAGGGCGGTGAAGGTGTCGAACAGTTCCTCCGCACCGGCCTCTTCGAACATGTCCGCGAGATCGCCGTTTCGGCCGTTTTCCCGGCACAATCGGTGTACGCGCTCGGCCAGTTCCACCAGCACTGCATCATCGTCGCGAGGAGTGGCGTGATCGGTCACGGGCCGAGACTACCGAGACACGCCCTGAACGGCGTCGGAACGGAAAAACGGGGGCATGATGCGGCAGGTTCTTCTCGCACGCGTCCAGCGGCGCGTCACGATGGCGGCGAGCGGGGCCGCCGCGGAGACGGTGCTGTCCCGTGAGGGACTGGCTGACGCCGCGGCTCTGCTGGCCCGTCACCGCGCCCCGGGCATCGACCTGCCCGCGCTGCAGGTTTGCGGACTGCTCTTCTTCCATCGCGCCCGGAGACAACAACAGGGCAGCCCTTCCGGTGTCCGGGACTCCGCCGCGGCGGGCCACCTGCTCGCCGCGGTGAGCGTGCTGGCCCCGGACAAGCTGCCTCCCCCTTTTCGGTCCATGTACCGCCAACTCGGTATGGATCCGCGTGAGTTGTTCTCCATGAGCACCGGGTTCACCACCGACCCGCTGGTGTGGTGGGACCTGGCCCTGGAGATCATGCGCGGTGACCCGTCCTCGATGGAGGTCCCCCATCTCCTTCTCGTCGCCGACGTGTTACGGCTCAGCCGTCTGTCGGCGACACCCGGGCACCCCCGGTACGCCGACATCATCTCCATGCTGGGCGTGCAGCTGTGCCTGCTGCGAACGGCCACGGGGGACGCGAAGGTGGCGGCCGAGGCGTTCGAGGTCTGTGGCATCGCGCTGGAGCTGCTGCCGGAGGACAGTTCCGGGCGCCCGCTCCTCCTGCGCAACCACGGCAGAGAGGGGATCGTCCTGGCCACGGAGCTGGACGACGCCGCCGCGGCGCGGGCGGCCGTCGCGAGCTGCCGGGCGGCCACCCGGCTCCCCGATGCCGACGGCAACGACGGCGTGAACCTGGGCGGCGCCCTCGTCGAGTACGCACGTCTCACCGGTAACGAGCAGCTGTACGGGGAGGCGCTCCAGCAGTTCCGGCAGGTCGCGCACTCCTCGCCGGAACTGCGTCCGATAGCCGTCAGCAATCTCCGGACCCTGCTCGGGCGGTTGCTGGAGGAGCCCGGACACCGGGACACCGTCGCCGAGTTCTGCCGGTCGGCCCTGCCCGAACCTGGCACGGAGACCTACGCCGACAGCCCGGTGATGCACGCCGTGTGGTACCTGGAGAACACACCGGCGCAGAGCGGGCACCATCCGCCGGACCTGGCCGCCATGGTCGACCTGACGCGCAGACTTCTGGCCGTGGCCCTGGACGATCCCGGCCGGCGGGACGCGGCCCTGGCCGCGGCCACCGCCCTGCACCAGCACGCTCAGCTGACCCACTCCGCCGCCGAGGCACGCGAAGCCATCGCCCTGGCCCGTACGGCCCTCGGCCTCAACGCACGCCTGGAACCCTCCCAGGAGTTCATCTTCCGGCACGTCCTGGCCGCGGCCTACGGTGTGCTCTACGAGGTGACGGGGGACGCCGAAGCACAGCGGGAGGCCGTCCACCAGGGGCGGCTCGCGGTGGACGGCCTGGACGACGCGGACGGCGCGGACAACGTGCAGCGGGCCATCGCACTCGCCCAGTACGCCGGCGTTCTGCACCGCTACGCCGCGCGCATGGCCGACGGCCCGCGGCTGCACGAAGCCCTGGCCCTGCAGCGCCGAGCGAGCGTCGTCCCCGACCTGTCCGAAGGCCTTCGCATCACCCTGCTCTGCGGACTCGCCGGCATGCTCACCGATCTCCACGTCCTGGAGCGCCGGGAGACGCCGGACGCGCTCCACCAGGCCGAGGCGGCGGCCGAACAGGCGCTCTCCCTCGCCGGACCTGTCACCGGAACGTGGGCCCACTTCGCCCGCCACGAACTGATGCACGCCAGGCGGCTGCTGGGTGAGGCGGTCCGCGACCCCGGCCTGCTGCGCTCCGTCGTCACGCTCGCCGACGAGATCCTCGGTGACGACAGCGCGGTGGTGAAAGGGATTGTCCACAGCGCCGAACTGGAACGTGCGCGCGCGCTCGGCGCACTGGCCCGCATGGAGGACGACGCCGACAACCGGCGGGCGGCATTCACCGGCCTGGCCCGCGTCGCGGGCTCCACCGAGATTCGCCCCTGGGTACGCATGCAGGCCGCCGTCGCCCAGTTGCAGTTGTCCGACCACAGTGAACCCGAGTCACTCGACCGCGTCGCCACAGCGGTCGAGCTGCTGCGTCTCAACGTGACATCGGGTGCCCTGTGGGACGACCGGGCCCATGTGGTGCGGACGTTCGCCGAGCTCACCAACGAGGTCGTGCTGACCGGACTCGGCTCCGGGCGACCCGCCAGGACCCTGGAGTTGCTGGAGCGGTGCCGGGGGCTCCTGTTCCACGACCTCGGCGCCGGTTTCCGTCTCGCTCCGGAACACGCCGGCGCCAGGGCGGAGATCGAGGAGCTGGCCGACCGGCTGCGCGCCCTGGACGCCAGGGACCTGGCCGTACAGGGCGGCGCGGACGAACGGAGGGAACTGAACCGGGAGATCGTCACCGAGCGCACCGAGCTGATGAAGCAATGGCAGCACCTGGAGGGACTGGTCCCCCAGGAGGACTCCCCCGACCTCGCCCTGCTGGCGGCCGGGGGACCGGTCGTGGAGGTGGTGTCGACCTCCGAGGGCGGCTACGCCTTCCTGGTCACCGGTGATCGCGCCGAACCGGTCCGGGTGCTCCCGCTCCCCGGACTCGACACCGCCACGGCCCACGACCGTGTCCTGACCTTTCTCACCGCGCGTGAATACGCGACCGAGGACAGGTACCCCGGCCGGGTGCGGCTGTTGGCGCAGGGGGAGGTGCGGGACACCCTCGACTGGCTCTGGCGGGTGGCCGCCCGCCCCGTGCTCGAGGCTCTCGGCCTCACCGCCACGCCTCGGGGCACATGGCCCCGCCTGTGGTGGTGCCCGGTGGGCTTCCTGGGCCATCTCCCCTGGCACGCGGCCCAGCCGGCCGAGGGGGACGGCGTCCTCGACCGGGTGGTGTCGTCCTACACCACCGGTCTCCGCTCCCTGGACTTCGCGCGGAGCATCCCTGCGACGGAACAGGGCGAGCGGGCGCTGATCGTCGCACAGCCCGAGGTGGCGTCCGCGGAGCCGTTGCGCGGGGTGGAACGGGAGATCGCGACCGTGCGGCGGTTCGTGCCGGGGTCGACGCTGCTGGAGAAGGCGGAGGCGACGAGGGCCCAGGTACTGGAGGCGCTCCAGTCCCACTCGATCGTCCACCTGGCCTGCCATGCCGAGAGCGACATCCACGCGCCCGGCCGGAGCCGGCTCCTCCTCGTGGACCACGAGGAGTCCCCTCTGACCCTGGCCGACCTCGCGGGGCTGCGGCTGACCGGGCGTCAGCTCGCCGTGCTGTCGGCGTGCAGCACCTTCCAGATCGCTCCCGCGCTCGCGGACGAGGCCCTGCACATCACGGCGGCCTTCCAGCAGGCCGGGTTCCGGCACGTGGTCGGTGCGATGTGGCCCGTGGCCGACGATGTCGCCACGGCCGTGTCCGACCGGTTCTACGACCGGCTCACCGGTGGGGGTGCCCATCCGCCGCGGACGGACGACGCCGCCCCGGCGCTGCACGACGCCGTGTCGTCGCTCCGCGCCCAGTACCGTGCCGCGCCCACCAAGTGGGCTTCCTTCGTCCATATGGGGGCCTGAGCCATGACCGACGTCGGCCGTCTCTCCGTACCGGCGCGGCGACTGCTGGGCCGGACCGCCTGGCTGGCCCCCGGGCACGTGCCGGACGACCTGGTCGCGGCGCTGTGCCCGGATGAACCGGACGGCCCGGACGGCGCGGTCGCCGAACTCGTCCGGTCCGGCTTCGTCTCACCGCACCCGGACGGCGGTTTCGTGACCGAGGCCGGAGCCGCGGAGTCCGCCAGAACCGTCCTGGCCGAAAGGCGCCAGGTCGAAGCCGTTCTGACGCTGGGCCGGTACCTCGGCGAGCGGGGCTCTCCCGGCGAAGTGGCGCGCTGCCTGACGTTGCTTCCGCATCTGGTCCACTGGGCCGGGCTGACACGTCCCGAGGACGACGTCGTCGACGGCGCCATGCTGCTGAACCAGGTCATCGTCCTGCTGCTCCACCAGGAGATCAGCGAGCCGGCGCTGCCGCTGGCCGAACGCTATGTGCGCACCTGCGAGCTCCACGTGGGCACCGACGACGTAAGAACGTGGGGCGCTCGGTCCCTGCTGGCCTCCGTCCTCGACCAGCGCGGTCAGGTCCGCCGGGCCGCACGGCTCGCGGAGCAGGTGATCGCCGGCGTCTCGGCGCAGTACGGCGAGGACCACCCCCAGGTGTGGACCACCCGCCAGAACCTGGGAGCCATGTACATGCGGCTGCGGGAGTTCGACCGCGCGGCCTCCCTCGTCCGGCAGCTCATCGACCACCATACGGCGGTGTCGGGACCGGAGGACCGCAGCACCCTCATGGCACGCCACAACCTCGCCGTGGTCCTGCAGAAGGCGGGCAGGCTCGACGAAGCGGTGGCGATCTGGCAGGAGTGCACGCCCGACTTCGACCGGTTCCTCGGCCCCACGGACCCGGACACCCTGGACGTGCGCCATGTGTTCACCGAGGCACTCGAGGAGCAGGCCGGCCTGGACACCGGCGGCATGAGCCTGGAGAACGCCGAGCGCATGCTCGCCGCCGCCCCCGGGGAGCCCGGCCGCCTCACCCAGCGGCGTCTGGCCGGGCTGATCCGCCGGGCGACCGTGCTGCGGAACCAAGGGCGCCTGGACGAGGCGGAGTCGGAGTTCGGCGAGGCCATCGCCCGGGGAGGCGATGAATTCGGACCGGGGCACCCCCTGGTCGTCTCGGCCCACTACCGTCTCGCCCTCGTGCACGAACTCCGCGGCCATGACGACCGGGCGCTGGAGACCGCCGAACGCGGCCTGCGCGCATGTGTGCGCTCGCTCGGCAGGAAGCACCAGGAGACCCTGCTCACCGTCGTCGCCGTGATGAGCCTGCTCGCCAAGCAGAAGCGGACGGCCGAACTGCAGCAGATGATCGAGGAATGGCTCTCGGACATCATCGAGAGCTGGGGCTTCGGCCATCCGGCCGTCCGTGAGCTGGCCAGACAGCGCTCGGCTCTGGCTCTCTACGGAACCGAGTGGGCCCGGTAGGCCGCCCGCCCTCCCGAACGGCGCCGGAGACTCGCCGACGTCCCACACAGGCCAGGACCCGTCGCGGAAACCGGAGGCGGCGGAGGCCCACCCGCCCGGGAGTCCCCGGCACGCTCACGCCGCCCGTGCCGCCTGTCCCGCGGCCGCGACGAGGGACGTGCGGTCGGTGAGGGCGTCGGAGAACCGGTCGACGACCTGTGCGAGGGCGTCGGCCGCGCCCTGAGTGACCGTCAGGGTGCCGTCGTCGCCCACCGTGATGTCCTTGTCGAGGGTGAACCAGCCCTGGACGACGTGCGCGGCGCCCATCGAACTGAGCACCGGGCGCAGCGCGTAGTCGATCGCCAGGACGTGCGCCGACGTCCCGCCGGTCGCCAGCGGCAGGACCGTCTTGCCGGCCAGCCCGTACTGCGGCAGCAGGTCCAGCAAGGACTTCAGCAGCCCCGAGTAGGCGGCCTTGTACACGGGCGTGCCGATCACCACTCCGTCGGCACGGGCGAACAGTCCGGCGGCCTCGACGATCGCGGGGTGCCGGAAGTCGGCGCCGAGCAGCGCCTCGGCGGGGAGGGTACGGACGTCGAGCGGGATCACTTCATGTCCCTGGGCGGTGAGCCGGCGGTCCAGGTGGCGCAGCAGCCGGGCGGTTCGAGAGGTGGCGGAGGGACTTCCGGAGACGGACAGGACGGTGGCCATGACGGACCTTTCGCGAGTGTGAGGTTTCCGGCGGGTTGGCGGCCGTGGACGGCGTGGTCCGCCGTACGCAAGGGAGTTGGGTGCGCGCTCGGGCCGTGTGCACGACGGCGGCGCGAAGGGTGAAGGACCGGTCGGCCGGCCCGATGCCGCGTCAGGCGCGACAGGCGGCCGACGGCACCGAACCGAATTCGGTGCGGCCGCGGGTGACCGGGCAGTGCTCGGCGTTCATGCGACCCATTGAGCAGCATTCCCCGGCTTCTCGTCAACTACGGCTCGAATACCGGACCGATGTTCCCGGGATTCCCGAACGGGCGCCGGTGCATTGTGAACGGAACGCTTCAGCCATATGTCGAGCGGCTCAGGATATGAGATGCCCACGCAGACCGCATTGACTCGACCTGCCCCCACTGCAACTCTTCGAACGTGAGCAATTCCGAAAACCTCACCGCGCGCCTGCATGTCGACCTCCGACTTCAGGCCAGCGCCATCTGTGCCGCCTGCCGCTGAACACACGTAGCGGAGCGGTTCTTTCGCCGTCCCTCTTCCGCAGCCGGCCGGCATGTCCTTTTCGGTACAGCCGGTTACTGCGCGGCAGTTTCCCTCGGCCCATTCCCGTCCCGGTCCCGGCTGTTCTCTCTTTCCTTTCACCGGTTCAGCCTGCGCCCCATCGCGTAAAACAGGAAGTCTCCTATGACCACCACTGCGTCGACACGACGTCATTTCCTCTCCTTGCTCGGTCTTTCCGCGATGGCCGTGAGTTGCGGCACCACCGCCGGAGCGGCGTCCAGAGGGCAGACCAGGACGCTCCGGTACCAGGGCTGGGCGGGTCAGGTGACCTTGCCGGAACTGGCCGAGGACCTGGGCTATCTGGAGGACGTGAAGCTGGAGTGGGTCGGCAACACCATCAGCGGTCCGCAGGACATCCAGTCCGCGGCCACCGGCCAGGTCGACTTCGGCGGCGCCTTCAACGGAGCTGTCGTCAAACTGGCGGCGAACAACGCCCCCATCAAGGCCGTCGTCAGCTACTACGGATCCGACAAGTACGCCTACAACGGCTT
Source organism: Streptomyces malachitofuscus (assembly GCF_014650055.1). Lineage (GTDB taxonomy): Bacteria > Actinomycetota > Actinomycetes > Streptomycetales > Streptomycetaceae > Streptomyces > Streptomyces malachitofuscus. The sequence goes on along the minus strand of NZ_BMUF01000006.1, from coordinate 91,506 downwards.
CTACGTCCTGAAGGACAGCTCCATCCGCGCGGCCGGGGACCTGGTCGGCAGGAAGGTGGGGATGAACACGCTCGGAGGCCACGCCGAGGCCCTGCTCGACCTCCATCTGCGGCGGGCCGGCCTTCCCCGGGGGGACATCGGAAAAGTCGAGCCGCTCGTGGTTCCCCCGGTGAACACCGAGCAGGCGCTGCGGAGGAAACAGATCGACGTCGCCGTGCTCAGCGGCATCCTGCGCGACAAGGCGCTGGCCACGGGAGGCCTCCGTCCGCTGTTCACCGACTACGAACTGCTCGGCGCGTTCAGCGCGGGCACCTACGTGATGACGGACCGCTTCCTGACGCGGAACCCGCAGACGGTCCGGACCTTCGTCACCGCCGTGGGACGGGCCATCGAATGGTCCCGTACCACGCCGCACGAAGAGGTCGTCGCCCGGATGACGGACATCGTGAAGAAGCGCGGCCGCAACGAGGACACCGCGCCACTGGAGTACTGGCGGTCCTACGGCGTGGCCGAGAGGGCAGGCCTGATCACCGGCAAGGAACTCCAGCTGTGGATCGACTGGCTGGCCGACCGCGGTGACATCGACAAGGACCGGGTCACGTTGTCGGACCTGTACACGAACGAGTTCAACGGCAACAAGGCGTCCTCCTCCGTCACGAAGAGCGGGAGCTGATCCCATGCCGGACACCGCCACCCCCAAGATCGTGTTCGAGAAGGTGCGGAAGGAGTTCACCGTCAAGGACCGGACCGGCACCCGGCAGACCACCCGGTTCACCGCCCTCGACGGCATCGATCTGCGGATCGCGGCCGGTGAGTTCGTCGTCCTGGTCGGACCCAGCGGCTGCGGGAAGTCGACGCTGCTCGATCTGCTCGGCGGTCTCACCCCGCCGACCGGCGGACGGATCCTGCTGGACGGCACACCGGTCACCGGACCGGGCCTGGACCGGGGCATCGTGTTCCAGCAGTACGCGCTGCTGCCGTGGCGCACGGCGCAGGGCAACGTCGAGTTCGGCCTGGAGGCCAGAGGCGTCCCGCGCCGCCGACGTGCCTCCCGGGCCCGGGAGTTCCTGGACCTGGTCGGCCTCTCCGGCTTCGAGGACCGCCATCCGCACGAACTGTCGGGCGGGATGCGGCAGCGGGTGGCGATCGCCCGCAGCCTCGCCTACGACCCCGACGTGCTCCTGATGGACGAGCCGTTCGCCGCCCTGGACGCCCAGACCCGGGAGTCGCTGCAGGACGAGCTGCTCCGCGTCTGGCAGCGCACCGGCAAGACCGTCGTCTTCATCACGCACGGCATCGACGAGGCCGTCTACCTGGGCGGACGCGTCGCGGTCATGACGTCCCGCCCGGGCCGCATCAAGCGGATCGTGCCGATCTCCCTCGGCTCCCGAACGGCAGCCGACGACCTCCGCTCCAGCCCCGAGTTCGCGCGGCACCGGCACGAGATCTGGTCCCTGCTGCACGACGAGGTGGCCAGGGCTCAGCAGTTGGAGAAGGAGGAGGCTTCCGTATGAGTCCCGCAACCGGCACGGCCGCGGAGCAGACCACCGCACCGAACTCCCCGGTCCCGGCCGTTCGCCCCTCGGCGTCCGCCGGGTCCGCACCGCCCGGGGCGGCGACCCCCGGCGTGCGCCCGGTGGTGTCCCGGACCCTCCGTGTCCGCCGGGCGCTCCGCCGGCTGCCGTACCTGCTGGTCACGGGCGCCACCAAGTCCGCCGCGATCGTGGCCTTGCTCCTGCTGTGGGAGACCGCACCGCGACTCGCCCTGGTCGACCGGACCTTCCTGCCCCCGTTCAGCGAGGTGGCCCAGGCCTGGTGGGGGCTGGCCGCCGACGGTCAGCTCGCCGACAACGCCCGTGCCAGCCTGGTGCGCTCCTTCAGCGGGTTCGGCCTCGCCGTGGCCCTCGCCCTGCCGCTCGGGCTGCTGATCGGCTGGTACCGGCCGGTGGCCGACCTCCTCGGCCCGCTGCTGGAGGTGTTCCGCAACACCGCCGCCCTGGCCCTGCTGCCGGTGTTCGTCCTGCTGCTGGGTATCGGCGAGACCTCGAAGATCTCCATCGTGGTGTACGCGTGCACCTGGCCGATCCTGCTCAACACCATCAGCGCGGTCCGCACCGTCGAGCCGACCCTGCTGAAGCTGGCGAAGTCGATGAACCTCTCCGCGCCCCGGCTGTTCCAGAAGGTCGTCCTGCCCGCCTCGGTGCCGGTGATGTTCACCGGCATCCGGCTGGCCGGAGCGGTGTCGATCCTCGTGCTGGTCGCCGCCGAGATGATCGGCGCCAAGGCGGGGCTCGGCTACCTGATCAACTCCTCGCAGTACAACTTCGCGATCCCCCAGATGTACGCGGGCATCGTCACGATCTCCGCCATCGGCGTGCTCTTCAACCAGCTCCTGGTGGCCGTGGAGCGGCGGCTCACCTCATGGCGCGCACCGGCCGGCGGCTGACCTGGCCCGCCCGGCACCCCGATGCACTCCACCACCCCGACCCGAGGAATCCCATGACCGCGACCGGCCCCCGCCACCTGCATCTGAACGCCTTCCTGATGAACGCAGGCCATCACGACGCCGCCTGGCGCCATCACCGTACCCAGCCCGAACGGGTCACCGATCTGCGCTACTTCCAGCAGCTCGCGCAGACCGCCGAGCGGGGTCTGCTGGACTCCGTCTTCCTCGCCGACGGTCTCGCCCTGTGGGGCAACATCCGGCACAACGCCCTCGGCGGCTTCGAACCGCTCACCCTGCTGTCGGCCCTCGCGGCCGTGACCGAGCACGTCGGCCTGATCGCCACGGTCTCCACCACCTTCAACGAGCCGTTCCACACCGCCCGCAAGTTCGCCTCCCTCGACCATCTCAGCGGCGGCCGGGCCGGCTGGAACATCGTCACCTCCGGCACCGTGGACGAGGCCCGCAACTTCGGACAGGACCAGCACCTGGAACACCGGCTGCGCTACGAGCGGGCCCGGGAGTTCGTCGAGGTCGCCACCAAGCTGTGGGACAGCTGGGAGGACGACGCGATCCTGCTCGACCGTGCGCGCGGCATCTACGCCGACACCGACAAGGTGCGGGCGATCCATCACCGCGGGGAGCACTTCCAGGTGCAGGGGCCCCTGAACGTCTCCCGGTCCCCGCAGGGACACCCCCTGCTGGTGCAGGCCGGTTCGTCGGAGGACGGCAGGGAGTTCGCCGCCCGGTACGCCGAGGCCGTCTTCACAGCCCAGCAGACGCTCTCCGACGGACAGTCCTTCTACAAGGACCTCAAGTCCCGGCTCGCCCGGTACGGCCGCACCGAGGACCAGCTCCTGGTGCTGCCCGGCATCGCCCCCGTCATCGGCCCGACGGAGGCCGAGGCACTGGCGCTGGAACGGGAGCTGACGGAGCTGCAGGTTCCCGAGTACGGGATCGCCCAGCTGTCCGGGATGCTCGGCACCGACCTGACCGGTCTGCCGCTCGACGGGCCGCTGCCCGAACTGCCCGAGGAACGGGACATCAACGGCAACAAGAGCCGTTTCACCCTCGTCGCCGAACTTGCCCGACGCGACGGGCTCACCCTGCGGGAACTCGTCGCCCGTCTCGGCGCGGGCCGCGGTCACCGGGTGTTCGCGGGCACCCCCGAACAGATCGCCGACCAGCTCGAGGAGTGGTTCACGCACGGCGCCGCCGACGGTTTCAACATCATGCCGCCCCATCTGCCGGGCGGGCTCGAGGACTTCGTCGACCATGTCGTGCCGGTCCTCCAGCGGCGCGGGCTGTTCCGCACCGAGTACACCGGCCGCACCCTGCGCGAGCACTACGGCCTGGCCCGCCCGGCCGGCCGCCCCACACCGTCGGGCGCGGCGGAGACCAGGACCGCGTGACCCACCGGGACACCGACACCGCCGCCCCCACCACCTCCCCACTGATCACTTCACGGAAGGAACACCGCACATGACCACCCGCACCGGCTTCGACATCCACCGGATCGGCGGCCGTATCGGCGCCGAGATCCTCGGCGTTGACCTGTCCGCCGATCTCGAACCCGCCATCGTCGCCGAGATCGGCTCCGCCCTCCTGGAGCACAAGGCACTCGTCTTCCGCGACCAGCGGCTCGACGACGCCGGCCAGCTCCGCTTCGCCTCCCTCTTCGGGGAGCTCACCACCGCGCATCCCACCGTCCCCTCCGTGGACGGCCGGCCCCACATCCTGCCCGTCGACGGTGACGAGGGCATCCGCGCCAACCAGTGGCACACCGACGTCACCTTCGTCCGTACGCCCCCGAAGGTGTCCGCACTGCGCGCCATCGTGGTCCCGCGCTACGGCGGCAACACCCTCGTCGCCAACGCGGCAGCCGCCTACCGGGACCTCCCCGAGCCGCTGCGCGAGCTGGCCGACCGGCTCTGGGCGGTGCACACCAACGACCACGACTACGCGGTGCCCCGGACGGAGAAGGCGGCCGAGTACCGCAGGCGCTTCGTCTCCCGCCCGTACCGCACCGTCCACCCGGTCGTCCGCGTCCACCCCGAGACCGGGGAGCGCGGTCTGTTCATCGGCGGATTCGCCCAGAGCCTCGTCGGTTTCGGGTACTCCGAATCCCGCGACCTGCTGCGCATCCTCCAGTCGTACGTCACCCGCCCGGAGAACATCGTGCGGGTGTCCTGGACACCGGGCGACCTGGTCCTCTTCGACAACCGCATCACCCAGCACTACGCCCCCGACGACTACGGCGACCTGCCGCGCCTGCTGCACCGGGTGACCGTCGCGGGCGACGTCCCCGCCGGGATCGACGGCACCCTCAGCCACATCCTCGAGGGTGACGACGCCTCCCACTACACCCCCGCGGTGGCCTGACCGACCGCGACGGGCGTCAGCGCAGCTGCGCGGCGAACGCCTCGTGGGCGCGGTCGTCGAAGAGGACGAAGACGACCTCTTCGACGGCCGTGTCGGTGGTCCTGACCGTCTCGACGGCGATGCGGGCCGCGTCCTCCATCGGCCAGCGGTAGACCCCCGTGGACACGGCGGGGAACGCGACCGTGCGGGCCCCGAGTTCGTCGGCGACGCGCAGGGACTCGCGGTAGCACGAGGCGAGGAGCTCCGAACGGTCCTCGGTCGCGCTGAACACCGGCCCGACGGTGTGGATCACCCAGCGGGCGTCCAGGTCCCCCGCGGTGGTGGCGACCGCCCGGCCGGTGGGGAGGCCCTTGCCGTACCTGGATGCGCGGAGCCTGCGGCAGTCCTCCAGGATCGCCGGACCGCCCCGGCGGTGGATCGCGCCGTCGACGCCTCCCCCGCCCAGCAGGGAGGAGTTGGCGGCGTTGACGATCGCGTCGGCGCTCTGGCGGGTGATGTCGCCCTGGACAAGCGTGATCGTGGTGGTCATGTCTGGCGGAGCCTCCTCCAGACCGCCTTCGCCGCGTTGTGTCCGGACATGCCGTGCACGCCGGGACCGGGCGGGGTGGCGGACGAGCAGATGAAGACGGCGGGGTGCGGGGTCTGGTAGGGGAACGCGGAGAGCTTCGGGCGCAGCAGCAGCTGGAGTCCGGACACCGCGCCGGTGGCGATGTCGCCGCCGACGTAGTTGGCGTTGCGGGCGGCGAGTTCCGGGGGGCCGGCCGTGGCGCGGGCCAGGACGCGGTCGCGGAAACCGGGGGCGTACCGTTCCAGCTGGCGTTCCATGGCGTCGGTGAGGTCGCCGGTCCAGCCGTTCGGCACATGGCCGTAGGCCCAGAAGACGTGCCGGCCGGCCGGGGCGCGGGTGGGGTCGGCGACGCCTGGCTGCACGGTGATCAGGAAGGGGGCGTCGGGGGCGCGGCCCTCCCGGGACGCGGCGCGCAGGGCGACGCCGATCTCTCCGCTGTCCGCGCCGATCTGCACGGTGCCGGCGGCGCGGGCCTCGGGCGCGGTCCACGGCACGGGGCCGTCCAGCGCGTAGTCGATCTTGAAGACACCGGGGCCGTAGCGGTAGTTCGCGTAGTGGCCGCCGAATCCGGCGATGCGGGCCAGGGCCGTGGGCGAGGTGTCGAAGACGTACGCGCGGGCGGGCGGCAGGTCGTCGAGCCGCTTGACCTCGTAGTCGGTGTGGACGGCACCGCCGAGGTCCTTCAGATACGCGGCGAGGGCGTCGGAGATCGCCTGGGAGCCCCCGCGGGCGACGGGCCAGCCGCGGGCGTGCGCGGCGAGGGCGAAGACCAGACCGACGGCGCCGGTGGCGAGGCCGTTCAAGGGGGCCATGACATGGGCGACGAGGCCGGCGAACAGGGTGCGTGCCCGCTCGTCGCGGAAGCGGCGGGTGAGCCAGGTCGACGGCGGCAGGCCGACCAGGCCGAAGCGGGCGAGGGTCACCGGGTCGCGCGGCAGCGCGGTCAGCGGGAGCGACATGAAGTCGCGGACCAGGGTGTCCCACTTGGGCAGGAAGGGTTCGACCAGGCGGCGGTAGGCGCCGGCGTCGCGCGGGCCGAAGGAGGCGGCGGTCTCGCCCACCGACCGGGACAGCACGGCGGCCGTGCCGTCGGGGAAGGGGTGCGCCATGGGGATGCCGGGGTGCAGCCATTCCAGTCCGTAGCGGTCCAGCGGGAGCTCGCGGAACGCGGGCGAGTTGACGGCGAGGGGGTGCGCGGCGGAGCACGGGTCGTGGCGGAAGCCGGGAAGCGTGAGTTCCTCGGTGCGGGCGCCGCCACCGACGGTGTCTCTCGCCTCGAACAGGGCCACCGAGAAGCCGCGCCTGGCCAGTTCCACGGCTGCGGTCAGCCCGTTCGGCCCCGCACCCACCACGACCGCATCGAGCATCGACGGCACCTTCGGACTCCTTTGTCAGCCGGCGGCCACTGGGGGATCAGGATATGCCGGGCGCGGAACGAACTTCCGGGGCCTCGGGCCCGGGGTGGGTCACGCCCCTTCCGAGAGCAGGGAGACCACTCGCCGTGCGGTGGCCGCGTCCCGGGCCGCCGTGAAGGGCAGGGTGTTGCCTCCCCTGATGTCGAAGGGCTCGCCCGCGCGGGTGAGGTGGGTGCCTCCGGCCTCCGTCACGAGGAGCAGCCCGGCCGCATGGTCCCAGGCGGCTTCCCAGGAGAAGGCGGTGGCGTCCGACGCGCCGCGGGCGACGGCGAGGTACTCGAGGCCGGCCGAACCGCAGGGGCGCGGGGCCACGCCGTCGGTCCGCAGGCCGAGCAGGGCGCGCTTCTGTTCGTCCGTGGTGTAGTCCGGGTGGGAGGTGGCGACGCGGAGATCGCCGCCGGGTTCCGGGGAGCCGGCGCGCAGCGGCTCGCCGTCGAGCCGGGCGCCCCGGCCCCGGAGTGCCGTGGCAAGTTGGTCGTGGACGGGGGCGTAGGTCCAGGAGGCGTGCACGACGCCACGAACGGCGAGGGCGACCAAGGTGCAGAAGCCGGTGTCGCCGTGCACGAACTGGCGGGTCCCGTCGACGGGGTCGACGATCCAGACCGGGGCCTCGCCCCGTATCGCCTCGTAGGACGCCGGATTGGCGTGCACCGCCTCCTCGCCCACGACGGCGGAGCCGGGCAGGAGGGCGGCGAGTGCCTCGGTGAGGTACAGCTCGGCGTTGCGGTCGGCGTCCGTCACCAGGTCGTGCGGGCCGGTCTTGCGGTCCACCTCGTGCTCGGCGAGACGACGCCAGCGCGGCATGATCTCCTGCGCGGCCGCCTTGCGGACGGCCTCCTCCACGTCGGAGGCGTGCCGGGCGAGAAACTCGTCGATGGTTTCGCTGTGGTTCTCGATCATGACTCCATGAGAGCACGCCGCACTGACATTCCCGTCCCTCCCGGTGCACTCCGGGTGGAATCGGCGGGAAATTGGGGTGCCGGACCCTCGCTCCGTGGGTTCAGCGCCCCCTGGCTCCGTGGGTTCAGCGCCCCACCGCATATCCCTGCTGGCCGCGCGGATTGGCCGCCGCGGAGAGGACGCCGGTGGCCGGGTCCCGCGCGACGGCGCACAGACGCCCCTCCGACCATGCGTCGCCGACCGTCACCTGGTGGCCGCGCCGGCGCAGTGCCTCCACCACCGCCGGGTCCGTGCGGGACTCGACGGTGACGCTGCCCGGGCGCATGCCGCGCGGGTAGAAGGAGCCGGGGAAGCTGTCGTTGTGCCAGTTCGGGGCGTCGATGGCGCCCTGGAGGTCGAGTCCGCCGCGCACCGCGGCGCGCAGGGCGACCGCGAGGAAGAAGTGCAGCTGCCACTGGTCCTGCTGGTCCCCGCCGGGCGTACCGAACGCCATGACGGGCACGCCGTCGCGCAGCGCCAGGGACGGCGTGAGGGTGGTCCGGGGACGCCGGCCCGGGGTGAGGGTGTTGGGCAGGCCCTCCTCCAGCCAGGTCATCTGCAGCCGGGTGCCGAGCGGAAAGCCGAGCTCGGGCACGACGGGATTGGACTGGAGCCAGCCGCCGCTGGGCGTGGCCGCGATCATGTTGCCCCAGCGGTCCACGATGTCCAGGTGGCAGGTGTCGCCGCGGGTGCCGCCGTCGCCGGAGACCTCCGGTTCGCCGGGCACGGGGGACGTGGGGCTCTTGGCGACCGTGGGTTCGCCGACGCCCATCGGGACGGAGCCGGGATCGTCGGTGGCCACCACGCGCGCGTGGGCACTCAGCCGGGGCGTGCGTCCGCCGGGGCTGCCCGGCCGCAGGTCGTGGGAGGCACGGGGGCCGACCTTGGTCCGCCGCTCGGCGTTGTACTCGGCCGACAGCAGGTCGTCGAGCGGCACCTCGGCCGCGTCCCCGTACCAGGCCTCGCGGTCGGCCATGGCCAGCTTGCAGCCCTCGATCAGCAGGTGCATGTAGTCGGCGGAGCCGTAGCGGGGCAGTTCCGGCGGGAGCAGGGCGAGCTGCTGGAGCAGCACCGGGCCCTGGCTCCACGGCCCGGCCTTGCACACGGTCCAGCCCTCCAAGTCGTACGTCACCGGGGCCTCGTAGGTGGCGGACCAGCCGGCGAGGTCGTCGGCGGTCAGCGTGCCGGTGTGGTGTGCGCCGCTGGTGTCCAGGGTCGGGCGCCCGGCCTGCCGGACCAGGGCCTCGGCTATGAATCCGCTGCGCCACACCTCCCGGGCGGCGTCGATCTGCGCCTCCCGGTCGCCTGCCCCGGCGACCTCGGCGAGGAGCCGCTTCCAGGTGGCGGCGAGGGCGGGGTTGCGCAGCAGCTCGCCGGGGCGCGGGGCCCGGCCGCCCGGCAGGTACACCTCGGCCGATGAGGTCCACTCCGTCTCGAACAGCTCGCGCACGGTCTCGACGGTCTCGCCGACCCGCTCCACAGGCGGGTGCCCGTCCTCGGCGTACCCGATGGCGTACTTCAGGACGTCGGCGAGGGGCTTGGTGCCGTGGTCGCGCAGGAGGAGCATCCAGGCGTCGAAGGCGCCGGGCACGGCCGCGGCGAGCGGTCCGGTACCGGGGACGAGGTCCAGGCCGAGCCCTCTGTAGTGGGCGACGGTCGCCCCGGCCGGGGCGACACCCTGCCCGCACAGCACCCGTACCGCTCCGCCGGCCGGCGCGAGCAGGATCGGCACCTCGCCGGCCGGGCCGTTGAGGTGCGGCTCGACGACGTGCAGGACGAAAGCTCCGGCCACGGCCGCGTCGTAGGCGTTGCCGCCGTCCTCCAGCACCGCCATCGCCGACTGCGAGGCCAGCCAGTGGGTGGAGGACACCATGCCGAAGGTGCCCTGAAGGGTGGGGCGGGTGGTGAACCGCATGCATCACCTCGGTGTTCGCGCGTGCCGGACAACGTTGCCCGTCCGTTCGGCCCTGATCGGCCCTGATCGGACAGCAGGCTACCGATCGGCGGGGAACAACGCCGCTCCCCCCGGTGTTGGTCAGGGCGGCGGAAGGGAAGGCGGAGTCGTGCACGGTGAGTACAAGGTTCCCGGCGGCAAGCTCGTCGTCGTGGACGTGGACGTGGAGGACGGCGTGCTGCGGCACCCCCGGGTGGCGGGCGACTTCTTCCTGGAACCCGACGAGGCGCTGGACGCCGTGAACCGCGCGCTGGACGGCGCCCCCGCCGGCACCGACGCCGCCGGTCTGGCCGCACGGATCGACGCCGCCCTTCCCGAGGGCACCGTGATGTACGGGCTCACCTCGGAGGGTGTCGGCGTCGCGGTGCGCCGCGCGCTGGCGCACGCCACCGACTGGACCGACTACGACTGGCAGTTCATCCACGAGGGACCGCAGTCCCCCGCGCTCCACATGGCGCTGGACGAGGTGCTGACCGCCGAGGTCGCCGCCGGCCGCCGTCCCCCGACGCTGCGGGTGTGGGAGTGGGGCGCCCCGGCCGTGATCATCGGCAGTTTCCAGTCGCTGCGCAACGAGGTCGACGCCGAGGGTGCGCGGCGGCACGGCATCGAGGTGGTGCGCCGGATCTCCGGCGGCGGCGCGATGTTCGTGGAGCCGGGCAACACCATCACGTACTCGCTGTCGGTGCCCGAGGGGCTGGTGCAGGGGCTGTCGTTCCAGGACAGCTACGCCTACCTCGACGACTGGGTGCTCGGCGCGCTCGGCGAGATGGGGATCCGGGCCTGGTACCAGCCGCTGAACGACATCGCCACCGACCAGGGCAAGATCGCCGGCGCCGCGCAGAAGCGGATCGTGGGTCCCGACGGCGGCCCCGGTGCGGTGCTCCACCACGTGACGATGGCGTACGACATCGACGCCGGCAAGATGCTCGAGGTGCTGCGCATCGGGCGGGAGAAGCTGTCCGACAAGGGCACCGGGAGCGCGAAGAAGCGGGTGGATCCGCTGCGCCGGCAGACCGGTCTGCCGCGCGAGGCGGTCATCGAGCGGATGGTCGACTCGTTCCGCGCGCGGTACGGTCTCGCCGACGGCAAGGTGACGGACGAGGAGCTCGCCCGCGCGCAGGAGCTGGCGGCGACCAAGTTCACCGCGCCGGAGTGGATCGCGCGCGTGCCCTGACCGCTCAAATCGCCTGTTTTGCAGGCGAATCGAGGCAACCGGCCGTCCCGGACGGTACGCCCCCGTCACCGCGTGCCTACGGAGCGAGTTGACCCTTCCGCACCACAACATTGCGTGTGACACTGGCGTCCCGTCCGCAGTGCGGACTCCCTCCGCACCTTCCCCCACGAGAAGTGCGCCGTGTCTTCCTTTTCTCTGCCGATCGCCCTGACCGCGCGCCTGTCCCCGGTGGTCGTCCTCGCCGCTGCGGGCTGGGCCCTGTCCTCCGGCCCGCTGGCCGCTCCGCAGGCCGCCGCCGACAAGAGCCCCGCCGAGAAGACGAAGACCCAGTCGGCCTCCGCCCCGTCCCGGACCCAGGCGGTGAAGACGTACGCCGCCGCGCCCGCGCCGTGCGACAGCATCGCCGAGAAGAGCGTCAAGTCCCTTGTGCCCGGCGCCAAGACGGCCGGCAAGGAGATACCGTCCACGGACTCCAAGCTGCGCCGCACCTGTTCCTGGAACGCGCTCAAGGGCTACGAGTACCGCTGGCTCGACGTGTCCTTCGAGGTGCTGGAGTCGGACGAGGCGGCCGAGCGGACGTACCAGAGCCGGCTGGAGGAGAAGAGCGGCGGAGGCGCGGTTCCCGGGCTCGGGGACACGGCGTACTCGGTGGTGAACCTGACCACCGAGGACAAGCAGCAGACCCGCGAGGGCGTGGTGGTGGCGCGCGCCTCCAACGCGCTGGTGATCGTGACGTACAACGGCAGCGACTTCGAGTCGAAGAAGGCACCGGGCACGGACGAGATCAACAAGGGCGCCATCAAGGCCGCCAAGGAGGCCGTGGCCGCCCTGGGCAAAGCCTGACGATGATCCGGAATTGATGGTTCCGTGACATCTGTCACACCGGTTTCGTGATCTGACCGGGTCGCTTAGTAGGAACCGCGGCGACGACATATGGGACTTGTCCGGCTTGCCATGGAAGGGTGCCGGGACGGGACGGGTGGTGACCGGGAGGGGACCCGCGGGCCGCGCCTTCTTCGCCGCATGAGGCTTTCTGACGGCATGGCAGACGCCCCGAGGAGCCCCTCACCACGGGGTCGGCACGCTCCTCCGCCCGCCGCAAGACCCCTGTGGAGCTACGAAGCCCGGTAGTAGAAGAGCCCTTTGCGCCCGGCGCCGGGCCGTCCGAAGAATGACCAGCCTCCGGACAGCAGGGGTGAGGTCACTCATGGGAAAGCACCGCCATCAGCAGCAGTACCGCCGCACGGTCGTCGCGGCAGTCGCCATCGGCGTCATAGGCATACCCTCGGTCGCCATGGCCTGTACGGACTGGCCCGGCGGTGAGGAACGGCAGGACCGGGACACCGCCGCCTCGGTCGCGGACCGCGACAGGTGGGACGGTCCCGACTGGTACCGCCAGTGGAGCAGCCAGCAGCACCGCGAGCCGTCGGCGGCACCGTCGGACACGCCGGCCGCCACCCCCAGTCCCTCGAAGCCCGGCACGGCGAAGCGCGGCGCCGAGAAGTCGCACAAGCCGGAGACGAGGACGACGGCCCCCGAGGCGCCCGCCGCCAAGCCGACCACCGCGGCCCCCAAGCCCACCACGGCCGCCCCGAAGCCCACGACGGCCGCTCCTGAGCCCACGACGGCCGCTCCCGAGCCCTCCGCCTCCGTCTCGAGCCCCGCCGCCCCGACGGGCGGCGCCCAGGCCTCCGGCGCCGTCGCCAGGGTCGTGGAACTCGTCAACGCCGAACGCGGCAAGGCGGGCTGCTCCCCCGTGAAGGTGAACGCCACCCTGACCGAGGCCGCGCAGAACCACAGCGAGGACATGGCGGCGAGCGGCACCATGTCGCACACCGGCTCCGACGGCTCCTCCCCCGGCGACCGCATCACCCGCGCCGGCTACAGCTGGAGCACCTACGGCGAGAACGTCGCCTACGGCTACTCCACCCCGGAGCAGGTGATGCAGGGCTGGATGACCAGCCCCGGCCACAAGGCGAACATCCTCAACTGCGCGTTCAAGGAGATCGGCGTCGGCCTCGCCCAGCCCGGGTCCTACTGGACCCAGGACTTCGGCACGGCCCGCTGAGTCACCGTACGCACGCTCACACGCGCCGGTGCCGGGCCATCAGCGCGACGTACACCACGAGCGACGCGGCCAGGCCCACCGCCCAGCCGTAGTCCGCGAGGGGCTTCAGGAAGGGGATCAGCCCGTCCTCCGGGAAGGGTCCCTTGCCGGGGGCCGAGTGGGAGCCGCCGACCGCGAGCACCCCGCCGATCAGGAAGGCGGCGACGGCGCGCAGGTTCCAGCCCGAGGTGTACCAGTAGCGTCCGCCGGGGGTGTACAGGTCGGGCAGGTCCAGGGCGGTGCGGCGGACCAGCCAGTAGTCGGCGATGAGGATGCCGGCGACGGTGCCGAGGAGTCCGCCGACGAGACCCAGCCAGGTGAAGATGTACAGCTCAGGCGTCTCGGTGAGCTTCCACGGCATGATCAGCACACCGACGACACCGGTGACCAGGGCGCCGGTGCGGAAGTTGATGACCCGGGGTGCCAGGTTCGCCAGGTCGTACGCGGGTGAGACCACGTTGGCCGCGATGTTCACCGAGATGGTGGCGACGAGCACCGTCACCAGGGCGAAGAGCAGCCCGAAGACGTTGTCCGTCCGCCCGGCGAGTGCGACGGGGTCCCACACCGGGGCCCCGTACACCGCCTGCGAGCCCGACGTGACGAACACGGACAGCAGCGCGAACAGGGTCATCGTCGTGGGCAGTCCGAGGGTCTGGCCCCACACCTGGGCGCGCTGGCCCGCGCCGAAGCGGGTGAAGTCGGGGATGTTCAGGCTCAGGGTCGACCAGAAGGCGATCATGCCCATCAGGGACGGGAAGAACACCGGCCAGAAGTCCGCGCCCCAGCCGAGCTGCGAGGGCTGGTCGAGGAGCGGTCCGAGGCCGCCGGCCTTGTTCGCGATCCAGGCCAACAACACCAGCGCGCCGACGATCACGAACGGGGCGGCCCAGTTCTCGAACCGGCGCAGGGTCTCCATCCCCCGGTAGATGATGGCGAGTTCGAGGGCCCAGAACAGCACGAAGCACACCCACAGCGTCCACGGCTGTCCGCCGACCTCCGACGCCTCGGCCCAGCCGCCGAAGAGCTTGCCGAGGAGGACGAAGATGCCCTGGCCGCCGATCCAGGTCTGGATGCCGAACCAGGCACAGGCCACCGCGGCCCGGATCATCGCCGGCAGGTTGGCGCCGCGCAGCCCGAACGAGGCCCGGGCCAGCACGGGGAACGGGATGCCGTACTTGGGGCCGGCGTGACCGGTCAGCAGCATCGGCGCGAGGACGATGACGTTGGCCAGCGCGATGGTGAACACGGCCTGCTTCCAGTCCATGCCCAGTGCGACGAGACCGGAGGCGAGCAGCCAGGAGGGGATGTTGTGCGCCATCCCCACCCATAGGGCCGTGAAGTTGTACGTCGTCCAGCGGCGGCGGGCCAGCGGCACCGGCAGCAGGTCGTCGTTGACGAAGCGGCTGTCGGTCAGGGCGACGCCCGGCGGGAGCTCGACGCGTCCCGCCGGGTCGGGTATGGGGTTCTCGGACGGCACGGGCGGGACGGTCGCGGTCATGGGCGTGTCCTTCGGTGGTACCGGTCAGCGGTTGAGTGCCGGGATGATCTCCGCGCCGTACGCGTCGATCGTCGTTTCCTGCGCGTCGTGCATGTCGTAGACGGCGAACTGGTCCACGCCCAGGTCGCGCAGCGCCTTCAGCTTCTCGATGTGTGCCTCGGCCGGGCCGAGCAGGCAGAACCGGTCGACGATCTCGTCGGGCACGAAGTCCGTGGACGGGTTGCCGGCCCGTCCGTGGTGGCTGTAGTCGTAGCCGTGCCGTTCCTTGATGTACGCCGTCAGCGCCTCGGGGACCATGTCGGAGTGCTCGCCGTAGCGGGCGACCAGGTCGGCGACGTGGTTGCCGACCATTCCGCCGAACCAGCGGCACTGCTCACGGGCGTGCGCCAGGTCGTCGCCGACGTATGCGGGGGCGGCGACGCAGATGGTGACGGAGGAGGGGTCACGCCCGGCGTCCACGGCGGCGGCGCGCACGGCCTTCACCATCCACTCGGTGAGATACGGGTCGGCGAGCTGGAGGATGAACCCGTCGGCCTTCCGCCCGGCGAGGTCGAGCGCCTTGGGCCCGTACGCCGCCATCCAGACGGGCAGCTTCCCGTCCCGCACCCACGGCAGCCGCAGCGGCTGTCCGTCGACCTCGGTCTCCCGGCCCTCGGCGAGGTCGCGGATCACGCCGATGGCCTCGCCCAGACGGGCCAGGGTGTTGGGTTTGCGTCCGGCGACGCGCATCGCGGAGTCGCCGCGTCCGATGCCGCAGACGGTGCGGTTGCCGAACATGTCGTTGAGGGTGGCGAAGGTGGAGGCGGTGACCTCCCAGGTGCGGGTGCCCGGGTTGGTGACCATCGGACCGACCTTCAGTTTCGTGGTGTTGGCCAGGATCTGGCTGTAGATGACGAAGGGTTCCTGCCACAGCACGGCGGAGTCGAAGGTCCAGCCGTGGGTGAAGCCGTTGCGCTCGGCGCGCTTCATCAGGCCGACCACCCGCGAGGCCGGCGGGTCGGTCTGCAGGACGAGTCCGAAGTCCATGGGCAGGGCTCCTAGGTGAGGTACTGACAGGTGGAACGCGGGGTGTACACGCCGTGCCCGGCGCGCCCGGTGTACTCCCGATCGGTGATGACGGGGACCCCGCGTGAGAGGACGGTCTCGACGCGGCCGGTGACCCGCTTGCCCTCGTAGGCCGAGTAGTCGACGTTCATGTGGTGGGTCTCGGCGGAGATGACCTGCTCGGCGCCGGGGTCGTAGATCACGACGTCGGCGTCGGCGCCCGGCGCGATGGTGCCCTTCTTCGGATACAGGCCGAACATGCGGGCCGGGGTCGCGCAGGCGATCTCGATCCAGCGCCGGCGGGAGATGTGTCCGTCGACGACGGCCTGGTGGAGCAGGTCCATGCGGTTCTCCACGCCCGGCAGACCGTTGGGGATCTTGGAGAAGTCGCCGCGGCCCAGTTCCTTCTGACCGGTGAAGCAGAACGGGCAGTGGTCGGTGGAGACCACCTGGAGGTCGTTGGTGCGCAGGCCCCGCCACAGCGCCGCCTGGTGCTCCTTGGGCCGCAGCGGGGTGCTGCACACGTACTTGGCGCCCTCGAAGTCCGGCTCGGCGAGGTTGTCGGTGGACAGGAACAGATACTGCGGGCAGGTCTCCCCGAAGACGTTCAGGCCCTCGTCGCGGGCCCGGGCCAGCTCGGCCACCGCCTCGGTGGCGGAGACGTGGACGACGTACAGCGGGGCGCCGGCCACCTGGGCGAGCCGGATGGCGCGGTGGGTGGCCTCGGCCTCGAGCAGCGCCTTGCGGACCTCGCCGTGGAAGCGGGGGTCGGTCTCGCCGCGTGCCAGGGCCTGCTCGACCAGCACGTCGATCGCGATGCCGTTCTCGGCGTGCATCATGATCAGCCCGCCGTTGTCGGCGGAGCGCTGCATGGCGCGCAGGATCTGGCCGTCGTCGGAGTAGAAGACCCCCGGGTACGCCATGAACTGCTTGAAGCTGGTCACGCCCTCCTCGACCAGCAGGTCCATCTCCTTCAGCGTCTCCTGGTTCACATCGGAGACGATCATGTGGAAGCCGTAGTCGATCGCGCAGTTGCCCTCCGCCTTGGCGTGCCAGGCGTCCAGCCCCTCGCGCAGGGAGCGGCCGACGCTCTGCACGGCGAAGTCGACGATCGTGGTGGTACCGCCCCAGGCGGCGGCCCGGGTGCCGGTCTCGAAGGTGTCGGAGGCGAAGGTGCCGCCGAACGGCAGCTCCATGTGGGTGTGGGCGTCGACGCCGCCCGGAACGACGTACTTACCCGTGGCGTCCATGGTGCGGTCGGCGGTCAGGACGCCCGGGGCGGCTACGGCGGCGATGCGGCCGTCCTCGATCAGGACGTCGGCGTGGATTTCGTCGGAGGCGGTGATGACGAGGCCGCCGTGGATCAATGTCCGGCTCATTGGTCGCTCCTCGCGGTGGGTGGATGCCGGTTGTACGGTCCTTAGGGCGCTGTCAGAGGGCCGTAGGCGCCCGGGGCGCGGTCCCGGTAGAACTGCCAGCGGTCGCGGACCTCCCTGAGCTTGGCCATGTCCAGGTCGCGGACGACGAGTTCGGTCTCCTTGTCGCTCGCCGGCTCGCCGACGAACTGGGCCTCCGGGTCCACGAAGTAGCTCGTGCCGTAGAAGTCGTTGTCCCCGTACTCCTCGACGCCCACCCGGTTGATGGCGCCGACGAAGTACTCGTTGGCGACGGCCGCCGCCGGCTGTTCCAGCTGCCAGAGGTAGCCGGAGAGGCCGCGTGAGGTGGCCGAGGGGTTGAAGACGATCTCGGCGCCCGCGAGGCCCAGCGCGCGCCAGCCCTCGG
Organism: Streptomyces malachitofuscus; assembly: GCF_014650055.1. GTDB lineage: Bacteria > Actinomycetota > Actinomycetes > Streptomycetales > Streptomycetaceae > Streptomyces > Streptomyces malachitofuscus. Next base: position 74,200 of record NZ_BMUF01000006.1, on the reverse strand, counting down.
GGAAGTGGCGGTCGTAGCAGATGTAGACGCCGATCCGGCCCGCCCTGGTGTCGAAGACGGGCCAGCCGCTGTTGCCGGGACGGAAGTAGAACTTCTCCCAGAACCCCTTGACCTGGGGGATGTGCGTCTTGCGGTACTTGCCGAGGTAGGTGCCGTCGGCGTCGATCACGGCGGCCGTGTTGTAGAGGACCCCGGGCTGTTCCTCCTCGTACATCGGCAGGACCAGGACGATCCTCAACTCCCGTGCCAGGGACCGGAAACGCTTCACGATGGGCCCGTCCGGGATGCGTTCGGCGTACTCGTAGAACGCCGGGTCCTGCACCTGGCAGAAGTACGGCCCGTAGAACAGCTCCTGGAAGCAGAGCACTTGGGCGCCCTGGGCGGCGGCGTCGCGGGCGGCCTGCTCGTGGACCTGGATCATCGACTCCTTGTCGCCGGTCCAGGCGGTCTGGAAGACGGCGGCACGGATCATCGGACTCATCGGGACCTCCGGTCGCTCGGTGTGCGGCGAGCCTAGGGAGGGGACGAGCCTGCTTTGAGTTGCATCGTGTCACGTCTGCCGGGGTGTGGCGTGTCACCGTGTCACCCGTCGACGATCCCATGTGTCACCGCCGTTGTCGCAGGTGGGTCGCGTGTTTCAGCGCTGTTGCGCGTCGTGCGCGAGGAGCGCGATGTGTACCGAGGCGGCCTGTTCGAAGTCGTCGAGGTCCACGCCCAGGCGGGTCTGTATCGCCTCCAGCCGGCGGTAGAGCGCGGGCCGGGAGACGTGGTGGAGCTGCGCGGTGCGGGACTTGTTGCGGCCGGTGGCGAGGTAGGTGCGCAGCACCGACAGCAGATCCTCGGCGGGGTCGCACAGCAGGCCGTCCAACTCCCGCTCCGCGAAGGACTGCACCTGCGGGTCGTCCCGCAACAGCCGGATCAGGCCCCGGAGATGGACGTCCCGGAGCCTGACCACGGGCGGCAGGTCCAGCGCGGCGGCGCAGTCCGCCACGGCGTCGGCCACGTGCCGTGCCTCGCGCAGTCCGGCGGGCACGTCGTCGAAGTCGGTGCGGGCGCCGGCGGTCGCCACCACCGCGGGCCCGGCTCCCGGCTCGGCGCGCAGCCGGGCGGCGAAGTGGCCGGTGAGGGCGTCGGCGTCCTGGTCGCGGGCGAGGCTCAGCAACACGGCGGTGGTGGTGTCGGCGAGTTCGGCGGCGATCCCGGGGAGCCCCAGCAGGCGCAGTACGCGGTCCAGCCGGGCGGCGTCCCGGCCGCGTACGACGAGCGGCACGAAGGTGCGCCGGTTCACCGGCAGCCCGGCCGCGCGGGCCCGGGGCAGCAGCTGTCTCGCCGGTACGACGCCGCTGACCAGGTCGGTCAGCAGGCTCTGTGCGGACTGTTCCTCCCAGGAGCAGGCGGTGGTGCCGCCGAGCATGCGGTGCAGCACGAGGGCCTCGGCGGCGCGGTCGGCGAGCAGCCGCCCGGTGGCGGTGTCGCCCCGGTAGCCGCACAGCACGATGCGGCCCCACCGCTCGCCCCGCCCGCCGAGTTCGGCGCGGATCCAGCCGTCGCCCTCGCCGCGGCCGGCCTGCCGGGCGATGCGTTCCCAGTCGCGCAGGACGTCATCCACGGCGGGCCGCTCCCCCGCCGTGCCGAGGACGCGGTGGGCGAGGTTGGTGACGACGACGGGGCAGCCGCTGTGCCGGGCCACCTCGTCGAGCAGGCGCTGCAGGGGTGCGCCGGCGGTGATCAGCGCGGTGAGTTCGGTGCGGACGGCCTCGGAGAGGCTGACGGCGGCGAACTTGCGCCGTACCAGCCGGGACTGCACCTCCTCGGTCAACTGAGCGAAGGGGAAGGGCCGGTGGAGGACCACGAGGGGCATGCCGCACCGCTCCGCCACCCGCCGCATGGCCTCCGGCGGGGACGGGAAGGCGCGGCCGAGACCGAGGACCACGGCGGACGCCTCGGCGCGGTGCATGGAGCGGACGTACTCGGCCTGCTTCTCCTCGTCACCGGCGAGCAGCACCCCGGTGGTGAGCACCATCTCGCCGCCGCTGAGCATCACCCCGACGTCGGCCGCCTCGGCGACATGCACCCAGCGCACCGGCCGGTCCAGCCGCCCGGCGCCCGCCACCACCTCGGGCTCCCCGGCGAGCACCCGTTCCAGGGCGAGGACCTGCCGGACCGACAGGGCCGGTGCGGATGCCTCCCAGGTCGTCATGGCAGCGTCCTTCTGTTCGGTGCAGCGCTCCTACCGGATGCTCCGCAGCGCGTGTTCGAGGATGTCCGCGCCCTCCTCGGCCTCCGCGACGTTGAGGGACAGCGGCGGGGCGACGCGCAGCGCGCTGGTGTTGTGTCCGCCGCCCTTGCCGATGAGCAGGCCGCCCTCGCGGGCCGCTTCCAGAACGGCGGAGGCCGCCTCGGGGTCGGCATCGTCGGTGCCGGGCCGGCTCAGCTCGATGCCGATCATCAGCCCGCGTCCGCGGACCTCCCGTACGGCGGGCACCTGGGCGGCGACGGCCCGCAGCCGCTCGATGAGCAGGCCGCCGACCCGGCGGGCGTTGCCCTGGAGGTCGTGCTCCAGCAAGTAGTTGAGGTTGGCCAGGCCCGCCGCCATGGTGATCTGGGTGCCGCCGAACGTCGAGATGCTGTTGGCGTCCAGGCAGTTCATGATCTCGGAGCGGGCGACGACCCCGCCGATGGACATGCCGTTGCCGATGCCCTTGGCGAACGTCAGCATGTCGGGCGGCCCGCTGCGGCTGTGTGCCTGCCAGCCCCAGAAGTGCTCGCCGGTGCGGCCCCAGCCGGTCTGCACCTCGTCGGCGATCCACAGGATGCCCCGTTCGTGGAGCACCTCGCGGAAGGCCGCGTACAGCCCGTCGGGCGGGGAGGTGAAGCCGCCGACGCCCTGGATGGGTTCGGCGATCAGCGCGGCGGGCGGGCGGGTGTGGCCGAGGAGGTCCTTGAGGTCGTCGACGCAGGCCGCGACGAAGTCGTAGTCGTCGAGTGCGGCGAACGGGCCCCGGGTGCGCACGCCGCCGTGGACGTACAGCGTCTGGAGCGGGGAGAGCGAGGTCGGGGACCAGCCGCGGTTGCCGGTGATGCCGACCGAGCTGAAGGAGCGGCCGTGGTAGCTGTTGCGCATGGCCAGGATCGTGTTGCTGCGCCGGTAGGTGGTGGCGAGCAGCAGGGCGGTGTCGTTGGCCTCGGTGCCGGAGGTGGTGAAGAAGACCCGGGCGTCCGGGATGCCGCTCAGTTTGGCGATGCGCTCGGCGAGTTCCACCATCGGCCGGTTGAGGTAGAGCGTGGAGGAGTGGACGATCCGCCCGGCCTGTTCGCCCACCGCCTTGGTGATCTCGGGGAGCGCGTGGGCGGTCATGGTGGTGAGGATGCCGCCGAAGAAGTCGAGGTAGCGGTTGCCGTCGGCGTCCCAGACGTGGCGTCCCTCGCCGTGGGTGATCTCGAGGGGCTGCTCGTAGTAGAGGGCGAGCCAGTCGGGGAGCACGGAGCGGTGGCGGCCCAGCAGGTCGTCGGTCACGGCCGCACCAGCCCCTCGTAGGCGTCGGGGCGGCGGTCGCGGTAGAAGGCCCACTGCTGCCGCACCTCTTCGATGAGGTCGAAGTCCAGGTCGCGTACCACGAGTTCCTCCTTGCTGTCGCTGGCGACCTCGCCGACGAACTGACCGCGCGGGTCGACGAAGTACGAGGTTCCGTAGAAGTCGTTGTCCCCGTACTCCTCCACGCCCACGCGGTTGATCGCGGCGACGAAGTACTCGTTGGCGACGGCCGCGGCCGGCTGTTCCAGCCGCCAGAGGTAGGACGACAGGCCCCGGTGGGTGGCGGACGGGTTGTAGACCAGCTGGGCGCCGTTGAGGCCTAGCTGCCGCCAGCCCTCGGGGAAGTGGCGGTCGTAGCAGATGTAGACGCCGACCTTGCCCACGGCGGTGTCGAAGACGGGCCAGCCGAGGTTGCCCGGCCGGAAGTAGAACTTCTCCCAGAAGCCCCGCACCTGGGGGATGTGGTGCTTGCGGTACTTGCCGAGGACGGTGCCGTCGGCGTCGATCACCGCGGCGGTGTTGTAGTAGTGGCCCGGCTGTTCGATCTCGAACACCGGCACGACGACGACCATGCCGGTCTCCCGGGCCAGCGCCTGCATCCGCCGGGTGGTCGGGCCGTCGGGGACGGGTTCGGCCCAGCGGTAGTGCTCGGGGTCCTGGACCTGACAGAAGTAGGGGGCGTTGAACACCTCCTGGAACCCGATGACCTTCGCGCCCCGCCGGGCCGCCTCGCGGGCGTGCTCCTCGTGTTTCGCCAGCATGGACTCGGTGTCGCCGGTCCAGGTCGCCTGGACCAGAGCGGCACGTACGACGTTGGTCATGAGCTGCTCCTTCGACGCGACGTCAGCGCCTCTACGCCCGTAGAAACGGTCGTAGAGGGACGAACGTAAGCCTCTCGGACGGCCTTGCCAAGACCATCGTCGTCAAGGCCTTGGAGTCGATCGTGTTTGACACCCCTGTGGGTGAGTCGGTCCGGCCGCCGGTCGCCGGTCAGGCGGCTAATCCCGCGACGCGGAGCGCGTGCAGCAGGTCCCGGTGCCGCTCGTCGGACACGCCCTGTGCGGCGGTCAGGAGCAGCGGGACGAGACGGTGCGGGTCCGGGGCGGCCGTGCGGGCGGCGTCCTCCGGCGTGCGGGTCCGCACGCAGGCGTCGAGCAGTGCCCGCGCCTCGCGGTACCGCGTCCCGGCGGTCAGGGTGAGCACCGCCCGCCCGATCTCGTCGGCGGGCCGGACGACGCCCTGCCGCAGGATCTGCTCGGCGTCCTGCGCGCGGCCGGCCGCGGAGAGGGCCCCGGCGACGGCGACGAGCCGGTCGGTGGGCAGCGAGGCGGCGGCCTCCCACAGCAGGGTCCCCCAGTCGGCGCCGAGTCCGGCCCGCCGCATCTCGTCGGCGAGCAGCGGGAAGCGTACGGCGGGCGCGTACGCGGTCTCGGTCAGCAGCGCGTGCGCCTCCCCGCCGCGCGCCTCGCGCCGCAGGCGCGCGAGGGCGGCCACGACCCGGCCGGCCTCCTGCCGGTCCGCCGGGCCGGCGCGCAGCTCGGGCCGGGGCTCCTCGACCGCTTCCGGTTCGGCGCCGCCCGCGAACCGCGCGCCGCGCGAGGCGGCGGGGGCGGCCGGAAGGCTCGGCACGGCGGCGGGCGGTACGACGACGGGGCCGCTCCCCTCGTCGTCCGCCACCCCGGCGAAGCGCGCCCCACCCCGACGCCGCTTCCGCCCTTTGGAACCGGCCTGCCCGCTTCCGGCGGCCCGTGCGGCCGCCGTCGGGCCGGGGGAAGCGGCGCCCTGCCCGCTCCCCGCGCCGCGCACCGCGTCCCCCGAGCCGGGGCCACCGCCGTCCCGGTCCCCCGCACCCGCGGCCCAGGCGGACTCCGCCACGGTCCCCTCGCTCCAGTCCCGCCCCCGCACAGAAGCCCCACGCCCGCCCGCCGGGCCGGAGACACCGCCGTCCCAGCCCCCCGCACCCCCGGCCCGCGCCGACTCCGCCGCGACCCCCTCGCCGACGTCCCAACCCGGCGCAGGACCTCCCCGGCCGCCGGAGTCGGGTTCGTACCCGGCGGGTGCGGGCACGGCGCCCGGGGCGGGGGGCGGGACGGGTTCGTGGCCGGGTTCCGGGGGCGCCGGACGGAAGGCATTCGGCGCGCCGTCCTCACCGGGGGCATGCCTCGCCCCTCCCTGGCCCGGGGCCGGGTGGGGGTCGGCGTACCGCCCGTGCGGGTGTCCCGTCGGCCGGGCGCGGCGGTCGAGGGCTGCCATGCGGGCGTTGATCTCGGCACACCGCGCGGTGGCGCGCGCGTGGTCGTCCTCGGCCCAGGCGAGGTCGGTGCGCAGCGCGGCGGCCTCCTCGGGGGTCGCCGCGGCGGCCAGCCGGCGCGTCAGTTCCGTCCGGCGCTCCGCCGCGTACCGCTGTTCGCGCAGCATGACGTCGAGGCGGTCGCTCAGGGCTTCCCGAGCCCCGCGCCGGGCGTCGTACGCCTCCAGCGCGGCCGTGTGCAGGGAGCGGGCCCTCGGTGTCTCGGCCTCGGCGGCTCCGGGGCCGTACGCGGTGGCGAGGTCCTGGAGCAGGGACCCCAGCACGTCCCAGGGCGGCGGCTCACGCCCTTCGAGGCACGCCCGCATGCCGTCGGGGTCCCGCTGCCAGAACACCAGGCACCAGCCGCCGTACCGGTCCAGGCGCGCCAGCAGATCCCGCAGGTAGTCCGTGAACTCCCGGACCGCGTCCGGGAGTCGCTCCGCCGCCATAGTCAACTCCCGCCAGATCCGGAGTACTCAGCTCCGTAGGCAACACCCGACGTGTTACAGCGGCGCTACGGAGAGTTTTCCGGCGGGATGCGAACCCCGCGCCCGGGCCCGGACGGACGGGGTTCAGGCGGCGATCGGCGTGTCCGGCGCGCAGCGCTCCGCCAGCGCGTCCATCGACAGCCCGAGCGCGCCGGCCAGCGCGGCCACGGTGAAGAACGCCGGGGTCGGCGCCCTCCCGGTCTCGATCTTCCGGAGGGTCTCCGGGGAGATCCCGGCGCGCGCCGCGACCTCCGCCATGCTGCGGTCGCCGCGCGTCTCGCGCAGCAGCCGGCCGAGCCGCTCGCCGCGTTCGCGCTCTTCGGGGGTCAAGGGGGTGCGCACCATGGGGACCATTCTAATACCGGTATAGTAATTGGCATGATGGAACTCAAGACCGACACATCGATCGATGCCATGTACGAGGCCGGCCAGGTCGTCGCGAGCGCGCTGACGGCCGTACGGAAGACCGCCGACGTGGGCGTCTCCCTGCTCGAACTGGACGAGGTGGCGCGGGACGTGCTGCGCGCGGCGGGTGCGACCTCGCCCTTCCTTGGCTACCGGCCGTCCTTCGCCCCGACCCCGTTCCCCGCGGTGATCTGCGCGTCCGTGAACGACGCCATCGTGCACGGCATCCCGGACACCTACCGGCTGCGCGACGGGGACCTGGTCTCCATCGACTGCGGCGCCCAGCTGGGCGGCTGGGCCGGGGACTCGGCGATCAGTTTCACCGTGGGCACCCCGCGCCCGGCCGACCTGCGCCTGATCGAGGCCACCGAGCGGGCGCTCGCGGCGGGCATCGAGGCCGCCGTCGTCGGCAACCGCATCGGCGACATCGCCCACGCGATCGGCACGGTGTGCCGCGGCGCGGGCTACGGGATCATGGAGGACTACGGCGGCCACGGCATCGGCCGCCGTATGCACGAGGACCCGCCGGTGCCGAACGAGGGACGTCCGGGCAGGGGCATGCCCCTGCGGCACGGCATGTGCCTCGCGATCGAACCCATGCTGATCGGCGGCGGCACGGACACGTACCACGCCGCGCCGGACGGCTGGACCCTGCGCACCGACGACGGCTCACGCGCGGCGCACGCGGAACACACGGTGGCGATCACGGACGCGGGCCCCCGCGTCCTGACGGCCCGCACGTAGTCGGTTCCCGTCCGCACATCGACGCGGAGTCGGGACGGCACGCCCGTCCGCCCGCAGACGGGACAGCCCATCCGCGCGCAGTCGGGACGGCCCAGGCGCCCGCGCCCAGGCAGGACGGGACACCCGCCCGCACATGAAGCAGGACCGCCCGCGCGCAGTCGGCACGGGACGTGCGTCGGTGCGCGGTGCGGGGCCGGCCGCGTGTCGGCGGGACGGCCCGCGGAGGCCTCGTCCCGCCACCGCCGAGCTGGACATGCCCGCCCAAACGGATCGTGTCATCGTGGGCATGAGCGAGCCCCGGCCGGGTTACCCGGCCCCGGCACGTCGACCCAGCGAAGGAACGGATGACGATGACGAATGGTTTCGTCGGCCCGGAGGGTGACCCGTTCGCAGAATTCCTCGCCCGCTTCTTCGGCGGACAGCGCCCCCGCCAGATCGACATCGGCAGGCTCCTCAGCCAGCCCGCCCGGGAACTGGTGCGGGGCGCCGCCCAGTACGCCGCCGAGCACGGCAGCCGTGACCTGGACACCCAGCACCTCCTGCGCGCCGCCCTCTCCGCCGAGCCGACCCGGAGCCTGCTCAGCCGGGCGGGCGCGGACCCCGACTCGCTGGCGTCCCAGATCGACGACCGGTCGGGCCCGGTGCAGCACAGCCCGGGCGAGGCCCCGCCGCCGACCTCGCTGTCCCTCACCCCCGCCGTCAAACGCGCCCTGCTGGACGCCCACGAGATGGCCCGGGCGAGCGGCGCCGGCTACATCGGCCCCGAACACGTGCTCAGCGCGCTGGCCGCCAACCCCGACTCGGCCGCCGGGCACATCCTCAACGCCGCCCGGTACGCCCCCTCCGGCCCGCCGGAGGCCTCGGAGGCCACCCAGCCCCGAGCGGAGCGCCCGCGGCCCGCGACGGGCACGCCGACGCTGGACAAGTACGGCCGTGATCTCACCTCGCTGGCCCGGGAGGGCCGCATCGACCCGGTGATCGGGCGGGACCAGGAGATCGAGCAGACCGTCGAGGTGCTCTCCCGGCGCGGCAAGAACAACCCGGTGCTGATCGGTGACGCGGGGGTCGGCAAGACCGCCGTCGTGGAGGGGCTGGCCCAGCGGATCGCCGAAGGGGACGTGCCCGACATCCTCCTCGGACGGCGCGTGGTCGCCCTGGACCTGACGGGGGTCGTCGCCGGAACCCGCTACCGGGGCGACTTCGAGGAGCGGATGAACAACATCGTGGAGGAGATCCGCTCCCACTCCGAGCAGCTGATCATCTTCATCGACGAGCTGCACACGGTCGTCGGAGCCGGGGGCGGAGGCGAGGGCGGCTCGCTGGACGCGGGCAACATCCTCAAGCCGGCCCTCGCCCGCGGCGAACTGCACATCGTCGGGGCGACCACGCTGGAGGAGTACCGCCGGATCGAGAAGGACGCCGCGCTGGCCCGCCGCTTCCAGCCCATCATGGTGCCGGAGCCGACCCCCGCGGACGCGATCGAGATCCTGCGCGGTCTGCGGGACCGGTACGAGGCCCACCACCAGGTCCGCTACACCGACGAGGCGCTGGTGGCCGCCGTCGAGCTGTCCGACCGGTATCTGAGCGACCGCCGGCTGCCGGACAAGGCCATCGACCTCATCGACCAGGCGGGCGCCCGGGTGCGGCTGCGGTCCCGGACCAAGGGCACGGACGTACGGGCGATGGAGCGCGAGGTCGAGCAGCTGACCTGCGACAAGGACCAGGCGGTCGCCGACGAGCAGTACGAGCAGGCCACCCAGTTGCGCGACCGGATCGTGGAACTGAAGCAGCGGATCGCGGAGACCGGCGGCGACGACGAGGTCGACGAGGGCCAGAGCCTGTGGGTGGACTCCGAGGCGATCGCCGAGGTGGTGGCCCGGCAGACGGGCATCCCGGTCAGCCGCCTCACCGAGGAGGAGAAGGACCGGCTGCTGGGCCTGGAACAGCATCTGCACCAGCGGGTCGTCGGCCAGGAGGAGGCGGTGCGCGTCGTCTCGGACGCCGTGCTGCGCTCCCGCGCGGGGCTGGCCAGTGCGAACCGGCCGATCGGCAGCTTCCTGTTCCTCGGACCGACGGGCGTCGGCAAGACGGAGCTGGCCCGGGCGCTGGCCGAGGCCCTGTTCGGCAGCGAGGACCGGATGGTCCGGCTCGACATGAGCGAGTACCAGGAGCGCCACACGGTCAGCCGGCTGGTGGGTGCGCCGCCCGGCTACGTGGGACACGAGGAGGCCGGGCAGCTGACCGAGGTGGTGCGCCGGCACCCGTATTCACTGCTGCTGCTGGACGAGGTGGAGAAGGCCCATCCGGACGTCTTCAACATCCTGCTCCAGGTCCTGGACGACGGCCGGCTGACCGACTCCCAGGGCCGCACGGTGGACTTCACCAACACCGTGATCGTGATGACCAGCAATCTCGGGTCCGAGGCGATCACCCGGCGCGGCGCGACCCTGGGGTTCGCGACGGGCGGCGCGGAGGCGGACGAGGAGGCGCGGCGCGAGCAGATCCTGCGTCCGCTGCGGGAGCACTTCCGCCCCGAGTTCCTCAACCGGATCGACGAGATCGTGGTGTTCCGCCAGCTGACCGCCGAGGAACTGCGGCAGATCACCGACCTGCTGCTGGAGGGCACGCGGCGCAACCTCAAGGGCCAGGACATCTCGGTCGACTTCACCGAGGCGGCGGTGGACTGGCTGGCCGAGCGCGGCTACCAGCCCGAGTACGGTGCCCGGCCGCTGCGCCGCACCATCCAGCGCGAGGTGGACAACCAGCTCTCCCGGCTGCTCCTCGACGGCCGGGTCCGGGAGGGCGGCCGGGTGACGGTGGACGCGCAGAACGGACGCCTGACGTTCCGTACGCAGGAGACGCCGGCGCCCGAGCTGTGAGACGGACGGGGCGCCCGGGTGATCCGGGGCGCCCCGTCGGCCCTTCTAGCGCGCCGGACGGACCACCATCGCCGAGCCGCCGCCCCTGCGGACCTTCTCGGCCGCCGCCAGCCACGCGCCGCCGGGCAGCCGCTGGACGGCCGTGGCGGCGCCGATCTCCGGGTTCTGGCGGAAGGAGTGCCCGATGGCCTCCAGGTGCCGGCGCACCTCACTGTCGTACAGGCCGGGTTCGAGGTCCGTCTGCGCCGTGTTGCGCTGGCTGGCGCGCGGTGCGGCGATCGCGTCGACCAGGGGCAGCCCCCGGTCCAGGAAGCCGGTGAGGGTCTGCAGCACGGTGGTGATGATGGTCGAGCCGCCGGGCGAGCCGAGCGTCACCACCGGCCGGTCGTACCGGTCGAGCACGATCGTCGGTGAGATCGACGACCGGGGCCGCTTGCCGGGACCGGGCAGGTTCGGGTCGTGGACGGCCGGGTTCGCCGGGGCGAACGAGAAGTCCGTCAGCTCGTTGTTGAGCAGGAACCCGCGCCCGGGCACGGTGATGCCGCTGCCGCCGGTCTGCTCGATGGTGAGGGTGTAGGCGACGACGTTGCCCCACCGGTCGGCGGTGGTCAGGTGGGTGGTGTTCTCGCCCTCGTACGTGGTCGGCGCGGCTTCGCCGCCCGTCGCGCAGGGCCGCGGGTCGCGGGGGTCGCCGGGGGCGAGGGGGCTGGCGAGGACCGCGTCGTCCCTGATGAGGCACTCACGCGAGTCGGCGAACCGCTGGGAGAGCAGTTCCCTCGTCGGTACGTCCTCGAAGGCGGGGTCGCCGACCCAGCGCCCCCGGTCCGCGAACGCGATGCGGCTCGCCTCGATGAACCGGTGCAGGTACCGGACGTCGCTCGCGTCGGAGAGGTCGGTGCGCTCCAGGATGTTGAGCGCCTCGCCGACCGTGGTGCCGCCGGAGGACGACGGCGCGATGGAGTAGACGTCCAGGCCGCGGTACGAGGTCTTCGTGGGCGGCTGGAACTTCGCGCGGTAGGCGGCGAGATCGCGGGCGGACAGGTCGCCGGGGCGGGCGTTCCAGCCGGAGTCCGGGTCCACGGGCGGCTTGTTGACCGTGTTCACGATGTCCCGCCCGATGTCGCCCCGGTACAGGGCGTCGACGCCCTTGCGGCGCAACTCCTTGTAGGTGCGGGCCAGATCGGGGTTCTTGAAGGTGGAGCCGACGACCGGGAGTTCCCCGCCGGGCAGGAACAGCTCGACCGTGTCGGGGAAGTACCGGAAACGGGTCTCGTTGGCGGCGGTCTGCGCGCGGAAGGTGCCGTCGACGGTGAAGCCCTCGCGGGCGAGGCGTTCGGCGGGCTCGAGGACCGTGCCCAGGCCGCGTCTGCCCCACGCGTCGAGCGCCCGCTGCCAGGTGGCGGGCGTGCCGGGGGTGCCGACCCCGAGTCCGCTGCTGACGGCCTCGGCGAACGGGATCGGCTGCCCGTTCTCCAGGAACAGTCCGGCGTCGGCGGTGAGCGGGGCGGTCTCGCGGCCGTCGAGGGTGTGCACCGTGCGGGAGCGGGCGTCGTAGTAGACGAAGTAGCCGCCTCCGCCGATGCCGGCCGAGTAGGGCTCGGTGACGCCGAGCGCGGCGGCCGTGGCGACGGCCGCGTCGACGGCGTTGCCGCCCTTCCTCAGGACCTCGATCCCGGCGGCGGAGGCGTCGGCGTCGACGCTGGATACCGCGCCGCCGTGGCCGACGGCCACCGGGACCTTGGGGGCGTGCGGGGCGGGCCGGTCGTGCCCGGTGGGCGGCGCGGCCGCTCCCACCGACACGACGGCGGCACCGACCGCCAGGACTGCGAGATTCCGTGCGACAGGGCGACGCATCCGCACCTCCGGTAAAGGGCCGTCCGGCGCAGCTTAGTTCGTCGCCATGCCCTCGTCAGGTACCTCGCCGGGCGTGCCGCACCGGCGGTTCCGGCGCCTTGACGGCCTGCTCGTCGAACACGGGTTTGCGTCGGCCCGCTAGCATGCGCGCCCATGACTGACGACGTACGCAATATCGTTCTGGGTGTGGTGGCCGCGGGCATCAGTGCCGCGCTGGGCTGGATAGCCCGCACCTATCTGTGGAAGCGGAAGCTCCGGCGCAAGCAGAACTTCTTCGGCCTGCCGGCGAACTCCGAGTCGCTGCTCGTCGTCAACCGCGATCCGGCGACGGCGGAACCGGCCGTGCACCGCTTCGACGTGTTCGCGCTGCTCGAACTCTCCGCGCTGATCAAGGACTGCGGGGCGCATGTGCAGATGGTCACCCAGGACGCGGCGCACCAGGGCTTCGGGGAGCGGACCGAGTTCTGCGTCGGCGGTCCCGGCTCCAACCGCAGAATGGTCGCCCACATGGCGGCCATGCTGCCGGGGGTGCGGGTCAATGTCGATCCGGAGCCGGGACCGGACCGGGGGGCCTTCCAGATCGGCTCCGAGCGCTACCGCATGGACCCGGGCGTCACCGAGTACGTCCTGCTGGCCCGGCTGACGGCCGGTGAACGGCGCGAGACGCGGCCGGTGTTCCTGTTCTGCGGCCAGCGCGCGATCACCAACCAGGCCGCCACCCGCTATCTCGCCCGCAACCACGAGCGGCTGGCCCGCAAGCACGGGTCCCACTCCTTCGTCCTGCTGCTGAAGGTGATCAACTCCCAGGCCTACGGCCCCGATGTGGTCGAACTCGTCGCGGACGTGACCAAGCCTGCCCAGACCCCGCTGCCCGCCCCGGCTCCGGCGTCCCACAAGGCGCAGCGGGCGGACTGACCGGCCCGGCACCACCCGTCCGGCGCGCAGCTGACCTTCTCCTCGCCGGCGGACGGCCCGTCGTGCGGGTCGGGTCGCCGTGCGAGCAGTGATCTCCGGCTGCCGCCGGACGGGACTGGCCTGGGTTGACCGCCTCCTCCGCGGGCGGGTCCGCGGCGGGTCCCTCCCGGCGGCGGTGTCCGCTCTCCTGGCGCGAAGTCCCCTCCCCCACCGGGATGGAGGGAACATCGTAGTCGAGGTCCGGACGGACGGGTCCGTGGGCGTCACCCGCTCAGTGCTTGAGGATCTTCGAGAGGAAGTCCTTGGCCCGGTCGCTGCGCGGACTGCTGAAGAACTCGTCCGGTGCGCGGTCCTCGACGATCCGGCCGTCGGCCATGAAGACCACCCGGTTGGCGGCCGACCGGGCGAAGCCCATCTCGTGCGTGACCACGATCATGGTCATGCCCTCCTCGGCGAGTTGGCGCATGACCTCCAGGACCTCACTGATCATCTCCGGGTCCAGCGCGGAGGTCGGCTCGTCGAAGAGCATCGCCTTGGGTTCCATGGCCAGCGCCCGCGCGATCGCCACGCGCTGCTGCTGGCCTCCCGAGAGCTGCGCCGGGTACTTGTCGGCCTGGTCGGCGACGCCGACGCGGTCGAGGAGCGCCCGTGAACGCCGGTCGGCGTCCTCCTTCTTGCGTCCGCGGACCTTGACCTGGCCCAGCGAGACGTTCTGCAGCACGGTCCTGTGGGCGAAGAGGTTGAACGACTGGAAGACCATCCCCACGTCGGCGCGCAGCCGCGCCAGCGCCTTGCCCTCGTGCGGCAGCGGCTGCCCGTCCAGCACGATCGTGCCGGACCGGACGGTCTCCAGCCGGTTGATGGCCCGGCACAGGGTCGACTTCCCCGACCCCGAGGGGCCGATGACGACCACCACCTCCCCTCGGCCCACGGTGAGGTCGATGTCCTGCAGGACATGCAGGTCCCCGAAGTACTTGTTGACGTTGCGCAGCTCGATGAGCGGATCGAAGGCCATACCCACCCCTACTCGTTCTCAGCCGTGTGGTGGTCGCCGCAACGTATCCAGGCAAGATCGCCGGGAGGGTGCGACACGCACTTTTCGATCATTAGCCGTATTTACAGCGGGCGGTGGGGCGGGGCCGGGGACGGGGCGTCAGGCTTCCGCGACCTCCGCGTACAGCTGCGACAGCTCGGGCACTCCGCTGGCCGCCCACTCGTGGCCCGAGTCCACGACGTCGAACTCCCGGCCGGAGGCGAGCCGTACCACCGGCTGCCCGTCGGAACGGATCTCCCAGGCGGCTCCCGCGACGGTGCGCACGATGACAGTGCCGAGGTACAGCCCCGCGTCGTTGCCCAGCCAGTCCGACGTCTCCTCGTCGTCCCGCCAGCCCGGCACCAGCTGGTCCAGCGCCTCCAACGAGGCCGGGGAGTCGTCCAGTCGGACCCCCGCACGGTACGCCTGGGAGCGCAACAGTTCGCATTCGGCGAGCAGTTCGGCGATGCCCTCGGAGTCGGGGAACCCGACCTTCCGGCGCCGATTGCCCAGGAATGGGATGTTCATACCTCCAGCCTGTCATCCGTACCGCCCCGCGCACCACAGGGCGCGCGGGGCCGGCCGTCGGCCGGGGGCGACCGGCTACACGTCCAGGTCCACCACGACCGGTGCGTGGTCCGATGCGCCCTTGCCCTTGCGCTCCTCGCGGTCGACGTAGGAGTCCGTGACCGCCTTCGCGAACGGCGCGTTGCCGTACACCAGGTCGATGCGCATGCCCCGGTTCTTGGGGAAGCAGAGCTGACGGTAGTCCCAGTACGTGAACGGGTGCTCGTACTTGAGGGGGCGCGGCACCACGTCGGTCAGGCCGGCCTCGCGCAGGGAGGCGAGGGCGGCGCGCTCGGCGGGGGTGACGTGCGTGGAGCCCTCGAAGGCGGACCGGTCGTAGACGTCGTCGTCGGTCGGTGCCACGTTGTAGTCGCCCATGACCGCGAACGGGCGGCTGCCCGCCGCGTCGCCGGCCACGGCGGCCTTCAGTGCCTCGAACCACTGGAGCTTGTACGCGTAGTGGGGATGGTCCACCTCGCGGCCGTTCGGCACGTACACCGACCAGACGCGGACCGGGCCGCAGGTCGCGGAGACGGCGCGGGGTTCGACGGAGCCCTCGTAACCGGGGTCGCCGGGCAGCCCCTTGACGACGTCCTCCAGGCCCACCTTGGAGAGCACCGCCACGCCGTTCCACCGGCCGGTGGCGTGCACCGCCGACTCGTAACCCAGTTCGCGCAGCTGCTCCGCCGGGAACTGTTCCTCGGCGACCTTGGCCTCCTGGAGGCAGAGCACGTCCGTGCCGCTGCTCTCCAGCCAGGCCAGGAGCCTCGGCAGGCGGGCGGTGATCGAGTTCACGTTCCAGGTCGCGATGCGCATGCTGCACAACCTACCCGGCCGGTCCGACAACGCCCGCCCGCCGTCCGTCCGCCTACAGCTCGGCGGAGCTGCCCGGTGCGAGCCGCAGGTGCTCCGCGCCGCCCAGGGCGCCGATCTGGCGGTCGTAGACCGGGCGGGCGAGGTCGGTGAGCGAGGCGTCGTGGATGTCGTAGGCGCGCGCCGGACGTACCTCGCGTACGTAGTCGATGACCTCGGAGATCTTGTTCCAGGGGGCGACGACGGGCAGCATCAGCGTCTCGACCGGGGTGTCGGGAACGGTGAACGCGTCACCGGGGTGGAAGAGCTTCCCGCCGTCGAGGAGATAGCCGACGTTCGTGACGCGCGGGATGTCCGGATGGATCACCGCATGGAGTTCGCCGTGCACCTGGACGTCGAAGCCGGCGGCGGTGAAGGTGTCGCCGTGGCCGACGGTGTGCACGCGTCCCGGGAACGCCGCCGAGATCCGGTCCGCGACCGACTTCAGGGTCCAGATCTCGGCCGCCCGATCTGCCTCCAGGGCGGCCCGCAGCCGCCCCTCGTCGAAGTGGTCGGGATGCTCGTGCGTGATGAGGACGGCCTCCGCCCCGAGGGCGGCGTCCTCCTCGCTGAACCCTCCGGGATCGACGACGAGCACCCGTCCGTCCTTCTCCAGGCGGACGCAGGCGTGGGACTTCTTCGTGAACTTCATACGTCCATCCTGCCCCCGGTGTAACTGCCGTGCGGAACGGCCGGGGCTCACTCCTGGGGCGTGGTCTCCTCGCGGACGACCTGCTGCGCCACCCGGAAGGCGCTGTTCGCCGCCGGGACGCCGCAGTAGACGGCCGCCTGGAGCAGCACCTCCTTGATCTCGGCGGGGGTGAGCCCGTTGCGCAGGGCGGCCCGGGTGTGGAGGGCGAGCTCCTCCAGATGACCGCCGGCGACGAGGGCGGTGAGGGTGACACAGCTGCGGGTGCGCCGGTCGAGCCCGGGGCGGTCCCAGACCTCGCCCCAGGCGTAGCGGGTCACGAGCTCCTGGAAGTCGCCGGAGAAGTCGTCGGTCGCCTCCAGCACCCGGTCGACGTGCGCGTCGCCGAGGACCGCGCGGCGCACCTTGATCCCGGCGTCGTAGGGGTCGGGTCTGCCCTGCGGCGCCTGCGGTACGGCCGCCGGGGCGATCTCGGCGACCGGGGCGGGCTGGGCGGGGGCGGCGGCCTGCGCGGGCTGTACCGGCGCCGCGGGCAGGGCGACCTGGCCGGTGGCGGACTCGAAGACGGGCTGCCAGGCGGTGGAGAAGTGCCGGACCAGCAGGTCGGTGACGGCAGCCGGCTGCTCCACCGGCACCAGGTGGGAGGCACCGGGCACGACGGCGAGGCGGGCGTCCGGGACGCCCGCGACGAGGGTGCGGGCCTCGGCGGGGCCGGTGACCTGGTCCTCGGAGCCGACCAGCACCAGGGTCGGCACGCCGACGCTGCCCAGCTCCGCGCGCACGTCGAACGAGGCGAGGGCCTCGCAGGCGGCGATGTAGCAGCCGGGGTCGGTGGTGCGCACCATCTGCACGGCCCACTCGGTGATCGCGGGCTGCGCGGCGGCGAAACCGCCGGTGAACCAGCGTTCGGGCGCGGATCGGGCGATCGGGTCGAGTCCGTTCGTCCGCACGATCACCCCGCGCCGGCGGAACTCGTCCGCCGTGCCGAAGCGGGGCGAGGCGGCGATCAGCGCGAGGGACGCGAGACGCTCGGGATGGCGCAGGGCCAGCTCGATACCGACGGCACCGCCGAGCGCGCAGCCCGCGTATCCGAAGCGCTGCACGCCGAGGGTCTCGAGGGTGGTGAGCAGCCGCGCGGTGAGGTCGGCGACCGAGACCGCGGGGCGGGCGGGGGCGCCTCCGTGTCCCGGCAGGTCGAACCGGAACACACGCCACTGCTGCGTCAGCTCGGGGACCTGGCGGTCCCACATGTGCCAGGTGGTGCCCAGTGAGGGACCCAGGATGAGGACCGGGGCGTCTTCTGGCCCGTCAAAGCGGTATTGCAGGGTGTTCGGTGGTGTCTCACTCACGCCCCAGACCCTCTCACGTCTCACGGACGCCCCTATAACGCGGGGGAGCGAGAAACCGGTCTGACCTGACCAGGTTGAAGACCTCTCGGGCGGCATACCGCTCGAGGCATCGGATGATCTCACGTCGGGTCTTGCCCTCCTGGGTGCGGCGTTCGCCTGCCGGTCGCCGCCGTAGTTGAGCCGTCGCGTGATTCGCCGCCCAGAGGAGTACTCGATTGCCCCGCAGCGGTGAGCGGGAACGACCGCCGTCATACGCACTGGGCCCGAGGGCCTGGGAAGCGACGGCCAGTAGGAGTCCTCCTCGGTGAACGACGAGGACGAGCCCGCGAGTCCGAAGACCTGACACCTGTCCGCGCCGCTACGTGTGCGCGGTTACGCCCTGCCGCGACTCGCGAAGGAGAGTCGACGTGGCCGACCGGAACGCCACTCTGTCCACCCCCACGAAGCGCCCGGCCGACTCCCGGGTGACGCTCGCGCACATCATGAGCGAGCACGACACCAACCTGTACGGCACCATTCACGGTGGCGTGGTGATGAAGCTGATCGACGACGCGGCGGCGGCCGCCGCCGGGCGGCACGCCGAGGGGCCGGCGGTGACCGTGTCCGTCGACCGGATGACCTTCTTGGCCCCGGTGCGCGCCGGCGACCTGCTCACGGTGCACGCCGAGCTGGAAGGTGCGGGGAGGACGTCCATGACGGTCGGGGTCAGGGTGACCGTCGAGCGGTGGAACGCCGCCGGCCCCGGCACCGAGGTCGCCATCGGCCGGCTCACGTTCGTCGCCATCGATGCCGACGGCAGGCCCCGTCGCGTGTCGGCCCTGGCAGAGGCTGGAGCCGGGTGAGGGCCCTCACCCGCCGTTTCCGCGCACAGCTGCTGCGGGGATGACACAGGGGACACAGGTCCGTTGTGCCCAACGGGTCCGTGCCGCTGCGCGTCACGCCGCATTCACGAAGGTTCAGCTCGGCAGGTGTCGCCACGCCGTTCGGGCTGACGTCTCCCCCACGATGCCTTCGGCTTGGAACGGGACCGAGATGCCGGGATCTGCCGGTAGCGCTCGGCCCCTCGACGGCGTGCATCGTGTGATCGTTCTCCGACGCCGGCCCTACGCCCGGCCCGTCCCGCGATCCGATGGGGCGTCGGGGCCGATCACCGGGTAAGGGACGAAGGTGCTGCTGTCGGGGTCGATCCGCAGGGCACGTCCGAGCGGCGGTGCGGCGCGTTGGGGGCATCCGAGGCGCTCGCAGACCCGGCAGCCCATGCCGATGGGCGTGGCGGCCGAGGCGTTGTCGAGGTCGAGGCCGTCGGAGTAGACGAGGCGATGGGCGTGGCGGATCTCGCAGCCCAGGCCGACGGCGTACGTCTTGCCGGGCTCGCCCCACGCGCCGCGGTGCCGGGTGATCGCTCGGGCCGTCCAGAGGTACCGCTGGCCGTCGGGCATCTCGGCGATCTGGACGTGGATGCGGCCGGGGGCGGCGAACGACTCGTAGACGTTCCACAGCGGGCAGGTGCCGCCGGCCCGTGAGAAGTGGAACGCGGTCGCAGACTGGCGTTTGGACATGTTGCCGGCCCGGTCGACCCGGACGAAGGAGAAGGGCACGCCGCGCAGGCGGGGGCGCTGAAGGGTGCTCAGGCGGTGGCAGACGGTCTCGTAGCCGAGGCCGTAGCGGTCGGTGAGGCGCTCGATGTCGTAGCGGAACTCCTCGGCCGCCGTGTGGAAGGCGGTGTACGGCAGGATGAGCGCGGCGGCGAAGTAGTTGGCGATGCCGATGCGGGCCAGCGCGTGGGCGGGTGAACCGGGTTCGAAGTCCTCCTCGGCCAGCCTGCCCAGGCCCTCGTCGTACTCCAGCAGGGCGAGCTGCGTCGCCATGCGGAAGGCACGCTGGCCGGGCCGCAGGCGCGGGGAGAGGTGGAGGGCGCGAGTCCGCCGGTCGTAGCGGTGCAGCCGTTCGCCCGGCTCCGCGGCCAGGTGAACGCCATGAGATCGGGCGAGCCTGGCCGTGAGGGCCCCGATCACCTCGCCGGGCCGTACTCCGATCTCGTCGGCCAGGTGCTCGGCGGCGAGGTCGGTCTCGTGGAGGTAGTTCTGGCGACGGTAGAAGAAGTCCCGGATCTCCTCGTGCGGCGACGGCGCGGTGCCCCGGTCTCCGTCCCGGCCGTCCGTCACTCCGGCCAGCCGCTCGGACAGGAGTTGGTTGCGGCGGCCCAGTTCGACCAGTACCTGGGCGACCGCGGGCATCCGGGACGCCAGGTCGGCCAGATCGGACTGGGTGACCCTGGCGGCGGTGATCTCTCCCGTCAGCGCCTCGCGCAGGTCGGCCACGAGGCGGGTCGTGTCGCGGGCCGAGAAGAACCCGGGGTCGACGCCGTAGGTCTCGGTCAGCCTGAGCAGGACCGGCACGGTGAGCGGGCGGGAGTCGTGCTCCATCTGGTTCAGATAGCTGGGGGAAAGGCCCAGAGAACGGGCGAACTCCGCTTGGCTCATTCCGCGTTCCTCACGCAGTCTCCGCAACCGCGCCCCCGCGTAGGTCTTGCTCACCGCCCGTTCCTCCCTGCCGGGGATTTGGTCTGGTGATGGTACGGGATCAACTGGGGGTAGGAGCATTCGCAGACTTGGCAGAACGCTGCCTGAAGATTCGCGGAAGTTGGCTACTGTCCACACTTGATGGCACTGAGTGCCAGTGTCAGAGTCATAGTGCGGCCCGCCGGACCCGACAGACGCCTCTCGGGACCGGGGCACGATTCACTGCCCTGACGTCGGAGCCCCGGGCATCCGCGACGTCTGCGCCCGGCAGCATTGCTCACCTTCGTCTCCCGGGATGACGGCGGGCCGCATCACAGCTATTCGACACGCAGTGCCACACCCGTCGTTCAGGACAGGCGGAATTGGCAAGCTGCACAGACCGAGAGACGGTGACCGTCATGGCAGAAGCGAGGACGCAGCCAGCCGAGGAACTGGCCCGACGCTGGGCCACCGACCCCCGGTGGCAGGGCATCGAGCGCACCTACAGCGCCGAGGACGTCGTCCGGCTCTCCGGCAGCGTCCGCGAGGAGCACACCCTGGCCCGGCGCGGCGCCGAGCGGCTGTGGCGCCAGTTGCACGAGCAGGACTACATCCATGCCCTCGGTGCCCTGACCGGCGGCCAGGCCGTCCAGCAGGTGAAGGCCGGTCTGCAGGCCATCTACCTGTCCGGCTGGCAGGTCGCGGCCGACGCCAACCAGGCCGGCCACACCTACCCCGACCAGAGCCTCTACCCCGCCAACTCCGTGCCGCAGGTGGTGCGTCGGATCAACAATGCGCTCCTGCGCGCCGACCAGATCGCCACCGCCGAGGACGCCGGCGACACCACGGACTGGCTGGCGCCGATCGTCGCCGACGCGGAGGCCGGCTTCGGCGGTCCGCTGAACGCCTTCGAGCTGACCAAGGCGATGATCGCGGCGGGTGCGGCCGGCATCCACTACGAGGATCAGCTCGCCTCGGAGAAGAAGTGCGGCCACCTCGGCGGCAAGGTCCTGGTGCCGACCTCCCAGCACATCCGCACCCTGAACGCGGCCCGGCTCGCCGCCGACATCGCCGACGTGCCCACGGTCGTCATCGCCCGCACCGACGCGCTCGCCGCCAACCTGCTCACGACCGACGTCGACGAGCGCGACGCCGAGTTCGTCACCGGCGAGCGCACCGCCGAGGGCTTCTACCGCGTCCGCAACGGCATGGCGCCCGTGATCGCGCGCGGCCTGGCCTACGCCCCGTACGCCGACCTGATCTGGGTCGAGACCGGCACCCCTGACCTGGACCAGGCCCGCGAGTTCGCCGAGGCGATCCACGCGCAGTACCCGGACCGGATGCTCGCCTACAACTGCTCGCCCTCCTTCAACTGGAAGGCCGCGCTGGACGATGCCCAGATCGCCAAGTTCCAGCGGGAGCTGGGCGCGATGGGCTATCGCTTCCAGTTCATCACCCTGGCCGGCTTCCACTCCCTCAACCACGGCATGTTCGACCTCGCCCGTGGCTACGCCGAGCTCGGCATGACCGCCTATGTCGACTTGCAGGAGCGGGAGTTCGCCGCGCAGGCGCAGGGCTTCACAGCCGTCAAGCATCAGCGGGAGGTCGGCACCGGCTACTTCGACCTGGTCTCCACCGCCGTCAACCCCGCTTCCTCGACGACCGCGTTGGCCGGTTCCACGGAGGAGGAGCAGTTCCACTAGGCCGGCCCTTCGGGACCTGTCCGGTCTGCCCCGGGTGTCCGGGGGTCGTACGACCGTCCCCGTCCGACCCCCGCATCCCGCACCCGCCCGCCCCGCCCTGCCCGCAGGAGAAGCGATGTCCACCAGTGCCCTGACCCACCACGTCCGCGTTCTCGCACCCGTGGGCGATCGTCACGACGAGATCCTCACGCCCGCCGCCCTGGACTTCCTGGGCCGCCTGGCCGCAGCCTTCGGCACACGCCGGAGCGATTTGATGAGGGAGCGCCGCCGGCAGGTCCTGCGGCTGGCATCGGGCTCCCCGCTCGACTTCCCGATGGTCACCTCCGCCATCCGTGCCGACCGGACCTGGCGCGTCGCGCCACCCGCACCAGGGCTGACCGACCGCCGCGTCGAGATCACCGGCCCGCCGGACCGCCGGATGACGGTCAACGCCCTCAACTCCGGGGCCAAGGTCTGGATGGCCGACTTCGAAGACGCCACCGCACCCACCTGGAACAACGTCCTCGACGGCCAGCTCAACCTGCTCGACGCCATCGAGCGCCGCATCGACTTCACCACACCCGACGGCAAGGAGTACCGGCTCGGCGAACAGCTCGCCACCATCATGGTCCGGCCGCGCGGCTGGCACCTGGACGAGGAACACCTGGAGTACGAAGGCCGCCCCGTGCCCGCCGCGCTCGTCGACTTCGGCCTGTACTTCTTCCACTGCGCCCAGCGGCAGATCGACGCCGGGCACGGCCCGTATTTCTACCTGCCCAAATTGGAGAACCGCTACGAGGCCCGGCTCTGGAACGACATCTTCGTCACCGCGCAGGACCTGCTCGGCATCCCCCGCGGCACCGTCCGCGCCACCGTCCTCATCGAGACGATCACCGCCGCGTTCGAGATGGAGGAGATCCTCTACGAGCTGCGCGAGCACAGCGCCGGCCTCAACGCGGGGCGTTGGGACTACCTGTTCAGCGTGATCAAGACCTTCGGCCACCGCACCGACTTCCTCCTGCCCGACCGCGCCAAGGTCACGATGACCGCCCCCTTCATGCGCGCCTACACCGAACTCCTCGTGCGCACCTGCCACCAGCGCGGCGCCCACGCCATCGGCGGCATGGCAGCACAGGTGCCGGACAAGGACCCGGTCGCCCACGAGGCCGCACTCGCCAAGGTCCGGCTGGACAAGGAACGTGAGGCAGAAGACGGCTTCGACGGCTCCTGGGCCGCCCACCCCGGCCTCGTCCCCGTCTGCCGCGAGGCCTTCGACGACGTCTTGGGCGAACGCCCCCACCAGATCGACCGGACGCGGGACGATGTGGAGGTGACAGCGGCACACCTGCTGTCGGTGCGGCGCATCAGCGGCCCTCCGACCGCCGAGGGCGTCCGCACCAACATTGCCGTCGCGCTGCGCTACTTCGCCTCCTGGCTGCGCGGACAGGGCGCCGTCGCCCTGTACGGGCTCATGGAGGACGCGGCCACCGCCGAGATCGCCCGGGTGCAGGTCTGGCAGTGGCTGCGACACCGGGTGATCGACCGGGAGACGGTCCTCGCGCTGCTCGACGACGAGGTCGCCGCGCTCGGGGCCGAGTATCCCTGGGCAGATGTGCAGGAGGTCCGCGCTCTCTTCGAACGGACGGCTCTGGCGGGCGAACTTCCTCTCTTCTTCACCCCTGACGCCTACAGCCGGCACCTCGTGCGCCGGACGGGGGTCGGAGCATGAGTGGGGCCATCCGGCGCGTCGGCGTCGTGGGCGGTGGTCAGATGGGTGCCGGTATCGCCGAGGTGTGCGCACGGGCCGGGCTCGACACCGTGGTGTGCGAGGTGGACGCGGTCGCGGCCCGAGCCGCACGGGACCGGGTGGCGGCCTCGCTGGACCGCGCCGTACGGCGGGGCAAGCTGGAGCAGGCTGCCGCGCAGGACGCCCTCATCCGGCTCGTCTTCACCGGCGACCTGGAGGACCTGGCCGACCGGCAGCTCGTCGTCGAAGCCGTCGTGGAGAACGCGGACGCCAAGACGGAGGTGTTCGCCGCTCTCGACAAGATCATCGAGGACCCTGCCGCCGTTCTCGCCACCAACACGTCCTCCCTCCCGATCATGCGGCTCGGCATGGCCACGAGCCGCGCGGACCGGGTCGTGGGACTGCACTTCTTCAACCCTGTCCCCGTGCTGCCACTGGTGGAGGTGGTGACATCGCTGCATACCTCGGCCGACACGACCGCCATCGTCGAGGACTTCGCGGCCCGCGTGCTCGGCAAGTCCTTCATCCGTTCCCGGGACCGGGCCGGATTCGTCGTCAACGCGCTGCTCATCCCTTATCTTTTGTCGGCAATCCGCATGGCGGAGTCCGGCTTCGCCACTTCCGCCGACATCGACACCGGCATGGAGCTGGGCTGCGCTCACCCGATGGGCCCGCTGAGGCTGGCGGACCTGATCGGACTGGACACCGTCGCCTCGATCGCCGAGTCGCTGTACGCCGAGTTCCGGGAGCCGCTCTACGCGCCTCCGCCGCTGCTCCAACGGATGGTGGAGGCGGGACTGCTCGGCAGGAAGACCGGCCGGGGGTTCCACACCTACAACCGGGTCTGAGGGCATGCCAGGACGCGGGGGCTGAGGAGCTCGCGCCGCCACAGGGGTGAGGGTCCCCGCGCGGCGTGACAGGGGAAGGGCGGGAAGCGCGTGTGCGGCGGGCTTCCCGCCCTGTGGACCGCACGGCGCCATGTGGGCCGCCTCACCGTCCACATGACGGACGTTCCGCTCTCTTCCCTGACGGTGACCCCGTAGGCTGGCCGGTGCAGCTGGTTCGCCCCGTCCGCCAGGCGGGATGCGTCGCAAGAGGGAACCCGGTGGGAATCCGGGACTGCCCCGCAGCGGTGAGCGGGAACGACCGCCGTCATACGCACTGGGCCCGGCAGGGCTTGGGAAGCGACGGCCAGTAGGTGTCTCGTACGACTTCGTACGACGAGACGCGCCCGCGAGTCCGAAGACCTGCCACCTGCCCGCGCGCGGACCACTCGTGCGCGGACATCCCGGTGACCTCGAGGGCGGGTCGGCGACCGTACCGGGCGGAGGACCGCGCCTTGCCGGCGCCGGCTCGCGTCCGTCCGGTTCCGTCACCCCTTCGCGCTCTCGTCCCGTCCCCGGGATCTCAGGGATTCATCTCGCGAAGGAGATCTCCGTGACCACCAAGCCCGCAGCCGCGGCAGCACGGGCCACCGTGTACGGCTACCCCCGCCAGGGACAGAGCCGGGAACTGAAGAAGGCGATCGAGGGCTACTGGAAGGGCCGCATCACCGCCGACGCCCTCCACGCCACCGCCGCCGAACTGCGCCGCACGAACTGGCAGCAGCTCGGCGAGGCCGGCATCGACGAGGTGCCCACCGGCGACTTCTCGTACTACGACCACGTCCTGGACACCACCATCATGGTCGGCGCCATCCCCGCACGCCACCGCGAGGCCGTGGACGCCGATCCGCTCGACGGCTACTTCGCCATGGCCCGCGGCACACAGGACGTCGCGCCGCTGGAGATGACCAAGTGGTTCGACACCAACTACCACTACCTGGTCCCCGAACTCGGCCCGGACACCGTCTTCGCCGCCGACGCGACCCAGCAGGTCGCCGAGCTGAAGGAGGCCCTGACCCTGGGCCTCACCGCCCGACCCGTGCTGGTGGGCCCGGTCACCTACCTCCTGCTGGCCAAGCCCGCACCCGGCGCCCCGAGCGACTTCGAGCCGCTCACCCTGCTGGACCGCCTGCTGCCGGTGTACGCCGAAGTCCTCGCCGACCTGCGGGCCGCGGGCGCTGAGTGGGTCCAGCTGGACGAGCCCGCCCTCGTCCAGGACCGCACCCCGGCCGAACTCAACGCAGTCACCCGTGCCTACCGTGACCTCGGTGCCCTCCCCGACCGGCCCAAGCTCCTCGTAGCGTCCTACTTCGACCGGCTCGGCGAGGCCCTCCCGGTACTCGCCAAAGCCCCGGTCGAGGGCATGGCCCTGGACTTCACCGAGGCCGCCTCCGCCAACCTGGACGACCTCGCCGCCGTCGGCGGCCTGCCCGGCAAGCGCCTGGTGGCCGGAGTCGTCAACGGCCGCAACATCTGGGTCAACGACCTGGCCAAGTCCCTTTCCACCCTGGGCACCCTGCTCGGACTGGCCGACCGCGTCGACGTGGCCGCCTCCTGCTCCCTGCTGCACGTCCCGCTCGACGCCACCGCGGAACGGGACATCGAGCCGCAGATCCTGCGCTGGCTCGCCTTCGCCCGGCAGAAGACGCGCGAGGTCGTCACCCTCGCCAAGGGCCTCGCCCAGGGCACCGGCACAATCACCGCCGAACTGGCCGCCAATCGTGCCGATCTCGCCTCCCGGGCAGGCTCGCCCATCACCCACGACCCGGCCGTGCGCTCCCGCGCCGCCGCGGTCACCGACGCCGACGCCCGCCGCTCCCAGCCCTACGCCGAACGCTGCGCGGCCCAGCGCGCCCACCTCCGCCTGCCCCTCCTGCCGACCACGACCATCGGTTCCTTCCCGCAGACCGGCGAACTGCGCGCGGCACGCGCCGACCTGCGCGCCGACCGCATCGACACGGCCGGTTACGAGGAACGGATCAAGGCGGAGATCGAGGAGGTGATCTCCTTCCAGGAGAAGACCGGCCTGGACGTCCTGGTGCACGGCGAGGCCGAACGCAACGACATGGTCCAGTACTTCGCCGAGCAGCTCACCGGCTACCTCGCCACACAGCACGGCTGGGTGCAGTCCTACGGCACCCGCTACGTCCGCCCGCCGATCCTGGCCGGTGACATCTCCCGCCCCGAGCCGATGACCGTCCGCTGGACCGCATACGCCCAGTCCCTCACCGACCGCCCGGTCAAGGGCATGCTCACCGGCCCGGTCACCATGCTCGCCTGGTCGTTCGTCCGCGACGACCAGCCCCTCGCCGACACCGCCCGCCAGGTCGCCCTCGCCCTGGGCGACGAGGTCGATGACTTGGAAGCGGGCGGGACGTCGGTGATCCAGGTGGATGAACCCGCACTGCGCGAGACCCTTCCCCTGCGCGCCGCCGACCGGGCTGAGTACCTCGCCTGGGCGACCGAAGCCTTCCGCCTCACCACCAGTGGGGTCCGCCCGGACACTCAGATCCACACCCACATGTGCTACGCCGAGTTCGGCGACATCGTCCAAGCGATCGACGACCTCGACGCCGACGTCATCAGCCTGGAGGCCGCCCGCTCCCACATGCAGGTCGCCCGGGAACTCGCCGCCCACGGCTACCCCCGCGAGGCCGGCCCCGGTGTCTACGACATCCACTCCCCGCGCGTGCCGAGCGCCGAGGAGGCGGCCTCCCTGCTGCGCACCGGCCTCAAGGCCATCCCCGCCGAACGGCTCTGGGTCAACCCCGACTGCGGCCTGAAGACCCGCGCCTGGCCCGAGACCCGGGCCTCGCTGGAGAACCTGGTCGCCGCCGCCCGCACCGTCCGCGGCGAGCTGTCCGCCTCCTGACCGCAGGTTCCGGTGGGGCCGGGATGTGAGGACCCCGGCCCCACCGGCCTATGGCGCTGACGTTTTCAGCCACGGTAGGCTCTGGCGGCCCCGCCACGTACGCACTCCCGCCACGGTCCTGAGTGCCTGAACGGTGACGGCCCCGTGTGCGTAGTGAGTGCGCGAGAGGTGTGTGCCGCCCGACGAGCGCAAGGAGACGCGATGGCCGACCGTGGCCTGCTCCGCGCTGTCCGGGTGGCGGTGTTCAGCCTGGTGTGCGTGGTGCTTGCGGCCACCGGTCATGCGCTGGCCGGCGGGCATCGGCCTCCCCTGGCGCTGCTCGCCCTCGGCGGCACGGCGGTCGCCGTCACGGCGGGGCGCCTCGCCGACCGTGAGCGCACCCTCGGCCAGCTCGCATGCGCGGTCACGGTGACGCAAGGAGCGCTGCACCTGCTGTTCGCGCTCGCCGGCCCCGCTCACGGCCATGCCCCGGCCACCGCACGGCAAGGACGGCACGGCGAACCCACTGCACATCCGGGGCACATGCCGGATTCCGGTCACCACGCCTCCGAGGCCCTGGCAGGGACCGCCGAGACAGGGGCGGAGCCGGTCGGCATGGCCATGGCCGCCGCCCACCTCAGCCCACTCATGCTGCTGGCGCACCTGGCCGCCGGGCTCGGTGCCGCCTGGTGGCTGCGCCAGGGAGAGGCCCTGGTCTGGCGGCTGTGCCGAGTCGTGGGCGCGCCCCTTTCCGCGGTCCTGCACGCCCTCGTCCTGTTGCGGCAGTCGTCGTGGTACCGGGCGGAGCTTGCGCACCGCCGGATGCCGCCGGGCTTCCGGGCGGAGCGCGGGGTGTCGCGCCGCACCCGGGTGCTGCGGCTGGCGCTCGCCCGGCGCGGCCCTCCCGTTCTGTTCACCCCCTGAGCCGGCCGAACCGAGGGCGCCGACAGCCTCTCGCCCGGCCGGTGTTTCCACCGCCCGTGCCCGGGACCATCCCCCGGCCGCACGCGGCGGCCGCACGCGTACTGCGCACGACCGTCCCCGCCGCCCGCTCACCGCGGCGCCGGCGGTAAGCGACGCGTGCCCCTCCGGCAGTGAACCAGACGACGGCCCCTTTGCGGGCCGGCCTGACTTCAGGAGCTGAATCCGCTCATGACCACCACACCCGACGCCTCCTCCCCCGACGGGACTCCACCCGTCGGCTCTGCGGACGAGACACCTCCCCCGGCCCCGTCCGGCGCCTCCTCAGCGGACTCGACGCCGTCCGAACCGGGAAAGGCCGACGGCGCCGCGGGCCGTCGTACCCGTTCCGGCTGGTGGCCCCTGCTGACCCGGCTGCACTTCTACGCCGGCGTCCTGGTCGCCCCGTTCCTGCTGGTCGCGGCGCTGACCGGGCTGGCGTACACGGCCGTGCCGCAGCTCGACCAGCTCGTCTACGGCGAGCAGTTGCGCGTGGAGAAGGTGGGTGAGACGGCGAAGCCGCTGACCGAGCAGATAGCGGCCGCCCGCAAGGCCCACCCCGAGGGCAGCATCGCCTCGGTCGTCCCGCCCGAGGCGCCGGACCACACCACCAAGGTGGTGCTGTCCGTGCCGGAGCTGGCCGAGCAGGACAAGCAGCGCACCGTCTACGTCGATCCCTACACCGGCGAGGTGCGCGGTGCCCTGACCACGTGGTTCGGTTCGACGCCCCTGGCGACCTGGCTGGACGACCTGCACCGCCACCTCCACCTCGGGGAGACGGGGCGGCTGTACTCCGAACTCGCCGCGAGCTGGCTGTGGGTGCTGGTGCTGGGTGGTCTGCTGCTGTGGTTCGGACGCCGCCGTACGTACGCGGGCGGGTCGAGGCGCACCATCGTGCTGCCCGAGCGTGGCGCACGCGGCGTGCGGCGCAGTCGCAGCCTGCACGCGGTCATCGGGGTGTGGATCTCGGCCGGTCTGCTGGTCCTCAGCGCCACCGGTCTGACCTGGTCGACGTACGCCGGTGAGCGCGTCACCGACCTGCGCACCTCGCTGAGCGCGTACGCGCCCGAACTGGACACCTCCCTCTCCGGCGGCTCGGAGGGCACCTCCGGGCACGACCACTCCGGCGGGCACGAAGCCGCCCCGTCGGGCGGCCTGCCGACCGGGCTCACCGCGGACCAGGTCCTGGACAGAGCCCGCGCCGCCGGGCTCGACGGCCCCGTGGAGATCAGCACACCCGCGGACGACAAGAGCACCTGGACGGTCGCCCAGACCGACGGACTGTGGCCCGTCCGCATGGACCAGGCCGCCGTCGACCCGCACACCGGCGAGATCACCGCGCGGGTCGACTGGGCGGACCACCCACTGCTCGCCAAGCTCAGCACCCTCGGAGTGCGCGCGCACATGGGCACCCTGTTCGGCCTCGCGAACCAGATCGTCCTCGCGGTGATCGCGCTCGGCCTGACCGCCGGGATCGTGCTCGGGTACCGCATGTGGTGGCAGCGCCGGCCCACCCGCGGGGACCGCCGCGCCCCGGTGGGCCGCGCCCCCGCCCGCCGCGCGTGGCGGCAACTGCCGTGGCCCGCGCCGGCGGTGGCCGTGCCGCTGATCGTCGCCGTCGGCTGGGCGTTCCCCCTGCTGGGCTGGTCCCTGCTGGCCTTCCTGGTCCTTGACGCCCTGCTGGGGCTGCTGCACCGGAGGCGTGAAGGCCGGCCTGCCGCGGGCTCCTGACCGCACGGCACTGGTGGGGTCCTTGCGACAACACTCCTTCCTCGTTGCAATGTATGTGCAACGAGGAAGGGGGTGCGCTGTGAACGCTCCGCTGGTTCCCTTCGTGCGGGTGCTGCGCGGCAGATACGTCCTCGCCCACACCGACGCGCTGCGTGCGGTCTACACGGATGCCTTCTCGTCGGCCGGAGCGTGGTCGGCTTCGCCGGCGGATGGACCACGCTCCCCTGGGCTCCCGGTGGAGCTGCGCGGCTCTCCCGCTCTCACGGGCGCTCTCACATGTCTGTCACAACTACGTCGACTCCCTCGGACCGTGAAGCCCTGACCTGCTCCTACGCGCCCACCCTGGACTGACGTGGACGCCCTGAGACGGTCTCTACAACCTGTGCCAAGTGGTGCCCAGTGAGGGACCCAGGATGAGGACCGCCGGAACCCCTGCGCGCCCGCGTGCCGATCGCGGAAGCGGGAAGGAAGCGGTGCGGAAGCGGTCGGGGGCTCCTCACGGCAGCACCGCCGCGGGTTTCCTCGGAGGAAGGTGTCCGCCCGGCACGGTGGGCACGTCATCCGGGCCGAAGGAGGCCACCCATGCACGGGCAAGAGGCGCAGTGTCCACGGGGCGACCTGCCCTACGCGGAGCTCAGCCGCGACGAGTACGCGGAGACGGCCGCACGCGACTTCGTCCCGTTCCGGGTCTCGGCGGGCATCACCCTTCTCGAGGGCCCGTGTCCACGCTGCCGGGGGGCGATGTCCGTGCACCTCGTGGAGGACATCGTCCGGGGCGGCGGGCCCACCACGGCCACGGCCGAGCCGTACCACACCCTCCGGTGCGGGTGCCGGAGCGCACACGCCGGGCGGCCGGACGGCCGTACCGGCTGCGGAGCGTACTGGAACATCGTCGTGGCACGGGCGGAGCCGTCGTGACCGGGCCGGTACTGCGGCCCGGTCCCCCGGCGACACCCGGCGACCTGCACCGGGCACAGCACCGCGAGGAACTGCTGAACGGGGCGGAGCTGGAACGCATCCGATCGGCGGCGGTCGCCTGGCGCAACGGACTGGGCGGGCTGATGGCCGGGCTGATCGGCTTCGGTCTGGTCAAGGGCCGCTCCGACATCACCCAGCTCGCGCCCGCGCCGGGCATCGCGGTGGGCGTGCTGCTGGCGCTGGCCGCCGTGACCGGCGGAGTGGCGGCCTGGTGGGTGTTGCGGGCCGCGCACGGCATGCCCCGGGTACTGTCCGCCGACCGGCTGCCGGGCCGGGTCGCGGACGAGCACGGGCGGGCCACCGCCGCCGCGCGTGACCTGCGCCGCGGGAGTGCCCTGGTGGTGGCGCACGCGGTCGTGCTGATCACCGCGGTCGGCGTGACCTGGTACGGCCCGGCCCGGGCGAAACCCCGGGTCGAGGTGGTCACCCCCGACGTCACCGCGTGCGGCGTCGTCCGGCTGGTCGAGAACGGCACCATGACCGTACGCACCGGGAGCGCGGACCTGCGCATCAGGCTCGAGGAGGTGATCGGCCTCGGCGCCGTCGACTCGTGTCCGGCCCGCTGAGGCCCGCCGGCGGTCAGCGGCCCATGTGCACGAAGGGCGCCCACAGCGTGACGGCGGCCTCGGACGCGGCGATGTCCCGCAGTTTCCGCGTCGCGCCGTGCAGGGCCCGCGCCACGTCGTCCGGAGTGGGGTCGGCCCGCTCGGCGACCGCGGCGAAGACCTCCTTGGCCGCTTCGGCGATGCCCACGTCGTTGGCCGGCCACAGCGAACCGATCACGTCCCGCCAGCCCGCGAAGCGGAGTGCGGCGGTCAGACTGATGGCCTCGTCCATGTTGACCAGTCCCCCGTTGGCCGTCTCGCACGCCGCCAGGAAGGCCAGGTCACCGCTGTGGGCTTCGCCCGCGAGCCGAGCCACCGTCAGCACTCCGTCGTGGAGCACCAGCCCGCCGCGTGACGGGTCGGCGAGGTCCTGTCTGCCGTGGCAGCCGAAGTGGGCGTAGCGGTGCTCCCGCAGCTCGTCGAGCACCCGCGCCCCGGTGGCGCTCACGCGTTCCAGGAGGGTGTGCCGCTCGTCCGGGAACAGACCGACCAGCCGCTGCTTCTCCAGCAGACCGAGGTCGGCGTGCCCCTCGGTCTCCGGCATCGCGACGACGAGCAGCCGCGCCGGTCCGGTGTGCGGCGCCCGGGCCGGCTCGGCGGCGGTCAACAGGTGGAGGGTCGGGGTGTACGAGGAAACGACCCGGTCCATCACGGTGTCGCCGGGCTCGCTCCCGACGCCGTGGTGACCCGCGGCGTGCAGGGGCACCAGCGACAGCACACTCGTCGGACACCACCAGATCCGGGGCAGGGCGTCGTCATCGGCCCGCGGGGCGTGGCCGAGCGCCGTCATGACCGGTTCCGCGATCATCTCCCAGGCCCACTCCAGCAGGTCCCGCGCGTGCGCGTTGCGCTGCGCACGGTCCGCCTCGACCTCCCCGAGCAGCACGCCCAGATGCGCGAAGAGCGTGTCGAGCGCCTCGCCGAACACGATCCCGGGCAGCGGCACCACCCGCACGCCGGCGGCCGAGACCACCAGCGCGTCACTGCGCCAGCGACTGAAGTTGACCAGTACGGCGTCCCCGTCGACGGCCCAGTGCTCCCTCAGGTGGGGCAGGGTCACCTCGGCCGGCTCGACGGCGGACGCGGCGGCGAGCGACTGGGCCCAGATCACCCCACGGCCCCCTTCCAGCAGTTCCACGGCCAGGGCGGGGTCACCGGTGTTCAGCGCGCACGCCGCCGCGTCGGCGGCCAGTCCGATCCAGGCCCGTCGCGCCAGGTGCAGTTCCTGGTCGGACCGGTCGAGTCCGCGGTGGGCCAGCAGCGGCAGGGTGTGCACGGCGATCCGGTATGCCTCGAGTGCCGAGGTCCAGGCGTGGCGTTCGGCTTCGAACATGGCCCATTTCTGGGCCGTGTCCAGCCGCGCCCAGGCGTTGACGCCGTCCGTCCGGGTCACCTCCCGCCAGGCGGCGACGGCGGCCTCGGCGTCGTCGGCGTCGCCCGTCAGGTCGTACCGCATGCGTGCCGCCGTGGCCCGGTTGGTCAGGAACTGGCCCCGGCTGCGGTGCTCCCGGGGCAGCACCGCCATCAGCGTGTCGCTCGTCGTTCTCGCCTCGTCCAGGTGGTCCACACGGGCCAGCAGTTCCCCGGCCCACATCGTGGTGGCGACATGGTGGTTGAGGATGTCGCTCCGGGCCGGGTGCGCGGCCGGGAGGCTCAGCACCGCCTCCCGGCTCGCCTCCACCGCCTCCGTCAGCAGACCCTCGTCACCGTCGGCGCGGCGGCCGGCATGGCTCAGGACGAGCGCGAGGTGGGAGAGGACCAGTGGCCTGTCCGCACTGTCCGGGCCGACCGCCCGCGCGGCTTCCCGGCACCGTCGCACCGCCTCGTCCAGGTGACCGCCGTCCTCGGACATCTCGTACTCGAACAGCAGGGCCATCCCCAACGCCGCGAGGAACTGCGCGCGATCGGGGAAATCGGCCGGCACCCCGTCGCACACCTCGCGCAGCAGTCGCACGCCGTCGGTCAGGTCCTCGCGCCGACCGACGGCCTTGAACCGGCTGACGAGCGCGCTCGCGACGCCGTGGGCCACCAGCACCCGCAACAGGGGGTGCGGCCACTCCCCGTCCAGCAGGGGCCGGCCGAGCGAGATCGCCTCGTCGAGGTGGGCGGTGTCGCCGCCGTCCCCCTCGTACCGCAGGCACAGCGCCGTCACCCGGTGTCCGACCGCCACGAGACGGGCCGGATCACCCTCGGGCAGGAGGCCGAGCAGGTCCCGCGACTCGGCCGACAGCCGCATCAGGTCCTGCGCCGATCCACTGAGGCGGTAGCGCAGCAGCAGCGCGCTCAGGAGCTGGATCCTCGCCCCCGCGGGATCGGCCGGCGCGTTCTCCACCCGCCGCGTGAGGTGGCCGACCAGCGCGTCGAGGCGGTCGGCGGGCAGCCTGCCCAGCCCGGCCTCGGTGAGCCGGCGGTCGATCTCCTTCTCCTCCCTGTCGATGCGCTCCTGTTCCGCCAGTGCTGTACGGGCCTCACGGACGCGGTTGAGCAGCCTTCCGAGCATGCGTCACCTCACCTCGTGCTCAGGGCGTCGGGCCCGGCGGCGCCGTGGCCCGGCAGTACGCCCAGTCTCCTCGCCGTGCTCTCGACGTGGCGGATCGCCAGCACGAGCAACCCGATGTCGTCCAGGTACACGGGGTCGGGAAGCAGGTCGACCGGGCTGAACGTGTAGAGGAGGGACACGTAGAAGACCATCTTGTTCGAGAAGGGCATCTCCTCGTGGCGGAGCAGCTTGGAGACCTTCCACAGTTTGACCGTGAGCGCGATCGCGATCCCCAGCATGGTGACGACCGCGACCGCGATGACGATCAGCAGGACGGTGGGCAGCCCATTCATCGGTTCCTCCCGCGCTTCTCACCGCACCGTGCGAACGTGCGGACGGGGCGTGCGCCCGTGTCGTCCATCAGACAGGCGCTGCCGCTTCCGCAGGAATCATCCGCCGCTTCCGGTTCGCTTCCGGACGGCTTCGGGTCCTCCGCCGGGCGGCGGGAGCACGGGGGCCCGGTCGTAGGCGTGCAGGGCACCGAAGTCCCCGGCGCTGAGCCAGTCCTGCCCCTGGCGGCGGACCGGGCACCCGGCGAGTTCCAGCCGACTGGCGAGCTTCGACCGGAAGTCGGGGGTGTCGGTGACCGTGATGTGGTTGAGGCCGCCGAGATCGGTCGCCGGGCGCAGTTCGCCGAACTGGAGCAGCACGGTGCGGGAGGGCTGGAAGGCGAGGGCCATACCCAGTTCCAACAGAACGTTGGGACGGGCCTGGAGGCCCGGTTCGCGCTCCGCCCGGGGTTCCCTCGGTCCGTGCAGGCCGGGGTGGAGGTGGACGACGTCGTCGGGGGTCAGCAGCACGACGACCGCGCGGGCCAGCGGAATCGTCCGGGCGACGGCCTCGCCGAGCGTGGGGGTCGCCTTTCCCGTGCGCCTGACCACCTCCTCCCACTCCAGGGGGTTCAGTCCGATGGTGCGCAGGAAGTCGAAGACCGCGCGGCGGGCCGGTTCGTCCCGGCCGTGGACGACGAAGACGTTGCGCGCCGGATCGGAGTCCTCCGTGCCGGTGGACAGGCCGGGTTCACCGGGCGCCTCGGCAGGCGGCTCCGGCGCGGGAGCCGGACCCGGGGTGGGGTTCGGTGCGACGGCGGGCTGCCCGCCGGACGCGGACGTCAGCGCGGCCCGCTCAGCGGCCACCGCGAGGTAGGCGAGTTGGTCGTCGAGGCGTTCCAGGAACGAGCGGGCGAGGGCCGCGTCGTCGGCGAAGGGCCCACCGGGGGTCAGCATCCCCTCCAGGTCGAAGGCCCGGGTGAGATTGTCGGCGGCGATCTCGACCGTCCGGTGCATCTCCTGCAGGCCGGTGCTCAGCAGGAGGGCGTCGAGCCGGCGCAACCGCAGCAGGTCCGCCTCCGCCCCGCCGCCCGCCCCGAGGGCGCGCAACCGTGTTGCGAGCCGGTCGATCGACTCCCGCAACTGGCGTGCCTGGCCGTCGCGTCGCCACACGCGGAGCTGGTGGCGGAGCTTGGCGGCGTGCGCCAGGTAGCGGGCCAGCGGCGGGATCCCCGTGTCGCCGTTCGACCAGACCCACGCGCTGGCCACCGGGTCGGCGTCCGGGCGGATCGCCAGCACGAACCGCCGTCGCGCCCGTTCGTCGGGCGCCGCGGGGTGCTCCCACAGCGCCGCCGCGCCGTCCGGGAGGACGACACCGGGCTGGGGGCCGGGCGGTCCTTCCGCACTTTCGGGAAGCAACGCGTGCAGCGAATCGCGGAGTTCGGGCGCCGCCGCTCGGATGCCGGCCTCCGCGTCCACACGCGTCAGATGGAGCCGGGCCTCGCCGATCATCAACGGCAGGTGTGCGGCGACCAGGGTGTGCCACTGGTAGTCCTGGGTCCGCCACCACGGCCATCGCGTGCCGGTGGCGCCGTCCGCGGGCAGCCGGGCCTCCGGCGGAGCCAGTGCCACCGAGAGAGTGAGCAGGTCGTGGTGGCGGCGCAGGATCGCCTGGCAGTCGGCACCCGCCCGCTCCAGCGCGGCGACGGCGCCCTCGCCGTCGGGAAGGACGTCGTCCGGGCGGTCCGGCGGCACCGGGGGAAGTCCGGTGCTCGGTACGGGCTCCGTCATGCCCAACAGCAGCGCGCACCCGCGCCAGATCTCCTTGAGCCGCCGGTAGGCGGCGGTCGCGTCGGGGCCGTCGGTCGGTGCGTAGAGGTGGGCGACGAACTGCTGGTCAAGGATCATCGATGCTCCCGGTGACCGCCGTCGGCTCGTCCCCTCGCCGGTCGTCCCGGGCGGCCCGTGCGCCGTCGCGGTGCCGTCCGTCCCCGGTCAGCGCCTCCACGTACTGGGCGACCTCGGACAACCGCACTCCCCGCAGGTCCTGGGGCCGTAGGACGATGCGCAGTTCGGGGGTGACCGGCCCCTGCCGGCAGGCCCGGAGGAACGACTCCACGATGATGACGATCACCTGCTCGCCACGGAGCGGGACCCGGGCCAGTCCGGCTCCCACCAGCGGTATCGCCACCGGCCGGAGCAGCCCGTGCACCGCCACCGACTCCCACAACCGCTCCAGTGACAGGCCCAGGTCCTCGGGGGTGGAGCGGGCGACGAGGTCGAGACCCTGGTGGCTGTACGCGACCGCGAAGGCCCGCCCGCCGGGCTCCGGCGGTGACAGCGGGACCACGGTTCCTATCGGGTAGCGCAGCCGTTTGCCCTTCGGTTTGTCCCGGGCGGACTCCCGGCGGACCGGTGTCACCGTGCGCAGCGCGGTACGCAGTTCCCGGTCGAGGAGTGTCCGGTCACCTCCGTAGCGCCGGTGCAGCAACTGTCCCTGGACGCTGTCCCGGCTGATGACGGCGTCCCTCTCGGTGGCGGTGTCGAAGGTGTCACCGAAACCGGCGACGATGCTCGCGTCCGTCTCCTCGAAGAGATCGCCCCGCTTGACCACCACCGAGGTGCGCAGGGCGGGGAACTCACGCCGCAGGAGTTCCGCCCCGTGCCGTTCGCGCAGCCGCGCGCGGAGCTTGGTCAGGGCGGCGAGGGCTTCGAGGTCGTCCGGGCGCTCGGCCACCAGCCGTTCGGCGACCGGCAGGGCCAGTTCGGGATGGCCGGAGTCGGTGTGCAGGGCGATCAGTTCGGCGCAGACGGATTCGTATGTCGTGGTCAGCCGCCGTATCAGGGGCTCGGCGAAGACCGCGTCCGCCGCCTCGGGAAGTGGCCTGCCCCGCCACAGGCCGAGTGCCCTGGTGAGGAGCACCGTCGCGGTCGCCGGGGCGGCGTGCGCGGCCTGGTTGAACAGGCCGGTGAACTCCAGGACGTCGAGCTGATCCGGGGTCAGCACCAGACGGTAGGCCGAGTCCCTGCCCTGTCCCGTCAGTACCTGCTCGGTGCGCAGCACCGAGGTGTCGTCGCCCGGCCCCGCGGAGCCGAGGGCGCGGCGCAGTTCCAGGATTCGTTTCTGGACCTCGGTGCGGTGCGGGCGGCCGACTCTGCCGCGGACCGGTTCTCCCCAGAGGTCCGTGTAGAGGTCGCCGCAGGGCACCGCCGCACCCTCGGCCGTGACGAGCCGGAGCAGCAGCCTGGTGGTGAGGGGGGTGAGTCCGATGTCCTTGCCGTCGCGACGCACCACGGTGGTGCCCAGAACGCCTATGCGGATGCACGCCACTCACGACTCCATCGCCGGCCCCGTTCCCCCTGGGGGGTGATATCGAGCCTACCAAGAGCGTTCGGGGGCGAACCGTACGTAAGTATGTTCCCCTCCCGGCGAGCCGGAGCAGCCCATAGGCTGAAGTTCATGCCGCAGCCCCACTCGCCCTCGCCCCGGTCGTCGCGCGACGGGGACGACCGGACAGCGCTCGTCGCGCAGATCCTCACCCTTCTCCAACACTCGGTGGGGACATGGCGGTTGCCCGACACCGACTGGCAACGGCTCGAGGGGCCCGTCGACGCGCTGACGGCCACGGGGGCCGACAGCGACGTGGCGACCCTGCGCAGGGCGCTGGTACAGCTGCAACTCGCGGCGCCCGACCGCATCACCCGGGCGACCAGGCCCGCGGTGGCCGCCGCGCCCGCCCGACTCCGGGAGAGGGTCAACCACTTGGTGCACACGCTCCGGGGCGGCGCCGAGGAGCCCGTCCCCGAGCCCGCCCCGCGGTCCGCCGACGAGCCGCGCGACACCGGGCGCGACGACTGACCCCGGCGGCGGCGTGGGCCTCGGTTTTCAGCCAAGATGATCCGGAGTTGACAATTCCGTATACGAGTCATTCGGTTCACCATTTCCGCACGTCGCCACGGCGGGACGTCCACGGTTCACGCGGCGGGGCTTCCCGTGGAGCCGGCCACACATTGACGGGCACATTTGACAAGGCGAGTTTCTGTCACATGTGATGCCCGCCACACGGGTAAAGGCTTGATGATGGAAGCGTAATGAGTCGTACTGTTGAACTAACGTCGCATAGCAGACGGAAGGGTCAGTGAGCACCGGGGCGACACCCGCATGTCATCTGGCCATTTTCGGGGAGAGCTCGAGAAGTCTGACCACTTTTCTCGAGGTGCATCACTGAAATTTAAACAGTCTTCGGGGGACTGAAACGCGATGGCGGGGAACGTAAAATCCGATAAATCGGGCGAAGGTCTAAAGATTGGCCTCTACATCGAAGATGATGTGCTTCGAGCGGGCCTGGCCTCGCTCCTGTCGCAGATCTCAAGCATGGTCGAGATAATCCCTCCGGACGATTCCTCGCGTCACCGCCCGGTGGGGCCCGCGGTTTCGCTCGATGTGTTCGTGGTGACCAGTTCCAATCGATTCCACGGTTCGAAGGATGTGGGCTGGGGCGGCTTCAGCGCACCACGCGTGCTCATGATCCTCGAGGAGCCCGAGCTGGGCTCGGAGGTGGATCTCTTCTCCGACTATCCGGCCGACAGCTACCTGATGCGGACGGGGCTCACGGTGGAGGCTCTGGGCCAGGCCCTGTCCCAGGTCGTCTCGGGGCAGATGCTCATGCCGCTCAGTGTGGGCCGCATGCTGATGAGCCGGGCCGTGGAGAGCCCCACCCCGGCGGCCACGCTCACCTCGCGCGAAACCGGTGTGCTCCGTCTGCTCGCCGAAGGGCTGAGCAACAAGCAGATCGGCAGGCGGCTGGACATCTCCGAGCACGGCGCCAAACGGCTGGTCGGCTCCGTGCTCGCCAAGCTCAACACACCGAACCGCACCTCGGCGGTCGTCCTGGCCATCAAGGCGGGGCTCCTGTGAGGCGCCCAGCGCCTCTCCGGCAAAGTGCTGGACGCCCGGGACGTGCGCCGGCGGCTACATGTGGGGCGCGTCCGCGCCGGTGGCCGGCCGGGTGAAGTGGGCACGGGAGTCGCGCCGGTACAGGAGGATCAGCGCGGCCAGGCCGACCAGCCAGGAGACGACGGCGAGCACCACGGAGAGGGCGCCGGTCGGGTCGGCCAGGCTGATGAGGGTCATGACGGTGGCGATGGCGAAGAGGACGGCGGAAGTGACGCGGGCCCAGTTGTGGCCGGCCTTCGCGGCCCAGGCCATCCACAGCCAGAGGGCAGCGCCGATCAGGCTGAAGACGATGCCGGAGCCGATGACGAGACCGCTGGAGACCTCGGTGCCCGAGTCACCGGATCCCGACAGGTCGCCGCTGAGCTCGTCGGCGGTGCTG
The DNA here is from genome assembly GCF_014650055.1 of Streptomyces malachitofuscus. Taxonomy (GTDB): domain Bacteria; phylum Actinomycetota; class Actinomycetes; order Streptomycetales; family Streptomycetaceae; genus Streptomyces; species Streptomyces malachitofuscus. Next base: position 34,557 of record NZ_BMUF01000006.1, on the reverse strand, counting down.
ATCACGACGATGATCTCGCACAGGGAGAGCACGGCGCCCGCGTACATGAGTTTGGCCGCGGTCAGGACCGACGGCGCGGCCGCACGGTATCCGGTGGGGGTCTGCGGTCCCTGGGGGTAGGAAGAAAAGCTCACTGCTTGCTCCTGCGTGATTCGGCGGGGGGATGTCAGGTGTCTCGCCTGCGGAGCAGCACCGCGGCTGCCAGCAGGGCGGTCAGGACGTAGGCGACGAAGACGCCGTAGCCGGTCCAGGGGCCGAGCATCGGGTTGTCGCCGGTGGTGGGGCGGAGGCTCCAGATGGCGGATCCGGCGTTCGTGGGGAGCCACTTGACGACGTTGGCCTCCCATGCGGACGGCAGGAAGTTCGCCAGGAGCGGGACGACGAACAGCAGGCCGATCGCCGTCGAGATCGCCGCCGCGGTGTTGCGCAGCAGGGCGCCGAGGGCCAGCGCGAGGAGGCCGCCGGCGGCCAGATACAGGCCTCCTCCGACGACGGCGCGCAGCACGCCGGGGTCGGTCAGCGCGACGTGCAGGTCGAGGTGGGTGACGGTGTCGGCGGCGCCGTCCCGGTCGGTGACCGTGGCGTTCGCGAAGAAGCTCTGGCCGATGAAGAACGAGACGAAGCTGCAGAGCAGTCCGCAGACGAGCACCACGCATGCCAGGACGGTCAGCTTGGCGGTGAGGACGGTGACGCGCCGCGGGACCACGGTGAGGGTGGTGCGGATCGTTCCGGTCGAGTATTCGGAGGTGATGGCCATGGCGCCGATCACCGCGACGGTCAGCTGACCGAACATCAGCCCGGACATGCTGTCGCGGACCGGGTCGACGTCGGCCAGGAACGACGGCTCGAGATGCGCCGAGACGGCCCAGGCGAGCAGGGCGCTGGTCCCGATGGTGAGGACCACGGTGGCGACGAGCGTCCACACGGTCGACCGCAGCGACCGGATCTTCGTCCACTCCGAGCGGAGCACGCCGCCGAACGTCAGGGTCGTGGCGCGTGCTTCGAGGGCAGCGGCAGCGTCGGGCCTCATGACCGCACCTCCGCTTCCGGTGCTCCGACGGACGGACTCGCCTGGTACTCGACGCTCGACCTGGTGAGCTCCATGAACGCCGCTTCGAGCGAGGCCTGCACCGAGACGAGCTGGTGGATGCGGACCGAACCGTCGAACGCCAGATCCCCGACGCGCACGGCGTCCAGCCCGCCGACGACCAGCGAACCGTCGGGCTCGGACCGTACGGTGCCGCCGTGCTCCTCGAGCAGCGCGACGAGCCGGGCCGGCTCCGGGGTGGTCACCCGCACCTCCGTCCGGCAGTTGCGCTCGATGAACTCGTCGACGGTGCAGGACGAGATGAGCCTGCCCTTGCCGATCACGACGAGGTCGTCGGCGGTGTGCTCCATCTCGGACATCAAGTGGCTGGAGACCAGCACCGTGCGGCCCTGCGCCGCCAGTTCCCGCATCAGGCCGCGGATCCACACGATCCCTTCGGGGTCCAGCCCGTTGACGGGTTCGTCGAAGAGCAGCACCTCCGGATCGCCGAGGAGCGCCACCGCGATGCCCAGGCGCTGTGACATGCCCAGGGAGAAGCCCCGCACCGGCCTGCGGGAGACCTCGGCGAGCCCGACGAGTTCCAGCACCTCTTGCACGCGCCGTCGTCGCAGGCCGTGGGTGTGAGCGAGCGAGAGCAGATGGTCGTAGGCGCTTCTGCCGCCGTGGACGGCCCGGGCGTCCAGCAACGCGCCGACCGTCGACAGCGGGCTGCCGTGCTGGGTGTAGGGCTGCCCGCAGACCGTCACCGAGCCGCCGGACGGGGCGTCCAGCCCGACGATCATGCGCATCGTCGTGGACTTCCCGGCGCCGTTGGGTCCGAGGAAACCGGTCACCCTGCCGGGGAGCACTTCGAACGACAGGTCGTCGACCGCCAGACGTTCGCCGTACCGTTTGCTGAGATGTAACGCCTCGATCACTCATTTTCCTTTCCTACGGGACGAGTTCGCCGTGGCTCACCCGCCGCTGTCGGTGAGGGCACGCATCACCCTCGCCTGCTCCACATCGACGCCCTGGCGGCGCAGGTCCGCTGTCTCTTCGGCGGTGAAGCCCGCCCCGCACCAGGCGGAGACCTCGTCGATGGGTACGCCCGCGCGCCACCAGTCGGTCATCACCGAGATGGCGTCCGCGCCCTGCGCGGCCACGCGTTGGGCCTCCGCCGGGGAGAACCCGAGGGCGTGGAAGAGCTTGGCCTCTCCGGCGTCGAGCGACCGTTCGGCCCAGGCGACGGCTTCGGTGCCGTGCCAGCCGAGGTCGATGTACGGCCTGGCCTTCTCCGCCGGGATACCGGCGCGCAGCATCGCCCGCATCGTGGCGGCTTCCTGTTCGTCCAGGGTGCGGCCGACGCCCCGGCGGGACCGGCCCGGCCGCAGCCGCTCGGTCCACCGCTGGGGGCGGGGGTCCTCTCCGGCCAGGTGCCGTTCCGCGGCCTCGGCCGCGGGGACGCCGAACTCCCGCCAGCGGACGGCGTCGCGCGGGGTCATCCCGGCGCGCAGCATCCTGTCGACGGTGTACGGGGTGGCACCCGCCGTGCGCCATTCCCGCGCTTCGTCGGGCTTGTACACGCCCGAGGTGCGCCAGCGGTCGGCGTCGTCGAGTGCGAACCCCTCGGCGATCCACCGGCGGGCCTCGCCGACGGCGTAACCGCGCTCCCGCCAGGCGTGCAGCGGTTCGGGAGCGGGCGCCCCCTGGTCCGACCGCCGGCCCGGCTCCTCCGGCTCGTCCGGATCTTCCTCGAAGAAGGCGACGTTCATCGTTCTTTCTCCTCCACGTCCGCGGGGATACGGACCCGGGCCGCCCAGTCGGGGGCCCGGCCGTCGTCCCCGATCAGACAGACCAGCACCTTCGCGGGCGGTCTGCGCTCGGGCCAGGGCGTCTGGCCGTCGGTCATGACGAGCACCAGGTCGGGGGTGGGCCGCAGCTCCATGGCCGCCTCGATGCCGGCCCGCATGTCGGTGCCGCCGCCTCCGACCAGCCGGAGTTCCGCGGCCTTCCTGATCTCCTGCACGGGATGCGCCTTGGTGTCGCAGCACAGGACGCGGAGCCTCCGGCCGGGCCCGCTGACCTTGTCGATGATGCCGGTGACCTCGCCGACCAGCCGTTCGAGCACCGGTGCGGTCACGCTGCCGGACGTGTCGAGCACCAGAGCCGTCTCCGGCACCGGACGGGTCATGGCGGGCGTCACGAAGTCGCCGTAGGCGGCCGCCCGCCGTGACGGGCGGCGGTAGCTGAAGTCGACCCGGCCGGATGTCTCGGCCAGCCCCTTGCGGATGAGCGAGCCGACCTGCGCGCGCCAGTCGATCCGGGGCCGGAGTCTCGCCTCGGCCCAGCGCACCCAGCCGCCGGGCACGTCGCTGCGCGCGCTGGCCCGCTCCTGGATCCCGGCCGCGAGCGAGCGTTCCAGCATCTCCCGTTCCAGCTCGGACAGTCCCGCGCCGCCCGCCGTCCGGTCCCAGGGCCGTTCGATGCCGTCGGCGGCGCTGCCGCAGTCCACTGCGTCGGACAGGGACGTGCCGCCGCGGACCAGGGCGTCGTCGAGCACATCGAGCAGGCTCAGGTACTCCTCGGCCATCCGGTTGCCCGGCAGGCCCAGTTCGCGCGGTGAGATGACGCCGTCGGGACCGGTGAGCCCCTCCGTCTCCAGATCGTCGTTGATCTCGGCGTCCGCGGCCTGGTTCCAGCGGTGGGCGGCGCTGTCGCGCTGCCCCTCGAGGCCCATGGCGTGCGTGGGGCCCGTGGCTCCGGGGGCGGGACGTACCGGGGACCTGGCGGCGTGGCCCCTGACCAGGTGCCCGACCTGGTGCAGCAGCCACCATCCCGTGCGCTCGACCGGGTTGGCGAGAACGGTCGCCGGGTCGATGTGCACGACCCAGTCCGTGTTGGCCGGGAAGGCGGCCAGCGCGGGGTCGGGCACCCAGGCACCGGTGTCGGGGTCCGTGCCGGGTTCGAGGAGGGCGGGTGTGAGGGCGAAGATCGCATTGGCGAGGTAGGGGGCCTGGTGGCAGGCCCACAGGCGGGCGCCCGCGAACTTGGCCATGACCTCCTCGTCCGGTGCCGTGCCGGCGGTCATGGCAGCAGGCCCGCCACACGCAGGATGGGCGCCAGCTCGAGCATCGCGGTGGGCGGCGCGGCGCCCTCGGGCCTGCCGGCCACCAGGGCCCTGGCCGAGCCGGCCGCCACGTCGGGAGCCGTTTTCGCCACCCGCGCGATGACCGTCCAGGACCGTTCCCAGGTGTCCCGGCCGCCGTCGGCGCGTACATGCGCGACGAGCGCCCCGAGCAGGGCGTGCAGTTGGTCCAGGCGTTCGGGCAGCGGGGCCCGGGGGTCGGCGAGCAGGGTCTCCGGGTCGGGCAGGTCGAGGCTGCGCAGCCAGGTGATCAGTTCGTACCCGGCGGCGTCGCCGACGGCGCCCAGGACGAGCGCGGCCTCCACCTCCGGGCGGGCGCCGGCGTGTTCGCAGGCGGCGACGGCCTTGGCGGCCATCTCCCAGGTCCTGGGGCTCGGCCATCCGCGACCCGCCCGGTCCGCTCCGTCGGGTACGGCCACGACCAGTTCCGGACGGACCCGCAGGAAGGCGCCGACCAGGGACCTGGCGCGGGCGACGGTGTCCTCCGGCGGCGGGTCCTTGTGCACGAGGGCGGGCACGGTGAATCCGCCGGTGAAGCCCGCGGCGATGTCGGCCGCCTCGACCTGCCAGTCCAGGTGGATCAGCCGGTTGGCCAGCGGGGCGGACAGGTCCCAGCCGTCGGCGGCCTGTTCGGGCGGGTTGGCGGCGGCCACGATCCGCACGGCGTCGGGCAGCCGAAGGTCGCCGACGGTGCGTTCGAGCACGACCCGCAGCATCGCGGCCTGCACGGCCGGCGGAGCGGTGGTCAGCTCGTCGAGGAACAACAGGCCCGAGCCGCCCGCGGCCAGCCGTTCGGCCCAGCGCGGCGGGGCGAACCAGGTGGTCCCGTCACGGATGACGGGCAGCCCGGAGAAGTCGCTGGGTTCCCGGATGGAGCCGATGACCACCTCGGCGGGCAGGTCCATGGCTTCGGCCAGGGCGATCACCGACGAGGTCTTCCCGGTTCCGGGGGCACCCCAGAGGATGACCGGCAGGTTGGCCGTCACCGCGATCGCGACGGCGTCCTGGACGACTGACTGGTGAGCCATTCACGAACCTCCGGAAGTCTGTGTGCGGGCATGCCGAGTAGCCGCCTGTGCGCCCGTGCGGCGCGAAGCGGCGGGTGGGTACGGCGTGTTCAGTCGTCGCTGCGGAAGAGCCTGCGGCCGCCGTGCTTCTTGTGCACGGCCTGCCTGCTCACGCCGAGGACCTCGGCGATCCGGGCCCAGCTCCTGCCCTGGGTGCGTGCCCGCCGGACGAGCACCGCCTCCTGACGTTCCAGCACCTTCCGCAGTTCGGCGATCGCGGCCAGGGCCTCGATCGGGTCGCCGTCTCCGGTGCGCTGTGCGAGCCGGGTGAGCTGGGGGAGCTCGTCACTGTCCATGAACGCAACTTTAGTTGACATCCCCTCGAGTGTCAAACGTGGTTGACACTCGAGGGGAGGCGGCCGCGTCAGGAGGCCAGGAACTCCAGCAGGTGGCCGTTGACCTGCCCGGACTGCTCCATGTAGCCGAGATGCCCGCAGCCGGCGACCTCCAGGTACCGGGCGCCCGGAATGGCGTCGGCGACCTCGCGGACCATGTGCGGCGGGCAGAGAAGGTCGTCCTCGAAGCCCATCACCAGGGTGGGTGTGGAGATGGCCCGGTAGGCCGGCAACCGGTCGGGCAGCTCGTCGAGTTCCAGCTGGCGCCGCAGCCCGGGCATGGTCCCCTCGGGGATCTCGAAGACCTCCAGCCAGTAGCGGGCGGCGTCCTCGTCGTCCATGGTGCGATGGCTCAGGTAGCGCATCATCTGAACCGTCGCGCGGTACCCGGCGGGCAGGTCCACCTTGGCGTCGTACAGGTCCCGCTCGGCCCGGGACAGGGCCAGCCGCATGGCGTCGGTCCGCCCGCGCGTGGCCATCAGCACGGCCCGGCCGACCAGATCGGGCCGTTCGACCAGCAGCTCCTGAACGATCATCGCGCCGAGCGAGAACCCCACCAGCCGGCAGCGGGTGAATCCGAAGTGCTCGATCAGCGCGACCGTGTCGTCGACCATGTCCGCCAGGGTGAAGTCACCGGTGTCCTCGGGCGACAGACCACGGCTGTCGAACGTCACGACCTGGTATCCGGCCGCCACCAACGCCGGCACCTGGTGGAGGTGCCAGACCCGTCCGGCCGCGCCGCTGCCCATCACCATCACGACCGGCTCGCCGGCCCCGGTGACCTCGGCCTTGAGCGTGGTGCCGCCCGTAGGCACCCGCACCTGGCTGCGCCGCCCGCTCACCCGTCCACCTCCGCGGGCACCGGGGACCCGGCGGTGACGGCACGGTCGCCGCTGAGCAGCTGCCCCCGCGCCAGGTCCCGGTAGAGCTCGTCCTCGGCCATGAGTTCGTCGTGGGTGCCGGTCCTGCGGACGCCGCCGTGGTCCAGCAGCACGATCACGTCGGAGGCCGCGACCGTGGACAGCCGGTGGGCGATCACTATCATCGTGCAGCCCGCGGCGAGCTCCTCGATCGCTTCCCGCAGCGCCGCCTCGTTGACCGAGTCGAGCTGCGAGGTCGCCTCGTCCAGCAGCACCAGCCGGGGCCGGCTCAGCAGGAGGCGGCCGATGGCCAGCCGCTGGCGCTCGCCACCGGACAGCTGTGTGCCGCGGTCACCGATCTCGGTGTCCAGGCCGTCGGGGAGCCGGCGGACCAGTGCGCCCAGGCGGCTGGCCTCCACCACCGCGTTCAGCTGGTCGTCGGTGGTGGCCGGCGCGGTGTAGAGCAGGTTCTCGCGCAGCGTGCCCGCCAGTGCCGGGGCCTCCTGCTCCACATAGCCGATCTGGCGGCGCAGCTCGTTGAGCGGGATGTCCGCCAGATCGCGGTCGCCGAGCAGGACGCGGCCCGTCTCGGGCTCGTAGAAGCGTTCGAGCATGGCCACAACGGTGGTTTTCCCGACGCCGGAGGGGCCCACCAGTGCCGCCTTGGCGCCGGCCGGGATGTGGAAGGACACGTCCCTGAGTACGGGGACGTCCTCGCGGTAGCCGAAGCTCACGTTCTCGAACGTCACCGACGAGGGCGGGCCGCTCGACGGCGCGGCCGGCACGGCGGTGCCGCCGCTCCCGGCGAGCGGGACGGCGTCGCCGACCACGGGCGCCGCGCTGCCGGGCATCGGCTCGACCTCCATGTCGTTCACCGCCGCGATGCGGGCGGTGGCGGCCGAGGCCTTCTGCAGCTGGGTTACCGCACCCACGATGATCATGATCGGGGAGGCCAGGTACAGGATGTAGAGCAGGAAGGCCACCAGGTCGGCGGCCGAGATGCTCCCGTTGGCCACGCGCACACCGCCGACGCCGAGGACCATCAGGAACGACAGTTGCACGGCGAGGCCGCTGGCGACGCCGACGACGGCGTCCAGTTTGACCGACCGCACGCCCGCCGTGTACGAGGTGCGGGCCCACTCACTGATCCGCTCGGACTCGCGCTCCTCGGACACGCTGGCCTTCACCGTGCGGATGGCGCCCAGGGCCCGCTCCAGGCCGGCGGTCATCTGACCCAGCCCTTCCTGCGCCCTCTCGGTGGCGGTCTTGATCCGGCTCAGCGCGGGAACCACACCGAGGCCGACGACCAGCAGGACCGCCAGCACGGACACCAGTTGCACCCAGTCCAGGTAGGCCATCAGCGCGATCGCGCCGACGAGCATCACCACGGAGGAGACCGCGTCCAGCACGTTGGCCGTGATGACCGACCGCAGCAGGGTGGTGTCGGCTCCGGCGGTGGACAGCAGATCGCCGACCGAACGGCGGTCGTACTCCTTCATGCGCAGCCGCAGCAGCCTGCGCACCAGCGTCAGTCGCAGTCCCAGAACCATGCGCTCCCCGGAGCGCTCCAGGATGAACAACTGGATACCGGACAGCGCGGCGCCGCCCAGCACCAGGGCGACGAGAAGCAGGATGGGCCTCATCAGGCCTCCGTCCTGACCCACCCGCTCCAGCACCTCACGTGCTGCCAGGGGCTGGGCCAGCGCGGCGCCCGAGCCGAGCAGACCCAGGCCGATACCCACGAGGAGCGCCCCCCGGTAGGGCCTGGCGAACCTCAGCAGTGCCTTTAAGCCCGCGGGATCGAACTGCTCCTCGGCGGTGTCCGGCTGCTTCTCCTTTCTTGTCCCGGCCGGAAGTTCCTCGGCCCTTCGCACGTCACCCATCCTGTTCCCCTCACCTATCCCTCGTTCGTCAGCTCGCCAGGACAGCGCGGGCGGTCCGCTTGGTGGCGGTCACTCCCGCTTCCGCCATGCGCCGCAGATCCCGTGTCACGCTCACCCGCTTGAGCCAACGGTCCGTGCCGTCGAAACGAGCCCGGAACGGGCGCCGGCCGTGGACACAGCGCTGGTTGTCCAGGAACAGATAGTCCCCGGGCTCCAGAACGAGGTCGCCGAGCTTGCTCTCGATCTCTCTTTTCAGCTCTTCCAGAGCCGACTCCGCCTCCGTGTCCTCGTCGTCCGCGGCCACGGTGAAGTCGGCGTCGACACACAGCGACCGACTGCCCGCCATTCCCGACAGCACCCGGGCGAGCGGCGGGTCGGACCACGCGCCGACGTCGTCGGAGCCTGTGGGGCTGTGCGAGGTGTCCGGCCTCTGGTGGAAGCGCGGCTGGCTCAGCACGGACCGGGTGCGCTCGGAGAGTTCCAGCGAGCGCAGTTCCGCCAGCGTGGTCGGCACCCGGTCGGGGTTGCGCACGCAGGCCAGCCCCAGATAGTCGGCCCGGTACGGGTGGAAGGCGTCCTCGGTGTGCCAGCCCAGCTCGACCGCGCTGCTCGCGCTGGTCTGCGACTTCTGCTCCTGCTCGCTGGGCACGATGTCGTGCACCAGTCTCCCCGCCTGCTGGGTCTCCCAGCCGAACACGTCGCCGAGCAGGACACCGAACAGCACCAGGCACACCTCCGGCGGCAGCGCCGGCCGCGTCGGCTCCCGTTCGAACTCCGGCGGAGTCGGCGGCAGGTCGGCGTCGCGCAAGCGGTGCCCGCGGATGCGGAAGCTGCCGAGGTCCGCGCTCAGCCGGACCTGTTCGATCCACCGGCGCAGACCTAAGGGCAGCCGCTGGGCGAACAGCCGCGCGTCGGCTATGAAGCGCGGGTCCTCCACGTTGTCGTACGCCGTGGCGACCTCCGCGGCGATCTCGTCGAGCAGGCGGCTCTCGTCCTCGCTGAGGACGTAGACGTCGTGCGGGCGGGACGGGCCCGCCGGGCCCGTGGCGCCGGTGGCGGCACGGGCCGGCGGGACTGTCTTCGAACGGCGGTTCTGCACGTCAGCCCTTCCGCTTCGGGCCGACATACCAGACCTTGTCGACGTAGGCGGAGCACTCCTCGACGGTGCCGGTGAAGTCGAGACGCTCCCAGCCGAGCGGAACCTCCTTGTTCTCCAGCCAGAGGGAGTGTTCGCCCTTCTCGTTGCGGAGAACGGTGTAGGTGCGGGTGTCGACGTCGTTCCTGGTGCTCATTTCACTCCTCGTCAGGGTTTTCTCAACGGACACGCGACGGCTCACAGCTGCCTCAGCCGTTCGCGCAGTACTCGGGCGACGGCCTGGACGGCCTCGCCCGACATCAGGGATGCGTGGCCGGCGGCCACGTTCTCCTCCTCGGTCTCCCCCGTCAGCACGGGAGCCCAGGCGGCCTTGGTGGCCGTGGACTCCGGCCGCGGGCTGCCGTCGTCCTCCAGGCCCGCGACGAACAGCAGCACGCGTCCGTCGAACGGGGCGGGCCGGTAGGAGCGGTAGGCGTCGAGCTGGCGGCGGGCCAGCTCGCGGATCGGCTCGGGGACCTCGGGGTCGTCGAGCAGGGCGCGGTCCTCGGGGGTCAGCTCGGATGCGGCCGAGGACGTCAGGGCGGGCGGCAGCGAGCTGTCGAGCAGGGCCACCAGCGGCGGTTCGTGCCCGGCGGGCCGCAGCCTGCGGGCCATCTCCAGCGCCAGCACGCCGCCCAGCGACCAGCCGGCCAGCACGGTCGGCGGCACGGCTCCCTGCTCCTCCCCCGGCAGGTCCAGGAGAAGATCGGCGTACGCGGCCGCCATCTCCTCGATGGTCCGCCCCTCGGTCCGGCCGCCGTCCAGTTCGGGGGCCTGGATCCCGAGGACCGTCCGGTCGTCGCCGAGCTCCCGGGCCAGTTCCAGGTACGGGTAGGCACTGGCACCGGCCGGGTGGACGAACACCACCCGGGGCGGCCGGGAGCCGGTGCTGAACGTCACGATCCGGTCCGCGGGCCCGGGTTCGCCGCTGCCGGTGCCCCGGCGGTCGATCTCGGCAGCGAGCTCGGCGACGGTGGGCCGGGCGAACACCTCCCGTACCGGGAGCCGGACTCCGGTGACCGCCTCGATCCGGGTCAGCAGCCGGATCGCGGCCAGCGAGTGGCCGCCCACCGCGAAGAAGTCGTCCGCGGCGCCGACGCGGTCCAGGCCCAGCTGTTCGGCCCACAGCGCGGCCACGAGCTCCTCGGTGGCGGTGCCCGGCGCCACGTACTCCGCCTGCAGCGGTCCCTGGACTCCGAGCGCGGCCAGCTTCTGCCGGTCGACCTTGCCGCTGGGCGTCAGCGGCAAGGCGGGCAGGGCGTGGAACGCCGCCGGGATCATGTGCTCCGGCAGCACTTCCGCGAGGTGGGAACGGAGTTCGGGAACACCCGGGGGACGCTCGCCGAGCACGAGGTGCGCGGCGAGGTGCCGGGCACCGCCATGGCCGTGCGCGAGGACGGCGGCGTCCCGCACCCCGGGGTGGGTCTTGAGGACCGTCTCGATCTCGGTGGGCTCGACCCGGAAGCCGCGCACCTTGATCTGCTCGTCGGCCCTGCCGAGGAACTCCAGCGTGCCGTCGGGGCGGTGGCGCACCAGGTCGCCGGTGCGGTAGAGCCGCTCGCCGGGTCCGGCGGCGAACGGGTGGGGCACGAAGCTCCGCGCCGTCAGGCCGGGCCTGCCCAGGTACCCGCGGGCCAGTCCCGCCCCGCCCAGGTACAGCTCCCCGGTGGTGCCCCGGGGCACGGGGTTCATCGCGGCGTCGAGGACCCACGCCTCGGTGCCCGCGATCGGCCGTCCGATCGGGATCGGTCCGGCCAGTGGGTCCAGATCGCGGGAGATCGGGTGGCAGCAGGCGAAGGTGGTGCTCTCCGTCGGCCCGTAGCCGTTGACGATGCGGATCGCGGGCAGCGCGTCGAGGGCGGCCCGGACGTGGTGGGCCGACAGTGCCTCACCCCCGATGAGCAGTTCCCGCACGCCCGACAGCACCTGGGGGTCCTCGTCGACGACGACGTTGAACAGCGAGGAGGTCAGCCAGAGCACGCTCACCTGGCGTCCGGCCAGCAGCTCGCGCAGGCCGTCGACGCCCGTCGCGCCGGGAGGGGCGACCAGCAGCCGGGCGCCGTGCGCGAGCGCGCCCCACAGCTCGAGGGTCGAGGCGTCGAAGGCGACGGGTGCGAGCTGCACCAGTGTCTCGTCCGGACCGAGCCGGGCGAACTCCTGGCCGGTGATCAGGCGGACCACCGCCCGGTGGTCGACCAGCACGCCCTTGGGGCGGCCCGTCGATCCGGAGGTGAACATCGCGTAGACCGCCGAGTCGGGACCCGCGCCGGTGGCGGGCGCGTCGTCGCGGACGTCACCCTCCCCCTCCGCCGGGTCCTCCAGGACGACGACCGTCGCGTCCGTGCCCGGGAGCCGGTCGCGCAGCCGGCGCTGGGTGACGATCACCGACGCCCCGGCGTCCTCCGCCATCAGCGCCAGCCGTGCGGCCGGGTACTGCGGGTCGAGCGGGACATAGGCGGCGCCCGCCGTGAGCACGGCGAGCAGGACGACGGGAAGGTCGAGCGACCGCTCCACGCAGACCCCGACGAGGTCGCCGTCCCGCACCCCGGCGGCACGCAGCCGCCAGGCCAGCCGGTTGGCGTCCGCGACGAGCCCGGCGTAGGTCAGCTCCCGGCCGTCGAACTCGACGGCCACCGCCTCCGGACGCTGCCGCGCCTGCGCCGCGACCAGCTCGTGCAGCGCCTCGGGTGGCAGCGGCACGACGGGCCCGCGAGCGCCGCGTTCCGCCTCCGCCCGCTCCTCGGCCGACAGCAGGGGCAGGTCGGACAGGGCGGTCCCGGGGCGGTCCGCGACGGCCTCCAGCAGCCGCACGAAGCGTTGCGACAGCAGCTCGACGGTCTCCTCGTCGAACAGCTCGGTGGCGTACTCGAAGACTCCGGCGAAGCCCTCGTCGGAGGTCACCATGTGCAGGCTGAGGTCGAAGTTGGTGGTGGTGACGGGCAGTTCGAACGGCTCCAGCTCCAGACCGGGCGGACGGATGTGGCCGCCGGGCACGTTCTGCAGCGAGAACACCGTCTGGAACAGCGGGTGGCGGTCCAGGCTCCGGGTCGGGGCCAGCTCCTCCACCAGCAGCTCGAAGGGCATGTCCTGGTGGTCGTAGGCCCGCAGCGCGGTCGCGCGCACCCGGTCGAGCAGCGCGTCGAAACCGGGGTCGCCGCCCAGGTCGCCGCGCATGACGAGAGTGTTGACGAAGAAGCCCACCAGGTCCTGGGTCTCGGGACGGTCGCGGCCGGCGATCGGCACCCCGACGGCGAAGTCCTCCTGGCCGCTCCAGCGTCCCAGCAGCGCCGTGTACGCGGCGAGCAGCACCATGAACGGCGTCGCGTCGTGGTGCCGTCCGAGGGCGGTGAGCCGCCGGGACAGCTCCTCCGGAACGGTGAAGGTGTGTGTGGCACCCCCCATGCCGGCCACCGCGGGCCGGGGCCGGTCGACGGGCAGCTCCAGCACCGGGGGCATGCCGGACAGCTCGGCCAGCCAGGCGTCGCGCTGCGCGGCGAGCTCGTCGCCGGACAGCCACTGCCGCTGCCAGGCCGCGTAGTCGGCGTACTGCACCGGCAGCGGCGGCAGTGCCGCGGGCTCGCCCGCCGTGAGGGCGGCGTAGACGGTGGTCAGCTCGGATATGAGGACGCCCAGCGACCAGCCGTCGCACACGCTGTGGTGCAGGCCGAGCGTCAGGACGTGGTCGTCGTCGCCGAGGCGCACCAGGGAGCACCGCAGCAGCGGGCCCGCGGCCAGGTCGTAGGGGCGGTCGAGTTCCTCGGTCACGATACTCCGCGCCTGCTCGTCCGCGTCCGGACCCGTCACCTCGTACTCGCTGAGGACGGCCGGCGAGGGCGGCTCTATCACCTGGACGGGTTCGCCGCCGACCGTCGCGTAGCGGGTGCGCAGCACCTCGTGACGGTCGATCAGCGTGTCGAGCGCGCCGCGCAGGGCCTCCCGGTCGAGCCGCCCGCGCAGCCGCAGGGTCGTGCCGGTGTTGTACCCGGCGGTGCCGGGGTGGAGCTGCTCCACGAACCACAGCCGCCGCTGGTTGTACGACAGCGCGAGGTCCGCGCCGCGGTCGACGGGGACGAGCGGCGGCAGCCGCCTGCCCTTCCTGCCGCGTACGAGGGCGGCCTGCTCCGCGACGGTCGGCGCGGCGAAGACGTCCCGGAGTGCGATCTCGGCACCGAGCGCGGCCGACAGCCGGGCGGCCAGCTGGATGGAGACGATGGAGTCACCGCCCAGGTCGAAGAAGGACTCCTCGACCCCGACGTACGGCAGTTCCAGGACGTCCGCCCAGACCGCCGCGACGATCTCCTCGGTCGGGTTGCGCGGCAGGGTGGCGGCCCGGCCGGTCCGCAGCTCCTTGGGGTCCGGCAGCGCCCGGCGGTCGATCTTGCCGGACGTGGTGAGCGGCAGGGTCTCCAGGGGCACGATCACGGAGGGCACCATGTGGTCGGGCAGGACGTCGCGCAGCCCGTCCCTGAGCCGGGCGGTGTCCAGGGGCGCCGTCTCCGGTACGACGTAGGCGACGAGCCTGCGCTCGCGGGCGACCACGATCGCGTTGCGCACCTCGGGCCGCCGCAGGAGTGCGGCCTCGACCTCGCCGAGCTCGACCCGGAAGCCGCGCACCTTCACCTGGTGGTCGGCGCGGCCGAGGAACTCCAGGACGCCGTCGGCACGCCACCTGCCGAGGTCACCGGTGCGGTACAGCCGGGCGCCCGGGACATCGCCGAACGGGTCGGCCGTGAACTTCGCGGCCGTCAGTCCCGGCTGCCCCAGGTAGCCGCGGGCCACCCCGACGCCGCCGAGGCAGATCTCTCCGACGGTGCCGGGCGGCACCAGCTCCGCGCGGTCGTCGAGCAGGTAGACGCGGGTCCCCGCGATCGGCCGGCCGACGGGCGGCGTGTCGCCGTCCTCGGGGTCGCACAGATGGACGGTGCTGTCGGCGGTGGCCTCGGTGGACCCGTACACGTTGAGCACCTGTTTGCCCGCCCATGCCGCCGTGAGCTCGGCGGGCACCCGGTCGGAACCGGTCAGCACGGTCCGCAGGTCGGGCACGGTGTGCGGGTCCAGGCCCGCCCAGGCCTGCGGCGGCATCTGCAGATGGGTGACCCGGTGCTCGCGGAGGATCCCGGCGAGCCCCTGGTCGGGCAGCAGCTGGTCCTGCGGGGCCAGGATGAGCCGCCCGCCCGCGCAGAGGGTCATCAGCAGCTCCTGGACCGACAGGTCGAAGCCAAGCGGCGCGAAGCTGAGCACCCTGCTGTCCTCGTCCAGGCCGAACTCGTCGATGTCGGCGGCGATGAGGTTGGCCAGGCCGCCGTGCTCGACGAGCACGCCCTTGGGACGCCCGGTCGAGCCCGACGTATACATGACGTACGCCAGCCGGTCCGGCGTGATGTCGAGCGGACCGTCGCCGGGCACCGCGGCACAGTCACCGATCGCGAGGGTCACCGCCCCGCCGGTGACGCGGGGCGCCAGCTCGGTCGAGGTCAGGACGGTACGGGCCCCGGTGTCCCGGAGGTACAGGGCGAGCCGGTCGTCCGGGTACCGCGGATCCAGCGGCACGTACATGGCCCCGGCCCGCAGGACCCCGAGCACGGCGACCGCCCAGTCCACCGAGCGCTCCAGCAGGACCGCGACGGGTTCCTCGGCACCGACGCCGCGGGCGCGCAGGGCCGCGGCCACCCCGCCCACCCGGGCCTCCAGCTCGCGGTGGCTGATCACCGTGCCGTCCGTGGTCTCCAGGGCCACGGCGTCCGGCCGGGCGCGTGAGATCTCGGCCAGCCGGGCGGGCACGAGCGCCGGCCGGGTCGCGGCGTCGGGTCCGCGTCCGCGGGCCAGCAGCGTCCGGACGTCCTGGGGGGACAGCGGGGACAGCTCAGCGACCTGCGCGTCCGGCCGCCGCGCGATCTCCAGCAGCAGGGACAGGAAGTCGTCGGTCAGTTTCCGGACGGCCTCGGCGGTGAAGCGCCGCTGGTCGTAGTAGAGGTGGCAGGTGAACCGCTCGCCGCCCACGAGCGCGATCGACAGCGGGTAGTTGATGTGTTCCCGCATGTCGATCGAGGTCAGCCGGAGGTCGAGTTCGGACGCTTCCTCGGGCAGCGCGCCGAACGGGACGTTCTCGAAGACCAGGAGGGATTCGAAGAGCGGCTCGTTGGGCGGGACGTCGCTCCACCGCTGCACCGACACCAGCGGGCTGTGGCCGTACTCCCGGGCCTGCGCCTGGTCCCGCTGCAGCCGGTCCAGGCAGTCCGCCACCCGCTCGGCGTCGTCCAGTCGGACCCGGACCGGCAGGGTGTTCATGAACAGGCCGACCATGTCCTCGACCCCGGTCAGCGAGGCCGGGCGTCCGGCGTCGACGGTGCCGAACACCACGTCGCGCTCGCCCCCGTACCGGCCGAGCAGCACCGCCCACGCCGCCTGGGCCAGCGTGTTCAGCGTCCACCGGCCCGAGCGGGCGGCGTCGGTGACGGACACGGTGTCGGCCTGTGACAGCGACACCTCCCACTCGCCCGGCGGTGTCTGCGGCAGGCCCGGCCGGGCCGGACGGTCGACGCCGAGCGGGGTGGCGGTGTCGAAGCCGGCCAGCGCCCGCTGCCAGTAGGCCTGCGCGGCGTCGGGGTCCTGCCGGTCGAGCCAGGCGATGTAGTCGCGGAACGGGCGCACCGGAGGGAGCACGTCGCCCGCCGTCCCCTCCGGGGCGGCGTAGACGCCGAACACCTCCGCCAGCACGGTGTTGACGCTCCACCCGTCCAGCAGCATGTGGTGGAAGCTCCACAGCAGGTGATGGGTGTCGTCCGCGGTCCGGACGAGATGGATGCGCAGCAGCGGCGCCGCCGAGAAGTCGAATCCGCGGCGCCGGTCCTCGTCCAGCAGTTCCCGGATCAGGTGCTGCTGCTCCTGCTCCGCGGCACCGGTCAGGTCGTGCTCGTGGAACGGGACCGCGACCCGGCCGTGGACCAGCTGAAGGGCCTGGCCCGAGGCGGGGTTCCAGATCGCCGTGCGCAGCACCGGGTGCCGGTCCAGCATCCGCTGCCAGGCGTCGCGCATCCGGTCCGCGTCGAGCGGACCGTCCAGGCGCCAGTGGATCTGCTCGACGTACATGCCCGCCTCCGGCGCCGCCAGGGCGTGGAAGAGCATGCCGTGCTGGAGGGGCGAGAGCGGATAGGCGTCCGTCACTTCGGGGTGGGGACCGGCCTGCCGCTCCCACTCGGTCCGGTAGTGGTCCAGCGCGTCGGCGGGGCCTGCCACGGCCTCGGCGGAGGCCGTGGCGCCGGCCGCCGCCTCGGCGAGCAGGGCGACGGTCGGATACTCGAAGACGAGTTTGGGGGTCAGTACGACGCCCTGCCCGCCGGCGCGGGTCACCACCTGCAGGGACAGGATGGAGTCCCCGCCGAGTTCGAAGAAGTTGTCGTGGACGCCGACACGTTCGACGCCGAGGACATCCGCCCAGATGCCGGCCAGGGTCCGCTCGGTGGGCGTGCGCGGGGCGACATGGACGGCGCCCGTGCCCAGCCTCGCCTCGCCGGACGGGACGAGCGCGGAACGGTCGAGCTTGCCGTTCGGTGTCCGGGGCAGCTCCTCCAGTGCCACGAAGGCGGCCGGCAGCATGAAGTCCGGCAGGCTCTGCCGCAGGTGGGCGCGCAGCTCGCCGACCGCGGGCACCTCGGTCTCCGCCGCCGTCGTCAGGTAGGCCGTCAGACGGTCGTCGTCGGCCATCACCACGGCCTCCCGCACGGCGGGATGGGTGAGCAGCGCCGCCTCGATCTCGGCCGGCTCGATCCGGAAGCCGCGGACCTTCACCTGCTGGTCGGCGCGGCCGATGTACTCGAGGGTCCCGTCGGTCCGCCAGCGGCCCAGGTCCCCCGTGCGGTACAGCCGGGCACCCCGCCCGCCGTGCGGGTCCGCGACGAAGCGCTCGGCCGTCGCCCCGGGACGGTGCAGATAGCCGCGGCTCACACCGGTCCCGCCGATGCAGATCTCGCCGACCACTCCGACGGGCACCGGTTCCAGCCGTCCGTCGAGCACGTAGACGCGGGTACCGGGCATCGGGCGCCCGATCGACGGGGTGCGGTTCCCGTCCACCGGGGCCAGGGTGCTGTCCACGGTGCATTCGGTGAGGCCGTACATGTTCACCGCCGACAGCCCGGGGGCGTCGGCGAGCCTGCGCCACAGCCGCTCGCCGACGCGCTCGCCGCCCACCCAGATGCGGAGCGGTCCCGTGAGCCCGGCCTCCAGCAGCGCCTCGAGCTGTGTGGGGGTGCAGTCGATCAGGTCGAGACCCGCCGTCCGGATGTGGGCGACGCAGGCCGCCGCGTCCCGCCGGAGCTCGTCGGGGACGATGTGCAGCGCCGCACCGTGCAGCATCAGGACCAGCTGCTGGACGGAGGCGTCGAAGGAGAGCGACGCCATGAGGCTCACGCGTGGGCCGTCCAGGCCGGCGAGCTGCTCCCCGAGCGTCCGGGCGAGCTCGACCGCGCTCGCGTGCTCCACCATGACGCCCTTGGGACGTCCGGTGGAACCGGAGGTGTAGATGACGTAGGCGACGTCCTCGGGCGTCGCCGGCAGGGGCGGATCACCGCCGTCGTCGGGTCCGGCCGGTTCGCCGGTTTCCAGGTCCCGGTCCAGGTCCAGGGTCGTCCCGGCGAACTCGGGGAAACCGCCGGCCCCGGTGATCGAGGCCGTGGTCACGAGGAGGACCGCCTCGGCCTCCGCCAGCATCGCGGACAGCCTGGCTCGCGGGTGGGCCGGGTCGAGCGGCAGATAGGCGCCCCCTGCCTTCAGCACACCGAGCACGGCGGCCACGGCGTCGATCCCCCGGTCCAGGCACAGTCCGACGATCGAGCCGGGGGCGACGCCCTCCGCCCGCAGCCCACGGGCGATCCGGTCGGCCCGCGCGTCGAGCTCGCGGTACGTCAGCGTCCGGTCGCCCGCGACGACCGCCGGAGCGTCCGGGGTGCGGGCCACCTGACGCCGGAACAGCTCCGGCAGGGTGGACGGGGCCGCCTCCCGTGCCGTCGCGTTCCAGCCGGTGACCAGCCGCTCCCGTTCCTCGGGGTCCACCAGGGACAGCTCCCCGAGCGCGGCCCCCGGGTTCCCGGTGATCAGGTCCAGCGCCCGCAGGTAGTGGCGGCCCAGCCGCTCCACCGCCGCGGCCGCGTAGCGGTCCCGGTCGTAGGTGAGGTTCACCGAGAGTTCCGCGCCCGGGACGACGACCGCGGTCAGCGGGTAGTTGGTCCGTTCCCTCGTGCTCACCGGAAGGATGGCCAGCTCCCGGCTGTCGTCCTGCTCGGGCGCGGCTCCCGCCGGGAAGTTCTCGAAGATCAGCAGGGAGTCGAACATCTGCTCGCCCGGCGGGATCTCGCTCCAGCGCTGCACGTCGACCAGCGAGCTGTAGCTGTACTGCCGCTGTTCGGACTGCTGCCGCTGGAGTTCGCGCAGCCAGTCGACGACCGGTGTCGAGGCGTCGAGGCCCACCCGCACCGGCAGCGTGTTGATGAACAGTCCGACCATGTCCTCGACTCCGGGCAGCTGCGCCGGCCGTCCGGAGACCGTGGTCCCGAACAGCACGTCGTCGCGCCCGCTGTAGCGGGCCAGGACGAGGGCCCAGGCGCCCTGGACGAGGGTGTTCAGGGTCAGCCCCTGCGACTTGGCGAAGTCGCCGATCCGCCGGGTGGCCTCGCCACCGAGCCGGGTCTCCCATTCGGAGGCGTGATCCGAGTCGTCGGCGTCGTGGCCGGCCGGCCGGCCGGGCTCGGACAGCGGATCCGCAAGGCTCGGCGACGTACGCTCGGTGAACCCTGCCAGGGCGCGTCGCCAGTAGTCCTCGGGTGCCTTCTGTCCGGCCAGCCATGCGACGAAGTCGCGGTACGGGCGAGTGGCCGGAGCCGGCCGGAGGTCCCGGTCGCCGTACCGTGCGAAGACCTGCGACAGGACCGCGCCGGTGCTCCATCCGTCCAGCAGGATGTGGTGGAACGTCCAGACGAGGTGATGGGTCTTCGCGGACGTCCGCAGCAGGCACAGTCTCAACAGGGGCGCGGCCGCGAGGTCGAATCCGCGTTCGCGGTCCTCCCGCAGCACCTCCTCGATCCGCTCCGCCTGGGCGGCGTCGTCCAGGCCGCGCAGGTCGTGCCGGGCCAACGGCACGCGCACGTCCGAACGGACGATCTGCAGCGCCCTGCCGTCCTCGTCGAGCCGGAAGGCGGTCCGCAGGATGGCGTGGTCCTCCACGGTGGCCTGCCAGGCGGCCAGCAGCCGTTCGACGTCCAGGTCGCCTTCGAGCCTCCAGTGGATCTGCTCGACGTACAGGCCGGAGTCGGGTTCCGCCAGCGCGTGGAACAGCATGCCCTGCTGCAGCGGGGCCAGCGGATAGATGTCCTCGACCGAGCGGTCGGCGAGCCCGTCCAGGGTGTGCTGGTCGAGGCCGGCCAGCGGCACGTCGGACGGCGTCAGTCCACCGGCGTCCGGGGTCAGGCAGTGCTCGACCAGCGCCCGGAGCCGGGAGACGAACTCCTCGGCCAGTGCGGTGACGGTCGCGCGGTCGTGCAGGTTCGCGGAGTAGGTCCAGTCGATGGTCAGCCGGCCGTCTCCGACCGCCCCGCTGACATCGATGAGGTGCGCGCGACGCCCCGTCTCGGCGGCCACGGCCCCAGCGGGCTCGGCGACCGCGCCGAACGGGCCGCCGGCGGAGAGCGAGTCCAGTTGCCCGAGGTAGTTGAAGGACAGTCCGGCGGGCAGGGCGGCCAGGTCGTGGGTCAGGCCGTAGCCGACGCCACGGCGCGGGACGGCGCGGAGCTGTTCCTTGACCGCCTTCAGCGCCGAACCCGGAGCCTCTCCGCCCGGGGTGAGGGCGACGGGGAACAGGGAGGTGAACCAGCCGACCGTGCGGGAGAGGTCGACGTCGTCGAACAACTCCTCACGGCCGTGCCCCTCCAGCGCGACGGAGACGGTCTCCTGGCCGGTCCAGCCGGTCAGGGTCTGGGAAAGCGCGGTCAGCAGAACGTCGTTGATCTGCGTCCGGTAGGCCGCCGGCACGTCGGTCAGCAGGGCACGGGTCTCGGCCTCGTCCAGCCCGACGGCCACCGACTCGGCAGAGGCGACGGTGTTCTCGCCGCCGGGATGGTCAACGGGCAGGGCAGTGGCGGGGACGGTGTCCCAGTAGGCGTCCTCGGCCGGGTCGGCGGCCTGTCGGAGGCGCTCGGCCCACTCCTTGAAGGAGGTGGTCTTGGGGGCCAGGGGGGCGCCCTCGTAGGCGGCGGCGAGGTCCTCCAGGAGGATCCGCCACGACACTCCGTCCACGGCCATGTGGTGAATGGCGATGAGCAGCCGGTCCTCGGACAGACGCACGAACCGTGCCACCGGGCCGTTCACCAGGTCGAGGCTCGCCTGGACCTCGTCGGCCGTGCGGCCGTCCGCGTCCTCCAGCCCTTGGCCGTCGGGCTCGGCGAACCACATGCGCGAGCCGTCCGAGCGCAGGCGCAACGCGTCGTGGTGGGCGAGCAGCGTCCGGACGGCCGCGTCGAGGGCGGCACGCTCCACGCCGGTCACATCGAGGAGCACGGACTGGTTGAAGTGGTTCCGCTCCGGCAGGTCCAGGCCGTAGAACCACGACTGGATGGGCGTGAGGGGTGCCTCGCCGGTGACGACGCCCTGTTCGGCCCGGACGGACTCCACTCCGGCGACCGACGCCAGGTCCGCCACCGTGGGGTGGTCGAACACCAGCTTGGGGGTGATGCCGACGCCCTTGGCGCGGGCCCGGGCGACCACCTGGATGGACAGGATGGAGTCGCCGCCCAGCTCGAAGAAGTTGTCGTGGATGCCGACCCGTTCGACGCCCAGCGCCTCGGCCCACACCTCGGCGAGGATCGCCTCGGTGTCGGTCCGCGCCGCCGCATACTCGGCCCGTACGGCCTCGGGGGCAGGCAGCGCGCGGCGGTCGAGCTTTCCGCTCGGGGTCAGCGGCAGGTGCTCCAGCACCACGAACACCGCCGGAACCATGTACTCCGGCAGCGACCGCGTCAGGGCCGCCCGCAGTTCGGCGTGCTCCGGCGACTCGCCCCCGGCGAAGGTGACATAGGCCGCCAGACGGCGCTCACGCCCCTCACCGGTCACGACCACGACCGCGTCACGCACCGCGGAGTGCGCCCGCAACGCGGCCTCGATCTCACCCAGCTCGATCCGGAAGCCGCGCAGCTTCACCTGGTGGTCGCTGCGGCCCACGAACTGGATCGACCCGTCCGGCAGCCGGCGCACCAGATCACCGGTCCGGTAGAGACGAGCGCCCGGTTCGGTCGCGTACGGATGCGCCACGAACCGCTGGGCGGTCAGACCGGGGCGTCCCAGATAGCCCCGCGCGAGACCGGGCCCGCCCACGTACAACTCACCGGTCACCCCCACCGGGACCAGCCGCTGCCGGGCGTCGAGGACCAGCAACTCCGTATGGACGATCGGGCGGCCGATCGGCACCGTCCGGCCTTCCACGCCCGTCACCTCGTGCCACGACGCGAACGTCGTCGCCTCGGTCGGGCCGTAGACATGAACCAGCCGCGCAGGGGACTCGGCCGCCAGCACCTCGGCCACCCGGCCGGCGTCCACCGCCTCACCGCCGAACAGAAGACTGTCCAGGGATCCGAACGCCGACGGATCGACGGCCACGACCTGGTTGAACAAGGCCGTCGTCACGAACAGGGTCGTCACACCCCGGGCACGCAGCTCCGCCACCAGGTCCCCGGGGGACAGCAGAACCTCACGGGACAGGCCCACCACCCGGCCACCGGTGGACAGCGGACCCCACAGCTCGAACGTCAGCGCGTCGAACGACGCGTCCGCGGCCTGGGCGACCACCGCGTCCGGGCCCAGCCGCACATAGTCGGCGTCCCACACCAGCCGGACGATCGACGCGTGCTCGACTCCCACGCCCTTGGGCCGCCCCGTGGAGCCCGACGTGTACACCACATACGCCAAGTCGCCGGGCCCCGCACCGGACTCGGGGTCCGTCACCGGACGGGCCTCGACGGACGCGCGGTCCGCCTCGTCGTCCAGCACCACCACGGCCACCTCGGCGGCCACAGCGGGCAGTCGCTCCAGGCACGACCGCTCCGTCACCACCGCCGTCGCACCCGAGTCGTCGAGCATGAACGCCAGCCGGTCGGCCGGGTAGTCCGGGTCCAGCGGCACATACGCCGCACCGGCCTTCCACACGGCCAGCAACGCCACCGGCAGCTCCACCGACCGCCGCAGGCAGACCACGACGGGGGAACCCACGTCCACCCCGCGCGCCCGCAGTTCACCCGCCAGCCGGTTGGCGCGCACGTCCAGCTCGCCGTAGGTGAGCGCGACGCCGTCGTACTCCACCGCGACCGCGTCCGGCCGCAGCCGCGCCTGCTCGGCGACCAGAGCGTGCACCGGCACATCCGGCAGCTCGGGAGTCGCCCCGCCGCGCCCGGCGAGCAGCGCGCGGTGCTCGGCGTCGTCCAGCGGGGAGAGCTCGGCCACCAGGGTCGACTCGTCGGAACGAGCGATGCCGTCGAGCAGGCGCAGATAGGCCTCGGCGAGCCGCTGGACCGTCGCGGTGTCGATCCGCCCGACGTCGTGGAAGGCGTGCAGTCCGATGCCGTCGCCGGGGACCACGACCATCGACAGCGGGTAGTTGGTGTGCTCCGCGGTCTTCATGGAGGTGACGGCGAGCTCCTGGGTCCGGTCGGACTCCGGCGCCGCTCCGAGGGGGAAGTTCTCGTACACGAAGAGCATCTCGAAGAGGGGCTCTCCGGCGGGGGCGTCGCTCCACCGCTGCAGGTCGGCCAGCGCGCTGTACTCGTACTGCCGCAGTTCGGCCTGTTCGCCCTGGAGCCGCCGGAGCCAGGACCGGACCGGCTCGGAGTCGTCGATGCGGATTCGGACCGGCAGGGTGTTGATGAACATGCCGACCATGTCCTCGACGCCGGCGAGGTCCGCGGGGCGGCCCGAGACCGTGGTGCCGAAGGCCACGTCGTCCTTGCCGCTGAACCGCGCCATGAGCAGGGCCCAGGCGCCTTGGAGCACGGTACTCGGCGTGAGGCGCTGTGCCCGTGCCAGGCGGGACAGCGCGGCCGTCAGCTCGGAGGGGAGGGCGGTCTGCCAGTGGCCGGGCTGTGCGGCGGGTGTCTCCTCGTCCGGGTCCTCGTCGGCCCGGGCGATGCCGAACCAGGTGGCGGGGTCGTCCCCCTGGAGCTTGGCGCGCCAGAACGACTCCGCCGCGGCGTGGTCCTGTTCGCCCAGCCATGCGATGTAGTCGCGGTAGGGGCGCACCGGACGTTCCGGGAACGGGCCGGGCGTGTAGTAGCGGCCGAACACCTCGCCGAGCACCCCGTTGACGCTCCAGCCGTCCAGGTGGACGTGGTGGAAGGTCCACAGCAGGTGGTGGGTCGTCTCGCCGGTCCGCAGCAGCCGGATCCGCATCAGCGGCGGGGCGGCGAGGTTCCCTCCCTGGACGCGGTCGTCCTCCCTGACGGCCTGGACGCGGGCGTCCTGCTCGATCGCGGTGGCTTCCCGCAGGTCCTCCTCGAAGAACGGAACCGGCACTCCCCTGCGCACGATCTGAAGGGGGCGGTCCACTCCCTCCCAGAGGATCGAGGTGCGCAGCGCCGGATGGCGGTCCAGGGTGGCCTGCCACGCGGCGCGCAGGCGGTCGGGGTCCAGGGGTCCGTCCAGCTTCCAGTGGGTCTGCTCGACGTAGACGCCCGAGGTGGGGTCGGCCAGGCTGTGGAAGAGCATGCCCTGCTGGAGCGGGGACAGCGGGTAGATGTCCTCGATCGAGCGGTCGCCGAGGACGAGCCGGTCGAGCGCCTCCTGGCCGAGGCCCGCCAGCGGAACGTCGGCCGGGGTCAGTCCGCCCGATCCGGGCCCGGTGCAGTGCCGGATCAGCGCCCGCAGCCGGGTGAGGAACTCGTCGGCGACGGCGGCGATCGTCTCGGGGCGGTGCAGGTTCCGCGAGTACGTCCACAGCAGGCTGAGCCGGTCCTCGCTGACGACCGCGTCGATCTCGACGGCGCAGGCGCGGCGGCCGGAGGCGGCCGTGTTGGATCCGGCCGGCTCCGGCAGAGGGGAGAAGGCGGTGCCCCGCGCGCCGGCGGCCTCGCCGGTCCCCGAGGTGTCGATCCGCCCGAGGTAGTTGAAGTTGACGGCGCTGGGCGTCCCGCCGGGCGCGTGCTTCAGCCCGTGGCCGATGCCCCGCCGCGGCACCGCGCGCAGCTGCTCCTTGACGGCCTTCAGGGCGGCTCCCGGCTCGTCCCCGCCCGGGGTGAGCGCGACCGGGAACAGCGAGGTGAACCAGCCCACCGTGCGCGAGAGGTCCACGTCGTCGAAGAGGTCCTCGCGGCCGTGGCCCTCCAGCGCGACGGAGACCGACTCCTGGCCCGCCCACCTCGACAGCGTCTGCGCCAGCGCGGTGAGCAGCACGTCGTTGATCTGCGTCCGGTAGGCCGCCGGTACCTCGGTCAGCAGGGCCCGGGTCTCCTCGGCGTCCAGCTGGACCGTCTGCTGCCCGCCGGAGTCGATCGTGTTCTCCCCGTCCGGGAAGTCCAGTGGTACGTCGGTGACGGGCACGCTCTCCCAGTACGCGTCCTCGTCGTCCAGCTCGCCGCTTCCGGCCAGCTCCGCCAGCCGGTGCGCCCACTGCCTGAACGAGGTGGTCTTCGCGCCGAGGTGGACGTCGCGCCCGGCCAGGGCCTGGTCGTAGCCGGTGCCGAGGTCCTCGAGGAGGATACGCCAGGAGACCGCGTCGACGGCCATGTGGTGGACCGCGATCAGCAGCCGGCCGGGCGACAGCAGGACGAACCGGGCGACCGGGCCGTTCACCAGGTCGAGGCTCGCCTGGACGTCGTCGGCGTCGCGGCCCTCGGCGTCCTCCAGTCCCTGTGTGTCCGGCTCGGCGAACCACTGCCGGTTCCCGTCGGAGCGCAGACGCAGCGCGTCGTGGTGGGCGAACAAGGCCCCGACCGCTGCGGCGAGGGCACCCCTGTCCAGGCCTTCGACGTCCAGCAGCGCCGACTGGTTGTAGTGGTTCCGGTCCGGCAGTTCCTGCGCGTGGAACCAGCGCTGGATCGGGGTGAGCGGCGCCTCGCCGGTCACGGTGCCCTGCTCGGCGTGGACGGTCCCGAGGCCGGTGGCATCGGCGGCCTCGGCCAGTTCGGCGATCGTCGGGTGGTCGAACAGCTGCTTGGGAGACAGCCCCAGGCCCCGCCGCCGCAGCCGGGCGACGACCTGGATGGACAGGATCGAGTCCCCGCCCAGCTCGAAGAAGTTGTCGTGCGCACCGACCCGGTCCAGGCCCAGCACCTCGGCCCACACCTCGGCGACGGCGGTCTCGGCGGGGCCGCGCGGGGCGACGAACGCGGTGGCCAGGGCGGGCCGTGCACCCTCGGGCGCGGGCAGCGCGCGCCGGTCGACCTTGCCGCTCGGTGTGAGCGGCAGGACGTCCAGGACCACGAACGCCGAGGGCACCATGAAGTCGGGGAGCGAGCGCTGGAGGAACGCCCTCAGCTCGCTCGGGCCGGGCGGTGTCCCGCGCGGTACGACATAGCCCACGAGCCGCTTGTCCGTGCCGCTTCCGACCACGTCGACAACCGCGTCGCGCACCTCGGGGTGGGCCGCCAGGGCCGCCTCGGTCTCGCCGGGCTCGACGCGGAAGCCGCGGAGCTTGACCTGCTTGTCGACGCGGCCGATCACCTCGAGGGTGCCGTCCGGCAGATACCGTCCCAGGTCTCCGGTCCGGTAGAGACGGGCGCCGGGTTCCTCGGCGAACGGGTCGGCCACGAAGCGGCTCGCCGTCTGTCCGGCCTGCCGCAGATAGCCGCGGGCCAGGGAGGGGCCCGTCACGCAGATCTCTCCGGGTGCGCCGGCCGGCACCGGCTGCAGCCGGTCGTCCAGGACGTGGACACGGCTGTTGGGCAGCGCGCGGCCGACCGGGACGCGGTGCGGCGACAGCGCGGTCCCGGCGGCGGTCAGCTCGGCGAGGGTGCAGCCGACCGTGACCTCCGTCGGGCCGTACGCATTGAGCAGCCGGCAGTCGGAGCCCTCGGTCAGCTCGAACCAGCGCCGGACCGCGCCCGGTTGTGCCTGTTCGCCGCCGATGACCATCAGGCGCAGCGCGTCCGGAACGGTCTCGACCGTGGCGACCAGCTCATGCCAGTAGGCGGTGGGGAGCATCAGGACGTTCGCGGACAGGTTCTCGCAGGCCTTCAGCAGGTCGGGCGGGGTGGGCGTCGCGGCACCTGCGAACACCAGGGTGGCGCCTGCGGTCAGACAGGGCATCAGCTCGTCGATGCTCGCGTCGAACGCGGGTGAGGAGAACTGCACGACCCGGTCGCCCGCGCCGATGGAGTACAGCCGCTGTGCGGCGGCGACGTAGGCCGCGAGGGCGCCGTGCTCGATCAGGGTGCCCTTGGGCCGCCCGGTCGATCCGGACGTGTAGATCACATAGGCGAGGTCGTCGGCCGAGAGGTCCGACGGGTCGGGTGCGTGCTCGTCGTGGCTCCAGGTGTCCGGCGCGTCGAGCAGGACGACGCGCGCGTCCCCCGCGGGCAGGCCGCCGGACGTGTCGCGCCGGGCCAGGACGATCTGCGCGCCCGTCTCGGCGAGGATCATCTCGGTGCGTTCGGCGGGATACGCCAGATCCAGCGGGACGTACGCGGCGCCGGCCGCCAGCGTCCCCAGGAGGCCGACGACCATCTCGAGGGAGCGCTCGGCACCGACCGCGACGAGCGTTCCCGGCCCGGCGCCGAGGGCGCGCAGGTGACGGGCCAGACGCTCGGTGGTGGCATGCAGTTCGCCGTAGGTGATCTCGCGGGCGCCGTCGACGACCGCCACCGCGTCGGGCGTCCGCCGTGCCGTGCGGGCGAACTGCTCCGGCACCATCTGCTCGGGGACGGTCAGGACGTCGTCGTTCCCACCGGTCAGCAGGACGGCCCGCTCGTCCTCGGTGAGGGGCGAGAGCTCGGCGACCAGGTCGTCGAGCCGCCCGGGTATCTGCTCCAGCAGCCGGAGGTACTGCGCGACCAGCCGTTCGACGGTCGCGTCGTCGATGCGCCGGCGGTCGTACGACAGGTCCAGGGCGAGGCCGTCGCCCACGACGACCGCGACGGAGAGCGGGTAGTTGGTGTGTTCCCGGTTGTCGATGCCCGACATCCGCAGGGTCCGGGCGTCGTCCTCGGAGCCGTCCGACGGTCCGGCGGCGGTGGCGCTGACGGGGTAGTTCTCGAAGACGAAGAGCGTCTCGAACAGCGGCGCTCCCGCATCGACGTCGCTCCAGGACTGGATCTGTGCGAGCTGGCTGTACTCGTACTGCCGCAGCTCCGTCTGCTCCTTCTGGAGCCTGTCGAGCCAAGCGCCGACACGTTCCGCGTCACCGATCCGCACGCGCACGGGCAGCGTGTTGATGAAGAGACCGATCATCTCCTCGACACCGGAGAGGTCGGCCGGCCGGCCCGACACGGTGGTGCCGAACACGACGTCCCGGGTGCCGCCGTGCCGGGCGAGCAGCAGCCCCCAGGCCGCCTGGGCGATGGTGTTCACGGTGAGGTGGCGCGAGCGTGCGAGGGCGGTGAGGGCGTCGGAGACGTCCCGGCCGATCGCGGCCCGATGGGTTCCCGGTTCGGAGTCGCCGTCGCTGTCCGCCCGGCCTGCGGGCCGGGCGAACGTCAGCGGCGTCGGCGACTCGAATCCGTCCAGAGCGGTCCGCCAGAAACGCTCGGCGGCGGACGCGTCCTGCTTCCCGAGCCAGTCGATGTACTCGCGGTAGGGCCGCACCGGGCGTGCCGCGAACTCCGGGTCCCCGTAGCGGCCGAACACCTCGTTGAGTACGGCGACCAGGCTCCAGCCGTCGAGGAGCACATGGTGGAAGCTCCAGATCAGCCGGTGCGTCCGCGGTGCCAGCCGGACGAGGGTGACCCGCAGCAGCGGGGCCCGGGCGAAGTCGAAGCCCTCGGCCTGGTCCGCGTCCAGCAGTTCCCGCAGTCTCCGCTCCTGCTCGGCCCCGGACAGTCCCGCCAGATCGTGCCGGGTGAACGGCACCTTCACCTTGGCCCGGACGACCTGCACCGGCTGCTTGGTCTTCTCCCACAGGAAGGCCGTACGCAGGATGGGGTGGCGGTCGACGGTCTCCTGCCAGGCCCGTTCCAGGGCCCGCGGGTCCAGCTCGCCTTCGAGGAGCCACTGCGCCCGCTGGAAGTACATGCTCGACCCTGATTCGAGCAGCCCGTGGAAGAGCATTCCCTGTTGCAGGGGAGACATCGGGTAGATGTCCTCAACGTTGCCCCGACTCTGTTTCATCGGTGGTTACTCCTTGTCCAAGTCGTCGAGGGCGTCGAGCAGCGAATCGAGCTCGCCTGCCTCCAGGCCTGCCAGCGGGAAGTCGGAGGGGGTCACTCCTCCGGCCTCCGGACTGAGGCAGTGGTCGATGAGCACCCGCATCCGGGTGATGAAGTCCTCGGCGAGGCCGGTGACGGTGGCGCGGTCGTGCAGGTTCGACGAGTACGTCCAGGCGACGTTGAGCCGGCCGTCGCGGACGGCGGCGTTCACGTCGAGGGTGTGCGCGCGGTGGCCGAGGAGCGACACCGGCCGGCCGGCGGGTTCGTCCACCGGGGTGAACGGTCCGTCGCCGGTGGCGGTGCCGCTGTCGAGCTGTCCGAGGTAGTTGAAGGACAGCCCGGTGGGCAGGGCGGTCAGGTCGTGGGTCAGGCCGTAGCCGACGCCACGGCGGGGGACGGCGCGGAGTTGTTCCTTGACCGCCTTGAGCGCGGGACCGGGTTTCTGCCCGCCCGGTTCCAGGGCGACGGGGAACAGGGAGGTGAACCAGCCGACCGTGCGGGAGAGGTCGACGTCGTCGAACAACTCCTCACGGCCGTGGCCCTCCAGGGCGACGGTCACGGTGTCCTGGCCGGTCCATTCGGCCAGGGTCTGCGCGAGTGCGGTCAGCAGGACGTCGTTGATCTGCGTCCGGTAGGCCGCCGGCACCTCGGTCAGCAACGCCTGCGTCTCCGCCTCGTCCAGCTCGACCGCGAGCGACTCGGCCGAGGCCAGCGTGTTCTCGCCGCCGGGGCGGTCAACGGGCAGGGCGGTGGCCGGGACGGTGTCCCAGTACGCGTCCTCCGCCGGGTCGGCCGCCTGCCGGAGACGCTTCGCCCACTCCTTGAACGAGGTGGTCTTGGCCGCGAGCGGCGCACCCTGGTAGGCGGCGGCGAGGTCTTCGAGCAGGATGCGCCAGGAGACTCCGTCGACGGCCATGTGGTGGACGACGATCAGCAGCCGGTCCCCGGGCAGGAGCACGAACCGGGCGACCGGGCCGTTCACCAGGTCCAGGCTCGCCTGAATCTCGTCCGCGGTGCGGCCGTCCGCGTCCTCCAGGCCCTGGCCGTCGGGCTCGGCGAACCACATGCGCGAGCCGTCCGACCGCAGACGCAGTGCGTCATGGTGGGTGAGGAGCGTCTCCACCGCCGCGGCCAGGGCCTCCCGGTCGGCGCCTGCGACGTTCAGCAGCACCGACTGGTTGAAGTGGTCCTGCTCGGGCAGCTCCTGACCGAAGAACCAGTTCTGGATCGGGATCAGCGGTGATTCGCCCGTCACGACGCCCTGCTCGGCCTGGACGGACTCCACCCCGGCGACCAGGGCGAGGTCGGCGACCGTGGGGTGGTCGAACACCAGCTTCGGGGTGACGCCCACACCTCTGGCGCGGGCCCGGGCGACCACCTGGATGGACAGGATGGAGTCCCCGCCCAGTTCGAAGAAGTTGTCGTGTACGCCGACCCGTTCGACGCCCAGCACCTCGGCCCACACCTCGGCCAGCACCAGCTCGGTACGGTCCCGGGGAGCCACGTACTCGGCGTGCACGGCCTCCGGGGCGGGCAGGGCGCGGCGATCCAGCTTGCCGCTCGGAGTGAGCGGCAGCTTCTCGAGCACCATGACGACGGCCGGGACCATGTACTCCGGCAGGGAGCGGGCCACGAACTCCCGCAACTCCTCCTGCTCGACGAGATCCTCGCCGGCCGGGGTGACGTAGGCGACGAGTCGCTGGTCGTGGACCAGCACCACCACGTCCTGCACCGCGGGGTGTCCGGCCACGGCCGCCTCGACCTCGCCCAGCTCGATCCGGAAGCCACGCAGTTTCACCTGGTCGTCCGCGCGGCCGACGAATTCGAGCACACCCCCGGCGGTCCAGCGCACCACATCACCCGTGCGGTACAACCTGTCCCCCGGCTCGGCGCCGAACGGGTTCGCGACGAACCGCTGTGCGGTCTGGCCCGGGCGGTGCAGATAGCCCCGGGCCACACCGGCGCCTCCGATGAACAGTTCGCCGGAGACACCCGTCGGGACGGGCTCCATGCGCTCGTCCAGCACATACGCCGTGGTGTTGCCGAGGGGCCCGCCGATCGGCACGCCCGGTGCTCCTTGCTCCAGTTCGGGGACGGCGTAGGTGCAGGCGAAGGTGGTCGTCTCGGTCGGGCCGTAGCCGTTGACCACCCGCAGACCGGGCACCGCCTGCTGAGCAGCCCGCACATGGCGGACGGACAGCGCCTCACCCCCGACCAGGATCCGGTCGAGGCCGGTCAGCACCGAGGGGTCCTCGTCCACGACGGCGTTGAACAGGGAGGCGGTGAGCCAGAGGCTTCGTATCCCGTGGCCGGAGATCAGTCCGGCGAGTTCCGAGACACCCACGACACCGGGCGGGGCCACCGCCAGCCGGCCGCCGTGGATCAGCGCACCCCACAGCTCGAACGTCGAGGCGTCGAACGCCAGCGGCGCCAGCAGCAGTTGCGTACTGTCCGGACCGAACCCGGCGTAGGTCTGACCCCACACCAGCCGCACCACCGACCGGTGCTCGACCACCACACCCTTGGGCCTGCCGGTCGAGCCGGACGTGAACATCACATACGCGATGTCGTCCGGGTCCACCGTGACACCCGGGTCGGATGCCGGGCCGGACACCTCCTCCAGCAGCACCGTCTCGGTGAACCGGTCGGCGAACGGCTGCTCGGTGATCACCAGCCGCACTTCGGCGTCGGCCAGCATGAACTCGATGCGGTCCGCGGGGTAGCCGGGGTCGAGCGGCACATAACCGGCCCCGGCCTTCCACACGCCGAGCAGCACCGCGGGCACTTCGGCACTGCGATCCAGGCAGACCCCGACCAGCGAACCCGG
The DNA here is from genome assembly GCF_014650055.1 of Streptomyces malachitofuscus. GTDB lineage: Bacteria > Actinomycetota > Actinomycetes > Streptomycetales > Streptomycetaceae > Streptomyces > Streptomyces malachitofuscus. Next base: position 2,950 of record NZ_BMUF01000006.1, on the reverse strand, counting down.
CTCCACACCCGCGGCGATCAGCGCATGCGCCACCTGATTGGCACGGGCGTCCAGTTCGGCGTAGGAGACGGACGTCTCGCCGAACTCCACCGCCACCGCGTCCGGACGCACCCGCGCCTGCTCCGCCACCAGTTCGTGCACGGGCCGGCCCGGCAGGTCGACGGCCGTCGCGTTCCACTCCGACAGCAGCCGCTCCCGCTCACCCTCGGCCAGCACCGACAGACTCGTGACCGTGGCCTCCGGCGAGGCCTCGACGAACTGTTCCAACAGGCCGACGAAAGCCGACGTGAGACGCTCCGCCCTCTCCGCGCTGAATCGGGACCGGTCGTAGAACACCTCCACGCCCAGACCGTCTCCCGGCATGACCACGACGGTGAGGGGATAGTTGGTGTGTTCGCGCAGTCCGAGCGAGGTCACGGCCACACCGTCGCCGAGGGGTTCGGCGCCGCCTTGACCGAGCGGGTAGTTCTCGAAGACGAACAGGGAGTCGAACAACGACCCGCCGGCCGGGATCTCGCTCCACCGCTGCACGTCGGCCAGCGGGGCGAACTCGTACTCACGCGACGCGGCGTGGTCGTCCTGGATGCCCTGGAGCAGGTCCGCGAGGCGGGCGTCCTCGTCCACCCGGACCCGTACGGGCAGCGTGTTGATGAACAGACCGACCATGCCTTCGACGCCGTCGAGGCCCGCCGGACGGCCTGACACCGTCGTGCCGAACACCACGTCCGAACCGCCACCGAACCGCGACAGCACCAGACCCCAAGCAGCCTGCGCCACCGACGCCACCGTCACCCGCGCCGCCCGCGCCACCGCTCCGAGGCCGACCGCGGCCTCGGCGGACAGCACCGCGCCCACGCGGCCCGGTTCGGTGTCCGCAACGCCGGTCCCGTCCTCGGGCAGGGCCGTCGGTGTGTCGAAGCCGGCCAGCGCCTCCCGCCAGTACGCCTGTGCCGCACCCAGGTCCTGCTCACCGAGCCAGCCGATGAACTCCCGGTACGGACGCACCGGGCCGGGCACCGCGCCGGACTCGTACTCCGCGAACACCTCACCCAGCAGCGCGGTCGCGCTCCACCCGTCCAGCAGGACGTGATGGAAGCTCCACACCAGGTGGTGCACCGTGTCGGCGACGCGGATCAGCCGGACCCGCAGCAGCGGCGCGTCGGCGAAGTCGAACCCCTGTCGGCGGTCCGCGGCCACGAGTGCTTCGACCTGGGCCTCTCCGCCCGGGAGGTCGATCAGCTCGTACGGGAGCTCGATCCCGGTATGCACGAGTTGCAGAGGCCTGCCGCTGTCGTCGAGCCGCACCGAGGTACGCAGGATGGGATGGCGCTCGACGGCCGACTGCCAGGCGGCCCGGAGCCTTTCGGCGTCGAGCGGTCCGTCGAGCCGCCAGTGGATCTGCTCGACGTACATGCCCGAGTCGGGCTCGGCCAGCGCGTGGAACAGCATGCCCTGCTGCAGCGGCGACAGCGGATAGGCGTCCTCGATGGCGCGGTCGCCGGCCACCAGCCGGTCGAGCGCGGCCTGGTCCAGGCCCGCCAGCGGCACCTCGGACGGCGTCAGTCCGCCGGCGTCCGGGGTCAGGCAGTGCTCGATGAGCGCCCGTAGCCGGACGACGAAGTCCTCGGCCAGCCCCTCGACCGTCACCCTGTCGTGCAGATTGGACGAATAGGTCCATGCCAGGGTCAGCCGTCCGGCTGCCACGGAGCCGTTCACCTCGATCGCGAAGGCCCGCTCCCCCGTGGGGGCGGCCGGCGCGCCCATCGGCTCGTCGGCCATGCCGAAGGGGCCTCCGGCAGTACCGCCCGAGTCCATGCGGCCGAGGTAGTTGAAGGACAGCCCGGCGGGCAGGGCGGTCAGGTCGTGCGTCAGTCCGTAGCCGACACCGCGGCGTGGGACGGCGCGGAGCTGTTCCTTGACCGCCTTCAGCGCCTCACCCGGGCCGTCCGCTCCGGGGGTGAGCGGGACAGGGAACAGGGAGGTGAACCAGCCGACCGTGCGGGAGACGTCGACGTCGTCGAACAACTCCTCACGGCCGTGACCCTCCAGCGCGACGGTCACGGTCTCCTGGCCGGTCCAGTCGGTCAGGGTCTGGGAGAGCGCGGTCAGGAGAACGTCGTTGATCTGCGTGCGGTAGGCCGCCGGTACCTCTGTCAGCAGCGCTCGGGTCTCGGCCTCGTCCAGCTCGACCGCGAGCGTCTCGGCGGACGTGACCGTGTTCTCGCCGCCCGGATGGTCAGTGGGCAGGGCGGTGGTCGGGACGGTGTCCCAGTAGGCGTCCTCGGCCGGGTCGGTGGCCTGTCCGAGGCGCTCGGCCCACTCCTTGAAGGAGGTCGTCTTGGGGGCCAGGGGGGCGCCCTCGTAGGCGGTGGCCAGGTCTTCGAGCAGGATGCGCCAGGAGACTCCGTCGACGGCCATGTGGTGGACGGTGATCAGCAGCCGCTCCCGGGACAGGAGCACGAACCGGGCGACCGGGCCGTTCACCAGATCCAGGCTCGCCTGGACGTCGTCGGCCGTGCGGCCGTCCGCGTCCTCCAGACCCTGGCCGCCGGGCTCGGCGAACCACTGGCGGGTGCCGTCCGAGCGCAGACGCAGCGCGTCGTGGTGGGTGAGCAGCGTGTCCACCGCTGCGGCCAATGTCTCCCGGTCCACGTCGGTCACATCGAGCAGCACGGACTGGTTGAAGTGGTTCCGCTCCGGCAGTTCCAGGCCGTAGAACCACGACTGGATGGGCGTGAGGGGTGCCTCGCCGGTGACGAGGCCCTGCTCCGCCTGGACGGACTCCACCCCCGCAACCGACGCCAGGTCCGCCACCGTGGGGTGGTCGAACACCAGCTTCGGGGTGACGCCCACACCCTTCGCACGGGCCCGGGCGACCACCTGGATCGACAGGATGGAGTCGCCGCCCAGCTCGAAGAAGTTGTCGTGGACGCCGACCCGTTCGACACCC
>NZ_BMUF01000005.1:185329-504738 GCF_014650055.1 Streptomyces malachitofuscus | reverse complement strand
TGTGGAGTTGACCGGTACTAATAGGCCGAGGGCTTGTCCTCAGTTGCTCGCGTCCACTGTGTTGGTTCTGAAACCACGAACAACCCCATGCGTCCACGCGTGGTGCGGTTGTTGTTTGTTTCATAGTGTTTCGGTGGTCATAGCGTAGGGGAAACGCCCGGTTACATTCCGAACCCGGAAGCTAAGCCTTACAGCGCCGATGGTACTGCAGGGGGGACCCTGTGGGAGAGTAGGACGCCGCCGAACTCCTTTTAGAGCTCCGGCTCTTGGGCGTACAGCCCGAGAGCCGGAGCTTTTTTGCGTTGAGGTAAGGTCGGGGGGCATCATCGACACGTTTCCCACAGGAGGATCCCGGGTGGAGGTCCAGGAGACGCGGGTCCAGACGGACCGCGTCCTCACCATCCCGAACATGCTCAGCATGGCGCGGCTCGTTGGCGTACCCCTGTTCCTGTGGCTGATCCTCAGGCCGGAGTTCGGCGGTCCGAAGAGCGACGGCTGGGCGCTCCTGGTCCTGGCCTTCAGCGGCGTCAGCGACTACCTGGACGGCAAGCTGGCGCGACGCTGGAACCAGATCAGCAGCCTCGGCCGGCTGCTCGACCCGGCCGCCGACCGGCTCTACATCCTTTCCACCCTTGTGGGTCTCACCTGGCGCGAGATTCTCCCGCTCTGGCTCACGATCGCGCTGCTGGCCCGTGAGCTGGTCCTGCTCGTCATGGTGGGGATCCTCAGGCGGCACGGCTATCCGCCGCCCCAGGTGAACTTCCTGGGGAAGGCCGCCACGTTCAACCTGATGTATGCCTTCCCACTGCTCCTGCTCAGTGACGGAAGTGGCTGGATCTCGTCACTCGCTGCTATTTTCGGCTGGGCGTTCGCCGGATGGGGTACAACCCTCTATTGGTGGGCAGGAGTGCTCTACGTGGTCCAAGTCCGCCGCCTGATCCGTGCGGACGCCGTGGCCGATTGACCTCGCTGATTGCTTCGCGCATTGTGGCGCGATGCCCGTAGTGGAAATGTGCGGGACAACTCTGGCGGGTGAAGTCGGTCAGACCGTCGTCTCTTCGAGGAGGACGCTTCCGACATGAAGGCCGTCGTGATGGCCGGAGGCGAAGGCACCCGCCTTCGCCCCATGACCTCTAGCATGCCCAAGCCGCTCCTGCCGGTGGCCAACCGGCCGATCATGGAGCACGTGCTGAGGCTGCTCAAAAGGCATGGGCTCAACGAAACCGTTGTGACTGTCCAGTTCCTTGCGTCACTCGTCAAAAACTACTTCGGTGATGGCGAAGAGCTCGGCATGGAGCTCACCTACGCCAATGAGGAGAAGCCGCTCGGTACCGCCGGGAGCGTCAAGAATGCCGAGGAGGCGCTCAAGGACGACGCTTTTCTCGTCATCTCCGGCGATGCCCTCACCGACTTCGACCTCACCGAGCTGATCAATTTCCACAAGGAAAAGGGCGCCCTCGTCACGGTCTGCCTGACCCGTGTGCCCAACCCGCTGGAATTCGGCATCACGATCGTGGACGAGGAAGGCAAGGTCGAGCGCTTCCTCGAGAAGCCGACCTGGGGACAGGTCTTTTCCGACACCGTGAACACCGGCATCTACGTCATGGAGCCGGAGGTCTTCGACTACGTCGAGGCCGATGTGCCCGTCGACTGGTCCGGTGACGTCTTCCCGCAGCTGATGAAGGAAGGCAAGCCGATCTACGGCTACGTCGCCGAGGGCTACTGGGAGGACGTGGGCACCCACGAGAGCTATGTGAAGGCCCAGGCGGACGTCCTGGAGGGCAAGGTCGACGTCGACATCGACGGCTTCGAGATCTCCCCGGGCGTCTGGGTCGCCGAGGGCGCCGAGGTCCACCCCGACGCCGTCCTGCGCGGGCCGCTGTACATCGGCGACTACGCCAAGGTCGAGGCGGGCGCGGAGATCCGCGAGCACTCGGTCGTCGGGTCCAACGTCGTCGTCAAGAGCGGTGCCTTCCTGCACAAGTCGGTGGTCCACGACAACGTGTACGTCGGGCCGCACAGCAATCTGCGCGGCTGCGTCGTCGGCAAGAACACCGACATCATGCGGGCCGCGCGGATCGAGGACGGCGCCGTCATCGGCGACGAGTGCCTGATCGGTGAAGAATCGATCGTCCAGGGCAATGTGCGGGTCTACCCGTTCAAGACCATCGAAGCCGGTGCCTTCGTCAACACCTCGGTGATCTGGGAGTCCAGGGGACAGGCGCACCTCTTCGGCGCCCGCGGGGTCTCCGGCATCCTGAACGTCGAGATCACCCCCGAGCTCGCCGTCCGACTCGCCGGAGCCTACGCGACGACCCTGAAGAAGGGCTCGACCGTCACCACGGCCCGCGACCACTCCCGAGGCGCCCGCGCCCTGAAGCGGGCGGTCATCTCCGCGCTGCAGGCCAGCGCCATCGACGTACGGGACCTGGAGAACGTGCCCCTGCCCGTGGCGCGGCAGCAGACCGCGCGGGGCAGCGCGGGCGGCATCATGATCCGCACCACTCCCGGGGTGCCGGACTCCGTCGACATCATGTTCTTCGACGGGCAGGGCGCCGACCTGTCGCAGGGCAGCCAGCGGAAGCTGGACCGGGTGTTCGCCCGGCAGGAATACCGGCGTGCCTTCCCCGGGGAGATCGGGGACCTGCACTTCCCGTCGAGTGTCTTCGACTCGTACACCGGGTCCCTGCTGCGCAACGTCGACATCACCGGCATCGCGGAGTCCGGGCTCAAGGTGGTCGTGGACGCGTCCAACGGAAGCGCCGGCCTGGTGCTGCCGAGCCTCCTCGGCAAGCTGGGCGTCGACTCGCTGACCATCAACCCGGGACTGGACGAGTCCAGGCCGACCGAGACGGCCGACATGCGGCGCTCCGGGCTGGTCCGTCTCGGGGAGATCGTGGCGTCCTCCGGAGCCGCGTTCGGCGTGCGGTTCGACCCCGTCGGCGAGCGGCTGTCGCTGGTCGACGAGAAGGGGCGGATCGTCGAGGACGACCGGGCGCTGCTCGTGATGCTCGACCTCATCGCCTCCGAGCGGCGCAGCGGCCGGGTCGCGCTGCCGGTGACCACCACGAGGATCGCCGAGCAGGTGGCGGCCTATCACGGCACGCAGGTCGAGTGGACGACCACCTCGCCCGACGACCTCACCCGCGTGGGCGGTGAGGAAGGCACGATCTTCGGTGGTGACGGCAAGGGCGGCTTCATCGTCCCGGAATTCAGCAGCGTCTACGACGGCACGGCGGCCTTCGTACGGCTCATCGGGCTGGTCGCGCGCACCCAGCTCACGCTCAGCCAGATCGACGCGCGCATTCCGCGGGCGCATGTGCTCAAGCGGGACCTGGCGACCCCGTGGGCCGTCAAGGGCCTGGTGATGCGGCGGGTCGTCGAGGCGGCCGGTGACCGCTTCGTGGACACCACCGACGGCGTGCGGGTGGTGGAGGCCGACGGCCGCTGGGTGATGGTGCTGCCCGACCCCGCCGAGGCGGTCACCCATCTGTGGGCCGAGGGCCCCGACGACGCCTCCGCGCAGGCGCTGCTGGACGAGTGGTCGGCCGTCGTGGACAGCGCCGGACGATAGAACGAGCGGTACGTGTGCGTGCCGGACAAGTGTCCTCAAGGGGGCCTGTCCGGCACGCCGGCAGGGCCGTTCGGAGGTAGTGGCCGCGGCGTGCGACGATGTGCGGCATGCCGCAGCAACCCCCCGTTCGGAGCACACCCGCGCGGCCGGCGCGCCCGGACGCCTCCATGTCGTTGATCACCAACGTCATGGACCACAGCCTCGACGACGGCTACGCCGAGGCCGCCGCGCGCAAGAAGGCCGACGGGGACGGCGGCCTGCCGAAGACCCTCAGGGCGAAGCTCGGCCTCGCCGTCGGCCTGGTGCTGGCGGCGCTGATCGTGACCGTCGGTGCCGCGCAGGCCCGGGTGGAGGCTCCCGCCGTCGCCAAGGAGCGCGAGGAACTGATCGACCGGATCGACGAGGAGACCGAGGCCGCGGACCGGCTCGAGGACAGTGTCGACGAACTGCGCGCGGACGTGAGCGCCCGGCAGCGCGAGGCGCTCCGGCACAGCGGCGGAAACGACCGCTCGGCCCTGGTGGGCATGCTGTCGGGCGCCACCGCTGTGCACGGGCCCGGGGTGCGGCTCGTGGTGAACGACGCCGAGGACGCGAGCGCGGGCGGTGACGGCGACGCCCGGTCGACCTCGGGGTTCTCCGACACCGGACGGGTCCGCGACCGAGACATGCAGCGGGTGGTCAACGGCCTGTGGGAGTCCGGTGCCGAGGCCGTCTCGATCAACGGGCAGCGGCTGACCGCCCTGTCGGCGATCAGGGCCGCGGGAGACGCGATACTGGTGGACAACAGGCCGCTGGTGCCGCCGTACACGGTGCTCGCGGTGGGGGACGGCGGGCGGCTCAGCGAGCGCTTCCAGAACAGCGCGGACGGACTGTACTTGCACGCCCTGCAGGAGAACTACGGCATCAGGACCGCGATCTCCGTGGAGGACGACGTCCGGCTGCCCGCAGCACCGAGTGTGATCGTACGTACCGCACAGCCGATAACCGAGAAGGGCACATCGTGATCGCCGTACTGGGCCTCGTCGTGGGAGTCGTGGCCGGACTGTTGGTCCGGCCCGAGGTTCCGGCGGTCGTCGAGCCTTACTTGCCGATCGCCGTCGTCGCGGCGCTCGACGCCGTGTTCGGAGGGCTGCGGGCCATGCTCGACGGGATCTTCGACGACAAGGTCTTCGTCGTGTCGTTCCTGTCGAACGTGGTCGTCGCCGCGCTGATCGTGTTCCTCGGCGACAAGCTCGGCGTGGGGGCCCAGCTGTCCACGGGCGTGGTGGTCGTCCTCGGCATCCGTATCTTCTCCAACGCCGCGGCGATCCGCCGGCACGTGTTCCGGGCGTGAGGCCGATGAGTGAGCACGAGCACGACGAGTCCGCGCGCCCGGCGGTGTCCCGGCCCAGGACCGCTCCCGAGGAGCCGTCCCCGGCCGGCCTGCGCAGGGAGCTGCCCGCGGAGGTACCCGCGCCCGCACCCGCTCCCTCGGAGGAGGACGTCGCGCAGGAGCCGGCCGGGCCGGAGCTGACCGGACGGCAGCGGCTGGCGAAGGGCCTGTGGCCGCCGCGGATCACCCGGGCCCAACTCATCGTGGCCCTGCTGCTGTTCGGTCTGGGATTCGGACTGGCCGTCCAGGTGGCATCGAACAGCGACGGCGACAGCGCGCTGCGCGGGGCACGTCAGGAAGATCTCGTGCGCATCCTCGATGAACTCGACGACCGCACAGAGCGTCTTGAGGACGAGAAGCAGGGTCTCGAGAAGCAGCGCGACGAGCTGGAGAACAGCTCCGACCAGGCGGAAGAGGCCCGCAAGCAGACGATCGAGAAGGAGCGGCAACTCGGCGTCCTCGCGGGCACCGTGGCCGCGCAGGGGCCGGGGATCACGATGACCATCGAGGACCCGAAGGGAACGGTCGAGTCGGACATGCTGCTCGACGCCGTCCAGGAGCTGCGCGCGGCCGGTGCCGAGGCGATCCAGGTCAACGGTGTGCGAGTGGTGGCGAGCACCTATCTGACGGATTCGGACGGCGGGATCGCGGTGGACGGGAACAAGATCACCGCGCCCTATCGTTTCAAGGTCATCGGCAAGCCGCAGGACCTCGAGCCGGCGCTCAACATCCCCGGAGGCGTGGTGCAGACTCTCGAGAAGGAACAGGCCACCGTTACCGTGGAGCGGTCGAGCAAGATCGTTGTGGATGCCTTGCGGGCGGTGAAGCGGCCTGACTACGCTCGGTCGTCCTCCCGGTGAACCGGGGGTGCATGGGGGACGTCCGGCCAGGGCATGAGGTTGCGGGGGGTCGGCGCACCGAATGGGTGGTGCGTGGTGGAAACTGTCTGGCGGAGGCGGACGTTGTGAAGATGTCCGGGTCGGCCAATGTGTTCAGTCAGGGTTCGTCCTGCCCCACGGGCGGGTCTGTTTCGGTCAAGGGGAATCGCCCGTGAAGTTGTTTGCGAAGTTGTTCGGCAAGAGCGCGCGGCGAGAGGACAGCGACAACGCGACCGCTCGTCATCGCGCACAGCCTGATGCGGAAGGTCAGCGTCCGCTGTTTCGGGACCAGCTGGGTCAGGGCGCGCCGTCCGTTGACCCCGCGCAGTCGGGCGGCATAGGTTTCGGACAGCCGTCGACCTCAGGTACGGGCGGGGGGTTCTCCGACCCGTACGCGTCCCAAGCCCCCGGTGGGCAGCCGCGGCAGGAGGATCCGTCCATGTCGGCCCTGGTGTGTACGAGGTGCGGTAACCGCAACGCGGAGAACAGCCGCTTCTGCTCCAACTGCGGCGCGCCGCTGAGGCCCGGAGTGGCCCCGGAGCGCCCCTCGGAGACGACGTCCACGATCTCGATCTCCGGTCTCGAGGCCTACGACGCCGAGGCCACCGGCCAGACGCCGATGCCGACGCTCTCTCCGGAGGCGCAGGCGGCCGTCGACGCCCTGCCGATGGGTTCGGCGCTCCTGGTCGTGCGCCGCGGGCCGAACTCGGGCAGCCGCTTCCTGTTGGACGGCGACCTGACCACGGCCGGGCGTCACCCGCAGAGCGACATCTTCCTGGACGACGTGACGGTCTCCCGGCGGCACGTGGAGTTCCGCCGCAGCCCGGACGGCTCGTTCACGGTCGCCGACGTCGGCAGCCTGAACGGCACGTACGTCAACCGTGAGCGGATCGACCAGGTCGCCCTGTCCAACGGTGACGAGGTGCAGATCGGCAAGTACCGGCTGGTCTTCTACGCGAGCCAGCGGGGCTACTGACCTCCCCGGATTCCATCCGGGGGACTCCAGGGAAGGTCCATGCTTCAGACACCGAGCGGCGGTGCCGGCCACGGCGCCGCCGCCGCGGACACCGGACTGATGAGCATCGGCGCGGTGCTGGGCGTGCTGCGTGAGGAGTTTCCCGAGGTCACCGTCTCCAAGATCCGCTTCCTGGAGTCGGAAGGGCTGATCGAGCCGCAGCGGACCCCGTCGGGGTATCGCAAGTTCAGCGCCGGGGACGTTGAGCGCCTCGGCCATGTGCTGAGGATGCAGCGGGACCACTACCTGCCGCTCAAGGTGATCCGGGAGCACCTGGCGGCCATGGAGCGCGGGGAGGCCGTCAGGCTGCCCGTGTTGAGCCGTCCGGGTGACGGGGGCGCCGATCCGGAGCCGGCCGTCGAGGACGGGCCCACGACGGCCCGCATCGGCCGCGCTCAGCTGCTCGCGGCCGTCGGCGCAGGAGAGCCCGAGCTCGCCGAGTGGGAGTCGTACGGGCTGCTCACTCCGGTCGAGGACGGGGTGTACGACGCCGAGGCGGTCACCGTCGCCGGTCTCATCACCGAGCTGGGGCGGTTCGGTATCGAACCACGTCACCTCAGGGCGATGAAGGCCGCCGCCGACCGGGAGGCGGGCCTGGTGGACCAGGTGGTCGCCCCGCTGCGCCGCCACCGGAACCCGCAGACGCGGGCGCACGCCGAGGCCCGTACGAAGGAGCTGGCCGGCCTCGCGGTACAGCTGCACGCGGCGCTGCTGCGGTCGGCGCTGGGGGTGCGGCTGCCGTGAGCCACCGGCTCAGGAGGCCGGATCGGGCACCCGTTCCCTGCCCGACTACCCAAACGTCCCGGGCACGGCCTAGGGTTGCTGTGTGAACGAGCTCGATGTCGTAGGTGTCCGGGTCGAGATGCCCTCCAACCAACCGATCGTGCTGTTGCGTGAAGTGGGCGGCGACCGCTACCTCCCCATCTGGATCGGACCGGGGGAGGCGACGGCCATCGCCTTCGCCCAGCAGGGCATGGCACCCGCACGGCCGCTGACCCACGACCTGTTCAAGGACGTGCTGGAGGCCGTCGGACAGGAGCTCACGGAAGTGCGCATCACCGATCTGCGCGAGGGCGTCTTCTACGCCGAGCTGGTCTTCGCCAGCGGGGTGGAAGTGAGTGCCCGCCCCTCCGACGCCATAGCGCTGGCCCTGCGCACGGGCACGCCGATCTACGGCAGCGACACGGTGCTCGACGACGCCGGGATCGCCATCCCGGACGAGCAGGAGGACGAGGTGGAGAAGTTCCGCGAGTTCCTCGACCAGATCTCGCCGGAGGACTTCGGGACCAGCAACCAGTGAGCGCAGGCGGTCGGCGTCGCATCGACCGGCCGCGAGGGCCCCGGCGGAAGGCATTCGGCTAGCCTTTCCCCGCGGTGGGGCACGGGAAACCACTCTTAGGGTGATTATCACTCGGCGTGCCGAGTGTGGCGATCGTTGACGCGCCCTTGGTGACTGCCTACCGTCGAGGAGGCAGGTCAAGGACGGAGGTCGGCGTGAGAAGCAGCGGCGACGGTACGGCTGGGGGTGCCCCCGAACCCGGTTTCGGGGCGAGCGGGCCGTATCCTCCCCAGAGCTCGCGGCTCCGCGTGGGCGGGGCGTACCCGGTGCAGAGCAGCCCGATCGATCACGTTCCGCAGCGGCCGACGGCGGTGCCGGACGGCGGAGGGGCGGCGGCCATGGCGTCCGAGGAGATCGGCTACCGGGGTCCCACGGCCTGCGCGGCCGCCGGCATCACCTACCGGCAGCTCGACTACTGGGCCCGGACCGGACTGGTCGAGCCCAGTGTGAGACCGGCCCATGGGTCGGGGACACAGCGGCTGTACAGCTTCCGCGACGTCGTCGTCCTGAAGATCGTCAAGCGGTTCCTGGACACCGGCGTCTCACTGCAGAACATCCGCACCGCCGTACAGCATCTGCGCGAGCGCGGCTTCAGCGACCTGGAGCGCATGACGCTGATGAGCGACGGAGCCACGGTCTACGAGTGCACCTCGCCCGACGAGGTGCACTCGCTGCTCCAGGGCGGCCAGGGCGTCTTCGGCATCGCGGTGGGCGTGGTGTGGCGGGACGTCGAGAGCGCGCTCTCGCAGTTGCACGGGGAGCGCATCGACACCGGCGAGACCCTGGTCGGCCACAACCCGATGGACGAGCTGGCGCGCCGGCGCAACAAGGCCGTCTGAGAGCCCTGAGCGAAGAGGGCGATGTCAGTGGCGTAGGGCAGCATCGGACATGTGAGATCCGCGCCCACGATCCTGCATCTCGACATGGACGCCTTCTTCGCCTCGGTGGAGCAGGCGTCCAAGCCGAGCCTGCGTGGGAAGGCCGTCGTCGTGGGCGGGCTCGGTCCCCGGGGAGTGGTCGCCACGGCCTCGTACGAGGCCCGGGTCTTCGGTGTCCACTCGGCGATGCCCATGTCCCAGGCCCGGCGGCTCGCGCCGAACGCCGCGTACCTGGTGCCGCGGTTCGCCCTCTACCGGTCGATCAGCGAGCAGGTGATGGAGCTGCTGCGGGCCCTGTCGCCCCTGGTGGAGCCGCTCAGCCTGGACGAGGCGTTCGTGGACCTGGAGGCCGGTGGCACCGCCTGGGACGAGCGGTCGGCCCGCCTGGCCGGAGCCAGGCTCCGCGCGGACATACGGGAGGTCACGGGGCTCACCGGGTCGGTGGGGCTGGCGGCCTCCAAGATGCTGGCGAAGATCGCCTCGGAGCAGGCCAAGCCGGACGGACTGGTGCTCATCGAGCCGGGGACGGAGCGGGCGCTGCTGGGGCCGCTGTCGGTCCGCACCCTGCCGGGCGTGGGCCCGGCCACGGGAGACCATTTGCGCCGGGCCGGTATCCACACGGTCGACGAGCTCGCCGAGGCGGGGGAGGACGAGCTCGTACGGCTGCTGGGCAAGGCCCACGGGCACGCGCTGTTCGCCATGGCCCTGGCCCGGGACGAGCGGCCCGTGGTGGCCGAGCGGGAGACCAAGTCGGTGTCGGTCGAGGACACCTACGACGTGGACATCCACGACCGGGTGCGGGTCGGGACGGAGGTGCAGCGGCTCGCCGACCGGTGCGTGCGCAGACTGCGGGGGGCGGGCCTGTCGGGCCGGACCATCGTGCTGAAGGTCCGGCGGTACGACTTCTCCACGCTCACCCGGTCCGAGACCCTGCGGGGGCCCACCGACGATCCGGCCGTCGTGCGGGAGGCCGCCGCACGGCTGCTGGACTCGGTCGACACCACGGGCGGGGTGCGTCTGCTGGGGGTCGGGGTCAGCGGGCTGGCCGACTACACACAGGAAGACCTGTTCGCGCAGGCAGCCGGCGGGCGCGAGGAGGATCCGGTCCGCGAGGAACCCGAGGCCGCGCCCGCCGCCGAAGGGCCGGCGCCCGCCGAGCGGCGCTGGCCCGCGGGACACGACGTACGGCATGCCGTGCACGGACACGGGTGGGTGCAGGGCAGCGGGCTGGGCCGGGTCACGGTGCGCTTCGAGACCCCCGACTCGGGCCCGGGCCGGGTGAAGACCTTCCGCGTCGACGATCCGGCCCTGGAACCGGCGGAGCCGCTCCCGCTGGTGTCACGCGGACCGGGGGAGGGCGAGGGCGCGAAGGCGGGCGGAGAGGCCGGGCCGGAGAGCGGATGAGCGGGGCAGGTCAGGCCTGATGGTCCTTTCCCGCGAGGTCGCCGAAGTCGCGGTCCGGAAGGGGCGGAGGGGCGGCGATGTCCAGACCGTAGTGGTGGTAGAGCTGGAGCTCCTGCTCGGGCGAGAGATGACGGCCCACGCCGAAGTCGGGAGCGTCCTTGATCAGAGCCCGTTCGAACGGCACATGGAGGGCGCCGTCGATCAGTTCGCTGGGCTCCAGCGGGACGAAGGCATCCCTGCTGAACAGGCCGGTGCGTATCGCCGCCCACTCCGGTACACCGGTGGCGTCGTCGAGGTACACCTCGTCGATCGTGCCGATCCGGGTTCCGTTGCGGTCGAACGCCTTGCGGCCGATCAGGTGGCGCGGATCAATGTCGGTCTGCACGGGCCCTCCACTGGTCGCAAACTCATCCGTAAGCACTACAAAAGGGCACAATCGGCGGTGCGGCCACTCGAAGCCCCCGTGCTGTGCTCGCTGGTACCCTGGCAATCGGCCGCTGACCCCGTGCGGGAGAGTCCTCCGGGCACCATCGGAGGCGCCGAAGGAGCAAATCCTCCCCGGAATCTCTCAGGCACACGTACCGCACGGACGAGGTCACTCTGGAAAGCAGAGCGGGTGTCGACGGCTTCCGCTCTCACCGACGGTGAAAGCCGGATTCCTTCGGGCGGTCCGGTGAAGCTCTCAGGTTGAGATGACAGAGGGGGAGGCCGTCCGGGCACCTGCGCCGTGGTGCCCCTCGAAGGTCGTCGGACCAGGAGGCCTCCTCAATGACCGCCCCTCGCACCCCGCTCTCCGAGCTCGAACAGGGAATCCCCTTCGAGCAGCGCCACATCGGCCCCGACCACGAGGCCCGGGCCAAGATGCTCGCCCAGGTCGGGTACGGCTCGCTGGACGAGCTGACGGCCGCCGCCGTGCCGGATGTCATCAAGAACGCCGACGCGCTGGACCTGCCGGGTGCGCGGAGCGAGGCCGAGGTGCTGGCCGAGCTGCGTGAGCTGGCCGACCGCAACCAGGTGCTCGGCTCCATGATCGGGCTCGGGTACTACGGCACCTTCACCCCGCCCGTCATCCTGCGCAACGTGATGGAGAACCCCGCCTGGTACACGGCCTACACGCCGTACCAGCCCGAGATCTCCCAGGGCCGGCTCGAGGCGCTGCTGAACTTCCAGACCGTGGTCGCCGAGCTCACCGGCCTGCCGACCTCCGGTGCCTCCCTGCTCGACGAGGGCACCGCCGCCGCCGAGGCGATGGCGCTGTCCCGGCGCATGGGCAAGAACAAGAAGGGCCTGTTCCTGGTCGACGCGGACGCCCTTCCGCAGACGATCGCCGTGATAGAGACCCGCGCCGAGCCGACCGGTGTCGAGGTCGTCGTCGCCGACCTGAGCGACGGCATTCCCGCCGAGCTCGCCGAGCGCGACATCAACGGCGTACTGATCCAGTACCCGGGCGCCTCCGGTGCCGTACGCGACATCAAGCCGCTGATCGACCAGGCGCACGAGCTGGGCGCGCTCGTCACCGTCGCCGCCGACCTGCTCGCCCTCACCCTGCTGAAGTCGCCCGGTGAGCTGGGCGCGGACATCGCCGTCGGCACGACGCAGCGCTTCGGTGTGCCGATGGGCTTCGGCGGACCGCACGCCGGCTACATGGCCGTGCAGGAGAAGATGGCGCGCAGTCTGCCCGGGCGGCTCGTCGGCGTCTCCGTCGACGTCGACGGGCACAAGGCCTACCGTCTCGCCCTCCAGACCCGTGAGCAGCACATCCGCCGCGAGAAGGCCACCAGCAACATCTGCACCGCCCAGGTGCTGCTCGCCGTCATGGCCGGGATGTACGCCGTCTACCACGGCCCGGAGGGCCTGCGGCTGATCGCCCGGCGCACCCACCGGTACGCCACCGTCCTCGCCGAGGGGCTGCGGGCCGGCGGAGCCGAGATCGTGCACGGCTCCTACTTCGACACGCTGACCGTGCGCGTCCCCGGGCGGGCCGCCGAGGTCGTGGCCGCCGCCCGCGGCAACGGCGTCAACCTGCGTCTCGTCGACGCCGACCTCGTCTCGATCGCCTGCGACGAGACCACCACCCGGGACCGGCTGGCCGCCGTGTGGAGCGCCTTCGGCGTCGAAGGGGACGTCGAGGCGCTGGACGCGGCCGCGCGGGACGCGCTGCCGGACGCCCTGCTGCGCAGCGACGAGTACCTGACGCACCCCGTCTTCCAGCAGCACCGCTCGGAGACGGCGATGCTGCGCTATCTGCGCCGGCTCGCCGACCGCGACTACGCGCTGGACCGCGGCATGATCCCGCTGGGCTCCTGCACCATGAAGCTCAACGCGACCACGGAGATGGAGCCGGTCACCTGGCCCGAGTTCGGGCAGCTGCACCCGTTCGTGCCCGCCGAGCAGGCTCAGGGCTACCTCACGCTCATCCGCGAGCTGGAGGAACGTCTCGCCGAGGTCACCGGCTACGACAAGGTCTCCCTCCAGCCCAACGCGGGCTCCCAGGGCGAGCTGGCCGGCCTGCTCGCGGTACGCGGCTACCACCGGGCCAACGGCGACGAGCAGCGCACCGTCTGCCTCATCCCGTCCTCCGCGCACGGCACCAACGCGGCGAGCGCCGTGATGGCCGGCATGAAGGTCGTCGTCGTGAAGACGTCCGACGACGGCGAGGTCGACGTGGCGGACCTGCGGGCCAAGATCGCGCAGTACCGCGACGAGCTGGCCGTGCTGATGATCACCTACCCCTCGACGCACGGTGTGTTCGAGGAGCACGTCGCCGACATCTGCGCCGAGGTGCACGAGGCCGGCGGCCAGGTGTACGTGGACGGCGCCAACCTCAACGCGCTGGTGGGTCTGGCCAAGCCCGGCCACTTCGGCGGCGACGTCTCCCACCTGAACCTGCACAAGACCTTCTGCATCCCGCACGGCGGCGGCGGTCCCGGTGTCGGCCCGGTCGGCGTGCGGGCGCACCTGGCCCCCTACCTGCCGAACCACCCGCTCCAGCCCGAGGCGGGGCCGGAGACGGGCGTGGGGCCCATCTCGGCGGCGCCGTGGGGCTCGGCGGGCATCCTGCCGATCTCCTGGGCGTACGTCCGGCTCATGGGCGGCGAGGGCCTGAAGCGGGCCACGCAGGTGGCCGTGCTCAGTGCCAACTACATCGCCAAGCGTCTCGAGCCGCACTACCCGGTGCTCTACACCGGTCCCGGCGGGCTGGTCGCGCACGAGTGCATCATCGACCTGCGCCCGCTGACCAAGGCGACCGGCGTCAGCGTGGACGACGTGGCCAAGCGTCTGATCGACTACGGCTTCCACGCGCCGACGATGTCGTTCCCGGTGGCCGGCACCCTGATGATCGAGCCCACCGAGTCCGAGGACCTGGCCGAACTCGACCGGTTCTGCGAGACGATGATCGCGATCCGCGCCGAGATCGAGAAGGTCGGCTCCGGCGAGTGGCCCGCGGACGACAACCCGCTCCGCAACGCCCCGCACACCGCCGCGGCGCTCGGCGGGGAGTGGGACCACGCGTACGCCCGCGAGGAGGCCGTCTTCCCGGCAGGGGTGAGCGCCGCCGACAAGTACTGGCCGCCGGTCCGCCGGATCGACCAGGCCTTCGGCGACCGCAACCTGGTCTGCTCCTGCCCGCCGCTGGACGCCTACGAGGACTGATGTACGTCGAAGGGCCCCGCTCCGACGCCGGAGCGGGGCCCTTCGGCATGTGCGCAGCTGCCGCGGGGGCCGTCAGGCCGGATACGCGTGTGTCTGTGTCGCCTTGACCGCCGCCCAGACCGGCGCGCCCGGATGCAGATCGAGTTCGGCCGCGGCGACCGTGGTGAGGTCGGCGGCCAGGGAGAGTTCCCCGGTGAGCTCCGCGCGGATCTGGTCGCCGTGGCTCTCCAGCCCGGCGACCGCGCAGTGCCACAGGTTGCGGGCGCTGGACCCGGTGGGCCGTTCCCGGTGCAGCGTCACCGCGCCGGGGGGGAACGCCACGAACGCCGGCCCGGAGAGGTCCTCGGTGGTGCTGACGGCCGGGCCCGCGTCGAGCCGTACGGTGTGGCCGTCGGCCTGCCCGCGATACAGGTTGAGGCCGACCAGCTGGGCGATGTACTCGGTGCGCGGGTGACGGGCGATGTCGGACGGAGCGCCCTCCTGCACGATCAGGCCCCGCTCCACGACGACCAGACGGTCGGCCAGCACCATGGCGTCCAGCGGGTCGTGCGTGACCAGGACCGCGACGGCCTCGAAGGCGGCCAGATGACGGCGCAGCTGTGCGCGCACCTCCAGCCTGGTGCGGGCGTCCAGGGCGGCGAGCGGTTCGTCCAGGAGCAGCAGCCGGGGGTGGGTGGCCAGGGCGCGGGCGAGCGCCACGCGCTGGGCCTGGCCGCCGGAGAGGTGCCGGGGCTTGGTACCCGCCTGCTCCGCCAGCCCCATGCGGTCCAGCCACTCGGCGGCACCGGCCCGCGCCTCCCTCTTGCCGGCGCCCCGGCAGCGCGGTCCGAAGGCCACGTTGTCCAGGGCGGTCAGATGCGGGAAGAGCAGGTAGTCCTGGAAGACGACGCCCACCGGACGTGACTCCGGCGCCGTCCGGTGCAGGTCGGTGCCGTCGAGCCGCAGGTGGCCCGCGGCCAGGGGAGCGAGGCCCGCCAGGGCGCGCAGGGCCGTGGTCTTGCCCGCGCCGTTCGGGCCCAGCAGGGCGACGACGTCGCCGGGCGCGGCGTTCAGCGCGATGTCGAGGCGGAAGGAGCCGCGGTCCACGACGAGCCGCGCGTCCAGCCCGGCGGTGGCGGGGACGGGTCCGGAGTTCGCGGTCTCGGGGTGCTTCGGCATGGTGTCAGACGGCCCTCATCCAGCGGTCCCGCAGCCCGGCCAGTACGGCGACGGACACCGCCAGCAGGACCAGGCTGAGCGCGATCGCGGCGGCCGGGTCGTTCTGCAGGGCGAGGTAGACCGCCAGCGGCATGGTCTGGGTGCGGCCGGGGAAGTTCCCGGCGAAGGTGATGGTGGCGCCGAACTCGCCGAGGGCGCGGGCCCAGGCGAGGACCGCACCGGCCGCGATGCCGGGGGCGACCAGCGGCAGCGTGACCCGGCGGAAGGCGGTGAAGCGGGAGGCGCCCAGCGTGGCGGCCGCCTCCTCGTAGCGCGGGTCGGCGGCTCGCAGCGTGCCCTCGACGCTGATGACGAGGAAGGGCATCGCCACGAACGTCTCGGCGAGGACGACGCCCGCGGTGGTGAACGGCAGGGTGATGCCGAACCACGCGTCCAGCCACTGGCCGACGACGCCGTTGCGGCCCAGCGCGAGCAGCAGGGCGACGCCGCCCACGACCGGAGGCAGGACGAGCGGAAGCGTCACCAGGGCGCGGACCAGGCCCCGGCCGGGGAAGTCCGTGCGGGCCAGCAGCCAGGCCAGCGGGACGCCGACGACCAGGCTCAGCGCGGTCGCCGTCGTGGCGCACAGCAGCGACAGGCGCAGGGCCTCCCACACCTCCGGGCTGGTCAGTTGCTCCGGGAGGCTGCGCCAGGGGGCGCGCAGGAGCAGGGCGAGCAGGGGCACCAGGAGGAACGCCAGACCGAGCAGGGCGGGCAGGAGGAGGGCGAGGGGGACACCGGGGCCGGGAGCACGGACCCGGGGCTTCCGGGCGGCTTGCGTGCTCATGGCGCGAGGAACCCGGCCGCGCCCAGCACCTCACGGCCCTCAGGCGACGTCACCAGCTTCACGAACGCCTTCGCGGCCTCGGGGTTCGGCGCGTCGTCGAGCCGGGCGATGGGATAGTCGTTGACGGCCTCGGCGGACTCCGAGAATTCCACGCCCTCCACCTTGTCACCGGCGGCCCGCACATCCGTGCGGTACACGACGGCGGCGTCGGCCTCCTTCAGCCGGACCTTCGTGAGGGCGCTCTTGACGTCCTGCTCGTAGGAGGCGGGTGACAGTTCGACGCCGCCGGCCGTGAGCGCGCTCCGCGCGGCCGCGCCGCAGGGAACCGTGGTGTCGCACAGCACGACCTTCAGGCCGGGAGCGGTCAGGTCCCGGAGGGAGTCGATGCCGTGCGGGTTGCCCGGCGCGGTGGCGATCTCCAGTCGGTTCCGGGCGAACGTGCTCGGGCTGCCCTCCGTGAGCCCGTGGTCCGTGACGAGCTTCATCGTCTTGGTGCTGGCCGCCGCGAACACGTCGGCCGGAGCGCCGTTGGCGATGCCCGCCGCGAGGGCGTCGCTACCGCTGAAGTTGAAGGTCACCCGGGTGCCGGGGTGTTCCTTCTCGAGCCGCTCGCCGAGCTCTGTGAAGCTCTCCTTCAGTGAGGCGGCCGCGAACACCGTGACCGTGCCGCTCACGCCTTCTCCGCCCGTCCCGGAGACGGAGTCCGAGCCGGACGCGGAGCAGGCGCCCAGCGCGAGTACGGCCCCGGCCCCGAGCGCACCGATCCGGTGGGACCGGCGTGTCCACTGAGCGGATCGGGTCATCTCGGAGCACTCCCTCGGCGTCGGGGGAAGGGTCCCGTGGAACGCCTTCCCATACGCCGATCATACTGGCGCATGTGCCAGGCAGAAGTCCTCTGCCGCATCGCATGAGCAAGGTGATGAGACGGGAGGGCCTGTATGTGCGTTCCCACAGGCGCGCCCTTCGCTCACGTGCGGTCGATATGGACGTTTGTCGACTTCACCCGGGCGGTGGCCTCCACACCGACCTCCAGGCCGAGTTCCTCCACGGCCTCCCGCGTGAGCAAGGAGACGAGACGGTGCGGCCCGGCCTGGATCTCGACCTGGGCGGCGACATCGCCGAGCTTGATCGCCGTGACGATGCCGGGGAAGGCATTGCGCGCGGAGGTGTACGGGGTGTCCTCCTCGGCGCTGCCCGCCCTGGCGAGTTCGACGGAGAAGGCGGCCAGGTCCCGCCCGTCGATGAGCCGCCGTCCGCCTTCGTCGCGATGGGTGACGATGCGGCCCGCGTCGGCCCAGCGGCGGGCGGTGTCCGGGCTCACTCCGAGCAGCCTCGCTGCCTGGCCGATCGTGTAGGACTGCATGCCGGTCACCCTAGGCCGCCGTGCGGGGGACGTGGGGCCCGGGGCGACGCGGCCCGGGCCGGTCCGCCCCGATCGGCGGGCGCCGCCGTACTCGACCGGACGACGAGTTCCGTACCCAGTTCCACGCGGGGCGAGTCCGGCTGTTCGCCCTGGCTGAGGCGGAGCACCGTGCGGACGGCGAGTCTGCCCATGTCGGAGAGGGGCTGGCGGACCGTGGTCAGCGGCGGGGCCGACCAGCGCACCTCCGGGAGGTCGTCGAAGCCGACCACACTCATGTCCTCCGGGACCCTCAGCCCCCGGCCGCGCAGGGCCTCGACGGCTCCCAGGGCCATCTGGTCGCTGGCCGCGAACACCGCAGTCGGCGGCTCCGGCAGGTCCAGCAGGGCGTTGCAGCCGGCGAAGCCGGCCTCCGGGCGGAAGTCGCCGGGGACGATCAGCGACGGGTCGGGCGAGATACCGGCGCCTTCGAGGGCCGCCCGGTAGCCGTCGAGCCGCGCCCGTGCGCAGAGCAGGCGCGTCGGTCCGGCGATCAGTCCGATCCTGCGGTGGCCGAGGGCCAGCAGGTGTTCGGTCGCGGCCATGCCGCCCGACCAGTTGGCGGCGCCGATGGTCGGCACATCCGCGGCGGGGGAGCCGGCCGGGTCCACGACGACCAGCGGGACGCCCAGGATCCGCAACTCCTCGTGCAGGGTGTTCATCGCGGAGGTCACCAGGATGACGCCGTCGGACGCGCGCGCCCGCAGGTTGCGTGTCCACTCCCGGGCGTTGCCCGAACGGCCGCGGATCGCCGACACCACCGTTCCCGCCCCGGCCGCGTGGGCGGCCTCCTCGACCCCACGGATGATCTCCACGGCCCAGGGGCTGCCGAGGTCGTTGAAGACCAGGTCGAGCAGGACCGCACGGGAGGCGGAGGAGCTGGGGCGCTTGCGGTAGCCGTGGCGGCGCAGCAGGTCCTCGACCCGGGCGCGGGTCTGCGGGGAGACGTCGGAGCGGCCGTTGACGACACGGGAGACGGTCGGTACCGAGACGCCGGCCTGCCGGGCGATCTCCGTGATCGTGACTCTGCCCTCGGCATCGGCCTCTTGTGCTGCCACGTGCCCTCCCCTGTGACGGAAACCCGTGAAACTTCCAGGAGTCTTCCGGAAAAGGGGCTCCCGTGGGAAGGCATTCAGGGAGGTGATCGCCGGGAGCGGACGCGGGTCACCCCGCTCCGAGTGCGGGAATACGGTGAGTGATCGCCTCCGGACATGCGTCGGGGCCGGTTCGCAGGAGGTCCTGCGGGCCGGCCCCTGTTCCTCCCGGGCGGTCCCCGTTTCCGCCCGGTCGTGCTCAGGCGGTGGTGAGGCTGGCGCCCCGGGGGCGCTGCGGGGCAATGATCCTGCCGTCGGGCAGGAGCTCACCGGTGTCCTCGAAGAGCACGACACCGTTGCACAGCAGGCTCCAGCCCTGCTCCGGGTGGTGCGCCACGAGACGGGCGGATTCCCGGTCGGCGGAGTCGGCTGAGGGACACGGTGGCTGGTGCTGGCACATGGGTGGGATCTCTCGCTCGGTGGTGACCTGTGAGTCGGCTGTTGATTCAGTTCCGCGGCGTGAAGCTTCGTTCATGACCGCCCCCCGTTGTGATAAGTCGGTCGGAAACCAGTGTTGCCCCATGGACGACGTTCCGCAGGGATTTCGCGGCACCGCTCCTCACAGGTTGATGACGCATCACCCACGCGGACGGTTCATCTCAACTGCACTGTCACTTCGGGTGGTTCGCCATGGTCGGAAAGGGCTAGTCCCTGTGTGCGGCCCGCCGCCCGGCATGGGTGTACCCCGCTGTCCGGCCTCCCGGACAGCGGGGTACACGGTCGTGCGACGTCAGGCGGGTGAGCCGAGCAGCGGGGTCGGGGTCACCCGGTGCGTCAGCACCGGAAGGAGCTCGGTGACCCGGTGCGGACGGTGGGCCGCGATGCCGGGCGGCGCCGGGGCGAGCGGGACGAGCAGATCGGTGGGGGCGGGGTCGCCGCCCGCGCCGTCCGCGGTGGGATCGCCGTGCAGCCAGAGGGTCAGCATGTAGAGGCCGGGCACCGAGAGCAGCCGTGGCTGGTAGGGCTGGGGCAGGGCCTCGGCCTGGCGCAGCGCCAGCTCGGTGGACGTGATGTACGGACCCTCGAAAAAGCGGGAGAAGGTCCATCCGTCGGCGGTGAGGACGGTGTCCGCGGCGGCCACCGCACGGTCGCCGGTGCGGATCAGGAAACGCCACCCGGCCAGCCGTGTCGCGGTCCCGCCGTCGGCGGTGACCCGGTCCAGGACGTGCACGGGAAGGGGGAGCTCGGGTGAGGCGGGTCCCTGGGCACCGAGCAGCGAGGGAGTTCGCGCCTCGCTGACCGCGGTCGGTGAGGAGAGCGCGGTCAGGACGGAACGCAGTGCGGGCGCGGGAGCCGGGGGTACATGCAGCGGCATGGTGGGTCGCCTCTCATTCGAAGGCACAGTGGCGCGAGGGCGGGGCGTGGCGGGGCGGACGGCGCTGTCAGCTCGCGAAGGTCAGAGAGGCAGGGACCGGGGTCCGAACGCGGGAGACGGGGCCGTGGACTGCCGCACGCCTTCTCCCGGCTGGATCGCTCGACCGTGGGCGCCAACCTTCTGCCTTGTGGGCGAAGTTTATACGACACGTGTTCAGACTATGTTTCGTCTAACCGTTTTCGGCCGGGCGAACAAGGGTACTTCTGGCCGGTGAAACGCGAAAATCATCCCGATTCCGGGCAGGGTGCACGCCGATGACCTCGAATAACGGCCGTCAAGCGGTCGGCCAATTCTCGTCGGCGTTTTTCACGAGCCTGTAACCGCCGCGCTACGGGCGTTCCGGGCCATGCCTGGGGAATGTGCCACAGGTCACCTTGGACAGACTAGCGGCCGACGGGCCGGTCCGGGACGTTATCGATCGCATCCGCGGGGCATCCTCCCTTGTGGACCGGGACCCCGGCGGCCGTTCTTCGGTCCGCCCATCCGAGGAGGGACGCTTCGATGGGGGAGAAGGTCGTGGCAGGTCAGTTCGACCTGTCCGATCGTCAGCGCTACCGCGAGAAGCTCCGCAGGTGCCTGACGGGCCTGGAGCGACTGCTGGCGGAGAAGCGGTTCGACCGCCCCAAGAACCTCATGGGGCTGGAGATCGAATTGAATCTCGCGGGCGCCGACGGCATGCCGAAAATGTTGAATGCGCAAGTCCTCGAACGGATCGCCAGCCGGGACTTCCAAACAGAACTCGCGATGTTCAATCTGGAAGTGAACATCGCTCCCCACCGCTTGGGCGGGCGGGTATTCGACCGGCTCGACGAGGAACTGCGGACCTCGCTCGCATATGCCGACCGAAAGGCCGGTGAGCTCGATGCGGGCATCGTGATGATCGGCATCCTGCCGACGCTGGACCGGGACGACCTGGTCTCCTCGAACCTTTCCGACGTGGACCGCTACGCATTGCTCAACGATCAGATCGTGGCCGCGCGCGGAGAGGACTTCACCCTCGACATCGACGGGGTGGAGCGGCTCACCTGCACCTCCAAGTCCATCGCCCCCGAGGCCGCCTGCACCTCGGTGCAGCTGCACCTCCAGGTCACCCCGGAGCGCTTCGCGAGCGTGTGGAACGCGGCCCAGGCCGTCGCCGCCGCGCAGATCGCCGTCGGCGCCAACTCGCCGTTCCTGTTCGGCCGGGAACTGTGGCGCGAGTCCCGGCCCCCGCTGTTCCAGCAGTCCACCGACACCCGCCCGCCCGAACTGCAGACCCAGGGCGTGCGGCCGCGCACCTGGTTCGGGGAGCGGTGGGTGACCTCGGCGTTCGACCTCTTCGAGGAGAATCTGCGCTACTACCCGGCCCTGCTGCCCATCTGCGACGACGAGGACCCGCTCGAGGTGCTGGACCGGGGCGGCATCCCCTCGCTCGCCGAACTGGTTCTGCACAACGGCACCGTCTACCGCTGGAACCGCCCCGTCTACGGCATCGCCGACGGCCTGCCCCACCTGCGTGTGGAGAACCGTGTGCTGCCCGCGGGGCCCACCATCACGGACGTCATCGCCAACGCGGCCTTCTACTACGGGGTGGTCCGCGCCCTCGCCGAGGACAGCCGGCCGGTGTGGACCCGGCTGCCCTTCGAGGCCGCCGCCGCCAACTTCGACGCCGCCTGCAAGTACGGCATCGACGCCCGCCTCACCTGGCCGCGGCGCGGTCGCCTGGGCGGTCTGGGCGAGGTGGACGCGGTCACCCTCGTACGGGACGAACTGCTGCCGCTCGCCGAGGCCGGACTGGACGCGTGGGGGATCGAGCCCGCCGACCGCGACCTGTACCTCGGGGTGATCGAGGAGCGGTGCCGGCGGCGGGTCAACGGGGCCACCTGGCAGGCCGCGACCTTCCACCGCGCCCTGGACATGGGCCTCGGCCGGGAGGCCGCCCTGGCCGCCACCACCCGCCGCTACCGCGAGCTGACGCAGCAGGGGGATCCCGTGCACACCTGGCCGGTGGGCCTCCCGGAACCGGTGCCCACCGCCTGACCCGCGGTGCGGCCCCCCGGCCGGGCACACAGCCGCTGCCCTCATACTGATCTGACCGATCGGCGATGTGGAGGCAGGTGTGCAGGCGGAGGCGGGCCCGGGGGCCGATTCCCTTCCCGAGCGGAGACTGTCGCGGACGACGCTCCGCAACGAGACGCTGCTGGTGCTCGCGCTGTCGCTCGGCGCGAGCGGAGTGTCCGCGCTGATCAGCTTTGTCGGCTCGGTCACCGAACCGGGCGGACTGAAGGACCAGGCGGCCACCCTCAACGCCTCGGCCGCACCGGGCCGCCCCTGGCTGGACCTGGCCTGGCAGCTCTTCGGGATCGCCACGGCGCTCGTGCCGGTCGCGCTGGTCGCGCACTTCCTGCTGCGCGAGGGCGCGGGACTGCGGGTCCTCGGCTTCGACCGCACCCGCCCCTGGTTCGACCTCGGCCGCGGAGCGGCGGTGGCCGCGGTCATCGGCAGCAGCGGCATCGCCTTCTACCTGGCCGCGCGCGGCCTGGGCTTCAACCTCACCGTGGTGCCGGAGGCGCTGCCCGAAGTGTGGTGGAAGTACCCCGTGCTGATCCTCTCGGCGCTGCAGAACTCCATCCTCGAAGAGGTCATCGTCGTCGGCTACCTGTTGCGCCGGCTCAACCAGCTGGGGTGGACACCGGGCGCCGCGATGGCCGGCAGCGCGGTGCTGCGCGGCTCGTACCACCTCTACCAGGGCATCGGCGGCTTCATCGGGAACATGGTCATGGGCGTGGTGTTCGTGTACCTCTACCGGCGCTGGGGCCGCGTCGGACCGCTGGTGGTCGCGCACACGCTGCTCGACATCGGCGCGTTCGTGGGATACGCGCTGCTGGCCGGCAAGGTGGACTGGCTGCCGACGGCGTGATCCGGCGGCGAAGGGGCGTACGGCCACTGTCGTACGCCCCTTCGCCGTGCCGGGGTCAGACGAGCAGATCGCCCTCGATGACCGTCACGGCCCGTCCGCCGAGCAGCGTGCGCTCGCCGCGTACCTCCGTGCGGACGCGACCGGAACGCGGTGAGGCCTGGAGGCCGGTGAGGGCACTGCGGCCGAGACGCTCGGACCAGTAGGGGGCCAGCGCCGTGTGCGCGCTGCCGGTGACCGGGTCCTCGTCGATGCCGACGTTGGGGAAGAAGCAACGGGAGACGAAGTCGTACCCGAGGGCGGGGTTCTCGGCGCGGGCGGTCGCGATGACACCGCGCCGGGAGTGGGCGGCCAGGGCCTTGAGATCGGGCCGCAGGGCGTGCACCGTCCGCTCGTCGGCGACCTCGACCAGCAGGTCCCCGATGTTCGGGCCGGTGTCGAACGCCGTACGGGGCTCGGTCCCCAGCGCCTCGGCGACGCCCGCAGGGATGTCGACCGCGGTGAGCGGAGCGGTGGGGAAGTCCAGGGTGACGGCGCCGTCGTCGCCGGGGCTGGCGATGAGGACGCCGCTGCGGGTGGCGAACCGGACCGGTCCCTGGTGGGCGCCGGTGCTGTGCAGGACGTGCGCGGTGGCCAGCGTCGCGTGGCCGCACATCGCGACCTCGGTGGCGGGGGTGAACCAGCGCAGCGCCCAGTCGGCCTCTCCGCCGTCGGGCAGCGGGTGGGCGAAGGCCGTCTCGGCGTGGTTGACCTCCAGGGCGATGTTCTGCAGCCGGCCGTCGTCCGGGAAGGCGTCGAGGAGCAGCACTCCGGCGGGGTTGCCGGCGAAGGGCCGGTCGGTGAAGGCGTCGACGATTCGAATCCGCATGGCCCGACGCTACGGGCTGCGGGAAGCCGCAGGCCAAGGCCAATCGGCGACGGTTGGACCGGTTGCCGGGAGCGCCCGGGCCGCCGAAAGCGTTGCCCGTTAGCGGTTTCCGATATATCGTTGAAACATCGCGACAGATCAACGATGGAATGGAGTGGTTGCGATGCGTACCCATGGACACGAGCACGGACACGGTCACGGGGGCCCGCGGGGCGGCCGGGGCGACTTCGAGAGGCTGCGCGCGGCCTTCGGTCCCTTCGGCCCGGGGGGCCCGGGCGGTCCCGGCGGCCCCTTCGGCCCTGGCTTCGGCCACGGCGGCCCGTGGGGCGGGCGAGGGCGCGGCGGACCCAGGTCAAGGGCACGGCGCGGTGACGTACGGGCCTCGATCCTGGCCCTGCTGAAGGACCGCCCCATGCACGGCTACGAGATGATCCAGGAGATCGCCGAACGCAGCGGCGGGGCGTGGAAGCCCAGCCCCGGTTCGGTGTACCCGACCCTTCAGCTGCTGGAGGACGAGGGTCTGATCATCAGCGAGTCGGAGGGCGGCAAGAAGCTGTTCTCCCTCACCGAGGCCGGTCGCACGGCGGCCGAGGAAGGGCCCGAGGCCCCCTGGGAAGAGGCCTCGCGCGGGGTCGACTGGGAGGCGCTGAGCGAGATCCGGCAGGCCGGCTTCGGCCTGATGGAGGCATTCGGTCAGGTGTGGAAGACCGGCAGCAAGGAGCAGCGCGAGAAGGCCCTCGCCGTCATCAACGAGGCGCGCAAGAAGCTGTACCTGATCCTCGCCGACGAGGACTGACGAGCGTCCCGGCGGGAACCGCACGATACGAGGGGCGTGACGCAAACCGGCGCGCGCCCTTCGGCGTGAAACGCCCTGATCTCCTTCGCAAGGAGGAGATTCCGGCCCGGGTGTCCACTTCCCGTGGGACGCCAAGATGCTCCCCGCCGGGGATGTCCCGGTGGCGGGGGACTGATGGGGTGGGGGATGTGCAACCCCGTATCCCCCGGCAGCAGGCCCACGAGCTTCAGGAGCAGGGCGTCCACCGCGCCGACGGCGATGCCAGGCTCAGTGCCGAGCTGGCAGCCGTGGTCGCCGGTGCCCGCCGCAGGGCCGTCCGGGACGGGGACGGTCAGATCGACACCGCCCATCTGCTCCACTCGCTCCTCGAGTCCGACGTCGAGGTGAGGTCCCTCCTCGGCGAAGGGCCGCGCGTCGCGCGGCTGCTCGGCTACCTGGTCCAGCGGAGCATCGGCTACGGCCTGCGCTGGCAGGGCGCCGTGGAGGACTCGGGAAGCGTCCCGGTGGTGACCGAGGCGGCGGGCTTCTCCCCGCTGGCCGCGGGCTGCATGGAGTACGCCCATGCGCGCGCCGCCCGCAACGGCGAAGGGTCGGCGCGCGGAGCGGATCTGCTCGCCGCGCTCGTCGCGGACCCGCAGGCCCGCGCCGCCGAGGTGCTCGAACGCGCCGGCATCGACCCCCGCGCACTGTTCACCCGGCTCGAGGCGCCGTCCAGTCGGTGAGACAGGTGCCATAGGGGATGACGCTCCTGTCGGTGCCTGTCATCATGTGCCGGTGCCTACCACTGCCACTACCCGGAAGCACGGCGGAAGGGGCGTCGGACTCGGTCTCGCGCTGCTGTCCGCCGTGGCCTTCGGGGGATCCGGTGTCGCCGCCAAGCCGCTGATCGAGGCGGGCCTCGACCCGCTCCACGTCGTATGGCTGCGCGTCGCGGGCGCGGCGCTCGTCATGCTGCCGCTGGCGATGCGCCACCGGGGGCTGCTGCGCCGCAGGCCCGGGCTGCTCGCCGGGTTCGGGCTGCTCGCCGTCGCCGGCGTCCAGGCCTGCTATTTCGCCGCGATCTCCCGCATTCCCGTCGGCGTCGCGCTGCTGGTCGAATATCTGGCGCCCGCGCTCGTGCTCGGCTGGGTGCGGTTCGTGCAGCGGCGGCCGGTCACCCGCGCCGCCGCCGTCGGAGTGGTCCTGGCGGTGGGCGGGCTCGCCTGTGTCGTGGAGGTGTGGTCCGGCCTCGGGTTCGACGTCCTGGGGCTCGTGCTCGCTCTCGGTGCCGCCTGCTGCCAGGTCGGCTACTTCGTCCTGTCCGACCAGGGCAGCGACGCCGCGGAGGCCCCTGATCCGCTCGGTGTGATCGCCTACGGGCTGCTGATCGGCGCGGCCGTCCTGACCGTCGTCGCCCGGCCCTGGTCCATGGACTGGTCCGTGCTCACCGGCAGCGCGGAGATGGACGGAACGCCGGTCGCCGCCTCCTTGCTGCTGGGGTGGATCGTCCTCGTCGCGACGGTGGCCGCGTACGTCACCGGGGTGGTCTCGGTGCGTCGGCTCTCGCCGCAGGTGGCGGGTGTCGTGGCCTGTCTGGAGGCGGTCATCGCCACCGTGCTCGCCTGGGTCCTGCTCGGTGAGCACCTGTCGGCACCGCAGATCGCGGGCGGCGCGGTGGTCCTCATGGGCGCCTTCATCGCCCAGTCCTCGGCTCCGGCGAAGGGCTCCGGGAAGCCGGTGGCCGGCGGCGGGCCGGAACATGAGTTGTCCACGCCCGGGACGACGGCATAAGGTGCTGATCATGCATGCGCGCGCACTCGTTCTTCCGCCTCCGGCCGCCTGAGGCGGGCCCTCCGGTACATCCGCCCGGCACGTCGCCGGGCGTAACGGTGCTGCCCGCAGACGAAGTCCGCGGATCCCGCTGTCCCGGTCCCGACCGGCACTGATCCGGGATCCCTTCCCGAACTTCCGCGCCCGCGCCGATGCGCGTGGTGCGTGTATCTGCGGAGAGAACACGTGTCGAACGCCGTCTCCGGCCTGCCCGTCGGGCGAGGCCTCCTCTATCTGATCGTCGCCGGTGCCGCCTGGGGCACCGCGGGCGCGGCCGCGTCGCTGGTCTACCGGACCAGCGACATGGGCCCCGTCACCCTGTCCTTCTGGCGCTGCGCCCTCGGCCTGGTCCTGCTGCTCGCCGTCCGGCCGCTGTCCCGTCGCTCCCGGCCGGCCGCCCCGGAGCCGACGGGCCGCAAGGTGCTGCGGGCCGGAGCCACCGGGGTGGGGCTCGCGATCTTCCAGACCGCCTACTTCGCGGCCGTCTCCGCCACGGGCCTGGCCGTCGCCACCGTGGTGACCCTCGGCGCCGGACCCGTGCTGATCGCGCTCGGCGCCCGGCTGACCATGGGTGAGCGACTGGGACGCGGTGGACTGGCCGCCGTCGCGGGTGCGCTCGCGGGGCTCGTCGTGCTCGTCCTGGGCGGCGGGGAGACGACGGTGGACGCGTGGGGCGTCCTGCTCGCCCTGGTGTCCGCCGCCGGATACTCGGTGATGACCCTGCTCACCCGCTGGTGGGGGCGCGACGGCGACACGGACTCCTCCGGTAGGACCGTGGGGGCGTTCGCCGTCACCAGTCTGGTGCTGCTGCCCTTCGCCGCGATCGAGGGGCTGATGCCGCACACCGACGCCCCCGGCACGCTGCTGTGGCTGCTGGCGTACGTCGCCTCCGTGCCGACGGCTCTCGCGTACGGCCTCTACTTCGCCGGCGCCGCCGTCGTCCGGTCGGCCACCGTGTCCGTGATCATGCTGCTGGAACCGGTGAGCGCGGCGGTGCTCGCGGTCGCCCTGCTCGGAGAGCGGCTCACGGCGGCCACCCTGGTCGGCACCCTGCTGATGCTGGGCTCGGTCGCGGGGCTCGCGCTGGGCGAGGCGCGGGACGCGCGGGCCCGCAGGGGTGAGCCGGAGGCCGTACCCGTCTGAACCGGCGAGGGCCCCTCCGGCCGGAGGGGCCCTCGCGGATCAGAGTGCTCGCCGGCGCAGGACGTGCGCGCGTGCCTGCGCGTCACGCGCGCCGTCCCGCTCCGCCAGCCCGGCCGCGATCCGGTCGCGGACCGCCTCCGAACGCTTGCCCGCGTACTTGAACTTCGCCCGTACGCCCGTCACCTCGAGCCGCAGACCGCGGATCCCGGGCAGCAGTCTTCCGTACGGGGCCTCGCCCGCCGCCGCCCGCGCGGAACCCCCCTCTGGCTGGAAGTGGCCCGTCTGCCGGTTCAGGAGCGCGGCCTTCTCCGCGGGATCGTCCACGACGTGGGCACGGCACCGCAGCTGAACGGCGGCGTAGAGGCTCGTCGGGACGCCGTGCTCGGGCAGGGTGCCGGGCTCTGCCTGCCAGGGGCCGGGCACGTAGACGTAGTCGTCGACCACGCTCAGCACGACCTCCGGGTTCGCCTCGAGGGCGGGCCAGAGCGGGTTGGGCCGCGCCAGGTGGGTGACCGCCTCGCCGCGCCCGGCGTCGTACGCGAAGTGCAGCGGCTGGACGTACGGCGGTTCGCCGGGCGGACCGTTGACCGCGAGCTGGCCGAAGTCGTGCACGGCCAGCCACCCCTGCCACTCGTCGTCGTCGCGGGGCGCGTCCCAGGGGTGGATCAGCATCCCAGGGCCGCCAGGTAGCCGGGCGGCTCGGTGCCGGGGGCCAGACCCGGGTCGGCGAGCGGGGTGCCGTAGCCCTTGCGCAGCGGAACGACTCCGGCCCAGTGGGGCAGGGCCAGGTCCTCCGGCTCGTCGTTGACGCCGCCGGTGCGGAGCTTGGCGGAGACCTCGTTCAGGTCGAGGCGGATCACCGCGGTCGCGGCCAGCTCCTTCTTGTTGGCCGGGCGGGAGTCGGCGGCGCGGCCCGGTACGACGTGGTCGACCAGCGCGTCGAGCGCCTGCCGCTTCTCCTCCGGGTCGGTCACGTCGTACGCCAGGCCGTGCACCACCACGGAGCGGTAGTTGATCGAGTGGTGGAACGCCGAGCGGGCCAGCACCAGCCCGTCGACGTGGGTGACGGTCAGACAGACCGGCAGCCCCGGGTCGGCCAGACCCGCCGCCCGCAGCGGGCGCGACCCGGTCGAGCCGTGAACGTAGAGGACCTCGCCGACCCGGCCGTACAGCGTGGGCAGGACCACCGGCGCGCCGTCCCGGACGAAGCCGAGATGGCAGACGTAGCCCTCGTCGAGTATCGCGTGCACCAGCTCCTTGTCGTAGGCGGCCCGGTCGGGGGAGCGGGTGGGGACGGTGCGCTCGGTGGGCGGGTAGGTGGCGGCGGGCCGCTGCTGCGGCGGCTGGGTCCCCTGCATGGCGCTCTCCATTGCACTAGTGCATAATTGGGTTTGTGCTAGGAGAGTATCGGATCAGTGGACGGCGCGCAGCGGAGATCTCCGCGAGTATCGAGCGGGCGGTCGGGGACGGCGCGCTGCAGCCGGGGGAGCTCCTTCCTCCGCTGCGGGAGCTGGCCGAACGGCTCGGGGTGAATCCGAACACCGTCGCGGCCGCCTACCGGACCCTGCGGGAGCGCGGGGTCATCGAGACCGCGGGCCGGCGGGGGAGCCGGGTGCGGCCCAAGCCGGCCACGACCGCGCGTGACCTCATGCGGGTGGAAGTGCCGCCGGGCGTGCGGAACCTGTCCGAGGGCAACCCGGATCCGGCGCTGCTGCCCGCTCTCGCCGGGGCCTTCGCCGCGGCGGCCGCCCAGGGCGACCGCGAACCGGTGCTCTACGGGCAGGCGCCCGTGGAACCCGAGCTGGCGCGCCTGGCCCGGGCGGGACTGGACGCCGACGGCGTGCCCGATGGCCCCGTCGCCGTCACCTCGGGTGCGCTGGACGCGCTGGAGCGGGTGCTCATGGCGCACCTCAAACCCGGGGACGCCGTCGCGGTGGAGGACCCCGGGTGGGGGAGTCTGCTGGACCTGGTCCCGGCGCTCGGTCTGCGGACCGTCCCTGTCGGCGTCGACGACGAGGGCCCGCTCCCCGACGATGTGCGCCGGGCGCTGGCGGGCGGTGCGCGGGCGCTGATCGTCACCGACCGCGCGCAGAATCCGACGGGTGCCGCGGTAAGCGCCGGCCGTGCGCGAGAGTTGCGGTCGGTGCTGTCCGGGCATCCCGCAACGCTGCTCATCGAGGACGACCACGGGCACCACATCGTGGACCTCCCGCTCCACCCCTTGGCCGGGGTCACCCGGAGCTGGGCCTTCGTCCGCTCGGCCGCCAAGGCGTACGGCCCCGACCTGCGGCTCGCGGTGCTCACCGGGGATCCGGTCACCCTCGACCGCGTGCGCGGGCGGCAGCGGCTCGGACCGGGCTGGGTGAGCCGGATCGCGCAGCGGGCGGTGGCGCGGCTGTGGAGCGAGGGGGCGGTGGATCCGGTGGCGGTGGCGGCGCGGTACGGGCGGCGGCGTGAGGCGTTGATCTCGGAGCTGGCCGAGCGTGGGATCGCGGCGCGCGGGGTGAGCGGGATGAACGTGTGGGTGCCGGTGCCGGATGAGACGGGGGTGGTGGCGCGGTTGCTGCATGCGGGGTGGGCGGTGGCGCCGGGGGCGCGGTTTCGGATGCGGGCGGCGCCGGGGATTCGGGTGACGGTGTCGGGGCTGGGGGAGGACGAGGTGGGGGTGGCGGCGGAGGCGATTGCGGCGGCGGTGGGGGCGGGCGGGGAGTCCTTGCGGACGTATGTCTGAGGCCGTGCCTGTTGGCTTCCGGGGTGGGGCTGGGCGGGAATGGTGCGCAGCCCGGCGCCAGCGGGGTGCCGCTGCGCCCACCCGTGCCGCCCCAGCGGCACGATTGCCCGCAGTTGCGGTGCTACTGCTGCTTCGGTCTTACCTGGGTCAGGGCTGCGCCTGCCAGGACTATGGCTGCGCCTACCGGGATTGACCAGGTCAGGGTTTCGCCGAGGAGTGCGATGCCGGCCGCGGCCGCGATCACTGGTACGAAGTATGTGACCATCTGGCCGGTCGTCGGACCGACCTCGGCGACCAGGCCGTACTGGATCAGCACGGCCAGACCCGTGCCCAGCGTGCCCAGTGCGGCGATCGCCAGCAGCGGCCCCACGGCGAACGACGTCGGCAGGGACGTGAACAGCGGTGTCACCACGGCCAGTTGAACGGTGGCGAGCAGAAGCTGACCCCCGGTCAGGGACAGGTTCGAGTGGCTGCTGCCCGCCAGGGTGCGGCGGACGTAGATCCAGCCGACGGGGTAGCTCAGCGAGGCCAGCAGGGCCAGCGCGGTGCCGCGGGCGTCCAGGCCCTGGAAGCCCTGCCAGGCGCCCAGCACGGTCAGTACCCCCAGGAAGCCCAGGCCGAGCCCCGCCACCCGCACCCGGGTCGGCCGGTCCTCGGACAGGGCCAC
This sequence comes from Streptomyces malachitofuscus, assembly GCF_014650055.1. GTDB lineage: Bacteria > Actinomycetota > Actinomycetes > Streptomycetales > Streptomycetaceae > Streptomyces > Streptomyces malachitofuscus. Next base: position 473,862 of record NZ_BMUF01000005.1, on the reverse strand, counting down.
CAGGGACAGCGCCATCCCCCACAGCGGCGACGTGGCGTTGCAGATGCCGGCCAGGGTGGACGGGATGGTCAGTTCCGCGAAGGCGAACAGCGAGAAGGGCAGGGCGTTCAGCAAGAACCCGGCGACCGCCAGATGACCCCAGGTACGGGCACCGCGCGGCAACCGCTCCCGCCGTACCGCCATCGCGACGGCGAGGACGGCGGTCCCGAAGGCCAGCCGTCCGAAGGTGACCTGGAACGGGGCGTAGCCCTGGGTGCCGACCTTGATGAGAAGGAAGCTGAATCCCCAGATCAGGGACAGGGCGCCGAAACGCAGCCGCCAGTCCAGACGGGGGCGGGGGCTGCTCCGGGCGGTACCGGCCGGGCCCGGTGCGGTGGTGGTCGCGGTGACGCTGCTCATGGACGTAACGATGCTGGACGCTCATCTCGTAGCACAATCGAGATTTCGCACGCGGTATCTCGTAGCATCGCTTACATGTTGAACCTGGAGCGCCTGCGCACCCTGGACGCTTTCGCCCGGCACGGCTCGGTCACCGGCGCCGCCGAGGGCCTGCACATCACCACGTCGGCCGTCTCGCAGCAGATGGCCAAGCTGGAGCGCGAGGTCGGCCAGCAGCTGCTGGCCAAGAACGGGCGCGGGGTGCGGCTCACGGACGCGGGCCGGCTGCTGGCCGAACACGCCGCGCGGATCCTCTCCCAGGTCGAGCTCGCCCAGTCCGATCTGGAGGCGCAGCGCGGCCAGGTCGCCGGTGAGCTGCGCGTCTCGGCGTTCCCGACCGCCGCGCGCGGGCTGTTCCCGGTCGCGCTCGCGGATCTGCGCGCACGCCATCCCGCACTGCGCGTGCGCTCCCGCGAGCTGGAACCGGAGCAGGGCATCCGGGGAGTGGTCCGCGGGGACCTCGATCTCGCCGTCGTGCTCGACTGGTACAACAAGCCGATGCCGCTGCCCGACGGTCTGGTCAAGGCGCTGCTGCTGGACGACCCGGCCGACGTGGCGATTCCGGCCGGCCACCCGCTGGCCGGCCGTGACGAGGTGGACCTCGCGGAGTTCGCCGACGACGAGTGGATCACCTGGGGCGAGGGCGAGTTCTGCCACGAATGGCTCATGTTCACCCTGCGTTCGAAGGGCATCGAGCCGGTCGTCGGCCACCGCGCCGCCGAAAGCCATACCCAGCTCGGCCTGGTCGCGGCGGGGCTCGGCGTCTGCATCGCCCCCCTGCTCGGCCGCAACCCGCTGCCCGACGGGGTGATGACCATCCCCTTGCGCCAGCGCGTACGACGGCACGTCTTCGTGGTCTGGCGCGCGGACGCGGACCGCCGCCCGTCCATCCGCGCGGCGGTGAGCGCGCTGCGGACGGCCGGGGAGCGCGTAGGAGGGGTGAACGCGTAGCAGGGGGCCGGGGGAGGGCGACGGGCGGCCCTACGGCAGCGTCGGCAGCTTCCTGAAGTCCCAGGACACGATCTTCTCCGGCGTCAGACGCAGCCAGGCGTGCCGCCCGTCATGGGGCATCTCGTCCAGGCCGAAGTTCTTGCGGGCGAACAGGGTCTCGGGCACGTCGAGCTCCGCGCGCAGCTCGCCCGTACGCGGAATCTCGCCCACGAACTCCACCCGCCCGGACAGCTCGGCACCGCGCAGCTCGTCGTACTCCTCACCCGTGTCGACCACGATCGCCACCCGGGGATCACGCCGCAAATCCGCCCAGCGCCTGCTGCGGACCACGGAGTACAGCCACAACGAGGTCCCGTCCCAGGCGAACCAGAGCGTGCTGACGTGCGGCGTGCCGTCGGCGGACACCGTGGCGACCCGGCAGGTGCGCTGGACGGTCAGGAAATCGTCCAGCTCTCCGGGCGTCATCATGATCTTCCGGCCCCGGCGCTGCGTGGCGGTCATACGGCCCCTTCTTCTCTCATGTCGTGCATGGTGCCGCCTCAGGCGAGGGTGATCGAGTCCCCGCTGACGGTGATCTCCACCGCGGGCAGCGGTTTGGTCGCCGGGCCCCCCTTCACACTGCCGTCGGCGATGGAGAAGTTGCTGTTGTGGCAGGGGCAGTTGATGACCCCGTCGGCGACGCTCTTCACCGCGCATCCCTGGTGGGTGCAGGTGGCCGAGAACGCCTTGAACTCGCCCGCCGTCGGCTGCGTGACGACCACCTTGCGGTCGGCGAAGACCTTTCCGCCGCCCTCGGGGATGTCGGCGGTCGAGGCGAGCGGCTCGGCACCGGCGGCCGCGTCGCCGCCGCCCGAGCCGACGTCGTCGCCGGAGCCGGAGGAGCCGGAGCCGGAGTCGGCGGAGGAGCTCGACGCGTCGTCGTCGGAGCTCCCGCACGCGGTCAGCGCGACGGCGAGGCCCGCCGCTCCGGCCGCCGCCACGACGGTTCGACGGGCGGGTCCGGATGCAGGTCGAAGCGATGCGGTCATGCTGATGTGTCCCTTCGGGGAGAGCAGATGATCTGCGGAGAGGTACGGTCAGCGGGCCCACGCCGTTCAGGAGATGCCGAGAGCTTGGCGTGCCCGCGGTCGGAGGGGCGTAAATCACAGCTGTCGTTTCGCTGTCGGGTGCGGCCCTTCCCGCCCGGCCCGTCCCCGACGTGCGGTGACACGCCAGTAGCCTGGGGCGATGCTCAAGGAAGTCATCGCGACCCGTTTCATCGCGCCCCTGCGCGAGGGCGGCTCGCTGCCCGGACTGATCGAGGCGGACGATCTGGGGACCTACGTCCTGAAGTTCACCGGCGCCGGGCAGGGCCGCAAGACGCTGGTCGCCGAGGTGGTCTGCGGGGAGCTGGCCCGCCGGCTGGGCCTGAGGGTGCCGCGGCTGGTCACCGTCGAGCTCGACCCCGTGCTGGGGCTCGGGGAGCCCGACCAGGAGGTGCAGCAGCTGCTCAAGTCCAGCGGCGGCACCAATCTGGGCATGGACTTCCTCTCCGGCGCCCTCGGCTTCGATCCGCTCGCCTTCGAGGTGAGTCCCGAGGAGGCCGGGCGGATCGTCTGGTTCGACGCGCTGGTGAACAACGTCGACCGCTCGTGGCGCAACCCCAATCTGCTCCGGCGGCGCGACGGTCTCTGGCTGATCGACCACGGCGCCACGATGATCTGGCACCACAACTGGCCCGGCGCCGCCGCTTCCGCCGCCCGCCCCTACGACGCCTCCGACCACGCCCTGAGGACCTTTCACCCGGACGTCGCGGCCGCCGCCGCGGACCTCGCCCCGCTGGTCACCGAGGACCTGCTGGCCGCGGTCACCGCGGAGGTCCCCGACGTCTGGCTGACAGGTGAGCAGGGCTTCGACACGCCCGGAGAACTCCGGCAGGCCTACGCGCGGCCGCTGATCGCCCGCGCCGCCACCGTTCACCAGCGCATCCACGGCCTCGAGGGGGACCAGTGAGCGACCGGCACGTCTACGAGTACGCGCTGCTGAGGGTGGTACCGCGCATCGAGCGCGGTGAGTGCGTCAACGCCGGGGTGCTCGTGTACTGCCGGCCCAAGTCCTTCGTCGCGGCCCGTACCCACCTCGACGAGGCGCGGTTGCTGGCGCTCGATCCGGCGGCGGATCTGCCCGGCGTGCGGGCCGAGCTGCGCGCGGTCGAGGGAGTCTGCGCGGGCGGGGACGAGGCGGGACAGGCCGCGTGGGACGACGCCGGACGGCGCTTCCGCTGGCTGATCGCGCCCCGGTCCACCATCGTCCAGCCCGGTCCCGTGCACACCGGACTCACCGCCGATCCGGCGGCCGAGGTGGAACGGCTGCTCGATCTGCTCGTGCGCTGACCGGGGGGCGTCCGCGCACGGCCCGTCAGGAGCGGCGGCGCCTCACCAGGAGTCCGGCCGCGAGGACGGCGCCCGTCACGAACGTCGCGCCGATGCCCACCTCCAGGCCGCTCGGCCCGGAGTCCGACGCACCGCCCAGCCCGCCCTGTACACCGCGCGTAGGTGCGACGGAGGCGGGTGTCGCGGGCGCGGTGGTCGCGGGCGGGGTCGTGGCCGGCGGAGTCGTGACGGGCGCGGACCGTGTCGTCGGCGCGGACGTGGGAGTCGCGGTCCGGGTGGGCGAAGCGGTCGTCGGCGACGGTGACGGTGACCGGGTGGGGGCGGGCGTGGTCGGCGCGGGGCGGAACGTGGACGAGGTGAGGCCGCGCCGGGGCAGCGCCTCGCAGGCCAGCCCGTCGTCCGGACCCGCGTCCTCGTCGAGCCGGTGCGGATCGCTCCGGTCCAGGTCGAAGAAGGTCTGCGCGTCCTCCTGATAGGTGAAGTCGCTGCAGTCCAGGTCCTGGGCGTGAGCGGGGTCGGCCAACGGCACGATCGCGGCGAGCGCGATCAGCGTGCCTATGGCACCGGTGCGACGGCGCATGGAACACCTCCTTTCCGGCCGCGGGTGGCTCGCGCTTCGACGCTAGGCGCCGGCGGTCGCGAGGGCGCGCAGCGCTGGTCCGATCGGGTGCCCGGTGCCGTCGGCCGCACGGGTGGGCGTCCCCGCGCGCAGGAGGCCCCCGCGCGGGGAATGGATCACACACGCGGGGCGTGCCGTTGACACCGGGTGCCAGGGCTTCTAGCGTCACGTCTGCTGAAGGTACTAAGCGGTCGCTCACTCAACTGAGTGCCGCAGGAGCCGCATCCCAAGGGCGAGGAGAAGCAGCAATGTCCACCACTGAGCAGCGGGTCGCGGTCGTCACCGGCGCCGCGCGCGGCATCGGCGCCGCCACCGCCGTACGACTGGCCGCCGAAGGCCGCGCGGTCGCCGTGATCGACCTCGACGAGGCCGCCTGCAAGGACACCGTCGAGAAGATCACCGCCGCGGGCGGGAAGGCCCTCGCGGTCGGCTGCGACGTCTCCGACGAGGCACAGGTCGAGGTGGCCGTCGCGCGGATCACCGAGGAGCTCGGCGCGCCCACGATCCTGGTCAACAACGCGGGCGTGCTGCGCGACAACCTGCTGTTCAAGATGAGCGTCTCCGACTGGGACACCGTCATGAACGTGCACCTGCGCGGCGCGTTCCTGATGTCGAAGGCCTGTCAGAAGCACATGGTGGACGCCGGCTTCGGCCGGATCGTCAACCTGTCGTCCTCCTCCGCCCTCGGCAACCGCGGCCAGGTCAACTACTCCGCCGCCAAAGCGGGTCTGCAGGGCTTCACCAAGACCCTCGCCAAGGAGCTCGGCAAGTTCGGCGTCACCGCCAACGCGGTCGCCCCGGGCTTCATCGCCACCGAGATGACCAAGGCCACCGCCGACCGCGTCGGCATGGGCTTCGAGGACTTCAAGGCCGCCGCCGCGACCCAGATCCCGGTCGCCCGCGTCGGCGAGCCCGAGGACATCGCCAACGCGATCGCCTTCTTCACCGGCGAGGCCGCAGGCTTCGTCTCCGGCCAGGTGCTGTACGTCGCCGGCGGACCGCTCGACTAGGAAGACCGGGAACATGACTGCTGTGGAACTCTCGGGCAAGGTAGCCCTCATCACCGGCGCCAGCCGCGGCATCGGCTACGGCGTCGCCGAAGCGCTCGTCGCGCGGGGCGACCGGGTCTGCATCACCGGCCGCACCGAGGACGCCCTCAAGGAGGCCGTCGAGAAGCTCGGCGCCGACCGGGCCGTGTACGTCGCGGGCAAGGCGCACGACGAGGCCCACCAGGCCGTCGCCGTCGAGCGCGCGATGGAGGCCTTCGGCCGCGTCGACTACCTGGTCAACAACGCCGGCACCAACCCGGTGTTCGGGGCGATCGCCGACCTCGACCTGAACGTGGCGCGCAAGGTGTTCGAGACCAACGTGATCTCGGCCCTGGGCTTCGCGCAGAAGACCTGGCAGGCGTGGCAGAAGGACAACGGCGGCGCCATCGTCAACATCGCCTCCGTCGCGGGCCTCGCGCCCTCGCCGTTCATCGCCGCCTACGGCGTCAGCAAGGCCGCGCTGATCAACCTGACCCAGCAGCTGGCGCACGAGTTCGCGCCCAAGGTGCGGGTCAACGCCATCGCCCCGGCAGTGGTGAAGACCAAGTTCGCGCAGGCCCTGTACGAGGGCCGGGAGGAAGAGGCCGCCGCGGGCTACCCGCTGGGCCGCCTCGGTGTGCCCTCCGACATCGGCGGCGCCGCGGCCTTCCTCACCTCCGACCAGTCGGACTGGGTCACGGGTCAGACCCTGGTCGTGGACGGCGGCATCTTCCTGAACGCCGGCGTGGCCTGACGCGCTCGCCCGCGCGCGTGCGAGCGCGGGCCGCGCGGGCCCGCGCGGGACTCTCCCGACACGGGCGTCCGTTGACGAAAACGGCGCCCGTGTCGGCGTATCCGGGCCGCGACGGCGGGTGACAACGTAGTCATCGCGAAGTCGATCTCAAGGGCTGTACACAGGAGGGTCAGCAGGGGTGTCACTGCGGTATGGTCTGCCGACCCTTGGTATGGCAGATCGAGGAGCGTGCGCGTGTTCAACCGGAACCGATGCCTGCGGCGGGTGGCGGCGGTAGCGGCCATATCGTCCCTGGTAACCGGATGCGGCGTCCTGTCGTCCGACAGCCCGGACGACGAAGGACCGATAGTCGTGGGCACCACCAGCTCGCCCAGCACGCTGGATCCTGCCGCCTCCTGGGACAGCTCCTGGGAGCTCTTCCGCAACATCTACCAGACCCTCCTGAGCTACCCGGTCGGTGCCACCACGCCCCAGCCGGACGCCGCGGAGAACTGCGAGTTCTCCGACAGCTCCAACCAGGTGTTCCGCTGCGAGCTGCGCGAGGGCCTGAAGTTCTCCGACGGCGGCACGCTCGACGCCAAGGCGGTCAAGCACTCCATCGACCGGATCCGGGAGATCAACGTCAACGGCGGTCCCGCCGGTCTGCTCGGCAGCCTCGAACGGGTGCAGGCACCCAGTGAGCGCGAGGTCGTCTTCTACCTCAACAAGCCGGACGCCACCTTCCCGTTCGTCCTCGCCACGCCCGCCATGTCGATCGTCGACCCCGACGCCTACCCGGCGGACGCCCTGCGCGAGGAGAACGGCGTCCTCGGTTCGGGCCCTTACACCCTGCAGTCGTACGACGAGGGCAAGACGGCCGAACTCGTCCGCAACGACCGGTACAAGGGCTACGCCGACCGCCGGAACAACGCGGTGACCATCCGCTATTTCCAGGACTCCGGCACCATGGTCAAGGCGCTGCGCAACGACCAGATCGACCTGACCTACCGAGGACTGGCCGCGAGCGACGTCATCGAGTTCCAGGGCAGGGCCGCCAAGGAGGAGGAGATCCAGCTCGTCGAGGGCAGCGGGACGGACATCAACTACCTGGTGTTCAACCCGAAGGACCCGTGGGCCGGCAAGCAGGAGGTGCGCCAGGCCGTCGCCCAGGTCGTGGACCGCGCGGCGATCGCGCACAAGGTCTACAAGGACACCGTCGACCCGCTGTACTCCATGGTCCCCAAGGGCCTCACCGGGCACACCACCGGCTTCTTCGACGACTACGGCGAGCCCAGCGTCGACAAGGCCCGGGAGATCCTCACCGACGCGGGCATCACCGAGCCGGTCCCCCTCACCCTCTGGTACACCACGGACCGCTACGGCTCCGAGACCGCGCTGGAGTTCAAGGAGCTCGAGCGTCAGCTGGAAGCGTCGAAGCTGTTCGACATCACCCTCAAGAGCCGCCCCTGGAAGACGTACGTCGAGGGCTACCAGAAGGGTCAGTACCCGGTGTTCGGGCGTGGCTGGTTCCCCGACTTCCCGGACGCGGACAACTTCATCGCGCCGTTCGTCGGCAAGCAGAACGCGCTCGGCACCCCCTACGAGGCGTCCAAGATCACGACCGAGCTGCTGCCCAGCTCCCGCCGGGAGAGCGACCGCGGCAACGTGGTGAAGCAGTTCGAGGAGGCCCAGCAGATCCTCGTCGACGACGTGCGGCTGCTGCCGCTGTGGCAGGGCCGGCAGTACGTGGCGGCGAGCCGGGACATCTCGGGCGCGGAGCGGGCGCTGGACCCGTCCACGATCATGATGATGTGGCAGCTGTCCCGGAAGACCAGCTGGTAGCGCCGGGAACGGCCGTCCGCGGGGCGGTTGTCAGTGGTCGCCTGTAGGTTCAATGACCTGGAAGCGACCGCACACGTAAGGACATTGACGTGACCGACATCGCCATGCTGCCCGAGTCCTGGCGCGGGGTTCTGGGCGACGAGCTGCAGCAGCCCTACTTCAAGGAGCTGACCGAGTTCGTCGAGGAGGAGCGGGCGAACGGTCCCGTGTACCCGCCCCGCGAGGAGGTCTTCGCGGCGCTGGAGGCCACGCCGTACGACGAGGTGAAGGTCCTGGTCCTCGGCCAGGACCCCTACCACGGCGAGGGGCAGGGGCACGGACTGTGCTTCTCGGTGCGGCCCGGCGTGAAGGTCCCCCCGTCGCTGCGCAACATCTACAAGGAGATGCACGCGGAACTGGGCACGCCCATCCCGGACAACGGCTATCTGATGCCGTGGGCCCGGCAGGGCGTGCTCCTGCTCAACGCGGTGCTCACGGTCCGCGCGGGGGAGGCCAACTCGCACAAGGGGCGCGGCTGGGAGCTGTTCACCGACGCGGTGATCCGCGCGGTGGCCAACCGGCCCGACCCGGCGGTCTTCGTGCTGTGGGGCAACTACGCGCAGAAGAAGCTGCCGCTGATCGACGAGAGCCGGCATGTGGTGGTCAAGGGGGCGCATCCCTCGCCGCTGTCGGCGAAGAAGTTCTTCGGATCCCGTCCGTTCACGCAGATCAACGAGGCGGTGGCCGCGCAGGGCCACGCGCCGATCGACTGGACCGTCCCGAACGTGGGCTGACACCGCCGAGGCCGTGCCGGGTGCGGACGGTCGCGTCGGCGCCGCACCCGGCCCGCTCGACGTGTCACGGAGCGGCCTGTCCGCTGTCGCCCCGGCCCGCGGTTAGCGTCGGGGGACGACAGCCGGCGAGCGGTGCGGAGGACAGGGTGGCGGAGCGACAGGGGCAGGCGGCGCCGGACGCCGTGCTGACACGGATCGGTCAGGTCGTGATGCTGCACCACGCGGGGGACCGCGAGGAGGCCCGGCACCGGTTCCTCGGCCTGTGGGCGGAGATCGGCGAGCACGGCGATCCCCTGCACCGCTGCACACTCGCCCACTACCTCGCCGATACCCAGGACGACCCCGAGCACGAACTGGCCTGGGACCTGCGGGCGCTGACGGCGGCCGAGGAGGTCGCGGACGACCGGTCCGACGCCTACGAGGGCTCCCTCGCGGTGCGCGCCCTCTACCCTTCGCTGCACCTCGGCCTGGCCGACGACTACGCCCGCCTCGGCCGCCCCGACGACGCCCGCGCACACCTCCGCCGGGCTCGCGGCGCGGCCCGCACCCTCGCCGACGACCGCTACGGCGAGGGCGTCCGGGCCGCCATCCGTCGGCTGGAGATCCGGCTGGGCGATGACGGGGCCCCCGGCGGCTGGGGGCCACCGGGACAGCGTCTCTAGGGGCCCGCCCAGCCCTTCCCGCCCGCCCCGCGACGGCCCGCCCCGCGACGCCTGGCGCGCGGGCTCGCCGCGTTGCCGAAGCCTGCGCCTACTCCGCCCCTTGGACTTCCGGGGCCGTGCGACCGCACGCACCGGACAGCGCGGCTCCTGCCCTCCGGACGAGGGGCGGGCGGGGCCGGACAGCCCCGGGGAGCCGGGCGCACCGCTTTCCCCGTCCGTGCCGAAGCGCGTCGTTCAGCGGCCGTAGGTGTCCCGGCAGATGGCCGCCTCCGGGCTGTCCGCGTGCCAGCCGCCGTACTCCCGGCCCAGCGCACAGAGGTCGGGCCTGTCCGAGGAGCCCTTCGCCGGCCCTCCGACGTCGGGGAGGTCCTTCGGCGGCCGGGACGGCACGCGCCCGTCCGGCTCGGGACGGGCCGGAAGCGTCCGGCCCTCGGAGGGGGTGCTCCGCTCCGGCGGGGTTGTCGGCGCGGCGCGGTGCGAGGGCGACGCCGGCTTCTTCGGAGGCCGGGAGGGGCCGACCATCTCCAGGGCCTCGCGCGCCGGTGCCTGCACGACCTGCGTCTCGTTCCGCCCGTCCGGGCCCGGCCCGATCCGCTGGGGCGGTGCCGTCGCCGGGCCGGGGGCGAGGGGACGCTGGACCGTCACACAGCCCGAGAGGGCGGAGACCGCCACGGTCACCAGAAGCGTTGCTGTGGTCGTCGTTCGTTGCACCCGCGCCACTCTGCTGGCTCCGGCCGCCCGGGGGAGGGCGGACAGGCGCAGCATGCCCCGCACGGGTGATCTCCCGCCCCGTACGGGCGCCCCGGCGGCGCGGGGGGTGACGTCACTCGCCGGTGGCGCCGTCCAGCCGCTCGCGGATCAGGTCGGCGTGACCGTTGTGCCGCGCGTACTCCTCGATCATATGGGTGTAGATCCAGCGCAGGCTGGGCGGATCGTCGCTGAACCTGCTGCGGCCCCGGGACGGATCGTCCAGGGCGAAGCCGGCCGCGTTGCGCCGGGCGGCCTCCATCTCGGCCTGCCAGGTGGCGTGCGCCTCCTGCCAGGTGTCCGCCTCGGTCGTGTGGAAGTCGCCGTCCCGGTCGGCCTCGCTGTAGTACAGGGGCCCCGCGTCCTCGCCCGCGAGCACCCTGCGGAACCAGCTCCGCTCCACCTCCGACATGTGCCGTACCAGACCCATCAGGGACAGCTCCGAGGGCGGCACCGACGCGGTGCGCAACTGTTCGTCGGTCAGCCCTTCGCACTTCCGGGCGAGGGTGCTGCGGTGGTAGTCGAGAAACCCTTCCAGCATGGTGCGTTCGTCGGCGTCGACTGCGGGCTCGGTGCGCTCGATCGTCATGCCGCCATCCTGGCCCGGAGCGCAACCCCTTCACCAGGGCTTTTCCGCGCCGATCATTCCGGCCAGCAGTTCCCCCAGGTCCGCGCGGACCTCCGCGAGGCTCGGTACGCGCGCGCTGAAGGAACCGGCCACACAGGAGAACATCAGGCCGTCCGCCCAGGCGATCAGGGACAGCGAATGGCGCTCGGGGTCCGTGGAGCCGAGCCCGGTGACGAGGGCGGTCAGCTGATCGCGGAAGCGGGCGCCGGCCGCGTCGAAGTGCGCCCGCAGTTCGGGCCGGCGGGTGGCCTCCAGGGCCAGTTCGTAGCGGGCGAGGGTCAGTGCCCGGTTCCCCGTGAGCGCGCGGTGGGTGGCCAGGGCCAGGGCGTCCAGCAGGGAGGCGGCGCCGGCCCGCGGATCGGGCATCTCGTGCAGCGCGAGGACCCGTGCCTCCCGCTCGGCGAGCCGTCGCACCGCGAGCTCCAGCAGCGCCTGCCGGGTGCGCGCCAGGTTCGACGTGGATCCCTGGGGGAGCCCGGCCGCCTCGTCGACCGCCCGGTGGGTCAGTCCGCGCATTCCGCGCTCGGCGAGCAGGGCGAGGGCGGTGTCGGCGATGAGATCGGCACGGAAGGCGCCTGCGGTGCGTACGGACATGGAGGTCAAACTACCCGCCGCACTACGGCTGTAGTACGGTGGAGACGAGTGTTCACTACAGATGTAGTGTCGCGGGAGCGGATCCGATCCACGAGGAGGAGCCATGGCAGAGGTCGAACGGGCGATCGTGATCGGCGGCGGAATCGGCGGCCTGACCACCGCCGTCGCCCTGTCCCAGCGCGGTGTGCGGGTCACGGTGCTGGAGCGCGCCGGCTCCCTGGAACCGGTCGGCGCGGCCATCTCCCTGTCGCCCAACGCGCTGCGCGGGCTGGACGTCATCGGGCTGGGCGACGACATCCGCGCCCTGTCGGCCTGGCAGGGCGACGGAGGGCTGCGCGCGCCGGGCGGACGGTGGCTGTCCCGGACCGATGCCGCCGCCACGGCCGAACGCTTCGGCGGACCCCTCGTCCTGCTCCACCGCGCCACCCTCGTCGACCACCTCGCGGCCCGGCTCCCGGCCGGCGCTGTCCGCACGGCCACCGCCGCCCGTCTCCTCGACCCCGGCGTCCCGGGCGACCCGGGCCGGCCCGCGCGTGTCGGCACCCCCGACGGCGACCTCGAGGCCGACCTGGTGGTGGCCGCGGACGGCATCCACTCCGCCGTCCGCCGCGTCCTGTTCCCCGGTCATCCCGGGACCGTGTACTCGGGCTTCACCACCTGGCGGGTGGTGATCCCGCTGCCCGGTGTGGAGTTCGCCTCGCACGAGACATGGGGGCCGGGCCGCATCTGGGGCACGCACCCGCTCAAGGACGGCAGGGTCTACGCCTACGCCGCCGCCCTGGCACCCGCGGGGGAGCGCGCCCCGGACGAGCGGGCCGAACTGCTGCGGCTCTACGGCGACTGGCACACCCCGGTGCCCGAGGTACTGGCCGCGGCCCGCCCCGAGGACGTGCTCCGTCACGACGTCCACCACATCGCCGAGCCGCTGCCCGCCCACCACCACGGCAGGACGGCCCTGGTCGGCGACGCCGCGCACGCCATGCCGCCCACCCTCGGCCAGGGCGGCAACCAGGCCGTCGAGGACGCCGTGACCCTCGCCCACCACGTCGACGACCTGCCCGCCTACACCGCGGCCCGGCTGCCGCGCACCACCGCGATCACCCGCAGGGCGGTGCGGACGGCCCGCCTCAACATGATGACCGGCCGCGTCGGCATCGCCGTCCGCGACAACGCGCTCGCGGCGGTGTCGAAGGCCGCTCCCACGCTGCTCCTGCGCGGCTTCGACGGGATCGCCGACTGGCGCCCGCCGCAACAGCCGTATGCTTCCCGGACCAGGGCAGGCAAGGGCTAGAGGAGAACACCCCGTGAAGGTCGGCTGTATCGGACTCGGCGACATCGCGCAGAAGGCCTACCTTCCGGTGCTCGCCACCCTGCCCGGAGTGGACCTCCACCTGCAGACCCGCACTCCCGCGACCCTCGAACGGGTCGCCGACGGCCTCCACCTCCCGGCCGGCCGGCGCCACGCGGACCTGGACTCCCTGCTCGCCCAGGACCTCGACGCCGCCTTCGTGCACGCGCCCACCCAGGTCCACCCCGAGATCGTGACCCGGCTCCTCGAGGCGGGCGTGCCGACCTACGTCGACAAGCCGCTCGCCTACGAACTCGCCGACTCCGAGCGGCTGGTGACGCTCGCCGAGGACCGGGGCACGAGCCTCGCCGTCGGCTTCAACCGGCGCTACGCCCCCGGTTACGCGCAGTGCGCCGACCACCCGCGTGAGCTGATCCTCATGCAGAAGAACCGGATCGGGCTGCCGGAGGAACCGCGCACCATGATCCTCGACGACTTCATCCACGTCGTGGACACCCTGCGCTTCCTGGTGCCCGGCCCGGTCGACGACGTGACCGTGCGCGCCCGCACCGAGGACGGGCTGCTGCACCATGTGGTGCTCCAGCTCTCCGGGGAGGGCTTCACCGCGCTCGGCGTGATGAACCGGCTCAGCGGCTCGGCGGAGGAGATCCTGGAGGTCTCCGGGCAGGACACCAAGCGTCAGGTGGTCAACCTCGCCGAGGTGATCGACCACAAGGGCCAGCCGACCGTGCGACGGCGCGGGGACTGGGTGCCGGTGGCACGGCAGCGCGGCATCGAGCAGGTGGTGCTCGCCTTCCTCGACGCGGTGCGCGCGGGCAAGGTGCTCAGCGCCCGGGACGCCCTGGCGACCCATGAGCTGTGCGAGCGGGTGGTTCGAGCGATTCACGAGCGCCCCGCCTGAACCGCACCACCCCGGTGACGCCCCAGGCGGCGAGGATCAGCAGCGCCGCGTGCAGCGGCCAGTCGCCGAAGCGGACGTAGAGCGTGGTGCCGTGCGCGAGCGGCACCTCGTACACCTGGGCGGCGGCGGTGTCCGTGCCGAGCCGGGGACCGACGCGTCCGCCGTCCGGGCCGTACACGGCGGAGACGCCCGTCAGGGTGGCGTGCACCATGGGCCGGCCGGTCTCCGCGGCGCGCAGCGCGGCCAGCGAGGCGTGCTGCCCGGGCGCCCAGCTCTGCTGGAACGTCGACGTGGAGGACTGGGCGAGCAGCACATCGGCGCCGTCCTGCGCGAGATGCCTGCTCATGTCGGGGAACGCCGACTCGAAGCACACCATGGGACCGATCCGCAGCCCGTTCCCCGCGTCCATCACCACCTGCTCGGACCCCTTCCTGCGGTCCTCGCCGGCCGCCTCGCCGACGGAGGTCGCCCAGCCCAGCAGGGAGCGGGCCGGGATGTACTCGCCGAACGGGACCAGCCGCATCTTGTCGTACCGGTCGCCGGTCGGGCCGTCCGGGCCGATCAGCACCGAGCTCTTGTAGATACCGGGCTTGTCCGAGCGCCGCGCGTCCACGTTGACCAGGATCCGCGCGCCCGTCTCCCGGGACAGCGCGGTCAGCCGCCGCGCGAGGTCGGGCCGGTCCCCGAGGTCGAAGCCGACGCTGCTCTCGCCCCAGACGATCAGGCCGATGTCCTGGCCTGCCAGCTCGCGCGTGAGCCGCTCCTCGCGGTCGAAGCGGCGGTCGGCGCTGTCGGGCCCGGACACCACTCCCGGCTGAACGAGCGCGATACGGGTCCGGTCGTAGGTGTCCGGGCGCGGTGCCCATAGCCAGGCGGCGGAGGTGGCCGCGGCCGCGGCGACCAGCCCGGCGATGGCGGGCACCCTGGCCTGCCGGACCGCGGTCAGCACGGCCACGGCGACGTTCAGGGCCACGATCAGGAAGCTCGTCAGCCACACTCCGCCCACCGACACGAGCCGCAGCGCGGCCCCCACCTCCCACTGGCTCGCACCGAGCACACCCCAGGGCCCGCCGAGGCCCTGCCAGGAACGCACCAGCTCGATCGCCAGCCATCCCGAGGGCACCACGACGAGCGCGGCGGCGACCCTTCCCCGCGAGGGCACTCCGCCCAGCAGCCGCCGCACCAGCCACCCCCACGGCGCCCACAGCGCGCCGAGCAGGGCGGCGATGACGAACGTGAACACGTGCAGGTTAGGCAGCAGCCAGTGGTGCATGGCCAGCATGAAGCCGAACCCGCCCCACCAGCCGTCGAAGGCCGCCCGCCTGCCCGTCGGAGCGGTACGGACCAGCAGGATCCAGGGGACGAGGGCGACGTAGGCGAACCACCACAGGGACGGTGCGGGAAACGCCAGGACGGGCAGGGCGCCCACGACCGCGGCGGCGGTCGAGCGGCGCCACGGGGAGGCGAGCCAGTGGCCGAGCGACTTCATGGACGCCTCCCTACCCCGTGGTGCCTCCAGTGTGCGTCCCGGGGCCGATCCGGCACAGTGCACGCCGGTTCAGTTGATCACAGGAGCCGCCCGGCGCTCCGGAGCACGGCGCCACTTCTCCCGTACGACCACCTCGCTCAGCCGCCAGCCCTCGTCCGTGCGCAGCATCGCGAAGGCGCACCGCCCGCCGCACACGAAGTCCGGCGCGGCGGACGCGCTGTCCTGCCCGGTGCGGCCCATAGGGTTCACGTAGTCCGCCTGCACCTGTGCCGTGTCACCGGTGTCCTGCTCCCAGATACCGAACCGCACTCGCCGGTTGACGATCAGATGCTGCCGCACGGGGAACGCCCTGAGGCTCTCGGCCAGCCATCCGGCCACCGCCCCGGCGTCCCCCTCGATGCCGCCGGCCGAGCGGTAGTCCGCCCGCCCGTCCGGCGTGAACAGCCCTCGGTACGCCTCCCAGTCACCGTCGTCCACGGCCACCGCGTACTCGGTGACGAGCCCGTCCACGGCCAGCCGGTCCCTCACGGTCGCGAGCTCCACACGCTGCGTCATCGGCTCAGTGTTGGCCATGGGACGACCGGAGCCAAGGGGCGTGCGCGGATTCCGACACGGAGACCCGGTCGGCGTTCAGATCGACATCCTCCGGCCGTCGACTCTGGGAACCGCGCGACGTGTGAGCTGCGGGACATTCTCCACCGCGCGGCCGAAGGGTTCTCGACTCTCCGAAAGCTCCAGCCAGTCGCCCAGCCTCTGCCACGTCGCGGCATACCGTACGGAGAGTTTGCGGACCGTGTTCGCGTTCAGCCATGCCAGGCCGTCCGCCTCGGCGTCCCGGAGCGCTCTCCGGCTTTCCTGACTGTTCGAATAGGGTGTGTGATTCGGAAATGGGGCGTCGGGCGAGAAGCTGTCGGAGTCCGGACGGGGCGGCTCCATGTCTCGCCTCAACTGACCGAACTTGCGTTCTATTCGTTGGAGGTTGATGTCCAATCCCGTCTGAGCGGTGTTGTCGAGCCCCACCTCGGGCGGGAATCCCGGAGTGTGCGAAGCCACAGAATGGTAGTGCGTTTGTACGCGATGTATGAGATCCACGCGGTCCTGCCATTTGTGGACCCGCTGATTGTCCACAATTTCATGGAGGGATTCCCATATCTCGCTCTCCGCCCGGAGCCATGAGGCTGCCGTGTGGGTATCGGTGCCAGGGCCACTGCACCGGTCGCGCCAAACCTGCTCCATTATTTTGGCGACTGCTGTGAGGAGTCGGTAGTCGTACTCCCTCATCTGCTCGGCAGCGAAGCTCATGGCGGGTCGTGCAGGGGTGGTCTCCACGCCGGGGTAGGCGGTGCGCAGAAAGTCCGCGAAAACCTCTTTCTCCTCCCTCAGTTCCTCCAGATCGGGATCCTCGTCCGCCATCCATTCCCGCTCCACCGTCACAAACTGCTTCCTGGGGCTGACCACTGCTTTTTCCAGGTGCTCTATGGCGCGTTCTGCGAGCTGCCGCCTCCTGCGCCTCGCCCTTTCAGGCTGCCCTGGGCAGTTCATCGCGATGGCGTACGCACACGCTGCGTTGTAGTGTGCGAGCCAGTCACGACGCCATGGCGGCCACCTTCGTGCCCAGGTGAGCCTGCGGTCGATGTCACTCATGCGAAGCCGGTTCCAGTCGATGCCTCTCCGCCAGTGCCACGTGTACGGCCGCTGCCATCTGTAGGGCGATTGCTCGCGGTCGTACTCGGAACTGGCCCAGGCCAGTCTCAACGGTGCCCAGATATTGAGATTCGTCAGAAATGCGCCACGCGTAACCGGCTGGTGCGTGCCGCGGTACGGTTGAAGATATGCTGCGGGCCAGGCTGCCCGGGTCGCACTCCACAGTGACGACGGCCAGTAGAGAAGGGCGCGAGCCCACCGGTCGTCAGCAGTCAGACGCTTCGTCTCCTGCATGGAGGCCCGCTGGAATATCAGCCTGATTTCCCGCTCCTCCTGAGCGCCATGGAGATGGGCGTGCGCATCGGTCCTCTTCTCCGTCAGCAGACTGCGCAGGCGTTCCTTGGCCTGCGCCTCTCCCTCGCGCGATCCTGATGCGTCCAGGCCTACTGCTGCGGGCCAGTAGCGCTCGACAAGAATGGGGATCAGCTCTTCGTGTGTCCGATCGCCATGTGTCCCTGTTCGTTCGTACCACTGCTTCGCGAGCACCTCGGGAGTGCCCAGCGTGATCGAATTTCGGTAACGAACACCGAGAACTTCGCGATATTTTCGAGGATGCCGCAGATACCTGAGCCGGCTCGGGTGCGGATTCCAGCGCCTCCGCCACAGCCGCTTGTAGTAGCCGCGTGTCGTCTGGCCATCGAGGGTCAGCGACCTCTGGTACGTGTCGAGTGCGTCGATGTGCAGGCCCATCTTCTCCTGCATCTCGGCCAGCTCGGCACGCAGGTAGGGATTCGCCGGATCCAGCTCCACCGCGGTGAAGTACTGTTCCAGAGCCTCATGGTGACGCCCTGTGCGGCTGAGATCGGTCGCGGCTTGGTACGCCTGATACAGCTCCGGCTTCAGCTCCCTGCCCCACCACGCTCGCCACGGCGGAAGCCGGCCGGCGCGTGTCACGGGCAACAGCGTACTGACCACCCAGATGCTGGCCTTGCGGATGACCTCGTCCCAGTCCATTCCCCATATCGTCATCACGCGCGAACTGCCGAACAGGAATGCCGTGACGGTGATGGTGATGCCGAACCTTTCGGGCCCGGTGTCCCGCGACTGCAGGATGCCGCTCACCCGGTAGGCAAGTTTCGGGCGGAGCCGGCTGAGTACTTTGGGCAGAGCACTGCCCAGCTTGTCGGGGTCCAGTTCGACGTCACCGAGCAGCTCCAGGAAGCTCTCGACCGGTGCCTGCGCGGGGAGCGTCGTAGGGGGGTACATGGTGCTGTCGGACAGATGGCGGCGAAGTCTGGCCGTCAGGTCGACATCGGACGGTTTCACCGTTCCTTCCTGGGTGGCGTCCTCGAGTTGCTGCACATCGACCGGCCCCGGCTTGTAGGCCAGCCAGGCACGGGTCGCCCGCCACAGGACGTAGAGGAGCAGCAGCAGAGTGAGCAGGAAGGCCAGCCGCGCACCGATCGAGGCCCCCTTGTCACCGCTGATCCGGAAAACGGCTCCGAGACCCCCGAAAACCCTGCCGGCGAAGCCGACGACTCCGAAGAATCCCTCACGCTGCCAGCCGGGATGGTCACCCCCCGCCCACCACAGCGCGGCCACCAAACCGCCGAAACCCACCGCGCTCCACACCCACCAGGCGATGAAACGCGGGGCGGGCAAGGGTGCCGTGAGGCTCCTCTGATTTTCTCTCGCGTGATGGAACATCGCCGTCTCCGGCATGCGAAGCGGGCACAACTGCGCGCGGTCGTCCGACCGTGCCGAGCGCGAAGCAGGACGGCAAGTAAAGTTCGCGTGGCTGCGCCTTTGGACCACGCGTGGCCCGTCTGCAACCAGATTACCCAGCACAGTGGTTGTAGACAGGGCAACTATGCGTAGGTGCAGGTCTCCCCGGACCGGCGCGCCGCTGTCTCGTGCTCATTGCCTGGAGGAATTCATGAAGCGTCTGGTCACCGTGGTCACCGGGGGCGGCCGGGGGATCGGGGCCGCGACCTGTCTGCGGCTCGCCGCGGAAGGACACGACGTGGTGGTGAACTATGTGCGTGACTCCGCCGCCGCCGAGGGGGTGGCGGACGGAGTGCGGGCGTCCGGGGCCCGTGCCGTGACCGTGCGCGCCGACACCTCCGTCGAGGCCGAGGTCGAGCGGCTCTTCGAGGCGGCGGAGCGGGAGCTCGGGCCCGTGACGGGACTGGTGAACAACGCGGCGGTGACCGGGCCGCTGGGGCGGTTCACGGAGGCCGACACCGGGACGCTGCGGCGGGTCCTCGACGTCAACCTGATGGGAACGATGCTGTGTGCGCGGCGGGCCGCCCAGCTGATGGTGCCCCGCGGTGAGGGCGTCATCGTGAACATCTCGTCGGGCGCGGCCACGCTGGGCAGTCCGAACGAGTACGTGCACTACGCCGCGACCAAGGCCGCCGTCGACGCCCTGACCCTGGGGCTGTCCAAGGAGCTCGGCCCGGACGGGATCCGGGTCAACGCGGTCGCCCCAGGGCTGATCGACACGGAGATGCACGCCGCCATGGGGGCCCCGCACCGGGCCCGGGAGATGGCCGGAAGCATTCCGCTGCGCCGGGCCGGACAGGCTGAGGAGATCGCGGCGGCCGTGGCGTGGCTGATGTCGCCGGACGCCTCGTACACCACGGGGACGGTCCTGAGGGTCGCGGGCGGACGCTGACGCGCGGCGGCGAAAGGGCGGGGGAGGGTCAGGCCGCTTCGACGACCCGGCCGCGGATCGCCGCCGCCCACTCGACCACGAGCAGCTCGTACTCGGCGCGCTCCTGGGGGGACAGTGAGCCGCCCGCGCGCAGCCACAGGGCGCGGATCTGCTCGTTGACCTCTGCGGCGGGCCGCACGGAACCAGGGGTCGTTAAGTCGGGGGACATGCGGACAAGCCTAGGCCCAGGCGCTGACAGTGCGCTACCGGACGGCTACCCGTGCCGTATGTCCTCGGTCACGTGCCCCGGTCACGTCCCGCCCGGGCACGCCCCGCCCCGGTTCAGCCCGCCGACTCCGCCGCGTGCGGGCTCAAGGTGCCCATGGCGACCAGGACGATGATCACGATGCCGAGCACGATGCGGTACCAGACGAACGGCATGAAGCTCTTGGTCGAGATGAACTTCATGAACCAGGCGATCACCGCGTACCCGACCGCGAAGGCGATGACGGTCGCGAAGAGCGTCGGCCCCCAGGAGACGTGTCCGCCCTCGGACGCGTCCTTCAGTTCGAACAGACCGGAGGCCAGCACCGCGGGGATGGCGAGCAGGAAGGAGTAGCGGGCCGCGGCCTCCCGCCGGTAGCCCATGAACAGGCCGCCGCTGATGGTGGCGCCGGAGCGGGAGACGCCCGGGATGAGCGCCATGGCCTGGCAGACGCCGTAGATCAGGCCGTCCCTGACGGTGAGGTCCCCGAGCTCCTTGCGCCGCTTGGCCACGCGGTGCCGGCCGCCGGTCTCGTCCCGTGCCGCGAGCCGGTCGGCGACGCCGAGCACGATGCCCATGCCGATCAGCATCGCCGCAGTGAGCCGCAGATCACGGAACGGTCCCTCGATCTGCTCCTTGAGCGTCACCCCGAGCACGCCGATCGGGATCGAGCCGACGATCACCAGCCAGCCCATGCGCGCGTCCGGGTCCCGGCGCATCTCCTTGTCGGTGAGGGAGCGGGTCCAGGCGGACAGGATCCGGCCGATGTCCTTGCGGAAGTAGATCAGCACCGCCGTCTCCGTGCCGATCTGGGTGATCGCGGTGAAGGCCGCGCCCGGATCCTCCCAGCCGGAGAAGGCCGCGGTCAGCCGCAGGTGCGCGCTGGAGGAGACGGGCAGGAACTCGGTCAGCCCCTGGACGAGCCCGAGGATGAGGGATTCAAACCAAGACATGAGGTAACGGAGTCCAAGTGCCGATCGTGGGACGGGCGAAGGGCACACCTCACCGCCGTCTGCGGTGATCGATGATCAGGCGCGCCGAGGGCGAAGCGTAGCGCCCCAAGATGAACCCCCGGTGCAGGGGCGTTGCGGCTCGCCGCCCGTGCTCAGGCCGCCGCCGGGCCGCCCACCGTCCACCCCGGGGACTGCGGGTGGGGCGTCAGTTCCTCGTGCCGGGCCTCGCCGCCGCAGGCACGGCAGGTGACGACCGGAACGAACTCGTCACCGCACCTGTGCTCGAGCACCATCGGCAGGTCGCCGTCCTGACGCAGATGGCGGTCGCCCCACTCCTTGAGGATCAGCAGAACGGGCTCGAGCTCCAGCCCGGCCCGGGTGGGCCGGTACTCGAAGCGCTGCGGGCGTTCGCTGTAGGGGTGCTTGACCAGGATTCCGGCGTCGACCAGCCGCCGCAGTCGCGTGGCCAGGATGTCGCGCGGCGCGCCGATGTTGCGCACCAGCTGGTCGAAACGGCCGTTGCCGAGGCACACCTCGCGCAGGACGAGCAGCGAGTACTTCTCGCCGACGAGCGCGAGCGTGTCGGCGATGGAGCAGGGGCGCGGGTCTTTGGAGGAGGCGGCCATACGGGCAAGTCTAGGTGAGGGTTTGATTTTCCAACCTACAGCGCTATGGTGAGTTCGGATTTCCTACTCACCAGTACGCCGCTCCCGGAGCGCCACCGTCACCGCCCGACCGGCCAAGGAGGCCCGCACCATGCGTGACGCAGTCGTCGTCGAAGCCGTACGCACCCCCATCGGCAAGGGCAAGCCGCACGGCGCCCTGGCCCACGTCCACCCCGTCGATCTCCTCGCCCACACCCTGCGCACCCTCGTCGAGCGCTCCGGTGTCGACCCGGGACTGATCGACGACGTCATCGGCGGCACCGTCGACCAGGTCGGCGAGCAGGCCATGAACACCACCCGCTACGCGGCCCTGTCCGCCGGTCTGCCGGAGTCCGTCCCGGCCACCACCGTGGACCGCCAGTGCGGCTCCTCCCAGCAGGCCGTCCACTTCGCCGCCCAGGGCGTCATCGCCGGCGCGTACGACATCGTCGTCGCCTGCGGTGTGGAGTCCATGAGCCGGGTGCCGATGTGGTCCAACGTGCCCGAGGGCAAGGACCCCTTCGGCCCCGGAGTGGCCGAGCGCTACCCCGAGGGCCTCGTCCCGCAGGGCATCAGCGCCGAACTCATCGCCGCCAAGTGGTCGATCACCCGCGAGCAGATGGACACCTTCGCCGTCACCTCCCACCACAGGGCCGCCGCGGCCTGGGACGCCGGGCTCTTCGACGCCGAGCTGGCGCCCCTCGACGGGGTCGCGCGCGACGAGTGCGTACGGCCGGACAGCACCACCGAGGTCCTGGCCGGCCTCCGGCCCGCCTATCACGACCCGGCCTTCGCCGAGCGCTTCCCGCAGATCGAGTGGAACGTCACCGCGGGCAACGCCAGCCCGATCAACGACGGAGCCTCGGCCGTGCTCATCACCTCGAGCGACACCGCCGCACGGCTCGGCCTGCGTCCGCTCGCGCGGTTGCACAGCTTCGCCGTCACCGGCTCCGACCCGCTGCTGATGCTCACCGGTGTCGTCCCGGCCACCGAGAAGGTGCTGCGCCGCGCCGGCCTCACGCTCGGCGACATCGACCTCTTCGAGGTCAACGAGGCGTTCTCCAGCGTGGTCCTGGCCTGGCAGCAGGAAACCGGCGCCGACCTCGCCAGGGTCAACGTCCACGGCGGTGCCATCGCCCTCGGGCATCCGCTCGGCGCCAGCGGCACCCGGCTGACGACCACCCTGGTCCACGCGATGCGTGAACGCGGTGCCCGCTACGCCCTGCAGACCATGTGCGAGGCGGGGGGACTGGCCAACGCGATGATTCTCGAGGCGGTCTGACGCACCGCCGGCTGCCCCGTCAGCGGCCGCGCAGCCGGTGCCGCTTGCGCCACGCCACCACCGCGCCGGCCAGGCCGGGTACGGCGATACAGGCCAGCGCGATCAGGAAGGCCGGGGACGTCGGCGTCGAGGCGCGGGCGCCGGCCACCACGTAGGCGGCGGTGTTCGGGACCGAACCGAGCGCCGTCGCCAGCAGGAACGGCAGCAGGCCCATGCGGGAGACGGCGGCACAGTAGTTCGAGGCGGCGAAGGGGATCCCCGGGAACAGCCGCGCCGCCAGCATCGAGCGGAAGCCGTGCCGGCTGAGCTGGTTGTCCGCCGCCTTGAGCCAGCGGCCGCGCAGCAGCGGACGGAGCGCCTCCTGGCCGAGCGCCCGCCCCAGACAGAAGGCCAGCCCGGCACCCAGCACCGTGCCGCCCAGTGCGGCGGCCAGCCCCAGCTGCGAGCCGAACAACGCCCCCGCGGCGAGGTTCAGCAGCGGACGCGGCACGAACGCCACCGTGCACACCCCGTAGGCCACCGCGTACGCCACCACCGCCGCGGCCCCGCCCAGCCGGTCCGGCCAGCCGTCCGTCAGCAGCCGCTGCGGCTCCAGGACCAGCATCGCCGAGGCCGCGGAGGCGAGCAGCACCACGAGCAACGACAGCCGTGACCACGGCGACAGCAGCACTCTGGCGCATCGCGCGGGCCGGCCCGCGGCGGGCACGAGAGCGGGAGCGGCCGGGGGGACGGCGACCGCGAGGTCGGTGGCGGCGGCCCGGGGAGAGGCCGCGGCGGTGCCCCCAGAGCGGGTGGTGGCATCGAGCATCCGGTGACACTAACCGACAAATGTGTGTGATCGCCGTAGTGTTCGTCTCATGCGCGTCACAGGAGACGGCACGGCCGCCCGGACCCCGCCGGTGCCCGACAGCCCGCTCGCCGACACGGTGATCGAGCGGCTCACCGCCGCGTACGGAGCGGCAGCCGACCCCGGGCGGGCCGCGGCCATGCGGGCGTACATGAGGGACGTCGCCCCGTTCCTGGGCCTGACCACCCCGGTCCGCCGCGCCCTGTCCCGCACCGTCGTGGCCGGGCTGGCGCGGCCCGACGAGACCGACTGCACCGCCGTCGCCCTGCGCTGCTGGGAGCTGCCCGAACGGGAGTACCAGTACTTCGCCGTGGACTACGTACGCCGCCACGTCCGGCACTGCTCCTCCGGTTTCCTGCCCGTTGCCCGGCACCTCGTCACCACCGTCCCGTGGTGGGACACCGTCGACCTGCTCGCCGCGCACGTCGTCGGGGCACTGGTGGCCGCCGACCCGGAGCTCACCGCCGACATGGACGAGTGGATCGGCGACGACGACATGTGGCTCGCCCGCACCGCCCTGCTGCACCAGCTGCGCTACAAGGACCGCACCGACACCGGACGCCTCTTCGGCTACTGCCTGCGCCAGTCCGGCCACCAGGACTTCTTCATCCGCAAGGCCATCGGCTGGTGCCTGCGCGAGTACGCCAAGACCGACCCGGACGCCGTGCGGGTGTTCCTGGCGCGCGAGCAGGGACGGTTCGCGCCGCTGTCGGTGCGGGAGGCGCTGAAGAACATCGGCGCGTAGCCGTCCCGTCCGGCTCCGAAAACCATTCGACGCGGGGCGGGTTGTCGGCAATGATCGACGCCATGTTCCGGTACGCCTTCCACCTCGCAGCATCCGCCGTCGCGGATGCCCCGAAGGCTGCCGTTCCCGCTTTCCTCGCCGCTGTCGACGGCGCCCGAAGCTGACCCTCCCCGGATCGTCCGGCGGACCCCCCAGGGGGAGGGTCGGCCAGGTCCCTGGGGTCCCCACGTCCCGGCCGCGCGCCGATCCGCCGCGCCCGGGGACGTCACGCGTCACCACCGAGAGGCTTCGAGGTACCGCCATGTCCAAGACGGCGTACGTCCGCACCAAACCGCATCTGAACATCGGCACGATGGGCCATGTCGACCACGGCAAGACCACCCTGACCGCCGCCATCACCAAGGTCCTCGCCGAGCGCGGCTCCGGCAGTTTCGTGCCGTTCGACCGCATCGACCGGGCCCCCGAGGAGGCCGCCCGCGGCATCACCATCAACATCGCGCACGTCGAGTACGAGACCGACACCCGGCACTACGCGCACGTCGACATGCCCGGTCACGCCGACTACGTCAAGAACATGGTCACCGGCGCCGCGCAGCTCGACGGGGCGATCCTCGTCGTCTCCGCGCTCGACGGGATCATGCCCCAGACCGCCGAGCACGTCCTGCTCGCCCGCCAGGTGGGCGTGAACCACATCGTCGTGGCGATCAACAAGGCCGACGCGGGCGACGAGGAGCTGACCGACCTGGTCGAGCTGGAGGTCCGCGACCTGCTCTCCGCGCACGGCTACGGCGGTGAGTCCGCGCCCGTAGTACGGGTCTCCGGACTGAAGGCGCTGGAGGGCGACCCGCGCTGGACGGCGTCGATCGACGCGCTGCTCGACGCGGTGGACACCTATGTGCCCATGCCGGAGCGGTATCTGGACGCGCCGTTCCTGCTGCCCGTGGAGAACGTGCTCACCATCACCGGCCGGGGCACCGTGGTGACGGGCGCGGTGGAGCGCGGCACGGTCCGCGTCGGCGACCGGGTCCAGGTGCTCGGCGCCGAGGTGGAGACCGTGGTGACCGGCCTGGAGACCTTCGGCAAGCCGATGGAGGAGGCGCAGGCCGGGGACAACGTGGCGCTGCTGCTGCGCGGGGTGCCGCGTGACGCGGTGCGGCGCGGGCACGTGGTCGCCGCGCCGGGCAGCGTGGTGCCCAGCCGGCGCTTCACCGCGCAGGTGTACGTGCTGTCCGCCCGCGAGGGCGGCCGCACGACACCGGTGTCGACCGGGTACCGGCCGCAGTTCTACATCCGCACCGCGGATGTCGTCGGTGACGTCGACCTCGGTGAGGCGGCGGTGGCGCGGCCCGGGGACACGGTCACGATGACCGTGGAGCTGGGGCGCGAGGTGCCGCTGGAGCCCGGGCTCGGATTCGCCATCCGTGAGGGCGGCCGCACGGTCGGGGCCGGCACGGTGACCTCGGTCGGCTGAGCGACGGACGGCCGCCCGCTCCCCGCCAAGGGGGCGGTCGGCCGTCCGCCGGGCCGACGGCACAATGGAGCGGTGAGCGAGCCCATCCCCGTGACCCGCGTCGTCGATCACGGCACCGCCAAGCTGATGCCCGACGTGGACCGGGAGCGGGCCTGGCTGCTGACCGTCGACGGGGCGCCGCAGTCGTACGTGGATTTGGACGACCCGGGGCACCTGGAGTTCGAGTACGCCCGGCGGCTCGGGCACGTCCTGGACGTGCTCGCCGAACCGGGCGCCCCGCTGGACGCCCTGCACCTCGGCGGCGGCGCGCTGACCCTGCCCCGCTATCTGGCCGTCACCCGGCCCGGCTCCCGGCAGCACGTCGTGGAGTCCGACCGGCGACTGCTGGAGCTGGTCGCCGAGCATCTGCCGCTTCCTGCCGGCGCCGATGTCACGCTGCACGCGGCGGATGCCCGTGCCTGGCTGGAGGCGGCACCCGACGACAGCGCGGACGTCCTGGTCGCCGACGTCTTCGGCGGCTCACGGGTGCCGGCCCATCTGACCTCCGTCGCCTACGTCCGTGAGGCCGCGCGCGTCCTGCGGCCCGACGGGGTGTACCTGGCGAACCTCCCGGACGCGGCCCCGTTCGCCTTCCTGCGCTCCCAGCTCGCCACGCTCGCAACCCGGTTCCCGGAACTGGCGTTGATCGCCGAGCCGGGCGTGCTGCGCGGCCGCCGTTTCGGCAACGCGGTCCTGGCCGCCGCCCACCGCCCGCTGGACATCGCCCGCCTGTCCCGCGCCACCGCCGCCGACGCCTTCCCGGCCCGGGTGGAACACGGCGCCGCGCTGCGGGACTTCACCGGCAGGGCCCGCCCGGTGCGGGACGAGGACGCCGTACCGTCACCCGAACCCCCGGCCGGAGCCTTCGGCATCGGTTGACGCGCGGACCGGGTCCGGGCGCCCGGCGGTACGGCGTCCGGTGAGGGCCCGTGGGCTCAGTCCTGCGGCGCCGGCTCGCGCGTACCGGCGGGATGTCCGGCCGCGACGGCCGTGCCGGTGACGCGCAGGGTCCGGCGGCGCAGGTTGCGTACGTCCGGGACGCACAGGACCGCCGCCGTGACGACCACGACCAGCGCGGCGCAGCCCCACAGCGCCTCCGTGCGGCCGAACGCCGTCTCCGCCGGGCCCGCCAGCGCCATCGCCGCCGGCACCAGCGCCACGGAGCCGAACCAGTCGTACGCCGCCACCCGGGAGAGCTTCTCCTCGGGGATCTCCTGGTGCAGCGCGGTCATCCAGGAGACGCCGAACACCTCCACGGACAAGCCGGTCAGGAACATCACCGTGCACAGCAGCGCGACCGGCACCGGCACGGCGAGCGCCGCGGACGGCAGCGCCAGCGGGAACACGCACAGGGTGCCGACGAGCAGCAGACGGCGCGGCTGCCATCGGGTCATCAGCAGCGCGCCCACCACCGTGCCCCCGCCGAAGAAGGCGAGCGCCACGCCCCACGGCGCGGCCCCGCCCAGATGGTCCCGGGCGACGAGCGGCCCGTAGACCGCGTCGGCCGCGCCGACGACCGCGTTGGCGACGGAGAACTGGACGACGATGCCCCACAGCCAGGGCCGGCCGGTGAACTCCCGCCAGCCCTCCTTCAGATCGGACAGCATGCCGCCGCCCGGGGCACGCGCGGGGATGTGCTTCACATCGAGGAACGCCCGCAGCGCGGCGGCGACCGCGAAGGCCGCCGCGTCCGCCGCCAGCACCCAGCCCGGCCCGATCGCCGCGACCATCGCACCGCCGAGAGCGGCACCGCCGAGGGTCGCCCCGTGCATCGCCATCCGGAACACCGCGAACGCCCGTCCGGCCTGCTCGCCGTCGACCGAGGACAGCAGCATGCCCTCGGCGGCCGGGTTGAAGAACGCCTGACCGGTGCCGCCGAGCGCGCTGAAGAGCATCATCTGCCACAGCTGCGCCTCGCCCGCCAGGACCAGCGCCGCGAACGCGGCCTGCGAGACACAGTTCAGGACATTGGCCGCGACCATCACCCGGTGCCGCGGCAGCCGGTCCGCGACGGCGCCGCCGATCAGCAGGAACAGCACCAGCGGAAGGGTGCGGGCGGCGGCCACCAGACCCACGTCGCCGCCGTCGCCGCCGGCGCCCAGCACGGCGAACGCGGCGGCGATCAGCGCGCTGTTGCTGCCGAGGCCGGTCACCACGGCGGCGGCGGTGAGCAGGGAGTAGTTGCGCCCGGCCCAGGCGGGGCGGCGGCGAAGGACGGAGGTCGGCACCCCGTGACTATCGCCGGGCGGGGGCCGACTTGCCAAATGGGCCGCCGGCCCCCCGGCCTGCTACGTCCCCGTCGGCGGTTCCTCGGTCAGGCGCACCGTGCTGAGGATCTTCTGCACGGTCTCGTCCGGGATCTCGTCCTTGACGCCCTTGGCCCCGTAGAGGTTCCAGGTGACGAAGTCGCCCGCGCCGTTCTTGAACGCGAACGTGATCGCCTTGCCCTCGCTGTCGCACTTGCCCTTCTGCGGGGTGTTCTCCGAGTGCGACATGGCGACATGGCCCTTGATGCCCGACTTGGTGGTGTAGGCCTTCGGCTTCACCTGCTTGACGCTCTTCTTGTCGGGCTGCGTGTACCCGCCGTAGATCCACCACGGCACCCGGGTCTCGGCCGCCTCCTGCGTGGTCTTCGCGCCGTTCTCACCGCGCGTTCCGGCGGTGGCGAGGGCGGTGTCCTCCTCGCGGCCGTCCTTGTTGTCGTCGCTGGTGCACCACTGGGACTTCAGATACGCCGGGGCGGTGACGGTGGTGCGGCCCATCTCACCGTCCTTCTCCTCCCACTCGAAGCCCACACTGGTGCCGGGAGTCTCGATCTCCCAGTCGCCGGGGACGTCGAACTTGGTGCCGAAGCGTGTGTTGACGACGACCTGCCAGCCCGGAATGGTCGCCTTCTCCGCGTCACCGCCCCGAGGGTTGCCGCCCGAGGCGGAGGCGCTCGGCTCCGCGGAGGTGCTCTTGGACGCGGTCGCGCTCGGCTTGGCGTTCTTCTTGCCGTCGGCCTCGTCGTCCTTGTCACCGCCGAGCACCAGGAAGCCGGTGACGCCCGCCGCCACCACCACGGCCGTCGCCGCGACGATGGCCACCAGCTTGGTCCGGTTCCCGCCGCCCCCGCCCTGCGGGGGCTGAGGCATGCCCGCCGTGGACGGACCGCTCCACTGCGACTGCTGCTGATACGGGTTCGGCTGCTGGTAGCCGGGCTGCTGATACGGATTCGGCTGTTGGTACCCCGGCTGCTGGTACGGATTGTTCGACTGCGGGTTCTGCTCGCCCCCGGGCGGCTGCTGTCCTGGCCACATGGGCAGCCACCCTAGCCGCGCCCGGGACACGATTGGGTCACCGCCCTTTGACGGGGACGTAGCAACTCGAGGCCGAGCGGCATGGCGGTGACAGGCTACTCGTGGGTAACATGCGGTCATGAGCGCAGACCAGATGTCCGTCGGCGAGATGCTCGCCGCCACGGTGCCCATGGCCCGTACCCTCGATCTCCAGTTCCTGGAGACCACGCCCGAGCGGGCCGTGGTGGCCCTGCCCGACCAGGCCGACTACCACAACCACGTGGGAGGCCCGCACGCCGGTGCCATGTTCACGCTGGGCGAATCCGCGAGCGGCGCGATCGTGCTCGCCGCCTTCGGGGACCAGCTCTCCCGCGCGGTACCGCTGGCCGTGCGCGCCGAGATCGCCTACAAGAAGCTGGCGATGGGCCCGGTCACCGCCACCGCGACCCTCGGCCGCCCGGCCGCCGACGTCGTGGCCGAACTGGACGAGGGCCGCCGCCCGGAGTTCCCGGTCTCGATCGCCATCCGCCGCGAGGACGGCGCGGTGACCGGAGAGATGACCGTCGTGTGGACCCTGCGCCCCAACGGCTGACCTTCACCACCCCTTCACTAGGCGGGGCGGCCGTCCCTCACAGGGCGCCGCCGGCGCCGTAGGGACCGTAGAGGTCCAGCAGCCGGACCCGGGCGGCGTGCAGGCGGTGGGCCACCACGTCGCCGACCCACCGGGTGAGGTCCCGGCCGATCTCGGGGTCCTCCTGGCACAGGGCGAGGACGGCCGGGGCGTCGAACTCGTACGCCCGCACCGGAGTGGCCGCCTCGGCGCCCAGGTGCCACACGTGCGGGGAGAACAGCCACGACCAGCCGATGAGTTCGTTGTGCCCGAGGCGTTCGATGACGGCGGCCCGGCGACCGGGCACCCGCATGTCGAGTTCGACGGTGCCGGTGCGGATCACCCAGAACCGGTCCGCGTGGCCGCCCTCCTCGAACAACCGGGCACCTTGCGGGAAGGACACCTCACGGGCGGTCCGCACCAGCCGCGCCCGGTGCTCGGCGGGCAGCGCGCGCGGCATGCTGGGGGACGGGGGAGCGAACATGGCGAGCCTCCCGGACGGGACGATCGGTACTGCCCTTGTCCCGCCAGCGTCCGCCTTCGCGCCGCTCGGCACCAAGGGCCGTACGGCCCCAAGCACATGGCGTTCGGCCCCTTCTCCCCGTCGGCGCCCGACCGGGGCCCTTCGGCGCCGGCCCGGGACCTGTGGCCCCTGCGGCCGGATCCGCTGTGCGGGCGAGACTCGAGGTGATCGTCCAACGGCCGGAGGTGCCCACCATGACCCGCACCATCACAGTCGGACTCGACGGCTCCGCCGAGAGCCGGGCCGCCGCCGAGTGGGCGGCCCGGGAGGCGCTGCTGCGCGGTCTGCCGCTGCGGCTGCTCCACGTCCGGCGGCCCGCTCCGGGGCCCGTGCCGGTCCCGTCCCCGCCCGATGACGGGACCCGCTGGAGCGACCGCATGCTGCGTGAGACCGCCGAGGGACTGCGACTGCGTCACCCCGGTGTCGCGATCACGCACGAGCAGACCGACGGCATGCCGTACGAGGTGCTGACCGAGGCCGCGAAGGACGCCGAGCTGCTGGCGCTCGGTTCCCGGGGGCTCGGCGGCATCGGCGGATTCCTGGTCGGCTCGGTCGGACTCGTCGTCGTGGCCCACGCCGAGCGGCCCGTCGTCCTGGTCCGTGCCGGTGCGCAGGCGGCCGACGAGCACGAACCCGACCCCGCGGGCATCCCGTCGGCCGCCACACGCCAACGGCCCGTCCTGCTCGGTCTGGACGCGGACCGGCCCCACGATCCGGTGACCGGCTTCGCCTTCGAGGAGGCGGCGCGGCGCAGGACCGCGGTACGCGCCGTCCACGGCTGGGCCCTGCCCCCCTACTACGCCTACGGTCTCGCGGCCGCGCCGGAGGCGTACGACGCCGTCGTCCGGGAGGAGGCCGGGAGGCTGACGGAGGCGCTCGCCCCCTGGCGTGAGAAGTTTCCCCGTGTGGAGGTCGTCGAGGAGTCCTTCGGCGGCAGCCCGTCCGTCCGCCTGGTCGAGGCGTCCGCGCAGTCCTCGCTGGTGGTCGTCGGCCGCCGGATCCGCCGCAACCCGCTCGGCGCCCACATCGGGCCCGTCACGCACGCGGTGATGCACCACGCGGCCGCGCCGGTCGCCGTCGTCGCGCACGACTGAGCCGGCCGTCCACGGGTCCGCCCGCCGCCGTACCGCACCGGATTGAGCCACCTGGCCCGTTGTGCCGTGCGAGGGGCATCGGCCCCCGGGAAACTGGTACCCCGCTCCTGATGCCCGTCCAGGGCGCGGCCCCGCCCGTGCCCGCCGACACCCCGACCACCCAGGCCGACCACTCACGGAGTCATCCATGCCTGAGGACCAGGACATCCGGACCGCACTGAGCGACGAGGAACTGCGCACGCTGGACGCCCACTGGCGGGCCGCCAACTACCTCTCGGCGGGCCAGATCTACCTGCTGGCCAACCCGCTGCTCACCGAGCCCCTCCGGCCCGAGCACATCAAACCCCGGCTGCTCGGTCACTGGGGCACGTCGCCCGGACTGAACCTCGTGTACACCCACCTCAACCGGGTGATCGCGGCCCGGGACCTGGACGCGCTGTGCATCTGGGGGCCGGGGCACGGCGGACCTTCGGTGCTGGCCAACTCCTGGCTGGAGGGCAGCTACAGCGAGACCTACCCGGACGTCGGCCGGGACGCGGCGGGGATGGAACGGCTGTTCCGCCAATTCTCGTTCCCCGGCGGCGTGCCCAGCCACGTCGCCCCCGAGGTCCCCGGCTCCGTGCACGAGGGCGGCGAACTCGGCTACTCCCTCGCCCACGCCTACGGCGCAGCCCTCGACAACCCGAGCCTGCTGGTCGCCTGCGTGATCGGCGACGGCGAGGCGGAGACCGGGCCGCTGGCCGGGTCCTGGCACTCCAACAAGTTCCTCGACCCGGTCCACGACGGTGCCGTCCTGCCGATCCTGCACCTCAACGGCTACAAGATCGCCAATCCGACCGTCCTGGCCCGCCTGCCCGAGGCCGAACTCGACGCACTGCTGCGCGGCTACGGCCACGAACCCCTCCACGTGAGCGGCGACGACCCCGCCGCCGTCCACCGCGCGCTGGCCGGGGCCATGGACGCCGCCCTGGACCGCATCGCCGAGGCGCAGCGCGCCGCCCGCGAGGACGGCGCGACCGGGCGCCCGCGCTGGCCCGTGATCGTGCTGCGCACCCCGAAGGGCTGGACGGGCCCCGACGAGGTGGACGGACAGCCCGTCGAGGGCACCTGGCGCGCCCACCAGGTGCCGCTTCCCGGCGTGCGTGACGACCCGGGGCACCTGCGGCAGCTGGAGGCCTGGCTGAAGTCGTACCGGCCCGAGGAACTGTTCGACGGCGCGGGCCGGCCGGTCGCGGACGTGCTCGCCTGTGTCCCGGAAGGTGCCCGGCGCCTCGGCTCCACGCCGCGCGCCAACGGCGGACTGCTGGTACGCGACCTGCCCATGCCCTCGCTCGACGACTTCGCCGTCCCCGTCGACAAACCGGGCACGACACTCCACGAGCCCACCCGGATCCTCGGCGACCTCCTTGAACGGGTCATGCGGGACACCGCCGGCCGGCGGGACTTCCGGCTCGTCGGCCCCGACGAGACCGCGTCCAACCGGCTCCAGGCCGTCTACGACGCCAGCGGCAAGGCCTGGCAGGCCGCCACCCTCGACGTCGACGAACACCTCGACCGGCACGGCAGGGTGATGGAGATCCTCTCCGAACACCTCTGCCAGGGCTGGCTGGAGGGCTACCTCCTCACCGGCCGGCACGGGCTGTTCTCCTGCTACGAGGCGTTCGTGCACATCGTCGACTCGATGGTCAACCAGCACATCAAATGGCTGAAGACCTCCCGCGAGCTGCCCTGGCGTGCGCCCATCGCCTCACTCAACTACCTGCTCACCTCGCACGTGTGGCGCCAGGACCACAACGGCTTCTCCCACCAGGACCCCGGTTTCGTCGACCACGTGCTCAACAAGAGTCCCCACGTCGTACGGGTCTACCTCCCGCCGGACGCCAACACCCTGCTGTCCGTCGCGGACCACGCCCTGCGCAGCCGCGACTACGTCAACGTGATCGTGGCCGGCAAGCAGCCCTGCTACGACTGGCTGTCGATCGACGAGGCGCGCGTCCACTGCGCACGGGGCGCCGGGATCTGGGAGTGGGCCGGCACCGAGAACGGCGGCGAACCCGACGTGGTGCTCGGCTGCGCCGGGGACGTGCCGACCCAGGAGGTGCTGGCCGCCGCTCAGCTGCTGCGCCGCCATCTGCCGGAGCTGGCGGTCCGCGTGGTGAACGTCGTCGACATCGCCCGGCTGATGCCCCACGGGGAACACCCGCACGGCATGACCGACTTCGAGTACGACGGCCTGTTCACCGCCGACAAGCCGGTGATCTTCGCCTATCACGGCTATCCGTGGCTGATCCACCGCCTCGCCTACCGCCGCAACGGCCACCAGCACCTGCACGTGCGCGGCTACAAGGAGTCCGGCACCACGACCACGCCGTTCGACATGGTCGTCCGCAACGACCTCGACCGCTACCGGCTGGTCATGGACGTCATCGACCGCGTCCCGGGACTGGCCGTACGGTCCGCCGCCCTACGGCAGCGGATGGCCGACGCGCGCACGCGGCACCACGCCTGGATCCGCGAGCACGGCACCGACCTGCCCGAAGTGGCGGAGTGGAGCTGGAACGCCTGAGTCCGGGCAAAGCATCCCGAAACGGTAGGCTTCCCGTCCGTGCGCCCTCCTCGGGTGCACGGACACAGGACCGGCGGAGCGGGAGGAAGCGGCGTTCACGTCCAGGCGTGGCTCGGGACCGTACCCGCGGTCGCCGTGTGCGCACTGGTGGTCTGGTCATCGGGCTGGAGAGCCTGGGTATCCCGCTGCCGGGGGAGATCGTCCTGGTCTCCTCCGCGCTGCTCGCCTCCCAGCACGGAGACATCGACCCGGTGGTCCTCGGCGCCGGCGCCACCGCCGGCGCGATCATCGGCGACTCGATCGGCTACGCCATCGGCCGCAGGGGCGGACGGCCGCTGCTGGCCTGGCTGGGCGCGAAGTTCCCCCGGCACTTCGGCGAGGGGCACATCGCGACCGCCGAGCGGTCCTTCCGGAAGTGGGGCATGTGGGCGGTCTTCTTCGGCCGCTTCATCGCCCTGCTGCGCATCCTCGCCGGCCCGCTCGCGGGTGTGCTGCGGATGCCGTACGGGAAGTTCCTCACCGCCAACGTCCTCGGCGGCGTCCTGTGGGCGGGCGGCACCACGGCCGTCATCCACTACGTCGGCGTCGTCGCCGAGTCCTGGCTCAAGCGCTTCTCGTGGCTGGGCCTGGTGCTGGCGGTACTGATCGGCATCACGTCGATGCTGGTACTGAAGCGCAAGGCAAGGAAGGCGGCACCCGAGCCTGCCATGGCGGGCGAGTAGCAGCCCCCCGGGGGCGCGGGAACTGCGTGACCGGCCCTGGACGGCCCGCAGTCCGCCGGCAGCCCTTACGCGCCTAGTTCGTCCCGGTGAGCCTTCGCCAGCTCCGCGTACATCGTGCCGTTGAGGGTGAGCCCCTCCCGTTCCTCGGAGCTGAGCTCCCGCCGCACCTTCGCCGGCACGCCCGCGACCAGCGACCCGGGCGGCACCCGCATCCCCTGTGGCACCAGCGCCTGCGCGGCGACGAGCGACCCCGCGCCGATCACCGCGCCGTTCAGCACGGTCGCACCCATGCCGATCAGGCAGTCGTCCTCGACGGTCGCCCCGTGCACCACGGCGTTGTGACCGATGGAGACCCGCTCGCCCACGCTGACCGGAAAGCCGGGATCGGCGTGCAGCGTGCAGTTGTCCTGCACGTTGCTGCTCGCGCCGACGGAGATCCGCTCCACGTCACCGCGGAGCACGGCCCCGTACCAGACGCTCGTGCCCGCGTGCAGCGTCACGTCCCCGATCACCGAGGCCGTGGGTGCCACGAAGGCCTCCGGGTCCACCTGCGGCTCCTTGCCGCCGATGCCGCTGATCAGCGCCTGGTGGGTCATCGTCGCCTCCTCGTCGGGTGATGAGGGAACCGTACGCCACCCGGTGGGGTGAAGATCACAGGGGCGGCGGCCCGTGGGCGCGACGCCCGCCGACTACGGTGAACCCGTGCCGAAGCGCAAGAACACGTTCTCGTCCTGGCCGCGCCGCCTCGCTCAGCGCGCGGTCCACGCGGGCTGGGCCTGGGTGCAGCGCACGGGCTCGGTGACCGCCGAGCACCCCGGCCGCTTCCGCTTCGGCTCGATCGGCGAGGCCACCCGCCTCGCCTTCCCGCTCGGCACGGTGTTCGGCGAACCGTGGATCCGGCTCGGCGCGCACTGCATCGTCGGCGAGCAGGTGACGCTCACCGCCGGTCTGATGCCCGGCCTCGACCTCGGTCCCGAGCCGATCCTGCGCATCGGCGACGGCGTCGTCCTGGGCCGCGGCAGTCACATCATCGCCGACACGGCCGTCACCATCGGCAGCGACTGCTACTTCGGGCCGTACGTCTACGTCACCTCGACCAATCACTCCTACGACGATCCGCACGAGCCCATCGGCAAGCAGTGGCCGCGCATGGAGCCGGTGGAGATCGGCGCGGGCTGCTGGATCGGCACCGGCGCGGTGATCCTTCCGGGGGCGCGCATCGGGCGCAACGTGGTGGTGGCCGCGGGAGCGGTGGTCCGGGGCGCGGTGCCCGACCACGCCGTGGTCGCGGGGGCCCCGGCCCGCGTCGTACGCCGCTGGACCCCCGCCGAGGGCTGGCAGCCGCCGCTGCGCACGCCGGCGCCCGTGCCGATCCCGGAGGGGGTCACCCCGGAGCAGTTGCGGGCGCTGTCGTCGCTGGACGAGGAGAGCGTGGCCCGGCTCGCGGAGCTGGACGGGCAGAGCGCGGACCGGCTCGCCGAACTGGACGCGGAATGCGCGGACCGGCTCGCCGACGGCGCACCCCGGCTCGCGGAGCTGGAACCCGGGAGCTGACCGGCCCTCACCCCGTGGCCAGCAGCAACGATCCCACCAGGGCCAGCCCCGCTCCGGCCGTCTGCACCGCACGCAGCCGCTCACTGAGCAGCCCTCTGGCGGCGACGGCGGTGACCACCGGGTAGAGCGAGGCCAGAACCGCGGCCACCGTGACCGGCCCGGTCTGCGCGGCGATCGCGTACGTGCCGTTGGCCGCGACATCGGCGAGACCGACGAACGCGAGCGCCGGCAGCGAGCGCCAGGGAAACCCGCCCGGGCTCAGCGCGGCATTCCCCCGGCGCACGGAGACCGCGAGGGCGAGGCCGCCCGCCGCCACATTGGTGACCCGCTGCACGAGCAGGGCGAGGAAGAGGCCGGTGAGGGTCGTCGACGCCTCGGCGATCAGGGCCATCACCGCGCCGAAGCCCAACGCCGCGAGCAGCGTGAGCAGCACGGCCTGGCGCTGCACCGGTGCGCCCCTGAACTGCGGTCCGCCGGCCAGGACGACACCGGCCACGGCGACCAGGATGCCCGCGAACTGGAGCACCCCGGGCCGCTCGCCCAGGACCAGCCCCACCCCGACGGGCACGGCCACGCCGACCGAGCCCAGCGGGGAGACGACCCCCATCGGGCCCAGGGCGAGCGCCTTGTAGAAGGCCAGCATCGCCACCGGCCCGACCAGCCCGGCGGCCACGGCGAACCACAGCCGGCCGTCCGCCTCGCTCCAGGCGCCCGTCGCGACGACGATCGCACCGAGCACGGCCACCGCGATGGACTGCGAGACCACGACCACGGTGAGCGCGGGCGTGCGCCGGGTCAGCAGTCCGCCGCCGAAGTCGGCCAGACCCCACAACAGGCTCGTGGCCAGGGCGAAAAGTGCTGTCACGGCGGACCTCGCAGTACAGTGCGGTGAACAATCGGGTGCACCACACCGTAGTCGAACATAGTGAACTAGGCCATCCAGAATATTGAACCCGACGGAACGGAACGGACGGAATGTGTCGGATCTCGACCTGCTGACCCAGTCCCTGGCGCGCAACGTCAAGCGCTGGCGCGCCGAACGCGGCTTCACCCTGGACGCGCTCGCGGCGCGGGCGGGCGTCAGCCGCGGCATGCTCATCCAGATCGAGCAGGCCCGCACCAACCCGAGCATCGGCACGGTCGTCAAGATCGGCGACGCCCTGGGGGTCAGCATCACCACGCTGCTCGACTACGAGCGGGGCCCCCAGGTCCGGATCGTCCCCGCCGACCAGACGGTGCGGCTGTGGCACACCGAAGGCGGCAGCTACAACCGGCTGCTCGCCGGCGCCGAGGCGCCCGGCCCGCTGGAGATGTGGGAGTGGCGGCTCATGCCCGGCGAGAGCAGCGACTCCGACCCGCACCCGGCCGGCACGGTCGAACTCGTCCACGTCACCACCGGGGAACTGACGCTCACCGTCGACGGCGCCGAGCACCGGGTGCCCCCGGGCGCCAGCGCCTCCTTCGAGGCCAACGTGCCCCACACGTACGGCAACCAGGGTGACGACCCGATGGAGATGATCATGACCGTCTCGGTGCCGCCCGTGCTCTGAGACGCCCCTTCGACCGCCTTTCGGCGGCTGTTACGGTGCGGCCATGCGCGCACCCATCGGAGCCTTCGACCACGCCACGCCCACGCCCGACTGTCTCGACGAGCTGACCGCCCCGGTGGCCGCCGCCGTCCGCGCCTGGAGCGGCAGCGTCCCCGCCGACCGGATCCTCTACGTCGAGACCGATCCGCGCTGGGCCGACACCGCGGTCTTCGTCGAGCACTACGGCCGGGACCTGCTGGAGCGGTCGGCGAACTGCGTGGTCGTCGCGGGCAAGCGCGGCGGCGACACCACGCTCGCCGCATGCGTCGTGCTGTCCACCACCCGGCTCGACGTCAACGGCGTCGTCCGCCGTCACCTCGGTGCCCGCAAGGCCTCCTTCGCCCCGATGGACACGGCGACGGGCGAGACCGGCATGGAGTACGGGGGCATCACGCCCATCGGGCTGCCCGGCGACTGGCCGGTCCTCGTCGACGCCGCCGTCGTGGACCTGCCGTACGTGCTCGTCGGCAGCGGCCGGCGGCGCGGCAAGCTGCTGGTTCCGGGCAAGGCGTTCGCGGAGCTGCCCGGAGCGGTCGTCCTGGAGGGCCTCGGCGTGGCCTGAGGCCGCCCGTCGGGCCTCAGGCCGGGCCCGCCGCGTGGTGGGCCAGCGGCTGATGCGGGTCCGCCGCACCCGGCACCGGTTCCGGGTCGGCGTGGACCATCGCGGCCGTGAGCCGGGGAACGGCGTGCAGCAGTGCGTGCTCGGCGTCGACGGCGATGCGATGGGCCTCGCGCACCGTGGCCCCGCCGTCCACCACGACCGCCACCTCCGCACGCAGCCGGTGGCCGATCCAGCGCAGCCGGAGTTCGCCCACGCCTCGCACCCCGCGCACCTCCGTCAGCGCCCGCTCGGCCCGGTCCACCAGCGCCGGGTCCACGGCGTCCAGCACCCGCCGGAACACCTCCCGCGCGGCGTCGCGCAGGACCAGCGCGATGGCCGCCGTGATCGCGAGCCCCACCACCGGGTCGGCGTACCGCCACCCCAGGGCCGCGCCGCCGGCGCTCAGCAGCACCGCCAGCGAGGTGAACGCGTCCGTGCGGGCGTGCAGCCCGTCGGCGACCAGCGCGGCCGAGCCGATGGCACGCCCGACGCGGATGCGGTACCGGGCCACCCACTCGTTCCCCGCGAACCCGACCAGGGCCGCGGCGGCGACCACCGGAACGTGCTCGACGGGCCGCGGGTCCAGCAGCCGGTCGAACGCGGTCCAGCCCGCGAAGGCCGCGGACGCGGCGATCGTCAGCACGATCACGAGGCCGGCCAGGTCCTCGGCCCGCCCGTAGCCGTAGGTGAAGCGGCGGGTGGCGGCGCGCCGCCCCAGTACGAAGGCGATGCCGAGCGGTACGGCGGTCAGCGCGTCGGCCGCGTTGTGCACCGTGTCGCCGAGCAGGGCCACCGAGCCCGAGACGAACACCACCACCGCCTGCGCCAGCGCCGTCACCCCGAGCACCGCGAGGGAGACCCACAGCGCGCGTATGCCCCGGGCGGAGGACTCCAGGGCGGAATCGAGCTTGTCGGCGCTCTCGTGGGAATGGGGACGGAGGCGATGGGCGAGGCGGTGGAACAGGGAAGGCCGGTGCTGGTGGTCGTGGTGGTGCCGGTCGGTCACGGTCGTTCCTTCCGGAGCCGGTGCCTGGGCGGGATGGACGCGGCGGCGCCCACGGAGTCATTATGTGCGTATGAGCGCACGCATGCACCTGTCATCTGCGCAGGATGCGCATCCGCACACTCCGGGCGAGGAGCAGTTCGCGCTCGCGGCGGAGCTACTGGCGCTGCTCGGCGACCGCACCCGGCTGACCCTGCTGCACGCCCTGAGCGGCGGCGAGGCCGACGTCACCACACTCACCGAGGTGTGCGGGGCGGCACGTCCGGCGGTCAGCCAGCATCTGGCGCGGCTGCGTCTCGCCGGCCTGGTGGACACCCGAAAGGAGGGCCGCAGGGTGATCTACTCCCTGCGCGACGGCCATCTGCGGCGGCTGGTGGACGAGGCGCTGAACGTGGCCGACCACCGGATCGGCGGCCGTCCCCCGCACGACTGACGGGGTGCCGCGCCCTCAGTACCGGGCCGCCGTACCCAGGTACTGCTCGGCGAACGCGGCCGCGGCGGTGGGGGAGGTGAACAGGCGGTGCAGCCGGGCGAGTGCGGTGCCCGAACGGAACGGGTCCCCCGTCGCGGCGCCGTGGTACACCTCGGACAGCCACTGGGAGAACTCCTGGTAGTCCCACACCCGGCGCAGACACTCCCGGGAGTAGCCCCTCAGTCCGCTCTCGTCGTCCCTGGTGAGCCGCGCGACCAGGGCGTCCCCGAGCAGGAACGCGTCGTGCAGGGCGAGGTTCATGCCCTTGGCGGCGATCGGCGCGACCAGATGCGCCGCGTCCCCGGCCAGGAAGAGCCGGCCGAACGCCATCGGTTCGGTGACGTAGTCGTGCATGTCCAGCACACGCTTCTCGATCAGCCGCCCCTCGGCAGGCGGAGCCGCTCCCGCCGCCGCCAGCCGGCGCCGCAACTGCGTCCAGACGCGCTCGTGCGGCCAGGAGCCCGGGTCGTCGCCGGGCGGGCACTGGAGGTAGTAGCGGGTCACCTCGGGACTGCGGGGCATCTGGCCGGCGAAGCCGTCCGGGTGGCAGCCGAACAGGACGCAGTCGGCGGACGGCGGCGCCTCGGCGAGCAGGGCCAGCCAGCCGATCCCGTAGTCGTGCCGCGCGACCCTGGCCCGCTCCGGCGCGACGGACGACCTGCTCACCCCGCGGGCGCCGTCGCAGCCGGCGACGAAGTCACAGGCCACGACCTCCCGCCGGCCGCTGCGGGGGCAGACGTAGGACACCGAGGGGCGGTCGCTGTCCAGGCCGTGCAGCCGTACGTCGCGCACGCCGAACCGCATGTCCCCGCCGCGCACGTCCGCGTACTCGCGCACCAGGTCCGTCACCAGCAAGGGCTGCGGATAGACCCAGTGGTGACGACCCGTCAGCTCCTGGTACGAGAACCGGTAGCGCTCCCCGTCGAAACGGAACTCGCACGCGGTGTGCAGCTCGGCGCGGTCCAGCAGGTTCCCCGCCAGGCCCCGCCGCTCCAGGCCGCGCACCGCCCACTCCTCGATCACCCCCGCCCGGGGCCGGCGTTCGATGAACTCCCGGCTCTCGGTCTCCAGGACCAGACAGTCCACACCGGCCGCCCGCAGGATGTTGCCGACGGTCAGCCCGGCGGGCCCGGCGCCCACGACGACAACCGGAAAGTGTTGTGGGCCAGGGGAGTTGGAGCGGGGGGAGCTCTGCGTCATCGCGTCATTATGGCGGCACGGCACCCTCGCGGCACCGTGTCGTGGCGGCCCCAGGGAGCGGTCAGCCGAGCCGGGGTATCTCGATCGCGGGGCAGCGGTCCATCACCATGTCCAACCCCGCCGCGCGGGTCCGCTCGTAGGCCGCCTCGTCGATGACGCCGAGCTGGAACCACACCGCCTCGGCGCCCTTGGCCACCGCCTCGTCGGCGACCGCACCGGCCAGGTCGCTGTTGACGAACACGTCCACGACATCCACGTCGAACGGGATGTCCGCGAGCGAGGCGTACCCCTGCTCGCCGTGTACGGTCTCGGCCTTCGGGTGCACCGGCACCACGCGCTTGCCGAAGCGCTGGAGCACCTGGGCGACGCCGTACGCCGCGCGCTGCCGGTTCGACGACAGGCCCACCACGGCCCAGGTGTCACCGCGCTGGGTGAGGATCTTTCGGACCGTTGCCTCGTCGCCGTACACCTGCGGCCTCCCGGAATCGTGGAAGAACTGTCGCTCCGCACAACGAGGCAGGACACGCGGTGATTCCCGTGACCGCCGCCCCGGAGGGCCGCCGACTCTAGCGGCCGGAGAGCCGTGCGATGCCGGGAACGGCGCACGGCGACCCGAAAAGCGTGCGGGATACCTGCGTACGCCCGCTCGCACGCCTACGCTCGCCTCGTGCTGCGCATCACCGACGCCCGAACCGGCGAGCCCGTGGACGCAGCCCCCGCCCGGCGGGGGCTGACCCGGGTCGAGGCCCACACACAGGGGTTCGACCCGGCGAACCTGCGTGTGCTGCTCGTCGCCGACCTGCTCGTACGCGCCCTGGAACTCGGCGGCACGCCCGTGTGGGCGCTGCTCACCGGCGAGCGGCAGCAGGCGGAGCTCCGCGCCGCGGGCGAGGCCCTCGGCGTCCGTCCCTTCGAGGACGGCCGGGACGCCGGCACCGGTCTGGGCGAGGCGCAGGTGCTGCACGTGGCGGGCGAGGGCGCCGAAACCCCGGAGGGGCCGTGCCTGGCCGTGGCACCCGTGCACTGGGAGGCACCCGGCCCACCGGACTCCATCGACCCCGCCGTACTGCGCCTGGCCCTGCTCGCACACCCCGGACGAGCACCCGTCACGGTTGGCCCGGCCGCCCTGGACGTCGCCCGCGACACCCTCGGGCGCTGGCGCCGCGCGGTCGCCGACTGGGCCCGCCGGCCCTCGCGCCCCGTCCCGGACGCGGTGCGCGCGGACCTGCGTACCGCCTGGGAGGACGACCTGGACACGGCCGGCGTGCTGAGAGTGCTCCGCGCGGTGGAGACCGACCCCGAGCTGCCGGACGGCGCCCGCTTCGAGACCTTCGCCTATGCCGACCGTCTGCTCGGCCTCGACCTCACCCGCGACCTGGGGTCCCCGGCATGATCGAGCGCGCCGGCGCGGGACCCCTGCGCCGCCTGGTCGTCCTGCGGCACGCCAAGTCCGCCCGCCCGGAGGGCGTCACCGACCACGAACGGCCTCTCGCCCCGCGCGGCGCCAGGGACGCGCCCGCCGCCGGACGGGTGCTCGCCGACACCGACTGTCTGCCCGGCCTCGCCCTGTGCTCCACCGCGGTGCGCGCACGCCGGACCTGGGAACTGGCCGCCGCCCAGTGGGGCACGCCCCCGCCGGTCCGTCACGACCCGCGTCTGTACCACGCCGACGGTCCCGCGCTGCTGGCCGTGGTCCACGAGGTGCCGGCCGAGGTCGAGACGCTGCTCCTGGTCGGCCACAACCCGGGGCTCGAGGACCTCGTCCTGGCCCTGGCCGGTGACGGACTGGACGACACCCTGGACCGCGTCCGCGCGAAGTTCCCCACCTCCGCGGTCGCCGTGCTCTCCTGGCGCGGCGCCCGGTGGCGGGACCTCGCCCCCGGCAGCGCCCTGCTCACGTCGCTGACCGTGCCCCGGGGCGGCAAGCGCTAGGGCCTGTCGTTTGGATCACGCCGCAGACGCGGGGCCCGGCACGCGTATCTGCGGCGTTGTCGTCGGTTGCCAGGGCTCCGCCCTGGCGCCCTCCTCCGCCTTGCAGCTGCACGCACCAGGCCCCGCTCACGGTGT
The DNA here is from genome assembly GCF_014650055.1 of Streptomyces malachitofuscus. Taxonomy (GTDB): domain Bacteria; phylum Actinomycetota; class Actinomycetes; order Streptomycetales; family Streptomycetaceae; genus Streptomyces; species Streptomyces malachitofuscus. The sequence goes on along the minus strand of NZ_BMUF01000005.1, from coordinate 430,951 downwards.
TGACGAGGCACCGCCGGTTCCCTGCGACATGATCCAAACGACAGACCCTAGCCGCGGCGTCCCGCCCGCGTGGCGGCGCATAGGCTGGCCGGATGCAGGACGAGTACCGCACCGTCGCGCGCGCGGGTGTGCACGAGACCGAGATCAACCGCTCCCGTTTCCTGTGCGCCCTCGCCCCGGCGGCCACCGAGCAGGAGGCGCAGGACTTCATCGCCGCCGTCCGCAAGGAGCACGCCGACGCCACCCACAACTGCTGGGCCTACGTCATCGGCGCCGACGCCTCCACCCAGAAGGCCGGCGACGACGGCGAACCCGGCGGCACCGCCGGCGTCCCCATGCTCCAGATGCTCCTGCGCCGTGACATGCGCTACGTGGTCGCCGTCGTCACGCGCTACTACGGCGGCGTCAAGCTCGGCGCGGGCGGCCTCATCCGCGCGTACGGCGGCGCCGTCGGCGAGGCCCTGGACACGATCGGCACCCTCACCCGGCGCCGCTTCCGGCTGGCCACCGTGACCGTCGACCACCAGCGGGCCGGCAAGGTCGAGAACGACCTGCGCGCCACCGGACGCGACGTGCGCGACGTGCACTACGGCGAGGAGGTCACGATCCGGATCGGCCTCCCGGACGCCGACGTGCCCGCCTTCCGCGCCTGGCTCGCCGACGCGACCGCGGGGACGGCCGGGTTCGAGCTCGGCGGCGAGGCGTACGGAGACGTGTGACCGGTCGGTATCGGCACCTCGTCTGTCATCTTCTGAAGCCCGCACGCCCAGCCACTTGTCGTGGAACTCCTCACGTCTCATGGCGGACAGTTCCGCCTGGGCGGAGAAAGCCGGTGGCGTCGAGTCCCACCTCTCGGGCTCGGCGTAGTGTTCGCCACTCGAAGTCTCCTTGACCGACCTGAGAGGCTTGCCGCGGAACGTTTCGAGCCACTCGCGGGTTCCATCTGGATGCGTCGACTCGACGATCTCCGCCAACATGCCGTCGTAATCCTCGGAAAGATTTGCAGGCAGAGCAATTGGAGGTCCCATATGACGACTCGTATGCGTCGTCCTCCGCTGTCCTCACAGCGGTAGGGAGGATCGAAGTCGTCGCCGGACTCGATTGTTTCTTCCAGCTCAGGGACGCTTCCAATTGCATGCCGCACCCCTTCTTCGTCGGTGAAGTACAAGGGGAATCCTGGTGACATTCATGGCTCCTTGTTCCGCAACCCGTTCACAGTACCGAGGCCGCGGCGCCGGAACAGGCCGGCGGGATTGGCCTTTGCAGTCACGCTTGTGAAGTACGGCATGCGGCAATTCCCCACGGGCCGCGAAACGCGCGTGCTCGCAAGAAGATCAGAGACGGCGTGCACTTCACCGTCCGGATCGCGGCCATCCGACCCCCGACGCTGGTGGCAGACTGAGGCCCGTGACGGAGCAGGTGCTGACGGGGGCTAGCGTGGTCGCTGCTCACCACAGGGGCTGGGTTAGGGGAAACATGCAGGTGCAGGTCGGAGCGGCATCTTGAGAATTCTGCATACCTCCGACTGGCACCTCGGCCGGTCCTTCCACCGGGTCGGCATGCTCGGTGCCCAGGCCGAGTTCATCGGCCACCTCGTCACCACCGTGCGTGAGCGCGATGTGGACGTGGTGGTCGTGTCGGGAGACGTGTACGACCGCGCGGTGCCTCCGCTCGCCGCGGTCGAGCTGTTCGACGACGCCCTGCACCGCCTCGCCGGCCTCGGGGTGCCCACGGTGATGATCTCCGGCAACCACGACTCGGCCCGCCGCCTGGGCGTCGGCGCCGGACTCATGGGGCGGGCCGGCATCCATCTGCGGACCGAACCGGCCGCGTGCGGCACACCGGTGGTGCTGTCCGACGGGCAGGGGGACGTCGCCTTCTACGGGCTTCCCTATCTCGAGCCCGCCCTGGTGCGGGACGAGTTCGCGGTGGAGAAGGCCGGACACGAGACGGTGCTCGCCGCCGCCATGGACCGCGTCCGCGCCGATCTCGCCGGACGTCCGCCCGGCACCCGCTCCGTGGTCCTCGCCCACGCCTTCGTCACCGGCGGCGAACCCAGCGACAGCGAGCGGGACATCAGCGTCGGCGGGGTGGCCGCCGTTCCCGCCGGGGTGTTCGACGGCGTAGACTACGTGGCGCTCGGCCATCTGCACGGCTGCCAGACCCTCACCGACCGGGTCCGCTACTCCGGCTCCCCGCTGCCGTACTCCTTCTCCGAGGCCGGCCACCGCAAGACCATGTGGCTCGTCGACCTGGCCGCGGACGGGACAGTGACCGCCGAGCGCGTCGACTGCCCGGTGCCGCGCGCCCTGGCCCGGATCCGCGGCACCCTGGAGGAACTGCTCGACGACCCCGCCCTGGCGCGGCACGAGGACGCGTGGGTCGAGGCGACGCTCACCGACGCCGTCCGCCCGGCCGACCCCATGGCCCGGCTCACCGAGCGCTTCCCGCACACCCTCAGCCTCGTCTTCGACCCGGCCCGCACCGCCGACGACCCCGAGGTCTCCTACGCCCGCCGCCTCGCCGGCCGCGACGACCAGCAGATCGCCGAGGACTTCGTGGCCCATGTGCGCGGCACCGGCCCCGACCCACACGAACGAACCGTGCTGCGCGACGCCTTCGACGCGGTCCGCGCGGACGACGCTGCGCGGGAGGTGGCACGGTGAGGCTCCACCGGCTGCACCTCACCGCCTTCGGGCCCTTCGGGAGCACCCAGAGCGTCGACTTCGACGAGCTGTCCGCCGCGGGACTGTTCCTGCTGCACGGCCCCACCGGCGCCGGCAAGACCTCCGTGCTCGACGCCGTCTGCTACGCGCTGTACGGCTCCGTGCCCGGGGCCCGGCAGAGCGGCCAGGGCATGGCCCTGCGCAGCGACCACGCCGCCCCGGCCACCCGCACCGAGGTCACCCTGGAGCTCACCGTCGCCGGACGGCGGCTGGAGATCACCCGGCAGCCGCCCTGGGAGCGGCCCAAGAAGCGCGGCACCGGCACCACCCAGGACAAGGCCCAGACCTGGCTGCGCGAACGCGACGCCGCCTCGGGGGGCTGGAAGGACCTCAGCCGCTCGCACCAGGAGATCGGCGAGGAGATCACCCAGCTCCTCGGCATGAGCCGGGAGCAGTTCTGCCAGGTCGTGCTGCTGCCCCAGGGCGACTTCGCCCGCTTCCTGCGCGCCGACGCCGAGGCCCGTGGCAAGCTGCTGGGCCGTCTCTTCGACACGCGCCGCTTCGCCGACGTGGAGAAGCGCCTCGCGGAGCGCCGGCGGCTCACCGAGTCCCGGGTGCGTGAGGGCGACAGCGGCCTGCTGGCCGACGCGCACCGGATGCAGCAGGCCGCGGGCGGCACCATGGAACTGCCCGCGCTGGAACCCGGCGAGCCCGGGCTGGCCGAGGCGGTGCTGGGCGCGGCCGCCGTCGCCCGCAGCACCGCGCGGGAACAGCTCGGCATCGCGCAGTGCCGCCTCGCCGCCGCGGAGTCCGCCCTCCGGTACGCCGACCGGGAACTGGACGACGTACGGGAACGCGACCGGCTGCAGCGGCGGTTCGCCGAGGCACGTGAGCGGGCGGCGCGGCTCGAGGAGACTTCCGCGGCCCACCGGGAGGACCTGGCCCGCATGGAGCGGGGCCGCAAGGCGGAGACCGTCGCCCCCGCCCTGGAGATGCGGGACTCCGCGGAGGCCGAGCACCGGCGGGCGGCCGGTGCCGAGCAGCGCGCGCGAGCCCTGCTCCCGGCGTCGCTGCTGGACGCGGGGGCGGCCGTACTCGCCGTCGCCGCCCGCAGGGCCGCCGAGGAACTGGGCGGTCTGGAGTCGGCCCGCCGCGCCGAGCGGCGACTGGCGGAACTCCTCGGCGAGCGGGCCGCCCTGGATCGCCAGGAACACGCCGACGTGGAGGTCCGGGAGGAGGCGGAGACCTGGCTCGCCGGCTGGGAGGAGACCCGGACCCGGCTGCAGACCCGCATCGAGTCCGCGCAGCAGGCCGCGACCCGGGCGGGGGAACTCGCCGTGCAGCGCGATCCCGCGCGGCAGCGGCTGAACGCCGCGCGGACGCGCGACCGGCTCACCGAGGACACGGAGACGGCCGCCGAGCGGGCCCGCGCCGCGCGGGAGCGCGCCCTCGCCGCCCGGCAGCACTGGCTCGACCTCAAGGAACAGCGGCTGAACGGCATCGCCGCCGAACTGGCCGCCGGCCTCTCCGACGGCGAGCCCTGCGCCGTCTGCGGTGCCACCGAACACCCCGCCCCCGCCCGCAAGGTCGACGGACACGTCGACCGCGAGACGGAAGAACGCGCCCTCGCCGACCACCAGAGCGCCGACGACAGCCGCGCGGCGGCCGAGCGGCGGCTGGGCGAGCTACGTGAGGCGCTGGCCGCCGCGAGCGCGGAGGCCGGGGACACGCCCACCGAACAGCTCTCCCGCGTGGTCGACGAGCTCGAGCAGCAGTACGCGCAGGCGCGGGAGGCCGCCTCCGTGCTGCACGCCGCGCAGGAACAACTGCGCGGCGCGGAGCGCGAGCACGAACTGCGGGTCGCCGCCCAGCGAGAGGCGGCCGTCCGGGCCGCATCCCGCGTGGGGCACCGTGAGCGCCTGGACCGGGAACGCGCCGCGCTGGAGGAAGAGTTGGCCCAGGCGCGCGGGGAGGCCGCCAGCGTGGCCGCGCGCGCCGCGCAACTCGAGCAGAACGTCGCGCGGCTCACGGACGCCGCCGACGCAGCGCGCGCCGCCGAGACCGCGGCCCAGCGGCTCAAGGAGACCGACGCCCGGCTGTCCGACGCCGCCTTCCGCGCGGGCTTCGACACCCCGCAGGCCGCCGCCGGCGCCCTCCTCGACGACGCCGCCCATCGAGCCCTGCAACGGCGCCTGGACGCATGGCAGCACGAGGAGGCGGCCGTCCGGGCCGTCCTCGCCGAGCCGGAGACCGCGGCCGCCGCACAGCGGTCGCCCGCCGACCTCGCCGCCGCGCAGCGCAGTGCCGCGGAGGCCGAGCGCAGGGCGCGCGAGGCGGCCTCCGCCCATGACGCCGCCGCCCGGCGCTGCGCCGAACTCGACCGGCTCTCCGCACGGGCCACCGCCGCGGTACGCCGGCTGGGGCCGCTGCGCGAGGAGTACGACCGGGTGGCCCGCATGGCCGGTCTCGCCGCCGGTACCTCGGCGGACAACGAGCGCCGGATGCGGCTGGAGTCGTACGTCCTCGCCGCCCGCCTCGAACAGGTCGCCGCCGCCGCGACCGCACGGCTGCACCGCATGTCGTCCGGGCGCTACACCCTCGTGCACTCCGACGACCGCACCGGCCGCGGCCGCAGCGGACTCGGGCTGCACGTCGTCGACGCCTGGACCGGACGCGAGCGGGACACCGCGACCCTCTCGGGCGGCGAGACCTTCTTCGCCTCGCTCGCCCTCGCGTTGGGTCTCGCGGACGTCGTCACCGACGAGGCCGGCGGGGTGCGGCTGGACACGCTCTTCATCGACGAGGGCTTCGGCAGCCTGGACGACCAGACGCTCGACGAGGTCCTGGACGTCCTGGACTCCCTGCGCGAGCGGGACCGCAGCGTGGGCATCGTCAGTCACGTCGCCGATCTGCGTCGGCGGATACACGCCCAGCTGGAGGTCGTGAAGGGCCGCTCCGGTTCGGAACTGCGCCGGCGCGGAACGGGCTAGGAGCGGCCCAGGGGGCGGCGCGGCAACGGCGAGGAGTACACCACGCTGGTGGTCACCGAGCCGAGCGCGCCGATCCGTCCCGACACCTCCTCCAGGTGCCGCATCGAGCGGGCGGCGACCTTGATGACGAAACAGTCGTCGCCCGTCACATGGTGCGCCTCCAGGATCTCGGGCGTGGCGGCGACGAGGTCGTGGAACGGCTTGTAGTTGCCGGTCGGATAACGCAGCCGTACGAACGCCAGGATCGGCAGCCCGATCCGTTCCGGGTCCACCACCGCCGCATAGCCGCGGATGATCCCGGCCTCCTCCATCCGCCGCACCCGCTCGGTGACCGCGCTGGCGGACATCGAGACGGCGCGGGCGAGCTCGGCGAAACTGGCCCGTCCCTCCCGTTGGAGGACGTCGAGAATGCGCCAGTCCGTGGCGTCCGGTGAATACGCGGTCATCCCCGAGAAGTAGCAGGGAAATCCCCGGCCGATCAAGAGCAGGTCCGGGGATCCTCACTTCAGACACGGATCCCGCGCCCGTAGTTTCTCTCCCATGACCACCACAGTGAACCCCGTCCTCCACGTCGCCCCCGCCTCCCCGGCCGCGGCCGCCGCCCACTTCCGCGCGAGCCTCGCCTTCCACACCGACGTCTCCGACGTGGCCGCCGCGCTCGCGTCCGGCGGCGACCCCGGATTCGTCCTGGTGGACTGCCGCTCCACCGAGGCCTGGGACCAGGGCCATGTCCCCGGTGCGGTGCACCTCCCCACCGCCCTCATGCCCGCACGGGCAGCCGAAGTGCTGGATCCGTCCGTCCCGGTGGTGACGTACTGCTGGGGCCCCGGCTGCAACGGCGCCGCCCGCGCCGCGCTCGCCCTCGCCGAACTCGGGTACCAGGTCAAGGAGATGCTCGGCGGCTACGAGTACTGGGTGCGCGAGGGTTTCCAGTTCGAGACCTGGCGCGAACGCGGGCGCCGCGCCGCCGACCCGCTGACCGCACCCGTGGGAGCCGACGACTGCGGATGCTGAACCCGCGGCTCCGGTAAGCGTGTCGACCCGGTAGGTTCTGCGCCATGGTGCGATACGCGGAACGGGGCACGGTCGAGTGGGTGGAGTCGGGCGGTGGACCGCTCATCGCGGTGCCGGAGACCGTACTGCCGTTCTGGACGGGCGCCGACGGCGAGGAGACGGCCTCGGACTACGACCGGGCCTGCGAGGTGGACGGACTCGTCGGGCTCCTCCCGGTCGGCGACGCCGCCGCCCTGGTCCTCGGCGACGAGCCCGCCGCCACCGCCTTCCTCCCCGAGCACGGCACCCTCGTCCGGTGGATCGCCGGGAACTCCGAGGCGGAGCTGCTGGCGAGCGTCCCGGCGGCGCTGCACACCGCGCGGTGGCAGCCCGAGGTGCAGTGGAAGGTGCCGGGCACGGTCGTCCTGTTCGACGCGGCCTGGCCCGGTACCGGCTCCACGGGCACCGACCACGTGCGCCTCGCCCTCGCCCCCGGCCGCTACGCGGTCCGCGCGGCCGAAGCGCAGCCCGGCCCGGAGACCTGGCTGGTCCTGGTCCAGCTCCGACCGCTGCCCTGACCCGTTCCGCACCGGGGGTCTGCGGATATTCGTGTGCGACCGCCCGGCACGCACCCCATCATGGGGGATCATGCCCAGGCTTCCGCATCCCGCCCCCGAAGAGCTTCGCCGCGACCCCCTGCCCCTGCGCGGCCGGACCGCGCTGGTCACCGGGGCCAGCCGGCGCGGCGGCATCGGCCATGCCGTCGCCCGGCGGCTCGCCGCCCACGGGGCGAGCGTCTACCTGCACCATCACGTGCCGCACGACGCCGGCATGCCCTGGGGCGCCGACCGGATCGAGGACGTGACCGCCTCCGTCCGCGACGCCCTCGGCGACCCCGACGCCACGGTGCTCGCCGGCCCCGGTGACCTCACCGGCCCCGAGGCACCCGCCGAACTGCACGCCCGCGCGGCGGCGGCGCTCGGCGGCCGGCTCGACATCGTCGTCGCCAACCACGCCCTCAGCGGCTCCGACGGCGACCTCGACACGATCGACGCCGCCATGCTCGACGCGCACTGGGCCGTCGACGCCCGCTCGGTGCTGCTCCTGGTCCAGGCCCACGCCCGGCACCGCGCGGCGCTGACGCCCGGCACCCAAGGCGGGCGCGTGGTGATGATGACCTCCGGGCAGGACATCGCCGGAGGGATGCCCGGCGAGATCGCCTACGCCCTCCAGAAGGGCGCGCTCGCCTCCATCACCCGCTCCCTGGCGACCGCGCTGGCCGAGCACGCGGTCACCGTGAACACGGTCAACCCCGGCCCGGTCGACACGGACTACCTGAGCGGCGAGGTCTACGACGCCATCGCCGCACGCTTCCCCGCCGGCCGCTGGGGCATGCCCGACGACCCCGCCCGCCTCATCGCCTGGCTGGCCACGGACGAGGCGGGCTGGATCACCGGACAGGTCATCGACTCCGAGGGCGGCTTCCGGCGCTGAGCCGGCTCACAGGGCCGACAGCTCGTCCACCAGGTCGTCCAGACCCAGCGACCCCTGGGAGAGCGCGGCCATGTGCCAGGCCTTGAGATCGAAGGCTTCGCCGTGCCGCTTGCGCGCGTTCTCCCGGCCCAGCAGCCACGCCCGCTCCCCGAGCTTGTAGCCGATCGCCTGCCCCGGGATGGTCAGATACCGGGTCATCTCGCTCTCCACGAAGTCCGCCGGGCGGCTGCTGTGCGCCCCGAAGAACTCCTCGGCGAGTTCCGGGGTCCAGCGCTCGCCCGGGTGGAACGGCGAGTCCGCCGGGATCTCCAGCTCCAGGTGCATGCCGATGTCGACGATGACCCGGGCCGCCCGCATCATCTGCGCGTCCAGGTAACCGAGCCGCTCCTCCGCGTCCGCGAGGAACCCGAGCTCGTCCATCAGCCGCTCCGCGTACAGCGCCCAGCCCTCGGCGTTGGCGCTGACCCCGCCCACCGAGGCCTGGTAGCGGGAGAGGTTCTCCGCCACGTGCACCCACTGCGCCAGCTGGAGGTGATGACCCGGGACGCCCTCGTGGTACCAGGTCGAGACCAGGTCGTAGACGGGGAAGCGGGTCAGTCCCATGGTGGGCAGCCAGGTGCAGCCCGGCCGGGAGAAGTCCTCCGAAGGCGGCGTGTAGTACGGCGCCGCCGCGCTGCCGGCCGGGGCGATCCGCGACTCGACCTTCCGCACCCGCTCGGCGAGGTCGAAGTGCGTGCCGTCCAGGGCCTCGATCGCCCGGTCCATCACGCCCTGCAGCCACTCGCGGACCTCGTCGACCCCCTCGATGTGCCGGCCGTGCTCGTCCAGGTGCGCCAGCGCCACCCACGGCGTGGCGGCGCCGGGAAGGATCTTCTCGGCCTCCTTCCTCATCTCGCCGAGCAGCCGGTGGTACTCGGACCAGCCGTAGGCGTACGCCTCGTCCAGGTCCAGGTCGGTGCCGTTGTAGTAGCGGGACCAGCGGGCGTAGCGCTCCCGGCCCACGGTGTTCGGCGCGCCCTCGATGGCCGGCGCGTACACGTCGCGCATCCAGTCCCGCAGCTCCACCACGGCCGCGGTCGCCGCGCGGGCGCCCTCGTCCAGTTCCGCGCGCAGCGCCTGTGGGCCCGCGGCCGCGAAGTCCTCGAACCAGCCGCGCCCTTCGCCCGTGTCCGCCCACTCGGTCAGCTGGCCGATGAACGTCTCCGTCGGGCGCGGCGCCGCGTACAGCTTGCGCTCCAGACCCAGCGCGAGGGACTCCCGGTAGCCCGCCAGCGCGGCCGGGACCGCGCGCAGCCGCTGGGCGATCGCCGCCCAGTCCTCCTCCGTCCCGGCCGGGGTCACGGTGAACACCTCCCGCACCGAGTGCGCGACCGTGCCCAGATTGCCCACCGAGCGCAGCCCCTCGTCGGCCTCGTGCACGGCCAGCTCCGCGGTGAGCCGCTCGCGCAGCAGGCGCGCGCAGCGGCGTTCGATGTCGCTGTCCGCCCCGGGCAGCCGCTCGGCCTCGTCGAGCCGTGCGAGCGTGGCCCGGTTCAGCTCGGCGAGCGCCTCCTGGCCGGCGGGCGAGAGATCGGGCAGCCGGGAGGAACTCTCCTTGACGCCGAGGTAGGTTCCGGTGACCGGATCGAGGGCGATGAGCTCGTCGACGTAGGCGTCGGCGACCTGACGGGGAAGCGCGCTGTTGGTCTGTGACATGCGGACCATCCTGGTACGCGGCCCGCCGCGCGTCACCCGGATTGAGCCGAGGGCGAAGCCGGCAGTATCGGCCCGCAGTCCCACTGCTGGAAGATCAGCCGCGTCTCCACCCGCGCCACCTCGCGCCGGGACGTGAACTCGTCGAGCACCAGCCGCTGCAGATCCGTCATGTCCGCGACCGCGACATGCACCAGATAGTCGTCGGGCCCGGTCAGATGGAACACGGTCAGCGACTCCGGCAGCGCCCGGATCCGTTCCACGAACGGCCCGACCAGCTCCCGCCGGTGCGGTCTGACCTGCACCGAGAGCAGCGCCTGCAGGCCCCGGCCCAGTTTGGCCGGGTCCAGCTTCAGCCGGTGCCCGAGGATCACGCCCGAGCGGCGCAGACGGGTCACCCGGTCCAGACAGGTGGACGGTGCGACCCCGACCTGTGCGGCGAGATCCCGGTACGTCGCCCGGGCGTCGTTCTGCAACAGCCGCAGCAGATGAAGGTCCACCGGATCCAGTACGACAGATTCGGCCACTGGCCGAACGTAACACGGGAATCCGCGCTCGTGCCCCGGCCGGTGTTCACCCTTCGGTACATGGACCTGGGCATGGACACGCGACGCACCACCAGAGCACTCGCCACCGAGGCCGTGCACGCCGGCCGGGACGACCTCGCCGGACTCGGGCTGCACGCCCCGCCGATCGACCTGTCCACCACCTACCCCTCGTACGACAGCCGCGCGGAGGCCGCCCGCATCGACGCGTTCGCCACCACCGGTGCCGAACCGGACGGCCCGCCCGTCTACGGGCGGCTCGGCAACCCCACCGTCGCCCGGTTCGAGACGGCCCTCGCGCGGCTGGAGGGCACCGAATCGGCGGTCGCGTTCGCCAGCGGCATGGCCGCGCTCAGCGCGGTGCTCCTGGTGCGCGGCTCGATGGGACTGCGGCACGTCGTCGCCGTACGCCCCCTGTACGGGTGCAGCGACCATCTGCTGACCGCCGGGCTGCTCGGCTCCGAGGTGACCTGGACCGACCCGGCCGGGGTCGCCGACGCGCTGCGCCCGGACACCGGTCTGGTGCTGGTCGAGTCCCCGGCCAACCCCACGCTCGCCGAGATCGACCTGCGGGCCGTCGCCCACGCCTGCGGCTCCGTGCCGCTCCTCGTCGACAACACCTTCGCCACTCCGGTCCTGCAGCGCCCGGCCGAGCACGGGGCCCGGCTGGTTCTGCACAGCGCCACCAAGTACCTCGGCGGTCATGGTGACGTCCTGGCGGGCGTGGTGGCCTGCGACGAGGAGTTCGCCGGGCAGTTGCGCCAGGTGCGGTTCGCCACCGGCGGCGTGCTGCATCCCCTGGCCGGCTACCTGCTGCTGCGGGGCCTGTCGACCCTGCCGGTGCGGGTACGGGCCGCCTCCGCGAACGCCGCGGAACTCGCCGCCCGGCTCGCCGCCGACCCGCGCGTGGCCCGGGTGCACTACCCGAGCATCGGCGGGGCGATGGTCTCGTTCGAGGTGCAGGGCGACCCGCACGAGGTGATCGCCGGGGTACGGCTGATCACTCCGGCGGTGAGCCTCGGCAGCGTGGACTCCCTCATCCAGCACCCGGCGTCCATCAGCCACCGCATCGTCGACGCCGACGACCGGAGGGACGCAGGGGTCAGCGATCGGCTGCTGCGGCTCTCGGTCGGCCTGGAGGACGTCGAGGACCTGTGGGCCGACCTGGACGCGGCCCTGGGGGAGCGGACCGGCAATCCCGCCCGGCCGGAGGCGCTGGCTCAGAGCTGAGGCCCCGCGCACACGGGCAACGGCCCGGCGGTTTCCGCCGGGCCGTTGCGCGTCGCCGGACGCGGTGACGTCATGACGTCACCGGATGCCGCGACCTCATGAAGTCGCCGGACGCGGTGCCGGGGACCGGCCGACGCCCTCGCCGGACTCCCGCACGCGGCGCGCCGGTACGCCGTCCAGGCGGGCCGTGACGACCAGGGTGCCCTCCTCGATCTGGTAGTCGAGAGGAAGGCCCAGGCCGCGCATCGCGGCGACCATGCCGGTGTTGGACGCCTGCGTCACGGCGTACACCTGGGAGCAGCCCGCCTCGGCCGCTATCGACACCAGCCGGGTGAGGAGCCGGGCGCCGATGCCCCTGCGCTGCCAGGTGTCCTCCACGATCAGCGCGACCTCGGTCTCGTCGCCGTCCCACAGCAGATGACCGAGGGCGACGACGCGGCCCGCATCGGTCTGCGCGACGAGTGTCCGCCCGAAGCGCGGGCTCAGCAGGTGGTTGAGGTAGCGGTCCGCGTCGCCGACCGGCCCGTGGTAGCGCATCCGCAGGGTCTCGGTGGAGCACCGCTCGTGCATCGCCCGCGCGGCGGCCAGGTCGCCGGTGTCCGCCCGGCGCACGGAGATGTCACGGCCCTCCGGCAGCGTGAGCACGTCACGGCCACGCGGCATGCGCGGCCCCAGCCGGGTGTCGAGTTCCACCAGCGCGCGGGCCCGCGCGAACTCGGTGGGGGTGAACGGCAGATACGGCCGCTCGACGGTGAGCACCCCGCCTCCGGGGGCGCGCAGCCGGATCACCGTCTCCTCCAGCGAGCCCTCCGCCGGCACCGTCCCGGCCGCCGCCCCGCCGGAGGCCGGCGTGGAGGGCTGGGAGCGGATGGTGCACCGCCCGAGCAGCTGACGCAGGGCCAGCGGCAGTTCGGCGGCGTCCGTGGCGGTGCGGGCGGCCAGTCCCAGCACCCGGGTCGGAGCGTCCACCAGGTCGTGGGCGTCGGCCCGCTCGGTCCAGGTGTCCCGGCCCCCGGCGAGCGACACCGCGGCGATGAGGTCGGTTCCCGCCGGTGCGCGCAGCAGGAACTCGTCCACGGTGTCCTCGCCCAGCGGATGCGTCTGCAGGCTCAGGATGTCGACCCGTCGCTCGGCCAGCGCCGTGCACAGTGCGGCCAGCGAGCCCGGCTCGTCCTTCACCGTCGTGCGCATCCGCCACAGCACGCGCTCCCCGGCCGCGGCGGAGGGCGGAGGGGCGTCGCCGGTATCGTGCGCCGGCGGTGCGTGGCCGTGGCGTCGTGCCCACCAAGACTGGAAGGCCGCCGTGCACCGCGCGGCGAGTCCGGTCGGGTGCCACCGGCGGTGCGCGGGGCCTCCGTGTCGGGTGTTCATCACTTCGGACATGTCTCGACTCATACAACCCACTGTGAAGGAATCGTGTTTCGTGATCACGAACGCACTGTGACTGATGAGTAAAGGAGTACTTCTGTCCGATTTACTGCGTTACTGACCGACGAGGCCCGGCCGCAACGTCTTGGTGAACAGCACGGCACCGTCCTGCTCCCGCATCCGCACCGTCAGCTCCCCGCTGTCGCCGTCGATGTCGACCTCCCCGAAGAACTGGTAACCGCCGGCGGGTGAGACGTTCGACGCGCTCGGAGCCTTCACCCACACCCGCTCCGGACCGAAGGTGGAGTCGAGCGCGACGGCCGGGAAGGCCCCCGCGTTGAGCGGTCCGGAGACGAACTCCCAGAACGGCTCGAAGTCACCGAACGCGGCCCGCCCGGGCTGGTAGTGCTGTGCGGACGTGTGGTGCACGTCCGCCGTCAGCCACACCGTGCCGGTGATCCGCCGGTGCTTGACGAACCGCAGCAGTTCCGCGATCTGCAGTTCCCGTCCCAGCGGCGCTCCCGGGTCGCCCTGGGCCACCCCCTCGATGTTCCTCCGGCCCTCGGTGGTGTCCGGGACGACCAGACCGATCGGCATGTCCGCGGCGATCACCTTCCACACCGCCCGTGACCGTGCCAGCTCCCGCTTGAGCCAGTCGAGTTGCTCGCGCCCCAGGATGCCCTGCGGGTCGACGGTCCGGTCACCGGAGGAGTTGGCACCCCGGTACGTCCGCATGTCCAGCACGAAGACGTCCAGCAGCGGCCCCTGCCGCAACACCCGGTACACCCGGCCCTCGCGGGTGCCCGGCCGCAGTGTCGACATCGGGAAGTACTCACCGAACGCGCGCCGCGCCCGGGCCGCCAGGACATCGACGCTCTTCTCCGTGTAACGGGTGTCGGTGTCCGCGATCCGCTGCCCGGGATACCAGTTGTTGCGCACCTCGTGGTCGTCCCACTGCACGATCGACGGCACCCGCGCGTTGAACCGGCGCAGGTGCTCGTCGAGCAGGTTGTAACGGAAATTGCCCCGGAACTCGGCCAGGGTCTCGGCGACCTTGGACTTCTCCTCGGTGGTGATGTTCCGCCAGATGCCGCCGTCCGGGAGGGCGGCGGTCGCCGCGATGGGCCCGTCGGCGTACACGGTGTCGCCGCTGAACAGGAAGAAGTCCGGGTCGAGCCGGGCCATCGCGTCGAAGATGCGGTAACCGCCCAGGTCGGGGTTGATGCCCCAGCCCTGACCGGCCAGATCGCCGGACCACAGGAAACGCACACCGTCCCGCCGCCGGGCCGGCACCGTGCGGAAGGTACCGGTCACCGGTTCACCGGTGCGGCGCGGGTCATCGGGGTCGGCGAGCAGCACGCGGTAGTGGATCTGCTCGCCGGGCGGCAGTCCGCGCAGCCGGGTGGTGCCGGTGAGGTCGGTGGCCGGGCCGAGCAGCGGGCCGTGCCATCGGCGCGGGTGCCGGAACGATTCGGTCGCCGACGTCTCGACGATCATCCGGGCCGGGCGGTCGGACCGCACCCACACCAGCCCGGAGTCACGGGTCACGTCGCCGGCCTGCACGCCCCAGTCGGCCCGCGGGCGCCCTGAGCGGGCGAAGGCGGGCGGTGTGCCGAGCGCGGCGGGCAGGGTCAGGGCCGCCGAGGCCGCGAGCGAGCCGCGCAGCACGGCGCGACGGCCGGGGAACGGACGGTGTGACATGGATGCGCCTCCAGGGAGGGATTCCGGCCAGTGTGCGCTGCCACAACTACTCGGGCGGCGCGGCTCGCACGCAAACCCCAAGTGAACAACTGATCGCACGGCAGCGGGAGGGGTCGCCTCTCCCCGCCCCGGCGGCCGGCGCCCACGGCCGGACCGCGGACGGCGCTTCGCCGTCAGCCGGTCGTGGCCGTCAGCCCGTCGTGCGGCTGCCGTCAAGGACGACGCGGGCGACCAGCGCCGGGTCGTCGTTCATCGGGACATGGCCGCAGCCGGGCAGCCGGACCAGTCGCGCCCGGGGAATGATCTGCTTGGCGCGGACACCCTGCCGGGGGATCAGCAGCCGGTCCCGGGCGCCCCAGGCGACGGTCACCGGGATGCCGGGCACGTCGTCGGTGAACCGTACGGCGGTGCCCGCGCGGAGGGTCTCGGCGAAGCCGGTGGCTCCGGCGAGCGCGAGCGTCTCGGCGACCACGGCTTCCGGCGAACGCCGCCCGGGACGGGCGTAGATGGTGCTCGTCAGCGCCGCCCGGCCGGCCGCGGAACGGGCAAGGCGCTCGACCAGCGGCAGCGGCATCCGCTCGGCGATCCGCCGCATGCCGGACAGCACGGCGAAGGCGTACCGCCGCTCGGTCTGCGTCCAGAAGCCCGCCGGGGACAGGGCGGTGACGGAGCGGACGAGCCGCTCGCGGCCGAGCTCCAGGGCCAGCAGACCGCCGAGCGAGTTGCCCGCCACGTGCGGCCGGTCCAGCTCCAGCGCCTCGCACAGGGCGCCGAGCGCGGCGTTCATCGTGGGCAGGTCGTGGGCGAGGCCGTCGGGCAGCGCGGGGGAGGCGCCGAACCCGGGCAGGTCCACGGCGATCACCTCGCGCTCGGTCGCGAGGATGTCCACCACCGGGTCCCACGCCTGGCGGTGGTGGCCGATGCCGTGCAGCAGGAGCAGCGGTTCGCCGCGGCCCACGCGCGCGTAGGACAGGGTCACGGTCTGCGGGCCGAGGGGGGAGGTGACCTTGAAGGAGACGGTCGCGGACATGAGGGTGCTCCTCGTCTGGGACTCGCGGAAACGGACGCCGCCCGGCGCCGTAGACAGCTTGTCAGCAATTGCTACCGACGGGTAGCCCCTGGATCCGGTGACCACCTCACCCCGTTCGGCGCGAGAACGGTGCCGCCTGGACACGGCCGCGCGCGTCGGCTGGGATGGTGGCGTGACCACCGACACCCTGACCGACGTCTTCGAAGAGCACCGTCCCGTCCTCCTGGGGGTCGCCTACCGCATGCTGGGCCGGGTGGCCGACGCGGAGGACGTGGTCCAGGAGGCGTGGCTGCGCTGGTCGGGCGGCGACCGGTCCGCGGTGCGCGAGCCCCGCGGCTACCTGGTGCGCGTCACCACCCGCCTCGCCATCGACCGGCTGCGCCAGATCAAGGCGCGCGGCGAGACCTACGTCGGCCCGTGGCTGCCCGAGCCGTACGTCACGGAGTTCGGTGACACCGCCCCGGACACCGCCGAGCGGGCCGTGCTCGCCGACTCCGTCTCCCTCGCCGTCCTCGTCGTGATGGAGTCCCTGTCACCGCTGGAACGCGCGGTGTTCGTCCTGCGGGAGGCCTTCGGATACCCGTACGCCGACATCGCGGCCATGCTCGACCGCGGCGAACCGGCCGTACGCCAACTCGCGGGACGCGCCCGCAAGCACGTCGAGGAGCGGCGCCCGCGCTACGACGTCGACCCCGCCCGGCGGCGCGACCTCACGGAGCGGTTCATGGCCGCGGCGGCCGGCGGCGACCTGGCGCAGCTGATGGAACTGCTCGCGCCGGACGTACGCCTCGTCGGCGACAGCGGCGGCAAGTCGCGCGCCCCGCTGCGGGTCCTGGAGAGCGCCGACCACGTGGGGCGCTTCCTCATCGGCGTGGCCGGCAAGGGCATCCAGGACGCGGCCGTCCGCTTCCTGGAGCTCAACGGGGGTCCGGCGGTGCTCGTCCTGTCGGGCGGCCGGCCCGACTCCGTACTCCAGCTCGACATCGCCGACGGGCGTGTCCAGGCGGTGTACGTCATCCGCAACCCCGACAAGCTCCGCTCGCTCGTTCCGTAGCGGCCGGTTCCCGCCCTCTGGCCCCGTCATCCAGTGGCGGGGGGCTCGCCGTGGCGCCGATTGGTATTGACCAAGGGTGAGGGCCGCCTTATGGTCGCAGATAAGTGAAACAACCTTTAATAAACAAGGGCGCTAAAACGCGGCCGGACTCGGCGATCGTGGAGGACAGGGTGGGGACCACGCAGCTGGAAACGGTGCCGGAACCGAAGTACTGGCACCTCAAGACCGTGCTCAGCGAGGCGTTGGACTCGGAGTTCTCGGTGGGCGAGATCCTGCCCAACGAGCGCGATCTCGCCGCCCGCTTCGGTGTCGCCCGCGCCACGCTCCGTCAGGCTCTGGAACAGCTCGAGCTGGAAGGCCGGCTGCAGCGCCGTCGCGGGGTGGGCACCACCGTCGCCCCGCCGCGCATGGGCGTCTCCGTCGGCACGGCGCAGCACGCCTGGCCCGGCGGACCGCTCGACGCCTGGCAGACGCTCGACTGCGCCCTGGAGGTACCGCCCGCCGCCGTCGCCGAGACCCTGGTCACCGGCCGCGACGAGCCCGTGCACGTCGTGCGCCGCTCCCGTGTCTCCCACGGCCAGCCCGTGGCCGCCGAACTGCTGTACATCCCGGCGGACTCGGTGCCCGACCTGTCCGGCATCGACGCGCCCTCCGGGGCGGCACGCGCGCGTGCGGTGCTGCGTGAACTGCAGCGCCTGGAACTGGAGCGGCAGGAGAACGCCGTCGAGCTCGGTTCCGCCCGCGCGGACGACGCCCGGGAACTGGACCGTCTGCCGGGCGCGCCCGTCCTGGTCGTCACCACGCGCTTCATCGCCCGCGGACGCACGGCGGCGCTCTCCGTGGCCACGTACCGCGCGGACACCTGCCGGCTGACGTTCGGCGACTCCGGCGATGTGCAGATCCACCACGGGCCGGACCGCCAGGCGTCCTGACGGCGGATCAGGCACCCGCGGCCGGTCCGCCGGCGGCGGGCCCACGCGCGCCTTCCGCCCGCCCTGCCCGCCGCGCGGGCGTCAGCGGCGTGCCGTCACCGTGCCCTCCACGGCGAACAGTTGCTCCTCCACATGGTCGAGGGCGAGCCGCACCGCGCCCGTGGCGACCGCCGCCTCGCCCAGCAGGGACAGGGCGACCTTCGGCGGGCGCAGGCAGTAGCGGGCCAGTTCCCCGCGCAGCGGCTCCAGCACGTCGTCCAGGCCGGCCGCCCAGCCGCCGATCACGACCAGCTCCGGGTCGAGGGCCAGCACCAGCGCCGCCACGTCGTGGACCAGCCGGTGGATGAAACGGTCCATGGCCGCCAGCGCCCGCTGGTCGCCCTTCCGGGCCTGGGCGAAGACCTCCGTGACCGCCTGCTCGTCCAGCGGGTGCAGCGGCTCGTCCGTGGTGGACAGCAGCGTCTCCGGAGTCGCCTCGCGGCCCAGCAGATGCAGCGCCCCGATCTCACCCGCGGCCCCGCCGTACCCGCGGTGCAGCCGTCCGCCGATCAGTGATCCGGCGCCAGGACTCAGCCCGGCCAGCACGAACACCACGTCGTCGGTCTCCCGGGCGGCGCCCTTCCAGTGCTCGGCGACGACCGCGGCGTTGGCGTCGTTCTCCACCAGCACCGGGCACTTGAAGGACCGGCTCAGCCGCTCACCGAGCCCCAGCCCCGTCCAGCCGGGCAGCGCCGTGCCCAGCGCCACCGTGCCGTCCGCCTCGACGATCCCCGGGGTGCCCACGCCGACGGCGCGCAGGGAGCCGCGCGGCACACCGGCCCGGTGCAGCAGCTCCGCGACGGCCGTGCCGAGCCGCTCCAGCCGCTCGTCGGCGTCTACCGTCTCGTCGACGTCCCTCGCCTGGGCGCCGATCACCCGGCCGTCCAGATCGGCGAGCAGCGCGGCAACCCGGTGCACGCCGATCTCCAGGCCGAGCAGATGCCCCGCCTCCGCCCGGAACCGGAACCGCCGCGCCGGCCGCCCCTGCCGCCGGGCGGCACCCTCCTCCGCCGCCGTCTCCACGACGAGACCGGCCTCCATGAGCCCCTCGACGACGCCCTCGACGGTCGGCCGGGACAGCCCCGTGACCCGGGTGACCTCGGTCAGCGTCGCGCAGTCCGTGGCCCGCAACGCGTGCAGCACCACCGCGGAGTTGATCCTTCGCAGCAGCGAGGGATCCCCGCCGGTCAGCCGACCCACCGTCCGTCCTCCCAGCTCGTGCGCGTGTTGGCCGGATCGTACTCGGCGCCGGGGACACCGGCGACCTCCGGGCGGGGCGCCCCCGGGCGGACCGGGTCATCCCGGCGCCACGAAGCCCGACTCGTAGGCCGTGATCACCGCCTGGGTGCGGTCGCGCACCCCCAGCTTCGTCAGGACGCCGCTCACATGGGTCTTCACGGTCTCCGTCCCCACCACGAGCCGTGCGGCGATCTCCGCGTTGGTCAGGCCCCGCGCCATCAGGCGCAGCACCTCCTCCTCGCGCTCGGTCAGCCGCGCCCGCTCCAGCACCGCCCGCGCTGCGCGGTTGCCGCCGTCGTCGCCGTACTCGGCCGCGAGCCGCCGCACCGAGGCGGGAAAGAGCAGCGACTCGCCCTCGGCGACCAGTCGTACCGCGTGCACGATCTCCGCGGGCCGGGCCCGCTTCAGCAGGAACCCGTCCGCTCCCGCGCGCAGCGCCCCGTACACGTATTCGTCGTTCTCGAACGTCGTCACCACGAGGATCTTCGGCGGCGCCTCGACCGACCGCAGCAGCGCGCGCGTGGCCTCGATGCCGTCCAGCAGCGGCATGCGCACGTCCATGGCGACCACGTCCGGCCGCAGCTGCCGCACCAGCGGAATCACCGCCGCACCGTCGGCGGCCTCCCCGACGACCTCGATGCCGGGCTGCGCCTCCAACACGGCCCGCAGACCGGCGCGTACGAGGGGTTCGTCGTCGACGAGCAGAACGGTGACCGGCATCCGCTCAGCGTAGATCAGTGCAACGGCAGCTCCACCCGCACCTGCCAGTCGTCCCCCTCGGGACCGGTGTGCGCGTGCCCGCCCAGCAGCGCCGCGCGCTCGCGGATGCCGCGCAGACCGCTTCCCCGGCCGGACGCGGACGGCACCCCGTCGAGCGGATTGCGGACCTCCAGGTCCAGCGAGCCGTCGCCGACCGCGACCCGGACCCGCACGGGGACGGCACCCGCGTGCCGCAGCACATTGGTGAGAGCCTCCTGCAGGATGCGGTACCCCTCGCGGGACACCGGCGCGGGCACGGTGTCCAGGGGCCCGGTCACCTCGGCGTCGACCTTCGCACCGGACGTCCGCGCGGACTCCAGGAGCCGGCCGGCGTCCGCGAGGGTCGGCCTTCCGCCGGCCGGCCGGCCGGACTCGCGCAGCACGCCGAGGACCCGCTCCAGGTCCTCCAGCGCGGCCCGGCCGGTCTCCTCGATGGCGTCCAGGGCGCGCTCGGTGAAGGCGGGATCGCCGGCCGCGCGGGCGGCACCCGCCTGCACGACGGCCACGGTCAGCGCGTGCCCGATGGAGTCGTGGAGCTCCCGGGCGATACGTGTGCGCTCCAGGAGCTGCTCGGTCCGTTCCTCCAGCGCGGCAAGCCGCTCGGCGGGGGAGGGCCCGAGCAGACGGTGGGCCAGCGCCGTGATCATGCGGCCCGGGAGGACCACGGTCGCCGCCATGGCCGCCAGCGCCAGGGGGAGCAGCAGGACGTGCCACCAGCGGTGGCCCTCGAGGAGGTGCCACTCGCCGGAGGCCGTGTCCCCGCCGAACGGCGCCGCCCCCAGGTCCACCACGGCCACGAGGAGTTGCACGACGACCATCGAGGTCGCGCAGCCGATCAGCAGCCGCGCCTGAAGCCATACGACGAGCCTGCCCCGGTCGGTCCAGGAGGCGGACGGCGCGACGACGATGCCGGTGCTCCCGCCGTCCGGCCGCTGACCGGTCAGCAACAGCCTGGCCTGCAGACCCTCCACGGTGCGCATCGCCGGCACCAGCCCGGCGGGCACGAGCAGCAGCGCCGCCGCCACCCAGGTCCACCACGCCTCCTGGATGAACAGCCACATCGACGGCCACACCATCGCGATGAACAGATGCAGCACTCGTGTGTACGTCACCGTCCGCCCCAACGGGCGCAGCAAGCGGACCATGCCGTCATCGTGCCAGCCGCCACCGACGGCGGTCCTCCCCCGCACGGGGGAGACGATCTCCACCGGCGGGGGAGGACCCGCCCCCGCACGAGCCGTCACGCTGCTGCCATGACCAGCATCGACGTCCAGGAACTCACCAAGGAGTACGGCACCCGGCGAGCCGTCGACCACCTCACCTTCCGCGTCCTGCCGGGCCGCGTCACCGGGTTCCTCGGCCCCAACGGCGCCGGCAAGTCCACCACGATGCGCCTGGTGCTCGGCCTCGACCACCCCACATCCGGCACCGCCACCCTCGGCGGCAGCGCCTACGCCACCCTCACCGAACCCCTGCGCCGGGTCGGCGCCCTGCTCGACGCACATGCCGCCCACGGCTCCCGCTCCGGCCGCGACCATCTGCGCGTCCTGGCGGCGAGCCACCGGATCGCGGACAGCCGGGTCGACGCGGTGCTCGAGGAGACCGGCCTGGGGCCGGTGGCACGCCACCGGGTGCGGACGTACTCCCTGGGCATGCGCCAGCGGCTGGGCATCGCCGCCGCGCTGCTCGGCGATCCGGAGGTCATCATGCTCGACGAGCCCTCCAACGGCCTCGACCCGGAAGGCATCGTGTGGATCCGCACCCTGCTGCGCCGGCTCGCGGACGAGGGACGGACGGTCCTGGTCTCCAGCCATCTCATGAACGAAACCGCGTCCTTCGCCGACCACCTCGTCGTCCTCGGCCGTGGCCGGCTGCTGGCCGACACCCCGATGCGGGAGTTCATCGACGCGCGCGTGCGCCCCGCCGTCCGCGTCCGCACCTCCGACCCCGCCGCCCTCCGGCGCGTCCTCTCCGACCACGGGCACGAGGCCGCGCAACACCCCGACGGCCACTGGACCGTGCCCGACGCGCGCGTGGACGACATCGGACGCCTCGCCTCGGCCGCGGGGGTGCCGATCCTCGAACTCGCGGCGGACGAGGGCACACTGGAACAGGCCTACCTGAACCTGACCGCCGCCGAGACCGAGTTCGCCGCCCAGCCCCAGGAGGCCTGACCGTGCAGTTCGCACCCGTGCTCCACTCCGAGTGGCTGAAGATCCGTACGGTCCGTGCGCTCCCGGGAGCGCTGCTGGCGCTGTTCGCCGCGACCACGGCGTTCTCCGCGATCGCCGGGATCTCGGGCACGTCGGACCCCGAGTTCGACCCGTTGTTCACGGCCCTGTCCGGCGCCGCCCCGGGGCAGATCGCCGCGATCTCCTTCGGCGCCATGGCCGTATCGGCGGAGTACCACAACGGCGCCGTGCGGCTGTCGCTGGCCGCGGTCCCGCGGCGCGGACGCTGGTTCGCCGCCAAGGCCACGGCCATCGCCGTTCCCACGCTGGCCGTGAGCCTGTTGACCGCCCCCGTCGCCCTCCTCGGGGCGCGGGCCGGGCTCGGCCCGGCCGCGAGCGGACTCAGCCCCGCCGAGCAGGTCCGTGGCGTCATGGGCTGCGGCCTCTACCTGACGCTGATGGCACTGTTCGCCGCCGGCCTGGCGACCGTGCTGCGCAGCGGAGTGGCCACGCTGTCCGTGCTGATCCCGTTCATCCTGGTGGTGTCCTTCGTGATCGGCGACGCGGCCGGCCCGGTCGTCGACTTCCTGCCCGACCGCGCCGGGCAGATCGTCCTGCACGAGACCTACGACGGAACCCTCGGCCCGTGGTCGGGACTTGCGGTGACCGCGCTGTGGACGGCCGCCGCCCTTCTGGCCGGGGCATGGAGCCTGCGCCGCCGGGACGCCTGACCGGGAGTCGGCTGACGGCCCGCCAACTGTCAGTGGCGGCGGGTTTACTGGTTCCATGAACATCGCACAGCACATCGCCCTCATCGACGAGCTGTGCTTCCGCCCCTTCCCGGCGGAGCACGGTCCGTCGGACGTCGGCTTCGGGGGACCGGGCCACCATGTCGCCGTGCTGCAGACCGGCGACGGCCCGGGCGGCGACCCGGCTCAGTGGGCGGTGACGGCGGACCAGTTCGAGAAGGACCGCGACGCCGTGTACGAGGTACTGGCCTCCCGCTGGGGGGACACCGCCCCCTGGAACCTGCAGACGGTCCTGCTGCGCACGGCCGAGGAGGAGATACCCGAGCCGTGGCGCTGGCTCAGCCTCCGCGCGGACATGGCCTGGCTGTGGGAGGTGCAGGGCACCGGCCGCTGGGTCGCCGTGGCCGTCGCGGACCGGGACGCGGCCGACGCGATCCAGTTGCTGGCGGTGGTCACGGAGACCGCGCCGCCCTGAGCCCCGGCCGTCACCGGTCCGCGGCGGCCTCCCGCAGCCGTCCGAACTCCTCCGCCAGCGTGGCCGGTGTCCAGTGCGCGTTCAGCCCGCTCGGGTTGGGCAGCACCCACACCCGGGTCCCGCCGATGGTCCGCACCTGCGGGCCCACCCGGGCCCGGGGATCGTCGAACGCCGCGCGGTAGGCGGTGACGCCCAGCACGGCCAGCCACCGCGGACGCAGCCGGGCCACCTTCACGGCGAGCAGCCGCCCGCCCTCCCGGTACTCCTCGGCGCTCAGCTCGTCGGCCCGCGCCGTCGCCCGCGCCACCACATTGGTGATGCCGAGCCCGTACGACAGCAGCTCCCGCTGTTCCGCCGGCGGCAGCAGCCTGGGAGTGAAGCCCGAGCGGTGCAGCGCGGGCCAGAAGCGGTTGCCGGGACGTGCGAAGTGATGACCGGTCGCAGCCGTCATCAGCCCCGGGTTGATGCCGCAGAACAGCACGCGCAGGCCGTCCGCGACCACGTCCGGCACGAGGCGGTCGCGGGCGGCCTCCAGCTCCTCCTGGGTGAAGCGCGTCAGAGGATCGCCCCGGGGGTGTAGCCGGCGGCCTCCGGGCGCTGCTTCACGATCTCGTCGATGCGACCCACCACGGCCGTCACCTGGTCGCTCGCGGCACCCGTGAAGGACAGCTTGTCCGCCATCAGTGCCTGCAGTTCGTCCCGGCCGAGCGGCAGCCGCTCGTCGGCGGCGAGCTTGTCGAGGAGGTCGTTGCGCTCGGCGCCCTGCTCGCGCATCGCCAGGGCCGTGGCGACGGCGTTCTCCTTGATCGCCTCGTGCGCGACCTCACGGCCCACGCCCGCGCGCACCGCGCCCATCAGCACCTTGGTGGTGGCGAGGAACGGCAGGTAGCGGTCCAGCTCCCGGGCGACGACCGCCGGGAAGGCCCCGAACTCGTCGAGCACCGTCAGGAACGTCTCCAGCAGGCCGTCGAGCGCGAAGAACGCGTCCGGCAGCGCGACCCGGCGCACCACCGAGCAGGACACGTCGCCCTCGTTCCACTGGTCGCCGGCCAGCTCGCCGGTCATCGAGGCGTAGCCGCGCAGGATCACCATCAGGCCGTTGACGCGCTCGCAGGAGCGGGTGTTCATCTTGTGCGGCATCGCGGAGGAACCGACCTGGCCCGGCTTGAAGCCCTCGGTGACCAGTTCGTGCCCGGCCATCAGCCGGATCGTCTTCGCCAGCGACGACGGCGCGGCGGCCAGCTGCACCAGCGCGGTGACGACCTCGTAGTCGAGGGAGCGCGGGTAGACCTGGCCGACCGAGGTGAAGGCCTCGGAGAAGCCCAGGTGACCGGCGATGCGCCGCTCCAGCTCCGCCAGCCTGTCCGCGTCCCCGCCGAGCAGGTCCAGCATGTCCTGCGCCGTACCGACCGGGCCCTTGATGCCGCGCAGCGGGTAGCGCCCCAGCAGCTCCTCCACCCGGCCGTGCGCGACGAGCAGCTCGTCGGCCGCCGTCGCGAAACGCTTGCCCAGGGTGGTGGCCTGCGCGGCCACGTTGTGCGAGCGGCCGGCCATGACCAGCTCGCCGTACTCCCCGGCCAGCCGGCCCAGACGCGCCAGCACGGCCACCGTACGGTCGCGGATCAGCTCCAGGGAGAGGCGGATCTGCAACTGCTCGACGTTCTCGGTGAGGTCGCGGGAGGTCATGCCCTTGTGCACGTGCTCGTGCCCGGCGAGGTCGTTGAACTCCTCGATCCGGGCCTTCACGTCATGGCGGGTGACTTTCTCGCGCTCGGCGATCGAGGCCAGGTCGACCTGGTCGAGGACACGCTC
The DNA here is from genome assembly GCF_014650055.1 of Streptomyces malachitofuscus. GTDB lineage: Bacteria > Actinomycetota > Actinomycetes > Streptomycetales > Streptomycetaceae > Streptomyces > Streptomyces malachitofuscus. The sequence goes on along the minus strand of NZ_BMUF01000005.1, from coordinate 406,012 downwards.
GTAGTCGGCGATCGCCGCACTGGGAACCTCGATCCCGAGGTCCTTCTGGGCCCGCAGCACGGCGAGCCAGAGCTGCCGCTCCAGCCTCACCTTCTGCTCGGGGGACCAGAGCGTGGCGAGCTCGGCGGAGGCGTAGCGTCCGGCGAGGACGTTCGGGATACGGGGCTTGGCGGGCGCAGCTGTCACGTACAGGGAGTCTACTGGCGATTCCTGCAGGCCGGCGCCACGGGGTGTGCTGGAGGAACCTACAACAGGCTGCTACAGCCCCTCGTACGGCAGCAGCTCGGGCCGCTTCGGCGGCAGGCCGTCGCCCGAGGAGCGGCCGGTGAGCCGGCGGCCGATCCACGGCAGCAGGTGCTGCCGGGCGAACCGGGCGTCGGCGGCCCGACGCGCCACCCAGCGCGGCGGCAGTGTCGCCTCCGGGGGCAGATGCCACTCGGGGTCCTCCGCGGGGTAGCCGAGCGTCTGCCAGACCGCCTCCGCGACCCTGCGGTGCCCGTCCGCCGTCAGATGCAGCCGGTCGACGTCCCACAGCCGGGGGTCGCCGAGCGCGGGCGCCCCGTACAGGTCGACGACCAGCGCGCCGTGCCGCTCGGCGAGCTCGTCGACACAGGCGAACAGCGCCTCCATACGCGGCCGGAAACGCTCCAGGACCGGCCCCTGCCGGCCGGGGCTGCGCATCAGCACCAGCTGCTTGCAGTGCGGGGCCAGCCGCTCGACGGCCTCGGTGAGCAGATCCCGCACCTGCTGCATGTCGCACTTGGGCCGCAGGGTGTCGTTGAGCCCGCCGACCAGGGTGACGACGTCGGCGCGCATCGCCGCGGCCGTCTCGACCTGCTCGTCGACGATCTGCCGGATCAGCTTGCCGCGCACGGCCAGGTTGGCGTAGCGGAAGCCGGGAGCGGTGGCCGCCATCCGGCCCGCGAGGAGGTCGGCCCAGCCGCGGTAGGTGCCGTCGGGGAGCCGGTCCGACATGCCCTCGGTGAAGGAGTCGCCGAGGGCGACGAGGCTGCTGTGGGTGGGGTTCGTCTGCATGGCGACACAGATGGTATCCCGTGGCACATACCCATCGGTCGGTCGGCCTCAGCCGCCCTCGGCACGCTGTCCGAACAGCTCCTGCAGAACGTCCTCCATCGTCACCAGCCCGGCCAGCCGGCCGTCGGCCCCGAGCACGGCCGCCAGATGCGTACGGCTGCCGCGCATGGCGGTGAGGACGTCGTCCATCGGCGTGTTCTCCCGCACGCGCGCGATGGGCCGCATCTCCGTCAGCCGGAACGGCATGTCGCGCGGTGAGGCGTCCAGGGCGTCCTTCACATGCAGATAGCCGACGATCCGGCGCTGCTCGTCCACCACCGGGAACCGCGAGAACCCGAACTCCGCCGACAGCCGCTCCAGACCCTCCGCGGTGACGCCGACGCGCGCGTAGACCACCCGCTCCAACGGCAGCGCCACGTCACGCACCGGCCGCCGGCCCAGCTCCAGCGCGTCGTGCAGCCGCTCCTGCGCGCGGTCGTCGATCAGGCCGGCCTCGCCCGAGTCCTTCACGATCTGGGCCAGCTCGGCGTCCGAGAAGGAGGCGACGACCTCGTCGCGGGTCTCGACCCGCAACAGCCTGAGCAGCATGTTGGCGAAGGCGTTGATCGTGAAGATCACCGGGCGCAGCGCGCGGGAGAGGGCGACCAGGGGCGGACCCAGCAGCAGGGCGCTGCGCACCGGCTCGGCGAGCGCGACGTTCTTCGGCACCATCTCACCGAGCAGCATGTGCAGATACGTCGCCAGTGCCAGCGCGATCACGAAGGACACCACGTGCCCCGCGCCGTCCGGGACCCCGACCGCGTGGAACACCGGTTCCAGCAGATGGGCGATCGCAGGCTCGGCGACGACGCCGAGGATCAGCGTGCACAGCGTGATGCCGAGCTGCGCCGCCGCCATCAGCGCCGACACGTGCTCGAGGCCCCAGAGCACGCTCCTGGCGCGCCGGTCGCCCCGGTCGACGTACGGCTCGATCTGGCTGCGGCGGACCGAGATCAGGGCGAACTCGGCACCCACGAAGAAGGCGTTGACGACCAGTGTCGCCAGACCGATCAGCAGCTGTACGACGGTCATCGCCGCGCCCCCTTCTCGCCGGTGGTCCCCGTGGCCGGCCGTCCTTCCGCCGCGGGCCTGTCGCCGGCCGGCGCGTGCAGCAGGACGCGGGCCGCGCGGCGGCCGGTGGCGTCCACCACGTCCACCCGCCAGCCGGCGACCTCGAGGGTGTCGCCGGCATCCGGGATCCGGCCGAGCGAGGCGGCCACGAGCCCGGCGAGGGTCTCGTAGGGCCCTTCCGGCACGCGCATGCCGACCCGGGCGAGCTGGTCCACCCGGGCGAAGCCGTCGGCCGAGAACAGCGTCCGGCCGTCCTCGTCGGTGCCGGCCCGGTCCAGGTCGGGGGTCTCGTGCGGGTCGTGCTCGTCGCGGACCTCGCCGACGACCTCCTCGACGATGTCCTCCAGGGTGGCCACGCCCGCCGTGCCGCCGTACTCGTCGATCACCACGGCCATGGTGCGCCGGCCGGAGAGCCGGTCCAGCAGCCGGTCGACGGTGAGCGATCCGGGGACCAGCAGCGGTTCGCGCATCAGCTCCGACACGGGCACCCGCGCACGGCGCTCCGCGGGCAGCGCCAGTACGTCCTTGACATGTGCGGTGCCGACGACGGCGTCGAGGGTCTCGCGGTACACGGGGAACCGGGACAGCCCGGTCGCCCGGGTCACGTTGGCGACGTCCTCGCACGTCGCCTGCGCGTCCAGGGCGATGACCTGGACGCGTGGGGTCATCACGTTCTCCGCGGTGAGGTCGGCGAGGTTCAGCGTGCGGACGAACAGCTCGGCGGTGTCCGGCTCCAGCGCGCCCTCCTTGGCGGAGTGCCGGGCGAGCGCCGCCAGTTCCTGGGGCCCGCGCGCGGACTCCAGCTCCTCGGCGGGTTCCAGGCCGATGCGGCGCACGATGCGGTTGGCCGTGTTGTTCAGATGAGTGATGAACGGGCGGAACGCTGCGCTGAACCAGCGCTGCGCGTTGCCGACGCGCTTGGCCACGGCCAGCGGCGACGAGATCGCCCAGTTCTTGGGCACCAGCTCGCCCACCACCATCAGGAACACCGTCGACAGGCCCGTGCCGATCACCAGTGCCAGGGAGCGCGCCATCGCGTGGGAGGCGCCGAGGTCCTGCAGCGGGCCGGAGATCAGTGCGGCGATCGACGGCTCGGCGAGCATGCCGACCACCAGGTTGGTCACCGTGATGCCGAGCTGCGCGCCGGAGAGCTGGAACGTCAGGTTCCGTACGGCCTTGAGCGCGCCCGCCGCGCCCCGCTCGCCGCGTTCGACCGCCCGCTCCAGCTCGGCCCGCTCGACGGTGGTGAGGGAGAACTCGGCCGCGACGAACGCGCCGCAGGCGAGCGAGAGCAGGATCGCCGCCAGAAGGAGGAGCACTTCGGTCATCGGGTCACCTCTGTCCCATGGTCGGACAGGACGGGGACGGATGCGCGGTTTCGCGGACCGGGGGGCTCGCCCATGGGCGGAGGCACACAACCTTTCATGGAGGACCGAGTGGCCTTCCAAGAGTAAAGGATCGGCAAAGGATGGCCGTGCGGCTGTGGATCAGTCGGTGAGCGGCTTCACCCAGCGCCGCCAGCGCTCCTCCGGCCCGTATCCCGCGGCCGTCCACGCGAAGTGCGCCGTCTCGTTGCGCTGCAGCACCATCGCGTCCGCGCGGCGCCCGCCCAGCCGTACGAACCTCTCCTCCGCGGCGGTCAGCAGCGCGGTGCCGATGCCCCGCCGGCGGCGGTCCGGGTGCACGGCCAGCCGGTAGAGATGGCACCGCCAGCCGTCGAAGCCCGCGATCACCGTACCGACGAGCTCGCCGTCGAGCTCCGCGAGGATCAGCGCCTCGGGGTCGCGGGCGACCAGCCGCTCCACACCGGTGCGGTCGTCGCTGATGCTCGTGCCTTCGGCGGCCGTCTTCCAGAAGGCCAGCACGGTGTCGAGGTCCTCGGGCCCGGCGGCCCGTACACGTGGTTCGGTCATGCGGCGATCCCAGCACGCCGTACGGCGGACGGCACGCAATTCCACGATCCGGACGACCGGCCGCGGCTCACTCGTGTGCGATGGCCTCCAGCACGTTCATCCGCGAGGCCCGCAGCGCGGGCAGCAGAGCCGCCGCGATGCCCACCACGGCCGCCCCGATCACGACCGCCACGACCGTCCCCCAGGGAATCGCGAGAGCGGTCATGCCCTGGAGGGCCAGAACCTGCTGGATGCACAGGCCCCACACCAGCCCCAGCGCGAGCCCCAGTACCGCGCCGAAGACCGCGATCACCACCGACTCCAGCCGGATCATCCGCCGCAGCTGTCGCCGGGACAGGCCGATCGCCCGCAGCAGGCCGATCTCGCGCGTGCGCTCCACCACCGACAGCGCGAGGGTGTTCACCACGCCCAGCACCGCGATGATGATCGCCAGCCCCAGCAGGGCGTAGACGAGGTACAGCAGGACGGCGATCTGGTCGTGCACCAGCTCCTTGTAGTCGGCCTGGTCGCGGGCCTGCACCTGCGGGTACGGCTCGAGCGTCGTGTCCAGCCGCTCGCGCAGGTCGTCCACGCTCGTCCCGTCGGCCCCGTTGACGTACAGCGCGATGTCCTGCCCGCCCGGCACGTACTCCTCGACCGTCGCGATGCCGAAGACCAGACCGCCCTGCATCCCGAAGCCCTCGCCGCCCTCGACATCCGTGAGGGCGGCCACCGTCAGCTCGGTGCTCCTGCCGCCGGGGAACTCGACCGGGATCGTGCTGCCCATGCGGACGTCGTGCTCCTCGGCGAAGCCGGCGTCCATGGCGATGTTGCCGTCCGCCAGGGCGGCCGCCGTGTCGCCGGCCGTGTACGTCACCCGCGCGACGTCGTCCACCCGGTCGTCGTACCCGGCCGCCGTGGTCTCGATCCGTTCGCCGTCCGGCAGCCGTACCGCCACCGGCGCGAACCGCTGGCGCACGACCAGCCCCACGCCCTCGGTGTCCCGCACCCGGTCGGTGATCTCCTGGGAGAACGGCAGGAAGTTGGCGTTCTGGATCACGAAGTCGGCGCCGAGCGTCTTGTCGATCTGCTCGTCGAAGGACCGGGACATCGAGGCGCTGGCCACCGACATCCCGCCCACCAGGGCGAGCCCGACCATCAGCGCGGCGGCCGTGGCGCCGGTGCGGCGCGGATTGCGCAGGGCGTTGCGCTGGCTCATCCGGCCGACCGAGCCGAACAGCGCGGGGAAGGCCGCACCCAGGACCCGGATCACCGGCCGCACCAGCAGCGGACCCGCGATGACGGTCGCGATCAGTGTGAGCACGACCCCGAGTCCCAGCAGCGAGGCCGCGGAGGCGGTCTCGCCGGCCAGCACACAGCCCACCAGCGCGGCGGCGCCGAGCGCCCCCACCACGGACCCCGTCACCGCCCGCGCCCGCAGCGGCCGCCCCACACCGGCGATCTCCGCGTCGGCCAGCGCGGCCATCGGGGACACACCCGCCGCGCGGCGGGCCGGGAGATACGCGGCGACGAAGGTGACGCCCACGCCGACGGCGTACGCCGTGACCGGAGTGGCCCAGCCGACCACCATCTCCGTGGTCTTCAGATTCATGCCGAACGCGCCCATGAGCCGGATCAGGCCGAAGGCGAGACCGATGCCGGCCGCCAGACCCAGCGTCGAGCCGACCAGACCGAGCAGCACCGCCTCGGTGAGCACGGACCGGCGCACCTGCCTGCGGTCGGCGCCCAGTGCCCGGAGCAGGCCGAGTTCGCGGGTGCGCTGGGCGATCAGCATCGAGAAGGTGTTGACGATCAGGAAAACACCCACCAGGACGGCGATCCCGGCGAAACCGAGCATGACGTACTTGATCACGTCGAGGAACCCGCCGAGTTCGTCGGCGGCCGTCTTCGCCGTCTCGTCGGCCGTCCGCACCTCGTAGGCGCCGGCGCCCAGTTCGTCGGTGATCCGCTGCTTCAGCTGCTCGTCGGAGACGCCCGGCGCGGCGGTGATCGAGACGGCGGTCGCCCGGTCCGCCGAACCCAGCAGCTCGGTGGCGGCGACGGCCGGGTCGAGGAAGACGAGCGCCGCGCCGGGGTTGGTCGTCCTGAACGTGGCGATGCCGACGATCTCCACCCGGAAGGTGCCGGGCTGGGCCTGCATTGAGAGGGTGTCGCCGATCTCCACGCCCTTGGTGTCGGCGGTGTCCGCGTCCAGGACGGCCTCGCCGGTGCCGCGCGGGGCGCGGCCGGAGGTCAGCTCGACGACGCTGCGCTCGGTGACGTGCCAGTCCACGGCGAGGGTGGGGGCGCCGGTGGTCGGTCCCACCGACTCGTTGTCGCTGTCGACGACCGTGATGTTGTCGACCTCGACGTCCGGGTGCGCCGACTCGACGCCCTCGACGCCGGTCAGCTGCTCGGCGAGGGAGGCCGGGACCGTCGGGACGGCGCCGGTGGGCACCGACGACTCCAGGTCCTCCCGGGGCGCCACGGTCACATCGGCGGACGTGGAGGCGAACAGCCGGTCGAAGGTGCGGGAGACCGTGTCGGAGAAGATCAGGCTGCCCGCGACGAACGCCACGGACAGCACGACGGCCAGCGCGGACAGCAGCAGCCGCCCCTTGTGCGCGAGGAAGCTCCTGAGCGTCGTCTTCAGCACGGTCTCAGTCCTCGCCGGACGTCGTCGGGTCCGCGTCGCCTCCGCTGCCCCCGCCGCCGTCGTCCGACGGCGCGCGGATCACGTCGAAGCGTTTCATCCGCTCCAGCACCGACTCCGCCGTCGGCCGGCGCATCTCGTCCACGATCCGGCCGTCCGCGAGGAACAGCACGAGGTCGGAGTGGGCCGCGGCGCCCGGGTCGTGAGTGACCATCACCACGCTCTGTCCGAGCGAGTCCACGGCCTCGCGCAGAAAGCCGAGCACCTCGAGACCCGCGCGGGAGTCGAGGTTGCCGGTCGGCTCGTCCGCGAAGATCAGCTCCGGCCGGGAGGCCAGCGCACGCGCGCAGGCCACCCGCTGCTGCTGCCCGCCCGACAGCTGAGCGGGCCGGTGCCGCAGCCGGTCGCGCAGGCCCAGCGTGTCGATGACCTCCTCCAGCCACTTCTCGTCCGGCTTCTGACCCGCGATGTCCATGGGCAGGGTGATGTTCTCCCGCGCGTTGAGAGTCGGGATGAGGTTGAACGACTGGAACATGAACCCGATCCGGTCCCGTCGCAGCCGGGTCAGTTCACGGTCCTTCAATCCCGTGATCTCGGTGTCTCCCAGCCACACCTGCCCGGCGGACACGGTGTCGAGCCCCGCCAGGCAGTGCATCAGCGTGGACTTGCCCGATCCCGACGGTCCCATGACGGCCGTGAACCGGCCGCGCGCGATGTCCACGTCCACCGAGTCGAGGGCGAGCACCGCCGTCTCGCCCGAGCCGTACGCCTTGGTCAGACCGCGGGCGCGGGCCGCGATCCCGTCGGCCGACGCGAGGCCGGGGGCGTGCTCCGCAGCAGGTGTGGACAAGGCCGCCTCCTCCTAGTGGACGTCCGGTCGTGCCGGTCGCGCCGAGGGTAGTGTGATCCGCCCCACAGCCGGTATCCCCCCTGGGTGCGGGGCCTTCTCCACCCCAGGTCTGGTGCCGGAAACCGATGTAAGGGGCACGTGTCTCGGTCCCTGCGCTCGCACTTGCCGCTGCTAGCGTCCCGGCGCTAGCTTCGAGGTATGGCCAAGACCCAGCTGAACGTACGCGTGGACGAGGGCACCGCCCGCGCGGCGCGGGAGCGTGCCCTGGCGCGGGGGATGAGCGTCAACCGCTACATCGAGGAACTGGTCCGGCAGGACACCGGCGAGGCGGGCCGCGCCTTCGTGGACGCCGCCGCCGACTTCATGAAGCAGTACGAGAGCGTCTTCGCCGAGGAGTTCGACGCGGGTCCCCCCGCTCGGGCGACGTCGCGCGAAGGCCGTCGCTGAGCCGTTGGACAACCTGCGCATCGACCTCGCGTGGCTGCTCATGCTCGCCGAGCAGCGGACTCCCGGTGACCCCGGGGTCACCGACTGGGGCGCCCTCGTCGCCGCCGTCGCACGCCATGAGGCCGAGATCTTCGACGTCCCCGTCTACGACAGCCCCCACACCCGCGCGGCCGCGCTCCTCCAGCTGCTGATCCACGTCCCCGCGCTGGAACGCTCCAACGCCCTGTTCGCCTCCGCCGTCGCGTACGCCTATCTGGTCGCCAGCGGTCTGAAGGTCGCCACCTCGCCGGAACAGGTGCGCGATCTGGCCCGGCTGGTCAAGAGCGGCGAGGCGACGCTGGACGACATCGCGGCGGAGCTGCGCCGCTGGGGCGAGTGATCAGCTCCCGCCGGTCGCGGCATCGCCCACCGGCCGCCAGGCGGTCCCGGTGACACAGTACGAGGCGGGCAGCGTCGGCCCCTTCTCCGGGATCATCACCCGCCGGTACGGGCCGAGTTCGAAGCCCGCCTCCCGCAGCGCCCCGACCGGGTCCCGCGCCAGATGGCAGCCCCCGGCCAGCGGCGGCCACACCGTGCGGTCCAGCGCCCGCTGGGTGAGCCGCATGACCCGGCCGCCGCCCCGGCCGTGCTCGAAGAACCGCAGCTCGCCGCCCGGCCGCAGCACCCGCCTCGCTTCCGCCAGCGCCCTCGGCACGTCCCGGACGCTGCACAGCACCAGCGACAGCACCACGGCGTCGAACGCCTCGCTCTTGACCGGCAGCGCCTCCGCCACGCCCGGCGCGACGTCCACCGGCACCTGGGCGCGCAGGGCGGCCTCCACGGCCAGCGTGCGCAGGGCCCGCTCCGGTTCGATGGCGACGACCTCCGAGACGGCGCCCGGGTAGTGCGCGAAGTTCAGACCGTTGCCCGCGCCGACCTCGAGCACCCGCCCGGACAGCCCGCCGAGCAGCCTGTCCCGCACGCGCGCCATTCCCACGCGGGTCTCGGCGGCGACACTGGCCCGGGCGTAGTAGCGGGCGAACACCGGGTGATGGACGGGGTCCCGCGCGACCTGCGCGGAGCGGGCGGATCGCAGCGGCATGAGGACCTCCCCAGGGATGGGCCTACGGCGATTCTCCCCCTGCTCCCGTCCGCCAAATCCCCGCCGCCGCCCGCCCACGCACCCAAGGATCAGGCCGGCCGGCGAGGACTCCGGTCCCACCGGCCGCCGGGCTCGCGAAGCCCGGCTCCGGCGGGTGTGCTGTCGTGGACCCATTGCGGCGAGGGCAAGGTGCTGGGCGCTCTGCGGATCGCGTGCCGCGCGGGCGTACGGGGGAGCGGGCGTGGCGCGCGGGGCTCGGTGCGCGGCCTCGGCGGCGTGGCGCCGTCTCGGCGAGCGCAGGTGCTGCGCGCGCCCTGCAAAAGCGCGCCGCGCGGCGCCCCGCGGGAGCGGATTTCGCGGGTCGGGTCCTCCCGCCGGCCGACGGGCTCTCGATGGGCGGCTCCGGCAGGTGTGCTGTCGTGGAGTCTTCTCGGCGAGGGCAGGTTCTGGGCGCCTCTGCGGATCGCGTGGCGCGGGGGCGTTCGGGGGAGCGGGCTTGCCACGCGGGGTCCTGCGGCGGCCCGCCGGGCTCGGTGCGCGGCTTCGGCGGGTGCCGTGGGAGCGTCGGCGGGGCCTCTTCCCTGCTGGCTCCCGCGCCGCGGGAGCGGGTTTCGCGGGTCGGGTCCTCCCGCCGGCCCGACGGGGCTCGCGAAGCCCGGCTCGGGCGGGGTGCCGTGCATGCGCCGGCCTGGACCCTTCTCGGCGAGGGCAAGTGCTGGGCGCCTCTGCGGATCGCTTGTCGCCGCGCGGGCGTGGGGGAGCGGGCTTTGCACGCGGGGTCCTGCGGCGGCCCGCCGGGCTCGGTGCGCGGCTTCGGCGGGCGCCGTGGGAGCGTCGGCGGGGCCTCTTCCCTGCCGGCACCCGCGCCGCGCGGCCGGCGTGCGGGAGCCGGTCCGGGCCCCCGCCGCCGTCAGGGTGTCTCGCGGGTCAGGAACGCCTCCGTGTCCCAGGTCCCCTCGAGGCGGGGCGCCAGCCAGTGCGGTGCCGAGGTCCGGAACCGGGCGGGGGCGAGGGCGCCCGCCCCGGCGGGCACGGCACCCAGCAGAGGGGCACCGGCCACGTCCGGCAGGTCCAGCAGATTGCAGCGTGCCGCCAGATCGGGCTCGTCGGGCCAGCTGCCGATCACCACGCCCGTCAGGTCGAGCCCGCGCCCGCGCAGCTCCCGTGCCGTCAGCTCGGTCGCGTTCAGGGTGCCGAGCCCCGCCGGCGCCACCACCAGCACCGGTGCCGACAGCAGCGCCGCCGCGTCCGCCAGCGTCCCGCCCGCCGCGTCGAACCGTACGAGCAGTCCGCCCGCCCCCTCCACCAGCACCAGATCGTGCTCGGTGGCCAGCTTGGCGGCCCGTTCCGCCACCTCGTGCGGATGCACGGGGGCCCGGCCGGCCCGGCGGGCGGCCGTGGCCGGGGCCAACGGATCCGGGAAACGGGCGAGTTCCGCCGTGGTCACCGCACCGGCGAGCCGTGCGACCTCCTCGGCGTCCCCCGGCTCGTCCGGCCGCACACCCGTCTGCGCCGCCTTCAGCACGGCCACCGACCGGCCGGCCGCCAGCGCCGTGGCGGCGACCGCCGCCGTCACCACCGTCTTGCCGACCTCGGTGCCCGTGCCCGTGATCACCATCACCGGCATGTCATCCCTCCTTCGCCGCCGCGCTCACCGCGCGGGCGATGCGCGCCACGTCCGCGTCTCCCGTGACATACGGCGGCATGGTGTAGATCAGGTCGCGGAACGGCCGCAGCCACACCCCTTCACGCACCGCCGCCCGGGTGGCCGCCTCCATGTCGACGGCGTGATCGAGCTGGACGACCCCGATGGCTCCGAGCACCCGTACGTCCGCCACCCCGGGCAGCCCGGCCGCCGGGGCCAGCCCTTCCCGCAGGCCCGTCTCGATCCGCTTGACCTCCGCGAGCCAGTCCTGCCCGAGCAGCAGCCCGATGGAGGCGCAGGCCACGGCGGCCGCCAACGGATTGGCCATGAAGGTCGGGCCGTGCGCCAGCACCGGCACCTCCCCGCGCGAGATGCCCTCGGCCACCCGCGCGGTGCACAGGGTCGCCGCCATGGTCAGATAGCCGCCGGTCAGCGCCTTGCCCACGCACATCACATCCGGCGCGACCGCAGCGTGCTCCGCCGCGAACAGCGCCCCCGTGCGTCCGAACCCGGTCGCGATCTCGTCGAACACCAGTAGTACGTCGTGCGCGTCGCACGCCTCGCGCAGCACCCGCAGGTACGCGGGGGAGTGGAACCGCATTCCGCCCGCGCCCTGCACCACCGGCTCCACGATCACCGCGGCGAGTTCCCCCGCGTGCCGTTCGACCATCGCGTGCAGATGGTCGGCGTAGGACTCCGCGTACCCGTCCGGCGGGGCGTCGGCGAAGACCTGGCGCGGCAGCGCGCCGGACCACAGCTCGTGCATCCCGCCGTCGGGGTCGCACACCGACATCGGCTGCCAGGTGTCACCGTGGTAGCCGCCCCGCCAGGTCAGCAGCCGCCGCTTCTCCGGCCGGCCCAGCGAGCGCCAGTACTGCAGGCACATCTTCACCGCGACCTCGACCGACACCGATCCGGAGTCGGCGAGGAAGACATGCTCCAGACCGTCCGGCGACATGTCGACAAGGAGCTTCGCCAGCCGCACGGCGGGCTCGTGCGTGAGCCCGCCGAACATCACATGGCTCATCCGCTCCAGCTGACCGCGCGCGGCCTCGTTGAGCACCGGGTGGTTGTAGCCGTGGATCGCCGACCACCAGGACGACATGCCGTCGACCAGTTCGCCCGAGCCGTCGGCGAGCCTCAGCCGGACCCCGCTCGCCGACTCCACGACGAGCGGTTCCCGCCGGCCCGGCATGGGCCCGTACGGATGCCAGACGTGCCGCCGGTCGAGCTCCAGCAGCTCGGCGACGGACGCGACGGACGGCTCAGGCATTGGGGGCGAGATCCGTTCCGGCACCCCGGCGGCGCACGGCGACCAGATCGGGACGCGGCTCCTCGGCCGCGCCCCCGCGCGCATCCGCGCCCGCGCCGGACGAACCACACGCCCCGCCGCCTTCGTGGGACCCGCAGCCGCGGCTCTCGTGCGACCCGCAGCCGCCGCCCGTCCGGTGCTCGGGCAGCGTCACCCGGTCGGTGCCCTCCACCTCGAACCCGGCGTCCGCGATCATCTCCAGGTCCGCCTTGCCGGCCTGGCCCTCGCTGGTGAGGTAGTCGCCGAGGAAGATCGAGTTGGCCAGGTGCAGCGCGAGCGGCTGCATCGTGCGCAGATGGACCTCGCGGCCGCCGGCGATCCGCACCTCGACGTCCGGGCAGACGAACCGCACCATCGCCAGAATCCTCAGGCACCGCTGCGGCGTCAGGTTCCACTCCTTGGCGAGCGGCGTGCCCTCGAACGGGATCAGGAAGTTGACCGGCACCGAGTCCGGGTCCAGCTCGCGCAGCGCGAAGACCACGTCGACCAGGTCCTCGTCGGACTCGCCCATGCCGGCGATCAGCCCGGAGCAGGCGGAGAGCCCGGCCGCGTGCGCCTTCTGGACCGTGTCCACCCGGTCGGCGTACGTGTGCGTGGTCGTGATGTCTCCGTACGTCGACTCCGACGTGTTGAGATTGTGGTTGTAGGCGTCGGCGCCCGCCTCGCGCAGCCGCTCGGCCTGGCCGTCGGAGAGCAGCCCCAGGCAGGCGCACACCTCCACGCCCTCGTTCTGCTCCTTGATCGCCTTGATGGTGTCGGAGACCCGGTCCACGTCACGGTCGGTCGGACCCCGGCCGCTGGCCACCAGGCACACCCGCTTGGCACCGCCCGCGAGGCCGGCGGCGGCCGCCTCGGACGCCTGGTCCGGTTTGAGCCAGGTGTACTTCAGGATCTCGGCCTTGGAACCGAGCCGCTGGGAACAGTACGAGCAGTCCTCCGGGCACAAGCCGGACTTGAGGTTGACGAGATAGTTCAGTTTCACCCGCCGGCCGAACCAGTGCCGGCGCACCTTTCCGGCCGCGGCCACCACATCGAGCAGGTCGTCGTCGGACGTCGCGAGGACGGCCAGTGCTTCCGCACGGGTCGGCGTCTCGCGCCGAAGCCCCTTGTCCACCAGCGTGTTCAGCAGGTCCATGAGAGCCGATCCTGTCCTACCCGACCCACTCGGGCCAAGGAGAGTTCGTACAACAGAGGTGCTTGACGGTGTGGGTATTGCCACACAGTGGCCCGTCCGGCCTCCCGCTAGTGTCTGTTCACTGCCTACAAAATCCCCGGAGGAGCCATGGCGTTCGGCTGGATCGACGAGCAGGCGGAACTGCGCCGCCGGGCAGGACTCGTCCGCACCCTGCGTCCCCGTGCCGCCGACACGCCGCTGCTCGACCTGGCGAGCAACGACTACCTCGGACTGGCCCGGCACCCCGAGGTCACCGAGGGCGCCGCGCGCGCCGCGCGGACCTGGGGCGGCGGATCCACCGGCTCCCGGCTCGTCACCGGCACCACCGAACTCCACGCGGAACTGGAGGCGGAGCTGGCCGGTTTCTGCGGCTTCGAGGCCGCTCTCGTCTTCTCCTCCGGCTACGCGGCCAATCTCGCGGCCGTCACGGCGCTCGCCCCGCACGGCTCCCTCATCGTCTCCGACGGGGGCAACCACGCCTCCCTGATCGACGGCTGCCGGCTGGCCCGCGGTACGACACAGGTCGCGGCGCACTCCGACCCCGACGCCGTGCGCAAGGCGCTGGACGGGCACGACGGACCCGCCGTGGTGGTGTCCGACACGGTCTTCTCGGTGGACGGCGACGCGGCCCCGCTGGCGCGGCTGGCGGAGGCGTGCCGGGCGTACGGCGCGGGCCTGGTGCTGGACGACGCCCACGGCCTCGGCGTACTCGGCGACGGCGGACGCGGCGCCCCGCACGCGACGGGCCTCGCGGGAGCCGACGACGTGGTGGTGACGGTGACTCTCTCCAAGTCGCTCGGCAGCCAGGGCGGAGCGGTGCTCGGTCCGGCCCGGGTGATCGGGCATCTGGTCAACGCGGCACGGACGTTCATCTTCGACACGGGTCTCGCCCCGGCGGCGGCGGGGGCGGCCCTGGCGGCGCTCCGGCTGCTGCGCCGCGAACCCGCGCGTGCGGCGCGGGCGGGCGCGGTCGCGCGCGAACTGCACGACCGGCTGACGGCCGCCGGACTGGAAGCGGTGCGTCCGGACGCCGCGGTCGTCTCCGTGCGCGCCCCTTCCCCGGAGCAGGCCGTGCGATGGGCGGCCGACTGCCGGGCGGCCGGCCTGTCCGTGGGCTGTTTCCGTCCTCCTTCCGTGCCCGACGGCATCTCACGGCTCAGACTGACCGCCCGCGCGGACCTGTCCGGGGCAGAGATCGAACGCGCTGTACGGGTGATCGGCGAAACGCGGCCATGAGTCGGCGTGGCACGGCCGTGCGTCGCGTGATGACGGTTGACGTGTCGGATCGGTGGAAGTGAGCCCCGGTCAGCGGACCGCGGTCACGAACTCCGCCCAGCTCTCGGGGGAGAAGAGCAGCGCGGGCCCGTCCGGGGCCTTGGAGTCGCGCACGGCGAGCAGTCCGGCCAGGGAGCCGGAGGCCGGCCGGGCGGTCTCGACGCAGTTGTTGGCACCCGTGCTGTAGCTGCTGCGGAGCCACCGTACATCCTGCAGTGCGAGGCAGGACGGGATGGTCCGAGGCGGTGCGGGCATCGTGCCTCCTTACGCGCCGGCTGCTGTACCGGCGATGAAATCCAACGAGTCCTCGGGTGAAAGGGCGTGGACCGAAAGGGCGTTGAAGGCCTCCACGTAGACCCGGAGGTCTTCTTTCCGCTCCAGATAGAGGCTACTCGTCAAGTGGTCGAGAACAACCACATCGAGATCAGAAGTGCGCGAAAACGAAAAGATGACGAAAGGGCCGGTGACGCCGATGTGCGCCCCGGCCGTGAAGGGCAGAACCTGCAACCGCACTTGGGGCAGCCGGGCCGCCTCGACCAGCCGGTTCAGCTGCCGGCTCATCACTCCGGGGCCACCGACCTCTCGGCGCAGCACCGCCTCGTCCAGCACCGCGCTCAGCTCCAGGGGCGGCTCCGCGCGCAGTACGTCCTGACGGGCCAGCCGCACCTCCACCAGGGCGTCCAGCCGCTCCTCCGACGCCCCCTCCAGGGCGGCCTTCGTCACCGCCCGCGCGTACTCCGGGGTCTGCAACAGCCCCGGGATCACCGTGGTCTCGAGGGTGCGCATCGCGCTCGCCTGCGACTCCAGGCTGATGAAGTCCCGGTAGGTGGGCGGCAGTACGCCGCGATAGGCGTGCCACCAGTGGTGCCGGCCGCCGCCGTCGCCACTGCCCGACAGCACCAGCAGCAACTCCCGCAACTGCGGATCGGCCACGCCGTAGACGTCGAGGAGTAACCGCACATCGGCCGGTTTCACTCCGCTCGTGCCGGTCTCGATCCGGCTCACCTTCGACTGGTGCCACCCCGCCAGCCGGGCCGCCTCGCCGCTGGTGAGTCCCGCCGAGGTGCGCAGCGCGCGCAATTCGGCGCCGAGTTTGCGGCGGCGCACCGCGGGACCGTGCTGCATGGGCTTCTCCTTACTCCTTCCGAGCCGCCCGGATACGGTCTCCCGTCGCAGAGTTCACCGCTTTGAGCGACAGATATATGCATATCTTGGTGGATCGCCGCCCTGTGCCGTGCGGTGATGGCACTCTGGCGACGAAGCACCAGTGCGGGACCGTACTCGAACCAACCGCTCCGTGTCGGACTGCGGTCCCGTGGGAAAGGGACGACGTCGCCATGGCAGACCATCTGGAAGCATCCGTCACTCTGCCGAGCGATCCCGCCTCGGTCTCCGCCGCCCGGGCCCATGTGCTGGGCACACTGGTGGAATGGGGCATGCCGGCGGACACGGAGCTGTCCGACACCGTCCGGCTGATCGTCTCCGAACTCGCCACCAACGCGGTGCAGCACACGTTCGGGCAGTCACCCACGTTCACGGTGGACGTCGCTCTGGTCCGCGATGAACGGGTGCACATCGGCGTGACGGACAGTCACCCCCGGTTCCCGAAACGGCTGCCCGCAGCGGTGCAGCAGGACAACGGGCGCGGGCTCGTCATCATCCGCTGGCTGACCGCGGAGTGCGGGGGGAGACTCAGAATCCGCCCCACGCGTGAGGGCGGCAAGACCGTTTCGGTCGAACTCCCCTGGACCTGGACCGTCCAGGCCGCCGAAGCGGTCACGGCGGCGGGACAGCAGGAGCCGTAGGACCGCACGGGCCGGCGGGGCGGCGGCACACCTCGGGCGCCGCCGCCCCCGCGGGGTCAGCTCACCCGGCCGTACGAGACGCTCCGGGTCCAGATCTTCTGCAGACGCACCACGTCCCCGGTCTTCGGGGCGTGCCAGATCTTGCCCTTCCCCGCGTAGATGCCGACGTGGTAGACGTAACCGCCCGAGTGGAAGAAGACCAGGTCACCGGCCTTGCGGCTGCCGGCCGAGATGTGACGGGTCGTGTTGTACTGCTGGGCGGCGGTGCGAGGCAGCTTCTTGCCCGCCTTCTTGAACGAGTACAGCGTCAGTCCCGAGCAGTCGAACCGGTGCGGTCCCGCGGCGCCCCACTGGTACGGCGCGCCCTTCTTGGAGGCGGCGACACGCAGCGCCTTGGTGGCGGTGCTCGCGGCAGCCGCCTCCGAGGCGGCTCCGGGAACCACGAGGGACCCGCCCACGGCGGCCAGGGTGAGCGCCGAGGCCGTGCCGGCCCGGGCCATGAGAGACGGGACACGATTGAGCGCAGTCATGCGCAACCCTTCGTCAGCCGCCTGTGAAGGATGACCTGTCGGATTCGGGCTGGCGAAGTGGCCCGGCCGCACGAGTGCGGCTTCACCCCAAGGGCTGCTCGGAACGGACGTTCCGGCGACCCGTCGTGCTTGGGTCCTCCACTCCTGCCGATCCACTCCTGTCGACCGGTCATCCGGGCGGCGGCAGGACTCGGCGTCCGCCCGGATCGCCCCGCCGCGGCGGCGGGGTCTTGTCGTCAGTCAGGGATCTTGGCTCATGGCAGGATCGAAAACACAACGGAACGGGGGGTTTGTGTTGTTACTCACCACTCACCCGTTCGGGTGGACACTGTCGTGTTCGAGCCGCCGTCCAGGACTCGGGGGAGCCCCGGACCAGCGGTGGAATGTCCCATTCCGGGCTCGGGCCGCGCCCGTTGTGCAACTTGAACCGCCCGAAAACAGGAGGTTCGTCTACGCCGGATGGGGGTACGCCATTTGGTCCGTTTCAACGCCTGGCCGAGCACACCGCCCTGCGGAACGCCGTCCGGGAGTCGTGGGCGTCAACTCCCGGACTGCGGCGGCAGCGTGACCCTGGCCGTGCGCCGCTCGCCGTCCAGCACCCGCAGCGCACGGGCCAGGGTCTCGGAGTGCATCTCGCTCTCGCCGCGCCGGTGCATCAGGGTCAGCGCGTCGCGCAGCGCGACGGCCTTGCCGACCAGCGCCTGGGCGGCGCGCAGTCCGCGGTAGGTGTCACCGCCCAGGGCGGGGTTGACCCGGCCGAGCAGGTCGACGACCTCCAGGTAACGGTCGATCAACTCGGCCTCCGCGCGGGTCAGCGCGGGCAGGGGAGGCAGTTCCGGAGGCAGCATCCGCGGCTCACCTCGCGCCGGTGGCCGGGTGGACGCCCCTGCGGTGGGGCACGATCCGGTCCGCCAGGCCGTGGTCGACGGCGCCCTGCGCGTCGAGGACCTTGTCCCGCTCGATGTCGGCCCGGACCTGCTCCTCGGTGCGGCCCGTGTGCCGCACGAGCATCTCCTCCATGCGGGCCCGGATCCGGGTCAACTCCTCGGCCTGGATCGCCAGATCGCTGGTCTGTCCCTCGACCGGGTCCAGCAGGGCGGGCTGACGGAGCACCAGGCGTGAGCCGGGCAGCACGAACCGCTTGCCCGGGGTGCCGGCCGCGAGCAGCAGCGCGGCGGCTCCCTCGGCCCGGCCCAGGCAGATCGTCTCCACGTCACAGGTGACGTAGCGCAGCGTGTCGTGGATCGCCGACATGGCGTGGAAGGAGCCGCCGGGGGAGTTGATGTACAGCGAGACGTCCCGGTCGGGGGCGTGGTGCTCCAGGTACATGAGCTGGGCCATCACGTCGTTCGCGGAGGTCTCGTCGATCTGTGTCCCGAGGATGACGATCCGCTCCTCGAGCAGCTTCGCGTAGGGATCCGTCGTCCGTTGCCCGGATGCCGTGCGTTCGGTGAATTCGGGCAGGACGTAGCGGGCGGACGGTCGGGTCATGAGGTCCCCTCCTGTCTGGCGGTCTCTGTAAAAAATGTACAGGACGTACATGACGTTATGATGGGCGCATGGCCTACGAGATTCCGGTGACCCAAGCCAGGGCTGAGCTGGCCGACCTGATCAACCGCGTGGTGTACGGCGGTGAACGTGTCGTCGTGACCCGGCACGGCAAGCCCCTCGTCGCCCTCGTATCCGCCGATGACCTGCGACGACTCGAAGAGCTCGAGGAGCACCGGGAGGCCGCGGAGGAGCGTGTGATCAGTACGGTGACCGGCGTGCGCCAGGTGGCGTCCGCTTCCGGCGAACGGCAGCGGTTCGGCATCGCGGCCGAGCACCGGGGAACGGCCACCTCGTAGCCCTCGCGGGCCCGACGACAGGACCACGCACCCCCGTCCGCTACAGCGGGGGTGCGCGGTCGCTTCGGTGACGGCCGGGGAACGGCCGTCGTGGGGCGCGCGGTCTCAGCCGACGGGGGCCGGTGCCCGCTCGGTGGCGGGCTTCGCGCGCTCCGCACGCTTCTTCAGCCCGGCGCCGAGGAGTACGGCGCCCAGGCCCAGCGCCGCCCACCAGGCCAGTGTCAGTGCCGGGCCGGCGGCGGCCGCGCCCTCGAAGAAGGACACCGAGCGCAGCAGCGACACGCCCGCACCCGGCGGCAGCCACTGGCCGAGGGCCCCGGCCGGCTCGGGCAGCATCTCCGGCGCCGAGGCGGCGCCGGAGAACGGGTTGCCGAGCAGCATGATCACCACGGCGCCGAGGGCGATGCCGGGCCGCCCGAGCAGCGCGGCCAGTCCGGCCACCGCCGCGCTCATCGCCAGCGCGGCGAGCGCGAACGTCCCGGCCGCGGCCCACCAGTTCCCCGGCACGGCCTCCAGCCAGCTCTGGGACAGGCCTGCCGCCACCGCGCCCACCAGGACGGCCGACCCGGTCAGCGCGGCCGCCGCGCGGGTACCGCGCAGCCCCAGCAGCGTGACCGCGGCGCCCGCGCCGATCCCGGCCAGGGCCAGCGGCAGCACGCTGGTGTTGAGCACCGCGCCCCGCGGATCTCCCTCGGCGGCCGGCACCACGTCCTCGGTAGTGACCCGGGCGCCGGAGCCGTCCGCCCGGTGGGCCACCGCCTGCTGCAGCAGCTGGGCCACGGCGGGGCTCGCGGCGGACGCGGTCAGCAGCTTCGGTCCCTGCTCGGTCACGACGACCGCCCCGTACACCTCGCGATTCTCGACGGCGGTGCGGGCGGCGGTCTCGTCGGTGTAGCGCCGGACGTCGAAGGCGCCCTCGCGCTGCTCCAGCTGCCGCTCCACCGGCGCGGCCGCGGCGGCGGGGCCTGCGACGCCGAGGGGGAGGTCGCGCGGTGCCGTGCGGGCCGCGGGCCAGGCGAAGGCCCAGAGCGCCAGGGCCACCAGGGCGGGGATCAGCAGCACCACGGCGGTGATGCGGCGGTACGGCGGCAGTGATGAGGGGGACATGAGGGCTCCCGCTAAAAAGAAGGATCGTTCGTTTTAGGTCCGCCACCACCGTCCCGCCGTCCCTCCTTCTTGTCAAGAAGGAATGTTCGTTTTAGATTGCGTCCATGGCCCGCGTATCCCAGGAACACCTCGACGCCCGCCGCCGGCAGATCCTCGACGGCGCGGCTTCCTGCTTCGCCCGCAACGGCTTCCACGCCACCTCGATGCAGGACGTGCTCAAGGAGGTGGACCTCTCGGCCGGTGCCGTCTACCGGTACTTCGGCGGGAAGGAGGAGCTGATCGCCGCGATCGTGACCGAGGTCCTCGACACGGTGCGCGGCATCCTCGAGGAGGCCGCCCGGGAGAGCCCGCCGCCCACCCCCGACGTGCTCGTCCCGCGTGCCCTGGCCCGGATGAGGGAGCAGCGGCCGGCGACCCTGGACGGCGGGGAGTGGATGTTCCCGCGGCTGATGCTCCAGGTGTGGACGGAGACCACGCGCAACCCCGAGCTGGCGGCCGTGCTGGGCGACGGATACGGGAAGGTCCGCGCCGCCCTGGGCAAGGTCACCGAGAGCTACCAGGACGCCGGCCTGTTGCCCGCCGACGCGGACACCGACGCCGTGGCGCGCACCATGATCGCGGTCGTGCAGGGCTTCGCGGCCCAGATCGCCCTGTTCGGCCGGCTCCCCGAACGGACCATGGGTGACGGGCTGCGGGCCCTGATGGCCATCAACTCTCCCGGCCCGCACGCCTGACGCCGGCTCACCGCACGGTTAACGTCCCCGAAACGCCGTCCGGCTAGCCTCCCGGACCACGCCACCGGGAGAGGAGCCCCCGGCGGCCGCGGTCACCGGGCCCCGCACGGCCCGGAACGAGGACTGAGGTGGGCGCCGTGCAACTGACCCCGCACGAGCAGGAGAGGCTGCTGATCCACGTCGCGGCCGATGTGGCGGACAAGCGGCGTGCCCGGGGGCTGCGGCTGAACCACCCCGAGGCGGTCGCCCTCATCACCTCGCACGTCCTGGAGGGTGCCCGGGACGGCCGCACCGTCGCCGAACTCATGGCCTCCGGGCGGCGACTGCTCACCCGGGACGACGTCATGGAGGGTGTTCCCGAGATGATCCACGACGTCCAGGTGGAGGCCACCTTCCCGGACGGCACCAAGCTCGTCACCGTCCACGACCCGATCGTCTGAGCGGGGAGCGGCCGCCGTGATTCCCGGAGAGATCCTGTACGCCGAGGACCCGATCGTCTACAACGAGGGCCGGGAGGTCACCCGGCTGACCGTCCTCAACGCCGCCGACCGGCCCGTCCAGGTCGGCTCCCATTACCACTTCGCCGAGAGCAACCCCGGCCTGGAGTTCGACCGCCCGGCCGCCCACGGCAAGCGGCTGAACATCGCCGCAGGCACGGCGGTACGGTTCGAACCCGGCATCCCCGCCGAGGTGGAACTGGTGCCGCTCGCCGGAGCCCGCGTCGTGCCCGGCCTGCGCGGACGGACCGGGGGAGCCCTCGATGCCTGAGCTCTCCCGCGCCGCATACGCCGACCTGTACGGACCCACCACCGGTGACCGTGTCCGGCTGGCCGACACCGACCTGCTGATCGAGATCGAGGAGGACCGCTCCGGCGGCCCCGGACTCGCCGGGAACGAGGCCGTGTTCGGCGGCGGGAAGGTCATCCGCGAGTCCATGGGGCAGGCCACCGCCACGCGTGCGGACGGCACGCCGGACACGGTCGTCACCGGCGCCGTCGTCGTCGACCACTGGGGCGTGGTCAAGGCCGACATCGGCATCCGCGACGGCCGTATCACCGGCATCGGCAAGGCGGGCAACCCCGACACCATGGACGGCGTCCACCCGGACCTGGTCATCGGTCCCGAGACCGAGATCATCGCCGGCAACGGGCGGATCCTGACCGCCGGCGCCGTCGACGCGCACGTCCACTTCATCTGCCCGCAGATCGCCGACGAGGCGCTGGCCTCCGGCGTCACCACCCTGGTCGGCGGCGGCACCGGACCGGCCGAGGGTTCCAAGGCGACCACCGTCACGCCCGGCCCCTGGCACCTGGCGCGGATGCTCGAGGCGATGGAGGCGTACCCGCTCAACATCGGACTGCTCGGCAAGGGCAACACCGTTTCCCGGGAGGCGATGCTCTCCCAGATCCGGGGCGGCGCCGTCGGGCTCAAACTGCACGAGGACTGGGGGTCCACCCCGGCCGCCATCGACGCCGCGCTCACCGTCGCCGGGCGGACCGGCGTGCAGGTCGCCATCCACACGGACACCCTCAACGAGGCGGGATTCGTGGGCGACACACTCGCCGCGATCGCCGGGCGAGGCATCCACGCCTACCACACGGAGGGCGCCGGCGGCGGGCACGCCCCGGACATCATGACCGTGGTCTCACAGCCGCACGTGCTGCCCAGCTCCACCAACCCCACCCGGCCGTTCACCGTCAACACCGTCGAGGAGCACCTCGACATGCTGATGGTGTGCCACCACCTCAACCCGGCCGTGCCGGAGGACCTCGCGTTCGCCGAGTCCCGCATCCGGCCGTCCACCATCGGCGCCGAGGACGTGCTGCACGACCTGGGCGCCATCTCGATCATCTCCTCCGACTCCCAGGCGATGGGACGGGTCGGTGAGGTCGTCATGCGGACCTGGCAGACGGCCCACGTGATGAAGCGGCGGCGTGGCGCACTCCCGGGCGACGGCCGCGCCGACAACCACCGTGTGCGTCGCTATGTCGCCAAGTACACGATCAATCCGGCACTCGCCCAGGGCCTGGCCGGGGAGATCGGCTCCGTGGAGAGCGGCAAACTGGCCGACCTCGTGCTGTGGGAACCGGCGTTCTTCGGGGTCAAGCCCCACCTCGTCATCAAGGGCGGACAGATCGCCTACGCGCAGATGGGCGACGCCAACGCCTCCATCCCTACCCCGCAGCCGGTCCTGCCGCGCCCGATGTACGGGGCGGTCGGACGGGCGCCCGCCGCCAACTCGGTCAACTTCGTGGCGGAGGCGGCGGTCGAGGCAGGACTGCCCGAACGGCTGGGGCCGGGAAAACGCTTCGTGGCCATCGACTCCACCCGCGGGGTCACCAAGGCGCACATGAGGGAGAACGACGCCATGCCGCACGTGCGCATCGACCCGGACAGCTTCGCCGTGCACATCGACGGGGAGCTGGTCGAGGCGGCTCCGGCGGCCGAACTGCCCATGGCTCAGCGTTACTTCCTCTTCTGATGTCCCGGGCAGCACTGCTCGTCCTGGCCGACGGCCGGTTCCCCGCCGGAGGACATGCGCACTCCGGCGGAGCGGAGGCGGCGGTCCGGGCGGGACGGGTCACGGGGGCCGCGAGCCTGGAGGACTTCTGCCGGGGGCGGCTGCACACCACGGGGCTCGTGGCGGCGGCGGTCGCGGCGGCCGCGGCGCTGGGCGCCGACCCGGGAGAACTGGACGCGGCGGCCGACGCCCGCACCCCCTCGCCCACGCTGCGGAGAGCCGCGCGCAGGCTGGGACGGCAACTGCTGAGGGCGGGGCGGGTGGCCTGGCCGTCCGCCGAACTCGACGCGCTCGCCGAGCGGTTCCCCAAGGGCGCGCACCAACCGGTGGTCCTGGGGGTCGCCGCGCGGGCCGCCGGGCTGGGACCCGCGGACGCGGCGTACTGCGCGGCGTACGAGAGCGTCAGCGGGCCGGTTTCGGCGACGGTGCGGCTGCTGGGGCTCGATCCGTTCGAGGCGACGGCGGTGTCGGCGCGGCTGGCGCCGGAGATGGACACGGTGGTGTCGCGCGCGGTCGGGACGGCGCGCAGGGTGGCCGGCGAGGGGGCCGACGCGTTGCCCGCGGCGTCCGCGCCCCTGCTGGAAACCGGAGCGGAGGCACACGCGGGGTGGGCCGTGCGGTTGTTCGCCACGTGAGTGCCGGGTGCCCCGCGCCGCCCTTCCGCCCGCCCCCTCTCGGGGGATGCGCATCAGGCCCGCCCCGTCCGCACACGCCGGACGGGCCCACTACTGGAGGCTTCCATGCATCTCGGTCATTCCCTCTCCCACGGCGGGCCGGAGGTCGTCGGTGCCGACGCCCGCCGGCCCGACGGTGTGCGGCGGGCCCTGCGCATCGGACTCGGCGGGCCCGTGGGGTCCGGGAAGACCGCCACCGTGGCCGCCCTCTGCCGGCTCCTGCGCGACGAGGTGTCCCTGGCCGTCGTCACCAACGACATCTACACCCGGGAGGACGCCGAGTTCCTGCTCCGCGAGGCGGTGCTGCCTCCCGAGCGGATCACCGCGGTGGAGACCGGGGCCTGCCCGCACACCGCGATCCGGGACGACATCTCCGCGAACCTGGAAGCGGTGGAGGACCTCGAGGACGAGGTCGGCCCGCTGGATGTGATCCTCGTCGAGTCCGGCGGCGACAATCTCACCGCCACCTTCTCCAAAGGGCTCGTCGACGCACAGATCTTCGTGATCGACGTGGCCGGCGGGGACGACATCCCGCGCAAGGGCGGACCCGGCGTGACCACCGCCGACCTCCTGGTCGTCAACAAGACCGACCTCGCGCCGCACGTCGGCTCCGACCTCGCCCGCATGGCCGCCGACGCCCGGGCCCAACGGGACGGCCTCCCCGTGGTGTTCCAGTCGCTGCGCAGCGAGGAGGGGGCGCGGGACGTCGCCGCCTGGGTGCGGGAGCGGCTCGCCGTATGGACGGCATGAACACCGCCGGTGTACGGGCCGTCGCCCGCGTCCGGGCCTGCGCCGACGGCCGGGGCGGGACCTGCCTGCCGGAACTGGAGGGCGACGGGCCACTGGCTCTCCGGCGGACGCGGGGGAGCGGCGGCGAGGCGCACGTCCTGCTCGTCGGTGCCATGAGCGGCCCCCTCGGCGGGGACCGTCTCACGCTGTGGGCCGACGTCCGGCCGGGAGCCCGCCTCCGGGTCGGGTCGGCCGCGGCGACCCTGGCCCTGCCCGGCCAGCACGGGACCGAGGCGCGCTACGACGTGCGGCTGACCGTCGCCGGCGGCGGTGAACTCCACTGGCTGCCCGAGCAGTTGATCTCCGTCAGGGGAAGCGGGCTGCTGGCCACCACGCACGCCGATCTCGACCACGGGGCCCGGCTCGTGCTGCGTGAGGAGCAGGTGCTGGGGCGGGCCGGGGAGGAACCCGGACGGCTCACCACCCGTCTGACCGTACGGATCGCGGGGCGCACCGTTCTCGATCAGGAACTGGCCTGCGGTCCGGGGGCGCCCGGCGGCTGGGACGGTCCGGCCGTTCTGGGCGGACTGCGGGCGGTCGGGCAACTGGTCGTCGTACGACCCGAGTTCGAAGAGAAGCCGATTACCGCGAGGGAACTGGACGAGGGCGCCGCCGTCCTGCCCCTTCCGGGGCCCGCCGCGCTGGTGACCGCCGTGGCGCCGGATCCGCTGCGGCTGCGCCGCATCCTCGACGGGGCGGCGGCCCTCCTCGCCCCGGCGTCCGATTGATGGAACCTTCTTACCCGGTTATCGGATTGGCAAAGAAGGGCCGCCTCCTCTGTTGCCGGCGCGTCGGCAACGGCGAGGATCCCCCGTACCCATCGCAACGATGAACGGGGAGGCACCACTTGAGGGACAGCAGACCGAAGAGGCGTACGGGGGCGCTCGGTTCGGCCGGTGTGCTCGTCGCGGCGACACTCATGACCGGCGCCGTCGCGGCACCCACGGCGAACGCCACGGCGACCCCGCACCACGGCAAGGACCGTGAGGCCAGGGGCGTCGCCATCGCCGCCGCCCGCGCCGCGAAGGCGGGCATCGACTGGCAGGACTGCCCCGCCGACTGGAACCTGGCCAAGCCGATCCAGTGCGGCTGGGTCTCGGTACCCCTGGACTACGCCAAGCCGTACGGCAAGCAGATCAAGCTCGCCGTCGACCGCATCGGCAGCACCGGCACCGCCGGTGAGCGGCAGGGCGCGCTCCTGTACAACCCCGGCGGCCCCGGCGGCTCCGGCCTGCGCTTCCCCGTACGGGTCACCGGCAAGAACCCCGTCTGGGCCAACACGGCCAAGGCGTACGACTTCGTGGGCTTCGACCCGCGCGGCGTCGGCAAGTCGGCACCCATCTCCTGTGCCGACCCGCAGGAGTTCGTCAGGGCCCCCAAGATGGACCCGGTGCCTCGTGACGAGACCGACAAGCGTGCCCAGCGCAAGCTGGCCCGCCAGTACGCGGAGGGCTGTTACGAGCGCAGCGGCGAGATGCTGCCGCACATGACCACGCCGAACAGCGCCCGCGACCTCGATGTCATCCGCGCCGCCCTCGGTGAGAAGAAGCTCAACTTCCTCGGCGTGTCCTACGGCACCTACCTCGGCGCCGTCTACGCCACCCTCTTCCCGGGCCATGTGCGCCGCATGGTCGCCGACAGCGTGGTCAACCCGTCCCGGGACAAGATCTGGTACCAGGCCAACCTGGACCAGGACGTCGCCTTCGAGGGCCGCTGGAGGGACTGGCAGGACTGGGTCGCGGCCAACGACGCCACCTTCCACCTCGGCACCACCCGCGACGCCGTCCAGGCGCAGTGGCTCAAGCTGCGCGCCACCGCGGCGAAGAACCCCATCGGCGGGGTCGTCGGCCCATCCGAGCTGCTCGGCTTCTTCCAGAGCGCCCCGTACTACGACTCCGCGTGGATCCCCGTGGCGACCGTCTTCAGCAAGTACGTCGCCGGTGACACCCAGGCGCTCGTCGACGCCGCCGCCCCCGACCTGTCCGACACGGCAGGCAACGCGGCCGCGGAGAACGGCAACGCCGTCTACACGGCCGTGGAGTGCACCGACGCCAAGTGGCCCACCAACTGGCGCACATGGGACCGCGACAACACCCGGCTGCACCGGGACCACCCGTTTTTGACCTGGGCCAACGCCTGGATGAACCTGCCCTGCGCCACCTGGCCGGTGAAGCAGCGGACGCCCGTGAACGTCACGTCCGGCAAGGGCCTGCCGCCGGTGCTGATCGTCCAGTCCGAGCGTGACGCGGCCACCCCGTACGCGGGCGCGGTCGAACTGCACAAGCGGCTCAAGGGTTCCCGCCTCATCACCGAGCGGGACGCCGGATCCCACGGCGTCACCGGGCTGGTCAACTCCTGTGTCAACGACCGGGTGGACACCTACCTGCTCACCGGAGAGCTCGACCGGTCCGACGTGACCTGCGCGCCGCACGCCACGCCGAAGCCCTAGCATCGCCGCCGTACGGTGCGAGGGGCGGCCGGAACTCTCCGGCCGCCCCTCGTCCGCTCCCTGCGGATCACCTCGACGGCATGCGCGGGAACCGGCGCTTCTCCTCCGCCGTGCGCCCAGCCTCCTCGGCCTTGGCGACGGCGGCGTACTGGTCGACGTACTCCTGCTCGGACAGCGTGAGGATGGCGTACATGATCTCGTCGGTGACGGCGCGCAGCACCGCCTTCTCGTTCTCCATCCCCGCGTAGCGCGAGAAGTCCAGCGGTTCGCCGAAGCGGATCACCACCGGATGGATGCGGGGAATCACCTTGCCGGGCGGCTGCGCCTCGAACGTGCCGATCATCGCGCAGGGGATCACCGGCACCCCCGCCCTGAGCGCCATCACGGCGACGCCCACCTTGCCCTTGTACAGGCGGCCGTCGTGCGAGCGCGTGCCCTCCGGGTAGATGCCGAGCAGTTCCCCCTTGCTCAGCACCCCCAGGCCCTCACGGATGGCGGCCTGCCCGGCCTCCTTGCCGGAGCGGTCGACGGGAATCTGGCCCGCGCTGTGGAAGAAGAACGCCGTCAGCCGGCCCTTGAGTCCGGGGCCGGTGAAGTACTCGGCCTTGGCGAGAAAGGTGATACGCCGTTTGAGTACGGCCGGCATCAGGAAGTGGTCCGAGAAGGACAGATGGTTCCCCGCGACGATGGCGGCGCCGGACGGCGGAACGTGCTCCAGGCCCTGTATTCGCGGCCGGAAGACCAGTCTCAGCAGCGGGCCCAGTAGCACATATTTGAGCAGATAATAGAACAAAAGCACGCTCCTCGACTCCGGCGAACGGGCAGGGCCGCCGCGTTCCAGCAGGTCATCCGGCACGTCGTGAGATGTCAGTCTAGGACCGGAGGGTGTGGCCCGGCACCACGTTCGACGCGCCCGGAACCACCCGTGCCGGACGGCTGTGCCTGCCGGGTCGCGCGCTGCGGGAGTAGGCTCCGCAGCATGCGGATCTCCGTCTCCTCCGACATGGACGAACCCGTGGCCCGCGCTCTCCTCGCCGAACTGCGCGACCGCGGCCACGAGGTACGCGCGCACGGGGCGCTGCGCCCCGGGGACGACCCGCAGTGGGCGGTCTGCTCCCAGGCGGCGGCCCGCGAGGTCGCCGACGGGTCGGCCGACCAGGCGGTGGTGTGCTGCTGGACCGGCACGGGCGCCTCGATCGCCGCGAACAAGGTGCCGGGCGTACGGGCCGCCCTGTGCACCGACGCCTACACGGCCGACGGCGCGCGCCGCTGGAACGACGCCAACGTCCTGGCGCTCAGCCTACGGCTGACGTCCGCTCCGCTGCTCAAGGAGATCCTCGACGCCTGGTTCACGGCGTCGCCCAGCGACGACCCCGAGGACCGTCGCAACGTGGAACGGACGGAACGGCTCGACGGCACCCGACCCGGTTCCCCGCCCGGCGACTGAGCGCGGGCCCCTCACCCCGGCGGCGCGGTCAGGGGCTGCTCCGCCCAGATGATCTTCCCCTCGGGCACGAACCGGGTACCCCACCGCTGGGCCAGCTGGGAGACCAGCAGCAGTCCGCGCCCGCCCTCGTCCATCGCCCGGGGATGCCGCAGATGCGGCGCGGTGGCGCCGCCGTCGCGCACCTCGCACACCAGCGCGCGCTCACGGATCAGCCGCAGCCTGACCGGCCCGGCGGCGTGCCGGATGGCGTTGGTGACCAGTTCGCTGACGACCAGCTCCGTGGTGAAGACCAGCTCGTCCAGCCCCCAGCGGGCCAGTTGCCGGCTGGTGGTCCTGCGGGCCTCGGCCACCACGGCCGGATCCGCCGGCAGGTCCCAGACCGCGACCTGCTCCGGGTCGAGACGTCGGGTACGTGCCATCAGCAGGGCCACGTCGTCGTACGGGCGGGTCGGCACCAGCGCGTCGACGACGGCCCTGCAGCTCACCTCCAGCGAGGCCGGCGCCCCGGCCAGCGCCTGCCGCAGCGGCTCCCGGTCCGGTTCGGCGGGCCGGGGCCCTTCCCGGGCCAGCAGACCGTCCGTGTGCAGGGCGAGCGTGCTGCCCTCGGCCAGCGTCATCTCCACCGCCTCGAACGGCGGACCGCCGACACCGAGCGCCGGGCCCTGCGGCAGGTCCACGAAGTCGACCGTGCCGTCCGGCGCCACCACGGCGGGCGCGGGATGACCGGCGGCGGCCATCGTGCAGTGACCGTCCACCGGGTCGTAGACGACGTACAGGCACCCGGAACCCAGGGGTCTGCCGGGGGTTTCGCCGGGCTCCCCGTCGCCCTCGTCCCGCGCCGCCCGGGAGGCGAGGTCGTCCAGATGCGCCAGCACCTCCTCGGGCGGCAGATCGATCGCGGCCAGTGTCCGTACCGCGGTGCGCAGCCGCCCCATGGCCGCGGCGGCGTCGATGCCGTGCCCCGGTACCTCGCCCACGACCAGGGCGACACGGGCGCCCGACAGCAGGATGAGGTCGTACCAGTCCCCGCCCAGGCCCGTCAGCTCGTCGGCCGGGCGGTAGCAGGCGGCCACCTCGACGGCGTCCTGCTCGGGCAGCCGGCGCGGGAGCAGACTGCGCTGGAGGACGAGCGCGGCGTCCCGCTCCCTGGTGTAGCGCCGGGCGTTGTCCACGCAGACGGCGGCGCGGGAGACGAGGTCCTCGGCCAGACTGAGGTCATCGGCGTCGAACGGATTCTGGCGGCGGCGACGGAAGAACGTGGTGACGCCCAGCGTGACGCCCCGGGCCCGGATCGGGACGATCATCACGCTCTGCAGCCCCAGCTCCAGGAACGTGGACTCCCGGGCGCCCGGAGTGCCCTCGGCCCACTCCAGGGCGAGCGGGTCGAGCTGTTCCTGACGCCAGGACCGGCCGGTGGTCAGACACCGCACGGGCGGGGAGTCGGCCAGGTAGGTCACGACCGCGCCGGCGTCCACGGCCGTCCGCGGCAGGTCCTCGTAGAGCGAGAGGTGCCCCGCGCGGCGCAGGGGGACCCGCGCGGAGTCGCTGAGCGGCCCCGGCGGGAGTTCGGCGCCCCGCAGCACCGTCTCCAGCAGGTCCACGGTGACGAAGTCCGCGAGGCCCGGGACGGCGATGTCCGCCAGTTCCTGTGCGGTGGTCATGATGTCGAGGGTCCGGCCGATGTGCTCGCCGGCCCGGTCGAGCAGGGCGAGGCGCTGCCGGGCGCGGTGCCGTTCGGTGACATCCACGACGGTGTAGTACACGCCCATCGGGTGGCCCCGCTCGTCGTCGAGGCGGGTGAACGACAGCATGTGCGCGGTCTCGCGCAGCGGTGCCGACCGTACGCGGCCGACGTGCTCGTAGCCGACCACCTGTTCGCCGGTGTCCAGCACATGCCGCATCTGTGCCTCGACGGCATCGGCGTTCAGGCCCGGCTGGACGTCGGCGAACCGCAGACCCAGCCGCCGCTCGGCCGGTCCGCCGCCGAACTGCTCCAGCGCGGCGTTGGACCACACGAAGCGCAGATCCGTGTCCACGATCGCGATCCCGATGGACGTCCCGGCGACCATCTGCTCCAGCACGCCGCGGCTCATGCTCCAGCCGGCGGCACCGCCCAGCTCGGACAGCAGGACCAGCAGCGACGTACGGCCCCGCGGCTCCACGGTCGCCGTGACCCGCACCATCACGGCGACCGGGTGCCCCTCCCGGTGCAGGGCCGTCATCAGCCCCACCCAGTCCCCGTCGTGCCGGCACCGCTCGACCAGCTCCGGAATCCGTGCGGCGTCGTCGGGGAGCAGCAGCTCGGCGAACTTCCGGCCCACCACCGCCTGCGCGCCGTATCCCAGCAGCCGCTCGGCGCGACCGGTCCAGCTCGACACCATGCCGTGCGGATCGAGCAGCAGGGGAGCGGCATCGGCCACGTCGAACCCCTGCCGGGCCACGTTCTGCTCCTGGTGTCCGCCCACGGCCGACCTCTCTGTCGCTGAGAGTGGTCTACCACCTCTTGTCCCCATCTTCACCCTCGACGGGGGGCGGGGGCTCTCCGGACGTGGGAGAGGTGTGCACCCGCCCCCGGCGAACGGGGCGGGTGCACTCGGGCCGTCCCTCAGGCGGCTCCGGTGAGTACCTTCTCCAGCGTGCGCAGGGCGCCCTGGAGCTCCTCCGCCGTGATGGTCAGCGGCGGGGCCAGCCGGATGGTGGAGCCGTGGGTGTCCTTGACCAGGATGCCCTCCCGCATCAGGCGCTCGCTCACCTCGCGCCCGGTGCCGATCGCGGGGTCGACGTCCACGCCGGCCCACAGGCCCCGGGATCGGAAGCCGACGACGCCCTTGCCCTCCAGCGACTCCAGGCCCTCGCGCAGCACCTCGCCCAGCTCCGTCGCCCGCCGCTGGAACTCACCGGTCTCCAGCAGTTCCACGACCGCGGTGCCGACCGCCGCCGCCAGCGGATTGCCGCCGAACGTCGACCCGTGCTCCCCGGGGTGCAGCACCTGGAGCACCTCCCGCCGGGCCACCACCGCCGACACCGGGACGATGCCGCCGCCCAGCGCCTTGCCGAGCAGGACCACGTCCGGGACGACCGACTCGTGCTCCACGGCGAGCGTACGGCCGGTGCGGCCCAGGCCCGACTGGATCTCGTCGGCGACGAACAGGCACCCCTTGCGGCGGGTCAGCTCGCGCACCCCGGCGAGGTAACCGTCGTCCGGGACGATCACGCCCGCCTCGCCCTGGATCGGCTCGATCAGCACCGCCGCCGTCGTCTCGTCGACCGCTTCCTCCAGCGCGGCGAGATCGTTGTACGGGACCACCCGGAAACCCGGGGTGAAGGGGCCGAACCCTGCGCGGGCCACCTCGTCCGTCGAGAAGCTCACGATCGTCGTCGTCCGGCCGTGGAAGTTGTCCGCGGCCACCACGATCGTCGCCCGGTCGGCCGGGACGCCCTTCACGTCGTAGGCCCACTTGCGGGCCACCTTCACACCGCTCTCGACGGCCTCGGCGCCGGTGTTCATCGGCAGCACCATGTCCAGCCCGGTCAGCGCGGCCAGCCGCTCGGCGAACTCCGCGAGCCGGTCGTTGTGGAACGCGCGCGAGGTGAGGGTGAGCCGGTCCAGCTGGCGGTGCGCCGCCTCGACGAGCGCGGGGTGCCGGTGGCCGAAGTTGAGCGCCGAGTAGCCGGCCAGCATGTCGAGATACCGCCGGCCCTCCACGTCCTCCACCCAGGCGCCCTCCGCGCGGGAGACGACCACGGGCAGCGGGTGGTAGTTGTGCGCGAGGACGGGCTCTTCCGCGCCGATGAGTTCGGCGGACGTACGCGCGGGGACGACAGAGGTCATGAGCGGATCTCCTGAGTGCAGCACTTGATGCCCCCGCCCGCCTTGCGGAACTCGGACAGGTCGACGGGGACGGGAACGTAACCGCGGTCGGCGAGCCGGTCGGCGAGGGCCGTCGCCTCCGGCGAGATGAACACATGGCGCCCGTCGGAGACGGAGTTCAGACCGAACGCCATCGCGTCCTCGCGGGTGGCGATCACCGCGTCCGGGTACAGCCGGGCGAGCACCTCGCGGCTGCCCGGCGAGAACGCCTCCGGGTAGTAGGCGACGTTCTCGTCGTCGAGGACGAACAGCGCCGTGTCCAGGTGGTAGAAGTACGGGTCCACCAGCCTCAGTCCGATCACGGGCACACCGAAGAACTCCTGCACCTCGCGGTGCGCCTCCGGGGTGGTGCGGAACCCGGTGCCGGCGAGGATCCACCGCCCGGCGGGCACCAGGTCGCCCTCGCCCTCGCACACCGACTCGGGGTGCTGGACGTCGAAGCCCTGCGACTTGAACCAGGCCTCGTAGGGCACGGACTCCGGACGCCGCTCGGGCGCGGAGAAGAGGGAGCCGAAGACACGGCCCTCCACGACGACCGCCGCGTTCGCGGCGAACACCATGTCGGGCAGTCCGGGCTCCGGCTTCACGGTCTCCACGGTATGTCCGTGGTCGCGGTAGGCGCCGATCAGCGTCCGCCACTGGCGCTGGGCGAGGGAGACGTCGACGGGACGGTCGGGGTGCATCCAGGGGTTGATCGCGTACCGGACGGCGAAGTGTCTGGGTTCGCAGACGAGGTATCGCCGTCGGCGCGCCACACGGGATCCGGGCACAGAGGGGTTCCTCCGCTTCCATGCGGTGCCGACAGGGGGTGTCTCCACGGTAGGAACCCACCTCGACGGGCGACAAGGAACAAGAGCTGCGCGTTCACGCAGGACCACTGCGTGTTCCGGCCGCTCAGCGCACGTCTGGTGCGCTGTCCGGGGCGGGCTGACTCACTCCCGCCTCAGGACTGTCCGGCAGCAGATGGGACAGCACCATCACGCTGATCGTCTTGCGGATGAACGGCTCCTGGCGGATCCGTTCCAGCACCTCCTCGAAGTGCTCCACGTCCCGCGCCCGTACGTGCAGCAGCGCGTCCGCGCCCCCGGTCACCGTCATTGCCGCGGCGATCTCCGGATGGTTGCGCACCACCTCCGCCAGCCGCCGGGGCGGCGCCGCCCCCTCGCAGTACACCTCGACGTACGCCTCCGTGCGCCAGCCCAGCGCCGACGGCCGCACCGTGGCGGTGAACCCCGTGATCACCCCGGTCTCGCGCAGCCGGTCCACCCGGCGCTTGACCGCCGTCGACGACAGCCCGATGGCCGCGCCGATCTCCGCGAAGGACGTCCTGGCGTTCGCCATGAGAGCCGTGACGATCTTCCGGTCGAGCTCGTCGAACGGAGCGGGCCTGCTGTTCATGCGGGCACTGTATCCAGCGGCGCCCGACGGGCCCCGCGTACCGGCGCCCACGACGGGGACGCCCCCGTCCGGCACGTGTCCAGACGCGGAAATCACCCCTACACTCCACCTTCATGCTGCGCGCCCTCGCCGTCGACGACGAACGCCCCTCGCTGGAGGAACTGCTGTACCTGCTGAACGCGGACCCGCGCATCGGCAGCGCCGAGGGCGCGGGGGACGCCACCGAGGCGTTGCGCCGCATCAACCGCGCCCTGGAGTCGGGCCCCGACGGGCCCGAGGCGATCGACGTCGTCTTCCTCGACATCCAGATGCCCGGGCTCGACGGCCTCGACCTCGCCCGGCTGCTCAGCGGGTTCGCCCGGCCACCGCTGATCGTGTTCGTCACCGCCCACGAGGACTTCGCCGTCCAGGCCTTCGACCTCAAGGCCGTGGACTACGTGCTGAAACCCGTCCGCAAGGAACGCCTGGCCGAAGCCGTGCGCCGGGCCGCCGCGCAGCGCGGCACCACCCCGCGCGACACCGCCCCGCGCATCCCCGTGCACGAGCCCGACCCCGACCACATAGCCGTCGAGCTCGGCGGTGTCACCCGCTTCGTCGCCGTCGACGACATCACCCACGTCGAGGCCCAGGGCGACTACGCCCGGCTGCACACCGACCGGGGCAGCCACCTCGTACGGATCCCGCTGTCCACGCTGGAGGAGCGCTGGCGCTCCCGCGGTTTCGTCCGCATCCACCGCCGCCATCTGGTCGCCCTGCGCCACATCGGCGAGCTCCGGCTCGACGCGGGCACCGTGAGCGTCCTGATCGGCTCCGAGGAACTCCAGGTCAGCAGGCGCCACGCCCGCGAGCTGCGGGACCTGCTGATGCGCCGGACCACGAGCTAGACAGGGGGAGCACCGCATGCCCCAGGACCCGACCGAACGCCGTGTGGTCGTCACCGGCCCGCCCCGTCGCACCCGCCGGACCTCCGGCTACTACCGCCCGCGCACCGAGATCGACGAGCAGACCACCCTCGGCCACACCTACGTCCGTTCCCTGATGCGCATCCAGCTGCGCACCGGACTGGTGGTGTTCGCCGTCCTCGCCCTGCTCATCGGCCCGCTCCCGCTGGTCTTCGCCGCCGCCCCGGACGCCCGCCGGCTGGAGTGGGCGGTGCTCGGCTTCGGCCTCTACCCCCCGCTGGTGCTGCTCGCCCGCTGGTACGTACGCCGCGCCGAACGCAACGAACGCGACTTCGTGCGGCTCGTCGAGGACCGCTGAGACCGGAGAGCCCGCACCCCCGTGAACTCCGCCTACGCCGTCACCGCCGTCGCGCTCGTCGCCCTGGCGACCGTCCTCGTCGGCGCCTTCGGCCTGCGCATATCCCGCACCACCTCCGACTTCTACGTCGCCTCCCGTACCGTCGGCCCCCGCCTCAACGCCGCCGCCATCAGCGGGGAGTACCTCTCCGCGGCGTCCTTCCTGGGCATCGCGGGGCTTGTCCTCGTGCAGGGCCCGGACATGCTCTGGTACCCGGTCGGCTACACCGCCGGCTATCTGGTGCTGCTGCTGTTCGTCGCCGCCCCGCTGCGCCGCTCCGGCGCCTACACACTGCCCGACTTCGCCGAGGCGCGGCTCGCCTCCCACGTGGTGCGGCGGCTCGCCGGCGCCCTGGTCGTCGGTGTCGGCTGGCTGTATCTGCTTCCCCAGCTCCAGGGCGCCGGGCTCACCCTGACCGTGCTCACCGGTTCGCCCGACTGGCTCGGCGCGGTGATCGTCGCCGTCGTGGTGACCGTCATCGTCGCCGCGGGCGGCATGCGCAGCATCACCTTCGTCCAGGCCTTCCAGTACTGGCTGAAGCTGACCGCCCTGCTCGTCCCCGCCCTCTTCCTCGTCCTTGCCTGGCAGAGCGACGGCGCACCCAGCCACGCCTTCGACGAACCGGCCGCCTTCCGCGAACAACGGGTGGTCACCATCGACGACTCCCTGCACCTGCGGCTCGACCGGCCGCTCACCGTCACGGTGGACGGCACCGTCGACGGCCGCGCGTACGACGGTGCCGAGGTCGGCCTGCCCGCGGGCACCCACCGCATCGACGGCGGCACCCGGCTCACCTTCGCCGAGGGAGCGGAGGTCCCCGCCGCCGGGCGCGGCGGCGACGACGCCCTGTCGCCCTCCCGGGCCGAGTCCAGGGAGGAGCGCCCGCTGTACGCCACCTACGGGCTGATCCTCGCGACCTTCTTCGGCACCATGGGCCTGCCGCACGTGGTCGTCCGTTTCTACACCAGCCCGCACGGCGTGGCCGCCCGCCGCACCACCGTCGCCGTCCTCGGCCTGATCGGCGCCTTCTACCTCCTCCCGCCGGTCTACGGCGCCCTCGGCCGGCTGTACGCCCCCGAGCTGACCCTCACCGGCGACGCCGACGCCGCCGTCCTGCTGCTGCCCGGGCGGATGATCGGGGGAGTGGGCGGCGACCTCCTCGGCGCCCTGGTCGCCGGCGGCGCCTTCGCGGCGTTCCTGTCGACGGCCTCCGGACTCACCATGGCCGTCGCCGGGGTGCTCACCCAGGACGTGCTCCCCTCACGCGGCGTACGGCACTTCCGGCTCGGCACCGTGCTCGCGATGGCCGTCCCGCTCGGAGCGAGCGTCCTGGTCGGCGGGCTGCCGGTGGCCGACGCCGTGGGGCTGGCCTTCGCCGTGTCGGCGTCCTCCTTCTGCCCGCTGCTCGTCCTCGGCATCTGGTGGCGCCGGCTGACCCCGCCCGGCGCGGCGGCCGGGATGCTGGTGGGCGGCGGCTCCGCGTTCCTCGCCGTCGCCGCGACCATGGCCGGCTACCCGGGCGCGGGGCCCTGGCACGCCCTGCTCGCCTGGCCCGCGCTCTGGTCGGTGCCGCTGGGCTTCCTCACCATGATCCTGGTGTCCCTGGCCACCCCCGGCCGGGTGCCGCCCGGGACGGCGGCCGTACTGGCCCGCTTCCACCTCCCCGAGGAACTGCGTACGGAGGTGTCCGCATGAGCGGCTTCCTGGCCGGCCTGCTTGTCGCCGTACTGCCCCTGCTGGCGGCCGGTTTCTGGATCGGCCGGCGCACCGCACGGCCCGCCAGCCTCGCCGGACTCGGCACACCCGTCGAACACGCCACCTTCGAGACCCTGCACACCGCCTCCCTGGCCACCCCGCCGCTGCGCGCGGGCCTGACCGAGGAGACCGCCGGGAAATCCGCCCGCAAGCTGCGCTCCCTGCTGGGCACGGACGCCCTGTGCCTCACCGACCGCGAACAGGTCCTGGTCTGGGACGGCGCCGGCGCCCACCACCGCACCGAGATCATGGAGCGGATCACCGGCCCTCTCGACACCGGCCGGGGAGAGGCCTTCCCGCTCACCTGCGACACCCCCGACTGCGCGGTGCGCTGGGCCGTGGTGGCCCCGCTGACCGTCGACGACCGGGTGCACGGTGCCCTCGTCGCCTGCGCGCCGCGCGAGTCCGCCGTCCTGGTCAGGGCCGCCGGGGAGGTCGCCCGCTGGGTCTCCGTCCAGCTCGAACTGGCCGACCTCGACCGGTCCCGGACGCGTCTCATCGAGGCGGAGATCAGGGCGCTGCGGGCGCAGATCTCCCCGCACTTCATCTTCAACTCGCTCGCCGTGATCGCCTCGTTCGTACGCACCGACCCCGAGCGCGCCCGTGAACTGCTGCTGGAGTTCGCCGACTTCACCCGCTACTCGTTCCGCCGGCACGGCGACTTCACCACCCTCGCCGACGAACTGCACGCCATCGACCACTACCTGGCGCTGGTCCGGGCACGCTTCGGCGACCGCCTCGCCGTCACCCTGCAGATCGCCCCCGAGGTGCTGCCGGTCGCGCTGCCCTTCCTCTGCCTCCAGCCGCTCGTGGAGAACGCCGTCAAGCACGGCCTCGAGGGCAAGGCCGACACCTGCCACATCCAGATCACCGCTCAGGACGCCGGTGCCGAGGCCCTCGTCGTCATCGAGGACGACGGCGCCGGCATGGACCCCGGGCTGCTGCGCCGCATCCTCGCCCACGAGGCCAGCCCCACCGGCGGCATCGGACTGTCCAACGTCGACGACCGGCTCCGCCAGGTCTACGGCGACGACCACGGCCTCGTCATCGAGACGGCGGTGGGCGCGGGCATGAAGATCACCGTCCGGCTGCCGAAGTACCAGCCGGGCGTGCACCTGGCGGGGCGGCTCACCCCGAGGTGAGGTCCGCCCCGCACGCCCCTCAGGTGCTGCGGGTGGCGACCATCCCGAGGGTGATCAGGCCCAGGACCACCCAGCCGAACCACAGCCAGCCGTTGCTGCCTAGCGCCACCGTGTAGGCCGTCACGGCGACCAGCGCGCCTACGGTGAGCACTCCCATGGTCTTCGTCGACGTCGAACCGTTCGTGGTACCGGGCATCGCAACACCCTCCTCATTCGGTTCCCTCCATGGTGCCCCCGTTCTGCCTCCTCACGGTGCACACGACCACATGTGTGCCCGATTTCCAGGACCTCTCGCCCACCCACGACCCGGCCTCGTGGAGCGACGGGTCGAAGCCGTAGTCACGCGGCGGAACCTCGCGCGCACACACCGCATCCGACCCGGTGCGCGCCTCGGCGGGCGTGACCTCCTCGCCCAGCCGGGCGAACCCGAGCACCTGCTCGTCGTACGTCCCGTCGCACGACACCAGCCGCGCCTCCCGGCGGGACCCCACGTCGAGACAGTCCCGCCGCTGCATCGTGGCCGTGTCGGCGAACACCGTCCCGGGACGGCGCCGGTCCCCGAGCGGCCCGTACACCGGACCGTGCGCCCCCAGCACCAGACACGCGGTGCGCCGCCCGGCCGCCTCGAACCCACCCGGCGCCGGTACGACGGCCAGCCCCCGGACGTCGGCCAGCCGGCCGCGCAGCTCCCGGGTCCGCTCCTCGCACAGGGCCGGACCCCGCTCCCGCGCCTCCTCGTCCGACGCGGCCGTCACCGACGCCATCACCTGCCCGTCGGGAGCCGCGTCGGAGCAGGTCGGGTCGACGGTCAGCCGGGGCGTGCCGGTGAACCGGGTGCCGCCGGGCCAGTCGGCCCGCACACAGTCGCCCTCCCGCAACGGCTCCGCCAGCCCGACCGCCTCGCCGTACGGCAGCGCGCTTCCGCCGGCGCCCGCTTCCCGGTCGGCCAGCGCGTACCAGGCCCCGCCCAGGGCCAGCACCGTGCCCAGCACGCCCGCGAGCAGCGCGCGCACGGCGTGCGGGCGGGAGCTGCGGCGGTGACCGGCGCCGGACCGCCCGTACCGGTCCGCCTCGGGCACGGGAGGGGGCGGGGCGTCCCACGGCGGCCGGGAGCCGAGGTCGGCCCGCGTCCGCGGGTACGCCTCCGACTGGGGCGTCACGATCCGCGCCAGCTCGGCCTCCACCTCCGGCGCGCTCGCCCGCAGCTCGGGATCCTTGGCGAGCAGCTTCCGCAGCACCGGCTCCAGCGCGCCCGCCCGTACCGGCGCACGCGGATCGTCCATGACGACGGCGGTCACCGACGCCAGCGGGGACTCCCGGTCGAAGGGCCCGCGGCCCTCCACCGCGTGGTAGAGCGTGCAGCCGAGCGAGAACAGATCCGCCGCGGGAGTCGGCGGACTACCGGTCGCCCGCTCCGGCGCCAGATAGCCGGCGGTGCCGACCAGCGCGGACGCCACGGTGTACCGCGTCTCCCCGGTGTCCGGCTGCACGGAGATGCCGTAGTCGGTGAGCAGCACCCGCCCGTGCGGCGAACCGGCGCGGTCGGGCGCGAGCAGGATGTTCGCCGGTTTCACGTCCCGGTGCATCACCCCCCGCTCGTGCCCGGCCGTCAGCGCGTCCAGCACGGCCAGCCCGATCCGGGCGCACACGGCCGGGGCGAGGGGGCCACCGCGGGCGAGCAGCCCGCGCAGGTCGACGGCGCCGGCGAGGTACTCCATGACGATCCACGGCAGCCCTTCGTGCTCCAGCACGTCGTGCACGGTCACCACATGGGGGTGACCGCGCAGACCGGCCGCGTGCCGGGCCTCCGCGCGGGCCCGGGCGACCCGGGCCGCCCGCTCCTGGCCGGGCTCGGCCGGATCGCCGAACACGATCTCCTTCAGGGCGACCTCGCACGCGAGTCGCTGGTCGTGCGCGAGCCACACATGCCCCATACCACCGCCGCCCAGCCGCCGCAGCAGCAGATAGCGGCCGGCGATCACCCTGCCCACTCCCGGTGTCGGTGATCCTGACGGCATCCGGTCACTCCCACCGGAAAGGGCGCCGGGCCGCGGCGCAATTCCGCGCGCGACCGCAAATGCGTTCTGGAGTGACGAAGAAAAGGGAACAGTCATTCCCTTTGTGTGATCGAGTTTCTTTTCCCGCCCCGTGCGTGTGCGTGCGACATCCCATGACCGCTCCCCCTCGGCGGTTCCCCCTGGCGCATCATGCTACTGGAGGAATTCGCCCGTTCAAGGGGACGGGGAAACCGGTGAATTCAGTTCCGCTGTGCGTGCAGTGAGGCCAGATAGGCGTTGTACGCCTCGAGTTCCTTGTCCCCGTCCCGGTCCGCCGCGCGGTCCTGGCGCTTCGCCTGCCGCTGGTCGGAGGCGTACCACTGGAACAGCAGCGCGATCAGCACCAGGACGGAGGGAACCTCGCTGAACGCCCAGGCGATGCCGCCGGCCGCGTTCTGGTCGGACAGTGCGTCGACGGCGAGTGAGGCGGGCGGATTCTCGAACGTCGTGACCATCGGCGTCGACGCCATCATCAGCGCGATACCGAAGAACGCGTGGAACGGCATGCCCGCGAACAGTTCCAGCATGCGCATCAGATAGCCCGGCCGGTGCGGGCCCGGGTCGACGCCCATGATCGGCCAGAAGAAGACCAGCCCGACGGCGAGGAAATGCACCATCATCGCGACGTGCCCCACCCTGGAGCCCATCAGGAAGTCGAACAGCGGGGTGAAGTACAGGCCGTACAGGCTCGCGATGAACAGCGGAATGGTGAACACCGGGTGGGTGATGATCCGCATGTAACGGCTGTGCAGGAGCATCAGCAGCAGCTCGCGCGGCCCCTTGCGGCCGCGCGCGGCCGGCGGCAGGGCGCGCAGCGCCAGCGTGATCGGGGCGCCGAGCAGGATCAGGATCGGTGACACCATGCTGATCACCATGTGCTGCACCATGTGCACGCTGAACATGACCATGCCGTAGTCGTTCAGCTTGGTGCACATCATGAGCCCGATACTCAGCACACCGGCGACGAACGCCACGGTGCGCCCCACCGGCCACTTGTCACCGCGCCGCACCAGCCGGACCACGCCCCAGCCGTACAGCGCCAGGCCGAGCAGACATGCGAGGAGGAAGAAGGGATCCGCCGACCAGGCGAGCCCTCGCCCCAGCGTGAACGGCGGCAGATCCATGGTCATGCCGTGCCCGCTGTGATCCATCCGCCGGCTCCTGATTCGTGGGGGTTGTACGAGTCTGTCCGCCCCACAGAGTACGGCGAACCCCGGCCGCCTCCGCGACCGGGGTCGGCTGCGGCGCCCCGTCGGAGCGCTACTCGCGTCTCACAACACGCACTCGGCCTCGGCGTACCGCTCCTCCGGCACCGTCTTCAGCGTCTCCACCGCCTCCGCGAGGGACACCATCACGATGTCGGTGCCCCGCAGCGCGGTCATCCGTCCGAACTCGCCCCGGTGCACCGCCTCCACCGCGTGCCACCCGAACCGGGTGGCGAGCACGCGGTCGTACGCCGTGGGCGTCCCGCCGCGCTGCACATGACCGAGGATCACCGGCCGCGCCTCCTTGCCGAGCCGCGACTCCAACTCCAGCGAGAGCTGCCGGGCGATACCGGCGAACCGCTCGTGGCCGTACATGTCCTTGCCGCCCTCGTCGAAGTCCATGGTGCCGGCCTTCGGCTTGGCCCCCTCCGCCGCGACGACGATCGCGAACCGCTTCCCGGCCGAGAACCGCTCGCCGACCTTCGCGGCCAGCTCGTCGATGTCGAAGGGCCGTTCGGGTACGACGATGGCGTGCGCGCCGGCCGCCATCCCGGAGTGCAGCGCGATCCAGCCGGTGTGACGGCCCATGACCTCGACGATCAGCACCCGCTGATGGGACTCGGCGGTGGTCTTGAGCCGGTCCAGGGCCTCGGTCGCCACCCCGACGGCGGTGTCGAAACCGAAGGTGACGTCGGTGACGGCGATGTCGTTGTCGATGGTCTTCGGCACACCGACTATCGGCAGACCGTTGTCGGAGAGCAGCCGGGCCGCCTTGAGCGTGCCCTCGCCGCCGATCGGGATGATGGCGTCGAGGCCGAGCTCCTGGACGTGCCCCTTCGCCCGCTCCACACCGTCCCGCAGATGCTCGGGGCGCACCCGGGAGGAGCCGAGGATGGTGCCGCCGCGGGCGAGGATGCCGCTCACCGCGTCGAGGTCGAGCTTGAGGTAGTCGCACTCCAGGAGGCCCTTCCACCCGTCCCGGAAGCCGATGACCTCGTCGCCGTGGTCGACGACGGCGCGGTGCACGACGGACCGGATGACGGCGTTCAGGCCGGGGCAGTCGCCGCCGGACGTGAGGACACCAATGCGCATAGCCCGAAACAACCTTCTCGATGTGGGCCGGGACCGGACCGCGCTGTCCGGCTCGATCCCCGCCACCCTAGCGGCTTCGGGGGGCGGGACCGCACCTGGCGTCCGCCTGCTGGACGACCCCGCTCACCTGTGCGGAGCAGCCGTCAGACGGGCCCGTCCGGGCCCGCCCGGCGGCCGGGGTGTCCTGTGCTCCGGACGCGTCAGGCGGGCGCTTGCGCGGCCGCGATGCGCTCGTTGCGCAGCGCCTCGTACCAGCGGTCGTCGGTCGGCGGTAGCGCGTTGACATCGAGCGCCAGCTTCAGCAGCAGGTCCGCGATCTGGGGGTTGCGGGCCAGCACGGGACCGTGCATGTACGTGCCGAACACGGTGTCGTTGAACGCGCCCTCCGTGCCGTCCCCCGTGCCGTTGCCGTTGCCGAAGCGGACCTGGGCGAACGGGCGGGCCGTGGGACCCAGGTGGGTGACGCCCTGGTGGTTCTCGAACCCGGTCAGCGGAGGCAGGCCGAGCTGCGGGCTGATGTCCGCCAGCACGTCGCCCACGCACCGGGCGCCCTCACCGCGCACCGAGACCACGTCGAGCAGTCCGAGACCCGGCTCGCGCTGGCCGAGGTCGTTGATGAACTCGTGGCCGAGGATCTGGTAGCCGGCGCACACCGAGAACACGATCGCGCCGTTCTCCACCGCGCGGTGCAGACCGCCGTCCCGGCGCAGCCGCTCGGCGGCCAGCCGCTGCGGACGGTCCTCGCCGCCACCGATCAGGTAGATGTCGCCGGAGGTAGGAATCGGCTGGTCGCTGCGCACGTCGAGCCGTGCCACGTCCAGGCCGCGCTGCCGCGCCCGGCGCTCCACGACGAGCACGTTGCCCTGGTCGCCGTACGTGCTGAGCAGGTCCGGGTAGATCCAGACGACCCGCAGCTGGTTGTCGCTCACTTCAAGTCCCCTGAGGTGTCGTGGTCAGTTGCCGACGCGGCGGCGCAGGTCCTGGAACGCGGTGTAGTTGGCGATGACCTCGATCCGGCCCGGCGGGCACAGCTGGACCGCCTGGTCGAGGTTCTCGCAGACCTGGAACTGCTGGTTGGCGACCTCCAGCCGCACCGCCAGGTCCAGCTTCCGGTCGCCGACGACGCAGATCGGGTGGCCGGTGAGCCGCGTGTAGTCCACGTCCCACAGCCAGGAGGTGTCGGTGCCGTCGGCGGAGCGGGCGTTCACCGACAGGATCACCGGGGTCGGCGGCGGGTCGATCAGCGAGAACGTCTCGAGCCAGCCCGCGGGGTTCTTGGCGAGCAGCAGACGCAGATCACGGCCCTCGAACTGGACCACGTCGTAGCGGCCGGCCACGGCCTGTACCTGGTACATGCGCTCCAGCGCGACCTGCGGCGGCACCCCGAAGACGGCGGCGACGGCGGCGGAGCTCGCGGCGTTGGCCTTGTTGGCGCGGCCCGGCAGCTGGAGGTGGATCGGCCAGGCGGAGCCGTGCGGGTCGAGCACGTGGTCGCCGGAGAGCGCCCAGCTCGGGGTCGGCCGGCGGAAACCGCACTCGCCGCAGAACCAGTCGTCGCCCGGGCGCTGCATCACGCCGCCGCACGACGGGCAGGACCAGGCGTCGTCCTTCCACATCTGACCGGCGGCGACCCAGATCACGTTGGGGGAGGAGGAGGCGGCCCACACCACCAGCGGGTCGTCGGCGTTGGCGACGATGACGGCCTTGGAGCCGGCCAGGCCCTCGCGCCAGTTCTCCGCGAGCATCCGGGTCTCGGCGGCGCGGTCGAGCTGGTCGCGGGAGAGGTTGAGCAGGGCGATGCACTTCGGGTCGGTGTCCCGGGCGACACCGGCCAGGTACTTCTCGTCGACCTCGATGACGCCGAACTTCGCGTCCGAGCCGCCGGCGAGCGCCGAGGTGATGCCGGCCGGCATGTTGGCGCCGAGCGCGTTGGAGACGACCGGTCCCGCGGCCCGCAGCGCCTCCGCGATGAGCCGGGTCGTGGTGGTCTTGCCGTTGGTCGCCGAGACCAGGACGCAGTCCAGGTTCTGCGCCAGCCGGGCGAGGAGATCGGGGTCGAGCTTGAGTGCCACCCGGCCGCCGATCACCGAACCGCTGCCGCGCCCGGCGGCGCGGGATGCCGCTGCGACCGCCTTGCCCGCGGTCACGGCCAGCTTGGCCCGCGGCGAGAGCGGGTCCGAGTTGCCTGCCATCAGTTCTCGATCCTCCTTGCGTACGCGCCGCGTCTGTGCCTGACGGCCACGTGGTGAGACCTCAGCCTATCGAGATCCATTCGCACTCCAGAACCGCGGCACCATC
This sequence comes from Streptomyces malachitofuscus, assembly GCF_014650055.1. GTDB lineage: Bacteria > Actinomycetota > Actinomycetes > Streptomycetales > Streptomycetaceae > Streptomyces > Streptomyces malachitofuscus. The sequence goes on along the minus strand of NZ_BMUF01000005.1, from coordinate 361,518 downwards.
GTGAGACGGGCGCTGCTGGAAGGACCGTACTCTTGCCGCCATGCGACACGGCTCCATCCCCGGCGTCCACGGACGCGTGCGGCCCCTCACCCTGCTCGGCGATCCGGTGCTGCACGCGCCCTGCCGGGAGGTCACCGAATTCGGCCCGGAACTCGGCCGTCTGGTGGAGGACTTGTTCGCGACGATGTACGCGGCGCAGGGCGTGGGCCTGGCCGCCAACCAGATCGGCGAGCCGCTGCGGGTCTTCGTCTACGACTGCCCGGACGACGAGGACGTCCGGCACCGGGGCCATGTGGTGAACCCGCGGCTGGTCGAGACGGACGGGGTGGTGCTGCGCGGCCCGGAGGGCTGTCTGTCGCTGCCCGGCCTTGAGGCGGGCACCGAGCGGTACGACCACGCGGTCGTCGAGGGCGTCACGGTGACCGGGGAACCGGTCACCGTCCACGGCACCGGGTTCTTCGCCCGGTGCCTGCAGCACGAGTGCGACCACCTGGAGGGCGGCATCTACGCCGACCGTCTGACGGGGTGGCGCCGCCGCCGGCTGATGCGCCGGGCGAGCCGGGCCCCCTGGAACCGGCACGTCCGGTGACCGGGGTTTCAGAACCCCGGGCCGCCCACCTTGTCGCCCGCGGCCGCGAGCCGCCCCCACAGCAGATCCGCCAGGCTTCGCACCAACTCCGCCCGGGAGCAGGGCCGTTCGCCGAGCCACCAGTCACCGGCCGCGTGCATCATGCCGACGATGCCGTGTCCCCACACCCGGGCCAGCTGCTGGCTGTCGGGGCCGAGGTCCAGCCGCTCCTCGATCACCTGTGCCAGCTCCTCGCCCATGCGCCGCAGCAGCGGCGCCGAGTGCTTGCCGACGTCGAAGCCCTGGTCGCCCGGCGATCCCTCCGCGGGATGCATCAGGAACCGGTACACCTGGGGGCGCGCCTCGATCGCCGACAGATACGTGTCCAGCGTGGCCTCGACCCGCTCCCGGCGGTCGGCGGGGGCGTCCAGTGCGGCCCGCAGAGAATCCAGCAGCGCGTCGGTGTGCCGTTTGGCCAGGGCCGCGTAGAGTCCTCCCTTGTCACCGAAGTGCCGGTAGAGGATCGGCTTGGTGATGCCGGCCTCGGCGGCGATCGCGTTCATCGAGGCCCCCGGGCCGTCGCGCAGCACCACTCGGTCGGCGGCCTCGAGCAGCTCGCGCCGGCGTCGGTCGGCCGAACGCTGCTGATCGGTCCGCTGTGTGGTGTCCATGAGCTCTCCCCACCCGTGCTGATTCGGTGACGCCTGCGCAAACTAACACTGACGGCTCCATGGTCATCGAACGGGATACGGGCCGCCCTGAGGAGTTGACTTTTCCTACCCGCCAGTAACAGACTCGGGTTACCGCAAGTAACATGCACGTGCGCCGCTGGAGGGGTCATGGCCGAGTTCACCATGGAGCTCAACGACGAACAGAAGGAGGTCCGCGACTGGCTGCACGGCTTCGCCGCCGATGTCATCCGGCCCGCGGCCGCCGAATGGGACGAGCGTGAGGAGACTCCCTGGCCGGTCATCCAGGAGGCCGCCAAGGTCGGCATCTACTCCCTGGACTTCTACGCCCAGCAGTACTTCGACGCAAGCGGCCTCGGCATTCCGATGGCCATGGAGGAGCTGTTCTGGGGCGACGCGGGCATCGCCCTGTCGATCGTCGGCACCGGCCTCGCCGCCGTGGGCGTCCTCGCCAACGGCACCGAGGAGCAGATCGGCACCTGGATCCCCCAGATGTACGGCGACGCCAACGATGTCAAGGTGGCCGCCTTCTGCTCCTCCGAACCCGACGCCGGCTCCGACGTGGCCTCGATGCGCACCCGCGCGGTGTACGACGAGGCCAAGGACGAGTGGGTCATCAACGGCACCAAGACCTGGGCGACCAACGGCGGCATCGCCAACGTCCACGTGGTGGTGGCGGTCGTCGACCCGGAGCTCGGCTCCAAGGGCCACGCCTCCTTCATCATCCCGCCGGGCACCCCCGGCTGCTCCCAGGGCCAGAAGTTCAAGAAGCACGGCATCCGCGCCTCGCACACCGCCGAGGTCATCCTGGACAACGTGCGCGTCCCCGGCTCCTGCCTGCTCGGCGGCAAGGAGAAGCTGGACGAGCGCCTCGCCCGCGCCCGCGAGAAGGCCAAGCAGGGCGGAATGGGGGTCCCCCCGCTCGAGCGAAGCCGAGAGTGGGGGAGGGTGAAGAACGCCGCCATGGCCACCTTCGAGGCGTCCCGCCCCGCCGTCGGCGCCATGGCCGTGGGCACCGCCCGCGCGGCGTACGAGGTCGCCCTGGAGTACGCCACCACGCGCGAGCAGTTCGGCCGCCCGATCATCGACAACCAGGGCGTCGCCTTCCAGCTCGCGGACATGCGCACCCAGATCGACGCCGCCCGTCTCCTCGTGTGGCGCGCCTCCTGGATGGCGATCAACGGCAAGCCCTTCACGGCGGCCGAGGGCTCGATGTCCAAGCTGTTCGCCAGCGAGACGGCCAAGAAGGTCACCGCGCAGGCGATACAGATTCTCGGCGGCAACGGCTACACGCGCGAGTACCCGGTCGAGCGGATGCACCGCGACGCCGCCATCTACACGATCTTCGAGGGAACGAGTGAGATCCAGCGCCTGGTGATCGCCCGCACCCTGTCGGGCATGCCGATCCGCTGACACGGCCCCCTGGACGACCCGGCGGTGCGCGGCGCCGCCGGGTTACCCGTGCCCCGGTTCCGGGGAACGCTCGGGTGTGACCGAGCGACGGAGGACGCGATGACAGACACGGCCCGGGAACTGCTGGAGACGACCACCAGGGAATGCGCCCCGGTCCCGGGGTCCAACCCGCTGGTCCCGCTGATCGCCCGGGGCGAGGCGGACCGCGCCGTCCTGGCCGCCCTGGCCCTGGAACAGCGCTGGGTGATCCCGGCGGACCGCCGCGCCTTCCAGCACCTGGCGGAGCGGTCCGACCCGCGTGCGGCCGCGTACTTCACCGCCCTGGCCGAGGGCGAGGCTCTGGCGGAGGAACACCTCAGGACGTTCACGGCCGCGTGCGGCGTGGACGAGGCCCGGGCGGAGGCGTACCAGCCCCTGCCGGGCTGCCAGTCGTACCCGGCGTACGTCGCCTGGCTGGCCCTGAACGCCGAACCGCCGGACGTGGTCCTGGCCCTGACGGCGAACTTCTCCGCCTGGGGCGGCTACTGCGCCACCATCGCCAAGGCCCTGCGCACCCACTACGGCTTCACGGAAGAGGCCTGCGCCTTCTTCGACTTCTTCGCGCGACCGGCTCCCGACCTGGACGACGCGGGTGCCAACGCGGTCCGGGCTGCGCTGGCCGAGGGCCGCCTCGACGAGAACCGCGCCCGCGTGTACGCCCGTCTGCTCCAGGCGTACGAGGCGAACTTCTGGGCAACGCTCGGACAGCACACCTAGGGGCGCGGGGAACTGCGCGAGAAACCACGACGGACCTGCACCCGACTACGGCGTACCCCCACTGCTGTGGGCAATACACGCCACGTCGATCCGATCGGCAAGCTTCGCCAGCTCGATCGTCAGCGCAGCGACCGTGTCCTCGTCGAGCCCGTCCTCCCCCGCCTCGACAAGCCGCACCCACCGCCCGCCCACCGTACGCAGCAGCTTGCTGACGTCCGCGGCGGCAACCTGCAGGGTCCCGCGGTCGTCGACGATCAGCGGAAGAGTCACTTCGCGGTTCACAGTCGGGATCGTAGCCGCGCGGACATCACGCACCCTGCCAAACCGTGGTGATGTTGCAGAACTCGCGGATTCCGTGCCCGGACAGCTCACGCCCGTACCCCGACCGCTTGATCCCTCCGAAGGGGAACGCCGGGTGGGACGCCGTCATCCCGTTCACGAACACACTGCCCGCCTCCAGGTCCCGGACGAACCGGTCGACCTCGGCCTCGTCACGCGTCCAGACGTTGGAACTCAGTCCGAAGGAGGTGTCGTTGGCGATCAGGACCGCCTCGTCGATGTCCGCCGCGCGATACAGCGTGGCGACCGGACCGAAGGCCTCCTCCCGGTGGATGCGCATCTCCCGGCCGATGCCGGCCAGCACGGTCGGCGGATAGAACCAGCCCGGCCCCTCGGGGCGCTCGCCGCCGCACAGCACGGTGGCGCCGGCCCGTACGGCGTCGTCGACGAGTTCCTCCAGATCGTTGCGGCCCTGTTCGCTGGAGAGCGGGCCGACGTCCGTCTCCTCGTCCATGGGGTCGCCGACCTTCAGTGCCTTCATGCCGGCCGTGAAGCGCTCGGCGAAGGCGTCGTAGACGTCCGTGTGCACGATGAACCGCTTGGCGGCGATGCAGGACTGCCCGGTGTTCTGCGTCCGCGCGGTCACCGCCACCTCGGCGGCCCGGTCCAGATCCGCGGAGGGCATGACCACGTACGGGTCGCTGCCGCCCAGCTCCAGCACCGTCTTCTTGATCATCTCCCCGGCGGTGGAGGCGACCGCGCGGCCCGCGGGCTCGCTCCCTGTCAGGGTGGCCGCCTTCACCCGCTCGTCCCGCAGGATGTCGTCGACCGCGGCGGAGCCGATGAGCAGCGTCTGGAAGCAGCCCTCGGTGAAGCCCGCGCGGTGGAACAGATCCTCCAGGTACAGGGCGGTCTGCGGCACGTTCGAGGCGTGCTTGAGCAGGCCCACGTTGCCCGCCATCAGCGCGGGCGCGGCGAACCGCACCACCTGCCACAGCGGGAAGTTCCACGGCATCACGGCGAGCACCGGACCCAGCGGCCGGTAGCGCACCAGGACCCGGGAGGCGCCGGAGTCCTTCACGTCGGAGGCGTCGGGTTCCTCGTCGGCGAGGAGTTCCGCCGCGTGATCGGCGTACCAGTGCATCGCCTTGGCGCACTTCGCGGCCTCCGCGCGGGCCTGCCTGACCGGCTTGCCCATCTCCGTGGTGATCACCCGGCCGATGGACTCCTGGTCCTCGTCGAGGATCTCGGCGGCCCGGTGCATCAGACGGGCACGCTCCTCGAAGGTCGTCGTCCGGTACGTCCGGAACGTGGCCTCCGCGAGCTGGATCCGATGCCCGATCTCCTCCTCGTCCATGGGATGGTACGTCTTGACGGTCTCGCCGTTCGCCGGATTCACCGTGGCGATGTGCATCGCTGACCTCCCTGGGGACGGGCTGTGCCTTTTGACCTTCCCGCGCGGCGGTGGGCGGCGCAACGCGGGATGCCTCCTCAGGGCGAGTGCTCCGCCAGGCGGTCGAGAAACGCGGTCTGCGCGGAGACGATCACTTCCCGGGCCCGGTCCAGGGTGAACCACGCGACCCGGTCCAGCTCCGGGAACTCCTGGATCCGTCCCGACTTCGGCGGCCATTCCATCTCGAACGTGCCGGGCACCACCGTCGCCGGGTCGAGGTCGGCCCCGACCGCCCAGGCCGTCACGGTCTTCCCGCCGGCCTGCCGGACCTCCCCGAGCGGGACGGCCTCCCCGTCCGGCGGCGGGATTCCCAGCTCCTCCTCGAACTCGCGGCGCGCCGCCTCCCAGGCCGGCTCCCCGGGGGCGTACTCGCCCTTCGGCACGGTCCACGCCCCGGTCTCCCGCCGCCCGAAGAACGGGCCGCCCATATGACCGAGCAATACCTCGAGGCCCTGAGGGGTGTGCCGGAACAACAACAGGCCGGCGCTGCGCCGGGAGCGCTTCACGGCCGTACCCCGGGGTGCGCGGCGAGCAGGTCCTCCACGGTGTCCGCGTCCTCGGGGCGCTTGTCCTCGCGGTAGCGGATCACCCGGGCGAAGCGGAGGGTGACTCCGGCCGGGTAGCGGGTGGAACGCTGGAGGCCGTCGTAGGCGATCTCCACGACGAGCTCGGGGCGCACCGTCACGACGTATCCGCTCTCGTCGACCGCCAGGTCCCGCAGGCGCTCGGTCTGCCACGCCAGCATCGCGTCGGTTATGCCCTTGAAGGTCTTGCCGAGCATGGCGAAACCGCCGTCGGCGGTACGCGCGCCCAGGTGCAGATTGGAGAGCTTGCCGGTGCGGCGGCCGTGGCCCCACTCGGCGGCCAGCACCACCAGGTCGAGGGTGTGCACGGGCTTGACCTTCAGCCAGGACGCGCCGCGCCGGCCCGCGCTGTAGGGAGCGTCCAGGCCCTTGGCCACGACGCCCTCGTGGCCGCGCTCGAGCGTCTCGGCCAGGAACTCCTCGGCCGCGTCCAGGTCCCCGGGGCCGGACACCACGGTGCGCCGCACCCGCATGGGTTCCGGGACGAGCCGGGCCAGTTCCGCGTGCCGCTCGGAGAACGGCAGGTCCAGCAGGTCGCGGCCGTCGACGGACAGCGCGTCGAAGAAGACGGGGGAGACCGGCACCTCCCGGGCGGCCGTGGTGACGTCCACCCGGGAGCCGACCCGTCCGGCGGTCTCCTGTAACGAGCGCGGGCGGCCGTCGTCGCCGAAGGAGATGACCTCCCCGTCCAGGATGAACCGCTCGCCGGGCAACTCGCGGGCCGCCGCCGTCACTTCCGGCAGCCGGCCGGTGATGTCGTCCAGGGTGCGGGTGTGCACACGCACGGTGTCGCCGTCGCGGTGGACCTGGACGCGGATGCCGTCGAGCTTCTCCTCGACGGCGCAGGCCCCCAGCTTCCCGACCGCCTCGGCCACCGAGGAGGCGCTGTGCGCCAGCATCGGCAGCACCGGGCGCCCGACGGTGAGCCGGAACCGCTCCAGCGCCCCGGGGCCGTCCGCGAGCAGCGCCTCGGCCACCGACTGGAGGGAACCGGCCAGCATCACCGCCCGCCGCACCTCGGCCGGCCCGGCCCCCGTCGCCTGCGCCAGCCCCTCCACCGCGACCGCGTCCAGGGCCCCCTGGCGGACCTCGCCGGTGAGCAGCCCGAACAGGAACCGCTGCTCGTCCTCGGTGGAGGCGCCCAGCAACTCACCCACCAGCCGGGCCCGCTCGGCCTGCGAGCCCGGCCCCGACACCTTGCCCAGCGCGGTGAGCAGGGCGTCGACCTCGCGCACGGTCAGGGACGGCTCGGCGGCGGGGGCGACCGGACGGCTCAGCACCTTCCATCCGACGCCGATGCGCCCCTGCGGCAGCCGGCCCGCCAGATACGGGATGACGACCGGCACGTCGTCCGCCTCCGCCTCCCGGAACAGCTCGGCGAGCAGAGCGATCTTCCGGGACCGCGCCGAGGTGGCGGCGACCTCCTGGGACACACGGGCCAGCCGGGAGAGCAGCATGCAGCCATGGTGCTACGGAGGCGGACGCTCCACACCCCGGCCGTCCGGTGCCTATCCGTCGACCGCGGCGTCCAGACGGCTCATCAGCAGGTCGCCGACGATCGCGGCCGCCGCGCGGTAGCCGCCGCTCGCCGCGTGCACGACCTGCTCGGCGAAACCGATCGCGTTGCCCGCCGCCCAGACCCCGGGCACCGTGGTCAGGCCGGTCGGGTCGACCACCGGGTACGCGCCGAACGGTGTCTCGTTCATCTCGGCGCCCAGCCTCTCCAGCAGGCTCGTCTGCGGCAGCGGGCGCGGGCCGACGAAGAGCACCGAGCGTGCGTGCGTGGTGCCGTCGGCCAGCCGCACCCCGGCGAGCCGGCCGTCCTCGACCACCAGCTCCGCCACCTCACCGGGCACCACATCGACTCCGGCGGCGGCCAACCGGCGCAGGTCCTGGTCGGTCAGCTCCTCCTCGGCGACCCGGTGCAGGAAGAAAGTGACGTTCTTCGACCACTGGGACACCATCAGTGCCTGGTGCACGCTCATCGCGCTCGACGCGAGCACCCCGAAGGGCTCGTCGCGCACCTCCCAGCCGTGGCAGAACGGGCAGTGCAGCACGTCCTGCCCGAAGCGCTCGGCGACCCCGGGGACGTCCGGCAGCTCGTCCTTCAGCCCGGTGGCGACGATCAGCCGCCGGGCACGGACGACCCCTCCCGCCTCGAGCACGACGGTGAAGTCCTCGCCCCTGGTGACGTCCGTGACCCGGTCCCGGACCAGCTCGACGCCGTAGCGTGCGATCTCCTCCCGGCCCAGCGCGAGGAACCCGGCCGGGGACATTCCGTCCCGGGACAGATAACCCTGCATGTGCGCCGAGGGCGCGTTGCGCGGCTCGCCCGCGTCGACCACCAGCGTGCGCTGCCGGGCCCGGCCCAGCACCAGCGCGGCGGACAGCCCCGCCGCCCCGCCGCCGACGACCACCACGTCGTGGATCTCGTTGCGGTCCGTCTCGTTCATCGTGACCACCTCCTGGGACGACGGTCGCCCAGCACTGCCGCATTGACAAACAACTTTGCCGATCCTGCAATAGCGGTATGACGACCGAAGACGTTCTGGCGGATGTGGGACCCCGGCTGCGGCGGATCAGGAAGGAGCGCGAGGTGACCCTCGCGGCGCTGTCGGAGGCGACCGGCATATCCGTCAGCACCCTCTCGCGGCTGGAGTCCGGGCTGCGCAAACCCAGTCTCGAACTGCTGCTGCCGATCGCGCAGGCCCATCAGGTGCCGCTGGACGAACTGGTCGGTGCCCCGCCGGTCGGCGATCCGCGCATCCGCGCGTCCGAGCCGATCCAGCGCTACGGCCGCACCCACTGGCCGCTCACCCGCCAGCCCGGCGGGCTCCAGGCGTACAAGGTGCTCGAACCGAAGCGGAAGCTCGAACCCGAACCGCGCACCCACGAGGGGTACGAGTGGCTGTACGTGCTGTCCGGCAAACTGCGGCTGGTGCTCGGCGAGCACGACGTGGTGCTGGCCGCGGGGGAGGCGGCCGAGTTCGACACGCGCGTGCCGCACTGGTTCGGGTCGACGGGCGAAGGTCCCGTGGAGTTCCTCAGTCTCTTCGGTCCCCAGGGGGAGCGGATGCACGTGCGGGCACGTCCCCGGCGGGGCTGACACCGGCGGCCGGCGGATGTGAGGGACGAGACTGTTCCCCGATGGGCAAGCGACCGCTTAGTATGCGATGGATCCGGTCCGGCGAACACGACGTTCACAGTCCCGTGGAGGCCCCGCATGCAGGCATGGCAAGTGCACGAGCTCGGCGAGCCGGGCGAGGTGATGCGCCTCGCGGAGACGGAGCGGCCGGCGCCCGGTGAGGGACAGGTCCTGCTGAAGGTGCGCGCCGCCAACATCAACTTCCCGGACGCCCTGATGTGCCGGGGCCAGTACCAGGTCAGGCCGCCGCTGCCGTTCACCCCGGGCGTGGAGATCTGCGGCGAGACCGAGGACGGGCGCCGGGTGATCGCCAACCCCGCGCTGCCCCACGGCGGCTTCGCCGAGTACGCCGTCGCGGACGCCGCCGCCCTGCTGCCCGCCCCGGACGCGCTGGACGACGCCCAGGCCGCGGCCCTGCACATCGGCTACCAGACGGGCTGGTTCGCCCTGCATCGGCGGGCCCGCCTGGAGGCCGGCGAGACCCTGCTCGTCCACGCCGCCGCGGGCGGCGTCGGCAGCGCCGCCGTGCAGCTCGGCAAGGCGGCGGGCGCCACCGTCATCGGCGTGGTCGGCGGCGCCGCGAAGGTGGCCGTCGCCCGCGAACTGGGCTGCGACACGGTGATCGACCGACGCCAACAGGACGTCGTCGCCGCGGTCAAGGAGGCCACCGGCGGACGCGGCGCGGACGTGGTCTTCGACCCGGTGGGCGGCGAGGCCTACACCCAGTCCGCCAAGACCGTCGCCTTCGAGGGTCGGATCGTCGTCGTCGGCTTCGCCGGCGGGTCCATCCCCAGCCCCGCCCTGAACCACGCACTGATCAAGAACTACGCGATCCTGGGCCTGCACTGGGGCCTGTACAACACCAAGAACCCCAAGCTGGTCCAGCACTGCCACGAGCAGCTCACCGGCCTCGCCGCCCAGGGCGCGATCAAGCCGCTGGTGAGCGAGCGCGTCCCGCTCGCGGGGGCCGCCGACGCCGTGCAGCGGGTCGCCGACGGTGTCACCACCGGGCGGGTCGCCGTGCTGCCCTCGCTGGAGAACGGAGCCGCCGCATGACCGATGCCGCCGAACTGCGCAGCCGCGCCCAGGAGTTGCTGGCCGCCCATCCGCCCGCGGACACCGGCCGCCTCGACTTCCTGCGCGCCCGCTTCGACGCCGGCCTCGCCTGGGTGCACTTCCCCGAAGGGCTCGGCGGACTCGGCCTCCCGCGTTCCCTCCAGCCCGTCGTCGACGCCGAACTCCAGGCCGCCGGAGCCCCGGACAACGACCCGCGCCGCATCGGCATCGGCCTGGGCATGGCCGCGCCGACCATCCTCCAGTACGGCACCGAGGAGCAGAAGGCGCGCTTCCTGAAGCCCTTGTGGACCGGCGAGGAGGTCTGGTGCCAGCTCTTCAGCGAGCCCGGCGCCGGCTCCGACCTGGCCGCGCTCGGCACCCGCGCCGTCCGTGAAGGCGACGAGTGGGTGGTCAACGGGCAGAAGGTGTGGACGTCCAGCGCCCATCTCGCCCGCTGGGCCATCCTCATCGCCCGCACCGACCCGGACGTGCCCAAGCACCGCGGCATCACCTACTTCGTCTGCGACATGACCGACCCCGGTGTCGAGGTGCGGCCACTGCGCCAGATCACCGGCGAGGCCGAGTTCAACGAGGTGTTCCTCACCGGCGTGCGAATCCCCGACGCCCACCGTCTGGGCGGGACCGGTGACGGATGGCGAGTCGCACAGACCACCCTCAACAACGAGCGCGTCGCCATCGGCGGCATGCGGCTGCCCCGCGAGGGCGGCATGATCGGCCCGGTCTCGAAGACCTGGCGCGAACGCCCCGAACTGCGCACCCACGACCTGCACCAGCGGCTGCTGAAGCTCTGGGTCGACGCCGAGGTCGCCCGGCTCACCGGCGAACGCCTGCGCCAGCAGCTCGTCGCCGGACAGCCCGGCCCCGAGGGCGCCGGCATGAAACTCGCCTTCGCCCGCCTCAACCAGGAGATCAGCGGTCTGGAGGTGGAACTGGGCGGCGAGGAGGGCCTGCTGTACGACGACTGGACCATGCGCCGCCCCGAACTGGTCGACTTCACCGGGCGCGACGCCGGCTACCGCTACCTCCGCTCCAAGGGCAACAGCATCGAGGGCGGGACCAGTGAGGTCCTGCTCAACATCGTCGCCGAGCGCGTCCTGGGCCTCCCGGCCGAGCCGCGCACCGACAAGGACGTCGCATGGAAGGACCTGGCCCGATGAGCACACAGCCGGACCTGCTGTACTCCGAGGAGGAAGAGGCGCTGCGCGCCGCCGTCCGGGACCTGCTCACCGACCACTGCGACGCGGCGGACGTGATCGCCCGTTGCGAGTCGGACGCCCCGCACGACCTGTCCCTGTGGAAGGCGCTCTCCGACGGCATGGGCCTCGCCGGCCTGCTGGTCCCCGAGGACAGGGGCGGTCAGGGCGCCACCCACCGGGAAGCCGCCGTGGTGCTGGAGGAACTGGGGCGCGCGGTCGCTCCGGTGCCGTATCTGACCAGCGCCGTGGTGGCCACCGAGGCGCTGATGGCCTGCGAGGCGGCGGGCGAACTGCTCGCCGGCCTGGCGGCCGGGCGCCGGATCGGCGCCCTCGCCGTGGGGCTGCACCTGGCTCCCGGCGCCGCGTTCGCCACCGTACGGCTCGACAACGGCGCCCTGCACGGGGAGCTGACCGGCATCGCGGACGCCGCCGTCGCCGACGTACTGCTCGTGCCGGCGGACGACGGCGGGCTGTACGCGGTGGAGGCCGACCGCGTCACCGTCACCCCGCAGACGTCCCTGGACCTCACCCGGCCCCTCGCCCGGATCTCCCTCCACGGCGCTCAGGGACGCCGCCTCGGCGACGCGGAACTCGCCGTACGCCGTGCCCTGCGGGCCGGCGCCGGACTGCTCGCCTCGGAGCAACTCGGCCTCGCCGACCGGTCGCTGACCGAGACCGTCCGCTACCTGAAGGAGCGCAAGCAGTTCAACCGGCCCGTCGGCGGATTCCAGGCCCTCAAGCACCGGCTCGCCCAGCTGTGGCTGGATGTGGCCGGCCTCCGCGCGGCCGCGCGCAACGCCGCCGACGCCCTGGCCACCGGTGAGGACGCCGACATGGCCGTCGCCGTCGCCCAGGCCTACGCCGCGCCCGTCGCGGTCCGCGCCGCCGAGGAGGCACTGCAACTGCACGGCGGCATCGGTATGACGTGGGAACACCCCGTGCATCTGTGCCTCAAGCGGGCCAAGGCCGACTCGATCGCCCACGGCACGGCGGGCGCCCACCGCGAGACGCTCGCCGAACTGGTCGACCTGCGCGCACCCTGACAGCCCGGACCACGCAGAAGCCCGTCCCCCAGGGGGCGGGCTTCTGCGCGCGCTGCCGGTCCGGTGAAGTGAACACCCGACGGCGCATCGGCCAACTCCCCGCACGGCACTGCTCCTTGGACACCGCGGGACCTCATACTCGCTGGGACCCCGTACGGCACTTCCAGGGAGGCAGAGCATGGCCCTCACCACCCGTCGCAGAGCCCTCACCACCCTCGGCGCCGCCCTCGCCGGTTCGGTCGCACTGCCCGCGGCCCAGGCGCTGGCAGGCGAACAGAAGCACCGTCCGCGCCCGTTGTGGCACGCCCACGCCCACAACGACTACGAACACCCCCGTCCCCTGTTCGACGCCCTGGACCACCGCTTCGGGAGCGTCGAGGCGGACATCTTCCTGGTCGACGGCCAACTCCTGGTCGCCCACGACCCCGAGGACCTCGACCCCTCCCGCACCCTCGAAACCCTCTACCTCGATCCGCTCGCCGCGCGGGTCCGCGCGAACCGCGGCTCGGTGTACCGCGGGCACCGCGGAGCGCTCCAACTGCTGGTCGACATCAAGACCGAGGGCGCGTCCACCTATCTGGAACTCGACCGCCGTCTGCGCCGCTACCGGCACCTGTTCACCACCTATGTGCACGGCAGGGTGATTCCCGGGCCGGTCACCGCGGTCATCTCCGGCGACCGCGCGGCCCGCGCGCCCATGGAGGCCCAACGGGTACGCCGCGCCTTCTACGACGGCAGGCTCACCGACCTCGGCAGCCCCGCCAGGGCCTCGTTCGTCCCGCTGATCAGCGACAACTGGACGCTCAACTTCACCTGGCAGGGCGTCGGTCCCTTCCCCGACGCCGAACACCGGAAGCTGCGCGGCATCGTGCGCACCGCACACACGCGCGGGCAGCGGGTGCGCTTCTGGGCCACACCGGACCTGCCGGGCCCCGCTCGCGACGCGCTGTGGGGCGAACTGATCGCGGCGGACGTCGACCACCTCAACACCGACGACCTCGCGGGTCTCGAATCCTTCCTCGACGCCCACCGGAGGGCGTGACACCACACGTTCGGAGGACAGCCGAGCAGCCCGGACGAACCCTCCGCTACGCCACACTTGCGGCCGAACGCCGCGAATCGGATGTGGCGGAGGAGGTTGACGATGGCCGTTTCCATCTCTGTGGTGCTGCTGCTCTCGGTACTGGCGGTGATCTTCCTGCGCAACAGCGGACTGAAGGTCTCCCACGCGCTGGTCTGTCTGCTGCTCGGCTTCTATCTGGCCAGCACGAGCATCGCGCCCACGATCCACAGCGGCCTCACGGCGACCGCCGACATCGTCGGCAGTCTCCGGCCGTGAGGCCACGCCGGTGATGCGGCGGTAGTCGCACCCACGGGGCCGGTCCAGGGTGCCTGGAGGGCGTGCCCGACCGTGTCAGACCCGCTCGGCCACGGCCGCCGGATCGTCCAGCACCCCCCGGACCACCGAGTGCGCCGCGCCCAGCAGCGGGCCCTCGGGGCCCAGCGCGGACACCGAGACGGGGCAGGCCGGTCCCGCGGTACGCCGGGCCAGTTCCGAGCGCAGGGAGGGCAGCAGCCAGGGAGCGAGCCCGGAGAGGGCGCCGCCCAGCACCACGTTCTCCGGGTCCAGCAGATTCACCGCGCCGGTCAGGGCGATACCGAGCGCCGTTCCCGCGTCGTGCAGGGCGCGCCGTACCTCCGCGTCGCCCTGCTCGGCGCGGCCCGCGAGGAGACCGACGCGGTCCTCGCCCGGCTCCAGCCCGGCCGCGCGCAGCACCGCCTCCTCACCGGCGTACTGCTCCAGGCAGCCGCGTCCGCCGCAGGCGCACGCCGGCCCGTCGGGCCACACCGGCACATGGCCCAGCTCGCCCGCGAAGCCGCGGTTGCCGTGCAGCAGCCGCCCGTCCACGACGACCGCGGCACCGATACCGATCTCGGCGGACACATGGAGGAAGTCGCGCGGGGTGCCCTCGCCGAGCCACAGTTCGGCCAGGGCGCCGAAGTTGGCTTCGTTGGCCACGGTGAGCGGCAGTTTCGCGGGCAGCAGGTCCCCGAGGTCCGTGTCGAGCCAGCCGAGGTTCGGGGCGCGTACGACGGTCCGGGCGTCGCGGGCCACCAGACCCGGTACGGCCACGGCGAGCCCCGCCGCCCACAGGCCCTCGCCCTCCGCCTCGGCGACGACCCGGTGTATCAGCTCGGTGAGGTCGCCGAGCACCGGCTCGGGGGAGCGGTCCCGGTTCGGGACGTGCCGCACCGCCCGCGCGCGGACCCGGCCGCGCAGGTCGACCGCGCAGACCGCGAGGTGGTCGACGCCCACCTCGGCGCCGATCCCCGCGGGACCGTGTCCGCTCACGGCCAGCGCCGAACCGGGACGGCCCACGCGTCCCGGCCGCTCGGGCCCCAGTTCCTCCAGCAGGCCCGAGCGGATCAGCTCGTCGACCAGCGTGGACACCGCCGCACGGGTCAGGCCGATGCGTGAGGCGACGGCGGCGCGGGACAGCGGCCCCTCGGCGCCGACGGTGTGCATCACCCGCGAGAGGTTGCGGCGACGCATGCCCTGCTGCGTGTCGGGCAGTGCGCGCCCCGGGCCGGCCGGGCGGGTCCTGTGCGGTGGTGCGCTCATTGCCTCCGTCATTCCTCGGTTCTCCGCCGTCGTCGGTTGCTGCCGGTCACCCCGGCGGCGGTCCGCGCCCAAGGGCGGCACCGCCGGTGCGCGCGGGCGGGACGGCACGGCGCGGGCGTGCACACAGGCCGGCACGGACCGGCGGTACCGTGCCGGCCTGCCGCCGTCAGTCGGTGTCCGTGCCGCGTTCCAGCAGCGGGGCCGCGTCGGAGAGTACCCCGGCCAGCCTGGAGAGGGTCTCCTCGTCGCGCTCCACCGCGTCCAGCACGGGACCCGCCGCCGTGTTCCAGCGCCGGGCGACCGCCGCCGGGTCCTCCCCGGTGAGGAGCCCGGCCGCCTGCGCCGCGGCACCGAGCGCGACGAGTTCCTTCGCCTCGGGCACCTGCACCGGCCGCCCCGACAGCCGCCGTACGGTCTGCTGCCAGGCCGTGCCCCGGGCGCCGCCGCCGATCAGGAGCAGGGGCTCCGACGCGTCGGCGTCCCCGTCGAGGACGAGGTCGAGGGCGGCGAGCAGGGAGTACACCGCGCCGTCGTAGGCGGCCTGAAGGAGCTGACCGCCGGTGGTGTCGTGGCGCAGCCCGTGCAGCAGGCCGGAGGAGTGGGGGAGGTTCGGGGTGCGCTCGCCGTCCAGGAACGGCAGCAGCGTGACACCGCGTCCGGGTTCGACGGCCTCGCGGTCCAGACCCAGCAGGGTCGCGACCCGGTCCACGGCGAGCGTGCAGTTGAGGGTGCAGGCCAGCGGCAGCCAGTCGCCGCGCGCGTCGGCGAAGCCCGCGACCGTGCCGGTCGGGTCGGCCGGCCGGTGCCGCGACACGGCGTACACGGTGCCCGACGTGCCGAGGCTCATCACCGGTGTGCCCGGGCGCACCCCGAGGCCCAGCGCGGCGGCGGCGTTGTCACCGGTGCCGCAGGCCACCAGGGTGCCCTTGGAGAACGGCAGGTCGTGGCTGTCGCGCACGGTTCCGGCCACCTCGCCGGGCCGCACCACGCGGGGCAGCAGCGCCGGGTCGAGGCCCACGTGCGCCAGGATCTCCTCGTCGTACGCCTCCGTCCCGGACGCCCACCAACCGGTGCCCGAGGCGTCGCCGCGGTCGGTGGTGCCCTCGCCGGTGAGCCGCTCGGTGAGGTAGTCGTGGGGCAGCCGTACGGCCCGGGTGGCCCGCACCGCGTCCGGCTCGTGCTCCGCCAGCCAGGCCCACTTGGTCACCGTGAAGGAGGCGGCGGGCACGCTTCCGGTGCGTTCGGCCCAGAACTTCGCGCCGCCCAGCTCCTCGATCAGCCGACGGCTCTGCGGCGCGGAACGCACGTCGTTCCACAGCAGCGCCGGACGGACCGGCTCACCGTCTCCGTCCAGCGTGACCAGGCCGTGCTGCTGTCCGCCGATCGACACCGCGGCGGCCTCGTGCGCCGCCTCGCCGCACTGGCGCAGCGCCTCGGACAGGGCGTCCCACCACTGGCGCGGGTCGCTCTCCCGCCCCGCGCCCGAGGTCACCGTGTGCGGGGCCTGGCCGCTCGCGACGACCCTGCCGGTCGCCACGTCGACGACCAGTGCCTTGGTGGACTGGGTGGATGTGTCCACGCCGACGACGAGCGGACCCTCGGCTGCTGACATCGGTCTCTCCCTCTTCCGCACCCGGCGGGGTGTGTCTCTTCCCAGAAATGTTCCTGCATACTAATTTGTAAACCGCCATGACGAAATAGTCTCAGCGAGCGAGGAGCCGCGGCATGAACTACCAGCCCACCCCCGAGGACAAGTTCACCTTCGGACTGTGGACCGTCGGCTGGCAGGGACGGGACCCCTTCGGTGACGCCACGCGGCGCGCCCTCGACCCGGTCGAGTCCGTTCGGCGCCTCGCCGAGCTGGGCGCCCACGGCGTGACCTTCCACGACGACGACCTCATCCCCTTCGGCTCGAGCGACAGTGAGCGCGAGGAGCACATCAAGCGCTTCCGGCAGGCGCTGGACGACACCGGCATGAAGGTGCCGATGGCCACCACCAACCTGTTCACCCACCCGGTGTTCAAGGACGGCGGCTTCACCGCCAACGACCGCGACGTGCGCCGCTACGCGCTGCGCAAGACCATGCGCAACATCGACCTCGCGGCCGAGCTCGGCGCTCAGACCTACGTCGCCTGGGGCGGCCGTGAGGGTGCCGAGTCCGGCGCCGCCAAGGACGTGCGCGTGGCCCTGGACCGGATGAAGGAGGCCTTCGACCTGCTCGGCGAGTACGTCACCGCGCAGGGCTACGACATCCGCTTCGCCATCGAGCCCAAGCCGAACGAGCCGCGCGGCGACATCCTGCTGCCCACCATCGGCCACGCCCTGGCGTTCATCGAGCGCCTGGAGCGCCCGGAGCTGTACGGCGTCAACCCGGAGGTCGGGCACGAACAGATGGCCGGGCTCAACTTCCCGCACGGCATCGCCCAGGCGCTGTGGGCGGGCAAGCTGTTCCACATCGACCTCAACGGCCAGTCCGGCATCAAGTACGACCAGGACCTCCGCTTCGGCGCCGGCGACCTGCGCGCGGCGTTCTGGCTGGTGGACCTGCTGGAGTCGGCCGGGTACGAGGGGCCGCGGCACTTCGACTTCAAGCCGCCGCGGACCGAGGACTTCGACGGCGTGTGGGCCTCGGCGGCCGGCTGCATGCGCAACTACCTGATCCTCAAGGAGCGCGCGGCCGCCTTCCGCGCGGACCCGGAGGTGCAGGAGGCGCTCCGCGCGGCCCGTCTGGACCAGCTGGCCCAGCCCACGGCGGCCGACGGCCTCCAGGCCCTGCTCGACGACCGGTCCGCGTTCGAGGACTTCGACCCCGACGCCGCCGCCGCGCGGGGCATGGCCTTCGAGCGCCTCGACCAGCTGGCGATGGACCACCTGCTGGGCGCCCGGGGCTGACACCCCTCACCGCGCGGGGCGCGGCCGTTCCGACGGTGTCGGGAGGCGGTCGCGCCCCGCGCGTGTGCGCGAGGTGACGGCCTCGTGTGCGGGCGGGGCTGCCACTCCGTCCGCACAGGGAAGCGGGCGACCGCGACCTGGGTGAAGCGCGATTGCCGAGGGCGGCGCGGGTCCTGCGGGCGCACGTCCCGTGCAGGGTGGACGTGCGGGTGCACGCGTCGTGCAGGGCGAACTGCGGGCGCCCATCCCGTGCAGGGTGTGCGTGCGGGTGCACGTCCGGTGCAGGGTGTGCGCCGCGGGCGCACGTCCCGTGCACGGCGAACGCGCGGGCGCACGGCGGTGTGGGAGCGTGTCCCCACGCTCCGGCCCGTACGGGCGCGCCCGGCGTGCCTGCCCGAGCCCTCGGGCGCCGGCGCCGCACGCCGTGTGCCCCCGCGCGCAGTGCACGTCGGCCGGTGCGCGCGTGCCCTGACCAGCCTGCCGACTTCCGCGCGTCGCCCTCGCGCGGGCGCCGTCTCCGCGGCGACGATGGTGCCCATGGCCACGCCACCCGTACCGCCTCAGCAGCCGCCCGGCCCGCCGGACGACACGCCGCCCCCGGGCGGCGGCTTCGGACCGCCCTCCTACGGGAGCGCGTCGCCCCCGCCCGGGGACGACGGCGGCGGTCCGGGCCGGGGCCCCGCCGGCCGCAGACTTCTGCTGGTGGTGCTCGCCGTGGTCGTGGCCGTGGTGGCCGTCGCCCTCATCGTGTTCATGGCCACGGGGGACGACGACCCGCCGGACGGCGAGCCCGCCGAGACCGGAACGGAGACCGGCGGTTTCCCCACCGAACTGCCCTCCGGCATCCCCAGCGGGCTGCTGCCCTCCGGTTTCCCGACCGAGCTGCCTTCCGACTTCCCCACCGAGCTGCCCTCGGGCTTTCCCACCGAGCTGCCGAGCGGGCTGCCCACCAGCCTTCCCAGCGGCCTGGAATCGCTGCTCCCGTCGCTGGGGGAGGTCGAACTCCAGCAGTCCTGACGCCGGACGGCGGGCGCTCACTCCTCCGAGGCACGCTCCGCCGAGGCCAGCGCGGTCGCCGGGTCCTGGGCGGGGCCGCCCACCGGGACCCAGCGGCCGCGTTCCTTGCGGTACGGCCACCAGCGGCCGTCGCGGCTCAGCCGAAGCTGCACGGGCGCGTCGACAACCGTCCAGCGGTTGGCGCGGGACCGCAGTGCCGGCCGTTCGTCCGCGTCCCAGGCCGATTCCAGGGACGCACGCGCGCGGGCGAGGCTCTCGCCCCGCACCGTCCACTCCTCGTCGAGCACGGTCAGTGCCGCAGATCCGCCGTGCCGCCAGGCCCGTACGGCCAGGGCCAGCCCTTCCCGGCCGCGTCCCGACCCCTCGGCGAGCCGGTCGGCCACCGCGCGGCCGGGCTCACCCACGGCCAGCCGCACCGCGTCCCGCGCCACCGAGGGCTCCTCGACGGCCGGCCCTTCCTGCCCTCCCCGCAGCGCCTCCGCCAGCATGCGGTGGGCCCGCGCGGCGGTACGGGAGGCCAGGAACCCCAGCGCGGCCGCGTCGATACCGGCCGCCGGCGCGGTCTCCGAGTCCAGGGAGGGCGGAGCGCCCGGCTCCGCGGGGAGGGCGGGAGTGCCGGGAAGCGACGGAAGGATGTCCCCGGCCGCGTACGCCTCGGCCGCGTCCACGCCCTCCGCGCTCCGCGCGGGCGGCCGCCCCGCCGACGCCTCGCCGCGCGTCCGGAGCGCGTCCAGCAGGGCGCGCTCACCCCGTCCCCGCATCAGCAGCAGGACGAACGGGTCCTGGTCCAGCAGCCGGGCCAGCTGGTAGCACAACGCCGTCGTGTGACCGCAGTGGTCCCAGGCGCCGCAGTCGCACTCCGGCTCCAGATCACCCAGCCCCGGCAGCAGTTCGACACCGGCCAGCTCCGCGTCCTCGACGAGGTGGGTGGGCATCTCGCGGTCGAGCAGCGCCGCGACATGACCGGCCCGCTCGACGGTCATCGCGAGGAACCGGTCCCACTGTTCCCCGGACAGCTCCTGCAGCAGGACGTCCGCGCGGTGCGCCGTGCGGTCCCGGTCCTGTACGACAGCCGTGATGCGACCGGGCCGTACTGTCACCGCGCCGACCGCTCCCGCGCGGGCGAGCCTGCGGCCCGCCTTGAGCTGCCCGGTGTCCAGCGCCGTGCCCTCGAGCGCCGTCAGCCAGGCCTGGCCCCACCAGGTCTGCGCGAAACCCCGGCCCCGCGCGGGCGGCAGCGCGGCGAAGGTCCGCTCCGTGCCGGTGTCGTCACCGTCGTACGCGTTCATGCCAGTTCCCCTCGCAGCTCGACCAGCTCGGCCAGCTCGGCATCCGTCAGTTCGGTGAGCGCCGCCTCACCGGAGCCGAGCACCGCGTCGGCCAGCTCCCGTTTGCGCAGCAGCAGTTCGGCGATACGGTCCTCGATCGTCCCCTCGGCGATGATCCGGTGCACCTGCACGGGCCGGGTCTGGCCGATGCGGTACGCACGGTCCGTCGCCTGGGCCTCGACGGCGGGGTTCCACCAGCGGTCGTAGTGCACTACGTGCTCCGCGCGGGTGAGATTCAGCCCGGTGCCCGCCGCCTTCAGCGACAGCAGGAACACCGGCACCTCGCCGTCCTGGAACCGGCGCACCATCGCCTCGCGTTCGGCGACCGGGGTGCCGCCGTGCAGGAACTGCGTCGCCACGCCCCGCGCGGCCAGATGCCGTTCCAGCAGCCGCGCCATCCGCACGTACTGCGTGAACACGAGGACACCGGCCCGCTCGGTCAGGACCGTGTCGAGGAGTTCGTCCAGCAGTTCCAGCTTCCCGGACCGTCCGGCGACCACCGGCCGCTCCTCCTTGAGGAACTGCGCCGGGTGGTTGCAGATCTGCTTCAGGCCGGTCAGCAGCTTCACGATCATCCCCCGCCGCGCCATGCTGCCGGCGCCGGAGATCTCGGCCAACGCCTCGCGCACCACGGCCTCGTACAGCGCCGTCTGCTCCTGCGTGAGCGACACGGCGTGATCCGTCTCCGTCTTCGGCGGCAGCTCCGGCGCGATCCCCGGGTCCGACTTGCGGCGGCGCAGCAGGAACGGCCGCACCAGCCGGGCCAGCCGGTCCGCGGCGGCGGGATCCCGGCCGCCCTCGACGGCGTCCGCGTACCGCGTGCGGAAGGTGCCCAGCCGGCCCAGCAGACCGGGGGTCGTCCAGTCGAGGATCGCCCACAGTTCGGACAGGTTGTTCTCCACCGGCGTGCCGGTGAGCGCCACGCGCGCGCGTGCCCCGATGGAACGCAGCCGGCGGGCCGTCGACGAGTAGGGGTTCTTCACGTGCTGGGCCTCGTCGGCGACGACCATGCCCCACGCGACCTCGGCCAGTCGCGCGGCGTCCAGCCGCATGGTGCCGTAGGTGGTGAGCACCACCTCGCCGTCGGCGAGGCCGTCCAGTGCCCGCCGCGCACCGTGGAAGCGGCGCACCGGAGTGCCGGGCGCGAACCGCTCGATCTCCCGCTGCCAGTTGCCCATCAGCGAGGTCGGGCAGACCACGAGGGTGGGTCCCGCCGACGCGGCGTCCGCCTGGCGGTGCAGATGCAGCGCGATCAGGGTGATGGTCTTGCCCAGGCCCATGTCGTCGGCGAGACAGCAGCCCAGGCCCAGTGAGGTCATGCGGGCCAGCCAGTTCAGTCCGCGCCGCTGGTAGTCCCGCAGGGTGGCGTCGAGGGCGGCGGGCTGTTCGACGGGTTCCTGGGTCTCGGGGTCCGCCAGCCGGTCCCGCAGCGCCGCCAGCCACCCGGTGGGCCGTACCTCGATCCGGCCGCCGTCGATCTCCACGGAGCCCGTCAGCGCCGCGCCGAGCGCGTCGACCGGCGTGATCTTGTGGTCCTGCCGCGCGCGGGCGCGGGCCAGCTCCCGGGGATCGACCAGGACCCACTGGTCGCGCAGCCGCACCAGGGGCCGGTTCTGCTCGGCCAGCCGGTCCAGCTCCTCGCGCGTGAGGCGGCGGTCGCCCAGGGCGAACCACCAGTCGAAGGCGAGCAGTGCGTCGGCGGACAGGAACGACGGGCCCTCGCCGAGGCCGGCCCGTCCGTGCTCCGTTCCGTCGTCGCCGGGACCCACCTCCGCGCGGGTGGTGAGTCCGCGGACCAGCCCCTTGGGCCAGTGCACGTCGACGCCCGCGGCCGCCAGCGCCCGGCCGCCCTCGCCGAGGAGGTCGGTGATCTCCTCCTCCACGAGGTCGACCGCGTCCGGCACGGTCGCCGACAGCAGAGGCGTGAGCGGCGCCCAGGCCCGCGCCGCGCGGCGCAGCGCAAGCAGGGCGTCCATCGGCGCGCGCGGGCCGAAGGCGGCGTCCGAGGAGCCCGCCCACACCGCGGCGGCGTCCGCGACCAGGGCCGGATCGTTCACACCGTGCATCTGCAGAACGGCCCGGAACGACACGTCCGCGCCGTCGGACACGTCGTCCGCCGCGTCCGTCATCCCGCGCACCTCGATCCGCAGCGACAGCCGTACGCCCGCGTCGTGCCCCGCCGCGATGTCGGCGGCCCAGGTCCGCAGCTCGGGCAGCCGCTGCGGCTCCGGCACCGCGAAGGCCGAGGTGCCGGTCACGAGGCGGGCGGCCGGGGAACGGGGGAGGGTGTCGGCGACCGCGTCGAAGAACGCGCGCAGCAGTTGTCCTGGCTCGGCCAGACGAGGCGCGACCGAAGCGTCCAGCGGCACGGCGTGCGCCTCGGGCGGCATCGCTGCGGCGAGCCGGCGGATCGCCTCGAGGTCCTCAGCGTCCAGCGGGCCGACGCGCCAGGCGTCGTGATCGGCGGGGGACAGGCCGGGCAACAGCAGCCCGCGCGCCACCAGATGCAGGGCGTGCAGGGCCGCGGCGCCCCAGAACACGGTGGCCCGGTGCCCTTCGCCCACGGCACGGGCACGCGTGAGCACCGGAAGCGCCGCCTCGACCGGCAGCAGCGCGGCGGGGACGCGTACCGCCTCCACGCCGTGGCCGCCGGGCACGACGACGGTCAGCTGCCCGGCCGACGCGCCGGCCACGGACGGGGGAGCCGAGCCGTCGGGCCGCCAGAAGGCGAAGCGTCCGGCGCGGGCGGGTTCGCCGGGTACGAACACGGCGGGGCAGAGGGTCGGCTCGAAGGGCGCGGAGGTGGAGGCCGGGGGAGTCGTCAGCACAGCGATGGCAGAAGTCCTCAAACTTGACTAGTGAAGCCGGAGCGGCCGAGGGTACAGCATGAACAGTGGCGACCGGGTATGCCTGTGCTGTGAGCCGGGTCACCATGAAGGAGTGAGCGGGGAGCCCTCTCGTCGAGAGGGCTCCCGGCGGGCACTCGGGACCTTAGGGGGCGTACCTCAGGGAGGTCTCAGGGTCGCGGTCCGGAACCGCCGAAGGCGCGGGCCCGTTTTCACGACAGAGAGCGGCAGTGGCCGCGAAGGAGGCGACACTCATGTCGAAGAACGCCAAGATCGCCGCGGGGGGTGTGGCGGCCGGACTCATCCTGCTCATCTGGCTGCCCTGGTGGGCCGCCCTTCTGATAGTCCTGGGAGTCCCGGCCGCCGCGTACCTCGCCCTGGACCCCGCGCAGCGGCGCAGGCTGCGCCGCGTCTCGCGCAAGGAGCTGGGCCGCTGAGGCGGCGCCTGCGCGTCAGCCCTGGTCGCCGCCGAGCGCGCAGGAGTTGACCACGTCACCGCTCGCGGGCCTGTCGATCGTCCGGTCCGCGGGCGGCGTGACGCCGCGCTCCACCCACGCGACCAAGGCGCCGAACGCCGAGCGGTGACAGGGCAGGATCGGGCGCAGCCGGTCGGGATGGGAGTCGTACAGGCCGTCGACGTGCGTGCCGTCCTGCACCGTGTAGTAGCGGTGCAGGTGCCCGCGCCCGCTCGCCTCGACCATGTCGTCGTACACATCGGAGTCGACGGCCTTGGGCAGCAGCGCGTCCAGGTCGCCGTGCAGGGTGATCATCGGCCTGCCGATCCGCCCGGTGAGCGCCACCCGGCTGACGGCACGGTGCACGGACGCGGGACGGGAGGCGTAGTCGTAGGCGGCGTCGGACGGGCACGGCGCCAGGATCTGCTCCACCGTCGATCCCGCGGAGGGCCCGGGGCAGCCCGGATCGTAGTCCGGGTCGAACTCCGCGCGGTAGATCTTCTGGGTGACTCCCCAATAGGCCTTCTCGTGATACGGCCACAGGAACTCCGACCCGCGTGCGAAACCGGCCGCGTACATGTCCTCGTCGGTTGCCGCGCCGTACATCCTGGCCACCGCCACGGGCAGGGAGAGCAGCGGATGGCGCCCCTTGTCGGCCCACAGGGTGCCCTCCCAGTCCACCCCGCCGTCGTACAGCTCCGGGTGGTTCTCCAGCTGCCAGCGCGTGAGGTAGCCGCCGTTGGAGACCCCGGTGATGTACGTGCGGCGCGGGGCGTGCCCATAGCGCTGGGCCACCGCGCGCCGGGCGGCCCGGGTGAGCTGCGTGGTCCGCGCGTTCCACTCGGCGACGGCGTCGCCGGGCCGCTTCCCGTCGCGGTGGAAGTCCACCCCGCTGTTGCCCTTGTCCGTCGCCGCATAGGCGTAGCCCTGTGCCAGCACCTGGTCGGAGATCGCCTTGTCGGTCGCGTACTGCTTGCGGTTGCCAGGCGCGCCGGTGACGACCAGCCCGCCGTTCCAGCGGTCGGGCAGCCGGATCACGAACTGCGCGTCGTGCGCCCAGCCATGGGTGTTGTTGAAGCGGGAGGTGTCCGGGAAGTAGCCGTCCACCTGCACCCCGGGCACACCGGACGGCGACCGGGTGGCCGCGGCGGTCAGTCCCGCCTGGTCGGCCATGTCGGTGTACGGGGTACCGGCCAGCCCCGCGGTCGTCAGATCGGTCAGACAGGCACTGCGCTGGTGGGCCGCGCCGGGCACCCGCACCCGCTCCTGGCGTGCGCAGTGGCCGTCCCCGGCCGCACCGGCCGGAGTCGGAGCGGAGAGGGCGGCGGCGGCAAGGACGGCAGCGAGCAGCGGAACGCCACGGGACGGGCGCATGACGGCCTCCGGAAGGACGGGCTACGGAAGAGGGCAAGGGCTGATCAAGGAACTGCCCCATGGTGAGGGCCCGACCTCGCCGTCTTCGATGGGTTGGCGCCATACGGAACGACGCCCACACGTGGGGCCGCAGCACACGCTAATGCCCTTCACCCGCGCCACCGCCGTAGGCCGCGCCTGCTCAGAGAGGTCGTACCGCCATCTGGTCGAGTGCCTCGAGCAGGCCGGGCAGCTCCGGCCCCCGGCCCACCGGAAGCACTTCGCCGGGTTCGTCGTCGAGCAGGACGAACGCGATGTCGTCCGTCCGGGCCACCAGGGACCAGCCGGGCCCGTCGGCGCGCAGTGTACGGGCGCCGCCCGGCGCGAAGGACGAGCGCACCCGGCCGAGCGGCGGCGGTGAGTCGACGTAGGCGCGCGCCTCCGCCAGGACCCGCCGGATCCCGCTGTGACCGCCCTGCGGCGCGTCCTCGCCGCCGTCCCCGTTCGCGCGGTCGTCCCGCGCGTCCTTCGCGCCGTCCTCGGGGCCGTCCGCCTCCTCCGCCGGAGCGCCGGGCACCGGGAACGCCGCGTCGTCGACCTGCTCCCGCCAGATCGCCCACTGGAGCGCGATCTCGTCGGCCCCCAGCCGGCGCTGGGCCGGCCCCCACACCTCGGCGTCCGGGGGCCTCAGCGCGGGCCCGTCCGCGACATCGGGGCCGGGGTCGTGCGGCGCGGGCACGTTGGGCGCCGCGACGGCGACCGCCAGCGGCCAGCCGGGCAGCGCGGTGACGACCGTGCGTTCGTCCGGCGACAGATCGTGCTCCATGCCGCAGTCCCAGGACGCGATCGCGACCGCAACCAGCGAGACGTCGTCGACGACGACGGTCCACCGGGCGCCCTCGCCGTCCTGGCCGAGCACCAGCCCGTACCCGTCGCCGACGGGCGGAAGGCCGAGCGCGGCGCACGCCTCCGGATAGTCGTCGCCCAGCACGCTCGGGAACTTCGCCGGCGTCAGCAGCGCCGCCGTCAGCACATAGAGCGCGTCGTCCGCGGCGGCGACGGCTTCCTCGTCCGTCCCGGCCATCCCAGCCTCCCCATCGGTTCGTCCATCGGCGCGCACCTTATGCCGACCCCGACCCCCTTGTCACGGCCCCGCAGCCAGGCCCGGAGCTGCAGGTTTCCACCCGGACGGGGCGAATCGGCCGCGCTCGGACCGGCGGGTCAGGCGGCGGGCAGCCCCAGCAGCGCCCGCGCGACCGTCCCCGGGGACTCGTCCCGTTCCCGCGCGAGCGCGACGACCGCACGGCACGCCAGTTCGTTCACCCCGAACGACAGCGCTTCCGGCGACACCCAGCCGGCCGCCTCGTCTATCCGGTCCTGGTCGTCCTCCGCGCAGGCCGAGACGTAGGCGGCGGCGGCTTCGAACAGGTTGTGCGGACGCTCCTCCCGTCCTGGCCGTCCCTCCGCGCGCAGACCGCCGAACATCCTGCTCCCCATGCCACGAACCGTCTGCCACATGCGGCCCACCTTCCCTCTGCGCGAGATCGCTCTCACCGACCGTGCATCTCCTGCTGCTCAACGTAGAGTTGCGGCGTCGGCGAAAGAAGGGGGCGGCACGGTGCGGCGCTACGAACGGCTGGAACGCATCCGACGGATGGACCCGTACCGGCAGGCCACGGAGATCTACCGGCTCAGCTTCGCCTACGAGTTCCCCTGGGACTTCACCCGGTCCCTGGAACTGGCCCTCTACCGCACCTACGCCGTACCCCGGATCGGCCGGCTGCTCGCCGAGACGGCGGAGCTCACCGACCGGTCCCAGAAGCGCTACGACGACACCTCGCTGCTCCTCGACGCCATCGTCGAGCACGGGTTCGGCAGTCCGCAGGGCCGGACCGCGCTCCGCCGCATCAACCGGATGCACCACTCCTACGACATCCCCGACGACGACATGCGCTACGTGCTGTGCACGTTCGTGGTGATGCCCCGGCGGTGGATCGACGCCTACGGGTGGCGCAGGCTGTCGCAGCACGAGATCGTCGCCAGTACCGTCCACTACCGGACTCTCGGCAGGCACATGGGCATCAAGGACATCCCCGGGTCCTACGAGGAGTTCGCGAGCTGTCTGGACGCCTACGAGGAGGCCCACTTCGGCTGGGACGAGGGCGCGCGACGGGTCTCGGACGCCACCCTCGACCTCATGGCCTCCTGGTATCCGCGCCCGCTCGCCCCGGTGCTGCGCACCGCCACGCTCGCCCTGCTCGACGAGCCCCTGCTGCGTGCCTTCCGTTACACCCCGCCGAGCGCGGCCACGCGTGCGTGGGTGCGCCGCGCGGTCCGGCTGCGGGGGCGCGCCGTCCGGCTGCTGCCGCCCCGCCGCGCCCCGCACTTCGCCCGGCAGAATTGGGAGATCAAGAGCTACCCGTACGGCTACCGGCTCGCCGACCTGGGCACCACCCCCGTACCGGGCCTGAGAGGATGTCCGGTGCGGCACCCGGACTGACCCCGGCGTCAGGTCCGGTGCTCAGTCCGCTCGCACGGCCAGCGCCAGGAAGCGGTCGTCCTCGTCGGCGTACGACGTCATGCGCCAGCCCGAACCGGCCAGCACCGGGCGCAGGTTCGGCTCCGCGCGGAGGTCGTCCGGTGTGATCGTGCGGCCCTGACGTGCGGCGAGCGCCGCCCGGCCGACCGGGTGGAACAGCGCCAGCACACCGCCTGGCCGCACCACCCGCGCGATCTCCCGGAGGTTCCCGGCCGGGTCCGGCAGATGCGCGATCAGTCCCGCCGCGAACACCGCGTCCAGCGACGAGGACCGCAGCGGCAGCGCGGCGACGTCGGTGAGCAGCAGCGCCCCGTCGCGGTCCCGTCCGGCCCGCGCCGCCTCCCGCAGCATGGCCGGGGTCAGATCCGCGCCGAGCACCACCCCCGAAGGGCCCACCGCCGCGCGCAGCGGGGGCAGGGCCCGCCCGGTGCCGCAGCCGGCGTCGAGCACCCGGCCGCCCTCCCGCAGACCGAGCTCGGCGACCGCCGCCGCGTAGGCGGGGCCGTCGTCGGGGAAGCGGCGGTCCCAGTCCGCGGCCCGCGCGGTGAAGAACTCCTGGACGTGTGTGTGGTCGTCGCTCATGCTCCGCATGATCCCTCACCGGGACGAGCGACACCGCAGTGCGCACGTTCGAGCGTGACGCGGTCGTTCCGGTGCACCGCTGCGTCAGATTCCAACCGCTTTCGAAACGCGCCCCCTTCGCGCGCTCGCGCCCCCTAGCGTCCCGGGGCCATGGGACACCTGGACCACGCCACCCTGGGATGGCTCACCCCCGTGCTGTCGTACGCGATGGCCTGCACGGGCGCCGCCCTCGGACTGCGCTGCACCGTCCGCGCGCTCGCCACCACCGGCCGCGCACGCCGCAACTGGCTGCTCACCGCCGCCTCCGCGATCGGCACCGGCATCTGGACCATGCACTTCGTGGCCATGCTCGGCTTCGGCGTCAGCGGCACCGGCATCCGCTACGACGTACCGCTCACCCTGGCCAGTCTGCTCGTCGCGATGGCCGTCGTCTGCGCCGGCGTGTTCGCCGTCGGCCGCAGCCGTGACCGTGTCCGGGCACTGCTGCTCGGCGGGCTCACCACCGGTCTCGGCGTCGCGAGCATGCACTACCTGGGCATGGCGGCGGTGCGGCTGCACGGCGAGGTCAGCTACGACCCCGTGCTCGTCGGCATGTCCGTCCTCATCGCCGTCGTCGCGGCCACCGCGGCCCTGTGGGCGGCACTCAACATCCACTCGCCCCTCGCGGTCACCGTGGCCTCGCTGATCATGGGCGCGGCGGTCAGCAGCATGCACTACACGGGGATGTTCGCGGTGAGCGTGCGCGTCACGCCGTCCGGCGCACCACTGGACGGGGCCACGGCGATGCAGTTCATCTTCCCGCTCGCCGTCGGACTCGGGTCCTACCTCTTCATCACCTCGGCCTTCGTGGCGCTGTCGCCCTCGGCCCGGGAGCACGAGGCCTCGGCCCCGGCCCGGCGGCCGGTCGAGCACACCGCCCACTGACCCGGCCCCCGCGGTGCCGGTGTCCGGCCGGCCCGCCCCACGCAACCCTCCCGAGCGAGGAGTCCATGCGCACATCCCGGAGGACCCCGACAGCCCCCGCCGGGGCACCGTCCCCGCCTCCCGCCCGCGGCCGGCGCGCCCACGCAGGACCACCGGCCGACGAAGGCCCCGGCCTCCCGGACGGTCCGGCACCGCCGGCCGGGCGTACGCCACGAGGGCTCAACGGACCCCGCACCGTACGCGCCAAGATCATCTGCCTGCTGATGGTGCCGGTCGTCTCCCTGCTCGCCCTGTGGGCGTACGCCACCGTGACGACCGCCCAGGACATCTCCCGACTGCGCCAGGCCCAGCACGTGGACGCCGCGGTCCGCGCCCCGGTCTCCGCCGCCGTCACCGCCCTGCAGGTGGAACGCGCCGCCGCGGTACGCCGCGCGACCGACGCGTCGGCAGTGCCGGCCGACGAGCTGACGCGACTCGCCCGCGGCACCGACCGGGCCGTTGCGGCACTGCGGCTCGGCGAGCACGGCACCGTCGCCGACGGCGAGGAACTGCCCCGCGCGGTGGCGGACCGGCTGGACGCCTTCCTCGTCGCGGCCGAACGTCTGCGCCCGCTGCGGACAGCGGTCCGCGCGGGCAGCGCCGACTGGGGGGACACGTACGGCCAGTACACCGGCACCATCGCCGCGGGCTTCGGCGTCGGCGGCGCCCTCACCGGCATCCAGGACGCCGAACTCGGCGCCGACGCGCGCGTGCTGCTCGAGTTCGCCCGCGCGGCGGAGGCACTCGCCCAGGAGGACGCGCTCCTGACCAGTGCCCGGCTCGACGGCGGCGGTCTCCGCGGCGAGCGGCTGCGCCTGTTCACCGGAGCAGTCGAACTGCGCCGCACGCTCACCGGTTCCGCCGCCCCCGACCTGCGCGACCCCGCACGCGCCGCGTGGAACACCCTCGCCGACAGCCCCGAATACGCGAGCCTGCACACCGCCGAGGACGACGTGCTCGCCGCCGGCCCCGGCACCCGCGCCGTCCAAGCGGCCCCGCAGGACTCGTGGAACGCGGCGCACACCCGCGTAAGGGACGGGATGCGGACCCTCGGCGCCGAAGCGGCGACCCGTGTCGCCCACCGGGCCGACCCGGTCACCCGAGGGCTGTTCGGCCCGGCCGGCGCCGCGGTACTCCTCGGCCTCGCCGCCGTCGCCGCCTCGCTCGTCATCTCGGTGCGCATCGGCCGGGGCCTCGTCGTCGAACTGATCGGCCTGCGCAACAACGCCCTGGAGATCGCCCACCGCAAACTCCCCGAGGCCATGAGGAAGCTGCGCGCGGGCGACAAGATCGACATCGAGGCGGAGGCGCCGCCCGGGCCCCGGACGCAGGACGAGACCGGCCAGGTCGCCGAGGCCCTCGGCACGGTGCACCGCGCGGCACTGCGCGCCGCCGCGGAGCGCGCCGAACTGGCCGGAGGGATCTCCGGCGTCTTCGTCAATCTGGCCCGTCGCAGCCAGATCCTCGTCCACCGGCAACTCAGCCTGCTGGACAGCATGGAACGCCGCTCCGACGACCCCGGGGAGCTGAGCGACCTCTTCCGCCTCGACCACCTCACCACACGGATGCGGCGCCACGCGGAGAGCCTGATCATCCTGTCCGGCGCGGCACCCGGCCGCGCCTGGCGCATGCCCGTCCCGCTCACCGACGTCGTACGTGCCGCCGTCTCCGAGGTCGAGGACTACGCGCGCGTGGAGGTGCGGCAGCTCTCCGAGGCGTCCGTCGTGGGCACGGCGGTCGCCGACCTCACCCACCTCCTCGCCGAGATCATCGAGAACGCGGCCCAGTTCTCGCCGCCCCACACACGCGTCCGCGTCACCGGCGAACCTGTCGGGAACGGCTACGCCGTGGAGGTCGAGGACCGGGGCCTGGGCATGGGCAAGGAGACCCTCGCCGAGGCGAACCGGCGCATCACCGAGTCCGAGGCGCTCGACCTGTTCGACAGCGACCGTCTCGGCCTCTTCGTGGTGAGCAGGCTCGCCGCGCGGCACGCCGTCAAGGTGCACCTGCGGACCTCCCCGTACGGCGGCACCACCGCGGTCGTCCTGCTGCCCACCGCGCTGCTCGACGACACCGGCCCGGCGGAACGCTCAGCCGGCGCCACGGCCCGACGGGAACCCCTCCGGGAACACGCCTCCGCACGCGTGCCCGGCGCCGTCCCGCCCCACGAGGCCGTCCCCGCCCCCGACGACCGCCGCGCCCTGGTCGCTCCGGTCACGGCCCCGGCGGACGTCACCCCGGTCAGGGCAGGTACCGGCGCGGCGGACCCCGGCAGCTCCGCCGGGGCGGGCACGGGCATCGGTGCGGCGGACGTCACCCCGGCCGGGGCAACGGGGCGCATTGGCGGGGCGGACGGCAGCACCCGCCCCCCACGGAACACTCCCGCGGACCGACGCCCGGGAGCCGCCCCCTTGCGACTGCACCGCCCGGAGGCCGAACCGGCCGGCTCCGACGACCTCCCACGCCGGGTGCGCCAGGCCAGCCTCGCCCCGCAACTGCGCGAGGGCCGCCATGACGGAGCGCCCGCGTCCGTGCGCCACGACGGTACGGACGACCGCACCCCCGAACTCGTACGGGACCGCATGGCCGCCTATCGCGACGGCTGGGCGCGCGGGGGCGGCAGACTCCCCGGCCCCGGCGCCGTTCCCGTTCCGGGCGGCCACAGCACCGAAGGAGACCCCGCATGATCCAGCAACCGCGCACCAGGGCCGGCCGGCGATCCGGCGAACTCGACTGGCTGCTCGACGACATGGTGCTCCGCGTCGCCGGCCTGCGGCACGCCGTGGTGCTGTCCAACGACGGACTCGCCGTGGGCGCCTCCGAGGGCCTCGGACGCGAGGACGCCGAGCACCTGGCGGCGGTCGCCTCCGGGTTCCACAGCCTCGCCAAGGGCGCGGGCCGGCACTTCGGGGCCGGCGGGGTACGCCAGACGATGGTCGAGATGGACGACGGCTTCCTGTTCGTGGCCGCCGCCGGAGACGGCTCCTGCCTCGCCCTGCTGACCGCGGTGACCGCGGACATCGGCCTGGTGGCCTACGAGATGGCACGGCTGGTCAAACGCGTCGGCGAGCACCTGCGCACCGCGCCGCGCGTCGGCGCGCGGCCACCGGCCGCCGGATGAGACGAGGAAGCGGTCCGAGCAGATGACCGAGGACACGACGGGCATCCCGCGCGAGCGGGGCAGCCAGTGGTACGACCACGAGGCAGGGCCCCTGGTCCGGCCGTACGCGATGACCGGAGGACGCACCAGGTCCGGCCCCGGCGGGGTGCGGTTCGACCTGATCGCCCTCGTCACCCTGGCCCCGGCCGCACCCGAGGCGCACGACCCGGCCCTCGGGCCGGAGCATCGCGCGCTGATCGAACTGTGCCGTCCGGAGACACAGTCGGTCGCCGAACTCGCCGCCGGGACCGACCTGCCCGTCGGTGTGGTCCGGGTCCTCCTCGGGGACCTGCTGGAACGCGGCTGCGTCACCGTCAGCCGACCCGTACCCCCCGCGCGCCTGCCCGACGAGCGCATCCTCCGCGAGGTGATCGCGGGACTGCGGGCGCTGTAGGCGACACCGCACCCGTGCCGCGCGAGGGCCGCTCCCGGACCCGTGCGGCACACCCTGCCCCTGCCGACCGCGGCCGGCACTCCAGAGAGAAGTGAGCGATGGTCCCTGAACACTCCGACGCAGCCGGCGGCGAGACGTCCGCGCTTGCGCTGAAGATACTGGTCGCCGGCGGATTCGGCGTGGGGAAGACCACCCTGGTGGGAGCGGTCAGCGAGATCCGTCCGCTGCGCACCGAGGAACTGCTGAGCGAAGCCGGCCAGTCGGTGGACGACACCGACGGGGTGGACCAGAAGGTCACGACGACCGTCGCCATGGACTTCGGCCGGATCACCATCCGCTCCGGGCTGTCCCTGTACCTGTTCGGAACACCGGGCCAGGACCGCTTCTGGTTCCTGTGGGACGAACTGGCACAGGGCGCTCTGGGCGCGGTGGTCCTCGCGGACACCCGGCGACTGGAGGACTGCTTCCCCGCGGTGGACTACTTCGAGCACCGGCGGATCCCGTTCGTGGTCGCCGTCAACTGCTTCGCGGGAGCCCGGCGCCACGACACGCAGAACGTCTGCCGCGCCCTCGACCTCGACGCCGGAACGCCCGTCGTGCTGTGCGACGCGCGTGAGCGCGACTCGGGGAAGGAAGTGCTGATCCGGCTCGTCGAGTACG
The DNA here is from genome assembly GCF_014650055.1 of Streptomyces malachitofuscus. Lineage (GTDB taxonomy): Bacteria > Actinomycetota > Actinomycetes > Streptomycetales > Streptomycetaceae > Streptomyces > Streptomyces malachitofuscus. Next base: position 328,503 of record NZ_BMUF01000005.1, on the reverse strand, counting down.
CCGGGCGGATGCACACCGCCCGGCTGCTCGACTCGGTGGGATGACGCGCGAGCCGGCACCCCGCGGGCGGGGTGTCAGTCCGCGACGCCCGCCTCCGTCACGGCCTTCTCGATCGTGACGCGGACGAGGAGCTCGCCCGGCACGGCATTGCGCGCCCCGAACTCCTCGGCACGGTCCTCGCCCATGTACCGCGCCCCGATCCGGGTGGCCCAGTACCGGAGCTCCTCGGGGTCCTCCGAGAGCCGCGCCCGGCCCTGGAGCACCACGAAGGCGAACGGCGGCCGGTCGTCGTCCACGCACAGGGCGACCCGCCCGTCACGGGCCAGGTTGCGCCCCTTCACGGTCCGCGCCCCGGTGTTGAAGACCACGTCGTCCCCGTCGAGCAGGAACCAGATCGGCGCCACATGCGGGCTGCCGTCGGCCCGGACGGTGGCGAGCTTGGCCGTGCGGGAGCCGGACGAGACGAACTCCCGCCACTCTTCCTCGGTCATCTTGTGTCCCATGGCCTCCATCCTCCTTGCCCGCCGCCCGGTCGTGGGGAAGGCTGGCGCGGGGACCCTCCCGCCAGGAGGGGACGCACACGGGGCAGACCACGGGGAATGAGCAGGGGGAGATCCACGACATGGGGCAGAACCAGGGACTCGACTGGCTGCTGGACGACCTGACCCAACGCGTCGAACACGTGCGGCACGCGCTCGTCCTGTCCAACGACGGGCTGGTGACGGGCGCGAGCACGGGGCTGCGCCGTGAGGACGCGGAGCATCTCGCCGCCGTGTCGTCCGGCCTGCACAGCCTGGCCAAGGGGTCCGGACGGCACTTCGGCGCGGGCGGGGTGCGCCAAACCATGATCGAATTCGACGACGCGGTGCTCTTCGTCACCGCGGCCGGCGCCGGCAGCTGTCTCTGTGTGCTGAGCGGCGCCGAGGCGGACATCGGCCAGATCGCCTACGAGATGACACTGCTGGTCAACCGGGTCGGCGAGCACCTGGACGTGGACGCCCGCCGACCGGAACCCGAGGCAGATCTCTGACCTGCGCTTTTGTCCTGTCGTCGAAGTTGTCCACAGGCTCGCCACGCAGTGTGACGGAGCGGCTACGGTTTTTCCGAGCGGCGCACCCGGCGCCACTGCCCACACTCCACGGGGGAGACGAGCATGCCCGGACACCACATCCTCACGCGCGACGCAACCGCCGACGTCCCCGCCGAGCAGCCCACGGAAGACCGTGGTGCCTGGGTCACGACGGGGCGCGCGGCGCGTGAACTCTGTCTCAAGCGCACCGAGTTCGACCTCGCCGTGCACCTCGGCCGGATCCGCACGGCCCGGGACGACGACGGCGGTGGCCGACGGGTCGCCCGGTCCGAGATCGAGCGGCTCCGCGCCGGGCCGGGCTTTCCCGAGGCCCTCCGTCGAAGCGTGCAGGCCGTGGGAACCACCGAGGGCGCGGCCCTCATGGAGGTGCCCAAGGCCAGGTTCACGCGCCTGGCGCGGCTGGGTCTCCTGGTGCCGGTGAGGTTCTACCCCAACCGCTACCGCGCCGTGGTCTGGCTCTACCTGGCCGAAGAACTGCGGCTGTTCGCGGCCGACGACAAGAACGCACCGCTGCTGACGGGACGCACGCCCGACAAGCTCAGGAGCCTGCTCGACGCCGGCCTCGACCTGCGCCCCCGCAACTGGCGCGCCCGCCACCTGGGTCACCTGCTCCGCCAGGCCGACCACCCCTGGGCGCGGGCCGGGGCCGTGGCCTCGCTGCTCGACCCGCTCCATGTGGCGCAGGTCGTCAAGGACCCCTACGAGCGGTCCCTGCTGAGCGGCTTCCGCGAACCGCCGCCCTCCCACGGAGCCCCCGGCTCACCGGCGGCCCACATCGCGGAGGACCTCATGACGGCACAGGAGCCAGACGAGATCGCCTGGCTGCAGGCCGATCTGACCCGGCTGACCCGGGAGGCGAGGGAACACCGACCGGCACCCCGCCCTTCCCCTCGCCGTCGCCACCCGGCCCCGCGGCCGCCCCGGACCGCCGAACCGGCGCGCGGGACAGCACGTGGCCTGCTCGGCCGATGGCGCGGCAAGGTCAGGTGACCTACAGCGCCCGGAACAGCCCCTCCTGCACGACGGACACCAGCATCCGTCCCTCCAGGTCGTAGATCCGCCCGCGGGCCAGGCCCCGTCCGCCCGTGGCGATCGGCGACTCCTGGTCGTACAGGAACCACTCGTCCGCGCGGAACGGGCGGTGGAACCACATGGCGTGGTCCAGCGACGCCATGTCGAAGCCGCGCGGACCCCACAGCGGCTCCACCGGGATCCGCACGGCGTCCAGGAGGGTCATGTCACTGGCGTAGGTCAGCGCGCAGGTGTGCACCAGCGGATCGTCGCCGAGCGGTCCGACCGCCCGCATCCACACCGCGCTGCGCGGCTCGGCGCCCTCGACGTCCTCGGGCTTCCAGCGCAGCCGGTCCACGTAGCGGATGTCGAAGGGCTGGCGGCGCGCCATCCGCTCCAACTGTTCCGGGAGCGCGCCCAGATGCTCACGGATCTCGTCGGTGACCGTCGGCAGCGACTCGGGGTCCGGAACCTTGCGGGCCGGCGGCAACTGGTGCTCGAAACTTCCCTGTTCGGGCTTGTGGAAGGAGGCGGTGAGATTGAAGATCGTGCGGCCCTGCTGCACCGCGGTGACCCGGCGGGTGGTGAACGACCGGCCGTCCCGCACCCGTTCGACCTGGTACACGATCGGCACCCCGGGCCTGCCCGGGCGCAGGAAGTACGCGTGCAGCGAGTGCACGGGACGGTCGCCCTCCGTGGTGCGGCCGGCGGCGACCAGCGCCTGGCCAGCCACCTGGCCGCCGAACACCCGCTGCAGTGATTCCTGCGGGCTGCGGCCACGGAAGATGTCGACCTCGATCTGCTCCAGGTCGAGCAGGGCGACGAGGCTCTCGGCCGGGTTGGTCATGAGTGGCGTCCTCCTGTGGTCACAACTGGCCGACATCGGTGACGCGGACGATCGCGCGTCCCTCCGCGTCGGAGGCGGTGAGGTCGACCTCGGCACTGATGCCCCAGTCGTGGTCGCCGTTCGGGTCGTCGAAGATCTGCCGGACCCGCCACAGTCCGTGCTCCGGCTCCTCCTCGATCAGCAGCAGCTTCGGACCGCGGGCGTCGGGGCCCGTGCCCAGCTCCTCGTACTCGTCCCAGTACTTGTCCATCGCCTCGCCCCAGGCGCCGGCGTCCCAGCCCGACTCGGCGTCCAGTTCGCCCAGCTCCTCCACCTGGTCCAGGGCGGCGAGTTCGACCCGGCGGAACAGGGCGTTGCGCACCAGGACACGGAAGGCCCGCGCGTTGGCGGTGACCGGCTTGACCTGGTCCGCCTTCTCCTGGGCCTCCTCGGCGGTCATCTCCTCCGGATTCGCCAGCTGTTCCCACTCGTCCAGCAGGCTCGAGTCGACCTGGCGCACCATCTCACCCAGCCAGGCGATCAGATCCTCCAGGTCCTCGGACTTCAGGTCGTCCGGCACGGTGTGCTCCAGCGCCTTGTAGGCGCCGGCGAGGTAGCGCAGCACGATGCCCTCCGTGCGCGCCAGTTCGTAGTGGGACACCAGCTCCGTGAAGGACAGCGCCCGCTCGTACATGTCCCGGATCACGGACTTCGGCGACAGCGGATGGTCGCCCACCCAGGGATGGCTCCTGCGGTAGGTGTTGTACGCCTGGAAGAGCAGCTCCTCCAGCGGCTTCGGGTAGGTGACGTCCTGGAGTCGCTCCATGCGCTCCTCGTACTCCACCCCGTCGGCCTTCATCGCGGCGACCGCCTCGCCGCGCGCCTTGTTCTGCTGGGCGGCGAGGATCTGGCGCGGATCGTCCAGAGTGGACTCCACGACGGACACCATGTCCAGCGCGTACGACGGCGACTCGGGATCCAGCAGCTCGAACGCGGCCAGGGCGAACGTGGACAGCGGCTGGTTCAGCGCGAAGTCGTGCTGAAGGTCCACGGTGAGGCGGACGATGCGGCCCTCGGCGTCCGGCCGGTCGAGCTTCTCGACGATGCCGCCGTCCAGCAGCGAGCGGTAGATGGCGATCGCCCGCCGGATGTGCCGCAGCTGCTGCCTGCGCGGCTCGTGGTTGTCCTCCAGCAGCCGGCGCATCGCCTCGAAGGCGTTGCCGGGCCGGGCGATCACCGACAGCAGCATCGTGTGGGTGACCCGGAAACGGGAGGTCAGCGGCTCCGGCTCGGAAGCGATCAGCTTGTCGAAGGTCTGCTCGCTCCAGGCGACGAAACCCTCGGGCGCCTTCTTGCGCACGACCTTGCGCCGCTTCTTCGGATCGTCACCGGCCTTCGCCAGCGCCTTCTCGTTCTCGATCACGTGCTCCGGGGCTTGGGCCACCACGAAGCCCTCGGTGTCGAAGCCGGCCCGCCCGGCGCGACCCGCGATCTGGTGGAACTCACGGGCTCGCAGGGTCCGGACGCGATTGCCGTCGTACTTGGTCAGCGCCGTGAACAACACCGTGCGGATGGGGACGTTGACGCCCACGCCGAGGGTGTCCGTGCCGCAGATGACCTTCAGCAGACCCGCCTGCGCCAGCTTCTCCACCAGCCGCCGGTACTTGGGAAGCATGCCGGCGTGATGCACACCGATGCCGTGCCGCACGTAACGGGACAGGTTGCGGCCGAACTTGGTGGTGAAGCGGAAGTTGCCGATGAGCTCGGCGATCCGGTCCTTCTCCTCGCGGGTGCACATGTTGATGCTCATCAGCGCCTGCGCCCGCTCCACGGCCTGCGCCTGCGTGAAGTGCACGATGTACACCGGCGCCTGGCGGGCCGCCAGCAGATCGGTGAGCGTCTCGGTGAGCGGTGTGTACCGGTACTCGTAGGACAGGGGCACGGGCCGGGTCGCCGAGCGGACCACGGCGGTGGGACGGCCGGTGCGACGGGTGAGGTCCTTCTCGAAGAAGGAGACGTCGCCGAGCGTCGCCGACATCAGCACGAACTGCGCCTGCGGCAGCTCCAGCAGAGGAATCTGCCAGGCCCATCCGCGGTCCCCTTCCGCGTAGAAGTGGAACTCGTCCATCACGACCTGTCCCACGTCGGCGTTCCTGCCGTCGCGCAGCGCGATCGACGCCAGCACCTCCGCGGTGCAGCAGATGACCGGGGCGTCCGCGTTCACGGACGCGTCCCCGGTGAGCATGCCCACGTTCTCCGTGCCGAAGATCTTGCACAGCTCGAAGAACTTCTCCGACACCAGCGCCTTGATCGGCGCGGTGTAGAAGGTGACCTCGTCGCGCGCCAGGGCGGCGAAATGGGCGCCCGCGGCGATCATGCTCTTGCCGGAACCGGTGGGCGTCGACACGATCACGTTCGCGCCGGAGACCACCTCGATCAGCGCCTCCTCCTGGTGGGGGTAGAGCGTGAGACCGCGCTCCTGGGCCCACGACTCGAAGGCTTCGTACAGGGCGTCGGGATCGGCGGTCGGCGGGAGCTGATCGATGAGGGTCACGCCCCCATCTTGCCTGCCCGCCCGCCCGATGCGGGAATCGGCTACGGGCCCGAAGATCGCGACCGCTACGCTGTGTCGCCGGCGGGGCTGCAACGCACCCGGTCAACCGGCGGGCGGCGAACGAGGAATGGGGCGGGCAACGGCGATGATGGGACCAGCACACTCACTGTCGGGCGCCGCGGCCTGGCTCGGAGTCGGTGCGGCGACGGCCGCCGCCGGCCACCCGATGCCCTGGCCGGTGCTCCTGGCCGGCGCCCTGATCTGCGCCGGCGCCGCACTCGCCCCCGACCTGGACCACAAGGCGGCCACCATCTCCCGGGCCTTCGGTCCCCTGTCCCGCTGGCTCTGCGAGATCGTCGACAAGCTCTCCTACGCCGTCTACAAGGCCACCAAGAAGCAGGGCGACCCGCGCCGCTCCGGCGGGCACCGCACGCTCACGCACACCTGGCTGTGGGCCGTCCTGATCGGCGGCGGCACCGCGGCCCTGGCGGTCACGGGCGGCCGCTGGGCGGTGCTGGCCATCCTCTTCGTGCACATGGTGCTGGCCATCGAGGGCCTGCTGTGGCGGGCGACCCGCGGCTCCAGCAGCGACGTCCTGGTGTGGCTGCTGGCGGCGACCAGCGCCTGGATCATCGCGGGCATCCTCGACCAGCCGGGCAACGGCTCCGACTGGCTGTTCACCGCGCCGGGCCAGGAGTACCTGTGGCTGGGGCTGCCGATCGTGCTGGGCGCGCTGGTGCACGACATCGGGGACGCGCTGACCGTCTCCGGATGCCCGATCCTGTGGCCGATACCGGTGGGGCGCAAGCGCTGGTACCCGATCGGCCCGCCGAAGGCCATGCGGTTCCGGGCGGGCAGCTGGGTGGAGCTGAAGGTCCTGATGCCCGCGTTCATGCTGCTGGGCGGGGTGGGCTGCGCGGCGGCGCTCAACGTGATCTGACGGCCAGGACCCCGCGGGACTCAGCCGGAGCCCTCACCGCCGTACCGGCGCTCGAAGCGGGCCACCCGGCCCTCCGTGTCCACGGTGCGGGCCTTGCCCGTGTAGAACGGGTGACTCTCCGAGGAGATCTCCACATCCACCACCGGGTAGGTCTCGCCGTCGTCCCACTCGATGGTCTGCCCGCTGGTCGCGGTCGACCGGGTGAGGAAGGCGTACCCAGCGGCACGGTCGCGGAAGACCACGGGGTGGTAGTCGGGGTGCTTGTCCTGCTGCATGAATGCTCCTCGGGCGACTCGGGCCCGCGCTGCGGCGGGGGAGTTGCGGGCTCAGCCGGGCAGGCTGTCCTCGTCCACGACGTGCATCGCGGCCTCCTCGGCGGAGGCGGCCGCGCCGTCGATGCCGACGTCCATGGCGACCAGGGCCTCCTCCTCGTCCTCGTGCGCCCCTTCGTCGGGGGCCACGAGCCGGCCGGAGCGTGCGGCGCCGACCTCGTTGTCCAGGAGTTCCCCGTCGGTGCCCGAGGAATCCCCGAGCCCGTCGCCGTCGGAGGAGACGGGATCGGGGACCTCCTCGGCCAGCCGCTGGTCCAGCGTCTCGCCCTCGTGGCGCTCGGCCGCCGTCACGCCGTAGTGCTCCACGGCCCAGGGCCGCTCCGGAGGGGACCAGCCCCGGTCGAGGGGGTCGGAGACACCGTCGTTCTCCAGGGTGTCCTCGGCGTCGAGCAGTCCGGCGTCGTCCTGGATCTCGGACGCGTCGGGCTGGTAGACGTCGTCTCCCCAACCGTCGGCGCTGTTCACGGCTACCTCCAGAGGGTGGGGACGGGCCCGTTCCCGCCGCGGCCCGCGCCGGGCCGTCTGCACGGGGCGCCGGCGCCACCCGTTCCCCGGTCCGTCAGGATCCGGGCGCTCCCCGAGCCGGTGCCTGACTCCAGCCTTCCACCGGAGCTCCCCACCGCGCAACGCCACGCCCCGAGCCGGCCGCGCGCACCGGTTCCCGCCGCCCGGACGGACGGCGGGAACCGGTGCCGGCCGCTCAGCGGTGCGGGCTCACCCGTGCCAGGACCGCCACAGTGCCGCGTAGGCTCCGTCCGCGGCGACCAGTTCGTCGTGACTGCCCAGCTCGCTGATGCGCCCGTTCTCCACGACGGCGATGACGTCCGCGTCGTGGGCGGTGTGCAGGCGGTGGGCGATCGCGACGACCGTCCGGCCGTCCAGCACCCGGGCCAGGGAGCGCTCCAGATGACGTGCCGCACGCGGGTCGAGCAGCGAGGTCGCCTCGTCCAGCACCAGCGTGTGCGGATCGGCGAGCACCAGCCGGGCCAGCGCGATCTGCTGGGCCTGCGCCGGGGTGAGCGCGAACCCGCCCGAGCCGACCTCGGTGTCGAGGCCCTCGTCGAGCGCGCGCGCCCAGCCGTCCGCGTCCACCGAGCCGAGCGCCGCCCACAGCTCGGCGTCCTCGGCGTTCGTCCGGGCGAGCCGCAGATTGTCGCGCAGGGAGCCCACGAAGACGTGGTGCTCCTGGTTGACCAGGGCCACGTGCGCCCGGACCCGCTCGGCGGTCATCCGCGACAGCTCGGCGTCACCGAGGGTGACCCGGCCGTCCCGGGGCGCGTAGATCCCGGCGAGCAGCCGGCCCAGCGTGGACTTGCCCGCACCCGACGGGCCGACCAGCGCCAGCCGGGTCCCGGGGGCGACCTCGAGCGACACCTTGCGCAGGACGTCCACCCCCTCCCGGTAACCGAAGTGCACCCGGTCCGCGTGCACCCGGCGCCCCTCGGGCGTGAGGCCGGCGTCCCCGGCGTCGGGCTCGATGTCCCGGACCCCGACCAGCCGGGCCAGCGACACCTGTGCCACCTGAAGCTCGTCGTACCAGCGCAGGATCAGCCCCACCGGGTCGACGAGCATCTGGGCGATCAGCGCGGCGGTGGTCAGCTGGCCGACACCGATCCAGCCCTGCAGGACGAACACCCCGCCGATCATCAGCACCGAGCCGAGCACGGTCACATGGGTGATCTGGACGACGGGGAAGAGCACCGACCGCAGCCAGAGGGTGTAGCGCTCCCAGGCCGTCCACTCCCTGACCCGCTGGTCGGTCAGTGCCACACGGCGCTCCCCGAGGCGGTGGGCCTCCACGGTGCGCCCCGCGTCCACGGTCTCCGCGAGAGCGGCGGCCACGGCGGCGTACCCGGCCGCCTCCGACCGGTAGGCCGCCGGCGCCCGGCGGAAGTACCAGCGGCACCCGGCCACCAGCAGCGGCACGGCGATCAGCACCGCCGGTGCCAGCTCCGGCGCGGTGACGATCAGGCCGCCCAGCAGCAGCACCGCCCACACCACGCCGATGGCCAACTGGGGCACGGCCTCGCGCATCGCGTTGCCGAGCCGGTCGATGTCGGTCGTGATCCGCGACAGCAGATCACCGGTGCCCGCCCGCTCCAGCACGCCCGGCGGCAGTCCCACCGACCGCACCAGGAAGTCCTCCCGCAGGTCGGCCAGCATCCGCTCACCGAGCATCGCCCCGCGCAGCCGGACCTGACGGACGAACACCGCCTGGACGGCCAGCGCCGCCAGGAACAGTCCCGCCGTGAGCCCCAGATGCAGCTCCCGCTCCCGGTCCGAGACCCGCTCCACCAGTCCGCCCAGCAGATAGGGACCCACCATGGAGGCGATCACGGCGACCGTGTTCACCGCGATCAGCAGCAGGAAGGCGGTGCGGTGCCGGCGCAGCAGCTCCGTCACATAGGCACGCACGGTCGCGGGCGCCCCCACGGGCAGCGTGCCGGCCGCGGTGGGGGCCGCCGGGTCGTAGGCCGGTGGCGCCACGCCGATCATGCTGTCTCCTCGATCTCTTCCAGCTCTTCCAGCTCTTCCAGCCGGTGGACGACGCCGCCCTCGCGGGGGCGCTCGGCCCCGGGCAGCCGGCCGTCCCCCGCCGGGCCGCCCGCCGGCGCGGTCTCGTCCTCCGTCTCGCGGGTCACCACGGCCCGGTACCGCGGCTCGGTGCGCACCAGTTCGCGGTGGGCGCCGACCGCGGCGACGGTGTCGCCGTGCAGGAACACCACCTGGTCCGCCCGGTCCAGCAGCAGTGGGGACGAGGTGAACACCACGGTGGTGCGGCCCGCCCGCAGCGCGCGCACGCCCTGGGCGATCCGGGCCTCGGTGTGCGAGTCGACGGCCGAGGTCGGCTCGTCGAGGACGAGCACCTCCGGGTCCGTGACCAGCGACCGGGCCAGCGCGAGCCGCTGGCGCTGCCCGCCCGACAGCGACCGTCCGCGTTCGGTGATCCGGGCGTCCATCGGGTCCTCGGCGTCCAGCGAGCCCTGCACGAGCGCGGCCAGCACGTCCGCGCACTGCGCGGCTGCCAGCGCGTCGCGCGGCTCGACCCCTCCTGAGGCGGGCACCTCGAGCAGCTCACGCAGGGTGCCGGAGAGGAGCACCGGATCCTTGTCCTGGACCAGGACGGCCGCCCTGGCCGAATCCAGCGGCAGTTCGTCCAGCGGGACACCTCCGAGCAGCACGGAGGTTCCCTGCTCCGGGGGGTGCCCGCCGAGCCGCTCGGCCAGCCGCCCCGCCGCGTCGGGGTCCCCGCAGACCACGGCGGTGAGCCGGCCCGCGGGGGCGAGCAGACGGGTCGCCGGGTCGTACAGGTCACCGGACGGGGTCTCGGCGGCACGTGAGCCCGCGGTGTCCGTGGCCCGTTCCAGCGACAGCACGCGCGCGGCCCGCTTGGCCGAGGGGCGTGAGAAGGAGTACGCCATCGCGATCTCCTCGAAGTGCCGGATCGGGTAGGTGAGCAGCATGACCGAGCTGTAGACGGTGACCAGTTCGCCGACGGCGATCCGTCCGTCGCGGGCCAGGTGCACGCCGTACCAGACCACCGTGATCAGCAGCAGTCCCGGCAGCAGTACCTGGATCGCGGCGATCAGCGACCACATCCGCGCACTGCGCACGGCGGCGTGGCGGACCTCCTGGGAGGCGTCGCGGTACCGATCGAGGAACAGGTCCTCGCCGCCGATGCCGCGCAGCACGCGCAGTCCGGCGACGGTGTCGGAGGCGAGCTCGGTGGCCCGTCCGGCCTTCTCGCGCTGCACGTCCGCCCGCCGGGTGGCCCGGGGCAGCAGCGGCAGCACCGCGATCGCCAGGACCGGCAGTCCCACGGCGACGACGACTCCGAGCGCCGGCTGGTAGACCATCAGACCGACGCAGACCAGCACCATGGTGACCACGGCCGCGGTGAAGCGCGACAGGGCCTCCACGAACCAGCCGATCTTCTCCACGTCGCCCGTGGAGACGGCCACGACCTCTCCGGCGGCGACCCGACGGGTCAGAGCCGAGCCCAGCGTCGCGGCCTTGCGCCCCAGCAGTTGCTGCACGCGGGCGGCGGCGGTGATCCAGTTGGTGACGGCGGCACGGTGCAGGAAAGTGTCCCCCACCGCGTTGCCCGCGCAGGCCAGCGCCATCAGCCCTCCGGCCAGGGCGAGCCTGCCGCCGGAGCGGTCGACCGCGGCCTGCACGGCGACACCGACGCTGAACGGCAGTGACGCGACGGAGACGAAGTGCAGCAGGCCCCAGGCCAACGACTTGAGCTGCCCGGACAGTTGGTTCCGGAAGAGCCACCACAGGAATCGGGGCCCCGAGCGCGCGTCGGGCACCCCGGGGTCGGGATACGGAAGGTCTTGAATCTGCATGACGTCCCAGTGGCTCGGTCAGAGGGCGGCGGAAGGGGAGGCGGAGGGGCGGCACGGGGAAGAGCTGTGCCTGAGGGGACTGCGGGGCATGTCTGCGCCCCGCCCGAAGCGGGATCAGCAAACCGTGACAGGTTGACGCCGCCACGCACGGCGGAGCAACCGGTTTTCCACGTCACCGCACAGAACCGGCGCCCTGTGGGCGGCCGTCACCTCACGCGCGTCAGGAGGACACGTCACGGCACGGCGGGGCGACCGTCCCGTCGATCAGGGCGTCCAGCAACTCGCCCAGCGTTGCGCGCTGTTCGTCCCCCAGCGGCGCCAGGATCTCCTCGGCCGCGGTCCTGCGCGCCGCGCGCAGCTCCCGCAGCGCCGCGCGTCCGTCGTCGGTGAGCTCGATCCGGATCACCCGCCGGTTGGCCGGATCCGGCACCCGCCGCACCTTGCCGTTCGCCTCCAGCCCGTCGACCAGTGTGGTCACCGCTCGGGGAACCACCTCCAGCCGCTCGGCCAGATCGGCCATGCGGGGCGGCGAGCCGTAGTGCGCGAGCGTGCGCAGCAGCCGCGACTGGGCAGGAGTGATCCCGAGCTCGCGCTGCTCCAGATGACGCTTCTGGATGCGGTGCACCCGGCGGGTGAGCCGGAGCAACTGCTCGGCCAGCAGGCCGTCGGGATCGGGGGCGGTCATGCGGGAACAATATCAGGATGCCGCTCATTGTGAGTACAGGTAACAATGGGGATCGGCTCTGCCGTCCCGGGCACCAGCCCTGGGCACCCGACCCGTAAGGAGACCATGCACCCCGACCACGAACCCGACTGGACCCCGCCCGCCGACGCCGAGGAGCAACCCCGGCAGGTGCGGCGCATTCTCAGGCTCTTCCGCCCCTACCGGGGCCGCCTCGCGGTCGTCGGTCTGCTCGTCGCCGCCGCGTCGCTGGTCTCGGTCGCCACCCCCTTCCTGCTGAAGGCGATCCTCGACGTGGCGATCCCCGAGGGGCGCACCGGGCTGCTCAGCCTGCTGGCTCTCGGCATGATCCTCAGCGCGGTCCTCACCAGCGTCTTCGGCGTCCTGCAGACCCTGATCTCGACGACCGTCGGCCAGCGCGTGATGCACGATCTGCGCACCGCCGTCTACGGACGGCTCCAGCGCATGTCGCTCGCTTTTTTCACCCGCACCCGTACCGGTGAGGTCCAGTCCCGCATCGCCAACGACATCGGCGGCATGCAGGCGACCGTGACCTCCACGGCGACCTCCCTGGTCTCCAACCTCACCAGCGTGGTCGCCACCGTCGTCGCGATGCTCGCGCTCGACTGGCGGCTGACCGTGGTGACGCTGGTCCTGCTGCCGGTGTTCGTCTGGATCAGCCGCCGCGTCGGCGACGAGCGCAAGAGGATCACCACCCGGCGCCAGAAGCAGATGGCCGCGATGGCCGCCACGGTCACCGAGTCGCTCTCGGTCAGCGGCATCCTGCTGGGCCGCACCATGGGCCGCTCCGATTCCCTGACCGGCGCGTTCTCGGACGAGTCCGAGCGTCTGGTCGACCTGGAGGTGCGGTCGAACATGGCCGGCCGCTGGCGGATGGCCGTCATCACGATCGTCATGGCCGCCATGCCGGCCGTCATCTACTGGACCGCCGGGATCGCCCTGCAGACGGGTGGCCCCGAGGTCTCCATCGGCACGATCGTCGCGTTCGTCTCGCTCCAGCAGGGCCTGTTCCGTCCGGCCGTGAGCCTGCTGTCCACCGGCGTTCAGATCCAGACCTCGCTCGCGCTCTTCCAGCGCATCTTCGAGTACCTGGACCTCCCGATCGACATCACCGAACGCGCGGACCCGGTGCACCTCGACCGCGTCAAGGGCGAGGTCCGCCTCGAGAACGTCACGTTCGCCTACGACGACAAGAGCGGCCCCGTCCTCGACGGCATCGACATCACCGTCCCCCCGGGCGGCAGTCTCGCCGTCGTCGGGCCGACCGGTGCCGGCAAGTCCACCCTGGGCCATCTCGTGCCGCGGCTGTACGACGTCACGGGCGGCCGGGTCACCCTCGACGGGGTCGACGTGCGCGACCTCGACTTCGACACACTGGCCCGCGCGGTCGGCGTCGTCTCCCAGGAGACCTACCTCTTCCACGCCACGGTCGCGGACAACCTGCGCTTCGCCAAGCCCGGGGCCACCGACGAGGAGCTGCACGCCGCGGCGCGGGCGGCGCAGATCCACGACCACATCGCGGCGCTGCCCGACGGGTACGACACCGTGGTCGGCGAACGCGGCCACCGGTTCTCGGGCGGTGAGAAACAGCGCCTGGCGATCGCCCGGACCATTCTCCGCGACCCGCCGGTCCTCGTGCTCGACGAGGCCACCAGCGCGCTGGACACCCGTACGGAGGCCGCCGTCCAGCAGGCGATCGACGCGCTGTCGGCCAACCGGACCACCCTCACCATCGCCCATCGGCTGTCCACCGTCCGGAGTGCCGACCAGATCGTGGTCCTCGACTCCGGCCGCGTGGCGGAACGCGGCACGCACGAGGAACTGCTGGAGCGGGACGGGCGCTATGCGGCCCTTGTACGCCGGGACGCCCAACTGGAGCCGACAAGATGAAGATATGCCGGGTTTGCGGTGGTATGCGGGTTACCGTGCCCGCATGCAGACGAACACTCCGTCACGGAGCACGATCCGACTGACGCGCCGGGGCCGATTCGCCCTGGCGACGCTCGGGGCCGTCGTGGCCGGCACCGCCGTGGCGGTGCCGCTGCTGATCATGAACGGCGAAGACGAGACCCGTCCCACGACCCTGGTGGTCCCGGAGGGCTGGCGGGCGAGCCAGGTGTATGCCGCCATCGACAAGACCCTCGACCTCCCGGCGGGCACCACGAAGAAGTCCCTCGCCAAGGCGGACCTGAAGCTGCCGAACGAGGCCGAGGGCAATCCCGAGGGCTACCTCTTCCCGGCCACCTATCCCCTGCAGGAGAAGCCGACCCCGCAACGGCTCCTGTCACGGATGGTCGGGGCGGCCGACAAGAAGTTCAACGGAGCCCCGATCGCCGCCGGTGCGCAGCGCAACGCGATGAACGTCTACCAGGCGGTCACGGTCGCGAGCATCGTCCAGGCGGAGGCCGCCACCAAGGCCGACATGGGCAAGATCGCCCGGGTGATCTTCAACCGTCTGGAGCGCGGGATGCCCCTCCAGATGGACTCGACCGTCAACTACGCCCTGGGCCGCTCGAAGCCGGGTACCACGGAGGCCGACACCCAGGTCGACAGCCCCTACAACTCCTACCAGCGCATGGGCCTGCCGCCGACCCCGATCGGCAACCCCGGCGAGGACGCCGTGCGCGCCGCGATCAATCCCACCCCGGGCGACTGGCTGTACTTCGTCACGGTCAAGCCCGGCGACACCCGCTTCACCGCCGACTTCGTGGAACACCAGCGCAACGTCGCCGAGGCCGACGCCCAGCGGAAGAAGTCCGGCGAACCGGCGAAGACATGACCCCCCCGGCCGGCCCGGGACGTCACGCCGCGGCCGGCTGCTCCCGCGCGAGCAGCCGCCTGATCTCCCGCACCGCCGCGCGTCCCGCCCGGTTGGCCCCGATGGTGCTGGCCGAGGGGCCGTACCCGACCAGGTGGATCCGCGGGTCGGCGACCGCCCGGGTGCCCTCGACCCGGATTCCGCCGCCGGGCTCCCGCAGCCGCAGCGGCGCGAGATGGTCGACCGCGGGACGGAAACCGGTCGCCCAGAGGATGACGTCGGCGTCCACCCGCCGGCCGTCCGCCCACTCCACACCGTCCGGTGTGATCCGGTCGAAGATGGGACGGCGGTCGAGCACGCCGTCCGCGAGGCCCTGCAGGATCGCGTCGTTGAGCGGCAACCCGGTCACCGAGACGACACTGCGCGGCGGCAGCCCCTGCCGCACCCGCTCCTCGACGAGCGCCACGGCCGCCCGCCCCGCCTCCTCGTCGAACGGGCCCTCACGGAACACCGGGGGCCGCCGGGTCACCCACGTCGTGGCCGCCGCGTACGGGGCGATCTCCAGCAGGTGCTGGGTGCCCGAGGCCCCGCCGCCCACCACGACCACCCGCTGTCCGGCGAACGCCTCCGGCCCGGG
Source organism: Streptomyces malachitofuscus (assembly GCF_014650055.1). Lineage (GTDB taxonomy): Bacteria > Actinomycetota > Actinomycetes > Streptomycetales > Streptomycetaceae > Streptomyces > Streptomyces malachitofuscus. The sequence goes on along the minus strand of NZ_BMUF01000005.1, from coordinate 313,300 downwards.
GTACTGCGCGGTGTGCAGCTGCCGTCCCCGGAACGTCTCCTGACCCGGATAACGAGGCCAGAACGGCCGGTCCCAGGTGCCGGTGGCGTTGATCAGCGCCCGCGTCGCCCAGGTTCCGTCCGAGCTCTCCACCAGCAGCCGCCCACCGGGCCCCTCGCGCACGGCCCGCACGTCCACCGGACGCCGTACCCGCAGGTCGAACGTCCGCTCGTAGCGGGCGAAGTACTCACTGATCACCTCGGCGGAGGCCCGGGCGGGATCGGCGTCCGTGAGCTCCATGCCGGGCAGCGCGTGCATCCCGTGCACCTTGCCGTACGTCAGTGACGGCCACCGGAACTGCCAGGCACCGCCGGGGCCGGGGGAGTGGTCCAGCACCACGAAGTCGCGGTCCGGCGCGAACCCGGTCCGCCGCAGGTGATAGGCGCCGGCAAGTCCCGCCTGCCCGGCGCCTATGACGACCACCTCGACCTCGCGCATATTGTTCACGCTTCTACCAACAGCGCGGCGCCCGTGGATCTTCCCGGCACGCTCCCGCGCGAAGGCCGCCGCGTCGGCCAGGATGGAGGGCATGTCCGATGCCTTCACCACCCGAGTCCTGAACATCGCCACCGGCTCCGGCGAGAGGGTCGTCGATCTCACCGGCGACTGCGAGTCCTTCCTGCGGGAGGCGGCGGCCGGCCGCGACGGCCTGCTGAACGTCTTCGTGCCGCACGCCACCGCCGGGATCGCCGTCATCGAGACCGGCGCCGGAAGCGACGACGACCTGCTGTCGGCCCTGCACACCCTGCTCCCCGCCGACGACCGCTGGCAGCACCGCCACGGCAGCCCAGGTCACGGCCGCGACCACGTCCTGCCCGCCTTCGTGCCGCCGCACGCGACGCTCCCGGTGGTGAACGGACGGCTGGAACTGGGCACCTGGCAGTCGGTCTGCCTGGTCGACACGAACAAGGACAACCCCGACCGCCGGGTACGGCTGAGTTTCCTGGGCTGACCCGCGCCGCGCGGTCACCGGACCGTCACGAGGAAGCGGGTTCCGCCCGGACGACGGTGACGGGGCAGTCCGCGTGGTACAGCAGGGCCTGGCTGACCGAACCGAGCAGCATCCCGGTGAAGCCGCCGTGCCCGCGGGCCCCCGTCACCACCAGCTGGGCCTCCCGCGTCGCGTCCAGCAGCGCGTGACGTACCCGGGCCCGCTCCAGACGCAGTTCCACGGCGACCTCGGGACGAGCGGCCCGCTCCGGCGCCACCGCCTCCTCGAGCAGCCGGCGGTGCCGCTCCTCGAGCCGGTCGAGATCCACCACCACGTTCAGCGGGTCGGCCGGACCCTCGTACGGCGTCTGCTCGCTCCAGGTGTTCCACACGTGCAGCGCGACCAGCGGGGCCCCGCGCAGCGCGGCCTCGGCGAAAGCGAAGGAAGCGGCCGCCTTGCCGGCCGGCGAGCCGTCCACGGCGAGCAGGACGGGGCCCTGCGGATCCTCCCGGCCGCGCACCACCATCAGCGGACCGTGCCCGTGCGCCGCCAGCTGCACCACCGTCGAGCCGAGCAGCAGACCACCGAACCCGGTGCGGCCCCGCTCGCCGACCACCGTCAGCACGGCGTGCCGCGACTCGCTCCGCAGCACCGTCAGCGTCTCACCGGACGCCACGGTCCGGGTGATCTCCAGCCCCGGCGCGAGGTCGTGCGCCCGCTGCTCCGCCTGCGCCAGCACCCCGTGGATCATCGGATCCAGGTCGGCGGGGCGGCTGAAGGCGTGCACGATCCGCAGCCGCGCGCCGCGCAGACGTGCCTCATGGGCCGCGACATCGACCGCGGCGAGACTGGACGGCGAACCGTCCACTCCAACGATGACCGTGTCGTCCACAGCACACTCCCGTCCCCGGCGGCGCACACGAGTACCCACCGCGGACGCCGGGTACGCGTCGTCGCCCCCGCGGACACGGCACGCGTCCATGGACGGACGGACTCCCCGGGCATCCTTTCCCCCGCTCGGGGCCGTGTCCATCCGTGACGACACCCATGTTCCGGCCGATTGGCGGGATGGCACCATTGCGCCCTGGGGGTGAACCACCATCGTCGTGCGACGACCGGCCGGGCACCCCCCGACCGACGACATCAGAAGAATCTGGAAGGGGACGGGCTGTGCCTGCTCCACGGATGAGCGCGACGCCGCTGCCGGGCATCGGCGTGAAATACGACCTCACCACGCGTGAGCACGAGCACCTGTCCGTGATCGCGCACCGCGACGGTGCCCGCACGGTCAACGTCTACCGCTCCGACGACCCGGACGCCTGCGCCCGGTCGCTGCGTCTGACGGTCGCCGAGTCGGCCGCGCTCATCGACGCCCTGATGCCCGCCCACCACAGCCCCAACCTGCTGCACACCACCGACCTGGGGCTGGTCGCCGAGCGTATCGAACTGTCCTCCGTCTCCCACTGGAACGGCCGGCTGCTGGGCGAGACCCGCATGCGCACCGACACCGGGGCGTCGATCGTGGCCGTGCTGCGGCGCGCCGAGGCGATCCCTTCGCCCGCGCCGGACTTCCGGCTGGCCGGCGGGGACACCCTGATCGTGATCGGCACCCGCGAGGGCATCGAGGCCGCCGCCGAGATTCTCGGGCGGGAGTGAGCGCGTGCACTCTTCCGCGATCTTCCTGATCGAATTCGGCGCGATCATCCTCGGGCTCGGCCTGCTGGGACGTCTCGCCGGACGCCTGCAGTTCTCCCCGATCCCCCTCTACCTGCTGGCCGGCCTCGCATTCGGCGAGGGAGGACTGCTGCCGCTCGGCGCGAGCGAGGAGTTCGTCGCGATCGGTGCCGAGATCGGCGTGATCCTCCTGCTGCTGATGCTCGGCCTGGAGTACACGGCCAGCGACCTCGTCTCCAACCTCAAGACGCAGTACCCGGCCGGTCTCGTGGACATGGTGCTGAACGCCCTGCCCGGCGCCGCCCTGGCCCTGCTCCTCGGCTGGGGCCCGGTCGCCGCCGTGGTCCTGGCCGGCGTCACCTGGATCTCCTCCTCCGGCGTCATCGCGAAAGTGCTCGGAGACCTCGGACGGCTCGGCAACCGGGAGACCCCGGTCATCCTCAGCATCCTGGTGCTCGAGGACCTGGCGATGGCCGTCTACCTGCCGATCATCACCGCCCTGCTGGCCGGTGTGAGCCTCGCCACGGGCAGCGTCACCCTGGCCATCGCGCTGGGCGTCGCCGGTCTCGTGCTGTTCGCCGCCGTCCGCTACGGCCGGGTGATCTCCCGCTTCGTCTCCAGCGACGACCCGGAGAAGCTGCTGCTGGTCGTGCTGGGCCTCACCCTGCTGGTCGCGGGACTCGCCCAGCAGCTGCAGGTGTCGGCGGCGGTGGGCGCGTTCCTGGTGGGCATCGCCCTGTCCGGGGAGGTCGCCGAGGGCGCGCACAACCTGCTGGCGCCGCTGCGGGACCTGTTCGCCGCGGTCTTCTTCGTCTTCTTCGGCCTGCACACCGATCCCCAGTCGATCCCGCCGGTGATCCTTCCCGCTCTCGGACTCGCCGTCGTCACCGCGCTGACGAAGATCGCCACCGGCTACTGGGCGGCCCGCCGGGCCGGGATCTCCCCCAAGGGCCGCTGGCGCGCGGGCGGCACTCTGGTCGCCCGCGGCGAGTTCTCCATCGTCATCGCCGGACTCGCGGTCACCGCCGGTGTCGAGCCGGACCTCGGCCCGCTGGCCACGGCGTACGTCCTGGTCCTGGTCGTCCTCGGTCCGCTCACGGCCCGTTTCACCGAGCCCATCGCGCTGCGCCTGACGCGCAGCCGCACGGCGGCGGCCGACGCCGTGCCCGCACAGAACACGACGCCGGCCGCGGAGACGCTGGAACCGGTGGAGGACAGCGGCCTCGAACGCTGACGTCCCGCCGCCCGCCTCGACAGGCCTCAGTTCTCCAGCCGCACCGGCATCAGCAGCGAGAACGTGTGCTCGTCGTCCGGGCGGCGGATGGCCAGGGGCGCCGTGGGGGCGCCGAACTCCAGGACCAGCCGGTCACCGGCCCCCGCGGCGAGGGCGTCCAGCAGGAACGCGCGGTTGACGGCGACGAGGCCGGCACCCTCGGCGCCGTCACCGGCCACCGTGACCGACCCGTCCTCCGACACGTCCAGCACGGTGAGTTCGCGGCACACGGCGTCCTGGCCGTCGTGGGCGCGGACGGGGCCCGTGCGCACCGCCGTCTCGAAGGCCGTCACCTCCACGACGGCGCGCCGCCCCTCCGGGAGCCGGACCAGGCGCCGGTAGTCGGGGAAGTCGTGGCCGAGGCACTGGCCGGCCGTCTGCCGGTTCCCGGTCTCCAGGGTCACGCGGTCACCGTCCACGGTGAGCCGCACGTCGTCCTCGCCGTTCAGCAGCGCCCGCATCGCGTCGGCGAGGGGGAGGGGCACGGTCGCCTGCACCCGGGGCCCGTCGTGGCCGCGGGCGCCGGCGCGCGCCACGGCCAACCGGTACCGGTCGGTGGCCACGACGTGCAGGGCATCGTCCTCGATGTCGAGGTGGATGCCGCCGAGCATCGGCAGCTCCGGGTCGGTGCCGGCCGCGAACCGGACCGCGTCCAGTGCGGAGGCCAGATGGGGGCCGGAGAGGGACAGCCGGGCGGGTGTGTCGGTGCGGAGCGGGGTCATGGGGTTCTCCCTGTGGTCCAGTAGGGCTCGGAGTGCGGAGAACGCGTCGCGGGCGTCGGTCAGCCCCTGTTCCAGACGGCGCAGATGGGCCTCGAGCAGCCGCCGTACGAGACCGGTGTCGGCGCCCGTCCAGCCGGCCAGCACCAGCCGGACGTCCGCCAGCGGCATGCCGGCCCGGCGCAACCGGGCCAGCAGCCGTGCCTCGTCCAGCTGTCCGGGGCCGTACCAGCGGTAGCCGCTGACCGGGTCCACGCGGTCGGGGACCAGCACACCGGCGCGGTCGTAGAACCGCAGGGCGCTCACGCCCAGCCCGCTGTCCCGGGCCATCTCACCAATGCTGCGCATCTCGCTCTCCACACCCGCAACCCTGATCCCTCGACAAGGTCGAGGGTCAAGCCCGGCCCTTCCGGCAGGTCACCGCGCGCGGTTCCGGCTGCGGGTCCTGATCCAGAACACGGCCAGTCCCACCGCACTGAACGCGGCCGCCCACAGCAGCCCCAGCGCGAGATGCCCCCACAGGGCGGTGCCCCCGAAGGCGCCGCCCGCGGCGAACTGCATGGGGCCGAAGGAGGGGAACCACTGCAGCGCGGGCTCGTTGGCCAGGGGGTTGCCCAGCGGGTTCTGCAGGAACGTGTCCATCAGCCCGCCCATGATGATGAGGAAGAAGCCCTCCAGATCGCGCTTGACCACCACCCCGAGCAGCAGACCGAGCGCGCCGTAGGTGAGCGCGATGACCGTGAAACCGGCGAGCACGGCGCACCAGCCGCCCGCCGAGGGGCGCCAGAAGAACAACACCGCCAGCGCGGTGTAGAGGGCGATCGCGGTGGCCACGACCACCACGGCCAGCGTCTTGGCGCCGATGAGCGTGGCCTGTCCGTAGCCCGCGAACACCAGCCGCCGGTCGAAGGCCAGCGCCTTGCGCACGGCGTCGAAGACCACGAAGCCGGCGATCATCGTGACGCAGTTGAGCCCGGCGGTGATCAGTGTGAGCCGGCCGCCGTCGACGCGCAGCACGTCCCCGGTCGCGAACAGCTTGAACTCCAGCACCTCGCCCCCGGCCAGCGCGTCCATCACCAGGTACCAGGTGGGCACGAACAGAACCAGCAGCAGTCCGGCGAGCCGGTTGCGGGTCTGATCGCGCACCGAGAAGCGCAGGGCGGTGGGGAACTGCCGGTACGCCACCGGCGGCCGGCGGGTGTCAGACGTCCGCACGGTGCGCCTCCTCCGTGCTCGTCGCCGTGGTCGTCCGGGTGACGAGCCGCCCGTCGACGAGGTCGGCCAGGAGGTCGAAGCGCTCCTGCTCGAAGACGAGATGGGTGATGACGACGATCGCCTTGCCCCGTGAGCGCAGCTCCTCGGCCAGTTCCCAGAAGCGCAGATACGTCTCCCAGTCGAACCCCTGGTAGGGCTCGTCCAGCAGCAGGACGTCCGGGTCGTGCAGCAGGGCCAGGGTGAGATTGAGCTTCTGCCGGGTGCCGCCGGACAGCTCCCCGGTCACGGTTCGCAGGTAGCGCTCGAAGCCCAGCCGCCGGACCAGTTCGAGACCGCGCTCGGGACCGGGCAGCCGCTGGGCCGCGGCGAAGTAGCGCAGATGCTGTTCCACCGTCAGGCTGCCGTTCAGGATCGGCTCCTGGGGGCAGTGTCCGAGCGTGCCGTGCAGGATCACCTCGCCCCGGTCCGCGGCGAGGACCCCCGCCAGCGACTTGAGCAGGGTCGACTTCCCGGCGCCGTTCTCGCCCACCACGGCGACGAGCCGGCCGGGCGCCACGGTGAGGTCGACACCCCGCAGGACCTGATGGGTGCCGTAGGACTTGTGCAGATCACGCGCCTCGAGCGCGGGTGGTGCGAGTACGGTTCCGGGCGGCATGCACACTCTCCCTAGATCGTCGGGGGCGCCTCTCCTCGCGGCGTCGCGTTCAGCCCGCCCGCGTAGATGCTCAGCATCTCCGGGGCCCAGCGGGCCATGCCGTCGGCGGACAGCGGGTCGGTCCCCAGGGCGTCGGCGAGATGGTCGCGCAGCAGGAAGACCGCCAGGTCGTTGGCGAGCAGCACGGCCGTGCGGACGGCCGGGTCCCGGCCCGGGGCGGCCAGTCCGGCCGCCGTCAGTTCGTCGAGCGTCCGGCGGCTCAGCTCGAACAGCCGCCGGAAAAGCACCCGGCCGGTCTCGGATCCGCTGAGCAGCAGCCGCCGCAGATAGCCGGGCAGGGGCGAGTCGGCCGGCAGGTGCCGGGCGAACACCTCGCTGAGGGAGGTGGCGCCGGCACCCGGATCGAGCAGCTTCTCGCCGCCCTCGTCGGTCAGTTCGCCGAGCATGGCCGCGAACACGGCCAGGACGTGCCGGTCGACCTCCTGCCGCAGGCCGTCCTTCGACCCGAAGTGGTGCACCACGAGGCCGGCCGACACACCGGCCGCCCCGGCGATCTGCCGCACGGTCACCGACTCCGGCCCCCGCTCGGCGAACAGTCGCAGTGCCTCGTCGCGGATGACGGCCCGGGTGGTCCGGTCGTCCTGGATTGAACGCATGTACAGCATGCTAAACGCTTGTTCAGTCGCCTGTCCAGGGTGGGCCGCCCCAGAGCATGCGGCCGTGCGGGTGACGGCCTCACCCGACCAGGCGGATCTCGAAGACCACCGCGTACCACCGGCGCACGACGGCGCGTTGCTCCGGCATGGACAGCACTGGGACGGCGCGGCGCCTTCTCGGGCACGACGCCGCACGCCGGACGTACGCCGAACTCACCAGCGGGTACGCGGGGCACACGCCGATCTACGCGACGCTCGTCGCGGAGTGGCGGGCCAGAGGCCACACGGTTCCGGGGCACCGCGACGGCCTGTGGGCCTCCTTCGCCGCCGCGACGGCGAACGAGCGCGCGACGGTGCTGCCCGTGCCCTTTCCCGTCCCCGTGCTGCGGCCGCCCGCCGAGGGCAGCCGCGGGGACGTCACCAGCAGTCCGGCCCCGCGGGCTCCGCGCTGACCGGCGCCAGCACGGCGAGCGTGCCGGTCGCCCGGCGCAGGGCCAGTTCGAGCGGAACGGGTGCGTGCAGCGTGCCGGTGCCGTCCGGCGGGACGAGCCACTCGAGCCGGCCGGCGGGCCGGTACGGCGGCGGTACGGCGACCCAGGACCCGCGGCCGACGTGCCGCACCCCGAACCCCACCCACTCACTGACCGGATCGGGCGGCAGGAAGAACCCCACCCTGCGTGCCGTGACGTCCACCAGCGTCGGTCCGGGCGCCTTCAGGGGATCGCGCCACAGGATGTCGAGGGCGAGGAGTCCGAGCCGGTCGGGCACGCTGAGCACGTCCCAGTAACGGCCCGCCGCGAGCAGCGCCGTCCCCTTGCCGTGGTCCCATTCCCGTTTGCACTGCTGGGGATCGGTGGCCGCCGCGGCCAGCCATTCGACGGCTTGCTTCCACATGACGCTGTGCATGTCCCACCCCGGCGCGGTCGGCTGCGCCGCTGCGGGCGCGTGCGGTACGGGTCATGTTGATAGATATTTCTATCCACCGGAAGGGGTGGCGCGGGCTGGCGTTTTGGGCCGCCCAGGACGCGGACACCGAAACGCCGGGGGAGACGCGAACACCCCCGGCCGTCAGATCCGGCCGGGGGTGGATGCACGCCCGCGCACTCGGGGGTGCCGAGGCGTGCCCGTGTCAGTTGCCGCGTTCCGCGCGCTCCTGGTCGCGCTTCTTGAGGCGCGCCGCCTCCTTGCGGACCTCGGCCTGGGTGGCGCGCTCCCGCTCCAGCCACTCGGGGCGCTCCTGCTTCAGCGCCTCGATCTGCTCGGTGGTGAGGGGCTCGGTGACTCCGCCGCGCGCGAGACCGGCGATGGACACGCCCAGCTTCGCCGCGACCACCGGGCGGGGGTGCGGTCCGTCACGCCGCAGATCCCGCAGCCACTGCGGCGGGTCCGCCTGGAGCGCGTTGAGCTCGGCGCGCGAGACGGCACCCTCCCGGAACTCGGCGGGGGTGGCCTCGAGGTACACACCCAGCTTCTTCGCCGCGGTCGCGGGCTTCATCGTCTGGGTGCTCTGGTGCTGCGTCATGGCGTCCAGGGTATCGAGCGTGTGCACCGCCGCCGACCACGGCCGGTAACCTGGCCAGGTGACAGGCTCGGAAGTGTCCCCCTCGTTCCGGCTCGTGTACGTGCCCGGCGTGATGCCCGACAAATGGGTGCGCGTCTGGAACGAGCGGCTGCCCGACGTCCCGCTGACCCTCACCCAGGTCCCCGCCGACGCGGCGCAGGGGCTGCTGCTGGGCGGGGAGGCCGACGCGGGCCTCGTCCGGCTGCCCGTCGACCGTACGGTGTTCAGCGCCATTCCCCTCTACACCGAGCAGACGGTCGTCGTGGTGCCGAAGGACCACCTCGTCACGGCGGCCGACACGGTGTCCCCCGAGGACCTCGCCGACGACATCGTGCTGCACCCCCTCGACGACGTCCTCTCCTGGGAGAGCCTGCCGGGACGCCCCGCCCTGGAACGTCCGGCCACCACGGCCGACGCGATCGAGCTCGTCGCGGCCGGGATCGGCGTACTCGTCGTACCGCTGTCGCTCGCCCGGCTGCATCACCGCAAGGACCTCACCCACCGGCCGCTCACAGCGGCCCCCGAGTCGAGCGTGGCCCTGTCCTGGCCCGAGGCGGCGACCACGGACCGGGTGGAGGACTTCATCGGGATCGTCCGCGGCCGCACCGTCAACAGCACCCGCGGCCGGGCGCAGCAGCCGGCGCAGGAGAAGAAGCGCGGGCGGAGCGACGGAGACACCCGGCGCCGGCAGCCGGCCGGCGGGTCCGGCGGCCGCGGTCGCCGGTCGGGCACCGGGGGCACGACGAAGAACCCGCGGCGGGGCAGGCCCCGCCGCGGGTCGTGACCGGACCGGTCCGCCGCCCTACTTGACCGTCGGGGACGGTGACGGCGCCGGCGAGGCCGTGTTGAGGTCCTCCAGCTCCTTGGGGATCTCCAGCGCGAGGACCTGCGCACCCGGCTGCGGCGCAGGCGGCGTCACCGCCTCCCGCGGCATCTTCGGCGGGCTGGTCTGCTGGAAGTTGACCTGCTCGTGATTGACCATGCCGGTCTTCTCCAGCACCGTGATGTGGTCGAGCACCGTGTCGTTGGCCTGGTCGGCCAGCTGCCGCACCAGGGTGTTCCTGGTGTTGGCCCGGATGTTGGCGATGGCCGGGAAGATCTGCCCGTGCGTCACGCGCATGATGTTCACCGCCGTGGAGTCGAACTCCTTGCCGCTGGTGGCCTTCACCGTCTCCACGAACCCCTGCTGCTGCGGAGACGCCACGTTCGGCAAGGTGATGCCGAGCTCCACGGAGATCTTGCGGCAGGACGCGTCGAGCCGGCCGTGGCCGACGACCAGATGCTCGCCGGCCTCCTTCATCTCGGGCGTCGTCCCCCGCTCCATCGCCAGCAGCCCCAGCGGGTGCTCCCACAGTCCGGCTGCGCGCACCTTGACCACGAAGTCGCGGTCGGCCTCGGTGAGCGGGCCGTAGTTCGTGTTGGCCACCACCCGGTCCTGCTTGGTCGACGTGTTCTGTACGCCCAGCATGGTGGGATAGGCGAGCGCGGTGAGGGTGAGGATCATGGCTCCGCCCACGAACGCGGTTCCTGCCGTGCTGCGCGAGATGCGCATCGTGCCTCCTGGGATATGAACGGCCCAACAGCAGGAAGTACGGACGTCAGGCGCGAGACAATCACCGTCCGGGAAAGAATTTTCGGTCGCCGCGGAACGCGTGGGCGGCCTTCCGCGTCACCGCCGTCCCCGTCGGCGCGGCCCACCGGACCGGCCTTCGCCGGGGACCGCGGGCGCGTGACCAGCGCGCTTCCGCCTCGGAAGGGCCTCGCCGCCCGGACCTGGGCGAACGGGGGCCGTGCCGGAGACACCCGGTGGCCCCGTGCGGCACGTGGACGAACGTGCCCAAGATCACACGCCGACGGGTCTCTTCAGGAGCGCGGGCGGGTGTCCGCGAGCCAGGCGTGCGCGGCCCGGGCCGTGAACTCCGCCTGCCCGCCCGGCAGGAGCAGACCGGCGGTGGCGAACTCCGGGGCGTCGGCCTGCGCGGCGACGTACGGAACGGCGATGCAGCGCATCCCGGCCGCGTGCGCGGCGGCGGCGCCCGGCGCGGCGTCCTCGACGACGACACAGTCGGCCGGGTCCGCGCCGAGCCTGCGGGCCGCCTCCAGGAAGACGTCGGGGGCCGGCTTTCCGCGCGCGACCTCGTCGGCCGAGACGACGGTGCGCAGACACGCGTCCAGGCCCGTACCGGCGAGGATCGCCCCGATCGCCTCGGCCGAGGAACCGGAGGCCACAGCCATCGGGACGCCCTCGGCCGCCAGCAGCTCCACGAACGCCCGCATCTGCGGGTACACCCGTGTCGAGGCGCCGGCCAGCCTCAGATAGTGGCCGTTCTTGACCGCGAGGAGTTCCTCGACCGGGGCCGACAGGCCGTACCGCCGCCTCCAGTCGGTGATCGTCTCCCGCGTGCTGATCCCGACGTAACGCTCGTGCTCCGCCCAGGAGAAGTCCGGGACCCCGTACTCGGCGAGCGTCTGCCGCCCGGCCTCGTAGTAGTTCGGCTCGCTGTCCACGAGCGTTCCGTCGAGATCGAAGATGACCGAGAGAGTGCCGAGCGTGCTCATGGGTCCAGGATGGCAGGGCTCATTTGCGCACCGTCCGGCCGATCGACTCCACCAGCGGCAGCAGCCGGTGCGGGACGCGCTCGCGCAGCGCCACCTCACTGCGCGTGCGGACCACGCCGGGCAAGCTGATCAGCTTCTGGACCACGTCCTCCAGATGGGCGTTGTCGCGCGCCACGACCCGGGTCAGCAGATCACCGCCGCCGGTGATGGAGAACGCCTCGACGATCTCCGGTACGGCGGCGAGTGCCTCACCCACCTCGTCCAGATGCCCCTGGGTGACCTCGATGTGCACGAACGCGAGCACGGGGTGGCCGAGTGCGGCGGGGGAGAGGGCGGGGCCGGTGCCGGTGATGACGCCCTCCCGCTCCATCCGGTCGAGACGGGCCTGCAGGGTGCCGCGGGCCACCCCGAGAATCCGGGCGTACTCGCGCACGCTGGTGCGCGGCCGCGTCAGAAGCAGCCGCAGGATGCGGGTGTCGAGCTCGTCCACCGCCATGAGGTTCCGGGTCCCCGCGTCGGCCATTGGCACGTCGATGGCCGTAGAAGTGCCGTCGTTACTGTACCAATGGACCACTCCTGATCGAGCCGGTTGAGCCACTGGTGGTGGAGATGCTGATATGGATGCGTCGATGGCGCTGCGGACCCCGCGGCGCCTTTTTCATGCCACGGTGCACACCATCGGAATCCCAGGGGGCGGTACGTGCTGAAGAGGGTGTTCATGGCTCCGGACCCGGGCCGCACGCGGCTGCGCTTCGCGGCGCGGGCCGTGCTCGGCATCGGGCTGGCCGTCGTCGTCTGTGGTCTGGCCGGACACTCGCTCACCGGTGCCGTTACCGGCGGGCTCGCCGCGCTGCTCGCCCTGTTCACCGTCACCGATGCCACGGTCCGTGGACAGACCGTCACCACGGCGCTGCTGCCCGCCGTCGGCCTGCCGGTGCTCGCCGCCGCGGCCGTGCTGCACGACCACCCGGTGGCACGCGATTTCACCTTCCTCGCCGTCGTCGGGCTGGGCGTGTACGCCCGGCGCTGGGGTCCGCGCGGACACAGTCTCGGGGTGTTCGCGTTCATGACGTTCTTCGTCGCGCAGTTCCTGCACGCGCGGACGGCCCAGCTTCCCGAGCTGTACGCCTCCGTCCTGCTGTCCGTGCTCGCCGCGGCTGGGGTGCGCTTCGGGCTGTGGTGCTACGAACGCCGGCTGCCCCCGGCCGTCGTACCGGCGCCGCCCGCGGGCACCGGGCTGGCCCGGGTGACCACCCGCCAGGCGGTCCAGGCGACCGCCGGTGCGGCATTCGCCCTGGTCGTGGGCCAGCTGGTGTCCGGACAGCGCTGGTACTGGGCCGTCGGCGCCACCTGGTGGGTCTTCGTCAACACCACGTCGCGCGGCGAGACCCTGGTACGCGGATTCCGGCGGGTGCTGGGCACCGTCCTCGGCATCGGCCTCGCGCTGTTCCTCGCCGTTCCCGTCCACGGGGAGGGGCCGCTCACGGCCCTGGTCGTCGCCGTCTCCGTGTTCGGCATCTTCTACACCGCCGCCGTGTCCTACACCTGGATGATGCTCTGGGTGACGGTGCTCGCCGCCATGCTCTACGGCCTGCTGGGCGTACTGTCCCCCGGTCTGCTGGCGCTGCGGCTCGTGGAGACCGGCGTCGGCGCGCTCGGCGCCGTGCTGGCGGTGGCCTTCGTCCTGCCCGTGACCACGCACAGCATCACCGACACCTGGATCCAGCGGGCCCTCCGCTGCGTCCACGCGTGCACCGCCGAGGCCGCCGCGCGGCTGGCCGGAACCCCGGGCGCCGATCCGGCACCGCTGGTGACGGAGCTGGAACAGCTGCTCGCCCGGGTGCGCCTCTCGGTCGCCCCGCTGGTGCACCCGCTCAACCCCATGCTCGGCCGCAAACGGCGCGCCCGCCGGGTGCTCGCCCTGCTGGACGACTGTGCCCGGGAGATCCGCGGGCTCGTCGCCGTCGCCGCCGACCCGGAGGCCTCGCACGACGTCCGGCTGACCGCCGCCTGCTGGCGGGTGGAGGCCGCCGTCGAGGCGCTCACCGGCGGCCGGGACTTCGCGGCACGCACGGCACCTGCGGCCTCGGAACCCGCCCTGGCCCACCTGCACGGCCTGGAGCGGGCCCTCGCCGAACTCGCCGCGCCGCTGCGGGCACCCTCCGGCTCTCCGCTGGTCGGTGCCTGATTCCCGCTCGGGACGCGCGGAACGACCCACAGCGCTTTTTGGTCTAGACCTCCCGTGATCGACTGCTACCGTCACCCCGGGTCTGCATCCAACGAGAGGGGACAGTCGTGGCGGACGGCAGACGGCGGGCGTTCATCGGATCGTTCACGGCCGCGGGCGGCCCGGGCATCGTCAGCGCGGCCGTCGACCCGGGCAGCGGTGCGCTGACCCTCCTGGGCAACGTGGACGCCGTGTCCGATCCGTCCTGGCTGGCCCTGTCGCCCGACGGGCGCATGCTGTACGCGGTGAGCGAGACCGCAGAGGGTGCCGTGGCCGCGTTCCGGGTGACCGGGAGCGGACCGGAACCGGCCGGGCGCGCGGTTCCGGTGGACGGCAGCGGTCCGGCCCACCTCAGCCTCTTCGCCGGTCACGTCCTCACCGCGAACTACGGATCCGGCAGCGTGAGCGCCGTACCGGTGCGTCCGGACGGCTCTCTCGCGCGCGCCGTCTCCGGGGTGCTCCGGCACCGCGGCTCCGGCCCTCATCCGCAGCGCCAGCAGGGTCCGCACGTCCACCAGGTGCAGCCCGACCCCAGCGGCCGCTGGGCGGTCGGCGTCGACCTCGGCACGGACTCGGTACGGGTGTGCACCCTGACGGACGGCGCTCTCGTACCGCACCGGGAGATCGCCCTGCGTCCGGGCTCGGGACCGCGCCACCTGGCCTTCCACCCGGACGGTGCCTGCGCGTACGTCCTCAACGAGCTCAGCCCCTCGCTCGTCGTCTGCCGCTGGGAAGCCGCCGACGGCCTGCTGAAGCCCCTCGCCGAAATCCCGGTCCTGCCCGGCACCCCGGCCGGCGACGCGTATCCCTCCGGTGTGGCCGTCTCGCCCGACGGCCGCTTCGTGTGGACCGCGACCCGCGGCGAGGACGTCCTCTCCGTGTTCGCGGTCGAGGCGGGCGGCAGGGCGCTGACCCCGCTCGCCACCGTGTCCTGCGGCGGTCGCTGGCCCCGCGCGATCACCGCCTCCGACGGGGTGCTGTACGTCGCGAACGAGCGCTCCGGCGACGTGACCTGGTTCTCGCTCCACCCGGACACGGGAATGCCGCGGCGCGGCGGCTCCGTGCCGGTGCCCGCCGCTTCCTGCGTGGTCCTGGGCTGACCGGCGCCCCGGTCACGACGAAGGGCCCGCCCCGGACATTCCGGAGCGGGCCCTTTCGGCGTCCTGCGTGACCCCGCCGCCTCAGTGGGCCGGGGTGCTCTGCGCCTGCTGTGGGGCGATGCCCAGCGCGGTCGTGTACTTGGCCAGCGCCAGCTTGCCGATCGCCGGGTACGGGCCGAGCGCCTCGGCGGCGGAGCAGCCCGCCTCCTTCGCGGCCTCCTCGATCAGGCTCGCGTCGATCTCCGGGCCGATCAGATACGGCGCCAGCGCCAGCTGCTGCGAACCGGAGCCGCGCAGCTGCTCGGCCACGGAGGCGATGGAACCCTCCTGGTCCAGGGCGGCCGCCATCACCGGCACGGCGAGGCGCGCGGCGAGCAGCATCCCGGTGATCCCGGCCGCCTGCACGGCCTCGTCACCGCCCACGGAGGCGAGGATGATGCCGTCCGCGGCGGTCGCCACAGTGAACAGCCGGGCGCGGTCGGCGCGGGCCAGGCCCGCCTCCGACAGACGGACGTGCAGACCCTCGGCGAGCAGCGGGTGCGGGCCCAGCACATCGGTCAGCTCGGCGGCGACACGGCTGTCCATCACCGCCTGGCGGACCTGGCGCAGCAGCGCGCTGTCCGGGCCGGCGAGCAGGGGCACGACGACGGCGACGGGGCCGTCGGGCTCCTTGACGTCCAGGCCGGCGGCACGGGCCTGCTCGAAGCGGACCGTGCGCTCCTCGGCCGCGTGCGCGAGGACGGACGTCAGCGACGGGAACTCGTCATCGCCTTCCAGATGGCCGATCCGGGCGTCCAGACCGGGCAGCTCGGAACGGGCGATGCTGACAACCTCGTCGGCGAGCGAACGGGTGGCACTACTGGGCGTACCCGGCACGGCGAGGACGAGCGCGGGCGCGTCCTCGGGAGCCACCAGGGGTTCGGGACGGCGGTGCCGTCCGGGCTGGCGGGGGCGCGGCATTCGTACTGGCAGGCCGGACGCGGGCCCAGTGGGGGTGCTCATGTTGCGGCATGTTAGTGGCTTCCTGGGCTCCCCTGTTCGGGGAGGGGGCAGGTGAGCGGTATCCGTCCGGTTTTGTCTGGAGAGTTACGTACGGGCGCCGGTTGCGCGAGTGACGTTCTCAGCGGTCGCGCACGTCACGCTCAGCAGCTTCTCGTCACCCGGAAGAGTGAAGGAATCGGTGGTGAGGTCCTCCGCGATACGCACCGCCCCGTGCAGCGGATCCCCCTCGGCCGTGATCCGCCGCGCCGACGGCAGCCGCTTCACCAGTTCCTCGTCCACGAGACCGAGCAGCACGGTCCCCATGCCGAGCAGTCCGCCGGTGAGGCCGACCACCGGCTCCCCTTCCGCCGGACACACCGCCGCCGCCGAGTCGGCCATGTGCCGGGCCGCCGCGCGCAGGATGTCCACGGCGACAGGGTCGCCGCCGGCCGCGCACTCGCCGACCCGCGGCGCGAACGACGCGAGCACGGCCGGACGGTCGCTGCGGGGATACACCAGGCCCGGCAGCCCGGTCACCGGCCCGAACACCTCCTCCGCGCTCTCCAGCAGCCGGACGGAGCCGCCCGCGCGCCCGTCATGGGCGCGCAGCGCCGCCTCCAGACCCGCCCGTCCGATCCAGGCCCCGCCGCCGCAGTCACCGAGCAGATGACCCCAGCCGTCCGCCCGGCGCCAGCCCGTCAGATCGGTGCCGACCGCGATGAGGCCGGTGCCCGCGGCGATCACCGCACCGGGCCGCGGCCCGAGGGCACCCACATAGGCGGTGACGGCGTCGGCGGCCAACGCCATCCGCCGCACGCCCAGTTCCCGGAAGAGCGCGCCCGGCAGTTCCGCGCGCAGGGCGTCCCCCAGACTGGCCAGCCCCGCCGCGCCGACGGCGGCCGTGTCCAACCGCCCGACACCCGCCTCGGAGCACAACGCCCGTGCCATCGGTACCAGTTGCTCCAGGAAGTGTTCCGGGTCGATGCCACGGGCCCCGGTCCGCACCGGCTCCCGTGACACGGCCCGGGCCAGCGGACCGCGTCCGCCGGCCCCGACGACGACCCGCAGACCGGAGCCCCCCGAGTCCACGGCGAGGAAGCCGGTCCCGGTCACGGCAGGCGCCAGTCCACCGGCTGGCCGCCCTGACGGATCAGCAGGTCGTTGGCCCGGCTGAACGGGCGCGAGCCGAAGAACCCGCGGTCGGCGGACATGGGAGAAGGATGCGCCGACTCCACCGCGGGCAGGTTCCCCAGCAGCGGACGGCAGTTGCGGGCATCGCGCCCCCACAGGATGGACACCAGCGGCTTGCCCCGTCCGGCCAGCGCCCGTATCGCCTGCTCGGTGACCTCCTCCCAGCCCTTGCCGCGGTGGGCGCCGGGCTTGCGCGGGGCCGTCGTCAGCGCCCTGTTGAGCAGCAGCACCCCCTGCTCGGTCCACGGCGTGAGATCGCCGTTCGAAGGCTGGGGCAGGCCGAGGTCGGTGTTCAGCTCCCGGAAGATGTTGACGAGGCTGCCGGGCAGCGGCCGCACCTCGGGCGCGACCGAGAACGACAGCCCCACCGCGTGCCCCGGGGTCGGGTACGGGTCCTGCCCGACGATCAGGACGCGTACCTCGTCGAAGGGCTGCTGGAAGGCCCGCAGGACGTTCGCTCCGGCCGGGAGGTAGGTGCGTCCCGCGGCGATCTCCGCGCGCAGGAAGTCCCCCATCGCGGAGACCCGTTGGGCCACGGGTTCCAGGGCCTTCGCCCAGCCTGCTTCGACGATTTCGTTCAAGGGTCGTGGTGCCACGGGCGTCACCCTACTGCCGCGACGGCGGTCGAGATCAACCAGAGGCCGACACCCGGCGCGATCGTCCTCCGGCTCATCCGACGACCGCGGCCCGCACGCACAGCACGTCCGGCAGGTGTGCCGCCAGCTGACGCCAGCTGTCGCCGTCGTCGTCCGACGCGTACACCTCGCCGTTGCGGTTGCCGAAGTAGATTCCGGCCGGGTCCGCGCCGTCGTGACACATCGCGTCGCGCAGCACCGTGCCGTAGTGATCGCCCTGCGGCAGCCCCGCCGCGAGCGGCTCCCAGCTCCTGCCCGCGTCCGCCGTACGGAAGACCCGGCAGCGCCGGTCGGCCGGCACCCGGTCCGAGTCGGCGTTGATGGGGAACACATAGGCGGTGTCACCGCGGTGGGGATGGGCCACCACCGCGAATCCGAACGTCGAGGGCAGGCCCTCGCCGATGTCCGTCCAGTGCCCGCCCGCGTCGTCGCTGCGGTACACCCCCCAGTGGTTCTGCAGATACAGCCGGTCCGGGTCCGCCGCGTCCCGGGCGACCTTGTGCACGCACTGCCCGAACTCCGGGTTCGGGTCCGGCAGGAACACCGCGGACACTCCGGAGTTGGCCGGGGCCCAGCTCGCGCCGCCGTCCAGGGTGCGGAACACGCCCGCCGTGGAGACCGCCACCGTCACCGCCCGCGCGTCGCGCTCGTCGGTGAGCACGGTGTGCAGACCCTCACCGCCGCCGCCCGGCATCCACTTCGCGCGCGTGGGGTGCTCCCACAGCGGCCGCACCAGCTCGAAGGACTCCCCGCGGTCCTCCGACCGGTAGAGCGCGGCCGGCTCGGTACCCGCGTAGACCACGTCGGGTTCGGCCGCGGCCGGGTGCATCTGCCAGACCCGCTCCAGCGAAGCCCCCGTGTCCTGGGGGAACTTGACGGCGGGCCGAGCCGGTTCGGTCCAGGTGCGGCCGAGGTCGTCGGAGTGGAACACCGAGGGACCCCAGTGCGCACTGTCACCGCCGGCGAGCAGCCGGGGGCTCGCCCCACGGGTGTCGATCGCGACCGAGTACACGGCCTGCGCGTTGAAATAGGGACTTTCGTCGAACTCCCAGGCGCCACCCCGCCGGCGCCCGATGAACAGACCCTTGCGGGTGCCCACGGCGAGCAGTACCTCGGTCATGCCGATCACCTCCGCGACGTCGTCCTCGACGTCCTGATTCCGGACACGGGTCAGTGTGCACCCCACCACTGACAGTCACCCCAGGAACGGTCTCCACCGCAGGTCGGCCCGGTGCGGCGGCCCGTACGCCTACGCGAGCGCCAGCGCCTGCCGGCACGTCCGGAGCAGCTCCTCGTCGCCGTGGACGTCGTGGCTGCCGTAGCCACCGGAACCGGCGGTGTGCCGCCGAGGTGAGGCCGCCTCCGCCCGCAGGAGACCGTGCAGGGCCGCCCCCGCCGGGCCCAGCCGCACCGCCAGTGCGGCGGTCGGACGGCGGGTGTGCGGGTTCTCTGCCCAGGCCGCGCGCAGCACGTCCACCGCGGACTCCGGCTCCCCGGCGACCTGCCACAGGGCCTGCGCGGCGGACGTCCGCTCCCACAGGTCGGCGGAGCGGGTGAGCCGCCGCAGCCCGGGCAGGCCGGGGCGGCCTGCGGGGCCCAGCCGCCCGAGCGCCTCGGCCGCCGCCCTGCGGGTACGGCCCGCGGGGACCTCCAGCGCGGCGAGCAGGACGGGCAGGACCGCTTCCGGGTCGCCCTCCACCGCCCACAGGGCCTCCGCCGCCGCCACACCGCTCTCACCGGGAAGAAGAGCACGCAGGGCCGGTATCGCCTCCCGTGCGGCGGCACCGGCCGCGGCGAGAAGACGCAGCGCGGACGCCACCAGCATGTCCCGCAGCCGGAGGTCCCCCGGCATGCCGTTCACCATCCGTACGGCCACCGGCACCGCCTCGGCGTCGCCGAGCGCCGTCAGTGCGGGCAGCAAGGAGCCGGCGCGTGCGTGCAGGTCGTCCGCGTCGAGCGGGAGGCCCGCCAGCCGCCGCCGCAGTGCCGGCGCGAGAGGGGCCGCGGCAGGCCCCAGATGGGGGACCGCATGTCCCACGTCGTCCGGCACGACGGGGCCCGCGAGCACGTCGGCCAGGAACGGGACGGCCCGTGGGTCCCCGGTCCTCGCGAGCGCCTTCAACGGGCGGCCCAGGGTCGGCGCCCCGCGCTCCCACGTGTGCACGCTCAGTTCGGGGCGGTCCGTCAGGAGAGCGTGGAGGTGGTCGGCCGCCGGCACGGCCAGTTCGAAGAGTTCCTCGAGGGCGGCGACCGCGGCGTCGCGCAACCGGTCGTCGTCGGCGGCGAGCTGGGCGCCGATCAGGGCGACCGGCTCCGCGTACTCGGCGCGCCAGGTGCGGAACAGTCCCGGGGACATCCACACCGCGTTGCAGCGGTCGACCGGATCGGGGCACGCCAGCTGTCCGGACAGCAGGGCGATCCGGTCGGTGACCCGGCCGTCGAGGGCGTTGTGCAGGGTGCGCAACAGCTGGGACCCCTCCTCGTCGGAGGGGCGCAGCCGGCGCAGCCGGCCGATGAGGGTGTTCGTGTCCGGGCCGTCCGGCTCGGCGGTGACGGCGGGCCGCTGCCTCGCCCGCTCCCTGAGCAGCCGCAGTACCGTCGGCACCGGTTCGGCGGGCAGCCGCTCGGGAGCGCACCCGGCGAGCTGGCCCAGCGCGGCGAGCCGCAGCCCGGGACCGTAGGGCGGCCCGCTCTGTGCCGCCAGCAGGTCCACCGCCCCGTCGGCCCACCGGGGGTGCCGCCGGGCGAACCGGCCCAGGCTCTCGGTCAGCGCCAGCAGCACGCGGTCGTCCCGCTCCACGGTGACGCGCTCCCGCAACAGGCCCAGGACACGCTCCGGTTCGTCGAGAAACCGCACGACCGCGCCGGCCGCCGTCCGCCGCACCGCGGCGTCGGGGTCCCCCAGCAGCCCGGCGAAGACGCCGGCCCCCGCGCGGACCGCGGACCGGGCCCGTGCGTACGGCCCCTCGACGTCCTCCTCGCCCTCCCCGCCGATGCTGACGAGCAGCTCCACGATGCCCGCCCGGTCCCGCACCTCCGCGCGGACGGCGAGCGCGAAGAGGAACGGGATGCTGGCGAGCGTCGAGTCGTACACGTCTCCCTGGTGGTGCACGGCGCCGTACATCCCGTCGAGCGCGGTCTCCCGCTCGGCGGCGTCCGCGGAGGCCAGCCCCCGCAGCAGCCGGGGGACGTCCTCCGCGCTGCCGTACGCATGCCGCATCGAAGCCCAGTCGACCTCGTCGATCCCGGTGAACACGGTGTCCTCCCCTTGCGAAGGTGACAACTGCCCGCGAGTCTGCACCACGGCACCGACAACGAAGCGCAGCCGAGAGGTGACGGTGCGCGAACTGTGCGCACGGTGGCTTGATGACGTGTCAGACCCCGCCCGGCAGCGCGCGCTCGACGATCGCGTCCAGTCCGGCCGTCGCGGGCAGCGTGCCGAAGGCGTGCCCCCAGTCGCCGCCCAGCCGGGTCGCGCAGAAGGCGTCGGCGACCGCGGACGGGGCGTGCCGGACGAGGAGGGAGCCCTGCAGCGTCAGCGCCATCCGCTCCACCAGCCGCCGGGCGTTCGCCTGCGACCCCTGCGCCAGCTGGTCCTTCAGCCCGGCCACCGCCGCGTCCAGCCGGGCGTCCGCCCCGCGCGTGAGGGCGAGTTCGTCGAAGAGCGCCTGCGCGGTGGCCGGGTCCCGGCCGAGCGCCCGCAGCACGTCGAGGGCGTTGACGTTCCCCGAGCCCTCCCAGATCGACAGCAGCGGGGCCTCGCGGTAGTGCCGGGGCATCCCGGACTCCTCGACGTAGCCGTTGCCGCCCAGGCACTCCAGAGCCTCGGCGGTGAAGGCCGGGCCGCGCTTGGTGACCCAGTACTTCCCCGCCGCGGTCGCGATCCGGCGGAAGGCGGCCTCCCCGGCGTCCCCGCGCACCGCGCGGTCCGCCGCCCCGGCCAGCCGCAGGGTGAGGGCCGTGGCGGCCTCGGACTCCAGCGCCAGATCGGCCAGAACGTTGCGCATCAGCGGCTGGTCCACCAGCCGCGCCCCGAACGCGCTGCGGTGGCGCGCGTGATGGCCCGCCTCCACGAGGGTCTTGCGCATCAGCGCCGCCGACATCGTCACGCAGTCCAGACGGGTGCAGTTGACCATCTCGATGATGGTCTTCACCCCCTGGCCCTCCGGGCCGACCAGCCAGGCGACCGTGCCGTCGAACTCGGGCTCGGACGAGGCGTTGGAGCGGTTGCCCAGCTTCTCCTTCAGCCGCTGGATGCGGAACGTGTTGCGGGTGCCGTCGGGCAGGACGCGCGGCACCAGGAAGCACGACAGCCCCTCCGGGGCCTGCGCCAGCACCAGGAACACGTCGCACATCGGTGCCGAGGTGAACCACTTGTGCCCGCGCAGGGTGTGGACGCCGGGCTCGGCGGTCGGTGCCGCCGTGGTGGTGTTGGTCCGGACGTCGGAACCGCCCTGCTTCTCGGTCATCCCCATGCCGGCCAGCAGCCCGCGCTTGCCGGCCGGCACGTTCAGCCCCGGCTCGTACTCACGGCTGGTCAGCCCCGGCTCGTACACCGTCGCCAGGTCCGGCTGCCGGCGCAGGGCGGGCACCGCCGCGTACGTCATGGACGTCGGGCAGCCGTGGCCCGCGTCCGTGTGCCCCCACACCAGTCCCTTCGCGGTGCGGGCGACATGCGCGCCGGGCCGGTCGTCCGCCCAGGGCGCGCCGGCCAGCCCCTCGGCGACGGCCGTACCCATCAGGTGGTGCCAGCTGGGGTGGAACTCCACCTCGTCGATCCGGTGCCCGTACCGGTCGTGGGTGCGCAGCTCGGGTTCGTGGCGGTTGGCCTGATCGCTCCATTCCTGCGCCTGCGCGCTGCCGGCCAGTCGGCCGAGCCGCCGCAGGTCCTCCTCGGCCCAGCCGGCGCCCTCCCGCCGCAGGCCGTCCAGCAGGGCGGTGTCGTCGGAGGCGTCGTAAGGGGTCAGGGGCGGGGGCTGATTGGTGACGTCGTGTGTGCCGTGGTGGCCGGCGCCGGGTGCGCCGCCGTTCCGCTGCCGCTGGTCCGCGAGTGTGGTGGCCATGGAACCGAGTGTTGCACTAATCCTACGGCCGCAGCAATAATGCAACGTGATCGGCGACGTAGAGTACGGCCCCATGCGGAGGAACGAACCGGCGGCATCGGACGAACCCCTGCTGCGTCCGCTCTCCGCGCGGTCGGTCGTCCTGAGTCTGCTGCTCGGCATCCATCCGCCGGAGCTCACGGCGAAGGAACTCGGGCGGCTGGTGGAGGGCTTCGACGTCGGCGGGTCCACTCTCCGCGCGGCGCTGAGCCGAATGGTCGCCGCGGGTGATCTGCGGCGCACGGACGCCGGGTACCGCCTCAGCGACCGGCTGCTGGACCGTCAGCGCCGCCAGGACGAGTCCCTACGGCCACGCACGCGCGCGTGGGACGGCGACTGGGAGCTGCTGGTGATCACCGCGACGGGCCGCGGCCCCGCGGAACGGGCCGACCTGCGCTCCCGGCTCGCCGCACTCCGGCTGGCCGAGCTCCGCGAGGGCGTGTGGCTGCGCCCCGACAACCTGGAGCGCCGTCTGCCCGCCGGTCTCGACGGGGTGGCCGAGCGCTGCACGGCCCGCCCCGCCCGCCCCGCCGGTGAGCTCGCCGCGAGCCTGTGGCCGCTGGACGCCTGGTCCGCCACGGCGCGGGCGCTCCTCGGCCACATCGACCGCGCCGCCCGGCCCGCCGGCCGGCTGACCGCGTTCGCGGCCGTGGTGCGCCATCTGCTCGCCGACCCGGTGCTGCCCGCCGCCCTGCTGCCCGCCGACTGGCCGGGCGAGGCGCTGCGCGCCGTGTACGCCGGTTACCGGCGGGAGCTGACGGGGGAGGTGCGCTCGCGTGTGGGCGGTGTCTGACCGCGCGGGCGCGCCCCTGGAGCGGCCGGCCGTACGAGACGCCGCGCGGGACGCCTCGTACGGATGCTGCCCGTGGGCGGCTACCGGTAGGTGATGTCGGACGACGCGTACTTGCAGTACGTGCCGTCGGGGCCGGAGCCGTTGGAGTCCGGCTCGTCGCCGTCGTCGTTGCCGATGTACTTCTGGCAGGGAACGATCTTCTTGCTGCTGTCCCCGACGATGGTGATGTTCCGCAGGGTCGCGCTGTC
The DNA here is from genome assembly GCF_014650055.1 of Streptomyces malachitofuscus. Classification (GTDB taxonomy): domain Bacteria; phylum Actinomycetota; class Actinomycetes; order Streptomycetales; family Streptomycetaceae; genus Streptomyces; species Streptomyces malachitofuscus. The sequence continues at coordinate 289,741 of NZ_BMUF01000005.1, read as the reverse complement.
GCCGTAGTTGGTGTTGATGCCGGCGATCCTGCCGCCCTTCCAGTTGACCTCGATGGTGTTGAGGTTGATCGTCCGCTTGTACTGGGTGGAGCAGTTGCCGCAGGAGCGGACGAAGGTGCCGAAGTTCTTGACCGCGAAGTTCGACACGTTCAGTGTCCCGGCGCCGTTGAACTGGAAGACCTTGTCACTGGCCTCCTTGGCGCCGCCGCCGGTGACGGTGTAGACCGAGCCCGACGACTTGCCCTTGAACGTCGCCGCGTCCTCTCCGACGTCCTCCCACCAGACGTTCTGCAGCGTGCACGAGCCCTTGCAGTGGATGCCGTCGGCGGCGGGGGCGCCCAGGACGACGTTCTTCAGGACCGCCCCGTCCGCCAGTTCGAGGATCGGGCCCTGGTCCTCGTCCTGGCCGCCCGAACCCAGGTCGCCCGTGCCGTAGAGGCGCTTCATCCCGTAGTCCTTGGTGCCGGACACGGAGATCGTGGAGGAGACGCCCTGGCTGCCGTTGGGGGTCGGCCAGGTGGCGGCGTCCGCCGGCGCTCCGGAGATCATGAGCATGCCAATCGAGATCCCCAAGGCGGCGAGGGACCCCGTGAGTGCGCGCGCGCGGGCGCGTGGTCGTGTCGCGGATGTCATGTCGTTCCTTCTGTCGTGGTGTGGGGGTGCGAGCCATGTACATGAACGACGTTCGTCAGCATGGCTCTGCGCGGCCCGTCCGGGTGCACCGGCCATGCTGCTGAACGGAACGTAGAGGGTAAGCGCTTTCTGGTCAACGCCCGTACGGCTCACTTTCGGCCAGGAAACGCACATGCCGGTGACCCGGAATGCGACGGGCACTCCGGGTCACCGGTTGCGACGTGGGGCGGGCGTCTCAGACGGAACGGTGGTACTGGTCCGGCACGTGCACCGTGCCGCCCAGCTCACGCGCGGCGTGCCGGGCCCACGAAGGATTGCGGAGCAGCTCGCGGCCGAGGAGCACCGCGTCCGCCTCGCCGTTCGCCAGGATCTTCTCCGCCTGCCCCGCCTCGGTGATCAGTCCCACGGCGGCCACGGGCATCGGCGTCTCGTTGCGCACCCGCGCGGCGAAGGGGACCTGGTAGCCGGGTCCGGTCGGGATGCGGGCGCCGGAGGCGTTGCCACCCGTGGAGACGTCGAGCAGGTCGATGCCGTGGGCGTGCAGTTCGGAGGCGAAGCGGACGGTGTCGTCGGCGGTCCAGCCGGCCTCCTCCACCCAGTCCGTGGCCGAGATGCGGAAGAACAGCGGCTTCTCGTCCGGCCACACCTCGCGCACGGCGTCGACCACCTCGAGTGCGAAACGCGTCCGGTTCTCGTACGAGCCGCCGTAGGCGTCGGTGCGGTGGTTGGAGTACGGGGAGAGGAACTCGTTGATCAGATAGCCGTGGGCGCCGTGGATCTCGGCGATCTCGAACCCGGCGGCGAGCGCGCGGCGGGCGGCGGCGCGGAACCGGTCGACGATCTCCCCGATCTGCTCCACCGTCAGCTCGTCGGGGACGGGGTGCCCCTCGGCGAAGGCGCGCGGACTCGGGGCGACCGGCTGCCAGCCGTGGTCCTGCGGGCCGACCGGTGCGCCGCCCTTCCAGGGGCGGCCGGTCGACGCCTTGCGTCCGGCGTGCGCGAGCTGGATGGCGGGGACGGTGCCCTGCGCGGCGAGGAACCCGGTGATGCGGCGGAAGGCCTCGGCCTGCGTGTCGTTCCAGATGCCGAGGTCGTACGGCGAGATGCGGCCCTCCGGTGACACGGCGGTGGCCTCGACGACGATCAGGCCCGTGCCGCCGGCCGCCCGGGCCGCGTAGTGCGCGAAGTGCCAGTCGCCGGGCACGCCGGCCTCGGGCCCCTCGGGCGCGGCCGAGTACTGGCACATGGGCGGCATCCACACGCGGTTGGGGATCGTCACGGCGCGCAGGGTGTAGGGCTCGAACAGCGTGCTCACGTCGGGGCTCCATTCGGCGGTTCGGGGAGGCGTGCGGCTCGTACGATAGGCATCGTAGTACGTCGGATGTCAAACTACGATGCTTCTCGTACCATGAAGGCTCCTCCCCGAACGAATGTGGAGCCGCCGCCGTGACGACCGCCGCCCCCGTCCCCAGCAGCCGTGAACTGCCGCACCCCACGTGCGAGGAGATCCGGCTGGAGGGCGTGCTGCACGCGCTCTCCGACCCCGTACGTCTGGGGATCGTCCGCGAGCTCGCCGCCGAGGGCGTCGCGCTGGCCTGTTCGCACTTCGACGTGCCGGTCTCCAAGTCCACCAGCACGCACCACTTCCGGGTGCTGCGCGAGAGCGGCGTGATCAGGCAGGTCTACGAGGGCACGGCCAAGATGAACGCGTTGCGCCGCGACGACCTGGAGGCCCTGTTCCCCGGCCTGCTCGACACCCTGCTCACGGCTGCCACCCGCCAGGCCGACCGCGGAAGCGAGGTCTGACCGCCGCGCCGCGGTCACCGGGCGCTGTGGCCTCCGCGGGGCCGACGGATCTACGCGCCGGCTCCCCGTGCCGCCGCGAGCAGGGTGTCCCAGTCGGGGAGTTTCACGGTGCTCCGGCCGAGGGACGCACCCAGGTGCGCCTCGGCCCGCTCGATGGCCTGCCAGCCCTTCCACCCGACCGGTTCGATGCCCTCGGCCCGCAGTGCCGTCAGGGGGTCGCCGGGCAGGTCGCGGTCCCTGAAGAGGGCGGCGTCCTGCAGCAGGGAGGTCACCGTCTCCTTGGCGCAGGACCGGTTCGTGCCGATGACGCCCGTCGGGCCCCGCTTGATCCAGCCCGCCACGTACTCGCCCGGAGCGACGGTGCCCCCGCGCAGCACCCGCCCGGCGAGGTGCGGCACCGTGCCTCCCGCGGCGTCGAACGGCACTCCCTCCAGCGGCACCCCGCGGTACCCCACCGACCGCAGCACCAACTGCGCCTCGATCTCCTCGAACCGCCCGGTGCCCGTGATCCCTCCGTGCCCGTCCGGCGCCGTCCGCTCGAAACGCACCGCGCCCACCCTGCCCCCGCGGGCGATCAGCTCGGCCGGGCGGAGGAAGAAACGCAGACGGATCAGACGCCGCGCGCCCGGCTCAGCCGTCCCCCCGGCCCAGCCGCGCAGCACCTCGACGTTGCGGCGCTGCGGTGCGGGCAGCGCGGACGGGTCCGTGTATGCCGGATCCAGCGCGGACTCGGCCGGATCCACGGCGACCGCGGTGTCCGGCAGCGTCCCCAGCTCGCGCAGCTCCTTGGTGGTGAACCGGGCCTGGGACGGACCGCGCCGGCCCACCATGTGAACGAGCGTCACCCGGCTCGCCGCGAGTGCGTTCAGGGCCGCGTGCGGCATGTCGGTCGGGGCCAGTTCCGTCACCCCCCGAGCCAGCATGCGCGTGACGTCCACGGCGACGTTCCCGACGCCGATGACCACCGCCGACCGCACTCCGCGCAGGAAACCGTCCTGGACCGTGTCCGGATGCGCGCTGTACCAGGCCACGAACTCGGTCGCCGACCAGCTGCCCGGCAGATCCTCGCCCGGGATGCCCAGCCGTCGGTCCGTGGCGGCCCCCACGCAGTACACCACCGCGTGGTACAGCTCGCGCAGCCGCGCGACCGGCACGCCGCCCGGCCCGACCGGCACCCCGCCGAGAAAGCGCACCCGCTCGTGCTCCAGCACCCCGCGCAGGTTGTTCTGCAGGGACTTGATCTTCTCGTGGTCCGGTGCCACGCCGTAGCGGACCAGGCCGTACGGGCAGGGCAGCCGGTCCAGGACGTCGACGCGCACCTGGGGGTCCTGCTGGACCAGGCTCTGGGCGGTGTAGCACCCGCTCGGTCCGGAACCGATCACGGCGACACGCAGCACGGCGGAACTCCTCACCCCGGGGGATCGACAGGAGATCGCTGTATGTCTCCCAGCATGGCACCGTCCGCACTCCGCTGACAGGGTGCCGTCCGCCGGACGGGGAGCGTGTTCCTACGGAGGGAAACTGATCACACGGTTACGTTGCGTGTGTGCTCGAGGCATCTCTTCTTCATCTTTCCGATCGCTCTCCGGCCGAGGGTGCGGTGTCCGTGTGGCCCGCGTGGGAAGTGCGGGAGGGGGAGCGGGCGACCCGGTGGCTCCACGTGCGGCTGGCCTTCGGCGACGGGGCCAGGATCGACGCGCTCGCGATGGTGTGCGAGGGGTGGGTCTGCGTCGAGGACGTACAGGCCCGGCCCGCGCTCACTCTCGAGGACCTGGCGGTGCTGGCCGACTGGATCGAGGGCCCGCTGGCCCGCGCCTGCGGTGCCGAGGGCCGGCCGGACCCCGGGGACGACGCCGGTACGGGTGCGCACCGTGACGGCTCCGGCCGCCCGCGGGGGCCGGAGGAACGTCGGCTCGTGGCGCGGGCGTACCGCGCGGCCCAGGAGCGGGGGACCGATCCGGTGCTGGCGGTGATGGCCGAGACCGGGTACAGCAGGCGCGGTGCGCTCCGGCTCATCGGTCGGACGCGCGACGCGGGTCTGCTGTCCCCGAGGCACGCCCGCCGCTGAGCCGCCGCCGGCGGGAACCGGGAAGGGCCGGTGCGGACCGGCGTCCGTCACATGAGGTCCCGCATCCGGCCGATCTCACTCGTCTGCTGGGCCACCACGTCGTCAGCCATCTCCTCCATGGCGATGTTGTTCCCCTGCCCCTTCACCTCGCTGGACATCGTGATCGCGCCCTGGTGGTGAGTGATCATCAGGGTGAGGAACAGCTGGTCGAAGGCCTTGCCGTCGGCCGCACGCAGCTGCTTGAGCTGGGCCTGTGTGGCCATGCCGGGCATCGTCGCGTGGTCGTGCCCGTGCCCCTCGTCCCGCTCCGCCTTGTCGTGGCTCTTCAGCCAGCCCTTCATCGCCTTGATCTCCGGCTGCTGGGCGGCGGCGATGTGCTCGGCCAGCTTGACGATCTTCGGCGATTCCGCGCGGTCCGGTACGAGTTCGGTCATCTCGAGCGCCTGCGCGTGATGCTCGATCATCATCCGCGCGTACGTCACGTCGGCCGAGTTGGGGGAGTCGTCCTCCGCGCGCTGCCGCGAGGCCTCCTCGGCCGACAGGGTCCGGTTGGCCTCCCCGGGTTCCCCGGGTGCGATGACCGAAGGCCCGCTCGATGCGGCCGACCCGGAGTCGTCCGAGCCCGAGTCGCAGCCCACGAGTCCGAGGACGGCGCAGGCGGTCAGACCGGCGGCGACGGCGGACAGGCGTGGCACACGGCGGTGGTGCACAAGGACCTCCTGTGGCTGGGAGTACCCCTCTGGGGGAGGGCTGTTGGACACCTCGTGAGTGTCGACGACCGTCCTAGCACGCTTCCGCGCAACTTTGATCAAAAAACTTCCCTGAGACGGCGCGGCCCTCTGTTGGTATGTGCATGTCCAGACGATACTGCCGATGCGAAAACCCGTTCCGAAGTGAACGGAACCAGGGAGGAAACAGTGATCCTGTTGAGAGATTCCCGAACCCGGCGCAGACGGCTGGGAGTTGCCGCGGTGGCCGGCGGCCTGCTGGCCGCCCTGCTCACCGCCGCGCCGGCCGGGGCGATCCCCGACCCGGGGGACTCGCCGGCCGACGGCAAGGAGGTCTCGCGCAGCGACCAGGCCGAGGCACGCAAGGCCATCGAGAGCGGCGAGATACCCGCCCAGGACGAGATCGTCCATTCGGACAACATCAAGCACGTGGCCAACATCCCCAAGGACGTGCTGCCCGGCACCAATTCGGACCTGGCCTTCCAGGGCCGGTACGCCTTCGCCGGCAACTACGACGGCTTCCGCATCTTCGACATCAGCAACCCCAAGGCGCCGAAGACCGTGGCCCAGGTACTGTGCCCCGGCTCGCAGAACGACATCTCCGTCTCCGGCGACCTGCTGTTCCTGTCCACGGACTCCTCGCGCAGCGACAGCAGTTGCAACAGCACCACGCAGCCGGCCACCGAGAAGTCCTCCTGGGAGGGCATGAAGGTCTTCGACATCAGCGACAAGCGCAACCCGCGCTACGTCGCCGCCGTCGAGACCGCCTGCGGCTCGCACACCCACACGCTGGTGCCCGAGCGCAAGAACGTCTACATCTACGTCTCCTCGTACTCGCCGAACGCGGCCTACCCCGACTGCCAGCCGCCGCACGACGGCATCTCCGTCATCAAGGTGCCGCGCAAGGCCCCGCACAAGGCGGCGCTGGTCGGCTTCCCGGTGCTCTTCCCGGGTGAGGGCCCGGACGGCGGCGGCAACCCGGGCGGGCCCACCAACCCGGGCGTCTCCAAGACCACGGGCTGCCACGACATCACCGTGCTGCCGTCCAAGGACCTGGCCGCCGGTGCCTGCATGGGCGACGGCATCCTGTTCTCCATCAAGAACCCGGAGCGTCCCCGGGTGATCGACCGGGTGCAGGACAACGTCAACTTCGCCTTCTGGCACTCGGCGACCTTCAACCAGAGGGCCGACAAGGTCGTCTTCACCGACGAGCTGGGCGGTGGCGGCGGCGCCACCTGCAACGCCGAGATCGGCCCGAACCGCGGCGCGGACGGCATCTACGACATCATCGGCAAGGGCGACCGGAGCAAGCTGGTCTTCCGCAGCTACTTCAAGATCCCCCGCCACCAGGCGGACACCGAGAACTGCGTCGCCCACAACGGCTCGATCATCCCCGTCCGGGGCCGGGACCTGATGGTCCAGGCCTGGTACCAGGGCGGCGTCTCCGTCTGGGACTTCACCAACTCCGCCAAGCCGAAGGAGATCGCCTACTTCGAACGCGGCCCGCTGACCACCGACCGGATCGTCACCGGCGGCTCCTGGTCGGCGTACTACTACAACGGCTACATCTACTCGAACGACATCGCCAAGGGCTTCGACGTCCTGAAGATCGACGACCGGCGCACGGACCCGGCCCGCTGGGTCCACCTGCGTGAGCTCAACGTGCAGACGCAGCCGGACTACTTCGACTGAGCGTCCGGCTCCGTCGCGAAGAACCGGGCCATGTCCGTCCGGTCCTTCTCACACGTCCCGCCGGGCCCTCCGGTGCCCGGCGGGACGCCCATTCCCCAGTCGAGCCGGTAGCGCTTGAACAACTCCGCGCGCAGCACCGGCACGGGCATCGGCGCACCCGGCATCAGGGCCGCGTAGACGGCGCCCATCAGCAGGGCGCGCAGCATCGGGTAGTCGGACTCGACGTCACTGGAGCCGTGCCGCGCGACGGTGTCGCTCAGCAGTTCGGCCAGCCGCCGCTGCTCGGGACAGGGCACGAATCCCTCGGCCTGCAGTAGTCCGGCCATGTGCTGGCGCATCAGCACCGGACGGTCCCGCGCCAGGCCCAGGATCGCGTCGATGGCCCGCGCCATCCGCTCCCGGCCGTCGTCCGTGCACGGCTCGCGCTCCAGGGCCTCCTCCAGCGTCCGGTGCATCAGACGGTGCACGGCGGACTGCACGAGCTGGCGTTTTCCCGGAAAGTAGTACGAGACCAGGCCCCGCGCGGAACCCGCCCGGTCGGCGATGTCGCCGAGCGTCGTGGCCTCGTACCCGTGCTCGCTGACCAGCTCGACGGCGGCGTGCAGAAGCCGCTCCTTCGAACGCCTCCGCAACTCTTCATTGACCAGGGCGCTGCGCGGGGACATGCTGGACTCCTGCGTTGACTGGCTGCCAGCCAACTATACTCAACGCATGCGGCCGGGCCTTCGGGCCCGGTCCGGGCTGCCGTCCGCCTCGGGCGACGCGGGGGATCGTCCGAGGCGGACGGCCTCGGCCTGTTCACGCGCCGAGGCGAGCACTTGTGGGCGGGGCGTGCGGAAGGCCGCTACCGGCTTCGCGGGAGCGAGCGGCGGCGGTCGGGGTGACGTTGCTTGTGAACGACCACGGCCCCCGTCACCAGCAGGGCGCCGAACAGCCAGCCGCCCACGACGTCCGTCGGCCAGTGGACGCCCAGCCAGACGCGGGTGAGGCCCACGCCGGCCACCGAGACCACCGCCACGGCCAGCGCCGCGCGCCACAGGGCACGGTCCACCCCGCTGCGGCGCAGAAGCCACAGCAGGAGGCCGCACACGACCGTCGCGGTCATGGCGTGGCCCGAGGGGAAGGCCGCGTAGTGCGCGGAGTCGACCGGGTCGGGCCAGACGGGGCGGGCACGGCCCAGCGCGGCCTTCAGGCCCTGCTGCACGGCCGTCCCGACGGCCACCGTCAGCACCAGCCACGCCGCGGTCCACCGGTCCGCGTACCGCCACGCCAGCAGCCCCGCCGCCACACCGCACAGCACCCGCATCGTCCACGGATCCCAGACCCAGTCCGTCAGGATGCGGGCGGTCCGGGTCAGCCCGGGCTCCGCCACCGCCCAGCGGTGGGTGGTGCGGGAGATGTCGCCGTCCAGGCCGAGCAGCGGTCTCCACTCGACGGCGACCAGGGCCAGCAGCAGCGCCGAGCACACCGCCAGCGCTCCGGCGTACAGAGCGGCGGGACGGTGCTGCGGCGGCCTGGGCGGGGATGCGGTGTGGGGGGTGCTCATGGGGCGATCCTTGTCGACCGGCGGCGTCCGGGGCCAGTCAGGTCTCCGCCGCCGGCCCCTTCTCGGCCCGCGGACTACCCCAGTGCCCGCAATCCCGGTACGAACGCCACCAGGACGGGCACCACCGGCACCAGCGATGCGACGGCGGTCAGCCGCAGCCGCCGCCCCGCGGTCAGCCGGTCCGCGGGGGTGAGCAGCCGGTGGACCCGGGCCGGGACCTGTGCCCGTGGGTCCGGACCGGGGCCGAACACGCCGCGGTGCTCGTTGAGTTCCACCAGGGCGAGCGCCGTGGTCAGCCGGCCGAAGCGGCGGGACGCCGTGTCGTCGGCGGCGAGTTCGACGAGCCGGTGCATCTCCTCGCGGAACGCCGCGAACACCGGCACCTGCGGGAAGCCGCCCGCCAGCGCGGACGAGCAGTGCAGCAGCCAGTCGTGCCGGGCCCGCGCGTGACCCTGTTCGTGGGCGAGGACGGCGTCCAGCTGTCGGCCCTTCAGCCGGCGCAACGCGGCCGTGGTGACGACCAGTCGGGGCGGCGTGCCGGGCAGCCACCAGGCGTCGGGCCGCTCACCCTCCAGGACCACGAGCCGGTCGGTGCCGGGCTCCTCCCCGGGCAGCAGCGGTGCGCGCAGCCGCAGGTCGGCCCGGCGGGTCCGCCGGCGCGCGCGAGCCCGTACGACCTCCCGGACCAGCATCGCGGCGCTCCACAGCCCGCCGCACGCGAGTGCCACCGCGGTGGTCTCCGCCCAGAGTCCCGACGTGCCCAGGGAGTAGGCCTCCACGACGGCGCGGGGTGCGGTGGCGAACACCTGGCCGCCCACCGCGTGCCAGGCGGCCGCCGCGCTGAACGTCATCGACAGGGCGCAGCACAGCAGGACGGCCGCGATGACGCACTGCCACGCCCACAGCGCCACCACCGGTTCACGGTCGGGCCAGTCGGCCCGGGCGAGCAGCCGGGGACCCACGACAGCGGTCAGGACGCCGAGCAGCAGCAGGACCGCGGGGAGGATCATGTGTGCAGCCTATGAGCGCGGGCCGCCCGGGGGTACGGGGGCGGGACCGAAGTGACACAGACAACGCCCACGGCTCGCGGCCACCGGGCGGCCGTCACATCGCCAGCAGCATCGCCACCATCGCGATGCCCATGGACAGCCGGCAGGCCCGCGCCAGTTCCGGCCGGTCGCCCCAGCCGGGCTCCGGGCCGCTCCCCGCAGGGCCGCTCCCGGCCGGGGCGGTCACCGGCACCAGACGCGCGCCGGTCACGAGGACGTACGCGACGAAATAGAGCAGCAGGGTGCCGGTCACCACGGGTATGTCCGTGCCGCCGTGCGGCGGCGGATGTCCCTGCCCGTGTCCGGGAGAGGCGGAGGCCATGGTCACGGCCATGTACACCATCGCCCCGGCACCGATCAGATGATGCAGATGGCAGGCGCCCGCGCGGGCCGCCCACAGCGCGTGCAGCCCGGCCGCCCCGAACACCGCGGCGTGGGCGGGCCAGGCCCACGACGGCGGGCTGAATGCCGTCGCGGGCACGGCCATCACGGCCATCCCGAAGCCCATCAGCGCCTCGCCGCCCGCGGCCCGGCGCTGCTCCTCCACAGAGCTGCGCAGCCGCAGCAGACAGTAGACGCCGGTCGCCGCGCACAGCGCGACCAGCAGCCAGCCGGACGACCCCGGTCCGTGCACACCCACCTCCCCCTCGACCCGTACGGCGGTCGGTCAGGGGATGCCCGGCCCCGGCGGCGGGCACGCGGGCGCACGGGGGTACGTGGGGAGCGTTCGGGGGAGCGCAGCAGGTCAGCGCCCATGCTTTACGGGTAAATTATCTGTTAACGTTGTTCGTCATGAGCAGTACCCTCTCCATCCCGGCCGCGCGCCGCCTCCCCCTCACCGGGCCGCTGCGCCTCGGGCGGCCCTCCGACATCTGGTTCAAGCCCGCCCTCAGCGTGGTCGCCGCCGTGGCTCCGCCCGGCCTGTTCCTGGCCGCGCTCGGCCGGCTCGACCTCGCGATGTACACCATGGCCGGATCACTGTGCGCCCTGTACGCCCACAACCGCCCGTACGCCGCACGGGCCAGGGTGCTGGCGCGGGTCGTGCTGGGCATGCTCGGCGGCCTCGCCGTGTCCCTGGTGGCCGCCTCCCTCACCGGGAACCCGGTCGTCCTCGTCACGGTCGGTGCGGTTCTGGCCGCCGTGCAGAAGGCGTTGTGCGACGCCACCCGGATCGGACCACCCGGCAACGTGGTGCTCACCTTCGTCACTTCCGCCTCCCTCTTCCTGCCGCAGACCCTCGGGCAGGTCCCCGGCCACCTCGCACTCGCCGCCGCGGCCGGGCTCTGGGCCTACGCGGTGGGCATGGCGCCCGCGCCCCTGCGGCCGCACGGCCCCGAGCGCCGAGCCACCGCCCACGCCCTGAACGCCGCCGCCGCGTACGCCGAGACCGGCGGCACCGGCGCCCGCACCGCCGCCTACGCGGCCGTGCAGGCCGCCTGGCAGACGCTGCTCGCCGCGGGCAACCGGCCCTCCGCCGTCCGGCGCGGCCTGGAACGGCTCGTCGTCCGCGCCGAGGCCGCCCTCGCCGCACCGGCCGACGCCGACCCCGCGCGCCTGCGCACGTGGGCCCGCGCCCTGCGCGGCACCGGTGCCGTCCCGCGCCCCGAGGAGCCCAGCGCCGACGCCGGTGAACTCCTCGGCGTGGCCGTCGAACGCGCCACCCCGCCGCCGCCCCTGCGGGACCGGCTCGGTCCGCTCGCCCCGATCGCCGTCCGCACCGCGCTCGGCTGCGCGCTCGCCGGCTACGCGTCCCTCGCCCTGGGCATCGGCCGCCCCTACTGGGCCCTGGTCACCGCCGCCGCGCTCTACCAGGCCAACCTGACCCTCACCTGGAGCCGGACGGTGCAGCGCGTCGTCGGCAACCTCGTCGGCGTCCTGCTGTTCGCCGTCGTCGCCCCGGTGGCCCATCTCGGTCCGCTCGCGCTCGTGCTGTGCTGCCTGCTGTTCAACTTCGGAGCCGAGGCGCTCATCGGCCGCAACTACTGGCTCGGCACCGTCTGCGTCACCCCGCTGGCGCTGCTGGTCACCGAGTTCGCCGGCCCGCAGCCGACCGGGGCCCTGGTCGCCGAGCGCGCCGTGGACACCCTCGTCGGTGCGCTGGTCGGGTTCGCCGCCGCCGTGGCCGTCACCAACCGGCGTGCGGGCGACCGCGTCCAGCGGTCCCTCACCGCCGTGGACCGCGCCCGCGCGGCCGCCGCCCGCGCCCTGACCGACCCGTCGGCCACGCCGGTGGCCCTGGAGTCCGCCCGCCGCGGCCTCGCCGCCGCTCTGGTCGAACTGCGCGCCACCGCCGACGCCGCGTCCGGCGAGTGGTGGCAGCGCACCCCGGCGCAGGAGCGGGTCGTGCTCGCCGAGCAGGCGGGACACCGTACGCTCGCGGCGACGGTACGACGCCGGGGAGAGCTCCCCGACCCCGGCACGGGCACGCACACGGAGGACGCACGGCCATGACGGCGACCGAAGGACCACGGGCGAGAGGCGACGAGGAACTCTCGCCGGGCGACGGGAATTCGCCCGGACGGCGGGGCGACACCGTCGCTGCGGTCGTCCGGCAGTGGCGCGCCGTCCACCCCGGCCTGGACACCGGCCCCATGGAGGTCATCGGCCGCATCAACCGCTGCGCGGCCCTCCTCCAGCAGGCGGAGGACGCCCCGCTGCGCCGGGCCGGACTCTCCCGCGCGGAGTTCGACCTGCTCGGCGCGCTGCGCCGCACCGGCCACGAGCTGACCCCCAGCGAACTGGCCCGCGAGACCTTCTCCTCGGGCGCTGCCGTCACCAAACGCCTCAAGCAGCTCACCGAGCGGGGACTGGTGGAGCGCCGGGGCGACACCCGCGACCGCCGGGTCGCCCACGTCCGCCTCACCGACGCCGGACGCGACACGGTGGACGGCATCCTGCCCGCACAGCTGGCCTACGAGACCGCCGTGCTGTCCGGTCTGGACAGCCCGGAACTCGGCGAGCTGGCCGCCCTGCTCGGCGAGCTGCTCGGGCAGCTGGAGGGCCGCCTGGGCGCACTGCGCGCGTGACGGCACACCCCGCGCCTCCTTCCGGCGCTCACCGTTCGCCGGCGGCCCGGTAGACGCCGAACATCGCGCCCTGCGGGTCCCGGAGCACCGCCATGCGCGGCCGCTCCGGGTGCGAGACGGGCTCCATCAGCACCGTGCCCTCCACCGTCGTGGTGGTCACCGCGGCGGCGTCCACGTCGTCGACGGCGAAGTACGGCAGCCAGTGCGCGGGCACCTCGTGCGGGAACTTCTCGTCCATCGTCACCATGCCGCCGAAGTCCGCGCCGTCGACGCCCCACTGGGGGTAGCGCAGGGACGGGTCCACGCTCCAGCCGAACACGGCGGTGTAGAAGGCCACGGCCTCCTGGGGCGCGCGGGTCAGCAGCTCCACCCAGCCCAGCGACCCCGGGACGTTGAACGCCCCGGCGCCCGGGAAGGTGCCCGCCTGCCACAGCTGGAACACTGCTCCGTTGGGGTCCGCGGCCACCGCGAAACGGCCCACGTCGAACACGTCCGTCGGGCCGAGCAGCGCGTGCCCGCCCGCCGCGCTCACCGCGCGGAGGGCGGCGTCCGCGTCGGTCACCGAGAAGGACACGCTCCACGCGACCGGCTGGGACTCCTGGTACAGCGGTGCCAGCGCGGCGACCGGCGCGTCACCGAGGCGGGCGACCGTGTAGCCGCCCGCCTCCTGCCGCTGATCCGTCTCGGGGCGCCAGCCGAACAGCCGCGTGTAGAAGCGTGCGGCCGACTGCAGGTCGGTGGTGCCCAGCTCGGCCCAGCAGGGCCCGCCGATCACCGGTGCGGACAGTTCCATGGCGCTCCTTCCGTCCTCCAGCACGCTAAGGCCGGCCCCCGGCCCCGGCCATCCGGCGCGAAAGCGGCTGGCGCGCCCCGGCGGTCCGGCCGTACCCTCGCCCCGTACCGCACCGCGTGGCGGCCCCCGGCTCCTTCACCCTGCCCGGAGGTACCCCGTGCCCGCGCTCGCCGTACGTCCCTTCCGCCGCACCGACCGCGACCAGCTCACCGATCTGGTGAACACCCATGTCGCGGCCGTCGTCCCCGGCGTCTCCGTCTCCGTGAACACCGTCCTCGGCGACCTGGAGCGCCAGCCCGGCGAATTCATCACGGACCCCTGGGTGGCCGAGCGGGCGACGCTCGTCGCCGAGCGCCGTGGACAGGTCGTCGCCGGCGCCCATCTGCTGCGCTACCGCGCCGACGCGGAAGTCGGCGAGAGCTACCGGGACGCCGGGGAGATCGACTGGTTCGTCTGCCGCCCGCCGACCTCGTTCCTGCCGGACGCCGCGGACGCCGGGCACCTCCTGATGCGGGCCTGCCTGGCCCTGCTCGCCCGCTGGAACGTCCGCGTCCGCTACGCCGACGGGGCCTTGCCGGCCCCCGTCGTGTACGGACTGCCCCGGAACTGGCCGCATGTGCGGGCCGTCTACGAGGCCGCGGGCTTCCGGCACGTCGGGGACACCGAGGTGATCCTCCTGGCCCGCGTGGCCGACCTGCCGCGGGACGTGCCCGGTGAGGACCTCACCTTCCTGCGTACCGTGGGGGAGTGCGGCACCCGCTTCACGGCGTACGCGGACGGCAGCGCCCGCGGCTTCATCGAGGTCGACACGGCACTGGCCCGCCCCGAACGCCTCACGCGGGCCGCCGGCCTCGCGGACGTCGGCAACCTCCACATCGAGCCCGCCGCACAGGGCACCGGCCTGGAGGAGCGGCTGCTGGCCCGTGCCGCCGACTGGCTCCGCCTGTGCGGCGTGGACCGTCTGGCCGCCTACGAAGCGGAGACCGACCACACCGTGCTCGACCGACTCAGCCGCGCCGGTTTCCGCGAACTGACCCGCACCGACCGCGGCTGGGAGCACCGCCCGGACTGAACGCCCGCCGTCAGATTCCCGGCCGGTACCGCAGCGGATGGTCGGCCGGGATCTCGACGAGGACGATCGGCGTCCCGTCCGGATCCGCGATCCACATCTCGATCAGCCCCCACGGCTCCCGCACCGGGGGCCGGACGATTCCGACACCCTTTGCCTCCAGTTCCTCGTGCGCCGCGCTGAGGTCCTCGACCTGGAGCCACAGCCGGACGTCCGGCGATCCGGCCGCGGCGGCGCCCGAACGGCCCGAGAGCTCCAGGAACCCGCCGCCGAGGAAGTAGACGGTGCCGCGCTCGGGACCCGTACCGAACTCGCGGTGGACGGCGAGGCCCAGCTGTTCGCCGTAGAAGGCGCGGGAGCGGTCGGGGTCGGTGGGGCGGAGCAGGACGCGGCTGCCCAGTACATGCACCATGCGGCCGAGCGTAACGGCCGGGTTAGTCTCGTTCCCGTCCGAGCCACGCCGCAGGCAGCGCACACGAACCGGGAGACCTGCCCATGGAATCCGCCACCGACACCGCACTGACCTTCCGCGACGCCACCGACGCCGACGTGGACGCCCTCGTCGCGCTGGTCGAGTCGGCGTACCGCGGAGACTCCAGCCGGGCCGGGTGGACCACCGAGGCGGACATCCTGCAGGGGCAGCGGACCGATCCGGAGGGCGTGCTGGAGGTCGTCACATCGCCGGACAGCCGACTGCTGACGGTGGAGCGCGAGGGCCGGATAGTCGCCTGCTGCCAGCTCGAACACCGCGGCGCTCACGCCTACTTCGGGATGTTCGCGGTCAGCCCCGCCCTCCAGGGCGCCGGACTCGGCAGGACGATCCTCGCGGAGGCCGAGCGCCGGGCCCGCGAAACCTGGGGCGTGGCCGAGATGCACATGACCGTGATCTCCGTGCGGGAGGACCTGATCGCCTGGTACGAGCGGCGCGGCTACCGCCGTACGGGAAGGATGACGCCCTTCCCGTACGGCGACGAGCGCTTCGGCATCCCGCAGCGCGACGACCTGCAGTTCGAACTGCTGGTGAAGGAGCTGGCCTGACCGCCGCCCGGCACCGGGCGGGTCACGCGGTGAAGCGGCCGGTGCGTTTGATCTCCGGGTAGTCGGTGGTCGCACCGTCGAGTTCCAGGGCGCGGACCAGCCGGAGGTGGTCCTGGGTGTTGACCACCCAGCCGTGGACGGCCAGATCCGCCTTCCGCGCCCGTTCCACGATCTCCAGGGTGAGCCGGCGGATGTTGAGACAGACGGTCGAGGCGCCGGCCGCGACCGCCCGCTCCACGACGTCGGTGCCGTAGCGGCTGGCGACGAGCGCCGTGCGCACCCCGGGTACCAGCCGCGCGATCTCGGTGATCGCCTCGTCGTGGAACGAGGCGACCTCCACCCGCCCTGTCAGATCCCGCCCGTTCATCACGTCGGCGAGCGCCCGCGCCGCCCGCACGTCCTTGATCTCGGCCTGGAGCGGTGCCCGGACGGCCTCCAGCACCTCGTCGAAGAGCGGGATGCGCTCGCCCTGCCCGGCGTCCAGGGCGCGCAGTTCGGCGAGTGTCTTTTCGGCGATGAGACCCGTGCCGTCCGTCGTGCGGTCCACTGTCGTGTCGTGCATGACGACGAGCGCGCCGTCCTTGCTCAGATGCAGATCGAGTTCGATGACGTCCAGACCCGCCTCCTGGGCGGCGACGAAGGACCGGAGGGTGTTCTCGGGGGCGACACCCATGACTCCGCGGTGACCGATGGTGAGGAAGTTCAAGGTTCGACTCGCTTCCGTCGACGGCGGCGGGGGGCCGCGTCCCTGCGGCCCTCCTGGACCGTATCGCCTGTGACCGCCGCGTCCAGAGGCTGAACATCGATTGCACACAGCGCCGCCCGCCCGGGTGTTCCGCAGTAAAAAATGCGGTGAAGGCGGGGGTGCGGCAGGATAATTTCCGGAGGTGCCCCTTGCTGGGAGAAACCCTCTGTGTATACGGTCTCCTTACGCGAGGTTCTCCCGTGGAGGATGGGACATGACGGAAATTCTTGTGCAGGTGGGTGCCGAGGGGCAGGTTCCTTCGGCGACCAGGGTGATCGAGCACCCGGCATGGCCCGTGCTCAAGGATGCCGTGGAGCGGATCCGGCCCTGGCAGTCCAAGGACGGTTCGATCGACTTCGACGCCGACGGTGCCCCGGAGCGTGCCGACGCCGAGCGTGCGGTGCGGGACGTGATCGGTGCCGTCGAGGAGCTCTCCCCGCTCCTCCCGCACGACCGCAGCTACCACGAGGCCCTGGCCAAGGACCTGGCCCGCTGGGCCGAGGGCGGCTTCGAGGTGCCCGACTTCCTCGACTCGCTGCTCGCCTTCCAGCCCGCCGCGAACCGCGTGGACGGCCTCCAGCACCTGGTGGTCTTCCCGATGTACACCCAGAACGGCAACCCCGACCGCAACCTCGAGGCGGTCGTGCTGCGCATGGTCTGGCCCGACTGGCTGGCCGAGCTGGAGCGCACCCGCTACGACAACCCGCTGTTCTGCGGCATCACCTTCGAGGACTTCACCGCGGGCTACGACACCAACTCCGCGGTCCTCTTCCCCGAGACCATCGCCGTGCGCGAGGCCCCCGAGCGCTTCACCTGGGGCGGCATCTTCTGCGACCGCGAGGCGGCCCGCTTCCGCCGCGTCACCGAGGCCGCCGTCGACATCCTCGGCCTCGAGCTGCCCGAGGACGTCGCCGCCATGGTGCACGACCAGAAGCGCTGCGAAGAGGCGTTCGTGCTCTGGGACATGGTCCACGACCGCACCCACAGCCACGGCGACCTGCCGTTCGACCCCTTCATGATCAAGCAGCGCCAGCCGTTCTGGATGTACGGCCTGGAGGAGCTGCGCTGCGACCTCACCGCCTTCAAGGAGGCCGTGAAGCTCGCCGGCGACGGCGTCCCGCAGGCCCGTGACGTCCAGGTCGCGGTGCTCTTCGACCGGATGTTCCGCTTCCCCGTCACCGGCGAGCGGACGCGCAACTACGACGGCCTCGGCGGCCAGCTGCTCTTCGCCTACCTGCACAAGCACGACGTCGTCAGCTGGACCGACAACAAGCTCTCCATCGACTGGGAGCGTGCCCCGCAGGTCACCAACCAGCTGTGCGCCGAGATCGAGACGCTGTACCGCGACGGCATCGACCGTCCCAAGCTCGTCCACTGGTTCGCCGGGTACGAGCTGGTCTCGACCTATCTCTCCCCGCACCCGGGCTCCAGGTGGGCCAAGGGCCCCGATGCCCTGGACCTGACGCTGCCGCCGCGGAAACTCGTCGATGACGTGCTTCCGGACGAGTTTCCGCTGAGCATGTTCTATGAGGCACTGTCCAAGAAGCTGAAGAACGTGATCGCGTCCACCAAGGGCATCACGGCGGACGGTGCCGAGCGGGTCGCCGCGTGAGCGATCTCGTTCACAACACTGCTCAGGAGGCGAAGATCATGGGGAACGGGGCGCTCGACGGTGCGGTGATCGCGGTGGCCGGCGCGGGAGGACCCGCGGGACGTGCGGCACTGCTGAGGCTGGCCGAGGCGGGGGCGACGGTCGTCGGCTCCGACAACGACCCGGAGCGGCTGGCGGAGGCGGTCGACGCGGCGCGCTACGCGCACGGCGGCGCCACCGTCACCGGGGACACGGTCGACCTGCTGGACCTGCACTCCACCCGCGAGTGGGCGGCGCGGGTCGAGAAGGAGTTCGGCCGGGTCGACGGCCTGGTCCACCTCGTGGGCGGCTGGCGCGGCAGCGAGACCTTCACCAAGACCAGCGTGGACGACTGGGACTTCCTGGAGCTGCTGCTGGTGCGGACGGTGCAGCACACCACCCTTGCCTTCCACGAGGCGCTGCAGCGCAGCGACCGCGGCCGCTACCTCCTGATCAGCGCGGCCGGCGCGACCAGGCCCACCGCGGGCAACGCCGCCTACGCCGCGGCCAAGGCCGCCGCCGAGGCGTGGACGCTGGCCATGGCGGACTACTTCCGCAAGGCCGGGGGGGATCAGGGACCGACGTCGGCGGCTGCGATCCTGGTGGTCAAGGCGTTGGTGCACGACGCGATGCGCGCCGACCGCCCCAACGCGAAGTTCGCGGGCTTCACGGATGTCAAGGACCTGGCCGAGGCCATCGCCGGAGTCTGGGAGAAGCCCGCCGCGGAAGTGAACGGAAACCGTCTGTGGCTGACCGAGAAGCCGTGAACCCACCGAGGACCGACGCGCGTCGTCATCACGACCCGGACGTCCGCGGTTTCGCCAGCGACAACTACGCCGGGGCCCACCCGGAGGTGCTCGCCGCCCTGGCCGTGGCCAACGGCGGGCACCAGGTCGCGTACGGCGAGGACGCGTACACCGAGAATCTCCAGCAGGTGATCCGCAGCCACTTCGGGCCGACGGCCGAGGCGTTCCCGGTGTTCAACGGCACCGGCGCCAACGTCGTGGCGCTCCAGGCCGTCACCGACCGCTGGGGCGCGGTGATCTGCGCCGAGAGCGCCCACATCAACGTGGACGAGGGCGGGGCGCCGGAGCGGGTCGGCGGGATCAAGCTGCTCACCGTGCCCACCCCGGACGGCAAGCTCACCCCGGAGCTGATCGACCGGGAGGCCTACGGCTGGGACGACGAGCACCGCGCGATGCCACAGGTGGTCTCCCTGGCCCAGGCCACCGAGCTGGGCACGGTCTACACGCCCGACGAGATCCGCGCCATCTGCGAGCACGCACACGCCCACGGCATGAAGGTGCACGTCGACGGTTCCCGGCTGGCCAACGCCGCCGCCACGCTGAACGTGCCGCTGCGCACCTTCACCAACGCGGTCGGGGTCGACCTGCTCTCGCTGGGCGGCACGAAGAACGGCGCCCTCTTCGGCGAGGCCGTCGTCGTCCTGGACCCGGACGGCATCCGGCGCATGAAGCACCTGCGCAAGCTGTCCATGCAGCTCGCGTCGAAGATGCGCTTCGTGTCGGTGCAGCTGGAGGCCCTGCTCGCGCGGGACCTGTGGCTGCGCAACGCCCGGCACGCCAACGAGATGGCACAGCGGCTGGCCGAGGGCGTGCGCGCGGTACACGGGGTGGAGATCCTCTACCCCGTGCAGGCCAACGCCGTCTTCGCGCGGCTGCCGCACGAGGTGGGCGAGCGTCTGCGCAAGCGGTTCCGCTTCTACTTCTGGGACGAGGCGGCGGGCGACGTCCGCTGGATGTGCTCGTTCGACACCACCGAGGACGACGTGGACACGTTCGTGGCGGCGCTCAAGGAGGAGATGGCGCGCTGGGCCTGACTGTATAAGTATGCGGTCGACTGGAAATGCATTGCATGCCGGCCGGCCGCATACCTATGCTCTGGCGCCATGCAGCTGATCCAGGAAACGCCGGACCTCTCCGCGTATCTCGCCGCGGACGAGGCGATCGATCATCACCATCCGCTGGTCCGCGAGACGGCCGCACGGCTTGCCGCGCACGTGGCCGACTCGTATGAGTATGCGCAGGCGGCATTCGAGTACGTGCGCGACACCATCCCGCACTCGCACGACGTCGGCGATCTCCGCGTGACCTGGCGCGCCTCCGACGTGCTGGAGCAGCGCACCGGCATCTGCTACGCCAAGGCCCATGCGCTGGCCGCGCTGCTGCGGGCCGAGGACATCCCGACCGCGCTCTGCTACCAGAACCTCGGCGTCGTCCACGGCCTGGTCGCCGTGCGCTTCCACGGCGCCTGGCACCGGCAGGACCCCCGCGGCAACAAGCCCGGAGTGGACGCACGGTTCTCCCTCGACGGTGAGCGGCTGGCCTTCACGCCCGACCCGGCGTCCAACGAGATGGACTACCCGGTCCTGTATGCTGCACCGCATCCGGTCGTACTGGACGCCCTCAAGGCCGCCCCCGACCGACCGCACCTGTGGCGGACACTTCCCACCGCACTCCGAGCCCAAGGCGGGTCATGACCTTCACGCCGACCGTGTCCGACGCGGTGCGCGCCCTCGCACCCGGCTTCACCCATGTCACCGTCGAGGCGCACGGCCTGGTCAACGGGGCGAGCACGGAAGCGAGTTCCGCACTGCTCGACGACGCGGCGGGCCGGCTCGCCGAACGGCTGCGCGGCCGGGCCCCGCACGAGGATCCGCACATGGCGGCCTGGCGCGAGATCTACACGGCGTTCGGCTCCAAGCCCTCCCGCACCCGCAACTCGGCCGAGGCGCTGGCCAGGCGGGCCCTGTCGGAGGCGGGACTGCCCCGGATCAATCTCCTCGTCGACCTCTACAACGCCGTCAGCGTCGCCCACCTGATCCCCGTGGGCGGCGAGGACATCGACCGCATCGACGGCGGGATGCGGCTCGTACGCGCCACCGGCGAGGAGGGCTTCGTGACCGTCGCCGGGGGAGAGGAGACGGTCGAGCACCCCGACCCCGGCGAAGTGGTGTGGCGCGACGACACCGGCGTGACGTGCCGCCGCTGGAACTGGCGCCAGGGCCCGCGCACCCGGCTCACCGAGGAGACCGCCTCGGGCATCTTCCTGCTGGAAAGCATGGCCCCGATGCCGGTCCCCGAGGTGGAGGCGGCGGCCGCCGAACTCGCCGGTCTGCTGGAGAAGTTCAGCCCCGGCGCACGCGTCACGGTTCACCCCGCGGCCTGACCGGCCCCGGCGGACCGGCGGCGGAACGGGTCAGTGCGCCTCGGCCCGGCGGACCTGCTCCGGGGTCGGGGCCGTGCCCCCGAGGTGGGCCGGCATCCACCAGGTGTCGTCCGGACCCTTCGGCCGCACCGGGTACGCGCGCTGCGCCGCCTCCAGCAGCTCCTGCACACGCTCGCGCAGCTGACGGGTGATCGCCCCCGCGTACTTGTCCTTGGACGCCTCGAGCGCCTCGCCCACGCGGATGGTGATGGGCGTGTGGCTGCGTCCGAAGTTGCGCGGGTGGCCCTTGGTCCACAGGCGCTGCGTGCCCCACACCGCCATCGGGACCAGCGGCACGCCCGCTTCCTGCGCCAGACGCGCGGCACCCGACTTGAAGCTCTTCAGCGTGAACGACTGCGAGATGGTGGCCTCCGGGAAGACGCCGACGATCTCACCCGACCGCAGCGACCGCAGCGCGTGCTCGTACGCCGCCTCGCCCTGCTCACGGTCCACCGGGATGTGCTTCATGCCGCGCATCAGCGGACCGGAGACGCGGTGACGGAAGACCGACTCCTTCGCCATGAAGCGCACGAGCCGCTTCTGGGGAAGGGCCGCCAGGCCGTTGAAGACGAAGTCCAGATAGCTGATGTGATTGCTCACCAGCACGGCGCCGCCCGTGCGCGGGATGTTCTCCGAACCCTGGCAGTCGATCTTGAGGTCCCACACCTTGAACAGGGTGCGGGCGAAACCGACGACGGGCCGGTAGACGAGTTCTGCCATGGGCGGGTGGAGACCCTTCCTTCTCTGCCTGGGAAGGGGGCTCCCAGTCGAAGTTACGCAGCCGTAGGTTTTACGGCTTGTCGCAGATGGTGCCCGAAGAACGGCCGGTGAACCAGCCCTGGCGCCCGTCGGCGGCGAGATTCTCGTCACGTCCGCCCCCGGCCCACCTCGATCTTTGTGCGGCCACCGGGAATGTGCGGGGCTCCCGGGACGCTTGAAACGGCTGACAGGACAGCCATGGCGGGAGAGGTCGAGTGCGAGGTCCGGACGGAGCGGAACGGCCGGGGGCGAGTGGGCCGCAGGCGGAACTGGGCGGCGAACTGGGGGTCCGATTGGGGGAGCGCGCCACCCTGGTGCAGTTCTCCAGCGCCTTCTGCGCGCCCTGCCGGGCGACCCGCCGGGTGCTCGGCGAGGTGGCCGGTCTGGTGCCCGGCGTGACCCACGTGGAGATCGACGCCGAGGCCCGTCTGGACCTCGTACGCCGCCTGGGGATCGTCAGGACGCCCACGGTGCTGGTTCTCGACGCGGCCGGCCGGGTCGTACGGCGCGCGGCCGGACAGCCGCGCAAGGCGGATGTCATCGCCGCGCTCGGGGAGGCGGTGTGAGGGCCCTGGGGACCACGGTGAGGCATCTCCCACATCACGGGACCGACTTGACTGTGCATGCCACCCGTCGTCAGCCTGACTCCATGCCTTCGGAACTCCTTCGCCTCCGGCGGGTACCCGGCCGTCAGGCGGCCGCCCGCGCCGCGCGCGTGCGCCGACCGGGCCGGTGAGCAGCCGCGAACCCGCTCGTCGTCTCCCGCAGAAGGACAGTTTCATGACGGCCCCGTCCGGCCTCGGCACCGCCCGGCCCGCCTCGCCCGAGCTGTTGCGCTCCGTCTTCCGCAGGCATGCGGCGGGCGTCGCGGTGATCACCGCGCGCGGCAGCCGGGGCCCCGTCGGCTTCACCGCCACCTCCCTCGCCTCGGTCTCCGCCGAGCCCCCGATGCTGTCCTTCGGTGTCGGTACGGGAAGCTCCAGCTGGTCCGTGATCGCCACGAGCGACCATGTCGGCGTGCACGTCCTCGGGGAGCACCAGCAGGAGCTGGCGGCGACCTTCGCGCGCAGCGGCGTCGACCGCTTCGGCCCGGCCACCGCCTGGCGGGAGGGGCCCGAGGGCGTCCCCGTCCTGGACGACGTGCCGGCCTGGATGGTGTGCAAGGTGGTGGCGCGGGTGCCCGCGGGCGACCACCGGATCGTGGTCGCCGAGGTCCTGCTGGGCGACCCGTCCGGCCAGGGCCGTCCGCTCCTCTACCACCAGGGACGTTTCAACGGTCTGCGCGACTGATCCGGGGTCCCTCCTGGTCGCGGACCCGTCGAGTTCCGGTTACGCTGCGTTGCGAAGGTCACAGTTCAAAGCGCTTGCTTAGCGGGGAAGAACTGGGTGTACTGACGAGTAATATTTCGTTCGGAGCGTGGGTCGCCCCGACCGGGATCGCCCGCTTCAGGCGCCTATGCTGCCTGCAGGCAGGCAGCCAGAAATGACGATGCAGTAGGAGAGCCGGCGTGAGCTTGAGGATCGTTGTCACTGTGAAGTACGTGCCCGACGCCACTGGCGACCGGCACTTCGCCGATGACCTGACCGTCGACCGTGACGATGTGGACGGTCTGCTCTCCGAGCTGGACGAGTACGCGGTCGAGCAGGCGCTGCAGATCTCGGAGAACTCCGACGACGACGTGGAGATCACCGTGCTGACGGTGGGCCCGGAGGACGCCAAGGACGCGCTGCGCAAGGCGCTGTCCATGGGCGCCGACAAGGCCATCCACGTCGAGGACGACGACCTGCACGGCACCGACGCCATCGGCACCTCCCTGGTCCTGGCCAAGGCCGTCGAGAAGGCCGGCTACGACCTGGTCATCTCCGGCATGGCCTCCACCGACGGCACCATGGGCGTCGTACCGGCGCTGCTCGCGGAGCGTCTGGGCGTGCCGCAGGTGACCCTGCTGTCCGAGGTGTCCGTCGCGGACGGCACGGTCAAGGGCCGCCGTGACGGCGACGCCGCCTCCGAGCAGCTCGAGGCCTCCCTCCCCGCGGTCGTGTCGGTCACCGACCAGTCGGGGGAGGCCCGTTACCCGTCCTTCAAGGGCATCATGGCGGCCAAGAAGAAGCCGGTTCAGTCCTGGGACCTGTCCGACCTCGACATCGACGAGGGCGAGGTCGGCCTGGAGAACGCCTACACGGTCGTCGAGTCGGCGGCCGAGCGTCCGGCCCGCACCGCGGGCACGATCGTCAAGGACGAGGGCGAGGGCGGCAAGCAGCTCGCCGAGTTCCTCGCGAGCCAGAAGTTCATCTGAGCCAAGAGCTCGACTCGCGTCCCGCCCCCGCACACTTCGCAAGCAGGAGAGAAGAAGTCCCATGGCTGAAGTTCTCGTCTACGTCGACCACGTGGACGGTGCCGTCCGCAAGCCGACCCTGGAGCTGCTGACCCTGGCCCGCCGCATCGGCGAGCCGGTCGCCGTCGCGCTGGGCAACGGCGCCTCCGACACCGCCGCCACGCTCGCCGAGCACGGCGCGGTCAAGGTCCTCACCCACGAGGCCGCCGAGTACGCCGACTACCTGGTCGTGCCGAAGGTGGACGCCCTCCAGGCCGCCCACGAGGCCGTCTCCCCGGCCGCCGTGCTGGTGGCCTCCTCCGCCGAGGGCAAGGAGATCGCCGCCCGTCTGGCGCTGCGCCTGGGCTCCGGCATCATCACCGACGCCGTCGACCTGGAGGCCGGCGACGAGGGCCCGGTGGCCACGCAGTCGGTGTTCGCCGCGAGCTACACCACCAAGTCCCGTGTCTCCAAGGGCACCCCGGTCATCACGGTGAAGCCGAACTCGGCCGCCGTGGAGGCCGCCCCGGCCGCCGGTGCGGTCGAGTCCCTGAGCGTCACCTTCTCCGCCCAGGCGACCGGCACCAAGGTCACCGGTCGTACGCCGCGCGAGTCGACCGGCCGTCCCGAGCTGACCGAGGCCGCGATCGTGGTCTCCGGCGGCCGCGGTGTCAACGGCGCGGAGAACTTCGCGATCATCGAGGCGCTCGCCGACTCGCTCGGCGCGGCCGTCGGTGCCTCGCGTGCCGCCGTCGACGCCGGCTGGTACCCGCACACCAACCAGGTCGGCCAGACCGGCAAGTCGGTCTCGCCGCAGCTGTACATCGCCTCCGGCATCTCCGGCGCGATCCAGCACCGCGCCGGTATGCAGACCTCGAAGACCATCGTGGCCGTCAACAAGGACGCCGAGGCCCCGATCTTCGACCTGGTCGACTACGGCATCGTCGGTGACCTGTTCGACGTGGTCCCGCAGCTGACCGAGGAGATCAAGTCCCGCAAGGGCTGATCACCTCTCCGGCTTGTCCGAGGCCCCCGCGACCGCTCCGGTCGCGGGGGCCTCGGCGTGTCACACGGTCAGCGCCGCCTGGACCGGGAGATGGTCGCTGGGAAACGTGCCGTCCACCGCGAAGGTGTTGACGGACGCCCGGTGCACCGTCACGCCGGGGGTGGCCAGGATCCAGTCGATGCGCGCACCGTCCGGCACCGGCGGGCGGTACCCGTGGAACGTCCCGTACGCCTCCCCGCGTTCGGCGGCCGCGTCCCACGTGTCGACGAGCCCGGCGCCGAGCAGCGTGTCGTACACGGGGTCGCCGTGCGCGGCGACGTTGAAGTCCCCCGTCACCACGACCGGCAGCGAGCGGGCCAGTGCCCGGACGCGCTCGGCGAGGAGGGCGGCGGCCCGCTCCCGTGCGTACCGGCTCGCGTTGTCCAGATGGGTGTCGAGGACGTAGAACTCCCGGCCGCCCCGGCGCAGGTCGCGGAAGCGGACCCAGGTGACCATGCGGACGGAGGCGCCGCCCCAGGTGTTCGAGCCGATCACGTCCGGGGTGCCGGACAGCCAGAAGTGGTCGTAGGCCAGCGGGACCAGCCTCTTGGTGTCGTAGAAAACCGCCATGAACTCGTCGCGGCTGCCGCCGGCCCGTCCGGTGCCGATCCAGTCGTAGGACGGTCCGAGATCGGCCTCGATGTCGTGCAGCTGCCGGTACAGGCCCTCCTGCGTGCCGAGGACGTGCGGGCGCTCACGGCGCAGCAGCCGCCGCATCACGGGCCTGCGGGCGGCCCAGCTGTGCGGCTCGGCCGTGCTCGCGAACCGCAGGTTGAACGACATGACGTCCAGGGGACGGTCCAGGCGCCCGTCCGCGGAGGCGGGAGCGGAGGGCAGTGCTGTACTGGACAGCGGAAGGGCGACCGAAGCGGCGAGCGCGCCCTTCAGCACCGGACGGCGCGTGACACGGCGGTGAGTCGGCACGGACAAACGGTCCCAGATGGACGTGAACATGACCAGAGGGCGGGCGGACCGGTCCGCGGGACGGGTGTTGACCCGCGAGGAGGTCGCCCGATAGCTTCTTTCAACGAATTGTTGATTTCGTATCGCGGAAATCCGGGAGGATGTCGCATGGGCCAGGGGCAGCAGGAGCGGGTGTCGACGAGTCTCGCGGATGCCGTCACCGAGGAGATCGGTGCCTCCCTCGCGCCGGTCGACGCCGAACTCGAGCGCCGCTACCCCGGAGACCCCGGCACCCGACAGCCCGTCCACACCGTCTACGTCCCCGCCGACGCCTTCGCCGCCGACACCCTCCGCACCTGGGGGGACCGGGCCCTCGCCGCACTCGACGAGCACGCGCCGGACGCCGCCTCCTTCGCCGCCGTTCTGGGGCTGGACGGCGCGCTGGCCGAGGACGTGTACGGACGCGTCCGCGCCAAACTGGAGCGCGAGCCGGTCGAGGACCTGCGCGTCGACTTCGAGGACGGTTACGGCAACCGCCCCGACGTGGAGGAGGACGAGGCCGCGGCCCGCGCGGCCCGGCTCGTCGCCGAGGCGTACGCGGCGGGCACCGCCGCCCCGTACACGGGCATCCGCATGAAGTGCATGGAGGCCGCCGTCCGCGACCGGGGCATCCGCACCCTCGACATCTTCCTCACCGGTCTGCTGGAGGCCGGGGGCCTGCCCGGCGGACTGGTCCTGACCCTGCCCAAGGTCACCTATCCCGAGCAGGTCACCGCCATGGCCCGGCTCCTCGACGCGTTCGAGAAGGCGCGCGGCCTCGAGCCCGGCCGGATCGGCTTCGAGATCCAGATCGAGACCAGCCAGTCGATCCTCGCCGCCGACGGCACCGCCGCCGTCGCCCGCATGATCCAGGCCGCCGGCGGACGCGCCACCGGCCTGCACTACGGAACCTTCGACTACAGCGCCTGTCTCGGCGTGTCCGCCGCACACCAGGCGAGCGACCACCCGGCCGCCGACCACGCCAAGGCCGTCATGCAGGTCGCCGCCGCGGGCACCGGCGTGCGCGTCTCGGACGGCTCCACCAACGTCCTGCCCGTCGGCCCCACCGCGCGGGTCCACGACGCCTGGCGCCTGCACTACGGCCTCACCCGCCGCGCCCTCGCCCGCGCCTACTACCAGGGCTGGGACATGCACCCCGGCCACCTCCCCACCCGGTACGCGGCCGTCTTCGCCTTCTACCGCGAGGGCTTCGAACAGGCCGCCGCCCGCCTCGCCCGGTACGCCGGCGACGGGGGCGGCGACGTCATGGACGAGCCGGCCACCGCCAAGGCCCTCGCCGGTTACCTGCTGCGCGGCCTGGACTGCGGCGCCCTGGACGACGCCGAGGTCGCACGGGCGACCGGCCTGACCCGCCCCGCCCTGGAGGGCTTCGCATCTCCCCGGCGGGGCGGCCTGACGGCCTCCGCCCAGTAGTCCCGGTCCTGGCCGCCCATTTGCCTCACCTATCGAATCTCGATAGATTTCCATCGTGCTTCGAGTGGAGGAGGGGCGATGGGACGGCTGACCGTGCTCGCGCTGCGTGCCGTGATCGTGATGCTGCTGGCGGGTTCCCTGGGTGTACAGACGGTGATGGTCCCGCTGCTGGCGAGCGACCTCGAAGGACTGGACGCGGAGTACGGCTACCTCCGCGCCCCGCTCCTCCTCGTCGTGGTCCTCTTCGTGGTGACGGCGCAGACCGTCCTCGTCTGCGTCTGGCGCCTGGTGACGATGGCCCGGCTGGGAACCGTCTTCTCCCACGCCGCCTTCCGCTATGTGCACATCGTGATCGGCGCGTTCGTCGCCGCGGCCCTGCTGGTGTTCACGCTCGGAGCGCTCCTGGCGCCGGGCGAGGCCGTGGCCCCGGGCATCGTGCTCCTGCTGGGCGGAGCGGGTTTGGCGGTCCTCGGCATCGCGCTCGTCGTGCTCGTCCTGCGGATGCTGCTCGCCCAGGCCGTCGCGCGCGACGTCGAGGCTTCGCGGATGCAGGCCGAACTGGCCGAGGTGATCTGATGGCGATCGCCGTCGACATCGACGTGATGCTGGCCAAGCGGAAGATGTCCGTGGGCGAACTCGCCGAACGCGTCGGCATCACGCCGGCCAACCTGGCGGTACTCAAGAACGGCCGCGCCAAGGCGGTCCGCTTCACGACCCTCGCCGCGCTCTGCGAAGTGCTCGACTGTCAGCCCGGCGACCTGTTGCGCTGGGTCCCCGAGGACGCCCCGGCACCGTCGGCCGTCCGTTCCCCCTAGGCTGTACGCCACGCACGGTACGTGGTTCGGGGAACGGGGCAGCGGTGTCGACGGGGGCATACGGACAGGGGTATGGGCAGGCGGACGGGGCCGGCCGGGTGCTGGCGGGCCGTTACCGGGTCACCGCCCGGCTCGGTCGCGGCGGCATGGGCGTGGTCTGGAAGGCGGTGGACGAGGTCCTCGGCCGCGAGGTGGCGGTCAAGGAACTCCGCACCTACAGCGACGCCGCCGGACCCGAACTGGCGGACCTCGGACTGCGGATGCAGCGCGAGGCGCGGGCCGCGGCCCGGGTACGCCACCCCGGTGTCATCGCCGTCCACGACATCGCCGAGGTGGACGGCCGCCCGCTGATCGTGATGGAGCTCATCGACGGGCCGTCCCTGGACGACGTGCTCCGCGACCGCGGCACCCTCGATCCGCACGAGGCCGCCGGAATCGGTGCCAAGGTGATGGACGCGCTGGCCGCCGCCCACCGGGCCGGCGTGCTGCACCGCGACGTGAAGCCCGGCAACATCCTGCTCGACCGCTCGGGCCGGGTCGTGCTCACCGACTTCGGCATCGCCACCATGGAGGACCCCGGCGACGGCGCGGCGACCCAGCTCACCCGCAGCGGCGAGATCGTCGGCTCCCTCGACTACCTGGCGCCCGAACGCGCCCAGGGCGCCGTCCCGGGACCGGCCTCGGACGTCTGGGCCCTGGGCGCCACGCTCTACGCGGCCGTGGAGGGCGCCTCGCCCTTCCGCCGCACGTCGACGTTCTCCACCCTCACCGCCATCGTGTCCGAGCCGCTGCCCGAGTCACACCGGTCCGGTGCGCTCGCGCCCGTCCTCGGGCGGCTGATGGACAAGCGGCCCGAGGCCCGTCCGGAGGCCGCTCAGGCGTGTGAACTCCTGGAGGCCGTCGCCGCCGGCGCGGACGCGCAGACGGCCGCACTGCGCCCGCCGGCACCCGCGCCCGTTCCCGGACGGACCGAGACGGAACTCGCCGTTCCCGCGGTGCCCCCGGGCTTCGGGCCGCCGGAGGCGGGAGGTGTCGGACCGGGCGCCGTGGCCGCGCGCCCGGTTCCCGACGCCTCCTCCAGCCCCACCGGGACCATGAGCTCCCCCTCGGGTTCCCGCCGCAGGCGCCGCGTGCTGCTCGCCGCCCTGGCCGTCACCGTCGTCGTCGCCGCGGCCGGAGTCACGGCCGCCGTGGTCGACTCCCAGGACGGCAAACGCGGTGACGCGCACGCCGGCGCCGCTTCCGCCGACGTCCCGTCCTCCCCCGCCGCGTCCGGCGACACGGACGCCGGGCGGCCCCTGGGCCCCGGCGCGGACGCGGAGAAGAGCACGGCACCGCCGGAGAAGCCCGAGGCGCAGCAGGACACGACCGGCGGCCCCGCCACCGCCGGTGCCGCGGAGAAGACCCCCGAACGCGGCGGATCCGCCGAGGCCGACGAAGCCGCCGACGACGACGCGCAGGACGGCGACGGCGGTACAAAAACACAGGACCCGGTCTGCCACCCCATCGGCGGCGGCAAGTACAACTGCGAGGTCTGGCGCACCGCCACG
Organism: Streptomyces malachitofuscus; assembly: GCF_014650055.1. Classification (GTDB taxonomy): domain Bacteria; phylum Actinomycetota; class Actinomycetes; order Streptomycetales; family Streptomycetaceae; genus Streptomyces; species Streptomyces malachitofuscus. The sequence continues at coordinate 259,830 of NZ_BMUF01000005.1, read as the reverse complement.
TCCCACACCGCCTCCGGCACCGAGGTCGGCGTCCTCAACGCGGGCACCAACTACTTCTACTGCCAGCAGAACCTGGGCCGCCGTCAGAGCCAGGGCGAGTGGACCAACGTCTGGTGGGCCAGGACCGACGACGACAGCGGCAACACCGACGTCTGGGTCAACGACGTCTACATCAGGGGCGGCGCCAACGACGCACCGGTGCCCGGACTTCCGTACTGCTGAGACCCGACGTAGCGCTCCAGGCCGCAGACGGTCACCATCTTCTCCTCGGCGAACAGCCGGGTGCCCCGCGCGCACAGCTCACGGTCGGCGCGGGCCCGGGCGGAGAACTCCTCGGGGGAGGTGCCGAACAGCTCCCGCAGGCCGGGCACGTTCACGAGCAGTTCGGTGAGCAGCGGCCGCTGGCCCGGATGGGCGCGCGGCACGCCGGTGCCGTCGTGCAGCACACCGTGGCGGTTGACGTACGCGTACGCGCCGGGCAGCACCGAGCCGTCGGCCAGCTCGATGCGCACGTCGGGTGCGGGCAGCCAGGCGCGCCGGAAGTTGCCGTCCGGCCGCGGGGCGCCCTCGCTCGCGTCGATCACGGTGAGCTGCCGGGCGTCGAGCCAGAGGACGAACAGCTCACGCACCGCTCCCGGAGCGGCGACCGGTGAGTTGGACACGTAGCCCATGCGGCTGACGTGCGCCGAGACGCCGATGCCGACGCCCGTCACCCGGGCGCGCACCATCGGCAGCGGCGTGATGATCCCGGACTCGGCCATCTTGTGCCGCAACTGGCCGGGGCAGGCGTTGGAACCGACCGCCAGCACCGGGACGCGGTCCTCGTACACCAGACGGTCCAGCGGCAGCAGCCTGGGCCCGTCGAGCAGCCCCGAATCCTGTGGCCAGGCACCCGGGTACAGCAGCGGATGCTCACGCGGCGCCTCGTCCAGCCCCAGCGCCCGAAGGGTGACGCTCTCCTCCACCGGCACCGCCCGCTCAGTCCGCCGGGGGCAGCTCGCCGGAGCCGCGGGTGATCAGCCGGGTGGGCAGCTCGATGCGCTCCGGGGTGAGCAGGGTGCCGTCCAGCCGGCGGAACAGCCGCTCGGCCGCGGTCCGGCCGAGCGCGGCCGCGTCCTGCGCGACGACCGTGACACCCGGGTTGAGGAGATCGGCCAGCTCGATGTCGTCGAAGCCGACCAGCGCGACCGGCCGGGTGTGCTCGGCCAGTACCCGGATCACGGTGACCGTCACCCGGTTGTTGCCCGTGAAGATCGCGGTGACCGGTTCCGGGCCGGAGAGCATCTCCCGGGCCGCCCGGCGGACCCGCTCGGGGTCGGTGACGCCCAGCGACATCCAGGAGTCCGCCACCGGTATCCCCGCGTCCTCCATGGCGGTCCGGTAGCCGCGCAGGCGCTCGGCCGCGGTGTGGATGCGGGGCATGTCGCCGATGAAGCCGATCCTGCGGTGTCCGTGCGCGATCAGATGCTTCACCCCGTCGCGGGCGCCGCCGTAGTTGTCCGACACTACGATGTCCGCGTCGATGTGCCCGGCCGGGCGGTCCACGAAGACCGTGGCGACGCCCGCCTTGATCTCCGGCTCCAGATAGCGGTGGTCGTCGCCCGCCGGGATCACCACCAGCCCGTCCACCCGCCGGGCGCACAGCGCCAGCACCAGCTCCTGCTCGCGGTCGGCGTCCTCCGCGCTGGAACCGTTGATCAGCAGCGCGCCGTGGGCGCGGGCCACCTCCTCCACCGCGCGGCTCAGCGGCCCGTAGAACGGGTCCGCGAGGTCCTCCAGGACCAGGCCGATGCTGGCGGTGCGGCCCTTGCGCAGCACCCGGGCGCTGTCGTTGCGGCGGAAGCCGAGCGCCTCGATCGCCTCCTGGACGCGGCGCTCCGTCTCGGGCGTGACCCCCGGTTCGCCGTTGACCACCCGGGAGACCGTCTTGAGGCCGACCCCGGCGCGCGCCGCCACGTCCTTCATCGTCGGACGGTTGCCGTAACGGGTCCCTGGGAGGCTTTCGGTGCGGCGGGTCGTCTCCGGCACGGTGCGGTGTCCTGTCCTGTCGGCCACGGGGATGCGTAGGTCCATGGGGTTGTATGAGGATGTGGCGTCGAGCATAGAGCCTGGACAACGTTGTCAGGCTCGTAGACACTGTCCCACGCGCACTCCGGCCCGCACATCGTCGCAGGACGGGGCCGCCGCCCGTGCTCCATGTGTTGCCTCCTGGTCGCGCATGGTCGTTCTCAGGGTTTCAGATGTTTTTCTATGTTTGACGGGGAGATCCGACACTGATGCACACCGACCTCGTGGCTGCGCTCGACATCGGCGGTACCAAGATCGCCGGCGCTCTGGTGGACCGCCAGGGCCGGATCCTGGTCCGCGCCCAGCAGCCGACGCCCGCGCGTGAGGACGGTGAGACCGTGATGCTGGCGGTCGAGACGGTGCTCGGCGAACTCACCGCCTCCCCGCTCTGGCAGCGCGCCGGCGCCGTCGGCATCGGCAGCGCCGGGCCCGTGGACGCCTCCGCGGGCACGGTGAGCCCGGTGAACGTGCCCGGCTGGCGCGACTACCCGCTGGTCGCCCGGGTCCGGGACGCGGCCGGGGGCCTGCCCGTGGAGCTGATCGGCGACGGCGTGGCGATCACGGCCGCCGAACACTGGCAGGGCGCCGCCCGCGGTCACGACAACGCCCTGTGCATGGTCGTCTCCACCGGGGTCGGCGGCGGACTGGTCCTCGGCGGCCGGCTGCACCCCGGGCCCACCGGCAACGCCGGCCACATCGGACACATCAGCGTGGACCTCGACGGCGACCTCTGCCCCTGCGGATCGCGCGGCTGTGTGGAGCGGATCGCGAGCGGGCCCAACATCGCGCGCCGCGCCCTGGAGAACGGCTGGCGGCCCGGCCCGGACGGCGACACCTCCGCCGCCGCGGTCGCGGCGGCCGCCCGGGCCGGGGACCCGGTGGCCGTCGCGTCCTTCGAGCGGGCGGCCAGGGCGCTGGCCGCCGGCATCGCGGCCGCCGCGACGCTCGTGGAGATCGACATAGCCGTGATCGGCGGGGGTGTGGGCAAGGCGGGTGAGGTCCTCTTCGCCCCCCTGCGCAAGGCCCTCACCGAGTACGCCACCCTGTCGTTCGTCCAGCGCCTCGCGGTGGCGCCCGCACAGATGGGCACCGACGCGGGCCTGGTGGGCGCCGCCGCGGCGGCACTGGTCAGCAGGGCGGACACGGCGGTCGCGGGGGTGTGAGAGGCGGCCGGGGACCGTCGGCGGGAGCCTCTCCGAGGCCCGTCGGCAAGCCGTGCGTGACCCCGCGGCGGTTTCCGCAGTTGAGCCGGGTATGAAGAAGCGCAGCATGCTGGCCATCGCCTCCCTCGCCACCGGGTTCGTCGTGGCGGCCGTCTCCCCGTCGCACGCGCTGGGCGACACCCTCGGCGGACTCGACGTCGACGACAGCCTCAGCACCCTCGACCGCACCGTCGCCGAGGACAACACCCTGGTCCTGGACGTGGACCAGGACCGGGACTGACCCGGCCCACGGCGGAGTCGTACGGCGCCGGCACCCCTCGTCGCGAGGGGTGCCGGCGCCGCTCTCATGCCTTCTCAACTGGATCTGGTTTCCGTGGCAGGGTGGAGCGGGCAAGCCACAGGGGGCCAACAGAAGAGGGGGAAACGTGATCGTCTGGGTCAACGGCGCGTTCGGTGCGGGGAAGACCACCACCGCGCGCGAACTGATCGAGCTGATCCCGAACAGCACGCTCTTCGACCCCGAGGTCATCGGCGGAGCACTGGACCGGCTGCTCCCGCCCAAGCGCCTCGCCGAGGTCGGCGACTTCCAGGACCTCCCGATCTGGCGACGTCTCGTGATCGACACCGCGGCAGCGATGCTCGCCGAGCTCGGCGGGACCCTCGTGATCCCCATGACCCTGCTGCGTCAGGAGTACCGCGACGAGATCTTCGGCGGCCTCGCCGCCCGTCGGATACCCGTCAGACATGTCCTGCTCGCTCCGGCGGAAACGATCCTGCGCGAGCGCATAGCACGCCGCGAGGTCCCCGCGGACCTCCCCGACGGCGAGGTGCGCGTCCGCCAGTGGGCGTACGACCACATCGAGCCCTACAAGGCGGCCCTCGCCTCCTGGCTGACCGCCGACGCCTACCCGGTCGACAGCACGGCCCTGACCCCGTACGCCACCGCCCTGCGGATAGCCGAGGCGGTCGGCAGCGGGGCGGTTCCCGCCTGCGACATCGTCCAGACACCCGAGCCCACCGCCGAGACGGTCGCCGCCGGTGTCCTGCTCTTCGACGAGCATGACCGCGTGCTGCTCGTCGACCCGACCTACAAGGCGGGCTGGGAGTTCCCGGGCGGTGTCGTCGAACGCGGTGAGGCTCCCGCACGCGCCGGGATGCGCGAGGTGGCCGAGGAGACCGGGATACGCCTCCATGAGGTGCCCGCGCTGCTCGTCGTCGATTGGGAGCCGCCCGCGCCGCCCGGATTCGGAGGGCTGCGGCTGCTCTTCGACGGCGGACGGCTCGACGCCGCGGAGGCCGGACGGCTGCTGCTGCCCGGACCGGAACTGCGCGGCTGGCGCTTCGTCTCCGAGACCGAGGCCGCCGAACTGCTGCCACCGGTCCGCTACGAACGGCTGCGCGGGGCACTGCGGGCACGCGAACGCGGCAAGGCGATGTATCTGGAGGCGGGAGTGCCGGTCGGCTGAGACCGGGCGGTGGGCGGTCGGGCGGTGGGCGGTCGGGCGGTCGGGTTCCGACCCGGTCGCTGCCCGGCCTGGTGCTTTGCCCGACCCGGTGCGCCCCTGGCCCGGTCGCTGCCCGCCCTTCTCCGTCCACGCGTGCAGCGCGGAGCGAAGCCCCCGAACCCGGCCGGGGACGGGGGCTTCGAGCAGAGCAGGGGTCAGTTCGCGCCGGACGCGTAGGTGCGCAGGAAGAGCGCCTCCGCGACCGACAGCCGCTCCAGCTCGTCCGGGGACACGCTCTCGTTCACCGCGTGGATCCGGGCCTCCGGCTCGCTCAGGCCGATGAGCAGGATCTCCGCCTTCGGGTAGAGGGCGGCGAGGGTGTTGCACAGCGGGATGGAGCCGCCCTGGCCGGCGAACTGCATCTCCTGACCCGGGTACGCCACCGCCATCGCCTCGGCCATGGCCCGGTATGCGGGGCTGGTGGTGTCCGCGCGGAACGCCTGCCCCTGGCCGATCTGTTCGGTGCTCACCCGGGCGCCCCACGGTGTGCGCGACTCCAGGTGCGCCCGGAGCAGGGCGGTCGCCTCGGCCGCGTCGACGCCCGGCGGCACCCGCAGGCTGATCAGCGCGCGGGCGCTCGCCTGCACCGAGGGCGTGGCGCCGACCACCGGCGGGCAGTCGATGCCGAGCACGGTGACCGCCGGACGCGCCCAGATGCGGTCGGCGACCGTGCCGGAACCGATCAGCTCCACACCGTCGAGCACCTTGGCGTCCTTGCGGAACTGGTCGTCGTCGTACTGCAGTCCGTCCCACGCGCTGTCGGCGCTCAGCCCGTCCACGGTGGTGCTGCCGTCCTCGGCGCGCAGCGAGTCCAGTACGCGGACCAGCGCGGCCAGTGCGTCCGGCGCGGCACCGCCGAACTGACCGGAGTGCAGATTGCCCTCGAGCGTGTCGACGGACACCCGCACCAGCGTCATGCCGCGCAGCGTGGAGGTGACCGTCGGCAGGCCGGCGCGGAAGTTGCCCGCGTCGCCGATCACGACGGCGTCGGCCGTCAGCAGATCGGGGTGCTCCTCGGCGTACCGCTCCAGACCGCCGGTGCCCTGCTCCTCGGACCCCTCCACGATCACCTTGACGTGCACGGGGACGCCGCCGTCGGCCCTCAGCGCGCGCAGCGCCAGCAGGTGCATGATCACGCCGCCCTTGCAGTCCGCGGTCCCGCGTCCGTACCAGCGGCCGTCGCGCTCGGTCAGCTCGAAGGGCGGGGTGGTCCAGCCGGACTCGTCCAGCGGCGGCTGCACGTCGTAGTGCGCGTAGAGCAGGACGGTCCTGGCGCCCTCCGGGCCGGGCAGGTAGCCGTACACCGACTGCGTGCCGTCCGGGGTGTCCAGCAGCGCCACCTCCTGGAAGCCCTCGGCGGTCAGTGCGTCGGCGATCCAGCGCGCGGCGCCCTCGCTCTCGCTGCGCGGGAACTGGTCGAAGTCCGCCACCGACTTGAAGGCCACCAGCTCGGTGAGCTCCTCCTTCGCCCTGGGCATCAGCGAGGCGACGGTCGCGGCGACCGGATTCGACGACATGGGCACGCTCCTTGTGGGTGCGACGTTGTACTTCTGCGTACTTCTTCGTACGAGAAGATCGTGCGGTGTGCGTGAGGACCCGTGTACGGGGCACTTACGCCGCCGATCCTCCCACAGTGGCCCCAGTCGATCGCCGCCGTAGGATGCGGGGGGACAGAGCGGCAGGCGGCTGGATCGGGAGCAGTAGACCATCGTGAGCAGCGAGAACTCTTCGGCGGACGACGTGCGGCAGGTGTGGGACGTCGTCGTGGTGGGCGCGGGACCCGCGGGGGCCTCGGCGGCCTACGCGGCGGCGGTCGCGGGGCGGCGCGTGCTGCTGCTGGAGAAGGCGGAGCTGCCACGCTACAAAACGTGCGGCGGCGGCATCATCGGCCCCTCGCGCGACTCGCTCCCGCCCGGCTTCGAACTTCCGCTGAAGGACCGGGTGCACGCGGTGACGTTCTCCAGCAATGGCCGCTTCAGCCGCACCCGTCGTTCCCGCCAGATGCTGTTCGGGCTGATCAACCGGCCCGAGTTCGACCAGCAACTCGTGGAGCACGCGCAGAAGGCGGGCGCCGAACTGCGCACCGGCGTCGCCGTGCAGCGCGTGGAGCAGCACGGCTCGGCCGTACCGGACCGGCGCACGGTCGCTGTCGTGCTGCAGGGCGGCGAGACGGTGCTCGCGCGGGCCGTGGTCGGCGCGGACGGCAGCGCGGGCCGTATAGGAGCGCATGTCGGGGTCAAGGTGGACCAGGTAGACCTGGGCCTCGAGGCGGAGATCCCGGTGCCGGAGACCGTCGCCGAGGACTGGAAGGGGCGGGTGCTCATCGACTGGGGTCCCATGCCGGGCAGTTACGGCTGGGTCTTCCCCAAGGGTGACACGCTCACCGTCGGTGTGATCTCGCGTCGCGGTGAAGGCGCCGCCACCAAGCGGTACTTGGAGGACTTCATCGGACGGCTCGGCCTCGCCGGCTTCGAACCGAGCATCTCCTCCGGGCACTTGACCCGGTGCCGCGCCGACGACTCGCCGCTGTCGCGCGGCCGGGTGCTGGTGTGCGGGGACGCGGCCGGGCTGCTGGAGCCGTGGACCCGCGAGGGCATCTCCTTCGCACTGCGCTCGGGCCGGCTGGCGGGGGAGTGGGCGGTGCGGATCGCCGAGGCCCACGACGCCGTGGACACGCGCCGCCAAGCGCTGAACTACGCCTTCGCCGTCAAGGCGGGGCTGGGCGTGGAGATGAGCGTGGGCAAGCGGATGCTGGCCGCGTTCGAACGGCGCCCCGGAGTGTTCCACGCGGTCCTCACCGGGTTCCGCCCGGCCTGGAAGGCGTTCAAGGACATCACGCAGGGCTCGACGACGCTCGGCGAACTGGTCCGCACCCACCCGATGGCCCACCGCGCCCTGCTGGCGCTGGACCGGCGTCCGGCGGGGGAGGAGGCCGGCTCCTGACCGTGGGGGTGAGGCTGCTCCCGGCCGTGAGGTAGGGCTGCGCCGGCCGTGAGGGTGGGGCTGCTCCCGACCGTGGGGGTGGGGCTCAGCTCTCGGCCGTGATCCGGAAGACCGGGTGGTCGGGGGCGATGCGGCGCAGTTCGTCGTCGGAGGACTCGGGGCCGACGCCCTTGAAGAAGACCCCGACCTCCGCCTTCCACCGCTTGAGGTAGGCGCGCAGCAGCGGCGGCTTGTCGTCGTCGGCCACCTCCGTGGCGGTGAACGCCTCGACGCTCTTGCCGAGGTGCAGCTCGCCACCGCCGGCCGCGCGCATGTTGTGCGTCCACTGGACGTGGCCGCGCGGCGCCACGAGGTACCGCTCGCCGTCGACGGTGAGGAGGTTGACCGGGGTGGTCCGCCACTGGCCGCTCTTGCGGCCGCGGACGGCGAGGACGCGGGAGCCCCAGACGCTGAGACCACGGCGGGTCAGCCATGCGACGAGCCGGTTGAAGACGTTGACGGTGAACCAGCCGGGCTTCTGGACGTGCGTGGACATCGGGGCTCCTGTGGGATGGGTGTGGGCGGGGCGTGGATGTGGGCGCGCGGTGGGCGGGGGACGGTGAGCAGTGGTTCCTTGCGTGAGCAGTGGTTCCTTGCGTGAGCAGTGCTTCCTTGGGAGAGCGGTGCTCACTTCTCGGAGGCGTGCTCTTCTTCGGGAGCGGTGCTCTGTCGCGAGCAGCGCTCTTCTCTGAGATCGCCGCTCTCTTTTGAGAGCAATGCTCTCGCTTCCCGCCGCCGCCCAGTCTGCCCGAGATCGGTGCTCCAAAGCAAGAGCGGCGCTCTCCTTTGTGTTCACCGCTCGCAAAAGCGTTCGCCGCTCGCGTTTGTGTGCAGTGCTCTGCTTCGTGGAACACTGCTCCCATGAGCAGCACACACGGTGCCCGCGCCCGGGCCAGGATCGAAGTCACCGCGGCCATCAAGGAAGAGGCCCGCAGACAGCTGGCGAAGGAAGGCGCCACCAAGCTCTCCCTGCGAGCCGTCGCACGCGAACTCGGCATGGCCTCCTCCGCCCTCTACCGCTACTTTCCCAGCCGTGACGACCTGCTCACCGCCCTCATCATCGACGCCTACGAGTCCCTCGGCGAGGCAGCCGCAGCGGCACGCGACGCGGCCGCCGACGTCGGGCCCGTCCAGCGCTGGACCGCCGTGTGCGTGGGTGTGCGCGCCTGGGCGCTCGCGCACCCGCACGAGTACGCGCTGATCTACGGCACGCCGGTGCCCGGCTACACCGCGCCCGACACGACCGTTCCGGCCGCCGCCCGCGCCGTTCTCGTCGTCGTCGGCATCCTCCGGGACGCGCAAGCGGGTCTCGGCCTCGCCAAGCCGCCGCTGCCGCCGGAGCTGAAGCCCGAGGCCGTGCGGATGGCCGCCGAACTGGCCCCTGATCTGCCGCCCGAGGTGGTGGCGACGACGGTCGCGGCCTGGGCCCAGCTGTTCGGGATGATCGGGTTCGAGCTGTTCGGGCAGTTCAACCGGGTCGTGGAGGACCGCGACACGTTCTTCCGTCATGTGGTCGGGCAGCTCGCGCACACGGTGGGCCTGGTCTACCCGCAGCAGGGACCCGCTACCTGAAAGAACCCGCGCCGGCCGGCCGCGCGCGTACTTCGCCGGGAGTACGTGTGATCACCACGCCGGGGTGACGCCGTCCGGGGTGCCCGGCGTCTAGCGTGGCGGACATGGACGAGCAGCGTGGACCCGGCGCCGGCCCGCCGGGGTGGTGGCGCCACGGGCGGCCGCCCCGGTGGTGGCGGCACGGCCCGCCAGGCTGGAGCCGCTGGGCCGACGAGCACGACGGGGCCCCGAAGGACGACGGCGCAAGCAGCCGGCGCGCCCGGTGGCCCTGGCGTTCCACCGTGCTGGTCACGGCGTTCGTGCTGGCCGGTTCCAACTTCGCGGCCCACGCACAGGAGGGCGAGCGGGTCGCCCTGGACCTCTTGGGCCGGGCTCTGCTGTTCGTGGCGGGCGCGCTCCTGCTCTGGCGGAAACGGCACGCCGTGCCCGTCGTGTTCGGCACCGTCGCCGCGGTCCTGGTCTACCTGGGGGCCGGATACCCGTACGGGCCGGTGTTCGTCACCGTCGTCGTGGCCTGCTTCAGCGCCATCGTCTCGGGGCACCGGCATGCCGCCTGGGCGGCGATGGCGACCTTCTGGACGGGGCACCTGCTGATCGCCCACGTCCTGTTCCGCTGGCTGCCGCCCTCCGGTGACCGGGCCGCCTCCTGGAACCAGGAGATCGTGATCGCCACCTGGCTGGTGGCGCTCGTGGCGGTGTCGGAACTGGCCCGGACCCGCCGTGAGCAATGGGCACGGGAGCGGGCCGAGCGGGCCCAGGCGGCGCGGCGCCGCGCGGACGAGGAACGACTGAGGATCGCCCGGGAACTGCACGACGTGCTCGCGCACAGCATCTCCGTGATCAACGTGCAGGCGGGCGTGGGCCTCGCGCTGCTGGACAGCGACCCGGAGCAGGCGCGCACCGCGCTCGGCACCATCAAGGACAAGAGCAAGGAGGCGCTCGGGGAGGTGCGCCAGGTGCTCGACACGCTGCGGGCGCCCGGTGCCGCGCCCCGCGCCCCCGCCCCCGGTCTGGACCGGCTGCCCGAACTGGTCGAACAGGCAGGGAGCGCGGGACTGACCGTGACCGTCGAGGGGGAGGCGCCGCGGCTGCCCCCCGGCGCGGACCTGGCCGCCTTCCGGATCGTCCAGGAGGCCCTCACCAACGTCGTACGGCACTCGGGCTCGCGCGAGGCGCGCGTGTGCATCGAGCGGGACGGGGGACGGCTGCGGCTGCTCATCGACGACGACGGGCCCGCCACCGGCGCCGACGCGGGAGGCAGCGGGAACGGACTCGCCGGGATGCGGGAGCGGGCCGCCGCGCTGGATGGCACCATCGAGGCGGGTCCGCGCCCCGACGGCGGATTCCGGGTGCTCGCCGTACTGCCGCTCGAGGTCGAGGAGGACCGGTGATCCGCGTACTGCTCGCCGACGACCAGTCACTGGTCCGGGCAGGGTTCCGTGCGCTGCTGGACGCGCAGCCGGACATCGAGGTGACGGGGGAGGCGTCGGACGGCGAGGAGGCCGTGCGGCTGATCCGTGAACTGCGGCCCGATGTCGTGCTGATGGACATCCGGATGCCCGCGCTCGACGGTCTGGCCGCCACCCGTCGCGTGACGGAGGACGCGGAGCTGGCGGAGGTGAAGGTGGTCATGCTCACCACCTTCGAGCTGGACGAGTACGTCTTCGAGGCCATCCGCTCGGGGGCGTCGGGCTTCCTGGTCAAGGACACCGAGCCGGAGGAACTGCTGCGCGCGGTGCGGGCGGTGGTGGGCGGTGACGCGTTGTTGTCGCCCGGGGTGACGCGTCGGCTGATCGCGGAGTTCGCGGCCCGTTCCAAGGAACCGGCCGCCGCCGACGCCCTGGCCGAGCTCACTGAGCGGGAGCGGGAGGTCATGGCGCTGGTGGGCATCGGCCTGTCCAACGAGGAGATCGCCCGGCGTCTGGTCGTCAGTCCCCTCACCGCGAAGACCCACGTCAGCCGCACCATGGTGAAACTCGGCGCCCGCGACCGGGCCCAACTGGTTGTTCTGGCCTATGAGTCGGGGCTGGTCCGGCCGGGCTGGCTGGGCTGAGCCGCTCGCCGGAACCGCACCAGCACGGTGACCGTGCGGACGGCGAACAGGGCCGTGGCGAGTACCGGGCCGGCGTAGGACAGCGACGCCTCGACGGCCTCCGGCAGGTCGAAGAGCAGCGCGGGACCCGTCACCGCGCCCAGGACGACCGCCGCGGCGAACGCCGCGCTGAACAGCGCGTACCCGATCTCGACGGTGATCGCGTCCCGTTCGGCCTGGGTCCGGCGTCCCCCGTGAACCGTCATGCTCGCCCCCCGATGTCACTCACTCCCGGAGTCAAACAGGCGTGTGCCCGGCGGGCAAGCGACCCGCCGGGCACACGGTGGAGACGGTCCCCCTAGTCGCGGGCGCCCACGCGCTCCGCCTCCGTCTCCCGCACGGTGGACTTGGCCACGACCACGGACCCGCCCCGGCGGCGGATGCCGCGCAGTCCCGAGAGCGTGACGAGCAGGCCCGTGAGGGCGATCAGCGCCACGACCACCAGGCCGGGCCGGTAGCTGTCGAGAACCTCCTGGCGGGTGGCGTTCTCCGAGGAGTTCGCGGTCACCACGGCCGTCACCACCGCCAGGAAGACGGCCCCGCCCACCTGGACCGAGGTGTTGAGCAGACCGGAGACCATGCCCTGCTCGTGCTCGTCGACGCCGTTGGTGGCCTGGACGTTGAGCGAGGGGAAGGTCAGGGCGAAGCCGGAGCCGACGAGCAGCATGGTCGGCAGGATGACCGCCGCGTAGACCGGATCGAGATCGATGCGCAGGAACAGCACGTATCCGGCGACCATCAGGGCGAAGCCCACCACGATCAGGCGTGCGGTGCCGAACCGGTCGATGACGGCGCCGACCTTGGTCGCCGACAGCGCCACCAGCGCGCCCGCCGGCAGGAAGGCCAGCGCGGTGTGCAGCGCCGACCAGCCGAGCAGCTGCTGCATGTACAGGGTGACCAGGAACTGGAAGCCGATGTAGCTGCCCACGAAGGTGAACGCGCCTATCTGTGCGCGCACTTGAGGTCCGGAACGCAGGACGCCCAGCCGGATCAGCGGGCTCGGGCTGCGGCGTTCGACGGTCACGAAGAGGGCGAGCAGGACGGCGACGGCCACGAAGGACAGAGTCGTACGGGCCGTGGCCCAGCCCACCTCGGGCGCCTGCACCACGGTGAACACCAGCAGCAGCATCGAGGCCGTGCCGAGCACCGCGCCGGGGATGTCGTAACCGCCGTGGCCACGTTCGCGGGCACTGCGCGGCAGCAGCTTCAGACCGGCCACCAGGGCGATCAGCGCGATGGGCGCGGGCAGCAGCATGGTGAGCCGCCAACTGGCCTCGGTGAGCAGGCCGGAGAAGACCAGGCCCATCGAATAGCCGGTGGCGCCGCAGGTGGTGTAGATCGAAAGGGCCCGGTTGCGCAGCGGCCCCTCGGGGAACGTGGTGGTGATGATGGACAGGCCGGCGGGGGCGGTGAAGGCGGCGCTCAGTCCCTTCACGAACCGGCTGGCGATCAGCAGCGGACCCGAGTCCACCATCCCGCCGAGCAGCGAGGCGACCGCGAAGACGCCCAGGGCCACCAGGAAGACCTGACGGCGGCCCAGCAGGTCGGCCGCCCGCCCGCCGAGGAGCAGCAGTCCGCCGTAGCCCAGGATGTAGCCGCTGACGATCCACTGCAGCGACGAGGTGGACAGGCCGAGGTCGGCACCGATCGACGGCAGGGCGACACCGACCATGGACACGTCCAGCGCGTCCAGGAACATCGCGGCGCAGAGCACCAGCAGGGTGCCCCACAGCCGGGGAGTCCAGCGCCCGTCGGGCGCGGAGGTGATGAGCGGAGAGGTCATGCACGAGAGACTTGCATGCGCATGCATCGAATGCAAGCACATTTAATTCGGGTGCAATGAAACGGACGCTCTGCTACGGTGCGCCCATGGCGGCGACACAGGCCGAACAGGCGCTCGTGGAACGGTGGCGGGACGTGCTCGCACTGCATGCGCGCACGCAGTGCGAAATCGATCGCGCGTTGCAGGAACACAGCCTGTGCGCCAGCGACTTCGAGGTCCTGGACATCCTCGCGCGCAGCTCCGGCTCGGGCGGCTGCTCCTATCGGGTCCAGGAGATCTCCGAGCGAATGCATCTGAGCCAGAGCGCGCTGTCCCGGCTGATCGCCCGGCTGGAGAAGGACGGCCTGCTGGAGCGCGGGATGTGCCCGGAGGACCGCCGGGGAGTGCGGGTGTCGCTCACCCGGAAGGGGCGCGCGCTGCACGGCGAGGCGCTGCCGGTACAGCGTGCGGTGCTGGCCCGGATGCTCTCGGAGGACTGAGCGCCCGGTCCGGGCGGGCGTCACACGACGGCGGACGTGTCCCGCCAGAGCGCGGCGAGTTCCGGATCCCCCGACTGCGCGGGAACCGGCAGGCGGTTCCACAGCGCGAGATACAACTCCGCGGCAGGGCCGGTCAGTTCGCACTCCGCTTCCTCGGCCGCGTCCCGTGTGGTCACGGGCGGCTGCGCGGACAGCCGTACGGTCCACACCGCGTCCGCGTCGGTGGTCCGCACCCTCAGGATGCGGGGCTTCTCGCTGCGCACCCGGCTCTTGCGCCGCGCGTGGAAGCCGCGCAGCAGTTCGTCGATCCCGTCCACCGCGAAGTCCGTGCCGATGGGGGCCGGAGTGCCGCCGCGGGCGGACTCCGCGTCGAAGCGGTGGACCGCCGTCTCGTGTGCCTGGCGGCGGGCCCAGAAGGCGAGCGCGGAGGCCGGTCCGGGCAGGAAGGTGAAGCACTCCACGTCGGGCGTCGCCCCGGCCAGGGTGTCGACCAGCCGGCGGTGCGCGGCGCGGTACCAGGCCACCAGCTCGGCGCCGTCCAGGTCGGGGTGGTCATCCATCGGCCGGGGCGCGAGGTGCCCGTCGGCCACGAAGGCCGCGGCCCATCGGTGCACCACGCCGGTGTGCCGGAGCAGGTCCCGTATCTCCCATCCCGGGCAGGCCGGAACGGAGGCGGTCGTGCCCGCCTCCTCCGACGCGGCGGCCAGCAGCCGGCCCTCCTCCTCGAGAATGTCCACGAACCAGGCAGTGTCCATGGGGAGGAGTCTGCCGTACGGCGCGCCCGGGACCTACGGCAGCGGGGTGCCGCCCGTCGCGTTGACGATCTCGGCCGTGATGTACGACGCCTCCTGGGAGGCGAGGAAGACATACGCGGGCGCCATCTCGGCCGGCTGGGCCGGCCGGCCGATGGGCGCCTGCTTGCCGAACTCCTGGGTGTCCGGCAGCGTCGCCGGGATCAACGGCGTCCACACCGGGCCCGGCGCCACGGCGTTGACCCGGATGCCGCGGTCGATCACCATCTGCGCCAGCCCCTGGGTGAACGTGACGATGGCGCCCTTCGTGGTCGCGTAGTCCAGCAGATGCGGACTCGGCTTGTACGCCTGCACGGACGCCGAGTTGATGATGCTGCCGCCCTCCCGCATGTGCGGCAGGGCCATCTTGCACAGCCAGAACATGCCGTACAGATTGGTCCGCAGCACGCGGTCGAACTGCTCGGTGGAGATCGCCTCGATGCCGTCGGGCTGCGACATCTGATACGCCGCATTGTTCACCAGGATGTCGATCCGGCCGAACTCCGACACCGCGCGGTCGATCAGCGCCCGGCAGTTCTCCTCGTCCCGCACGTCGCACGCGACGGGCACGGCCCGCCGGCCCGCCTCCTCCACCCATCGCACGGTCTCGGCGGCGTCGTCCTTCTCGCTGTCCAGGTACGTGAAGACCACGTCCGCGCCCTCGCGGGCGAACGCCAGGGCGACCGCCCGGCCGATCCCCGAGTCCCCGCCCGTGATCACGGCCGTGCGGTCCGCCAGCCGGCCGCTGCCCCGGTACGAGTCCTCACCGTGGTCCGGCGGCGGATCCATCGGGCCGGTCCAGCCGGGATGCGGCTGGTCCTGGGCGGGAAAATCGGGCGTCGGATACTGCTCGGCGGGGTGCTGCTGCTCGGTCACGGTCTCTCCCGTCTCCGTGGGGCGGTCGCGCGGTCGGCGCCCGCCGACGGAGGACCGGCGGACGCCGACCCCCGGGTACCCCGGCACCGGCCGGCTGATCCGCGCCGGTGCCCGGACGGCCGTACGGAGTCAGTCCGTGCTCACGCGGCGGGTGGCGAAGCCGATGGCGGTGGCCACCGCGGCCAGCACCGCCACGCTGGTCAGGGCCGCCGGAAGGCTGAACCAGTCGGCCATGAAGCCGATCGCCGGCGGACCGAGGAGCATGCCGCCGTAACCCAGGGTGGAGGCGGTGGCCACCCCGCTGGGGCCCGCGAGGGCACCCGCCCGTTCGATCGCGACGGGGAAGAGGTTCGCCAGCCCGAGCCCCGTGATCGCGTAGCCGAGCAGGGCCGCCCACAGGGACGGGGCGAGCGCGCCGAGCAGCATTCCGGCCGCGGCCGTGGAACCGCCCGCGAGGACGGTGCGGGTGCGGCCCAGCCGTTCGAGGAGGGTCGTACCGGTGAGCCTCCCGATCGTCATGGCCAGCGCGAAGAGGGAGTATCCGACGGCCGCCGCGCCCGGTGAGGCGTCGAGGTCCTCCTCGAGATGGAGCGCCCCCCAGTCGGCCAGTGCCCCTTCGCCGTAGGCGGTGCACAGCGCGATCAGCCCGAAGACGATCACCAGCGCCCGGGTGCGCCGGTCCGTCCTGCGCGGGGACGACGGCTCGGAGCGTCCGGCGTCCGCCGGGGTGAGCGGCTCGCACCGCAGCAGTGCCCGCCCGGCGACCGCCGTCACCAGCAGGCCGACGACGGCGAGCCCCCACAAGTGCCGAGTCGGCGACAGCGAGCCGGCGACCAGCGCGCCCAGCCCCGCCCCGATCATGCCGCCCAGACTGAACGCGGCGTGGAAGCTGGGCATGATCGGACGCCTCAGGGCGGCCACCAGATCGACGGCGGCGCTGTTGAAGGCGACGTTGATCCCGCCGTAGGCCGCGCCGAACAGCAGGAGCACGGTGCCGAGCGCGACGGCGGAATGGGTCAGCGGCGGCAGGCCGACGCTGAGGCAGAGCACCACCGCGCAGACGACGGTGACCAGGTGGCTGCCGTACCGGCGGCACAGCCGGCCGGTGAGCGTCATGGTGACGACGGCCCCGGCGGAGACGCCGAGCAGGGCCAGGCCCAGCGCGCTCGCGGAGGCGCCGGTCTGTTCCTTGATGGCCGGGATGCGCACGACCCAGCCGGCGAAGACGAAGCCGTCGAGGGCGAAGAAGACGGTCAGGGCGAGACGGAGGCGGACGAGGTCGGTACCCGGCACCACGCTGTGCGAACGGGTTTTGTTTATTTGCGGCACAAAGTCAGGCTAGGCGGCGAGCGGGCCAGGAGCAAGAAGCCGTGGAGGCAGGAGCGCGGACGGCGGTGGGCGCGGCCGGATGACGCCGTACGGGTGGGGGCGGTACCCCGTGTGAACGTCCCGGATGGTGGGACCGCGCGGCATGGCCAACCGTGGATCATGCCGGAGGACGGGACATCCGTGCTGACGCGGAGTCAGCTGCCCGGCCTCCCGCGGAAGGACTGATCGATGCGCTCTGCCCGCATGGTGTTCGCGGCTGCCACGGCCACGGCGGCACTCGCCATCGCCGCGCCCGCAGCCTACGCCGACTACTCCGGTGACGAAGGCCACGACAAATCTTCCTACAGCAAGGAGCACGACAAGGAGAGCAAGCACGAGGAGGAGAGCAAGCACGACAAGCCGCACGGCGGAATGCACACGGGTGGCGGCGCCCTGGCCGTCGTCGGTGAGGAGGACTGGGGCACCGCCAAGGACCCGAAGTACGACCCCGAGACCTACAAGGACAAGGGCGAATCCCACAGCGAGGACTCCTGGAGCGGTAAGCACGACAAGGAGGGAAGCCACGAGAAGCCGCGCGGCGGCATGCACACCGGCGGCGGCGGACTCGCCCAGCCCGGTGTCACCGCAGGCGGTCTGGCCGCCCTCGCGGTCCTCGGCACCGGCGCCTACGCGCTGCGCCGCAAGAAGATCACCGGCGACGTGGCCTGAGCCATGCCCGGCGACATAGCGGCCGGGGCCGTCGTACGCGCCGCGCGCGTCATGACGGCCCCGCTCGCCCTTTCCCGTGTCGTGACGGCCCCGCCGGCCCCTTCGCGTGTCGTACCCGCTGCCGTGCCCGAATGAGGTGGTTCCCCCGATGCCGGCCACTCCCCCCACGCCCCTCGAAACCGATCCGGAGTCACCGTCGCGGCGGAGACTGCGCGCCGTCATGACGGCGGTCTTCTGGAGCGGGGCCGGCCTCATGCTGGCCGTGACACTGATGGGCGGCGGCGAGGATCCTCCCGACGACGCCCACGGACGGCAGGCGCCCCCCGCGGTCTCCGCGGCTCCGTCCTCCTCCTCCACCGACCCGGCCGCGGGCGAGCCCGCGCCCCGCGAGTCGGCGCGCAAGCACCTGCCGAGGTCCGAGCCGACCCGGCTGCTCATCCCCGGCATCGATGTCGACGCGCCGTTCACCGATCTCGCCATCGGAAGCAAGGGCCAGCTCGAGCCCCCACCGCCCCACAACACCAACCTGGTCGGCTGGTACGCCAAGGGCGTCTCCCCGGGAGAACGCGGTACGGCGATCATCGCCGGGCACGTGGACACGGCGACGTCCCCGGCCGTGTTCGCCCGGCTCGGCGAACTGGAGAAGGGGGACCGCTTCCGGGTCCTGCGCGCCGACGGCAGCAAGGCCACGTTCGTGGTGGACGAGACGGAGTCCTTCGACAAGGACGACTTCCCCGACGAGCGCGTGTACGCCGACACGCCCGACGCCCAGGTCCGGCTCATCACCTGCGCCGGCGACTACGACCGTGCCGCCAAGGACTACACCGAGAACCTGGTGGTCTTCGCCCATCTCGTCTGAGCGGGCCGGGGAAGGGCTGCCCGGAAGGGGGAGGGATCCTTCCGGGCAGCGGTCCGTCAGGCCAGGGAGCAGTCGGAGCCGTTCAGGCTGAACGCCGTGGGGCCGGGGTTCGCGGCGGACCGTGTGCCCGTGAAGCCGAGCGTGACCGAGCCGGAGGCCGGGATCGACGCGGTGTACGCGGCGGAGGTGACAGTGACCTCGGCACCGCTCTGGGCCGCGGTGCCGCCCCACATGTTGGTGATCCGCTGGCCGGCGGGGAAGGCCCAGCGCAGCGTCCACCCGTTGACCGCCGCGCTCCCGGTGTTGCGGACGGTGACCTCGCCCTGGAAGCCGCCGGGCCACTCGCCCGTCACCCGGTAGCCCACCTGGCAGGCTCCCGCCGTACCCCCGGACGACGTGGTGACGGTCACCGTGGCCGAGCGCGGCGAGCGGTTGCCGGCGGCGTCCCGGGCGTAGACGGCGAACGTGTACGAGGTGTCCGCGGTGAGGCCGGTGACGGTGGCGGAGGTGCCGGCCGTCGTCGTGACGGCGCTCTCCTCGTCACCGCTGACCCGCACCACGTCGTAGCCCGTGACGCCGACCGTGTCCGTGGCGGCGCCCCAGTTCAGGGTGACGGACGACGCGGTCACCGCCGAGGCGCGCGGGGTGCCGGGGGCGGTCGGGGCCGCGGTGTCGTCGCCCGGGCCCGATCCGTAGACCGCGGCCTCCTCGGACGTGGCGGCGATGCCGTCGGCGCCGTTGAACAGCCGCTCGCCCCAGCCGGTCAGCCGGTCGGGGTCGAAGTCCGTCACCATGTCCAGGTACTCGACCCCACCGCCGTTGCCGCTCCAGGACCAGCCGAGATGTCCGAGGCCGAGTTGCCGGGTGACCGCCAGGATGGTGTCCTCGTCGGGGTTGCCGTCGGAGTGGTCGTGACCGAACTCCCCGACCACGATGGGAAGCCGGGCGGCGACGAAGCGGCCCAGGTAGTCACTGATCTCGGCGGCGGTGTCGAAGACGCCGTACATGTGGATGGAGAAGACCGTGTTGGCGTCGGGGTCGGCGGCGAAGACCGAGGCGGCGTTGTCGCGCATGGTGAACGCCCAGTCCTGGCCCCAGTTCGGGGCGTCGACCATCAGGGTGTGGTCGAAGCCGGCGTCCCGCAGCTTCCGGATCGCCGCCTTGGTGTCGTCCGTCCAGGCCGTGTAGTTCGTGTTGCCGTACGGCTCGTTGCCGATGTTGACGATGACGTAGTCCTCCTGGCCGGCGAGTGCGCTCTGCACGCTGATCCAGTAGTCGGCGGCGCGGGAGAGGGTGACCGCTCCGCTCTGTTCGCCGTAGCCGGTGGTGTCGTGCACCTCCAGCACGCAGATCAGCCGGTTCTGCTTGCACCGCGCGACGACGTCGGCCACGTCGGAGGCGTCGTTGCGGGTCCAGCGGTCACCGCTGGAGAGCACCACCCGCACGGTGTTGGCGCCCTTGGCCTTGATGTGCGCCAGCGAGTCGGTCCGGTCGGCGTACCAGGTGTGCGCGTGGTTGACCCCGCGCATGACGAAGTCGTTGCCGGAGGCCTCGAGGAGCCGGCCGTTCTCGACGCGGAAACCGGTGGGCGCCGCATGGGCCGGGGTGGTGAGGGCGACGAGCGGAAGGAGGAGTCCCAGAAGGAGGCCGAGGAGGCCGGCGGTGCGGGGGACGGTGCGGCGTTCGGGGGATCTCATGGCGGCTCCAGTGGGTGGGAGGAGGGAGGGGATCGGTCCGTGTGCGCCGTGCGTCGGGTGGGGGAGGAGGCGTTACGCGTACGTCGTGCCGGTGGGGGAGAGGGTTGCTACGCGTGCGCCGTGCGTCGGTGGGGGAGAGGGGATCGGGCCCTTCGCCGTGTGTCAGGTGGCGGTCGTGACCGCGCGGTCGACGGTCGCGGCCGGGGCGGCGGACGTCGCCCCAGTGGTGGCGATGAGGCCGAAGGCCGCGCTCGCGCCGGGGGCGAGCGTGCCGTTCCAGCCCGCGTCGGTGACGGTGGCGGTGCCGTCGGCGGCCGCGCGGAGTGTGCCGTTCCAGACCTGGGTGAGACGGGCGCCGTCGGCCGGTACGACCGTCACCGTCCAGCCGCTGAGGAAAGCGGTGGAGGTGTTGGTCACCGTCACCTCGGCCTGGTATCCGCCCCGCCAGGCGGAGACGGCCCGGAAGGAGGCGGTGCAGGCAGGGTCGTCGCCAGGGTCACCCGGGTCGCCCGGACCGCCCGGGACGCCGTCCTCCAGGAGTGCGGCCAGGGCCGGGAACCAGCGGGCGGCGATCTTCTCGTCGCCGGCGGCGTTCGGATGCACACCGTCGTACGTGTCGGTGGCCGTCTCGAAGCCCGTCCACTGGTCGACCACGGTCACCGGCGAGCGGCTGGTGCTCGCCGCCGCGGCCCACCCGGGGACACGGGCGTTGAAGTCGACGACGCGCTGGGCGCAGGCGGCGCACGAGGCGGGGTTCATCGGAATGAGCCGGGCGACGAGAACACGCATGTCCGGGTTGGACTCCCGCATCTGGGCGACCAGCCTGTCGTAGGCGGCGAGAATGCGGTCGGGGGAGAGGCCGCTCCAGACGTCGTTGGTGCCGAAGTGCATGACAACGATGTCCGGGCGGGTCGCGGCAAGCCGGGCGGGGAGCAGGTTCCGGTCTGCGACGGCGGTGACCAGCTCCCCGCCGTGGCCCTCGTTGTCGCCGTCGTGCTCCACGCCGCAGCCCTGCTCGGGCAGGGTGCCGACGAAGTCGATGCCCGTGTGGCCGGCGTCCCGCAGCCGGTTCCACAGCACCGCCCGCCAGCAGCCGGGCGAACCGGTGATGGAGTCGCCGAGCGGCATGATGCGCACCGGTGCGGCCGCCGCCGGCGCGGCCGCCGCGCTCGGTGCCGCGAACGGTGCGAGCGGGAGGAGCAGGGCGGCCAGCAGGCCGAGGAGCGGAAGCGTGCGTAAGCGCATGAGGCGGGTGCCGCGCATGGTTTCCCCTTCCCTGGTGAGGTGGGAGCGCTCCCATGCCGGACATGAAGCCACTGTTGTCGCTAACCCGTCAAGGGGGTGCGCGGAGCGCGGTGCGAGCGCCGCGCTCTCCGTACGCCGTCGGGGCGCGGCCTCGACGAGCCGCGCCCCGAGCGTCGAAACCGGCGTTCGATCAGGTCCGTGCGGCCTTCCGGGGCAGGACCTTGCGCACCAGCGGCCAGGCGAGGAGGAGGATCACGACCGCGTAAACAATCACCGAGAACGGCGTGTTGACCAGACCCGTGACACTGCCGTCGCTGATCTGCAGAGCGCGGCGCAGCTGCTGTTCGGCGGCCGGGCCGAGGATCACCCCGATGATGGCGGGCAGCACCGGCAGTCCGTAGCGTCGCATCCCGAAGCCGATCAGACCGATGATCAGCAGGATCACCAGATCGATCACCTCACCGCCGACCGCGTACGCGCCCACCGCGGCGAAGAACAGGATCCCCGCGTACAGATACGGTCGCGGAATGCGCAGCAGCTTCGCCCAGACCGGGGCCAGCGGCAGATTCAGGGCGAGCAGCAGCACCATGCCGACGAACAGCGAGGCGATCAGACCCCACACCAGGTCCGGTTCACGTTCGAAGAGCAGCGGGCCCGGCTGGATGCCGTACTGCTGGAACGCCGCCAGCATCACCGCCGCGACCGCCGTGGTCGGCAGACCCAGGGTCAGCATCGACACCAGCGTGCCCGCCGCCGAGGCCGAAGCGGCCGACTCCGGACCCGCGACGCCCTCGATGGCCCCCTTGCCCCACTCGTCCTTGTGCTTGGACAGCCGCTTCTCCGTGACGTACGACAGGAAGGTCGGGATCTCCGCCCCGCCCGCCGGGATCGCACCGAACGGGAATCCGATGAACGGGCCGCGCGCCCAGGACTTCCAGGTGCGCTTCACGTCCGCGCGGCCCAGCCACGGCCGGCCCACCGGAATCGGGTCCGGCGCCCGGCGCCGCAGATGCGCGGCGACCCACAGCGCCTCACCGATGGCGAACAGTCCCACCGCGACGATCACCACGTCGACACCGTCGGCGAGTTGCAGCGAACCGAACGTCAGCCGCTGCTGGCCGGTCATCTGGTCCAGGCCCACCAGACCGATCGTCAGGCCGATCAGCAGCGAGGCGAGACCGCGGATCCGGGACGAACCCAGCACGGACGTGACGGCGATGAACGCGAGCACCATGATGGCGAAGTAGTCCGGCGCGCCGATGTCCACCGCGAGGTCGGCGACCGTCGGGGCGAGCGCGACCAGCAGCACCGTACCGACCATGCCGCCCGCGAAGTGCCCGATCGCGGCGGCCGCGAGGGCCTGGGCGCCACGCCCCGACTTGGCCATGGGGTTGCCCTCCATGGCCGCGACCACGGCCGCGCTCTCTCCGGGCGTGTTGAGCAGGATCGAGGTCGTCGAACCGCCGAACATCGCACCGTAGTAGATCCCGGCGAACATGATGAACGCGCCGGTCGGCTCGAGTCCGTACGTCACCGGCAGCAGCAGCGCCACCGCCATCGCCGGGCCGATGCCGGGCAGCACGCCGATCGCCGTGCCGAGGAGCACACCGATCGCGGCCCAGAGCAGGTTGAGCGGGGTGAGGGCCGTACCGAAGCCGTCCAGGAGGGAGTTGAGGGCATTCATGTCACAGCACTCCCATCAGCGGACCGCCGGGCAGCGGCACTCCGAGCAGGTTGTTGAACACGGCGTAGGTGACCAGGGAGACCACCGCCGCGATCAGCGGGTCGCGGTCGAATCTGCGGCTGCCGAGCGCGAAGGCCGCCCCCCAGAACAGCAGTGCGCCCGCGACGGGGAAACCGAGCGGTTCGATGAGCACGGCGGCGCCCAGGAACACGCCGGTGAGCAGCAGCACCGTGCGCCAGTCGGCGGGTTCGGACAGGTCGATGTCCTCGCCGGTCTCGGCCTGGCCCCGGCCGCCGCGCAGCACGTCGACCGCGAGGAGCGCGGCGACGACGAGCAGGCCGGTGCCGACGACGAGGGGCACGGTCTTCGGGCCGACCGGTCCGCGCTGGGTGATGTCGACGTCCATGGTGAGCGCGTCGGTCAGGACGAGCACGCCCAGGGCCAGCAGCAGAACGCAGACGCCGAGTTCGGAGTGGTCGCGGAGCCAGGAGCGCCGTCCGGTGGCGGGGGGCGGGGTGCCGTCGGGGGTGCGGTCGGCCGTGGTCGGTGTCGTCACAGTCCCAGCTCCTTCAGCACCGAGACCACGCGCTCGTCCTCGGCGTCCAGGAACGCCCCGAACTCCTCGCCGGTCAGGAACGCGTCGTCCCAGCCGTTGCGCTTCATCGACTCCCGCCATTCCTTCGAGTCGTGCAGTCCCTCCAGCAGGCGTACGAGCTTGTCGCGCTCGGCGTCGCTGAGGCCGGGCGGGGCGACGACCCCGCGCCAGTTGGTGAAGTTCACGTCGTAGCCCGCCTCCTGGAGCGTGGGCGCGTCCAGGCCCGCGACCCGCTTCGGACCGGTGACCGCGAGCAGCCGCAGCTCACCCGACTTGATCTGGTCGAGGTACTCGCCGACGCCGGACACACCGAAGGCGACCTTGTTGCCGAGGATCGAGGCGAGCAGTTCGCCGCCGCCGTCGAAGGGGATGTAGTTGACCTCCTTCGGCGGGATCCCGGCGGCCCGCGCCATCAGCATCGGCGCGAGGTGGTCGGGTCCGCCGGGGGAGGACCCGCCGCCCACCGGCAGCTTGCCGGGGTTCTCCTTCCAGGCACCGATGAGGTCGTCGATCGTCTTGTACGGGGAGTCCTTCCCGACCACCACGACGTCCTGCTCCTCGGTGAGCCGGGCGATCGGGGTGGTGTCGGCGAGGGTCTTCGGGGCGTCGTTGGAGCGGACGGCGCCGACCACGCCCAGGCCCATCGACATGGCGAGCTTGCCGTTGCCGTGCTCGCTCACCAGCCGGCTCAGGCCCACCGTGCCGCCGGCGCCGGGCAGGTTGAACACCTCGACGGAGTGGGTGAGCCCGGCGTCCTCGGCGTTCTTCGCGGCCGTACGGGCCGTGATGTCGTAGCCACCGCCGGGCGTGTTGGGAACCATGAAACGCAGGCCCGGGATCTGTGTGCCGCTCTCGGAGCCGCTGCCGGTCGTGAGCAGCGGCGGGCCCACGAGCACGAGCACGGCGGCCCCGAGCAGGGCGAGGGGTGTGCGCAGGCGCACGAGTGCCACCACCTGTCGGTCGGTCGTCTGGGATCACGCCAGGCCCTGTGGGGGGAGGGTGACGCGGGCCACATGGTGCCCGCGTGCGGGCGGGCTGTCCTGCTTGCGGAACCAATGGAGGTTGTGGTCATTGCGTCAGCGGGGGTGGGTCGGTGGTGCAGGTCTCTTTCCTCTGCCGCAGGTGGGGGTCATGATGGGCGGCTCCGGGGCTTGCGGCGTGATGGTGCGTGGTGCGGTGCGGTGCCGTGTGTGGTCGGTCGGGCAGGGAGGAGTGGAAGCGATGAGCAGCACGCAGGGCGGGCCTGAGCCCGCGGCTGTCGACGCCATCGGTGTACTGGTGGTCGACGACGACTTCCGGGTGGCCCGGGTGCATCGCGCCTATGTCGAACGTCTCGACGTGTTCCGGGTCGTGGGCGTCGCCGGCAGTGGTGAGGAGGCCATCGCGGCCGTGGACCGGCTCCGGCCCGACCTCGTGCTGCTCGATCTCTATCTGCCCGACCTCTTCGGGCTCGACGTCATCCCCCGGCTGCGCACCGCCGGGCACGACTGCGACGTGATGGTCATCAGCGCCGCCCGTGAGGCGGACGCGGTGCGCGGCGCCGTACGGCAAGGAGTCGTCGACTATCTGCTCAAACCGTTCGACTTCGAGGACCTGCGGGGGCGGCTCGAGCGGTACGCCGTTCAGCGCGGACGGATGCTGGACACGGTGGTGCGTGGGCAGGCCGACGTCGACCGGGTGCTGGCGGGGGCCGCCGTGCCCGCGTCGCCGGTGCTGCCCAAGGGGATGAGCGCGGAGACCGCAGAACTGATCGAACGGACCCTGCGGGAGGCGGACGGCAGTCTGTCGGCGACCGAGTGCGCCGGTCTGACGGGGGTTTCACGGGTCAGTGCCCGGCGGTACCTGGAGTACTTCCACACCCTGGGCAGCGTGGAGGTGTCGCTGCGGTACGGCTCCACGGGGCGGCCGGAGCGGCGGTACCGGTTCCTGGGGGTGGAGGGGAGCGGACGGGGCGGCGGACTGCGGTCCGGGGGACAGGCGCGGGTGTAGTGGCGGGGGCTGTCCCGGTCCGGGGCGGCCTCTCGGGTCGTGCGGTGGAGAAAGCGCTTTTCGCGGAGCGCCTCGTGTCCTCGTCCCCGCAAACCGCCCCCGGGCCACGCCCACGCCGGGCAGCCGCAAGCGCCGGAGTTGCAGCCCACCCCCGGCCCGCGCCGACCGCAGGCTCAGCCCCGCCGCGCCCCCCGCGCGTACGACGCGGGAAGGCGGGCCGACGCCACAGCCAGCGCCGTCGCCGCACTGGCGATGCCAAGGATCGCACCGGCGGCCACATCACCCGGATAGTGCACCCCCGTATGGATACGCGAGTATCCGACCGCCCCCGCCAGCGCCCCCAACGGCACCGACGCCGCAGGCAGCACCGTCCCCACCGCCGTGGCGAACGCGACCGCCGACGCCGTGTGCCCGGACGGGAACGACGCCGACGTCGGCATCGGTACGTGCCGGTCCACGGTCACCCGCGCCGCCTCCCGGTCCGGCCGGTTCCTGCGCACCAGGCGTTTGCCCAGCAGGTTCGCCGACGCCGACGCCACGGCGATCGCGCCGACCCCGGCGAGCGCCGCCCGGCGCGGCCGTGAGCCGGCCAGGGCGAGCGCTCCGGCGATGGTGAAGGAGATCTTGGAGTGGTCGGCCGCGTGGGAGAGACGGCGCAGTGCCCGGTCCAGGGTCGGCGTCGGAGTGGCGGCGACCGCCGCGTACAGGGCGCCGTCCACGGCCCTGAGGTCGCCGAGCACCGCGGAGGCCACCCTGCGCAGTCCGTCGGCGGGCGGTACGGGCCTGGTGAGCGGACGGGTGACGTCCTGGTCGGTGGTGGGCGGCTCGCTCATCTGTCTCTCCCGCGGTGGCATCCTGGAGTGGCGTTCCCGCGCCGTGGGGCGGGAACCACCAAGTGCCCACGGTACGCATGATCCATCCG
Organism: Streptomyces malachitofuscus; assembly: GCF_014650055.1. GTDB lineage: Bacteria > Actinomycetota > Actinomycetes > Streptomycetales > Streptomycetaceae > Streptomyces > Streptomyces malachitofuscus. The sequence continues at coordinate 233,492 of NZ_BMUF01000005.1, read as the reverse complement.
GCCCGCCCACCCCGGGTTCAGGCCACTCGGAACGTGCGCAGACGCAGGGAGTTGCCGACCACGAAGACCGAGGAGAACGCCATGGCGGCCCCCGCGATCATGGGGTTCAGCAGTCCGGCCGCCGCCAGCGGCAGGGCCCCCACGTTGTAGGCGAACGCCCAGAACAGGTTGGACCGGATGGTGCCGAGGGTGCGGCGGGCTAGCCGGATGGCGTCGGACGCCGCCCGCAGGTCCCCTCGGACCAGGGTCAGGTCACCGGCCTCGATCGCCGCGTCCGTGCCGGTGCCCATGGCCAGCCCCAGGTCGGCCTGCGCCAGCGCCGCCGCGTCGTTGACCCCGTCGCCGACCATCGCGACCGAACGCCCCTCGGACTGCAGCCGCTTGACGACGTCCACCTTGTCCTGCGGCAGCACCTCGGCGATGACGTCCTCCGGCGCGATACCGACCTCGCGGGCGACCGAGCGGGCCACCGCCTCGTTGTCCCCGGTCAGCAGGACCGGGCGCAGTCCGAGCGCGCGCAGTCCGCGGACGGCCTCGGCGCTGGTCTCCTTCACGGCGTCGGCGATCTCCAGCACCGCGCGCGCCTCCCCGTCCCAGGCGACCAGGACGGCGGTGTGTCCCGCCTCCTCGGCCCTGTCCCTGGCCCGGGCCAGGTCCTCGGGGAGTTCCAGGGCCCACTCCCGCAGCAGTCCGGCCCGGCCGACCAGGACCGCGTGGCCGTCGACGATGCCCTGGACACCCAGCCCGGGTATGTTCGCGAAGTCCTCCGGCGTCAGCAGACGGCCCAGCTTCTCCCGCGCGCCGTCGGCCACAGCGCGTGCGATCGGGTGCTCCGAGGCGTGTTCCAACGCGCCCGCGAGCCGCAGCACTTCGGCCTCGTCCTCGATGGTGTGCACGGCGAGCAGGGTCATCCGGCCCGTGGTCACCGTGCCGGTCTTGTCGAGGACCACCGTGTCGACGCGCCGGGTGGACTCCAGGACCTCGGGGCCCTTGATGAGGATGCCGAGCTGCGCGCCGCGCCCGGTGCCGACCAGGAGTGCGGTGGGGGTGGCGAGACCGAGCGCGCAGGGGCAGGCGATGATCAGGACCGCCACGGCGGCGGTGAACGCGGCCGTCAGGCCGGCGCCGTTGCCGAGCCAGAAGCCCAGGGTGCCCAGGGCCAGGGCGATGACGACCGGTACGAAGACGGCGGAGATGCGGTCGGCGAGGCGCTGGGCGGCGGCCTTTCCGTTCTGTGCGTCCTCGACCAGCTCGGCCATACGGGCCAGTTGGGTGTCCGCGCCGACCCGGGTGGCCGTCACGACGAGACGTCCGCCGACATTGACCGTGGCTCCGGTGACCGGGTCCCCGACGGCCACCTCCACCGGCACCGACTCGCCGGTCAGCATCGAGGCGTCCACCGCGGAGGAGCCCTCGACGACGGTTCCGTCGGTGGCGATCTTCTCCCCGGGGCGTACCAGGAAGCGGTCGCCCGTCCTCAGTTCGGTGACGGGGATCGTCTTCTCGGTTCCGTCGGCGGACAGCACGGTGACGTCCTTCGCGCCCAGCTCCAGCAATGCCCGCAGGGCCGCCCCCGCCTTCCGCTTCGCGCGTGCCTCGAAGTAGCGGCCGGCCAGGATGAAGGCGGTCACCCCCGCGGCGGCCTCCAGATAGATGTTCCCCGAGCCGTCGCCGCGGGCGATGGTCAGCTCGAAGGGGTGTGTCATGCCGGGGGTGCCGGCGGTGCCGAAGAACAAGGCCCACAGGGACCACAGGAACGCGGCCGACGTGCCCACCGAGATCAGCGTGTCCATGGTGGCCGCGCCGTGCCGCGCGTTGGTCAGCGCCGCCTTGTGGAAGGGCCATGCCGCGTAGGTCACGACCGGTGCGGCCAGCGTCAGGGACAGCCACTGCCAGTACTCGAACTGCAGCGCGGGGACCATCGCCATCGCCACGACCGGTACCGCCAGTGCCACGGCCGTGACCAGGCGCTGCCTGAGGGAGCGGAGCTCGTCGGGTTCCCGGGCCGGCTCCGCCGGCGCCGGCTCCCGGGCCGTGTATCCGGTGGCCTCGACCGTGCTGATCAGGTCGCGGACGGTCACCTCACCGCCGTAGCTGACCCGTGCCTTCTCGGTGGCGTAGTTGACGGTGGCGGTGACCCCCTCCATGCGGTTGAGCTTCTTCTCGATCCGGGCGGCGCACGACGCGCACGTCATCCCCCCGATCGCGAGCTCCACCTCGGCGGTGCCGACTGTCGGGACGGTCATGCTGGGCTCCTGTCGCAGATACGGGGTGGGGGTATGTGGGGCGAGTTCCATGTATACCCCGGGTGGGTATTGGGGGCAAGGGGTGGGTGGCTTGACTTAGTACCCCCCGGGGGTATGGTGAGCTGTATGGATCGACTCCGCAGGGAGTCGGCGACCCCGTTTTCGAGGAGAGACGGTCATGAACACCGGACTGAAGATCACCGCGTTCGCCGCCGCCCTGGCCGCCACCTTCGGCGCGGCGTACGGCGTCGGTGAGGCGCTCGACCCGGTCGTCGCCGAGGCTGCGCCGAAGCATGAGAAGCGGCACGAACCGCCGTCAGCGGGGGCGCACACGGCCGGCGGGCTGCAGATCTCCGAGGGTGGTTACACCCTCGAGCTGGAGACCCCTCGTGTTGCCGCGGGGAACCGTGCCGACCTGCGTTTCACCGTCCGGGACGACCGAGGCCGGGCCGTGACCGAATACCGTCGCGAGCACGACAAGGAACTCCATCTGATCGTCGCCTCGCGTGATCTGCTCACCTACCGCCACCTGCACCCCACCCGGGCGGCCGACGGCACCTGGAGCACCTCCGTCGACCTCCCCCGGGCCGGCGGCTACCGGGTCTTCGCCGACTTCACCCCGGCGCGCAAGGGCGCGGAGAACCTCACCCTCGGCGCCGACCTCGCCGCGTCCGGCTCCTACCGTCCGCAGGAGCTCCCCCGGCCTGCTGCTACCGCCCGAGTGGACGGCTACGACGTCGAGTTGACCGGGACCCTGCAGCCCGGCAGGGCGAGCGAACTGCGTCTGAGCGTCTCGCGCGACGGCAAGCCGGTCACCGACCTCCAGCCCTACCTCGGCGCCTACGGCCATCTGGTCGCCCTGCGCGCAGGAGACCTCGCCTACCTGCACGTCCACCCCCACGGCGAGCCCGGCGACGGCACCACCGAGCCCGGCCCGGAGGTCTCCTTCACCGCCACCGCGCCCAGTACCGGCAGGTACCGGCTGTTCCTGGACTTCAAGCACGACGGGGTCGTCCGCACCGCGGCGTTCACGGTCGAGGCGGGGGAGCAGGCGGCACCGAGCGCCACGCCGGAGCACTCCGACGACGGCCACGGACACTGAGTCTCAGCCCAAGGCGCGGTCCAGGTTGAACGCTGCGCTGATCAGGGAGAGATGCGTGAACGCCTGGGGGAAGTTGCCCTGCTGCTCCCCGGTGTGGCTGATCTCCTCGGCGTAGAGGCCGACATGGTTGGCGTAGGTGAGCATCTTCTCGAAGGCGAGGCGTGCCTCGTCGAGCCGGCCGGCCCGGGTCAGCGCCTCGACGTACCAGAAGGAGCAGATGGAGAACGTGCCTTCGTCGCCGCGCAGTCCGTCGGGACTCGCGTCCGGGTCGTAGCGGTACACCAAGGAGTCCGACACCAGATCGGCGGTGAGGGAGTCGAGCGTGGACAGCCACTTGGGATCGGTCGGGGCGATGAACATCGCCAGCGGCATCATCAGGACCGACGCGTCCAGCACGTCCCCGTCCTCGTGCTGCACGAACGCCTGCCGCGACGGGGACCAGCCGCGGCTCATGATCCGCCGGTAGATGGTGTCCCGGGTGGCCCGCCAGCGCGGGAGATCGGCGGGCAGGCCCCGCCGGTGCGCCATCCGGATGGCCCGCTCGATCGCCACCCAGCACATCAGACGCGAGTACAGGAAGTTCTTCCGCCCTCCGCGCGTCTCCCAGATGCCTTCGTCCGGCTGGTCCCAGTTCGCACACACCCAGTCCACCAGGGCCGTCACATGGTCCCACTGCTCGCTGGAGACGGGCTCGGCCCACTTGTCGTACAGATAGATCGAGTCGACCAGCGCCCCGTAGATGTCGAGCTGCAGCTGCTCGGCCGCCGCGTTGCCGACCCGCACCGGCGTCGAGCCCTGGTGTCCCTCGAGATGCCCCAGTTCCGTCTCGGACAGATCGGTGCGGCCGTCGATGCCGTACATGATCTGCAACGGGCCGGAGGCCTTGCAGTCACCCGGGCTGATGTGCCGGGAGACGAACGCCATGAAGCCCTTGGCCTCCTCCGTGAACCCCAGCCGCAGCAGCGCGTAGACGCAGAACGCGGCGTCGCGCACCCACACGTACCGGTAGTCCCAGTTGCGTTCCCCGCCGAGTTCCTCGGGCAGGCTGGTCGTCGGCGCGGCCACGATCGCGCCCGTCGGCGCGTGGGTGAGCAGCTTCAGGGTGAGGGCCGAGCGGTGCACCATCTCCCGCCACCGCCCCTTGTAGCGCGAGGAGGACAGCCAGCGCCTCCAGTACGCCACCGTCGCGTTGAACTCCCGCTCCGCCTCCCCGCACTCGCACCGGTACGGCGTCATGTCCTCGGAGCACTGGTCCAGAGTGAGCACCGCGGCCTCACCCTCGGCGAGCTTGAAATCGGCCCGTACGTCCGCGCCGTCGGTCTCCAGCGGAATGGTCGCGGTCAGCGCGAGGCGCAGGTCACGGGAGGAGAAGACCGCGAGGTCGCCGGTCAGCCGCACGGTGTGCGGCAGGGCGCCGTAGCCGAAGCGCGGGGCCACCCGCGTCCGGAACGGCACGGACCCGCGTACACAGAGCACCCGCCGGATCAGCCGGTGCGGACGCTGCTCGGCCGACTCGCCGTCGATGGGAATGAAGTCCTGCACCTCGCCGATCCCGTCCTCGGTGAAGAACCGGGTGATCAGCACGTTGGTGTCGGGGAAGTAGAACTGTTTGGTGTGGGCGGGCACGGCCGCCGCCAGCTGGAAGGAGCCGCCCCGCTCGGCGTCCAGCAGCGCGGCGAACACGCTCGGCGAGTCGAAGGACGGGCAGCAGTACCAGTCGATGGTGCCGTCGGTCCCCACCAGCGCCGCGCTGCGCAGATCACCGATCAGCCCGTGATCGGCGATCGGCGTGTACCGCGGCCTGCCGGACGTCTCCTGTGCCTTGGCCGTCCCGTCCATCGCAGCCTCCCAGGCGGCGCACATCGTCCCGTGTGCACCACTTCGTCCAGCGTAGGCCCGTCCGGCGGAATGATCGCCGGGTCCGGCCGCGGAGGCGTTCAGGCCAGCGCGACCCGCAGCCCCGCCTCCTCGAAGCGGCGCACCGTCTCAGGGTCCGCCGCCGAGTCCGTGACCAGCGTGTTCACCGACTCGGTGGCACAGATCCGGGCGAACGCGCGCCGGCCCAGCTTGCTGGAGTCGGCGGCCACGATCACCCGCTCGGCCCGCTCGCACAGCAGCCGGTTGATCGCGGCCTCCGCCTCGTCGTGGGCGGCGGCCCCGTGCGCGGCGTCGAAACCGACGACACCGAGCACCGCCACGTCGAGGGTGATCTGGCTCAGGACCCCGTCCGCGAGCGGTCCGACCAGCTCGTAGGACTGGGCCCGGGCCACCCCGCCCGTCAGCACGATCTTGAACTGGGGGCGCACGGCCAGTTCGTTGGCGATGTTCAGCGCGTTCGTCACCACCGTCAGCGCGGGCGACCCGGAGGTGAGATCGCCGCGTACGGCGAGCGCCCGCGCCACCTCCGTGGTGGTCGTCCCGCCGGTCAGGCCCACCGCCTCGCCGGGCGCGACGAGCTCCGCCACCGCCTTGGCGATGCGCTGCTTCTCCGACGCGTGCCGCGCCGACTTGTAGCGCAGCGGCAGCTCGTAGGACACCCCGTGCACCACCGCACCGCCCCGGGTGCGTACCAGCATCTGCTGCTCGGCCAGCTGGTCGAAGTCGCGCCGGATCGTCGCGGCCGACACCGCCAGCTCCCCGGCCGCCTCCTCGACGTCCAGCCGGCCGCGCTCGACGAGCAGCTCCAGCAGCGTCTTCCAGCGGGCGTCCCGTGACATCCGCCCTCCCGTTCTCCTGTTCTTCCGCGACCCTAACGCACCCGATTGAGCGCATGATGCTTGATTCTGCTCGAAACTTGGCTCTATCTTGCAAGAACAATCATCCAGTCCATCAGGGGTGGGGCATGACGCATGTCGAGGACGAACTGAACAGCCAGCCCGAGTGCTGGCAGCGCGCGGCCGGGCAGGCCGGGGCGCACGCCCCGGTGCTTCCGGCGCGGGGCGAGCGGGTCGCGGTGGTCGGCTGCGGCACGTCGTACTTCATGGCACAGGCCGTCGCGGCCCTGCGCGAGGGCGCGGGACAGGGCGAGACCGACGCGTTCGCGGCCTCGGAGTTCCCGCACCACCGCGCCTACGACCGTGTCGTCGCCCTCACCCGCTCCGGCACCACGACCGAAGTCCTCGACCTGCTCGGCCGGTTGAAGGGGCGCACGCACACCACCGCGCTCACCGCCGACCCGGCCACCCCCGTGATGTCGCTCGCCGACGGGACCGTCGTCCTCGACTACGCGGACGAACGCTCCGTCGTCCAGACCCGGTTCGCCACCACGGCCCTCACCCTGCTCCGCGCCCACCTGGGCCTGCACGGTGAACGGGTCGTCGAGGACGGGCGTACCGCCCTCGGCGCGCCGCTGCCCGAAGGGCTCGCGGACCGCTCCCAGTTCACCTTCCTGGGCCGCGGCTGGACCGTGGGCCTGGCCAACGAGGCCGCGCTCAAGATGCGCGAGGCCGCACTCGCCTGGACGGAGGCCTACCCGGCGATGGAGTACCGGCACGGCCCCATCAGCATCACCACCTCCGGCACCGCGACCTGGATGTTCGGCGACGCACCGGAAGGGCTGGCCGCGCAGGTCGGTGGCACCGGCGGGCTGTGGATCGAGAGCACCCTCGACCCGCTCGCCGAACTCGTCCGCGCCCAGCGGCTCGCGGTCGCCGTCGCGGCGGCCCGAGGCCTGGACCCGGACCGGCCCCGCCACCTCACCCGCTCGGTCGTCCTCGCCCCCTGACCCGTCGGAAAGGAACGACCGTGCCCCTCTCCACCACCGGCGAACTCGTCGGCCGCGCGACCGCGGACCGCTCAGCGGTCGCCGCGTTCAACATCATCACCCTCGAGCACGTCGAGGCCGTCATCGCCGGTGCCGAGTCGGTGGACGCCCCCGTCGTCCTCCAGGTCAGTGAGAACGCCGTCACGTTCCGCCAGGGCCGGCTGCTGCCGCTCGCCCGGGCCGCGGTCGCCGCCGCCGAGCGCGCCGCCGTCCCCGTCGCGCTGCACCTCGACCACGTCCGGAGCGACGCCCTGCTGCGCCAGGCCGCGGACGCCGGATTCGGCTCCGTGATGTACGACGCGTCGCGGCTGCCCTACGCCGACAACCTCGCCGCGACCCGGGCGGCCGCGGACTGGGCTCACGCCCAAGGGCTGTGGGTCGAGGCCGAACTGGGCGAGATCGGCGGCAAGTCCGGCCGGCCCGCGCTGGACGCCCACGCCCCCGGCGCCCGCACCGACCCCGACCAGGCCCGCGCCTTCGTGGCCGACTCCGGCGTCGACGCGCTGGCCGTCGCCATCGGCACCACCCACGCCATGACCACCCGCACCGCCACCCTCGACCACGCCCTCCTCAAACGGCTGTCCGCCGCCCTGGACGTCCCCCTCGTCCTGCACGGCTCCTCCGGCCTCCCCGACGACGAACTGGCCGCGGCGGTCACGGGCGGCATCGCCAAGGTCAACGTCGGAACGGCCCTGAACATCGCCATGACCGGCGCGATCAGGGAGTTCCTCACCGCCCACCCCGAGGCGGTCGACTCCCGCGGCTACCTCACGGTCGGACGCGAGGCGATGACCCGGACGGTGGCGGCGGTCATCGAGGCACTCACCGCGCCCTGACCACCCGTCCCGGGGCGTCAGCGCTTGACCGCCCTAAGCACCACGAACTTCGGGTCGCTCGCCACCACGTCGCTGTTGCCGAACAGCCGCCGCAGCTTCACGTGGTACCCCAGGTGCCGGTTGCCGATCACCCACAGCTCGCCGCCCGGGCGCAGCGCGCGGCGGGCCCCCGTGAACATGCGCCAGGCCGTGGCGTCGGTGGTGGCCTGGTGGGAGTGGAAGGGCGGATTGTTGAGCACCAGGTCGACGCTGCCCGCCGGCACGCCCGCCAGGCCGTCGCCGACCCGGAACTCGGCGTGCCCGGGGACCTCGTTCGCCTTGTACGTGGCCTCCGCCGACGCCACCGCCTGGAAGGACTCGTCCACGAACAGCACCTCGGCCCGCGGATCGGCCAGCGCCATCGCCGTGCCGACGACGCCGTTTCCGCAGCCCAGGTCCACCACCCGGCCGCCGTTCCGGCCGGCGGGCAGATGCTGCAGGAAGAAGCGGGTGCCGATGTCGAGGCGGTCCGCGCAGAAGACCCCGGCGTGGTTGACGACCGTCCGGCCCGAGACCGGTCCGATGCCGTCGGGGAGCGTGTAGCGGTACGGCCAGGGGTTGGCGGGGCGGTCCGCGGCGGGATCAGGTGTGCAGTGGATCAGCCGCGCCTTCTTCTCGGCGAGCGAGGTTCTGGTGGGACCGAGGATCCGCTCGAAGAGGTTCAGCGTCGAGGTGTGGATCTCCTTCACCATGCCGGTGCCCACGACGACCGTGCCCTCGTGCACCGCGGGTGCCAGCCGCAGCAGCTGGTCCTCCAACAGCGCCAGGCTCTTCGGCACCCGGACGAGCAGGACGTCGATCCGCTCCGGCGGAGGATCCTGCGTGGTGAGCAGCCGCACCGTGCCGGGCTCCGCCCCGCTACGGGCCAGGTTGGCGCGGGTCGCCTGCTGCCCGAGCCAGGAATCGGTGATCTGCGTCGGCCGGTGCTCCGCCAGCGCCGTGACCAGCGCGCCCCAGCGGTCGCCGACGACCACGACCGCGCCGGACAGCGGGACCCGCCGGTCGGCGAGATGTCTGAGGAGGTACTCGTCGGACGCGTCCCAGGCGCGCAGCCTGTCCCGCGGGTCCTCGGGGAACCGGGCCGGCACCCGGTCGCCCCACGGCGTCGTCATACGGTCGTTCATCGTCCGACCAGGCTATCCGAGCACCGGCGCGGCACCCGTCGGGGAGGAGGGGAGGATGGGAGCCATGGACGCCGAGCTGTTCCCCAGGGCACGGACCGAGATCGCGCCGGGCGCGGTGCACCTGCCGGACTGGCTCGGCGCGCCGGAGCAGCGGGAGCTGCTGGAGTCGTGCAGGGAGTGGGCCCGGCCGCCCGCCGGACTGCGCACCGTGCGCACTCCGGGAGGAGGCACCATGAGCGCCCGGCAGGTGTGCCTGGGGTGGCACTGGTATCCGTTCGGCTACGCCCGCACCGTCGTCGACGGCGACGGGGCGCCGGTGAAGCCCTTCCCCGCGCGGCTCGGCGAACTGGGCCGCCGCGCGGTGACCGACGCGCTGGGCGCGGACACCGCGCGGGACGCCGCGTACGACATCGCCCTGGTCAACTTCTACGACGCCGACGCCTGTATGGGCATGCACCGCGACAGCGACGAGCGGTCGGAGGCGCCCGTGGTGTCGCTGAGCCTCGGCGACACCTGCGTCTTCCGCTTCGGCAACCCCGCGACCCGGACCCGCCCCTGGACGGACGTGGAGCTGCGCAGCGGCGACCTGTTCGTCTTCGGCGGGCCCTCCCGGCTCGCGTACCACGGCGTTCCCCGCGTGCACGCGGGCACCGGGCCCCCGGAGTTGGGGCTGTCCGGGCGGCTGAACATCACGCTGCGGGTCAGTGGCCTGTAGCCCGCGCCGTCTGCGGATCATGGGAGACTCGCCTTCATGAGCGGGAAGGCGGACCCCCGGCCGGCGGGGGAAGGGACCACCTCGAGGACGCGGCTGGACCGGGGGCGCGGCGCGCTCGGACCCGCGCTCGAGCTCGTGCACACCGGACGCGCACCGACCCGCGCGGTGCTCACCGCCGAGCTGGGCGTGACCCGCGCGACGGCCGGGGCGGTCGCCGCCGAACTGGAGGCGCTCGGGCTGATCAGGGTCGACGCCCGGCCCGGTGCGGCGGCCGGTTCGCAGGGACGCCCCTCGCACCGGCTCTCCGTCGCCGAGGACGGACCCGTGGCGCTCGCCGCGCAGGTGCACGCCGACGGATTCCGTGCCGCCCTCGTCGGCCTCGGCGGCCGCATCGTCGCCACCGCTCCGGGCTGCGAGGTCGTCGACGCCGACCCGGCGAAGGTCCTCGGTTCCGTCGTCGCGACGGGCGCCGACCTGCTGCGGGAGACCGGGCGGCGATGCGTGGGCGCCGGGCTCGCCGTGCCCTCGGCGGTGGCCGAACCCGAAGGGCTCGCCCTCAACCCCCTGCACCTGGCCTGGCCGGCGGGCGCCCCGGTGCGGGAGATCTTCGCCGAACAGGTGCGCGCGGCGGGCCTGGACGGACCCGCCTTCGCGGCCAACGACGTCAACCTCGCCGCTCTCGCCGAACACCGGCACGGCGCCGGACGCGGCTCCCGCGACCTGCTGTGCGTGGCCACCGGCCACCGCGGTGTGGGTGGGGCGCTGGTCCTCGACGGCCGTCTGCACTCCGGCAGTTCGGGACTCGCGCTGGAGGTCGGCCATCTCGCCGTCAACCCCGAGGGCCGCCCCTGCCACTGCGGCAGCCGCGGCTGTCTCGACGTCGAGGCGGACCCGCTGGCGCTCCTGACCGCGGCAGGGCGGGCACCGGGCCCCGAGATGTCCCTGCTCAAGCAGGCCGACGACCTGATCCGCGGCCAGTACGACGACCCGGACGTGCGCACCGCCACCGAGTCCCTCATCGACCGGCTGGGACTCGGCCTGGCCGGGCTGGTCAACATCCTCAACCCCGACCGGATCATCCTCGGCGGACTGCACCGCACCCTGCTGGAAGCGGACGCGGACCGGCTCCGTGCCGTCGTCGCCGACCGCAGCCTGTGGGGCCGCAGCGGCGGCGTGCCCATCCTCCCCTGCACCCTCGACCACAACAGTCTGGTCGGCGCGGCGGAACTCGCCTGGCAGCCGGTACTGGACGATCCTCTGGGGGCACTGACGTAACAACGCCAACCCTCCGACGCACAGAAAGCCGACTTCATGACCGACCAGCTCACCGTCAGCGTCCTGGGCACCGGCATCATGGGCGCGGCGATGGCCCGCAACCTCGCCCGCGCCGGCCACACCGTCCGGGCCTGGAACCGCACCCGCGCCAAGGCCGAACCGCTCGCCGCCGAAGGCGCCCACATCGCCGGCACCCCCGCCGAGGCGGTCGAGGCCGCGGACGTCGTGCTGACCATGCTGTACGACGGAGCGGCCACCCTGGAGACGATGCGCCTGGCCGCCCCAGCCCTGCGCCCCGGAACCGTCTGGGCCCAGTCCACCACCGCGGGGATCGAGGGCGTCGCCGAACTGGCCGCCTTCGCCCGTGAACAGGGTCTGCTCTTCTACGACGCCCCGGTCCTGGGCACCCGCGAGCCCGCCGAGGCCGGCCGGCTGACCGTGCTCGCCGCCGGCCCAGCCGAGGGCCGGGCCAGGGTGACCCCCGTCTTCGACGCCGTGGGCGCCCGCACGGTGTGGACCGGCGAGGACGGAGCGGCGGCCGGCGCGACCCGCCTGAAACTGGTCGCCAACAGCTGGGTCGTCGCGGCCACCGCCGCCGTCGGGGAGACCCTCGCCCTGGCCGAGGCCCTGGACGTCGCGCCGGACGGCTTCTTCGACCTCATCGCCGGCGGCCCGCTCGACATGGGCTATCTGCGCGCCAAGGCCGGACTGATCATCGAGGGGCGGCTCACCCCGGCCCAGTTCGCCGTGACGACCGCGGCCAAGGACGCCAGACTGATCGTGCGGGCCGGCGAACAGCACGGCGTCCGCCTGGACGTCGCCGCCGCGAGCGCCGAACGACTGGAGCGGGCCGCCGGCCAAGGCCACGGCCAGGAGGACATGGCCGCGGCCTACTACGCCAGCTTCGACGACGGGCCCGCCGCCTGAGCACGCCGACCCCACCGTCCAGCACACCGAGGAGCCCCCTGGTGTCCAAGCCCCCACTCCCGCCCGAGGCCGACGCCCTGCTGCGCAGGCCCAACCCCTGCGTCATGGCCACGCTGCGCTCCGACGGCGCGCCCGTGTCCACGCCCACCTGGTATCTCTGGGAGGACGGCCGCGCACTGGTCAACTTCGACCAGGGGCGGGTGCGCCTCAAGCACGTCCGCCGCGACCCCCGGGTCACCCTCACGGTGCTGGCCGGTGACGACTGGTACACCCATGTCACCCTGATCGGGCGGATCGCCGAACTGTACGACGACACGGACCTGGCGGACATCGACCGGCTGTCCCGGCACTACGGGGGCAGGCCGTACCCGGACCGCGAGCGGGCCAGGGTCAGCGGCTGGGTCGAGGTCGAACGCTGGCACGGCTGGGGCGCGATGAAGGACAGCACCCAGTCCGGCTGACCCCACGGCGCCCCCGGAGCACGCCGGCGAACCTCGGGCTCCGGCGGGCCGGGAGCAGCGGCCCGCCGCCCGCGTACTCCCCCGGAGGTACGCACGGTGCGGCTGGCCGTACGACGACCGCGCCCCCCTCGCGGGACGACTCTCGAGATGTCGCACAACGACCGACGAGAGATCGCCCCCCGAGGAGTTGAACGATCATGCAGACCCTGGCGCACTTCGGCGACGGCGGGCCCGGCCCGTGGATCCTGCTCTTCCCCGTGTTCTGGGCCCTGGCCATCGGCGGCGGCATCGCGCTGCTGCGCCGCACGGTGGGGCGCGGGCGCCGCGGCCCCGGCCCGGGCCGGCCGACGGTGGAGGACAACTCTCCCATCGCTGTGCTCGGCCACCGCTTCGCCTCCGGTGAGATCGACGAGGACGAGTACTGGCGCCGGCTGTCCGTCCTGGACGAGCAGTTCGGCCGGCCCGGCAAGGGCGGTGCGCGGTGACCGCCACGACCACCGGCACCCGGACCGCCGCCCGGGTCGTCGACGCCGTCAAGGTGTACGGCACCGGCGACACCGCCGTACGGGCCCTGGACGGGGTGAGCGTGACCTTCCCGGCCGGCCGTTTCACCGCGATCATGGGGCCCTCGGGGTCCGGCAAGTCCACCCTGATGCACTGCGCGGCCGGACTGGACACCCTCACCTCCGGCGCCGCCTGGATCGGGGACACCGAGCTGGGCGGTCTCGACGACCGCCGCCTCACCCTGCTGCGCCGCGACCGGGTGGGTTTCGTGTTCCAGGCCTACAACCTGGTGCCGACGCTCACCGTCGCGGAGAACATCACCCTGCCGCTCGACCTCGCGGGCGGCGGGGGAGACCCGGAGTGGATCGACGCACTCGTCGACGTGGTCGGTCTGCGCGGCCGGCTGCGGCACCGGCCCGCGGAGCTGTCCGGCGGCCAGCAGCAACGGGTGGCCGTGGCCCGGGCGTTCGCTGGGCGGCCCGACGTCGTCTTCGCCGACGAACCGACCGGAAACCTAGACTCGCGCTCCGGCGAGGAGGTGCTCGGGCTGCTCGGCCGCACCGTACGGCAGACCGGACGCACCGTCGTCATGGTCACCCACGACCCCGTGGCCGCGGCCCACGCCGACGAGGTCCTCTTCCTCGCCGACGGGCGGCTGGTCGACCGTATGGCGTCCCCCACCGCCGACGCGGTCCTGGACCGGATGAAAGCCTTCGAGGTGCCCTCATGAACACCTCCGTACGCCTGAGCGCGGCCTCCCTGCGCGCCCACAAGCGTCGCTTCGCCGGGACCTTCCTCGCCGTGTTCCTGGGGGTGGCCTTCCTGGCCGGGACCCTCGTCATGGGTGACACACTGCGCGCGAGCTTCGACACCATGTTCGGCAACGCGGCCCGTGGCACCGACGCCGTCGTCCGCAGCGCCGACGCCATCACCACCCCCGGGGACACCCAGGGCGTGCGGCAGCCGGTCGACGCGGACCTGGTGCGCACCGTCGAGCGCGTCCCGGGCGTCGCGGCCGCCGCCCCCGACATCCAGGGCGCCGGCCAGCTCGTCGGCGCCGACGGCGAGCCGATCGGCGGCCAGGGCCCGCCCACCCTCGCCGGCAACTGGATCGACGACCCCGAACTCAACCCCTACCGCCTCGCCGAGGGCCGTGCTCCGCAGCAGCCCGGGGAGGTCGTGGTGAACCGCGGCACGGCCGAGCGGGGCGGCCTGGGGATCGGTGACACGACCGTGCTGCACACCCCCGACCCGGTCGAGGTGACCGTCGTCGGCCTCGCCACCTTCGGCGGCGAGGACGGCATGGCACAGGTGACCTTCACTGGCATGACCCGCGCCGACGCGGAGAAGTACCTCACGGCCCGGCCCGGCGGAGCCGCGGGCATCCTGGTACGGGCCGGACCCGGTGTGAGCCAGGAGGAACTGGTCGACCGGCTGGCTCCCGTGCTGCCCCAGGGGGTCGAAGCCATCACCGGTCAGGAGTCGGCCGAGGAGAACAACGAGATGATCTCCGGCCAGTTCCTGAGCGTCTTCACGCTGTTCCTGCTGGTGTTCTCCGGTGTCGCCCTGCTGGTGGCGACCTTCTCCATCCACAACACCTTCGCGATCGTCGTGGCCCAGCGCACCCGTGAGAACGCCCTGCTGCGGGCGCTGGGTGCCTCGCGCCGGCAGGTCACGGCGGCCACGCTGGTCGAGGCGGGCGCGGTCGCGGTGACCGCCTCCGCGGCCGGACTGGCGGGCGGCATCGGGATCGCGGCGGCCCTCCAGGCGCTCTTCCCGGCGATCGGCTTCCCCTTCCCAGAGGGAGCGCTGGTCATCGGCGCGGTGTCCCTGCTGCTTCCCCTCGCGGTGGGCGTCGTGGTCTGTCTGGGCTCCGCCCTGCTCCCCGCCGTGCGCGCGGGGCACACCGCACCGCTGGCCGCGCTGCGGGAGACGGCCGTCGACACCTCCGGCGCCTCGCGCACCCGGGCGGTCACCGGCGCCGGCCTTGCGGTCCTGGCCGTCGTGGTCACCCTCTCGGGTGTCCTGGTGATCCCGTCCGTCCGGCTGGCCGGAACCGGCGCCGTCCTGGCTCTGCTCTCGTTCGTCGTACTCGGTCCCGTCGCCTCCACCACGGCCGTCCGGGTCCTCGGCGGTCCGCTCGACCGGCTGCGCGGCGTCACCGGATCGCTGGCCCGGCGCAACGCCCTGCGCAGCCCGAAGCGGACGGCGGCCACCGCGAGCGCCCTGATGATCGGCGTCGCCGTGGTGTCGCTGTTCACGGTGTTCGGCGCCTCGCTGAAGGCCACGATGGACCGGACGGTCTCACAGTCCTTCGCGGGAGACGTCGCGGTCGGCGCACCGTCCTTCGGGGCGGGCGGCAGCGGGCTGAGCCCGCGGCTGGCCGGGGCCGTGGCGGAGCTGCCCGAGGTGGACACCGCCGTCGGGCTGGGCCGGGGCGTCGCCGAAGTCGAAGGCGCGGGACGGGCGTTGACCGTCACCGACCCGGTCGCGCTGCAGCGCACCTTCGACCTCGGCGAGGTCACCGGTTCGCTGGAGGCACTGGGGACGGACGGCATCGCCGTCACCGCGCAGGAGGCCGACCGGCTGGGCGTGGCTCCCGGAGACACGACCCGGCTCACGTTCACCGACGGCGAGCGGCGGGCGTTCACGGTCCGCGCGGTGTACGGGCGGTCCGAACTCGCGGGTTACTACGTCATCACCCGCGAGGCGTGGGCGCCGCACCGTACGCAGGACGCCGACACCCTGGTCGCCGTCACCTTCGCGGACGGTGTGGCCACGGACGCCGGCAAGGCCGCGGTGCAGCGCGTCGCCGACGGCCACGGCAACCCCGAGGTGCAGACCCGCGACGAGTACGCCCGGTCCGCGGCGGGCGGCATCGACATGATGCTCACCCTGGTCTACGCGCTGCTCGCCCTGGCCGTGCTCATCGCGCTCCTCGGCATCGCCAACACCCTGACCCTGGCGATCCACGAACGCACCCGGGAACTGGGGCTGCTGAGGGCCGTCGGCCAGACCCGGTCCCAGGTGCGGGCCATGGTCCGCTGGGAGTCTGTCCTGGTCGCCGCCTTCGGCACCGCGGGCGGACTGGCGCTGGGTGCCTTCCTCGGCTGGGTCCTGGTGGAGGCCTCCGACGGCGCGAGCGACAGTGCCTTCGCCTTCGCGATGCCGCCCGTGCAGCTCGGCGTGGTGGCCCTGGTGGGCCTTGCCGCGGGCGCACTCGCGGGCCTGCGCCCGGCCGGCCGAGCGGCCCGGCTGAATCCCCTCCAGGCCATATCCACGGAGTGACGGTTCCCCGCCCACGGTGGGTGGGTGGTGCGGGGGCGGGGCGGGGGTGTCCGTCCTCGGACTGGCGCGATGGGGCTTGTCGGTGGGGGTGGACGGTGCGGACGCGCCAGCCACTGCGGGCGAACACCCCCACCCGACCCCCTCCCGCGTCTCCGCGGGCAGTCGTGCCGCTGGGGCGATGGGGGAGGGTGGGCGCGACGGCACCCCGCAAGCGCCGGGCTGCGCGAACACCCCCCGGCCCACACCGACGCGGAGCCACTCGCCGGCGCCGGGGGCGCAACCCACCCCCGGCCCGCCTGACACCGCGTACAGGCAACCGAGTTGCTCAGCCCGGCACGGTCGTCCGCGCCGGCGCACGTTCGGGTTCGCGGCTGTCCAACCCGTGCTCGACGAGCGCGACCTCCGTGAACCGGGGATCGGCCGGCTCGACGGCCGTGAGCCGCGGCCGCCGCCCCCACGCCGCCGGCGCCGTCTCGCCCGGTGCGGGCAGCGTGAACCACACGACCTTGCCGGACTCCCCGTCCGGCACCGCACCCCAGCTCTCGCTCATCGCGGCCACCATCGCCAGCCCCCGCCCACACGTGGCGAGCGGCCCGGCGTCCGCCACGACAGGAAGGCGCGGATCATGGTCGTACACTGAGACCTTGAGCCGGTCGATCAGCAGCTCCATCTCTACGGTGCACGTCTTGTCGGGCTGCGCATGCCGGTGGACATTGGACAACAGCTCTGTCACACCGAGCGAGGCCCGGTCTATCAGCGAATCCATATGCCAGTAGCGCAACTGCGCAGATACGATTCTGCGGACCTGGCCGATCCGCGACGGCAGGGCTTGGAGCTCCACCGTGCAGTGCCTGCTTGGGTGACTGATCACGGCTGCGACTCCCCGACGTGAGGTCCGGAAGAACACGGAGTTCGGATCCAGCAGGTCGCCTGCGTGACGCGGCCGCCTGCTGTCGTGGCCGGCGGGCTGGTTCGCAGCGTTATCGCCGGTAGACCCAGAGTGACGTGAGACCAGCGTGACGCAGCGGATAAGGTGGCGCAACTCGCGGACATCTCAGGCGCCGCGCCCCGCGGCCCGGCGGACGGCTTCGATGAAACGGCGGGCGGCCGGTGGCCCGGATTCCCCCGGAGCGGGATCGTGGTCGCCGAGGGTGAGCAGGTACCGGTTGCCGTTGAGATCCGCCAACGCCCGGTCCTCGGGCGCGAACCACGGCCTGGTCGCGCGCACCGCCTGCACCGGTGCGCTGTCTATCTCGCTGCCGTAGCTGGTGAGCAACTCCAGCCGGCCCTCGCTGATCCGGACCTGGCCGGCCCGGGTGAGTGACCGCAGCCGTTTGCCGATCCGCACGCCCGTGGCCGTGAACTCCGGCTCCGCCATGCCACCCGCCCCCTCGTGTGCGTCGGTGTGCCGGACCGTGCTCCGCGGGCCGGCTCCTGCCAGATCCAGTGTGCCCTTGCTCCCGCCGGTGCAGTCTGCCCGCACCCGCCGCCGAGCACCAGTACACGCGCCCCCCTTCCCCAGGGCGCGTGGAGCACTCGCGCCAATGCGCCCCTGCGCCCCCGCGCCCCCGGCCCCAGGGGTGCCTTTGGGCCTCCCAAAGAACTGTTTATGCAGGTGAGAGGTGGTGCGGATGGTGCTTATGATCGGTGTACCGGCCGCGCGGGACGCCGTCGGCGCTCAGCGTAAGGAGCCCTGTCGTGAGCACTCCCCACCAAACCCTGACCGGCGCCACCCTCGACGTCGACCACAGCGACCCGGCCTACCGAGGCTGGCTGAAAGAGGCCGTCCGCAGGGTCCAGGCCGACGCCAACCGCTCGGCCGACACCCATCTGCTGCTCTTCCCGCTGCCCGAGCGGTGGGGCATCGACCTCTATCTGAAGGACGAGTCCACCCACCCGACAGGCAGCCTCAAGCACCGGCTGGCGCGTTCGCTCTTCCTGTACGGGCTGTGCAATGGCTGGATCCGTCCGGGCCGCCCGGTGATCGAGGCGTCCAGCGGCTCGACGGCCGTGTCCGAGGCGTACTTCGCGAAGCTGATCGGCGTGCCCTTCATCGCGGTCATGCCGCGCACGACGAGCGCCGAGAAGTGCCGCCTGATCGAGTTCCACGGCGGCCGGTGCCACTTCGTGGACGACCCCCGCACGATGTACGAGGCCTCCGCCGCTCTCGCGGCGGAGACCGGCGGCCACTACATGGACCAGTTCACCTACGCCGAACGGGCCACGGACTGGCGGGGCAACAACAACATCGCCGAATCGATCTTCCGCCAGCTGCGGTCGGAACGGTTCCCGGAACCGGCGTGGATCGTCGCCACGGCCGGCACCGGCGGCACCTCGGCGACCCTGGCACGCTACGTCCACTACATGCAGTACGACACCCGCATCTGTGTCGCCGACCCGGAGAACTCGTGCTTCTTCCAGGGCTGGACCGCCGGTGATCCCGACGTCGCCTGTGACAGCGCCTCCCGCATCGAGGGCATCGGACGCCCCCGGATGGAGCCGAGCTTCGTGCCCGGCGCGATCGACCGGATGATGAAGGTGCCCGACGCGGCCAGTGTCGCCGCCGTGCGGGCCCTTGAGGGGGTCATCGGCCGCAAGGCGGGCGGCTCCACCGGCACCGGGCTGTGGAGCGCCCTGAAGCTCGTCGCGGAGATGGTCGCGCAGGGACGGCGCGGGAGCGTCGTGACGCTGCTGTGCGACCCGGGGGACCGGTACCTGGACAAGTACTACTCGGACGCCTGGCTGGCCGCGCAGGGCCTGGACATCGCGCCCTACACGGACGCGATCGAGTCCCTGCTGCGGACCGGCGTCTGGCCCGGCGGGGAACTATCCCGCGAGCCGGCCGTCCAGTGAGGTCACCGCGGAGCGGAAGGCCCGCCCCAGCCCCGGCCGGGCGGCCCTGAGGGCCAGCCGGAACGGCGTCGTGCCGTCGGCCGCCATCGTCCACCGCACACGCGTCCCCGCTCCGGCCGGCGCGAGCCGCCACTCCTCGACCATGGCACGGACACCGGGCACATTGGTCACGTCGACGCGATAGGCGTACACCTGGGGCGCCTCCGCCACCAGGACGGTCTCGCGGAACCGGGCTCCGCCCCTCAGGCGGATCTCCCGCCCCGCGCCCCCGTCGAGGGGACGGGCCAGCGTGACCGATCCGAACCACTGCGGCCAGCCGGTCACGTCCTCGGCCAGCGCGCGGAAAACCGCCTCCGGCGCGGCGGAGATCTCCCGGCCGAAGACCAGACGCACGGGCGCGGCCCCGGCGAACTCGTGCCCCACGGGGCGCAGACGGTGGGCCATGGACGTATCCCCCTTGACGGATGCCGACTTCCGGACGAGCGGGTGGCGTTCGGGACGGGTCGCGCCGGCGTGCGGTCACACCTCGGCGGCCTCCGCGGAGCCCTCGGGCTCGCCCGCCACCACCAGGTGCCGCAGACGCTCGGACACCTCCGCACGTGCCTCCGCGGGCAGCCCGGAGTCCGTGACGAGGGTGTCGACCTGGTCCAGGGAGGCGAACGAACTCAGCCCCACCGTCCCCCACTTGGTGTGGTCGGCGACCACCACCACGCGACGGGCCGACTGCACCAGCCGCCGGTTGGTCTCGGCCTCCGCGAGGTTCGGCGTCGACAGGCCCGCCTCGACCGATATCCCGTGCACCCCGAGGAACAGCAGATCGAAGTGGAGCGCCGCGATCGCCTGGTCGGCCACCGGTCCCACCAGCGAGTCGGACGGCGTGCGCACACCGCCCGTCAGGACGACCGTGGCCGCGCCCTGCCGGGGCCCGGCGGTGCGCTGCGCCGTGTGGAAGACGTCGGCCACCCGCACCGAGTTGGTGACCACCGTGAGATCGGAGACGTCGACCAGCCGGTGCGCCAGCGCGAACGTCGTCGTACCACCGGACAGCGCGATCGCCGCACCCGGGGAGACCAGCTCGGCCGCCGCCCGCGCGATGTCCTCCTTGGCACTCAGCTCCAGGCCGGACTTGGCTTCGAACCCGGGTTCGTGCGTGCTCGCCTCGACCACCGGCACCGCACCGCCGTGCACCTTCTCCAGCACACCCTGCCGGGCCAGCGCGTCGAGATCGCGGCGGACCGTCATGTCCGATACGCCCAGCTTGCGGGTCAGCTCGTTGACCCGGACGCCGCCCCGGCGCCGGACCTCGTCGAGGATCAGGGTGCGTCGCTGCTCCGCGAGCAGGTTCTGATTCTCGCTCACGTACGCTCCGGTCCTTTCGCCGCACAGCCGTCCGACACGCCTCGCGCACCCGCCGCGACGAGCGGATCCCCTCCCGGCACCGGTGCGCGGACGTCCCATCCTCGCATGCCGTGTCCCGGACGGCGCCACCGGTGGCTCGCCGCGCACATGTCACTGATACGCAAAGGGTGCTTGCCCGTCGCACAGATCGGGGAGATTGGGTGACGAGAGATGCGAGCCGTTCCGGCGCGGGAGATCCTTCGACCGTACGGACGGAACCGACGGGGCGTCACGGGGGAAGTGCTGATCGGTGGAGAGCGCGCAGGGACACAGACCGGCCGAGCGGCCCGACGCCCCGGGCACCCGGCCGCCCGGGGAACCCGGAACCGCCCTGGAACTCCTGGTACACGGGGTGGGCGGCACCACCCCCGAGAAGATGCTCGACGATCCGCGTACGGTCCGGATCACCGGTGACGACATCGCCGCCGTGTTCCGCCGCGCCGACGACGCCGACGCGGAACGCCGGGGCGCCGGCCGTCGCGAGGGACCCGTCCCCGAGGCCTACGTCTGGTGCAACCTCACCTCCGGCAACGGCACCCGCGCGCTGTGGCTGCTGCTGCTCCCCTTCATGGTGGTCAACCTCGCCCACTGGATGCGCCCCACGGCCCGGGGCCGCAGGCGCACCGTCCGGCTGTACGGGCTGCTGGTGCGGCTGGCCGGACTGAGCCTGACGGTGCTGCTCGTGGCGGCCGCCTGCGAGGTCGCCCTCGACCTGGCGGCATGGCAGTGCGCGGGCACCCTCGCATGCGCCGAAGGGCACTCCTGGCTCGGCTTCCTCTCGCCCGAGATCTCCGACGGCGGCTGGTGGAGCCCGCCGGGCCGCCGGCTCGCCCTCGCCGCGCTGGTGCCCACCGCCCTCACCGGACTGCTGTGGTTCCTGTCCCTGCGCACATGGAGCGCGTACGAGTCCCAGCAGCCGATGACCCATGACCCGGAGCCCGAGGAGGACGGCGGCCCCACCGCGCTGAGCCGGCCCGGCTTCTGGTACGGCCGGCGTCTGGTCGCCCGGCTGCGCGCCGCGCACACCGCCGCCGGACTGCTCACCGTCGCCGCCGCCGTCGGCTCCGCGGCCGCCCGGTACGACCGTGAACCGGGCGGCCCGGCCGTCCTGAGCGTCCTCGGCGTGCTCCTGGAGGCGGTCCTGGCCGCCGGGGCGGGCGTCGTGGTGTGGGTGGTCTGCCGCCGGGGCCGCAGCGAACGCCGGCTGGACAGCGGCCTCGACCGGCGCCTGGTGCGGTGGCTCCCCCTCGCCGGCCTCCTCGTGCTCGCGCTCACCGTCGTGTACGCCGGGTGGGAGCGCCCCGGATGGGAGTCCGCGGGCCGGCTGCCGGGCGACGCCACCTTCGGCGCCCTCGCCCTGGCCCAGGGCCTGCTGGTGATCGTCCTGGCCGGGGTCGCCCACACCCTGCACCGCACCCTCCCGGACCGGCGCGCCGCGATGCGGGGCCTGGCCGGACCGGCCGTCGCCATGCTCGCCTGCGCGCTCGGCGGGGTGATGTCCGGCGGTGTCTCCCAGCGGGTGTCCGACTGGCTGGACGGCACGGGGACGTCGATGCCCGGCCCGCCGGTGCTGCTCACCTGGCAGGCGTCCGTGATCCCGCCGCTGCTCGTCCTGCTGCTGGTGCTCTGCGGCTGGCTCGCCCGGCGCGCCTGGCGGCTCGCCCGCGCGGAATGCGCCGCCGTGGAACGCGAGTACCCCGGCGAGACGGGCGATCCCGGCCGCACCCGCCGGATCGCCTCCGTGCGCGCCATGGCCGCCCTCACCGACCGCGGACCGCGCATCCTCGCCGTCACCTCCGCCGCCACCCTGCTGCTGGGAGCCGGCGCCCTGGCCGGCGCCCTCGTCACCGACAAGACGCCCGGAGAGGCGGCACAGGGCTCGTACGCCGTCGTCCACGGCGCTGCCGAGACCGCGCAGGCGCTGGGATCCTGGCTGATCGGACTCGGCTTCATACTCTTCGTCACCTGGGGCCGCCGCGCCTACAAGGACGCCTCCGCGCGGCGCACCATCGGCATCCTGTGGGACGTCGGCACCTTCTGGCCGCGCGCCGCGCACCCCTTCGCGCCGCCCTGCTACGCCGAGCGCGCCGTGCCCGATCTGACCTGGCGGATCGCCACCTGGACCCGGTCCACCGGCGGCAGGCTGGTCATCTCGGGCCACTCCCAGGGCAGCGTCCTCGCCGCCGCGGCCGCCTGGCAGCTCACGCCCTCCACCCGCAGGCGCGTCGCCCTGCTGACCTACGGCTCCCCGCTCGAGCGGCTCTACGGCCGCTGGTTCCCCGCCCACTTCGGGCCGGACGCCCTGGGCTTCCTGCACCAGGAGGTCGACTGCTGGCGCAACCTCCACCGGCACACCGACCCCATCGGCGGTCCGATGCGACTGCCCGGCGACTCCGGACCCGACGTGGACCGCCCCGCGCTCCTGGACCCCCTGGCCTACGGCCGCACCGAGGCCCATCCGCTGCCCGCGCCGATCCTCGGACACTCCGACTACCAGGCCGACCCGGCCTTCGCCGAGGAGCGGCGCCGGCTGCTCGCCCGGCTGCGGCCCGAGGTACCGGCCCCCCGGAACACCGGGGAGCCCGGCGGTCCCTCGCGGTGAGCGACCGCGCTCAGGGAAGTGCGGGCAGATCCTCGGCGTAGAGCAGGGTCAGGTCGTCGGTGGTCGGCTCCTCGAGCTGGGCGACACGGCTCGCATGCCGTTCGACCATCGCCTCGAAGGTCTGCCGCGCGGTGCGCCCGTTGCCGAACGCGGGCCCCTTGGGGATGTCGGTGAAGTACGCCAGCAGGGCCTCACCGGCGCCCGGCGCCAGCCGGTACTCGTGCTCCTCGGCCTGCTGCTGCACGATCCGCAGCAGCTCGTCGGGGCCGTAGTCGCCGAAGGTGATCGTCCGCGAGAAGCGGGACGCGACGCCTGGGTTGACCGACAGGAACCGCTCCATCTCGGCCGTGTAGCCGGCCACGATCACCACCACCGCGTCCCGCTGGTCCTCCATCAGCTTCACCAGCGTGTCGATGGCCTCCTTGCCGAAGTCGCGCCCGGCGTCCTCCGGGGAGAGCGCGTAGGCCTCGTCGATGAACAGCACGCCGCCGCGCGCCTTCTCGAACGCCTCCTGGGTGCGGATCGCCGTGGAGCCGATGTGCTCGCCGACCAGATCGACCCGGGACACCTCGACCAGATGCCCCTGCTCCAGCACCCCGAGCGAGGCGAGGATCTCGCCGTACAGGCGGGCCACGGTGGTCTTGCCGGTGCCGGGGGAGCCGGTGAACACCAGGTGCCGCTTGACCGACGCCGCCTTCAGCCCCGCCTGTTGCCGGCGCCGGCCCACCTCGATCATGTCGGTGAGGGCGCGCACCTCCCGCTTGACGCTCTCCAGGCCGACCAGCGCGTCGAGTTCCCCGAGCACGGCCTTGGAGGTGCGGCTCTCCCGCTCCGGCCCGGGGGCGGGCGTCGGCGGGGGCGGTGCCGGCTCGGCCGTCCGGGCGGCGGGCACCGTGCCCAGCAGCCCGGTGGAGTGGCTCGTCGTCTGCACGGCCGGCTGCGGTGCTGCGGGCGCCCGCAGGCTCCCGCTCTCGTCGCTGGTGCAGTCCTCGACGACGGGACCGCCCGAACCGGACGCGGGGTCCGCGCCCTCGGCGAACTCGTAACCGCCGCGCGCGCAGCGCTCCGTACGGCACTTGCGCAGCGTCGTGCGGCTGCCGTCGATCACATGGAAGCCGTAGCCGCCGCTGCCCGTGACCCGGCAGTTCACGAAGGTGCCGCGGCCACCGGCCGACACGTAGACGCCGGCCTCGGCGGGGGAGTCGATCGTGCAGCGCTCGACGGTCGGGTCGGCGCCCTTGGTGACGATCACGCCGGTCTGCGTGCCGTCCAGGGTGCAGTTGTCGAGGGTGCCGCCGCTGCCGTGGTCGCGGAACCAGGCGCCGGTCGCCGCCTCGCGGATCCGGCAGTCGTCGAGCTGCGCGGTGGCGCCGTCGCTGACCGACACGGCCGTGTTGCGCACCTGCGACAGATCACTGTCGACGACGTCCGCGCGCGAGCCCCGGTCGAGCACGAACAGCGCGTCCGGCACGTCGTGCACCCGGCAGGAGTCCAGTACGGCGGTGGCGCCGTCGCTCACCCACACCGCCGGGTAGTCGCCCGTGCTGTCGAAGATCTCGCACTGGTTGGCGTCGACGCGCGTGCCCGGGTCCCACACCGACAGCCCGTTGCGGCCGAAGCGCCGCACGCTGGTGCGGGTCAGGGTGAGCACCGAGCGGGACCGCAGGTCGACCGCGTTCTCCGGGATGTCGTGGATCCGGCAGTCGGCCAGAGTCAGCACCGCGTCCGTGTCGAGCGTGACGCCGTCCCCCGTCGTACGGTGCACATCGCAGTCGGTCAGGTGCGCGGTGGCGCGGCCGGTCACCTGGACACCGCTGCCCCGCACCTCGTAGACCTCGCAACCCACCGCCTCCAGGGCGGAGTTCTCCCCGGTCGCGGTCAGGCCCGAGCCGGCGGCGTGGTGCACCCGGCAGCGTTCGAACCGGGGGTGGGCGGCGCCGCGCACCGCGACGCCCGCCTGGCCGGCGGCGACCACCTCGCACTCCTCGAACACCCCGCCCCCGCCGTCCAGTACGGCGATGCCGACGCCCGCCGGATTGTCGACCGTGCACCGGCGCACCGTGGGCCGGGCACCGCCGCGCACCTCGATGCCCGCCGCCGACCGGGTGACCACCCGGACGTCGCGCAGCTCCGGCGTGCCCTCCTCGATCAGCACGGCGGGGGCGGTGGCGTCCTGGCCCTCGACATGCAGGTCCTGGACCACCGCCGAGGCGCGCACGGTCAGCGGAACGCCGTCCACGGGCGCGATCCGCACGGAACCGGGTGAGCCCTCCGGTCCGCGCAGGGTCACCGCCCGCTGGACGACGAGGTTCTCCCGGTAGGTGCCGGGGGCGACGGTGAGCACGTCGCCTTCGGCCGCGGCCTCCAGGGCGGCGGCGAGCGATGCGTACTCACCCGTGCGGCGGCGCCACCTCGATGTACCGGTGTGCGTCACCTGGACCGTGCCCTGTGCCATGGCGTAGCTGTGCCCCCACCTCGTCGTACTGATCGCTCGTTCCCGCCCGTGTCCTGCCGATCGGTTCGGCCGGACCACCGTAGCGTGCGCACGGGCACCGGGTTGACCAGAGCGGGAACGCCGTCAGCTGTCGGCTCCGGTCCTGCCCCAGTCCGGTCCCGCCCTCTCCCACGCCCGGTCCAGGCGGGCGTGGCGGCGACGGACCATCTCCCGGACGATCAGCCTTCTGCAGCCCTCCACCAGGCCCGCGGCCACCAGGGCGGCGCCGAAGCCGGCGAGCACGGCGTGCGTCGTGGCGGTCGCGGTGTCCAGGGGGCGGGCGACGGTCCGTCCCTGGGCGTCGGTCCATATCCTGAAGCGGTCACCCGGGCGCGGGTCGTCGAGGCGGGCCGTCACGGTTCCGTTCCGCGCGGTGCCGTCCTGGGCGGTCCAGTGCGCCACGACGCGGCTGTGCGGCTCCCCGCCCCCGGCCGACTCCGGGTCGGCGTCCGGCGGGGACGGAGCGAGCGGGCGCACCACCGTGGCCGTCACCAGGTGCCGGGCCTTGTGCTGTGCGCGGACGGACTGCTGCAGGGCGTCCTGCGCGGCGCCCCCCACGAGGTAGCCGATCAGCGGGGCGGCGAGGGCCACGAGCAGCAGCGCCGCGAGCGCCGTCCACGCCTCGGCCAGGTCGGTGCGCCGGCACAGCGGGTTGTGCCGCCAGCGCCACAGTCCGCTGATCGCCCGCACCGCCGCACCCCCTCGCCGGTCTCTCATGGAGCTCTCATGAAAGGCCAACGGACGAACGCGGGGCGCGGTTCCCGTTCCCGCGGCGGGATCCGTTATCCGGCCTCGACGGGGTCGCCGACCCTGATGGTGCCGGGGGAGAGGGGCACCAGGTTCTGTCCGAAGAGGAGTTTGCCGCCGCTCGCAGGCCGACGGGCGGCCAGCGAGCGCAGGGGCTCCTTCCCGCGCAGGCCCGTCTCCTGGTCGGTGGTGGTCACCACGCAGCGGGCGCTGGGCCTGGCGACGCGGAAGACGACCTCACCGATGGTGACGCCCGTCCACTTCTCCTCCTCCCAGGGTTCGGTGCCCTCCACCACCACGTTCGGCCGGAAGCGGTTCATCGGCAGCGGACCCTCGGCCGCGTGACGTCCCCGGGCGATCAGGGAGTTGAGGCCGTCGAGGGAGGCGGTCGTGGTCAGCAGCAGCGGATAGCCGTCGGCGAAGGACACCGTCTCGCCGGGCCGCGCGAACCGGGGATTCACCGGCCGTCGCGTGGCCGGGTCGTCCAGGTGCATCAGGCGTACCGCGACGCCGAGGTGGGCACTGCACCAGGCGTGCACGGCGTCGTCCTCGGCCGGGACCGCCTCCACCTTGGTGCCGAAGAGATCCACCGGAACCGTCCGGCCGGGCGCCGGAACGCCGGCCGTCACCGGCTCCCTTCCGGTCGCGGACAGCCGGACGCCGCCGCCGGGCAGCAGCTCGGCGGCGGCCAGGGCCAGGCGTGGATGGCGCCGTTGTGTGACGACCTTTCCCCCGTCGTCGACCAGCATCCAGCGCCGGTCCCCGGCCGGTCCCCAGGGCTCCACGACGACCTCCCGGAGCGGCAGGCTCCGGAAGGCCTTGACCGGATGGATGTGGATCGAGTGCAGACGTGCGTTCCCCATGGGGCCATCGTGCCACCCGGCACCGACGGCCCCGGGCAGGCTCAGTACCCGCGGTACTGCTGGTTGTTGTACGGGTCCTGGTACGGCGCGGGGGCCGGCCGCGGAGCCGCGGGACGCATCGCCTCGTAGCCGGCGGGCGGAACCGGACGCGGCGGCTGCGGCTGGGGGCCGGGGTAGCCGCGCGGCGCGGTGGCCTGCTGCGGGATGTACGCGGTGTGCGCCTGCTGGAGCGGGGCGGGCTGCTGCGCCTGCGGATAACCGTAGGCGGGCTGGGACGGAGCCGCCGGAAGGGCGGGCAACGCCGAGGGAAGCGCGGGCAGATGACTGACCGGCGCCTCGTACGCGGCGGGGACCCGGATCGGGGCGATCTGCGGGGTGCCCCGCTCGGCCACGAGCGAGTCGTAGATCGGAGTGTCCGGGAAGGAGGCGGAGTAGTAGCCGCCGCCATAAGTGGAGCGGGGGGAGGTCATGGCACATAAGTTAAGCCCACGATGTGCTTTTGGGGAGACCGATAAGAGGGTTGTTTTCTGCGCCCCCCGTGACCGGGGATCCCTAATATGAGCGAACTTGGGGAAAACGGGCAATCCGCTGAGTGTGTTTCGTGTAAAGGCCGAGTTCCGGGGCGGTTACCGGCGGTTGGCCCCCGGTTCCCGTGCCCGTCCCGTGGGCGTTCCCGGCGCGGGGGAATAGGTTGTGCGGACGAAGACCGACGGATGCCGGGACCTGGCCGGCGCGGGCGACCCGTGATGGGGGCGGACATGTCAATGCCGAAAGGATCGAACACACCGGTGCCGACGACGGCACTGCGGGTGGACGTGGGCTGGCGCTCCGGCCCCGGTGTGCCCGACGCGGACGCCTCGGCCCTCCTGCTGGCCGGCGGCAAGGTCCGCTCCGACAGCGACTTCGTCTTCTACAACCAGCCCGCCCACTCCTCCGGCGCCGTCCGGCACGAGGGCAAGCGGGACGCGGGCGGCCGGGTCACCGACACCCTGCTCGTCGACCTCACGCGCGTGGAGCCCGGCATCGAGACCGTGATCCTGGCCGCCTCCTGCGACGGGGGCTCCTTCGGACAGGTGCCGGATCTGGCCATCGAGGTCAAGGACTCCGCCAACGGCACCGTGGCGGCGCGCTTCGACAGCGCCGGCGCGACCACGGAGACGGCGTTCGTACTGGGCGAGTTCTACCGGCGCCAGGGCGCCTGGAAGTTCCGTGCCGTCGGCCAGGGCTACAGCAGCGGCCTCGAGGGCCTCGCCACCGACTACGGCATCACCGTGGACGAACCCCAGCACGCGGCCCCGCCGCCCCCGGCCGCCGCGGCGCCGCCCGTCGCGGCCCCGGTGACCGCGCCCCCGCCCCCGGCGGCCCCGCCGGCCGCCCCGCCCCCACCGGCCGCACCCCCCGCGCCCGTCCGGCTCACGAAGGTGACGCTCACCAAGTCGGCCCCCTCGGTCTCCCTCAGCAAGCAGGGCGGCACATCGGGAGCCCTGCACGTGAACCTCAACTGGCAGGTGCGCAAACAGTTCTCGGGATGGGCCGGAAAACTGGGCCGCCCGGTCGCCATGCACTCCGACCTCGACCTGGACCTGTGCGCCCTGTACGAACTCACCGACGGCAGGAAGGGCGTCGTCCAGGCGCTCGGCAACGCCTTCGGGGCCCTGCATCAGCCGCCGTTCATCCACCTGGACGGCGACGACCGCACGGGCGCCGTGGCGAGCGGTGAGAACCTCACCGTCAGTCTCGACCACAAGCACCTCTTCCGGCGCATTCTCGTCTTCGTCACCATCTACGAGGGCGCCCGCTCCTTCGCCGACCTGCACGCCACGGTCACCCTCCAGCCGCAGCACGGCGCGGCCATCGACTTCTCCCTCGACGAGTGCACCGTCCCCTCGACGGTCTGCGCGCTCGCTTTGATCACCAACACCGGCGGCGGCGAACTCGTCGTCCAGCGCGAGGCCCGCTACCTGGTCCCGGAGCGGGGAGTGAGCCCGCAGCGCACCGTGGACTACGCCTACGGATGGGGCATGAACTGGACGCCGGGCCGGAAGTGAGGGCTCGTCAGCCCTCGTCCGGAACGGCCTCCGGCCGGGCGTAGGTGCGGCCCTTCCAGGCCGCACCGCGTCCCCGGTGGTGCTGCACCGCCGAGTCCACCGTCATGAGGAGATACAGCGACGCGGTGAACGGCAGCAGGGGTGCCTGCCACAGCGGCTGCCGGTAGTACCGCAGCATGGGAACGTACGTCCCCGACATCACGAGCCAGGCCGCCGCACCGGGCACCGCGGCGACCGCGCTCCCCGTCACCGCACCCGCCAGCACCGCCACCGGCGGCACCAGGTACACCAGCGCCAGCCCGGCGACCGTACCGGCCAGCAGCACCGGGCTGTGCCGCAGTTGCGCGTAGGCGCTGCGCGACACCATGCGCCACAGATCGTGCAGCCGCGGATACGGACGCACGCTGTCCACCCCGTCCGCGAGCCCCAGCCAGATCCGTCCGCCGCTGCCCTTCACCGCGCGGGCGAGCGCCACGTCGTCGATGACGGCGTGCCGGACGGCGTCCGGGATCCGCGCCCGCGCGGCGGCCTCGGTGCGCAGCAGCACACAGCCGCCGGCCGCGGCGGCCGTCCGGGTCCCCGCGCGGCCGATCCTGCGGAACGGGTACAGCTGCGCGAAGAAGTAGACGAACGCCGGTACGACCAGCCGCTCCCAGCCGCTCCGCACCCGCAGCCGGGCCATCTGCGACACCATGTCGAACCCGCCCGCACCGGCGGCCGCCACCAGCCGGCGCAGGCTGTCCGGGGCGTGCGCGATGTCGGCGTCCGTCAGCAGCAGGTACTCCGGGTCCCGCGCACGCGCCAGGGCGATGCCGTGCCGCACCGCCCACAGCTTCCCGGTCCAGCCGGCGGGCGGCTCACCCGGGGAACCCACCGTGAGCGGCAGGCCGCCGTGCCGCCGCGCGAGCTCCCGCGCGAGCGCTCCGGTGCCGTCCGTGCTGCCGTCGTCGACGAGGAAGACCTCGGCCCGGCCCGGATACTCCTGGGCGAGCACCGACGGCAGGCTCGCGGGCAGCACCGCGGCCTCGTCACGCGCGGGGACGACGACGCACACGTCCGGCCACTCCTCCGGGTCCCGCAGCGGCGGGAGCCGGACGTCCGTACGCCAGAACCATCCCTGGCAGAGCAGCAGCCACAGCCAGGCGGCGAGTGATCCGGCGGCACTCCACACAATGGCGCTCACGTGCGCAGTCTGCCCCACGGCACGGCCCCGAAGCGGCCCATCGACTATCGTGGCCGGGTGAAGATCGCGCTCATGGACTCCGGAATCGGACTGCTGGCGGCCTCCGCCGCGGTACGGCGTCTCCGCCCCGACGCCGATCTGGTGCTCTCCCTCGACCCCGACGGCATGCCCTGGGGACCGAGGACCCCCGAGGACCTCACCGAGCGCGCCCTCGCCGTCGCCGAGGCGGCGGCCGCGCACCGTCCCGACGCGCTGATCGTCGGCTGCAACACGGCCACGGTGCACGCACTCACCGCCCTGCGCGCCCGTCTCGAGCCCGCACTGCCGGTCATCGGCACCGTCCCGGCGATCAAACCGGCCGCGGCCGGCGGCGGACCGCTCGCGATCTGGGCCACGCCCGCCACGACCGGCAGCCCCTACCAGCGCGACCTGATCGAGAACTTCGCCGACGGCGTGAAGGTCACCGAGGTGCCGTGCTGGGGGCTCGCGGAGGCCGTGGAGCGAGCGGACGAGACGGCGATCGACGCCGCGGTCGCGGCGGCCGCCGCACTCACCCCGGACGACGTGACCACCGTCGTGCTGGGCTGCACCCACTACGAACTGGTCGCCGAGCGCATCCGGGCCGCCGTGCAGCGCCCCGGCCACCCGCCGCTCGCCCTGCACGGGTCCGCCGGGGCGGTGGCCGCCCAGGCCCTGCGCCGCCTCCGTGCGCAGGCCGCCCCCGGGGCACCGGCGAGCGGCACGCTGACGGTGCTGCTGAGCGGACGCGAGGGCTCCGCGCTTCCCGAGCCCGCCCTCACCTACGCCGAGGGCAGGCTCCTCCAGACGCTCGCTCCCGCCCGGACGGCCCAGTAACGCCGTGCCACGCGGTACCGGCCGAGCGAATCCTGAGTAACCTCAAAGCCATGAAGGACCACCGCCAGGGCGAGCACCGCCCTCACACCGGGGTCTGGACCGGCCGCGCCACCAATCGCTTCCAGTGGCTGCTGGCGCTGATCGGTGCCGCGTGCATGGCGCTGGGCATCGCCCTGGCCGTCGACTCCGCGTGGACGACCGGCGTCGCGCCGCTGGCCATGGCCGTCGTCGGCTGCATCGCCGCGGGCCTGCTCGTCCTGTTCGGCACGCTCGCCTTCGTCCATGTCGCGCTGCGGGTCGACGAGGACCATCTCGAGGTGCGCTGCGGGCACATCGGTGTGCCGCGCCGTCGTATCCCCCTGTCGCACGTCGCCGGCGCTGACTTCGCTCCGCATGTCACGCCGCGTCACTGGGGCGGCTGGGGCTACCGCTGGCGGCCCGAGAAGGGCACGGCGGTCGTCGTGCGCCGCGGTGAAGGCGTCGTCCTGCGTCTCTGGGACGGCCACACCTTCACGGTCACCGTGGACGACGCGGAAGCGGCGGTCACCGTCATCCGCGACCGCCTCCGCCCCCGCAAACCGGGCACGAAACACTGACCCGCACCACGCGGTCGCCGTGGTGCGCGCGAGTCCCGCAGGGCGAACCGCCGTCCGGACCGATCACCGCGCGGATGCGGCTTCTGCACGGCAGTCACGGTGCCTCACGTTTCCGCACGGCGTGGAACGCTCTGCCTGCGACCGCCGCGGCCACTCACCGATTCGGCGGACCGTACGGAGAGCGCGGGCCGTTCTCCTTCTGCGCGGTGACGCTTCAGCGGCCGTCCGCGAGGCCTTCGTCGGCCCGGGGGGCGTGTGGGGGCGTCGGGCCAGGTGCTGCCGTGTGGTGGGGGTGCCGGCGGGCGATCGTCCGCGCTCATCACCGCTCCGGGCACCGTTGCCGGAGAGCGGGGGCCGATCTGCTCCCGCGCGATGACGGCCGGGGCGGTCGGCCGTGGCCGGGGCCGGTTAGGCGGGAGGACGGGAGAGGCCGGGCCCACTTGCTCCCGAGCGGCGACGCGGATCACGAGGCGGGGCGGTCTTCGGTCGGGTGCGGGGGGAGCGGGCCGCGGGTCGGGTGGTCGGGGTAGGGGCGGGATGTTGCCAGGCCCGCCAGTAGGCCGCCGCCGACGGACACCGCGGTGAAGCTCAGGGCGTTGCCCACCGAGGCGATCACGGCGATGCCCGTCAGGGCCGTGCCCGCGGTCAGGACCACCGGCGTGGCACGCGGGCTGCGCCACAGGGCGTACAGCAGCCAGCCGAAGGCCAGCGCCAGCAGAATCACCCCGAAGACACCCTGCTCGGCCGCCAGCTGGAGCGGCGCGGAGTGGGGCTTGCCGTCGGACGCCGGCGACTGCACCGACGTCGCGCTGAGCTCCCCGAAGCGCCCCGGCCCCACGCCCAGCGCCGCATGCTCCCGGACCATGGCGAGCGCGTCCCGCCACAGCCCCACGCGGTACGCGGTCAACCGGCCCTCCAGCGATGCGGCGAGCCCTTCCGGCACGGCGTTCCAGGCCATCGCCCAGGCGAGCCCCGCGACCCCGGCGGCGGCCGTACCCAGTGCGGCGAGTACGGGAACGCGCCGCCGTACGCGGCCCACGGCGAGGGAACACAGCAGCACCACCGAGCCCGCGACGCATCCGGCGACCGACCCCAGCACGGCCGCGGCCACCACGACGCCCGCGGCCAGCAGGCGCAGCGCGAACCGCGCAGCCGGCGCTGCGGCCGCCCAGGCCGCACAGCACGCGGCGCCCGCCGACAAGGTCACCATGGCGGTCGTCGCACCCACGTGTCCCAGCGGCGCCGCGATCTGCGGGCCCGGTGTCAGATGCGGGACCGCCACCGTCAGGCCGATGCCGGCCAGCGCGGCGGCGCAGGGCGCGGCCACCGGCAACAGCGCCCCGCCGATCCGGCCCGCCGCATAGCCCGCGGCCACGGCGAGGACCGCGAGCAGCATGCCCTCCGGCCGGCCGCCCTGGGCCGCCGCCGTGATGAGAGGCCAGGCCGCACAGGCACCCAGCACCACGACAGCCGCCGCGTCCTGACCCGTCCGTCTTTCGCCGTCCGCATCCGGACCGGCGGAAGCCATCCCTGTGGAACCCACCCCGCACCCCGCACCGCGTCGCCCCCGACCTGTGACGACCCCGGGCGCCGGCACACGACGCGCCGCACGACCGGGGCACCGGCACACCGTAACGGCTGGTGGCCGGTTTGGGGACGTGTAGGACGAGTCGCGCGGAAACGATACGGCTCGTCATCCGCCCGAAAGAGGGGGGTGCGGGACCTGTCGGCCGCTCTCCCGTCCGCACGCCCGTGCTGTCGGCCGCCAGGTCACGCGCCGTAGACTCCCGGAGTGACCGTCACCGCAACCTCCGTCGGCGAGTCGGACCCGATGCCGCCGCAGACCGCGCCCACCGCGCGGGGCAGCCGGTTCGTGCGCCTCCTCCCGGCCGCCGCAGCCGCGCTCTCGGGCCTGCTCCTCTACGTCAGCTTCCCGCCGCGCACCCTGTGGTGGCTGGCCCTGCCCGCCTTCGCCGTCTTCGGCTGGGTGCTGCGCGGCCGGAGCTGGAAGGCGGGACTCGGTCTCGGCTACCTCTTCGGTCTCGGCTTCCTGCTGCCGCTGCTGGTGTGGACCGGTGTGGAGGTCGGTCCCGGCCCGTGGATCGCCCTGGTGGTGATCGAGGCGGTCTTCGTCGCGCTGGTCGGCGCGGGTGTCACCGCGGTGTCCAAGCTGCCCGGGTGGCCGGTGTGGGCGGCGGCCGTGTGGATCGCCGGCGAGGCGGCACGCGCGCGCGTACCGTTCAGCGGCTTCCCCTGGGGCAAGATCGCGTTCGGTCAGGCGGACGGGGTCTTCCTGCCGCTCGCCGCGCTCGGCGGCACCCCGGTGCTCGGCTTCGCCGTCGTGCTGTGCGGCTTCGGCCTGTACGAGATCGTCCGGCTCGCCGTGCGGGCCCGCCGCAGCGGCGACCTGCGCCGCGCCGCGGCCGTCGTAGGCGTCCTGAGCGTCGCCGTACCGGTGGTCGCGGCACTCGCGGCCCGGACGTTGGTCGGCGCCAAGGCCGAGACCGGCACCGTGACCGTCGCCGCGATCCAGGGCAACGTGCCCCGCCTGGGTCTCGACTTCAACTCCCAGCGGCGTGCCGTCCTCGACTACCACGCGCGCGAGACGGAGCGTCTGGCCGCCCGGGTGGCCGCCGGGAAGGCCGAGCAGCCGGACATCGTGCTCTGGCCGGAGAACTCCTCCGACATCGACCCCTTCGTCAATCCCGACGCGCGCGCCGTCATCGACAAGGCGGCCAAGGCCATCGGCGCGCCGATCTCGGTCGGCGGCGTGGTCGCCAGGGACGGGAAGCTGCTCAACGAGCAGATCCTCTGGGATCCGGTGAAGGGCCCCGTCGACACCTACGACAAACGGCAGACCCAGCCGTTCGGCGAGTACCTTCCGCTGCGCTCCCTGGTGGGCGCGATCAACGAGGACTGGACCTCGATGGTCCGCCAGGACTTCAGCCGGGGCAGCGAACCCGGCGTGTTCCGCATGAACGGCGCCGGGGTCGGCCTGGTGACCTGCTACGAGGCCGCCTTCGACTGGGCGGTGCGCGACACGGTCACGGCGGGCGCCGAACTGATCTCGGTACCCAGCAACAACGCCACCTTCGGCCGCAGCGAGATGACCTACCAGCAACTCGCCATGTCCCGGGTCCGCGCCGTGGAACACAGCCGCGCCGTCACCGTGCCGGTGACCAGCGGGGTCAGCGCGATCATCCTGCCCGACGGGGAGATCACTCAGCGGACCGGCATGTTCGTCGCCGGCTCGCTGGTGCAGGAGGTGCCGCTGCGCTCCTCGCAGACGCCCGCCACCCGGCTCGGCGTGCTCCCGGAGATCGCCCTGGTGCTCGTCGCCGCGGGCGGCCTGGGCTGGGCCGCCGTCGCGGGGGTACGCGCGCGACGTGCCCCTGAGGCGTAGGCGCACCCCCCTTCCGACGTGCGGGGGAGCGTCGCGCGGCGCCGGTTAGGGTCGGTCCATGGCTACTCCTGACTTCATCCGCACGCTGCGCGCCTCCGCCGGTCATCAGCTGCTGTGGCTCCCCGGGGTCACCGCGCTCGTCTTCGACGACGAGGGCCGGGTGCTGCTGAACCGGCGGTCGGACACCCGCAAGTGGTCGGTGATCGGCGGCATCCCCGACCCGGGGGAGCAGCCCGCGGCCTGCGCGGTGCGGGAGGTCGAGGAGGAGACCGCGGTGCGCTGTGCCGTCGAACGGGTCGTGCTGGTGCAGGCCCTGGAGGCCGTGACGTACGGCAACGGGGACATCTGCCAGTACATGGACATCACCTTCCGCTGCCGTGCCGTCGGTGGCGAGGCGCGGGTCAACGACGACGAGTCGCTGGACGTCGGCTGGTTCGCGGTCGACGCGCTGCCGGAGCTCAACGAGTTCGCGCGCTTCCGGATCAAGCAGGCGCTGTCGGACGCACCCACATGGTTCGACCCCACTGGAAGCGGCTGAACTGTAGGGCCTGACCACATGGGTCGCCCCGGGCGT
Source organism: Streptomyces malachitofuscus (assembly GCF_014650055.1). GTDB lineage: Bacteria > Actinomycetota > Actinomycetes > Streptomycetales > Streptomycetaceae > Streptomyces > Streptomyces malachitofuscus. Next base: position 197,596 of record NZ_BMUF01000005.1, on the reverse strand, counting down.
CCTGCCTAGGGTCGATCCATGACCGCGCCCCGTGCCCTCCCGGCCCCCCACGCCACCTCCCTCGACCTCGGCGGCCGTACCGCTCTCGTCACCGGTGCCGCCGGCGGCATAGGCCGCGCCTGCGCACTGCGGCTCGCGGCCGCCGGGGCCAAGGTCAGAGCCGTGGACCGGGACGCCACCGGCCTGGAAGCGCTCGCCGAGACGGCCCGGGACCTCGGAGGCACCGTCGAGCCGCACGTCCTGGACCTGACCGACCTGGACGCCGCGGAGCTCGCCGCCGCCGGCACCGACGTGCTGGTCAACAACGCCGGTCTGCAGCTGGTCCGCCCCATCGAGGAGTTCCCGCCCGACGTCTTCCACACCGTGCTCACCGTGATGCTGGAGGCACCCTTCCGGCTCATCCGGGGCGCCCTGCCGCACATGTACGGGCAGGGCTGGGGCCGCATCGTCAACGTGTCCTCGGTGCACGGTCTGCGCGCCTCCGCCTACAAGTCCGCGTATGTCGCCGCCAAGCACGGTCTGGAGGGCCTGTCCAAGACCACCGCCCTCGAGGGCGCGCCCCACGGCGTCACCTCCAACTGTGTGAACCCCGCCTATGTACGCACCCCGCTCGTCGAGCGGCAGATCGCCGACCAGGCCCGTGCGCACGGCATACCCGAGGAGCGCGTCCTGTCCGAGGTGCTGCTGCAGGACAGCGCGGTCAAGCGGCTCATCGAACCGGAGGACGTCGCCGAGGCGGTGGCCTACCTGTGCGGCCCCCGGGCGGCCTTCGTCACCGGCACCTCACTGGTCCTGGACGGCGGCTGGACCGCGCACTGAGGCATCGGCCGCGAGCGGCCGACCGTCGGCCGGCAGAGTTTTCCACAGGCCTGACGGGGCGGCCGCGGGATGAGGAATCCTGTGAGCATGTCCCGCGATCACCCGCAGTCCGCCGAGCGTTTCGCCCCCGCTGCCGAAGCGCCGGGCCGGGCCCGTCCCGAGGCCCGCCCCGCCTCCGGCAGCGCCGAGGCGCCGTTCCTCGAGCTGCTGGCCCGCGGCGCCCCCGCCGAGGCGTACGAGCAGCCCGTCCTGCTCGCCCGCGCCGAAGGGCTCCCGGCGGGGCACATCGCCGGCCTCGAACAGGCCAAGCTGCTCGCCTTGCGCGTACGGTCCGAACTGGAGGGGCGGCGGCGCCGTGAGGCGGAGCTGTCCGCGCTCTTCGAGACCGCCCACGATCTTGCCGGACTGCGCGACCTGGACGCCGTGCTCCAGGCGATCGTGCAGCGAGCCCGCTCCCTGCTCGGGACCGACGTCGCCTACCTCAGCCTGAACGACCCGGCCAGGGGCGACACCTACATGCGGGTCACCGAGGGTTCGGTCGCCGCCCGCTTCCAGCAGCTGCGCCTCGGCATGGGCGAAGGCCTCGGCGGCCTGGTCGCCCAGACCGCCCGTCCCTACGTCACGGACGACTACTTCCGCGACGACCGCTTCCAGCACACCCACACCATCGACACCGGCGTACGGGACGAGGGCCTCGTCGCCATCCTCGGAGTGCCCCTGACGCTGGGGCACCACGTCATCGGCGTCCTGTTCGCCGCGGACCGGCGGGCCAGGGTCTTCGAACGGGAGCAGATCGCCCTGCTCGGGTCCTTCGCCGCCCTCGCCGCGGCCGCCATCGACACCGCCAACCTGCTGGCGGAGACCCGTTCGGCCCTGGCCGGCCTGGAGCGCGCCAACGAGATCATCCAGGACCGCAGCGCCGTCATCGAACGCGCCTCGGACGTCCACGACCGGCTGGCCGAGCTGGTCCTGCGCGGCGGTGGGGTGCACGACGTGGCCGCCGCCGTCTCCCAGGTCCTGGACGGCACGGTCGAGTTCGCCGAGGCCGCCGCGGCGCCCTCCCGCGCCCTGAAGTCCTCGCGGGAGGAGGGCCACGCGGTACGGCACCGGGAGGACTGGATCGCCGCCGTGACCGCCGGGGACGAACTCCTCGGCGCGCTCGTCCTGCGAGGCCAGCCTGACCTCGACCCCGTCGACCAGCGCACGCTGGAGCGCGCGGCCATGGTCACCTCGCTGCTGCTGCTCGCCCGCCGCTCCGCCGCCGAGGCCGAACAGCGCGTCCGCGGCGAGCTGCTCGACGACCTGCTCGACGCCCGCGACCGGGATCCGCGCCTGCTGCGCGAGCGCGCCGTTCGGCTGCACGCCGACCTCGACCTCACCCATGTGGTCCTCGCCGCCCGGCTGGAGGGCGGCACCGCCGACGCCGACCAGGAGGCCGACGCCCGCAGACGGCTGTGGGCCGCGGCCTCCCACCTCGCGGCGACCCGGCAGGGCCTCGCCGCCGCACGCGACGGCGGCACCGTCCTGCTGCTGCCCGTCACCCCCGGGGACACGGCCACCGACCTGGCCCGCCGCACTGCCCGCCAGCTGGGAACGGCCGTCCACGAGCCGGTCACCGTCGGCGCGTCCGCGCCCGTCGAGCGGCTCACGGCCCGCCCCGACACCGTGGCGGAGGCCTACGCCGAGGCCTGCCGCTGCCTCGACGCCCTCCGTCTCCTCGGCCGCGCCGGTGACGGCTCAGCCGCCGAGGACTTCGGCTTCCTGGGCCTGCTGCTGGCGGGAGAGCGGGACATCGCCGGCTTCGTCGACCGCACCGTCGGCCAGGTCGTCGCCTACGACGAACGGCGCGGCACCGAGCTGCTGCGCACCCTCGACGCCTATTTCGCCTGCGGGATGAGCCCGGCCCGCACCAAGGACGAGCTCCATGTTCACGTCAACACGGTCGCCCAGCGGCTCGAGCGCGTCGGCCGCCTCCTGGGCGACGACTGGCAGAGCCCGGCCCGAGCCCTGGAGATCCAGCTCGCCCTGCGCCTGCACCGCCTGTCGGGGATCGCCCGGCCCCCCGCAGGGACCTGACCCCCGTACGCGGGGCGTACGGGGGTCAGGTGCCTGGCGGACCGGAATCACACGGTGCGCGCGTCCTGCTTGGCCGGGGCCCCGGCGGCCCCCTCCTCCTCGCCGGAGGAGGTCACGTCGGCCAGGTCCCGGTGGCGGGTCTCCTTGGCGACCGCCACGGCGACGATCGTCAGCAGACTCGCCGCGATGACGTACAGCGCGATCGGGGTGGAGCTGCCGTAGTCCGACAGCAGCGCCGTGGCGATCAGCGGTGCGGGCGCGCCCGCCGCGACCGAGGCGAACTGGGCGCCGATGGAGGCACCGGAGTAGCGCATCCGGGTCGCGAACATCTCGGAGAAGAACGCGGCCTGCGGCGCGTACATCGCTCCGTGCAGCACCAGGCCCACGGTCACCGCGAGCAGCAGGTTCGCGAATCCGCCGGTGTCGATGAGGGCGAAGAACGGGAACATCCATGCGCCCACCCCGGCCGCACCGATCAGATACACCGGACGCCGTCCGAGCCGGTCGGACAGCGCACCCCAGGCCGGGATGACGGCGAAGTGGATCGCCGAGGCGATGAGCACCGCGTTGAGCGCGGTCTGCTTCGACACCCCGGCCGAGGTGGTGGCGTACACGAGGATGAACGCGGTGATCACGTAGTAGCTGATGTTCTCCGCCATGCGCGCACCCATCGCGACCAGCACATCACGCCAGTGGTGCCGCAGGACCGCCACGACCGGCATCCGTTCGGCGTCGGCGTCCGCCTTGCGGGCCTCGGCCCGCTGCAGTGCCTGCTTGAACACCGGCGATTCATCGACAGAGAGACGAATCCACAAACCGACGATCACCAGCACACCGGACAGCAGGAACGGGATCCGCCAGCCCCATGCGGTGAAGGCCGAGTCCGACAGCACGGCGGTCAGCAGCGACAGCACACCGGTCGCCAGCAGCTGGCCCGCCGGTGCGCCGGTCTGCGGCCACGAGGCCCAGAATCCCCGGCTCCGCGCGTCGCCGTGCTCGGACACCAGCAGCACGGCGCCGCCCCACTCGCCGCCCAGTGCGAAGCCCTGGACCAGCCGCAGCACGGTGAGCAGCACGGGCGCGGCGCTGCCGATGGTGGCGTGCGTGGGCAGCAGCCCGATGGCGAACGTCGCCCCGCCCATCATCAGCAGACTCAGCACCAGCAGCTTCTTGCGCCCGAGCCGGTCCCCGTAGTGCCCGAAGACCAGCGCGCCCAGCGGCCGCGCGGCGAACCCGACGGCGTACGTCAGGAAGGACAGCAGCGTGCCGACCAGCGGGTCGGAGTCCGGGAAGAACAGCTTGTTGAAGACGAGCGCGGCGGCGGAGCCGTAGAGGAAGAAGTCGTACCACTCGATGGTGGTGCCGATGAGGGACGCGGCGACGATGCGCTTGAGGTTGTTCGGGGCTGGTGGAGCGGTTGCGGGCGACGACATCGGCACCACTTCCTGGGGTGTGACGGGGGACGTTTGCGTGTCGCCACACCGTAGGAACCGGCAGGTCACTGGCGTATGTGGTGGGACACCACAGTTCGAGGACAAGCTATGCGCGCAGCGCCCATGCTTCGTCCCCGTCGCCCTCAGAGCAGGTCCTCGCCCTGGAGCAGGCCCTGGCCCGGGAGCAGGCCCTCGCCCGGCTCCTCGCAGACGATCTCGTTGCGCGGCGCGTAGTGCGTGCGGAACGGTTCCCGCTTCACCTCCCGGCCCCCGTCGCGGAAGACCCGCTCCACCGTGACGTCGAAGCCCTCCAGAGGGGTCTGCGGCACGCACTGCTCGTCGGTGCTCACCTTCGTCTCCGGCTCCTGCACGTTGGTGCGCGGCCCCTTGACCGACGTGATCTCGTCGTACTTCTTGGTGCCGAGGAAGTTGACGGTCACCGAGGTGTCGGTGGACTCGGCCTGGATGTAGATGGCCTTGCCGGTGTCGTTGGTGAACCTCAGGTCGAGGCTGCCCCAGGCGACCGTCGCCTCACGGCCCTCGGGATAGCGCTCGATGTAGAAGGAGTGGGCGCCGTGCTCGACGGGCTTGACGCCCGCGAAGAACATCGCGTTGAAGACCGTGGTGGCCACGGCGGAGACCCCTCCGCCGGGCGCCTTGGCGTACTGGTCGTCGTAGATCATGATGCCGTCGACGAAGCCGTTGGCCTCGGTGCGCTCGCCCACGGTCCGGTTGAAGCTCCAGGTCTCGTTCGGCTGGACGACGGAGCCGTTGATGAGGTCCACGGCGCGGCCGACGTTCGTCGTGCGGTAGGCGGCCGGTTCGAAGTTGACGGTGAAGGAGGACAGCTTCTCGGTCAGCCCGAGGCGCGCCGCGTTCTCGCGGGTGACCTCCGGCTGGATCCGCCGTGTGTCCACCTCTCCCTTGCGGTCGCTGCCGTCCTTGGTGAGCAACGGCATGACGGCCTTGCCCAGCGCCTTGTCGTCGACCTTCATGCCCGCCCTGGCGTCGGCGGTCACCACGGCCTTGTCGCCGTCGAGCCCCAGCCGGGCGTTCCGTGGTGTGGCGGGGAGGTCGTTCAGGGCGTCGGCCACCGCCGGCTCGGCCCGCAGGCCCTTGCTGTCGAGTTCCGGTGCGAGCCTGCCGTCGCCGTCCGGCCGCATCGTCAGGTGCTCGCCCAGCACGTCCGGGGTGATCGTGAACCGCTCGCCGCCCGCGGTGAGGGTGACCGGTGCCGACATCGCGGGCCGCGCGAAGTCGCGCACAGCCCGCCGTACCTCCTCCGCCGTGACCTTCGGCTTGGTCTCGCGTGCGGGCAGCACCGTCACCGAGCCGGCCGAGCCGTGCTGGAAGGGGTCGCGCAGCGTGCCGACGGCGGCGTCCACGTCCAGCGCGTACCCGCTGTGCGGGTCCACCTGCTCGACCCGGCCGTCGTCGAAGGAGACGGCGCCGTCGCGGACCTTCTGGTCGGCCGTTTTCGCCAGTTTCCCGAGGGTGGCGCGGGCCTTGTCCTCGTCGACGCTGACGACCGGCTCGATGTCACCGCCCGAGCGGAACAGCCCGCCGATCGCGCTGACGGGATCGGCACCGGCGGACGCCGCGCGGTCGAGGGTCGCCGGTATGTCGAAGGTGTAGCCCGCCTGCCGCGGATCGACCGTGCCGCGGCGGTCGCCGACCTTCACCGCGAGCTCCTGCGAGCCCGCCCGCGCCAGATGCCGTTCCAGCTTGTGGGCGGCTTCCTCGCGGGTCAGACCGCCGAGGTCCACGCCGCGCACCGTCGTACCCGCCTCGATCTCACCACCGGCGACCAGCAGCCCGGCGAGATACAGGCCGCCGATGCCGACGGTGAGCGCACCGCCCGCGAGGGCGACGGGCGGGAGGGAGGTTATTCGGGGGACGGAAGGTATCCGAGGGCGCATGGGTCTCCTGAACGATCGATGTAGCGTGCACCCGATATGGCGCCTGTGTACGAGAGCAGTCGGCCAAGCTACATGCCGTCCGGCGTCAAAAGGTATATCGAAGGTCACACCGGGCGTTCCGGATCAGTCGGGAAGATCCGTCCGTCGTGTGTCACGCAGCCGCAGGACGTACGTCGCGGTGAGTGCGACGGCGCGGTCCGTGTCGTGCGCCAGCTCCGCCAGGGCACGGGACGCCGTGGGCCCCGGGATGTCCGCGAGCGCCTGGGTCAGCCGCCGGCGCGCCGGCACGTCGATCGTGCCGTCGGCCAGGCGGTCGACGAGCCCTGCGGCGATCCGTTCCGCCGTCCCGGGATCACGGGCCAGCGCACTCAGCGCGTCGGCCGCGTCGACGTCGTTCGTCGCCTCGACGACCATGTCCACGAGTGCCGGAACCGCCTCGGCCACCCCGCGTGTCCCCGACGCCACCGCCGCATGTCCGCGTACCACGGGGTCGGAGTGGGCGAGGGCGTCCCGCAGCAGCGCGGTCGCCGCTCCGTCCGTCATCTCGGCGACGGCCCGGACCGCACGTTCCCGCACCTCGGCCCGTGGTGAACCGAGGCCCTCCGCCAGCAGTTCCAGTCCGCCGCCCGAGCGCGCCAGCGCCCAGCGAAGGGCTCCGGCGACGTTCGGGTCCGCCTCGCTCAGCGCCGCCTCCACCAGGGCCTCCACCGGCATCGGGACCTCGGCGGCCGAGGACAGCGCCGCGCTCTGGCGTTTCCCCGCGTTGTCCGAGCCCAGGGCGTGGAGGAGGGCGACGGTCTGGAGGACTTCCTCCCAGTCGGCGGGCTGCGCGGCGTCGATCCGTGTCAGCCGGGTGAGGAGCTCCGTCTCGCTCGCGATCCGTTCCCGGGTCCGCAGAACGAGGTCGTCGACGAGCTTCGCGGGCGTGAAGCCCGGATCCTCCAGCGCGCGCCCGACCTCGCGCAGCGACAGTCCCAACGACCGCAGGCTCTCGATGTGGAAGATCCGCCGGATGTCCTCGCCGGAGTACTCGCGGTAGCCGCCCGTGGTCCGGCCCGTCGGCCGTACCAGGCCGAGCCGCTCGTAGTGCCGGAGCATGCGGGCGCTGACCCCGGACCGTCGCGCCACCTCACCGATCAGCATGCTCTGTCACCCTCACCGGTCAACACGCTCTGTCACCCCTTCTCGCCGGACGTGCCGAGCGCCACGATGCGCTTCGCCTCCTCGATCGCGTACTCGAATCCGGCATCCGGGTCGCGCAGCAGCCGCTCCGTGGCGATCGCGTGCCGGCGCACGCGAGGGTCGGGATCCGCCGCCGCGGCGTGCAGGACGGGCACGATCACCTCCCCGAGCGCGACCAGCGCCCGGCCGAGACTCAACTGCGTCGGCATCCCGCCCCGCCCGAGCTGTGTCGCCAGCACTCCGGCCAGCGCGGGTTCCTCACCCGCGGGCACGAGGACCACCGCGGCTCGCCAGGCGCTCCGCGCCACCTCGTCGTCCGGGTCGGTCAGGACCGCCCGGGTGATCACCGGCCACGCCCGGCGGTCCCCGATCTTGGACAGCGTGTGCAACGCCTGGCTGCGCGCCTGGGCACGGTCCGAACGGACTTCCTCGACGAGCTTCGGCACCGTGCGGGACGGCGAGTGCCGGGTGAGCGCCCACGTCAGCATGTCCCGCACATGGAACTCCGGCTCGACCGCACTGCGTTCGACGAGCTTGTCGACCCATCGGGGGTCCGGGGTCGTGCCGGCTGCCAGTGCGGCCCGCAGCCGCGTCGACGCGTTGTCGTCCTCCAGCCCCCGGAACAGCCGTCGCATCGGGTCCGTGTGCTCTCTCGGCACGGTCATCGGGACCACCTCCTCGTCCGCAGTGAAGACCTTGTCACGGTGTCAGGGTCAAGCGGGCGGGGGAGCCGCCACCGTGCTCAGCGACGGTGCACGCCGTGCTCGGCGAGCGGGCCGACCGCCAGGCCCGCCCTCCGGCAGCCGTGCACGATGCCGGGCAGGGCGCCCAGCGTGGCCCGCCAGCAGCCCGGTGCCGACATCCTGTCCGTGTCGTGCAGGAGAACCGTGCCCCCGCCGCGCAGACCGGCCGCGACGGCCGAGCGCACCGACGCCGCGGTGGCCCCGGCCGTCCAGTCCCTGCCCCAGGCGGTCCACAGCACCGGGCGCATGCCTGCCGCACGGGCGGCCGCCCAGCGCCCGGAGGTGAGGATGCCGTAGGGCGGCCGGTACCAGAGGGGGCGCCGGCCCGTCAGGTCGCGCACGACGCCCGCCGCCCGCAGCAGGGCGCGCACGTCGTCCGCCGGGGCCGGCAGCCACGGGCGGTCGTGGCTCCAGCCGTGCACGGCCAGTTCGTGCCCTCTGCGGAAGGTCTCGCGCACCACGGAGGGATGCCGTACGGCGCCGTCGCCCAGGACGAAGAAGGTCGCCCGGACGCCGAGTTCCTCCAGCGCGTCGAGGAAGCGCGGGGTGGAGTCCGGGTCGGGTCCGTCGTCGAAGGTCAGGGCGACGTGGGAGGGGTGCCCGACACCGGCGAGGCGCGGGACACGGCGGCGTACGACGGGCAGCCAGGTGGCGGCCGGTGCGATGTGGGCCGTGGCCACGACGGCGGCCGGCGGAGTCAGCACCGCGGCCGCCCGCCGGACGGGCGAAGGGCCAAAGGACGGGGGCATCGATTCTGACTCCTTTCCGCGGAGGACGGCCGCGCCGGTGCGGTACGTCTAGGGCACCGGCCGGGGTGAGCCGCCCGGGCGCTGCGACGCCGCGTCCCAGTTTCCGGCGACCGACGGGGCGCGGGCCAGCCCCGCGGTGCCCGCCCCGATGAGCAGCACACCGATCACCGCGGGCACCACCCGCACACCGAGCGTGATCCCCTCACCGAACAGCGCCCACCCCAGCGCCACGCTCGTCAGCGCGTCACCGAGGGTCAGCGCGGGTGCGGACGCCGCCAGTGTCCCGGCCCGGAACGCCCCCTGGAGCAACAGGAAGGCGGTCACTCCGGCGACGCCTGTGGCATACAGGGGCCACGTCCCCAGGACGGCGTCCGCCCCGTCCGGAATGTGGCCGGTCACTTCCTTGAGCAGCGCCGCCGTCAGGGAGAACGACACGGCCGACGCCAGTCCGAGGAGCGCCGCGCGCGGCGCGCCCCGCACCGCGCGGGCCGTCACCACCAGGACCACCACGGCACCCAGTACCGCCCCCGCGGACGCGAGCCACGCCCCCGCGGAGGCGGTGGACCGCCCCGGGGCCGGAGCGACGGAGGTGAGGAACACCGCCAGCCCGGCGGCCAGGGAGACGAACGCCAGCCAGGTCCTGCGGTCCGGACGCCGGTGGAAGACGACACTGCCGACGACGAGGGTGAACAGCAGCTCGGTGGCCATGAGCGGCTGGACCAGCGCGAGACTGCCCACGCCGAGAGCCGCGGCCTGCAGCACGGACGTCAGCGCCAGCATCCCGGCACCCGCGACCCAGTAGGGATTGCGCAGCACCTGTCGGAGCCAGCGGACGGCCTGGCGCACGCCCGCGCCGCCCTCCGGCTGGTCCGCCGCGGCCCGCCGTTGCAGCACCGTGGACGCGGCGTTCGCCAGCGCGGCCAGCAGGGCCAGAACGACGACCAGCACGCCGTGACGCCGTTCAGCCGAACACGGCGGCGAGCCGCCGGTACAGGCCGGGCGCCGCGCCGCGCAGCCGGGCGGGCACCCGCAGCCAGCCGGGGACGTAGATCTCGTCCCGGTCCCGCGCGACCGCGCTCCACACGGCGTCGGCGACCCGCTCGGGAGGCACCGGCCCGGGCCATGCCCGCCGGTAGGGGGTGCCGCGCCGCTCGAAGAACGGGGTGTCGACCACTCCCGGCACCACGAGACTGACGGCGACGCCGCTGCCGCGCAGCTCGTACCGCAGGGAGTCGGCGAAGGCGCCCAGCGCGGCCTTGGCCGCCGAGTACACGGCCTCCTCGCGCACGCCCACCGTCCCCGCGAGGGACCCGATCAGCACCAGACGCCCGGAACCGGCCTCCGCCATGTGCGGCAGCACCTGCCGGACCAGCCGCAACGTGGCGAGGAGATCGACCTCGACGACCTCCTCGAGGGCGGACGGCGGCATGGTGCGGAAGTCCCCGGCCCAGCCGATACCCGCGCCGGCCACCAGGAGGTCCACGCGGCCGGTGCGCTCGAGGGCGAACCGGGTCAGCCGGTGTTCGACGCCGGGCTGCGTCAGGTCCGCCGGGAAGACCGACGCCGGGGCCCGCTCGGCGACCCGGCGGAGACGTTCGGCGTCCCGCCCGTTGAGGACCAGACGCCATCCTTCCGCGGAGAGCCGCCGGGCCACGGCGGCGCCGATGCCCGAGGAAGCGCCGGTCACCAGCGCGGTGCGCGGGCGCCCGGCGTCGTCGGCCGGGGGAGCCGGCGCGGCGGACGTCCGGGGGAACGACACACCGGCCGTGCCGGCACCGGAAGCGTGAGACATGGGCTGCACCTCGGCTGCGAGGGTGAACGCCCGGAACGCGGTCGGCCGCGGCCGCTCCCGGCGTTCGGCGGGGAGTGACATCCGGGAGTATCCCGGGTCCGGCCGCCGAAACGCCGTACAGCGTGTTTCACCGGCGCAGCGGAGGGAGACACAGCATCCCGTGCACTCACCGTCTTCGGCTCCCCGCCGGCACGCCCCGGCGGACGGCAGGCTGCGACTGCTGATCGTCAGCGCGAGCATGGGGGCCGGTCACGACACGGTGGCCGGCGAACTCGCCCGCCGCGCCCGGGAACAAGGCCACGACGCCCAGGTCGTGGACCTTCTGCGGCTGCTTCCGCACGGCCTGGGCACTGGGCTGCGCCTCTTCTACCAGTCGTCGGTACGGCACTTCCCGTGGGTGTACGCCGGCCTCTACCGCGCGCTGCTGCGCCCCGGCCCGCGGCACCGCCCCAGCGGTCTCCCCCTCGCCCGGCTGGCGGCCGGCCGTCTGACGGACCTCGCGGAGCGCACGGGCGCCGACGTGGTGGTCCCCGTCTTCCACCTGGCCGCCCAGCTGACCGGCCACCTCAGGGCGGGGGCGCGGCTGCGGGCCCCGAGCGCCGTCCTGATGATCGACTTCGCCGTCCACCGGCAGTGGCTCCACCCCGGCAACGACCTGTACCTCTGCCTGACCGACGACGCCGCGCGGGACGCGGCGCGCAGCCTCCCCGTGCCCGTCGAGACGACCGGACCCGTCGTGGCGCCCGACTTCTTCGCACCGGCTCCCGGCGCCGCCGCATGGCGTCGGCGCTTCGAACGGCACGCCCCCGGACGCCCGCCCGTCGTACTGTCCGCCGGTGCCTGGGGTGCGGCCTACGAGCTGGACGGGACGGCCCGGCTGCTCACCTCCGCCGGTTTCCTCCCGGTCGTGCTGTGCGGCCGGAACGAACGCCTGCGGGCCCGCCTGGCCGGGCTGCCCGGCGCGCTCGTACCGGACTGGGTCACGGACATGCCCGGCCTGCTGCGGGCGGCCCGCGTCCTGGTCGACAACGCCGCCGGCCAGACCGCCGTACAGGCCCTGGCCTGCGGGCTTCCGGTCGTGGGCTACCGTCCGCTGCCCGGCCACGGCGCGGAGGGCGTACGCCGGATGGCGGCGCTCGGCGTCTCCGAGACCGCCACGGACGCCACCGCCCTGCTGCGCGCGCTGCGGCGGCTGTCGGCGGACGGCGCCCACCGCGACCAGCGGGTCGCCCGCGGGCGGGAGCTCTTCCGCGGGGACGCGCTGGCACGGGTGACCGCGCTGGCCGGCGTGTCCCCGGTGTGATCGGCTGCCACGGCCGTCCGCGGAGGGCGTACGCCGGAGGGCGGCGCTCGGCGTCTCCGGAATCGCCACGGACGCCATCGCCCTGCGGCGGCTGTCGGCGGGCGGCGCCCACCGTGACCAGCGGGTCGCCCGGGGGCGGGAGCTCTTCCGCGGGGACGCGCTGGCACGGGTGACCGCGCTGGCCGGCGTGTCCCCGGTGTGATCGGCTGCCACGGCCGTCCGCGGAGGGCGTACGCCGGAGGGCGGCGCTC
>NZ_BMUF01000005.1:0-185280 GCF_014650055.1 Streptomyces malachitofuscus | reverse complement strand
CGGGCGGCGCCCACCGTGACCAGCGGGTCGCCCGGGGGCGGGAGCTCTTCCGCGGGGACGCGCCGGCACGGGTGACCGCGCTGGCCGGCATGTCCCCGGTGTGATCGGCTGCCACGGCCGGGGGAGGGCCGGGCGCGGCGCGCGTCAGCCGTTGCCGCGGGTCGCTTCCGTCCCGGCCGTCGGGGGCAGGTCGTCGGTGAACCGGTGTCCGTGGTGGTCGAGGAGCCAGCGGCCGAACAGGGCGCCGCCGAAGATGACGAACCCCACGCCGATGAGCCACGACTCGACGATGAGGACGACACCGACGGTGCCGTAGCTGATCGCGTTGTCGACGATCAGCGGGGTGAAGACGAAGTAGGAGAAGCCCCGCAGACCGATCAGGCCCGCCATGGTGGCGAGCGCCCCCGGCAGCAGATGCCACCAGCGGACCTGGCCGCCCAGCAGGAAGCGCTGGCCCCACCAGAAGAACAGCACGCCGGTCACCAGCGAGACGGTGATCCGCTCCGGCCCGTACATGGCGTCGCGGGTCAGCACCTCCTGGTAGAGATACGCGGTCAGGACGCACAGCCAGGTCGCCTGACGCCAGATCCGGTGCCACGGCCCCGGAGGCAGGTTCCAGGTCCGCTCGTACCCGTTCTGCACACTCCCGCCGAACGGGATACCGAACACGGCGAGTGCCGCCACACCCCACAGACTGGTCGTGCCGATCACTTCGCGCGGCGGGCTGATGATCTCCGCGAGCACACGCGCGGACCGTCCGGACAGCCCCATGCCGTCCGCCAGCCAGGCCGCGAAACCGCCCCGGCCGAGCGGATCGGCGGCGGCGATCACGATGAGCAACGGCGCCAGCGTGACCAGGGCGAGCGTGGCGAACCCCATGGCCCTGTGCATCAGTTCGAGGTCACGGCCGCGCCGCAGCAGGACGTGGACGCCCAGCCACTCCCATCCGCGCCGGAGCGCGCGCAGGTGACGCCTCACGGTGCGCTCCTTCGTCGGCTCGCGTACCCGCGTCGGTGTCACGCGCGCGGCGGCAGGCGGGACAGACCCGGGCGGGAAAGGTGCTTCTTCTTGGTGTGCGCGGTACCAGGCGGCGGACGGGCGGGCCGGCAGGGGCGCCGCGTGCTGTGGTGAGCGGGTGTGCACGCCCTCGGGAGCCGCGGCGCGCCCCCCGCGCACGACCACCACCGACGGCAGCTCGACGGGCCGGGCCACCGCATACGCACGGGCCACCGCCGCATCGGGCGCCCGCCGCCACGCCGGACCCGGCACCCGGCACCGGCGGCGGGGGGCCGCAGGCCCGGGGCGTCCGGGGCCCGCGGGACAGTGTCCACCGCGGGCCGAGGGGCCGGGCCCGGCGGCCGGGCGGAGTTCGCGCAGGGTGCCCGGCCGGTGGACCGCTCGGGACCGTGCGGCTCCGCCGCGACCCGGCGCGCGCACGCGGGGCGCGCCGGCCGGACCGTACGGCCGGTGACCGGACCCGGCACCCCGTCCCCGGAACCCTCGCCCGGCTCGCCCGCCAGGAGCGCCCCGCGGAGCCGGTCGAGGCAGCGCCGCAGGATGCGCGACACCTGCATCTGGGAGACGCCGATGGCGTCCGCGATCTGCTGCTGGGTGCGCTCCCGGTAGAAGCGCAGATGGAGCACCCGGCGGTCGCGCTCCGGCAGCTGCTTCACCAGGGCGGCCAGCGCCACCGTGTCGACGACCCGTTCCAGGGCGGGGTCCTCGGCCCCGATCAGACAGGCGAGCGAGGACTCCTGGCCGTGCCCGGAGGGTTCGTCGAGGGACCGTGGACGGCATGCGTGCACCGCACGCAGTGTGGACAGCACGCGGTCCCGCCCGAGCCCGGTGTGCGCGGCGATCTGATCGGTCGTGGGCGCGGAGCCGCCGAGCCGCTGTTCGAGTTCCCCGACGGCCTGCAGGATCCGGCCGCTCGCCTCCTGAAAGGGGCGGGGCAGCCGCACCGTGGCCGTGCGGTCGCGCAGATGCCGCCGGAGCTCACCGGTGACCTTGGGCAGCGCATAGGACAGGAAGGCGTGGCCAAGGGCGGGGTCGTAGCCGTCGACGGCCTTGATCAGCCCGAGACACGCGACCTGCAGGAGATCGTCGAACTCCTCCCCGTGGCGCTGGAAGCGTCGGGTGACACGCCGCGCCATTGGCAGCAGCCGACGGATGACCTGGTCCCGGAGGGCGGCCCTGCGCAGCCCCGGAGGCTGCGCGGACAGCTCGTGCAGCAGCGCGTCGAGTTCGTCCGAGGACGGCTCCGGCGCGGCGGCGTCGCGCGTCCGGTGCACGGCGGCGGCTGGTGGGGTGGACATGGGCCTCAGGGGGGTGTCGGGCCGGGTGGGGAGACGACCGTCGGACGTGGGCGGCCACCTCCCACCGAGGAGCCGTGGTGCCCACGTCAGTGTCGGAGTCACCCTTCGGCCGGGTCCTGAAACCCGGCCTGGGCCGCGTGCGGGAACGCTGTCCGTCCGGCGGGTGATGCCCGGTGGCCGCCGGTTGCGCTTCCGCGCCGGGCGACGGGAGCCGCCGCGCGGTGGCGGGGGGCGTCGTCCGCCCTCAACAGGGGCTGATGAGCAGGAGCGCGATGTCGTCGCCGGGAGTGGGTGCATGACGGATGAGGGCGTCGGCCATGGCGTCGAGGTCGGCCGGGTCCTCGTGTTCGAGGAGGCCGGCGAGGGCGGCGATGGCGTCGTCGAGATCCACACCAGGGGCTTCGACGAGCCCGTCGGTGTAGAGGACGAGCACACAGCCGGGCGGCAGCGGAAACTCCCGTGTCGCGTAGAGGGAGTCCGGCTCGATCCCGAGCAGGAGGCCGGGTGGCACCAGGACGGGTTCGGTGCGTCCGTCGGGATGACGCATCAGGGGCGGCGGATGGCCGGCGGTGGCCAGGCGGGCGCGGCGGCCGGCGAGGTCGAGGTGGACGTAGACGCAGCTGGTGAAGAGGTCCGGCTCGAGGTCGTTGAGCAGACGGTTGGTGCCGGCCAGGACCCGATCGGGGGACGAGCCCACGGTGGCGTGGGCATGGACGGCGGTGCGGACCTGTCCCATGAGCGCGGCGGCGTCCACGTTGTGCCCCTGCACGTCGCCGATCGCGGCGCCCGCGATGCGCTCGTCGAGGCGGATGAGGTCGTAGAAGTCGCCGCCGATGCCCAGGCCTTGGGCCGCCGGAAGGTAGCGGGCGGCGACCCTCAGGCCGGGGATGTCGGGCAGCTGGTGCGGCAGCAGGGCGGACTGCAGGCGGTGGGCGAGGTCGTGCTTGCTGTCGTAGAGGCGGGCGCGGTCCAGCGCCTGCCCGATCAGACCCGCGATCGAGGTCAGGACGGCTCTTTCACCGGGCGGGAACGGATGGCGCTTGCGGTACGAGATGAGCAGTGAGCCCTTGGGCCGGCCGGAGGCGATCAGCGGCAGGACGGCCCAGGCAGCCATGTCGTCCTCGTGCGCGGTCGACGGATAGTCACGTGCCATGTCCGCGAACGACGGATAGAAGCCAGGCAGGCCGGTGGTCAGGACTCTGACCACAGGGATGTCCGAGCTCAGACGGATGGACTCGAAGCGGCGCACAAGTTCGTCGCTGTAACCGCGGTGACCGATGATCCTCAGGCGGCCGTCATCGGCGGTCATCAGCACCATGCCCTGGGCGCCGAGTGCGGGCAGCAGCTGGTCGGCGGTCTGGTCCACCACGTCCTGGACGCCGGCGGCCTCCGTCAGGGTGGCCGCCAGCTGCATCAGGTGATAGAGCAGGGTGGCGCGGCTGGGACCGGCGGCCGGCACGGACGGCGAGGCGGGAGCGTTCTCGGACGGGTCGGTGGCGGTGATGCGGACGCTGATGCCGGAGGGGTCGGGATACAGCTCGTAGGCCAGCCATGTCCGGGGCGGGCGCAGGACGGTGAACTGCTGCGGCTGACGGCTGACCAGCGCGGCCCGGTAGCGGTCCTCGACCTCGGGGACGTCCATCCAGGGCAGGACCTCCCAGGGCAGCGCGCCCAGCAGGTCTTCCCGGTCACGGCCGAGGAGGTCGGCGCAGGCAGGGGTGATGAAGGTGATGCGGCCGTGCATGTCCAGAGCACAGGAACCGCCGGGCAGCCGGTCGATGAAGGCCGCGGCGGCGGCTGCCTCGTCCGGTGGGCGGGTACGCCCGGCCGGCAGAGGCAGGGTCCGCGGACGCTCCGCGACCCGTACCGGGTCGCCCCGCTCCGCGGCCTGCTGGAAGATCGTCCCCAAGAGGCGACAGCCCGACTCGATCGCCTCGCGCTCGACGGGGGTCAGGTCAGGCGGCCGGACCCCGGACCACAGCAGCACCAGCCCGCCGCGCACGGTGCCCCCCGAACCGACCGGGGCCGCGGACAGTGCGAAGTCGTACGGCAGGACGAGGGCCGGCCGCGGATACCGGCGGGCCATCTCCTCCTGACCGCCGATCCACACCAGGCGCCGCTCGCGCACGGCGTCCGCCACCGGCATCGGGTCGGTCAGCGCGACGCGCCGCCATGGAATCGCGAGCTCGTTCGGCACGCCGGCCACCATGATCAGCGACAGCGCGTCGTCGTCCGGCGGAAGCACGTACAGCAGCCCGCCGTATGCGCCGCTTTCCCGCACCACGGCGGCCATCGCGCTTTCCATCAGCTTTCCGTCCGATCCCACAGCGGCATGGAGACCGACCCCGGCGGGACTGCACCCCACCAGTCGCACCGCGTACCACGCATATGCGGACACTACGCCCGGCATGCCGCAACGGCATCCAGGCACCGAACAAGCATCACGGCCGCGCGGGGGCCACGGCGGAGGCGCCGACCGTCACCCGCTCGCCCCGGGGGCACCGCAGGAGGTGTGCGCCGTACCCTCGTCGTTCTGCCTCGATGAGGAAGTCGGAGAGCGGTGACCTGAATACCGGGTAATCGTCGTAGTGGACCGGCAGCACGCGGCGCGGACGGATCGCGTCGAGCAGGTCGGCGCCCTGCCGGGCGTCCATGGTGACCACCATGCCGCCGGGCAGGGTCGTCCCGCCGAGGTGCAGGACCGCCAGGTGGATGTCGGGACAGCGGCGGGCGATCTCGCGCAGACCGTCGTACATCAGCGTGTCACCGGTGAGGTAGAGGACGAGACGAATCTCGCCGGAGCGGTCGCCGAACTCCAGCAGACTTCCCATGACGGGCGGCAGCAGGGCACGCGCGGGACCCGGTGCGTGACGTCCGGGCAGCGAGGTGACCCGCACCAGGGAGTCGCCGCGCAGCAGCGTGTGGTTCTGCCACGTGCGCAGACCCACCGCGCGGTGGAACCCGAACAGGCCCTGGAGGCACCGGGAGGCGTGCGGCGTCGTGACGAAGGGCAGACCGCGGTCCAGGCCGCGCCGGGCCACCCGGTCGAAGTGGTCGCCGTGCAGATGCGACAGCACCACCGCGTCCAGATCTCCGTGGGGCAGGTCGGCGACGTCGAGGGCCGGCTCGGACAGCCGGCGCGACACGAGCCCGTAGCCGAGGTGGGCGAACTGGCCCCGGTGGAGGAAGTTCGGATCCGTCAGCAAAGTCAGTTCCCCGTAGCGGATCAGCAGGGTGGCGTTGCCGATGAAGAGGATCTCGGCGTGTCCCGGGGGCGGTGGCTGCGGCATGACGATCTCCCTCCGGCGGGACGGCACCCGGCCCCTGACCGGGCGCCGATGAACGTGCGCGGTGTCCCGTGCCGCGGGGTCCGACCGGGCACGAGTGCCCGTCGGCTCACGGCGCAACCGGGGACACCGGCGCACGTTCCGTGCGGGTGGGTGAGGGAACCGCCCTCACCCCGCGGGCCCGGCCCCGGTCGCCGGTCCGGAGGTGCGCCGGGACAGGGCGCTCGGCCACCACGCCGACGGGCCGATGTCGAGCACCAGGGCGGGGACGAGCAGTGACCGCACCACGAGGGTGTCGAGCAGCACCCCGAAGGCCACGATGAACGCGATCTGCACCAGGAACGCCAGCGGGATGACCATCAGGGCGGCGAACGTCGCGGCGAGCACCACACCGGCCGAGGTGATCACCCCGCCGGTCGTGGTCAGCCCGCGCAGCACACCCTGCCGGGGGCCGTGCACGAGCGCCTCCTCCCGCACCCGGGACATCAGGAAGATGTTGTAGTCGACGCCGAGAGCGACCAGGAACACGAATCCGTACAGCGGTACGGAGGCGTCCGTACCGGTGAATCCGAGCAGGTGCTCGAAGACGAGCGTCGCGACGCCGAGGGTCGCCAGGAAGTTGAGCGCCACGGTCGCCACCAGCAGCACGGGGACGAGCAGGGAGCGCAGCAGCAGCACGAGGATCAGCAGGATGATGCCGAGCACCACCGGAATGATCAGGGTGCGGTCCTGCGCGGCGGTCTCCTGGGTGTCGTACTGCTGGGCGGTGTAGCCGCCGACCAGCGCGTCGGCCCCGGGCACCGCGTGCACCCTCTCGCGCAGCCATTCGACCGTCCGCTTGGCGGCGTCGCTGTCCGCCGCGTCCTGAAGGGTGGCGTCGATACGGACGCGCCCGTCGACGATCTGCGGTTCGCCCCCGGGCCGTCCCGAGGCGGACACGGGGGCGGCCGAGTCCACGCCCTCGGTGTCGCGGGCCGCGGCCGTCACCTCCTCGGCGCTCCCGGCGTCGGCGATGATGACGGCAGGGTTGCCGGACCCGCCGGGAAAGTGCTCGCCGAGCTCCGCCTGGGCGGCCACCGACGGTGCGTCGTTCACGAAGATCTCGTCGAGCGGCGTCCCCTTGGCGGACAGGGAGGGGGAGAACGCCGCGAACACGGCGAGGACCAGCGCGGTCAGCACCCACACCCGGCGCGGCCTGCGGTCCACCGTCGCGGCGACCCGGCGCCACACCCCGTGGCCCTCCACGGACGCGTCGGCCGCCTTGGGCCGGGAGGGCCAGTACGCGGCCCGGCCCAGGAGGGCCAGCACGGCCGGCAGGAACGTGAGCGTGGAGAGGACCGCGCACACGATGCCGATGGCGCCGACCGGTCCGAGGGCCCGGTTGTTGGTGAGGTCGCTGGCGAGCAGGGCCAGCAGGGCGAGCGCCACGGTGGCCGCGCTCGCCACGATGGCGCCGAAGGACCGGCGCACGGCCGCCAGGGCCGCAGCGGCCCGGTCGCCGCGCGCGGCGAGCTCCTCGCGGAAGCGCGCCGCCAGCAGCAGGGCGTAGTCGGTGGCGGCGCCGATCACCAGGATGGAGAGGATGCCCTGCACCTGGCCGTCCACCTGGACCACGTCCCGCTCCGCCAGCGCGTAGACGACGGCGCAGGCGAGCCCCAGGGCGAACACGGAGCCCAGGATGATCACGAACGGCAGCAGGACGCTGCGGTAGACCAGCAGCAGGATCAGCAGCACCGCGCTGAGCGCCACGCCCAGCAGCAGTCCGTCGATGCCCGAGAACGCGTCCGACAGGTCGGCCTGGGTCGCCGCCGGTCCGGCGATACGGGCCGTGGCCCCGGGGACGCCGTCCGCGGCGCGGCGCACTTCGTCCAGGACCGCGGGCATGTCGTCGCCCAGGTCGGACTCCAGCTGAACCACCGCCTGCAGGGCCTTGCCGTCCTCGGAGGGCACCGCCGGCGAGGGACGGCCGACGACCCCCTCGGCCCCGGCGAGCTCGCCGACCGCGGCCGTGGCCTCCGCCCGCTGGTCCTGCCCGATCCGGGGGCCGTCCGCCGTCCAGACCACGATCGCCGGGAGCGTCCCGGACTGGTCGAACGCCTTGCGTGCCTCGAGGACCTGGGTGGACTCGGCGCTCTGCGGCAGGAAGGTGGCCTGGTCGTTGGTGGCCACCTCGCCCAGCTTGCCCGCGTACGGCCCGAGCGTCCCGCCCACCCCCAGCCAGACGACCAGCAGGACCAGGGGCACGAGCCATCGGGCCCAGCGCGGCGTGTTCTTCATGAGCATCCCCACGAGCGGCGAAGTAAGTCAATGATCGAGTATCTCAATCATTGAGTGATCCTATACTGAGGTCATGAGCGGTACCGGTACCCCCTCGACACCGATTCAGGGGCACGACCCGGCGGGGTTGCAGTCCTTCGCCGTCCAGTTGCGCCGGATGAACAACGAGTTCAACCGCATCGCCCACGATTTCGCCCAGTCCCAGGGGCTGCACCTCACCGACGTCCAGGCGCTGATCGCCATCCTCGACGCGGACGCCGATCCCGACGCCGACGGTGAGCCCATGACACCCGGACGCCTGCGCAAGCAGCTCAACCTCACGTCCGGCGCGGTGACCGCCTGCGTCGACCGGCTGGAGAGAGCGGGCCACATCCGGCGCGTGCGGGCGGCCGGCGACCGCCGCGTGGTGCACCTGGAGTACGCGGAAGGGGCCAGGACCGTCGCCAGGGACTACTTCCGGCCCCTGGCCCGGAGCACCGACGCCGCGCGCGGCCGCTTCACCCCCGCCGAACTGACGGTCGTCGCGCGGTTCCTGACCGAGATGAACCGGGAGCTGGTCCTGCTGCGCGAGAACTCCGGCTGAGCGGCCGCACGACAAGGCACACGCACCTTGCTTTTGCCGCCGGACTGACGGATAACACAGACATCGGGCCGAGGACCACGCCCCGGCGCGGTCCTCGCGGGCGATGGACGGTTGTTCCCGTCGGACGGCAGGGAAGAGCACATGTCACAGCGCAGTGACCTGCGGCAGCACCGGGCCATGCTGGAGAGCGCGTGGTCCCGCTGCGTCCCGCAGATGAAGGCCGCCGGCACCCGGCCCCTCGGTGCCGAGGCACTGAGGCGGGACGTCACCGAGTCCTGGCTGCGCTCACTGAACAGCGTGGACCCGGCGCTGGACAGCGCCCCCGTCACCGACGGGGGAGCGGTGCACCGCCGCTGGCTCGGCTCGCCGCTGCGCCGGCCGGTCGCCGGTCTCACGGACGAACTGCGCGCCATAGCGGAGGACGCGGGATTCGTCACCGCGGTCACCGACGAGACCGGCACCATCCTGTGGACGTGCGGCGGACGCACCATGCGGCGACGGGCCGAGCGCGTCAACTTCGCGCCCGGCGGCCGGTGGGACGAGGGCGCCATGGGCACCAACGCCCTCTCCCTCGCCCTGCGCACCGGCCGCCCCAGTTCCGTCTTCTCCGCCGAACACCTGGTCACCGCCCTGCACGGCTGGGTCTGTTACTGCGCTCCCGTGCACGGCCCGGACGGGCGGGTGCTGGGCGTGCTGGACATGTCCACCACCTGGGACCGCTCCAACCCGCTGGCTATGGCCACCGTGCGCTCCCTGGTCGCCACCATCGAGTCCCGGCTGCGCACCGAACCGCCCCGCACCGACACGGCCCCCGTGCGACTGACCTGCCTCGGCGCCGGGGAAGCCGCCCGCGACGGAGCCGCCCTGCCCCTGCGGCCGCGACAACTGGAGATCCTCACGCTCCTCGCACTGGAGCCGGACGGCTTCACGCCCGGCCGGCTCCGCGCCGCCCTGTACGGCGACCGGACGGTCACCGCCTCGACGTTCAAGGCGGAGATCTCCCATCTGCGCCGCGCCCTCCACGGCGGCGTCGCCACCCGCCGCTACGCGCTGACCGCTCCCGTGACCTGCGACGCGCGCGAGGTGCTGCACGCGCTGGAACACGGGGACGTGGAGACCGCGCTGCGCCTGTACCGCGGCCCGCTGCTGCCCCGCTCCGAGGCTCCCGGCATCGAGGAATGGCGCACCCACCTGGAAGTGGCCGTGCGCGAGGCCGTGCTGGCCGGTACCAACCCGGAACACGCTCTCCGGTACGGCGAACGGGCCCCCTACGACGTGGAGGTGCACGAGCACGCGCTGCACCTGCTCGACCCGCACGACACCCGCCGCGCCCTCGCCATGGGCCGCCTCACCACCGCCCTGCGGTACTGACCGGCGACCGCGGCGCGACACCAACCTCGCGCCAACCTCGGGGACGCAGAGTGCCGTCCGTCACGGCGGACCGGACCGCCGGACCACCGCACTCGCCACCCATCGAGGAGAGCCGCCATGGTGTACGCGCAGCCGGGAACGGACGGCAGCATCGTCGACTTCGCATCGCGGTACGACAACTTCATCGGCGGGGACTGGGTCGCCCCCGTGGAGGGACGGTACTTCGAGAACCCGACACCGGTGACCGGTGCGACGTTCTGCGAGGTCGCCCGCTCCTCCGCCGCCGACGTCGAGCTCGCCCTGGACGCCGCGCACGCCGCCGCGGCCAAGTGGGGCGCCACGTCCGTCGCGGAGCGGTCGAACATCCTCAACCGGATCGCCGACCGCCTGGAGGAGAACCTCGAGAAGATCGCCGTCGCGGAGACCTGGGAGAACGGCAAGCCCGTACGCGAGACGCTGGCCGCCGACATCCCACTGGCGATCGACCACTTCCGCTATTTCGCCGGAGTGGTCCGCGCCCAGGAGGGCAGCATCGCCGAGATCGACGCCGACACCGTCGCCTACCACTTCCACGAGCCGCTGGGCGTGGTCGGCCAGATCATCCCCTGGAACTTCCCCATCCTGATGGCCGCCTGGAAGCTGGCGCCCGCGCTGGCGGCCGGCAACTGCGTGGTGCTCAAGCCGGCCGAACAGACCCCGGTCAGTCTGCTGTACGTGATCGAGCTGATCGCCGACCTGCTCCCGCCGGGCGTCCTCAACGTCGTCAACGGCTTCGGCGTCGAAGCGGGCAAGCCGCTCGCCTCCAGCGCCCGCGTCGCCAAGGTCGCCTTCACCGGCGAGACCACCACCGGGCGCCTGATCATGCAGTACGCCAGCGAGAACATCGTCCCCGTCACGCTGGAACTGGGCGGCAAGAGCCCCAACATCTTCCTGCCCGACGTCACCGCCGCCGACGACGACTTCCTGGACAAGGCCGTCGAGGGCTTCGTGATGTTCGCGCTGAACCAGGGCGAGGTGTGCACCTGTCCCTCCCGCGCGCTCATCCACGCGTCCATGTACGACGAGTTCATGGCCCGCTGCGTCGAACGGACCAAGGCCATCGTCAGCGGTGACCCGCTGGACCCGGAGACCATGATCGGCGCACAGGCCAGTAACGACCAGTACGAGAAGATCCTCTCCTACATCGACATCGGCCGGCAGGAGGGCGCCGAGGTCCTCACCGGCGGCACCCCGAGGGCCGTGCCGGGCCTAGAGGGCGGCTACTACGTCGAGCCGACGATCTTCCGTGGCACCAACGACATGCGGATCTTCCAGGAGGAGATCTTCGGCCCGGTCGTCTCGGTCACCACCTACGACTCGGTCGACGAGGCCCTCAAGATCGCCAACGACACGCTGTACGGCCTCGGCGCCGGCGTGTGGACCCGGGACGGCAACACCGCGTACCGCCTGGGCCGCGGAATCAAGGCCGGCCGGGTGTGGACCAACTGCTACCACGCGTACCCGGCGCACGCGGCCTTCGGCGGCTACAAGAAGTCCGGCATCGGCCGCGAGAACCACAAGATGATGCTCGACCACTACCAGCAGACGAAGAACCTGCTCGTCAGCTACTCCGGGCAGAAGCTCGGGTTCTTCTGATGGAGGCCCGCACCCGGCGCGTCGAACTCACACCCGCCGCCGAGGAACTGCTGCGGCGCATCGTCGGAACGCACGGCCCGGTGATGTTCCACCAGTCCGGCGGGTGCTGCGACGGCAGCGCGCCCATGTGCTACCCGCGCGGAGAGTTCCGGGTCGGCGCCTCGGACGTCCTGCTCGGGCACGTGGCGGGCGACGCCCCGTTCTGGATGAGCGCCGACCAGTACGCGTACTGGTCGCACACCCACCTCACCGTGGACGTGGTCGCCGGCCGGGGCAGCGGCTTCTCCCTGGAAGCCCCCGAGGGCGTACGGTTCCTGCTCCGCTCCCGCCTGCTCACCGACGAGGAGCTACGGCGCATCGACACGGAACCGCCCCTGCCCACCGGGGCGGACGCGACCGGATGAGGACACGGCCGTCGCCGCCCCCGAGGCGGCGACGGCCGTCCCCGGTGCCGCCCGCACGGCCGGCGCCCGCCCCTCCCACGACACGGGGGTGGTCACCGCGCCCAGCTGGGTGATCACCGGTGGCGGGGCGCAACCCCCGCTCATAGCTTCGGCTCATGAACAGACGACACATCGCGTATCTCGCATGCACCACCGCCGTCTTGGCCGCCGGACTGGGGGCCGCCCCGTCGGTCGGGCACCACCCCACCGTCCACCGGGTGCAGCCCGGCCAGTCGATCCAGAAGGCCGTCGACGCCGCCGAGCCGGGGGACACCGTCCTCCTCGCCCCCGGCACCTTCCGGCAGAGCGTCACCATCACCGAATCGGACATCACCCTGCGCGGCCACGGCGCGAACCGCACCGTCCTGCTGCCCGCCAAGAAGGCCAAGGGCGCCTGCGCCAAGGCCGGCAACGGCATCTGTGTCACCGGCACCGACAAGAAGCCCGTCGAGGACGTCGGCGTACGGTCGCTGACGGTCCGTGGATACGCCAAGAACGGGCTGTGGGCCACGGGAACCGAGGGACTGAAGGTCCGTTACGTCACCGCCGAGAAGAACGGCCAGTGGGGCATCGCCGAGGAGCGCTCCGTACACAGCGTCATCAGCCACAACGTGGCACGGAACAACGGCGACGCGGGACTCTTCGTCGCCAACACCGTCGACACCGAGGAAGGCGCCCGGGACGCCCGGAAGACCGTCGTCCGGCACAACAGGACGGAAGGCAACCGGGTCGGCGTCACCGTACGGCGCCTGCGGAACCTCAGCGTCACCCACAACGAGGCCACCGGCAACTGCGCCGCCGTGTTCGTCGTGGGCGACGAGTCCAAGCCCCGCGCCGGCCACCTCGACGTGAAGTACAACCGCATCCACGCCAACAACAAGTACTGCGCCAAGACCCCGCGCCTGCCGTTCCTCCAGGGCTCCGGCATCGTCCTCACCGGCGTCGAGAAGACGGTGGTCGCCTTCAACCGGGTGGAGAACAACAAGGGCACCTCCCCGCTGTCCGGCGGCATCGTGCTCTTCAAGAGCCTCGTCGGCACGCCCAGCGAGCGCAACGAGATCCGCGACAACCTGGTGACCGGCAACAGCCCGGCGGACCTGGCCAACCGGGACACCGCCAAGACCAACACCTTCAGCCGCAACACCTGCACGCTCTCCGAGCCCGCCGGTATGTGCTGAACCGCGCCGACCGCACCCACATCCCCCCACTGCACAACAGCAGAAGCGAGGCAACGGATGACCACCGTTGATCCGGCTCCCCCGCCGCCCATGCGGCTGAGGGAGCTCGTATTCGGGGCGGCCTGTGCCGCCGCCGTACGTGCGGCCGTACGTCTGGGCGTTCCCGACGCCCTGGACGACAGCCCCATGACCGTCGACGACCTGGCGGCCGCGGTGAAGACCCAGCCGCACACCCTGCGCCGGCTGCTGCGCGCACTGTCCTGCCAGGGCGTCTTCACCGAGAACCCCGACGGCACCTTCGCGCACACCGAGATGTCCCGGCTGCTGCGCGAGGACGACCCGCACAGCCTGCGCTACATCGCCCTGTGGTGCACCGAGCCGTGGACCTGGAACGTCTGGCCGCTGCTCGACGAGGCGGTGCGCTCCGGCCGCAACGTCTTCGAGGACGTGTACGACCGGGAGTTCTTCACCTACCTCAACGACTCCGCCCCGGAGTCCGCCCATGTCTTCAACCGGGCGATGACGACGTCCAGCGAGCAGTCCGCCCGTGACGTGGCCCTGCTCCTCGACCTGGACGACGCCTCCTCGGTCGTGGACATCGGGGGCGGCCAGGGGCACGTCCTGGCCAGCCTCCTGGAGAAGCACGCACACCTTCACGGCACCCTGCTCGATCTGCCGGGCGTCGTGGAGAACGCCGACCCCCGGCTGCGCCCGGGCGGCGCACTCGCCGGCCGGGTCGACGTCGTGGCCGGTGACTGCCGGGAGGCCGTCCCCGTCGAGGCGGACGTGTACATCATCAAGAACGTCCTGGAGTGGGACGACGACAGCACCCGCCGGGCCCTGGCGAACGTCCGCGCGGCGGCGCGGCCCGGAGCCCGCGTCGTGGTCATCGAGAACCTCGTCGACGACACCCCGTCGATGCGGTTCACCACCGCCATGGACCTGCTGCTCCTCCTCAACGTCGGCGGAGCCAAGCACACCCGGCAGAGCATGGTCGACCGTCTGACCGACGCGGGCCTGGTCATCGACGAGATCCGCCCGGTCAACGCGTATCTCCACGCCTTCGAGTGCACCGTGCCCGGCTGACCCGGAAGGCGCCGCACACCCCGAGGCCGCCGGCTCCGCGACTGACGCGGGACCGGCGGCCTCGGGGTGTGCGGGCTCAGGAGCCGGCGCCGCGCTCCCAGCGGTAGAAGCACTGCGCCATGGCGTCCTTCGGGCTGCGCCACGTCGCCGGGTCGTACGGACTGACGTACGCCTCCAGCTGCTCGCTGATGCGGCGGAACTCGGGGTGCGAGGCCACCTTCGCGATGGCGGGCGCCGGGTCCTTCTCGGCCTCGATGAGGTGCAGGTACACGTCGTCCCCGAACTGGAACAGGCTGCGCCGGCTGACACCGACCAGATGGGGGAGCTCACCCCGGTCGGAGGCGGCGAACACATCGGCGATGTCCGGCGCCGAGCCGGGCTTCATCCGGGCGACGATGAGGGCGTGGTGCATGGGTGTCCTTCCCTGTCCTGCCGGTGTCCTTCGTGAACCGGCGCTCAGCGCGAGGACGCGACGGACGCGCTCTCGCTGTCGCGGGCGACCTGCTCGATCCGGTCCCGGATGAGGGCCATCTGCGTACGGGAGTTGCGGTTGATGTTGTCCGTCATCCACGCGTCGTCGACCGGGGCGTCGGGCTTCATCGCGAAGTCCTGCGTCCAGCGCATCTGCACACCGCCCGGCAGCTCCGCGTACTCCCACAGGATGTCCATGTGGGCGAACGGGCCCGTCTCCACCCGGCGGGCGCGGACGATCCGCTTCTCGCGGTCCGGGGTGCGCTCCGACACCCAGCTCCACACCTTCCCGTTCTCGTCGGGGTGCATGGTCAGCCGGAACGTCGTCGTGTCGCCCTCGCGGGAGAGGATCTCCACGGACGCGTACTCGCTGAAGAGCCGCGGCCAGTTCTCCAGGTCGTTGGTCATCTCCCACACGAGGTCGAGGGGAGCGTCGATGGTGATGCTGTTCTCGGTGTGTCCGGCCATGCTCAGGCTCCAGCCTTGAGGGTGCTGTTGACGAGGTTCAGGAACTCCCGGGGCGTCCTGCAGCGCTCCGAGTCGGGGGGCAGCGACTGGCCGTACCGGTTCTCCAGCTCGCCGACGATGCCGAGCAGACCGAGCGAGTCCAGGCCGAAGGAGTCGAACGGGGACTCCGCGGCCTCCTTGAGCTCCCGCGGGTCGACGGTGATGCCGGCCGCCTGCTTCATCAGGGCGGACAGCTCGTCGAAGGTCACTTCGGTGGTGATCATGTGTGACTGCTCCTTCCCCGCCCGGGCCTACCGGGCGGAATCGTCACCGCGGCGCACGACCAGCGCCGCGTTGGAGCCCATCAGTCCCCTGCTGAGGACGAGGGCGGTGCGCAGCTCGGCGGGGCGAGCGTGCGACATCACCAGGTCGAGGTCGTGGCAGATGTCGAACACGTTGGGCGTCGGAGGAATCAGGCCGTGCTCCATGGCGAGCACCGCGGCCACCGTGTCCAGCACGGGTGCCGCACAGTAGGCACGGCCGATGCCGGTCTTGGGCGCCGTGACCGGCACCCGGGTGCCGCGCGCGCCGAAGACGTCGGCGATCGCCAGCGCCTCGGCGCGGTCCGCCTCCACGACGCCCATGGCGTCGGCGAACACGACGTCGATCTCCTCCGGAGCGCAGTCCGCCTCGTCGAGGGCGCCGCGGATCGCGCGGACCAGGCCCTCCCGGGACTCCGCCCAGCGGGAGGCCCCGGTGAACGTGGCGGCATGGCCGGCCACGGTCGCCCGCACCGGCACCCCGCGCTCGCGGGCCCGCTCCTCGTCCTCGACGACGAGCAGGGCGCCGCCCTCGGCGGGCACGAAGCCGCACGCCTTCTCGGTGAACGGGCGGTAGGCGCGGTCGGGGTCGTCGAGGGTGCTCAGTTCGGGGTAGCCGAGCTGGCACACCATCGAGTACGGGGCGAGGGGCGCCTCCGCGGCGCCCACGATCATGACATCGGTACCGCGCCGCACGGCCCGGCCCGCGTGCGCGAGGGAGTCCAGACCGCCCGCCTCGTCGCTCGCCACCACCCCGCACGGCCCCTTGAGGCCGCCGCGGATGGAGATCTGGCCGGTGCTCGCGGCGTAGAACCAGGCGATGGACTGGTAGGGGCCGACGAACTTGGAGCCCTGCCCCCACAGTTTCTGCAGCTCGCGCTGGCCGAACTCACCGCCACCGGATCCGGCGGCGGTGACCACCCCGACCGAGAAGGGCTCCTCGGGCTCACCGCCGAGCCCGGCGTCGTCGAGGGCGAGGGCGGCCGCGGCCATCGCGAAGTGGCTGAACCGGTCGGTCTGCACCAGGAACCGGTCCTCGATCAGGGCCGCGGGGTCGAAGGAACGGACCTCGCCCGCAACCCGCAGCGGCAGGTGGTCGCAGCCCTCGCGGCCGATCAGGTCCAGGACGGTGAGGCCTTCGCGGACGGACTTCCAGTAGGCGTCGGTCCGCAGTCCGTTCGGCGCGATCACACCGATACCGGTGACGGCAGCGCGCCGGGGGCGCCGATTGCTCATCGTGTCCTCCCGCCCGTCCCCGTCAGCAGCACCGCGGACTGGAAGCCGCCGAACCCGCTGCCCACGGAGAGCACGTTGGTCAGCTTCCGCGGCCGCGCGGTACGCGGCACGTAGTCCAGGTCGCACTCGGGGTCGGGGGTCTCGTAGTTCGCCGTCGGCGGCACGACCTGGTGCTTGAGCGCGAGCACGCACGCGACCACCTCGATCGCGCCGATCGCACCCAGCGAGTGCCCCACCATCGACTTGATGGAGCTCATGGGTGTGTCATGGGCGTGCGCGCCCAGCGACCGCTTCACGGCGGCCGTCTCGTGCCGGTCGTTCTGCCGGGTGCCGGACCCGTGCGCGTTGACGTAGTCGATCAGCGTGGGGTCGATCCGGGCCTGCTCCAGCGTGGTGTCGATCGCCCGGGCCATCTCCAGGCCCTCGCTGGTCAGACCGGTCATGTGGTAGGCGTTGCCGTAGGTGGCGTAGCCGCTGATCTCGCAGTGGATCTCCGCCCCGCGGGCCCGCGCGTGCTCGTACTCCTCGAGGACGAGCACCGCCGCGCCCTCGCCCATCACGAACCCGTCGCGCCGGGCGTCGAACGGACGGGAGGCGTGCTCGGGGTCGTCGTTGTTCGGCGACGTCGCCTTGATGGCGTCGAAGCAGGCCATCGTGATCGGTGAGATCGGCGAGTCCGACGCCCCCGCGATGCAGACGTCGGCCCGGCCCTCCGCGATGGTGTGGAAGGCGTAGCCGACCGCGTCGAGCCCGGAGGTGCAGCCGGTGGAGACGGTCTGCACCGGGCCCCGGGCGTCGAACTGCTCGGCGACGACCGAGGCGAGGGTGCTGGGCGAGAAGGCCAGATGCAGCTTCGGCTCCGCCTTGCGGTGGTCCACGTCCCAGCGCCGGCCGTGCTCGCTGACCCGGACGTAGTCGCTCTCCAGCCGGGTGGTGCCGCCGACCGCGCTGCCCAGGGAGACGGCAGTGCGCCAGGGATCCACGGCCGCGGTGTCGAGACCGGAGTCGCGCACGGCCTCCCCGGCGGCGACCACGGCGAACTGTATGTACCTGTCCGCATGTTGGCACAGCTCCGCGTCCAGGCCGTGCTCGTAGGGGTCGAAGTCGCACTCGGCGGCTATGCGTGAACGCAGGCCTGCCGGGTCGAACAGGGTGATGCCGCGGGTCGCGGTGCGGCCGGCTGCGAGAAGATCCCAGAACGCCGTCGCTCCTATGCCGCCGGGAGCGACCACACCTATACCGGTGACGGCCACTCGCCGGGTCATTTTATGGCCTCGCTCGGCTCGGCCGGCCGGCCGTGTTCGGGACCGCCGACCTTCAACTGCGGTCCGGCGACGGCGCTCTCGGTCTCCTCGGTGTCGACGTGGCCGAGGCTCGGATGCGGTGCGAGCGGCCCCAGGTGGAACACCATGCGGGCCTCCTGGTCGCCGACGTTGCGGAAGCGGTGCCGCATGTCGACCGGGATCATCAGTCCCTGCTCGGCGCGGAGCGCGTACGGTTCGCCGTCCAGGTCCACTTCGAGCGCGCCGCTGACGACGTACACGAACTCCTCGGAGTACGGGTGGTAGTGCTCGCCGATCCGTTCGCCGGGCTTGATGATGGCCAGCCCCATGAACCCGCTGGTGGAGCCCACGGTGGCCGGCGTGAGCAGGGTCCTGAGGTCACCTCCGCGCCGTCGGTTGGGTTCCGTCTCGCTCAGGTCCACGATGCGTGGATGCTGCTTGGACATGGTTGATACCTCCGGGTGTGCCGTCACGAATCCGCGGAGCGGCGGTCGGTGACGGGCATCATGTCGGCGTGTGCCAGAAGCCGGTGCTGCGTGCGCTCGGAGTCCAGGGAGCCCTCGACGCCGACCGCGGCGCCGTCCAGGAGCCGTTCCAGCTCGGCTGCCTTGCCGGGACCCTTGATGCCGAGGGCGGCGAGCGGGTCGAGATCGAGTTCGCGGGTGACGTCGATCATGCGGGTCACCACGTCGTCCCGCTGGAAGATGGTGCTCGCGTACACCAGGCTGTCCGGGTCGTTCGCAGCGGCTACGTCCTGTGCGGCGAGGAACCGGGCCAGCTCCAGGCCGTGTCCGGCCCTGGCGGGGTAGTACAGCATGTGCCGTTGCAGATGGTCGGGTTGAGTTCGGCCGGCCTCCACGTGCTGCATGGCGGGGAGAGCCGCCCGGGTGAAGAACACCCGGGCGGAGTCGGAGTCGCTCAGATCCCGGTCCTGCTCGAGGTAGGGGTTGATGGCCTCCTCCACCGCCTGCACCTGGGGCTGACTGGCCACGTGGCAAAGGGTGGCCAGGAGGTCTCCCTCCACCTCCACGGCCCGCACGACGCGGTTGCCGTGCATGAAGAGGGAGGTGCGGTGCAGCCGCGTCGTGCCGTTGATGCGCGACTCGGGCGCCTCGTAGTTGGCCAGGATGTCCACGACCTTGGATTCGCTGCCCGGCTTGACGGTGAAGGTGAGGGCGTGGCGGGTCAGTCCGGCACCGACGCGGGCCTCCGTCTGAAGGCCCGTTCCGGCGGCCTCGGGCGTGGACGGCCGTTCCGGGTGGGTCTCCCGGAGAATGCTGTAGCGCATCGACCGGGTGTCCCGGACACAGCTGTGCATCGGCCGGACGATCTCGATGTGCTCCTCGCTGTTCACCCATGCGAGGAACGGCAGGGCGCTCTCCCATTCGCTGGTGATCAGCCACTGCGAGGGGTTTTCGATCGACTGGCACAGCTGGTCACTGATGTGGCCGGGGACAGAAGCGACCTTGCTGCGCATGTGCTCGTACGCGTCGAGGAACTGTTCCTGGGCCCCCTCGTACAGGTCGAGCAGCAGGATCACCCGCAGCCTCGAGCCGTCGAACGCCGACTGCGATACGCGTGGGGACATGGTCATCCGGCGCACCTCTCCTCTTCCTCGGAAGATCAGGAACGACCGCGGTGTCCGAAGGCCCGGGTCGCGATGAGTTCATGGTGGGCGCGACTGTCGGAGGCGCGCGAGCGACACGGGGCAGGTGGGTGAACCGCACGCCATCCGGGTGCCGTCTCGACGCGAACGGGTCCGCACCGGGCATGAAAGGGGCGTCCCATTCCCCAGCCCCTAGAGGGCGATGGAGGCGTGCAATGAATGAATCGGATACGGCCGACAGTGCGGTTCACCGCACGCCGGTCCTCATCGTCGGCGGCTCCCTGGTGGGCCTGTCGATGTCCCTCTTCCTGGGGCGTCTCGGTGTGCCGCACACACTCGTCGAACGCCACACGGGTACGTCGATCCACCCGCGCGGGCGGGGCAACAACGTCCGCACCATGGAGTTGTACCGCACGGCGGGGCTCGAGCGGCGCATCGGTGAGGCCGCGTCGGTTCTGGCCGAGAACCACGGCATCCTGCAGACCCCGAGCCTGGTGGGCGACGCCGGTGAGTGGCTGCTCCAGGAGATCGACCCCGGCGGCGGGCTCGCCCGTTTCAGTCCCAGCGGGTGGTGCCTGTGCAGCCAGAACGACCTGGAGCCGGTACTCCTCGAAGGAGCCCGCGAGCTCGGCGGCGACCTCCGCTTCGGGACCGAGATGATGTCCTTCGAGCAGGACGCCACGGGCGTGACGGCACTGGTCAAGAGCCGGGATACCGGCGAGCACACCACGATCCGGGCAGACTACCTCGTCGCCGCCGACGGTCCCCGCAGCCCTGTCCGCGAGTCGTTGGGCATCGGGCACAACGGCCCGGGCGACCTGTTCCACAACGTGAGCCTCACCTTCACCTCCCGCGACCTGGCCGGCATCGTAGGGGACCGGAAGTTCATCGTCTGCTACCTGACCAACCCGGACGCCGACGGCGCCCTGCTGCCGGTCGACAACCGGGAGCACTGGGTGTTCCACGCGCCCTGGCACCCCGAGAACGGCGAGACACTGGAGGAGTTCACGGACGAGCGGTGCGTCGATCACATCCGGCGGGCCGTCGGGGTCCCCGGCCTCGACGTGACCATCACGGGCCGGGCCGCCTGGCACGCCGCCGAGCGGGTCGCCGAACGGTACACCGACGGACGGGTGTTCCTGGCCGGTGACTCGGCCCACGAGATGTCGCCCACCGGGGCCTTCGGCTCCAACACCGGTATCCAGGACGCCCACAACCTGGCCTGGAAGCTGGCCGCAGTGCTCGAGGGCTGGGCGGGACCCGGGCTGCTGGAGTCCTACGATGCCGAACGGCGTCCGGTCGCGGAGGCTACCAGCGCCCGCGCGTCGTCCCGTTCGAGCGAGCACAGCCACCCCGGGTACACCCCCGCTGCCGGTGCCCCGGCTCTTGGGGCCCCCGGTCCCGGTGGTCCCGGCGGCCCCGCCCCCGGTGGCCCCGGGGGGCCCGGAGCCGGTGGTCCCGGCCGCCCGGGGGGCCCCGGGGGGCCCGGACCCGGTGGTCCCGGTGGTCCCGGTGGTCCCGGTGGTCCCGGTGGTCCCGGGATGAAGGCGGGCGGCATCCTCAACGTGGCGCTCTGCTACCGCTACCCGCGCGGTGCGGTCCTGGGGACCGATGAGGCCACGCCGGTCGTTCCCGACGGAGTCGTGCTGAACGGTGAACCCGGCAGCCGGGCCCCGCATGTGTGGCTGGACCGGACCGGCACGAGGATCTCCACCCTCGACCTCTACGAGCGCGCCCTGGTCCTGCTCAGCTCCGACACCAGTGACTGGCACACGGCCGCGAGGGAGGTGGCGGCAGCTCTGTCCGTCCCCCTGGACTCCTATCGCGTCGGCACCGGTCCGCAGGCGGACCTGACGCCGGCCCCCGGCCCGGGGCCTGACTGGACCGAGGCCCATGGCATCACGCCGTCCGGCGCGATCCTGGTCCGGCCCGACGGCTTCGTGGCCTGGCGTCACGAGGGCCCGTCGGCCGACCCGTCGACGACCCTGCGCCAGGCGCTCGGAGCCATCCTGTCCCGCGACTGACGATCCCGGCCCCACGGCTCCGCGACGGCGGAGCCCGTGCGGGCCGCCGGGTCCGCCGGGCGGTGACCCGTCCGTCACGCCCGCTCACATGCCCTGCCCGCGGGGCTGTGGGTGCTCTGCCCGGGCCGCTCCCGCGGGCGCCTCCCGGGCCTCCGGAGTGCTGAGGACGGTACGACCGTCCGCACCTGCGACGGGCGACGGGCGTCGTGTCACGCGCCGCCGATACCGCCCTGACGGCCCCGTTCCGACTTCGCCTGGTGCTGTTCGAACCGCTGGAGCGCGGGACCGTCGACGTCCCAGGGCCAGGGCGTCACCGTGCCCTGCAGCGCCTGGAACACCGGATGGGCGTCGGCGGCCCGCCCCGCCGCGCACAGCGCGTACGCCAGGACGTTCAGATCGGCCGGCGCCGCCACGTGCTGGAAGAAGCCCGGCTTCGCCCACAGCGCGGCCGCCTGCTCCAGCGCGGACGCGATCTGTCCGCCCTCCCACAGCTGACCGGCGGTCATGGCCCGTACCCCGCCCTGTGTCAGCAGCCCCTGGTACTGGCGGACGGCCGCGGTCAGCTCGACCGCCGCGCAGGGCGCGTTCGCCGGGATCCGGGTGCGCACCACGTCCACGAAGTCGAGTACGGACGCGCTGGACCCGCCTTCCTCGGGCGACAGATACGCGAGCATCTGGAAGTACGCCTCACGGTGCCAGCGGTCGCGTCCGGTGGCCTCCCGCCAGACGGCGTTGACGTCGTTCTGGCCGTACCGCTCGATCCGCGACACACCGAGCAGCGCCACCCACGGCAGCGGGTCCTCCGGTCTGAGGTCGGCGGCCCGGTGGCACCGGGACACCAGCTCCCCGGCGTCCTCCAGGCGCCCGTCCCGCATCCCGCGCGCCAGGCCGGTCCAGGCGTGGAACACCAAGGCGTCGGCGCTGTTCGGCTCCCTGCCCAGCCAGGCCTCGGCGATGCCCGTGTCCGCCGTCGCCCCGGCCAGCACGGACACCCGGTGGCTGCGACGGTCCCAGTCGTCCCCGGTCTCCTCCAGCAGTGCGGCCGTGAGCACCACGTCAGCCGATTTGCCACTCCCGCTCCGCTTGCTCAACTTGCCCAGCACGCGCGCGAGTTCGGCGTCGTCGAGGGCCGGATTGATGCGGGGACGTCTGCTGGTGCGACTGCTGAAGAGGGGCATGCCCGAAGACTAGGAACTGCGCGTCCCCCGGCAAGCCGTACGGGGCGATCGTTATCGATCTGCCCCTTACCGCCGGTCAGCCGGGCAGAACGGGGCGGGGCCGGACATCTCGCCGGCCCCGCCCCTCGCTCCGTTCCGTGTCCCGTGGCCTCCCGGCTCAGACCGCCGGGGCCGGGTACGTCGGGTACTCCACGCCCGAGACGTACTGGACGACCCGGACGACCTGGCAGGAGTAGCCGAACTCGTTGTCGTACCAGAGGTAGAGGATCGCGTTGTCGCCCTCGACCTTGAGCGCGCCGGCGTCGACGATCGAGGCGTGCCGCGAGCCGATGAAGTCGCTGGAGACGGCGTCGGGGGCGCTGATGAAGTCGATCTGACGCTTCAGCGGCGAGGTCAGCGACACCTTGCGGAGGTGGTCGAGGACCTCCTGGCGGTCGGTCGCGCGGGCCAGCTGGAGGTTGAGGATCGCGATCGAGACGTCCGGCACGGGAACCCGGATCGAGCTGCCCGTGATCGTCGCGTCGAGGTCGGGCAGTGCCTTGGCGACAGCCGAGGCGGCACCCGTCTCGGTGATCACCATGTTCATCGGCGCCGAGCGGCCGCGGCGCTCCGACTTGTGGTAGTTGTCCAGCAGGTTCTGGTCGTTGGTGAACGAGTGGACCGTCTCCACGTGCCCGCGCAGCACGCCGTACTCGTCCGCCATGGCCTTCAGCGGCGGGACGATGGCGTTGGTGGTGCAGGACGCGCAGGAGAGGATCTGCTCGTCCGGCTTCAGGGTGTCGTGGTTGACGCCGTGCACGATGTTGGGCACGTCGCCCTTGCCCGGCGCCGTCAGCACCACCTTGTCGACACCGGGACGCAGGTGCTGCGAGAGGCCCTCACGGTCGCGCCACTTGCCGGTGTTGTCGATGAGGATGGCGTTCTTGATGCCGTACGCCGTGTAGTCGACCTCGGTGGGGTCGTTCGCGTAGATCACCTTGATGGTGTTGCCGTTGGCGACGATCGTGTCGTCGGCCTCGTTCACGGTGATCGTGCCCTGGAACTGGCCGTGCACGGAGTCGCGGCGCAGCAGCGAGGCCCGCTTGACGATGTCCTGTTCGCCGCCCCGGCGGACCACGATCGCGCGCAGGCGCAGCCCGTTGCCGGAGCCCGACTTCTCGATCAGCAGACGGGCCAGGAGACGGCCGATGCGGCCGAAGCCGTAGAGGACGACGTCGCGGGGCTCACGGCGCTCGATCTTGTTGGCGCCGGTCGCACCGGCGACGGCCTCGGCGGTGAACTCGGCGACCGACAGCCCCCGGTCGTCGGTGCGGTGGGCCTCGGCGAGCAGGCCGATGTCGATCTGGGACGGGCCGAGGTCGAGCGTGGTGAGCGCCTGCAGGAAGGGCAGCGTCTCGGTGACCGAGAGCTCCTCGCCGGCGATCTGCCGGGCGAAGCGGTGGGTCTTGAGGATGCTGACCACCGACTTGTTCACCAAGGAGCGGCTGTGCAGCAGGACGGTCACGTCCCGCTCCCGGTGCAGCTTCCCGATGATCGGGATCATCGACTCCGCGATCTCCTCGCGGTGCTTCCAATGGGTGAACGAGTCTTCGTTGACAGTCACAGGATCATCTTTCGAGCTAGAGGGTGCTCATATGATAGCGATGCTGTCGGGGCGGTCCGGAGGGGGTGCCCGACGGGCAGGGGAAACGACGGAACTCGCAGGGTTGCGCGACATGCGAACGGGTACGCGTGCAGCACTGTCCCGGGGCGGATCTTGTCCCGGGCGGGCCCGCACGACCGCCGCTACCAGGGAATCTGCCATGGAGACACCAGCGCACGAGAACAACGCCCCCACGCCCGCGCAGCGGGCCCTGGACACCCTGTCCGAGAACACCGAGGACTCGGCGGCGCTGGACGCCCTCGCGAACAGCGACGTCCTGATCCCGGTTCCCGACGACGCGGGCGACGAGGAGGCCGCCGATCCGGGCGCGGTGGCGCTGCCGGTGCTGGAGCAGCCCGGCGGCACTCACGTGGTGCCCGTGTTCACGTCCGAACTGGAGATGGCCGGCCTGCTGCCGTTCGTCTCCCGCTACCGTCTGGTGCCGCTCGGCGCGCTCGCCGCGCAGTGGCCCGCCGACGACCTGTCCCTCACCATCGACGGCAGCTCAGAGCACCGTCTCACCCTCACCTCCGAGGGGGTCCGCACCCTGCTGGCCCGCCCCTGAACCGGCGGCGCCGCCCGGCGCGCGCTACTCGCCCAGTGCGCGGGCCAGGGCGGCACGCTGCACCGGCAGTGCCTCGGCGTGCAGGGCGCGACCCTTGGCGGTGAGCGCCACGTAGACGCCGCGCCGGTCCTCCAGGCACAGGCTGCGCTCCACCAGGCCGTCCCGCTCCAGCCGGGCGATGAGGCGCGACAGCGCGCTCTGGCTGAGGTGCACCCGGCCCACCAGGTTCTGCACCCGGCACTGCTCGCCCTCCCCGGGAGCGGCGGTCGCGAGCAGGTCGAGCACCTCGAAGTCGGACGCCCCGAGGCCGTACGGATTCAGCGCACGGTCGATCTCGCCCAGAGTGCGCGCGTGCACCGCGAGGATGTCGCGCCACCGTTCCTCGAGCTGCGCTCCGGCCGTCTTCGCTGCCATACGGG
Organism: Streptomyces malachitofuscus; assembly: GCF_014650055.1. GTDB lineage: Bacteria > Actinomycetota > Actinomycetes > Streptomycetales > Streptomycetaceae > Streptomyces > Streptomyces malachitofuscus. The sequence goes on along the minus strand of NZ_BMUF01000005.1, from coordinate 159,914 downwards.
AACGGTAACACTCGTTCTATTTTCAATGAACCTGCAAGGGGCAGAGGGTTGCGCCCCGGTCGGGCCGGCGCGTCCCGGACCGGACCGACGGGATCGCCGTCCGCGTCCCGCACGGAGGCGATCGGCGTGCCCCGCCGACGTCCTGAAGACCGAACGAGCTTGTACCGCAGGCCCGTTGGGTCCCGGACAAGGTGCCGACAGTCCGGGACACGGAGGCCCCGGACGCGGGACAGTGGGAGGGCACCGGAGTGAGGAGAGCCCGGCGCGGAGGTGGACGAGATGCTGAGGACTCCCGTCGACGGGACACGGCTGCGCATCCTGGCGTGGCTGAGCGAACCGGGTACCGCCGAGCGCGGGCTCACCGCGGACGACATCGCCGCCGGGCTCGGCGTCCCCCGCCCGGTGGCCCTCACCCACCTCCGGCTCCTCACCTCCCTCGGCCTGCTGCGCACCGGCCGCTGCGACGGCCGGCTGCACTACCGGCGCGACGAGATACGGATCGCCGAGGTCACACGGCTGTTCGAGAAGGGCTGGTAGCCCGCGCGGCCCCGCAGCACCCCACGCCGTTACGCTGATCCCGAGCGAGTGGGAGACGTACGACGGTGAAAGCCCCGGCAACCGAGGGCCCCCGGGTCCGCCACGCCGTCCGCGCCCAGGCCCCCGTCGTCGCGGTCGTCGCGCTGGGCGGGGCAGCGGGGGCGGTGGCCCGGTACGCGGCGTCCCTGTGGTGGCCGACGCCGCCGGGCGGCTTCCCCTGGACGATCCTCTGGGTCAATGTCGTCGGCTGCTTCGTGATCGGCGCGTTCATGGTGGTCGTCACCGAGGTCCGCACCGCCCACCCCCTCGTCCGCCCGTTCTTCGGCACCGGCGTCCTCGGCGGCTTCACCACCTTCTCGACGTACGCCGTCGACGTCCGCGACCTGCTCGACGGCGGCCACCTGGCCGCCGGACTCCTCCACCTCGCCGTCACCCCGCTCGCGGCCCTCGCCGCCGTATGGGCGGCGGCCTCGGCGACCCGCCGGGTACTGATCAGGAGGCAGCCATGACCGTACCGACCGGCACCGCCCTGCGGCTGACCGTGTTCGTCGGAGAGAACGACACCTGGCGGCACCGGCCCCTGTACTCCGAGATCGTCCACCGGGCGCACGCGGCCGGGCTCGCCGGTGCCAGTGTCTTCCGCGGCATCGAGGGCTACGGCGCGTCCTCCCTGGTCCACACCTCCCGGCTGCTGTCCCTGAGCGAGGACCTGCCGGTGGCGGTCGTCGTCGTGGACACCGAGGACCGGGTCCGTTCCTTCCTCCCGGAACTCGACGCGCTCGTGACCGACGGTCTGGTGCTGCTCGACCGCTGCGAGGTGGTCCGCCCCGGACGCCGCGGCCAGGGATCCGGCGAGCGGGACGAGGAGCCGCGGTGAACTGGCTCTACGTAACGCTGGGCGCCATGGTCGGCGCCCCACTGCGCTACCTCACCGACCGTGCGGTGCAGTCCCGGCACGACTCCGTGTTCCCATGGGGGACCTTCACGGTCAATGTCGGCGGCAGCCTGATCCTCGGCCTGCTCGCGGGCGCGGCGGCCGCCGGTGCGGCCGGGCCCCACCTCCGGCTGCTGCTCGGGACCGGCCTGTGCGGCGCCCTGACCACCTACTCCACCTTCTCCTACGAGACCCTGCGCCTCGCCGGGGCCGGTGCCCGCGGTTACGCGGCGCTGAACGTCGTGGCGAGCGTGGCGGCCGGCCTGGGCGCCGCCTTCGTGGGCGCGGCCCTGGCCGGCGCGGTGTGGTCCTAGGGCCTATCGGCGGCGCAGCGGCTCCCCGACCTGCCGGAGATGGCGCAGAGCCTCACGGTGGGAGGCGAGCAGCCCCGTCCGGCGGTACGGGATGCCCAGCTCCGCGCAGTACCGCTCGGTGATGACCTGGGCCTCGCGGAGGGCCGGCGTCGGCATGCTGGGGAAGAGATGGTGCTCGATCTGGTGGTTCAGCCCGCCCATGAACACGTCGGTGACCGCACCGCCGTCGACATTGCGGGAGGTGAGGACCTGCCGGCGCAGGAAGTCCAGCTCGGTTCCCTCCTCGATCATCGGCATGCCCTTGTGGTTCGGGGCGAACACACACCCGAGGTAGATCCCGAACAGACCCTGGTGGACTGCGATGAAGGCCAGCGCCCTGGCGGGGGAGAGGACCAGGAACAGACCGCCGAAGTACACCGCGAAGTGGGCGACGAGCAGGGCCCCCTCCAGCAGCGGCCGCTTCATCGAAGGGCCCCGCAGGGCCCGGAAACTGCTGACACTCAGATTGAGGCCCTCCAGCGTCAGCAGCGGGAAGAAAAGCGCCGCCTGGTGTTTCCCGATGAATCGCGCGGGTCCCTTCGCCTGCCGCGCCTGACGCCGGGACCACACGATGATGTCGGGCGCGACATCGGGATCCTTTTTCTCGTGATTGGGATTCGCGTGATGCCGCGTGTGTTTGTTCATCCACCAGCCGTAACTCATGCCGAGCAGCACATTGGCCACCAGCAGTCCGCCGATCTCGCTGGGCCGCCGGCGGGAGAACACCTGGCGGTGGGCCAGATCGTGGGCGGCCAGCCCCAACTGTCCGAAGACCAGCGCAAGGGCGGCGGCGACGATCAGCTGACTCCAGCTGTCACCCAGGACGACGAAGGCGATGACACCCCCCGCGAGTGCCAGCGCCACGGTCCCGAAACGCACCGAGTAGTACAGCGGCCGTCGCCTGAGCAGACCCGCTTCCGATATGCGCCGTGAAAGCTCGGAGAAATCGCTCCCCCTTTCACGGCTCTTTTCCTTCTCGCGAGGAAGTGGGACATCTGTGATCACCGTTGGATTGGCCATGTTCCTCAGTATGGGAACGGATTTCCGTACGCAGAATGATGTTTGCCCCCCGGTGCGGGGTGTGGCTGGCCCCACCCTCGCTTGACAGGGCCTCCGGTCTCCCCGCACCATGCACACCGTGAACCTGTCAGACAGCCAGACAGGTGGTCCGGGCCCGCGGCGCGTCAGTGCGATGGAAGCGGTGCTCACCCACCTCCGCGGCGCCATAGAGCGCGGTGAGTACGCCATCGGCGACAAGCTCCCCTCCGAGGCGGAGCTGTGCCGCACCCTCGAGGTGTCCCGTCCGGTGCTCCGCGAGGCGCTGCGCGCGCTGCAGACGATGGGCCTGACCGTGTCCCGCACCGGCAAGGGCACCTTCGTCGTGGCCGACGCCGTGGAGGACCCCACGTTCGGCGACTACGCGGCCAGCGATCTGATGGAGGTACGCCGGCACATCGAGATCCCGGTCGCCGGGTACGCCGCCCGGCGCCGTACCCCGGAGAACCTGGATCACCTCGCCCATCTCCTGGACCGGATGGAACGGGAGACGGACACCACCGCGTGGGTGGCGATGGACACCCTGTTCCACCTCGCGGTGGCCGAGGCCGCCCAGAACCCCGTGTTCCGCCGGGTCATCGAGGAGATCCGGGACGCACTGGCCCGCCAGTCGGCCTTCCTCAACGAACTCGGCGGCCGCCGCGAACAGTCCAACCGCGAGCACCGGGCGATCGTCGAGGCCCTGGCCGACGGCTCCGAACAGGACGCCGCCGAGGCCATGACCCACCATCTCGACCGTGTCGAGACCACCCTCACCGACATCGTGCGCCGCGCATCGGCCCACGACTCCCCCCAGGCGGAGTGATGCACAGCAGTCTCCCCGCGGACGCACCCCCGATCCGCGAGCCCCACCACGCACCCGTCGCCCACCTGATACGCGGCGGTGTCGTGGAAGGCGTCCACCACGGCTCCGTCGTCGTCCTCGCACCGGACGGCTCGGTCCGCTTCCGGCTCGGCGACATCGAGGCCGCCTGCTATCCGCGCTCCGCGCTCAAGCCCGTCCAGGCGGTGGCCATGGTCCGGGCGGGACTCCCGCTCGACGGCGCACTGCTGTCGCTCGCCGCGGCCAGCCACTCAGGCGAGGAACGCCACCTCGCCGGCACCCGGCGGATCCTCGAACGGGCGGGGCTGACCGAGGACCACCTCCGCAACGTCCCCGACCTCCCGTTCGACCCCGTCGTCCGGGACACCTGGGTGCGCGAGGGACGCCTGCCCTCCCGGCTCGCGCAGAACTGTTCCGGCAAGCACGCCGCCATGCTCTGCACGGCCGCGCTGAACGGCTGGTCCCTCGACGACTACCTGGACCCCGCCCACCCTCTCCAGCAGACGATCGCCGAGACCGTCGAGGACCTCACCGGGCAGCGCGTGGCCACGGTCACCGTGGACGGCTGCGGCGCCCCCCTGTTCGCCGTCTCCCTGCACGGTCTCGCCCGTGCCGCCGCCAGGATCACCACCGCCGCACCCGGCACCCCGGAGGCACGCGTCGCCGACGCGATGCGCGAACACGCGGAGATGGCCTCCGGCTCCGGCCGGGACGTGGCCGCGCTGATGCGCGCCGTACCCGGCCTGCTCGCCAAGGACGGTTACGAGGGCGTACAGGTCGCGGCCCTGTCCGACGGACACGCCGTCGCCGTGAAGATCGCCGACGGCGCCTCCCGGGCCCGCGTCCCGGTCGCCGCGGGGGCGCTGGCGCTGGCAGGGGTGGACGGGTCGCTGCTGACGGAGTTCGCGGGAGAGCCGCTGCTCGGTGGCGGACGGCCGGTCGGCGAGGTACGCCCGGTACGTGCGCTGGAGCCGGCGGCAGCGGCGGCGTAAGCGTTGGTCTCGGCACGCAGGCCGTCGAGGTCCCCTGCGGGCCGTGGCGAGCTGATCGCGCAGTTCCCCGCGCCCCTTCGGGGCGCTGGACCCCCGGCCTTCCTCGAGAAGGCGCCGAATCCGTCCCCCACAATGGTGATCATGACAACGTCGACGACCTTCCAGCCGGTGCTGGAGCGCATCGCCGAGGAGATCGAGCGGACCCCCGGCCGCGGCCGGTCCGCCGACTACATCCCGGCGCTCGCGGCCTGCGATCCGCGCCGCTTCGGCATGGCCGTCGCCGAACCGGACGGCACGGTGTACGGGGTGGGGGAGTGGCGGCAGCCCTTCTCGGCACAGTCCATCACCAAGGTGTTCACGCTCGCCCTCGACCTGGCCCGCGAGGGAGACACCCTCTGGGAGCACGTGGGCCGCGAGCCGTCCGGTAATCCCTTCAACTCCCTGGTGCAGCTGGAGTACGAGGACGGTATCCCGCGCAACCCGTTCATCAACGCGGGCGCGCTCGTCGTCACCGACCGGCTGCACACCCGTACCGGGGACGCGGCCGGTGAACTGCTCGCCTTCCTGCGAGCGGAGAGCGGCAACCCTGAGCTCGCCTTCGACCTGGAGGTCGCCGCCTCCGAGGACGCCCATGGCGACCGCAACGCCGCCCTCGCCCATTTCATGGCGTCCTACGGCAACATCGACAATCCGGTGCCGGTCCTGCTCGACCAGTACTTCCGCCAGTGCTCCGTCGCCGCGTCCTGCGCGGACCTCGCCCTGGCGACGGGGTTCCTCGCCCGGCACGGCATCCGGGCCGACGGCACCCGGCTGCTCAGCCGCAGCCAGGCCAAACAGGTCAACGCCGTCATGCTGACCTGTGGGACGTACGACGCGGCCGGCGACTTCGCCTACCGGGTGGGCCTGCCGGGCAAGAGCGGCGTCGGCGGCGGGATCATCGCCGTCGTCCCGGGCCGGTGCACCCTGTGCGTGTGGGGGCCAGGACTGGACGAGCGGGGCAACTCGGTGTCGGGTGTGGCCGCGCTGGACCGCTTCACCACGCTCACCGGTCTCTCCGTGTTCTGAGCCGTTCAGTCCTTCGGCACGGGACCCCATCGGAGCCGCAGATACAGCGACGTCCCGGCGCCGCCCAGCAGCGCGGCGCCGGCGATCGTCCAGGACACCGGGCGGCCCGGGCCCTCATCCCGCCGGGCGGCCGGCACGGCGGCGGACTCGGCCTCGGGGCCCCGCAGCGGTCCGGTCCGCAGGGCGTCCAGGGACCCCACGGGGTCGACGTGCCCGGCCGCCTCGAACCCCCAGTCCAGGAGCGCGCGGGCCTCCTCGTACACCGCGAACCCGTCGTCCGAGCGGGGGTTGAGCACCGTCGCCACGAGGGTGCGTCCGTCGCGCCGGGCGGCCGCCACGAGCGTGTTCCCGGCCTTGCTCGTGTAGCCGTTCTTGATTCCGACCAGGCCCCGGTACGGCTCGACACCGTCCGCTCCGGTGAGCAGCCGGTTGGTGTTGACGAGCCCGTAGGAGCCACCGTCGCGCGAAGGGAACCGGGCCTCCTCCCGGGCGCAGTACCGCGCGAACTCGGGATTGCGCAGCCCGGCCCGGCCGAAGACCGCCAGATCGTACGCGGACGACACCTGTCCGGGGGCGTCGTAGCCGTCGGGCGACTTCACCCGGGTGTCGCGGGCGCCGAGCGCGCGGGCCTTCGCCTGCATCCGCTGGGCCGTGGCCCGCCAGCCGCCACTGAGTGCCGCCAGCACGCGGACGGCGTCGTTGCCGGAGCTGAGGAACACCCCGTTCCACAGGTCGGACACGCGGTACGTCCGGTCCTCGGCGACCCCGACGAGGCTGCTGCCGGGACCGATGTGCGCCAGCTCCTCCGCTCTCACCCGGTGCCGGATGCCGGCGGGCAGGATCGGCAGCACGGTGAGGGCGAAAAGGGTCTTGAGGGTGCTGGCGGGCGCCAGTTTGCGGTGCGCGTCGTGCGCCGCGAGCACCACTCCGGTGCGCGCGTCGGCGACCAGCCACGCGCGGGCCGACAGATCCGGGACCTCGGGCGCCCCCGGGCGCGGGCGGACATGCGTGCCGGGACGGAACAGCAGCGACGCGGGTGCCGCGGTCGCCCGCGGCCCGGGGTCGGCGGTCGCCGCCGCGGGTGCGAGCACCAGCAGGCCCGTCGTGCAGAGCGCGCAGGTCGACACGGCAGCCCGTGAAGCAAATCCGATAGTCATACCGCAAACGTAGGAATTGCCTCCCGGAACACAGCGCTGCCCCGGCCGGAGGCCGGCCGCGAGCACCCGGATGCCACACGCCGCGTCAGGGCAGGGTCGGCTGGAGGCGCCGCAGGAAGGTGGCGTTGTCGGGGGTCTCGCGCATCCGCCCCAGCAGCGTCTCCAGCCCGGTCAGCCCGTCCCGGGACCCCAGGGCGCGCCGCAGACCCTGGGCGCCGGCCAACTCCACGGGCTCAAGGAGCAGTTCCTCGCGCCGGGTGCCCGAGCCCGTGATGTCCACGGCCGGGAAGAGCCGCCGGGCCGCCGCCTCGCGGCTCAGCCGCAGCTCCATGTTGCCGGTGCTCTTGAGCTCCTCGAAGTAGTACTCGTCGGCGCGGGAGCCGGTCTCCACCAGGGCCGAGGCGAGAATCGTGAGCGAGCCGCCCTCCTCGGCCCGACGGGCGGCACCGAAGAACCGCTTGGGCCCGAGCAGCGCGGAGGCGTCCACACCACCGCTGAGCGTGCGGCCACCGGACGCGGCCACGGTGTTGTACGCCCGGCACAGCCGGGTCAGCGAGTCGAGCAGCACCACCACGTCCTCACCACCCTCGACCAGGCGCTTGGCCCGCTCGACGACCAGCTCGGCGAGCGCGATGTGCTCCTTGGCCGGGCGGTCGAAGGTCGAGGCGTACACGTCACCACGGACCGAGCGCCGCATGTCGGTGACCTCCTCGGGCCGTTCGTCGACCAGCAGCACCATCAGCCGGCACTCCGGGTGGTTCCCGGCGACCGCCGCCGCGAGCTGCTGCAGAAGGACGGTCTTGCCGGTCTTGGGCGGGGCCACGAGCAGCCCGCGCTGCCCCTTGCCGAGCGGCGCCAGCAGATCGACGGCCCGCCCGGCCAGTGCGGACGCCGGGTGTTCCAGCCGAAGCCGTTCACTCGGGTGAAGCGGCGTCAGATCCCGGAAGCGCCGCCGCGGCGTGTCGGGCGTCCGGCCCTCGACCCGGATGATGTCGAGCAGACCGCGGCGATCACCGCGGACGCCCTCCACCCGGTCACCCTTGCGTAGGCCATGGCGGCGCAGCAGCGCGGCCGGGACGACCGGGTCGGCGGACGAGGGCAACAGGTTCTCGGCACGCAGGTGCCCCTTCCCGCCCGCGTCGATGTCGAGGACGCCGGTGACGACCTGGGTCTGCTGGAGCGAGGAATCGATGGTAAGGGTCATGGAGGCCGGTCCTTTCACGGACGACGGGCAGGGACAGGTGAGGGAAGGAGAGAAAGCGCGCGGAGGAACGCCTCCGTACGGCGGAATCAGCTCACGGCGGGAGACACCCGGCCGACGAGGTGATGAGGAGGAGCCGCTGTGCCGGTCGCAGAAGACGGGCGGAACGGCGAACCGTGGAGAATTGGCACCCACGCCCGAAAAGGGGCGTACAGAAAGTGCTCCCCAGACCTTACCACGCCGCGTGTGAGCCCCCTGTGATCCACGCCCTCCTCTAGGCTGTTGCGATGTTCAGCCCCGAAGGTCCTCGCCTGCGCGAACTCGCCGTCCAGGCGCTGTCGTCCGTGGAACGCGGATACGACCTCCTCGCACCGAAGTTCGACCACACCCCCTTCCGCACGCCGGACTCCGTGCTGGACGCCACGGTCTCGGCACTGCGGCGGACGGGGCCGTACGACTCCGGGCTCGACCTCTGCTGCGGCACCGGTGCGGGCGTCGATGTGCTGAGGCAGGTGTGCGGGAAGAGCGTCACGGGCGTGGACTTCAGCGCGGGCATGCTGGAGGTCGCGCGGGTGCGGTCGAGGCCGCAGGGGCTGCCGGTCGGCTGGGTGAGGGCGGATGCGCGGGCCCTGCCGTTCGGACCGGTCTTCGACCTCGTGGTGAGTTTCGGGGCGTTCGGGCATTTTCTGCCGCGTGAGCTGCCCGGGCTGTTCACTCAGGTGCACTCGGTGTTGCGGCCGGGGGGACACTTCGTCTTCCCCGTGGTGGCGCCGCCCCGGCCCGGGTCGGTGACGCACGGGATGCTGCTGGGCTTCGATGCGGTGATGCGGGTGCGCAATGCCGTCTGGCGTCCGCCGTTCGTGATGTACTACCGCGCGGTTCGGTTCGGGGACGTGTGGCGGGGGCTGTCGCGGGCGGGGTTCCTTGTGCGGTTCGGGGAACTGTCCGAGTTCGGTCGGCGCCGGGACGGGAGTCCGAGGGTGCGGCTGGTTGTCGCCGCGAGGGCGTCGTCGTAACGGGCCCTGCGGGGGCCGGGGGTGGGTTGCATCCGGTGTTCGCAGGGCGCCAGGCGTTGGTGCTGGCCGTTCGGTGTTCGCGCAGCCCGGCGCTTGCGGGTGCCTCCCCCACTCTCGGCTCCTCCCCCACTCTCGGCTTCGCTCGAGCGGGGGGACCCCCATGAGCGGGAGGTACCCCCATCGCCCATGGGGGTACCCCCAGGTCCTTAAGGCACTGGGGGAGGCACGACTGCCCGCGGAAGCGGCGGCAGGCCGCCGACGGCGGGGAGGGGGCGGGGCGGGGGTGTTCGCCCGCAGTGGCTGGCGCGTCCGCGCCGCGCACCCCACCGACAAGCTCAGTCGCGCCAGTCCGAGGACGGACACCCCCGACCCGGCCCCGCACCACCCACCCACCGTGGGCGCTACGCGCACCCCCACCGGAGGGACAGTGGCGCCGCAGGCATACGACCACCGGCCCGCAGCCGGCGTCAGACCGCGGCAGGCACCGTGAACTCGTAGACGAGAACCTCCTGCTGAGCGTCCATGACCAGTTCCGTGATCTCCAGCGGCCGGGCGTACTGGTCGTGCACCCGCCGGGTGACCCGGACCGACGGCGTCCCCGCGATCCGCGTGATCGTGTCGCGGTGGTGCAGCGAAAGCCCCGCCCGCCGCATCCAGTCGTACGCCCGCCGCAACTCCGCGGGGCACGTCCCGTCGGCGCGGTCACGGTAGCGGGACAGCTCCTCGACCTCAGCGAGCGCCACCGCGGAAAACGATGTCACCGCGGTCCGCAACTCCCGCCCGTCGGCCGACGCGGACCAGTAGCGGTGCACCAGAGTCGGCCGGCCGGGCGCCACTCCCAGCGCCTCGGCATGCCCGGACGACGGTGGCTCCCAGGCGACGGTGGCCCTGGTCACCGAGCCATGGCCGGCACCCCCCGCGCCGAGGGGAAAACCGAAGTACGCCGGCGTCTCCACCGGCAGGCCGGGCAGCGCGGCATGGCTGCCCCGTCGGTCCGTGGCGACCAGGCCATCGCGGCGCAGCAGTTGCAACGCCTGCCGTACGGTCTCCCGGCTGACCCCGAAGTGCTCGGCCAACTGCCGCTCGCCCGGCAGGCGTTCGCCGGGCGGTATGGTCCCGTCGTGCAGCTCGCCGAGCAACCGTGTCGCGATCCTCCGGTAGAGGGGATCCCCTTCGGTGAGCTGGTGGTCGTGCGGGGTGGTGCGGGCCATGCCGCGCCCTCCTGTTGGTGACGTTCCGTAGCCGCGTGGGCTCATTGGGCCACCACTTCTAGCATTGGTCTACACCACCAGGGAAGGCCGGCCCGGCACTTCGGCCGGAACCATTCGGTCCACACTTCCCACCCCCCCCTGACGACCCGTCAGATGTACGAACGCATCCAGCGCAGCTTGGCCGCCTCCTGGAACGGCCCACCACCTTCGTGGTCGTTGAAGTCGTACACCTCGATGGTCTTGTCCTCGTGCGCCCAGGCGTTGAAGGCGCCGAACACCGTCGACGGCGGGCAGGTCTGGTCCTCCAGGGCGGCCGAGAAGAGCGCAGGAGCGCTCCCGCGCGCGGCGAAGTGCACGCCGTCGAAGTACGACAGGGTGCGCAGCGCATCCTCGAAGCGCCCACGATGCGTCTTCAGGTAGAGGCCGACCTCCCGATACGGATGCCGGTCGGTGAGTGTCGTGGCGCGCGGGAAGTCGCACAGGAACGGCACGTCCGGCGCGACACCCGCGAGGTCCGGAACGAGACCGCCCACCGCGAGGGTGATCCCCCCGCCCTGGCTGGCCCCCACGGCGACGGTACGGCTCGCGTCGGTCAGCGGATGCGATCGCGCCGCCTCCACCGCGCGCACGGCGTCCGTGAACACCCGGCGGTAGTAGTAGTTCTCGGGCGCGTCGATCCCGCGCGTCATGAACCCGGGGTACGCGGGAGCGCCGCCCACCGGATCGGCGGTACCGCCGCCGGCACCCCAGGCGCTGCCCTGCCCGCGGGTGTCCATGACGAAGTGGGCCCGGCCCGTGGACGCCCACAGCAGATGCTCGTGGGGCAGCCCGCGGCCGCCTCCGTACCCGATGAACTCCACCACCAGCGGCAGCGGGGCGTCGGCGTCGGCGGGCAGGGTCAGCCAGCCCTTGACGGGGTGACCGCCGAACCCCGCGAACGTGACGTCGAAGACCCGCACCGTCGACAATCCCGTGTCGACCGGCTCGAAACGCGCGTCGAGGTCGTGCGCACGCGCTTCCCCGAGCGTCTTGGACCAGAACGCGTCGAAGTCCTCGGGCGCCGTGGACACGCTGCGGTACTCGCGCAGTTGATCGAGCGGAAGGTCGAACCGGGCCATCAGGAACCGCCTTCGTGAAGAGACAGTGCGAAGCGATGACACCGTACGCGGACTCCCCGCCACACCGCCAGAACCCTCATGCAAAACCCCAGGTGAACGCCACAGAAAGCGGTTGCCTCAGAGGGCGCCGACACCGCCCGGCCTTCACGCCCCCCGGTGCGTCCACTCCGGCTCCGTACGGGCCCACGCCCGGTCCCACTCCGCCAGCCTGCGGCGCATCGTCACCCGGCGCACCGTGTGGCGGACGAGCAGCGCGACGGCCGCCGTGCCCCCCGCCGCGCCGGTCCCCATGCCGATGCCGTACTGCCACACCGAGGCGTCGTCGACCGGCGGCGGCACGGCGCGCCCCCTGGAGTCGAACCACACATGCACAACGTCACCGGCGCGCGCGTCCGCCGGAACGCGGGCGACGGCGGAGCGCGGGCCCTCGCCCGGCTCGGACCAGCGCACGGGCGCGCGGAACACGTGCCGCGAGCCCGCCTCGGACGAGGTCCGGGCACCCACCGGCCGTTCCACGACCTCGACGCGCACCCGCTGGCGCTCGGCGCGCTGCTCGACCGCGGTCGCCCGGGCCTCGCCGTGCGCCCACCGGGCGGTGAGCACCCCTACCAGCGGTGCCACCAGACACAACACCACGGCTGCGGACAGCGCCGCCCACTCCTCCACGACGTCCGACCGTCGGCACAGCGCACTGCGCCGGCGCCGGCGCAGCACTCGGGTTCGCATCTCGACCTCCCTGCCGCCGCACCAGAGAACCCTCACCGGACAACCGCGCCCGGGTCCCCGCCGCTACTCAGCCGAAACGCCCACTCAGCCGAAACGCTCGATCCGAATCCGCTCCACGGGCTGACCCGCCGCCACCAACAGCCTGGAGGCATGCTCGGCAAAGGAGTTGGACCCGCACACATAGGCCTCCCACCCGCCAACAGGCTGCCGCTCCAGGAACGGCGCCACATGTGCGGCTGCCATACGTCCCACCGGCACACCCTCCGGTGCGCTCCGGGTGAACACGGGAGTGGTCTCCGCGCCGAGCTCGCGCGCGTAGATCAGCTCCTCGGGAGATCGGGCCGACACCAGCAGCCGAAGCGGCAGCCTCATGTCCCGCGCCCGGTGGTGCCGCACCATCGACATGAGGGGGACCACACCGGAGCCGGCGCCCACCAGCAGCGCGGGCCGGTCGCCCGGCCAGGCGAAGAAGCCGCTGAGCGGACCGCGCACCTCGATCCGGTCCCCGGGACGGGCCACCGTGTGGAACCAGCCCGAGACCTCGCCGCCCTCCACGTGGTCCAGCGTCAGCTCGACGTGTCCGGAGTCGTCCGGTGCCGACGCGATCGAGTAGTGGCGTTGCGCCACATAGCCGTCCTCGGCGGTCAGCCGCAGCATCAGATGCTGACCGGGAACATGCCCCGGCCAGCCGGGCACCGCGAACCGGAAGCTCGACGCACGCGGGGTCTCGCGGCGGATCTCCGTCAGCGTGGCCGTGTGCCACACGGAGGCCGTCTGCTCGCTCACCCCGATGCGCCCGGGCACGGCGAACCGCGTGGGCGGAGAGAACCGCTGCATCACCTCAGTCACCGGAGTACCGCTGCTCCTCCCAGGGATTGCCGCGCGGATGGTAGCCGTTGCCCTCCCAGAACCCCGGCTCGTCGTGGTCGAGGAGCCGCAGTCCCGCGATCCACTTGGCGCTCTTCCAGAAGTACAGATGCGGCACCAGCAGCCGCGCCGGACCGCCGTGCTCGGCCGGGAGAGGCCGGCCGTCGTACTCCCAGGCGATCCAGGCCCGGCCGCCGGTCACGTCGGCGAGCGGCAGGCTGGTGGTGTAACCGGTGTGCGCGTAGGCGACCACATGTGTGGCCGACGCATGGGGGCGCACCACATCCAAGAACGCGTCGAGCGACACCCCGCCGAACCGCACCCCGAACTTCGACCAGCTCGTCACACAGTGGATGGCACCCTCGTACGACGAGGCCGGCAGCGCGTGCGCCCGCTCCCAGTCCCAGGTCCGGGGCTCCGCGACCAGCCCGTCGATCCGAAAGGTCCAGTCCGCGGGCGCGAGGTCGGGGGTGACCTCGGCGGACAGGACGGGCCATTCGTCGCGCGCGTCGTACTGGCCGGGCGGCAGTCCGGGATTGTCCACACGGGGGCGGCCGGTGAAGCCTCGGGTGATGTTCACGTGATCGGCGATTCCGTTGCTGGTACTCAAGTCTTTCCGCGTTCAACCGTACGCGGTGTCCCGACGTCATCGAGGCCGGGCCGCCGGGCCACTCACCTCGGATCGCACCGTACAGGCGGAGATCGTCGGGTACTGTGGCCGTCCGGCTGCGGACCGACCCAGCCACGGACATCGAGGGAGGTGGGACCCATTACCGCTTGTCAGGTCGGGTGCTCACACCTCGAAGCGACACGGTCCCTCGGCAGCAGGTGACCACGAGAGCGCCCTTCGGCTCCCGAAAGGCCCCAGTCCCTTGCCGCACACCCCGTCCGAACCCTCCTCACTCCTCCCGGAGCCCTCGCCCGTCCCCCACCCCTCCTCGCCGCCCTCCCCGGACGCCGTCGCGGCGGCACTCCGCGCCGCCGGATGCGTCTTCGCCGAGGACGAGGCCGAGTTGATCATCGCTGCCGCGCCGACCGCGCGGGACATCACCGCGATGGTCGAACGCAGGACAGCCGGGCTGCCCCTGGAACTCGTCGTCGGCTGGGCGGAGTTCCACGGTCGGCGCGTCACCGTGGAACCAGGTGTCTTCGTCCCCCGCCGACGCACCGAGTTCCTCGTGGAACAGGCCCTGACCGAGGCGCAGCCCCGGCCGCCCCGCGCCACCGTCGTCGTGGACCTGTGCTGCGGCTCGGGCGCCGTCGGCGCGGCCCTGGCGGCCGCACTCGGCGGAGCGGAACTGCACGCGGCCGACATCGACCCGGCCGCCGTGCGCTGCGCCCGCCGCAATGTCGCCGCCCTCGGCGGACAGGTCCACGAGGGGGACCTGTTCGACGCGCTCCCCGGGGGACTGCGGGGCCGTGTCGACATCCTCGCGGCGAACGTGCCGTACGTGCCGAGCGACGAGATCGGTCTGCTGCCCCCCGAGGCCCGCGTCCACGAGCCGCGCGTCGCGCTCGACGGCGGCGCGGACGGCCTCGACGTGCTGCGCCGGGTCGCCGCCGAGGCGCCGGGCTGGCTGGCGCCCGGCGGCTGTCTCCTGGTGGAGACCAGCAGCCGGCAGGCCTCCGCCGCCGTGGACGCCTTCGCGGAAGCCGGCCTGCGGCCCCGTCTGGCCGTCTGCGAGGAGCGCCACGCCCATGTCGTGATCGGTGCCATGACGGAGAAGCGCATCTCGTGAGCGGAAGCGCCCGGCGCATCGGTCCGCCAGGCGCGCTCAGCCGCCCGGCGTCGTCGCCCGCGCGATCAGCAGGGCGACGTCGTCGAAGTTGTCGGGTTCGTGCAGCGTGCGCAGCAGCAGGTCGCAGACCTCCTCGAGGGAGTGTCCGGGGCGGTCCAGCAGCGTGAGCAGCCGGTCCAGGCGCTCGTCCAGCGGGTGCCGGCGCGTCTCGACGAGACCGTCGGTGTAGAACACCAGCCGGTCGCCGGGCTCCAGCTCGACGGTGGTCGTGGAGAACGCGACCCCGCCCACCCCCAGCGGCACCCCGGTGGGCAGATCGAGCAGCTCGGGCGGGTGACCGGCCCGCACCCGGGCCGGCGGCAGATGTCCGGCGTTGGCGATGACGCACTGCCGCTCGCGGGGGTCGTGCACGGCGTAGACACAGGTGGCGATCGCCTGGTCCAGTCCGCCGGTGATCCGGTCCAGGTGGTCCAGGAGCACGGCGGGATCGAGGCCGAGGGAGGCGAGGGTGTGGGTGGCCGTGCGCAGCCGGCCCATGGTGGCCGCGGCGGGGATACCGCTGCCCATCACGTCCCCCACGACGAGGGCCGTCCTGTCGTCCCCCAGCGGGATCACGTCGAACCAGTCGCCGCCCACCTCGCTGGTGGCTCCGGCCGGCTGGTAGCGGGAGGCGACCTCGAGCCCGCCCGTCACCGGCGGATGGCTCGGCAGCAGACTCCGCTGCAGGGTGAGGGCGGTGTCGCGGGCATTCTGGTACCAGCGGGCGTTGTCGATCTGCACGGCCGCGCGGGAGGCCAGCTCCCGGGCGAGCAGCAGGTCGTCCTCGTCGAACGGACGGGGGTTGCGGGTGCGGGTGAGGTCGAGGGCGCCGAGCACCTCGCCGCGTGCGATCAGCGGCACGGCCAGGTACGAGTGGACACCCGCCCGGGCCAGCAGTTCGGCCGCCTCGGGGGAACGGGCGATCCTCGCCAGGTCCTCGTCCTTCGTCTGCGGCACCATCACGGGCAGCCCGGTGCGTACGCACTCGGTAATCAGGCGGTCCGGTGCGTACCGGGTCACCTTCCCCGGCGGGTCGGCCGCCGGCAGTACGTCGGAGGTGTCCACCGAGCGCACCGCCAGCGCCCGGATCATCGCCGGCTCGGCGGGGCCGAGGGTGCTGCGGCGGCCGCGCACCACGGCGTCGAGCAGGTCCACCGCCGCCGCGTCGGCCAGTTCCGGCACGGCCACGTCGGCGAGCTCACCGGCGGTCCGGTCCAGCTCCAGGGTGGTGCCGATGCGGGCGGAGGCGTCGGCGATCACGGCGAGCCTGCGCCGTGCCGTCTCGGCCTCGGTGCTCGCCCGGTGCTGCTCGGTGATGTCGACCACCGACACGGCGACGCCGAGTACCGTGCCGAGCGCGTTCTCCAGGCGGTACAGCGAGACCGACCAGGCGTGGTCCTCGTCCGGGTCCGCCGGGGTACGGCCGGTGGTGGCGCGGTCGACGGCGGGCCGGCCGGTGTCGAGGACCTGACGCGCGGCGGCCTCGATCGCGTCGGCGTCCACCAGCGGCAGCACCTCCCGGATGGTGCGGCCCAGGTGCTGTTCGGCGGGGATGCCGTTGATCTGCTCCAGCGCCGGATTCACCGACACGTACCGCAGATCGCCGTCCAGGACGGCGAGTCCGATGGGGGACTGGGCGACGATCCGGGTGGACAGGGCCACGTCCTGTTCCAGCCGGCGCACGGTCGACTGGTCCACGGCGAGGCCGAGGGCGTACACCTCGCCCCGTTCGTCCAGCAGCCGCATGTTGCGGAACTCCACCAGCCGTGTGCCGCCGTCCTTGCGCCGGATGGGGAACGCCCCGGCCCAGCTGCGGCCCGTGCGCATGACATCGGCGAACAGCTTCACCACGAGGTCGAGGTGCTGCTCGTGCACCATGATCCGGGCGGCGTACTGGCCGAGCGCCTCCCGTGCGCTGTACCCGAACAGTTCCTCGGCCTGCGGACTCCACAGCATCACCCGCCCCTCGGTGTCCAGGACCACCGAGGCCACGCGCAGCACGTCGAGCAGCCCGCTGGGACGCACCGGCCCCCGTACCGGCCCGTCACCGCCGGCCGGGGCCGGCCCCGCTGCATTCATCCCACGCCCCGCCTTCGCCGATTCCACGGCACGCCGTCACCGTGCCGCCCCCCTTGTTCTACCGCGCGCGAGGGCTATTTTCCGCCGCTCCTGCCGTCCGGTTCCAGCTTCTCCCACCATCGTGGCGGGTACCCCGCGATGTCGTCACCGCGGCAGCGGCGCGCGGGTAGTGCTCCGGCGCGTGTAGTGCTTTGCTGAGTGAGGAGTAGGGGGGTGGGGACGGCAGGGGCCACGAGAGGAGCGATCACGATGGGCAGTCGGCAACCGCACCCGGAATCCGTCTCGGTCGAGATCAGCGGATGCAGCAAGGACGATGCCCGGATCGTCTTCGACACGCTGTGCGCGTGCTTCGCGTCCGACCGGTGCGCGGACGACGTACCCGAGGAGTTCCACGAGACGCGGCCCACGGTGTGGCTCGGCACGTTCGACGTCGCCGACGCGCACGAGGGCGGCGTCCGCCCGGTCCGGCTGTCGTCGTCGGTCGACGCCGACGTGCACGGCGGCTACTGGGCGATCGACCGGTTCCGCGTCACCCTGGACTCCCTGTTCACCGTGCACGACCTGAGCACGGTCCCCGGTGACCAGGAGAAGGAGCTGCACGTCCGTTTGGAAAGCGGGTGACGCCCTGACGCCGCGCTGACCCCTGTGCCCTCCGTCACGCTTATGCAACTAGTTGCATAAAGCGGTGCGCGTGCCTTACAACTACAGGCACGACACCGCGCGCACGGAGGGCCCGATGAGCCGCTACCCCCACCTGCTGACCCCCCTCGACCTGGGCTTCACCACGCTGCCCAACCGGGTCCTCATGGGCTCCATGCACGTCGGCCTGGAAGAGGCCGAGAACGGCTTCTCCCGCATGGCCGAGTTCTACGCCGCCCGCGCCCGCGGCGGCGTCGGTCTCATCGTCACCGGCGGCATCGCCCCCAACGACGAGGGGCGTCCCTACGAGGGCGGCGCCCGGCTCACCACCGAGGCCGAGGCGGAGCAGCACCGGGTGGTCACCGCCGCCGTGCACCGCGAGGGCGGGCGCATCGCGATGCAGATCCTGCACTTCGGCCGCTACGCCTACCACCGGGACCTGGTCGCCCCCAGCCCCCTCCAGGCGCCGATCAGTCCGTTCCCGCCGCGCGAGCTCACCGACGCCGAGGTCGAGCGCACCGTCGACGACTACGCCCGCGCCGCCCGCCTCGCCCGGCAGGCCGGCTACGACGGCGTCGAGATCATGGGCTCCGAGGGTTATCTGATCAACGAGTTCATCGTGCGGGGGACCAACCACCGCACCGACCGCTGGGGCGGCTCCTACGAGAACCGGATGCGCTTCCCCGTGGAGATCGTCCGCCGCGTGCGCGAGGCGGTCGGCGAGGACTTCATCGTCATCTACCGCCTCTCCATGCTCGACCTGGTGCCCGGCGGCTCCACCCTGGACGAGGTGATCACCCTCGCCCGGGCCGTGGAGGCCGCCGGCGCCACGATCATCAACACCGGCATCGGCTGGCACGAGGCCCGCATCCCCACCATCGCCACCTCCGTGCCGCGCGGCGCCTACACCTGGGTGACCAAGCGGCTCATGGGCGAGGTGTCGGTCCCGCTGGTCACCACCAACCGCATCAACACCCCCGAACTGGCCGAGCAGTTGCTCGCCGAGGGCTGCGCGGACATGGTGTCGATGGCCCGCCCGATGCTCGCCGACCCCGACTTCGTCGCCAAGGCCGCCGACGGCCGCTCCGAGGCGATCAACACCTGCATCGGCTGCAACCAGGCCTGCCTGGACCACACCTTCAGCGGGCAGATCACCTCCTGCCTGGTCAACCCGCGCGCCTGTCACGAGACCGAGCTGGTGCTGGCCCCGACCCGCCGCCGCAAGCGCGTCGCCGTGGTCGGCGCCGGACCGGCCGGCCTCGCCTGCGCGGTCAGCGCCGCCGAACGCGGCCACGACGTTGCGCTGTTCGACGCCGCGAGCGAGATCGGCGGCCAGCTCAACGTCGCCCGCAAGGTCCCCGGCAAGCAGGAGTTCGACGAGACCCTGCGCTACTTCCGCACCCGCCTCGAGGAACTGGCCGTCGACATACGGCTGGACACCCGCGTCACCGCGGACGACGTGGACGGATACGACGAGGTCGTCGTCGCCACCGGCGTCACCCCGCGCGTGCCCGAGATCCCCGGCGTCGACCACCCGAGCGTGCTCGGCTACCTCGACGTGCTCCGTGACGGCGCCCCCGTCGGTGACCGGGTCGCGATCCTCGGCGCGGGCGGCATCGGGTTCGACGTCGCCGAGTTCCTCACCGACGGCGGCGAGAAGGCGCACGAGAACCCGGCGACGTACTTCCGTCAGTGGGGCGTCGACCTCGACTACCGCGGTCCCGGCGGGCTCGCCGCACCCGAGCGTCCCGCCCCGCCGCGCACCGTCCACCTGCTCCAGCGCAAGACCTCCAAGGTCGGCGCCGGACTCGGCAAGACCACCGGCTGGATCCACCGCACCGAACTGAAGCACCGCGGGGTCACCATGGTCCCGGGCGTGCGCTACGACCGGATCGACGACGCCGGGCTGCATCTCACCGTCGACGGCGAGAGCACCGTCCTCGAGGTCGACACCATCGTCCTGTGCACCGGGCAGGAACCACGCCGCGACCTGTACGAGACCCTCCTCGCGGCCGGACGGCCCGTCCACCTGATCGGCGGCGCCGACGTGGCCGCCGAACTGGACGCCAAGCGCGCCATCAAGCAGGGCACGGAGCTGGCGGCGGCGCTGTAGGGGAGGCGCGGCCCGTCCCTAGGATGAGCCCATGTCACTCCCGCACGCGATCCTCACCGCCCTGCTCGAGAAGCCGTCGTCGGGGCTGGAGCTGACCCGCCGGTTCGACAGGTCGATCGGCTACTTCTGGTCCGCCACGCACCAGCAGATCTATCGCGAGCTCGGGAAGCTGGAGGCCGAGGGGCTGATCAGGGCCCTGGCCCCCGAGCAGCCGGCCAGGGGGCAGAAGAAGGCCTACGAGGTGCTGCCGGCGGGGCGGGAGGAACTGGCCCGCTGGACCGCCGCGTCCCAGGACCCCAAGCCCCACCGCGACGCGATGCTGCTGCGGCTCAGGGCGGCGGCCGTGGTCGGAACCGAGGGTCTGGAGTCGGATCTGCGCCGCCACCGGGATTTGCACGCACGGCAGTTGGAGACGTACCGGGAGATCGAGCGGCGCGACTTCCCGCCCGGCAGGGACGAGCCCCGGGACCGGCTGCGGCACCTGGTGCTGCGGGCCGGCATCGATCTGGAGACCTTCTGGACCCAGTGGCTCGACCACGCGCTGGAGGAGTTCGCCCGGCTGCCCGGCGCGGGGGAGCAGGAGCGGCCGGGCGCCCGGGAGGAGTGACCGCCGCACGGGAGGACGTGGCGACGCCGGCCGCCCGACCGGAGCGCGTCGGACGTGGTGGCGGCCGGCGCCGGACCGCGGGGGAGTCGGGTGGATCACGCCACGAACACGGCGCAGCCGACAGGGGGCCGTCCGTCTCCCGCGGCGTGATCCGGACGACGCCCTAGAGGTGACGCGGCTTGGCGCGCCGGCGCAGGTACCAGGCCGTGGCGAGCAGGCCGGTGCCGACCAGCGAGCCGCCCGCCACCAGCGTGACCGTGCCGTAGTCCGTCGAGCCGCCGCCGAGGCCGCCCATCACTCCGCGGGTGGGTGACGCGGTGGGAGTGACCGACGGGCTGGGCGCGGGGGTGACGACGACGGCCTGGGTGCCCGCGGTGTTGCCGTTCGAGCACACCACGATCACCGTGTAGGTGCCCGCGCCGACGTTCGACCAGGCCGCGGACTGTCCCGCACTGGTCCCCGACAGCGCCACCTGCCGGCCCTGCGAGAAGTTCGTCTGACTGCTGTTGAGCAGCGATGCGGTGCCCCAGTTGCCGTTGATCTGGGTGCACGCGCTGGTGGTGACCGAGACCGTCGACCCGCTGGTGCTGACCGAGATCCCGGCCGCCGCGGCCGGTCCGGCCGATGTCAGGGCGAGCGCGGCGGCGGCTGCCACGACCGGTCCGGAGCGGAGCAGTGGCTTCGAGATGCGCATGTGGACTGCCTTCCGGCGGCACGGCCGGCGGTACATCCCTTGCGCCGCCGAGGTCGGGGAGCGCCCGTGCTGCCACGAGGCAAGCCAACGGGCAGCCGCATCCGTGCGCACTCCGGCGGCATCCGGGCAGGTGACGGCTTCCTCCGGGCGGCCGACGCGAGGGCGGGTCAGCCGCCGGGACCCGTCGTCACCGTGCGCTCCGCCGAGAAACCGCCCCAGGTTCCGTCCGGCAGCATCGCCCGGATCCGCACCCGGTGCGTGACCCCCGCCTCCCGGCCCAGATAGAAGCGGTACGTCGCCCGGTCGCGTGGCGCCTCCCCGCCGTAGACGAGCGAGGTGGCGGTACGGCCGTCCAGGCGCACCTCGTACTCGGTGATCACGCCGTCCACGCGCGGGGGCACCCAGGTGAGGACCAGATAGTGGGCGCCGTCGGACCGCTGACTCGTGGCGCGGAAGCCGGTGGGCGCGGTGCCGGCCCCGCCCTCCGCGCTGCCCGCGGTGGTGAGACGGACGGCGGCGCCGGGCGGGGAGAGATTGTCGGCCGCGTCCCGGGCCCGGACGGTGAAGGCGTAGCGGGTGCCCGGGCGCAGGCCGGTGACCACGGTGGACGTCTGGTTGCCGCCCACACTGTGGATCTTCGTGCCGCCCTGATAAATGTCGTACGACACCACGTCCCGGTCGTCCTTCGAGGCGGACCACGACAGCTGCGCCGCCCGGCTTCCGACCGCCCGGCCGCGCGACCGCTCCGGACGCGTGGGCGGGGAGCCGTCGGCGGCGGTGACCCGGGGCGTCGTCGCCCGGACCTCCCGGCTGGGCGGGCCGAGCCGCCCCTCCGCGTCCCGGGCCCGCACCGTGAACACATGGGAGGTCGCGGGCCGGAGCCCGGTGACGTCCACCATGTGCGCGGAGCCGGGGACGTCCTCGACCTTCGTCGCGCCCCGGTAGATCTCGTACCGGCTCACCTCCGCGTCGGCGGCGGCGACCGTGTTCCACATGACGTGCACGCTGGTGGCGCTGCCCGCCTCCGCCGTGACACCGGTGGGTGCCCCGGGCGGCCGCTCGCCGCCCACGTCGTCCGACCCGCCCCAGCGACAGGAGGCGACCAGCAGGAGGACCCCGCAGAGCGCGAGGAGGCGACGCGGGGACAGGGCTCGGGGAACGCCACGCACGATTCTGCCTCCCGGGGTGGCACACCGGACCGGTTCGGAGAATGGTCCGTACCAATATGACGCCGCTGACGCGGCCACATCAAGAGGGCGGAGGGGAGGGGAGCCGCCGCACATTACGTATGCTGAAGGTCTGAACGGGTCGAACCGTCCTGCGTCGCAAGGGAGTTCGACCCGGGGCGCGGACCGCTGTCGTCGCAGATCCCGTGCCGGTGCGGGCGGCCGGACGGCCCGAGCGGACAGGAGCTCGGGCTCCGGCCCCCTGTTCGTCACTGGTGCGATCGTGGGTCGCCCGGCCCCGTCGGGGTCGTCACACCGCCATATCAGGGCGAAATGGGGCAGAGTGCCCGTGAGTGTGCGTCAGTGCCCCCGACGAGAGGCCCTCTTGAACGTGTTCCGTGTCCAGTCGATCACCCTGGCCATGGCCGGTGTCGCCCTGCTGGCCCCTCCGGCACCCCCCGCCGCACCCCAGCCCCGCACCGAACCGGCCGCACGGCGCGCCGACCCCGTTCCCGTCCGACGGGCCACCCCCGCTCCGGTACGACGCACCGACCCCGCCCCCGCCCGGCGCGCCGACCGCGGGGCACCAGGACGTGCCGAACCGGTCACCGCCGCGGAACTCCTCGCCAGGGTGAGTGCGTGCACGCCGGTCTCCCGCGGCCGCTACCGCAAGGACCAGGGGGCCAGGGCCACCGTCGCGGTGTGCGGCTCCCGTGACGCCGTCTTCTGGAAGGCCGACATGGACATCGACTGCGACGGCCGGCCCGGCCCCCGCTGCAACGCCGGCACCGACCCGTACTTCTCCCCCTCCACGGCCTTCGCGCAGTCCGACGGCCGGCCGCTGAGCGCCGAGGCGCTGCCCTATGTCGTGGTCCCCGCCCCGAGCGGCGTATGGAATTACCGGACCCACGGCGTGCGCGGCGGATCGGTCGCGGCGATGGTGTACCGCGACCGTGTCCGGTACGCGGTCGTCGGCGACACCGGCCCCGCCGGCATCATCGGCGAGGCGTCCTACGCCGCGGCCGAGTCGCTCGGTATCGACCCGGACCCGCGCGCCGGCGGCACTCCCTCCGGGGTCACCTACATCGTGTTCAAGAACAGCGAGGTGACCCCCATCGAGGACCGCACGGCCGCGGTCACCGAGGGCAGGCGGCTGGCCCGGGAGTTCGTCGACGGCGACGGCTGAACGGACGGCGGGGCAGCACCGCGCCCTTCACGCCTTCCGGTAGGTGTACGCCTCCGTCGCGGCCGCCTCCACCGTGGCCAGGTCCGCCCCGGTGGACGCCGTGACCACCGCGGCCACCGCACCTTCGACGAACGGCGCGTCCACCAGGCGGGTGTGCGCGGGGAGTTCGTCCCCCTCGGCGAGCAGCGCCTTCACGGTGAGCACCGCGCTGCCCAGGTCGGTCAGCACCGCGACCCCGGCCCCGCGGTCGACGGACGCGGCCGCCGCGGAGATCAACTCGGCACTGGTGCCGAAGCCGCCGCCCTCGGTACCGCCCGCGGGAGCCACCGGCACCGCGCTGCCGGCCCCGGCCAGCCCCTTCGCCAGCTCCGCCACCGAGGCCGCGACCGCCGCGCTGTGCGACACCAGGACGACCCCCACCAGCTTCCCGTCACTCACCGCCGGCCTCCGTGTCCGCCGAGGCGTCGACGAGCGCGGCGATCAGCAGCGCCGCCGACGTGGCGCCCGGATCCTGGTGCCCGACGCTGCGCTCGCCCAGATAGCTGGCCCTGCCCTTGCGGGCCCGCAGCGGCGTCGTCGCCACGGCCCCCTCCGCGGCGGCGTCGCGGGCCGCGGCGAAGGAGTCGCCGAGCGCGTCCACCGCGGGCACCAGCGCGTCGATCATCGTCTTGTCGCCCGGCGCGGCGCCGCCGAGCTGCATCACCGCGTCCACCCCGGCGCGCAGCGCCTCGGCCAGCCGGCGCTCGT
Source organism: Streptomyces malachitofuscus (assembly GCF_014650055.1). GTDB lineage: Bacteria > Actinomycetota > Actinomycetes > Streptomycetales > Streptomycetaceae > Streptomyces > Streptomyces malachitofuscus. The sequence goes on along the minus strand of NZ_BMUF01000005.1, from coordinate 135,849 downwards.
CCACCTCGGCGGCGTCCCCGAGCGTCTTCCCGGCGCGGCGCAGCAGCGTCCCGTACAGCGGACCTGACGCACCGCCGACCGTCGAGATGAGCAGGCGCCCGGCCTGGGTCAGCACCGCCCCGGGGGTGGCCGGCGGCTCCTTGTCCAGGGCGTCCCTCACCGCCCGGAATCCGCGCTGGAGGTTGGTGCCGTGGTCCGCGTCCCCGATCGGTGAGTCGAGGGCGGTGAGGCGCTCCGCCTCGCGGTCCACGGATGCGGCGGTGACCGTCATCCAGCGGTGGAAGAAGTCGGCGTCGAGCACGGGAACTCCTTGCGTGGTAGGTACGTCCGAACGGTGGTCCCGGCTCCGCCTCACATGCCCCAGCGCAGCCCCGGAGTGCGCACCGGTGCGTCCCACAGTCGCAGCAGTTCCTCGTCGACCTGGCAGAGAGTGACCGAGGCGCCCGCCATGTCGAGGGACGTGACGTAGTTGCCGACGAGGACGCGGGCCACCGGGACGCCGCGCTCGCCGAGCACCCGCTGCACCTCGGCGTTGAAGCCGTACAGCTCCAGCAGCGGGGTGGCGCCCATGCCGTTGACCAGCACCAGGACGGGGTTGCGCGGGGTGAGGTCGTCCAGGATCGCGTCCAGGGCGGCCTCGGCGATCTCGCCCGACGTCATCATCGGCCGCCGCTCCCGGCCCGGCTCGCCGTGAATGCCGATGCCCAGCTCCAGCTCACCCTCGGGAAGATCGAAGGTGGGGCTGCCCTTGGACGGAGTGGTGCAGGCGCTCAGGGCCACGCCGAAGGTGCGGGAGTTCTCGTTCACCTGCCGGGCGATCGCCTCCACCCGCTCCAGCGGCATGCCCGCGTCGGCCGCGGCGCCCGCGATCTTCTCCACGAACAGCGTCGCACCCGTGCCGCGGCGGCCGGCCGTGTACAGGCTGTCGGTCACCGCCACGTCATCGTTGACCAGCACCTTGGCGACCTGGATGCCCTCGTCCTCGGCCAGCTCGGCGGCCATGTCGAAGTTGAGCACGTCACCGGTGTAGTTCTTCACGATGAACAGCACCCCCGCCCCGCTGTCCACGGCCGCAGCGGCCCGCACCATCTGATCGGGCACGGGGGAGGTGAACACCTCGCCGGGACAGGCCGCCGACAGCATTCCCGGCCCGACGAACCCGCCGTGCAGCGGTTCGTGCCCGGAACCCCCGCCGGACACCAGGCCCACCTTCCCGGCCACCGGGGCGTCCTTGCGGACGATCACCCGGTTCTCCACGTCCACCGCCAGCTCGGGATGCGCCGCCGCCATTCCGCGCAACGCGTCAGCGACCACGGTCTCCGGAACGTTGATCAGCATCTTCATGGGTACCTCCTGGGGCTCGGCAGGTCCGCCGGGCGGTCTGGCACGGGTCGGCTGAAGTCCTCCTGTCGGAAGTATCTGCCTTGGTGGAGCGAAGGTCACGCATCGATGACGCGGCGACCCTCGCAAAAATACCCCCGGGGGTACCTCGTGCTACGGTGGAGGGCATACCCCGGGGGGTAATTTCGAGGAAAGGAGACGCGCGTGTTCTTCGTCGACACGATCGAGGTGCCGGGACTCGGCAACCGCAGCTACCTGGCGGGCGGTGAGCACACCGCCGTGGCGGTCGATCCGCCGCGGGACGTCGACCGGGTGATCGCCGTGGCGGCCCGGCGGGGCGTGCGCATCGCCCATGTGGTGGAGACACACGTGCACAACGACTACGTCAGCGGCGGTCTCGAACTGGCCCGGCTCACCGGCGCCGACTACCTGGTCCCCGCAGGGGCGCGGGTCTCCTTCGGTCGGGTGCCGGTGTGCGACGGGGACCGCACGGAGGTCGACGCCGGGCTGAGCCTGCGCGCGCTGGCCACGCCCGGACACACCCCGCACCACACCTCCTACGCACTGGAGGAGAACGGCACGGCGGTCGCGGTGTTCACCGGCGGTTCGCTGCTGATCGGCACGGTGGGACGCCCGGACCTGGTCGAGCCACGACTGACCGAGCAGCTCGCCCGCGCCCAGCACGCCTCCGCCCAGCGCCTCGCCGGCGAGCTGCCCGACGCCGCCGCCGTGCTCCCCACCCACGGGTTCGGCAGCTTCTGTTCCTCCTCCCAGCACGAGGGCGGCAGCACGACGATCGGCGAGGAGAAGGCGTCCAACGAGGCCCTCACCCGGGACGTGGACGCCTTCGTCGCGGATCTGCTGGCGGGCCTGGACGACGTCCCCGCCTACTACACGCACATGGCACCGGCCAACGCCGCCGGACCCACGCCCGTCGACCTCACTCCGCCGGCCGTCGCCGACGCCGACGGGATCGCCTCCCGGCTGGCGGCGGGGGAGTGGGTCGTGGACCTGCGCAACCGCGTCGCCTTCGCCGCCGGGCATGTGTCCGGCTCGTTCAACTTCGAGGCCGAGGGGCAGCTCGCCACGTACCTTGCCTGGCTGATCCCGTGGGGCAAGCCGGTGACCCTGCTCGCCGAGTCGCCCGAGCAGCTCGCCGCCGCCCAGCGCGAACTGGCCCGCGTCGGTATCGAGCGGCCCGCCGCGGCGGCCACCGGCGGGCCCGCCGACTGGGTGCGCGACGGCGAGAGCCCGGCCTCCTTCCGCCGTGCGACGTTCGCCGACCTCGCGGACCGGCGCCCTGCCGGGGGCGTCGTCGTCCTCGACGTCCGGCGCGACTCGGAGCGGGCGGGCGGCTTCGTCGACGGCTCGGTCCACATTCCGGTCCACGCCCTGCACGGCCGCCTGCACGAGGTCCCCGACGGCGAGGTGTGGGTGCACTGCGGCAGCGGCCTGCGTGCAGCCATCGCGGCCTCCCTGCTGGACGCCGCCGGCCGTGACGTCGTCGCGGTGGACGACCCCTTTGGCGCGGCCGAGCAGGCGGGACTCACCGTCCGCACCCCCTGACCGGGTGGAGGGCGAACGTCGGAAGCGAGAGACGAAATGATGTACCGACGCAACGGCGGCCCGGGGCGGGCCGGCGTCCGTGAGGCCGCGGCACGCACGGGGCACGGGGCCGCCGCGCACCCCGACGCCGTGCTGGTCGACGTCCGCGAGACCCGGGAATGGCGGGCGCGGCACGCTCCCGGAGCCGTGCACCCGCCCCTGTCCGGGATCGTCGCCGGGGCCGGGCTGCCGTCCGGCGCGCAGGCGCGGCCCCTGGTCGTCGTCTGCCGTACGGGCAACCGCTCCCGGCAGGCGGCCGAACTGCTCGCGGCACGCGGGGCCGAGGCCGTGGACGTGATCGGCGGCATGCGGGACCGGGCCGGGGCCGGGCTGCCGGTGGTGGACGCGCACGGCGGGAACGGCAGCGGCGCGTGAGTGTTCTCGTACTCGCCCTGCTCGCCGGGGGCGTGACCGGTCTCGCGCTCGGTGCGCTCGGGGGCGGCGGCAGCGTGCTGGCCGTGCCCGCCCTCATCTACCTGCTCGGCTTCTCCCCGGTCGCCGCCACCACCGCGAGCCTGCTCGTCGTGGCCGTCACCTCGCTCACGGCGCTGTCGGCGCACGGCCGCGACGGGCACGTCCGGCTGCGCACGGGGCTGCTGTTCTCGGCGGCCGGGATCGGCCCGGCGATGCTGGGCGGCGCGCTCGCCGGCCGGCTGCCCGGGGCGGTCCTGACGGCGGCCTTCGCCGTGGTGGCGGCGGTCGCCGCGCTCCGTATGCTCCGCGCCTCCCCGCCCACTGAACCGGCCGCGCCGGTGCGGTCCGGCCGGGCCGCCGCTGCGGGGGCGGGTCTGGGCGGCGTCACCGGTGTGCTCGGTGTCGGCGGGGGCTTCCTCGCCGTACCGGCGCTGGTCGGCGTGCTGGGGCTGCGGATGCGGGAGGCGGTGGGCACCAGTCTGCTGGTCATCACCGTCAACTCACTGGCCGCGCTGCTGCTGCGCGCGGGCCCGCTCGAAGGTCTGGACTGGACCGTCGTCGGGCCCTTCGCCGGAGCGGCGGTGCTCGGTGCGTGGGACGGCAAGCGCCTGGCCGCGAAGCTGTCCGGGCACGCGCTCCGGCGCACCTTCGCGCTGGTGCTGCTGGCCGTCGCCGTGCTCATGCTGATCGACGCGGCGGTGTGATGCCCGTACGAAACCGCGAGGAGGCCCCCGGAGATCGGGACTACGCCAGAGAAAGGAACAACTTCTCCAGCCGCGCGCGCATCTGCTCGCTGTCCTCACCGTTCCTGCGGCCGGACTCGATGTCCGCCACGCACTGCTGCAGCCCCGTCGCGATGATCGCGAATCCGGCCCGGTCGAGGGCACGCGAGGCGGCCGCGAGCTGGGTGATGACGTCCTCGCAGTCGCGCCCCTCCTCGATCATCCGGATCACCCCGGAGATCTGCCCCTGCGCACGCCGCAGCCGGTTCAGCACGGACTTCAGATCCGCACCCTCGAGTTCCAGATCCACGACCACTCCCTCGGCAAAATACCCCTGGGGGTACTGTACGTCCCGTTTCCGTGCCCCGTCGACCACGAAGGAACACTGCCTGTCATGACCAGCCCCCTCACCCCCACCACCCTGGAAACCGGCCAGGCCGAGAACCGGCTGCACGAGTTCACCGTCATCGACGTGCGCACGCCCGCCGAGTTCGCCGCCGGGCATCTGCCCGGCGCCCTGAACATCCCGCTGGACCACATCCGCCGGGCCCTGCCGGAACTCCGGCACGCCGCACAGGACGGCGGCCTCCTCCTCGTGTGCGCCTCCGGCGCACGCTCCGAGAAGGCCGGCACCCTCCTGGCCCGGAAGGGCATCCACACCGCCACGCTCGCCGGCGGCACCGGGGCCTGGGCGTCCGAGGGCCGGGACCTGCACCGTCCCGCGGCCTGCGACACCCGGTCGGTCTGGAGCATGGAGCGCCAGGTGCGCTGCACGGCCGGGTCGCTGGTGCTCCTCGGCCTCGTGCTCGGCCTGCTCGTGCACCCGGCCTTCCAGCTCCTCGCGGCGGGGGTCGCCGCCGGACTGGTGTTCTCCGCCCTCACCAACACCTGCGGCATGGCGGTGCTGCTCGGCAGGCTGCCCCACAACCGCCCCCGCGCCGCCTCGCTCGACGCCGCGCTCGCCGCCCTGCGCGACCGGCGCGCGTAGCGGTCAGTCCGGCCGCCCGGACGCGCACCCGGGGCCGAGCGGCGTGCCGTTGGCGCGCAGTACCGCGCGCAGGTCGAGGATCAGCGGGAAGATCTCCCGGTTGCGGTCCTCGCCCTGCTCGTCCCAGGCCCGCTGCTCGGCCTCGACCGCCATGCGGTCCTCGGCGAACACCCGCTCGGTGAAACGCCGGATGAGCGGCCAGGCGAGACGCAGGGCGCCGGGAACCGGCGGTTTCGCGATCGAGAGCAGGCCGTAGGCATGGCTGACGCGCTGCTCGGCGTCCTCGGGCACATAGACCGCCCAGAGGGAGAACGCCGGGACGTCGGCGTTCTCCGGCACGGACAGGAGGGTCTGGTAGGGGTACTCCGTCCGGATCGTGAGGAGGTCGGGCCGCCCGGAGCTCCGGACGCCCTCGGCGGCCAGCAGCCGGGCGCCACGGTCCTTCCGCCCGCCGGTGGAGCGGAACAGGTACCGCGCCTCCACGGAGCTGGGGCCGGTCTCGTAGCCGAGAAGCTGCGGCCGGATCCTGCCGACCACACCCCGGTGCAGGAACTGGTGGTTCATGTCGAGCAGGTTCTCGTGCAGGAACGAGTAGTGGCAGCGCACGGTGCGCGAGAACGTCATCGTCCGGTGCCGGGGGGAGGCCACCGCGGGGAGCCGGGGCACGGGCGTCGTGGCCGCCTTCGCGGGGTCGCCCGGGAACACGAAGACGAGACCGTGGGCCTCGTGGACCGGATAGGCGCGGACACCCCGCGGCGGCCGTGCGCACTCCTTGGTCAGATAGGGGATCTGCGAGATGCGGCCGTCCCCGCGGTAGGCCCAGGCGTGGTAGCAGCAGCGGAGGACCTCGCCCTCCACCACGCCCATGCTCAGCGGCACCTGGCGGTGTGCGCACCGGTCCTCGAGGGCGTGCACGGTTCCCGACGCGCTGCGGTACAGCGCGATTCGCCGGCCCGCGAACGTGGCGGGGAACGTCCTGTTCCGCGGCACGCTCGCGGAGACGGCGACGGGGTACCAGTGGTCCTGACCGATGCCGGTGCGCCGGAGGTCGGGGGCGGTGGCCGAGGAACCGTCCGGCCGTGGGTGGAGGGCGGTCTGTTCCTCGGCCATACCTACTCCTCGCGCACAGGCTCAGGGGCGGAGCCCGTCGCGCTCCTCCTCGTTCACCTTCTCCGCCTTCCCGAATGTCCGATTCATTACGCTCCCCTCGGAGAGTGACGGGGTCCGTTCGGGGGCGGGGAACTTCTGGGCCCGGGCCTCGGTGCGAGTGCGCTCTCCTCAGGGCTGCTCAGGTGTGGCGGGCGGGCGTCTATACGATGGCGGCCCGGGTGACCGGAGGTGGCGGAAGGGAGACAGGGCGTGGCGGAGCAGCGGCAGCGGTCCCGGCGGCGGGGGCAGGGTGAGCTGGAGGCACTCGTCCTGGCCGCGCTGCGGGAGGCGGAGGGCCCGGCGACGGCCGGCTGGGTGCAGCAGCGGCTCGGCGGAGACCTCGCCTACACGACCGTCATCACCATCCTGACCAGGCTGCTGGCCAAGGGCGCGGTCACCCGGGAGCGCGCGGGCCGGTCCTTCGCGTGGACCTCAGCGTCGGACCAGGCGGGCCTGGCCGCCCACAGGATGCGCAGGGTGCTCGACGCCGAGAGCGACCGGGAGGCGGTGCTGGCCAGCTTCGTCACCGGCCTCGGACCGGACGACGAACGCCTCCTGCGGGAACTGCTGGGCCGGCCGGGGAACGACGGGGAAGACTGAGCCGCCATGGGGGTGTTCGTCTTTCTGCCGCTGGTGCTGCCCCTGACGGCGTGGCCGATCGCGCGCCTCGCGGAGCACCGTCTGCACCCGCGCACCGCGACCCGGCTGCTGACCGGGGTGGCGGCGGTGATGGCGGTGTGCAGCACGGTGTGCCTGGCGCTGGCGATGGTGGTCGGTACCGCCCAGCTGCCCGGGAACCCGCTGCCCGACGGCTGGTCGGACCCCGAGGTGCGCGCCGCGGTCCCCTACGACGAGGTCGTCGGGAAGGCCGCGATCCCCGCCCTGTGCGCGGTGCTCTCGGCGTGCGGCCGGACGCTGTGGCGGCACGGCCGGGTGCGCCGTCGCGCCCACCGGGCACTGGCCGGGCTGCGGGGGACGGGAGTGGCGGTTCTCCCGGACGCCGAGCCGTACGCCTACGCGCTGCCGGGCGGGCGACGGGACCGGGTGGTGGTGACCACCGGGTTGCTCAGGAGTCTCGCGCCGGCCGAGCGCCGGGCGCTGTTCGCGCACGAACGGGCCCATCTGGCGGCCGGCCACCACCGCTTCCTCCTCACGGTTCAGCTGGCCGCACGGGCCAACCCCTTCCTGCGGCCGCTGCGGACGGCGGTGGCGTACACGGCGGAACGGTGGGCGGACGAGGACGCGGCGCAGACCGTCGGCAGCCGCCGCACCGTGGCCCACGCGATCGGCAAGGCGGCCCTGGTGTCGCGGGGCACCCCGGTCGCCACTCTCGCGGGTCTCGCCGCGCCCGGGCCGGTTCCGCGCCGCGTGGCGGCGCTGCTCGCGCCCGCCCCGGCGGTACGGCGCTGGCCCTCCCTGTTCACTCTGGTGGGACTTGCGGCGTGGGGCGCGGCCGCGGGCACGGCCGTGTCCGCGATGGCATCGGCGAACTCCACGGTGACGATGGTCCGGATCCTCTACGCGGCCACCCCCCTGTGATCCGCGCCGGTCAGAGGTCGAACTCGTGCGGCGGCAGGCCGAGGGCGTAGCACGCCTCGCGGACCACGGCCTGCTCGTCCTTGTCGAAGTCGCCGTCGGCGCCGCCGATCACGATGCCGATCTGGATCACGGCCCGCGCCTCCGCAGGCTTCTTCTTCGCATTGGCGATCTCCTGCAGGACGCTCACCTTGCCGAAGGCGAAGTCGGTGGTGAGCTTGGCGAGGTTGTCCTCGAAGCGGCGGCGCAGGTCGTCCGCGGGGAAGTTCTGCAGCACCTCGTTGGTGCCGATCAGCTGGGCCACGCGCTGTCGCTCGGAGGGGTCGACCGAACCGTCCGCGGCCGCCACCAGGGCGCACATCGCCATGCTCGCGTCGCGGAAGGCGCCGCTCCTGAGGTCGTTCTTCCTGGCCGTCAGCTGGGTCTGCATCTGGGACGCAGACTCCTTGAGGCGGTCCCACAGGGCCATGAGAACTCCGTACGTGTCGGGAGGGGTGCCCGGATCTGACGCTCCGGGCGCCGTAATTTCTACAGCACTGTAGAACGTACCAGGGAAGGGTGCGCGAAGAGGTGGCGGGCCGTCGTCCCGCGGTCGCCGAGCGCGCGGTCCGGGCATCCGCGTGGTTGGGCATGTTCGAAATCTGTAGATTTGACGCCGGAGTACCGAACCGCCGGCCGGACCGATGGGTGTGCCCCTGATCGCGGACTTCCCGGGCGAGGACCACATGTTCAACTTGAGTGCGCCGATCGTCACCATGTTCGCGCTGTACGTGGTGGCCATGGTCGGAACGGGTGTCTGGGCCTGCACCCGCATGCGCTCGTTCTCCGACTTCGCCCTGGGCGGGCGCCGGCTCAGGCCGCTCGTCTCCGCCCTGTCCGCGGGGGCCAGCGACATGTCCGGCTGGCTGTTCCTGGCCCTCCCCGGAGCCGTCTACGCGGCGGGCATCGGCTCCGCGTGGATCGCGCTGGGCCTGGCCGCCGGTACCTACCTGAACTGGCTCTTCGTCGCGCCGAGGTTGCGCACCTACACCGAGCGGGCCGGGAACGCGGTCAGCCTGTCGGCCTACCTGGAGGAGCGGTTCGAGGACCGTACCCGGATGCTCAGACTCGTCTCGGCCGCGGTGACGCTGGTGTTCTTCACCCTCTACGTCAGCAGCGGCCTGGTGGCGGGCGGGCTGTTGTTCAACACCGTCTTCGACCTCCGCTTCGGGCTGGGCGTCACCGTCACCGCCCTGGTCATCGTCATCTACTCGGCGCTGGGCGGCTTCCTGGCAGTGAGCCTGACCCACGTCCTGCAGGCCACGCTCATGCTCCTCGCCCTGATCGTGCTGCCCGCGACCGCCATCACGGCCGTCGGCGGCTTCGGCGCCCTGGGCGACGCCCTCGACAGCAGGGAGCCCGCCCTGCGGGATCCCGGGGCCCTGGTCGACTACGCGGGCGGTCTGTGGTCCGCCGACGGAACCCTCGGTGTCGTGGCGATCGTCTCGCTGCTCGCCTGGGGCCTCGGATACTTCGGGCAACCCCACATCCTGGCCCGGTTCATGAGCATCCGCAGCGCCCGCGACGTCCCCGCCGCCCGTCGCATCGGCACCGCCTGGGTGGTGCTGGTGCTCGCCGGTGCCACCCTCGTCGGCCTGGCCGGCATCGGGGAACTCGTGCCGTCGCTGTCCGCCCCCGACACGGTGTACATCGAACTGTCACGAACGCTGCTCAACCCGTGGGTCGCCGGCGTGATGCTGATCGCCGTGCTCGCCGCCGTCATCTCCACCGCCGACAGCCAGCTCCTGGTGTCGTCCGTGGCCCTGACCGAGGACTTCTACCGGGCCTTCCTCGACCGCCGCGCCGGCGACCGCGCGCTGGTGTGGGTGGGGCGCGGCACGGTCGTCCTGGTGATCCTGGTGGCGTTCGTCATCGCCCTCAGAGGCGACGCACTGCTCAGTCTCGTCGCCCACGCCTGGGCCGGTTTCGGGGCCGCCTTCGGGCCGGTGGTCCTGCTGTCGCTGTACTGGCCCCGCATGACCTGGGCGGGGGCCATGGCCGGAATCGTGTCGGGCGCCGGCACGGTGCTGCTGTGGAGCCGCATCAACCCCGTGCTCGGGCCGCTCGAATCGGGGGTCTACGAAATGGTGCCGGGCGTCCTGGTCGCCACGGCGGCCGCCCTCCTGTTCGGCCGCTACGTCGGCCGGCCGCCCAAACGGGCCTTCTGGCGCATGCCCGGCGGAGGGATGAGCCAGCTGATGCTCACCTCCTTCCTCGCCCACGCGCCGGTCGGCCTGGCGGTCCTCGACACCGATCTCCGCTTCGTCTGGGTCAACGAGCCCCTGGACCGTCTGGTCCCCCTCGGGGACCGTCTGGGACGGCAGGTGCACGAGGTGCTGCCGCCCGCGGAGGCAGCGCTCTTCCAGGAGAAGATGCGCACCGTCCTGGACACCGGCCGCCCCGTCATGGACTGCGAGTTCGTCACCACCTCCGACGACCCCGAGCGCGCCCGCGCCATCTCCGCGTCCTTCTTCGGGATGAGGGACCGCCGCGACCGCACCGTGGGCATCCTGTACATGCTCATCGACGTCACCGAACGCCGGCGGGCGCAGGAACGCCTGGCGCTGCTGAACGACGCCGGTGCCCGCATCGGCAGCACCCTGGACGTACGGCGGACCGCGCAGGAGCTGGCCGACGAGACCGTGCCGGCCCTCGCCGACTTCGTGGCGGTCGACCTGCTGGACTCCGTGATGAGGGGCGAGGAGCCGGCCCCCGGGCCGGTGGGCATGGCACCGGTGATCCGCCGCGCCGGGCAGGCGTCGGTGCGCGCGGGGTGCCCCGAGGGCAGCCTGGCCGTCGGGGAGGCCGTCCGCCGTGCCCCGTCCTCGCCCGTGACGCACTGCCTGCTGGAGAGCAGGACCCTGGTGGAACGCACCCTGGACCGCACCGCCAGCCCCTGGGTGACCGAGGACCCCTCCCTGGGCGCGTCGCTCCTGGAGTACGACTTCCGCTCGCTGATGGTGGTGCCGGTGCGGGCGCGCGGCGTCACCCTGGGCGTGGCGACCTTCGCCCGGTCGCGCCGCTTCGCCCCGTTCGACGACGACGACGTGCGCCTGGCCGAGGAGATCGTCTCCCGCGCGGCGGTGTGCGTCGACAACGCCCGCCGCTTCACCCGCGAGCGCACCGCCTCCCGCGCCATGCAGCAGTTCCTGCTGCCGCAGGCCCTGAGCGGGGGATCGGCGCTCGAGGTCGCCTCGTGGTACCAGCCGGCCGGCGTCCCCAGCGGCGTGGGCGGCGACTGGTTCGACGTCGTCCCGCTGTCCGGCGCCCGGGTCGCCCTCGTCGTCGGCGACGTCGTCGGACACGGGATGAACGCGGCGGCGACCATGGGACGCCTGCGCGCCGCGGTGCGCACGCTCGCCAACCTGGACCTTCCTCCCGACGAACTGCTCGCCCACCTCGACGACCTGGTGATCGGCCTCATGGGGGCCCACGACGACAGTGAGCCGGCGGCCGCCGAGGGTGCCGGTTTCATGGGAGCGACCTGCCTGTACGCCGTGTACGACCCCGTCGGCAGACGGTGCACACTCGCCCGCGCGGGGCACCTGCCACCCGTCCTGGTGACGCCCGGGCACGCCGCCGAGGTGCTGGATCTGCCCGCGGGGCCGCCGCTCGGCCTCGGATATCTGCCGTTCGAGTCCGTCGAACTGGAGATCGCCGAGGGCAGCCTGCTGGCGTTCTACACCGACGGCCTCGTGGAAACGGCCGACCGGGACATCGACGTCGGGATCTCCCGGCTGGGCCAGGCGCTCACGGAGCCCGGAACGGCGCTGGAGGAGATCGGGCGGGGCGCCGTCGACACGCTGCTGACGGGCCCGCCACCCGACGACGCCGCTCTGCTCCTCGCCCGCACCAAGGCCCTCTCGCCGCACCAGGTCGCCTCCTGGGACCTGCCCAGCGACCCGGCCGCCGTCGGCGACGCCCGATCGGCCGTGGTGCGGCAGCTGTCGGAGTGGGGCCTGGACAGTCTCGAGTTCACCACGGAGCTCATCGTCAGCGAACTGGTCACCAACGCCATCCGGTACGCGTCCGGACCGATCGGCCTGCGCCTGATCCGGGACCGCAGCCTCATCTGCGAGGTGAGCGACGGCAGCGGCACCTCACCGCGCCCGCGCCACGCGCGCACCACGGACGAGGGAGGACGCGGACTGATGATCGTGGCCCAGCTCGCCCACCGGTGGGGCACCCGGCACACCTCGACCGGCAAGGTCATCTGGACCGAGCAGTCCTTCGTCGTCGATCCCTGAGCCCGGCGCCAAGCCCCGGTTCCCGGCGGCGGAAAGGGGGAACCCGCCGGTGGAGCCGGGTGCCGGCCCGGGCAGGCCGGGGCGCGAGGAGGACGGCATGGCATCGCGACCGCTCGACGACAGGACGGTGACCACGCTGGTGGCCGAGGCCACCGCGGCACCGTCCATGCACAACGCCCAGCCCTGGCGTTTCCACTACCGGCGCACGGAGCATCTCCTGCTGCTGCGGGCCGATCCCGAACGGGCCATGCCCCACTCCGACCCCGACAACCGGGCGCTGCACATCGGCTGCGGGGCGGCCCTGTTCAACCTGCGGGTCGCCGCCGCGTACGCGGACCTCGTCGCGGAGACGACCCTGCTGCCCGAGCCCGGCGATCCGCTGCTGCTCGCCGCCGTACGGCTGTCCGCCCCGCTCCCGCACCGCCCCGCCGACACGGAGCCGGCCCGGCTGCACCCCGCCGTCCGGCAGCGGCACACCAGCCGCCACCCCTTCGCCGAGAAGGACATCCCCGACGACGTGCGGGCCGCCCTGCGGGACGCCGCGGCCCAGGAGGGCGCCGTGCTGCTCTTCCCCGGCGCCTGGCACGCGGAGACCGTGCTCGACCTGGTCCGGGACGCGGAGAGCCGGGACGTCCTGGACCCCGGCGCCAACGAGGACGTGCTCCGCTGGACGCGGCTGGGCGCGGAGGCGGACACCGCCGTCGACGGCGTACCGGAATACGCGTTCGGGCCCCGCAAGGAGGGCGGCAGGGCCCCCGTCCGCGACTTCGCGGGCCGCCGGACGGTGGCCGACCGCGGCACCACGGCCTTCGAGGACGTGCCGCACCTCGCCCTGCTCAGTACCCGCGGCGAGGACCCCGCCGACTGGCTGCGCGCCGGGCAGGCACTGGAACGGGTGCTGCTGGAGGCCACCCTGGCCGGCCTGGCGACCTCTCTGACCTCGCACGCCCTGGAGGAGCCGGAGCTGCGCCTGCTCGCCCGCGACCCGGCTGCGGGCACCGGACAGGTGCACATGGTGCTGCGCCTCGGCTACGGCCCCCGGGGCCCCGCGACCCCCCGGCGCCCCGTGAAGGACGTACTGGAGATCACCTGACGCCCGGCCGCCCCGCGTCCCCCGAGGACCACGACGACTTTGCGGGTCCTTTACAGTTGGCGTAGAAACAGGCCATCCTGCTTTCCCACCACATGTCGTCCACGTGTTTGAGAAGGAGCTACGGTCTCCCGATGGGTGATCCTCCCAGTAGCAGCCGTGCCACCACCGCCCGTCCACGCCTTACGGCCGACGAGGGAGCGGGGGTGGCACGGTGACCGAGGTCCTGCTGCTCCTGCTCGCCCTGGCGCTGACCCTGGCCTGCGCGGTGTTCGTCGCGGCCGAGTTCTCCCTGACCACCGTCGAGCGCGGTGAGCTGGAGCGTGCCGCCGAGGCCGGCGAGCGCGGCGCCGCGAGCGCCCTGCGTGCCGTACGGCATCTGACGCTCCAGCTCTCCGGCGCCCAGCTCGGCATCACCGTCACCTCCCTGGTGATCGGCATGCTCGCCGAGCCGTCCCTGGCCGCGCTGCTGCGCGGACCGCTGCGGGCGGCCGGACTGGGCGGCGCCGCCCCGACGGCCGCGACCTTGCTGGGTGTGACGGTGTCCACCGTCGTGCTCATGGTGATCGGCGAACTGGTCCCCAAGAACTGGGCCATCTCCCGGCCGTCCGCGGTCGCGAAGGTGGTCGCGGGACCGCAGCGCGCGTTCACCGCCGCCTTCGGCCCGTTCATCGGGCATCTGAACAGCACCGCGAACCGGTTCGTACGCCGCCTCGGACTGGAGCCCGCCGAGGAACTGGCCTCCGCGCGCACCCCCGAGGAACTGGGCGCGCTGGCCCGGCGCTCCGCGGCCGAGGGCGCCCTGGAGGCGGACTCCGCGGAACTCTTCGTCCGCACCCTGCACCTGAGCGAGCTCACCGCCGAGAACGTGATGACCCCGAGGGTCGACGTCCGGGCCCTGGAGGTGCGTGCCACCGCCGCCGACGCCGCCGCCCTCAGCCATGCCACCGGCCTGTCCCGCTTCCCGGTCTACCGGGACAGCCTCGACGAGGTCGTCGGCACCGTCCACATCCGTGACGTGCTCGCCCTGGAGCCGGAGCGGCGGGCCGGCACGGCGGTCACCGACCTGACCACCCCGCCCCTGCTGGTCCCCGACAGCCTGACCGCCGACCGGCTGCTGGAGCGGATGCGCGCGCACCGCACCATGGCCGTGATCATCGACGAGTACGGCGGCACGGCGGGCGTGGCCACCGTGGAGGACATCGTCGAGGAGGTCGTCGGCGAGGTCCGCGACGAGCACGACCCCTTCGAGGCACCCGACCTGGCACCCGCCCCCGCCACGGAGGACGGCCGCAGCGTGTGGGAGGCCGATGGCAGCGTCCGCCTCGACCGGCTCTCCGGCATCGGACTCACCGCGCCGGACGGCCCCTACGAGACCGTGGCCGGCCTGATCGCCACCCGCCTGGCCCGCATCCCCGTCAAGGGGGACGCCGTGGACCTCGACGGCTGGCGGCTCGAGGTGCTGGAGGTCGAGCACCACCGAGCCGACCGCATACGCGTGACCGAACCGGCCACGCCCGCGCTCGACCGTGTCACGGAGGGAGCCCGATGACCGCCCTGCAGCTCGCCATCGGCGCCCTGACCCTGCTGACCAACGCGTTCTTCGTCGGCGCCGAGTTCGCCCTGATCTCGGTGCGCCGCAGCCAGATCGAACCCCGTGCCCAGGCGGGCGAGAAACGCGCCCGCATGACGTTGTGGGCGCTGGAGCACCTGTCCGCGATGATGGCCACCGCCCAGCTCGGCATCACCGTCTCCTCCCTGGTGCTCGGCGCGGTCGCCGAACCGGCCATCGCGCACCTGCTGGAGCCCGGCTTCGAGGCGGTGCACATCCCGCACGGCCTGGTGCACCCCATCGCGTTCGTCATCGCCCTGACCCTCGCCACCTATCTGCACATGCTCATCGGCGAGATGGTGCCCAAGAACATCGCGCTGGCCGCGCCCGTGGCGGGCGCCCTGCTGCTGGGCCCGCCGCTGGTGGCGCTGACCCGGGCGCTGCGGCCGTTCGTGTTCGGCATCAACGCCTTCGCCAACGTGCTGCTGCGGCTGCTGCGCGTCGAGCCGAAGGACGAGGTCGAGTCGGTCTTCACCGACGACCAGCTCGCCCGGATGGTCGTCGACTCCAGCGAGGCCGGCCTGCTCGGTCCCGCCGACGGCGAACGGCTGCGGGACGCGCTGGAACTGGGCACCAGGCCGGTCGGCGAGATCCTCGTGCCCGCGCAGCGGATGCGCACCGTCGACCGCACCGTCACTCCCGCCCGGCTGGAACGGCTGGCCGCCGAGGCGGGCCTGTCCCGGTTCCCGGTCACCGGTCCCGACGGCACCGTCCTGGGCTACCTGCACATCAAGGACACCCTCGGCGCCGCCGACCGCGACCGGCCCTTCCCGCGCACCGCGCTGCACCGGATCACCCGGGTGCGCATCGACACACCGCTGGACGACACACTCACCGCCCTGCGCGCCGAAGGCAGTCACCTCGCCGCGGCCGTCGGGGAGAACGGCAGGGTCATCGGCTTCGTGACCATGGAGGACGTCCTGTCCGAACTGGTCGGCCCCGCCGCCCCGGCCACCGCCTGACCCCGCGGTCCGCTTCCTCGGCCGCACACGGCCCGGCCGTTCCACCGGCCGGGCCACCGGTCACTCCGCCATCCGGCGGCGCCGCTCGTTGTGCCAGGCGATCGCCCGCCGGATGTCGGGCTCGTGCAGCCCGGTCCGGCGGGCGAGCTGGGTCATGGAGAGCGCCGGCGGTCCGGACAACAGCACCCGGGTGATCTTGGCCGCCCACAGCTCCTCGTCCACGAAGGGCCGGCGCCCGTACTCCCGGCGGATCGCATCGAGGTGGGCCTCGCCGCAGGCGGTGACGCGGCGCAGACCGTCGTGGTGCTCGTCGGTGGGGTGGACGGAGGAGGAGTCCGCGACGTATCCGCGCACCGCCTCGTCCGCGGGGAACGTGTCCGCGCAGAGGTCGCACAGCTCCAGGGGGAACGTCTCCGGACGCCGTGCCTGCTTCCTGCGCTTCCACATCGTCAGCTCCCGGGGGCCGGATGCGGCCAGCGTACTGCGCCCACCGGCGCCCGCACCCGGTGGACGTCCCGACGTTTGCGCCCCGGACCGCACGGAACCCGGTCACCTTCCCCAGACAGTGGTCGCACGTCCGGTCCGCCGGGTGCGCGCGAGCGGAACGGAAGGTCGATGGCCGCCATGCAGGTTTCCGATTACGTCCTCCAGCGCCTGCGCGAGTGGGAGGTGGACCACGTCTTCGCCTATGCGGGCGACGGCATCAACGGCCTGCTGGCGGCGTGGGAACGAGCCGGCGACACGCCCCGGTTCGTCCAGTCCCGGCACGAGGAGATGTCCGCGTTCCAGGCCGTCGGCTACGCGAAGTTCTCCGGCCGGGCCGGCGTCTGCGCGGCCACCTCGGGGCCCGGCGCCATCCACCTGCTCAACGGCCTCTACGACGCCAAGCTCGACCACGTGCCCGTCGTCGCGCTGGTCGGGCAGACCGACCGCAGCGCCATGGGCGGCTCCTACCAGCAGGAGGTCGACCTGCAGAGTCTGTACAAGGACGTCGCCTCCGACTTCTGCGAGACGGCGACGGTGCCGGAGCAGCTCCCCAACCTCATCGACCGGGCCTTCCGCACCGCCTACGCCCGCCGCACCGTCACCGCCGTCATCATCCCCGCCGATGTGCAGCAGCTCGAGTACACCCCTCCGACGCACGCCTTCAAGATGGTGCCCTCCAGCATGGGGCTCGGCCGGTACGCCCCCGTCCCCGCCGACGCCGACCTCGAACGGGCGGCGGACGTCCTCAACGCCGGCGACAAGGTCGCCGTCCTCATCGGACAGGGCGCCCGCGGAGCCCGCCCCGAAGTGGAACAACTGGCGGACGTCCTCGGCGCGGGCGTCGCCAAGGCACTGCTCGGCAAGGACGTGCTCCCCGACGACCTGCCCTATGTCACCGGTGCCATCGGACTGCTCGGCACCCGGCCCTCGTACGAGCTGATGCGGGACTGCGACACCCTGCTGATGATCGGCTCCAGCTTCCCGTACACCCAGTTCATGCCGGAGCTGGACCAGGCACGCGGCGTGCAGATCGACATCGACCCGCACATGATCGGCCTGCGCTACCCCTTCGAGGTGAACCTCGTCGGTGACGCGGCCGAGACGCTGCGCCGGCTCCTGCCCCGTCTGAAGCGGAAGAAGAAGCGCTCCTGGCGCGAAAAGGTCGAGAAGGACGTCGCCCGCTGGTGGGAGGTGATGCAGCGGCGCGCCGCCGTGGACGCCGACCCCGTCAACCCGGAGTACGTGGTCCACGCCCTCGACGGCAGGCTCCCCGACGACGCGATCATCACGGCCGACTCCGGTTCCGCCGCCAACTGGTACGCCCGCCACCTGCGGCTGCGGGGACGGATGCGCGGCTCCCTGTCGGGCACCCTCGCCACCATGGGCCCCGGTGTGCCCTACGCCATCGGCGCGAAGTTCGCCCACCCGGAGCGCCCCGCGATCGCTCTCGTCGGGGACGGGGCCATGCAGATGAACGGCATGATGGAGATGGTCACCGCCGCCAAGTACTGGCGGGACTGGGCCGATCCGCGGCTGGTCGTGGCCGTCCTCAACAACGGCGACCTGAACCAGGTCACCTGGGAGATGCGCGCGATGTCCGGCGCGCCGCAGTTCGAGGCGTCGCAAGCCCTGCCCGACCTGCCGTACGCCGAGATCGCGCAGCGGATCGGGCTCGACGGCGTGCGCGTGGAGAAGCCGGAGCAGGTCGAGACCGCCTGGGACCGGGCCCTGTCCGCCGACCGGCCGTTCGTCATCGACTTCCGTACCGACCCTGCCGTGCCGCCGATCCCCCCGCACGCGGAAGCGGACCAGATCGAGGCCGCGGCCGCCGCCGTGCTCAAGGGCGACAGCGACCGCTCCTCCATGGTCAAGCAGGGCTTCAAGGCCAAGGTGCAGGAGATGCTGCCCGGCACCCGGCACCGCCGGGACCGTCCGGGCGCCGGAGCCGGCGACAGCACGGACGGATGAGCCCGGGGGGAGCGAGGCCCCGCCGGGCTGTTCGCCGAGGAGTACCACGTCGCCCGGCGTGTCGTCGTCCCCGCCCGGGGCACTGGTGGACGATGAAGGACCGGCCGGCCGGCGACCGGGCCTGAACGGAGGAGTCGGGTGGATCCCACGGGCGCAGGCGTCGACACGGACGTACGACGGCGGATTCCGCGCACCGACGCCGTGCTGCGCGATCCGCGTCTGCTCCGGGCGGCGGCCCGGCTGGGGACGGAGCGGGTGAAGTCGGCGGTCCACCGGGCCCAGCAGCGGGCGCGGGACGGCGCCGTACCGCCGGACGCGGTCGCCGACACGGCCGTGTCCCTGCTGCCGGAGTCGGCCGGCGGACTGCGACCGGTGATCAACGCCACCGGCGTGCTCCTGCACACCAACCTCGGCCGGGCACCGCTCTCCGTGGCGGCCCGGCAGGCCGTGCACGAGGCCGCCGGACCCACCGACGTCGAACTCGACCTGCGCACCGGCGTCCGGGCCCGCCGGGGCCGTACCGCCCTGGCCGCCCTGCGCGCCGCCGTACCGGCCGCCGGGGCCGCGCACGTCGTCAACAACGGGGCCGCCGCACTGGTGCTGGCCGCCACCGCGCTCGCCGCCGGCCGGGAGATCGTCGTCAGCAGGGGGGAGATGGTGGAGATCGGCGACGGCTTCCGCCTGCCCGACCTGCTGGTCTCCACGGGCGCCCGGCTGCGCGAGGTGGGCACCACCAACCGCACGACGGCGGCCGACTACGCCGAGGCCGTCGGGCCGGAGACCGCCTTCGTGCTGAAGGTGCACCCCTCCAACTTCCGGATCACCGGGTTCACCCGCGCCGCGACCGTGGCCGAACTCGCCCCCCTGGGCGTCCCCGTCGTCGTCGACATCGGGTCCGGGCTGCTCGCCCCGCATCCGGTCCTGCCCGAAGAGCCCGATGCGCGCACCCAGTTGGCGGCGGGTGCGGCGCTCGTCACGGCGAGCGGCGACAAACTCCTCGGCGGACCCCAGTGCGGACTGCTTCTGGGCCGTGAGGACCTCATCGGCACCCTGTCCCGGCATCCGCTGGCCCGCGCCCTGCGCGTGGACAAACTGACGCTGGCCGCCCTCGAGGCCACACTGACCGGTCCCCCGGCCCCCACCGTCGAGGCGCTCGGCGCCGCACCGGAGCCGCTGAGGCGGCGCGCGGAGCGGCTCGCGGCCCTGCTGGGCGCCGACGGCGTCGACGCACGGGCCGTCCCGAGCGAGGCGACCGTCGGCGGCGGCGGAGCACCCGGTGTCACCCTGCCCAGTGCCGCCCTGTCGCTGCCCGAGCGGTACGCCCTGCCGCTGCGGACCGGGCCGGTGCCCGTGGTGGGGCGCCTGGAGGCCGGGCGGTGTCTGCTCGACCTGCGGGCGGTGCCGGCGGCGGACGACGAGCGCCTCGCCGAGGCCGTACGGGCCGTCGAGGGGAGGTAGGCGCCATGCGGGTGCTGGCCACCGCCGGACACGTCGACCACGGGAAGTCCGCGCTGGCCCGGGCGCTGACCGGGATGGAACCCGACCGGTTCGAGGAGGAGCGGCGTCGGGGACTGACCCTGGACCTCGGCTTCGTGTGGACGCGGCTCGACCCGCCGGACGGCGAGTACCTGGCCCTGGTCGACGTGCCGGGCCACGAACGGTTCGTCGCCACCATGCTGGCGGGCGTCGGACCCGTCCCGGCCGTGCTGTTCGTGGTGGCCGCCGACCAGGGCTGGCAGGAGCAGTCGCAGGAACACCTCGAGATCCTCGACGCGCTCGGCGTGCGCCACGCCGTGCTCGCCGTGACCCGCAGCGACCTGGCCGATCCCGAGCCCGTACGCGCCGACGCCGTCGCGCGCCTGGCCGCCACCTCCCTCGGCACGGTGCCCTCCGTCGCGGTGAGCGCGGTGACCGGCGAGGGACTCGAACAGCTGCGCAAGGAACTGTCCCGGCTGGTGGGCGCGTTGCCCGTCCCGCCCGCCGACGCGGACGTACGGCTGTGGCTGGACCGGGCGTTCACCGTGCGCGGTCACGGAACGGTCGTCACCGGCACGCTCGGCGCGGGCACCCTGCGGGTAGGCGACCGGCTGACGACGGGGGACGGCACGACCGCGCTGCGGGTGCGCGGGCTGCAGTGCCTGCACGAGGACCGGTCCGCCGTCGGCGGCGTGGCGCGGGTGGCCGTCAACGTCCACGGGGCCCCCGACGCCGCACTCGGCCGGGGCCAGGTGCTGTGGACGCCGGACCGCTGGCTGCTCACCGACACGTTCGACGTCCGGGTCACCGGAACCCCCGTCGGCGACCTCCCCCGTGAGACCACCCTGCACCTCGGCACCGCCGCCGTGCCGGTGACCGTACGGCCGCTCGGCGCGGACACGGCCAGGCTGACGGCGGCCCGCGGGCTGCCGCTGCGGATCGGCGACCGGGCGGTGCTGCGGGAACCCGGCGGCCGGCGCCGCGCCCCGTGCGGGGTGACGGTGCTGGACGTCCGGCCGCCGGCCCTGACCAGGCGGGGCGCCGCCCGGGCCAGAGCGGCCGAACTGGCGGGCATGACCGGCCGTCCGGACGGCACGGCCGAACTGCGACGGCGCCGCCTCGTCCGCCGAACGCAGCTGCAGGCCATGGGAGTCACCGCCCCCGCGGCTCCCGTCGCCGGCGACTGGCTGGCCGATCCGCAGCACTGGGCGGCGCTGCGGGACCGGCTCGGCGCCGGGGTGCGGCGGCACGCGGCGGATCACCCGCTGGACCCCGGACTGCCCACCGAGGCCGCTCGGCGGCTCCTTGACCTGCCGGACCGGGCCCTGGTCGACGCCCTCGCCGACACCCCGGGCACGGTGCCGCTGCACCGGAGCGGCGGACGGCTGCACGCCCCCGGAGCGGAGGGGCCCTCGCTCCCGCCGCACGTACGGGCCGCCGTCGACGCACTCCGGGAGGACCTGCAACGGGCCCCGTTCCGCGCCCCGGAGGCCGGACGCCTGGCCGAACTGCGGCTCGGACGCCGGGAACTGGCCGCCGCGGTCACCGCGGGCGCGCTGCTGCGGGTCGCCGACGGCATCGTCCTGCCGCCGGGGGCGGACACCCGTGCCGTCGCCGTACTGCGCGGCCTGCCGCAGCCGTTCACCCTGAGCGAGGCCCGCCGGGCCCTGGACACCACCCGCCGGGTCGCCGTACCGCTGCTGGAGTTCCTGGACGCGCGGGGTCTGACCGAACGGGTGGACGACCGGCGCCGGCGCTGCCCCGCCGCCGACGCGGAGAGCGGAGGCGGACGGGAATCGAACCCGCCTGCCCGAGATCCTCGGGCACCTCGGTTTTGAAGACCGGGAGGGCCACCAGGCACCCACACGCCTCCACCGCCCGCCCAGGCTACCGGCTCACCCCACCGATCCCCGACAAGGAGCCAGCCCGATGCACGCCCCGACCGGAACGCCCGTACGCCTCACGCAGTTCGCGCACGGCGGCGGCTGCGCCTGCAAGATCCCACCCGGTGAGCTGGAGGACGTCCTCGCCGGCCTCGACGCGCCGGTGACGGTCACCGGTGACACCCCGCTCCTGGTGGGGGCGGCCACGGGGGACGACGCGGCGGTGGCCGCCCTCCCGGCTCCGGACGGCGCGGCACCGCAGGCGGTCGTGTCCACCGCCGACTTCTTCACCCCCGTCGTCGACGACGCCTACGACTGGGGGCGCATCGCCGCCGCCAACGCCCTGTCCGACGTCTACGCGATGGGCGGCCGCCCCGTGCTGGCCGTCAACCTCCTGGCCTGGCCCCGGGACGTGCTGCCGATGGAGCTGGCCCGCGAAGTGCTGCGCGGCGGACTGGACGTGGCCGCCGGGGCGGGCTGTCATGTGGGCGGCGGCCACAGCGTGGACGACCCGGAGCCCAAGTACGGCATGGCCGTCACCGGTCTGGCGGACCCCGGCCGGCTGCTGCGCAACGACACCGGCCGCCCCGGCATGCCGCTGTCGCTCACCAAACCGCTCGGGCTGGGCGTCCTCAACAACCGGCACAAGGCCACCGGCGAGCGCTTCGAGCAGGCGGTGGCCACGATGGTGGCGCTCAACCGGGACGCCTCCGCCGCCGCCCTGGCCGCCGGGGTGACCTGCGCCACCGACGTCACCGGCTTCGGCCTCCTCGGCCATCTGCACAAACTCGCCCGCGCCTCCGGCGTCACCGCCGTGCTCGACACCGCCGCCGTGCCCTACCTCGACGGCGCCCGGCAGGCGGTGCGGGACGGCTACGTCAGCGGCGGTACCCGGCGCAACCTGGACTGGGTGACCCCGTTCACCGACTTCGGATCCGCGGACGAGGACACCCGGCTGCTGCTGGCCGACGCCCAGACCTCGGGCGGGCTGCTGGTGGCGGGCGAGGTGCCGGGCGCCCCGGTGATCGGGGAGCTCGTCCCGAGGGGCACGCACTCCGTCGTCCTCGCCTGAGCGTCACATCTCGGTGCCGGTCTCCGCGTCGATGCCCGCCCGCGCCCGGTAGCGGAGCACCAGCTCCCGGGCGGCCGGGCCCCGCGGACGGCGCCCCGGCCGGATGTCCACCGCGAAGGCCTTCGCCTCCTGGATGTGGGTGTTGGGGTCGAGCGACAGATGCAGCAGCTCGTTGGCGGCGTCCCCGGTGCTGTGGCCGTTCGGGCCCCAGTGGTAGGGCAGCCCCACCTGGTGCAGGGGACGGCCGTGCACGGTCAGTGTCGCCATGCGGTCGGTGACCAGCACCCGTGCCTCGATCACCGCACGGGCGCTGACGATCGTCGCCCAGCCGGTGTGGGTGAGGCCGCGCTCGGCTGCGAGCTCCGGCGACACCTCGCAGAAGAACTCCGGCTGCAGCTCCGCCAGATAGGGCTGCCAGCGCGACATGCCGCCGGCCGTGTGGTGCTCCGTCAGCCGGTAGGTCGTGGCGACGTAAGGGAACACCTCCGAACCCGGCTCTCCCGCGCCGGGCTGGTAGCGGTTGTCGGCGTGCGGCGGCAGCAGGTGCCGTACGGGATTGCGCAGACGGCCGTACAACAGGTTGGGGAACGGCGAGTCCTGCGGCTCGTAGTGCGTCGGCAGCGGGCCGTCGGTGAGACCGGCCGGCACGTACAGCCAGGCCTTGCCGTCGGCCTGCATGATGAACGCGTCGGTCCCGGACAGCGCCTCGGGGCCGGTCGCGTCCTTCGGCGGCAGATGACCGGGCGCCTTGTCCTTCTTGAAGTCGGGGACGTCGTGCCCGGTCCACTCGCCCTGTTCCGCGTCCCACCACACCAGCGCCTTGCGCGCGCTCCACGGCCTGCCGTCCGGGTCGGCCGAGGCGCGGTTGTAGAGCACCCGGCGGTTCGCCGGCCAGGCCCAGCCCCACTCGGCGGCGACCCAGTCCTGTACGTCGCCCGGGGTGCGCCGGTCGGCCTGGTTGACGCCGTCGGCCAGCACCCCGCAGTAGATCCAGCAGCCGCAGGAGGTGGAGCCGTCGTCCGCGAGCCGGTCGTAGCCGGACAGCGGGGCGCCCTCGGCGTCGTGGCCGTTGATCTCGGCGAGGACCGCCTCGGCGTCCGGCTCGGCGAGCTCACCCACCGTCGGGTAGTCCCAGGTCAGGTCGAGCAGCGGCCGGTCCATCGGATCGGCGGACGCGGCCAGCTTCTCCCGGATGATCCGCCCCAGGTGGAAGGTGAACCACAGGTCGCTGCGCGCCTCGCCGGGCGGCGGCACCGCCTGGTGGTGCCACTGCAGCAGCCGCTGGGTGTTGGTGAAGCTGCCGTCCTTCTCGGTGTGCGCGGCGGCCGGCAGGAAGAACACCTCGGTGCCGACGTCCTCGGTGTGCAGCTCACCCGTCTCGGTCTCGGGGCCGTCCTTCCACCAGGTGGCCGACTCGATGAGGGAGAAGTCCCGGACGACGAGCCAGTCCAGGTTGGCCATGCCCAGGCGTTGCAGCTTGGCGTTGGCGGAGCCGACCGCGGGGTTCTCGCCCATGAGGAAGTAGCCCTTGCAGGTGCCGTCCAGCTGGGCCATGACCGTCTCGTACGTGGAGTGGGAGCCGGTCAGCCTCGGCAGGTAGTCGAAGCAGAAGTCGTTCTCCGCGGTCGCCGCGTCGCCCCAGTACGCCTTGAGCAGACTGACCAGATAGGCGCGCATGTTGCCCCAGTAGCCCTTGGGCGCGGCGTCGGCCCGGACGAAGGCGTCCAGGTCCTGCCGCTCGTGGGCGTGCGGCATCGGGATGTAGCCCGACAGCAGGTTGAACAGCGTGGGGATGTCCGTCGAGCCCTGGATGGAGGCGTGCCCGCGC
This sequence comes from Streptomyces malachitofuscus, assembly GCF_014650055.1. Taxonomy (GTDB): domain Bacteria; phylum Actinomycetota; class Actinomycetes; order Streptomycetales; family Streptomycetaceae; genus Streptomyces; species Streptomyces malachitofuscus. The sequence continues at coordinate 111,431 of NZ_BMUF01000005.1, read as the reverse complement.
AGCGCGAGGATGCCCCCGCCGGGCCGGCCGATGTTGCCGAGCAGGCTCTGCAGCACGGACGCCGCCCGGATGTACTGCACACCGACGGTGTGCTGGGTCCAGCCGACCGCGTACGCGAAGGCGGTGGTGCGGTCCCGCCCGGAGTTCTCCGTGACCAGGTCGCACACCTGGCGGAACAGGTCCTGGGGGACGCCGCAGATCCGCTCGACCATCTCGGGTGTGTAGCGGGCGTAGTGCCGCTTGAGCACCTGGAAGACGCAGCGGGGGTGGGTCATCGTCTCGTCGCGTTCCGGCTCGCCCTCGGGGATCGTGGGGCCGCCGGAGCCGTGGGACTCGCCGCGTGCCGCCTCCGTGACGTCCGGGGACCCGTTGAGCTTGTCGAACTGCTGGTCCCGCTGCCCGGAGGCCGGCTGCACGTCGACGCCCCGGTACTGCCAGGTGGCCGGGTCGTAGCTGCGGCTGTCGGGGTCGAGCCCGGAGAACACGCCGTCCAGGTCCTCGGTGTCCTGGAAGTCCTCCCGCAGGATCACGGGCCCGTTGGTGTAGGCGACCACGTAGTCACGGAAGTACGCGTCCGTGCGCAGGACGTGGTTGATGATCCCGCCGAGGAAGGCGATGTCCGAACCGGCCCGCAGCGGTACGTGCACATCGGCCAGGGCGCTGGTGCGGGTGAACCGGGGGTCGATGTGAATCACCTTCGCCCCGCGGGCCTTGGCTTCCATCACCCACTGGAACCCGACCGGATGGCATTCGGCCATGTTTGAGCCCTGGATGACGATGCAGTCGGAGTTCTGCAGGTCCTGCTGGAAGGTGGTCGCGCCGCCGCGGCCGAACGAGGTTCCCAGACCGGGAACGGTGGAGGAGTGTCAAATACGGGCCTGGTTCTCGATCTGGACGGCGCCGAGGGCGGTGAACAGCTTCTTGATGAGGTAGTTCTCCTCGTTGTCCAGCGTGGCCCCGCCGAGGCTCGCGATGCCGAGGGTGCGCCGGGTGCGGGTCTCGTCGACCTCCCACTGCCAGCCCGCCCGGCGTGCCTCGATGACGCGGTCGGCGATCATGTCCATCGCCGTGTCGAGGTCGAGATGCTCCCAGTCGGTGCCGTGCGGACGCCGGTACAGCACCCGGTGCTCGCGCGCGCCTCCGGTGGTCAGCTGCAGGCTGGCCGCACCCTTCGGGCACAGTCGGCCGCGTGAGATGGGGGAGTCGGGGTCGCCCTCGATCTGGGTGACGCGCCCGTCCTCCACGTACACGTTCTGGCCGCAGCCGACGGCGCAGTACGGGCAGACGGACTTCACCACCCGGTCCGCCGAGGCGACCCGGGGCGTCAGCCGCCCGCTCGGCCCGCTTTTGGCGGCGGCACCGCGGCCCAGCGGGTCGCTCCCGGTGAGCTGGCGGTAGACCGGCCAGGAATCGATCCACGTGCGTACGCCCATGACGCCTGCCCTTTCCGCACTACGCGCGCTCGGCCCGGGCGGAGTACCCAGGACCGCGCGCGTCAATCAGCGGGACCGGGGTCCCCGGTGCGCGCCCGTGCCGTCAGCCGCTCCCGCTGCGGTACGACCGCGTACCGGGGGTCCTCGGTCGAGGCCACGCCGGCGTGGAACACCCCGAGCCGCAGGGCCGCGGAACCGGCCAGCAGGGCCGTTCCGGCGAGGGCGGCGAGCGCCCGGTCGCGGCGGCCGGAACAGACCGCCAGCACGGCGCCGCCGGCCGTGAGCGCCTCGGCCGCGCGCAACCACGTCCGCGGTCCGCTCTCCTCGTACGCCTCGGCCGCCAGGCCCATGTTCCGCTTCATCAGCCGGAAGGCGCCCAGTTCGAGCACCGCGCCCAGGACGGCCGCGCGGCGGGCCGGACCGGTCTGTCCCGGCGGTACCGCGGCCAGGGCCAGACCGGCCGCCGCGGTGGCCCCCGAACCGGCGAAGGCAAACGGCATCTCGCGGTACCCCTCGTGCCACGCCGGCACGGCCGTGTCGCAGATCAGCACGGCGGTGTACGTCGCCACCGCCGGGCCGAGGGCGGCGGCGGAGGCCGTCGCGGCGGCACCGACGATCCGGTACCTGCCCGAGACGTCGGCGGCGGCCGCCGCCATGGTGAGCGGCGCGTAGCCCGCGAGCAGCCACGACCCCATGCTCATCGGCGACGTCGGCTTGAAGACACGCAGCATGTTGAGGAAGCGCCCGGGGCGGCCCAGGTCGTGCACGAGCGCCGCCAGCGACAGCGAGATCGCTCCGGCCGCCCCCAGCTTCGCCGTGCGGGCCAGCGCGGGCCGGGCGGTGACCTGCGCACCGGCGGCCAGCAGCGACGACGCCCCGGCCAGCCCGCCCATCCAGAGATAGCCCGCGACGTCCAGCGGCTTCCACTCCGGCCGCTTCAGCACCGGCCTGCCGTAGTACGACGCGAACTCGGCCTCCGGGACCATGGCCCGCTCACCGCGCCCCCGGCCGCGACGGCGGCGCCCGGCGTCCGGGGCACCGCCCCCGGTAACCCCGCTCATCGCCGCCTCCCGGCGAAACCGGCGACGGCCAGCGCCGCGAGCGAGACGGCGGCCGCCGCCGCGTGCCGCCACATGCCGGGCAGATCGCGAGTCGTGACGACCGGGTCGGGCGGCAGCCCGTACACCTCCGGCTCGTCCAGCAGCAGGAAGAACGCGCCGTCCCCGCCCACGCCGTCCCCCGGATCCTCGCCGTACAGACGGGCGCTGCCGACCCCGGCGGCGTGCAACTGCTGCACCCGGTCCGCCGCGCGCTCGCGCAGCTCCTCCAGCGGGCCGAACTGGATGGACTCGGTGGGGCAGGACTTGGCGCAGGCCGGTTCCATGCCGACGCCGAGCCGGTCGTAGCACAGGGTGCACTTCCAGGCGCGTCCGTCGTCGGGCCGCCGCTCGATGACCCCGTAGGGGCAGGCGGACACGCAGTAGCCGCAGCCGTTGCAGATGTCCTCCTGCACGACGACCGAGCCGAACTCGGTGCGGAACAGCGAACCCGTCGGGCACACGTCGAGACAGGCGGCGTGGGTGCAGTGCTTGCACACGTCGGACGACATCAGCCAGCGCATCTCCCCGCCGTCGGCGGAGGGTGCGGGGGAGTCGGCGAGCCCGCGGGCGGCGTCGAAGACGTCGACGTCCTCCATGCCGGTCCCGGATGCCGCGCCGGGCGCGGGCGCGCGCTGCTCGATGAACGCGACGTGCCGCCAGGTGCTCGCGCCGAGGCCCTGGGTGTTGTCGTAGGACATGCCGGTGAGCTCGAGCCCGTCCTCCGGGATCGCGTTCCACTCCTTGCACGCCACCTCGCAGGCCTTGCACCCGATGCACACCGACGTGTCGGTGAAGAAGCCCATGCGCGGCGGCGGATCGGTGTGCCCGGCCGCTCGCACGATGTCGTCCGTCATACGGAGACCTCCTCCTGCCTCGGCCGGGCACGGGTGCCCCCGCCGGGACCGGCCGAAACGGTCACCGGAAGGCGTGCGCCGGGGTGAGCGCGCCGTCGGCGTCCAGGGCGAAGTCCACGTCGCTGATCCGGCCGAGCGTCTCCCGCAGCCAGTCCCGCTCGTCCGGCGCGGCGGGTTCGAGCCGCATCCGCCGCGCCCTGAGCGGCACCATCCGCAGCCCGGCCGCCCGCCCGGTACCGGCGTCGAGTGTCAGCAGGTACGCGAGCCGCAGCTCGTCGCGGAACTCCTCGTAGCCGGAGATGCCCTCGTAGTCGTCGACGAAGTCGCCGCAGCCGTACAGGATCAGCCGGTCCCGGTACACCTCGACGGGGCGGGGGTGGTGCGAGGAGTGCCCGTGGACCACGTCGACCCCGCCGTTCACCAGGGCGTGGGCGAAGCGGACGTGCTCCGGCGGGACGCGGTGCCCCCAGTTCGAACCCCAGTGCACGGACACCACGGCGACGTCCGACGACCCTTTGACCTGCCGTACCCGCCGGACGACCGCCTCGGCGGCCCCCGCCGAGGGCTCCGCGAGGTACGCCACGCCGGACCGGTCCGGCGTCGCCGCCCAGCTCGGCGGGATGCCGCTCGACATCATCCCGAGGGCGAACACCAGCACCCGGCCGCCCGCGACGGGGACCACGGCCGGGGCGTGGGCCGCGTCGGCGTCCCGGCCGGCGCCCGCGCTCCTCAGGCCCGCGCCGTCCAGCACGTCCAGCGTCTCGCCGAGTCCCGGGCGGCCGAAGTCCAGCACATGGTTGTTGCCCAGTACGCACACGTCGGGGCGGGCCGCCGCGAGCGCGGGCACGTTGTCCGGGTGCATGCGGTAGTGCACGGCCTTGCCGGGCGCGAACGCGTCACTGCGCGTGACGGACGTCTCGAGGTTGACGATCCGCACGTCCGGGGCGGCGTCGTCGAGCACCCGCAGGGCGTCGCCCCACGGCCACGAGAACGGCACCGGGCGGGGAACGGGGCCGCCGGCGGCCTCCACCAGACCCACGTAGTCGCGGGCGTCCCGGATGTAGTCCTCCCTCAGTGCGGGGTCCCCCGGGTGCGGAAGGATCTGGTCGACACCACGCCCGAGCATGACGTCCCCGCACAGGAACAGCGTCACCGCGCCGGCACCCATCCCTCCACGGTAGGACTAGGGAACGCCGAGTTCGAACAGGACGTATCCCGCGTACGACCCGGAGGCCACCGCCGCCGTGCCCAGCACCGCGGCCAGCGACGGCCTGCTCAGACGGCGCATGGCCACGGCGAGCGGGACGAACAGCGGGAACAGCGGGAGCAGATAGCGGGAGACGTTGCCGAAGTACTGCTGGGTGCCCATCACCATGAGATACGACAGCACCGTGTACACGAGGAGGACGGTGGGCGGACGCAGCCGCACCAGCAGCACGGTCAGCACCGGCACCAGCAGCACCACCCCGACCCCGATGGTGTCCTCCATCGGCATCGCGAACAGGTAGTCGAAGTGACCCACCGGCACCGAGGTGAGCACGTCGAAACTGTGCCGGCCGTAGTCGAACGTGTGGCCCCAGGCGCCGTCCTGGAGCTTGTTGTAGCCACCCCAGTCGCCCATCCGGTGGCCGACCCAGCCCAGATATCCGGCCACACCGAGCGGTGCGATCGCCACCGCGGTCAGCGGTCGGCGCAGACCCTCCCGACGGCGCCACACCGCCGACAGCCCGGCGACGGCGAGCGCGGCGACCAGGGTGACCGCCGTCGGCCGGGCGAGCCCCGCGGTGAAGGTCAGCACCCCGGCGGTCAGCCAGTGGCGCGTCATCACGGCGTAGCACGCCCAGGCGGCCAGCGCCGTGTACACGGACTCCGAGTACACCGCCCACTCGGCGCCGGAACCGGGCCACACCGCCCACAGTCCGGCCGCGATCAGACCCGCCCGGTGCCCGCCCAGCCGCGCGGTGACGGCGTGGATGCCGAGCGCGGCGACGAACGAGAAGACGACCGACACGGCCATGCCCGCGCCGTAGGGGCCGAGCCCGGTCACCTCCGAGACGATCCGCATCAGCGCCGGGTAGAGCGGGAAGAACGCCGCCGAGTTGCCCTTCAGGGTGATCAGGCCGGTGGCGCCCGGGACGGGCTCCAGCGCCGGGTCGTAGCCGTGCAGCACGATCTGCTGGTACCACCAGCCGTCCCAGCTTCCCAGGACGTCCCAGGGGTGCGCGCCGCCGCCGAACCGCGGGTGCTTCTCCCGGAAGTCGCCGGCCGAGTCCAGCAGGAACATGAAGACGGCGAAGCCCGCGAGCTTGAGCACCCCGTACACGGCGAAGACGGGTCCGCAGTACGCGGCGGCGCGGCGCAGCCGCTCGCGCGGGGACCGGGCGTCCGACGGCGGGACACGGGGCGACGGCACGGACGGAGCCGGTCCGGCCTGGGCGGTGGTCATGACGCGGAGGATCCTGTCGTACGGCGGGAGCGGGGGCCCGGGAACACCCGGGCCGCGGCCGCCAGCGCCAACGCGCCGACGGCGGCGCAGCGGAGCAGCCGGGGGGCCAGGGCGGGCGGCGGTCCGGCAGGCTCGTCGAGCGAGCCGGGGCGGCGCAGCGCGGCCGGCGGCAGCCGGCCACGGGTGAGCGCGCGTCCCAGCCGGGCCATGCCGCGCAGATCCGCCAGCGCGGTGGAGAGGATGTCGACCCGGCTGTCGGGATCGTCCACCCAGTCCACCGGCACCTCGTGGATGCGCAGACCGGCGCGTTCGGCGATCACCAGCAGTTCGGTGTCGAAAAACCACTCCCGGTCCTCGACCAGCGGGAGCAGCCGCTCGGCGACGTCCCGTCGTACGGCCTTGAAGCCGCACTGGGCGTCGCTGAACCCCACCGCGAGGGTGCCGCGCAGCAGCCCGTTGTAGCAGCGGGAGATGATCTCGCGCTTCGGTCCGCGCACCACCCGGGAGCCGCGGGCCAGACGGGTGCCGATCGCGACGTCCGAGTGCCCGGAGATCAGCGGGGCCACCAGGGGCAGCAGGGCCGCGAGGTCGGTGGAGAGGTCCACGTCCAGATAGGCGAGGACCGGGGCGGACGACCGCGACCAGGCGGTGTGCAGGGCGTGGCCGCGTCCCTTCTCGGGCAGCCGCAGGCACCGCGTCCCCGGCAGCTCCCGGGCCAGCCGCTCGGCGATCCGCGGGGTGCGGTCCGTGCTCGCGTTGTCGGCGACGGTGATCCGGAACGGGTAGGGGAAGGTCTGCGCCAGGTGGGCGTGGAGCCGCCGGACACAGGGCTCCAGGTCGTTCTCCTCGTTGTGCACGGGCACCACCACGTCCAGGAGGGGTTCTCGGGGGTGCGCGGACAGCGGGGCACGGAGCGGCAGGACCACCCGGGGTACGGGCGCGGCGGATGTACGGCGGCCGGTCGGTGCCGGCCGCCTCATGGTGTTCATGACGGGTCACGGTCTCTTTCCGGCGCACGGCATGGCGGGGCCCAGGGGGCGCCCGAGGGCATGCCGGAGGCGCCCGGCGGTGGTGGGAGGAACGGCCCGGGCGGCATCGCCCGGGTGAGCGGGAGGCGGCGGTGGAGTCGTCAGCCGCCGGTCGTGTAGGAGGTGCTGGGATCCGGCTCCGTCGTCGGTGGTGCGGTCGGGGGCTCGGTGGACACCGGGGGCGAGGCCGTCGCCGACGTGCTCACGCCGGGCGTGTCGGACGGGGAGGACGACGGTGTGCCGCCGGACCCCGGCGCCGTGGTGCCGGGAAACGTGCTCGTGGGCGGGAGGGAGGTGCTGGGGACGGAGGTGGGTTCCGCGGACGGTGTCGGAGCGGTCGCCGGCGGGGCCGGACGGTCCGCGGGCTGGGAACGGGACCCGGTGCCGGGCAGCAGGGCCAGACCGATGCTCAGCCCGGCCACGGCGAGGGCCGAACCGCCGGCCCGCCACAGCACCCGCGACCGGCGGCGGACCCGGATCCCCTCGTACAAGCGCGCCCGGTGCCCGGGCCCGAAGGGGGTCGGCGCCCGGCTGTCGTGCATCATGCGCGTCAGCTCGCGCTCGAAGTCGTCCATCGCTTCTCCCCTCACCCCACGGGCCTGACGGAATCGGACAGGAGCTGCCGCAGCCGCGCCACTCCGCGCGACGCGTGGGAGCGGGCGGTGCCCACGGGACAGCCGAGGGCCTGCGCCACCTGGCCCTCGGGCAGGTCCTCGCAGTAGCGCAGCACCACCGCGGCCCGCTGCCGGGGCGGCAGCAGGGCCAGCGCCGCCTCCAGCCGCGACCGTTCCGCGACGGCGGCGGACACATCGCCCGGCTCGGGCCGGTCGGGCAGCTCTCCCACCGGACGCTCCCCCCACCAGCGCCGCCGGGCCGAACGGGCCGCCATCCGCACCAGCACCTGGCGCACATACGCCTCCGGTGCCTGCTCGGCGACCTTCGGCCAGGCGAACCAGAGCTTCACCAGGGCCTCCTGGACGAGGTCCTCGGCACGCTGCCGGTCGCCGCCGGTCAGCAGCCGCGCGACATGGAGCAGCGTCGACCAGCGGGCAGCCACGAACTCGTCGAAGCCGTCGGCCCGAAACCGCTCCATCCCCACCGCCCCGCCTGCGAACAATCCCTTACACCCCCTCAAAGACCCGGGACCCGGCGAAACGATGCAGCAGGGCGCTGTGATCCACCTCACTGCGCACACGCGAAGGGGCGGGCCGCGCGCCCACGACCGCGTGTTGCGGCGATCGGTGGACGCACGACCCGCCCCTCCGGGACGGGCGGCGGCAGACTACGTACGGTCGCCCTTCGGCTTGCCCCGCTGGTCCGGGGTGCCGTGCGGCGGGGGACTGGACGGCTGCGGCGAGGTGGCGGGCGAGACCGGGGACCCGGTCCGGCCGGCACCCTGCTCGGGGCGTACCGCGCCCGGGTCGCCGGACGTCGGCTCGGCGCCCGCGCGCAACTGCTCCAGCCGGGCCGTCAGGACCTCGGTCGCCGGGACCCGGTCGGCGTGCGACCGCTCGTAGGACAGCAGCTCCTCGACCTCGCCCGCCGTCAGCGAGCGGATCCGGCTCTCCAGCCCGCCGAGGGGCAGATGGTCGTAATCGGGCAGCGGCAGGGTGTTGCGGGCGGGATCTGCCATGGTTCTCACTTCCCTGTGTACGACGTGCGAGGGGTACGGGCGGTGGCCCGCCGGTGCGGGACGGATCAGTGGCGGCCCGGTCCGCCGCTGCCGAACGACCCGCTGCTGCCCTCGTCCCAGCGGGGCCGCTCCTGCTCGGCGCCGGTGCGGCTGCCGGCGGTGCCGTGGCCGTTCAGCTCGTGCGGTGTCAGACGCTCGTCGCCCCGGGGCACCTCGTCCGGCTCACGTTGCTCCCGTACCTCGTGGACCGGGCCGCCCTCGGGCATCCGGGGCTGGTCCTCGGGCCGGGGCCTGCGCGTCCTGTCGTTCCTGACCCGGCGGCTGCCGAAGACGAACATGCCGATCAGCAGGGCCAGCACCACCACCGCCGCCACCGCCAGCCCGGCGCCCAGGGCGCCACGGCCCGCCGCGAGGTCGGCCGTCTCCATCCATGAGGTGTTCATCATGGCTCGCGGGTACCCCCGGACCCCGGCACGAACCGGCTCACCTCGCCGCGGGACACGCACGCCTGCCGCCGTCCGCGTTTGACCGCCGGGGCGGCGGCTACCCGCGCGGTGTGACGACGACATCGCAGAAGGAGCTGTTCCGGTTCCTGGAAGACCGCTTCGCCTGTGCCCAGGCCTGCACCGAGTGCGCACGGGCGTGCGCGACCCGGGCCAGTCTGGTGGACCCGGACGGGACCGAGAACCAGGAACTCGTACGACGCAAGGGCATCATGTGCGCGGAGGTCTGCGACGCGACCTGCCGCATGCTGTCCGAACAGAACCTGGTGGACGAGGCGACCATCAGGATCCAGGTGGAGTGGTGCCGGCAGGTGTGCCTGGAGAGCGCCCAGGCGTTCGACGGTCACTCCGGGGCGGAGGAGACGGCCGAGGCGTGCCGCGCCTGCGCACGGGCCTGTACGGAGTTCCTCGCCACCCTGAACTGACCGCCCCGCGCAGCGGACGGACGCGCGCCCCGGCACCGTACAAACTCGGGCGAGTTGTCGCCATACTGGACGAGCCAGGGGCGGGCGGGGCGGACTGCGACGGGGGCGGGCGACGGAGATGGGGGACAGCAGGCTGATCCACGGCCGGTACCGGCTGCTCGACCGGATCGGACGCGGCGGCATGGGCGAGGTGTGGCGGGCACGGGACGAGTCGCTGGGCCGGCAGGTCGCGGTGAAGTGCCTCAAGCCCGTCGGCGCGCAGCACGACCAGGCGTTCGGCCGCGTGCTGCGCGAGCGGTTCCGGCGCGAGGCCCGGGTGGCCGCGGCGCTGCAGCACCGCGGGATCACGGTGGTGCACGACTTCGGGGAGTCCGAGGGCGTGCTGTACCTGGTGATGGAACTGCTCCAGGGCCGCAATCTCAGCCAGCTCCTGGAGGACAACAAGCAGCACCCGCTGCCGGTGGACGAGGTGGTGGAGGTGGCCGGCCAGGTCGCCGCGGCCCTCGCCTACACCCACGACCAGGGCATCGTGCACCGCGACCTCAAACCCGCCAACATCGTGCGGCTGGACGACGGCACCGTGAAGATCTGCGACTTCGGCATCGCCCGCCTCGGCCACGACATCGGCTTCACCTCCCGGCTGACCGGCACGGGCATCGCCATGGGCACCCCGCACTACATGTCGCCGGAGCAGATCAGCGGCTCGGAGGCCGACCGGCGTAGCGACCTGTACTCCTTCGGCTGCGTGCTCTACGAGATCGCCACCGGCGTGCCGCCGTTCGACCTCGACGACGCCTGGGCGATCCTCGTCGGTCACCGCGACACCCCGCCCCGCCCGCCGCGCGGCCACCGCGCCGAGATCCCCGAGCACCTGGAACGGATCATCCTGGACCTGCTCGCCAAGGAGCCCGCCGCCCGGCCGGACAGCGCCCGTGAACTGGCCGACCGGATCGGCGCACTGCGGGCGGCCCCGGCCGCGGTCGGGGCCGGCCCGGACACCGCCGCCCCCGGGGCGACGGAACGCGCGGCCGGAGCAGGCGCCGGGGAAGCGCGGGCGGTGGGGCGCGCGGCCCGGCTGCCGTCCTGGACCCGCGGCATGACCTCCGGACACAAGGTGGCCGGCACCGGCCCGCGCACCGGGCAGCCCGACCCGGCCGCCGGACTCTCCGGTGAGTGGATCGCCCGCCCCGCCACCGGCCCCCACGCGCGGCCCGTGCCCGAGGAGCGGCCCGCCCCGTCGCAGCAGGCCCTGACCACCCTCGCCGGACGGCACAACGCCGGTCTGAGCCTGGGACGCCTCGGCCGCTGGACGGAGGCGGGGGAGGTGCACCGCGCGGTCGCCGCCGAACGCGAGCACCTTCTCGGCCCGGATCACCCCGACACCCTCGCCAGCCGCTACGAGGTGGCGTTCACCCTCAGCCGCACCGGCCGCGCCGCCGACGCGCTGCGCGAGTACAAGCACGTGACCGAGGCCCGCATCCGCACGCTCGGCCCGGACCACGCCGACACCCTCGCCGCCCGCCAGGAGATGGCCTACGTCCTCGCCCAGCTGGGCCGCCCCTTCGACGCCCACCAGGTGTATCTGTCGGTGCTCGCCGCCCGCGAGCGGACCATGGGAGCGGACCACCCCGACACCCTGCGCTGCCGCCACAACCTCGCCTTCAACCTCGGCAGGCTCGGCCGCCTCGAGGACTCCTACGGCATGGCGTGCGAGGTGGCCGCCGCCCGCGCCCGGGTGCTCGGCCCCGAGCACCCCGACACCCTCGTCACCCGGTACGACGTCGCCTACGCACTCGGACAACTGGGCCGCTGGACGGAGGCCCTGGAGACCTACCGGGAGGTCGCCGACGCCCGCGCCAGGGCGCTCGGCCCGGACCATGCGGACACCCTCGCCGCCCGCTACGAGACCGGTATCAGCCTGGGCCGGCTCGGCCGCACCGCCCAGGCCCTCGACCTCTACCGCCGCCTCGTCGAGGACCGCACCCGGGTACAGGGACCCGGCCATCCCGAGACCCTGCGCGCCCGGCACGGCATCGGCGTCAACCTCGGCCGGCTCGGCCGCTGGGCGGAGGCCCTCGCCGAGTCCCGTGAGGTGTGCGCCCTGCGCGAGCGGGTCCTCGGCGCCGACCACCCGGACACGCTGGTCAGCCGCCGCGAGGTCGCCGTCGGCCTGGGCTGGCTCGGCCACTGGGCGGACGCGCTGACCGAGTACCGGCGGGTGGCCGACGCCCGCGAGCGGATCCTCGGGGCGGACCACCCCGACACCCTCGCCGCCCGCAACGACGAGGCGCACTGCCTGGAGCGGCTGGGCCACGGCAAGGAGGCGGCGGGGCTCTACCGCAGGGTGGCGGCACTGCGGCAGCAGGGGGCGGCCGGAGGCGCGTGACCCGGACCGCGTCTGGCCGGTACGGATCATCGCGTGTTACGAAGAACCATGACCGCATCCGAGGGATCCCGGACGTACGACGCCGTCGTCGTCGGCGGAGGCCACAACGGCCTCGTCGCCGCCGCCTACCTCGCCCGGGCCGGGCGCTCCGTGCTGGTGCTGGAGCGTCTTGACCACACCGGCGGGGCGGCGGTCTCCACCCGCCCGTTCACCGGAGTCGACGCACGGCTGTCCCGGTACTCGTACCTGGTCGGCCTGCTGCCCCGGAAGATCGTCCAGGACCTGGGGCTGGACTTCCGGCTCAGCACCCGCACCATCTCCTCCTACACCCCCACCGAACGCGGCGGACGGCCCACCGGCCTGCTCGTCGGCGGTGGCGAACAGCGCACCCGCGAGGCCTTCGCCCGCCTCACCGGCTCCGAGGACGAGTACCGGGCCTGGCAGCGCTTCTACGACATGACCGGCCGCGTCGCCCGGCGTGTCTTCCCCACCTTCACCGAACCGCTGCCCACCCGCGAGGAGTTGCGGCGCGTGGTCGACGACGAGGAGGCCTGGCGGATCCTCTTCGAGGAGCCCATCGGCGTCGCCGTGGAGCGGAACTTCGCGGACGACCTGGTGCGCGGCGTCGTCCTCACCGACGCCCTCATCGGCACCTTCGCCGACGCCCACGACCCCTCGCTCGCACAGAACCGTTGCTTCCTCTACCACGTCATCGGCGGCGGCACCGGCGCCTGGGACGTCCCCGTGGGCGGCATGGGCGCCCTCACCGACGCGCTGGCCGACGCCGCCCGCGCCGCGGGCGCGGTCATCGCCACGGGCCACCGTGCCGTGCGCGTCGACGCCGACGGCCGCACGGCCGAGATCACCTACCGCACCGCCGACGGAGAGGGCGTCGCCGGCGCACGGCACGTCCTGGTCAACGCCTCCCCGCAGGAACTCGCCGCCCTCACCGGCGACACACCGCCGCCCCCGGCCGAGGGCGCCCAGCTCAAGGTGAACATGCTGCTCGAGCGGCTGCCCCGGCTGCGCGACCCCTCCGTCGACCCGCGTGAGGCGTTCGCCGGCACCTTCCACATCGCCGAGGGGTACGGGCAGCTGGCCGCCGCACACGCCCAGGCCGCCGCGGGCGAGCTGCCCGCCGCCCCGCCGTCCGAGATCTACTGCCATTCGCTCACCGACCCGACGATCCTCGGCCCGGACCTGGCGGCCCGCGGCTACCAGACGCTCACCCTGTTCGGACTGCACACCCCCGCCCGGCTGTTCGAGCGGGACAACGACGCCGTGCGCGAGGAACTGCTGAAGTCGACCCTCGCCCAGCTCGACGCCCATCTCGCCGAACCCCTCGCCGACTGCCTGGCCACCGACGCCGAAGGACGCCCGTGCCTGGAGGCCAGGTCCCCGCTGGACCTGGAACGCGATCTCGGGCTGCCCGGCGGCAACATCTTCCACCGCGAACTGTCCTGGCCGCACACCCAGGACGGCACCGGCCGCTGGGGCGTGGAGACCCGGCACACCAATGTCCTGCTGTGCGGCGCGGGCGCGGTGCGCGGCGGCGGTGTGAGCGGGGTGCCGGGCCACAACGCCGCCATGGCGGTCCTGGAGGCGGGGGACTGATCCGCGGGCTCAGTCGGCCGACCGGGTCCAGCCCTCCGCCCGGACCCGCGCCGCGTCCGCCCGGCGCGCCTCGTCGAAGAGCCGGCCGCCGGGCGCCTCGACACGCACCGCGTCGACATAGGCGCCGCGCCCGACGTACAGCCGGTCCGTCGTGTACCGCCAGCGCAGGGTGAGGCCCCGCGCGGCGGGCAGGGCGGCCGTGAGGTCGTGCCAGACCCGTCCGGACCAGCCGGTGACCGTGCCCGAGGGATGCGGCTGCGGCTCCGCACCCCGGCGCCCGGTGGTGAACGGCACCGGCTGCCAGCTCGTGCCGCCGTCCGCGGAGGCTTCCAGGACCAGGACATCGGCCCGGGGCTCCGTGTCCCACCACAGCGAGCAGCGCAGCCGGGCCGCGCCGGACGAGGTGTCCAGCGCGGGCAGCGTGAGGGTCGCCGTCGCGGAGCCCGCCATCCCGGAGAACCACGCGGTCCGGCCCCGGTCGGGCCGGACCGGCACCGCGCGGGCCAGCTGGTTCGCGGCGGCCACGCGGGGAGCGGATCCCGAACGCCAGCTGCGCACGGGGTGGACGGAGTTGCCCACCATGACGAGGAACGAGTCGGTCGTCGGGTCGAGCACCAGACAGGTTCCGGTGAAGCCGGTGTGGCCCGCCGTGCGCGGAGTGGCCATCGCGCCCATGTACCAGTGTTGGTAGAGCTCGAAGCCGAGACCGTGCTCGTCCCCGGGGAAGGCGGTGTTGAAGTCGGTGAACATCAGCTCCACCGACTCCGGTGTCAGGATCCGCTCCCGGCCGTATACACCGCCGTTGAGCAGGGTGCGGCCGAGGATCGCCAGGTCCCAGGCGTTGGAGAACACCCCGGCGTGCCCCGCGACGCCGCCGAGGCTGTAGGCGTTCTCGTCGTGCACCTCGCCCCACACCAGCCCCCGGTCGAGGCCGGACCACGGTCTGCGGGCGTCCTCCGTGGCCGCGATCCGCGGCTTCCAGGAGGCGGGAGGGTTGTAGCGGGTGCGGTGCATGCCCAGCGGACCGGTGACCCCGTCACGCAGGAGGACGTCGAGCGTGCGGCCGGTGATCTTCTCCAGGACCAGCTGCAGGGAGATCAGGTTCAGGTCCGAGTACCGGTACTCGGTCCCGGGCGGACTGGCCGGCGCCTCGTCGTGAATGAGCCGGATCTTCTCCTCGTACGTGGGCGCTTCGTACAGCGGGATCCAGGCGCGGAACCCCGAGGTGTGGGTGAGCAGCTGCCGGATCGTCATGTCCTGCTTGCCCGCACGCCCGAAGTCCGGCAGGTACGACGCGACGGTCGCCTCCAGCTCCAGCCTGCCCCGCTCGATCTGCTGCACGGCGAGGACGGAGGTGAACAGCTTCGACACCGAGGCCAGGTCGAAGACGGTGTCCGCGCTCATGGGAATCTGCCGGTCCGCCGGGAACTCGACGCCGGTGTCGGTCTCCTCGTCGTAGGCCTGGTAGCGCACCGCCATGCCGATGGGCCGGTGCAGCGCGACCGTGCCGCCGCGTCCGGCCAGCAGCACGGCCCCCGCGTACCAGGGGTGGGTGGGCGACGGACCGAGGAACGCCTCGGCGTCGGCGACGAGTTGGCGGAGAGGCGCGGAGAGCAGTCCGGCGCGCCGGGCCGATCCGTGCCGCAGGGTGCGGGGGCCGCCGTGTGCCGCCCCGGCGGCCGAGGCGGGGTCGGCCGGAAGGGGGGCGATGGTCAGCGCTCCGCCCAGGGCCAGTGCACCCAAGCCCAGTTGACGCCGGCTGATGCTTCCCGCCCCTGCCTCCGCCATGAGGTTCCTCCCGTGTCGTGGCCCCGCGTGAGGGGCTGAAAGAATTTTTCGGGGAACGTCGCGCGGATGAAACTTTCGTGTCAGGTGCGGGATGTGTCAATGGGGCGTGCACGGTCGAGGGAAGCACCCAGAGGCTGACGACTCCGGGCGTAGTACTCTGCATGCAGTGGTGTGACGGTGTCCGGCGGGCGGAGTGATGTCAGTGGTGAGACGGAACGAGCAGCGGCGGGCCGCGCTGGTGGACGCGGCGATCGAGGTGCTGGCCAGGGACGGCGCCCGGGGCCTGACCTTCCGGGCGGTCGACACCGAGGCCGCGCTGCCCGTCGGCACCGCCTCCAACTACTTCTCCTCGCGCGACGACCTGCTCACCCAGGCCGGCGCCCGGGTCTACGAGCGGCTCCAGCCCGAGGAGGAGCTCATCGCCCGGCAGCGCGCCGCCGGACGGGACCGGGAGACCTACGCGGTCCTGATGCGTGAAGTGGTCGGCCGTGTCGCCTCGTTCCGCACCGGCTACCTCGCGCTGCTCGAACTGCGGCTGGAGGCCACCCGCCGGCCCGAACTGCGCACGGTGCTCACCGAGCGGGTGCGCGCCGACGTGGAGGCCAATGTCCGCTACCACGAGGAGTCCGGCCTGCCCGGCGACGCGATGGCCGTCAAGCTGCTCTACCTCGCGCTGAACTGGCTGATCGTCGAACAGCTCACCCTGCCGGACGTCTTCACCCCCGAGGACCGGGAGCGGCTGGTGACCGCCGCGGTCGAGCGGATCGTCGCCGCCGAGTAGCCGGACCGGCGCTCAGACCCCCTTCTCGCGCAGATCCACGATCCGACGGATCTTGCCCACCGAACGCTCCAGCGTCTCCGGGTCGACGATCTCCACGTCGACCGAGACCCCGATGCCGTCCTTCACGGCCGCCACGATCGACTGCGCGGCCGCGGCCCGTGTCGCCGCGTCCGCGTCCGGGCGGGCCTCGGCGCGCACGGTGAGCGCGTCCATGCGGCCCTGGGTGGTCAGCCGGAGCTGGAAGTGGGGAGCCACGCCCGGAGTACGCAGTACGATCTCCTCGATCTGCGTGGGGAAGAGGTTCACCCCGCGCAGGATCACCATGTCGTCGCTGCGCCCGGTGACCTTCTCCATCCGCCGGAACACCCGGGCGGTGCCCGGCAGCAGCCGGGTCAGGTCCCGTGTCCGGTACCGGACGACGGGCATCGCCTCCTTGGTGAGCGAGGTGAAGACCAGCTCACCCCGCTCGCCCTCCGGGAGGACCTCACCGGTGAGCGGGTCGACGACCTCCGGGAAGAAGTGGTCCTCCCAGATGTGCAGCCCGTCCTTGGTCTCCACGCACTCCTGCGCGACACCCGGGCCGATCACCTCCGACAGCCCGTATATGTCCACGGCGTCGATCGCGCAGCGCTCCTCGATCTCCTGGCGCATCCGCTCCGTCCACGGCTCCGCGCCGAAGATCCCCACCCGCAGCGACGTGGAGCGCGGGTCGATGCCCTGCCGCTCGAACTCGTCGAGCAGGGTGAGCATGTAGGACGGCGTCACCATGATGACCGAGGGCTTCAGGTCCTGGATCAGCATCACCTGCCGGGACGTCATCCCGCCGGACGCCGGGATCACCGTGCACCCGAGCCGCTCCGCGCCGTAGTGGGCGCCCAGACCGCCGGTGAACAGGCCGTAGCCGTACGCCACGTGCACCGTGTCCCCGGGCCGGCCGCCGGCCGCGCGGATCGACCGGGCCACCATGTCGGCCCACATCGACAGGTCGCCCTCCGTGTAGCCCACGACGGTGGGGCGTCCGGTGGTGCCGCTGGAGGCGTGGATGCGGCGGATGCGGTCGCGGGGTACGGCGAACATCCCGTACGGGTAGTTCTCCCGGAGGTCGGCCTTGGTGGTGAACGGGAAGCGTGCCAGGTCGGACAGGGAGCGGCAGTCGTCCGGGTGGACGCCGGCCTTGTCGAAGGACTCGCGGTGGAACGGCACGTTGGCGTAGGCGTGCCGCAGGGAATCTCGCAGCCGTTCCAGTTGGAGGGCGCGCAGCCCTTCGAGGTCGAGCCGTTCCGCCGGGTCCTTCATCGAGCTCCCGCCCTCCTCGCCCACTCCGGACGACCGATCATTCGGTCGATCTGCCGATCAGTAAGCCAGGCGAAGCCCTCGGGGGGCAAGAGCCCGGGCCGGTTTCTCGCCCCCGCCGCCCCTTCCCGTCCCGACCCCGGGGGCGCTGCCCCCGGACCCCCGCTCCTCAAACGCCGGAGGGGCTGGAATTAGCCCCTCCGGCGTTTGAGGAGCGGGGTCTGGGGCGGAGCCCCAGGTCGGGAAGGGAAGGGGCGGCGGGGGCGACAACCTCCCTCAGGGACGCCCGGGCCCGTACGCCGTCATGAAGCGGTCGCGGAACTTGTCCATGCCCCAGCGCGGAGCGTCCTGCGCGGGCTTCAGCCCGTCGGTCCAGCCCCAGTCGTCCACCCGCTCCAGCACCTTCGGATCCTTGGCGACGATGGTGACCGGCACGTCCTTGTCGGTGCTCCCGTTGAGGACGGTCGGCACCGGCTGATGGTCACCGAGGAACACCAGCACCGTGTCCTCGTCGCCGTACCGCTCGACCCACTCGGTCAGGCTGCGCAGCGAGTACTCGATGGCCCGCCGGTACTCGGTGCGCACCTTGTCGGGGTCCTTCCAGACCTCCTTCGGGTCCGTGCCCTCCTTCTTGATCCCGTGGAACACCGAACCGTCACCGAGATCGTCCCAGTCGACCATGCGGGCGATCGGCGACCAGGGGTTGTGGCTGGAGGCCAGAATGATCTCCGCCATGATCGGCTCGCGGTCCTTCCTGCCGTGCTCCAGACGTTCGAAGGCCTCCAGCGAGAACTGGTCCGGCACCGGGGTCCAGCTGAAGTACGGGCCGTGGTAGCCGAGATGCTCGGAGTCGTAGATGTGGTCCAGGCCGAAGAACTTGCCCTCCGGCCAGGCCCGCCGCACCCCGGGCACGATCCCGACGGTGCGCCAGTCACCCGTCTTGCGGAAGTACTTGGTCAGGGTCATGCGGTCACTCGTGGTCAGACTGCGGTAGCGCTGCTGGTTCTTGATCCACAGGCCGGACAGGAAGGTCGAGTGGGCGAGCCAGCTGCCGGCGCCCGTCACGGGGGACGTCAGCCAGCCGCTGCGGGAGGCGAAACCGGCGTCCTCGAGCCTCCGGGTGCCGTCCTTCAGCGCCGCGTCGATCGGCCCCGCCATCGCCGGGTCGTCGATCGCCACCCGGCCGTAGCTCTCGATGAACGTGAACAGCACGTCCTTGCCGCGCAACCCGGTGAGCAGCCGGTCGGGCGGTGTCTTCGCGAAGGCGTCGACGGCGGCCTGCTTCTCGAAGACCCGCGCGTCCCGCAGTCCGGCCCGCACCTGTTCCACCCGGTTCCCCACGATGTCCGCGTCGACCTTGGCCGCGACCGGCAGACCGGAGTGCTGCACGCCCAGCGTGACGCACGTCATCCACGCCACGCCCAGGATCAGCGTCGTACGGGTGGCGACCGGACGGTGGCGGACCATCAGACCGGTCAGCCGGACCGTCGCCAGCGTCATGAGCGCCAGCACCGCCAGGAACAGCACGATCACACCGATCACGGCGAGCACCTGCCCGCTCCGCCCGAACGACTCCCGGACGAAGTCGGTCGCGTCGTCGAGCAGGATCCAGTCGAGCACCAGATCGAAGGGGCGGGCCAGCACCTGGTAGAAGCCCATGTCGACGAACTTCAGAACGGTGATCAGCCCCAACAGCACCCCCGCCACCACCGCCGTGATCCGCCGCGGCCGGGGCGGGAGCGCCAGCAGCAGCGCCGCGAGCAGGATCCCCTCGGAGGGCAGCCGCAGAAACGCGAACAGGTCCACGCGTTCCATCCGGTTCGGCAGGAGCAGCGCTATCAGCACCAGCACCCCGGCGAGCACGGTGGTCCCGACGGTCACCCCGCGTGCCGTACGGGGCCAGCGGCGGCGCCAGCCGAACCAGCCCGGCGGCGTGACGGCCGGTACGCTCCCGGCGGTCTCCTCCGGCGCCGCCGGATCGCCGTCCCGCTCCGCTCCGCCCTCGGTGGTGTCCGGCAGCCGGCGGGGGCGAGTGAAGAGCGACACCCGGAGGGTCCTTCCGTGCGGTACTGCGATGGCATGGCGAACAGGACCCGTTGAGCGGGCCTGCCCCCACCAGTACGGACGCCGGCCGCGCCGGGTTCAACCCGCGCCCTGCCTCTTTCACCCGTCCGCCGGGACCACCCGGGACCTACCGGTACTTCTGCCGCGGCCTGTCGGGCACCGGACCCGGTCGCTAGGCTGACCGCGGACGACGAAACCGGGAGGAGCACGGACGTGGCCGAGAGCACCACCCAGCAGCGCCCCCTCATGGGTTGGGACAAGCCGGACCTGGACCTCAGCAACGCACAGTGGCAGTCCAGCAGCCGAGGCCTGGGCGATGTCCAGATCGCCTTCGTGGAGGGATTCATCGCCATGCGCAACAGTGGCCGCCCGGAGAGCCCTTCCCTGATCTTCACCCCCGCCGAGTGGGGCGCGTTCGTGTCGGGAGCGCGGGAGGGCGAGTTCGACCTGACGTGAGCGGTGCGGCCGTCCCGGCACGGCCCGCCGCCGGGAGTGTTCGCCGCGATTTTCCGGACACGCGAGCTGAAGAGCCGTTGCCGGGCGACGCCTGAGTCAGGCTGGCCCGGGGAAGGCGAAGAGCGTACTCCGGAAGGCGAGGAACCATGAGCACCCAGCCGGTCGTCGCGGCGGTCGACGGTTCTCAGGACAGCCTGCGTGCTCTCGAGTGGGCCCTCGACGCCGCCCGTCGGCGCGAGGCCCCGCTGCGGATCGTGCACGTACGGCAGTACACCCCCTGGACCCGGTCCCAGGTCCTGGCCGCCGGGCCGCCCGGCCCCGACGAGGACCCGGTCCTCGACCAGGTCCGCGGCCACATGGAACTGCACACCGCGCTCCCGGACGTCGAGTACGTCACGCTGGAGGGCGCGCCCGGCGTGCTGCTGCCGGAGATGGGGGAGACGGCGCGGTTGCTGGTGCTGGGCTCCCGGGGACGCGGAGGGTTCGCCAGTCTGCTGCTCGGTTCCAACTCGCTGGCGGCGGCACGCGACGCCGAGTGCCCCGTCGTGGTCGTGCCCCGCCCCGGGGACGACGCCGAGGCGCCGCCGTCCGTGGCCGGCCGGCCCGTGGTCGTCGGCCTGAACGCCGACAGCCCCGACGAGGCCACGCTCGCCTTCGCCTTCGCCGAGGCCGGTCTGCGCGGCACGCGGCTGCGGATCGTCTCCGCGTATCCCTGGCCGCTGCAGACGTGGATGCTGCCGGGGGAGATGCCGCCGCCGGACATCGACCAGGACGCCGTCGAGCACGAGGCCCGCGTCCTCACCGAGGGGTTCCTGGCCGCGCACCGGGAGAGGCATCCGGGAGTCACCGCCGAGACCGACGTGCTCCCGGGCGATGCGGCCGGTCATCTGGTCGAGGCGTCGCGGGACGCGGAGTTGGTCGTCGTGGGGCGGCATCGCCGCCGGCTGCTGGCGCCCGCGCGCATGATGGGCTCGGTCACCCAGGCGGTACTGCTCCACGCGGCGAGCCCGGTCGCCGTGGTGCCGCCCGCTCCTCCGGAGGAGGCGTAGCCGCGGACGCGCACCCCCGCTCATGGCCGAGGCTGCCCCTATCATCGACCGCATGCGGGACTCGATCACCAGGGACACCCGGCTCGCGCTGGACCTCGTCCTCACCGTCCGCCACGACGGCGACGGCGGAGTCGCCGACGACCTGACCGATCCGGCCGCCCTCACCGACTGGGTGCACGCCCACCACGACACACTCCCCGGCGCGGAGCGCCACCTCGCCGACGCCGCCTGCCTCACCGCCGTCCGCGACCTGCGCACCGCCCTGCGCGCCCTGTTCGCCCACGCCGTCCGCCCCGCACCGCCGAGCCCGGCGGACGCGACCCGCCCACTGTCCGTCCCCGAGGCACTGCGCCGGCTGAACGAGGCCGCCGCCCGCACCCCCACCGTCCCGGTCCTGACCTGGGACGAGGACGACGACCCCGTGGTACGGCGGCGGCCCGTGCCGGACGGCGAGTACGACCTGGCCGCCGTCCTCGCCCAGGCCGCCATCGGCTTCCTCGCCGGCCCCGACCGGGAGCGGCTGCGCGCCTGCCATGCCCCACGCTGTGTGCGCTACTTCCTGAAGGAACACCCCCGCCAGGAGTGGTGCAAGCCGTCCTGCGGCAACCGTGCCCGGGTGGCCCGCCACCACGAGCGGCAGCGGCGGTCCGGGTAGCCCCGGGTGGGCGTCGCCCGCGCGCCCGTACGCCGGTCCGGACACGTACCATGGCCGCATGTCGTTCCTCCGCCGCCGCAGTGCCACCCCCGCCGGGCCCGACTTCGACGTACTGGCCATGGACCCGGGCGACTGGCCCGGCAACCTGGGTGCCGGGCTGCTGCCCGCCCCCGACGGCAGCTGCCAGGGTGTGTTCCTGCGGTACGACCTGTTCGGCGGCCGCGGACCGGCGATGATCATCGGCAATCTGCCCGAGGGCTCCCCGGCCCGGGACGTCCCCGAGGGCGAGGTCCCCTTCGAGGTCGGACAACTGCTGCTGGCGCTGGAGAACGACGAGGAGGTGACCGTCGTCGGCACCGAGGACGTGCCGGTGATGCAGGGCGACAACCTGCTGATCGTGCGGCGCGTCAAGCTGTCCGAGGGCCGGATCTCCTGTGTGCAGTTCGACCGCAGTGACAACGTCCTGGTGACCATCGCCGCCTGGGACCGCCCGATCACCGACGACCTGTACGCCCTCCTCAAGCCGCTGCCCGCGGAACTGTTCCAGCAGGGCTGACACTTCGAGGCCGGGTCTCGCGGGAACCCGGCCCCTTCGTCATGCCTCCGGCGCCGCTACGACGACGTCACCGTCACGTCCGCCGCCCGCACGAAACCGACCCGGTGGCCGAACTGGATCTCGTAGTACTGGTCCTTGCCCCGCACCACCCGGTGCGAGGCCTCGTCGAAGGTCACCGCGTAGTAGTACTCGCCCGGGACCTTCCCTCCGGCCACATACTTCTGTCCCTTGAGCACCGTGTACGGCAGCGGCGACACCGCCTGCGCCGGCACGCCCTCCGGGTAGGCCTCCTTCTCCGGGTACGCCCTCCCGAAGACCGGCACCGAGTCGAGACCCTTCCTCGGAGTCACGACCCTGCCCTTCGCGGGCACGGCGGCGGGGTGCTTCTTCGGGTTCTTGAACCAGACCTTCTGACCGAGATACCAGATGGCGGTCCAGTCGCCCCAGCGGTCGGCGACCGCGTAACTCTGACCCGTGGAGACCCGCGAGGACAGGTCGTTCACCCCGGTGGTCGGGGCCGAGCCGAGGCCGATGTCCCGGATCAGCGGGGAGCTCTCGTCGTGGTCGGAGTACAGCCGCACGGCGCTGGACCCGTGCGTCGCACAGGGCTCGCCCGGGCTCTCGCAACCGGTGAAGACCGGCCGGTTGGCCGCGTAGTCGGGCCGGATCGTCACCACGCCGGAGTGCGGGCCGGCCGTCGCCTTCAGCGGGCGGCCGAGCAGTTCGAAGTAGTGCCGCCAGTCCCAGTAGGGACCCGGGTCGGTGTGCATGCCGGGAATGGTCGCCGTGGTCGTTCCGGGCACGGTGTCATGGCCGAGGATGTGCTGCCGGTCCAGCGGGATGTCGTACTTCCCGGCGAGGTACCCCACCAGCCGGGCCGAGGACCGGTACATCGCCTCGGTGTACCAGGCGTCGGGCTCCGCCAGGAAGCCCTCGTGCTCCAGGCCGATCGACCCCGCGTTGACGTACCAGTTGCCGGCGTGCTAGGCCACGTCCTTCGCCTTCACATGCTGGGCGACATGGCCGTCCGTGGAGCGCAGACTGTACTGCCACGACACATAGGTGGGGTCCTGCACCATGTCGAGGACGCCCTCCCAGGCGCCCTCCGTGTCATGGACGACGATGTAGCGGATGTCCTGCGAGGCGGGCCGGTCGCCCAGGTCGTGGTTGCCGTAGTCGCCGTCCCCGAACTCCTCGTACGGTGCCGGGATCCACTCGCAGGACACGGTCCTCGGGCACTCGGTCCCGGCGGCGGAGGCGGTGCGCAGCCCGGCGCGGCGCAGCGCGGAGGTGTCCGGTGCCAGGCCGGGACGGGCGGTCAGGACGACCTGCTGTCCGGCGTCGGTGACCCGCCGCTCACCGGCGCGGATCACCTCGTACACCTCGTTGGCGTACGCCGCCGCCGACGCCGTGTCGTCGGCGCCGGAGAACAGCGCCACCGCCGCGTACCAGTCCGCGGGGTCCTCGCTCTTCGGTTCGCCCAGCCGGCGCTGCGCCTCGGCCAGCAGCGCCGCGCCGCCCGCCACGTTCGCGGCCGGGTCCTCGCGCAGCCGCTCGGGACTGAGCCCGGTCAGCCGGGCCGCCTTCGGCAGGGTCGTGAGGCGGTCCGGCAGCCCGTCGGTGCGCGACGCCCGCGCCTCGGGACGCAGCGGCCGGCGGGCGTCGTCGCCGCGGGGGTCCTCCGTGCCCTCGCCGTGGTGGTCGGACGCGGCGAGCGCGGCACGCGCGTCCGTGAGGTGCATCGGCCCGTAGCCGCCGGTCACGCTCGCCGCGCCGCCGTGCGTGTCCCAGCGGGACTGCAGATAGGAGACGCCGAGCAGCACGCTCCGCGGCACGTCGTACGCGGCGGACGCGGCGGCGAAGGCCTGTTGCAGCCGCGCGGTGGGCGGCTGGGCGGGAGTGGGCGCGGCGCCCAGCAGGGGCAGCGTCAGGGCGGCCGCTGCGAGGGTGCACAGGGCGCCGCGGGTGGGGGGTCGTGGCAAGGCAGCCTCCTGGGACGGGCGGGACGTGAGGGGCCGAGCGGTGCGTGTCAGTGGTACCGACCGGCTGATAATCCGTCAATCATGCCCAGGGGAGGCTGCGATTCCCTCGTCCATCGGGGTGCGGTGTGTTCGCGGCTGCCCCACCGCGGGCAGTCGTGGCTCCCCCAGTGCCTTAAGGGCCTGGGAGGTGCCCCCAGGGCGATGGGGGTCCCCCCGCTCGAGCGAAGCCGAGAGTGGGGGAGGGTGGGCGCGGGCGGCACCCTGCAAGCGCCGGGCTGCGCGACCCACCCTCGCCCGCACCGGCCCTCAGCGCGTCCCCACCGCCGCCCGTACCGCCTTGCGGGCGAGCTGGCAGTCGTCGTGCAGCCGCCGCAGCAGCAGCCGCTGCTCCTCGCCGGACGGTGCCGAACCCGGATGCCCCGCCGGCACCGGTACCGCCTCGTGCATCGAGCGCTGCACGGCCGTCTCACAGGTGCGGATCTCCCGGGTCAGCACCAGCATCAGATTGACCAGGAAAGCGTCCCGCGAGGCGGGACCCGCCGACTGGGCGATCTGGCTGATCTGACGGCGGGCCACCGGCGCGTCCCCGAGGACCGACCACAGCGTCGCCAGGTCGTAGCCCGGCAGGTACCAGCCCGCGTGCTCCCAGTCCACCAGCACCGGACCGGCCGGTGAGATCAGGATGTTGGAGAGCAGCGCGTCGCCGTGGCAGAACTGGCCCATGCCCTGGCGCCCGGTCGCCAGCGCGATGCCGTGCAGCAGCTTCTGCAGATCGCCGAGGTCGCGGTCGGTGAGCAGCCCCAGCTCGTGGTACCGGGAGATACGGGCCGCGTAGTCCAGGGGCGCGTCGAACGTTCCGGCCGGCGGCCGCCAGGAGTTCAGCCGGCAGATCGCGCCGAGCGCCGCCCTGATGTCCGCCCGCGGCGGTGCCTCGGCCGGGTGTCGCTGCAGCGCCGCCACCCGGCCCGGCAACCGCTCGATCACCAGTGTGCAGTTGTCCGGATCCGCTGCGATCAGCCGGGGCGCCCGTACGGGAGGGCGGTGCCGGACGAACGAGCGGTAGGCCGCTATTTCGTGACGGATCCGCTCGCTCCAGGCGGGGGAGTGGTCCAGTAAGCACTTGGCGACCGCGGTGTTCCGGCCTGTGGTGCCGACCAGGAGGACGGACCGGCCGGTGCGGCGGAGCACCTGGACGGGGGCGAACTCCGGGCAGATGCGGTGCACCGAGGCGATCGCCGTGCGCAGCTGGGCACCCTGCGGGCCGGACAGGTCGAGCCTTCCGCTGAGCGGCTGGGTGCCCGGTCCCGCGGTGCGCCGTGCGCCGCCCGCGCCGAGCACGGGGGCCGCCGGCCGCGCGGGGGAGAGGTAGGGGCCACTGTCCGACGGACGCGGACGCAGCGGCCGGGGCGGGGCGGACACGGAGGACGATGCTGCGTACATGGGTGATACAGATCCCTTCGTGTGCCTGCGACGTCATCGCACCACCCGGCCCGGCCGCCCGGCGCACCCTGGGGGAATGTCCCTGCGGCGACGGGGTCGTGGTGGCGCGTTCCTACTCGACACCCGATGGCCCCTGGCACACCATCTGGCGCACCCTGGCGAACCCTGGCGAATAGTCGCCCGGCAACCCGCACCGGGCTACTGTCAACTCAGCCGAGAACCTGGGGGCTTGACGTGAGCGGACAACCCAACACCCGGCTCTCGGACCTGTTCGGCCTGGCCGGCTGGTCCAAGGGTGAACTCGCGAGGCTGGTCAACCGGCAGGCGGCGGCCATGGGCCACCCCCAGCTGGCGACCGACACCTCCCGGGTGCGGCGGTGGATCGACATGGGAGAGATCCCGCGCGATCCCGTGCCGCGGGTGCTGGCGGCTCTGTTCACCGAGCGTCTCGGCCGTGTCGTGACCATCGAGGATCTCGGTCTGGTCCGGCACGGGCGTACGGGGAAACGGCCACACCCCGGGAGTGCGGAACATCCCGACGGCGTGCCGTGGGCGCCCGAGCGGACAGCCGAGGTCCTCACCGAATTCACGGGAATGGACCTCATGCTCAACCGACGCGGCTTGGTGGGCGCGGGTGCCGCGCTCACCGCGGGATCCGCACTCAGCAGCGCCATGCACGACTGGCTGCACACCGATCCGGCCCTGACCGCCGACGCTCCCCGACTCGACCAGCCCCTGCGCGCCGACCCCGCCGGGTTCGACCGCTACGAGGCCGCCCCCATCGGGTCGCAGGAGATCGAGGAACTGGAGCGCTCCGTGGAGGTGTTCCGTGCCTGGGACGCCGCCCGGGGCGGCGGTCTCCAGCGCAAGGCGGTGGTCGGCCAGCTCAACGAGGTGGGCGGCATGCTCGCCTACCACCACCCACCCCATCTCCAGCGGCGCCTGTGGGGCGTCGCCGCCAACCTCGCCGTCCTCGCCGGCTGGATGTCGCACGACGTCGGGATGGAACCCACCGCCCAGAAGTACTTCGTCATCGCCGCCCACGCGGCCCGGGAGGGCGGCGACCGGCCGCGCGCCGGTGAGGCGCTGTCCCGGGCGGCCCGCCAGATGGTGCACCTCGGACGGCCCGACGAGGCGATGGACCTGATGAAGCTCGCCCAGTCCGGTTCGGGCGAGGAGGTCCTGCCGCGCACCCGCGCCATGTTCCACACCATCGAGGCGTGGGCGCAGGCGTCCATGGGCAAGGGGCAGGCGATGCGCCGCACCCTGGGCCGTGCCGAGGACCTGTTCGTCTCCGACAAGGGGGACGTGCCGCCGCCGAACTGGATGCAGCTGTTCAACGAGGCGGACCTGTACGGCATGCAGGCCCTGGCGTACCGGACGCTCGCGGAGTTCGAGCCGGACGCGGCCGCGCACGCCCAGCACTACGCGGACAAGGCGCTGGCCCTGCGGGTCGACGCACAGCAGCGGTCGAAGATCTTCGACTTCCTGTCCATGGCCTCCGCGTGCTTCATCGCGGACGATCCCGAGCAGGCGGACCGGTTCGCGCGCCTCGCCCTGGTGTCGATGGGGCAGAACTCCTCGCGCCGCACCTGGGACCGGCTGCGTCAGATGTACCGGCTCACCGCCGAGTACGCGTCGTACCCGAGGATCCAGGAGCTCAGGGAGGAGATCGAACTGGCGCTGCCCCGGCCCAGGGGCAAGGGCGGCAGCGCCCAGGCGTGAGGGCCGGTTCCGCGGGAGCCGTCAGGAGGCGACCCGGGCCACCAGCACGCAGGCGTGGTCCTCCCGCTCGCCCTCGCCGAACTCCCGTACCACCGCCCGGACACAGTCCTGCGCGGTGCGGGCTCCCGCGAAACCGGGGGCGAGGCCGAGGAGCCGGTGGACCGCGGTGGCTCCGGCGTGCCCGGGCACCAGTCCGTCGGTGTGCAGCAGCACCAGGTCGCCGACCTCGAGGGTCTCCTCGGCCTGTCCGTAGGAGGAACCGGAGGCGGCGCCGAGCAGCACACCCGGCGGCGCGTCCAGCGCCCACCCCGTCCCGCCGCGGAACAGCAGCGGGGCGGGGTGTCCGGCCTGCGCCCACACCAGTGAGCGGGTCGTGGGCCGGTAGCGCAGGCAGACGGCGCTGCCCAGGGCCGGCTGCGCGGTGGCGTCCAGTAACCGGTTCAGACACGCCAGCAGCGGGCCGGGTTCGGTGCCGGTCATGGCCATGCCGCGGACGGCGCCGAGCAGCATCGCCATGCCGGACGCCGCACCGACCCCGCGGCCGGTGAGGTCGCCGGCGCTCAGCAGCGTGGTGCCGTCGGACAGTTCCAGGGCGTCGTACCAGTCGCCGCCGACCGGCGCGTGCGCCGACGGCGGCAGATGGGCGGTGGCGATGTCCAGGGCGCGGGGCCCGTCGTGCGGGAGCCGCAGGGAGCCGCGCCACGGTGGCAGCACGGCTTCCTGCAACTCGACCGCGAGCCGGTGCTCGGTCCGCGCGGCGGCATGCCGCTGGTGGTGCAGCGAGTCACGGGTCTCGCTCACCGTCCGCCGGCAGCGGCGCAGTTCGCTGACGTCGCGCAGCACCGCCCACATCGAGACGGTGCTGCCGTCGGCACCGAGGACCGGTTCGCCCATCATGTGCACGGTGCGTACGCCGTCGTCCGGGCGCAGCACGCGGAACTCCCCGTCGATGGGCCGGGCGTCGACCAGACAGCCGGTGACCATCGCGGTCAGTCCGGGCCGGTCCTCGTCCAGCACCAGCGACGGCAGTTCGTCGAGGGTGAGCGGTGGGGCCGCCGGATCGCGGCCCAGGATCCGGTACAGCTCGGCGGACCAGCTCACCTCGTCGGTGAGCAGGTTCCACTCCGCGCTGCCGACCCGGTCGAGCAGCAGGGCGTGCCGCGGTGCGGGCGGGCCTGCGGCGTCCGTGGCGGACGGGCCGGGCGTGGACAGCGGGTCGTCCCGCAGCTCCGCCAGATGCCGGTCCAGGTCGTCGAGATGATGCAGCGCCAGGTCGTACAGCGCGCGCCGCCAGCGTTCCCGCGGGTCCGTTCCGTCGTCCGGGGTGTCACGGCGCACGGCGTCGACGTCGCCCTTGAGCCGCCGGGTCTGCGAGATGAGCGCGTCGACCGGGCCGCGTCCTGGCGGCTGGGCGGCTGGACGGTCCGCGGAGAGGTGGGACGGCATGACGCACTCCGATGCGGGGACGGTACGGCCTTCAGGCGGACGGAGGGACCGCTACGACTGTCGCACAGCCCGCGACGGCCTGTAAGGGATTCGGCAACACACGATAAGGCGGTGCCCATGGCATATGCCACCGTCTTCACGGGGTTACCCGGGGATATACGCCAGAGGTGCGATCGACGCGTCAACTCCCATGATACGCAAGTGATATGACGCCCCGTCGACAGACGGGGCGTCACTCACTCAGGTGTTCGACGGTCAGGTGTTTGTTCGTGGGACATGCCGATGGCAGGCCGGGCACTCAGTAGCGCAGCACCGCCGCCATCCCGTCCGCGTCGGCGAGCGTGCCGTCCGGAACGAAGCGGACCTCGGCGCCGGTCTCCAGGCACTGCTCGACGATCTCGTCCACGATGTCCTCGCGGGCGTCCAGGTCACCGTCGTCGGCGATGATCAGATGATCGCCGGCGTCCCGCACTGTGATCCGGTAGTTCTCCTCGACGGCCAGCAGCCGGACCCGGCCCTCCCGGGCGCTCTGCCACAGCTCGTCCACACCGGCCGCGAACTCCTTGCGCCCCCGGGCCGATTCCAGGGACCGGGCCACGTCCTGCGTACCCTTGCGCGCCTCGTCGTCGAGCACCGGCCGCACCGCCTGCCACACCGCCTCGTGCGTGCCGTGCGCCAGCCCGCCGTGCGGGATGTGCACGGCGTCCTTGGTCACGGTTCCGGTCTCGCACAGCAGGGACAGGGCGGCGGGTTCACCGGTGACGTACAGCGGCCGCGGGTGGTGGCGCAGCAGCGCGGCCATCGCCGTGTCGGCCTCGCGCAGGAACCGCCGGGTGTCCTCGTCCCGGAAGTTGCTCGGCTGGTCGCCGACCCTCTCCTGCCGCTCCGGGTCGAAGTTCCGCTCCTCACGGGTCAGCGGGAAGCGTCCGGCGCGTTCCTCGGCGACCCGGTCCACCCCGCCGCTCCACAGGGTGACCCGGTCGGCGGACACGGACAGCACCCAGAACGGCCGCTCCGCCGTGTGGGCGGAGACGAGGTTGCGGGTCAGGAAGGTGTCCGAGACGACGACACGCTCGGGCACACTGCGGGCGAGGGACCACACCTGGTGCTCGCCCGGGGCGGCGAAGATGGCCAGACCGTCCTCGGTGTGCGTCAGGTCGACCTCCGAAAGGGCCCGGTCGAGCTGCCGGGACACGTCGGCGCGCCGGTCCCGGGTGACCGAGGGATCGGCCTCCAGACGCCTCTTGGCCTCGGCCACCATGTTGCGCAGCCGGACCGCGTCCTGGTTGTTGAAGGGCTGGCCCCGGTGCGTCGGCGTCAGCACGGACACCGCGGGGTAGGGGCGCGGGCGACGAAGCTCGGCAAGGGCCGCGGGACTCAGATCGTGCTCCATGACAGCACCATAGGGCGGATTCCGCGGTACGGCATTTGGGGCAAACGCCCCGGCGTGCGAGTGGGGCCGGGCCGGTCGCGGGTGCACGCTGGTGGGGGAGGTGACCGCCGATGGCGCACCTGGACGTGGAAGGGGCGGCGGACGCGCGGACCCTCGTCGTCCGCCTGTCGTGGTGGGAGGCGCTCCTGGCCCGCAGACGCACGGTGCGCGTGCCCCTGTCCGAGGTGCGGGCGACGGGAGTGGAACCCGACTGGTGGCGCGCGATGCGCGGCAGGCCCGTCACCGGACGCTGCCGGCCGGGCCGGTTCTGCGTCGGGGAGCGCGAGCATCCGCTCGGACGGGACTTCGTGGCCGTGCGCGCGGGAGTGCCGACGGTGCTCGTGGACCTGTGGCACCCGGTGCCCTACGTCCGGCTGGCCGTCTCCGTGCCCGACGCGGGGCAGGCGGCGAGAAGGCTGCGCCGGTCCCGCGGCGGGGACGGGGGCGAGGAGTACGGGTTCGTGGCGTCCGGGTAGCCGGTCAGAGGCGGTCGTCGTCCTCGGGGCCGCAGGAACTGCCGTTCGACGGCAGGGAGCCGTACAGCAGGAAGTCGTCGACCTTGCGGTGGACGCACTCGGACGAGCCGTAGCCGGTGTGGCCCTCGTTCCTGTTGTCGAGCACCACGGCCGAGGAGCCGATCCGCTCGGCCGTCTGCACCGTCCAGCGGTACGGCGTGGCCGGGTCGCCCCGGGTGCCGACCAGCAGCATCTTCGGTGTGTCGAGGTCCTTGACCTTCTCCCGGATGTAGTCGGTGCCCTTCGGCCGGCCGTAGCAGAGCACCACCTGGGCGAGCCGGTAGGGGCCGAAGACGGGCGAGGCCTCCTCGTACTCGGACCGCAGCCGGGCCAGGTCCCGGGTCAGCCGTTCGGCGTCCGGACGGTCCGGGTCGTCCGCGCAGTTCACCGCCATCAGCGCGGCCGGCAGGTTGTCCGGCGGCACGTCCTCCGGGTCGGCCACGGGGTCGTCGGCCCGCCGCGGCGCGGCCGGTGCCGCCCCGCCGGTCGCCAGTTCCTCCACCCCGCTGGTGTCCCCGTCCTCGATCAGCTGGGCGAGCGCCTGTTGCAGCAGCGGCCACATCTCCTTGGTGTAGAGGCCCTGTCCGATGGCGCCGGCCAGATCCTGACCGGTGAACTCGTAACCGAAGTCGGTCGGCACCGGGTTCTCGTCGAGCGAGTGGACCAGCTCCACGACCTGCTTGCGGGCGTCGCGGGCGTCCTGCCCGAACGGGCAGGCGAGTTCCTCGGTGCACCACGTCAGGAAGTTCTCCAGCGCGGTCTGCTGCCCCCGCGTGCTCGCCAGCCCCTGCTCGGCCAGCGGCTCCGTCAGCGTGTCCACGCCGTCCAGCGCCATGCGCCCCACCTTCTCCGGGAACCGGGCCGCGTACACCGCGCCGAGCCGGGTTCCGTAGGAGAACCCCAGGTAGTTGAGCTTCTCGTCACCGAGCGCCTGGCGCATCACATCGAGGTCCCGGGCGACGTCCACCGTGCCGATGTGCTGCAGGACGGGGCCCGAGTGCTCGGTGCACTCGGCGGCCACCTCGCGCAACTGCCGCAGCACCTCGCGCGGATCGGCCAGCTCCTCCCCGTCGGTCGCCTCCAGCGCCCGGCTGGTGGCGTCGGTACCGCAGCTGACCGGTGAGGAGAGGCCGACACCGCGCGGGTCGAAGGAGACCACGTCGTAGTCGTCGGTCAGGCCCAGGAAGTCCTTGCGGCCGTGGGCGAGTCCCAGTACCCCGGAACCGCCCGGGCCGCCGAAGTTCAGCACCACCGAGCCCCGGGGGTCGTCGGTGGCCCGGTAGCGGGCGAGGGCCAGTTCGAGCGTGCCCTCCTCGGGCCGCGTGTAGTCGAGGGGCACGGTGACCGTCCCGCACTGCATGTCCTTCGGCAGCTCCAGACCCTCGCAGGCCGACCACGTGATCTTCTGGTCGTAGAACCGGTCGAGGTCCGGCTCCGTGCGGCCGGTGGCCGCGAGTCCGGTGCCCAGCACGGCCAGGCCGACCGCCCCGGCCGCCGCGCAGCGCCGGACCGAGGGGCGCACCGCGCAGCTCCGGCTCCAGGGTCGCTTGGACAGCTTGGCCAGCATCGATGCCTCCAGGGACGCCCCGACCGGCGCCCTCGCCCACCATATGCGGGCCGCGGTGCACCCGCCTGTCGGCCGAACGGCGGGCTGCGAGCGGGCGGGCCGGGTGTGCGTCCGCCGTGAGTTCGACGGCCTTTGCCCGCAGTTCGAGCGAAGGGACCCCCGATGGGGTGAACCGGCTGCGGCATACGGATGAGCCATAACCCGGATGCCGCAGCCGCGTTCTATCCGGTGCGGGCGAGCGCTCGTGACCAAGTCTGGAAGGGCAGGGAACCTATGAGACGGGTTACCCGAAACGGTGTGATCGCCGTCGCCGCCGCGTCGGGCGCGATGGCCATCGCGATGCCGGCGCACGCCGACGCCGGGGCGGACGGCGTCGCGGCCGGTTCACCCGGAGTGGTGTCCGGAAACACCGTCCAGCTCCCGGTGCACCTCCCGGTGAACCTGTGCGGGAACACGGTGAACGTGGTGGGCCTCCTCAACCCCGCCGCGGGCAACACCTGTGTCAACGAGGACGCGGGCGAGGAGAACGGCGCCGCGGTCTCCGCGGCCGGGGCGGCCGCAGAAGGCGGAACGCAGGACTCCCCGGGTGTGGTGTCCGGCAACGGGGTGCAGCTGCCGGTGGACCTCCCGGTCAACGTCAGCGGGAACAGCGTGAACGTGGTCGGCGCCGGCAACGCGTCGACGGACAACACCTCCACGAACACCTCCGGCGAGCGCCCCGACCGCCCGGCGGAACCGGCGCCCGAGCCGTCCACGCCGCCGCGCACCCTCCCCGACCCGGCGCCGCACGCGGCCCCGCGGGACGACGCCGCCCTCGCCGAGACGGGCGCCGACCGGACGCTGCCGGTCCTGGCGACCGGCGCCGCGCTCTTCCTCGGCGGTGTGGCCCTGTACCGCCGCGCCCGACCGCGGACGGACGGCTGACGTCCCCGAGGAAACGATCAGGCCCGCGTGGTCCCGCCGCCCGCACCACCCGGCGGGACCACGCGGGTCAGCCGCGCCCGCGGTGGAATCGCCGGTGCAGCTCCCTGACCTCATCGGCCAGTCGGGGGACGGGTCCGGCCACGGCGACGCCCGGGGCGATCTCCCGGACGGGCAGCGTCCGCACCGGCGGGGCGGGCACCCCCAGCTCCGACAGCCAGGACGCCAGCTGCTCGGAGGAGGCGACGTACACGATGCGTCCGAGGCCCACCCAGGCGTGGGCGGCGGCGCACATCGGGCAGTGCTCCCCGGACGTGTACACCGTGGCCGCGGCCCGTTCGGCGGGCGACATGTGCGCCGCCGCCCAGCGCGCCAGCTCGAACTCGGGATGGCGTGTGCGGTCTCCGGAGGCCACCCGGTTGTGGTCCTCGGCGAGCACCGTGCCGTCGCCGTCGACCAGGACCGAACCGAACGGCTCGTCGCCGGACTCCAGCGCCTCGGCCGCCAGCTCGACACAGCGCCGCAGGTACGGCAGTTCGTCATCCTTCACGACCATGGTCCGGCCTCCTCGTGACGGCGTGATCCACGGCAACCCTAATCCCGTTGCCTCCCGCATCGGCCCGTGGTCGACTCGTGCGCATGGATCACGCCGCCGTACTCGCCCTGTTCGACCGTGACATGCGGGAGGGGGCGCGGCCCGACGGCCCCGGCGCCCGCGTCGAGCGCGTGGGCGCGGTGGTGCGCCAGACGGCACCCGCGCACGGCTGGAACGGCGTCGTCCGGTCCGCTCTGGACGAGGCGGACGCGGACGCGGCGATCGCGGAGCAGATCGCGTACTTCACCGGCCTCGGCCGCGAGTTCGAATGGAAGCTGTACGGCCACGACCTCCCGGCGGACCTCGGGCAGCGGCTCGTGGCCGCCGGCTTCACGCCCGGGCCGGACGAGACCCTCATGGTCGCCGAGGTGGCCCGCCTCTCCCTCGGCACCGAGCCGCCCGAGGGCGTCCGTGTCGTGCCCGTCACCGACCGGGCGGGCGTCGACCTGGTGGCCGAGGTGCACGAGAAGGCGTTCGGGACCGACGCCTCCCGGTACCGCCGACAGCTGCTCGACCGGCTGACCGCCGACCCTGACACCGTCGTCGCGGTCCTCGCCCTGGCCGGCGGGGAGCCGGTGAGCGCGGCCCGCATGGAACTGGTGCCGGGTGCCCCCTTCGCCGGGCTGTGGAGCGGCGGCACCGTACGGGACTGGCGCGGACGCGGCATCTACCGGGCCCTGGTGGCCCACCGGGCGCGGGTCGCCGCGGACCGCGGCTACCGCTACCTCCAGGTCGACGCCTCCGACCGGAGCCGTCCGATCCTCGAGCGCCTCGGCTTCGCCGCCCTCACCACGACCACTCCGTACGTGTACACGCCAGCGCGGTAGAGCGCGACAGCCTCCTTCCGGCCGGGACGGCCTCCTTCCGCACGCCGCGGCGCGCTTTCGCCCTGGGCTTGCTAGTGCCATTCCCTCGAGTTAGAGTCTCTAACAGTTGCGAGGGTCGATAAGCGGCCGGTCGCGTCCACTGCCGAGGAGGCCGTCATGTCCCCCATCCCGTCCGACTCCCGTTCCCTGCACGTCGTGCTCGGATCCGGTCCTGCCGGGACCTCCGTGGCCCGCGAACTCGTCCGCCGCGGGCACCCCGTCCGTCTCGTCGACCGCAGGGGGGAGGGACCCGATTTCGAGGGCGTCCGGCGGTTCGCCGCCGACGTCGGCACCGCCGAGGGCGCGCGGGCTGCCGTCGAAGGCGCCGCCGTCGTGTACCACTGCGTCAACGTCGCCTATCACCTGCAGGTGGAGGTGATGCCCGGGATACAGGAGGCGGTGCTCTCGGCCGTCGAGTCCACCGGCGCCCGGCTCGTCGTCCTCGACAACCTCTATCCGTACGGCGAGACCGGCGGGGCGGTGATGACCGAGGACACCCCGTGGCGGGCGACCACCCGCAAGGGACGGATGCGGGCCGCTCTGGACGAGCGCTATCTCGCCGCACACCGTGAGGGCCGCGTCCGGGTGGTCCTCGGCCGCTCGGCCGACTTCGTCGGTCCGGGCGTGCTCAACTCCACCCTGGGCGGCGCCGTGTTCCCGGGGGCGATCACCGGCGGCGAGGTGCTGGGTATCGGCGACATCGACCTGCCGCACAGCTACACCGACATCAGGGACGTGGCCGCCGGCCTGGTCACGCTCGGCGAGCGTCCCGAGGGCGACGGCCGGGCCTGGCACCTGCCCACCGCACCCGCCGTCAGCACCCGCGAGATCCACACCATGATCGAGAAGCGGACCGGCCGTCCGCTGAACGTCGTGATCCTTGAGGAGGCGCGCGCCTTCGGGCCGTTCGACGAGGTGTTCATGGCGGAGTACGCCGAGATGTTCTACCAGAACGTCGAGCCGCAGATCGTGGACTCCTCGGCGTTCGAGCGAGTCTTCGGCATGGCGCCGACACCGCTCGAGGTCACCGTGGACGCCACGGTGACCTGGTACGAGCAGTGGCTGACCACGCTCTGACGCGAGTCGTCGACGGCCGTCAGCGGCCGGCCTTCGTGCGGTCCAGCGCGGCCACCCCCAGCGCGGCGAGGCCGATCTGGATCAGCCACTCCACCCAGTCGACGCCCTTGGTGTCGGCCACCCCGAAGGCAGCGGCGAGCGCCGAGCCGATCAGTGCGGCGACGATGCCGACGAGGATCGTCCACAGGATGCCGATGCGCTGGCGCCCCGGGACCACGAGCCGGCCCAGAACGCCGATGACAATGCCGATGAGGATGGCACTGATGATGCCGTCGATCTCCATCTCGCCCCTTTTCCTCGTGTTCCCCGCTGCTGTGCGTCTGCCCCCTCGCCGGAGGGACAGTCCGGCCCGGACGCGAAAGCGCCGGCCCGCGGTCGACGCGGGCCGGCGCTCGGCTCCTTTCGTGGCCGTCTACGCCTTGGGCCCGCTCCTGGCCGCGGTGGCGAGGCAGACCGTGCCGAGTGCGAGGGTGAGGGCGCCGATGACGATGTTGTTCCAGATCACACCGGCGTCGGGGCCGTCACCGACGATCCACGGAGAGATGATCATCCATATGCCCAGGGCGCACATGGCTCCGCTGAGGCCGTACATACGGGCCGGGGCCGCGGTGAATCCGAGGGCGAGCAGGCCGATCGCTATGCCCACGATCAGGTTGTGGGGCACGAGAGCGGGCTGGCTCGTCGTGTAGTGGAGGATCCACGGGGACACCGCACAGTAGAGGCCGAGCAGGAAGACCGGCCCGTCCACGAGTGCCACATCGCGACCGCCGAGCACACGGTCGTACCGTGCCCGCATTTCCGGTGCGTCGGGATGGCTCGAGAGGTCACCGCGCGGGTGCGAGACGTTGGCCATGAGTCGTCTCCTTCGACTAGCAAACCTGACTACGTCTGGTGCGGTATGCGGTAAGAGCCGCGTAAGTCTTATTTTGCACTTATCTCGCCTTTATGTGTAGAGCCTGGAGCGGAATCCGGTCAACCGGTCTGCCGTGATGACTGGTCTAAACCCTTGACTGGTACAGACCAAAGCGCTTGAGTGTGCTCCACACCCCCCGCCACGGCCGCCCCCACCGCCGTGACCGGCCCCGCCGGCGCGTGCTCGCGAGGCCCCGCTCAGGCATGTCCTCGCCCGGGAGCGGCCGTGTTCCGCAAAGGAGTTGATCCCTTGTCGAGACGCCGCATCGCCGCCGTGACGGCCGCCCTGGTCCTCGCCGGCAGCGCCCCCGTGCTG
The DNA here is from genome assembly GCF_014650055.1 of Streptomyces malachitofuscus. GTDB lineage: Bacteria > Actinomycetota > Actinomycetes > Streptomycetales > Streptomycetaceae > Streptomyces > Streptomyces malachitofuscus. The sequence goes on along the minus strand of NZ_BMUF01000005.1, from coordinate 74,573 downwards.
CTCCCCGCCGCGACTGCCTCCGCCGCCGCCTGCTCCAGTTACCCCAACTGGGTGGCCGGACGGTCGTACAACGCCGGTGACATCGTGCGTTACACCGACGGCAAGGCGTACATCGCCGAGCACGCCAACCCGGGTTACGACCCGGTCATCAGTACCTGGTACTGGGAGCCCTACGCCTGTGACAACGGCCCCGGTACGCCCGTCGGGAACTTCGTCGTGAGCGAGGCGCAGTTCAACCAGATGTTCCCGGGCCGGAACTCCTTCTACAGCTACCGGGGGCTGACCGCGGCCCTGAGTGCCTATCCGGGCTTCGCCAACACCGGCAGCGACGCGGTCAGGAAGCAGGAGGCCGCCGCCTTCCTCGCCAACGTCCACCACGAGACCGGTGGTCTGGTGCACATCGTGGAGCAGAACACCGCCAACTACCCGCACTACTGCGACTACGGGCAGCCGTTCGGGTGCCCGGCCGGACAGGCCGCCTACTACGGGCGCGGCCCGATCCAGCTGAGCTGGAACTACAACTACAAGGCGGCGGGCGACGCGCTCGGCATCGATCTGCTGAACAACCCCTGGCTGGTGCAGAACGACTCCGCCGTCGCCTGGAAGACCGCCCTGTGGTACTGGAACACCCAGCGGGGTCCCGGGTCGATGACCTCGCACAGCGCCATGGTCAACCAGGCCGGGTTCGGCCACACCATCCGCGCCATCAACGGCTGGGTGGAGTGCGACGGCAAGAACCCGGCGCAGGTGCAGAGCAGGGTGACCAAGTATCAGCAGTTCTCCCAGATCCTCGGTACGTCACCCGGCGGGAACCTGTACTGCTGACGTCCTCCGTGGTGTCATGCCCCTGACCATCCGCACGGCCGGGCGCGCACCTCGCGTGCCCGGCCGTACCCGGACGAAAGGGCATCCGCCATGCGCACCCCCCACGCCCTGATCGCCGTGACCGTCTCCACCGCCGCGCTGGCCGCTACGGTCCTGGCGCCGGCACCCACCGTGTCCGCCGCGGTCGCCGACGCGGTCCCGCCGCCCGGCGCGTACTACGTGCAGAGCGCCGTGACCGGGCTGAACGCCGCCGACAGCGCGGGAGCGGTCGAGCAGCACAGACCCCGCGGCAACGAGGACCACCAGCAGTGGAGCCTGAGCGCCGACGGCACCCTGGAGAGCACCGACCGCCCCGGCGCCTGCCTCGGACGCGAAGGCGACCTCGCCCGGACCGTCGCCTGCGACGGCCCCGAGGCGCGTTGGGAGATCGCCTCCGCGGGCGCCGACCGGTTCACCCTCACCGTCCCCGGCACGGACCGCCGTCTCACCGTGGCCCCCAAGCCCTCCGGCGCCAACCACCCCGCCCCGCTCGCCGTCGGCCCCGGCACCGGTGACCTCGCCGCCTGGTACCTCACCCCGGTCGGTCCGGTCACCCGCCCCATGCCGCCCGAGAGCCGGCGCACCCTGGATCAGGTCACCTTCCTCACCGCGCACAACGCCTACGCCAACGGTGTGGACGGCGGCTTCGCCCCGCCCTTCATCGACCTCTTCCCCAACCAGAACCGCGGGATCGAGCGCCAACTCGCCGACGGGGTCCGGGGCTTCATGCTCGACATCCATCAGACGCCGGACGGCGCGATCCTCTGCCACAACAGCTGCACCCTCGTCCGCAGGCCGGTCGCCCTGTGGGTCGACCTCCAGCGGATCGTCGACTTCCTGCGCGCCCGCCCCGACCAGTTCGTCACCGTCTTCCTGGAGGACTACGTCGACCCGGGCGTCCTGCGCGCCGAACTCGCCCGCGTCCAGGGGCTGTCGGACGTGCTGTACCGGCCGGACCGAGCCGGCGTCCGCGAGACCGGCTGGCCGGCCGTGGCGGAGCTGACCGCCGCCGGCCGGCGGCTGCTGATCTTCTCCGACCACAGCCGCGCCGCCGACCAGGCCGCCGGGCTGACCAGGGACACCTTCGGCGTGATGTACCAGCGCGAGTGGACCGTCGAGAACTACTGGTCCATGGGCTCGGGCCTGGGCGCCTCCGACTGGTCCTGCCACAGCCGCTGGTACGACGCGGGCACCAACATTCCGCTGACCCGCACCGAGCCGGGCTTCCGGCCCCTGTTCGTCATGAACCACTTCCGGGACGCGGCGATCGCCTCCACGGCCGGTACGGACAACTCCAAGCTCGCCGACCGCGCCCGCCGGTTCTGCCAGCCGGCCGCCCGCAAGAAGCCCAACTACCTCGCCGTGGACCGCTACGACCTCGGCAACCCCGCGGGCGCCGTCGCCGACCTCAACACCTACACCTATCCGTAGCCGGCCGGTCGGTCCCCTCTCCGGGACAACCGCCCGGGGAGGGGAGTGGCGCCCATGGGGTTTTACGTATAACCTCTCCGGTCAACCCATACGCGAGAGGTCACGATGAGACGCATCCCCCTGGTCACCCTCGTCGTCGACGACTACGACGAGGCGATCCGGTTCTACACCGAGGCTCTCGGCTTCCGTCTCGCCGAGGACGCTCCGCGGCCGGACGGCGGTCGCTGGGTCGTCGTCGAACCGGACGCCGGGCACACCGGCGCGGGGCTGCTGCTGGCCCGCGCCAAGGGGGACGCCCAGCGGGCCAGGGTCGGCGACCAGACCGGCGGGCGTGTGGGCTTCTTCCTGCACACCGACGACTTCGCCCGCGACCACGCGCGCATGACCGCCGCCGGCGTGACCTTCCTGGAGGAGCCGCGCCACGAGCCCTACGGCTCGGTCGCCGTCTTCCGGGACCTGTACGGCAATCGCTGGGACCTGCTCCAGCCCGCCGCCTGACCTCTCCACCGCTCTTCGCACCGCCTGCTCAAGGAAGGCCCGCATGAACGCTACGCGCGTAGACGCCGAACTGATCCGCCGCCTGCCCAAGGCCGTCCTGCACGACCACCTCGACGGCGGTCTGCGCCCCGCCACCGTCGTGGAGCTCGCGGAGGCGGTCGGCCACACCCTGCCCACCACCGATCCCGAGGAGCTCGCCGCCTGGTACGTCGAGGCCGCGAACTCCGGGGACCTGGTCCGCTACATAGCCACCTTCGAGCACACCCTCGCCGTGATGCAGACCCGCGAGGGCCTGCTGCGCACCGCCGAGGAGTATGTGCTCGACCTCGCCGCCGACGGCGTCGTCTACGGCGAGGTGCGCTACGCCCCCGAGCTGAACACGCGGGGCGGGCTGACGATGCGCGAGGTCGTGGAGACCGTCCAGGAGGGGCTCGCCGCCGGTATGGCCAAGGCGGCCGCCGCAGGGACGCCGGTCCGGGTCGGCACCCTGCTCTGCGGCATGCGCATGTTCGACCGCGTCCGTGAGGCCGCCGACCTGGCCGTCGCCTTCCGGGACGCCGGAGTCGTCGGCTTCGACATCGCCGGCGCCGAGGACGGTTTCCCGGCCGCGGACCACCTCGCCGCCTTCGAGCACCTGCGCCGCGAGAGCGTGCCGTTCACCATCCACGCCGGCGAGGCCCACGGACTGCCCAGCATCCACCAGGCCCTCCAGGTCTGCGGAGCCCAGCGGATCGGGCACGGCGTGCGCATCACCGAGGACATCCCCGACCTCGCGGCGGGCAAGCTCGGCCGTCTGGCCGGCTGGGTCCGCGACCGCCGGATCGCGCTGGAGATGTGCCCCACGTCCAACCTTCAGACCGGCGCCGCGGTCTCGATCGCCGATCACCCGATCACCGCGCTGAAGAACCTCGGATTCCGCGTCACCCTCAACACCGACAACCGCCTCGTCTCGGGCACGACCATGACCCGGGAGATGTCCCTGCTGGTCGAGCAGGCCGGGTGGACGGTCGAGGATCTGCGCACGGTCACGGTGAACGCGGTGAAGAGCGCCTTCCTGCCCTTCGACGAGCGGACCGCCCTCCTCCGTGACGTGGTGCTGCCCGGCTACGAAGCGGCGCTCCGGACCAGCCCGCGCACATAGGCCGCCTGCCCGACGTGCTGAAGATCGTCGGACAGGACGCTGACCAGCCGTACCCCCAGCGTCACCGGAGGGTCCCAGCCCTCGTCGACGACCCGCTCCAAATCCTTGGCGGCCAGCGTGCGCAGGGCGCCGAGGGTCTGCTCGTACACCGCGTCGTGGTAGCCGGTCAACAGGTCACCGGAGTCGACCCGCACCTTGGCGACCTTCGCCGAGGTGTGGCCGTACCCGGTGTCGTGGCGCGGCAGGCCGAGCCCGAGGCGCTTCTCCCAGCCGTCGGAGAGCCACACCTGGTCGAGGCCGAAGGCGTCCGCGACATGGTCGTCCTGGACCCGGGTGAGGTGCCAGACCAGCCAGGCGACCGAGTTCGCCCCCGGGCCGGGCCGGGCGGCGAGCTCGTCGGGGCCGAGGCCCTCGACGGCGGCGTGGACTTCTTCCCGGATGCGGCCGAAGCCGTCGATGAGGATGTCCTTGGCATGCATGGGTCCACCCTCGCGCATCCGCGCGCCTCACGCGCCCCCGTCGTCCAGCAGGGCCATCAGGGCACGCGCCGCCGGACTGGTCGCCCGCGGGGCCGGCACCAGGGCGACCGTCTCGTACGCCGCCTCACCCGTGCCCTTCAACCGCAGCGCGGTGAGCCCCGGGCGCTTGTGCCGGAAGTGCCGCGGTACCACGGCGATGCCCAGATTCTCGTCGACCAGGTCGAGCAGGCTGTGCACGTCGTTCACCTCCAGCGCCACCGTGCGCCGCACCCCCGCCGCGGCGAAGGCGGCGTCGGTGGCGCGGCGCGGGCCCCAGTCGGGGTGGAAGTCGACGAAGACCTCGTCGGCCAGGTCGTGCGGCGTGAGGGGCACCCCGTCCCGCGCCAGACGGTGATCCGGATGGCACAGCACGGTCATCGGCTCGCCGGTCAGCGGCACGCAGCGCAGGTGCTCGGGATCGGCCTCGGTCCGGTAGGCGAAGGCGAGGTCCAGCCGGCCCGCCGCGACCTCCTCGGCCAGCGCGGCCGATCCCCACTGGCGCAGCCGGATCTCCACGTCCGGGTGGAGCCGGCGGAACGCGGCGAGCAGCTCCGCCACGTTCACCCCCGCGATGCACTGCTCCGTGCCCAGCGCCAGCGTGCCGCGCAGCACACCCTGCACCGCGGCCACCGCCTCGTGCGCCGCCCGCACCTGCGCCAGGATCCGCTCGGCCTCCGCCAGCAGCGCCCGCCCGGCCTCGGTGAGCGTCACCCTGCGCGTCGTCCGTACGAACAGCGGCGTCTGCAGCTCGCGCTCGAGCGCGCGGATCGACGCGGACAGGCCCGACTGGGAGACCATCAGCCGTTCCGCCGCGCGGGTGAAGTGCTGGTCCTCGGCGACGGCCACGAAGTGCTGGAGGTGACGCAGTTCCATGATTGAGAAGCGTATCCGCTGAATTCCATCGGATTCTTCTGTTGGACCACTGCCCGCAGGTCACGACAGAGTGGAGCAGCGGTTCGACGGAACCGCCAAGACGTGTGCCAACCCCTCTGGAGTCGCGTTGTACACCGCACACCCCGACCGTTACGCGGACATGCCCTACCGGCGCACCGGACGCAGCGGCCTGAAGCTCCCCGCGCTCTCGCTCGGCCTGTGGCACAACTTCGGACCCGACCGTCCGGCCGAGACCCAGCGCGCCATCCTGCGCCGCGCCTTCGATCTGGGCATCACCCACTTCGACCTGGCCAACAACTACGGGCCGCCGCCCGGAGCGGCCGAGACCGCCTTCGGCGAGGCACTGCGGACGGACTTCGCGCGGTACCGCGACGAGCTGGTGATCTCCACCAAGGCCGGCTACCTGATGTGGCCGGGCCCGTACGGCGAATGGGGCTCGCGCAAGTCCCTGCTGTCCTCGCTGGACCAGAGCCTCGGCCGGATGGGCCTGGAGTACGTCGACATTTTCTACTCGCACCGCTTCGACCCGGAGACTCCCCTGGAGGAGACGATGGGCGCCCTGCACACGGCCGTCCAGCAGGGCAAGGCGCTGTACGTCGGCGTGTCCAACTACTCCGCCGAACAGACCCGCGAGGCCGCCCGCATCCTCGGCGATCTGGGCACGCCACTGCTGATCAACCAGCCCCGCTACTCGATGCTCGACCGCCGCCCGGAGGACCAGGGCCTGATGGACGCCCTGGACGAGCTCCAGGTCGGCTCGATCGCCTACTCCCCGCTGGAGCAGGGCCTGCTCACCGGCCGCTACCTCGACGGCATCCCCGAGGACTCCCGGGCGGCGAGCGACAGCCCCTTCCTGAACACCGACGCCGTCACCGGGGAGCTGGTGGGCCGGCTGCGCACGCTCAACGAGATCGCCGCCTCCCGGGGGCAGACCCTGGCGCAGATGGCGCTGTCCTGGGTGCTGCGCGGCGGCCGTCTCACCTCCGCCCTGGTCGGCGCCAGCAGCCCGCAGCAGCTCCAGGACAGCGTGGCCGCCACCCGCAACCTCGACTTCACCGAGGACGAGCTGAAGCGCATCGACGCGGTGGTGAGGCGGTAGTCCGCCCGCGATTCCTACACGGCACGGACCCGGCTCCCGGCGTCGTGCCGGTGCCCGCACGGCCCACCTCGTTCATCCCACGCGGGTGCGCGCGGTGGCGTGGCCTGACCACGCTCCCCGCGTGCCGTGGCCGTGGACGGGGAACCGCCCGCGCCGAAGCGATCACCGCCGCGATCGTCTCGGGGCCGGTGGCTCGGAAGCGGATCTGCGCGACGCCCGTCCGCGTCGGGCCCAGGTGACGCCTGGGCCGGCGTCCCGGCCTCGCAACAGCGGGCGCCGGCGGCGTCGTCACGGGTGTGCGTGCTCATGGCGTGCGCACACCCGCCGTGCGCCGCCCGGGTCGGCGACTGCGTCCGAGGTCATGCGGTCCGCCGCTCGACGCCCGCACCGTTTCGGCCAGGCACCCCCGTGAATATGCCAGGAGACTGGCCGGAAACACATGGTGACAGTGTTTCAGCGGTGAACATACTCGACAGCGAGAGCGCTTCACACCGCGCGACGGCGCCCTCACGCACAGCACGCGAGCCCACGGGGGCGGGCAGCCGGCCCGTCCCGGCAGGCGCGCAACGCAGCGGGGGAGGGAACGTGCACGACGAATTCCTGTGCCATGTCACCGCGTACGGGATCTGCGACGGTCGGCGCATCGGCGTACCCCTGGGCACCTACCGGGCGCCCACCCTCGCGCTCGCCCTGTGGTGGCTGCGCGACCGCGCCTCCTGGATCGCCGAGCGGCTCGACCCGCGGCCCGAGGCCGAGCACTTACCGCCGGGCGCGCTCGTCCCCGTCCCGGACGGCGTGCCCGACGTACCCGCCGTGCTGCGCGCCTGGTGCGCAGACGTCGACCGGCAGGAGGAGGTCGCCGAGGCTCTCGCCGCCGGACGGATGGTGCGCGTCGCCACCGGCGACGACACCACCGAGTACGAACTGCTGGCCGAATCCGTGGACGCCCTGCGGATGCAGCGCGCCGCCCGCGTGCTCGGGGTCCCGGTCGCCTGACCGGAACCGGCCCGGGGCAGGGTCAGCGGCCCGCCCGATCGGCCCGCCGGCGCACCGCACGTGCGGCCCACGCTCCCGCGAACCCGGCGACCAGCCCCCACAGCAGGGCCAGCCCCAGGGCGCTCAACAGCCGGGAATTGAGCAGCACCTCCCCGGAGAGCCCCTCGGCGAGCTCACCGATGCCCAGCACGGACAGACCGATGCGCGCGGAGATCCGGGCCGTCAGACAGATCATCAGCACTGTCAGCGCCAGCGCCACCCCCATGTGCGCGGCGTGCCGCAGGATCCGGACGTCCGCGGGGGACAGGGCCGCCGTCACGAAGGCGACGGCCAACAGCAGCACCGCGTCCACCACCAGCAGCCACCACCACCTGCCCCCGTCGTGCTCCACCAGCGTGCCCAGGTTCAGCTCGGACACCTCCGGGGTGCGCAGCACCTCGTCCAGCACCTGCGGCATGGGCAGCCCGAACGGGCCTTCCACCCTGCCGTCCCAGGTGGCGCCGAGCCCGAGCGTCAGCGCGAGCCAGGCCACGTTGGGCAGCCCGAGCAGCACCACGGCGAACGTCTCGACCGGGTGGCCCCGGGTGGCGGCGACGACCAGGGCGATGACGAGACAGATGACGACGGAGGCGAGCAGCAGCAGCACCATCGCCTGCGCCGCGGGACGCGCCGACGCCTGGAAACGCAGCAGCCCGGCGGGCAACGGGGCACCGCGGGACACCAGCAGCGTCACCAGGAGCACCCCCGCCAGCCAGACCAGGCCGATCAGCATGGTGAGCGGCACGTCGGCAGCGAAGCCGGCCACCGGCCGGATGCCGAACAGCTCGCCCAGGTCCCCGAGCGGACCGTCCCCGAGGGAGATCTCGAAGGTGTGCCGCGCGGCGAGCCCCAGACCGAGGAGCGCCAGCAGCCACAGCGCGGCGATCCGCGCGGCCCACCCGGCCAGTTCGGGCGCCCCGGCGACCGCCCGGCGACGCAGCGGACGCAGGAAGCACCGGCCGACGACCAGCGCCCCGGTGAGCGTGACGGACAGCGGAATGACCGCCAGTCCGCCCTCCGTTCCGGCCAGCCCGCCGGCGTCCCCGGAGAGCTTCACCGTGCCGCCCACGGCCGTCACCAGCGTCGCCGCGACCACCTGGGGGAAGGCGTCGCCCGGCAGGTCCGTCGCGCCCGCCGCCCACAGCCCGAGGGCCGCCACGACCGCCATGGCGACCAGCGCGCCGAGGACCGTGACCAGGGCCTGAACCCAGCCGTGCGGGGCGATCGCGGGGCGGGAAGACGTGCGTGCGCTCACGTGTGCACGCTAAGCAGACCCCGCCGACGCCGCCTGCCGGGAGGTCCGTACGCGTCGTGCTACACCCGGTGGTGCGCGGTGCCGGAGCGGACCACCAGGGCGTGGTCGCCGAGACCCAGGAGACGGTCGGGCGGCAGCTCGCCGCGCGTCGTCAGCACCGCCTCGATGCGTGCGGTCACCGGGTCGAACGCCGCGTCGAGCACCGTGCCGCGCTCCTCGCCGCACTCCGTGAGCACCCTGCTCCCCAGCAGCTCGCGGTGGGGCGGCACCTCGTCCGGGCCGCCGGCCGAGCGCACGACCAGCATGTCCGGACCTGCCGCGCGCAGGGCGCTCCACGCCACCACGGCCCCCTTGCGCAGCCGCCCGCGCCCGATCCGGACATGGGTGACCCTCCAGGGAGCCCCGTCCACGGTGAGCCCTCGTACCTCGCCCACCCGGTCCGCGTCGCCGGGGGTCAGAACGGGCAGCCCGCGCACCCGTGAGAACAGCATCATGAGGCCACATCCCTCCCGCGGTCGTGGCCGGCGCCGACACGGGCCACGAACGCCGGCAGGTCGTCGGTCACGTACGTCCGCGCGTGCGCGGGGATCACCAGGGTCCGGCCCGTGAGGCTCACCGCCTCGCCCCGGGGCACGTACACCCGGTGCCGGCGGTGCCGGGAGCCGTGCACCAGCTCACGGTGCGCGGCGAGCCGGAACGCGACGAGCCGGCCACTGGTGCCGCCCTCGACCAGGACGTCGAGCACCGTGCCCACCGTCTCGCCGTCGTCGGTCAGCACCTGCGCCCCGAGCAGCCGCCCGCGTGCGGCGTCCCGGCGCGCCGCCGACAGCGGCAGCTCGCACAGCGCCCCCGCGTCGCGGACCATGACCGCGTGGCGGCCCAGACAGTGCACCGCGGGCCAGGGCAGGTCCCGTGGCAGGGGCCCCGACAGCAGGGTCCGGCCGGTGAGGGTGAAGCTCGCGATCCGCCCGGCCGACGTGTCGAACACCGTGTCCTTCACATGGGCCACGGCGTCACCGCCCAGCGTCACCACCGGCAGCGTCGTGAGGGCCCGCACCGCCGTCAGTCCGTTCATGGCACACCCTTCCGCCCGGCCCCGCGGAATCCGGGTTCCCCGCCCGCGGGACCGGACACCGATCAGGTGGGACTGCGCCGCCGGAGTCGGGGTACCAGGACTGGTGCAGATCGTTTTGGCCACCCGGCCTCGCAGAGAGAACACGCATGACCTATCACCTGGACGGGGCAGTGATACCGACTGGTTTCGACGTGCCCGTGGAGCCGTTGCGGCGCGCGGCGCACTTCACCGGCGAGCCGGGATGCATCGCCGAGGCGCGGGCCTTCGCCGCGGCATTCCTCGAGCAGCTCAGGACCGAATGGTGCGCCGTCATCGACGCGCGTGCCGACGGCGCCGTCCTGCTCGTGGTGAGCGAACTGGTCACCAACGCCGACCGGCACAGCGGGGGCCCGTACATCCTGGAGCTGGAGGGCACGGACACCTCCCTCACCGTGGCCGTGTACGACAGCAGCGGCACCCTGCCCCGCGTCTTCCCCCGCGACCCCGAGCGGGTCGGGCGGCACGGGCTGGAGATCGTCCGGGCGCTGGCCCGGGACGTCGGCGTGGAGCGGGTGCCGGTCGGCAAGTGCGTGCGCGCGGTGCTGAGCCTCGTCCCGGGCTGACCGGCCCGGCGCCCGCCCCCTCGCCCCTCTCCGTCAGGCGCAGCCGAGTTCGCCCAGCATCCCCTCGCGCAGACGGGCGATGATCCGCTTGATCAGGCGGGACACATGCATCTGGGAGCAGCCGAGGCGCTCACCGATTTCCGCCTGGGTCGCCTCCTCCACGAACCGCAGGTGGATGATCTCCCGGTCGCGCTCGCTGAGTTCGGCCATGAGCGGTGCGAGCGCGTGGAAGTCCTCGACGAGCCGCAGTCCCTCCTCCTCGACCCCGATGAAGTCGGCGAGGACCGCCTCGCCGTTCTCCGGGCCGTCACCGGTGAGCGCGGCGTCCAGCGACGAGGAGTTGTACCCGTTCGCGGCGATCTGCCCCTCGACGACCTGCTGCTCGGTGATGTTCATCAGCGTGGCCAGCTCGGCGACCGTCGGCTCCCGGTCCAGCCGGCTGGCGAGTTCCTCGCGGGCCTTGGCGAGCTCGACCCGCAGTTCCTGCAGCCGGCGCGGCACATGCACGGCCCACGTGGTGTCACGGAAGAAGCGCTTGATCTCACCGACGATGTACGGCAGCGCGAAGGAGGTGAACTCGACCTCGCGCGAGAGTTCGAACCGGTCGATCGCCTTGATCAGACCGATCATGCCGGTCTGGACGATGTCGTCCATGTCGTCGCCCCGGCCGCGGAACCGCCCGGCCGCGAACCGTACGAGGGACATGTTCATCTCGATGAGGGTGTTGCGCGCGTACTGGTACTCGTGCGTCCCCTCCTCGAGTTCCGCCATGCGCCGGAAGAACTGCCGGGACAGTTCCCTGGCGTCGCGGGGTGCGACGGCGCGCGGGTCCGCCACCTCCCGCAGGTCCCCGCCACCCGTCCCGGCCTCGGTGTGCCCGTCGACTGCCTGCGCCTGCGACCGGATCACGGCGGTCTTCATTACCTCTCCCCACGAACGTCATGGCTGCCACGTGCCTGAGCCTCGCGAGTACCCAGCTCGTACGGACGTATGCCCACCGATTTTGCGGAAGCCCCGGAAACCGGTGCGCACAGGTCGTCGCGTCTGTGTCCGAGGGTACGCCGACCCGGTCCGCGGGGCAGCCGGAACGGACCGCGGGACCGCCTTCTCTCAGGGCGGAACGCCGCTCCCTTCCCCTCCGGGCCGGAATTCCTAGGCTGAGAAGGTGACCAATCAAGCGCCGAACCACGCCCGCGTCATCCCCCTGCGACCCGATGCGTCCCCCACGCCCGCTCCGGCCCCCGCACCCAGAGAGCCCCTCTGGCGCGACCTCGTGGGCGACGTGCTGCGCAGGGAACGGCTGGCCCAGGAACGGACGCTGAAGGACGTCGCCGACGCGGCCCGGATCTCCATGCCGTACCTGTCGGAGGTGGAGCGGGGCCGCAAGGAGGCCTCCTCGGAGGTCCTCGCGGCCGCCGCCCAGGCGCTCGGTCTCGGCCTCGGCGACCTGCTGCACCGGGCCCACGGCGAACTGGTTCGCGTCACCAGCCGGCGGACCCCCGTCACCCGGGGCGTGTCCGGCTCCGCCCGCAACGGACTCTGCCTGGCCGCCTGACGCGCCGCCCCGCCGCCCGGCGCGGCGCCGCCCCGCCGCCCGGCGCCTCAGACAGGCGCCAGGCGCCGGGCCAGCACCTCGTCGGCCAGGCCGTAGGCCACGGCCTCCGCGGCGGTGAACACCTTGTCGCGGTCCATGTCCGCCCGCAGCGTCGCCACGTCGTGGTGCGTGTGCCGGGCCAGCACCTCCTCCACCTGGGAGCGGATCCGGACCATCTCCTTGGCCTGGAGCGACAGGTCGGACGCCGTTCCGCGCGCCCCGCCCGAGGCCGGCTGACCGAGCAGCACGCGCGCGTGCTCCAGCACGAACCGCCGCCCCGGGTCCCCGCCCGCCAGCAGCACGGCCGCCGTCGAGGCCGCCTGCCCGACGCAGAACGTCGAGATCGGCGCCTGGACGAACGTCATCGTGTCGTAGATCGCCATCAGCGAGGTGAACGAGCCGCCGGGGGAGTTGATGTAGACGGCGATCTCGCTCTCCGGAGCCGCCGACTCCAGATGGAGCAGCTGCGCGATGACCACGTTGGCGACGCCGTCGTCGATCTCGGTCCCGAGGAAGATGATCCGCTCGGACAGCAGCCGGCTGAACACGTCGTACGACCGCTCACCCTGCGGCGTGCGCTCGACGACGTTCGGAATCGTGTACGTCCCCATCACTGCAGCCCCATCCTGCGCCGTGTCGCGGCCGGGCGGACGTCGTCCAGCGACTCCACCACCCGGTCGACCATCCCGTACTCCCGTGCCTGCTCGGCCGTGAACCAGCGGTCGCGGTCGCCGTCCCGGGAGATCGTCTCCGGGGTCTGTCCGGTGTGCTCGGCGGTGATTCGCTCGATGGTGCGCTTGGTGAACTCCAGGTTCTCCGCCTGGATCTCGATGTCGGCCGTGGTTCCGCCGATGCCGCCCGACGGCTGGTGCATCATGATCCGCGCGTTCGGCAGGGCGTAGCGCTTGCCCGGCGTGCCGACGGAGAGCAGGAACTGGCCCATGCTGGCCGCGAACCCCATCGCCAGCGTGGAGACGTCGTTGGGGATCAGCCGCATCGTGTCGTAGATGGCCAGTCCGGCGTGCACCGAACCGCCGGGGCTGTTGATGCACAGGCTGATGTCGGTGCGGGGGTCCTCGGCGGAGAGGATCAGCAGCTGTGCGCAGACCCGGTTCGCGGAGACCTCGTCGACCTGCGTGCCCAGCAGCACGATCCGTTGCGCGAGCAGCTGCGCGGCGAGATGGTCGTCGAACCGGGTCGGCGGGGTGTCGCCCTCCTCGGCCCGGGGCAGCATGGCCGGCCATGGGCCGGCGGTGAGTGGAGACATCGGGGCTCCTGGGGTCGCTCGTCGGAACGCGGCCCGTGTGACCGCGTGTCACCCACTGTCGGGGGGACGGGCCGGCCGGCGGGGAAATCTCTGCCCGCGGCAGATTCGCCACGGGCAGAGCGCCCGTTCCGCACCCGGTGCGCCGCGCACCGATGAGTTCCGGCGCGCGCGGGAGTCGACACCCATGACCGCGATCCACCCCCGGGAGGTACTCATGAACACCGACGGATTCACCACCTGCCTCTGGTACGACGGCCAGGCGGAGGAGGCCGCGAACTTCTACGTCTCGGTCTTCAAGAACTCGAGCCTCGGCGACGTCGTGCGCAACACCGGTGCCACGCCCGGCTCGGAGGGCTCCGTGCTCACCGTCGAGTTCACCGCCAACGGCCAGAAGTTCGTCGCGCTGAACGGCGGGCCCGAGTTCACGTTCAACGAGGCGATCTCCTTCCAGCTCGACTGCGAGGACCAGGCGGAGATCGACCACTACTGGGAGAAGCTGGTCGAGGGCGGCGGCGAGCACGGCCCGTGCGGCTGGCTCAAGGACCGCTTCGGCGTCTCGTGGCAGGTCAACGCGTTGCGGCTGAACGAGATGATCAGCGACCCGGACCGCGAGAAGGCCGACCGCGCCCTGAAGGCCATGATGACCATGGGCAAGCTCGACATCGCCGCCCTGGAGAAGGCGTACGCGGGCGAATGAGGCCGGGGCGGGGGCGGGACGGTGGCGCGCCGGTCCCGCCGCTACCCGCGTTCGGCCAGGAGCTCCCCGATCACATGGCGCGCGTTCGCCGCGAGGTCCGGGTTGGTGTCCCAGTAGTACGGCAGCTGGATCAGCGCGATCGACAGGGCCCAGCCCCGCCCGCGCGCCCATTCCGCCTCGTCGGCGCCCACCGCCTCGCGGAAGTCGCCCCGCACCTCGGCGGGCAGCAGGTTCCACGCGACGATCAGGTCCACCGCCGGATCGCCCACGCCCACGGAGCCGAAGTCGATCACCGCGGTGAGCCGGCCGTGGGCGGTCAGCACGTTCCCCGGCGACAGATCACCGTGCGCCCAGACCGGCGCCCCGGTGTACTCCGGGGCCGCCAGCGCCTCCTCCCACAGCGCGGTCACCGCCTCCGTGTCGGTACGCCCGGCCAGCTGTGCGATCGCCTCGCGCGTCGCCGCGTCCCGGGTGGCGAGGGGAACGCCGCGGTGGCAGGCGGGCGCGTCCGCCGTGCCGAGCGCGCGCAGGGCGGTGAGGTACGCCGCCAGGCCGGACGCGAGCGCACCGGGGTCCTCCACCGCTCCGGCGACCGGATTGGCGCCCTCCAGCCAGCGGTACACCGACCAGGGCCACGGGAACCCGTGCCCTGCCCGCCCCTGCCCCAGCGGCTCCGGCGAGGCGAACGGCAGCCCCGGTGCCAGCCGGGGCAGCCAGCGCTGCTCGTGCGCGACGCTGTCGACGGCGCCGGGATGCCGGGGCAGCCGTACCACCAGTTCCGTACCGAGCCGGAACATGGCGTTCTCGGTCCCCGAGGACCGCAGCCGTTCCACCGGCAGCCCGGCCCACTGCGGGAACCGGCCGGCGATCAGCCGGCGCACCAGCGGGGCGTCGATGTCCCTCTCGTCGGGACGCATCCTCAGCGCACACATGCCGCCCATCCCAGTGGTACCCGGGTGCTCGTGTCGACCGGTTTTCGCGCCGTCCGCTCAGCCGCCGCGGACGTGAGCGCCGATCACCCGGGTGATCTCCCGCGCGATGCGCAGGATGCCGGGGGAGGGGACCGGGCAGGCCCTGGGCGTGGACGTCGTGGGCGCCAGACAGAAGTGCAGGGGGTCGTCGTCCCGGTGCAGGGCCGTCCGGTCGCGGCCCGGCCCGGTGCAGTGGTCCGGGTGGGCGCGCTCGTAGGCGTCGCACGGCAGGTACTGCGCCCACGTGTACCGTGCCCCCGCCGGGCTCACCGTCCTCCCCGCGTCGGCCACGAGGTCGCCCGAGCCGGCGGCCCGCCGCTCGTAGAGCGCGTTCACCCGGCGCACCCGGTCGGGGGTGACCGGGTCGGGGCCCTGCAGCACCCACACGATCCGCGGCCCCCCGCTCCCGCCCGCCGAACGGATCTGCTCGGTCAGGCGCCGCGCGTCGGCCGCGTACCGCTCGAAGTACCTCTCGGGCGAGGCGTCGTACGTGATCCCGTCCATGCAAGGGGTGTAGCCCCACGCGTTGCCCCAGAACTGCAGCACCACGTAGTCCGGCCGCAGCGACCGCACCAGCGCCGCCGCCTTGTCCGACGCCGGAACGAGGGAACGCTCGGCGGAACCCTCCAGGTAGTCGCAGAGCGTGGTGCCCGAGTGGGGGGCGCTCGTGTAGCGGGCGCGCAGCCGTCCGCGCAGCTCCTCACCGAGCACCTTCCGGCTCTCCATCGCCAGGGAGTCCCCGAGATAGAGCACCGTGGGAGGGGCCACGGCCGGTGCGGAGGCGGCGGGCCGCTGGTGCGTGGTGGCCGACGGCTGCGGCGAGGCGGCCGGCGGCGGCCCGGCCACCGGGCCTGACGACGGATCGGTGCACGCGCCGAGCAGCGCGGCGGCGAGCACCACGGACACGATCCACGGCTTGCGCATACGACAGCTCCCCGCCCGGCCGGCGAAACGGCCCCCAGGCAAGCACAGCCGGGGCCGCCGGGGAAGACGCACTTCCGGCCGGGCCGGGCCGCCGCTCGGCGCGCGGGCCGGGGCGGCGGTGGCTAGCGTGAGGAAGCGGACCGACCACGCCGTCCGGAGAGGGCCGCAGCCATGGCCGTACAACCCGAAGGGGCCCCCTGCTGGGCCGACGCGATGTTCGACGACCTCGAGGGAGCGAAGGGCTTCTACGGTGACGTGCTGGGCTGGACCTTCGGCGAGACGTCGTCGGAGTTCGGCAACTACACGCAGGCCTACGCCGACGGCAAGGCGGTCGCGGCCGTCGTACCGCCCGTGCCCGGCCAGGAGGGAAGCTCGCAGTGGTGCCTCTACTTCGCGGCCCGGGACGCCGCCGCGACCGCCGCCCGGATCCGCGACAACGGCGGTGAGCTGCTGATGGAGCCGATGCAGGTCGGCGACTTCGGCACGATGTGCCTCGCCCGCGACCCCGGAGGGGTGGTGTTCGGCCTCTGGCAGGCCGGCACCCACGAGGGCTTCGAGGCGATGGCCGAGCCCGGCGCGTACTGCTGGGCCGAGGTGTTCACCCGTGAGCCGGAGAAGTCCGACGCGTTCTTCCCCGCCGTCTTCTCCTACCGCTCCAAGCAGCTCGAGGACGAGATGGACTTCCGGATCTACGACCTCGGCGAGCGCAGCGTACTCGGCCGGATGAAGATGACGGACGACTTCCCGCCCGAGATGCCGCCCTACATCAACGTCTACTTCACCGTCGCGGACTGCGACGAGACCGTGGCGCGGGCGACCGAGCGCGGCGGGGTGCTGCGGTTCGGCCCGATGGACACGCCGTTCGGACGGTTCGCGGCGATCAGCGACCCCCAGGGCGCGAACTTCTCGGTGATCGACATCACGACCACCACGGGCGAGATGCCGAAGACGACCGAGGTGGACTGAGCGGGCGGGGCTCCCCGGTGGGTCATGGCATGATCGGGCCCATGCGTGAACGTGTGGTGGCCGCGTGCGACGGGGCTTCGAAGGGAAATCCGGGACCCGCGGGCTGGGCCTGGGTGGTCGCCGACGCCTCCGAGGAACCGGTCCGCTGGGAGGCGGGCGCGCTCGGCACGGCGACCAACAACGTCGCCGAACTCACCGCGCTGGAGCGGCTGCTGGCGGCGACCGACCCCGCCGTGCCGCTCGAGGTGCGGATGGACTCGCAGTACGCCATGAAGGCCGTCACCACCTGGCTGCCCGGGTGGAAGCGCAACGGCTGGCGCACGGCGGCCGGGAAGCCGGTGGCCAACCAGGAACTCGTCGTGCGCATCGACGGCCTGCTGCAGAACCGCTCCGTGGAGTTCCGCTACGTCCCCGCCCACCAGGTCGACGGGGACCGGCTCAACGACTTCGCCGACCGCGCCGCGAGCCAGGCGGCCACCGCCCAGGAGGACGCCGGCAGCGCGCTGGGCTCGCCCGAGCCGCCTGCGGCACCGGACCGTCCGGCGGGCGGTGCCGCGAAGCGCGGCTCCCGCGCGGCCGGGCCGCCCCGGCAGCGGGGCGGCGGCGCGTCGTCCCGCACCGTCAAGGCGAAGTTCCCCGGCCGCTGCCCCTGCGGACGGTCCTACGCGGCCGGGGAGCCCATCGCCAAGAACGGCAAGGGGTGGGGCCACCCCGGGTGCCGGACCGTCACGAGCGCCTGAACCCGGCCGCTCAGGCGTCGAACGTGTAGTGCGGGGTGTGGTCCAGCAGATCCGCCGGGGACATGTCGTGCCAGGGGCGCATGGTCTCGTGCAGATCGACCACGTCGGGCGTGCCGGCGGCCGGGAGATAGCCGGAGCCGGGGTGGCGGCGCTGCCACTCGGCCCACAGCTTGTCGACGTAGGCGTGGTGCAGCCAGAACACCGGGTCGTTGGGGGACGCCCCGGTGGCCATGTGCCCGCCGACCCACACATGGACCCGGTTGTGCAGGTTGACCCCGCGCCAGCCCTCCAGATGGTTGCGGAAACCGTCCGAGGCGCTGTTCCAGGGCGGCATGTCGTACGTGGACATCGACAGCACCGACTCGACCTCCGCCGGCGTCGGCAGGGTGCGTCCGCCGGCGCCGAGCGCGCGCCGGAGATAGGTGCGGCCGTCCACCCCCACGGTGATCGGCCAGTTCCCGGTGGCGGCGGCGAACGGCCCGTCCGTCACCCGGCCGTCCCGGCTGCGCCCGCTGCCGCCGAGGAAGTCGGACGCCCACAGCGAGGAGCGCGCCCAGGCGCCGGAGCCGTCGCTGCTCCAGTCCCAGTACGGCAGCGCGACCGAGGCGTCCACCGACTGCAGTGCCCGCTCGAACTCCAGGAGAAATCTGCGGTGCCAGGGCAGGAAGGACGGTGAGCGGTGTCCCGTCCGCTCGCCGTGATCGGTGTCGGACATGATGAAGGCGTTGTGGGTGGTGACGAACTCGTCGTAGCGGCCGCTGCGCTTGAGTTCCAGCAGCGCGGCGACGAAGCGGCGCTTCTCCTCGGCGGTCAGGCTCGCCTGGTTCTTGCGGACGGTCATGTGCGGGGTGCTCCCAGGGTGCTTACGGGGGGATCAGTTGGAGGGCAGGGGAAGAAGCGGGGCGCCCTGCAGTTCGTCCACCGCGGCACGGGCGGCCGCGCGCGGGGTGGGGACGGGGTCGTAGTGGCTGACGACGCTGATCCAGCTGCCGTCGGCGTTGCGCATCACATGCAGTTCCACGTCGTCCACGAACACGGCGTATCCGGGCCCGTGATGGTGATGACCGCCGGCCGCGGACGAGGTGCCCCGTATCCGGCGGCCCCGGTAGACCTCGTCGAAGTCCGCAGGGGAGCCGTGGCGGTGCCCGGCGGCCCCGGCGGCCCGTGCGGAGGGGGCGAGGGCCGACGGGACACCGGCGGCGGTGGCGAGGGCGGCCGCCGTGGTGAGCGCGCGGCGACGGCTGAGTTCCGGCATACGGATCTCCTCGGGTCGATTCGGGATCAGGACCCCGCATGCTTATCGCCGGTGCCGGTAACGGGAGAAATGCCGCCGAGGCGGTTGGCCGCGATCCGGGCAATTGCCGTCATGTCGTACAGACTTGAACGAAGATGATCTTGCTGTGGTGTGCCGGTCCGCAGTGGCGGAAGAGGAAATTCCGCTCCCTGTGGCGCGCCTCCCGGATGATCTTCCGTGGGTGGTGGGCGTCCTGTGGCCCGCGTCACGCCGCGAGAATGGCGCGATCCCATGGCAGGCCCGCGCCGGCCGGCACCGGACCGGTGCCCGAGCCGTCCGCCGTGACGGATGACAGACTGGCGTCATGGACGAGCGCACATTCGACAGGTCGGGTCAGCACGCCTCCGTGGTCGGTCTCGGCACATGGCAACTCGGGGCGGACTGGGGCGACGTCGACGACAAGGAAGCACTCGCGGTCCTCGAGGCCGCCGCCGAGTCGGGGGTCACCTTCTTCGACACCGCCGACGTCTACGGCGACGGACGCAGCGAGCAGACCATCGCGTCGTTCCTGAGCGGACGGCCCGATCTGCACGTGCTGGTCGCCACCAAGATGGGCCGCCGGGTCGATCAGATCCCCGAGAACTACGTCCTGGACAACTTCCGCGCCTGGAACGACCGTTCACGGCGCAACCTCGGTGTCGACCGCATCGACCTGGTGCAGCTCCACTGCCCGCCGACCTCCGTCTACTCCACCGACGAGGTCTTCGACGCCCTCGACACCCTGGTGGCGGAGGAGCGCGTGGCCGCCTACGGCGTCAGCGTGGAGACCTGCGCGGAGGCCCTGACGGCCATCGCGCGGCCGAACGTGGCGAGCGTGCAGATCATCCTCAACCCGTTCCGCATGAAGCCGCTGCGCGAGGTGCTTCCGGCCGCCCGCGAGGCGGGCGTCGGCATCATCGCCCGGGTTCCGCTCGCCTCCGGACTGCTGTCCGGCAAGTACACCCGGGACACCGTCTTCGCCGAGAACGACCACCGCACCTACAACCGGCACGGCGAAGCCTTCGACCAGGGCGAGACCTTCTCCGGCGTCGACTACGCGACCGGTGTCGAGGCCGCCGCCGAGTTCGCCGCGCTCGCCCCCGAGGGATACACCCCGGCCCAGCTGGCCCTGCGCTGGATCGTCCGGCAGCCCGGTGTCACCACCGTCATCCCCGGCGCCCGTTCGCCCGAGCAGGCCCGCGCCAACGCGGCGGCCGCCCGGCTGCCGGAGCTGTCCGAAGCGACGCTCACGGCGATCGGCGACCTCTACGACCGGCGAATCAAGGACCAGGTGGAAAACCGCTGGTAGCGGCGCGGGTCACGGCTCCAGGAGCAGTTGCCGCTCCTGCTCCTGGTCCCCGGAGGCGGCGCCCTCGTCGCGCGTGGTGAAGGACCGCCTGAGCGCGTCGCCCGCCCGCCGCACCGCGTCCGGGGTGCCCTGCACGGTGACGGACACCGGCGCGGACAGCGCCCCCGCGTCCGTCGGCCCGTCGGTTCCTCGCCCCTCCCCGGCGAACGTCGCCACATGGACCGTCGCCTGCGCGTCGGAGGGGCGCTGGTCCGGTGCCCCGAAGGCGCCCTCCAGCGCCCGCACGACCGCCCGGGCGTCGTCGACGCCGCCGCCGCTGAGCGTCACGGTGAGCTGGGTGTCCGTCATACGTCCCACGACCTCCCGGCCTCGGTGTCATCGCCGTCCGTGTAACCGTGGCCCGGGCCGCCAAACCGGCGACCCACCCGGGGAGTACCGCGGCTTTCGGGGAATCCGAGAGAGGAGACCCACCGAGGCCGCGAGTACAGGGAGGCACTGTGTCGGACACGGAGCGGGGCGGGACCAGGCGCCGGGGGCGGAACGAGACCGAGGAGGAGAGAGCGGACCGGATGTGGACGGAACTCATCCAGGAGGTCCGCGTCGCCCAGATGGGCGTACAGATCCTGTTCGGTTTCCTGCTGACGGTCGTGTTCACCCCGACCTATGACGACCTGTCCGACACCGACAAGACGATCTACATCGTGACGGTGGTGCTGGGCGCCTGTGCGACCGGGGCGCTCATCGGTCCGGTGTCGCTGCACCGGCTCGTCTCGGGCCGGCTCATCAAACCGCAGGCGGTGCAGTGGGCCTCGCGGCTCACCCTGCTCGGCCTGCTGCTCCTGCTCGCCACCACCAGTGCCTCGCTGCTGCTCATCCTGCGCGTGGCCACCCACGACGACTTCGTCCCGTACCTCGTGGCCGGGGTCGTCTGCTGGTACCTGCTGTGCTGGTTCGGCCTGCCGATGTGGACCCGGTACCGCCACACGGCGCGGTGACGAAGGACGCGCGGCCACGGCCGTCCGGGCCCCCCGCGCGCCCGGGGGATCAGCTCCCCGCGAGGACGTCCGCGAGGAAGTCGTCCACGCGGACCTCCTCGCGCCCCGGCGGGACCGCCCGTCGGGTCTCCCGCAGGAAGTCGCCGACGGCCTCGGCCCACGCGAACACCACCGCGTGATGCCGGCCGCCGTCGGCGTGCGCCTCACCGAGGAACTCCATCCGCAGCTCCCGGCCCACACCCCGGGACTCCGGGCGCAGCCGCACGTCCCCGATCCCGACCGGACGGGTCAGCCCGGCGGTGACCATCTCCCGGTCCAGCTGCCAGCGCGCGAGGACCCGGCCGTCGTGACTGAAGACGACGGTGACGGCGAACGGGTCGGACGGGTCGTAACTCAGGTGGGCGAGCACGGGGAAGCGGTCCGTGACGCCCGCCTGGAGCTCCACCACCAGGGTCTTGTGCACGAACGAAGTCACGAGAGGGCCTTTCGGGAAGTACCGGCGTAGGGCCCTCTAGTACCCCGCATCCGCGCGAGATGCTCAGCCCGACGGGTGATACCCCGCGACCCGGCCCCGCGGGCGTCAGCCGAACGCCTCGCGCAGGGCCGGCAGCAGCGTCTTCTCCGACCAGTCCAGGTAGCCCGGCTGGGACTCGCCGCCGATCTGCACCAGGGCGATCTCGGTGAAACCGGCCTCGGCGTAGGGACGGACGGCCTCGACGAAGTCCGCCGGGTCGCTGCCGCACGGAATGGACCCGGCGACGTCGTCGGGCCGGACGAACTGCGTCGCCGACGCGAAGGAGTCGGGGTGCGGCAGCTCCGAGTTGACCTTCCAGCCGTTGCCGAACCAGCGGAACTGGTCGTGGGCGCGTTCGACGGCCGCGTCCCGGTCGGGGTCGTAGCACACCGGGAGCTGCCCCACCCGCGGCTTGCCCTGCCCGCCGTGCCGGTCGAAGTCGTCGAGCAGCCCCGCCTTCGGCTCGGTGGCGATCACCAGGTCGGCGAGCCGGCCCGCGAGGGCGCAGGACCGCTTCCCGGACACCGCGATGCCGATCGGCGGCGGCTCGTCCGGCACGTCCCACAGCCGGGCCGACTCGACGTCGAAGTGGGTGCCCCGGTGGTTCACGTGACCGCCCTCGAACAAGGCGCGGATGATCTCCACCGCCTCCTCGAGCATCTCGTGCCGCACGTCCACGGACGGCCAGCCGCCGCCCACCACGTGCTCGTTGAGGTTCTCTCCGGAGCCGAGCCCCAGCCGGAACCGGCCCCCGGACAGCAGCTGCACCGTCGCCGCCTTCTGGGCCACCACCGCCGGGTGGTAGCGGAACGTCGGACACGTCACGTACGTCATCAGCGGGATGCGCGACGTGGCCTGCGCGGCGGCGCCCAGCACGCTCCAGGCGTACGGCGAGTGCCCCTGCGACTCCAGCCAGGGGAAGTAGTGGTCGGAGGTCACCGAGAAGTCGAACCCCGCCTCCTCGGCCCGCACCACATGGTCGACCAGCTCACGGGGTCCGGCCTGCTCGGTCATCATCGTGTATCCGATTCGCACCATACCGCCCGGGTCCCCGGCCCGGGGCGGGGAAAACGGTGGATCACCCGTCGGCCGCCCGGGCAGGATGGCCCCATGACCGAGCGCTCACTTTCTGCCTCCGCCCCCGCCGCGCAGGGCGTCGACGCGTCGGGCGTCCACGCCTTCCTCGACGCCGTCGAGACCGCCCCCGGCATCGAGCCGCACAGCCTGATGGTCCTGCGCCATGGACGGGTCGTGGCTTCCGGCTGGTGGGCCCCCTACACCGCGCGGCGCCCGCAGCAGCTGTACTCGCTCAGCAAGAGCTTCACGGCGACCGCCGCCGCTCTCGCCGAGAACGAGGGACTGATCGACTTCGACGCCCCGGTGCTCTCGTACTTCCCGGAGTTCGAGGCCGACATCACCGACCCGCGCAGTCGGGCGATGCTGGTCCGGCACGTGGCGTCCATGGCCAGCGGCCACGAGGACGAGACCGTCGACGCGGCGTTCGGCACCGACCCCGCCGAGCCCGTACGCGGCTTCCTGCTCCAGCCGCCCCAGCGCGACCCGGGCACCCTCTTCGCGTACAACCAGCCGTGCACGTACACGCTCGGCGCGATCGTGCAGCGGGTGACCGGACAGTCCCTCACCGACTATCTCAGGCCCCGGCTGTTCGACCCGCTGGGCATCGGCGAAGCCGTGTGGGAGCGGGACCGGACGGGCCGGGAGATCGGATTCAGCGGACTGCACGCCGCGACCGACGCCGTCGCGCGGCTCGGCCAGCTCTATCTGGACGACGGGGTCTGGCAGGGCCGGCGGCTGCTTCCCGAGGGGTGGGTGGCCCGCGCCTCGCGGCCGCACATACCGACCGCCGGAACCGCGCTGGTGGGGGACCGGCAGGACTCGAACCGCGGCTACGGGTTCCAGTTCTGGGTCTCCCGGCACGGATTCCGGGGCGACGGGGCGTACGGCCAGTTCTGCATCGTCCTGCCCGAGCACGACGCGGTGATCGCCGCGACCACGGCGACCGAGCAGACGCAGGAGTACCTCGACCTGGTCTGGCGGCACCTTCTGCCGGCCTTCCGCCCCGCCCCGCTGACCGGCCGGGAGGACGCCGACATCGCCCTGCGCGACCGCCTCGACGCGCTCGCTCTCGCCCCGGTCGACGGCGGCCCGACACCGCCGCAGCGAGACCGGCCGGGCGCCGAGTTCACCCCGGAGGGCGGCGTCTGCGCCGACCGGCCGAAGCTGACCGCGGCCGCGGTCACGGCGGACGCCGGCGGCTGGACGCTGCGCCTGACGGAGGACGGCGAGCCGTTCGACGTGCGGTGCGACGGACCGGGCTGGACCGTCACCGAACAGCCCGTCCCGGTCGCCGTGAGCGGCGGCTGGACGGGCGGGGACACCTTCAATGCGGACGTGGTGTTCCTGGAGACGCCGCACCGTCTGCGGGTCCTGTGCTCCCTCGCCGACGGGACCTTCCGGGCCCGCTGGCTCACCCAGCCGCTGAACCACCGGCCCCTGCGCAAGCTGCGTGCCCCGCGCGGCTCAGTCCGTGCCCGGGCGGAACGTCCGCAGGAAGGTCCGTAGCGCCTCGCGGCTCGCGGGTTCCTCCCAGTCGGCGGCGGGCGTCGTCCAGCGCAGCGAGAAGCCGCGCCCGCCGCCGAGCAGGAAACCGCGGCCGAAGGTGCGCAGCCGGGTGCCGCCGTCGTCGGCGTACCACTCCATGTCGGCGGCCTCGCGGCCCCGGTAGGTGCGCGCCTCGATGGCGCCGATCCTCTCGTAGCCGCCGGACCGCTCCAGCGGCGGCTCCACGTCGTCCCGCCACACGGCCACGGCGTCCGATCCCACACGCTCGCTGTAGGTGACGGCCAGCGTGCGCGGATCCCCCTCGGCGCCGAAGGTCACGCGATAGGCCAGGTCCGCGGCACGCGAGGTGTCCAGGCGCTCCCAGCCCTCGGGCAGCGCGACGGAGAAGCCCTCAGGGGCGCTGTAGGTCCGGAAGCCGGGCGGGACACCGCCCGTGCCCGACGGGGAGGGGGAGGGTGCGGCCGAGGCCGTGGCGGACGGCGGGGCCGGGTCCGACGCACCGGGGTCGCTCCCGCCGTCCGGCGCGGCGGGACCCGTCGGCGCGGACGCCGAGGCCTGCGGCGCCTCGGCCGCGGAGTCCGCGCCGGAGCCGGTGCCCGGCAGCCCCTGTGTCGCGGCGAGCACGGCGACCGCCACGGTGACCACGGCCAGAGTGGTGCCCAGCACCATGGTCCTTCTGCTCAACCCGTCGCCCACGCGGCGCAGTTGCGCGGTGTACGCACCGCGCAGCCGCGGGCCCGGCACCGACGCCTCCACGGCCCCGGGATCCTCCCGGAGCACACGCGTGAGCGCCTCCCGCACCACCTGGCGGGTCAGCCGCTCCCGCGCGTCCCTGCGCAGCAGCCCCTGGACCACCCGGGTGAGCGGCCCGGACCGCACCGGGGTGCGCAGCGGCAGCCGGTCCACGGCCTTCAGCGTGGCCTCGGGCCGTCCGCGGTCCCGGAAAGGCGGCCGGCCCTCGAGCATCGTGTAGAGGATCGCCCCCAGCGCCCACAGGTCCGCCGCGGGACCGATCCGCTGGTCCCGTGCCTGCTCCGGAGAGGCGTACGCCGGTGCCGTGAGCCGGGGCGCCGAGGTGCTCCCGGCCAGACCGAACCCGGTGACGACGACCGGACCGCCCTCGCGCAGGAACACCTGACCGGGACTGAGCTCACCGTGCGTGATGGCCTCGGCGTGTGCGGCGTCCAGCACGTCGAGCACCTCCAGCGCGATGCGCGCGGCCCGTACGTAGTTGAACGTGCCCTGCCCCGCGAGGACTTCGTCCAGGGGAGTGCCGTCGATCCAGGCGGTGACGGTCCACAGACAGCCGTCCTCCTCGACGGTGTCGACGACCGTGGCGATCCGGCCGGGGCACAGCCGGTCCACGCTCTCCGTGGCCCGCAGGACGCGCGAAGGGGTGCGCCGGGCGGTCTCGCCGGCGTCCTGCGGCAGCTCGGTCCGGGTGGCAAGGCACGGGCGGCCCGTCTGCAGGTCCTCGGCGTACCAGCTGACGCGGTTGGTCTCACGATGCGTGATCTCGACCAGCCGGTACCGTCCGGCCACCGGTTGGTCTGTGGAGACGTGCGCCCTGCCCATGGTCATCCCTTGTCGAACCGCTGGATCCCGCTGTCCCCAGTGGTACGGGGCAGAGGGCCGGGTCCGTTCAAAGAACGGATCAGCGGAGCTCGAAGTGTTCCGTCCAGGCGATCATGTCGGCGGTCGTGGCGTTGCCGCCGCACACCACGAGACCGAGCCGGGCCCCCTCGCCGACCCGCTCCAGCACCCGCCGCGCCGCGGGCAGCAGACAGCCGGCCGCCGGCTCCGCCCACACCTTGGCGTGGTCCGCGAGATCCAGGGAGCCCCGCACCGCCTCCCGGTCCGGCACCACCAGCACCTCGGTGACCAGCTCCGAGACATGCTCGTACGTCAGCTGCGACACCGCCGGGGCGCTCAGCGTGGAGACGATCGACCTCAGCTCCACCGGCACCGGGCCGCCGGCCGCCAGCGCCTCGGACATCGCCTGCGCCCCCTCGGTCTCCACGCCCCACACCCGCACCCCGGGCCGCAGCGCCCGCAGTGCCGCCGCGACTCCGGCGATCAGTCCGCCGCCCCCGATGCTCACCAGTACGTCCGTGAGGTCCCCGGCGTCCGCGGCGAACTCCAGGCCCACGGTGCCCTGGCCGGCGATCACCACCGGGTCGTCGAAGGGATGGACCAGCGTCAGCCCCTCCTGCTGCAGCCGCTTCATGAGCGCGAACGCGCCGTCCATGTCGTCGGTCACCCGTACCGAGGCACCCGCCGACTCCGCGATCTCCACCGCCCGCACGGGTGCGGTGCGCGGCATCACCACCGTGGCCTTCACATCCAGGGCGGCGGCCATGACCGAGAGGGCGATCCCGTGGTTGCCGCCGCTCACCGCCACGACCCCGGCGGCCCGCTCGGCCTCGCTCAGCGACAGCAGCTTCGCCGCCGCACCCCGCACCTTGAACGAACCGGTGCGCTGCAGCAGCTCCAGCTTCGCCGTGACCGGCGCACCCAGCAGGGCCGAAAGCCCGGGGCTCGGCACGGTCGGGGTCCGCACCACATGCCCGGCGATCCGCTCGGCCGCGGTCTCGACGTCGGCGATCCCGATCACGACTGCCACCTCTCCGGCACGGGGGGCTGGTGATCCGCGCCGTGATCCACCCTGGCCCGCGCCGCGGGCGGGGTCAACCACGGTCAGTGCTGCTGGGCCCTGTGCGGTGTCGCCTCACTGGGCCGGACGACGACATGGCCCTGCCCCCGCAGCATCAGCTGCACAGCCTCGCCCGAACCGCCGCGCAGCATCGAGCCCAGCGACTGCGAACGGTGCAGCGAGGTGTCCAGGCCCGCGGTCCAGCCGACGATCGCGTCCGTGTCCACGTACACCGGGTCCTCCGGCGACACCGGGATGACCAGCGGATTGCCATCGCACACCAGCCCCAGCCGGCCGTGCCCCGTGAAGACGCTGTTGAACAGGCCGCCCCCGGTGATCCCGGCGCCCTTCACGGTCGCGATGCGGTACGACAGCGAGGCGTCGAAGCACAGGACGTTGCGCCCGTTGACGGTGAACTCGTCACCCGGGTCGACCTCCACGACGAAGCAGTTCTGCGCCTCGTGGGCGAACCAGGCCTCGCCCCGTCCGCGCACCGCCATCAGCGGCAGTCCCTCGCCGGTCACCGCGCGCTTGAGCATGCCGCCCACGCCCTGGCCCCTGCGCTCGAACTGGAGGCTGCCGCGGTAGGCGACCATCGCCCCCTGACGGGCGAGCATCTCGCCGTCGACCGTGTAGCGGAGGCACTTGGCGTTCTCGACCGTCATGCCCGCGGCCGTCGCCGGCTGCACCATGTGCTGACTGGAAAACAGGTCACCCTTCATGGAGGCATCCTCACCCGGACGCTCCGCCTCCGCCAGGATCACGGCAGCCGACACGGCGGGCACCGCCGTCAGGCCCCGAAGAGCTGCGTCCAGTACGTGCCCGACCGGCCACCGCCCGTGAAACCGACGCCGATGTGGGTGAAGTCGGGCTTGAGGATGTTGGCGCGGTGACCGGGGCTGTTCATCCACCCCCGCACCACCTCGGCGGCCGAACGCTGGCCGCAGGCTATGTTCTCGCCGATCGTGCGCCGCGCGGAGCCCGCGGCGGCCGCCCGGTCCCAGGGCCGGCTGCCGTCCGGCGCGGTGTGGGAGTAGAAGTCGCGGGCCACCATGTCGGCGCAGTGCGCCTGCGCGGCCACGGCCAGCCGGGGATCCCGGGACAGCGGCGGCAGCCCGGCCCGGGCACGCTCCCGGTTGGTGAGCTCGACGACCTCGGCCGCGGTCCGCTCCAGACCCTGCGGGGTGAGCGGACTGGCCCACAGCGCCGTCCAGTACGTGTCACCGGAGCCGCCGCCGGCGGACGCCACCGCGGCGTGTGTGAACGCCGGGTCGCACACGGTCCGTCGGGCCGCCTCGTGACGCAGACAGTGGTCGAGGAACAGGGCGACGGTGGGAGGGCCCGACACCAGGTGCTCGCCGACCGTGAGATACGGGTATCCGGCGGCGACGACGCGCTGGTGCACGGAGACACCGTCCACGCCCTCGACACCCAGGCGCCCGCCCCGGGCCATCATGGCGGCGTGGTCCCGCGCCGCCTCGGCCAGCCGCGCGTCGTGGGCGACCGGAGCCGAACCGGCCGCGGTCCGGGCCGAGTTCACCAGCTCGAGGAAACCGTCCCCGGCGGACGGCGGGGCCTGGGGGCGGGGCGGTGCGGCGGGGCCCGTCCGGGTGGAGACGGCCCCGTCGTCCTCCTCGACGTCGACCCCGAAGTCCCGGGCGAGACCGGCCAGTCCGTCGGCGTACCCCTGTCCCAGGGCGCGCAGCTTCCAGCGGTCGCCGCGCCGGTAGATCTCGGCGAGGAGCAGGACGGTCTCCTGCCGTGGGCGCGGTGGCGAGAACCGGGCCAGCGGACGGCCCCCGCCGTCGGCGACGTCCATCACGGGTGTGGGCAGGCCGCTGAGCGGGGTGCCGGGATCGGCGGGGCTGACGGCCACCGTGACCCGCGTGGCGCCGGGCCGCAGTGCCGCCGGTTCGACGGTGAGGGTGGCGCCGCTCAGCCGGGCTCCGGGGGCGGCCGGCTGGTTGTAGAACACGAAGTCGCCGTCGCCGCGCACCTTCCCGCCGTCGTCCGTGATCAGCGCGGACACGTCGAAGGGCCCGGGCACCCGGACGGAGACGGCGCCGCCCGGGAGAGGCACATTGCCGCCGGGAACCAACTCGCTCATTGCGCCGCCCTGATGGAGTCATGGTGCACACGGACCGGTGGGGGTGTCCGGACAACGACGGGCAGGGGGCGCGGGTTCCCGCGCGGACGGTCAGCGGTGCAGTGACTCGGCCCAGTCCGGGGGGACCCGGTCCGCCGGGCCCGGCGCCGGCTGGTCGGCCGGGTGGCTCACGGGCGGGGCCAGGTCGGGACCGGACTCGTACAGCTCATGGGTGGCGTAGTTCCAGAACCAGCCCTCGCCCGGCTCGTAGCTGCGGACCACGGGATGACCGGTGGCCTCGAAGTGTGCCGTGGCGTGCTGCCCGGGTGAGCTGTCGCAGCAGCCGATGTGGCCGCA
Organism: Streptomyces malachitofuscus; assembly: GCF_014650055.1. GTDB lineage: Bacteria > Actinomycetota > Actinomycetes > Streptomycetales > Streptomycetaceae > Streptomyces > Streptomyces malachitofuscus. Next base: position 45,232 of record NZ_BMUF01000005.1, on the reverse strand, counting down.
CTGCGCGCAGCGCCGCAGATGGAACCACCAGCCGCCCGCGGTGTCGCAGTCGGCGCATCCGGCGCCGGCCGGCGGGACGCTCGGATCGATGGCGTGCTCGCTGGTCATTCGGGCTCCTCGGAGGTGTCGTCGGGGGCCGGAGCGGTGAGCGGGAGGAGCACCTGGAAGCGGGTGTCGCCCGGCTCGGAGTCGAAGCGGAGACTCCCGTGGTGCTTGTTGACCACGATCCGCCAGGAGATGTCCAGGCCCAGGCCGGTGCCCTCGCCCACCGGCTTGGTGGTGAAGAACGGGTCGAAGACGCGGTCGCGGATCTCCGGCGGGATCCCCGTCCCGGTGTCGCGGAACTCCACCAGCAGCCGGTCGTGCTCGCGCGCGGTGCGCACGGTCAGCGTGCCCCCCGCGGCCTCCCCGTCCGTGTGGTCCATCGCGGAGACCGCGTTGTCGATCAGGTTGGTCCACACCTGGTTGAGCTCCGCCGGGTACGCCGGGATGCGCGGCAGTGTGCGGTCGTACTCCTTGACCACCTCGATCCGCCGCCCGATCTTGCCCGACAGCATCAGCAGGGTGCTGTCGAGGAGTTCGTGCACATCGGCGACCTGGAAGGGCGCGCGGTCGAGCTGCGAGTACTGCTTGGCGGCGTCGACGAGATGCGAGATACGGCTCGCGGAGTCCGCGATCTCGTCCATCAGCAGTTCCGTCTCGACCGTGTAGCTCAGCCAGCCGACCGCCCCGGGGAGGATTTCCTCGTCCACGGCCGCGGCGACCTGGTCCAGCCAGTCCAGGTCGAGCCCGGCCTGGACGAACGTCGGGGCGATCCGCCAGCCGTCGGCGATGCCGTGGTCGTCCAGCCAGTCGGAGAGCGCGTCCTCCCGGTCCGCGGCCTCGAGGGGGCTGAGCACGGGCGCCTTCGCGACCCGCTCGGCCGTGCGCTCCTGGATGTCGATCAGACGCGCCAGCGTCTCGCGGTCGTAGCTGCCCGCGGAGATGATGCGCAGCTTGTGGCGCATCTTGCCCACCCGCTCACGCAGGCTCGAGGTCGCCCGTACGGCCGCCGCGGCGGGGTTGTTCAGTTCGTGGGTCAGCCCGGCCGACAGCGAACCCAGCGCCAGCAGCCGTTCGCGCTGGCCGATGGCGCGCTGGGTGCTCTTCGAACCGAAGAACAGGCCCTCCAGCAGATGCACCGCCATCGGGAACCACTCCTGCATGATGCTCGCGAACGTGTCCGCGGGCAGCACGAAGAACCGGGTCGGCTCCGTCACGCGCATGGAGTTGTTGTAGACCTGCGGCACCCGCTCCCCGAGGTAGGCCTGCATCGCCCCCGCGTACACCCCGCGCTGGGACGTGCGGTTGACCTCGACGTCGTCACCGCCGACCCGGCGGGACAGCACCACGGTGCCCTCCAGCATCACGTAGAAGCAGGTGGCGGGATCACCCTCGGCGTAGACCGGTCCCGGCCCGAACCGCTCCACCCGGCCCTCGTCGCAGAGCCGCCCGAGCTGGGCCGGGGTGAGCTTCTCGAACAGGAAGAGGGAACCGATCTCCTGCGGGCTGCACGGCGCCGGCTGCTCGCTCACGACTGCTCCAGATACCGGTGGACGAGCATGACGGCCATGGCTCCCTCTCCGACGGCGGACGCGACCCTCTTCGCGGACTCCGCGCGCGCGTCGCCCGCGACGAACACACCGGGCACACTGGTCTCCAGGTGGTAGGGCGGCCGGTCCAGCTCCCAGTCCGCCGGCGGCCGCCCGTCGGCGGTCAGATCGGGCCCGGCGAGGATGAACCCGCGTCCGTCCCGCAGCACCGTGCCGTCCAGCCAGCCGGTCAGCGGGGCGGCGCCGATGAACACGAACAGCCACTGTGCGTCCACGAGTTCGGTCTCCCCGCTGCCCGTGTCCCGCAGCGTCAGCCGCTCCAGATGGCCGTCGCCGTGCGCGCCCTCGACGACCGTGCCGCAGCGCACCGAGATGTTCGGCGCCTCCTCGATCTGCTGGATCAGGTAGTGGGACATCGACGCCGTCAGATCCGGTCCGCGCACCAGCAGCGTCACCGACTTGGCGAACCGGGACAGGTACATCGCCGCCTGCCCGGCCGAGTTGGCGCCGCCGACGATGTACACGTCGTGGCCCTGGCAGGCGGCCGCCTCGGTCAGCGCGGACCCGTAGAAGACCCCGCAGCCGCCCAGTTCGTCGCAGCCGGGCGCCGCCAGCTGCCGGTAGGACACCCCGGTCGCCAGGATCACGCTGTGCGCGGCGATGGCGGAGCCGTCGGAGAACCGTACGACGCGGGCGGCGCCGTTGATCTCCAGTCCCGTCACCTCGCGCGCGGTGAGGATCTCGGCGCCGAACCGGGTGGCCTGGCGCCGTGCCCGCTCGGTGAGCTGCGCCCCCGAGACACCGTCGGGGAAGCCGAGATAGTTCTCGATGCGCGAGCTCTGGCCGGCCTGGCCGCCGGTCGCCGACCGTTCCACCAGGACGGTCCGCAGCCCTTCCGAGGCCCCGTAGACCGCCGCGCCGAGCCCCGCGGGGCCGCCGCCGATCACCACCAGGTCGTAGAAGTCGGCCGCCGGGGTCGTCGCGAGGCCCACATGGGCGGCGAGGTCCACCGCCTCGGGTGCCACCAGGGGCGTCCCGTCCGGCGGGATCACCACCGGCAGCCGCATACCGTCCTGCCCCGCGGCGGCCAGCAGCCGCGCGCCCTCCGGCTCGTCGGCGGAGTACCAGCGGTAGGGCACCTGGTTGCGGGCCAGGAACTCGCGCACGTCGGAGGAGCGCGCCGACCAGCGGTGCCCGACGACCTTGGTGCTGGGCACGGGCCGGTAGTCGCTGCACCGCCAGGCCTCCAGAAGGTCGTCCAGGACGGGGTACAGCTTCTCCTCGGGCGGGTCCCACGGCTTGAGCAGATAGTGGTCGAGGTCGACGACGTTGATCGCGTCGATCGCGGCATGCGTGTCCGCGTACGCGGTCAGCAGCACCCGCCGCGCGCCCGGGTGGATGTCGAGGGCCTGTTCCAGGAACTCGATGCCGTTCATCTGCGGCATCCGGTAGTCGGCGAGGATCACCGCGACGAGGTCGCCGCGCAGCTTCAGCTCACGCAGCGCGTCCAGCGCGGACTCGCCCGACTCGGCGCGCACGATCCGGTACGACTCGCCGTAGCGCCGCCTCAGATCCCGGGCCACGGCGCGGGAGACACCCGGATCGTCGTCCACGGTCATGATGACGGTCCGCGCTGCGTCGGCGGCCTGTGTCATACGTCCCCCACGTCGGCGGTAGGCGGCACGGCGGGCCCCGGTCCGGCCACCGCGCCGGCCCTGCCCATCGTATGTGCGTTCGCGTCCGTCCGCTCAGAGACGGCCGGAGTTCACGCGCGGCGCGAGGACAGCACGCAGAACTCGTTGCCCTCGATGTCCGAGAGGACCACCCACGACTGCTCGCCCTGTCCGATGTCCACGTGGCGCGCGCCGAGCGTCAGCAGCCGGGCGACCTCGGCCTCCTGGTCGTCGGGCCGGAAGTCGAGGTGCAGCCGGTTCTTGCCCGCCTTGCCCTCCCGGACCGGTTCGAAGATCAGACCCGGCAGCCGGTCCGGTGCCGGCCGGATCTCGAACTCGTCGGGTGCGTCGTTCACCACCACCCAGCCCAGGGCCTCGCTCCACCAGCGCCCCAGGGCCACCGGGTCGGCCGCGTCCATCACTACCTGCTCCCACATCAGAGTCATGAGGGCAGCGTAGGGAAGACTGGATCCCGCGCAGTGGACACGACACCGGGAGGAACGGCATGACGCGCCCGATCACGGCAGGGATCGACGGAACCGAGGAGAGCCTCGCCGCGCTGAACTGGGCGGCCCGGGAGGCGGTCCGCAGGGGACTGCCGCTCAGGGTGGTGCATGCCTGGCGCTTCGAGGCGGGCGGCGACGCGGTGGACGCGGGGGACAGAGCCACCCAGGAGCAGTGGGTGCGCGACGCGGTCGGCGAAGCGGCCCGCACCATCCAGGACCGGCACCCGGACCTGGCCCTGACGACGGACGTCCTGGAGGGCGACGCGGTCGAGACGCTGACCGGGGTCGCCGCCGACGCCGAGATGCTGGTGCTCGGCTCGCGGGGTCACGGCCGGATCATGGGCTTCCTGGTCGGCTCGGTCGGCCAGCAGGTGATCGTCGACGCGCGGCGGCCGGTCGTGTTCGTCCGGGCCGGGGACCAGGCGTCGAACGAGGTCGCCGGGCACGAGATCGTGGTCGGACAGCAGGGCGACCCGGAGGACAGCGCCGCCGCGCTCGGTTTCGCCTTCGAGACCGCGTCCCGGCGCGGGGCCACCGTGCGTGCCGTGCGGGCCTGGACCCTGCCGCCGGTGTTCGCCTACAGCCCCGCCTCCCTCCAACTCCTCGACGAGGCCGGGGGACTGGAGCCGTACGAGCAGAAGTCCCTGGCGGCGGCGCTCGCACCGTGGCGGGAGCGCTACCCCGACGTGCACGTGGTCGAGCACGTGGAGATGGGCAGCGCCGGCCAGGTGCTGCTGTCGGTGGCGGGCACCGCCCAGCTGATGGTCGTCGGCCGCCGCGCCCGCCGTACGGCCGTGGGCGCCCGGATCGGCTCGGTGGCCCACGGGGTCCTGCACCACGCGGACTGCCCCGTGGCCGTGGTGCCGCCGTCCTGAGCCCCGGCCGCCCGCTCAGTCGTCCGTCGGCCGCAGCGTCGCCCGCGCCTTCGGCAAAATGTTCCTGATGTAGTCCTCGACGGCCGTGTCGAGACCGATGTCGTGCTGGGCCCGCTCGGACAGGTACCAGCGGTGCTCCAGCAGCTCGTGGTAGATCTCCGCCGCGTCCATCGGCCCGCGCAGCTCCGGCGGCACGGACCGCACGGTGGGCCGGAACACCTCGCGCACCCAGCGGTGCGCGAGGACCTCCGGGCGGGCGCCATGGGGGTCCCCCCTGCTCGAGCGAAGCCGAGAGCTTGGGGGAGGATCGCCCGGCGCGTAGTCGTCCTGGGTGGCCATCCAGCTCTCCAGGTCGTTCAGCAGCCGCCTGGCCTGGTTCTCCTCGGCGTCGAGACCGGTCAGGCGCAGCAGCTGCCGCTGATGGTGGCCGGCGTCGACGACCTTGGGCACGAAGGTGACGGTGTCGCCGTTGGAGGCGTGCTCGATCTGCATCTCGGCCACGTCGAATCCGAGGTCGTTCAGCCGCCGGATGCGCCGCTCGATGTAGTGGTATTTGCCCGCCGGGTAGACGGAGGTGCGGGTCAGCTCCTGCCACAGGCTCTGGTAGCGGGCGCAGATCTCGGTGCCGAACTCGATCGGGTCGACGGAGGGGTGCAGCGCCCCGGAGGCCTCCAGGTCGAGCAGCTCGCCGCTGATGTTGACCCGCGCCAGATCGAGGTCGTACTCGCGCTGGCCGACGCTCAGTTCCGGGTGCAGGTCGCCGGTCTCGGCGTCCACGAGATAGGCCGCGTAGGCACCCGCGTCCCGCCGGAACAGCGTGTTGGACAGCGAGCAGTCGCCCCAGGCGAACCCCGCCAGGTGCAGTCGCACCAGCAGCACGGCGAGCGCGTCCATCAGCCGGTGCATGGTCGCCGGGCGCAGCGTCGTCTCGAACATCGACCGGTACGGCATCGAGCCGCCGAGATGCCTCGTGACCAGGACGCTCTCCAGTGGCTCCCCGGCGGGGTCGGAGCGGCCCGTGACCACGGCGAGCGGGTCGACCGCCGGGATGCCGATCCGGTCCAGGTCCCGCAGCAGCTCGTACTCGCGCAACGCGGGCCGCTGGGCGAGCTCCTTCACCGCGATCACCTCGTCGCCGGCGCGGGCGTAGCGCACCACGTGCCGGGAGATGCCGCGCGGCAGCGGCACCAGGTGCCGCTCCGGCCACTCCTCCAGCGGCAGCTGCCACGGCAGTTCCAACAGGAGCGCGGGATGCTCCGGGTTGGTGGCGTTGATCTGCAGTGCCATGGCTGCGGTGTCCTCGTCTCGCGGGTGATCGTCACCTCACCTTACGAGGCCCGCTCGCGCGCCAGCCGGGCAGCGTCCCGTACCGGCCCCTCGTGCAGCGGGCCGTGCCCGGGCAGCAGCAGGTCGCCGTCCAGTTCCGCCAGGACGTCCAGCGAGGCCAGGGCGGCGGCGCGTTCGTGGTGGAACATGTCGGTCAGCATCTGCGGCCCCTGGGTCCGTGCGGTGGGGTGGCCGCTGACCAGGGCGTCGCCCGACACCACCGCTCCGCTGTCCGGGAGGTGGAACGCGCAGTGCCCTGCGGTGTGCCCGGGCGTGTGCACGGGCACCGGCCTGCCGGGCAGATCGAGCGGGCCCGGCCCCGGGAACGGCTCGGGTGCGGTGACCGCCACGTTCGCCGTGCCGCCGGTCCGCAGGGCGTGCGCCGCCCAGGGCAGCACGCCCGGCCGCCAGCCGTTGCGCAGCACCTGCCCCACGGTCACCTGGTGCAGGAAGTCCCGCCGTGCGTGCGGGACTTCGGCCCGGTGGGTGTAGACGGGCGTGCCGTACGTGGCGCGCAGATACTCGGCGGAGCCCAGGTGGTCGTTGTGGGCGTGGGTGATCAGCACGGCGGTCACCGCCTCGGGGCGACTTCCCACCTCGGCCAGGGAGGCGAGCAGTCCCTCGCGGTCGCCGGGGTAGCCGGTGTCGATGAGCGTGACGGCGTCCCCCTCGGTGAGGATCACCCAGTTGGTGTTGGTGCCGTGCACCAGATGGATGTCGTCCGTGACGCGACGCACTGTTGCCCGCATGACCGTCCCGAGTCCGAGTTCGCTGCTGTCCGACGCAAGAAGCAAAGCAGATCACCGTGCGGGCGCGGGCGGCGGGTCCGGCCGTGCGGGCGCCGGTGCGGACGGTGCCGCGGGGCGCATACCGAACAGGAACCGGGTCACCGCCGTCCTGCGCACCCCGAACTCGTACAGCACGAGGATCACCGCCAGCGAGGCCGTCACGATCACCGTGTACTTGACGGCCATCGGCGCGCTCCAGCCGACCACGCCGTACGCGAAGGCGACCACGACGGGCTGGTGCAGCACGTACAGCGGAAGGGCGGCGCGGGCCGTGTACGCGCCTATCGCGGGCCGGTCGCCGCGGACGCGCGGGCGTCGCGGCCGGTCCAGCAGGCCGAGGATGCCGACCACCCAGCACCAGCCGGCCGCCCCGAACAGTGCCCGCGTCACCAGCGCGAGAGGTGTCCACGCGGTGAACGGGTCGTCCCCGGCGACGAAACCGGGCGCGGACCCGGCGAACAGCACCACCCCCAGCACACCCACGGGCAGTGCGGCGCGGCGCGTGAGCTCCCGTACCCGCTCGTCGTCGGCGAGGGCGAAGCCGCAGGCGAAGAAGAGCAGATAGGCCCAGCGGTTCCAGCCCGCGTAGGCCTCCTCCATGCCGAGCAGCGCGTTGACGGCGGCCAGGGGCAGCGCGGGAAGCAGGAGCAGCAGCGTCCGGCGCCGCAGTGCGGGTGCCGCGCGTTCGGCCCCGGCCGCCAGGCGGGCGGCCACCGGGGCGAGCAGCAGGCAGAAGGCGAGCAGCAGGACGACGAACCACAGATGCCCGGTCTCGAAGTGGTCCCCCTCCAGCACGAAGGGGAAGTCGGCGAGGTCCGGACGCACGCTGAGGAACCGCGCCCAGAACCGTCCGTACGACTCGTCGTAGCCGGGGTCGGCGGCGCGCAGCCGCAGCCACTGGGGGAGGGGGCACAGCAGCGCCGTGCCGAAGACCAGCGGGACGCCCAGGCGCAGCAGTCGTTCCCGGGCGAAACCGCGCGGCCCCCTGCGGCGGATCGAGTGGCGGGCGCCGAGACCGGCGACCAGGAAGAGCATCGGCATGGCCCACACCACGCCGAACCCGGCGAGGACGGTGACGGCGTCCGTCGTCCGCGCGTTCTTCACGTAGAAGTCGTCGTCCGGGGAGAAGACCAGGGCGGTGTGGAAGAAGACCAGCCCGAGGACGACGAGGGCGCGCAGCACGTCGAGTTCACCGCGCCGGCCGCTCCCCGGCCGTCGCTCCCCGTCCCCCCGCTCCGTGTCCCCGCCCATCGGCCCTCCCCACCCGGGTGCGGACCAGTGTGGGGGAGCGCGCGCGGGGAGGACAGGCTTCCGGCGGTCAGTTCACGCCGCGCGGGCGGAACTGGACGCTGATGCGCGGACCGGCGGCGCGCGTGCTCTTGGGCACGGAGTGCTCCCAGGTGCGCTGACAGGACCCGCCCATCACGACGAGGTCGCCGTGCCCGAGCGGACGGCGCACGGTGTCGCCGCCGCCCATGGGCCGCAGCAGCAGATCGCGCGGCGCGCCCACGGAGAGGATGGCGACCATCGTGTCCTCGCGGGCGCCCCGGCCGATCCGGTCGCCGTGCCAGGCGACGCTGTCCCGGCCGTCGCGGTAGTAGCACAAGCCGGCCGTGGCGAACGGCTCGCCCAGTTCGCCGGCGTAGTGCGCGCTGAGCGCGTCGCGCGCCTCGTCCAGCACCGGGTGGGGGAGACGGTCCCCCGCGCGGTAGTACGACAGCAGCCGGGGCACGTCCACGACCTGGTCGTACATCTGGCGGCGCTCCGCCCGCCACGGAACGTCGGCGGCCAGCCGTTCGAAGAGCGCGTCCGAGCCGCCGAGCCATCCCGGCAGTACGTCGATCCAGGCGCCCCGGCCGAGCTCGGTACGGCGCAGCCCGTCGAGCGGGCCGAGGCGAAGCTCGTCGGTCTGGTCGAACAGGGATCCCTGGAGCGCCTGGGGGTGGTGCGTGCTCATGGATCCAGCGTAAACCCTGATTCGAAAATGCGTTCTAGATGGCCCGAGGGAGATTCCCTCCTCCCGGCACTGTTCGATACATCGGTGTATCGGATACGTTCCTGTATCGAACGGAGGGACGACCATGGCGGTGGGCGGTACGGCGGGGCGCGTCACCAGGCGGCGTGTCCGCACGCGCGCGAACCTCCTGGAGGCCGCGTTCACCGTGTTCGCGGCCAAGGGCTTCGGGCACGTCTCGATCGAGGAGGTCTGCGAGGCCGCCGGCTACACCAGGGGCGCCTTCTACTCCAACTTCGCCGGCCTGGACGAGCTGTTCTTCGCCCTGTACGCGGAGCGCGCCGAGCTGATCGCGGAGCAGGTCGCCGGGGCCCTCGCCCAGGACGGTCCCGACCTCGACGTACCCGCCGCCGTGGACCGCGTCACCGAGGTCCTGCTGCTCGACCGCGACTGGCTGCTGGTGAAGACCGACTTCCTGGTGCACGCCGCCCGGGACCCGCGCGTGGCGCGCTCCCTGCTGGAGCACCGCGCGAGGCTGCGGGGCGCCATCGCGGACCGGCTGGCCCGGGCCCGCGGCCACACGGAACTGCCCGCCGTGCTCGGCGACACGGAGGGCGCCGCCCACGCCGTGGTCGCCGCCTACGACGGTGTCACCACCCAACTGCTGCTGGACCGGGACGTCGAGCGCGCCCGGGCCTGGCTGAAACAACTGCTCACCGCGCTGCTCACCGGATGAAGGAAGGGACGGTCGCCATGGATGCCGACGTCATCGTCGTCGGAGCGGGCCTCGCGGGCCTGGTCGCGGCCCACGAGCTGACCAGCAGGGGCCGCAGGGTCGCCCTGGTCGACCAGGAGAACGCCGCCAACCTCGGCGGCCAGGCCTACTGGTCGTTCGGCGGGCTGTTCCTGGTGGGCTCACCGGAGCAGCGGCGCCTGGGCATCAAGGACTCCTTCGACCTGGCCTGGAACGACTGGCGGGGCAGCGCGGGCTTCGACCGACTGGACGACGAGGACGCCTGGGCGGTGCGCTGGGCGCGGGCCTACGTCGAGTGGGCGGCGGGCGAGAAGCGGTCCTGGCTGAACGGCCACGGCATCACCTTCCTGCCCACCGTCGGCTGGGCCGAGCGCGGCGACCTCCGCGCCGACGGCCACGGCAACACCGTGCCCCGCTTCCACATCGCCTGGGGCACCGGTACCGGAGTCGTCGAACCCTTCGTCCGCCACGCCCGGCAGGCCGCGCGCGACGGACTGCTCACCTTCCACCACCGGCACCGGGTCGACGAGCTCGTCGTCGGTGACGGCGCGGCGCGCGGGGTGCGCGGCACCGTACTGGCGGAGGACAACGCACCGCGCGGCGTCGAGTCCAGCCGCGAGAAGACCGGTGAGTTCGAACTCACCGCCCAGGCCGTGATCGTCACCAGCGGCGGCATAGGCGCCGACCACGACATCGTCCGCCGGTACTGGCCCGAGCGGCTGGGCACCCCGCCGCGGGAGATGGTCACCGGGGTCCCGGCCTACGTCGACGGGCGGATGCTGGACATCAGCGCCCGCGCGGGAGTGCGGCTGGTCAACCGGGACCGCATGTGGCACTACACCGAGGGCCTGCAGAACTGGGACCCGATCTGGCCCGGACACGGCATCCGCATCCTGCCGGGACCGTCCTCCATGTGGTTCGACGCCCTCGGCCGCCGGCTGCCCGAGCCCTGTCTGCCGGGCTACGACACCCTCGGCACACTGAAGCATCTGCGCACCACCGAGGACATCGCCGGTCACGACCACTCCTGGTTCATCCTCACCCAGAAGATCATCGAGAAGGAGTTCGCCCTGTCGGGCTCCGAGCAGAACCCCGACATCACCGCAAAGGACCGCGCCGGATTCCTCCGCGAACGGGTGCTGGGCAAGGGCGCTCCCGGGCCCGTGGACGCGTTCCTGCGCAAGGGAGCGGACTTCGTCACCGCCCCCACCCTGGAACAGCTCGTCGAGAAGATGAACGGCCTCACCGACAAGCCCCTGCTCGACGCCGCCGCCGTACGGCGCCAGATCGAGGCCCGCGACCTGCAGCTGGGCAACGCCTACAGCAAGGACGCCCAGGTCCAGGGGATCCGCAACGCCCGGCGCTACATCGGCGACCGCCTCGGCCGGGTGGCCACTCCGCACCGGATCCTCGACCCGGGGGCCGGCCCGCTGATCGGCGTCAAGCTGCACATCCTCACCCGCAAAACCCTGGGCGGCATCCAGACAGACCTGGACTCCCGCGCGCTCGGCGCCGACGGCGCGCCGGTCGAGGGCCTGTACGCGGCGGGCGAGGTGGCCGGCTTCGGCGGCGGCGGCGTGCACGGATACAACGCCCTGGAGGGCACCTTCCTCGGCGGCTGCCTCTTCTCGGGCCGGGCGGCCGGCCGGGCGGCGGCCGAACAGACGGCGTGACCCGGCGGTGCGGGCCCGCCCCTCGGCCGCTCAGCCGGACAGGAGGCGGGCCAGCACCGCGGCGTGACTGTGCTCGGTGTCCTTGGACGCCGTCAGCAGGGTCACGGTGCCCCTCCCGACCAGCTCCCGTACGCGGTCGAGGAGTTCGGCCGCCTCGGGAGCGGCCAGTTCCGCCTCGTACCGCTCGCGGAACTCCTCGTACGAGCCCCCGTCCCCGTGGTACCAGCGGCGCAGCTCCGTCGACGGGGTGAGTGCCTTGGGCCACTCGTCCACCTGTGCCGTGTCCTTCGCCAGACCGCGCGGCCACAGCCGGTCCACCAGGACACGGACGCCGTCGTCCGGCTCGGGCGCCTCGTAGACACGGCGCACGCGCACGCTCATGATCGTCTGCCCCTTCCGTGGTGTGCCGCGAGCCTACTGCCGCGCACGGGAGGTGGCTCATGGACGCACCGGACGGTCGACCGGTCGCCGGCCCGGCCGAGCGCTAACCCGACGAACGGCGGGCGGCGATGCGCCGCTTCAGCGCACGCCGCTCGTCCTCGCTGGTGCCGCCCCACACCCCGATGGACTGCCCGGTCTCCAGCGCCCACTCCAGGCACTGCTCGCGCACGGGGCAGCGCCGGCACACCCCCTTGGCCTGCTCCGTCTGCAGCAGGGCGGGTCCGGAGGTGCCGATCGGGAAGAAGAGGTCGGGATCCTCGGTCCTGCAGGCCGCGCTGTTCCGCCAGTTGTCCATCGAAAGTCACCTGCGATCGGGAGTCGGTACACACCCTTTCGGATGCCTTACGCCTCTCCGGGTCACCTGTCGACACACGGTGAAACAGCGCCACTGCGTGCGAACGGTCACTGTTCGCGCAGCCCCCACGGCGAGCCGTAGGCGGTGAGCAGCTCCAGGAACGGCCCCGCCGGGAACGCTTCCGGGCCGAGGACGCCCGTGCCCGTCCAGGTGCCGTCGGCGAGCAGTTCGAGGGCGACGACGGGATTGACGGCGGTCTGCCACACCACGGCCTGGCAGCCGTACTCGGCCATGGACCACTGGTTGTCGACCACGTGGTAGAGGTAGACCTCGCGCGGTGCCCCGTCCTTCAGGCCCCGCACCCAGGTGCCGGCACAGGTCTTGCCGTGCATCCGCTCGCCGAGCGTCGCGGGGTCGGGCAGACAGGCGGCCACGACGTCCCGGGGGGAGACCCGCACCGGCCCGTCGGGACCGGGCACGGTCACCGGCTCGGTGCGGTCCAGGCCCAGCAGGTGCAGCGTCCTGAGGGTGTCGATGAACTCGCGGCCCAGGCCGTACTTGAAGGTGACCCGGCGCGCGTCGACCCAGCGCGGGACGAGCAGCACCTCCTCGTGCTCGACGTTCACGCACTCCACCGGGCCGATGCCCTCGGGGAAGTCGAACACCTCCGGCTCGCTGAACGGGGCGGTGGTGAACCAGCCGCGGTCCTCCTCGTAGACCACGGGCGGGTTGAGGCACTCCTCGATGGTGGTCCAGATGCTGAAGGACGGCGCGAAGTCGTAGCCGTCCACCGTGAGGTTCGCACCGTCGCGGACGCCGATCTCCTCGATCGAGTCGAAGAGTTCGTCGGCGGCGTACCGGGCGAACACGTCCGACAGGCCGGGCTCCACCCCCATGCCGACCAGTGCCAGCGCGCCGGCCTCCTTCCACTCGCCGGCCCGCGCGAACTGCTCGTCGCCGAGCTTGACCCCGCACTCCTCGTAGGGCCGCTCGGTGTGCGGCCGGGACAGGGACATCGCCATGTCGACATAGGTGACGCCGGCGTCACGGGCGGCGCGGAACAGCGGCATCACGAACCGGGGGTCCGTGGCGTTGAGCAGGACGTCGCAGCCGTGCCGTTCGAGCAGCGCCGCCACCTGGGCCTCGTCGCCCGCGTCCACGCGCTCGGCGCGGAACCGCGCGCCGTCCCCGCCGAGTGCCGCGACGGCAGCCTCGGCCCGGGACGGGTCGTAGTCGGCCACGACCATCCGGTCGAAGAACGGCCGCCGGGCCGCGATCCGGGTGATGGCGGTGCCCACCCCGCCCGCTCCCACGAGCAGTACACGCATGACAGAGCACTCCCTTTCTTCCTCATGGATCTCGGATGGCAATGCGGGGCCCCGGGTGGGATACAACGCCGTGCGCCGTCGTAAGGTCAATGGCGTTGGCATAAGGGCGGCGGGAGGAGACGGCCATGCCGAAACGGGTGGTCCCCGAGGAGCGGCGGCGGCGCCGCAGGCCGACGAAGAGCGGCCGCGTGCTGTCCGGGACGCTGATCGTCGAGACCGCGCTGCGCCTGCTGCACGAGCACGGCAGCGCGGGACTGACCGCCCGCCGGCTGGGCCTCGCCCTGGACTGCGACCCGAGCACCCTCTACCGCTACTTCCGCGGCATGGACGAGCTGACCCTCGCCATCGGGGACGCGCTGATCGGCCGGGCGCTGCGGGGCTGGCGCCCGACCGGGCAGTGGCGCGACGACCTGCGGGCCATCGGGCTGCGCATCCACGCGGCCTATCTGTCGCACCCGCAGGCGGCGGTCCTCACGGCGAGCCGGGTCTCCGGGAGGGCGAACGAACTCGCGGCCGACGAGGCGGTGCTGGGCGTGCTGCGCGGCGCGGGCTTCCCCCTGCCGGAGACGGTGCGGGTCTACCACGCCTTCATCGACACCACGCTGGCCTTCGCCGCCCTCGACGCGGCGTCCCTCGCGCTGCCCGACGCCGCACGGCGCGCCGACGAGGACATGTGGCGCTCGACGTACGCCCGCCTCCCCGCCGCCACCCACCCGCGCATCGCCGAGGCCGCCCCCCTCCTGGCCACCCGCATGGTCACCAGCGCCTACCCGACGGCCCTGGACATGCTCCTGAGCAGTGCGGAGAGCCACGCGCCCCGGTAGGCCCCGTCGGGCGGCTCCCACCTCCCGCTCTCGCCGCGGTGCCCGGCCCGGACCCCTCCACGGGCCGTCCGCGGCCGAGACACCGACGCACCGGATCCGGCCCGGACGCCGGCCGCGGGGATGGCGCCCTCCGGGCGCCCGAGCGGGTGCGCACGGGGACCGCCGCCGTCCCGCCCGCCCGGCACACACGCAGACGCCTTGCGACGGCACGTCCGGGCGCGCGGCGAGGGCGGGGAAACCCCTAGCGGTACAGCGCCTCCGCTGCCGCCTCCGTGACCGCGTGGGTCACCGCCGCCAGGGCGGGGGAGTCCAGCTTCCACTGCTGCCAGTAGAGGGGCGCGTCGACCTCGTGGCCCGGGGCGAGGACCCTGAGGCGGCCGGCCCGGAGCAGGGGGCCGGCCTGGCACTCCGGGACCATGCCCCAGCCGAGGCCGGAGGCGACCGCCTCGGCGAAGCCCTCCGAGGTCGGTACGTAGTGCCGCCGTGCGCCCGCCTCGGCGCGTCCGCGCGTGAGCCGGCGCACGAAACCGTCCTGGAAGTCGTCCCGCCGGTCGAACACCACCACCGGCGCCTCGGGCAGCACCTCGTCCAGCGGCCCCGTGAGATACGTGGCCGCGAACTCCGGCCGGGCCACCGGCAGATAGCGCATCCGGCCCAGGTGCCGTACGGAGCAGCCCGGTACCGGCTCCGGTGACGAGGTCACCGCCGCCATCACCGTCCCCTCCCGGAGCAGGGCCGCCGTGTGGGCCTCGTCCTCCCGGCGCAGTTCGAAACAGAGCCGCGCCCCGGGCGGCAGCCGGGTGAGCGCCCCGAGGAACCAGGTCGCCAGCGAATCGGCGTTCACCGCCACCGACACCCGGGTCGGCTCGCCGGCCCCGCTCAGCCCCAGCTCGGCGTGCGCGTCCCGTTCCAGCCGGGCCACCTGGCGGGCCAGCCGCACCAGGACCTCGCCCGACTCGGTCGGCCGCACCGGCTTGGTGCGCAGCAGCAGCACCCGGCCCGTCCGCTGCTCCAGCGCCTTCACCCGCTGGCTCACCGCGGACGGGGTCACATGCAGTGCGGCGGCCGCCGCGTCGAACGTCCCCTCGTCCACCACCGCGAGGAGGGTCCGCACCTGGTCCAGCGGAAGGTCCGTCATCACGAGAGCTAAGGGTACGTAAGAATCCTTAGCTGTACTGCACATGCGCCGCGCCCGTAGCGTCCTCGGCATGACCAGCTCGCTCACCGCCGCCGCGGCCGGATTCGGCACCGGCCTGTCTCTCATCGTCGCCATCGGCGCCCAGAACGCCTTCGTTCTGCGCCAGGGGATCCGCCGCGACGCCGTGCTCGCCGTGGTCGCCATCTGCGCCCTGTCCGACGCCGCCCTCATCGCCCTGGGCGTCGGCGGAGTCGGAGCGGTGGTCGTGGCGTGGCCCGGCGCGCTGACGGCGGTCGGCTGGATCGGCGGTGCGTTCCTGCTCGGCTACGGGGCCCTGGCCGCCCGCCGGGTGTTCCGGCCGGATGCCGGGGGGCTGCGGGCGGAAGGTGAGGCGGCGGGCTCCCGCCGCCGGGCCGTG
This sequence comes from Streptomyces malachitofuscus, assembly GCF_014650055.1. GTDB lineage: Bacteria > Actinomycetota > Actinomycetes > Streptomycetales > Streptomycetaceae > Streptomyces > Streptomyces malachitofuscus. Next base: position 29,647 of record NZ_BMUF01000005.1, on the reverse strand, counting down.
CTCACCTGCCTCGCCATGACGTGGCTCAACCCGCACGTCTACCTCGACACGGTGTTCCTGCTGGGTTCGGTCGCCGCCGATCACGGCCCGCTGCGCTGGACCTTCGGCCTAGGTGCCGTACTGGCCAGCCTCTGCTGGTTCGCCGCGCTCGGCTTCGGCGCCCGGCTGCTGAGCCGTTTCCTGGCCCGTCCGGCCGCCTGGCGGGTGCTGGACGGGCTGGTCGCCGCCACCATGATCGTCCTCGGTCTGACGCTGCTGGCGGGAGCCTGAGGGCCGGCCGCCGCGCGGGGCGGGCGGCCGGGCTACATCGTCGGGCTCCGCCGGGGTATCGAGTACTGCTCCAGCAGCTTGCCGCGCGTCGTCTCCAGCCGGTGGGCGAGGACCTCGGCGACCTTGCGCACCAGCATCAGGCCGAGCTCCGGATCCTCCTCGCAGAGCCGGAGCACGGCAGCCGCGTCGAACTCGTAGGCGCGCACCGGGCTGAAGGCCACCGCGCCGAAGTCCCACTCGTAGGGCGGGAACAGCCAGGACCACCCCAGCAGGTCACCGGCGCCGAGGCCGGCGACCGTGACCCGGTGGAGTTCGGTGACCTGCTGGTCCAGCGACACCGCGCCGGAGCGGATCACCCAGAAGCGGTCGGCGGTTCCTCCCGCCTCGAAGATGCGGCTGTCCTCGGGGAAGGACACCTCCCGCGCCAGGGCCATCAGACGCTCGCGCTGGGGAGGGGGCAGGGCGGTCAGGAGTTTGATCGCTTTGGTCATGGCGCGGGGCTCCTCGCCGGGCAATCGGTTCCGTGCTTTGCCTACGTTCATTTCAGCCGCTGCCGCCGTTCGGGGCACCTCGGCGGACGGGAGATTTCCGCGCCCGGGCACCGTGGCCGTCCGGGCATGAAAAAGCCCTGGCTGGACGGGGGAAGCCAGCCAGGGCCGTAAGCGGTGGTGTCCGGAGGACAGGGCGTCGACTCCGTCACCACGTATGAGTGAACGATAAACCATTCGGCCAAGGTTCCGGTAATCGGGCCGCGTGACCTGTTTCACCGTGCTCACCCGGCGGCCCGCTCGTCCACGACCCTGATCGTCTCCAGACCGGGATCCGACGGGTCGGGCAGGTACATGCCCGCGGCCAGCCCCGTGGACAGATAGCGAAGCACGGGTCCGGTGAGCCGTTCGCCCGGCAGGACGGCCGGGATCCCGGGCGGATACGGGGTGATCATCTCGGCGGAGACCCGCCCGGCGGCATCGGACACCCGTACCTCCTCGGCCGGACCGAAGAACGCGTCCCGCGGCAGCATCGCCTGCTCCATCCGCAGCTCGTCCGGCTGCGGCACCTCCATCCGCGGCGCCGCGGGCATACCGTGCGCCGCCCGGCCCAGGTCCCGCAGCGCCGACAGCAGCTCCCCGGCCGTCTCCCGGTCGTCGCCGTGGGTGATCTGCGCTCCGATACGGCGGTGGTCCACCAGATGCGCGTCGACGCTCCGGTGACCGCGCAGCCAGTCCGCCGCCTGGTAGCCCGTGATGCCGAGGTCCGCCACATCGATGACACAGGGAAGCGGGTCGAAGCCGTCCGCGAGCTCCGGACCGCAGAAGTCGTCCCGGTCGTTGACGTGCATCCCGTCGATCTCCTCGACCGCGGCCCGGACCTCCGCCGCCAGGCCGAGCGCCGACCCCATGAGCTCCTTGCCGCGCAGGGCCATCTGCCGCCGCCAGCCGTCCAGGCCCGCGAAGATCAGCACCGAGGGACTGGTCGTGCCCAGCAGATCGGCCCGCATGCCGAGCAGCGCCGGAGGCACGAGGTCGCCGCGCAGATGGAACACGGAGCCCTGCTCCAGACCACTGCCCATCTTGTGGATGCTGGTCACACAGATGTCGGCCCCCGCGTCCATCGCCCAGGACGGCAGATCGGGGTGGAAGGGCAGATGCGCGCCCCAGGCCTCGTCCACGATCAGCGGCAGCGAGCGCCGGTGGCACACCTCGGCGATCGCCTCCAGCGCCGCGGTGCTGCCGTACGGGGTCGGGCTGGTGACCAGTGCGCCCCGGGCGTCCGGATGCGCCTCGAAGGCACGGTCGAAGTCCACGGCCGACGGCGGATGCGCCAGGTGCCGCTCCGCGTCCCACCGCGGCTCGACCCACACCGGTTCGATCCCGGACAGGATCAGCCCAGCCACCACCGACTTGTGGGCGTCCCGCCCGATCAGCAGCTTCTCGTGCGGACCCGCCACCGACAGCATCGCCGCCTTGACCGACAGGGAACTCCCGCAGGTACTGAAGAACGTGTGCTCGGCGTGGACCGCGTCGGCCATCAGCTCCTGGGCCTCCTGCAGTACCCGCCCCCGGGTCAGCCGGTCGTCCAGGCCGCCCGTCGCCAGCACGTCGCCCAGGAACACCGAGTCACCGAGCACCTCGCGCACCGCTGGGTCGGCACCGCGGGCCTGCTTGTGCCCGGGCGGGGTGAAGCCCAGCCGCCCCTTGCGGTGATAGTCCTCCAGCGCTTGCAGAACCGGCGCCCGGCTGTGATCGACCGTCATGGGCCCCCGGGTGCCCGGGATCGCGCGGCGTCAATCCCGCGCCCCGGCCGCTCAGCCCGTCGCCGGGTGCTTGCCCGGCGTCAGGATCTCGTCCAGCACCCGCAGCACGACCCCGTACGCCACCTTGCGCACGTCCGCGTCGCGTGCGGCGGCGGGATCGCCTGAGTCGTCCCGCCCGAGCTCGTCACCGCGGGCCCGCCAGGTCCGCTCCTCCTGAGCCGCGCAGGCCCTCGCCCGCTGAATGCGCCGCAGCAGTTCGTCCGAGTCCACCACATCGGTCATACGACACCGCGTACCCCTGTGCGCCGTTCGAATGACAGGAGTCCGGGAAACGGCCGGGAGGTTTGCCCGTACCGGGACAGGTGAGCCGAAAAGGGAGGTCCGAGGCGTTCGTCATCGCCCTTCATCACCCTTCGTCACCGAATCAGGGAGCCGCAGAATGTGTGAGGAGTACTCGACCGAACCCGTTGCCCAGCCGCCCGGCACGCTCCGGGCGGGGTCGTCGCTTCCGTGTCGTCCGGCCGAGGTGCGCGAGGCCGTGGCACGGGCGGTGTCCGAACGCTGCCGGGCCACGCACACCGACTGCGACACCGAAGCCCTCGCGGACGCCCTGCTCGTCGCCTCCGAACTCACCACCAACGCGATCCTGCACGGCGGCGGGGTCACCGACTTCCGGGTCGACGTCAGCGGGCCCGGGGTACGGCTGTCCGTGAGCGACCGCAGCGACGAACTGCCCGTCGTCGTGCCCCACACCGACCAGCGAGGACGCCGCCGGCCCGGTGGCCACGGATGGCCCATCGTGTGCCGGCTGGCCCGCGACGTCCGAGTGTCGGACCTGCCCGCGGGCGGCAAGTGCATCACCGCGGTCGTCCCTCTGGTCTGAGCCCCGGCAGATTCCGTGGCGAAGCGGAGTTTGTTCCACCGGGTCGGGGGCAATCGGAGGTTCGTGCTTCGGACCGGAGGCGCGCCAGCGGGAGCGGCAAGCCGCTGAGGACCCTCCGTGTGTCCCGGCGGCGCCGGCCCGCGGTAGTCCCACCCAAACCACCGTTCGGGAGCGAAACCGCATGCTCATTGACACGTCCGCCCCTCGTCCCGGCTCCTCCGACACCACCGGCGCACCGCCCCGCCGGCGCCACGACGACGCCCCCGACACCGCAGCCCTCTTCGCCCGGCTGGCGTCCCTGGAGGACGGCCCCGAGCGAGACGCGGTCCGCGACGAGCTCGCCACCGCGTGGCTGCCCATGGCCCACCGCATCGCCGGCCGTTTCCGCGACCGCGGTGAGTCCATCGAGGACCTGCGCCAGGTGGCCGCCCTGGGCCTGGTGAAGGCCATCGACCGGTTCGACCCGAGCCGGGGCGCCTTCGAGAGCTACGCAGTCCCCACCATCACCGGTGAGGTCAAGCGGCACTTCCGCGACCGGATGTGGGCCCTGCGCGTCCCCCGCCGGGTGCAGGAGCTGCGCAACAAGGTGCGGGTGGCCCGGCGCGAGCTCACCCAGAACCCCGGCAGCCCCGAACCGTCCGTGGCGGACATCGCCGCCCACACCGGACTGACCGAGGAGGAGGTCGGCGCCGGGATGGAGGCGCTGGAGAGCTTCAGCACCCTGTCGCTGGACGCGGAACTGTCCTCCGACGACGACGGCTACAGCCTCGCCGACACCCTCGGCGCCGCGGACGCCTCGTACGACGTCGTGGTCGACCGCGAGTCCGCCAAGGAGGGCCTGCGCCGGCTGCCCGAGCGCGAACGCGCCATTCTCTACATGCGTTTCTTCGAAGACATGACCCAGAGCCGTATCGCCGATCACCTGGGAATCTCCCAGATGCACGTCTCCCGCCTCATCAGCCGCAGCTGTGCCCGGGTGCGCGCCGACGTGATGGGACAGCGCAGGGGCCCCCGCGGCACCGGCGGACACTCCGCGACGGCCTGAACAGCACCCGCCCCGACCGAGAAGCGAGAAACATGCTGAAGCCCCACCCCACCGTGCTGCGCCGCCTCGTCGAGGAGTACGAGGCCCTGGCCGTCACCACGGCCGGTACTCCCGACGCGGCCCGGGCCGCGCGGATCACCGACCTGGCGTACACCCTCTGTGTCTCCACCGGCACCCGGGACGTACGGCACGCGCTCACCACCGCACACAGCTGGCTGGCCGCGGAGGACGCACCCGGCCCGGCCCGTTCGGCACGGCCGGCCGCCGTATGAGTCGCCGGTCGCGGGGAACCCGTAGCCGATGAGCGAATCCGAGATCCCCCCGGAAAGCCGGCCCGTGGACGTCTACCTCGACCTCCTGCGCGTCCGGATGGACACCGAGGACTACCGGCTTCTGCTCCGTGTGGTGGAGCCGGTCCTCGAGGCGATCGACGAACACCGCCTGTCGGGTCTGGACCTGGCGCTGGACGGCGGCGACGAGGAACTGCCCCAGGAGGTGCGTGACGAGGCCGCCCTGGTCATCGCCACCGCCGTCACCGGACGCATGGACAACGAGGTGGTCGAGCTGGAGGTCGACGAGACCGGCCCGATCCGCGTGGTCACCGACGCGGCGACCGCCGCGGATCCCTCCCGGCTCGGCGAGATCGCCGACTTCATCAGGGACCGCCACCGCCAGAACGAGGAACTGCGCGGCATCGCCGAGGCCAGCGGCCTGCCCACGGACTTCTGACCCGTCCTGGCCCCTGCCGGTCACCGGTCGGGCGCCGCCACCCGTACGCCCAGGGGCCGGGCGAGGCCGACCACGGCCTCGTCCAGCCGCTCCAGGTGCCGCAGCACCCGGCCGGTGATGCGGCCGTACCGGCCGGTGCCCTCGTCGCCCAGGAGAGAGGCGATGCTCGGGCCCGTCTCGACGCGTCCGGTGCCGTCCTCGTCCGCGACACGGGCCGCGATGGTCCCGATGTTGCGCACCGTGCGTCCGGCCGCGCCGCGCAGCCGGGGGTCGGCCGCGATCGAGGGATGGGACGGCAGGAGCTCCGCCGTCGCCGCCAGCGAACGCGCGTGGTACGCGCACGTCTCGAGGAGCGCCACGACATAGCGTGCGTTGGTCCGCCGGGCCCGCAACGGCGTGACCGGGTGGGTCAGCGGCTGGGTCGCGGCACGCAGGTCGCCCAGCGCCTGGTCGAGCTCCCGCGCCTTGTCCAGCAGGTCGTCGGCCGGCCCTCCGCTGAGCTGCCCGACGGCGGCCTCGGTGACCTCGGCGAGCCGTTCCAGCACGGTGACCAGCAGTTCGTTGGTCCGCCGGTCGGTGTTCACCGGCAGGACCAGTGCCGCCGCCACCACCCCGCAGGCCGCGCCCAGCGCCGTCTCCTCCAGGCGCAGCACCAGCACCTCCCAGCTGTAGGTGTGCAGCAGGGTGTACAGCAGCCCGAGCATCGCGGTCACGAAGAACGACATCAGCGTGTAGGACAGCGGCGCCGTGTAGAACATCGCGAAGATCAGCACCAGGACCAGCAGGAACGCCGTCAGGGTGTGCCGGCCCACCACGGCCGCCAGCGCGATGCCCGCGACGACACCGAACACCGTGCCCAGCAGCCGCCGGTAGCCCTTGACCAGGATCTCGCCGGTCGAGGCCGTGTTGATGAAGACGATCCAGCACGTCAGCACCGCCCAGTACCACCGGCCCGTGGACAGCAGCTCACCGCCGATGATGGCCAGGACCGAGCCCACGGCCACCTGCACGGCCGCGCGCGTGGTGGGACGCTGCAGCCCCGTCCGCGACGCGTCCGGCTCCGGCTCCTCACCGGCGTCGATGGCGGCGTCCTCGGCGTCCAGCTCCTCCCGGCTCCTGGCCGTCGCCGGGCTGTCGTCCGACTCGTCCTGCGGACCGTCGAGGGCGACACGCAGTCCCATGACGGCGCGGGCGGTCTCCCCGACGGCCCGGAACACGTCCTGCACCGCCGCGGAGGCGGCCGGCAGGTTCTCCTCGTCCCGGTAGGCCAGCAGCCGGTTGCGCACCTGGGCCACGCCCGTTCCCGCCGTCCCCGTCCACAGCACGAGCGCGCGCAGCGCCAGCAGATCCCGGCGCAACCGGTCCGTGGCCTCGTCCGGCCCGGGCAGCCGGCCCACCTCGGGGGCGGGCGCACCGGGCAGATGCAGGGTGAGGGTGTCCGCCCGTTCGGCACTGCGGGCCGAGAGCAGCAGCAGACCGAGCCGCTCGGCGGCGATCTCGGCGTCCGCGATCCGGCGCTGCACCAGCCGCGCCGTCGGCTCGTCGGGCGTACCCTCCTCCAGCCGCGTCTGGATCATCAGGGCCGTCTCGTGCAGCCGGGCGGTGCCCTCCCGCACCTCCTCCAGCGCCTTGTCCACCTCGTCCGGCCCGGCGTCCAGCAGCGCCAGATGTGCGGACACGAGGCGGCCCAGCCGGGCCCGGAAGGCCTGGCGCAGCCGCTCGAGCAGTCCGGTGGGGGTGACGGGGACGACGAAGAACCGCACCAGGGCACTGCTCGCGAACGCGACGGCCAGGGCGGCCCACAGACCGGGCAGCTCCGACACGGAGGCCCCGACGAACAGGGACACGAAGTAGACCTGGAAGCCGATCAGGCCGAGCGCGGTCCCGCGGTCGCCGAACCGCCGGCCGTAGACGGCACAGAAGATCAGGACGACGAAGAAGGCGTCCCCGACGACCACTCGCTCGCTGAGCGCGGCGCCCAGTGACACGGACACCAGCGCGAGCGGCAGCCCGAAGGCCAGCGTGACCGCCTGGGCGCCGCGCTGCCGCTCCCGGATGGCGAACGTGGCGACCATCGCCGTCATCGCCCCCGCCACCAGCCGGGACACCTCGAACCCCAGCGAGGCGAGGACGGCCAGCGTCAGGGCGATGGCCCCCACCGTCCGCAGTCCCGCCGTCAGCCGCAGCAGTCCGGGATCGGACGCCGCCAGGTGGTCCCGCAGCCGCGTGCGCCCCGAGCGTCCCGCCTCCTTCACCCCTCCGCACCCTCCCCCGTCACACCGCCCCGTGCGCGACGGATCACCGAGCCGCCCGGCCCGCTTCCTCGACGTGCGCCCGGACCTGCTCCGGTGTCAGGTAGGCGTCGAGGTACTCGAAGTCCCGCAGATTGCCGGGCCGGTGCGCCTGGAACCCGGTGCGTACGAAATCGTCGCCGGCGACGGCGTTCAGCAGCCAGTCGGTCATCACCCGGGTCTTGGCGACATTCGTGCGCAGCGCCGACCAGTGGTATCCGCGGGCCACCGCCTGGGCGGGCAGACCGTGCAGTTCGAAGCCGAGCGGCTTGGACACCGCGTCGGTGCCGCCGAGGTCCACCACGAGTCCGAGGTCCTTGTGCACGTACGGCCGCGTCGGCCGGCCCCGCAGCGTCGCGATGACGTTCTCGGCCACGTGCCGGCCCTGCCGCAGCGCGTGCTGCGCGGTAGGCGGGCACACGGCGCCGTCGCCCTTGGCCACATCGGGCACCGCCGCCGAGTCGCCGAGCGCGAACACCCCGTCGTGACCCGGCAGGCACATGTCCGCGTTCACCGCGAGCCGGCCCCGGACGGTCTCCGCGTCGAGCGTGGCGATGAGGGGACTGGCGACGACACCGGCGGTCCAGATCAGGGTGCGGGTCGGCACCACCCGGCCGTCGGTGAAGGTGACCTCCTCGGCGCTCGCCTTCTCGATCGAGACGCCCAGTGAGATCTCGATGCCGCGCCGGGTGAGGATCTCGTGCGCGCTGCGCCCGAGCTTCTCACCCAGTTCCGGCATGAGTTTCGGCGCGATGTCGATCAGATGCCACTTGATCAGGCCCGGGTCCAGCCGGGGATAGCGCTTGACGGCCGCGTGCGTCAGCCGCTGGAGACAGGCCGCCGTCTCCGTACCCGCGTAGCCGCCGCCCACCACCACGAACTGCAGCCGGGAGGCCCGCTCCGCCGGATCGTGGCTCGCGTCGGCCAGATCGAGCTGGGAGATGACGTGGTCGCGGAGGTAGGCGGCCTCGGCCAGCGACTTCATCCCGAAGGCGTGGTCCGTCAGCCCCGGGATGTCGAAGGTGCGGGTGACACTGCCGGGGGCCAGCACGATGTAGTCGTACGGCTCGTCGAGGATCTCGCCGTTGACGATGCGGATCACGCACACCTTGGACCGCAGATCCACGCCGATGGCCCCGCCCGGGATGATGCGGGTGCGGTACCTCTCGCTGCGGCGCAGGGAGAGCGCGACCGACTGCGGGGTCAGCACGCCCGAGGCCACTTGGGGGAGCAGGGGCAGATACAGCTGGTAGGAGAACGGGGTCACCAGCGTGAGGTCGGCCTCGTTCGGGGCGAGCCTGCGCTCCAGGCGCCGCACGCATTCCACGCCGGCGAAGCCCGCGCCCACCACAAGGATCCTGGGTCGTGTCACGGTGTCCATCCCTTCCTCCGGCTGCAGGCGGTCCGCCTCGGCCGTCGATGCCTGACGCGTGCCCCTGTTCAGCACCACGATGCCCGCACCCGCCCGGGAACGCACCGGGAAGGCCCGACGGTCACCGCGGCCGGGCGCGCCTCAGCGGTGCAGATGGCACAGCAGCAGACACACGTCGTCGTCGCGCTCGGAGTCGCTCAGCAGCGGATGCAGGATCCGGTCCGCCGACTTCTCCAGATCCGTGTCCAGCGCGTCGGAACCGTACGCCCCGAGGGCCCCCGCGAGCCGTTCGATGCCGGGGTCGATGCCCAGGGCCCGCCGCTCGACCAGCCCGTCCGTGTAGAGCGCCAGCGTCGAACCGGGCGTCAGCCGCTCGGTGTGGTCGGCGATCTCCTGCCGCAGCGGAATGCCGAGCATCGCGCCCGGTTTGGCGTCCAGGATCCGCACCCGTCCGTCGGGCAGCCGCAGCACCGGAGGCGGATGACCGGCCGCGGCCCACGTCAGCGTGTGCTCGTCCGGATGGAACCGAGCGATGACCGCGGTGGCGAAGAGGTCCGGCTGGAGGTGGCGCAGATACCCGTGCAGCCGGGTCAGCAGCCGGCCAGGCCCGCCGCCGTCGACGGCGTAGGCGCGCAGCGCGGTGCGCAGCTGGCTCATCATCACCGCCGCGTGCAGCCCGTGCCCGGTGACGTCGCCGATGACGGTGATCAGACTGCCGTCCCGCTGCCGGAACGCGTCGTACCAGTCGCCGCCGATGTTCAGTCCGTGCGTGGCCGGCAGATAGCGGGCGGCCAGGCTCAGGCCCGGTGTCGTCGGCAGCTCCGTGAGCAGGGCGCGCTGCAGCGTCTCGGCGATGTCCCGGTTGTGCTCGAAACGCCGGGCGTTGTCCATGGCGATGCCGGCCCGCCGGGCCAACTCGATCAGCGTCACGGCGTCGTCCGGGTCCCAGCGCTCACCGGGCGGCCACAGGGTGAGCACCCCCAGCGGGGCGTTGCGCGGCGTCAGCAGCGGGATGCACAGCAGGGGCCGCGCCGGATCCAGGGCCGACGGGGGCCGGTCGTCGACGCCGGGCAGCCCTCCGGGGTGGTCGGCGGCGTACTGCGGACGGCCGGTGCGGGCGGCCAGGACGGCAGCACCCGGGTGGGCGGTGGGCGGGTGCCGGTCGTCCTCGTGGTCGAACAGCCATACGTCGACTCCGCCGGCGTACCGCGGGACGAGGAGTTCCGGCAGCCGGCGCACGATCTCGTCGTGGTTCAGCGAGGCGGTGAGCGTGGCGCTCGCGTCGGCGAGGAACCTCAGCCGCCGCCGGGCGTTCTCCGCCTCCTCGCGCGCCCGGCGCTCGGCGGCGAACGCCTCCCGCTGCGCCCTGCCGGCCGCGTCCAGCTCGGCGTGCAGCGCCAGAACCCCCTGGTTGGTCTGATGCAGCTCCTCCCGGTGGAAGGCGACCAGCTCCTCCTGCTCGGCGAGCATCTCCAGCACCGAGGCGGTGTCCTCATCGGCGCCCAGCAGCGCGTCCGCCAGTCCGGCCGCGTCCTCGCTCTCCGGGCCGGCGTCGGCCGCGGTCCGCCCCGGTCCGGGACAGGGCACGGTCACCGTCCAGGGGGCGCGGACGGAGGCGTCCGCACCGGGGGAGGGGCTCACCACGGCGCGCAGGACCGCCTGCTCGGCGGCCGCGTCCGGTTCCTCCAGCCGGAGCTCCCAGGTGCCGCCCTTGGTGAGGCACTGCCGCAGGTGGCCGCCGAGCGCCGTGGCCAGCCGGGTGCGGTCCACGGTGGGCACCCCGTACGCCGCCGCCAGCCGCGCGACGGCGACCCGGGCGCACGCCGCCTCGGTGACCGTCCCGATCCGCCAGACACGCGTCATGGCCGCCCCGACACATCACGCCCCGCAACGACCGCAACGGCGCCACGCGGCACGTGCAGCAGATCCACGGGGGTGCTGGTCGGCCGGGTGGGTGTCATGGGTCGCGGAGGGGCGGGCGTGGTGGCGTTCCGGTGGGGGTGTGGGGGAGTGGCGGTGGGCCGTGCGGCGGTGGTGTCGGCGCGCGCCGGGTGTGTGGCGGTGCTGGTCGGCCGGGTGGGTGTCATGGGTTGCGGAGGGGCGGGCGTGGTGGCGTTCCGGTGGGGGTGTGGGGGAGTGGCGGTGGGCCGTGCGGCGGTGGTGTCGGCGCGCGCCGGGTGTGTGGCGGTGCTGGTCGGCCGGGTGGGTGTCATGGGTTGCGGAGGGGCGGGCGTGGTGGCGTTCCGGTGGGGGTGTGGGGGAGTGGCGGTGGGCCGTGCGGCGGTGGTGTCGGCGCGCGCCGGGTGCGGGGTGGTGTCGGTCGGCCGGGTGGGTGTCATGGGTGCTCCGACGGGACGGGGGCGAGCACGGCCACGGCGGTGTCGTCGCGGACCGGGCGGGCGGGACTTCCGGCGTCCCGGACGGTCACGGCCGCCGTCACGGCCGGGTCGGCCGGCGGCCGGCCGGTGCCGGGAGGCGGCGTCCAGCGGCCGGGCAGACCGTCCGTGTGCAGGATCAGCAGGCTCTCGGAGGTCCAGGGAACCTCGTCCTCGCGCACCGTGTTGGGCCGGTGCACTCCGACGATGCCCGGCCGGGACAGCAGGGAGCGCCAGCGGTCGCCCTCCCGCAGCCGGGCCGACACATTGCCGATCCCGGCGAAGCGCAGCAGGCCCGTCCAGACGTCGAGCTGGGCCACGGCGACCGCCGCGCCCCGGGTCCCGGCCAGGGCCGTGTGGAGCTTCTGCAGCATCTCGGCGGGCGGCAGCCGGGCCCAGTGGCGCAGCTCCTCGACGGCGGCGGTCGACGCACGGGCCGCCTCGCTGCCGTGCCCCAGCCCGTCGGCCAGCATCAGCGTCAACCGGTCACCGGACCTGACCCAGGCCCAGGCGTCCCCCGAGAAGTCCGCGCCGGCGAACGGGACGTTGACCCCGCCGGCGTGCACACCGGGCCCGCCCGAGGCGTCCTCGCCCCGGCCCGGACGGCCGATGCGGGCCACCGCCACGGTGCCCCGGCCGGGCACGCTGTGCAGGCCGAAGTCGTCGGAGAGACGGCGGCAGGTGCCGAGGCCCGCGCCGAGCGAGCCGCTCGAGGAGAACCCGTCCCGCAGCGCGGTGTCCACATCGGCGATCCCCGGCCCGTGGTCGATCGCGGTGATCTGCACCGCCCTGCCCGGCAGGCCTTCCCGGGGTACGGACGGGGCCACCACGTCGATGAGCACCTGACCCGCCTGCGCGTGCTTGAGGAGGTTGGTGGCGAGCTCGGTCGCCACCAGCGCCACGGAGGCGGTGCGCTGATCGTCCAGCCCGGCCAGGGCCGCCGCCTCCTCCGCCGCGACCCGGACGTCCCGCACCCGGGTCGGGTCCTGGACCGGTACGTCCCACACGCGGGGCATCAGAGGTCCTCGCGCGGACGCGGCGGCCGGGCCACCCACGAGGTCACCCGCACCGTGGTGCCCGACCCGGGGGTGCTCTCGACCGCGAAGTCGTGCACGAGCCGCCGCGCGCCGCCCAGTCCCATCCCCAGCCCGCCGCCGGAGGTGTAGCCGTCGCTGAGCGCCCGGTCGAGATCGGCGATGCCCGGTCCCGAGTCGCTGAACGAGAGCCGCAGCCCGTCGGTCCCCTCGGCGGTGACGTGCGACGCCTCCATCACACCGCCCCCGCCGTGGACCAGGGCGTTGCGCGCCAGTTCGCTGGCGGCCGTCACCAGCTTCGTCTGTTCCACCAGACCGAAGCCGAGCTTGGCGGCGGCCTGCCGCACATGCTGACGCACCCACACCAGATCCATGTCCGACCGGATGGGCAGGCGGGCCTCCACGCCCGCGCCGGTGTCCATCACGGGCTCTCCTCGCGCACGCCGCCGGCCCGGCCCGGCACGATGGGCTGCGCGAGGAGCTCCAGTGCCGCCTCGGTGGTGAGCGCGGTCCGCAGCCCGGGCAGCGTCAGCCCGAGCTCCACCAGGGTGATGGCGACCGCGGGCCGCATCCCGGCCACCACGGTCCGCGCGGCCAGCAGCTCGGTCTGGGCCGCGATCTCGGCCAGCACCCGCCCGAGGAAGGAGTCGACGATCTCCACACCGGAGATGTCGATCACCACCCCGGTGACCCGGCTGCGGGCGATCGTCTCGGAGAGGTCCTGCTGGAGCTGGAACGCCGTGCTGTCGTGCAGGTCGCCCTGAAGGGTGACCAGGAGGACGTCCCCCAGCCTGAGCACCGGCACATGTCCCGCGACCGGGCGGGAGAAGCCCTCGCTCACCGTCGGCCCGCGCCGTCGGGTGTCGCGTTCACGATGTTCGCCCCCAGCTCGTGCAGGCAGTACCCGAGGGCGTCGGCGAGGCTCGCCCGGGTCTTCACCGTGCCGAGGTCCAGCCCGAGGTGCACGATGGTCTGCGCGATCGCCGGACGGATGCCGGACACCACGCACTCCGCGCCCATCAGCCGGGCCGCGGCGACCGTCTTCATCAGATGCTGCGCCACCAGCGAGTCGACGGTGGGCACACCGGTGATGTCGAGGATCGCGAACCGGGCGTGCTGGTCGACGACCGCGTCGAGCAGGGTCTCCATCACCACCTGACTGCGGGCGCTGTCCAGCGTCCCGATCAGCGGGACCGCCACGATGCCGTCCCAGAGCTTGATCACCGGGGTCGCCACCTCCAGCAGCTGGAGCCGCTGCCGGTCGGTCAGGGCCTGAATTTCGCTCAGCGCGGTCTGCATGGCCACCAGCCGCAGCGTGCCCATCAGCACGCTCAGTACCGTCGAGCACTCCCGCAGCCGCTCGGGTGCCTCCTGCTCCAAATCGGCGACCAGGAGGTTCTCCACCGGCGGACGCAGCGCGGCCAGCTCGGCCGCCACCTGGGTGGTGGACAGCCCCGCGCGGGAGCGGGCCGCCCCCATCCGCGCCAGCTGCTCGCGCACACCGGTGAAACCGGCCGCGTCCGGATCCTCGACCCGCTGGGAGTCGGCCACCTGGGCGAGCGCGTCGACGACCGCCTTGCCGGCCTCCACCGCCTCCTCGCGGGAGACCGTGAACACCGTGCGGAACAGGGGCTCGTCGGCCCACCGCTGGGCGATCTGCTCGCTCCGGCGCAGCAGGAAGTCCCTGACCTCGTGCGCCGGTGCCCCGCCCGTTTCGTGCTGCGGCACGTGTTTCCTCTCCTTGTCGTTGCCGCCCTGTGCCGGGCCCACCTCGGGCACCGCGGCGCGGGGTGTGTGTTCAGGCGTCCGGTTCGGCCGGTGCGTCCGGCATCCCGTCGACCCGCTCCAGCGCCTCGTCGACGCTCTCCGAGACCGGGACGGTGATGCTCACTCCCGTCAGGTCCAGGATGCGGCGCACGGCGGGAGCAGGCGCGATGATGTGCACGCTCCCCGGCAGCTCGCGCGCCTCCTGGTACACGCGCAGGATGATGTTCATGCCGGACGAGTCCATGAAGGGGACCGCCGACAGGTCCAGCAGGAAGTGCCGGCGGCCGTGGTGCAGCTGGTTCGCCAGGTGGTGCTGGAACTCGGTCGCCGTGTCGACGTCCAAGTAGCCCTCCACCGTAAGAAGGGCCACATCCTCACGCGGAAGGGTCACCTCGACGGACAACGGGTCCTGGGCAATGTGCACGAGTACCTCCAACAAGGTGATCAAGCTCTTCGTCGCGCAGCCGCGCGTACCCCCGAATCGCCCGCCCATGCCTCGGCCCGCCGTCCGTCGCGGCGAGCGGGCTCATCCCACCCGGATTCCCACGATGCAGGTGTCGTCGTCGGTGTCCGACCTGCTGTACGTGAGCAGCCGGTCCAGCCGCTGGTCGAGGGTGCCCGGGGCCGTCGCGGCCGTACCCAGCAGATGGGTCAGGGACTCCTCCACGCTGCGGTCCCGGCGTTCGATCAGACCGTCCGTGTACATCAGCAGATTGTCCTCGGCGGCCAGCCGCACCTCCGCCTCCTCGTACGACGCCTCCGGTACGGCGCCCAGCAGCAGCCCGCGTACCAACGGAAGCGGAGCCGCCTCGGAACCGCGCACCAGCACCGGCGGCAGATGACCCGCCCGCGCCCACCGCAGCGTGCGCGAGGCCGGGTCGTACAGGCCGCAGACCGCGGTGGCGCTGACGCCGCCCGTGAGATGGTGCGCCACGATGTTCAGCCACGACAGCAGCTGCCCGGGGCCGGCGCCGGTCACGGCGAGGCCCCGCAGCGCGTTGCGCAGGACGACCATGCTGGTCGCCGCCTCTATGCCGTGCCCCGCGACGTCTCCCACACAGAGCAGCACCAGCCGGGACGGCAGCACCACGGCGTCGTACCAGTCGCCGCCCACCAGCTGCTCGGCCTCCGCGGGCCGGTAGCGGACGGCCACGTCGAGGCCCGGCACCTGCAGCGGCGCCTGGGTCGGCGGCATGATCGCGCGCTGCAACTGCAGCGCCAGCCGGTCCCGCTCGCTGGCGTGCTGCTCGGTGTGGGCCAGCTGGTCGCGGGTGGCGGCCAGCGCCACCTCCGTCCAGTGCTGGGCGGAGATGTCCTGGTAGGCGCCGCGGGTCGTGAGCAGCCTGCCGTCGGTGTCCAGGACCGGCTCGGCGACGACGCGGATGTGCCGGGTCACCCCGTCGGGCCGTTGCAGCCGGAAGGCCGCGGAGGCAGGCCGCCGGTGGTGCAGCAGCGTGCGCAGGAAACGGCCGATGGTGACCGCGTCGTCCGGGTGGGCGTGCGCGGGCAGTTCCTCGAGCGGCACCGGAGAGCTGGTCGGCGGCCGCCCGTACAGATCGAACAGCTGACCGTTCCAGGTGATCTCCCCGGTCAGCAGGTTCTCCTCGAAACCGCCGATCCGGCCGAGCCGCTGGGCGTGCTGGAGCAGGCTCGCCAGGCGGGCCGTCTCGTCCTCGATCCGCCAGATGAACAGGATGCCGGAGCCGTGCCGGCTGACACTGATGTCCGCGACCGCGGCCAGCGGCACCTGGTCGACCAGGGCGGTGAGGTTCATCCGCCGGGCCCGGAACGGCTCACCCGTGGCGTACACCCGCTCGATCCGCTGGAACAGCTCGCTGTTCCCGGCGGCCATCGGATACGCCTCCAGCAGCAGCGCACCGCTGACCATGGCACGCGGCCGGCCCGCCGGGTCCAGGAAGCGGCTGTTGACGTGCTGGATGCGGAAGTCCAGCAGGTTCCCGGAGGCGTCCAGGTGCGGCACCAGGACCAGGGCCGGGTCGTACAGCCCGTCGGCCAGGTCCATCAGCTCCGCGGCGTCCGCCGGCACCTGCGGCCGCCGGGCCGGGCCGCTCGGCGGCGTGTACGTCTCCAGGGTGTGCGCGCACAGCTCGGCCAGGGCCTCCACCTGGCGGACGATCTGCGGCGGCTGTTCGGGCAGCGGAGCCGGCCAGACGATCTCCAGCACGCCGTACACCCGCCCCCCGGTACCGGCCGGAACGGCCGCCCTGCCGCCCTCCGGGTAGTGGTGCCGGCCGACGCTGGGCAGACCGCGGTCGGCCGTCGACCCGATCCACAGGCCGTCGCGCTCCGCGAGGGCGCACCGGGCCACCGTCGCCACGTCCGGCGGCACGTAGTACCAGCGCGCCGCCTCGGCGGGGGAGAACCCGGCGCTGCCCGCGAGGGTGAGCGACCCGTCGGCGCCGGCCGCCCAGATCGCCACGGCCACCGCGCCCAGCGGGCGCAGCGCCTGTTCGAGGAGGGACTCGGCCACGGCCTGGGTGTCGTCCGCGGCCAGCGCCCCGCTCTCGGCCGCGCGCAGCCGTACGGCGGCAGGCTCGGGCCCCGCGTCCCCGGCGGCCCGGGTGGCGGCCAGGAAGGCGTCCGTCACCTCGGACATCCGGTCCCGGGCGGCCTGGTTGATGACCTCGACCGCGAACTCCAGCTGAGTCGTCCCGGCCTGCTCGGTCAGCTCGGTGAGCTGGCGGGCGGCCTGCGCGGGACCGCAGCCCAGCCGTTCGACCAGGATGCCCTTGGCCAGTTCGATCAGCGCCCGGCCCTCGGCCTCGGCCTGTGCCGCCCGCACCTCACGGCTGAGCCGGTCCACGGTGGCCGCGAGCCTGCCTACGGGCGAGTCGGCGGACACCCCCGCGGGCCCCGCCGTCGGATGCCCGGGCAGACGCTCGGCGCTCATGCGGGCAGCCAACGGCGGACACAGGCGATCAGGGCCTGGGTGTCGACCGGTTTGGTGACGTAGTCGCTGGCCCCCGAGGCGAGACTCTTCTCCCGGTCACCGGGCATGGCCTTCGCGGTGACGGCGATGATGGGCAGGTCGGCGTACTGCGGCATGGCGCGGATCTCGGCCGTGGCGGCGTAGCCGTCCAGCTCGGGCATCATCACATCCATCAGAACGAGCGCCACTTCGGGGTTGTTCACCAGTCTCTCGATGCCCGCGCGGCCGTTCTCCGCGTGCAGGACACGGAAGCCGTGCAGCTCCAGGATCCCGCTGAGCGCGAACAGGTTGCGCGCGTCGTCGTCGACGACGAGGACCGTCCGGCCGGCGAACGAGCCATCCACGACGGTCTGCGGGGCCGGCCGGTGCGTCTCGTCGGCCCGCACCAGCGACAGCACGTCACCCGGTTCCTCGGCGGAGAGGTGCAGGGCGATGCGCTCACGCAGCTCGTCGAGGCTGGAGAGGAACTCCAGTGCCGTCCCCTTGGCACGTGAGCGCAGATTCTCCTCCACCGCCGCGTCGGCCGCCCGGTGACCGCTGTGCACCAGCACCGGCACGCTCGCCAGCGCGGAATCGCCGCGCAGCGCCTCGAGGAACCGGGTGATCTCCTCCTCCATGCCGAGTTCCAGCACGACGCAGTGGCACGGATCGGCGGCCAGCGCGCCGGCCGCCTCCTGGGCGCCGACGGCGGTGATGATGTCGACCGGCGGCCGGGACGCGCCGTCACCGCGCGTGACGTCCTGGACCACGCTCTCCGCCACCAGGGTCAGCAGACCCCGGGGCCGCTCCTCCACGACGAGCAGCCGCCGCGGACGCGGCCCCTGCCCGGCCCCCGACTCGATCGCCGGAAGCGGCCGGGACGACGCGTCCGGGAGCGCCTCGGCCTCCCGGTGCTCCCTGACCGGTGCGGGCCGCAGCAGCTCCTCGAAGTCCGGCCGGGCCACGGGCAGGAACAGCGTGAACGTGCTGCCCTGGCCCGCGACGCTGTCCACCGTGACCGCGCCGCCGAGCAGATGCGCGATCTCCCGGGTGATGGACAGGCCCAGTCCCGTGCCCCCGAACTTGCGGCTGGTCGTGCCGTCCGCCTGCTGGAAGGCACCGAAGATCGACTCCAGATGCTGTTCCGGGATGCCGACACCGGTGTCCCGCACCCGGAAGGCGACCACGGGCCCGCCCCGCAGCACGCCGGCGGGCACCTCGTCGTCCGGGGCGGGTTCGATCCGCAGCTCGACCCCGCCCCGCTCGGTGAACTTGACCGCGTTGGACAGCAGATTGCGCAGCACCTGCCGCAGCCGGGAGTCGTCGGTGAGCAGGTCCGCCGGCGCGCCCGGGGCCGTCGTCACCGTGAAGTCCAGGCTCTTCTGCATCGTCATCGGCCGGAAGGTGGCCTCGACGTACTCGACGAGCCGGCGCAGCTCCACCCGCTCGGGGCTCACGTCCATCTTCCCCGCCTCGACCTTCGACAGATCGAGGATGTCGTTGATCAGCTGCAGCAGGTCCGAGCCCGCCGAGTGGATGATCTGCGCGTACTCCACCTGCTTCGGGCTGAGGTTGCGGGAGGGGTTCTGGGCGAGCAACTGGGCGAGGATCAGCAGGCTGTTGAGGGGGGTGCGCAGCTCGTGGCTCATGTTCGCCAGGAACTCCGACTTGTACTTCGAGGCCAGCGACAGCTGCTGGGCCCGTGCCTCCAGCTCCTGCCGGGCGTGCTCGATCTGCAGGTTCTTCGCCTCGATGTCCCGGTTCTGCGCCGCCAGCAGCGCGGCCTTCTCCTCCAGTTCGGCGTTGGAGTGCTGGAGTTCCTCCTGCTGCGCCTGCAACTCAGCGGAGCGCTCCTGCAGTTCGGCGGTGAGCCGCTGCGACTCGGCCAGCAGCTCGTCGGTACGGGCGTTGGCCACGATGGTGTTGACGTTGACGCCGATGGTCTCCATCAGCTGGACCAGGAAGTCCCGGTGGATCTGGGTGAACGGGGACACCGACGCCAGTTCGATGACGCCCAGCACCTGGCCCTCGACCACGATCGGCAGCAGCACCAGCGCGGTCGGCACCACCCGGCCCAGCCCGGAGGAGATCGTCACGTAGTCCGGCGGTAGCTCGTCCACCGTGATCGTGCGGCGGCTGCGCGCGGCCTGGCCGACCAGGGTGCGGCCGAAGGCGATACGGGTGGGCCGTCCGTCGTCGTCGGGGTAGCCGTAGGAGCCCACGAGGCGCAGCTCGGGACCGTCGTCGCCGTCCTCCGCGAGGTAGAAGGCGCCGTACTGGGCCGACACCAGCGGCACCAGCTCGTCCATGATCAGCTCGGCGACCACGGGCAGGTCGCGCTGTCCCTGCATCAGGCCCGAGACCCGGGCGAGGTTGGTCTTGAGCCAGTCCTGCTCCTGGTTGGCCCGGGTGGTCTGGCGCAGGGACTCCACCATCGCGTTGATGTTGTCCTTGAGCTCGGCGACCTCGCCGGACGCCTCCACACTGATCGAACGCGTCAGATCGCCCTCGGCGACGGCGCTGGTGACCTTCGCGATCGCGCGGACCTGCCGGGTGAGGTTGCCCGCCAGCTCGTTGACGTTCTCGGTGAGGCGCTTCCAGGTGCCGGAGACACCCTCGACCTCGGCCTGGCCGCCGAGGCGTCCTTCGGTGCCGACCTCGCGGGCGACGCGAGTGACCTCGTCGGCGAAGGCGGAGAGCTGGTCGACCATCGTGTTGATGGTCGTCTTCAGCTCGAGGATCTCCCCGCGCGCGTCGACGTCGATCTTCTTCGACAGGTCGCCCCTGGCCACGGCGGTCGTCACCAGCGCGATGTTGCGCACCTGGCCGGTGAGGTTGTTGGCCATGGAGTTGACGTTGTCGGTGAGGTCCCGCCAGGTGCCCGCGACATGGGGCACATGCGCCTGGCCGCCGAGGCGTCCTTCGGTGCCGACCTCGCGGGCGACGCGGGTGACCTCGTCGGCGAAGGCCGACAGCGTGTCGACCATGGTGTTGATCACGTCGGCCAGCGCCGCCACCTCGCCGGCGGCCTCGACCCGGATCCGCTGCGACAGGTCGCCCCGGCCCACCGCGGAGGCGACCTGGGCGATGGAGCGGACCTGACCGGTCAGGTTGGACGCCATCACATTGACGTTGTCGGTGAGGTCCTTCCAGGTGCCGGAGACCCCCCGCACCTGGGCCTGGCCGCCGAGGCGTCCTTCGGTGCCCACTTCGCGGGCGACGCGGGTGACCTCGTCGGCGAAGGCGGAGAGCTGGTCGACCATCGTGTTGATGGTGTTCTTGAGTTCGAGGATCTCGCCGCGGGCGTCGACGGTGATCTTCTGGGAGAGGTCGCCCTTGGCGACGGCGGTCGCCACCAGCGCGATGTTGCGGACCTGGCCGGTCAGATTGCCCGCCATGAAGTTCACCGAGTGGGTGAGATCGCGCCAGGTTCCCTTGACGCCCTGCACATCGGCCTGGCCGCCGAGGCGTCCTTCGGTGCCGACCTCGCGGGCGACGCGGGTGACCTCGTCGGCGAAGGCGGAGAGCTGGTCGACCATCGTGTTGATGGTGTTCTTGAGTTCGAGGATCTCGCCGCGGGCGTCGACGGTGATCTTCTGGGACAGGTCGCCCTTGGCGACGGCCGTGGTCACCTGGGCCACATTGCGGACCTGCGCGGTGAGGTTGCCCGCCATCGCGTTCACCGAGTCCGTCAGATCGGCCCAGGTGCCCGACACCCCCGGCACCTGTGCCTGCCCGCCGAGCGCTCCCTCGGTGCCGACCTCGCGGGCCACGCGCGTCACCTCGGAGGTGAACACCGACAACTGGTCCACCATGCCGTTGAAGACCTTGGCGATGTCCCCCATGAGACCGTCCGCGTCGTCCGGCAGCCGGGTGCCGAAGTCCCCGTCCCGTACGGCCGTCAGCCCCGCCAGGAGCCGCCTCAGTTCCTCGTCCCCCGGCGCCACGTCGGTCCCCTCGGTGCTCTTGCTGGTCATGCGCACCCTCGTTCCGGCAGAGTCAGTGCGCGTTTCCGCAGTTCACGGATGTGCGCGATGAGAAATACGCCGAAGGCTAACCCACGTGACGGGTGCGGAACAAAGCGTGAGCCCGCCCCCGAAACCGGGCCGGAGAGAATGCCGGCCGAGGTGCATACCTTCGCGTTCCGCGGGTACTTGACAGGATTTAGCGATGCCGGGAGGCACGGTCCGAAAGCGCGTGGTTTCCGGCCCGTACCTTTCGAATGCACGAGCGCCCGCCGGGTATTTGCTGCTGTGGAGCGGGCGGGAGCCGACGCCGCCCGCTCCGCGCAGCAGACGTCCACAGGGGAGGCAGCGAGTGGTGTCCACCTACAGCATCTGGTCGTACGCGCCGGGCCTGAGAGAGGCATTGGAGCGGGACCTGACGGACTACACCGTCGCCGCGAGCGACGGCACCATCGGTCATGTGGACCGTCAGGCCGACCACCACGGCATGCGGCACCTCGTCGTCGACACCGGCGTATGGGTGTTCGGCCGCAGCCTCCTCGTCCCGGTCGGCGTCGTCACCGAAGTGCACGCGGGGGAGCGGAGGGTGACCGTGTCCTGCACGCGGGCCGAGGTGAAGGCGGCGCCCCGGTTCCGGACCGACAGCGAGACCATGGACCCCGACTATCTCGGCGCCGTCGGCGACTACTACCGGGGGCTGCCGTCCCGCGAGGACCCCACGGGGTGAGACCGGCCGCCGGACCGGGCGGCCGCCCCCGGGTGACCGCGGCTCACCACGGCAGGAAGACGTGGATGTCCTTGCCGTGGTCGCCGCCGACGACGCTGACCTGGTCGCACAGCGTGTGGATCAGATGCCAGCCGATCCCGCCGCCCCCGCTGTTCGGGTGGAAGGGCCGCGGGGAGGGCTCGGTGGTGCTGGTGTCGTGCATGACCACGTGCACCCCGTCGAAGGTCCTGCGCAGACGCATCTGGAAGGGACCGGGCGCGTACTGGACCGCGTTCGCGGCCAGTTCCGTGACCACCAGCAGGATGTCGTCCCAGTGCTCGGGAGCCGACGGCGCCGACACACGGGCCAGGTCGAAGAGGAACTCCTCCGCGACCAGACGTGCGTCCGTCACATCGTGCAGCTCCCCCGGGAAGCTGGCGATGCGACTCGTGATCTCCTCGCCGGCCAGTGTCCTGTCCCTACGCGGCTCGGGTGCCATCTCGCCTTCCAGGCCCCGTACGCCGGGGCGGTCGTTCGCGTCCTTGAGTCCTTTCGGTCTGTGGGTTCCCGTGAGGCCGGAGCCTACGCGCCCGCATGCCCGGGCGTGGTCGCCGACAAACCCGCCATCGGCCGGCGGACGCCTTCGAAGCTCAGCGGAACACGTTGTCGGAGTCGTCCCAGCCCGCGGAGTCGTCGGGGGCCGGGGTCCGTCCCGGACGCGTCCGCGACTGGTACATCGCGTCGATCTCCAGCGCGTAGCGGCGCACTATCTCGTCCCGGCGCAGCTTCATCGAGGGCGTCAGCAGACCGTTGGTCACGTCGAACGGCTCGGGCAGCACCCGGAACACCCGGATCGACTCCGAGCGCGACACACTGCTGTTGGCCGCCGCGACCGCCCGTGCGATCTCCTCACGCAGCGCGTTCTCCTCCCGCGCCTCACGGGCCGGCGCGTCGCCCGGCAGGGACAGTGCCGCCCGCCAGTCGGCCAGGAAATCCGGGTCCAGCGTGATCAGGGCCCCCACACACGGCCGGTTGTCCCCCACGACGACGGCCTGGTGCACCAGCGGATGCATCCGCAGCCGCTGCTCCAGGGCCGCCGGCGCCACGCTCTTGCCGCTGCTGGTGATGATGATGTCCTTCTTGCGGCCGGTGATCGTGAGGTAGCCCTCGGAGTCCAGCTCCCCCAGATCCCCCGTGGCCAGCCAGCCGCCGCGCAGCGCGGCCCGGGTGGCGGCCTCGTCGCCCACATAGCCCTGGAACACCGACGGCCCGCGCACCAGGATCTCCCCGTCGTCGGCCACCCGGATCTCGGTACCCGGCAGCGCCTGTCCCACGGTGCCGGACTTCTCCCGGCCGAACGGCTGCATCGTCACCCCGCCGCTGGTCTCGGTGAGGCCGTAGCCGTCGTGCACGTAGATGCCGATCCCCTCGTAGAACAGGGAGAGATCGCGAGCGAGCGGTGATCCGCCGGACGTGCCCCGCTGCACCCGGCCGCCGAGCGCCGCGCGCAGCTTGCGGTACACGGTGCGCTCGTACAGGGCGTGCTGCAGCCGCAGGTCGAAGCCCGGCCCGGAGCCGCGCCCCAGCCGCTGCCGCTCCACCGCGGCGGCGAAGTCCCGGGCCGTGTCGGCGGCCCGTTCGAACAGAGCGCCGCGGCCGTGGTGCTGCGCCGCGCGCAGGAAGTTCTTGTAGATCTTCTCCAGCAGCGACGGCACCGCGTACAGATAGGTGGGCCGGAAGGTGCGCATCGCCGAGGCCAGCGACTGCGCGCCGAGATCGGGCTCGTGCCCCATCAGCAGTCCGCCGCGGACGCACAGGCTCTGGATCATCAGACCGTAGACGTGCGAGAACGGCAGGAAGGCGAGAACGGCACCGCGCTCCCCGGGCGGCGCCGCGGTGTGGCCCCAGCCCTCCAGCAGGGTGTCGCAGATGAAGGCCAGCCCGCGGTGGCTCAGCGCGCAGCCCAGGGGGTGACCCGAGGTGCCGGACGTATAGGCGATCACGGCCGTGGAGTCCGGCAGCACGATCCGCCGCATCGAGTCGACCGTGGCCGGCGGAATGAACTCGCCGCGCGCCACCAGCTGGTCCAGCGCACCCGAGTCGAGCTGCCACACGTGCCGCAGCCGGGGCAGCGCCGCGCACACGGATCCCACGGTCATCACACTCTGCTCGTCCTCCACCAGCACGGCGACACAGCCGGAGTCGCGCAGGATCCACTCCACCTGCTCGCGCGAGGCGGTCGGATAGATCGGGACGACCTCCGCGCCCACCGTCCACAGGGCGTGGCACAGGAGGGTCCACTCATGACGGGTGCGTGCCATGATCGCCACTCGCGCGCCCGGCGAGATCCCGGACGAGATCAGTCCCTTGCCCAGGCCGACGACCTTGTCGCGGAACTCCACGGCGGTGATCTCCTCCCAGGTGGAGGAGTCGGGACCGGCACGGTGGGCGAGCATCGGCAGGGTCGGGCTCTCGTCCGCCGTCGCGAAGAGGCTGTCGGCGAGGCCGCCGGTCAGGGGCGAGGCGGACGGGGGAGCGAGAGCGAGGTCGCGCATGCACTGCTCCTGACATGTACGGGGTGTGACTCGGCCGGTGAGGACGGTCATCGGCGGTGCCTGAATGTAGCCGAGCCGGACCTCCCCCGCGCCGGGATCGCGACAAGTGTGTCCGCACTGATGATCTCGGCGGATTCGGGGGACCCGGACCCCATGACCTACGTCAACCCAGATCCCGAACCGGAACGCAGCACCGGCCTCGAACCGGGCGGCGGCGTACCCCCGGGCGAGACCCCGCCCGCGGAGAGCAGCATGCCCGAGGCCGGGCCCCTCGAGACGCACAACCCGACCAAGGGCTGGGCCAAGGGCCCGCTGGCCGCGATCCTCGTCCTGGTGGTCCTGATCGCGGCGTTCTTCCTGGTCTACGCCCTGATCCTGATCCTCTGACCCACCACCCGCTACGCCTGGGTGTGCCGTACGCACTCCGTGACGACAGACCTCAGGTTGTCCGTGCGCCGCATCAGATCCCGCTGCACCTGCGCGCCGTTGCCGTCGCGCAGCAGCCGCGCGCAGCCCTCGCGGGCCCGCTCCAGGTCGCCGTAGGACTCCAGCGCCTCGGCGACATGGTCGAGCAGGCCGTTCAGGACCGTCTCGGCGGGCATCCGCCGCATCGTCCGCGGATGCAGCAGCTCACTCGTCAGACCCGAGCGGGCCGCCTGCCACGCCGCCAGCCGCAGCAGACTGACACCGGGGTCCAGCGGCTGCAGGTCCGCCCGCCACTCGCGCGCCGCCGTCTCCACCAGCCCGCGGGCGAGGGTGGCGATCAGCCCCGCGGTCTCCGCGTGCAGGCAGACGTCCGAGACCCGGATCTCCACGGTCGGATAACGCTGGGACAGCCGGGCGTCGAAGTAGACCATGCCCTCGTCGAGGATGACGCCGGTGGAGACCATGTCGGCGACCTGCCGGTGATAGCGCTCGGCCGAGCCGAAGATCTCCGTCGGGCCCGCGGACGGCCAGCGCTGCCAGACGCGGCTGCGGTAGCTGTTGTACCCCGTCTCCTTGCCCTGCCAGAACGGCGAGTTCGCGCTGAGAGCCGCCAGCACCGGAAGCCAGGGCCGCAGCCGGTCCACGACGCCCACGCCCTCCTCGTCCGACTCCACGGACACATGGACGTGGCAGCCCATGACGAGCTGCTCGCGGGTCGCGATGCCGTACTGCTCCTCCATCCACTGGTACCGCCGATTGACACCGATCGACGGGCTGACCGGCAGCGGTGACGTGGCCAGCGCGGCGACGGTGCAACCGATCTCCCCGGCGTGGTCGGCCGCCTCCTTGCGGCAGCGGGCGATCTCCGCGCTCAGGCTCTCCATGGACGACTGCGGATGCGTGGCGAACTCCAGCATCTGCTCGTGCAGTTCCTTCTCGAAGACGTCCTGCTCCCCGCCGTCCCGTTCGGCCCGGGCCAGTACCGCCGCGGACATCGCCCGCGGTTCCCCCGTCTCCGGATCGACCAGGAGGAGTTCCTCCTCCACACCCACCGTGCGCACGTGATGCTCGCCCTTCTGCGACTGCCGCGACGACGCCGAGAGACCCTCGGCCGTACGCACCCCGAATGCCCCGCCAAGGGCCCGGGACACCTGGCGCCGTCGCCGTGCCTCACAGGGGAACGGGTGCCAGCCAGACCGTCGCGAGCGGCGGCAGCGTGAGCCGGATGCAGCCGTCCTCGGGCTTGACCGGGTCAGGGGCGGTGACGCCTCCGCCGCCGTAGCGGGCGGCGTCGGTGTTGAGGACCTCCTGCCAGGCGATCACCTCGTCGCCGGTGCCGAGAAGGTAGTCGTGCCGGACCACCGGGGAGAAGTTCGACACCGCGAGCAGCGGCCGGCCCTCCGTGTCGTAGCGCAGGAACGCGAAGACGTTGTCGTCGGCGGCGTCGACCGACACCCACCGGAAGCCGGACGGGTCGGTGTCGCGCTGCCACAGGGCCGGGGTCGCCCGGTAGCGGGCGTTGAGATCGCGGACCAGGTCCTGGATGCCCCGGTGGTCGCCCGCGGAGTGGTAGCCGTCGTCGAGCAGCCACCACTCCGGGCCCTGCTTCTCGGACCACTCCGCACCCTGGGCGAACTCCTGTCCCATGAACAGCAGTTGCTTGCCGGGGTGGGCCCACATGAAAGCGAGGTAGGCGCGGACGTTGGCGCGCCGCTGCCACCAGTCGCCCGGCATCTTCGACACCAGCGCCTGCTTGCCGTGCACCACCTCGTCGTGGGAGATGGGCAGCACGTAGTTCTCGCTGTAGGCGTACACCATCGCGAACGTCATCTCGTGGTGGTGGTACTTGCGGTGCACCGGCTCGTGGGAGACGTACTCCAGCGAGTCGTGCATCCAGCCCATGTTCCACTTCAGCCCGAACCCGAGGCCGCCGGTGTCGGTCGGCCGGGTCACCCCGCCCCAGGCCGTGGACTCCTCCGCGATGGTCACCACCCCGGGGCAGCGCCGGTACACGGTGGCGTTCATCTCCTGCAGGAACGCCATCGCCGCCAGGTCCTCCCGGCCGCCGTAGGCGTTCGGCTCCCAGCCGCCGTCCTCGCGCGAGTAGTCGAGGTAGAGCATGGAGGCCACGGCGTCCACCCGCAGCCCGTCGATGTGGAACTCCTGGCACCAGTACACGGCGTTCGCGACCAGGAAGTTGCGCACCTCCGTACGGGCGAAGTCGAAGGTGTACGTCCCCCAGTCGGGGTGTTCCGCGCGCCGGGAGTCCCCGGGCTCGTACAGCGGGTCGCCGTCGAACCGGGCCAGCGCCCAGTCGTCCTTCGGGAAGTGCGCCGGCACCCAGTCCATGATCACGCCGATGCCGGCCCGGTGCAGCGCGTCGATCAGGTACTTGAAGTCGTCCGGGGTGCCCAGCCGTGCGGTCGGCGCGTAGAAGCCGGTGACCTGGTAGCCCCAGGACGGTCCGAAGGGGTGCTCGGCAACCGGCATCAGCTCGACGTGGGTGAAGCCGAGGTCCTTGACGTACGCCGGGAGCTCCTCGGCGAGTTCGCGGTACGTCAGCCCCGGCCGCCAGGACGGCAGATGGACCTCGTACACCGAGAACGGCGCCTCGTGCACGGGCGTCCCGGCCCGCCGTGCGAACCAGTCGGCGTCGCCCCACTCGTAGTGCGACGCGGTCACCACGGACGCCGTGTTCGGAGGGGCCTCCGTGCGCCGCGCCATCGGGTCCGCCTTGAGGAAGCGGTGGCCGTAGCGCGAGTGGATCTCGAACTTGTAGCGGGTGCCCTCGCCGACGTCCGGCAGGAACAGCTCCCACACGCCCGACGAGCCGAGCGAACGCATGGGGAACGCCGTGCCGTCCCAGTGGGTGAACTCCGTGGCGACCCGCACCCCTTGCGCGTTGGGCGCCCACACCGTGAAGCGGGTGCCGGTGACGCCCTGGTGCGTCATCGGGTGCGCGCCGAGGGCGGTCCACAGCTCCTCGTGCCGGCCCTCACCGATCAGATGCAGGTCGAACTCGCCGAGCGCGGGCAGGAACCGGTACGGGTCGTGTGTCTCGACCGCCTCGTCGTCCTCGTAGGCCACCGTCAGGGTGTAGGCGGGAATCGTGTCCAGCGGCAGGACCCCGGAGAAGAGGCCGTCGCCCTCCGAGACGAGCGGCGTGCGCTCGCCGTCGACGATCACGCCCACCTCGCGTGCGAAGGGGCGCAGTGCCCGGAAGGCGATCCCGCCGGGCACCGGATGGGCGCCGAGCAGCGCGTGCGGATCGTGGTGGGCGCCCGCCAGCAGGCGTCCCCGGTCGGCCGGGTCCAGGGCGGGCGCGGCCCCCGGGGCCGCGGGGGCGGACGGGACGGGCCCGGCCGATTCGGGAAGCGGGGTGTCATGCAGGGCCACGGCTTCAGTCTCCTCTCACGGCGAGGCGCTCGATCGCCGCCATGGGTACGGGCAGCCAGTCGGGTCGGTGCCGGGCCTCGTACAGCACCTCGTACACGGCCCGGTCCGTCTCATAGGCGCGGAGCAGGCCGTGCTTCTTGCGGGGGTCCCAGCCGGCGCGGGCGGCGTAGCCCGCGCAGTAGGCCTCCCGGCAGCGCCGCGCCCACTCCGGGCGCCAGGGGCGGCGCTGCCGGGCCGCGTAGTCGAAGGAACGCAGCATCCCGGCGATGTCCCGCACGGGGGAGTGGGCGCTGCGCCGCTCGGCGAGCGGCCGGGACGGCTCGCCCTCGAAGTCGATGACGAACCACTCGCGCCCCGCCCGCAGCACCTGCCCCAGGTGCAGGTCGCCGTGGATGCGCTGGGCCGGCGGCCCGGCGTCGCAGGTGGCCAGCGCGGCGAAGGCGGTCCGCAGACCCGGCACGAACGGCTGGAGCGCGGGCACGGCGTGCGCCGCGGCGGTCAGCCGCTCGGTCATCGCCGCCGCCGTCCGCCCGTTCTCCCCCGGTACGCCGATGGGGAACGCGGACGACAGCGCCAGATG
Organism: Streptomyces malachitofuscus; assembly: GCF_014650055.1. Lineage (GTDB taxonomy): Bacteria > Actinomycetota > Actinomycetes > Streptomycetales > Streptomycetaceae > Streptomyces > Streptomyces malachitofuscus. The sequence continues at coordinate 1,070 of NZ_BMUF01000005.1, read as the reverse complement.
GACGTCCGCCGTGGCCCGGCCGAGCGCGTGCGCCTGCGCGGTGAAGTCGTCACCGGAGGCCAGCGCGTCGAGGGCCAGCGTCCAGCCGTCGGAGGCGTTGCGCAGATACGGCTGGAGCACGCCGAGCGTCGCCTTGAACGGATGGGTGGTGCGGAACCAGGCCACCGGGGCGGGGACCCGGTGGCACCCCTGGCGGGCCAGCGCCCCCGGCACCTCGAGATCCGGATTGACACCGGGCTGGACGCGCCGGAAGACCTTCAGGATGTACTCGTCGCCGTAGACCAGGGAGGAGTTGGACTGCTCGGCGGTCATCAGGCGCGGCACCAGCCGTGCGGGCACCTCCTGGGGGGCGTCGCAGTCGAAACGCAGCGGCCCCTCCGTACCGGGGCGGCGCAGCCGTTCCAGGAGCAGCTGGGCGGCGCGCGGATCGTGCAGGGCGTCGTAGACCGTCAGCCCGGCCAGCCTGCCGTCCAGCACCCGGCCGATGAGTGCCTTGCCGAGCCGCGGCGAGGGGTGCTCCCGCACACCGAGGAGGAGCTGGTAGCAGTCACCGGCGGGGGTGACGCCCCCGGGAGCGGGCACGCCTCCGTGACCGGCGTGCACCAGTACGTGCAGACAGCCCGGGAACAGCTCCGTCATCGACAGCACACCGAGGTCGGTCACGGGCCGGTCCTTGCCGGCGAACCAGCGCTGGAGCGGCAGCCACTCCCTCAGCAGCCCGGCGAGCGACTCCATGGGCTCGGCGGGAGCGCTCCGGGGGCGCAGGAATGCGGTCTTCGTCATGGTGACGCCTCCTCTCGCCGGCACACGCTCACAGTCGTCGGCCGATGCGGGACGCGACTCGGGTGAGCCGGAACCAGTAGAAGCCGTGGCCGCCGAGGGTCAGCAGATACGGCAGCTCGCCTACGGCCGGGAAGCGCACCCCGCCGAACAGCTCGACCGGATGGCGTCCGTCGAACTCGCGCAGGTCGAGCTCGGTCGGCTGGGAGAAGCGTGAGAAGTTGTGGACGCAGAGCACCAGGTCGTCCTCGTACTCGCGCAGGAAGGCGAGGACCGCGGGGTTGGAGGAG
>NZ_BMUF01000004.1:386461-513849 GCF_014650055.1 Streptomyces malachitofuscus | reverse complement strand
GGGCAGGCATGGGTGAGATCGTCCAGGGCCTCGAGCAAGCGCCGCTGACCCGTCCCGTGCCCAGCCCGCACCCCCGGCGTCAGATCCCGCTGGATCGCCCGGTGCAGCGTCGGAATCGACGGAGGCGGCTCACCCTCGCCCTTGGCCGCCTGAGCGGCCAGCTCACGATGGACCGCCGCGACGTTGCCCCTCCACAACGCCTGCAGGCGGCACACCTCCGGGGTGACGGAGAAGCGGTCTTTGCTCTGGGCCCGCGCCCCGGGGTCCGCGGCCGCGGACTCGTCACGCTCGGCAGCGGCAAGCCACCGCCACACCGTGCGCTCGGTCACTTCCCACGACTGAGCCACCAGCCGTACATGTCGGGTCGTCAGTTTCTGGTCCTGCCGCAGGGCGAGCAGCCGGCGCACGGCAGGGCCGCGCAGCGCCAACAGGGACGAAGAAGGCAGACCTCCCCGCGCGCGCGGACCGTCCTCGTGGCCGCCAGCCTCTTCAGGCCCAAAGGCGCCGGTCACAGCGGTCCCATGAGCCGTGCGCAGGCCCGCGCCAGCAACCGGCGGTCCACCACCGCCCGGCTCTTGCCGTCATCAATGCCGCGCCTGGACAGAACAGCTCTCCGCCATCGGCATGCGCTGGACGTGACGGGCGGGGACAGCTTACCTGGGGACTGTCCGGCGGATCATGCCGGGCGGCTGATCGGCGCTGAATCGCTGTAGTGACCCGCCGGACAAGGAGTTGGGCGGAACGGGTTTGGGTCCGTCGATAAATGCCTCGACATCGGTTGCGGTCATCGGGGACGCTTCGCGCGATGACCAGAATCGACGACACCCCGCCCGCGTGGGACGAGCGCACCCAGCTCACCACGTTCCTCGACTACGCACGTGACACCGCCCGCGCCAAGTGCGATGGCGTCTCTGCGGAGAACGCACGCAAGGCGCTCCTGCCGGGCTCACCGCTGATGACCATGAGCGGAGTGATCAACCACCTCCGCTGGGTCGAGTACTACTGGTTCCAGGTGGTCTTCCTCGGCGAGGAAGACCGGGGCCCCTGGACCGAGGACGACCCCGACCGCGAGATGCGTATCGCCGTCGACTTCCCGCTCACGCAGTTGCTCGACGAATACGCTGAACAGAGCGCCCGCTACCGCGAACTGGTCGCAGGGAACGGCCTGGACAAGCATGCCCAGCGAGCCGTCCGCAACGGCCTCCACGTCGACCTGCGCTGGATCCTCCTCCATCTCACCGAGGAGACGGCCCGCCACAACGGCCACCTGGACATCCTGCGCGAGATGCTCGACGGCACGAGGGGCGACTAGAGCGTGTCTCTTTGATCGGCTCGTCAGTTGATCGGATGTGTCTGTCCGGTTAGTGATCACTGATGCGATGTGGGACCGGATCGAGCCGCTGATGCCGGCCGATCCGGTCCGCGGTCGGCGGTGGGCCGATCACCGCCGACCCTTGGAGGCCATCGCGTGGAAGTACCGAACCTGCTCGCCCTGGCGGGACCTGCCGGACGAGCTCGGCTCGTTCCAGACCGCCCACAAACGGCTGATCAGATGGGCTATGGACGGCACCTGGGAACGCATCCTTGCCGCGGTCCTGGCAGCGGCCGAGGGCACTGACGACATCGGCTGGACCGTGTCGGTCGACTCCATCATCTGCCCGGCTCACCAGTACGCCGCCGGAGCCAGTAAAAAGGGCTCCAGGCCGGGCCCAACCCGACGACCACGCGCTCGGACGCTCCCAAGGCGGCCTGAGCACGAAGGTCCACCTCGCCAGCGACGGCCATGCACGACCCCTGGCCCTCCGCGTCACCGCAGGCCAGGCGGGCGACGCCCCGGCTTTTGGCAGCGTCATGGCTGGCATCCGTGTTCCGCGAAGTGGACCGGGAAGACCGAGGACCCGACCCGATGCCGTCCTGGCGGACCGCGCGTACTCATCTCGCGCGATCCGAAATCACCTCCTCCGACGCAGAATCCGCGCTGTCATACCCCAGCCCTCCGACCAGATCGACGACCGCCTGCGGCGAGGCATACAAGCAGCGCAACTCAGTCGAACGCTGCATCAACCGGCTCAAGCAGTGGCGCGGCCTGGCCATCCGAACGGACAAGCTCGCCATCGCCTACCAGGCCGCACTCCACCTTGCCGCGACCCTCGTCCGGGCCCGGCGACAGCCCGCTCAGCGATCGACCACCCAATGCGCGTCCGCAGGCCAAGAGCCCGTGCCAACAATGTGCTCCACGAGCCTGAACGCCTCAACGATGGGGACGGTGACCTCATCCGGGTACTCGTCGTCCTGCCCGTTGGAGAGGACGAACCCGTCGCTCGACCCCTGAGCCGCGGGGTCCACAGCATGCTCACCGGGATCGCCCTCGCCTTCGAGCAGCATCACCATCGCGCGCTCGGTATTCGTCACGACGGCCAGCGACCGTCCGTAAGGACTGGTCAGCCACGTCTCAAGCTGACCGCTGTCGATCCTCGACCGAAGTGCCTCCGGCACCACCGCGGACGACACAGGGACAGGACTGTCGTCATTGATCACCGTCTCCGCCGCGATGGCCAGACCGTGTCCGCGGTCGCCCATCATCGCGGCGGGCGGCAGGTCACAGCGTTGCGCAGCCACAGCGGCCGGATTGCGCAGACCGCAGACGCCGTACCTCGATCACCTCCCGCGCCACCACTGCACAGGCAAGACGAAACGACCATAAGGACCATGCACACAGGGGAATGAGGACACATGCCGAACACGGCACAGCCTCCGGGACAGGTCGAGGGACGGACGGTGCAGCCGTACAGGGTGACGCCACCGGCCCCGTCGCAGGCGCCGTCCACCGCCAGCTCCAGCTGCGGATCGACGAGCGCGACCCTCAAGACGTGACATGCATCCCACCCGGTGGTTTCTCTGTCAAGTTCAGCATGTTGACGTGCAACGGCCCACCCGTCAGCTCAACCGATGGCCGGGCTGCAGCATTCGACGGGACCCGGTTCCCTCACCGAAGGAGTCGGCCCGAGGTTGTGTCCACCGGAGACGTTGCCGTTCCACTACTCGGTGATACCGTATAGCTGTACTCGGTATCACGTGGTACCGGCAGGGTGAGGAGTACCCGCGATGGATGACCTGACGGAGATGCTGAAGGGCACGCTCGAAGGGTGCGTGCTCGAAATCATCGGCAGCGAGGAAACCTACGGGTACGCAATCACTCGCCAGCTGAATGAGCTCGGCTTCGCCGACGTCATCGAGGGGACGGTGTACACGATCTTGCTGCGGCTGGAGAGGAACGGGCTCGTCCAAGTGACGAAACGGCCATCCGGGGTCGGTCCGCCGCGCAAGTTCTACGCGCTCAACGACGCCGGGCGCGAGGAACTCGCGAAGTTCTGGGCAAAGTGGCAGTACCTCTCATCACGCGTCAACAGGCTCAAGGAGGGCGGGAGATGAACTTCTGGGAGAAGGTCACAGGCAGCGATCTCACCAGGGATTGGAAGGCGTTCGGAGCCCGGGTCGAGGCCCTGCCGGACGACTACCGGGCGGCGTGGGACCAGATCGTCGCCCACCTCTTCCCCTACGGGGACTTCACCGGCCGCAACCTGACACCGATCCTCGACTCCGCCCTTGGGCTGCTTGAAGTGTCGGCAGCGGACGGGCAGAGCGTCCACGAGGTGCTCGGCGACGACATCCGGGGCTTCTGCACGGCGCTGGCGGGCGGAGCCGGGGCCCGGCCTCATCGCGACCGGTGGCGCGAGCAGTTGAACAGGAACGTCGCACGCAAATTGAGCCGGCTGGGAGGCTGACGTGAGCATCCACGACATCATCGAAGGCAAAAAACAGTGGCGGGCACACGTGGCCCGGGTCAAGGCACTCCCGCCGGACTACCAGATCGTCTACAAGGAGATGCAGAAGTACCTGTTCAAGGTCGGACCGGTCAGCCTGTCCGACGGCTCTCTCCTCCCCGGAATCGTCGACTTCTTCGAGGAGGGCGTCGCCGCGCGCAAGGGAGTTCTGGAACTCATCGGCACCGACGTCGCCGCGTTCTGCGACGACCTGATCAAAGACTCTCCCACCTACGCGGATGCCTACCAGGAATCCATGGGCGGGGAACCCGGCACGGCCAAGAAGTGACAGCCGCCGGTCGGCGAGGGGGCCAGGAACCGTTTCGGCGGCGGCCTGCTTCTCCAGGGCCTGGGGTTCTGCGGCACGGTGGTCGGTGCGCGCGACGTTTTGCGCACGACGGCCGGCAGCGGTCCAGCCGCGGCGCGTCATCGGCGTCCAGGCGGTGACACCAGGCCGATCCCGGTTGCAGACGCACATCAGGAAGGACCGCGGGTTGTCGTAGACATGCAGTGCCAGGCTGCCGAGGAGGTCGCGGGCTGATGGGGGTGCGGATCGACCCGGCGAGGCCGGAGCCTGCGCCGTGGAGGGGCGTGTGATCACCGTCCCGGAGGCCGGGGCTGGGCAGGCAGCAGTCGCACGACGGGGCCTGGCGTGGCCAGTTGCTGGCGCAGTTGTCGGTTTCCGGGGTGAGCTGATTGACGGCCCGGACGAGGTTCCCGACGTCCGTTGACAGGTGCGTGAGCCGCCCTTTGTCGGCTGCGCGGAGTTCTCTCAGCTCAGTGATCTCCTTGCGCAGCCGTCGTTCCGAGTCTGTGGGCCGACCTCGCTCCTTGACCTTGGCGTAGAAGTCGTCCTCGAGGTCGGGATCGCGCTGGGTGAGTGCGTTGCGTGACACCTGAGCCCCGTGGACCAGGGCGACGACCGTGAGCGCGCCGTTGGAGCGCTGGAGGGGGCGCCGGCGAGGATGCGGCCCATTGCGGCGCGGATGCGCGTGCGCTCGTCGAGGGCTGGGGTCATGGAGTCGTCTCCGGGGTGGTGATGCGCTGGTCGTGGTGTCGTTTGGCGCGCGTGGAGCTTGGCAGCTTGAGGCGATGCCTTTCGGCCAGTGGGGTCGGGAGGTGACTGGCGCGCTGTTCGATCTGGTGGGCGGCTTCGCGGAGCTGGCGGGCGTGGTTGTCGGTCTGAGCGATGTTGGCGCAGGCGGGCATGCAGTGATCGAGGCGGGGGGGACGGCTGGTGGCCCGGGTGGTGGCAGAGCGCGGTGTCGGCCTTGCAGACACACATCAGCAGGGCGTTGGGGTAGTCGTAGACCGTGAGGTGGGTGGCCAGCAGGTCGCGAGCCTGTTTCGCGGTGACGATCTGGCCGGTGAAGGGGGCGGCGTGGATCGCCCGGCGGGCCGCGGGGCCCGAGATGCCGGCGCCGCTGGTCAGATCCTCATGGAGGGTGGCGAGGGTCTCGACGCGGCGCTGTCCCACTCCTTCCGCCTGGGCAACCTCACCGCCCTGCGGGCCCTGGCCATGCTGTGGGCCGCCGACCGTGTCGCCGTGCAGTGACCGGAGGCGGTGGGCGGGTTCCCTTCTCGACGCCGTGCGCAGGGACAGCGGAGGTGGCTGGTGGCCGTGGGTGCGGCGCGGACCTGGTTGTCCCGGCTGGCCGTCCCTCCCCGCTCGGGCCTCACCTTTCGAAGCGATACCCCATCCCCGGCTCCGTGATGAAGTGCTTCGGGTGCGACGGGTCCGCCTCCAGCTTGCGGCGGAGTTGCGCCATGTAGACCCGGAGGTAGTTCGTCTCTTTTTCGTACGACGGGCCCCAGACCTCCTGAAGCAGCTGCTTCTGGCTGACCAGGCGGCCGGTGTTGCGCACGAGCACCTCCAGCAGGTGCCACTCGGTCGGTGTGAGCCGTACGTCCTCACCGCCGCGGTTGACTCTCTTGGCGGCCAGGTCCACGGTGAACCCGGCGGTCTCCACGACGACGTCGTCCTCGCCGCCGCTGGTGGGCTCGGCGCGGCGGATGGCTGCCCGCAGACGGGCGAGCAGCTCGTCCATGCCAAAGGGCTTGGTGACATAGTCGTCGGCGCCCGCGTCGAGCGCCTCGACCTTCTCGTCGGAGGTGTGCCGGGCGGACAGCACGATGATCGGCACACGGGTCCAGCCGCGCAGGCCCTTGATCACCTCGACGCCGTCCATGTCGGGCAGTCCCAGGTCGAGGAGCACCACGTCGGGGTGGTGGGCGGCGGCGAGCTGGAGTGCGGTGGCACCGTCGTGCGCCGCGTCGACCTGGTACTTGCGCGCTCTGAGGTTGATCACAAGCGCGCGCACGATCTGTGGCTCGTCCTCGATTACGAGCACCCGGCTCATGGAGTGTGCCTTTCGGTTGGTACGGGGTGTTCCGGCCGTGCGATCCCTGCCGGTACGGGCTGCGGAAGCTCGGTGCTCGATCCTCCCGCCCGGAGAGTGAGGACCATTGTGAGGCCGCCGCCGGGGGTGTCCTCGGCGGTGAGGGTGCCGCCCATGGCTTCGGCGAAGCCGCGGGCGACCGCGAGGCCGAGGCCGACTCCGTTGCCGCGCGGGGCGTCGCCGTGGCGTTGGAAGGGCGCGAAGATACGGTCCTTGGCCTCGTCGGGGACACCTGGACCGCGGTCCACCACCCGGACCTCCACCCGGTCGCCCAGTGCGCTGGCCGATACCAGGACCGGCTCGCCCGCAGGGCTGTACTTGACGGCGTTCTCGACGACGTTGGCGACGACCCGCTCCAGCAGGCCCTTGTCCGTGGCGACCATGGGCAGGCTCTCCGGCACGTCCAGGACGACCGCCGACTCGGGGTCCGGGATGCCGCCCATCGCCATGGGGACGACCTCGTCCAAGTCGATTTCCCGGATCAACGGGGTAACGGTGCCGGTCTGCAGGCGCGACATGTCGAGGAGGTTGCCCACCAGGTGGTCGAGCCGGTCGGCGTCCTCCTCGATCGCGGCCAGGAGTTCGGCCTGGTCTTCCTCGGACCACTCCACGTCGTCCGAGCGCAGGGATGACACCGACACCTTGATCCCGGCGAGCGGGGTGCGCAGGTCGTGGCTGACGGCGGCAAGCAGCGCGGTGCGGATGAGGTTGCCCTCGGCGAGTTCCTTGGCGTGGTCCGCCTCCTGCTGCAGGCGCTGACGGTCCAGGGCCACGGCGGCCTGGGCCGCGAACGCGGCCAGCACCCGGCGGTCGGAGGCGGGCAGCACCCGCCCGGACAGCGCGAGCGCCATGTGCTCGCCCACGGGCACGTCGACGTCCGCGTCCTCGGGGCACTGAGCGGGACGCGGACCGACGCTGTCCGCACAGGTCCAGGGGTCGACGTCGCTTGTCCGTTCCAGCAGCGCCGCCGACTCCATGGCGAAGGTCTCCCGGACCCGTTCCAGCAGAGCCTCCAGACTGGTGTCGCCGCGCAGCACGCTGCCGGCCAGGTAGGAGAGGATCTCCGACTCGGCACGCAGCCGGGCCGCCTGATGGGTGCGCCGGGCTGCCAGGTCCACGACCGACGCCACCGACACCGCGACGCCGACAAAGACCGCGATGGCGACGATGTTCTTCGGGTCGGCGATCGTGAGTGTGTGGACGGGCGGGGCGAAGAACCAGTTCAGCAGCGCGGAGCCCACCACTGCCGAGGCCAGTGCCGGGTACAGGCCGCCGAGCAAGGCCGCCGCCACCGTCAGCGTCAGGAACAGCAGCATGTCGTTGGCCAGACCGGCGTCGGGCCCTACGGTGAGCAGCAGGGTGAGCAGTACAGGCCCCACGACCCCGACAAGCCAGCCCCAGACAACCCGTGCCCGGCCCAGCCGCGCGCCCCGCGCCACCGGCAGGCCGCGCCCCTTGCCCGCCTCGTCGTGCGTGATCAGATGCACGTCCAGGTCGGGGCCCGAGTCCCGGGCCACCGTCGCGCCCACACTCGGCCCGAACACGTACTGCCAGCTCTTGCGGCGCGAGACACCCAGCACGATCTGGGTGGCGTTCACCCCGCGCGCGAAGTCCAGCAGCGCCGCCGGGATGTCCTCACCCACCACGTGGTGGAAGGTGCCGCCCAGGTCCTCCACCAGGGTGCGTTGGACGGCCAGTTCCTTGGGCGAGGCCGAGGTCAGCCCGTCGCTGCGGGCAATGTAGACGGCCAGCACCTCCCCGCCCGCACCCTTCTCCGCCAGACGGACCGCCCGCCGGATCAGTGTGCGGCCCTCGGGACCGCCGGTCAGGCCGACCACGATGCGCTCGCGCGAGCCCCAGATCTTCGACACCCGGTGCTCGCTGCGGTACTCCGTCAGGTACTCGTCGACCCGGTCGGCCACCCACAGCAGCGCCAGCTCCCGCAGGGCGGTGAGATTGCCGGGACGGAAGTAGTTGGACAGCGCCGCATCCACCTTGTCCGGCTTGTAGATGTTGCCGTGCGCCATCCGCCGCCGCAGCGCCTGCGGGGACATGTCGACCAGCTCTATCTGGTCCGCCCGGCGCACCACCTCATCCGGGACGGTCTCGCGCTGCCGCACGCCCGTGATCGACTCCACCACGTCACCGAGGGACTCCAGGTGCTGGATGTTCACCGTCGATATCACGTCGATCCCGGCCGCCAGCAGTTCCTCCACATCCTGCCAGCGCTTGTCGTTGCGCGAACCGGGCATGTTGGTGTGGGCGAGCTCGTCCACCAGCGCCACCTGCGGATGCCGCCGCAGGACCGCGTCGACGTCCATCTCGGTGAAGACCGCGTCGCGGTACTCCAACTCCCGGCGCGGGATCTCCTCCAGGCCATGCAGCATGACCTCGGTGCGCGGCCTCCTGTGGTGCTCCACGAAGGCCACCACGCAGTCGGTGCCGCGCTCGATCCGGCGGTGTGCCTCGGACAGCATCGCGTACGTCTTACCGACGCCCGGTGCCGCACCGAGGTAGATTCTGAGCTTCCCGCGTGCCATGTTCTCGTCTCTGCTCTCGTCGGCTCTTGTGTGCGGTTCCCGGCAATGAGGAGGGACGGGCTCACGCCTCGCAGCGGTAGCCCATCCTCGGCTCGGTGATGACGTAGCGGCGCGCGGGAGGGTCCTTCTCCAGTTTGCGGCGGAGCTGGGCCATGCGGACGCGCAGGTAATTGGTTTTGTTGCCCTTGGTCACCCCCGCACCTCCTTCTGCGTGACGAGGCGGCCGGGGCTGGTGATCAGGATCTCCAGCAGGTGCCATTCGGTTGGTTTGGCGTACGTCGTGCCGCTGTCTGGTGGCATTCCTGGCCACTAGGCCGACGATGAGTTCGTCCGTCTGGACCAGCGTCATTCCGGGTGCGATCGGGGCGGTCTCCGTATGGCGCGCGGCGGCGTGCAGCCGGGACGGCAGCACGTCCATGCTGAACGGTTCGATGATGTAGTCGTCGGTGTCCGCGTCCAACGCCGCCACCTTCTCCTCCGAACGCGCTCTGAGGCGATAGCACCAGGATGGGGACGCGGGTCCAGCCGCGCAGCGATCCGATGACGTCGACGCCGTCCATGTCGGGAGGTCGAGGTGCAGGAGCACGTCGGGCCGGCGCGCCGCCGCCGGCCGCAGGGCCATGGTCCCGTCCGGGGCGGCGTCAACGCCGTAGTGACAGGCCTGCAGGTTGATGACGAACGCGGCGCACCTACGAGCTGCGTTCTTCACGAGCAGCACTCGGGTCATCGGTGTGCGCCTTCCTGTCATGTACGGTCCACATCGGTGCGCGGGGCTTCATGGCGGTGAGGGCCGGCGGATCCGCGGCCGCCCCGGCCGTCGGCCCCGCATGGTGCGGTTCGAACCCGTCAGATCTTCGCCATGAGTTCCTTGAGCGCGATGTTGAGTTCGAGGACGTTCACCCGGGGTTCACCCATGAAGCCGAGCATGCGCCCCGCGGTGTGGTCGTCCACCAGTTTCTGGACCTGGCCCACAGACAGGCCGTTCCTCTCAGCGACCCGGTGGACCTGGAGGTCCGCGTAGGCCGGGGAGATGTCCGGGTCCAGGCCGGAGCCGGAGGAGGTGACCGCGTCGGCGGGCACCTCGGACGGCTTCACCGTGTAGCCCTCGGTGGAATTGTCCTTGATGACGGCGGCCCTGGCGTCCTTCACCCACTGGATCAGCTCTTCGTTGTCCGCGGAGCGGTTGGTGGCTCCGGACAGGATCAGCTTGTACTGGGTGTTGACGCTGTTGGTGCCGAGGCCGTTCTGCGGGCGGCCCTGGAACCACTTCAGGTTGGGCCTGGGGGTCTCCTCGCCCTCCTTCAGCGGCAGGTTGTACGCCTGGCCGATGCGGGACGAGCCGACGACCTTGCCGTCCGCCTTGATCTGCGAGCCGTTCGCCTTGTCGTTGAACAGCGCCTGGGCGATGCCGGTGACGACCAGCGGGTAGATGACGCCCGTCACCAGGGTCAGCACCAGCAGGGCGCGCAGGCCCGTCCCGAGGAGCCGTGCGGTGTTCGTGAGGGAGTTGTTCATGGCCTTCAGCCGATCCCGGGGATGAGGGAGATGAGGAGGTCGATGAGCTTGATGCCGATGAAGGGGGCGATCAGGCCGCCGATGCCGTAGATGGTGAGGTTGCGGCGGAGCATCTTGTCCGCGCTGACCGGGCGGTACCGCACGCCCTTCAGGGAGAGCGGCACCAGCGCGATGATGATCAGCGCGTTGAAGATGACAGCCGAGAGGATCGCGGAGTCCGGCGAGGACAGGCCCATCACGTTGAGCTTGTCCAGGCCCGGGTACACCGCCGCGAACAGCGCCGGGATGATCGCGAAGTACTTCGCGACGTCATTGGCGATGGAAAACGTCGTCAACGCGCCCCGCGTGATCAACAGCTGCTTGCCTATCTCGACGATCTCGATGAGCTTCGTCGGGTTGGAGTCGAGGTCGACCATGTTCCCGGCCTCCTTGGCGGCCGAGGTGCCGGTGTTCATCGCCACGCCCACGTCCGCCTGGGCCAGCGCGGGCGCGTCGTTCGTACCGTCGCCGGTCATCGCGACCAGCTTGCCGCCCGCCTGCTCCCGCTTGATCAGCGCCATCTTGTCCTCGGGGGTGGCCTCCGCCAGGAAGTCGTCGACGCCCGCCTCCTCGGCGATCGCCTTCGCGGTCAGCGGGTTGTCACCCGTGATCATGACGGTCCTGATGCCCATGCGGCGCAGCTCCTCAAACCGCTCCCGCATCCCGTCCTTGACCACGTCCTTGAGGTGGATGACGCCCAGCACGCGGGTGCCGTCGGTGTCCTCCACGGCGACCAGCAGCGGCGTACCGCCCGCCTCCGAGATGCGGTTGGCCAGCGTGCCGGCGTCCTCGGCGACCGTCCCGCCCCGTTCCTGGACCCAGGCGATGACCGAACCTGCCGCGCCCTTGCGGATCTTCCGGCCGTCCACGTCCACGCCCGACATGCGGGTTTTGGCGGTGAAGGCGATCCACTCGGCGCCGATCAGCTCGCCCTGGTGGCGCTCGCGCAGCCCGTACTTCTCCTTCGCCAGTACGACGATGGAGCGTCCCTCGGGTGTCTCGTCGGCCAGTGAGGAGAGCTGGGCGGCGTCGGCGACCTGGGCCTCGGCGATGCCGCGCACCGGCACGAACTCGGACGCCTGCCGATTGCCGAGAGTGACGGTGCCGGTCTTGTCGAGCAGCAGGGTGGAGACATCACCGGCGGCCTCGACCGCACGTCCGGACATGGCCAGGACGTTGCGCTGGACCAGCCGGTCCATGCCTGCGATGCCGATGGCGGAGAGCAGGGCGCCGATCGTCGTCGGGATGAGGCAGACCAGCAGCGCGACCAGCACGACCATCGTCAGGTGCGTGCCCGCGTAGTCCGCGAACGGCAGCAGAGTCGCCACCGCCAGCAGGAACACAATCGTCAGTGAGGCGAGCAGGATGTTCAGCGCGATCTCGTTCGGCGTCTTCTGCCGGGCTGCTCCCTCGACAAGGTTGATCATCCGGTCGATGAAAGTCTCGCCCGGCTTCGTCGTGATCTTGATGGCGATCCGGTCGGACAGCACCTTCGTCCCGCCGGTGACCGCCGAGCGGTCGCCGCCGGATTCGCGGATGACCGGAGCCGACTCACCGGTGATCGCCGACTCGTCGACGGACGCAACGCCCTCGATGACGTCGCCGTCGCCGGGGATGATGTCGCCCGTCTCGCAGACCACGAGGTCGCCGATCCTCAGATCGGCGCCCGGGACCTGTTCCTCGGAGCCGTCCTTGAGGAGCCGCCGGGCCACGGTGTCGGTCTTGGTCTTGCGCAGGGTGTCGGCCTGTGCCTTGCCGCGGCCCTCGGCGACGGCCTCCGCCAGATTGGCGAAGACGACGGTCAGCCACAGCCAGGCGCTGATGGTCCAGCCGAACCAGTCGCCGGGATCCTTGAAGGAGAAGACAGTGGTCAGGACGGACCCGATCCATACGACGAACATGACGGGCGACTTGATCATCACCTGCGGGTTGAGTTTGCGGAAGGCGTCCGGCAGGGACTTGATGAGCTGCTTGGCGTCGAAGAGGCCAGCGCCGACACGGCCCTCGGGGGTCTTGTGCCCGGTGGGTACGTCGCTGTGCGGCACTCGGGTCGGAGTGGTGGTGGTGGACATCGAGTCCTCTTGCTCCTGTGTACGCGTGGTCATGCCGCCAGCCCCTCGGCAAGCGGGCCCAGCGCAAGCGCCGGGAAGTACGTCAGACCGGTGATGATCAGGATCGCGCCCACCAGCAGGCCGGTGAACAGCGGCTTCTCGGTGCGCAAGGTGCCCGCGGTGGCCGGGACCGGCCTCTGCTCGGCGAGCAAGCCGGCCAGCGCCAGCACGAACACCATCGGCAGGAACCGGCCGAGCAGCATCGCGAGCCCGATCGTGGTGTTGAACCACTGCGTGTCCGCGTTCAGGCCGGCGAAGGCCGAGCCGTTGTTGTTGGCGCCCGAGCTGTAGGCGTAAAGGATCTCGGAGAAGCCGTGCGCGCCGGAGTTGGTCATCGAGTTGCCCGGCGTCGGCAGCGCCATCGCGGCAGCGGTGAAGACAAGTACCAGCGCCGGGGTGATGAGGATGTAGCAAGCGGCCAGCTTGATCTCGCGGCTGCCGATCTTCTTGCCCAGGTACTCGGGGGTGCGGCCGACCATGAGGCCGGCGATGAACACCGCGATGACCGCCATGATCAGCATGCCGTAGAGGCCGGAGCCGACACCACCGGGTGCGACCTCGCCCAGCTGCATGCCGAGCAGCGCGATGCCGCCGCCGAAGCCGGTGAAGGAGGAGTGGAAGGAGTTGACCGCACCGGTCGAGGTGAGGGTCGTGGAGACCGCCCAGATCGACGAGGTGCTGATGCCGAAGCGGACCTCCTTGCCCTCCATGGCGCCGCCGGCGATGTCGAAGGCGGGGCCCGGGTGGGCGAACTCGGTCCACAGCATCAGCGCGACGAAGCCGAGCCAGATCGCGCCCATCGTGCCGAGGATCGCGTAACCCTGCTTGAGTGAGCCGACCATGCGGCCGAAGGTGCGGGTCAGCGAGAACGGGATGACCAGGATCAGGAAGATCTCGAATAGGTTGGAGAACGGGGTGGGGTTCTCGAAGGGGTGGGCCGAGTTGGCGTTGAAGTAACCGCCGCCATTGGTGCCCAGCTCCTTGATGGCCTCCTGGGAGGCGACCGCGCCGCCGTTCCACTCCTGCGAGTCGCCCATGAACTGGCCGACCTCATGGATGCCGGAGAAGTTCTGGATCGCACCGCAGGCCACCAGGACGATCGCGGCGATCACCGAGACGGGCAGCAGGATGCGGGTCACGCCACGCACCATGTCGGACCAGAAATTGCCGAGCTCACCGCTGCGCGAGCGGGCGAAGCCTCGTACGAGCGCCACGGCCACGGCCATGCCGACAGCGGCGGAGACGAAGTTCTGCACCGCAAGACCGGCGGTCTGCACGACGTGGCCCATGGCCTGCTCGCCGTAGTAGGACTGCCAGTTGGTGTTCGACACGAACGACGCGGCGGTGTTGAACGCCTGGTCCGGGTCGATGGCGGAGAAGCCCAGCGAGCCCGGCAGCACGCCCTGCAGCCGCTGCAGCAGGTAGAGGAAGAGAACGCCGGCGGCGGAGAAGGCCAGCACACCGCGCAGGTACGCGGGCCAGCGCATCTCCGTGCTGGGGTCGGCACCGATGCCCCTGCAGATCCACTTCTCCACGCGCCAGTGCTTGTCGGAGGAGTAGACCCGGGCCATGTAGTCGCCGAGGGGACGGTAGGCGAGCGCCAGTGCCGCGATCAGCGCGAGCAGCTGGAGCACGCCGGCAAGTACGGGACCCATATCTGCTCTCAGAACCTCTCCGGGAAGATCAGGGCGAGGACGAGATAGCCCAGCAGGGCGACGGCCACGATCAGGCCGACGACGTTCTCGGCGGTCACAGCTTCGTCACCCCCTTGGCAACGAGAGCCACCAGCGCAAACGCCGCGATCATGGTGACGACGAAGGCCACATCGGCCATCGCGAACTCCTAGATGAGGTGCAGAAGTAATTCGGACAAGTAGAGGAAAGCGCCCACCTGACCGGATCCGGCCGCCGTTGACGTGTCTCTTACGGCGGCCGGGACTTCTTTGACGCATCTCTTACGCCACACCTGCACCGGTGCGGAAAAGGGCGTCGGCCCGCACTGCGAGGTGCGAGCCGCGCGGGTGGACGCCGCGGGGGTGGACGCCGTCAGGACATGCGGAACCTCAGCCGACAGATCACCGCTTGGATCTCCCCTCACCGCCCGCAATGACGAAGCCCCACCGTTCGGTGAACGGTGGGGCTGTTCGTGTACAGCACCCTGACGAAGGTCGAGCAAGGCGTCATCCCCGCCCTCCGCACGTGGTGGGAGCGTGCGCGTGCGCACTGCGCGTGGAAGTGGCGACCATCCAAGGTCAGGCTTACACGAACGAGTTGCGCGCTGACCAACTCGACGTGTTGACAAGGCCCGTCCGCGAAGCCCTCGACGTGTACGATCTCGGCGCGGACCCCGACATCCGCGCGCGTCTGCCGGAAGAACTGTGCCGCGAGGCCGAAAACCTCTGCGCGGATGTGCGGACCGGCAACATCAAGAGCGCCGCGACCCGCGAGACCCGGATGGCTGGCTGATTCTGGCAAGCTTCTACCGCACTGCGTACGACGTTGCGGCGAAGCTGGGATATCCCGATCTCACGCAGCTTTTTTGGCTCGGCTCGACTGGGCCGCCCTGCGCGGGTCAGCCGCACCGATCGAGAAGGCTGCCGAGGGCACCGCGGCGGACACCCGGGCCGGGCGCCACGCACGAAGGTTGTGCAAAGCCCTGCACGCCTTGCCCCAGCCCGCCGCGCAAGCCCTCCACTCCGGCAGCGCATGGAGCGTGGCGTGCCTGGCTCGGACACGGTGGGCGAACCGATCGCTCCGCCGTGGCGAAGTCGCCTTCTCTTCCGGCGGCGCAGGTCGTTCGGCTTTCGTCTCGCGATCGGGGACCGGTGCGCGAAGGCGCCGGCGGTGTCGGGCGACAGCCCTCTCAGCGGCCTCCCCGAAGTTGTGCCACGAATGCAAGCGGTCCGCGAGCGGCGTCGCCTGGGGTGCCCCGGCGGGGGCGCCTTCCGCGAAGAACGGCGCGCGGTCCCGGCACACGACCTCGATCCCTGGCCTCTGGGTGAGCCAGCGGCCAGGCTCGATGCTTCTCGATCGGGCAGAAGATCAATCGGCCAGCGGGTCTCGACGTCCACCAAGCCAGTGCCGTAGCGGCGGCCCTTGCGGGTGGCGTACTCGTCGACACCGACCACCGCGGCGTCGGCACCTCCGGCTCGGGCAGCGCATCGACCAGGCGCAAGAGCGTGCTCCGGCTGATGGACATGCCGAGCACGGCAGTCAAGCGGGCGCAGGCTCGACCAGCCAGGCCAGGCCGCCTGCGGTCAGGATGGAGCGCAGTCGCTCGGTGCGCCGGCCATACCTGCGGGTCAGGCCGGATATCTGTTCCACGAACGTCTGACGTGGGCACTTGGTGTTCCTGCACCGGAACCGCCGGACGCGCAGCTGGAGTACGACGCTTCGTCCGGCGCTCGGTACATCAGCGAGAAACCGCAGGTAAAAGCTGTGAACCCGGGTCGAGCATCCTGGGCAGGCCGCGCCGGCCGTGCTGCACTGTGCGTCAAGGCGCACCTTCTCGATATCCACGTCCACCGCCAGCATCGCGATGTCCGCGATCGACGGGAACAACAGCTCCTTCGGCCTGAGTACAACGTCTTCCACGGCCCGGACTGTCAACCCAGCGGCACTGAGGCGGGGACGTCGTTCATGGCTCTCCTGTTGCCTGTGCGGCAATCGTGGTCACTGAGGCCGGGGATCCGCGCGCGGTGCACATCGGACCCCCGCACCCAGTGTCAGGCGCTGCTCCACGGAGGGCAGACGACGGTCGACTTGCCGCTACTGGCTGCTACCAGTTGATTCCGCGCAGGCGGACGTCGGCGTCGTCGAGCATCTGCAGGGTACGAGCCCGTGTCCGCTCCTTCATATACGGCCAGGCGGCCTCCACCAAGCCGCTGTCGAGGTAGAGTTGGTCCAGCACCTCGAAGGAGACGGCGCCGCCGACGTGCTCCGTGGGGTTGTCCACGATGAGCTCGACGAAGTCCCAGCACCGGGTGAGCAGCTTTGTGTCCGGAGTGTCGCTTCTCAGCTGCGGCATCAGCACCGGCGTCGTGAAGCATTCGGCCAGCAACTCGTACAGGAACACGGCCGCGTCCTCGGTCAGGACGGCCGTCTCCGCGGGCTCGTGGAACTTCTCAGCGATGGAGTCGGCTGATTCCGGGATCATGCGCAGCAGCAGCGGAGGAACTTGCTCTTCCGGGATCTCCTCTTCCGGGTTCTGCCCGGTGGGGACGTCACTCATCTCTTCCTCAGTAGGTATGCGCGGGGCGTACTCAGGGGCGCGGGACCGTCGTGCGATGTGCACGACGGTCCCCGCCCTCATCATCCGGGACAGCGCCTGTCTCGCTGTCAGGCGCAACTCTCGGGAGGGCACGCCCCTCCGCTCGTCTGCGGCGGTTCCAAGGCCTCGTGGAACCCGAACGGGTCCACGATGTCCTTGGTCATTTCCCACGCGCCTTCCCGCAGACCGTATTCGCGCACGTAGGAAGGCGCCTGAGCGGCCATCGCGACACCGCCGACGACACCGAGGGATCTGGAGAAACCGCGTAGCCGGGTCGGCTGGCCGACCGGCTGGGGACCCTTGTGCTGGGTCGGTTTGAACTCCGTACCGGTGAGGTGCTTCACCGCGGGCGTCTTCGCCACGGCCGCGAAGTTCTTCGTGATGGACTTCTTCATCCCGGCGTTGCTGTCCATGATCTTCTTGATGTTACCGGTGACTCACGCGAGTTGAGTGCGTCCCAGAGCTCCTTCGCCTCAGCCTTGGCGACCTTCAGATCGCTGTCGGACAGACGGTTCTCGAGACCCTTGCCTTCCTCCCTGGCCTTGCGATCCTTGTCCAGCACGCTCGATAGAGCCTTCATCGTGGACCAGCCCTTCTCGATGTGCAGCTGCCTCTTACCCGGTAGCTGCTCCCCCGTGTTGAACTCGTGAATGATGGCCGTCGACAATTTGCCGTTACCGAAGACGGCCCCGCGTTCCTTCTTGGGATAGATCTGGGCGAGCGCTCCCCGCAGGCCACCGTTGTGCACGGCCGGCGCCTTCGCGCGACGCTGCATGAAGCCCGGATTCTTGTTCGGAGCCTTGTTGAAGACGTAATTGATCGCCTTCTTCACCAGTTTGAACAACTCCAGGAAGCCGAAGAACTTCCCGTCCGGGTCGGCATACACCAGCGGATTGTTGTTGCCGTAGGTGTAACCGTGTATCTGCTGCGGGTCGGACAGCTCCATCACCGGGTCGACGGAGAGGAAGCGGCCGGTCCGTGGGTCGTACTCGCGGGCGCCCAGGTGGGTGAGACCGGTGTCCTTGGTTTCGTCGATGCCGCCGATGAATCCCTTGGTTCCCGGCCATGTGCCCGGGGACTTGCCGCGTGTCTCGCCGAAGGGCGTGACGCGGCGCTGGGTGAGGGCCAGGTCGGTGGCGGCGACAGCCAGCAGGCCGGTGCCGTGGTGGTCGGCGAGGGTGAAGGAGAAGCTGCCGTCGTCGGCGCGGACGGCCTGGTGACCGTTGCCGAGGTCGATGTAGCGGGTTGCCTTCGGTTTGGTCGCGCCCTTGTCGAGAGTGACGTCGGTGTGACCGAGGTGGAGGGTGGTCCGGTCGCCGGTACGGTCGATCAGCCGGTTGCCGTTGGCGTCGTATGGGTACTCAGTGACCTTGTCCGCCTTGGCGTCGACGGGTTCGGTGACCTTGGACAGGTGCCCTTCGGCATCCCAGTCCAACCGTTGTTCGCCGCGCTCGGTGGTGTTGCCGGTCGGGTCGTAGGCGTAGGCGGTGCGACTGGTGCCGTCCGGCCCCTGGGTGGTGAGCGAGGTCAGTTGGTGGGCCTTGGGTGTGCCCGGGTCCGGGTAGGCGTAGGTGCGCTTGACGTCCTTGGCGGTGTCCCCTCCCGGGTCGTGCCGGACGTCGGTCAGCCGTTTCCAGCTCGACGCCCTGCGGCACGTACCGGGTGAAGTACCGGCTCGAGTTGCAGTCGCACGAACCAGCAGGGCGTAGCCGAGCACGCCGTCGGTGATGGGGGCGCAGCTCGGCGGGCCGTTTGTCCTGGACGTGGCCTCGGGCCGCGGCACCACCGCACTCCTGCTCGCCGACACCTACCGAATGCGGGCGGACGGCGTCGACTGCGCGCCCGCCAACACCGCCCTCGCCCAGGGCGCCGCCGAAGCTCCCGGGCCGGCCCACCGGGCCGTCTTCACGCGCATGCCCTGGGTGAGCGCGAGACAGTCGGCGGGCGGCGGCCAGGGACAGGGCGTTCGGCGCGAACGGGGGGCAGGGCGTGCCGCCGGGGTGGTAGGATCCACCGGCGACGCCGAGCACCTGCCCTACGACGACGGCATCTTCGACGCCGTGGTCTGCGAGTGCGCCCTGTGCACCTTCCCCGACAAGGGGAATCTCCCAACTCACCAGCTCACACACCCCTTATCCCCTTTCAGCGACATCAGGCGTACTGGCTCAGGCTCTGCCGTGGGCCTTCTGGGCCTGCCGCACCAGGGAGTCGACGACCACGGCGGCCAGCAGCACTCCTCCCGTGATCATGAACTGCACGGCGGCCTGGATGCCCAGCAGGGCCATGCCGGAGCCGATCGACTGGATGACCAGGATGCCGAGGAAGGCGGACCAGGTCGTGCCGTGTCCGCCGAACAGGCTGACGCCGCCGATGACGGCCGCAGCGATGGCGTTGAGCAGCAGCAGACCGGTGCCCGAGGTCTGGCTGGCCGACGTGATGCGCGAGGCCAGGAACAGGCCGCCGACCACCGCCATCGACGCGGAGACCGCGAACACCGAGATCCGCACCCGCACGATGTTGACGCCGGCCCGCCGCGCCGCCTCGGCACCGCCGCCGACGGCGTAGACCCGCCGTCCGTACGGTGTGCGCCGCAGCAGCAAGTCCAGCCCCGCGACGACGACGAGGAAGATCAGGAGGGCGAGCGGCAGGCCCCGGAACTGGTTGAGCACATAGGCGGCCGCGAAGACGATCACCCCCACCACGCACGTGCGCAGCGCGATCTCGGAGAGGGAGCGGCGCGGCATCCCGGTGGCCCGGCGGTGCCGCCTGTCCCGGTACGAGGCGAGGAAGTACACGGCCGTGCCGAGCGCCGCCACGCCGTACGCCACGGCGACGCTGCCGAAGTAGTGTCTGGTCAACGTGGCGACCAGGCCTTCGTCGTCGAGGTTGACCGTGCCGCTGGTTCCCAGCAGGTACAGCATCAGGCCGCTCCAGCCGAGCAGTCCCGCCAGGGTCACCACAAACGCGGGCACGCCGACCCTGGCGTAGAAGAACCCGTGCACCAGCCCGATCGCCGTGCCGCAGAGGACCGCCACGATGACGGCGAGCCATTCCGCCATGCCGTTCTGCACGTTGAGCACGGCGAACATGACCGCCCCGAAGCCGCTGACGGAGCCGACCGACAGGTCGATCTCGCCGACCAGCAGCACGAAGACGATGCCGACCGCGATCAGCCCGGTGCCGACGATGTCGACGCTCAGGTTGGAGAGGTTGCGCGGCGAGAGGAAGTTGCTGTTGAGGCTCTGGAAGATCACCCAGATCAGAAGGAGCCCCAGGACGACCGGGAACGAGCCGAACTCGCCGCTGCTCATCCGGTGCCGGACGGTCTCGGCGTGGCCCTTGAGGTCGATGCGGCGCCCGCTCACCACTCGGCCTCCCCCGGGGGCGAGCCGCGGCGGGTCACGGCGTCCCCCGTGGCACCTGTGATGGAGGCGATGATCTGCTCGTGGGACGTGGTGTTCACATTGAAGAAGCCGTTGTTGCGGCCCAGGCGGAGTACCGCGGCGAGGTCGGCCACGGCCTTGACGTCGCCCATGTTGTGGCTGATGAGCAGGATGCCCAGGCCGTGGTCGCGCATCCGCTCGACCAGGTCGAGAACCTGGGCGGTCTGCTGGACGCCGAGGGATGCGGTGGGCTCGTCCAGGAGCACCACCTTGGGATCGCCGAGAAGCGAACGGGCGATGGCGACCGTCTGCCGCTGGCCTCCGGAGAGGGCAGCCACGGGGACGCGTACGTTGGGGATGCGGATGGCCAGGGTGCTCAGCAGGTCGCGGGTGCGGCGCTCCATCTCCACCTCGTCGAGGACACCGATCCGCCGGATCTCGCGCCCGAGGAAGAGGTTGCCGACGACGTCGAGGTTGTCGCACAGGGCGAGGTCCTGGTAGACGGTGGCGATGCCCAGGTGGGTGGCGTCGCGCGGGCGCCTGACGTGCACGGGCTCGCCCTGCCACTCGATGACGCCCCGGTCCGCCAGGCTGACTCCCGCGATCACCTTGACGAGAGTCGACTTGCCGGCGCCGTTGTCGCCCATCAGGGCGACCACCTCACCGGCGCGGATCGTCAGATCGACGTCCGCCAGCGCCTGGACGGCGCCGAAGTGCTTGGTGACACCGCGCAGGGCCAGGAGGGGAGGAACCGCCACGGGTACGCACCTCCTTTCCGTCCGATTACGACGTGAGTCCGGCCCTCTCGCAAGCCGGGGCGTACTTCGGGGTACAAATCTGATCGATCGTGTACATACCATCCCTGACGAGGGTGTCCACGATGTTGTCGACGTTCACGGATACGGGGGTGAGCAGGACGGCCGGGATCCCCTGGTCGGTCGTGTTGTCGACCTCGTCCCCGGCGACGGCCCCGACGGGCTCGCCGCGGCTCAGCGCGACGGCTATCGCGGCGGCGGCACGGGCCTGCGGGGCAAAGGGCTTGTACACGGTCATGGTCTGCTCGCCCTCGACGATCCGCTGCACGGCGGCGAGCTCGGCGTCCTGGCCGGTGACGGGCGGCAGCGGGCTGATGTGGTTGGCCTTGAGGGCCGCGATGATGCCGAACGCGAGGGCGTCGTTGGCCGAGTACACGCCGTCGATGCCGTCCGGCCCGAGGGCGGCGATGGCACCGGTCATGTTCGCGTGGGCGTTCTCCGACCGCCAGCCGACGGTGTCGTACGACTTGCCGATCCTCACCTCCCCCGCCAGGACGGACAGCGCACCCTCCTCGAACCAGGCCGAGTTGGGGTCGGCCGGATCCCCGTTCATCATGACGATCTGCGGGCGGTCGGCCTTGTCGCCCATGGCCTTCAGCAGCGCCTCGCCCTGGAGCCTGCCGACCTCCGCGCCGTCGAAGGAGACGTACGCCGCTATCGGGCCCTCCGCGAGCCGGTCGTAGGAGACGACCGGCACGCTCGCGTCGGCCGCGTTCCGGACCGAGCTTTGCAGCGCCACCGAGTCCACGGGATCGAGGATCAGCACGTCCACCCCCTGAGTGATCATGGTTTCGATCTGCCTCTGCTGGGTGGCCACGTTGCCCTGGGCGTTGGCGTACTCGATGGTGCAGTCGGGGCAGAGATCCCCGACCCGGTTCTCGATGAGCGGCCGGTCGAAGTTCTCCCAGCGGGCCGTGTAGGAGTCGGGCAGCAGCAGACCGATCTTCGCGGGCCCTCCCGCACCGCCGCTCCGTTCCGGAGCGGAGCCCGAATCCGCCGCCTGCCCGCAGGCGGCCAGGCCCGCGAGGAGCGTCAGGACGGCCAGGAGGACGGCCGCCGTGCCCGGACGGTCCCGCAACTCGGGGTTGCGCACGCGAACCACTTCCTCACTCCGTTCGGCTGCCCGGCCGCTGCTCCGGCTGTCCGTCGCGGGGCTCACCCTGGGGTACGACGATCTCGCTCCACACCTGCTTGCCTCCGCTCACCGGCACCGATCCCCAGGCCGCCGACATCGCCTCGACGAGGAGGATGCCGCGGCCCCCGGTGGCCTCCCAGTCCACGATCACCGGCTTGGCCGGCGCCCGCGGCGACGAGTCGGACACCGCGATACGCAGCCGGTCCCCCATCGCGGTGCCGAGGCACAGGACGAACGTCACCGCACTCGACTTCCAGATCACGGGCCGTGCCAGCATGCGCAGGTCGACCATCGGGGCGGCCGCGCGACGTTCCACGGCTGTCCACCCGGTCACGAGGACGGCCAGTACGACGATGAGGGCCAAGAACACGAGTGGCTGCGAGCCGGCCTCGGGCGCCAGGGCGAACACGAGCATGAGGGTGACCAGGATTCCGCTCAGGAGAAGCAGGCCCGGCCAGTCGATCCCGGCGTCGTCCGAGCGCACCGGCGGATCGGACGGCATCAGCCGGTTCACCAGCAGGGTGCACCCCACGACCGCGAAGGTCGGCACCGCGAACATCCAGTGCCGGGAGAACGCTTCCGCCACGGGCCCGGCCGACAGCAGGCCCACCATCGAGCCGCCCACGAACATCCCGCTGACCAGCCCGATGGCCGCCTTCGACTCGCCCGCGGGGAGGTGTTTGCGCACCACGATGAACGACAGGGGCAGGGCGCCCACCATCGCCCCCTGCAGAATCTGACCGAGCAGCAGCACCGGCAGGTTGGGTGCCAGGGCCGACACCAGGCCGCCGGCCGAGACGACCGCCATCAGGCGGAGCAGGACCCGCTTTCCGCCGTAGCGGTCGCCGAGCTTGCCCGCGATCGGGGTGATGAGGGTGCCGGTGATGGCGAGCACGATGTTGAGGAGCGCTCCTTCGGCCGGACTCATGTCCAGCTCGCGTTGCAGGAGCGGGAGCGTCGGCGCCACGACCGACTCGAGGGCACCGGTGGAAACCGCCAGCAGGCCGAGGGCCGCGACAGCGGCCTTCCGCATGCGGACCGGAGGGGCCAGGGCTGTGGTCATGCGCGTCCTTTGCGTGGTTGGCGGATGAGCAGGGGGTCGGCCGTACGCGTGGCGCTGTCGTCCCCGCAGGCCGTTCGACGGCGCGGGCGGGGAGCCGTGCAGGCTGCTCAGCTGTCGGCGCGGAGCGGTTCGCCCACGTCGTGCATGTGGCGCAGGGCCTGGCGGTAGGAGTCGACGAGGCCGGTTTCCGTGTAGGGGATGCCGAGGTCGCGGCAGTGGGCCTTGACCATGGACTGGGCCAACTTGAGGTGAGGGCGGGGCATGCCGGGGAACAGGTGGTGCTCGACCTGGTAGTTGAGGCCGCCGAGGAACCAGTCGGTGAGGACGCTGCCCCTGATGTTGCGGGACGTGAGGACCTGACGTCGCAGGTGGCCCCACGGTTCGCCGTCGGGGTCGGGCATGTCCATCCCCTTGTGGTTGGGCGCGAAGGCCATGCCCAAGTGCAGCCCGAACAGGGCTTGGTGCAGCGCGGCGAAGGCGAGAGCGTGGGCGGCTGGCATGGTCGTCACCAGCAGGATGAAGTAGCCGGCGACGTGGGCGACGAGGAGGGTTCCCTCCACCAGGCGTTCGCGACCGGTCCGGCGGCGCAGGTCCTGGAAGCCGTGGAGCTTCAGGGCGATGCCTTCGAGGAGGGTGAGGGGGAAGAAGAGCCATGCCTGGTGACGGGTGAGCCAGGCGCGGAAGCCGGTGCGGGTGGCGGCCTGCCCGCTGGTGAAGACGAGGACGTCGGCGGCGACGTCGGGGTCCTTGTCGATGTGGTTGGGGTTGGCGTGGTGGCGGTTGTGCTTGTCGTTCCACCACGCATAGCTCATGCCGAGCAGCAGGTTTCCGTGGACGAGCCCGATGCGGCGGTTCGTGGCGCGGTTGTCGCTGATCTGGGCGTGGCCGGCGTCATGGCCGATGAACGCGGTACGGGCGCACAGGACGGCGAGGACGGGCGCGAAGAGCAGGACCCACCAGGAGTCGCCGGTGAGCGCCATGCCGGTGACGACGGCGGCCAGAGCGAGCGCGTTGGTGACCATCGTGCGCGCGTACCAGCCGGGGCGCCGATCGAGCAGTTGCTGCCCCTTGACGTCGCGCAGCAGCGGCGTGAACTCACTGCCGGTGCCGGCAGGGGCCGGTGGGGCCTGCCTCACGGTGGTGTTCCGGGGATGCGGCAGAGCGGTGTCGCCGGCCGAGGACATGGTCGTACTCCTGAGGTCGGTGGGTGGGGTCGATGCGGGGGCGGATCGCGGGTGTTGTGGGGGTCGTGGGGCGGCCGCGGGAGGCGGGTGTCGGTGCGCTCCGGCGGGGTCTCCGGGGGGTGGGTGACGCCGCGATGACCTCGGTCAGCCGGGCGAAGCGCGGCATCCGGGCAGGCCGGCGGTGCGGTGTGGTCAGGTCCCGGGTGTCGGCGACATCGTGGTGCGGCGCGTCCACCGGTCTCCCTCCGTCTCGTCCGTGGTGACGAGGGGAAGGTAGGAAGAGGGTGGCCGGCGGGACGTCACACCGGGGAGCCAAGCCGGCAGTGCTACCCCGGTAGGGGGTGGGTGAGTACGGCCGCGGCGCCCGCTTCCGCTATGGGGCGCGCAACGGCAACGACGGCTCCGGTGTCCTTCCTGCTCCGGAGCCGTCGAGCACGATCACGACCGGCTGCTCAGCTCAGCAACCGGTTCCGGACCGCTGCGAGGACGTCCGTGCGGCTGCGCGGGCCGTTGTCGGCGGCGATGAGGTGGTCGCCGATGCGCAGCGAGAAGGTGATCAGGCAGCGGGCCTCGACCTCGCCCTCGTCGGGGCAGAAGGCTCCGTAGAGCTCGCGCAGGTAGTCCATGCGGCGGTTGTCGGCCCGGCGCAGGCAGCGTGCGACGTCTCCGTCGCGGCGGGCCCAGTCGCGGATCGCGAGCTCGACGCCGGCGCTGGTCACCAGCGCCCCGCCGGAGCCCACGTAGTCGAAGAGGCGCCCGAGCCGTTCGCGGGCGTCGCCCGGGTCGCGTTCGATGCGCTCGATGACGTCGTCGGTGACCCCGCGCTCCCAGGTGTCGAGCATCTCCTCCAGCAGGGCAGCGCGGTTGCGGAAGTAGCCGTAGAAACCGCCCTTGCTGACGCCCAGCGCCTGGGCGAGGACCTCCACGCGCACAGCCTCGGGGCCACCGGCGGCGAGGGCTCGCAGCCCCTCCTCGATCCACTTGTCCCGCGGCGTGCGGATCGCGCCCATGCCGTGTCTCCCCTCACATGTCCCGAGCGAGTATACGGCGCCGTATAGACGGGTCTATGCTCGGTCTATACGCCACCGTATAGACAGGGGCCTGCCATGAGCGATCTGCGCCTTCCCGCGACCGACCACACGTCCCGCCCCTGGCGGATCCACGAGGTCGCCGCCGACTTCCGGCTGGAGGACGTGTGGGCACTGCCGACACCGGGCGGCCCGGACGACCTGCACCACCTGGTGCGGCAGATGGCGGACGGCAAGGACGGCCCGGACGGCGGCAACCCCGTGGGCCGCTTCCTCTTCGCGGTGCGCTGGAAGCTCGGCGCGCTGCTCGGCTGGGACAAGCCCGGCTCGGGCGTCGGCGGCCGGGTGGCGACGCTGCGCGACCGACTGCCGGACGACCTCCGCGAGGGACCGCGGGGGCCCGACCTCGGCTCGGCGCCCTTCACATCGGTCTTCCAGACACACGACGAGTGGGCCTCCGAGTACGCCAACAAGACCATGCACGGGGTGATGCACATCGGCTGGGTCCCCGACGGGAGCGGCGGCTACCGCGGTCAGATGGCCGTGCTGGTCAAGCCCAACGGCCGCCTCGGCTCGCTGTACATGCTCGGCATCAAACCCTTCCGGTACCTGGGGGTGTACCCGGCCCTGCTGCGATCGATCGGCCGGGAGTGGCAGGAGAACACGGCGCGCCTCTCGTAGACGGCGTACTCGGTGACCTCGAACGAGGTACCTGTCCGAGCCACTCCTTCACCGGGGTGCCGGAGCCCGAGGGGCTGGGACCCCGAGGCGCCGTTCCACTTCGTCGACGGCGCCGATGGCCAGGCGCTTGCCGCGGACCTGATCGACGAGGTGCGCATGGAGTGGGTTCCTCGCTCCGGCGTCAGTTCCAGGGCTCCCCGTGAGGGTTCTCGTCCAGCACCTCCGCCGCAGCCAGGCAGAGGTCTTCGCCGAAGATCTGGTTGCTGCCCCATTCGAAGCCCCACAGGTCGGACGCGGCCTGGGCCACAGCGCGCCAGGAGTAGTCCTCATCGCACCGCCACGTGCGAATCCGAGCAGCCATCTCCGGTGTGATCGTCGCCGTGTCAACAGTGCTGCGCTTCATACCGGCGAGTCCAGGAACGTTGCCGAGAAGGTGGCCACCGGATTGGGCCCTCGACCGAACCGCGAACCGGCCCGCGACTTCGCCCTCAGGAATCGGCATCAGCGCCTGCGGGGCCGGCCGCTGCCGATTCCGGCCACGTGCAGGGCCAGAGCGGTCAGTCCGAGCAGCATGACGTTCGTCGAAGAGAACACGTCGTTGGTACTGAGATCCGCCGCGTTGATGAGGAACGCAACGAAGAACAGCACCGCCGCAACTATGCCGAGCATGAAACGAGCTCCTCTCGAAGGGATGTGAAGCCCGTATGCCCGGTCATCGTCTCCGCAGACGTACAAGGATTATTCGAAATAGTCGGCCTGCCCGAGGCGGACCGGCCTGTCGCGCCCCCAGCCCTGAGGTGGCGTCAGGCATCACCGATCCAGCACAGGGCATCCTGATCCCCGTCGTCCCATGTGATGACCAAGACGCCCGGGCCCTTGCTGCAGTCCATGAAGGAACTCTTCGACGTGGGGGCCTCGACGGTGACCGTGCCCCGGTACGGGGTTCCGGATCCCTTGAGGTCGTCGGTGGTGTGGCAGTCCAACTCCAGCCTGAGCCGGCTCTCGCCCTTGAGGGAGCCGAAGCAGAGTTCGCTGTTCCCACCAACGGAGCGGGGGTCGGGGCTGCCGACCGAGTCGGCGTCTCCGGTCTTGTCGATGATGAGGGTGTAGACACCGTCGTTCGTGCCGGTGGGCATCCAGCCGCCGGCGAGGTCCTCAACGCCGACGTCCCTCGGGGTAGGGCTCGTACTGCTCGGACTTGGCGTGGGGGACGACCGTTTTCCGAGCGTTGACGTGGATGAGGGTGCGACCGCAGACCTGTCGTCACTGACGGAGTTGCCACCATCGGAACAGCCGCCTACGGCCAGCGCGGTTGCGGCAGCGGCTAGAAGCACGGGTCGTTTCATGACCTGCCTTATAGCGGGACCTACGTGGGAGGGGTCCCGACCACGCGGGTCACCCTGCGGCACGGCTGTGTGCCCCGCCGGAGAGGCGGGGCACAAACTCCGACGACGTGTCAGTTGCCCTACTGCAGTGGGCGGTAGGCCTTGTACTCGCTGCCCGCCGCCAGTCCGTACGCCACCGTGCGGTGGCTGGTGCCGTGCACGCTGCGCTGTTCGTATGCCGTGTAGGAACGGTGGGCCACCTCGTTGCACTTCTCGAAGATGACGACGTGCCGGGTGTGGTTGTCACCGATGGCGTCAATGACGGGGTCACCGGGCTTTGCAGTTCGTTCATGGCGATGGGGCGGGTGTGCCTGCTGTTCGCCGGACCCCGAGTGTTGGGTCCGGGTGCGGGCAGTCCCAGCGCCATGGAGACGTAGCCGGAACAGTCCTGCCGGTAGCCGTCCCGCCAGTACTTGTCCTGGGCGTAGGGCACCGGGCGTCCATGGTTCGCCGTGAGCCAGGGCGTGGCGCGCTGCAGGGTCCGCTGCCGTGAGGCGGGCCGGGGGGGCGGGCTGCCCCGCCTGCACGGGGACGCCCGGCAACCGGTCCTCGGGGATGCCCACCGCGACGACGGTGAGGAAGCCGGTGACGGGCTGGGGGACGTGGGCCATGAAGGCGGTGCAGGCGCTGCCCTCGCAGACCCGGCGCCCGGTGTCGACCTGGTAGTCGGCGGTGATCCGGCCCTGACCGGCCGTGGTCCGGTTGATCATACCCACGGCGGGCGAGTCGATGTCGGGCGTGGCGTGGACGACCCAGCGTGTCCCACAGGTGGGGAACGACGCGGCGTGGTCCCTCTACTCGATCGCCGTGCGCCGCGACGGCCGCATGGCCGCCACCAGCAGCTATGACGACACCATCCGCCTGTGGAACCTCACCGACCCGGCCCGCCCCCGGATGCTGGACACGCTCACCGGGCACGAGGGGAACGTCAAGCCGGTGGCTTTCAGCCCCGACGGGAGGACCCTGGCGTCGGGCGCCGAGGACCGCGTCGTCCGCATCTGGGACGTGACCGACCCGCACCACGCCGTCCCCGTCGCCGTCCTCGAAGGCCATCGGCATTTCGTGGACGCCCTCGCCTTCAGCCACCTCCCCCGGCGCCGGGAACTGGGTGACCTGGCGAGACACGCCGATATCGTCACCGGCGTATCCTTCGCCCCGCACGGCCGCACGGCGGTGACCGTCGGCGGACGGCGCGGTGAACGTGTGGGACGTGACCGACCGTGCGCGCCCCGCCCACCCGGCCCACCTCACCAACCCCGGCGGGACGGTGAAGGAGGCGCGTCCCCTCGCGGCGAACGGCACCTTCCTCACCGTGACGGCCCACTGAAGCGTCCAGATCTGGTGCACCGATCTGGACCGGGCGCTCGTCGACGCCTGCGATCGCATCCGGACCACCATCCGCCGCGATCAGTGGGCCCGCCGTTTCCCCCGCCTCGACTACGCCCCTCCGTGCCCGCGCCGTGCGTGAGCCGCCGCGCGGCGCACGCCGAAGGGGGATCGACTCCGCGGTGAGAGGACCGTGCGCCGGTCACCGATACTGGACAAATGGGCAAACTTCGGCAATACGTCCCGATGGGCCGACGGGACGCCCGAGTGCCGCCGAAGGCCGGGCCGCCGGAAACCGCCCGGGAGGCGCGTCGCGGTGCGGCCGGCCGGCACGTCCTGTCCTTGCTGAGGCCGCGCAGCGTCGCCGGTCAGGTCTTCCTGCTGCAACTGGCGGTCGTCCTGCTGCTCATCGCCACGGCCGTCGTGGCGCTCGTGATCCAGGACCGCAACACCGCGATCCAGGAGGCCGGCGACCGGTCGCTGGCGGTGGCCGAGTCGTTCGCGAAGGCGCCGGGCACGGCCGAGGCGATGCGGAGCGATGACCCGACCGCGGCACTCCAGCCCCATGCCGAGCAGGTGCGCAAGGAGACGGGCGTCGACTACGTCGTGGCGCTGAGTCCCTACGGCTTCCGCTGGACCCACCCGGACCCGGACCAGATCGGGGAACACGTCTCCGCCTCCTACGGCGAGGCGCTCGAAGGCGAACCCCACCAGACCACGTTCGACAGCAGTCTGGGGAAGGCGGTCGACTCGACGGTGGCCGTGTTCGACGAGGAGGGGACCGCGGTCGGTCTCGTCACCGTGGGGGTCACGGTGGACAAGGTGACCAGTGTGGTGCAGCACCAGCTGCCGGTGATCTTCGCCGCGGGCGGTGTCGCGCTGCTGCTGGCCGCGGGCGGGTCGGCACTGGTCAGCGCGCGTCTGCGGCGGCAGACCCGAGGTCTGCTGCCGGTGGAGATGACGCGCATGTACGAGCATCACGACGCGGTGCTGCACGCGGTCCGGGAAGGCGTGCTCATTCTGGACGGTGACGGGAAGCTGCTGCTGGTCAACGACGAGGCGCGCCGGCTGCTCGCGCTGCCGGCGCAGGCCGAGGGCCGGCCGGTGACCGCGCTCGGGCTGAGTCCGGCCCTGGCCGGGCTGCTGGAATCGGGCCGGGCGGTCACCGACAAGGTCTTCCTCGCCGGGGACCTCCTGCTCGCGGTCAGCCTGCGGCCGGTGGGCCCGAAGGGGGGTGTCGTGGCCACCTTGCGGGACACCACGGAGCTGCGTGCCCTCGCGGGCCGGGCGGAGGTGGCGGGCGGGCGCCTGCAACTGCTCTACGAGGCCAGCACGCGGATCGGCACCACCCTCGACATGAAGCGCACCGCCGAGGAGCTGACCGAGGTGGCGGTGCCCCGCTTCGCCGACTTCGCCACGGTCGAGTTGGTCGAGCCCGTGCTGCAGGGCGGTGAACCGACGGGGGCGCGGATGGAGATGCGCCGCATCGCAGCCGCGGGCATCCGGGACGAGGCGCCCCTCAACCCCGTCGGGACGCCTCTGCACTACGTGCCCGACAACCCCGTGTCCGTCGGCATGACCACCGGTCGGCCGGTCCTCGTGCCGCACCTCGCCATGGCCGACGAATGGCGCGCCCAGGACCCGGAGCAGACCCGCAAGGTCATCGAGTACGGCATCCATTCCATGATCTCGGTGCCGCTCCAGGCGCGTGGCCAGTTGCTGGGCGTCGTGGAGTTCTGGCGTTCGGAGCAGGACCCCTTCGAGACGGACGACCTGTCGCCCGCCGAGGAACTCGCCGCCCGGGCGGCGGTGTGCATCGACAACGCGCGCCGCTACACCCGCGAGCACACCACGGCCGTCACTCTCCAGCGCAGTCTGCTGCCCGGCACGCTCCCCAACCTGTCCGCCCTGGAGGTCGGGCACCGGTACCTTCCCGCGCAGGCGGGCGTGGGCGGCGACTGGTACGACGTCATCCCGCTGCCGGGGGCGCGGGTGGCCCTCGTGGTCGGCGACGTCGTCGGACACGGACTGCACGCGGCGGCGACGATGGGCCGGCTGAGAACCGCGGTGCACAACTTCGCCTCCCTGGACCTGTCTCCGGACGAGCTTCTCGCGCGCCTGGACGACCTGATCGCCCGGATCGACCAGGACGCGGCAGCCGAGGGGAACACCGAGACCGTCACCGGCGCCACCTGCCTGTACGCCGTCTACGATCCGGCGTCCGGACGGTGTGTCTTCGCCCGGGCCGGCCACCCGGGCCCGGCGCTGGTGTCCCCCGACGGCTCCGTGACCTTCCCCGACATCCCGGTCGCCCCGCCGCTCGGGGTGGGAGGAGGTCTGCCGGTCGAGACGGCCGAATTCCGGCTGGCCGCCGACAGCCGGCTGGTCCTCTACACCGACGGCCTTGTCGAGGCCCGGGGGCGTGACATCGACGTCGGGCTCGGCATGCTGAAGGAGGCACTGACCCGTACGGACGGCGCCACCCCGGACGACACCTGCCGGGCGGTGCTCGACGCGATGCTGCGTGCCGGGTCGAGCGACGACATCGCGCTGCTCGTCGCACGCACCCGGCTGCTGGACCCGGGGCAGGTCGGGGAGTGGCAGGTGCCCGACGACCCCGCCGCCGTCTCCCGGATCCGCGCCGAGGCCACCGGCATGCTGGAGTCCTGGGGGCTCGGCGAGGTGGCGTTCACGACCGAGCTGATCCTCAGCGAACTGGTCACGAACGCCATCCGCTACGGAGCGAGCCCCATCGGCCTGCGGCTGCTGCGTGACGGCGACAGCCTGATCTGCGAGGTCAGCGACGGCACGAGCACCTCTCCGCACCTGCGTCGCGCAGCCATCACCGACGAAGGGGGCCGTGGTCTGTTCCTCGTGGCGCAGTTGTCGCGCCGCTGGGGCACCCGGTACACCGACCGAGGCAAGATCATCTGGGCCGAGCAGGCACTGGACGCCGGTGCCGCGGGGGATCTGAGCGGTCTCCTGATGGCGGACCTGTGAGGCCGGACGAGGACACCGGGCCGTCGCCGATGTCGGCGGTGCCGCATTCCGGCGCGGTCAGGAGCCTTCGTCGACCCTGAGGTACGGGATCTTGACCGGGTCCTGGCCGAAGGCCGCCCCGAGATAGACGGCCGACAGTTTGGTGAGCGTCCCGTCGTCGATCAGCTGCTCGATGACCCGGTCCAGTTCTTCCTTCTCGGCCGACCCCTTCGGGTACAGGGCGCCGTAGCTCTGGCCGGTCCGGTACTGGCCCACGAGGCGCACCTTGTTCTCCATTTTCTGGGGATACGCCAGCAGGATCGTCGTGTCGTGCACGACGGCGTCGATCCGCCTCTGCTCCAGCGCCTCCACCATCTCGGGGTCGTTGGCGAACGCGGTCACGGGCTCGGTGGGCCTGATGCGGTTGTCGACGAACTCCTCGCCCGTGGTGCCCTCGGCCACGCCGATGCGGACGTCGCGGATGTTGTCCTCGTTGATCTCCTCACCGTCCCTGATCAGCAGTCCCAGGGTCGAGGAGAGGTAGGGCGGGGAGAAGTCGGCGACCTCGCGCCGTTCCGGAGTGATCGTGATCTGGGCGAGGGCCAGGTCGAAGTCCTTGGTCCGGCCGGACACGACCTCCGGGAAGGGGGCGTTCTCCACCGCCACCCGGTCGAGTCCGGACCGGTAGGCGATATTGGCCGCCATGCAGTACTCGTAGCCGCTCGTGATGGAGTCCGGCGTGTCGCCGTTCCACCAGCCGGGGGCCGGCAGGGTCGTCTTGACCGTGAGGGCGCCCGCCGTCACGGGTGACAGGTCGAACTCGCCGTACTGTCCGGAGACCGCGCAGTCACCGTACTTGACGTTCGACGACTCCGACTCTCCCTGGTCGCAGGCCGGAATCACGAGGAGGAGCGCCACGCCGACAGTCCTGGAGACGATCGCTGCCGCGGCGCGCATCATTGCACCTCCGGTAGGGACAGACTCCTTGAGTCACCATAAATCATCCCGAACCATACGGCTGCCGGAGCCACGTGGGCCGGTTTCACGGCGCGGCGTCCGGCCGGCGCGCACCCGCACCCCGGCGGGGTGCTCCGCTCCGGTGACAGTCGGGAGGCCGTCGGGCGCGGCCGCGCGACGGAGCACCCCGGGCCTGCTGTGGTGTCCAGGACCGCGTATGACGATCAGAGGAGTGACGCCGTGCCCTCACAGGGTTCCGACCTCTCGTACACCGTGCCGGGAATGAGCAGGCAGGACAGCAGCCACATCGTGGCGTTGCTGCAACAGCGTCTGCACGCGCTCAACGATCTTCATCTGACGTTGAAGCACATCCACTGGAACGTCGTCGGCCCGCACTTCATCGCGGTCCACGAGATGCTCGACCCTCAGGTCGACCAGGTGCGGTCCATGACCGACGACATCGCCGAGCGGATCTCCACCCTGGGCGGTGAGCCCAAGGGGACGCCCGGTGCGCTGGTCGACGAGCGCTCGTGGGACGACTACTCGATCGGCCTGGCCGAAGCCATCGAGCACCTCGGGGCCCTGGACCTCGTCTACACGGGCGTGATCAAGGATCACCGCGAGGCCATGCACGCCACCGAGGCGTCGGACCCGGTGACCCAGGACATGCTCATCGAGCAGTTGCGGGGACTGGAGCTGTTCCAGTGGTTCGTGCGGGCGCACCTGGAGTCCAGCGGCGGCACGCTCAGCACCCGCGGCGCCACAACGGAGAGCCGGGCCGCCGAGCAGGCCGCGGACCAGGCGCGCGATCAGCCCTGACCTGCCGGGACCGGACTGCGGCTCGGACGGTCAGCCGAAGTCGTCCGGGACGATGCGGAGCTTTTCCGCGATGCGGGTGAGGGCCTTCTGGTCGGTGGTGTTGAGCGAGTCGAGGACGATGCGCCGTACGGAGCGCAGATGGGTGGGCGCCGCCCGGTCGACGACGTCGAAACCCGCGTCGGTCAACTCGGCGAGGGTGTAGCGACCGTCGGCCGGGTCGGGTGACCGTACGACCCAGTCGCGCTGTTCACAGCGCTTGATGACGTTGGACAGGCGGGAGAGCGACCCGCTGGCGAGGAAGGCGAGCTCTCCCATGCGCAGCCTGCGCTGCGGGGCCTCGGAGAGGTGGCTGAGCACGAGGTACTCGAACAGAGTGAGGCCGTGCTCCTGCCGCAGCGGCGACTCCAGTTTGCCGGGCAGCAACAGGACCAGGGAGATCAGCCCCGTCCACGCGGCCTTCTCCTGCTCATCGAGCCACCGCAGCTCCTCGTCACCCTGGTCCTCGTCCGTCCCGCTCAGGGGCCCTCCCGTGCTGCTCATGAATCTTCCCGTCCCTCCTGCGAAAGCCGCCATCACTTTGCGCTTGAAGTCATCGCTTGTTAGTGTCACTTTACGCGTGAAGTCATCCAGAGGCGAAACGCACCCCTAAGACGGGAAGAGGAAGCATCATGAGCACCGTCACCTTCGGCATCACGCCGGGCTTCGGCGAGAAGCTGCACGAGGCCCTCGGCTACAGCGGCGCCGTCCGCGTCGGCGACCGTGTCGAGATCTCCGGCCAGGCCGGGGTGGACGACGACCTGGTCATACCCGACTCACTCGAGGACGAGATCATCCAGGCCTTCGACAACGTGGAGCGCACACTCGCCACGGTCGGCGCGACGTGGAAGGACGTGATCCACGTCAACTCCTACCACAAGGTCGCTCCGGGGGACGACGTCATCGGCGAGGACCACAACAGGGTCATGGCCGAGCAGTTCCGCCGTCGCCTCGGCGGCCGCGCGCCGATCTGGACCGAGACCGGAGTCACGGTCCTGGGCCTCGCCGCCATGCGTGTGGAGATCCGCGTCACCGCCATCGTCGGCTCCGGGAACTGAAGGATTCCGGCAGGCAGTTGGTCATGAATGCGGCAGGTGCAGCGACGTCTGCGTCTGCTCCACCTCGGCGTCGTCCGTGAGGACACCGGCCGCCGAAACCCCGCCGAGGAGCGCGACGGCCAGCGCCGCGGCTCCGGCGAGCGCCCAACGAGGGCGCCGACGCCCGCTGTTCGGTGTCACGCCCGGGGTCTCGACGGGCCGGCCGCACGCGATGGTCACCCGTGCGTCCAGCCACGCCTCCGCCTCGTCCTCCCCCAGCCCGCAGGCCGCGACGAACGCGGCGACCAACTCCGCGCGGGGCAACCGGTCCCTGCCGAGCATGGTCGCCGCCGTGGAGTAGGGCAGGTTGTGCCCCTCCCGTACCGCGCTGCGTTCCAGTTGGCGGTAGCTGAGTCCCGACCACGCCTTGAGGCGCCGGAGCGCCGCAACGAAGGCGGCCGCGTCGGTGTCCGGCGGTATGGGCGGTGCTGTGGCCATCGCGGTTCCCCCTGTTGACCTGGACGTACACGGGCTCGCACAAGCTCGAACACCATAGCGGCTTGAGGAACGGCGAGAGCGGTGGTCAACCTCGTGGCGGATTACCGGACTTGGAGGTCATGTGCGCACAACCGCTTTTCGTCGTCGCCACCACCGCCGCCGTACCACCGTCGCCGCCGCCCTCGCCGTCGTACTGACACTCGGCGGGTGCGGTGCGGGGGCGGAGGCGTCCCGGACCCGCGACGGCGGGTCGGTCGCCGATTTCCTCCGCGGTGCCCTGCCCGTCGGGCCCAGTGGCACGGTGGTCGCCGCCCGCGGTGACCGGCTCGCGTACTGCGGCGGATTCGGAACGGCCGACCGTGCCGCCGGCACGCCGGCGAGCTGCCGCACCGTGTACGACGTCGCGTCGATCACGAAGCAGTTCACCGCGGCGGCGATCGTGAAGCTGGAAGTGATGGGCCGGCTGCGGGTGAGCGATCCGATCAGCCGGTTCCTCCGGCCCGGAGGGGCTATTCCGGAGGACAAGCGCGCCATCACGGTCGAGCACCTGCTCACCCACACGTCGGGGCTCGTCGAGGCACTCGGCGATGACTACGATCCGCTGTCCCGGGAGCAGCTGGTGCGCCGGGCCCTGTCGTCCGAGCTGCGGTCACCCCCGGGTGAGGAGTTCCACTACTCCAACACCGGCTACAGCCTTCTCGCGGTCGTCGTCGAGGAGGCGTCCGGGGAGAGTTACGAACGGTTCCTGGCCCGGCACCTGTTCGGTCCGGCCGGGATGAAGCAGACCGGATACGTGCTGCCCGACTGGCCGCGGCACCTGGTCGCTGTGGAGTACGACAGCAAGGGACGCAGCCAGGGAAGGCCCTTCGACCACCCCTGGGCCTCCGACGGACCCCACTGGAACCTGCGCGGCAACGGCGGGATGCTTTCGACCGCCCCGGACATCCTCCGCTGGCACCGCGCGCTGCTCGGCAACACAGTCCTGCCGGAACAGGCCAGGAGCAAGCTCTTCACACCCCGCGTTCCCCAGCCGGAAACGGACAACTCCTATGCGTACGGCTGGAATATCCGAGACACACCTGACGGCCCACTCGCCTGGCACGACGGCGGCAACGACTGGACGCTGGGGCTCCTGAGCCGGACCCTGCACGACGGCATCCTCGTCTTCTGGATCAGCAACCACGCACACCAGGACGGCACATGGAACCTCGAAGACCAGGCGGAAGCACTGACACTGGGCGTCACCGACCGCGTCCGCGCGGAGCGCCCACAGCGCGGGTTCCCGTAGAGCGTCCAAGCGGCACAAGCCAGGCGGCCACCAGGGAGCGGTGACGCTGCAGTACACGCGAGCACCGGATGTGTGCGGCGACGGCTCCGACATGGCACAGAACAATTCCGTCGCGGCGCACCCCCTTCTCCTCCCTGTGCCTCGGCCTGCTCGACCCGGCCGAGTGCTTGGCGCGGGCGGAGAAGGCATGGCGCAGGCCCGGCCGGCCGCTGGATCCGAGCTCAGAGACTCTTGCGCAGAAGAACGCACATCGTCTCGTGGCGACGGATCGACCCGTCGGGCCCTTCCTCGTCCCAAGCTTGCGGTTCACGGCCGTGTGCAACGTAGCCCAAGCGCTCGTAGAGGGCGCGCGCCCGCGGGTTGTCCTCCTCCACTGCAAGCTCGGCCCTGCGCAGCCCGCGGTCCCGGATCCGTTGTTCGGCGGCGCGGACGAGCAGCGTTCCCAGTCCACAGGACCGCAGCGCCGGCAGCACGGCCAGCTGCCACAGGGTTCCGGCTCCCCTGGAGACCTGATAGTCGATCCCGCCGATCGCCACCGGCAGGTCCACAGGAGTGCACACGGCCAGGTAGTCCACTGCGCCCGACGCGACTCGCACCAACTCTCGCTCCACATGGCGTAAGTGGGTGGCGGAGCCGGACCACGTGCATGCCGGCACATCGTGGGGCAGGAGATCGCGCACGGTGCACTGCAGGGTGACGGTGGCCTCAGTGGAGTCGTTTTCAGTGATCACGCTCCGAAGCATGCGGCCGCCGGGACGGCACGACAACGGATTTCCACCCGAAAGCGCTGCGAAGTCGATGAGCCGCTCGACGCCCGAATGGAGCGGACCGCTCAGGGCCGCCCGCGTCAGAGTCCAGCACCCCCTTGCCCCACGCTCCGCCGGAACCACCCCCCCCAGCCGCCTGTAGCGCGTGCTTCGGCAGAAGACGACCGGCATCGCGGGATCGCGAGCCACGCGATGCGTTGCGCCACCCTTGAATCAACGTTCCGCATCCTCGTCCGACCGGCGGCGGCCGGGGCCGTCGAGTGACGTGCCGTCGTCTGAGAGGCGGTCCGCGAGTGCGTCGCTGAGCAACAGCTTCCGGTCGAGGCCGTGAGTGCGGTAGGCGGTGCGGGCGATGATCTGGCTGGTGATCGGGGCAGTGAACAGCTGAGGCGGGCCACGGCAGGGACGTGTGGGCCGACGACGACGCTCGTGTGGTCGCTACGTCCTGGGCGCAACAATCCGGACGGCACTGTGCCATGAGCGGCTCCTCGACGGGTACGCATACCGGGCTCAGACCGTGGCAGGAGCGGGGCAGGGGCGCCTGCTGTCCGGGGCCGGCGTCGCAAGGGCTGGGCTGGTCGACACAGCGGGGAGCGTTTCAGGTGGTACTCGTCATCGTTTTCGGAGTGGCGCTGCTGGTGGCTGTGCTGCTGTCCGGGCTGGCCGCCCGCTCTGTGCTCTCCACCTCGCTGCTGTTCCTGGTCGGCGGCGCGCTCGTCAGTGACGGCTTCCTCGGCCTGATCCACATCTCTCCGGACAGCGACATCGTCAGGGTCACGGCGGACCTGGCGCTCTTCGCAGTGCTGTTCACCGACGGCATGCACGTGTCCTTCCCCGCCCTGCGCCGGTCCTGGCGCAACCCGGCCCGTGCGCTCGGGCTGGGCATGCCGCTCACCTTCCTCGGGGTGGCGCTGCTGACACACTTCCTGGTCGGCCTTGACTGGATGACGTCCTTTCTGGTCGGCGCGGTGCTGGCCCCCACCGACCCGGTGTTCGCCTCGGCCATCGTGGGCCGTGAGGAGGTCCCCGCCCGGCTGCGGCAACTGCTCAACATCGAGAGCGGCGTCAACGACGGCCTGGCACTGCCGTTCGTCCTCGTCCTCATCGCGGCCGCCGCGCCCGCCGGCCACGCCGAGGACGTCGGTTTCGCCTCGATCGCCGGCGAACTCCTCCTCGGGCTTCTCTTCGGCGTGGCCTTGCCGTTGCTCGTGCACTGGCTGGTCCGATTCCGCCTGCTGGGCGCCGAGCCCTCGCTTCAACCCCTGCTGCCGCTGGCGGTCGGAGTCATTCTGTACGCCGCGTGCCACCTCACCCATGCCAACCCCTATCTGGCCGCCTTCTCCGCGGGGGCGGTGATCGCCGCCCTCGCACCGCAGGCCAAGGACGCGTTCGAACCACTGGGGGGAGCCCTGGCGGAGCTGGCCAAGTTCGCAGCGCTGCTGGTCTTCGGCGCACTGCTCACCCCGCACCTCTTCGGTGATCTGTCGATCGGCGGCTACGCGGTAGCGGTCTTGTCCATCGCTCTCATCCGCCCGGCTACGCTGCTGTTGTCCCTGGTGGGCACCGATTTCAACCGCAAGGAGAAGCTCACGGCGGCGTGGTTCGGGCCCAAGGGATTCGCCTCGGTGGTATACGGCTTGCTGGTACTGCAGGCCGGCATCCCGCAGGGCGAGGAGGCGTTCACCCTGATCGCCGTCACCATCGCCTTCTCCATCGTCGCCCACAGCAGTACGGACGTCCCGATCGCACGGATCTTCGACGTCGAGGAACTGATCGGCCTTCCCGATGAAGACAAGAAGCCACAGCGCCACCTGCCTCCCACCGCGGAGGGCGAGAGGCGCAGCGACACGAAGGCCGACAGCCGCCGCGACCGGCCCCACGCGGACTGAGCAGCGCCGCCTGCGAGCGGCTGGGGCCGCTCACCCGGCTCGGGGAGGGTGAGCGGCCCGACCACTGCGACGGACGCCGCAAGTGTCCCGGAAGAACTGCCGTCGGGGCGGGACGACACCGGAGCGGCATCGTGCCCGGCCCATGCTTCGTCGCGCCGCCGGTCGGGTCTGATGGGGCTTCGTCGAGAATGGGGTCATGGAGGCACTTCTTCGCCATCCGTCACTGGTGCGGTCCCTGGCCTGGACCGTGGCCGTATTCAGTCTGACCGTGCTGGCCGCGGCTGCGGTGGTGCGGAGCACCGTGCTGAACCCTGGCTTCCATGGACGGGTACTCGACGAGGAGCGGGCCTACCAGAGGGTCTACGACGAGGTGATGGTCGACCCGCATCTGGCCCCCGTGCTGCGGGACCTGCTGGGTCGGCTGCCTGTTCCCCAGTCCGCCGTCACCTCGAACATCAAGGTGGTCATCCCACCGGAAACCTTGCGCGCCATGGGCGAGCGGCAGATCGTCGAGACAATCCGCTATCTGGAGGGAGACCGTGTCGGACTCCGCCTCACGGTCGACCTCGAACCTCTCCTGGCGAACATGGAACGTCTCAGCCAGGTCTACTTCGCCGACGCCGTCGCCTCGCTGCAGGAACGGTCCGAACCCGACTTCGATGTCTTCCGCAAGCGCCTGTCCGACGTGGCGGAACGACTGTTGGCGGATGACCCCGTCGGGGAGTTGCCGGCACTGGCCCTTTCCCCGGACCAGGCGGCAGCGGCCACGGCCGCGCTGCTGCGCCTCGTGCCGGAGCAACAGCGCGCCGAGCTGGGACCCGAAATCCAAGCCGCCCTGGACAACGGAGACGCGGCCTCCGCGCTGGCGGTCGTGGCCCCGGCCGCCTTCTCGGAGCATGTGCGGGCCGCCGCGGAGGCGCTGCTGCGGAACGCGGGCGGACGCACTTGGGTGATCGCCAGCGATCTCGGCACCACGGACGGAGCACCCTCGCACCCGCGCCAGGCTCGTTCGGTCACCCGCCTGTTCCGGCAGGTCGTTGAGCCGGCCGCCGCGACGCTCGGCGTCGCCGCGCTCCTCCTGCTCTGGTCCGCCACACCTCCGTCCACGGGGCGGCGGGTCGTGCCGCTGGGCTGGGCCCTGGCCGCCGCCGGAACACTCACCGCGCTCGTAGCGCTCCTCGTCCGCGTCACGGTGGCCGACTCTCCCTACCGGCCGCCCTCCTCCTGGCCTCCGACAGCCGTACGCCTCATCGAAGACATCCAGGCCACCGCCGTCGAGCGCATCGTGTCCGCCACCACCGTCGTCGCACTCATCCTGCTGGCGCCGGGCGCGCTGCTGGTCGGGGTCGAGTGGCTCCGACAGAACGGGCGCACGGTACACATCCCCGTCGAGCCGCGCCACGCCCTGACGCTGATCGCCGCCGTTTCGGCAGCCACGCTCGCCGGAACGATGCTGGTGCCCGTGGCGATGGCGGGACCGAGCCCTCGCGTGTGCCAGGGCAGTTCCCGGCTGTGCGACGTCCGTTACGACGAACTGGCCCAGCTCGCGTCCCACAATGCAATGGCCACCACGGCCGACCGTTTCATCGGGCCGCTCCAGGACCCGGACCTGGTCGGCCAATTGAACGTGGGAGTGCGCACCCTGCTCGTCGACACACACCGGTGGGAGCGGCCCGAGGAGATCGCCGCCCGATTGGCGGCCTCCGAGTTCCCTCCGGAACTGCGCCGCGGACTCACACGGTTCCTGGCCCGGCTGAATCCGCACCGTCCGGGCCTGTGGCTGTGCCACTCCGTGTGCGGCGCCGGAGCAGTCGAACTGAACGCCGCCCTGCGGCAGATCGGCGACTGGCTTCGCGCCCATCCCACCGAGATCGTGACTCTGATCGTGCAGGACGGAGTCGGCCCGCGGGAGACGGCGAGCGCCTTCGAACAGGCCGGCCTGACCGATCTGCTCCACGAACCGGACCGGGACCCCGACCGAGCGTGGCCGAAACTCAAGGACATGATCGACAGCGGCAGGCGCCTCGTGGTCTTCGCGGAGAAGGCGGACGGGCCGGCCTCGTGGTACCGCAACTTCTACCGCTACGGCATGGAGACCCCGTTCGCCTTCAGCAGTCCGCGGGAGATGACCTGCGCTCCCCACCGCGGTGGCACCGGCAAACGGCTGTTCCTGCTCAACCACTTCATCACGGCCGACGGCGGACGAAGGCTGGACGCCGGCAAGGTCAACTCCCGTGAGTACGTGCTGGACCGCGTCCACGCCTGCGAGCGGCGCCGCGGCCGGCAGGTCAATTTCGTGGCGGTGGACTATGCGACCCTTGGCGGGGCACGCGCAGCCGTGGACGCCCTGAACTCCGAGCGTCTGAGTGACAGCGACGCCGCGGTCACGGGATCGCACCGGCAGAGTGATCTCCGCTCGCTGCCAGCCCAGCGGTCGCATGACAGGAGTCGGCCCGGGTACCGGACTCCCCATGGCCGACATCGATCTGCGCAGTCCCGCCTTCTCGGACCGTGGACGCCTTCCGCACCGCTGTGCAGGAGACGAGGACAACCTCTCGCCTCCCCTGACCTGGACAGACGTACCTGAGGAAGCATCAGAACTGGCTCTTCTCTGCGAATGCCTCGACGCCCCGCCCGGCAGTCTTCCGCTCTGGCTCGTGACCGGCATCGATCCCCGCCGAAGCGGACTCCCGGCCGGTACGAACAACCCGGGCAGTTACGAACACCGCAACAGCGCCGGCGGGAACGGCTGGGCCGGCCCGGCGCCGGCCGACGCACCACGCCGTTACGCCTTTCACCTCTACGCCCTCCCGGCCCCGGTGTCGATAGG
This sequence comes from Streptomyces malachitofuscus, assembly GCF_014650055.1. GTDB lineage: Bacteria > Actinomycetota > Actinomycetes > Streptomycetales > Streptomycetaceae > Streptomyces > Streptomyces malachitofuscus. Next base: position 472,052 of record NZ_BMUF01000004.1, on the reverse strand, counting down.
GCGTAACGCGACGGCGGACTCGGCTCGTGAGGTGCTGGACCGGCAGTGCGTCGGTCACGGGGCTCTCGTGGCCCTGTACTGATCCAGGAGCGCATCGGACTGATTCCCCAGCGCCGTCGGGGCCCTTCGCCGTACAGGCGCCGGTGTACCCGGCAGCCGCGGTCGCAGAACGTCATCCCCCTGGTCGTGCGGTCGGCACGTACGCCGACACTCCGCCACTGCGCCGCGCCTACTTCTCGGCCGCACGAGCGGCGCGCCGCCCGATACCGTGATGGCACGCGTCTCATAGTGGGACTTCATGAGCACGGAACCGATCGACCAGCCTCAGTCCGGGTCCACGCCAACCACTCCCGTCACCGGCGCGCCCGACCGTCTCCTCGTCTGTGTCGGAATGGTCGTCGTCGCCGTCGTGGTTCTGTGGGCCTGGCTCGGCGAGGAGTCCTTCGACAGCACCTCCTCCACGAGCCTGTCGTGGGTCCTGGACAACTTCGGTTGGCTGTTCGTGGTCGCCGCGGACGTGTTCCTGGTCCTGTGTCTGGTGATCGCCTTCAGCAGGTTCGGCCGCATCAGACTGGGCGAGGACGACTCCGCGCCAGAGTTCGGCAACCTCGCCTGGATCGCCATGATGTTCAGCGCCGGCATGGGCATCGGCCTGATGTTCTACGGGGTGGGCGAGCCGCTCACGCACTATCTGGCACCGCCCCCGGCGAGCGGCGTGCGCCCCGAGTCCGGCGCGGCGGCGCGCACGGCCCTGGAGTACTCGTTCTTCCACTGGACGCTCACCCCGTGGGCGATCTACGGAATCGTGGGACTCGCCCTCGCTTACGCCGTGTTCCGCAAGGGCCGCGGCAATCGGCTCAGCGCCGCGTTCGTACCGCTCATCGGTGCCCGGCGGGCGGAGTCATGGCAGGGCAGGGCGATCGACCTGCTCGCCGTCTTCGCCACCGTGTTCGGTACGGCGACGAGCCTGGGTCTGGGTGCGCTGCAGGTGGCTGAGGGCCTCGACCTCACAGTGGGCGTGAGCGTCTCCCGGACCACGGAGCTGGTCGTCATCGCGGCACTGTCGGCGGCGTTCGTCATCTCGGCCTTCTCCGGTCTGCACCGGGGTATCAAGTGGCTGTCGACGCTGAACATCGTGCTCGTGACGGCGGTGATGGTGTTCGTCTTCCTGTTCGGCCCGACCGTCTACGTCCTGGACACGATCCCGGCGTCCGTCGGCGGCTACCTGCAGAACCTGCTGCCCATGGCCACGCGGACGGGCGCCTTCTCCGACCACGCCTGGCTGGGCGCCTGGACGATCTTCTACTGGGCCTGGTGGCTGTCGTGGGCGCCGTTCGTGGGGACGTTCATCGCCCGCATCTCGCACGGCCGGACCGTCCGCGAGTTCCTCGTCGGCGTGCTGCTGGTGCCGAGCGGGGCGACCGTCGTCTGGTTCTGCGTGATGGGAGGTTCGGCGCTCCGGATCGAGTCGACCGGCAGGGCGGACCTCGCGGGCACGGTGGAGGACGGAGCAGAGGCGTCACTGTTCGCGATGCTGGACGCGCTGCCGATCGGCACGGTCACGTCGTTCATCGCGATGATCCTGGTCATGACCTACTTCATCACCAGCGCCGACTCGGCGTCACTGGTCATGGGCTCCCTGACCAGCCGCGGGGCATTGCACCCTCCGTCGTGGCTGGTCGTGGCATGGGGCGTGCTGATGGCGGCGGTGGCCGCGGTGCTGCTGGTGGTGGGCGGACTGGACTCGCTGCAGACGGCGACGATCCTGGTGGCGCTGCCGTTCGTCGTCGTCATGCTGCTGCTCTGCTGGGCGCTCTTGCGGGAACTGCGGCAGGACCCTGCCGCGGGTCCTCTCCGCCACCACGCACTGCACGGGCTGCAGGACGTCGTACGGACCATGGTCGGCGACGTCGTCACGGAGCAGGGCCAGGCACGCCACCACCGGCTGCGACGGGCGGCGAAGTCCCGCACGGATTCCGACGACAGGGCCTGACACTCGCCCTCGCGTGCCCCCTCCGGAACGGTCGCCCGGCCCCGGACCCGTTCGGCGACCCGGATCTCCTGTCGCGGAGCGAAGGAAGATCACTACTCTGCAATGCGTGCTCTCATACGACGAGTTGACTTCATCAGAGCGTGAGCTGTGGGACGGCTATCCCGGGGGACATCACGTGGATCTACGCGCGAGTGTGCGTGAGCTCGACCGTGTCACCGAGGGTGGGCAGTGGGGCCCAGGGCGAACGGTTCGTGCTGCCGTGATCGTGGCACTCCTCCAGGGCGCGAACACCGCGCAGTCGGGCGCGGTACCGTGTCTGAGGCTCACCGGGGCGCGGATATCCGGGCGCCTCCACCTGGCCGGCGCTCATATCGCTCACGCCCTCTGGATCGAGGACTGCTGGTTCGAGGAGGGCGTGGACCTCTCCGGTGCGTCCACCCAGTCGATCGCGATCGTGGGCAGCCGCGTGCCGGGCGTGGAAGCCGGCTTGATCCGTATCGACGGGCGCCTCGATCTGCGGCGCTCTCGTCTGAAGAGCGGCTCCACCTCATCCTTTCACCGCCGGGTCACCGCCTTGTCGCTCATCAACGCCCGTGTGAGCGGTGCCGTCAACCTCAGCGGCACCGAGATCTCCGCACCCGGGGAATGGGCGGTGTCCGCCGGCGGACTGGTCGCGGAGGGCGGCGTCTACTGCGCGGACGGATTCGTCGCGCACGGTGAAGTCCGCCTCATGGGTGCACAGTTGGCAGGCGGACTGCACATGCGGGGCGCACTGCTGGAACGCCCCGGCCCGCGCGGAGTCGCGCTCACTCTGGACAACGCCGTGGCTTCGACGCTCGACTTCTCGGACGGGTTCACTGCACACGGGACCGTACGGCTGCGGGGTGCCCGGATCTCGGACAGCCTCACCTTCGAAGGAGCCGTCCTGAACGGGCCACCGGACGGCCGCAGTGTGTCATTGGCAGCCCCCATGATGCAGGCCGTGGACTTCGACTTCACCCTCGCCCGCCCGCCGTCCGGCACCGTGGATCTGACGGGCGCCCAGGTTTCCCACCTCCTGGACAACGACCGCAGCTGGCCCGACGTGGTGGAGCTGGACGGCTTCGTCTACGGCTCCGTCAAGAGGGACGAGGCCGGGGGACAGCGGGACTCCGTCGCCCACCGCATGGCGTGGATACGGCGCAGTCCGGGCTACAGCCCTCAGCCCTATGAGCAGTTGGCGAGCTGGTACAGGACGGCCGGCCACGACGACGATGCCCGCCGCGTGCTTCTGGCCAGACAGCGCCATCGGCGTCAGACACTTCACCCGGCCGCGCGTATGTGGGGGCACCTGCTCGACGTGACCGTCGGCTACGGCTACCGCCCCTGGCTGGCCGGCGTCTGGCTGTTCGCTCTGACCTTGCTGGGCACGCTGGCTTTCGCCACCGACTCCCCCAATCCGGTCAAACGCGGCGAAGCGGCCCCGTTTCATTCCTTGGTCTATACACTCGACCTCTTGATCCCCATTGCGGGTCTGGGTCAACGCACCGCCTGGCACTGGTCGAACGGCAGCCTCCAGTGGCTGGCCCATCTGCTGGTTGCCTTCGGTTGGCTGCTGACGACTGCCCTCATCGCGGGTGTCACCCGCACCCTCCAAAAGAACTAGAGGGCGACAGCTGATCTCGGACGTCGACGGCGGAGAAGTGCGTCTCCGGGCGGACGCCCGGTCCGGAACCCGGGAAACCGCGGCGCCACGACAGCAACCGGTGGGACAGTGTGCGGGATGTTGAGTCCTGAGTCGGACGAGGTGGGGGCTTTCGGTCACACCGTCAGCCCCCTGGAGCACTGAGTTCGTAGCTTCCGCTGTCGCCCCGCATTCCGCAGTCGGACGAGCGCGCCCTCGGGGTTGGCCGCGGTGACGGATGGCTTCTCGTACCTCTCCCGCGCTTGCCCGCAACTGGCCCAGACGCTCGAGCCTTCCGGGGTTCATTCTCGCTCTCGCGGCAGCTCACACCGTGGGCGCCGTCACGACCCGCTTTCCGGTCACCGCCGCCCGGACCGTCGCCGCGCCAGCGAACGCCGGGTTCCTCGCCGTCGCCCTGTCGGCTGCCGCCACGCTCGTCCCGCCCGACAAGAAGGGACGTGCGCCGGCCGTGCTGCTGTCAGGCGTCACGGTGGCCACGATCGTGGGTGTCCCGGTGGATCGGCACTCGGCACGTTGCTCGGCCGGCGGGCCGGCTTCTGTTGATCCCCGTGAAGTTGCTCGGCGCACTGGTGAACGCGGCCACGTTCGCGAGCTTGACCCTCCTGACCCCGTCGTCACCGGCCGGTTGTTCGACCAGCGCCCCGGCCTGGTCCTCCGCACTGGCCGACGAGCCGGTCGTGCTGCTTGTCCTTGTTTTCGTGCAGGGCGGGCTGTCGTTCGCGCTGGGAAGCGCGCTGATCACGCGGGTCCTCATCGCCGCAACCACCCTCCGCACCGTGTTCGTGGTCGACCGAAGCCCCGAGGCGCTTCAGCGACACATGCGAACGCCCGTCCGCGCAGCGCCCTCGTTCAAGAACTGCTGCCCAGCGCCGACGGACACCTCGCACTGGCGCACTCGGCCGGTGCCGATACAGGCGCACCGTGTTTGAGCACCCCATCCGGTGTTACGCGTACAGCGCGGCAGTCGCCGTACCCGACCAGAGCACCATGCTGGAGGTACACGTGACCACCGCCGTCAAGGACATGCTCGACACCTACCCCGCCCACCTGGGCAGTGTCGACCGTGACAAGCTCGCCCACTGCATAGAGGAATGCATCGCCTGCGCCCAGGCGTGCACCGCATGCGCGGACGCCTGCATGTCGGAAGACACAGTCAACGAACTGACCAAGTGCATCCGCACCAACGTCGACTGCGCGGACATCTGCAACGCCACAGCCTCAGTACTCTCCCGCCACACCGGCTACGACGCCAATATCACCCGGGCCATCCTCCAGGCATGCGCCACCGTCTGCAAGGCCTGCGGTGACGAGTGCGCGAGCCACGCGGACCAGCACGAACACTGCCGTGTCTGCGCCGAGGCATGCCGCCGCTGTGAGCAAGCATGCAACGACCTGATCACCTCCCTGGGGTGACGGCCGGGCGCTCGACTTCCCCCCCGTCGACGGCCAAGGCCCTGCGACCGCGTCAACGATCGCGGCGATCCCCGGCACCGAGCACATGCCGATAGACTGACCGACCAGACGGTATGCAGACGGAGCCCTTCCCCTCCAGGCTTCTGCCCGGCGCCTCACCCTCACCGGAGGCGGCGCGCCACCGACGACCGAGAAGGAGGAGCTCATGGCTGTCGATCCTCAGGGAGTCGATCTCGCACGGTTGATGGCGGAGGACCCCGGCGGTCCTGTCGTCATGCTCAACCTGCTGCGCTTTGCTCCCGACGGCCGCATCCTCTATGAGGAGTACTCGCGGCGGACGGCCGCCTTCCTGAAGCGGTACGGAGGGGAATTGATCTACGCCGGCGACGGCTGCGCTCCCCTGGTCGCCGAGGACGGGCAGGCCTGGGACACGGTACTGCTCGTCCGCTATCCCGATCGCGCAGCGTTCAGCCGCATGGTGGCCGACCCCGAGTACCAGGAGATCACCGGCCTGCGCTCCCGGGCACTGACCGAGGCCGTTCTCCAACCGACCACTCCTTGGTCCTTCGAACCCGACGGGTAGTCACCAAGTTCGCACTTGTACACGTCGCGGGCCCGATCGGCGCTCGCTCCTGGTCATCGAGTCCACCTGGTCCGGGCAAGAGGGCGGCGCCTTGCGAAGAAGGATGAGCACCTTGCTCATGGGCCCGTCCTGCGCTTCACCACGGTGCTCACGGTCGGGGACGGACGCGCTGCCAGCGTGGGCGCGCGCCACCGCCGCGACGTCCGGCCACGGAGGCACAACGTCGGCACACCCGCTGCACCCGGTCGGCGGCGCCACCGGATTCAGGGAAGGTGTCGCGCCAGCCGACGTGCGGGAAGCGCACGAGTTGCGAGCGGCTGAGGGACAGCCCGCAGACGGTCTCGTTGCGGCCCGGCTCCCAGGCGTGGACCTCGCCGGCCGGCAGCCTGCGACGGCCGTCCTCCTCGTCGGTCCACTGTCCGGAGGCGGCTACGGCGTACTGCTTGCCCCGCTTCACGGCCTGAACCACGCCGAGGTCGGGTCGTTTCCGGTCACGTCGGCACCACCTTTCGCGGATCCCTCACCCGGTCGGCCGACTCCTCCGGCCCGGGTGGCCCGCACCCGTTGAGTGCCACAAAGCCGCTGTCCCACACGCACGGCACGGTGGCCGACCGAAGCCGGCCGGGCAGAAAATCATGGCCGGGGGCGTTCCGGGTGCGCCGCAGCCGGCCCACTCCACGAGATTCCCGGTGGGCCAGGGCTGCTCTCACGCTGCCCGGCAGCGGAGGCGGTCGTGGACTTGCGGCAGCAGGTCGTCGCGCGCGATGTCGGGAAGTGGGTGAGCGGTTGCCATGAGCCCGTCAGGTCGACGAGACCGAAGTGGCCGTCGACGATCACCCGCAGACTCGCCGGACCGATCCACTCAAGCCTCGGATCGAGGTGAAGCTACTGCTCCACAACCGTCGTGTGCCGGTGGCGCACGGCCAGGGCCGCGATGTCGTCGTCGAGCCTTCCGCGCGCGTAGTGGAGCAGGTCCATGTGGAGCCGGTCCAGCAGCTCGCGGGGCGGCGTCCGGTCGTGCTGCCCCGCCCAGGCCGCCAGGGGGAAGAATCTGCCGGCTCGGTCGCGGGTCTCCGTCACGCCGTCGGTGTAGAGCAGCATCTGGTCGCCCGGCAGGAAGGAGACGGTGTCCACGTGGTAGTGGTCTCCCAGCAGAGCCGAGAGATTGAGGGGGGTCGAGGTGAGGGTGGGCTCGAGGACCTGGACCTCTCCGCCGCGCAGGAACACCGGGGGCGGGTGACCGCAGTTGAGGATTCTGACGTGTCCGCTGCCGTGCGGGATTTCGGCGATGAGGGCGGTGGCGAAGTGCTCCGTCTGGTCGACGGCGGGGACCCCGGCGCTGTAGCGCGCGATGGTGATCTGGAGCCGACGGATGACGGCCTTGAGGTCGGGCTGGTCGTACGCGTTCTCCCGGAAGCAGTTGATCACTGCGGAAGCGGCACCTACCGCCGACAGGCCCTTGCCTCGCACGTCGCCGATGAGCAGCCGGACGCCGTACGGCGTGTCGGCGGCCTCATAGAAGTCGCCGCCGATCCGTGCCTGTTCCTGGGCCGCCACATACAGCGACTCGATCTCGATGGCCTGGACTCGGTGCGGCAGCGGCCGCAGCAGCACCTTCTGGGCCGCGTCGGCGACGAGCCGGACCTGGAAGAGTGTCTCCTCACGCTGGAGTCGCAGATGACTCGCGTACGCAGCCGCCAAGGTGACGGCGACGATGGCGGCGACCGTGTACGGCGTGCCGAGATCGGAGTAGAAGAAGCTGAGGCCGATCATCACCAGCAGGCAGAACGTTCCCAGCAGGATCGTCGGGAGTACGGGCCACAGTGCGGCGGCGAGGGCGGGTGCCGCGGGCAACAGGCGGCTGAAGGCGATCTCCCTCGGTGTGGAGGCCGCCAGGCCGGTGATGACAAGGGTGACGATCACTGGCGACAGCAGCACGGCCTCCCGCCGGCCACCATCCTGACGATGACGGCGCCGGAACCTTCCTGAGCGGATCACAAAGCGATCTTATCCGGACATTTCGAGCATAAAGCAGCGACGGGGCAGGCGGCCGTGTCCCGCAACCAGTCGGCCGTACGGGTCCGGCACCGCAGGACAGCGCCGGACGAAGCCTCATCGCCCTTCTCCCGCGAGCAGCGGCTCGACGTCGAGAGCGCTGGTCCACCACCCGGACGTCCTCACGGGCCTGGGCATCCGGCGCCGACGGCGCCGGGAGACCGCAGCACTCACGGGCACCGCAAGCAGCCGGGCAAGGGGCCGGCGACGTTCAGGCATCACGCCTCCGCAGGACGACGGCCGCTCCTGCCAGGGCGAGGGCGGTGTACCCCGCCACCAGTGCCAGGGACGGCCACGCGCCCAGGCTGCCGACCGTCTCCGGGCGCGCGTCGGACGTCTGCGTGAGCTTCTCCAGTGCGGCCGTAGGGGTGGCACCGGCGACCCACCGTTGCAGGTCGCCCAGCAGCGGTCCGAACACGGACGGCAACAGCAGCACGGCGATCACGGCGGTGACCGCACCGGCCGGATGGCGCACGAACGTCCCGACGGCCACCCCCAGTGCACCGACCACGGAGAAGAGCGCCGCGATGCCGAAGAGTGCGGGCAGCGGATCCCCTTGCGGGTGCGTGCCGTCGAGGACGGCGGAGCCCAGCAGGTACGCCACCGTGCACGAGACCAGCCCGATTCCGTACAGCATCGCCGCCATCAGGGCGGTCTTGGCGGCCAGCACCCGCCCGCGGCGCGGCACCGCGGCCAGGGTCGCGGTGATCGTGCCGCTGGAGTACTCGCCGCACACCGCCAGCGCGCCCGCCACTCCCGCGGTCATCAGTGCGACCACGCTGAGGGTGAGGCTGCCGCCGAGGACGGTGTCGTCGGGTTGGAGGCTGTCGGTCAGCCCCACGAACACCGCGCCGGTCACCGTCACGAGAGCGATCGCAGCCGTCGTCCACACGGTGGAGCGCAGGCCGGTGAACTTCGTCCATTCGAAGGCCAGGGCATCCCTGAAGCCGGGAGGCGAAGTGGCAGCCGTGGTCATCGCGGTACCTCCTTGTCGTCGGTGTCGGTGCTCCCCCGGTACTCGACGGCTTCTCCCGTCATGGCCGTGTAGATGTCCTCCAGGGAGGAGCGGCAGGGGGTGAGCTCGTGCACGGCGAGGCCGTGTTCGCGGGCCAGTTCGCCGATGACCGTGGCGGTCGGTCCGGTCACCCGCCAGCCACCACCCGCGTCCGGGCGCACTCCGGCGCCGCGGGACTCCAGCAGGGCGCGCATCCGGCCGGACTCGTCGTCCGGGACGCGCAGCAGCGTGGAGTCCGGCGAGTTGGCGTCGATGAAGTCCCGCATGTCCGTCTCGGCCAGCAGACGGCCCCGGCCGATCACGACGACGCGGTCGGCGGTCAGTTCCAGCTCGCTCATCAGATGGCTGGAGAGGAAGACCGTACGCCCCTCGGCGGCCAGGGACTTCAGCAGGGTGCGCATCCAGCGGATGCCCTCGGTGTCCAGTCCGTTGACCGGCTCGTCGAGGATCAGCACGCCGGGATCGCCGATCAGGGCGGCGGCGACGCCGAGCCGTTGTGCCATGCCCAGCGAGAGCCCCTTGGCCCGCCGGTCCGCCGCCGTCTCCAGGCCTACCGCCCCCAGCACCTCGTCCACCCTGCGTGCCGGAATGGCGTGGGAGCGGGCCAGGCCGAGCAGATGCCGGCGCACCGTGCGGCCCGGGTGCACGGCTCTCGCGTCCAGCAGGGCGCCGACCTCGCGCAGCGGTGCGTCCAGTTCGTCGTAGCGGCGGCCGGCCACCGTGACCGACCCCGCGGTCGGCGTGTCCAGGCCGAGGACGAGACGCATGGTGGTCGACTTCCCTGCGCCGTTCGGGCCCAGGAAGCCGGTCACCAGTCCCGGCCGGACGGTGAAGGACAGCGCGTCCACCGCGGTCCTGCCGCCGTATCGTTTGGTGAGTTCCCGTGCTTCGATCATGTTCTCGACGCTACGAAGGACGCAGGCGCGGAACATCTGCCGCCGGGAGTCGGCGGCTACTCCGCCGGGAGTAGCCCGGGGGAACGGTCAGCCCTCCCCCGCCCGCACCAGCCCGCTCTCGTACGCCAGCACGACCAGCTGCGCCCGGTCCCGTGCCGCCAGCTTGGTCATCACCCGGCTGACGTGTGTCTTCGCCGTCAGCGGGGACATCAGCAGCCGTGCGCCGATCTCCTCGTTCGACAGCCCGCGGCCGACCAGCGCCAGCACCTCGCGCTCCCGTTCGGTCAGCGGATCCAGTCGCCGCAGTGCCTCGGCCCCGGGAGCTTTCAGGCGGGTGAACTCCTCGATCACCCGGCGGGTGACGGCGGGCGCGAGCAGGTTGTGCCCGGCGGCGACCGTGCGGATCGCGGTGCGCAGGTCGTCGGGGTCGATGTCCTTCAGCAGGAAGCCGGCCGCCCCGGCGCGCAGGGCCTCGAAGACGTACTCGTCGGCCTCGTACGTCGTCAGTACCAGCACCCGTACGGCGTCCAGGGCCGGCGTGGCCGCGATACGGCGGGTCGCCTCCAGGCCGTCGGCGCGGGGCATGCGGATGTCCATCAGCACCACGTCGGGGTGGGTGGTACGGGTCAGTTCCACCGCCTGCACCCCGTCCGCGGCCTCCGCGACGACCACCAGGTCGTCGGTCAGGTCGAGCAGGGCGCGGAAGCCCGCCCGTACGACGGTCTGGTCATCGGCCAGCAGCACCCTGATCATTCCGCCCCTCCCCCGCCCGCGGGCAGCTGCGCCCGCACCCGCCAGCCACCGCCCGGAACCGGCCCCGCCTCCATCCGGCCGCCCAGGGCGGCGGCCCGCTCCCGCATGCCGATGAGTCCGAAGCCGTCACCCGGCCCGGCTGCCGTGGTCCCGTCGTCGACGACCTCCACGGTCAGCCGGTCGCCGTCGCGGCCCACCGACACCGCCGCGTGCCGCGCCTCCGCATGCTTGAGCACGTTGGTCAGCGCCTCCTGCACGATCCGGTACGCCGCCAGCTCCACCACCTGCGGCAGCTTCCCGGCGTCCACGCGCAGCGTCACCTCCAGGCCCGTCGCCCGCACCCGCTCCACCAGCTCCGTCAACTCCTCCAGCCGCGGTGCCGGGCCGGTCAGCGCCCCGCCCTCCGATCGCAGCACGCCCACGGTGGCCCGCAGCTCCCCCACCGCCTCCTTGCCGGACGCCCGCACCTGCCGCATCGCCGCCCGCGCCACTTCCGGCTTCGTGTCGAACGCGTCCAGCGCCAGGCCGGCCTGCACGGTCATCGCCGACACCGTGTGCGCCACCACGTCGTGCAGCTCCCGTGCGATCCGCACCCGCTCCTGTTCCACCCGGCGCTGCGCCTCCCGCTCCCGCTCCTCCTCCGCCCGCGCGGCCCGGTCCGCGTACACGCGCACCTCTTCCCGCCGGCCACGCACGACCTCGCCCAGCAGCAGCGGCACCAACGGCCACAGCATCTCCAGCAACGGCGCCCCCTGCGGCTGCGGCGCCACGTCGATGCCGGCGACGAGCGACACGATCCCTGAGACGAGGGCGGCGACGACACCGGCACGGACGGTCCGCGTCCGGTTTCCCTGGACCGCGACGGTGTACAGCGCGACCATCACCGGCAGGTTCAGCAGCTCGCCGATGTGCCCGTACAGCGTCCACCCGGCGCAGGCCGCCCCGGTGACGCATGCGACCGCCACCGGCCACCGGCTGCGCACCAGCAGCGCACCGACCGAGACCGCGAACAGCAGCCAGGTCACCTGGTCGGCCTGCCGGTGGGCGGGGTCGTTGACCGCCGCGTCCGAACCGGTGAACACCGCGACGACCGCCGCGATCATCAGATCCGCGAGCGGCGGCGGCAAAGGCCACGGGACGCGTCGGCGACGCCGGAGGACGGAACGGCTCACAGGCTCACGGTATGAGCCTTTCGGGACGGACGCGTACGACCGCGGGAGTACGCGTCGCCCTCCGGGGCCCGGCACCCGGCCGGCGCAGGGATCCGTTTTCGGCCTTCCCGGCGCGTTCCTTCGGCTCGTGCTCCTCGCCGCCCTCAATCCCCCTATGCTTCTACTCGCTTGTAGAAGTTACGTCAAAGGAGCGGACGCCACCATGGTGTTCAAACGACTGCTCGGCTCGCTCGGCGTGGGCGGCCCCACCGTCGACACGGTCCTGGACCCGGGCCCGGTCCGGCCCGGCTCGGCGCTCACCGGCGAGGTCCGGCTCGAGGGCGGCAACGCCGGCTTCGACATCGGGCACATCACCCTGGAACTCGTCGCCCGGGTGGAGGTCGAGCACGAGGAGGGCGAGAGCGAAGGCGGAATCGTCTTCGAGCGGTTCACCGTCGGGGGCGGCTTCCGTCTCGCCGAGGGCGAGCGGCGCAGTGTGCCGTTCAGCGTGGTCCTGCCCTGGGAGACGCCGGTGACCGAGTTGCACGGGCAGCCACTGGGTGTCGTACTCGGCGTGCGCACCGAGCTGTCGGTGGCCGGTGCCAGGGACAAGGGCGACCTCGACCCGCTGGCCGTGGGTCCGCTGCCCGTACAGGAGGCGATCCTGGAGGCCTTCGGTCAGCTGGGCTTCGGCTTCAGGTCGGCCGACCTGGAGTACGGGCGGATCGGCGGCACCGGGCAGCAGCTGCCCTTCTACCAGGAGATCGAGCTGACCCCGCCGCCGCAGTACGCAAACCGTATGCGGGAGATCGAGGTGACCTTCCTCGCGAATCCGGGCGGCATGGAGGTCGTCCTGGAGGCCGACGAGCGCGGCGGCGACGACGCGCTGACGACAATCACCGTCGGCCACCAGGACTCCCGTGACTGGAGCGCCGAGATCGACGAGTGGATGCGCCGGCCGGCCGAGCAGCGGGCCCCGCACGCGCACCACCACGGTTCCGGCCCCGGGGCGGGCGCCGCCCTCGCCGCGGGCGCGGCCGGCCTGGCGGCCGGTGTCGCGGTCGGCATGGTCGCCGCCGAAGTCGTCGACGAGATCGGGGACTTCTTCGAAGGGGGCGAGGAGGACGAGGGCTGACAGCAGGACCCGGCGGTCGGCGGTCCGTCACCCCGTGGCGAGCGCCGACCACTCGTCGTCCGGCAAGCCGAGCAGGCGTTCCCGCTCCGTCGCGTCGGGCAGGGGGCCGTGGTCGCCGGTCACCTTGAGTGCCGAGACCGCCGTGAGGTGGCCGAGCCGCAGCGCGCGCTTCGTCGTCACACCGTGCAGCAGTCCGGCCAGGAAGCCCGCCGCGAAGGCGTCACCGGCGCCCACGGGTTCCACAACTGCCAGGGGGACGGGCAGTTCGGCCAAGGTCTGCAGAGGGGCCGCCGGGTCGTCGAGGACCATGAGCAGGCGCCCGGCGAGAAGATCGACCAGCACCAGCCGACCGTCGGCGTGGCGGACGCCCTGGCCGAGTTCGAGCCGGTCGGGGCGGGTGAGCCGCAGCGCGTCGATCACCGGACTGCCTCCCTCACGGCGGTGCCGAACGCGCGGGCGCGGTCACGCAGGGCGGTGAGGCTTCCGCCGTCGGCCGCGTCGCCGACCGTGGGCGGGCCGACACCGGTTCCGGCCCGCATCCCCACCCCGAGCCACTTCAGTGGAGCTCACCCCGTCAGCTCACGCGGACTGCAACTACCTCCTCTCCCCCTGCCAACTCCGTTCATCAAAAGGTGTCCTGACGGTCATACGGGGGCACTCGGTCTTGCGGATCGCCAGTGATCACGGCGGTCGTCACTCGTTGAGGAGATGGGGAACTGTATGCGTAGCAGGGGGACGAAGATCGGTGCGGCCGTGGTTGCGGCGGTCATGGGCAGCGTCGTCGTCACAGGGTGTGGGGACGACGGCGAACCGAAGGCCCGGGAGGGCAGTGCGTCCGCGAGTGCGGGCAAGAGCGCCGATGGCCGGGAGCAGGGCACCGCAGCGGTGCGAGCGGCCTACGACAAGACGGCCGAAGCTGAGTCGGCACGGATGAAGATCCGGATGAAGCTCTCCGCCGACGGCCGGACGATCACGTCCGACGGCAAGGGTGTGCTCGACCTGGCCGAGGGCGACAGCGTCATGACCGTCACGGCACAGGACAAGACCATCGAGCAACGCGTCGTCGACCAGGTCCTCTACCAGAAGGTCCCCGGTCAGAAGGGACCGGGCGGCAAGCCCTGGATCAAGATCGACCTGGAGAAGGCCGCGGCGCAGCAGGGCCTGGGCAACCAGCAGATCGGTGACCCGGCCCAGACCGCCGCCTACGCCAAGGCCATCACGGACAAGGACGTCAGCAAGGTCGGCACCGAGAAGATCGACGGAGCCGACACCACGCACTACAAGGTCGCCGTGGACGTCACCAAGCTGTCGGGCGGCGACGAGTTGCGCAAGCGGATCGGTCCGACGCTGCCGATGCAGGTCTGGCTCGACGACGAGGGCCGGCTGCGTCGCCAGCAGATCGACATGACCGTCGAGGCGCCGTCCTCCGCCTCCGCGAAGCCGAAGGACGGCGCGTCCCCGCAGCAGCTCAAGATGAGCACGGTGATGGAGTTCTCGGACTTCGGCGCAGAGGTCGACCCCGAGGCTCCGGCGGCCGATCAGGTGGCCGACATGACCGACAAGGCCCTTGAGGGCGGTCGGCAGCAGAACTGAGCGGGCGCTGGGTGACCGCGGGTCTCCCAGTGCCGGGGAGCTGCGGCCCCCTGCGCCCCTTTCGTCAGCGTTAGTCCCCTGCGCCACTTCCGATTAGGGTGGGCAGGAGGACGACACTCAGCACAGACACACCGACGACCGCGGAGGTGACCGTCATGGCCGAAACCTCGCACCGTATGGACACGGAGGCGAAATCCCGGGCCGAGAACGAGACACCTCTGCGGGGGCGCAGGGGGGCCGGCACCCCTCCGGGTCAGCGCGGGAACACCACCGTGGCCGACGCCGTCGTCGCGAAGGTGGCGGGCATGGCCGCCCGCGAGATCCCGGAGGTCCACAACCTCGGCGGCGGAGCGGCCCGGGCGCTGGGAGCGGTGCGCGAGCGCGTGCCCGGTCGAGGCCCCGGCGTTGCCCAAGGAGTCAGTGTGGAGGTCGGGGAACGCCAGGCGGCCGTCGACCTGCAGGTGGTTGTCGAGTACGGCGCGTCGATCACGGACACCGCCGGGGACGTCCGTGCCAACGTCATCGAGGCGGTGGAACGGATGACCGGCCTGGAGGTCGTGGAGGTGGACATCGCGGTGAACGACGTCCACCTGCCGGACGAGGAGGAGCCGGAGCAGGACGAGCGACGCGTGGCCTGAACGGCCGGTGCGCGCACAGCGCCCGGCCGCGCACGTCAGTCGTCGTACGACAGGCCGTGGCCGGAGCGGAAGAGAACCCTGGTCGGGTCGTCGGCCCGTTGAATGGGCACGGGCAGCCTGCCGCGCGGATCGACCCGGCCGGCGATCACCCGGGCGGCGGCCCGCAGTTCCACCTCGGTCCAGCAGTAGGAGGCCAGGGAGGCCGGGACGTCGCCGAGGTGGGCGATGTCGTAGGGGTTGCGGACCGCGAGGTGGACGACGGGGACGCCCGTCGCGAGCAGCCGGGACACCAGGGTGCGCTGCGTGCTGGTGGCGCCGACGTTGTCGGTGGTGACCACCACCGCGTCCCGTCCCCGTGCCGCGGCCACGGCCGCGTCGATGGTCGCCGCGTCGGGTGCCCGGCCGGTGGCGAGGTGGGTGGTGCTGTAGCCCAGCTCGTCGAACGCCTTGGCCAGCTCAGGGACCGTGGTGCGGGTGTCGTCGGTCGGGAAGGCGGGGCTGGCGCCGACCACGAGCAGCTTGCGTTGCCGGCGGCCCAGCGGGAGCGCCTCGTTCTCGTTGACCAGCAGGGTGGTGGTGCGCTCGGCGATCCGGGCGGCGGCGCGCTGGTGACTGCGGGCGCCGACGACCCGGTCGACCTCCCTCGGGGAGACATAGGGGCTGCGGCTGAGCAGGCCGACCTTGTCCTTGACCCGTAGGATCCGCAGGACCGACTCCTCGAGCCGGGCCTCGGTGATCTCGCCGCTGCGGACGGCGGCGAGGACGCCGTTGTAGGCGACGGCGATGTCCGGCGGGAACAGCAGTTGGTCGGCACCGGCCTTGAGGGCGAGGACGGGCACGCGGTCGTCGCCGTACTTGGTACGTACGCCGGCCATGTTGAGGGCGTCGGTGACGATCACGCCGTCGAAGCCGAGTTCCTCGCGCAGCACGCCCTGGAGGATCGCGGGCGACAGGGTCGCCGGGTCGTTGCTGGGGTCGAGGGCGGGGACCTGGAGGTGCGCGGTCATGATCGAGTCGACGCCGGCGGCGATCGCGGCCTTGAACGGCGGGGCGTCGATGCGGTCCCACTCCTCACGGGTGTGGGTGATCACGGGCAGTCCGGTGTGACTGTCCTCCCCGGTGTCCCCGTGGCCCGGGAAGTGCTTGGCGCAGGCCACGACGCCGGCCCGCTGATAACCCGTCACCTGGGCCGCCACCATGCGGGACACCTCGCGGGCGTCGGCGCCGAAGGAACGGACGTTGATGACGGGGTTGGCGGGGTTGACGTTCACGTCGGCCACCGGGGCGAAGTTCTGATGGATGCCGAGGGCGGCGAGTTCGGTGCCCGATATCCAGCCGGCGGTGCGCGCGTCGGAGGTCGACCGGCCCGCGCCGAGCGCCATCGCGCCCGGCAACTGGGTGGCGCCGCTGCCGATACGGACGTTGACCCCGTGCTCCTGGTCGATGGAGATCAGGGACGGGATGGGGGTGGGCAGGTCGAGCGAGGCCCGCTGCACGCCGTTCGTGAGCTCGGCGATCTGCCGGGGGTCGTGGATGTTGTTCGTCCAGCCGGAGAAGTAGATGACGCCGCCGATGTGGTACTTGGCGATGAGCTCGGCCACGGTGCGGACGCCGAGTTCCCTGAGGTTGCGGTCCTGGTCGAACTGGCTGGGAGAGGTCGCCGACGCGCCGTAGAAGTACGGCACGAACAGCTGGCCGATCTTCGCCTCGACGCTCATCCTGGAGATGATCTTCTTGAGGCGACTGTCACGCCGATGCGCGGCCGCCGGCGTGGCCGTCACGCCCACGACACCCGTGGCACCCGCGGCGACCACGGTCGCGGAGGCGAGAACGGTTCGTCTGGACAGACTCCGGTCCTGCATGCGGACATGCTCCTTCCAGCCTTGCCCGACAAGGGAATTGAAGGAAACGCGCAGTACTCCGAACAGCGGGAAACGTAGCCCGCCCATGACAGAGACGGCAAGAGGTCTAGACAAAACAGGTCCAGACAAAGCTCGGGCTCCCCTAGCCTGACCCGTATGGAAGAGATCAACGGGGTGGAAGTCGTCTCGTTTCCGGATGCGGGGGCGTTTGACGCGTGGCTCGCGGAGCACTACTCGCGGCGCGAGGGCGTGTGGGTCAAGGTGGCGAAGAAGGCGTCGGGGATCGCGTCGGTCACGGATGACGAACTGGTCGACGTGGGGCTGTGCTGGGGGTGGATCTCGGGCCGGCGTCGCGGCTTGGACGACCGGTACTACCTGCAGAAGTACGGGCCACGACGGCCGAGGAGCCTGTGGTCGCGGGTGAATGTCGAGAAGGTCGCGGCGCTGGCGGCGGCCGGCCGGATGCGGGAGCCCGGCCTGGCCGAGGTCCGGCGGGCGCAGGAGGACGGCCGCTGGGACCGCGCCTACGCGTCCCAGGCGACGGCCGTCGTCCCGGACGACCTGGCTGCGGCCCTTGCCGCGGACCCGGCGGCGAGTGCGGCGTTCGACGCGCTCGACCGGACCACCCGCTATCTCGTGATGCTCCCGCTGCTCCAGGCCACGACGCCGGAGACCCGACGGGCACGGTTGGAGCGTGCGGTACGCGCCTTGGCCGAGGGGCGGCAGGCGGGGGAAGCGTGATCGCGGCGCCGAGGAGACGTCCGCAGGTCAGGGTTTGCGTGCCAGCCCGGCGGCGATGAGGCGTTCCCAGACGGTGAGTTCACGCTCACCGCTGCTGGTGAAGCGGCTGTCGACGGCGTCAGGACGCCACAGGGGTGCGGGAACTATGCCCGGGTCGAGAATCTCCAGGCCGTCCAGCAGGGATGCGATCTCCTCGTCCGACCGCCACCGGCCGCGGCCGAAGGTCTCCTGGAGGACCTTCTCGGCCTCGGCGGTCTCTGGATTGTTGCCGGAACGGAAGTGGCTGACGAAGAAGTAGCTGCCGGACGGCACGTGGTCGCGCCAGTGGCGGACGATGCCGGCCGGGTCCTCGTCGTCGTTGACGTGGTGCAGGATGGCGCTGAATATGACGGCCACCGGGCGGTCGAACTCGATGAGCTTCAGGGTGTCGGGGTGGGTACGGACCTGCTCGGGTTCGCGGACGTCGACGGGGACGATCCGGGTCCATTCGTTCTCCTCGAGGAGCGCGCGACCGTGGACCAGCACCTGCGGGTCGGTGTCGACGTAGACGACCCGTGCCGTCGCATCGTGCTGCTGCGCGACCTGGTGAACGTTGTCGGCGGTCGGGAGACCGCTGCCCAGATCGATGAACTGCCGTACGTCGGTCGTCGTCGCGATCGTGCGGATCGCCCGGGTCAGGGCCGCTCGGTTCGCGAAGGCGATCGCCACCGAGCCGGGGAGGTCGCGTTTGAAGACGTCACCGACCTGACGGTCCACCGCGTAGTTGTCCTTGCCGCCCAGCAGATAGTCGTAGACGCGGGCGATGCTGGGCTTCGTGCGGTCGATGGACGAGCCGCCTTCTTCCGTCATGCCCTCCATTCTTCCCTGCCGCAATGCCCGTTGCCCATGCGTTCGGTGAGAAAGGCCGCCGCGTCGGGGAAGTACTGCGGGAGGCCGGTGGTCGCTCCTTGCAACTCCTGCCGCTAAGTTGCTCCTTGAGCGTTGGACCGGCTTGATCTGGAGGATGTCACGTGACCGAGATTTCCGCTGCGTCGATGGCGGCGCGCAAGCGCATCAAGACCGACCAGCCGCACACCGCCCGCATCTGGAACTACTGGCTGGGCGGCAAGGACCACTACGAGGTCGACCAGGTCGCCGGAGACCAGATCCGTGCACTACACCCGGGCATCGGCGACTACGCCCTCGCCGATCGTCAGTTCCTCGGGCGCGCCGTGAAGTACCTCGTCGACGAGTGCGGGATACGGCAGTTCCTCGACATCGGAACCGGCCTGCCGACGGCCGACAACACTCATGAGGTCGCGCAGCGTATCGCTCCGGAATCCCGGGTCGTCTACGTCGACAACGACCCCATCGTGCTGGCTCACGCCGAGGCCCTGCTGACGAGCACGCCGGAGGGGAGCACGGACTATCTCGACGAGGACCTGCGCAACGTCGACGGGATCGTCGAACAGGCGGCGCGTACCCTGGACTTCAGCAAGCCCGTGGCCCTGGTACTGCTGGGCGTCGTCATCTTCGTCGAGGAGGACAAGGAGGCGTTCGGGATCGTGCGCCGTCTGATGGACCGGCTCCCCGCAGGCAGTCACCTCGTCCTCTCGCACACCATCACGCGGCCCGACATGCCCGACGTCGACGCCGCGGTGGCTTTCTGGAACGAGCACGGCACACCGAAGCTGACCCAGCGCACGCCGGCCGAGATCGAAGGGTTCTTCGACGGGCTGGAGCTCCTCGCTCCGGGCGTGGTCTCCTGCAACCGCTGGCGACCGGACGACAGCGAGGGTGAACTGCCCGCAGAGGTGGCCATGTTCGGCGGTGTGGGACGCAAAGCCTGACCGGGAGCGCCAGGCACTGGTCAGGCCAGGCGCAGGTCGATCCAGGGCACCGTGTCACCTTCGCGCAACAGGTAGCGCTCGATCTCGACGAAGCCGTGCTGTTCGGCGAAGCGCAGCCCGTCGGGGTTGGAGGCCAGCACCACGGTCTCGATCACGCGGGGGTCCAGCGCGCGGCCTTCGGCTGCGGTGAGGGCGTCATCGTCGGGCGCTCGGCTTCATGCAGCGGGTCCCGCGCTCAGGAGGATCCGGCGGGCGGATCGGCCAGGATGCCCTCCAGGAGGCCCGTGGCCTGTCCGACCTCGATGAGGTAGCCGTCCGGGTCGCGCAGGTAACAGCGGAGCTCCGCCTTCCGGTCGATCGGCGGAGTGAGGAACTCGGCGCCTTTCGCGCTCCACTCCCGGTAACACTGTTCGATGTCGGCCACCCGGATGTTCAGGAAGCTCGTCGCCGTGCGCGGATCGGTCGGTGGACGGAGAGTGACGTCGGGCTTGTCCGGGGTCGGACCACCTCCCGGGTTCATGATCAGCCAGCTGTTCGCGAGCTTCACGATGCACGGATTCTCGTCGAGGACGACCTCGCCGCCGAGGACGTCGCCGTAGAACGCACGCGAGCGGGGGACGTCCGCGACGGTGATGAAGTGGGTGAGGAGAAGTCCCGTCGCCGGGGCCGGCAGGTCTTCACGGCGCATGGTGTGACACCTCCGGACCGTAGTGGAGTACCTCCCCCATGGTGGGCCACCCGAGCGCTCCCCGAAAGAGGATCACGACCCGGTCGCCTCATCGGCCGGTGAGGACGGCGGGGCGCTGCCGTGCGCGGAGCTCAGTCCCCCGCTTTCGACAGTACGGATTCCAGCAGAGCGAGACCGGCAAGGATCTCGCTCTGCTGTGCCGTACCGAGACCGGTCGTGGTCAGGCGCTCCAGTTCCGCCCACGCACCGTCCACCTTGTCCCGCAGCGCCAGACTGGCCTCGGTCGCCTCGACGATCACCGCCCGTCCGTCCGTGGGCGACGGGCTGCGGCGTACGAGGCCCGCCTTCTCCATCCGGGAGATGCTGCGCGCCATCGTCGGAGCGTCCGAGTCGACCGCCTCCACGAGGTCGACCTGGCGCTGCGGCCCCTGGTCCCACAGGGCCATCAGCACGAGTTCCTGTCCCGGATGCAGCCCGGTTTCCCGCAGCAATCTGCCCGCGAGCGCCTTGTGGAGCCGCGCAACCCGGAAGATCGCGTGGCTGACCGGCCTGGCTCCCAGGGACGCGGCCCGCTCCGTCGCATGTTCTGACATGCCGTGATCGTACTCCTGAGAAAAGTTATCCGGACAAGGAATAGACTCCGGAGAGTTAGTTGTTCGGCTAACTGTATGACCGTTTCCATCCGTCAGGAGAACCCCATGTCCACTGCGTTCGAGCCCGTGATCGCCGGCAGCCTGAAGCTGCGCAACCGGATCGTGATGGCCCCGATGACCCGCAGCCGTGCGAACGGCACTCTGCCGACGGCCGACACGGCGACCTACTACGCCCAGCGCGCCTCCGCCGGTCTGGTCATCACCGAGGGCATCCAGCCGTCGGTGATCGGCCAGGGCTACCCCTTCACACCCGGCCTGCACTCGTCCGAGCAGGTCGGCGCGTGGCGGCAGGTGACCGACGGTGTGCACGCGGCCGGCGGGACGATCGTCGCCCAGCTCATGCACACCGGCCGCATCGGCCACCCGAGCACCACGGAGGCCGTCGGCCACGGCGCGCTCACCCCGGTCGGCCCGTCGCCCGTCAAGGCGGCCGGCCAGGTCTTCACGCCCACCGGACCGCAGGACCACGTCGTGCCCGACGAGCTGACGGAGGACCAGATCGTCGCGACCGTCGCCGACTTCGCCGACGCGGCACGCAACGCCGTGGCCGCCGGGTTCGACGGCGTCGAGATCCACGGCGCCAACGGATACCTCCTCCACCAGTTCCTGGCCACCAACGCCAACCGGCGCACCGACCGCTGGGGCGGCTCGCCGGAGAACCGGATCCGCTTCACGCTGGAGGTCGCGCGAGCCGTCGCGGCGGCCATCGGCGCCGACCGCACCGGCATCCGGCTCTCCCCCGCCAACGGCCTGGGAGACACCGCCGAGGCCGACCACGCCACGCTCTACCCCCTCCTGGTCGCCGGGCTCGACACCCTCCAGCTGGCCTACCTCCATCTCGTGGAGGCCGGTGACCCCTCCCTGACGCCGACGCTGCGCGCCGCCTGGTCCGGCACGTTCGTCCTCAACGCCGCCGACGGCGACACGTCCGGGCAGAGGCGCCGGCTGGACCTCGTCACCAGCGGCCGGGCCGACGCCGTGTCCTTCGGCCGGCTGTACATCTCCAACCCGGACCTGGTCGCCCGGCTCGCGGCCGAGGCGGAGCTCGCCGAGCCTGATCTGAGCAAGGCCTACGGCGGCGACCACCGGGGCTACACCGACTACCCGACGGTCGACGGCACCCGGCCGGCGCTCTGACCGCCGAGCCAGCTGCTGCCCATGGTCATCGGCGCGCTTCGCCGGGACCGTGGGCGGCGCCGTGCCCCGACCGATGAGATCGGCGCCCGGCTTCGGTCGTACCCGGTGACGTCATCAGCGGGAAGGGAACCGTGATCATGAAACTGACGACCGTCACGAACATCTCCGTCGACGGAGTGACGCAGGGGCATCGACGGATCGACGTGGGGACCGGGGAGGGGACGGCGGACGCTCCGGAGGGGAAGGGCAGTGGCGGATTCGAGCGCTACGGATGGGCCCCGCCACTTCTCGACGACGCGGCCTCGACGTTCATCGGCCGGACCTTCCAGCGCGCCGACGCGTTCCTGTTCGGCCGGCGCACCTACGAGATCTTCGCCGGCTCCTGGGGCGCCGGCATGGATCCGGGCAACCCCGTCGGAGAGGCGTTGAACTCACGCCCCAAATACGTCGTCTCGAACACGCTCACCGACCCGCGGTGGGCGGGCACGTCCGTCCTGTCCGGTGATGTCACCGGGGCCGTCGAGGAGCTGAGGTCCGCACCGGGCGGTGAGCTCCAGGTGTGGGGCAGCGGCACCCTCATCCGCCGGCTGCTCGACCACCGGCTGATCGACGAACTGGTGCTGCTCACCTACCCCGTGATCGTCGGTCAGGGCACGCGGCTCTTCCCCGCCACCGGCTCGGACCTGGGACTCGAACTGGTCGACCTGCAGTCCACACCCAAGGGACTGACGATCCAGACCTACCGCACCACCGGTCGCCCCGCGTACGAGACGGACACTCCCTGAAAGCGGTGGCATACGGCTTCTCCGATGTGCGGGGCTGTGCCCCTGCGGGCTCTGCATACTGGCTGCCGTGGCCACCTATGACACGCTCGGCACGACGTACGCCCGGACCCGACAGCCGGATCCACGCATCGCCGCGCAGATCCATGCCGCACTCGGGGACGCCGCCGACGTGATCAACGTCGGTGCGGGCGCCGGCTCCTACGAGCCGCCCGAGACGGTCCTCGCCGTCGAACCCAGCCGGGTCATGATCACCCAGCGACCGCAGGGGGCGGCACCGGCAGTGCGGGCGGTCGCGGAACACCTCCCTCTTCCCGTCGACGCCGCCGATGCCGTCATGGCGCTGCTCACCATCCACCACTGGAGTGACCTGGCGGCCGGCCTGCGGGAACTGCGCAGGGTCGCCCGCCGCCGCGTCGTCATCCTGACGTGGGACCAGCGCGTCTTCCGGGAGCGGTTCTGGCTGGTGCGCGACTACCTGCCCGAGGCCGCTGCCTTCGACGAGACCCGCGCCACCCCGATCGACCGGCTGGTCGACCTGCTCGGGGGAGGCCGCCAGGAGCCGGTCCGCATCCCCCACGACTGCGTCGACGGATTCGCGGCAGCCTACTGGCGCCGCCCGCACCTCTACCTCGACCCGCAGGTGCGCGCCGGCATCTCGATGCTGGCCCAGACCGGTGACGACGTCCTCGCGCCGGGACTGGCCCGGCTCGGCGCCGATCTGACGACCGGCCGCTGGCACGCCCGTTACGCGGACCTGCTGACGCTCGACACCATCGACCTCGGTTACCGGCTCGTCGTCTCCGAGGCCTGACCCACGCGGTAGCCGAGGTAGACGCATCTGGAGGCGAAGGTGCGGGTCTCGACGAGTTCGAGGTCCACCCGGCGCTCGTCCCGGGGAAAGAACGGAATACCGCCGCCGACCAGCACCGGATAGACCATGGCCCGGTACTCGTCGACGAGACCCGCCGCGGCCGCCTGGGCGGCGAGCGTCGCGCCGCCGATCGCGATCTCGCCCTCCCCCGGCTCGGCCTTCAACCGCTCGATCTCCTCCGCCACGCCTCCGGAGGCCAGTCGGGCACGGCCCTGCACCGCCGACAGGGTGGTGGAGAACACCACCTTGGGAAGCGGATTCCACAGGGATACCCACTCGCGCTCGGCTTCGTCGAGCGATGCCTCCTGTTCGGCGGTTTCCCAGTAGAGCATCGTCTCGTACAGCCGTCGTCCCAGGAGGTGGACGTCGACCTGTCGGATCTCGTCGATCCAGAAGCGGAACACCTCCGGCTCGGGCGCCGTCCAGTTGAACTCGCCGTCCGGCCCGACGATGTAGCCGTCGAGTGAGACGTTCATCGAATAGGTCACTCTGCGCATGGGGAGTCCTCCTCGGTCGTGGGCCCGACAGTACGACCGCCGGGCACGCCGGAACTCATCGCGGCGCGCGACATCGCTCGAATTGCCGCCCTCGGATCGGGGTCGAGGAGCGAAGGATCGCGTCGTCGCGTCCGGTCACCATGCGCTGATGACCGGCGCGTCCGGTTCGTGCCGGCGCCAGGACTCGTTGAGGCGCGAGAGCCGGGCCGCGGCCGCGATGCCGTGCAGGGAGGAGACCCTGCCCTCGCTCACCTCGAACGCCACGACACCCACGACCCGGTCGTCGACCACGGCGAGAACGGCCGGGGAGCCGTTCACCCACGCGATGTGCATCGCGGGTGAGCCGCCTGCCAGCCGCCGCTTCGCCTCCGTGGGCCGGAAGCCGGCCCGCACGAAGGACGCGACCCGTTCGCGCGTCCTGAACCGCAGAAGCCGCCTGCCCAGTCCGGCGCCGTCCGAGACCGCCGTCACGTCGTCGGTGAGCAGCGCCACCAGCCGTTCGGTGCGCCCCGACGTGGCAGCGGCCAGGAACTCCTCGACGACCCGGCGCGCGGACGCGGGGTCGGCCTCGCCTCCGCGGTGGCGCTCGGCGGTGACCCGCGTCCGCGCCCGGTGCACGTGCTGCTGGCTCGCGGACTCGCTGATGTCGAGGATCCCGGCGATCTCGGCGTGGCTGTACGAGAACGCCTCGCGCAGGACGTAGACGGCCCGTTCCACCGGCGAGAGACGCTCCATCAGAAGCAGCACGGCCAAGGACACCGATTCGCGCCGCTCGAACGAGTCGGCGGGGCCCAGCATCGGGTCGCCCTCCAGGAGAGGCTCGGGCAGCCAGACACCGGCCGCACGCTCGTGGCGTGCCTGCGCCGAGCGGAGCCGGTCGAGGCAGAGGTTGGTGACGACCTTGGTCAGCCAGGCCTCCGGCACCGCGATCCGTTCCCGGTCGGCGGCCTGCCAGCGCAGGAACGCGTCCTGCACGGCGTCCTCCGCGTCCGCCGCGGAGCCGAGCAGACGGTACGCGAGCGAGGCCAGCCGGCCCCGGCCGGCCTCGAACCGATCAATGGCTGCGCCTTCCATGCGGAACAGCCTAGGCGGCAGCCCTCACACCGGCCCGCTCGGCGGCGGTCCCCAGGCGGCGCCTGCGCTTCGGCATCCCGAAGGTCGGGTGGGCGATCCCCCACCCGGCCCCCTTGAGCACGCCCGACTTGAGCCGGGCGGCGGTCCGGCCGCCCAGGTACCAGCGCTTCGACCGGGCGTCCCCGTCCACCATCTGGAAGATCGCGTCCCGCCGTCCGAGGCTGATGTGGTTGCCGTAGTACTTCAGCCCGGTCACCGGGGCCTCGCCGCCCGTCAGGCGGGCGATGATCGCGGCGGTCGCCTGCATGTTGGTGAAGCCGGCCGAGGCGCACGACATGGGCAGTGGCCGGCCGTTCTCGCCGATGGCGTAGGCGGAGTCGCCGGCGGCGTACACGTCCGGGTGCGAGACCGAGCGCATGGTGGGGTCGACGACGATCCGGCCGGTCTCCGTCACCTCCAGTCCGGCGGCCGCCGCGATGGGGTGCACGGCGAACCCCGCCGCCCACACGGTTGCGTCGGCCGGGATGGAGGTACCGTCGGCGGCGATCGCCCGGGTCGGCTCGACGGCTTCGATGCGGGTGTGCTCGTGGACGGTGATGCCGAGCCGGTCGAAGGCCTGGTGCAGGTGGAGGCGGGCCTTCGGGGAGAGCCAGTCGCCCGGCTCCCCGCGGGCGGCGAGCGCGACCGAGAGGTCGGGCCGGGATTCGGCGAACTCGGTGGCGGTCTCGATGCCGGTCAGTCCCTCACCGACGACCAGTACGGTGCCGTCCTCCCCCAGACCGGCGAGGTGCTCGCGCAGACGCAACGCGGAGGACCGGCCCGTCACGTCGAAGGCGTGCTCGGCCACGCCGGGGACTCCGTGGTCGGCGACGGAGCTGCCGAGCGCGTAGAGAAGGGTGTCGTAGGTGAGCTCGTCGTCACCCTCCTCGCCGGAAACGGAGACGGTCCTGCGCCCGGGGTCGATGCCGGTGACACGCGCCACGCGCAGCCGCACCCCGGTGCCCGCGAACACATCGGCGAGCGGGCGGAACGGGACGGCCTGTCCGATCGCGAGCTGGTGGAGCCGCATCCGCTCGACGAATTCGGGCACGGCGTTGACGACGGTGATCTCGGTGTCGGCCGGCGAGAGCCGACGGGCCAGGTTGCCGGCGGCGAAGGCTCCGGCATATCCGGCGCCCAGTACGACGATGCGGTGCTTCATGACGCTGCTCCTGTCTCGTTCGCGTGCCCCTTGAACGAGACCGCCTCCCGATTCCTGACAGGCATCGGATGTGACGCCGGTCACCGGCCACATATCACTCGGACGACTGGAGCGTGCGGCTGCTCGGCCCACAAAGGCGCTCGCTGCGGGCGTGGCCGCCCCTGGCGAGGATTACCTTCCACAGAGCCGGATCCGCACTGAGCCGCTACCGAATGAGGACTGTGATGGCGACCCACACCGAGCCCGTGGCTCCGGTGCCCGTGGCCGAGCGCCGGGGGCGGGGCCGCGTGGTGATCACCTGGCTGACCACCACCGATCACAAGAAGATCGGCCATCTCTACCTGATCACATCGTTCGTCTTCTTCCTGATCGGTGGCGTACTCGCCATGGTGATCCGGGCGGAGTTGGCCCGGCCGGGCCTTCAGGTCGTGTCGAACGAGCAGTACAACCAGTCGTTCACGATGCACGGCACGATCATGCTGCTGTTGTTCGCGACGCCGACGTTCGCCGGGTTCGCCAACGCGATCATGCCCTTGCAGATCGGCTCCCCCGACGTGGCGTTCCCACGGCTGAACATGTTCTCGTACTGGCTGTTCGCCCTCGGCGGCCTGATCGTGCTGGGCAGTTTCCTCACTCCGGACGGCGCGGCCGACTACGGCTGGACCGCCTATACGCCGCTCAGCGGCATCGACCGCACCCCTCAGATCGGCGGTGATCTGTGGATCATGGGGCTGGCGCTGGCGGGATTCGGCACGATTCTCGGCGCGGTCAACTTCATCACCACCATCATCTGCATGCGCGCCCCCGGTATGACGATGTTCCGGATGCCGATCTTCACCTGGAACGTGCTGCTCACGTCGGTTCTCGTGCTGCTGGCCTTCCCGGTGCTGGCCGCCGCCCTGCTCGCGCTGGAGGCCGACCGGAAGTTCGGCGCGCACATCTTCGATCCGGCGAACGGCGGGCCGGTCCTGTGGCAGCACCTGTTCTGGTTCTTCGGCCACCCCGAGGTCTACATTCTCGCCCTGCCGTTCTTCGGTGTGATCACCGAGATCATCCCGGTGTTCTCCCGCAAGCCGATCTTCGGTTACATGGGGCTCGTCGGTGCCACGATCACCATCACCGGTCTGTCCGCCACCGTCTGGGCGCACCACATGTTCGCCACCGGCGCCGTGCTGCTGCCGTTCTTCTCCTTCATGAGTTTCCTCATCGCCGTCCCGACCGGCGTGAAGTTCTTCAACTGGATCGGCACCATGTGGAAGGGCTCCCTGTCCTTCGAACCTCCCATGCTGTGGGCGATCGGCTTCCTGGTCACCTTCCTCTTCGGCGGCCTGACCGGCGTGCTGCTCGCCTCACCCCCGCTGGACTTCCACGTCCACGACAGCTACTTCGTCGTCGCCCACTTCCACTACGTGCTGTTCGGCACGATCGTGTTCGCGATGTTCGGGGGATTCAGCTTCTGGTGGCCGAAGATGACCGGCACCATGCTCGACACCCGCCTCGAGTACATCCACTTCTGGACGCTGTTCGCGGGCTTCCACACCACGTTCCTCATCCAGCACTGGCTCGGAGCCGAGGGCATGCCCCGCCGCTACGCCGACTACCTCGAGGCAGACGGCTTCACCGCACTCAACACCGCCTCCTCCATCGGCGCGTTCCTGCTCGGCCTCTCCACCCTGCCCTTCCTCTACAACGTCTGGAAAACCGCCAGGAGCGGAGAGCGCGTCGAGGTCGACGATCCCTGGGGGTACGGACGTTCCCTGGAGTGGGCAACCTCCTGCCCACCGCCCCGGCACAACTTCGTCACCCTGCCCAAGGTCCGGTCCGAGTCCCCGGCCTTCGACATGCACCACCCCTGGATCGCCGGTCTGGACCAGGCGGAAAGCACGGGTCAGCGGGACGCGTTGGACCCCGGCGGTCACAAGGGTGACCGGAGGTGACCAGCGGTGGCGCCCGTCGTCCGTCTCCCGGCATCGCGGCGGGGGTGGGGGCCGAGGCGGAGGGCTTCCTGATGGCATGCTCGCACCGGACCGAGGCAGACCGGGAGGCGCAGCGCCTGTGCGCCTCACTTCCCTGGCTGACCACCGCTCAGGCGGAAGAACTGACCCGTCATTACATCGCGCACCGCATCGCCCTGTCCCGCCGGATGCTCACCGCGACGGTGCAGCGTGCCGACGAACTGCGCCGGGAGTACGAGGACCGGTACCAGGAGTTGCGTCGCAGCCTGCTCAGACGCCACGCGGTCTGGGCGTCCTGCATGCTGGCCTGCGCGGCCGGCGTCGGCGGCGTGCTCGTCGGGGCGGCGCGCTGACCTCGAGGCGCTGTGCCGGATCCGGCTTCCGCCCCGCCGGGTCGAGTGTCGCGTCGCGGCTACGGGGCACCGGACGCGTGTGTATCAGGGAGGCAGGCCCATGAGTGCACCGGCCCATCCGCCGACGGCCCCCACCGCGCGGCCCGAGCGGCGCAGGTCGCTGGTGGTGTGCGGGGTGATCGGAGCCGCGGTGATGGCCGCGGTGGACGAGATCGTGTTCCATCAGATTCTGGGCTGGCACCACTTCTACGACCGCTCCACCCCCGGTGTCGGTCTGCTGTCGGACGGGCTGCTGCACACCGCCGAGCTGCTGGCCCTGGTCGCCGGGTTCTTCCTCTTCGCCGATCTGCGGCGCCGTCGCACCCTGGCCCCGGCTCACGCCTGGGCCGGGTTCTTCCTGGGCCTGGGGATCTTCCAGCTCTTCGACGGAATCGTGGACCACAAACTGCTGCGCGTGCACCAGATCCGCTACGGCGTGGATGTCACTCCCTACGACTGGGCATGGAACCTCGGCGGCCTGGTCCTCCTGGCGATCGGCGTGGCACTGGCCCTCCGCGCGGCCCGCCGCGGCCGGGCCGGGTCGGCACCGTGATCCTCATGCATGTGCACCACGGCTCCGCCGCGGGCCCCGGTCCTGCCGGGCTGGTCATCGCGGTGGCCTCACTGGTGGCGGCCGTTCTGTACGTCTCGGCGGCGGTCCGATTGCGGCGCCGCGGGGACGCCTGGCCGTGGTGGCGCGACGTGTCGTTCACCGCCGGTGGTGCGGGGCCGGCCTGGGCGGCGGTGGGACCGCTTCCCGACGGTCCCTTCACCGGCCACATGGTGCAGCATCTGATCGTCGGCATGACGACCCCGCTGCTGCTCGTCCTCGCCCGCCCCCTGACCCTGCTGCTGCGCACCCTGGCGCCCGGTGCCGGGCGCCGGCGTCTGCTGTCCCTGGCCCACTCCCGCGGGGCGGGTGTGCTCCTCTTCCCTCCGTGGGCGGCTCTGCTGGACGTCGGAGGGCTGTGGCTGCTGTACCGCACCGAGGTGTTCGCCACGTCGCGGCACGTGCCGTGGCTCAACGCGCTGATCCACACCCATGTCCTGGCCGCCGGGCTGTTGTTCACCTTCGCCGTCTGCCTGCTCGACCCGGTGCGCCGCCGGTACGGCCTGCTGGTGCGCGGGGCGACCCTGCTGGCCGTCGGCGCCGCGCATGCCGTGCTCGCCAGGAGCATGTACGCGGTGGGGCCGCCCGGCACCGACTTCACTGCGGCTGACCTGCGCACCGGGGCACAAGTCATGTACTACGGCGGGGACCTGGTCGAAGCCGCGCTGGCCACCGTCCTGGCCGGTTCCTGGTACGCGGCGACGGGACGTGCGGAACGGCGACGGTGCCGGGCCCGTGGACGCTTGGGTAGAGTCGAGCGGTGCCCGAGCTGAAGCAGTTGCATGCCGACCATGCCCCGGCGGTCCTGGCCTTCGAGCTGGCGAACCGCGGGTACTTCGCCCGCTCGGTCCCCGACCGGGGCGACGACTTCTTCGAGCGTTTCGCCGACCGGTACGGCGCCTTGCTGGCCGAGCAGGAGGCCGGGATCTGTGCCTTCCACATACTGGTCGCGGAGGACGGCTCGGTGCTCGGCAGGTTCAATCTGGTCGACATCGAGGACGGCACCGCGGAAGTCGGCTACCGGGTGGCACAGGACGTGTCCGGCCGTGGCGTGGCGACCGCCGGTGTGCGGGAGCTGTGCCGGCTGGCGGTGTCGCGGCACGGGCTGCGCACACTGCGGGCGGCCGCGAGCTACGCCAATGCCGCGTCTCAACGGGTGCTGCTCAAAACCGGGTTCGTCCCCACCGGACCGGCCGACCCGGCCCACCTCAGCGGTGAGCCGGGCACCTGGTACCAGCGCGACCTGACACTCGAGCCGTAGGGCGCCTTCCCGTGATGCGAGCAACGGGGCCCGCTGAACCTCACTCGTAACGCAGACGCAGTGACTCGCGTTCGGCCTCCTCGATCTGGTCGACGGTCAGGCCCGGCAGGTTCAGTTGGGCCAGGGTCACCTCGGCGCTGGTCGGCTGGGCGTCGGCGGGCGTCCACTGCTCCGGTTGCCAGGCGTGGGCGCGCATCAGCGACTTGGGACAGTGCGGATAGGCCTGTTCGACATCCACCACGATCGCCGAGACCGGCGGTTTGCCGACGGGCGTCAGCTGCGCGAGCAGCTCCGGACGCGCCGAGACGCAGGCACGGCCGTTGACGCGCAGTGTGGTCGGGCGGCCGGGGATGAGGAAGAGCAGTCCGACGCGTCCGGTCTGCAGCACGTTGTGCAGGGTGTCGAGCCGCTTGTTGCCGGTCGCGTCGGGGATCACCAAGGTTCGCTCGTCCAGCACCGAGACGAACCCTGGCGGGCCGCCGCGCGGCGTCACGTCCGCCCTTCCCTCGGCGTCCGCGCTGCCGATGAACACCAGCGAGGAACAGCCGATCAGCGCGCGGGTCTCCTCGGTCAGGTGATCGGTCTCCTTCCGGAGCGCGTGCGGATTCGGCTGTGGGTAGAGCTCGCGCAGCTGGTCCGGGCCGGTGAGTGCGTCCGCCCGGAGGGATTCGAACAACGCGCCGGCGGCCCCCGTGTCGATCGTCATACGAGTGACCCTAAAGGACCACGATGCCCAAGGGCCGTGCGCCCGCCGGAAGTCGGCGGGTGTCGCCCTCGGCGAGGTCGACGACCGTGATGCCGTTCCAGTAGCCGTCGCGGGTGAAGCCGCCGGTGACGTAGGCGGTGCGCTCGTCCGCGGAGACGGCGACGTACTCGTGCGGACCCGTCAGCGGGATCACCCTCTCCCTGCCGTCCCTGGTCCGGACGGTCAGCGACGGGCCGTCGTCCTGGGAGGGGTCGATCGGGCCGGTGCCGACGGCCACGAGGGGGCCGGAGGGGGTGAGGGCGACGCCGTGCTGGTGGGTGTCCGCCGTCATCCGCTCGACGGTCGAGCGTCCGGTGGCCGGATCGAGTACGACGAGCCGCTCGCCCTCGAACGGCAGCAGCAGTTTGCCGTCGGCGGGGCGCACGGCCGTGTAGTGCGGCTTCAGCCAGGAGCCGAGCCCGCCCTCGGTGCCGTACGGGGCGGCCTCGAGGCGACGGGTGGCGCCCGAGCTCACCTCGAGGACCGTGACGTCGAAGGAGTCGTGGTTGGTCGTGTAGACCTCGCGGCCGTCCTCCGAGACGTCGACGTCGAACGGGCGCCGGCCCACCTCGGTGGTGCCGGTGACCTCACGGGTCGTGGTGTCGATGGTCTCGAGGGTGCCGTTGCCGAAGGGCACGTTGACGCCGACGTAGGCGTGCTCGCCGTCGGGTGCGAGGGCGATGCCCATGCCGCCGCCGCGGTACTCGCCGTGGGTGACCGGACCGACGCGCTCCGTCTCGTACGGGATGAGGTCCAGGCGCTCGCGCCGGCGGGTGTCGACGACGGCGACGCCCTCGGCGGTGGCGACCCAGGCGCGGCCGTCCTCGCCGACGACCAGGCCGTAGGGTGCCTCGCCGACCGTCACCGCGTCGAACGGGCCCTTGTCCGGATCGACGAAGGTGACGGTGTCGGCGCCGAAGTCCGTGACCAGGAGGGTGCCCTCGGGGGTCGTGCCGGCCGGCCCCGAGCCGTGTGCCGCGGGCGCCGAGGCGGACGGGGAGCCGCTCTCTGCGTCCGGCGCCTCCGAGGTCCCCGCGGACGTGCAGCCGGCGAGCAGGGCGGCGCAGGCCAACGTGAGGACGAGTGTGCGGGCGGCGCGCCCCCTCACGCGGCGCGGCGCCGCGTGGCGGCTCACCGTGCGGTCCGGGAGCGTCGGCAGCGGCGCCCGCAGCAGGGCGGGGCCTCGCGCGGAGCACGGGCGTGCGGGGTCATGGCGGCTCTCCTGGTGGCGGTCGGCGCCCGTCGAGTCCCGGCCGGGCCGGTCGTCGGTGTGGGGCGTCCCTGGTGTCCCGCCCCGGCACCCATTCTGGTCCCGGGGCCGACTCCGCTGCCTCGACGGACCGGCTGGACGCGACGCGCCGACCGGTCGCCGTCCGGGTCATCCGATCGGTGGACCGGTGGGGTCCCCCGCGTCCGAGGCCGGTGATGAGTGGAGCCTCGCCCCACGGCAGGGCAGGCTGGACGCATGCGCTCGGCACATCGCTCGCCGCGCCGGCGGAAAGCCGGCGGGCACAGCCGGGTGCTCATCACGCTGCTGCAGTGGCTGCCGTTCCTGATCGCGCTGATCGTCCTGGTCATCGAGCTCACACCGGCGCACTTCATCTACACCGGCCCTCTCCTCACCGCCATGCCCGCACTCGCGGCGGTGACGCTGGGGCCCAGGGGCACCCTCGCGGCCGCGGCCGGTGCCGTGGCGGTGAGCGTCACCACCGCCACGTACAACCATGCCTGGGCCACGCTCCAGGTCCTGACCAATTTCTCGGCGCTGACCCTCGTCTCCGTCGCCGGTTACATCACCAGCGGCGCGGTGCAGACGCGCAGACTGAGCGAGCTGGAGCAGGTACGGCGGATCGCCATGGCGGCCCAGGAGGTCGTCCTGCGGCCGGTGCCGGCGCGGCTGGGCCCGGTGCGGGCGGCCAGCCTCAGTCTCGCGGCCGGGACCCAGGCGCAGATAGGCGGTGACCTGTACGAGGCGGTGCCGACCCGGTACGGAGTCCGGCTGATCGTCGGGGACGTCCGCGGGAAGGGGCTCGCGGCGATGCGCGCGGTCGGTGTCGTCCTGGGCGCCTTCCGGGAGGCCGCGCACTACGAGGACGAGCTGACCGAGGCCATGAACCACTGCTCGGCCGCTCTGCGGCGGGAGCTGGCCGTCGAGGGCGCGTACTCGCAGGAGATCCGCGTGGAGGGGTTCGTCACCGCCGCCATGGCCCAGGTGTCGGACGAACCCGTGGTGCAGATCGTCAACCGTGGTCACGTGCCTCCGCTGTTGCTGCACCGGGGCAGGGTGCACACGTTGCTGCCGGGGTCGTTCCTGCCGCCTCTGTGCCTGGAGGATCTCGCCGACGGCCCTATGGGCGGGGCGGACAGCTATCCGTTCGTCGCCGGTGACCGTCTGCTGCTCTACACCGACGGTGTGAGTGAGGCCCGCGACCGCGACGACACCTTCTTCCCGCTGGAGCGCACCATGGAGCGGATCCGCACCGACACGACGCCCCAGGAGTTCCTGGAAGAACTGCACCGGGCGCTGCTGCGCCACACAGGAGGACGGCTGACGGACGACGTGGCCATGATCCTGGTCGACCGGCTGCCGTGAGAAGGGTCCGTGGTGTCCGGGCATCGTGACCGGGAACCCGGCAGAGAGGGGCTTTCGAACCGTCCGGTGTGGGATGAGGAGCGACAGGACCGACGATGACGGACCGCGTCTTTACGATCGGGCACTCGACACGCAGTTTCGACGAAGTGCTCGCCCTGCTGCGAGGGAACGGGGTCACCTGCCTGGTCGACGTCCGGTCGTTCCCTTCGTCCGGGAAGCACCCGCAGTGGAACCAGTCCGCCGTGGTCGACGCCCTGCCACCCGACATCGGGTACCGCTGGATCCGTGAGCTGGGAGGCCGCCGTCATACGCCCGCAGGCGTGCCGAGTGTGAACGGGGCATGGCAGGTCAAGGCCTTCCGGGACTACGCCGACTACATGAGCACCGAAGCGTTCGGGAAGGGGCTCGCCGAACTGCGGGAACTGGCCCGGCACGAACGGCCCGCGATCATGTGCAGTGAAGCGGTGCCCTGGCGCTGCCATCGCCGGTTGATCACGGACGCGTTGATCGTCTCCGGCGCGGAGGTCGTCCACATCATGTCGAGCACGTCGGCGAAGCCGGCCGTCCTGAGTCCCCACGCGAAGGTCGGCGACGGCACCCTGACCTATCCCCCGGCCGGCTGATGCCCGGCTCGCACCTGGTCGAGGACGTCCGGGAGGCGGTCGCCGGCATTCCTCCCGGTTCGGTCGCCTCCTACGGCGACATCGGCGAGAGAATCGGTGCCGGCCCGCGGCAGGTGGGACGCGCCATGAGCCTGCTGGACGAGAACGTGCCCTGGTGGCGTGTGGTGTACGCGGACGGTACCCCGGCCTCCTGTCACAGCGGGCGTGCGCCCGAACTGCTGCGCGAGGACGGGACACCGATGCGTGGTGAGCGGGTGGACATGGCCCGTGCGCGGCACCGATGGCCCGCGTGACCGCCCAGTGCGTTGTGAGGTGCCAGTCGTCCGGGAGCATGCCTCGTGGTCTTTGAGCGGCCCCTGCCCGGCGGGCAGGGGCCGCCCGGCCTCACTTCAGGTGCCGGTCGAAGAACCGGTTCCCGTCCTCGACCTCGAACCACGGGGTGCCGGTGTGCCCGCCCACATTGGCGTGCAGCGTCTTCTCCTTGCTGCCGAAGGCGTCGAACAGGTCCAGCGCCCGCTCCCGGGGGTTTCCCTCGTCGTCCCACTGGAGCAGCAACAGCAGCGGGATGGTCACCATCCGGGCCTCCTCGCGCCGGGCGCGGGGCACGTACCCCCCGGCGAAGAAGCCGGCGGCCTGGATGCGCGGCTCGACCACCGCCAGCCGGATGCCCAGGGCGGTCCACCCGGAGTACCCGACCGGGCCGCCGATCTCCGGCAGCGCGAGGAGGGCGTCCAGGGTGGCCCGCCACTCCGGGACGGCGTTCTCGACCAGCGGGCCGACGAGGGACTCGAAGATGTCATCCACCGGCTCGCCGGCCCCCAGCGCCCGGCGGAGTTCGGCGCGGGCCTGTCCGTCGGCGGCGGTACGGGGCCGGTCGCCGCACCCGGCGGCGTCGATGGTGGCCACCGCGTAGCCGTACGCCGCGGACTGCCGGGCCCGGGCCACCAGCCGGGGTGCCCGCTTGGGCAGGCCGTTGTTGTGGGCCATCAGGATCAGCGGGGCCGGCGCGGATGCGGGCGTCCACAGGGTGCCGGGGATCTCTCCGAGGGTGAATTCGCGTTCGAGGACGTCGCCGTCGAGGCGCTGTCCGGACGTGAAGCGCATGGTGATGCCTTTCGGGAGGGCTCGTCAACGGCGCTCCCGGACGGCCTACCGCCCGACCGTGACCCCGGAGGGGAGCACCCACGTCGATACTGCGTTCACGGGTACCACCTCCTCGTCGCCTCGCACGGCCACCGGAAAGGTAGCAGCGGCCGCCGTGGACCGCCCAATGGTTTCTCGCACACGATCGGAAAGCCGGCCGACGGCCAACGCCGCTCGACCGTGTGGGCCAGGTCTCACCCTCGGCTTGTTACGCCGCATGCGCCGCTGGTGTCTCCATGCCGAGTCCGCGATTCGGAGGAGACATCATGAACGGGAAGACAGAGGTCGTCGTGGTCGGCGGCGGGTACGGGGGCGTGACGGCGGCCAATCGTCTGGCGCGGCGCGACGGCATGTCGGTGACCCTGGTCAATCCGCGTGCCGACTTCGTCGAGCGGATCCGTCTGCACCAGCTCGTCACCGGATCCGACGACGCGGTCGAGGACTTCCGGAAGATCATGGGGGCGCAGGTCCGGCTGGTGATCGACACCGTCACCCGGATCGACGCCGCCGGGCGCCAGGTGTCGCTGGCGGGCGGCGGCTCGCTCTCCTACGACTACCTCGTCTACGCCGTGGGCAGCGGCGCCGTCGGCCCCGGCGTGCCCGGCGCGGCGGAGTTCACTCACCGGGTGTCGGACCTCGAGGGAGCGGAACGGCTGCGATCGGCACTGGCGGCGACGTCCGCGTCGGAGCCGGTGACCGTGGTCGGGGCCGGTCCCACCGGCCTGGAGACCGCCGCCGAGCTGGCGGAAGCGGGCCGCAGGGTGACCCTGGTCTGCGGCGACGTGCTGGGACCTTCGCTGCATGCCCGGGTCCGCCGTCCGGTGGCACGTCGGCTCACCGAACTGGGTGTCGCCGTCCTTGAGGGTCCTAGCGCGCGAGTGACGGAAGTGACACCTGACCGCGTACGGCTCGACGGCGGCCGCGAGCTGCCCAGCGCGGTGACCATCTGGACCGCGGGGTTCGGAGTCCCGGATCTGGCCGCACGCAGCGGGTTGAGCACCGACGCCGAGGGCCGCCTGATCACCGACACGACGCTGACCAGCGTGGACGACGAGCGTATCGTCGCCGCCGGGGACGCGGGGGTGATGCCGGACCACCCGTTCCGGATGAGCTGCCAGGCCGCCGTACAGCTGGGCCCGGCGGCCGCCGACACGATCCTGCGCCGGATCGCGGGGAAGAAGGCCGCTCCCGTCCGGATGTTCTTCGCCGGACAGTGCCTCAGCCTCGGCCGGGACGAGGGCGTCACCCAGTTCTCCTACCCCGACGACAAGGTGAACGCGCTGCGCATCAGCGGGCGGCCCGGTGCCGGCGTCAAGGAGATCGCCTGCCGGTTCACCCTCAACAAGCTGGTGTCCGGGGCCCGCAAGGCCGGCTCCCGCTCCTGACAGCCCGTGGATCGGGGGCGGGTACGTGTTCCATGACGCCTCCTCGTGCATATGAGGCCCGCCCCCGGAAAGTGAAGCGCTCGACATGAACGATCACAGCACCGACCCCGCGACCGGGGCCTTCGTGGCCCACCGCGACCTGCTGTTCACCGTCGCCTACGAAATGCTGGGGTCGGCGTCCGACGCCGAGGACGTTCTCCAGGAGAGCTGGCTGCGGTGGGCGAAGGCCGACCTGGCGCAGGTGCGGGACCACCGCGCCTATCTGGTGCGCATCACGACTCGCCAGGCACTCAACCGGCTGCGCACCCTCAAGCGGCGCAAGGAGACCTACGTCGGCCCCTGGCTTCCCGAGCCGTTGCTCACCGCACCGGACGTGGCCGAGGACGCCGAACTGTCGGAGAACCTGTCGCTGGCGCTCATGTTCGTCCTCGAAACGCTCTCCCCCACCGAACGCGCCGTGTTCGTGCTGCACGAGGTCTTCGACTTCGGTTACGACGACATCGCCGCCGCCATCGACAAGACCCCCGCCGCCGCACGCCAGATCGCCTACCGTGCCCGCAGACACGTCGACGCCCGCCGGCCGCGAACGCCGGCCTCCCGCGCCGATGCCCGGGCGGCCCTCGAATCGTTCCGGTCCGCGCTCGAAACCGGCGACCTGCAAGGACTGCTCGCCGTACTGGCTCCGGACGTCGTCTTCGTCAGCGACGGCGGCGGCCTCAGGCTGGCGGCCCTGCGGCCGGTCGTCGGCGCCGACAACGTGCTCCGTTACATGGCCGGCAGTGTCGACAAGGCCGGCGGGACGTTCACCAGCGAGCCCACCACGGTCAACGGCAACCCGGGGCTCGTGCTGCGCGTGGACGGCGTGATCGACGGCGTCCTGGCCCTCCGCGTCGAGAACCTCCGCGTCACCGGGCTCTACTACGTCCGCAACCCGGAAAAGCTCACCCGTGTCGAGTCCGAGACGCCCCTCACCTCCCGCTGACGAGCCGGGCGTCCCGACCTGCAGGACGGCGCTCGCCGCCGACCTCGGCATGCAGTTGCTCGGCAGGACGGCGCGGAGCACGCCGTCGCGGCCCTGGACGCCCAAGTCTCCCTGCTCTTCGGCAAGTCCGGGCCGCACCCGTCGAATCCCGCGCGTGTGGAACACTGCCGTGGTGCCCACCTGGATAACACCGCGCCGACTTGGCGTCGCCGCGGTTCTGTACGCCGTCTTCGTCGGCGGCTGGTATCTCGGCCAGCCCCTCCCCCACGTCGGCTGCCCCAGCACCGAGGTGGCGGCCACCTACGATGTGCCGGCGGTCGGAGAGCCCGGCGACGTCTCCGACGACCTGAACCGGTCTTTCGGACAGTTCGGGCAGGTCTTCACCACCGACATCGCCTCCATCGACGGGGTCGTACCGTGCGAGCCCTGGACCGGTCGTCCTCGTCTCGTCGCCTGGCTGGTCGGCGACTGGCGCTGAGGGCGTCGCAGCCAGGAACGGGCTCTGCCCGGCCGTGGCGGGATGAGCCGACGAACGGTTCAAAATTGCCGTGTACATGCAGGCGCAACTGCCGTCGCGCGGCAGCGCACCAGGTCCCGGCCGTCTCCCGAGGTACCGGAGAGGCCGAGCAGACCGGAATGCCGGTGGAGTGTGTCGTCCAACTCGTCCATGCTCAGGCCGTGCCGCCGCTGCAGCCACAGCAGCGCGCTCGGGTCGAGGCTGCCGCTGCGCCGGCTCATCGCCGGACCTTCCAGCGGAGTGAGGCCCATGGTGGTGTCCACGCTGCGTCCGTTCCGGACGACGCAGGCCGAGCAGCCGCCGCCCATGTGCACGAGCACGACCTTGGAGTTGTCGACGGGTCGGCCCAGGGGCTGCGCCGTCCCCTCCAGCGCCCACGAGCAGGAAGCCCGTGGAAGCCGTACCGGCGTACCGGCGCAGCCCGTCCTATTGAGCCGGCCCATGGCCGAGTTGGTCCTGCAGGCAGAGGCGGGGGCCGCAACGAAGAAAGGACAGCCCCTGGTAGATGAGTCGCCAAGAAGAACCATCTCCACCACGGGCTTCCCATGCCCTGCGCTTCCTGCCCCGCCCGGCTCGGCAGGTCGGTGAGAAAGACGCCGATGTCCCAGCCGCCGTCCTCCAGGCGAGTGCCGACGTTTCGGCCACATCGGACACGGTGACCTGTTCGTTGGCTGCAAGGGGCACTGTCGGTGTCCGCCTGCCAGCGATGGCCCTGGCGTTGCGGCGGCGCGATTCCTCCCGCAGACCGGACGCGAGGTCCCGGCGGTCTCCGTGTGCGGCCCCGGGTCTGCGTCAGGACGGGCCCCCGGTTCCTGCCGTTCGTGTCCACGTCAGGCTGCCTCATAACCCTTGTCCTACCGCCTGGTAGGCCTCGGTCATGTCCCGCCTCGCCGCTTCCCCCCAGGCTGCCACCACGGGGAGGGACCCCCTCGTCCACCCGTTCGGCAGCACGCCGCGCCTGCGGGCCGGAGCGCGCCTAGCATGCTGAATGTGCGACCCATTCTCCCGAAGATCGAGGGCGGCCGGGTACAAGGCCTCCTACAGCTCATCGAGGACGGCATCCACCTCGTTGTCGCGGCGCTCCTCGTACTACTCGCGGGGATCCTGACCGTCGGGGTCGTCCACGACGTCATCCGGTCGATCCAGGGGCCGAACCGCGAGGAGACGGTCGTCCTCTCCGCCCTCGACAGCAGTCTCGTGCTGTTCATCGTGGCCGAGCTGCTCCACACCGTCCGCCTCACCATCAGGAACCGGGCCCTCGACGCGGAGCCGTTCCTCGTCGTCGGGCTGATCGCCGGCATCCGCAAGGTGCTCATCGTGACGGCCGAGGCGGAGAAGTCCTTCCGGTGGAAGGTTCAGGGAATCGAGCTGCTCGTCCTCGCGGGACTGATCCTCGTGATGGCGACAGCGGTGTGCGTGTGGCGGCGCTCGACACGCCCGGAAGACTACATCCCGCTCCAGGAGGCGCGGCGCTCCCGGTCGCCGGAGCCGTCACCCACCCCGGTGCGCGGTTCCTGATCCGTCATCTTCCCCAGCCACGGCCGCCCGCACCCGCTGCTCCTCGCGAGCGGAGCCGACATCCCGTTCCAGGAGTGTGCGGCTGACGGCTGTCGCGAGGTCCTCGAGGGCCCGCTTCTGCAGGTGCGCCTCGCGCCGCAACACCGGGCTCCGGTCCCCGGCGGTGCCCTCCCACGCGTGGAGCGCCTCCTCCACGCGCCGCCAGTCCGGATTCCTGTGCTCGCGTACATCGACTGCCGCCCGTGCGGTGTCTGCCTCCACGGCCTCGGCCAACCGCTCGGCCTCGGGGGCGAAACGGCTGTCGGCCCGCGGGACGTGGCTCTCCATGAGCATCGCCGCCCTGTCGAACCTTTTGAGCGCCTCCTGCGCCTCCTCCGCCTCTCGCGACGTCAGACCCCTGGGGCGGACCGGTTCCTGCTTTGCCTGCTCGTACGCCTCCTGCCAGGCGGCACGTGCTTCCCTGCTCTCCAGCAGCGCCCTGCGCATGTCGGCGCGATGCTCCCGGGTCGGAGCGGCGTAGCTGCGGAGCACCGCGGCAGCGTAGCGGCCGTTGGCGGCGAGCCAGTCCGCAAGCCGGCCCGGCAGTCGTGGGGTCTCCCATGCGGGGAACACCACGTACGCCAGCATGGCCAGGACCCCGCCGAGCAGGGTGAGCACTACCCGCTCCGGGACCGTCTGCTCCCACGCCTGGCCGCCCATGCCGA
This sequence comes from Streptomyces malachitofuscus, assembly GCF_014650055.1. Classification (GTDB taxonomy): domain Bacteria; phylum Actinomycetota; class Actinomycetes; order Streptomycetales; family Streptomycetaceae; genus Streptomyces; species Streptomyces malachitofuscus. The sequence goes on along the minus strand of NZ_BMUF01000004.1, from coordinate 431,377 downwards.
GCAGGAAGACGACGTACGCGGCGGTGAAGCACTGGGAGTAGGCGTAGCCAGTACGCATCAGCGTGTACGCCAGGCCCGCCGACACCACCGCCAGCGCGCCGAACACCTGGGCGTCCGGGCCCAGGGCCCGGACCAACCCGGTGGCGAGCGCGACCCCCACCAGGGTCCCGGCGAGACGGGCCACCGCACGCGCGTACGTCTGGTGGAAGTCGGGCCGCATCACCATCACCGAGGCGATGGGCGCCCAGTAGCTGTGGTCCAGGGGCAACAGGGAAGCGATCAGATAGCCGAGCGTGGCCGCGGCCGCCAGCCGGACGGCGTGCCGGAACACGGGCGAGTCCCGGCTGAGCTCACGGCGCACCGCCCGGACGACGACCGGGAGCAACCGGAACATTGTCGGGCGCACCAGGAACCGCGCGTCCGCGGGGCCCGCCGACGGGGGCGTCTTCCCGCGCTCGCCGCCGCTCCCGGCGATCTCCAACGCCTCGCCGAGCAGTTCGACGAGCCGCTCGGCGGCCTGCCGGGCGGGCCCCTCCAGCACCTTCTGCTCCTTGTCGACACGCAGGACGTCCGCGCTCCCGGGCGGCACCTCGGTGGGAGTGCCGCGGCGGATCGAACGGGCGGCCGCGTCCAGTACATCGGCAGCCGCGTCGAGCAACTCCCGTGCGCGGTCCCGCCCGGGACCCTCCGCCGGGGCGCCGACGTCCGGGTCGGCGAGTACGGCGACGGCCGGCCGAATGCGCTCGGCGAGTCCCCGGGGGCCGTGGAGGACGGGGGGACGGGTACGGGCCTGTGACGGCGTCACGGCGGCCGCGTCCCGGGCCGTCATCAACGGCTCGGGGTCGAACGGGGCGGTCGGGTCGTGCCGCAGGCGGCGGGCGTAGTCCGCCACGGCGGCCAGGGCGTCGGCGAGCGCGTCACGATGCGCCCCCCAACGACGGATCGGGAACAGCAGGATCAGCACGGCCTGCGCCACGCCTCCGAGCGCGATGACCGCGGCATGCTCCAGGGCTCGCCCGACGCTCGTGGGCAGACTGATGGTCACCAGCATGCTGCCGACGCTCGTCGCTGCCACGATCCCGGCAGTCGATCCGACGGCCCACGCCATCCCCGCGGCAAAGGCCCATGCGGCCAGCAGCGGGAGAAACGTCACTAGGCGCCCCGCCGCCAGGTAGCCCACGAAGGTACTGAGCGCCAAAACCGCGCCCGCGCCGAGCGCGATCACTTTTCGTGGACGCCAGGTGCGCTGGAAGGTGGCCGCACCCGCGGAGTAGGCACCGAGTGCGGCGGACGCGGCGTACGCGGGGGAGGCCAGCCACAGTGCCGGTCCGATGACGAGCGCCACCCCAGCGGCCGTGCGCAGCGCGAGCAAGGGCTCCAGCCGCGTCTCCTCGATCGTGAGCCCGGATCGCACGATCTCCCCGAAGGCCCGCAGCCACGTCACGGAGTGAGCCTATCCGTAAGGCCCTGCCGGGTCGCGTCGGCAGCGCCGCCGCCTCCTGACGGCACCGCGCTCGGCGGGCGCGTGCCCCCGGGCCCTCCACTGATGCGCCGGCCCACCCTCGGGTACGGGAGCGATCGATGGCCTCACCCCCGGCACCGCCTGATCGGCCCCGGCAGCCCGCGGCCCGCCCTCGTACGCGGGGCCGATTCCGGCTGACCGACGGACGTCGCCAAGCAGACGAAGGGGCGACGGACCCGCCCCAGGCGGACCACACCCGCCCCCTCACCGCCATGATCAGCGGGGGCGGTTCGAAGGAGACCGCCGCGTGCTGCCGGATTCCCGGTGCGCCTTCGGGCGGTGAGGGTTGGTACCGGACACGCGCCCGGGAGCGGTACGTGCCAGTACCGGTTCAGTTCGAGGGCTGGTCCCCGTGGCCGCCCTCGAGCGTGTGACGACGTTCCTGTTCGCGCTTGGAGTAGGCGGCTGCCCGGATCGCCTCGTCGCTCTCCAAGCCTGATCCCAGTGCGCCGCCCACGGTGGCGACCGAAGCGACGAACCAGGACAGCGTCAAGTAATCCTCGGAGCGCAGCGACGTCTGCGTCATGGAGGAGAACACTCGGTCGTTGAGGATGAACAGCGCCCACACGAGATTGATGACGAGCAGGCCCAGGTAGCAGAAGAGCACCCCCATGCCCACGGTCAAGACCGTCGAGGCGTTGTAGAGTCTCGCCCTCTGCCTGGCCTCCGGCGAGCCCTCTGTCGATCGATGCCACAGCTCCCCGTCCACAATCAGCCAGCCGATCATGAGCGCGACGGACCCGACCATGGCGATCACGAGGCGTGGCACGCTCAGGGCCTCAGCGATGTTCCAGAAAGTGTCGTCCAGGGTCGCGATGGCCCCCGTGGCGAGTGCGGCCGCCAGGGCTTTCTCCAAGCCCGGCACCAACCGCCACGGCCGGTTGGCGCGGACCATACCGGCGAGCACCCTCAGGTAACCGACCGGCCCCCTGGCAACGTACCGAAGATCGACGGTCTCCTCCTCACCGCCCGGGCCCGGGTGACGCGCGAGACGACGGGCAAGGGGCCCCGAAAGCGGCTGACGCCGCGGAGGTCCTTCCGCCCTGGTGGCCGGTGGAGCCGCCAGGTCGATCACGGCATCTTCCACGACCCGCAGGGCCCGCGCCTGCAGCCGCAAGCCCCCCAGGGAAGGAAGAGAGAGCAGCGCCAAGCCGTGATCATGACTCAGCTTCACAACGATCCTGCGCCCGTCCGAGTGCAGCGGAAGGTCAGTGAGGGCCACGACGATGTCCCAATTCTCCGCGCTCGTGCGCTCCATGATCCGGCGCATCAAGGTGGGCAGGTCCTCAGTCCCCGAGGTGAAGGGCTCACTGACCACCTCGACGGCGAACCGGCGCCCCTGACCCAAATGGTCGGCGAGCCGAGCGGGTAGTGTCCGGGCCAGGCGCTGCGCGATGTCCGTCGGCGCATCCGGATCCGCCAGGAGAGCCACGACCGTCACGCCCTGGGACGACACCCGCATGGCCAGACCCTCCTCGTCGGGTGCCCCCGCGATCGCAAGTGCCCAGAGGCCACCCAGGTAACGTCGGCGCCGCGTGACACGCCGGCCTGTGCCAGGAGGTCCAGACGGCGCGGCAAGATCTTCTCATCTTCCCCGCACCAGGCCTGCTCCCGCCACCGCGCCACGATCGCGCCCGCCACGTGAACACCCGTTCAGGCGCCACCATGGCACGCACCGCACGCCGCGCCACCGACCACCCGCTTCGGTGTCCGTCCCCGAGCCGGAGTCCGGAAGAGCCCTGCCACATGGGAATCCCAGAACGCGTGCGACAGTGCTACGTCCTGCCCCGGCGTAAGACGGCTGGTGGGCGGGAGGGGCCGCGTCAACCGGCCCTTGCCGCTGTTCACCGGCCTTTCCCGAGCGCTCTCTGGCCCTGCCTTCGGTCCGCACACCCGTCCGACCACCCGGGCAGTCGGACGCATGGGCCTGGTAGGGCAAGAAAGGGAGGTTAATTGGGCCCGGCATGCGCATGCGCTCGCGTGCCGCCGTCGGCCAAGCTGCCTGAGAAGCCCAGGGGCCGGGAGTCCCCCCGGCGCCCGCAGCCGGAGGTTGTCGTCATGACCGTGATGTCCATCGCCAGGTTCGAAAGGTTCTTCCGCGCGGCCGCAGGACTGAACGTCGACAAGAACGATCTCAAGCGCTATAGCGACTTCGTCGACGTCAAGCTCTACGATCTGCTGGTCGTCGCCCAGGCCACTGCCAAGGCCAACGGGCGCGACGTCATCCGGACCTGTGACCTACCGATCACGAAAGGCCTGCAGGAGAGCATTCACCACTTCCGGAAGATCGACCAGGATCTAGAACTCAAGCCGATCCTGGAACAGCTCGCCACCCATCCCGCTCTGGACCGTACGCCCGATGAGGAGACCGAGGCGGCCTATCCGGGCATCATCGGCGGACTCAGCCTGGCCCTTGCCCAGAGTTTCAAGATCCTCCACCCCGACCTGAAAAACCCCCAGACTCAGCACTGGGACGAGGCTCGAGCCGTCTTCGACCTCCTGCTGTGAGTGGCGACGGCACCAAGCGGTACAGGCCGCGGCCGAACAGCGTCAGCGCGCTCCGTTACCTCGGCGGCCAACGAGCCTGCCGACCGCCGCAGGACCCTGCCCCCGTCCAGGGTGCTACCGAAAGCGGTTCTGGTCGGAGAGCCGACCCGAGACCGCGGCGCTACCCGCCGAGGGCTGGAACAGGGACCAAGCCCCTGCCCTCCGGGCCGATCGGCCCACGGCTCGAGTGTCGGAGAGCTCAGACAGTGACGGCTCGTCCTCGAAGGGATCACCGACGACATGGACAGGAACGTGTCCGGCGGATCCGGGGAGCGGCTGCTGGATGAACTGGTCAGGGCGGCCCACCTGGCCTCACCTGCGGAACTGCCCGTGGTCCTGAACCGGTATACCGAGGCCATGGGCCTGGGCAGGGCGGTCATCTATCTGGTCGACATCCAGCAAAGACTGCTGGTGCCGTTCGTCAAAGGCGAGCCGGAACTTGAGCTCGACACTTCGCTGGCTGGGTGGGCCTACCGCACCGACTCTCTCCGACTGGAGGAAACCCCCTCCGGAGGGCTGAACATATGGCTGCCCCTGGCCGACGGGGCGGAGCGGCTGGGCGTCGTGGAGCTGAACATGAGCACCCTGGACGGGCTCAAGCTACGGCGCTGTCGAACGGCGGCACTTTTCCTCGCACTGATCATCACATCCAAGCGCACCTACGGCGACACCATCGCGCAGCGCATGCGTACCAGGCCGATGCACCTGCCCACGGAGATGGTGAGGGCATTTCTTCCTCCCCGGTCGATCGGCACCGGGCGGGTCGTGTCGACGGCGGTTCTGGAACCCGCGTACGAGCTGGGCGGCGATGCTTTCGACCATGCGTTCACCGAGGACGTTCTGCACGCCGCAGTCCTTGACGGCATGGGGCACGATCTGGCGTCCGGCCTTGCCACCTCTGTCGCCATGGCAGGCTGCCGTAACGCCCGACGCAGCGGGGCACACCTGAAAGAACTCGTGGGCACCATGGACGAGGCGCTCGCGAAGTGGCTTCCGGAGCAGTTCTGTACGGGTGTCTTCACCCAGTTGCACATGTCCACCGGTGTGCTGCGCTGGTGCAACTGCGGCCACCCGCCCCCGTTGCTCATCCGTCGCCACCGCCTGCTCCAAGAGGCCTTGGAGCGGCCACCTGAGCCTCCTTTGGGTCTGCCCGCCAGTCTCGCCGGGACCGCCCGTCGGGTGCACGACGTCAGCCTCGAACCCGGTGACCGAATACTGCTCTACTCGGACGGCGTCGTGGAATCACGCGACGAGGCGGGCGAGGAGTTCGGCCTGAAGCGTTTCACCGACTACATCATCCGGTCGACCGCAGCAGGGCAGAGCGCCCCGGAAGCGCTGCGCCTGCTCATCCATGCCATCCTCGAGCATCAGCACAACGAACTCACCGATGATGCCACGATCTTGATGTTCGAGTGGCAGCCCCCTGATCCGTGACCGCAAGAGCCGGAAGGCGCAGCCGTGGCGTCGGAAAGCGGCCGGGGCTTCAGGCCTGCTTCGGCACGTTGGGCCGCGCGCATGGCCTCCTCCACCGGGGTTACGGCAGACCTCCCACCGTTGTAGTAGACGCTTCTGACGAGGGTCGGCAGTTGGGCTCCAAACTGTACGGTCGTCTCGACCGGGAGACGATCCCGAAGCGGGTGCAGCACGGACCGAAGTGCCGCGTACGACTGCTTACGCCGTTCTTTGGGCCACCCGAAAGCCTCCTCGACGTCCTTGAGGAGCTGGTTGCCCTTGTCCACCATGGTGCCGAACGAGAAGAAACCTGCATCAACCGCTTGTGGGCCTTTCGTTCTGGGACCTCACGGGCTCAGTCCGCGAGGTCGGCCTTGCCAAACAGAACCGCGTAACTGGAGGGGAGTTGACTGATGATCTGGTTCAGTTCTCCACCGGTGACAGCGTCGGCAACGGTGGTCAGGACCGCGCTGGCGTCCCACTGCGCCGTACGCGGCCGGGCACCCGTGCGCTCGGCGACCCGGCGGTAGAACTCTTCGATCCCGAAGCTCTGCGCTTGCATCGGCGTGGCATGGTCCAAAACCTCTCCCAGCGGGCCGGGTAGCTGGGATGCGAGATCCTTGACCTCTCCCGGGCTGATCCGTTGGGCCAGCACTTCCAGCACCGCATTGGTGACGTCCGCGGCTTCGCTCTGGTCTTTGTATTCGCCTCGCTCGCGTACGCGGGCGAGGAATCCGTCGTACTTCATCGCTGCCTCCTTCTCCCGCGGTCACCGCTGGTCATGGGGGCCGTCGGGTGGGCTGTCGAGTCGGCCGCGTCCGTCCGCCGGCGCGTAGCTGCCGTTGGCAAGGCTCCTGGCCCTGGACTCCCGCTCGGACTCACGCAGGGCACGGCGGAAGCGTCCGGGGCCCCAGGAACGGCCGCTCACGGCCTGCTCGAGTCGGTCGCGGCTCGTCGGCCCGGCTTCTCGGAGCGCGTGGGTGATCTGTTCGATCTCGTCGTCGAGGCGTTGTTCGGCCATGGCGGACGTACGGCTTGCCGTGCCTGCCGTGCCGGCCATACCCGGCGAGTACATCCTGCTGCCCTGTCCGGTGCCCGGGCGGTAGCGGCGGGCTCCGGCGCGCTCCCGCTCCCTGCGGCGGGCGGCGCGGTCGGCGATCCGCAGGTCCCGCTCGTGTGCGGCCTGCCGGACATGCGCGGGGCGCAGGCGGTCTCGTGCGTCTTGTGGCGCGGGCTCGTTGCGCCAGGCTGCCTCGGCTTCCTCAGCGGTGAGCGGCCGGGCGATGTTCTCCAGGGACTGTTGTTCGGCCCGGACACCGAAGAAGACCTCGGCCAGCCCGCCGAGCGCCATGGCTGCCGCTCCGACGAGGAAGCCGATGGCGACCAGGCTCGCATCGCCGCTGTGAATCAAATGGCCGAACAGCAGCGGGCCGGTGATTCCGCCCACGGCCGTGCCGATCGCGAAGAACAACGAGATGGACAGGGCTCGGGTCTCCATGGGGAAGACCTCGCTCACCGTCAGGTAGGCCGAACTCGCTCCCGCGGACGCCACGAAGAAGGTCAGTGAGACCAGCAGGAAGAACCACCATGTCGTCAGGGAGCCGTTGACCAGCAGGACGGCGAGGACGGCTGCCACGACTGCCGAGCCGAAGTAGGTGCCCGCGATCATCGGCTTCCTGCCGACGGTGTCGAACAGTCGACCGAGAAGGAGTGGTCCGAGGAAGTTGGCGACGGCGAAGAGGGCCAGGTAGTAGGGGATCGAGCCGGAGTCGATGGCGAAGAAGCCGTTCAGGATCGTGCCCAGGTCGAAGACGATCGCGTTGTACAGGAACGCCTGTCCGACGAAGAGCGCCAGACCGAGAACGGCACGACGCGGGTACCGGCGCAGAGCCACGCCGGCGATCTCCCTGAACGGGATGACGTCGCGCTGCCGTACGGTGACCGCCTCGCCCGGCTCCGGCAGCTCGCTGCCGCTCTCTTGGCGCACCTCGGCCTCGATCCGGTCGACGATGCGTTCAGCCTCGGCTTGATGCCCGTGGATGAACAGCCAGCGCGGACTCTCCGGCACATGGCGGCGTACCAGCATGATGCCCAGGCCCAGGATGCCGCCCAGGCCGAAGGCCAGCCGCCAGCCGAGGTCGGCTGCCAGCAGACTCTCGTTGAGGAGCAGCACGGCGACCAGGCTGCCGAGCGCCGCGCCGACCCAGTAGCTGCCGTTGATGGCCAGATCCACCTGCCCGCGGTTGCGTGCAGGAATCAGCTCGTCGATGGCCGAGTTGATCGCGGCGTACTCCCCGCCGATGCCCATACCGGTGATGAAGCGGGCGAGGTAGAGGTACCAGGCGTCGTGGGCGAACGCGGTCGCGACGGTGGCGAGTATATAGATGCCGAGCGTGAGCATGAACAGCTTCTTGCGCCCGTAGCGGTCGGTGAGCCTCCCGAACAGGAGAGCGCCCGCACACGCGCCTGCCACGTAGATGGCAGCGGCAGTGCCTATGTCGGCGCTGGTCAGGTTGATCCCGCTGCCTGGCTCGGTCATGCGGGCGGCAACAGCTCCGACGATCGTCACCTCGAGTCCGTCCAGAATCCAGACGGTTCCCAGTCCGATGACGATGCGCCAGTGGAATCGGGACCACGGCAGCCGGTCAAGCCGGGCGGGGACCTTGGTCGTGACGACACCGAGCTCGGTCGTGGAGGTCATGCCATGCCTCCTCGTTCAGGGCCTTGGGCCGTTGCCTGGAGAGAGACAGAACAGGCTGGAATGGGCCGGTCCGCCTAAGGTGGTCTTCTGTGCTGCGCTGCCACCTTCTGGGACACCGATTTCGCTTTCGCCATGAGGGCGACACGATGCTCTGGCACTGCGCGCGTGGGTGCGGAGCGGAGGGAAGCAAGCGATATCCGACGGCCCAGGACGCCGAGCGTTACGCACAGGCATTCGACCGCGAGGACCAGGCGGACATGGGCCGACGGGCCCCGCTGGGTCTGATCCCCCTTCGGCTGCTGCGCGCATGGCGCCTGCGGCGCCGAAAGGAAGCCGGTGGCGAGCCACATGGCGAGTCTCCGCCGCCGTGACGGGATGTGGTGCGGGGACGTCATGCATGAGTCACCCCGGATGTCGAGCTTCGCCGGCCGGACCGGTGTCCGGAACCGCGGCGTTCGCGTATCAGCCGCTGCTCCCGCTGCCTTCACTCGTCTCGCTGATCTCGACGTGGCGGGGCTTCGCGACCTCGGCCTTGGGGACGGTGATGGTGAGCACCCCGTCCGACATCTGCGCATTGATCTTCTCGGTGTCCACCTCTCCGGGCAGCCGCAGCCGGTACTCGAAGGCTCCGGTGCGGCGGGTGCTCCGGCGCAGGACGCCTTTGCGTTCTTTCTCCTTGATCTCTCCGGTGACCACCAGCTCCTGGCCGTTCGCTTCGACGTCGATGTCCTTGCTCTTGACGCCGGGGAGTTCGATCTCGATGCGGAAGCTGTCGTCGGACTCCGTGACGTCCGCCAGGGGTGTCCACGCGACTGCGGGCGCCGCGCCTCCCACCGTGGATTCGATCAGTCCGCTCATCTCGCTGAGCAGTTGGTCGAATTCTGTCAGCGGATTGCGTGCCCAGCCGAGCGGCCTGGCCTGCATTGCGGCACCCCGTTGATGCCGGACGGGCGTAGTCATCCCATCGCCTCCTTCTCCTTCTCGTGATCTCGTGTCTCTTCGGGGTCATCCGAGCCAAGCGGACTCCTTCGGACGGGTACGCGGGGAGCTGTCACTGCTGCCGGGTGCGGCCGTGTGGCCCAGGTAGCGGTGCACGAAGTGGATACTCATTGCGCCTTCGCCGACCGCGGATGCCACACGTTTCACCGAGCCGCTGCGGACGTCTCCGGCGGCGAAGACCCCAGGCAGGCTGGTCTCCAATGTCAGACAGTCGCGGCCCTGGCTCTGCCACAGTCCGGGCACGGAGCAGGCCTGCGCCTCCGCCCCGGTGAGCACGAAGCCGCGCCCGTCGAGGGCGAGCGCGTCGGACAGCCACTCGGTGTGGGGCTCGGCGCCGGTGAAGACGAACAGGGCCCGCACGGCGAGCTGCCGATGCCCGCCCGTACGGTGGTCGACCACGGTGACCGCCTCCAGCACCTCGTCGCCGAGTGCCTCGGTCATCTCGGTGTGCAGCAGCACGCGCACCCGCGGGTGGCGCTCCACCTGATCGATCAGGTAGCGGGACATGTGCGCCTCGAGGCTCGGCCCGCGGACGAGCAGATACACCTGCGGTGCGTACCCGGCCAGGAAGAGCACGGCTTGGCCCGCGGAGTTGCCGCCCCCGACGACGGCCACCGGGTCGGTGCGGCACTGCTGGGCCTCGTAGACGGTCGCTGAGTAGTGGACGCTTGTTCCCTCCAGGCGTTCCATACCGGGCACCTGGAGGCGGCGGTAGCGAGCGCCGGTGGCCAGGACGACTGTGCGGGCGGTGACCTCGCTGTTGTCGGCGAAGCCGACGGCGTAGTGCCCGTCCCGCGGTTCGAGCCGAGCCGCCTCCGCCGGGACGCTGATCCTGGCGCCGAACTTGTCGGCCTGGAGCATGGCGCGTTCGGTGAGTTCGGCGCCGGAGATGCCGGAGGGAAAACCGAGCAGATTCTCGATGCGGGACGACGTGCCAGCCTGGCCGCCGCTGGCCATGGCCTCGACCACGGTCGTGTCCAGGCCCTCCGAGGCGGCGTTCACCGCGGCGGCGAGACCAGCGGGTCCGGAGCCGACGATCAGGAGATCGCCGTGATGGTTTCCGGCAGGCAGCGAGGGAAGGCCCATGAGCCGGGCCAGTTCCGCGTTGCTGGGGTTGCGCAACAGAGTGGTGTCCCGCCATATGACGAGCGGTGTCTCCGCCGGGCCGACGCCGAAGCGGCGCAGCAACTCCTCGGCCTCCTCGTCGGTTTCCAGATCGATCCAGCGGTACGGCAGCCGATTGCGGGCGGCGAACTCACGCAGCCGCCGGGTGTCGGGCGAAAAGCGCGAGCCGACGATGCGGAAACCGGCGCCCTGCCCGACGAGCAAAGCACGTCGGCCCAGGCAGGCCCGCAGCACCACATCGCCGAGGACGGAGTCCCGGGTCACGAGGTCACGCAGCTGATCCATGGACACGGCGAGGACCTCACCGGGGTCCCTCATCACGGCGGTGTAGAAGGCCACCTGTCCGTGCAGGAGGCCGAGTTCGCCGATGAAGCGGCCGGGGCCGTGCACACGCAGCAGACGCTCGTCGGGCGTGCCGTAGCCCTCTACGATGGCGACCGAGCCACTGAGGACGACGTAGAACGTCTCGCACGGCTCCCCCTCCCGGATCAGCACATCGCCTGCGTCGACTTCGCGCCGCCGGCCACGCCGCGCCAGGCGGTCGACCTGGTCCTCCGACAGGCGGGGATAGGCGCCGTAGATGTCGGCGGTCTCGAAGGGGACGCTCTCCTCCGTCGTGTCCGGCACCTGTGCTGCGCTTGGCCGCGTCTCGTCGCCGGGCATCACACGAACGCCTCGTGGACGAAGCACCACCGCCAGTCCTCGCCGGGCTGCAGCGACGCCGCGATCGGATGGCCGTCGGCGGCGGCGTGACGGCGCGCGTGCCGGTTCGGCGAGGAATCGCAGCAGCCGACGTGGCCGCAGGTCAGGCAGAGCCTGAGGTGGACCCACGGAGAGCCGAGCAGCAGACACTCCTGACACCCTTCGGGGGTGAGTGGCTGGACCGGCCGGACGAGCGCGAGGTGGGGGTCGGTTCGTACGGTCATGGCTGATCACCCTTTCCCGGCCGGTTCGCGGCCCGCGATCGACTGCTCCACCCACCGCCGCAGGGCAGGGGCGGGTGCGGCACCCGCCTGCCGGGCGATGGTCTGCCCGTTGTCGAGGACCAACAGCGTCGGAACCGCCTGGACCTCGAACCGCTGTGCCAGGCGCGGGTTCTTGTCGATGTCGACCTTGACGAGTTTGATCCGGCCGGCGAGATCGGCGGCGACTTTCTCCAGTGCGGGGCTCACCATGCGGCAGGGGCCGCACCATGTGGCCCACAGGTCGACCACGACGGGCACGTCGGCCCGCTCGACGACCTCGGCGAAGTCGTCGTCGCCCGCGTCCACCATCCACGGCAGGGGCTGCTTGCAGTTGCCACACCTGGGGCGGCCCTCGGCGGACACGGGCACCCGGTTCTTGCGCCCACAGTGCGGGCACGTGACGTTCGTGGCCTGAACAGTGCTCATGCCGCCTGCGCTCCCCTCACGTCCTCGGGCTGGTCATAGGTGACCACCAGCTCTCCGGACTGGGCGTCGACGCGGACCGTGGCGCCGTCCTGTACGTCGCCGCGCAGCAGGGCGCGCCCGACCAGCGTTTCGACCTCGTGGGAGATGTAACGCCGCAGCGGCCGGGCCCCGTACACCGGGTCGTAACCCTGGTGGGCGATCAACTCCCGGGCCGCCTCCGTGAGTTCTACAGTGATGCGACGCTCGGCGAGGCGGCGTCGCAGCTCGTCGAACTGCAGCTCCACGATCCGCTCGATCTGCCGCTCACCGAGCGGCTTGAACAGCACGATGTCGTCGACGCGGTTGAGGAACTCCGGACGGAAGTGCCCGCGCAGCTCGCCCATCACCAGGGCGCGGGCGTCCGGCTTGATCTCACCCTCGGCGGTGACGCCGTCGAGGAGGTGCTCGGAGCCGATGTTGGACGTCATGATGATCACGGTGTTGCGGAAGTCGACGGTGCGGCCCTGGGCGTCGGTGATGCGGCCGTCGTCGAGGATCTGCAACAGGGTGTTGAAGACATCGGTGTGCGCCTTCTCGATCTCGTCGAACAGCACGACCGAGTACGGCTTGCGGCGTACGGCCTCGGTGAGCTGTCCGCCTTCCTCGTAGCCGACGTATCCGGGCGGTGCCCCCATCAGCCGGCTGACGGTGTGCCGCTCCTGGTACTCGCTCATGTCGAGGCGCACCATGTTCTCCTCGGAGTCGAACAGGGCCCGGGCGAGGGTCTTGGCCAGCTCGGTCTTCCCGACGCCGGTCGGGCCGAGGAAGATGAACGAGCCGATGGGGCGGCGCGGATCCCGAATGCCGGAACGGGCGCGGATGATGGCGTCGGCGACGAGCTTGACGGCCTCGTCCTGGCCGATGACGCGCTCGCGCAGGATCTCGTCGAGGCGCAGCAGCTTCTCGCGTTCGCCCTCCTGGAGGCGGGCGACGGGCACGCCGGTCCAGGCGGCGACGATCTCGGCGATCTCCTCCTCGGTGACGACCTCGCGCAGCAGCCGGTTCTCCCCTTGCTTCGAGGCCAGTTGCTCCTCCTCAGCGGCAAGCCGGCGCGCCAGGTCCTGGAGGCGGCCGTAGCGGAGTTCGGCGGCGCGGTTGAGGTCGTAGGCGCGTTCTGCCTCCTCCGCCTCGTGGCGGACCTGTTCCAGCTCCTGGCGCAGTTCCTGCACGCGGCGGATCGCCTGCCGTTCGGCCTCCCACTGGGCGTGTTTGGCGTCGGCCTCACCACGCAGGTCGGCGAGTTCCTTGCGCAGTTCCTCCAGGCGGGTCTTGCTCGCGGGGTCGGTCTCCTTGGAGAGGGCGGCCTCCTCGATCTCCAGGCGGGTGACGCGGCGGGTGATCTCGTCGAGTTCGGCGGGCATCGAGTCGATCTCCGTACGCAGCCGGGCGCAGGCTTCGTCGACGAGGTCGATGGCCTTGTCGGGCAGGAAACGATCGGTGATGTAGCGGTGGCTGAGGGTGGCTGCGGAGACCAGTGCGGTGTCCTGGATCTTCACGCCGTGGAAGATCTCCAGACGCTCGCGCAGTCCGCGCAGGATGGAGATGGTGTCCTCCACGCTCGGCTCGTCGACCAGGACCTGCTGGAAGCGGCGTTCGAGGGCGGCGTCCTTCTCGATGTGCTTGCGGTACTCGTCGAGCGTGGTGGCGCCGATCATGTGCAGTTCGCCGCGGGCGAGCATCGGCTTGAGCATGTTGCCCGCGTCCATGGCTCCTTCGGCGGCACCCGCGCCGACGACGGTGTGCAGTTCGTCGACGAAGAGCAGGATGTGCCCCTGGGCCGCCTTCACCTCGGACAGCACGGCCTTGAGGCGTTCCTCGAACTCACCGCGGTACTTGGCTCCGGCGACCAGAGAACCCATGTCGAGTGCGAACACGGTCTTGTCGCGCAGTCCTTCGGGCACGTCGCCGCGGACGATGCGCTGGGCGAGGCCCTCGACGATGGCGGTCTTGCCGACGCCGGGGTCGCCGATGAGGACGGGGTTGTTCTTGGTCTTGCGGCTGAGGATCTGGGTGACGCGGCGGATCTCGGCGTCCCGGCCGATGACCGGGTCGAGTTTGCCGTCCCTGGCCTCGGCGACCAGGTCGCGGCCGTACTTCTCCAGGGCCTCGTACGCCACTTCAGGGTTGGCCGAAGTCACGCGCTGGTTGCCGCGGATCTGGGTGAGCGCGCTCAGGAACGAGTCCCGGGTGATGCCGTGCTCCTTGAGCAGCCGCCCGGCGGCGGTGGACGAGCCCTCCTCGGCGAGGGCGAGCAGGAGGTGCTCCACGGAGACGTACTCGTCCTTGAGTCGTTTGGCCTCTCGCTCGGCCGCGTCAAGCAGCCGGGACAGGCGCTGGGTGACGAACACCTGGCCCGGCGCCGCACCCGGGCCGGTCACCTTGGGCCGGCGGGAAAGCTCCTCACGCACAGCCGCACCGAGCTCCTCGGGCTCCCTGCCCGCCTGTTGCAGCAGCCGCGGGATCAGGCCGTCCTCCTGGTCGAGGAGCGCGAGCAGAAGATGCTCACCGTCGACCTCGGTCTGGCCCAGGCGGACGGCGGCGGTCTGCGCCTCCTGGAGGGCTTCCTGGGACTTCTGGGTGAGACGGTTCATGTCCATGGGGGTGAGTCACTCCTCCTGCCGCGCTCGCGCAGTGCGGCTTCGAGCAGGCTGATGCGGTCGAGCAGGTCGAGCACCAGACCGATGGATGCGTAGTTGAGGCAGAGTCCGGAGCGCAGCCGCTGGACGCGGGCGAGGACCGCCGGGGCCGCGGGGTCGAACACCAGGTGCCCCGCGGCGTCGCGTTCGGCGTCGACCAGGCCGAGGGCGACGAACCGGCGGACCAGGTCGGGGTGGAGGCCCGCGCGGCGGGCCACGGTGTCCAAGGACAGCCTGGGCACGGGGACGAGCGCGTAGCGCACGGCCGTGGAACCGGCGCTCGTCCGTACGGGACGCCCGCCTGCGTCGGCCCGGGCGGTCCGGCCGCCGGCCGCAGCCCATGAGGGTCGGTGGCTCATCGCGTCCTCCTGGGGTCGTACGAAGAGGTGGCGGCGAGCTCCTCGAACAGCTCGCGCTCCCGGTCGCCGAGGTCAGGCGGCACCATGACGCGGAGTTCGGCGTACAGGTCGCCGTTCGCTCCGCGCGGGTTCGGCATGCCCTCGCCGCGCAGCCGCAGCCGCCGGCCGCTGGAGGAGCCGGCGGGCACCGTGACCTTGGCCGTGCCGCCGCCCGGGGTGGGCACCGGAACCGTCGCGCCCAGCGCGGCCTCCCAGGGGGTGACCGGAAGCTGCACGTACACGTCCCGGCCGTCCAGCCGGAACCGAGGGTGCGGTTGGATACGCACCCGCAGGTACAGATCCCCCGCGGCGGCGTCACCACTGCCCCGTCCGCCCTCGCCCGCCAGGCGGATGCGCTGCCCATCGGTGACGCCGGGCGGTACGTCGACCTCGTACCGTCGCGGCTGCCCGGTGGGGCCGGCGAGCGTGACGGTGCGGCGGCCGCCCCTGTACGCCTCCTCGACGGTGAGCGGCAGCTCGGCCTCCTGGTCCGCTCCAGGGACGCCGCCTGGGGCTGCGCCGGCTCCGAACATGGAACCGAGCAAGTCCTCGATGTCGATGCCTTCCGCTCCGAAGCCGTCGCCGAAGCCGGTGGTGTACCGGACATGGGGGCCGCCCGCACCCGCGGTCCTGCGAGCGCGGAAGCCGCCGGCGGGTCCCGCGCCGGCACCGACTCGCTCCTCCCAGTCCTCGGGGACCTTCCGGAAGTCCTCGCCGAAGCGGTCGTAACGGGCCCGGGTCTTGGGGTCCGACAGGACGCTGTACGCCTCGTTGAGGTCCTTGAAGCGTTCCTCCGCCCCCGGGTCCTTGTTGACGTCGGGGTGATACTTGCGGGCGAGTTTGCGGTATGCCTGCTGGATATCGTCCTGGCCGGCGGTCCGTGAGACGCCCAGCACCTCGTAGAAGTCCTTGGCCATGACCGGTCACTCCCGCTTCGCGACAGTCACGGCGGCGGGCCTGAGCTGCCGTTCGCCGTCCCCGTAGCCCGGCCGCAGCACCTCGACGACCGTGCCCGGTGGGGCGTCGGGGTCCTGGACGACGCCGACCACCTCGTGCCGGGCCGGGTCGAAGGCGACGCCGGTCTCCGCGTGCCGCGGGTAGCCGAGCAGTTCGAGGACGCTCACCCCCTGGTCGCGGACCACCCGGACGCCCTCCACGATCGCGCCGGGGTCGGATCCCGCATGGGTCAGGGCGAGTTCGAGGTTGTCCAGGACGGGCAGGAAGGCGGCGGCCGTGCGGGACCGCTCAGCCGTCCGCTCCCGCTCCAGTTCCCTGGTGTGTCGCTTGCGGAGGTTGTCGAGGTCGGCGAGCGCGCGCCGCCAGCGGTCCTCGAGTTCCTTGAGCTCGGCCGTGTGCTGGTCCTCGGACGGTGCGGGACCACCGGCCGCGTCGGGGCCCGGTTCCTCGTCCGTGCCGGGCCCCGGCCCGGCCGGCGGGCCCGAGGGCGGAAGATCCCCTCGGGGAGGGCGTACAGCGCCCTCCGGAGCCGGATCGGCCGGGTCCGGCACAGCCGGGTCGGATTCCCTGGGGTGGATCGGCATGGCGGTTCCTCAGTCCTTGTCGAACTCGGCATCGATGACGTCTTCGTCACCGCCACCGCCACTCGGGCCGCCACCGGTCGCACCGTCCCCGGTGGTGTCCTGGTCGGGACCACCCGTGGTGGCGCCTGCCTGATGCGCCGCCAGCCCTGCCAGCACCTGCTGGAGTTCGGAGGTCAGGGGCCGCACCCGCTCCACGCCTGCCTCCTCCTTCACCGCCGCCCGGGCATCCGACACCAGCATCTCGGCGCGTGACTTCTCGTGCGCGGGTGCGGCGTCGCCGAGGTCGGCGAGCCGCTTTTCGACCTGGTACGCGACGGCGTCGAGCTCGTTGCGGGCGTCGACGGCCTCGCGCAGGGCCTGGTCCTCGCCCTGGTTGCGCTCGGCCTCCTGGACCATGCGTTCGACTTCGTCGCGGTCAAGGTTGGAGCTCTCGGTGATGGTGATGCCCTGTTCCTTGCCGGTGTCCTGGTCGCGGGCCTTGACGTTGAGAATGCCGTTGGCGTCGACGTCGAAGGTGACCTCGATCTGCGGTTCGCCGCGCGGCGCCGGGCGGATGTCGGTGAGCTGGAAGCGGCCGAGCACCCGATTGTCGGCGGCCCGTTCGCGCTCGCCCTGGAGGACGACGATGTCGACGGCGGGCTGGTTGTCCTCGGCGGTGGAGAAGGTCTCGGTGCGGCGCACGGGGATGGTGGTGTTCCGCTCGATGATCTTCGTCATCACGCCGCCCCGTGTCTCGACACCCAGCGACAGGGGGGTAACGTCGAGCAGCAGGACGTCCTTGACTTCGCCCTTGAGTACCCCGGCCTGGATCGCGGCCCCCAGGGCCACGACCTCGTCGGGGTTGACGCTCATGTTGGGTTCCTTGCCGCCGGTCAGCCGGCGCACGAGGGCCTGGACGGCGGGGATGCGGGTGGAACCGCCGACGAGGATGACCTCGTCGATGTCGCTCTCGCCGACCTTGGCGTCGGCCATGGCCTGCTTCACCGGTTCCAGGCACCGCTCCACCAGGTCGCTGGTGATCTGCTCGAACGTGGACCGCATGACCGAGTCGGTGAGATGCTTGGGGCCCGAGGCGTCGGCGGTGATGAACGGCAGGCTGACCTGTGTCTGCGTCACCGAACTCAGCTCGGTCTTGGCCTTCTCCGCCGCCTCGAACAAGCGCTGCAGGGCCTGCGGGTCCTTGCGCAGATCGATGCCGTTCTCCTTCTGGAAGTCGTCCGCGAGGTAATCCACCAGACGCCGGTCGAAGTCGTCACCGCCCAGGTGACTGTCGCCCGCCGTGGAACGCACCTCCACCACGCCGTCGCCGACGTCGAGGATGCTCACGTCGAACGTGCCGCCACCGAGGTCGAAGACGAGCACCGTCTCGTGCTGCTTCTTGTCCATGCCGTACGCGAGGGCGGCCGCGGTCGGCTCGTTGATGATCCGCAGCACTTCCAGCCCCGCGATTCGGCCGGCGTCCTTGGTGGCGGTGCGCTGGGCGTCGTTGAAGTAGGCGGGCACGGTGATGACCGCCTCCGTGACCCGTTCCCCGAGTTGCTTGGACGCGTCGTCAGCGAGTTTGCGCAGCACCTGGGCGCTGATCTCCTCGGGCGCATGGAGCTTGTCGCGCACCTTGAAGCGGGCGACGCCGCCCGGCCCCTCGACGACGTCGTACGCCACCGCCCGGGCCTCGTCCGAGATCTCGTCGAAGTGCCGGCCGATAAACCGCTTGGCCGAGTAGATGGTGCCCTTGGGGTTGAGGATCGCCTGGCGCCGGGCCAGCTGGCCCACCAGCCGTTCCCCGCTGTCGGTGAAGGCCACCACGGACGGTGTCGTACGGTTGCCCTCGCTGTTGGGCACGACGGAAGCTTCGCCGCCCTCCCACACGGCGATCACCGAGTTGGTGGTGCCCAGGTCGATGCCCACTGCCTTGGCCATGAGGAACTCCTCCCGGTGCGCCGGTACGCGCCGCACCTGCGGTCCGATCGTTCATGTATGGGCGGGACGTCCGCCGGCACCGGTGGTCTGCGGCCCGCCGAGCAGCCGTACGGCCTCATCGGCGACCGCTTCGTCCACGACGACGTCGTACCGGCTGGGCTGCATCGAGCGGACCGAGGCGAAGTCCCGGCGGCCGCCCTGCAGGGCGTACAGCAGCAGACCGAACAGCGCGCCCACGATCGCCCCGAAAATCAGGCCGTAGAGCGCGACGAGCAGGGCGGAGACGAGCGGGTCCACCCAGTCGACCAAGCCGAAGAGCCAGCCGATCAGCGCACCGGGAAGGGCTCCGCTCGCCGCTCCCTGCAGGGCGGCCCGGCCGTAGTCCATACGTCCGACGACCTGCTCGACGAGGCGGACGTCCTGGCCGATGATGGCCACCCTCTCCACGGGAAACCCCTGGTCCGAGAGGTGATCGACGGCGCGTTCGGCTTCCTGGTACGTCTGGTACGTGGCAACGGGCCTACGAGGCTGTTCGGTCATCGCCCAGTCCCTCCTGCCGGTATGCACGGTGGCCCCCGGCATGCCCCAGACTGGCGAACCGAGCAGCTCTACGCCTGCGGCTGGCAGGTCAAAGAAGGACGGAGCCCGTCCCCCCGCGAGCACGAGGCGAAAACTCCGAAGACCTCGGGTGAGCCGGTCGCAGAGGGGTACGAGAGATACGCCCCCTCTATGAGGGCTCGGGAAAGGGAGTGATCCCATGGCCGGCCGCTGGGCCCGGAACTTCCGAGGCCGTCCCGGCCAGGAAGGCAGCCTTCCACTGAGCCGTCCGGGCGGTACCCAACGGCCTCATGGAGAGGGTCCCGCCGGCGCCTTCCCAGCCCGGGCGCCCCGGCTCCCCCACGAGCTTCCGGCAGTCTTCCGCTCCCTGTTCGACACCCGGGACGAGGGCGAGATTCTCCGCCTGGCCATGGACCACGTGTCGGCCGTCGGCCCGTACAGAGCCGAGGCCGGATACCTCAGGGTGCACGGCCAGCTGGTCCCTAGCCCGCAGGGCGGGCCGGACCATGCGCCAGGCCTCGACCGGAAGGTGCGAGAGCTGACGGGGCGGGACGGCCCCGTGGCCGTTCCCGGCCGGTCACAGGGCCGGGCACTGGCCCTGCACGGACCCGATGGACTGCACGGCTACCTCGTGGTGACGTCTCGCTCCTGGCCCACCCATGCTCAGCACTTTTTGCTCGCCGTGCTGGTACGCCTCACCGCCGCGGCCCTGTCGGTCGCCGTCGCGCACCGCCGCCAGCAGGAAGACGCGCTGGAGCTGCACCGACTGCGACGAGAACGAGCAACCCACCAGCAGCAGCTCATCTCCCTCGTGGTCAGGACGGGATACGAGCGTGCCGTGCACGACGCACTCGCCGAGGCCGCAGCCTCGGGCGGCGGCGAGGAGGCCATCACCAGCGCACTGCATGCGCTCACCGGGTTTCCGGTGCTGGTGGAGGACCGCTTCGGCCGACTACGGTCCTGGACCGGTCCCGGGCGGCCCGACCCCTATCCGGAACCGAACCCCGCACGCCATGAAGAGATGCTTCGGGAGGTCGCCCGGATAGGCGGGCCCGTGCGCATCAAGGACCGACTGATCTGCCTGATACGCCCCCGCGGTGAGGTCCTCGGAGTGCTGGTCCTGGTCGATCCCCGGGACGAGGCCGACGAGTACACCGTGTTCGCTCAGGAGCACGCCGCCACGTCCCTCGCCCTGGAACTGTCGCACCAGCGCCACCTGGCGGAGGTGGAGCTGCGACTGCGCCGCGAACTGGTCGACGATCTTCTGGGGGGGCACGGACGAGGCGAGCGCTTACGCCCGATCCGAGGCGTTCGGACACGACCTGCACCGTATCCAGTACGTGGTCGTCGTGCAATGGAGGAGCCGGGCCGCGGACGACGCCTTCGCGCGGACCGTGGGCCGGGCGGCTTCGGCCGTGGGTATGCCGTCGCTGGTGACTCGGCGTTCCGACCATGTGATCCTGGTCGCCGAGGGCAGGCCCGACGACCACGCCCTGTACGAGACGCTCGCCCGGGAGACCGGAACAACTGACGGGACGATCGGGGTGAGCGCCCGCTGCGACACCCCGGACGGTATCCCAGGTCGCTACCAAGAGGCACTGCGTGCCCTGGAGGTACGCCGCCGGTCTCGAAGCCGATACGGCACGACGTTCTTCGACGATCTGGGCCTCTACCGCATCCTGGGACCTGGAAACAACTACCAGGAGCTGGAGGGGTTCGTTCGGGAATGGCTCGGACAGCTCGTCGACTACGACGGTCGGCACCGTGCGGCGCTCGTGGAGACTCTGTCCCGGTACTTCGACTGCGGCGGCAACTACGCCGAGACCGCCGAGTCCCTCACGATCCACCGCAGCACGCTTCGCTACCGGCTCCAGCGCATCCGCGAGATCAGCGGCCATGACCTCACGAACGTGGAAGACCGCCTCAACCTGCAGGTCGCGACCCGGGTATGGAAGATCATGCTGGGCGGACGCGAGTGAGGAGGCCACGGCGGTGGGCCCCGCTCAGCCGTTCCCCTTGCCGTAGGGAGCAGGTTGCACTCCGCCGACTTGGCTCGTCAGGCATCACTCAGGCCGCCGACAGCGGCTCGAAAGCGATGGCCTGCCGCACACACGGCACGCGTCCCTGCTCCGAGCGGTTGCTCCGTGACACGGAACTCGAAGCCTCGCCCGGCAGCAGCCACCCATCACCACCGACGGCGGCATGACCCCGGTCACCCGCGCACACCACCGCCAGCGTCTGGTCTTCGAGATGGACGCGGAGGTGAAGAAGGATCTGGCCCAGGCCCGTGACCTCTGCGACGGGCTCTGAGCCTCCCGGGCCGGGACGTCGGGACCGGTGCGGCCGGTCCGCGGCGCCCCGGCGTGCGGGTCACTCGGACACGTTCAGCACCAGCTTGCCGCGGGTGCGGTTGGTCTCACCCTGGCGGTGTGCCTCGGCCGCCCGGTCCAGCGGGAACACGCGCTCGATCTCCACGCGGAGCGCGCCCGCGTCGACCAGACCGGCGATGGTGGTGAGGGCCGCGCCGTCCGGCTCGACCAGAACGGGGCTCGTGCGCACCCCGGCCCGCGCGGCCGCGTCGGCGAGCTCTGCGGAGACGCCGCCGGGGACGGAGACGACCAGGCCGCCGGGCCGGGTCACCGCCACCGAACGGACATCGGTGGCTTCCTGGCCGCCCATCAGGTCGATGACGACATCGACCTCACCGGCCACGTCCTCGAAGCGCTGCCGGCTGTAGTCGATCGTCTCGTCGGCGCCCAGCTCCTTGAGCCAGGCGTGCCGGGACTCACGGGCGGTCGCCACCACTTCGGCGCCGAGATGCCGGGCGATCTGCACCGCCAGATGTCCCACTCCGCCGGCTCCGGCGTGCACCAGAACCCGCTGACCGGCCTGGACGTGCGCCGTGTCGACGAGGGCCTGCCAGGCGGTGAGCGCGGCGAGCGGCAGGGCCGCGGCCTCGGCGTGCCCGACCGAGGAGGGCTTGCGCGCGAACTGGCGCGACGGGGCCGTCACATACTCGGCGTAACCGCCGGCCGGGCGCGGGAACCAGGGCATCGCGTACACCTCGTCACCGGGTGCCAGCGTGGTGACGCCGAAGCCGACCTCCTCGACGACGCCGGAGACGTCCCAGCCGAGGATCAGCGGCAGCGTCTGCAGTCCCGCCATGCCCTGACCGGCACGGGTCTTCCAGTCCACCGGGTTGACCCCGGCGGCGTGCACGCGCACCAGCACCTCGGTGGGCAGTGGTGCGGGGCGCGCGACCTGTTCCACCGTCAGCACCTCGGGGCCGCCGAACTCGCCGACGGTGACCGCACGCATGGTGTGCTCGCTCATGCTCTCCTCGCTCGTGTCCGCAGTGTGCGTCTGCTTCGGACCGTGGACGGGCCCGGTGAACACAGCCTCGCCCCCGCGCCGGGAGCGCCGTGAGTGGCCGGAGAGCCACCTGTCGTACCATTCGGGCCATGGTGCACCGCATTGCCGTTCTCGCGCTCGAGGGTGTCCTGACCATGGACCTCGGCGTTCCCGCACGCGTGTTCAACGCGGCCCGCGGTCCAGACGGAGCACCGCTGTACTCGGTGCGGACCTGCTCGCTCGGCGGCAGGCCGGTGCCTACCGGTGAGGGTTTCCGCATCGTCGTGGACGACGACGAGTCCCTCCTGGAACGTGCGGACACCGTGGTGATCGCCACCCAGGAGCCGGAGGAGCGTCTGCTCGCCACCGGCGAACTGCCCGACGACGTCGCCGCGGCCTTCGCACGGATCGGCCCCCGCACCCGCGTCGTCAGCCTGTGCACCTCGGCCTTCCTGCTCGCCGCTGCCGGGCTGCTGGACGGTCTGCGCGCCACCACCCACTGGGCGCTGTGCGACCCGTTCGCCCGGCTCTTCCCGCGGGTCGCGCTCGATCCGGACGTCCTGTTCGTCGACAACGGCCGCATCCTGACCGCGGCCGGCGGGGCAGCCGGCATCGACGTGTGTCTGCACCTGATCCGACGGGACCACGGGGCGGCGGTGGCCGGGGCGGCGGCCCGCCGGTGCGTGGTCGCACCGTGGCGCGAGGGCGGCCAGGCGCAGTTCATCGAGCATCCGGTGCCGGAGGACACGAACCGTTCCACCTCGGCCACCCGCCAGTGGGCGCTGGACCGGCTGGACCAGCCCCTCACGCTGGACGACCTCGCTCGGCACGCGCACATGAGTGTGCGCACCTTCACCCGGCGGTTCCGCAACGAGGTGGGCACCAGCCCCCAGCAATGGCTGCTGCAGTGCCGGCTGAACCAGGCGCGTCGTCTCCTGGAGTCCACCGAGCTGACCGTCACACGCGTGGCCGCCGTCAGCGGGTTCGGAGATGCCGTCGCACTGCGCAAGCACTTCTCCACGCACCTCGGTCTGTCACCGCTGGCCTACCGCCGGGCCCACAACGCCCCGAGCCCGACGGACACGGTGCGCTCCGCCTCGTAGGCCGGCGCACGCGCGACGCTTCGAGGCCGGTCAGGCGCCTCTCCCCGCCTCAGGGCCTGCCGAGGGCTGCGATGCGCCGCCGGGTCCGGCGCGGGTCCCCCGGCGGGCGCCGAACGGGCTGAGCTCGAAGGCGAGCCGACTCAGCGAGACCAGGGCTCCCTGCCCGAACACCAGCACCAGCCACGCCCCGTCACGCCAGTACCAGCCGTCCGTCCAGGGACGCACGACGGCCGCGGTGGCGACGAGATGCACGAGGGCGACGGCGATACCCGTCCGGCGCCGTCGGGGGAACAGCAGGGGCAGCAGCGTCCACAGCGCCGAGGCCAGGGCCAGCCAGGGGGCGACGAAGGGCAGTCCGGACACGAACACCTCGGTATCAATGGGGGCTGCCGGCACTCTCGCGCACGCGGTGTGCCGGGTCCAGCGCCGTGCGGTCTCGTCCAGGTGACGATGTCGGGGACCGCGCGCCCGTGTCACGCGGTCCGGACTGTGGTGGTCGTGGTTGATTGGGCACGTGATCAGCAACGTCCGCGCCCGCGTTCTGCCGCCCTCCCAGCGTCGCTCGCTGGACGAGCTGGCCGAGGACCTGGATCTGTCGTCCGGGGACACCACGTCCAAGCGCTCGGCCTTCTGGACCATGCTGACGCTGTCCTCGGCCATCGCGGCCGCCGGTGTCCTCACGGACTCGACGGCCACCGTGATCGGCGCGATGATCATCGCACCCCTGTCGACACCGATCATGGGCATCGCGCTGGGCTCCGTGCAGCGCCGGCGCACCGGATCGGCCTGGGCCGTTCTCTTCGGCGTCGCGCTGGTGGTCGCGCTCGGCATGGCGTTCTCGACGGTTCTCCCCAGCGGCTACGACCTGCTCTCCAACAGCCAGATCGCCTCACGGACATCACCGGGGCTGATGGACCTGGTGGCCGCGCTGGCGACGGGTCTCGCCGGCGCGGTGGCGCTGGCCCGGCGGGACGTCGCCGCCGTACTGCCCGGGGTGGCGATCGCCATCTCGCTCGTTCCGCCCCTGGTGGTGACCGGGGTGTGTCTGGGCCGGCTGTCGGGATGGCTCGCCCTGGGTGCACTGGTGCTCTTCGTCTCCAACCTCTTCGCGCTGGTCTTCGGCGGGATGGTGGTCTTCGCCGCCCTCGGCTACGGCGCCGAGGAGAACAGGACAGCCGGACGGCCCGCCCGGAGGAGCTATGTCGCCATGGCCCTGCTGTTCGCCGTGGTGTTCGTCCCGCTCACGGCCAACACCGTGGTCACGCTGCTGCTCAACTCCTGGACCAACCGGGCGAAGCACGCGGCGGAGCAGTGGCTCGCCGACGAGCCGGGCGCATCCGTCACGAGTGTCGACGCGGTGTCCCGGACGATGCACATCCACGTCCGCACACCGGACGGGATCCCACCGCTTCCCTTGCTGCTCGACCGGCTCGAGGGACAGATCCCGGCCGGCATCCCCGTCGTCGTGGACACACTCCGGGGCCGGCGCATCGACGCGGGGACGGTCGGCGGCTGAGCGTTCCCTCCATGACCGCGGCGGTCATGCGGTGCCGTGACTCTCGTTGCCGAGATGGGCCAGGTGCCGGTGGACGGCCGCGGTCGCCCTGGGCTCGTCGTCCGTGGCGAGAAGGTCGAGCAGTGCCCCGCGGAGGACTGCGAGCGTCAACGTGCGGCGGACGGCGCCGTCCGCCGCATCCCGTTCGGATCGCGGCTGGCAGGCCGCCAGGACATCGAGCCAGTCGTCCACGGTGGCCCGGGCGAATCCTGCCCAGGGGCCGTCGGGCTCGACGAGGGAGCGGGCGTACGCCTCGGCCCACAGGCGCAGCAGCGGGCGGTGCTCGTCGGCCGCGAGCCACTGCCACACCTGTTCCGCCGCCGCCACCAGGCCGACCGGGCGGCCGGACCGCCGGAAGCGCGCGAGGAGGGCGAGCTCGTCGGCGCGGGCCCGTTCCAGCAGCGCCCGTACGAGTCCCTCCTTGTTGCCGAACAGGAACATCAGTACGCGGGTGCTGGAGCCGATGGCTTCGGCCAGGGGCCGCAGCGACAGATCGGTCAGGCCGTGGCTGAGCGCGTACCGGTAGGAGGCCTCGAGGAGTTCGGTCCGGCGGGCGGAAGGGTTTGCGGTTCGCGGGGACACGGGCCTAGCCTAAAGCTACTGACACGACCGTGTCAGTAACAGACCGCCACCCGTGACTGCGGAGCGTGCTCGATGCGCAAGGAAGCCGATCAGCGGCAGATCCGGATCCGCCGTGCGGACCGCGCCGGCGACCTGGGCTGGGTCGTCATGGCCCACGGCGAGCTCTACGAGCGGCAGTTCGGCTGGAACACCGACTTCGAGGCCCTGGTCGCCAAGATCGTCGCCGACTACGCCGTCGGACACTCCCCGGCCACGGAAGCCGCCTGGATCGCGGAGGTCGACGGCGAACGCGCGGGCTGCGTGTTCCTGGTCGCCGGCGAGCGGCCCGAGGAGGCCAGGTTGCGGGTCCTTCTCGTCACTCCGGACGCCCGGGGCCTCGGACTCGGCACCCGTCTCGTCGGACGGTCCCTCTCGTTCGCCCGCGAGGCCGGCTACCGGCGGGTGACCCTGTGGACCAACGACAACCTGGTGTCCGCGCGCAGGATCTACGAGGGCTTCGGGTTCGTCCTCGTCCACGAAGAACCCCACCACAGCTTCGGCCATGACCTCACCGGCCAGACCTGGACCCTGGATCTGCGCGAAACAGCGGCGCACTGAAAGCCGGTTGCCGCGACGGTGCTCCCGCGGCGTACCCTGCGCCCGTGGGACTGCGGTTCGAGACGCGCCGGTCCGACTCCCCGTGGGTCGACACCGTGTGGACATGCACCAGCGCTCAGGTCACGGCGATGACGTCGGTGGCCGGAGCGCGCCTGGGCCTGGTGTTCTGGGAGCAGGACGGCCGGGCGTACGCGGGCGTCACCGGTCCGGAGACCCGTACCGGCACGGCACCGGTCCCGGAAGGAGCGCACTTCGTGGGCATCGAGTTCGCTGTGGGCACCTCGCTGCGGACGGTGCCCATGCCCGCGTTGGTCGACGGCGGCGTCGAACTCCCCGACACCACGCGGCGCACGTTCCGGCTGGACGGCGGGCGCTGGGAGACGCCCGGCCCCGACGATGCCGAGGCGCTGGTCGAGCGTCTCGTCCAGGCCGGGGCCGTGGTCCGTGACCCGCTCGTCGCCGATGTGCTGCGGGGCCACCGCCCTGCCGTCTCGGGGCGCACGGTCGAACGCCGGTTCCGCGCCGCGACCGGGCTGACGCGGGGCGCGGTCAGGCAGATCGAGCGGGCCCGCACGGCGGCGGAACTCCTGGCGGCCGGGGACCCGGCCGCCGACGTCGTCGCCAAGCTCGACTACTTCGACGAGCCGCACCTCGCCAGGGCGCTGCGCTCCTACGTCGGACGCACCGCCCGGCAGCTGCGCGAGGGCGCCGGCGGCGCGCTCGCCCTCGATGTGGATCAGCGCCTGACGTCGTAGACCAGCTTCAGGATCCCGTTCGAGTAGTTGTCCGTCTCCCGCAGCGCAAGCATCTGCTTGGCCCGGTCGGCCCGGCCGAACAGGCTCTTGCCGGCGCCGAGCAGCACAGGGAAGACCAGCAGGTTGTACTGGTCGATCAGGCCCTCGTCGGACAGTCGTCGGGCCAGCTCCGCGCTCCCGTGGATGAAGATCGCGCCGCCCTCGCCCTCCTTGAGGGCGGCGACGTCCTCCGTCGAGCGGAGAATCGTCGTCGGTCCCCACCCGTCGACAAGGGCGTCGTCGGGCAGCGTGGTCGACACCACGTACTTGGGCAACTCCTTGTAGGCGGCGTGGTCCTGGGAGCCCGGCCAGACAGGCGCGAACGCCTGGTAACTGCGGCGGCCGAACATCAGCGCCGTCGTGTCGGCGAGCTCCTCACCCTTCAGCGACCAGGCCTCCTCGACGAAGTCGAGGTGCTTGAACACCCAACCACCGCTGCGGTGCTCCTCCCCCGGCCCACCGCCGGGCGAATCCACGACGCCGTCGAGCGACATGAAACCGGTGTAGACCAACTTGCGCATGGTGCCGTCTCCTCGGGCTCGGATGGCCAACTGCCGGGTTCACACTAATTCGCCGACACGGCGGCCGTCTTGGACAGAAACGACAGCGGCCGTTCCTTTGCACATGCACCTTTTGTCTGCAAGCATCGGTAACAGGAAGCACTGTGCGCATGCGGCGCCGTACCTCACACGTGCGCCCCGGCAGAGCCGGCGCATACAACCGGGCGCCGTCCCGTCTGCCCCAGTAACCGTGTCTCCGACACGACCGCCACCATCGAACAGGCCAGGAGGCGGATCATGGCCACGGCAGAACTCGCTTCCGAACGAGAGTCGGACTATCTGTCACAGCTGACAATGGCCGCAGCGCGGTATGCGAACCGAAGCGAGCGGCGCGAACGGAACCAGTCCGTGGTCGCGACGCGCGGCCCGCTCTACGCGGACGAACCCGAGCGGGTCGAGAAGCGGCTGGCACGTCTCGGCGCGGACTGGGCCATGGTCCGGGCGATCGAGCGGACGCCGACGGAACCCGCCAGCAGCGCGGGCAGCACTCTTCAGCTTCCCCCGGAGACCTTCACCAGTGAAGTGCTGGGACTGGAGCGCCTGATCGGCCGCAACAATCTCACCCCCGTCGCGTTCCTGGAGCACGGCGCCCGGGCT
Source organism: Streptomyces malachitofuscus (assembly GCF_014650055.1). GTDB lineage: Bacteria > Actinomycetota > Actinomycetes > Streptomycetales > Streptomycetaceae > Streptomyces > Streptomyces malachitofuscus. The sequence continues at coordinate 403,409 of NZ_BMUF01000004.1, read as the reverse complement.
GCCCGTTCGGTCGGCCGGATCACCATCAGCGGGCCGGGAGGCGGGCACGGCACCGGATTCATGGTGTCCCCCTGCCTGATGCTCACCAACAACCACGTGCTGCGCGGCACGGAGGAGGCGAGCCGCAGCAAGGTCGCGTTCGCGTTCCAGGACGGCATCGACGGGAGCCCGCTCGTTCCGGCGGTCTTCGCGCTGGAGCCCCTGCGGTTCTTCGTCACCGACCGCGCGCTGGACTACACCCTCGTCGCGGTGGCCCCACGCGGTGGGCAGGGCGAGGACCTGTCGTCGTTCGGCCGGCTGGTCCTCAGCGAGGCCGAGGGGAAGGTCGTCGTGGGAGAGTTCGTCAACATCATCCAGCACCCGCGGGGCGAGCCCAAGCAGATCGCGCTGCGCGAGAACCAGATCGTCGACGTGCTGGAACGGTTCCTGCACTACGAGTCCGACACGCGTGAAGGCTCCTCGGGTTCCGCGGTCTTCAACGATCAGTGGGAGGTCGTCGCGCTCCACCACTCGGCGGTCCCGAAGACCGACGCCGCGGGCCGACCGCTGAGCGTCGACGGCACCGTGTGGCGGCCGGACATGGGCGAGCAGCAACTGGCCTGGCGGGCCAACGAGGGAGTACGGATCAGTCGCGTGCTGCGGGCCCTGCACGAAGTGCCCCTGTCCGGCGAGGCGGCCCGGCTGCGGGACGAGGTGTTCACGACGGGGCTGACTCCGCCCCCCGCGGAAAGCGCCCTTCCCTCGCCCTCCCCCAACGGCAGGCCCACCCTGCCGGGGACCGACGGATCACCTGCACAGGCACAAGCACAGGAACGGACGCACGTGGCCGACGGCACCGTGCACCTCACCGTCCCGCTGCGCATCACTCTCGGCTTCGGCACAGCCCCTGCTCCGCAGAACGCGCCCTCGGCCCCGCCGGCGCTCACCGCGATGCCGGGCGGCGCCCCCCGGGCGCCCGGACGCCCGGACGTCATGACCGCCGTCGAGAAGGACGTCGACGCGGCCCTGGCCAGTCACCGGCTCGCGCAGGAACGCCCCTACTACGACCGGACCGCGGACAACGCCGCCCGCGAGGCATACTACGCGCACGTCGGCACCGGCGACGGTGATGCGCTGCGCCGCACGCTGACCACGCTGCTGACGGAGACCCACGAGCCCCAGCCGAGGTACAAGCCGATGCGGCTGGTCTACCCCTGGGTCGACCTGCACAAGGACGGCCGGCTGCGCAGCATCTACTCGGGCAAGGACTTCTCCGCCGAGGAGCTCATACGCTCCGACGCCGCCGTGGCAGAGGCGCGCCTGGCCAGGGTGCAGGAACTCATGTTCCAGGAGAGCACGGCGGGGCCGGCCGAGTTCGAGGCCGAGTTCGACGCGCTGGAGGCGTCCCTGCCGTTCAACTGCGAGCATGTGGTGCCGCAGTCGTGGTTCGAGAAGCAGGAGCCGATGCGGGGCGACCTGCATCACCTGTTCGCGTGCGAGGTCGGCTGCAACAGCTTCCGCGGAAACTTCCCCTACGTGGACTTCCCCGACTTCGAGGAAGCGGTCCGCGACGCCTGCGGGATGCGGGAGAGCACGGGTTTCGAACCGCAGGACGGCAAGGGCGCGGTCGCCCGTGCCACCCTGTACTTCCTCCTCCGCTACCCTGGCCAGGTCGGCGACGTGGCGCGCGAGTTCCCCGAGGACCGGTTGCCGGTCCTGCTGCGGTGGCACGAGAACGAGCCGGTCTCCGAGTACGAACTGCACCGCAATGCGGCCATCGCGGAGGTCCAGGGCAACCGGAACCCGCTGATAGACCATCCGGAGTGGGCACGCGAGATCGACTTCACCGGCGTATGGCCCTGAACGCGAAGGCCCGGCACCACGGGCCGCGGCGCCTACCGGAACCAGCCTCGCAGCCCGTCTCCACGAGGCAGGTCGCCGCCGCAGAGTGAGGCCCGCACGGCGAGTCGCTCGGGAAGCATCCGGGCGAACCGCGGCGAGGGGGCGACGCCCAGTTCCTTGCTCAACAACCGGCAGAACGCGTTGTAATGGCGCACGGCCTCGCTGACGTTGCCCTCCGCCAGATGCGCCGACACGATGCCCCGGTGCGCGCTCTCCCGAAGGGGTTCCGCACGGACGCCCGCCCAGGCCGCCTCCATCCCCAGCGCCGTTCTGCCCTGCCGTATCAGGGCCTCGGCCAGCATGTCGAGTGCGTTCAGGCGCAGTTGCCGCAAGCGTTCACGTTCCAGCAGGACCCAGTCCTCGTCCCATCCCGGCAGCAGATCCTCACCTGTGAGGAGCTTCAGGGGCGGCCGGGTGCGGAAGGACGGGCCGCAGTCCTCCACCACGTCGAGCGCCGTCTGCTGAAGGGCGTGGACGTCGACGTGCAGGGCCGGGGTGACCAGCAGTGAGTCGCCGCAGCACCCGATCAGGGGCGGCTCGCCGTGCGGCAGCTTCCACAAGGTGGTGCGCAGGCTGCCCCGGGCATGCTCCTCGGTCACCTCGGGCCACAACGTGCCGGCGAGGACCGTGCGGGAGACCCGGCCCCTGAGCGCCATGAACGCCAGCAACCGCTGCCCGTTGCGGCACAGTTCGACGGTGCCGGTGCCGAGTTCCAGCCGGAACTGGCCGAGCAACCGCAATTGGGGAGGGGACACCAACCTCATCGCCTCGCTCACAGGGTGCTGCGTGAGCGCGCTGAACGCCGTCCCTTACCAGTTTCGGGCCCGGGTCCGCCCTCTGCAACCGATGACGTCAGGATGACGTCGCGTTGACGCCGACTCCGTAGCGTCGGACATGACAGATCCATCGACGACTCCTCCGCCCGCGGTGACGCCCTGAGCGACGAAAGGACACGAGTTCGCCATGGTCGCTTTGTCCAATGTCCAGTTCGGCAAGAAGAACGAGGATGTGCGCACCGTGCAGAAGGCGCTCATCGCCCGCGGCCGCAAAATACCGAATGGAGCCACCGGCTTCTTCGGCAAGGAGACCAAAGCAGCGTACCGGGCCGAACAACTCGCCCAGGGTTTCAAGGGAGCCGAAGCCAACGGTGTCCCCGGCTGCACGTCGCTGACCGCGCTCGGCCGCCGTGCCGGCTTCTCCGTCGACTGCAAGGGGGCCGCGACCGGCACCGGACGGAGCGGCACCTCCGGCGGAGGTCGTGTGCCGTCGCCCGTTCCCGGCCACAAGGTCACCTTCGGCTTCTTCGCCCGGGGGCCCTACGCCTGGAAGCCCGACGGTGTCGGACGGCACACCGGACAGGACTTCGCCGCCGATTCCGGCGTTCCCGTGGTCGCGGTGCGCAAGGGCACCATCGCCTGGTCGAACGCCAAGGGCGGGGCGTACGGCCAGTGGATCGGGCTGAAGGCCGACAACGGTCACGTCTACACCTACTGTCATCTGTCACAGCGCCAGGTGCGGACGGGACAGAAGGTCTCCGCCGGTCAGCGGCTCGGCGCGGTCGGAAAGACGGGCAACTCCACCGGGCCGCACCTCCACTTCGAGATGTCCAAGGGCTCCAGCTGGTCCTACGGCAACGTGGCGAAGCCGAGCTGGTGAGCAGTCGCGGGAGTTTCCATGCCTCAGCACAATCCCCATCCGGTTCCCACGGAGCCCGGGGTCTTCGTACCCGACGAGGTCCAGGGCTGGCAGGACGGCTACGACGCGGGCATCAGCTCGCCCCCGCACACTCCCCCGACACCCAGCGTCCGCGACGTCGGCTACATGGACGCCTGGGCCGAGGGTGCCGCGGCGGGCAACGTCGACGGGAGGACGGAGGGCTGGCGCTGGGCGTACTTCAACGACCGGCCCCGGCCCGATCCCGGCGGTGCGGGCGGCTCCTACGAGGCCCGGGACAGCGGCGAAGGCGGGCACGCCCGCGGCGGGGCCTTCCCGCAGAGCTGGGCCTGCGTGGGGGAACTGCCGCTTCTGGTCGTGCTGGAACAGTTCGCGCCCGGTCTGCACGGCAGGGAGGGGCTCACGGGCAGGCAGCTCGCCGGGGCGTGCGCGGACAAGGGCGTCACACGGTTGTACCTGCCCGTGAGCGTGCACTCGTCCGGAGCCGCCCAGGAGCCCACCGGTGATCCGCTCACCGACGCGGGCTACTGGCACGGCACGGTCCGTGAGTCCCTGGACGAGGCCGCGCCCGAGGCCATCGACCATGTGAGCGTCCGCGTGGTCCGCTTCGCGGCGCTCCTGCGCTACGAGCCGGCCGCCGAGCACCACTTCTTCGACCTGCTGCCGGTGAACGGTCAGCTGCCTTAGACAGGCCTCGGCCGAGTACCGGCGACCGGAGTCGGAGGAACCGCTCAACTGCATTCGACCCACGCTCCGGAGGAACATCATGACGGCCCTGACCGAAGACACGACACCCGAGTTCATCCGGCATGCCGCGGAGTCGGTTCGCTCCCACCTCGCCGCTTCACGTCCGCTGGGGAGCTTCCTCGCACAGGCGGGGACCCTCACTCTGGAGGAGCGCCGACTCATCGTCGATCAGGCACTCGTCCTGCTGGACCAGAACTACGTCCACCTGCCGCTCAAGACCGCGATGCACGCCGTGAATCCGGTCCAGCGCCTGCGCGTGCTGCGCCGGCGCCTGGAACGGCAGACCCAGCAGACGATGCCTCCGGAGTGGCTCTTCCACGCCGAGATGTCGGAGATCTTCCACTCGGTCCGTGACCTGCACACCAACTACCTGCTGCCTGAGCCCTTCACGGACAGGATCGCCTTCCTGCCCTTCCTCGTCGAGCAGTACACGGACGCACAGGGACCGCACTTCATGGTCACGCATGTGGCCGAGGGCTTCTCCGCACCCGGCTTCGTCCCCGGCGCCGAGATCACCCACTGGAGCGGCATCCCCATCTCGGCAGCCGTCGACCTCAACGCGGCCCGGTTCGCCGGCAGCAACGCTCCCGCCCGGCGCAGCCGGGGCGTTCAGTCCCTCACCGTACGACCGCTGCGCATCCACCTGCCTCCCTTCGAGGAGTGGGTGACCGTCAGCTACGTCGACGACAGCGGCACACCGCACGAGCTGCGGGAGAACTGGCGGATCGTGGAGAACCTGCCTCCCATGGTGGACGCGGACGCGATCAGCACCGCGGCCCTGGCTCAGGGTCTGGACCTCGACGCGGACGAGGCCGGCCGGGCGAAGGTGCTGCTCTTCGCCCCTCGGGTCGTCACGCAGGAAGAGGCCATCCGGGCCGACGAACCGGTACCCGAGCTGCGCGGGGACGAGATCGCCACGACCATGCCCAAGGTGTTCAAGGCCCAGCAGGTGACGACGTCCTCCGGACGGTTCGGCCACATCCGCATCTTCACGTTCGCCGTGGACGACCCGGTGTCATTCCTCCGGGAGTTCGTCCGGCTGATCGGCCGCCTGCCCCAGGACGGGCTCATCGTGGACGTCCGTGACAACGGCGGCGGGCACATCCACGCGGCCGAGTTCGCCCTGCAGGTCCTCACCCCGCGCCGGATCGTCCCCGAGCCGGTGCAGTTCATCAGCACCCCGCTCAACCTGCGCATCTGCCGCAGGCATCAGGACTCCTCCGGCGTCGGCCTGGGTGCCTGGGTGCCCTCCATGGAGCAGGCCGTCGAAACCGGGGCCACCTTCTCGAGCGCGTTCCCCCTCAGTCCCGAGGACGGCGCGAACGCCGTCGGGCAGCAGTACTTCGGGCCGGTGGTTCTCATCACCAACGCGCGCTGCTACTCGGCCACCGACATCTTCGCCGCCGGATTCCAGGATCACGGGATCGGCCCTGTGCTCGGCACCGACGAGAACACGGGCGCCGGCGGAGCCAACGTCTGGACCCACAAACTCCTCTCCGACCTCCTCGCAGGCGACCGGGACACGCCCTACGCGCCACTGCCGAAGCGAGCCGGCATGCGCGTGTCCATCCGCCGCACCCTTCGGGTCGGGGCCCTGTCCGGCACTCCCGTGGAGGACCTGGGCGTCGTCCCCGACGAACTGCACCGGATGACCCGCCGGGACCTCCTGGACGACAACGCCGACCTCTTCGACCGGGCAGGTCTGCTGCTCAAGGACCGGGAGCCGCACACCGTGTCCGTCACGGACGTCGTCACGGTCGACGGCTCCGTGAAGCTCACGTTGCAGACGGCGAACGTCGATCGTCTCGACGTCTACGTCGACCAGCGACCCCAGACGTCGGTCGATCTCGTCGACGACCGGGCAGAGGTGTCGGTTCCCGCCGCGACGCCCGCTCGCGCAGCCCGCATCGACGGCTACGAGGCGGGCCACTTGGTCGCCAGCAGGACACAACGGCTTCCCTGAGGCGGTCGGACCGATTGCCGTCCGGCTGATGCGGACGCCACGTCACGTCTCGGCGTGCAGGTGGTCGAAGTACTGTTGCGTCCCGGTGCCGACCGCGGTGACGGCGTCAGTCTCGATCACCTCGAGCAGCAACGCGTCGGGATCCGGCCGGTACACGGCCCGTGCCAAGTCCTGCGTACCCAGTTCATGCAGCTCGCCCAGCCGCATCGCGGCCTGGGCTGCGTCCATGTGTGACCGCTCGAGCGCCGTGATGGCCTGAAACCCTACGTCGATCCTGCCGTCGGTGACACCGGTCACGGTCCGCTGGAAGTCGGTGATGGCTCCGATCGTCTCACCACCGACGAGCCCGTCGATCCCAATGAGGGAACGTCCGTTGCGGCCGCGCCAATCGTTGAGCAACGACTGGATGTAGCGCGTGTCCTGCCCGTCGTTGGCACCACCATCTCCCACGCTGTCCTGAAGGGGGGAGTTCCAGGCCAACACGGGGATCCCGCCGACGACTGGCGCCAGCATGAGGATCACCAGGAGCACAGCCATCTTGATCAGTGCCTTGACGAAAACCTCGGCGAGGAGGTTGCCGGAGATTTCTGCACACACCTCATAGACGATCAGGCCCTTGTCCTCCCGCCTGAAGTGGAAGAACACTTTGACCGGACTGCCGAACCAGGTCCCGTCCCACATGAGGATCGAGCGGTCCGGGTCGAACAGAGTGCCCGCCTTGTACGTCATGGTCGGCACGTTGGGTTTGAAGAAGTCGACCAGTGCCTGGAAGGCCAGGAGTTTGTCCCGGCCGTCGCTTTTTCCGGACTGGGAATTCGGTTTGATCTCGTAGAATTCCATGCGGCCCGGCGGTTCGTGCGTGATGATGTCGGGCACCGGGAAGCGTTCCTCGTTGTCGTCACCGGGATGCTTGCCACGCTTGCGGGCCTCACACGTCTGGGCGAGAAAGACCTCGTCGAGCGCCGGGTTGTGGGACTTCAGATAGGCAGCGAGATAGCGGCACCGAGTCGTTCCGGCATTTTCGTCGAAGAAGTCCGTGCCCGGCGTGGGAGGCAGGGTGAGAAACTCACTGCATCCGCCTTTCGACAGACAGTATTCCTTCTTGACGATCCATTCCGCGATGCGTCCGAAAAGGCTGGCCAGGCCCAGATCAAGACCGGCTTGGAAAGGGGTGAAACACTGTTTGACCATGGCGGACAAACTAGCGTCGATCACACACCCTGCGCCTTGTTCGACCTGGCATGTGAACAAGTTCCTTCGATCGGCGGAAAGCTCATATCTCGGCGGCATGGCACAGGGAGTCCACCGGCATTGCCGGGAGGCCCGTTCAGCGGTGGCGGCCGCCGTCCTCGTGCCGGTGGCGATCACGCCTGTGGCCGTCACGGTTCCGGTCATCGCCGATCAGGGGGACGGTGTCGCAGTACACCACTCGCCCGGGAGTGGTGGGCGGGGTACCCGCGTCGGGCGGTATGCCGTCGGTCTCCGTGACCAGCAGGCGGAGTCGGTCCCGCGGCACGCCGGACGGCAACGGGACCTGCCCGACGTAGGACGGCCTTCGTGTGGACGCGGCGTCGATCGAGGTCAGCGTCACGGTCGTGTCGTGGAGCGTGACCCAGGCGAGGTCCTCGTCGGGAACGGCGGTGCGGCGTTGCACGGTGGCCGTGATCCGGGGCGGCGGGGAGTCGACCGGATCGTACGACGGGCCCGTGACGCTGACGGTGGGCACGTCGTCCAGCCGCACCCGGAGTTCGCGGTCGGGCAGGGTCTGGACCAGATCGGTGACGACGACCGGTGAGATCTCCGCATCCGGGATCGAGTTCGGCTGGTAGCGGACCAGGGCCAGCCGCACGAACGGCAGATACGTGTCCCCCGTGTCGAGGTCCAGATCGCAGAACCAGCGGTTCCCCTCGGGATCGAACTGCGGCAGGAAACCCACCACGGTGACCGTGGGTGACGGCTGAGTTCCGGGCACCGGCTTGACGTTCTCGGCGTGCCGCACCGCGTTGGTGAACGTCGACACCGTGGGGGCGACGACGTCGGCGGAGCGGTGGATCGGGTCACGGCCCATCACTGTCACGCCCAAGCCGTCCGTGGCAGTGCTGCCGGCTCCCGGTGCCGGGCCGACCACCACACCGAGGAGTTCGCCGTCTCCGGAGGAGAACCAGGGACGCTGGAGGAACACCCGGATCCCGCGGCCGTTCCGTCGCCGGACGACCGTCCCGGGTCCGCCTTCGACGGTCTCGAAGGACAGCGTGGGTACGCAGTACAGCACTCTCGGTGCGGTGGGCGGGGCGCTGCTGGGTATCGAGTGCACCACAGCCGTCCCCTGCACGGTCAGGGCGGTCGCGTCGTCCGCGGCGAGCCGGGACGGGAAGTAGTCGCCGAACCTGGTTCCGGCCACCGGGTGATAGAGCACCCGGCGATGCTTGGTGTCGCCGAACTCGTGCTTCTTCGGTTCCGTCCGTTTCGGTTTCGTCCGTTCGGGGTCCGCCGGCTTTTCGGTGGTCCGGGTGTCGAAGGTGAGGGTGCCGTCCACGAGGGTGGCGGGTTCGGTGTCCGTGTCTTCGTCCGAGGGCAGCGTCGCGGTGAGGAGATCGAAGACCGGCGTGGTCATCGGCCGTTCGGTACGGCCTTCGTCGCCTTCGTCGACCACTTCCGTCCAGTTGGCGACGAGTTCGACCCGATCGGTGCTGCCCTGGTCCAGCTTGATCGTCCCGGCGACGTGCTCGGCCGTGGCACCGGCGGGACGGGACTCTGTGGCTCGCAGGTCCAGGACGGGTTGTTTCAATGGCCGCTGCACGGCATGAACGAGGGTGATTTCCTGGCCCGGTGTGAACATCCAGTGGCGCCCGGCCGCGGCCAGGTCCAATGCCCTGGATGCCAGCTGCCGCTCCTCCTCCTGCAGTGCCGCCATCTCCCGCAGTGCCGCGTTCTCACCGTCCTCCTCTCCGTTCTGCGGCACGGGTCCCGGTGCCGCCGGTGGACCGGGCTGCTCCCTGCACCAGGCGGCCAGGCCCATCAGCGTCTCGTCGAACCGGATGGCGGAACACACCCGCACTGTGGCCACTCGCCCTTTGGGGAGCGAGACCGTCAGCACGCGTGACGACTCGTCGAAGTGAGGTGGAGCGTTGCCTTCGGCAAGCCTGAGCCGGAACGACCGGGGCCGGTGCCAGTCGCTTCCTCCCCAGGGCACCTCGAACGGCTTGCCTTCCTCCATGCCGGGCAGGCCCAGCAGCAGAGCCCCCTCGGCCATGGGGTCCCGCAGATAGGGAAGGTCGATCTGTTCACCTCGGTGCCGAGCGGTTGCCACGGGGTGCTCGGGGTCGGCGGCGGGCGAGTCGACCGGCTGCACCTCCACGTCGGGAGCCGGATCGTTGAGGGAGCCGCTCTCGCGGGATGCCAGCGCATAGCCGGCCTCCCTGGCGGCTCGGTCGGGAGAACCGATGGCCCCGTCGAGCAGCCCGTGCCGCTCCACACACTGCACCGAGGCGTTGGGGGCCACCAGGTGCCGTTCGTCGACACCGCTGAAGGGAGTGTGGTCGCCTGTCGTGACCAGGGGTGAGCTGTTGAGGTCGGCGGCGTACTGTTCTGCGGTCCGGGCCGGTTCCGTGCCCCGGCTGCTCCCGGCCGTCCCGCCGGATGTGCCGGATGTGCCGGATGTGCCGGATGTGCCGGATGTGCCGGCGGCAGCTTCACAGTCGACGGCGAATCCGCTCTTGCGGCCGAGTTCCGTCAGGGACCGACAACCGGGGATGCCGTCGGCGTCCCGACCGCGGAAGCCTTGCTCGCGCTGTTCGGCGGCGTAGGCCTCCCCGGTCTGCGGCCCGAAGTGTCCCGTGGCACCGGCGGGAATGGGGTGGTTGCGGGCGATCAGGGCCTGCTGGACGAGACGTATGTCGTCGTTCGTCCGACCGGGCTGCACGTTGGCCAGCACGACGATCCGCGTGCCGGGGTCGGGGGACGCGCCGCCGCCCGGGCCCGGTTCGCTGCCCGGGGTGCTCCGGATGACCATCCGGAACGCCGAGGCACCTTCGTCGAGATGCAGTCTGGGCACGACGGCAGGTGCCGGCACGGACTCGAACCTGCGGAACACCATGGGCCCGCCCGCGGGCAGCACCCAGTCGCCGCTGTCCTCCCGGTCCACCAGGGCGTTCGCTTCGCCCAAGGTGAGGCCGTTGCCTGCCAGGTCGACAGTGCGCAGCCGTACCCGGTAGCCACGGCCGAACCTCAACCGGGGCAGCGAGCCCTTCTGCACCTTGGTCTCGATTTCCAGCGGTAGGTGCGTCTGTGCCTCGTTCGCGGGTTCGACGACCTCGTCGGGCGCTCCGTCCCCGATGCCCAGGACCCGCCCGGGACGGGGAGCCGACTCGGACCAGCCTTCCCAGGTCGTGATCCGTTCTGGAATGCGCAGTTCGCCGCTCTCGGCACCTTCGGGCGAGGACACCAGGTTGACCTGGAAGAACCCCTCGTCGGACACCGTGAGGAGCGGCTCGTCCCCGCCGGGCGAACGGTATGCGACGGTGCGTGCGTGCAAGGAGTACCAGCGTGCACGGGAGTCGTCCCAGACGTCCATCCGGTGGCCCCTGACCAGGTCATCGGCACAGAGGTCGGGCATGGCCGGAGAGTCCGCGCGGTCTGTGCCCTGGCCGTCCACCGCCTGTTGCTGCGCCGCCAGCGCGGCGGCGGCCGCGTCGTTGTGCTGGGCCGCCGCGGCGAACTCCTCCATGAGTGCCCCTTTGCGGTCGTCCCTGACCAGGGAGATCCCCTGGGTGCGGACCGGAGCCAGCCCTTTGGTCTCGGGTGACGGATCGCTCGGATCCGGTACGGCGCCACCGGTCTCGGCGGGGTCCCGGGCGAGGTCCGCCAGCTGCAGCGCGGCCGCGTCGATGTCGGCCTGCTCGAGCGAGAAGTCCGCTTCGGGCAACGCCACGAGACCGAGCGCCGGAGAGCCCAGCGGGTCGGCTTCGGCGTTCCGGGAGGCGGCGACGAACAGCTTGCGGTCGGGCAGGAAGACGTAGCGGGTGCGCGGGGGCAAGTCCTGCGAAGCCGGTCCGAGTGCGGACTCCCAGTGCGGCACCACGCTGATGAAGTGATCGCCCGGGGAGACGGGTATGTGCTCGGCCGGCAGGAGGAAGTCCAGGATCAGGCCGAGCCGCCGAAGCAGCGCCGGGTGGTCGCCGAGGGAGGTCAGCATCTGGTGGAAATCCGGCTCGGGTTTCTCCGGTGCGGGATCCTGTCGGGCCTCGCCGCTCGCGAGCGTCGGTGCGCTCTGGACCGCAGGGCGGTGGAAGGCCGCCATTTCGCCGAGAGCTTGGCGCATGTCGTCGGCCTGGCGGGCGAGTCCGGGCTTCGCGGTGTTCATCATCCCCCGTATGACGGAGCTCATTTCGGGGGGCTGCTCCGGGGACTTGCTCGCCGCCGCCCGGTAGAACGTCCGGGTCGTGCGGGCGGCCGCCTCGGCCGAGTAGGTGCGGGCCCTTTCGGCTCGCGGGGCCATGTTCTCGAAGACGTACGGCTCCAGCGGGATGTCGCCGCGGAAGAGTTTCTTCCAGAGCGTGTTGTCGGGAGCCGTACCGGACGGCCGGACCGCGTCGCTGAACGAGGATGAGACGTCGTCAGCCAGCGTGAATCCGAAGGTCGCGTCCTTGATCCTCTCAGGCCAGGCGAGGAAGTCCCGGAAGGGTTGCAACGTGCCGCGGGACTGCTGCGGCGGCTCGGTCGCCGTACCCGGGTCCGGTACTCCGAGGCGGGGAGCGACGAGCACCGAGATCTTCACCTGTGTGCCGTCCGCCGACAGGCCCGCCGGGAGCACCGTCCACAACACTCTTTGTTCGAACTTCATGATCACTTCCCGACCGGTCTACGGTTCGTCCTCGAAGGCCAGGCAGTAGTCCTCCCAGTGGGTCTCCCTGTCGAAGCAGTCGACGAAGGTGGGATCACCGGGCGCACCCGAGAAACTCCGCTCGAGGGTGAGGGACACGGACTTGCTGAAGAAGGCGATCTTCACACTCACGGTGAGGGTCCCTCTTCCCCTTACCACCGACTCGTTGCCGCGCTTCTCGTAGGTCAGCTCCAGGTAGAACTCGACGGAGACGGTGACGATGCCCAGGACGCTGAGGAAGCCGCTGCATCGCAGATAGCCGCCCACCTTGACGAGGTTGTCCCTGACCTCGATGCGGACACCGGCCATGATCGTCACTCCGCCGCTCGCCACGCCCAGATTCAGTGACGCGCCCCCACCGAACTCGATAGCACCCTCGACCTCCCTGATTCCCTTCTCCGCGTCGACGAGCACGGAGATGTAGCCACCCCCGCCGAACACGGAGACGATGACGTTGAACGGACGCTGCCGCTCGGAGACCGAGAAGCGGAAGGCGATGGCCTTGTCGGCGTCGAAGGGGATGGTCAGCTCCGTGCGCAGGGAGACGTTCGTGAGCGAGAAAACGCCGATCCCGATGGCCGGCAGGGCGAGCGCGTAGCCCGTACGGATGCCGGAGGGCTGGACGTCCACGAACGCACCGGAGCCGAAGGCGTCGGCGGGCAGGGCGCTGCGCAGCGTGTCGACGAATCGGAGATCCCCCAGGAACTCCATCTCCACGCCGGACGCCGACACGTCCGGCTTGTTGCCGGGGACGGCTGTGAAGCGCAGGTCGGCGATCCTGACACGGACGACGTCGGCGATCTCCAGCGCGATGTCGCGCAGTCTGCCCTCGATCGACGTCTTCTGCCCGGCTTCCTTCGACACGACCGTCCGTGCGTCCAGGGTGAGCACCGTTCGGGAGACGTCCAGGGGGAACGGCTGCCCGGGGGATTCCGGCGCTGCGAGCTTTGTCTTCCACACGTAGCGCAGTTCCTTGCCCGCACCGTCGGCGAGGTCCCGGACGCGCAGGACCGGGGCGGGGATCGTGCCGGCCGCATCGTCCAGCAGGGCCTGGATCTCTTGGTCTCCCAGTTGCTTCAGGCGGTCCAGCTGTTGCTTCTCGATGGACCCCAACAGGGGCCCCAGGTCGATGAAGCCGAGCAACTTGGCTGCGCCGAGAGCGTTCCTGATCTCCGCGGTGGGGTCGTTCCCGAACACGTCCGGTACGACACCCGCCTGGCTGGTGATCACCTTGACGGCGGCGTTGGGCCGCGCGAGCCCACCGACCTTGTCCGCGGCAAACTGCAGACCGACCGCATCGACCAGGTCGAGGTAGGCGCGTGCCGGATGTGCTGCCATGCCGTGTTCGAGGTATGTGTCGTTGAACTCGACGGGCACGTCTCCCGCCTTGGACGTGAACGGTTCGAGGGCGGGGACCCGCGCGTCGGCGCCGGACACGACGAGTGTGCCGGCCAGCGGATGGTCACCTCCGTCGACCTTCTGTTCCATCTCGAATATCAGCTTGCCCACCGCGTGACTGGTGCTGCCGGGGGCGTCCGCCGGGGGCTGTGCCATGGCCATCACCTGACCGTCCAGGGGCCGCCTGACGCGTTTCCTCTCCTCCGTCTCGCTCGACGAGTAGAGGGCCTGCAACTCCTCCCAGTTGCCGGCATGTGAGGCGGGCACGAAGACCAGCGGCGTGGTGAAGCTGACGTTGCGGCCCTCGTGATCGGTCGCGACAACGGTGAACAGATGGTCATGTCCGCCGCCTTGGAGCTGGATCCAGAACGCCTTCGAGGCCTCCGGCTGACGATCGGTTCCAGTACCGATGGACCATTCGGTCTTGAGCAGCGGCGTGACCCGGTCGGTGATTCGCCACGCTCGGAAGGGCATCTTGCGTCCCTGATGCGCGAAGCCGGTGTTCTCCCCGTAGCGCACTTCGGGTTCACGCAGGATGATCCGGTCCTCCCGACGCAGGTGGGCCACGACGCCACCGTCCCGGTCGGCGACGAACAGCCGCTTGACCTCGCGCACCAGGAGAGCCGGGTGCCCGCTGGAGAGAAAGCCCCGGGTGACGACCCTGACGAACTGGTCACGTCCCAGGCCTGTGATGTGGTCGTACGCCGCCAGGTCCGGGCTGTTCCTCCCGATACTGTTGAGCTGCCCGACGGGGCCGTCCGGCACTTTCTCCCAGGCGCCGTGCAGGTGGGCGGATGCGCCCATGGGCGTCGCTATCAACTGCTCGGCGCGCAGGGGTGCGCTGGGCAGCACGATGGGTGCGCCCGAGGCGTCGATCAGCTCCGTTCGGCTGGTGAGCGTGACCAGGTCCTCCAGGTTCGTCGGAGTCAGCGGCACGTCCACGGGAACGGGAGCACGGTCCTCGGCCCGGCGCAGGGCCCGCAACAGTGCGTCGCCACCACGCTCGCTGCTCAGCAGCGCGTGCCACAACCCGGTTCGGCCATCGGCGGTGCGAGGCTCCGGCGGACACGTCCAGTTGACGGGTTCGTCGTAGGTGAGGAAGAGCCGGGCGGGGAACTCGACGATGCTTCCGGGGAGGCCGGTGGGGGTCGTGCCCGGCTGAACCACCGGCACGGTCATGGGTACCAGCCGTTCCCAGTCGAGCAGGGAGTCCAGGGACAGTTCCAGACTGTCCACTTCGGGCGGGACCGAGAAGACCAGCTGGGACGCGCCGGAGGTGAAGGCCTTCGTCGTCCCGATGGGGGCGTTCGTGCCGTCGGGCTGCCGGGGAATTTCCTCCAGGACGTGTTGCGGTGGCAGCCCGAAGACAAGCAGTGTCGGCGCGGCCGGCTCCCGCCGCACCAGGCGGCGGCCGTCGAACCGGAGGTTGACCAGGTCTATGTCGACCACGAGCATGTCCATCGGCCGCACGACCCGGAACGGCCCTACTGCCTCTAGGTCGGGACGGTCCGGACGACGGTCTCCGCGATGCCCGTCTCCCGGACGCCCAGGGCGACCATCGCCGCCAGGGCGGTCCGGGCGGCCGCCGCCACCGGGACGTTCGGGGCGGCCGCCGCTGCCAGGGCGGCGCGGACGTCCTCCAGCGCCCGCGCCACCTGGACGACCACCGCCGCCGGAACCACCGTCGCGATCACGTCGGCGCAGCTCCAGCCGGTGTGACGATGTGACGGCAGGACTGCTGTGGGAAGCCATGATGGAACCCCCTCGGACGAGGGATGCGAAGACGGACCCCGGTCGGAGGCCTTTCGCCTCTCCCCTCCTATGGTGCGCCGTGGTGCGGGACATCACCAGTGAGGCTCATCAGAGGGCGAGGAAACGATACGTAAATCCCTTGGGATTACCGAACGGGACCCGACCCAGGGGCGCTTGGGCTGTGACCTCCCGGTCCGCCGTGATGTGCGCAATCACCTTGGACGGGAACGCGGTGTCACACGGAGGGTTGGGGCATAATGGCACCCTTCTCCATTCTCACTCGGACACGGTCGCGGAGTCCGCACTTCCCCGGCGAAAACTGCCTGCGAAGAACCCGTTTCCGCACGTCGCAGCGCTTGCCGCCCCCTTCGCAGAGTCGTAGCGTTGGGTGAAGAGGGCCCGGTGTCACCATGCACGGCAGCCACTAGGCACACGGGGGCATGCTCCGTTCACACTCTGTCCGATTTTCCCACTCTTGCGTGGTGAATTCTCTGCTTCTCACCGTTCTGTTTGTTCTTTGCCCCGAATTTGCCCCGCGCGGTTCGCTCGAGCCGGTACTCGGTCGACGAGAGGGCGCCGTGCCGGAGGACGGGAGAGGGAGTGAAACCATGGCCAACTACCCGAAGCAGTCGGAAGCCGCTGCGGTAATGGCGCCGGAGCGGGAACACGTGGCGCCCCGGCACGCCGTCGCACCGGGGGACGCGGGCGACCACGTCGAGCAGGTGTACCGGTATCTGCAGCGGTTCGGTTACTTTCCCAACTCCGACCTGGCCGCGCGCTATCCGTGGTGGCGGTCGGCCATGGCGTTCGACCCGCCCGACCCCCGTGTGTACGACGAGGAGCTCAAGACCGCGGTGAGCCTGTTCCAGAAGATGCACGGTCTGGAAACCACCGGGAACGTCGATGACGCAACCTTGCACCTGATGAACAAGCCCCGTTGCGGGTGCCCGGACGTCGTGGCGGCCGACGGCGACGGCACCCCGGCCCGCTTCGTGGCGCAGGGCAGCCGGTGGACCAGTCTCACCGTCAGCTATTCCCTGTCGAACACAACTCCGGAACTGAGTGTGGACGAGGTCAACCGGGCCGTCCGTGGTGCGTTCGACCGCTGGTCCGCCGTCAGCCCTCTCACGTTCGTCGAGAGTGCCGTCAACGGTGACATGCAGATCGGCTTCTTCAGCGGCAACCATGGAGACGGCGCGGACAACTCCTTCGACGGAGTCGGAGGCGTCCTCGCACACTGCTACTACCCGCCCCCGTCCGGAGGTTCCTCGGCCGGTGACTGTCACTTCGACGAGGCCGAGACCTGGTCGGTGACCCTGCCGCCAGCCGGCACGGACCTCCCGACCGTCGCCCTGCACGAGTTCGGACACGGTATCGGGCTGAACCACTCGGCGGAGCACTCGGCAGTCATGTTCGCCACCTACGACGGCCCGCGCCGTGAACTGACCGAGGACGACATCGCTGGGGTCCGTTCCGTCTACGGCACCCGCCCTCGGTGGACGTCACTGGGTGGCGGGCTCACCCATCCCGTCGTCGCGTCCAACGCCGACGGCCGGATGGAGGTCTTCGCCCGCGGACTGGACGGAGCGCTCTGGCACATCCGGCAGACCGCCCCGAGCAGTGGCTGGAGCGGCTGGGAATCCCTCGGCGGC
>NZ_BMUF01000004.1:297282-386296 GCF_014650055.1 Streptomyces malachitofuscus | reverse complement strand
TCCAACGCGGACGGCCGGCTGGAGGTCTTCGTGCGCGGACTGGACGGAGCCCTCTGGCACATCTGGCAGACCGCTCCCAACAGCGGGTGGAGCGGCTGGGCGTCGCTGGGCGGCGGCATCACGGACCCCGTCGTCGGGCACCATGCCGACGGCCGGATGGAGGTGTTCGTGCGCGGGCTCGACGGAGCCCTCTGGCACATCCGGCAGACCGCCCCGAGCAGTGGCTGGAGCGGCTGGGAATCCCTCGGCGGCGGCATCACCGACCCCGTCGTCGGGCACAACGCCGACGGCCGGATGCAGGTGTTCGTGCGCGGGCTCGACGGAGCCCTCTGGCACATCTGGCAGACCGCCCCGAACAACGGCTGGTTCTAGTTGACCGGGACGCCCTGGTGGGTGGGACGGACGACGCCAAGCACGAAGGGAATCATCATGGCCAGAATTTCCCGGCGACATGTCTATCGGACGGCCAACGCATCCCTTCTGGCTGCGGCGCTCGCGCTGCCGACCGGCCTCTCGGTCGCGGCGGCGGATTTCCAGAGTCCGAACCGAAACACTTCGGGAGTACCGGCTCAGACCACCGAGCCTCCGCCGTCTCCTCCTACCACGCCGCCGCCCGATACGACGGAACCGGAGGAATCCCCCTCCCCGACGGAGGACTCCGGACCACCGACCGAGTCCGAGGAGCCCTCGGATCCCACTACTCCACCTTCCGAGCCGCAGGACGGGACAACTGACACCACTGAGCCGACGGAGCCAGGCACCGAGCCCGAGACCCCGGAAGAGGGAGCGGCCGACCCCACTCAGTCCCAGGAGGCGGCGATCGAGGAGGCGACGACCACCCTCACAGAGGAGAAGGAACAAGTCCCCGAGGAACTCGCACCGACCGTGGACACACTGATCACCATCGTCGCCGCGGTCGACACTCCTGAGTCACTGCCCCAGGACAAGCAGGGCATCGTCGAAAGCGCGGAGAATCTGTCCACCGCACTGGAAGCCATCAACGACCCGAACACCCCTCCCGAACTGCGCAAGAAGTTGACCGCCGTCGTCGAGCAGGTCACCGCGGCACTCGAGGCGTTCAACGATCCGGGGGTGCCGCCCGAAGAACGGTCCATACTCATCCTGGTGGTCAAGCGGATGACGTCCATGATGGAGATCATCTGCGATCCCGATACCCCGAAAGAGCTGTGGGATCGGATGGTCGCGATCGTCAAGGATGCAACTCACGCCGCGATGATGAGCAGCGGTCGGACTCCGGACAGCGCGACGGACGGAGGAGGAGCTCCCCCGCAGGGCTCGGGCTCCCAGCAGGCCGTCGCGGACACGCTGCTGTCGGTGAGCTCCTCCGCGGACATCATGCAGGACCGCAGGACCCCGCCGAAGGAACGCGAAGACCTTGCCAAGATCACACAGGAGGTCAGCGCGCTGCTGAAGAAGGTCAGCGATCCGGCGACGTCTCAGGGGGCGCGGGCCGAAGCCGAGAAGGAGCTGGACGAGAAGACCTCCCGTATGAGGGACCAGCAGGAGGAGTCCGCCTCGGCGCAGAAGCGCCCGGAGGAGTCACTCGGCAAGGCCGCCGCGTTCTGCACCAGCGCCATCTTCGACACCACCCGCGAATCCGACCTCATGGCGGGACTCGAGAAGCTGGTTCCCGCACAGTGGGAGGACCGAGGCGTCAAGGACTTCTGGAAGGCCAAGGAGAAGAGCAACGAGACGCTCGACGTCCTCGCCCAGCTGCGGAACAATGAGAACGCCCAGGGCCCGTTCGAAGTCGTACCGCTGATCACAGCGCTCGCCGAGCTCGTACCGCGCGACAAACTCTTCGGAACTCTGGGAGGGTCGGCTCTGTCCTGTCGGCAGACCGCCAAGTACCTCAGCGAGGACGGGATCACCGTGGGCAACTGGCCCACGAGAAGCCGGGGGTGACCGGTCAGATCCCGGCAGATTTCAACAGTTCGGCCACGGCGACCTCCGAGTCGGCCCTGGCCCTCGCAGCTCCGTATCTCTCCAGCTCCCTCCTTTCTTCCGAGTAGTCACCCAGGGCGTAGAAATTGAAGGGGACGGACGAGATCGAGGATATGAACTCGTCTCCCGGGGACCAGACAGCCGTTACATAGCGCGGCCTGCGCGTGACGTTGATCAGATTGTTGTTGTGCCGCACTCTCCCGCGGTATATGAGCTGCCCCCCGCAGACCGCCGGCTCGCAGAAGTACGGCCCGGCATGCTCGTTCCACGAACGGTGAGCGGATCTGAATTCCGCCACGTCGAGCCTCCCGCGGTCCTTCCTCATGTACGCGATCTGCAGTTCGACCCGCACGGTGTCGTACCCGACGTTTCTGGGGAGCTGGATCACGCGCTGCGAAGCGTACTCCTGCCCCACGTCGAGCGAGCTGCCGAGGTCGTAGAACCTTCCACTGCTTATCGTGGTGTACTCAAGATTGTCGACGTAACGCTCGGCCTCACCCTCGCCCACACCCTGCTGTTCCACGCTCTCCCTCCACTCCGTCAACAGATCGTCCTTCCCCGTGGAATACAGGGCGATCCTGCCGCGTACCGTGTAGATGTCGTTGATGATGTACACCGGAATTCCACCAGTATTCTTCATGTAAAGCGTCAGCGGGACATGCACAAAGGGAAGATTCTTGTCCTCCCATGCCTTGCCGAACTTCGCCTTCAAAGTGAAATGCATGGGGGCGGCCGCCGGCTGGTACATAGTGGAATACGCGAGGCTGACTGCCGTCAGGAGTGTCGTGGCGACGACTCCGGCAGCGAACTTCTTGGGATGCGGCATCCCCTTCCACGACTTTCGGCGCACCAGAAGGAACAGCGCCCATATGGACCAGCACAGAGCGGGCAGGTAGACAAGCAGATGGCGTGTGTACTCCCTCTCCTCGAACCAGAGCGAAAGAAGGAGGCCGTCGGTGGCCAGCACAATGAAGACGCCGAGCAGGGTGACCGCTCCGGAGGCCCTGAACTGCCGCCTCCCCCAGTAGTCGAATGCGGCGATCGCCGCACCGGCCAGCACCACGCCCGACAGGACGAACATCACGCCCGTGATGCGTTGTGCGAAGGTCAGTGCTCCCGAGGCGTCCGGCCATCCGATGAGTACGTTGAAAATCATGGAGACGAGCAGCCCGGCCGTCATGAGGACCATGATCGAGCGCCTTCTCCACGGGCGGTCCGGCCAGGTTCTGCTGTCACCCCCGCTCCAGCGCACGGACGCCCGATCGTCCAGATCCATGTCCGCCGGGTAACCGCGCCGGCCCAGTAGTCTGCGCAGCTCGCGCAGTGACCAGGCACTGCCGACCGTCTCGCCGCCGACAGTGACGCGGCGAAGACCACGGCTGTCCGGCGGCTCCACGACGACCCAGGGACGGAGGCTCATGACCACAGACTCGAACCGGGTCCGTCAGGGTGCACCCGGAGCTGACCCGTTCGGCCCCCGTCCGCGCGGGTCCGGCGCGTCCGGGAAGCCCACCTCGATGCACAGGCCTCCTTGCGGGCCGGGCGTCGCGCTCAGCGCCGCTCCGTGGGCGTCGGCGATGGAGCGCACGATGGACAGGCCGAGGCCGTGGCCGGCGTGGTGGCCGACACGGTCCCGGGCCAGCCGGCGGAAGGGTTCGAAGAGGTCGTCCAGGCGGTCGGCAGGTACCTCGGGGCCGGTGTTGGTGACGGTGAGGGAGCGGCATTCCAAGGTCAGGAGGACCCGGCCGCCCGGGTGGTTGTAGCGGATGGCGTTGCCGAGCAGATTGCCGATCAGGTGACGGAGCAGCACCGGGTCGCCGTCGACGGCCGTGGGCGGTCCGTGCACCGCCACGTCCACCGTCACTTCGTGTTCCCTGGCCTGGGCGGACTGCGCGGCGACCGACTGCCGGGCCAGTGCCGCCAGGTCCACCTGCTCGGTCTCCGCCGGGCCCCGGTCGCTGCGGGCCAGCAGCAGCAGCGCGGCGATCAGCTTCTCCGCGTCACGGTTGGCGGCCAGCAGGTCCTCGCGCACCTCGGCCAGGCCCTCGGGCAGGGGATCGGCCAGCCCCACCTCCAGGCTGCTGCGCTGAACGGCGAGCGGGGTACGCAGCTCGTGCGAGGCGTTGGCGACGAAGCGGCGCTGGCTGTCGAACGCCTTCTGCAGCCGGTCGAGCATGCCGTCCAGCGTGTCGGCGAGGCGGTGCAGCTCGTCGTCCGGGCCGGTGAGCGCCAGGCGTTCGTGAAGGTTCAGGTCGCCGATGCGGCGCGCGGTCTCGGTCATCACGGAGATCGGCCTCAGCGCGCGCCCGGCCAGCCACCAGCCGGTGGCGGCCGCGAGCAGGGCCATGATGACCAGTCCGACCCCCGACCAGAGCAGCATCTGCTGCAGGGCGGTGTCCTGGACGGCCCGGATGGTCCAGTCCGTCTGCTGGACCGCGATGCCCTCGCCGACGTCGCCACCCGTGGGGAGCTGTTGGACGCGTCCGGATGCGGGCGCCGACCGGACCGCCCCGTACGCACTCGAGCCGGGCGGCAGCGGAGTGATCCGCATGCCCTGCACCTCCTGCGCCGTCCCGTACCGGGCGAGCAGCACGACGAAGGCCAGCAGGCCGGCACCGGCCAGCAGGAACAGCCCCCCGATGGCCGCCGCCAGCCGGGCGCGGAACGGCAGGCGCGCGCGTACGCGCGATCCGCACCGGGCGAGGGCGGCGCGCGGGCCGGGCCGGAGCGGGTTCAGTCGCACAACCGGTAGCCCTGCCCGGTGTCGGCGAGGATCGTGTCCGGGCCGCCCAGCTTGGCGCGCAGCCGGCTGACCGTGGCCCTGACGGCGCTGGTGCGCGGGTCGAGGTTCTCGTCCCATATGGTGCGGACCAGTTCGCGGTGCGGCACCGCCCGGCCGCGAGCCTCCATCAGCGTCTGCAGTACGGCGAACTCCTTCGGCGTCAGGTCCACCGGACGCCCGTGCACCCGGGTTTCGCGTCTGGCCCGGTCCAGCGAGATCCCCTCGTGGTGCAGGACGACGGGCGGCGGCTTGGGGGTGCGACGGGCGAGCGCGCGGATCCGGGCCACCAGCTCGGCGAAGTCGAACGGCTTGGCCAGGTAGTCGTCGGCGCCCAGCCGGTCGAGGCCGTACACCTTGTCCTCGATCGAGGCGGCCGCCGTCAGCATGAGAATGCGCGGAGGGTCCTCGAGCTCGCGCAGCCGCCGGCAGACCTCGTCGCCGCTCATCACCGGCAGGTCGCGGTCCAGGACCAGCACGTCGTAGTCGGTGAGCAGACAGCGCTGCTCCGCTTCGTCTCCCGAGCCCACGACGTCCACGGCCATCGAGGCGCGGCGCAGACCGGTGGCGATCGTGCGTGCCAGCACGTGGTGGTCTTCAACTACCAGAACCCTCATGAGCGCCATGGAACCAGGCGCCGGATTGCACGGAGGTAAAGGCGAAGCCTCGCGCATCTCCTTGTCCCGCCGTACGACCCTTATGCGGCCGTAACGCGCTTATGCCGGTGCAAACGGCCACCTGATCTCCTCGCCGCATGAACTTCGTCAAGCGCGCAGGGCTCAGCCTCGTCGCGCGAACCGGTAAAGCGGCTCTGACACTGGGGATCTTCCTGGTGGTGTGCACGCTGCTGCTCGGCGGCTTCATGCTGCAAGGCGCCGTGGCACGGCAGGAGGCCGGCGCGCAGCGCAGGATCGGTGTGGACGTCACCGTGCGGGGCGAGAAGCTGACGGCCGACGACGCCGCGGAACTGGCCGCCTCACCGCTGGTGGAGCGGTACAACCCGGTGCTGCGCGGGACCCCGCGGGCGCCGGGGCTGAAACTGCTGCGGTCGGACGTGCCACGGCCGCCGGGCAGCGGGCCGCAGGAGGACGGGCCGGGGCTGACCGGGCTGCGGGAGTCGGAGATGCTGCTGGATTTCGCGACCGGTCACAGCGAACTGGTCGACGGCCGGCCGATCACCGCGAGGGACGCCGGCCGCAGGGTCGTCCTGGTGGACGAGCGGCTGGCCGACGAGAACGGGCTGGGGGTCGGGGACAGGATCGAGCTGGCCTCGCCGGACGGCGAGGGGCGGGCGTCGTACGACGTCGTCGGCGTCTTCCGGGGGCGCCGGGACGACGGCGGAGGCATGTGGCGGAAGCCGGCCGACCTGCCCGGGAACCAGATCTACGCCCCCCTCGCCGCCCTGGCTGCGCTGCGCATGGGGAACGGTCTCGACGAAGCGGTCTTCAAGCTGTCCTCGCCCGAAAGGGCACGGAAGCTGCACGCCGAGGCCGTACGGCAGCTGGGTGACACCCCGTTCCGTTTCGACGTCAACGACAAGGCGTTCCAGGAACAGGTGCAGCCGCTGCGCAAGGTGGGCGCCTTCACGAGGGTGCTCATGTGGCTGATCGCCGGCGCGGGCACGGTGGTGCTCGGCCTCGTCGTCACCCTCACCATCCGCGAACGCCGCGACGAGCTGGGTGTGCTGCTCTCCCTCGGCGAGAAGAAGTGGAAGCTCATCGGCCAGCACACGGTGGAGGTCGCGGCCGTGGCCGTGCCGGCGGTCGCCTTCGCGGCCCTGGCCGGCGCGGTCCTCGGCCCGGCTGCCGGCGCGGCGGTTCTCACCGTGCCGGACGCCGCCGCGCAGCCCGGCCCGACGACGGCGCAACTGCCGCCGCCGCGCATGCGGTTGGAGAGCGGCGACCTCGGCAAGGTGGCCGGTCTGGGCCTCGGCATCTCACTGGTCGCCACCGTGATTCCCGGCGTCGGCATCCTGCGCCTCCACCCCCGATCGATCCTCACCGACAGCGAATAGGCGCGTCGGCGACCGAATGAACGAGTTAGGCGAGATCTGAACATGAACTTTCTCAAACGGGCCGGCCTGAGTCTGTGGTCCCGCAGGGGCAGGACACTGGTCATGACGGCGATCTTCCTGGTCATCTCGACGATGGTGCTCGGCGGCGTGCTGATCCGGGACGCCACCGCCCGGGCAGGTGACGCCGCCAGGAACAGGATCGGCGCCGATGTCACCATGAGCATGGATCTGGGGAAGGCGGCCGAGGGCGGGGGGATGCTCCAGGCGCCGCAGATCGCCACGTCGACCGTGGACAGGATCGGCGACTCGCCCTTCGTCGCGCGGTTCAACTACCAGGCCTACTACGCCACGGGCTTCCCCGACGGGGTGACCTACGAGGGCGCGTCCGCGGCGAACGCGGAAGCCGGCTCGGGCACACCGCCCCTGGTCGTCGGGGCCATGGATTCCGACGCGATGGCCGGATTCAGCAGCGGCTCGAAGAAACTGCTGGACGGCAGGCCCATCACCCGCGCGGACCGGGACCGGAAGGTGGTCCTCATCGAGGAGCGGCTCGCCAGGAGCAACGATCTCAGCACCGGCGACAAGCTGGAACTCGGCCGGATCGAGGCGGACGCGTCCACCGGCCAGGAAAAGGTCGCTGCATACACGGAGTTCACCGTGGCCGGCATCTACCGTGACTCCGCCGACCAGGACCCGGAGTACCTCACCCCCTCCGGGAACGGCATCATCGCCCCCATCGGCGCCGCGGCCAGGTACCTGGACGGCGCGCAGAACAAGTCGGCGACGGTCAGTCAGGCCACCTTCACCCTCGACGATCCCGACGACTTCGCGGCCTTCGAGAAGCAGGCCCGGGACGAGGCGGGCGCCGAACTCGACGGTTTCGCCTTTCAGATCAACGACAAGGCCGTGCGGCAGATGACCGGCCCGCTGTCGGCCGTATCCTCCTCCGCCACCGCCGCCATGTGGCTGACCGGCGTCGCGGGCGCCGGGGTACTGGCCCTGCTGACCACCCTGGCGGTCAGGCAGCGCCGCAGGGAGTTCGGCGTGCTCCTGTCGATGGGCGAGCAGCGGTGGAAGCTCGTCGCCCAGCAGGTCACCGAAGTCGTGGTGGTCGCCGCACTGGCCGTCGGGCTCAGTGCGCTCTTCGCCGAACAGCTCACGCAGAAGGCCGCCGGCTCCATGGTCAGCAGTGAGGCCAGCACCGCACGGAAGCAGATCGACGCCTGGGAGCCCCCGCCACCCGGCTCCACCGGCCTGAACGAGGGCATCGACATGGACGACCGGCCGGTGGAGGGCGCCGACCCCATCGACGAGATCACCGTCCGGCTCGGCAACTCCGCACTGTCCACCGTCGCCGGCGTGGGCCTGGGCATCGGGCTGCTGGCCACCGCCCTCCCCGCCGCGTCCGTCCTGCGGCTCACCCCCCGCACCATCCTCTCGAAGGGCAAATGACCATGACCCGCACCACCCCGACCGACCCGCCGGTCCTGCAGATCACCGGCCTCAGCCACAGCTACACCGGGCAGGCGCGCAGGACCACCGTGCTGAGGCAGATCGACTACAGCTTTCGACGGGGCGTCTTCTACACCGTTCTGGGCCCGTCGGGCAGCGGCAAGACCACCCTGCTGTCCCTGGCAGCCGGCCTGGACGCCCCCACCCAGGGCACCATCCGCTTCGACGGCGAGGACCTGCGCGCGATCGGCCTCGGCCGCTACCGCAACCGGCACGTGGCCACCGTCTTCCAGCAGTACAACCTGCTCACCTACATGAGCGCGGCGCAGAACGTCACCACCGCCATGGAGATCACCCGCGTCAAGGTCCGCGACAAGAAGGCCCGTGCCCTGGAACTCCTGGAAAGGGTCGGCCTGGACAGGCACCAGGCGACCCGCAACGTCATGCAGCTCTCCGGGGGCCAGCAGCAGCGCGTCGCCATCGCCCGCGCCCTGGCCTGCTCCGTCGACATCCTGTTCGCCGACGAACCCACCGGCAACCTGGACGAGGACACCGCCCAGGACATCACTGGAATCTTCCGGGAACTGGCGCATGACCAGGACAAGTGCGTTGTCGTCGTCACCCACTCCCAGCAACTGGCCACCCGGTCCGACGTCACCCTGACCCTGCGCAAGGGCCGGCTCACCGCCACACCGCAGCGGGCATGACCACGTAGCCTTTCCCCGTGCCGACCTCCCGCCTTCGCCGCGTCGCCGTCCTGGTCCTGGAGGGTGCGAAGCCTCTCGATGTCGGCATTCCCGCGCAGGTGTTCACGACCCGCGCGAGCATGCCGTACGAGGTACGGGTGTGCGGGGCGGTACGCGGCCCGGTGGCCGGCGGCGACGGCCTGTCGTACTACGTCGCCGACGGCCTGGACGCGGTCGCACGGGCCGACCTCGTCTTCATCCCCGGCTACCGGTTCCCGGACCGTGAGGACCCGCCCCGGGCCGTCGTCGAGGCGCTGACCGCGGCCCACGCCCGGGGCACGCGGCTCGCCGCCATCTCGACGGGCGCCTTCGCGCTCGCCGCCACGGGTCTGCTCGACGGCAGACGGGCCACTACGCACTGGCACTACACGCGAGCGCTGGCGGCGAAGTACCCGCTCGTCCGGGTCGACGAGAACGTGCTGTTCGTCGACGAGGGCAGCGTGCTGACGTCGGCCGGCGCCGCGTCGGGCATCGACCTGTGCCTGCACATCCTGCGCGGCGACCTCGGGGTGGCCGCGTCCAACCACGCGGCCCGACGCCTGGTCGCGGCCCCCTACCGCAGCGGTGGTCAGGCGCAGTACGTGCCGCGCAGCGTGCCCGAGCCGCTCGGCGAGCGGTTCGCCGCCACGCGCGAGTGGGCGCTGCGCCGGCTCGGCGAACCGCTCACTCTGGAGATGCTCGCCCGGCACGCGGCGGTCTCACCGCGCACGTTCTCCCGGCGCTTCGGCGAGGACACGGGCTGCACGCCGATGCAGTGGGTCATGCGCGCCCGCATCGACATGGCCCGTGAGCTGCTCGAACGTTCGCAGCGGACCATCGAGCAGATCGCCGCCGACACGGGCCTCGGCACCGGCGCCAACCTGCGGCTGCACTTCCAGCGCATCCTCGGCACCACTCCGAGCGAGTACCGGCGCACCTTCACCCGGGGCGAGTAGCCGACCCCTGGCACGATCCTTGTGAACCGTGGCGATCACGCCGCTGTCCCGGGAGAGAGCGGCACGCGACGCTGGTGGCGAACCGAAGGGAGTCCACTCATGACCCGCATCGCCATCAACGGATTCGGCCGCATCGGACGCAATGTGCTGCGCGCACTGCTCGAACGCAACAGCGACCTCGACGTCGTCGCCGTCAACGACCTCACCGAGCCCCGCACCCTCGCCCGGCTGCTCGCCTACGACACGACGGCAGGCCGGCTCGGGCGCCCGGTGAGCGTCGACGGGGACGCCCTGGTCGTCGACGGCCGTCGTATCGCGGTGCTCGCCGAGCGCGAGCCGGAGCGGCTGCCGTGGGCCGATCTCGGGGTGGACATCGTGCTGGAGGCGACCGGCCGTTTCACGTCGGCCAAGGCCGCCCGTGGCCACCTCGACGCCGGCGCGAAGAAGGTGCTCGTCAGCGCACCGTCGGAGGGAGCCGACGTCACGCTCGCCTTCGGGGTCAACACCGACGCCTACGACCCGGCCGTGCACACGATCGTGTCGAACGCC
Source organism: Streptomyces malachitofuscus (assembly GCF_014650055.1). Taxonomy (GTDB): domain Bacteria; phylum Actinomycetota; class Actinomycetes; order Streptomycetales; family Streptomycetaceae; genus Streptomyces; species Streptomyces malachitofuscus. The sequence continues at coordinate 375,856 of NZ_BMUF01000004.1, read as the reverse complement.
TCGTGCACGACCAACGCGCTCGCGCCGCTGGCCGCGGTGCTCGACCAACTCGCCGGTATAGAGCACGGCTTCATGACGACGGTGCACGCCTACACGCAGGAGCAGAACCTGCAGGACGGTCCGCACCGCGACGCCCGCCGCGCCCGCGCGGCCGCCGTGAACATCGTGCCGACCACCACGGGCGCCGCCAAGGCCATCGGTCTGGTGCTGCCGAGCCTCGACGGCAAGCTCTCCGGCGACTCGATCCGCGTGCCCGTTCCCGTCGGATCGATCGTCGAACTCAATACCACCGTCGCCCGTGACGTGACGCGTGACGAGGTGCTGGCGGCGTACCGCACCGCGGCGGAGGGGCCGCTCGCCGGCATCCTCGAGTACTCGGAGGACCCGCTCGTGTCGTCCGACATCACGGGCAATCCGGCATCGTCGGTCTTCGACTCGGCACTCACTCGGGTCGACGGACGTCACATCAAGGTCGTCGCCTGGTACGACAACGAGTGGGGCTTCTCGAACCGTGTGATCGACACGCTCGAACTCCTGGCCGCCGGCTGATCGGGCCTTCCTCGGCCGGTCCGGCACGTCGCCGGCACGCTCTTCGCTCCTCTCACCGAGGCTGTCCCGTGCCGTGCGGGTCCGGGGTGTCCTCGGCCGGTCCCGGACGGCTGCCGTGCCAGTCCAGTACCAGGACCGTGGCGTCGTCCTTGAGGTTGCCGTGGCAGGCGCCGAGCACGGCGCCGGTGAGGCTGCGAACGGCTTCTCTCGGATGGAGGGGACGGGTGTCCAGGGCGAGCGCGGCCAGGTCGACGGCTGCGGCGCCGCGCTCCTGCATGCCGTCGGTGAGCAGGATCAGGCGGTCTCCGGGCAGCAGTTGCAGTTCCTGAAGGCGGTACGGCATCGGTGCCGCCACCCCGAACGGCAGATTGACGGCGAGCGCGAGCTCTTCGACGTCACCGCCGCGCAGCCGCAGGGGACGGGGGTGACCCGCGTTGACCAGTTCGCAGAGGCCTGTTTCGAGATCCACGCACAGCAGCTGTCCGGTGGCCAGGCCGCGGCTGTGACGCAACAGGGCCCGGTGGGCGTGGTCGGCCTGCTTGAGGGCGTCGCAGCCGCTGCGACGGGCCTGTCTCAGTGCGCCGACCAGCAGGGTGGCCAGCAGGGCCGAGTTCGTGTCGTGGCCCATGGCGTCGGTGACGGACAGGTGCAGGGTGTCGTGGTCGAGGGTGTAGTCGTAGGTGTCGCCGCCGATGTCGTCGGCGGGGACCAGCCCGGCCGCGAGGGTGAACTGGGCCGCCTCGCAGCAGGCGGCCGAGGGGAGCAACTGGTGCTGGATCTCCGCGGCCAGGCTGGTCTGGGTGGTGCGCCGGCCCAGGTGGTAGAGGTCGGTGAAGCGGCGGTCCGTGACGATGATGTAGGCCAGCGCGTGGGCCGCGTCGCGGACCTGCCGGAGCACGGTGTCATCGGCGGACTGCAGGGTCACCTCCAGCACTCCGATGCAGTCGCCCCTGTTGGTGACCGGTGTGATGACGCGCCGTCCACCCTGGTGGTCCGCCTCCACGTGCTGGCGCTGCGCCCGCAGTACGTGGTCGTAGACGCTGCCGTGCAGGTCGATCGGCTCGTCGGGGTCGCCTGTGTCGCGGCCGGCCGCGGTGAGCCGTACCAGCCGCTGACCGACCAGGTCGACGAACAGGAACGACACACGCTCCGCACCGAACCGCTTCTGCAGATCCTTTGCCACCACGTCAACGGACTCACCGGGCGGGGCCGCCTCCGCGGCGGCCAGCAACTCGCCCAGTTCCACATCTCCACCCGTCACAACAACCTCCTGTCGGCTGTTGCATCGTTTTCCCCGAGTTTCGGCGGCATCACCCGAAGTGCCTGTCCTGGCTGATGGGGGCGGCGGGCCGGACCGGTGTGAGCGGGGCTCCCGTGCCCGGCGGCGTGCGTGACGTGTCCCGACCGGCGCGTGCGTCGTTGGCTGGGCGGAACCTGCGCACTCCCCCGCCCTCGAGGAGCCTCGTGGTCATCTCAAGCCCGCCGTCCGTCGGTCAGGACGCAGCGACGCCGGCCATGCGGCGTGCGCTCGTGAAACGCGCGCCCCACCGGGAGAGCGGCCGGGGCCGGCGGTGCTCGGGCCGGGCCGTCCCGGTGCGGACGTGAGCCGGCAGCCGGCGGTGGCGTTGCGCGTCGAGGCCGTCCGCAAGGGGTTCGGCTCCCGGCAGGTCCTGCGCGGGGTCAGCTTTGAGGCGCGGGCGGGACAACTGCTGGGCATCGTCGGGGAGAACGGCGCCGGGAAGACGACCCTGCTGCGCGTTCTCAGCGGCGACCTGCGTCCGGACGGGGGACGCGTCGCCCTGGTGGGCACGCGGGGCTACTGCCCGCAGCATCCCGTCCTGGACGAGGAACTGACGGTACGTCAGCACCTGCGTCTCTTCCAGGTCGCCTACCGTCTCCCGAGCCCGGGCAGCGCGCTCCGGCTGATCGAAAGGCTCTCCGCGGCCGACTACCTGGACGCGCAGGTGAAGGTCCTCAGCGGGGGCACCCTGCAGAAGCTGAACCTGGTCCTGGCCTTGATGCACGACCCGGACGTCGTGCTGCTCGACGAGCCGTACCAAGGCTTCGACTGGGAAACGTACCTACGGTTCTGGGACCTCGCCCAGGAGTTGAAGGACCGCGGACGCACCGTGATCATCATCTCCCACCTCGCCCACGACACCGAACGCCTCGACGTCCTGCACCATCTGCGCGACGGTCTCCTCGAAACCTCACCCCCGACGGACACCACATGAGCGCCTACCTGGTCGCCAGCCGTTACGCCCTGCTGGCCATGGCGAAGAACCGGCTGGCCGCCGTGCTCCTGATCGTCTTCATCCCGCTGTGGATCACCGTGGCGAAGACCCTCACGACGCCGAAGACCTTTCCCTTCCGGTTGCGTGCCACCGGAACCTGGCTGCGCGCGGGCGGCGACGAGATCACGATGATCAGCGGCTCCCTGAACGCCGTGTCCCTCCTCGTGGGCTTCCTGATGTTCAGCGCCGCTCGCCGCACCAGGGCCTTCGACCGTCGCCTCACCGCGGCCGGCTATCCCGCAACGGCCCTCATGGGTGCCAAACTCACCACGCTCGCGGTCGCATCCGTACTGGTCAGCGCATACGCCACCGCCTGGATGCTGCTGTTCTGGTCGCCCCTGCAACCCGTACTCCTCGGTGTCGCGGTCCTGGCGGTCTGCCTGGTCTACGGGGCCATGGGCATGTGTCTGGCCCTCTTCCTGCGCGGCGAGGTCGAGGGACTGGTCACGATCATCATGACCAGCATCATCGACCTCGCGCCGCAGAGTCCCGTCGCCAGCACCACCGCCGACAAGCCCTTGGTCGAGTTCCTGCCGAGCTACGGCTCCCTCCAGACCAGCCTGGCGGCAGGTTTCACTCGGGGCGTCACCTTGAGCCCTCTGCTCCACAGCGCGGCCTGGCTGACCGGCATGATCACCACTGCGCTCGTCGCCTTCGCCCTCCACACCCGCGTCCACCGGCCGTCGCGCCTCCGGCGCGAGGGGTAGAGACTGCGGGTGCAGCCGTTCCCGGCGGCGGGTGGTGACGGGGCTCGGCGAGCCGTCTCACGCGTCCTTCGCCGCGCGGTTCAGGCGGAGGGCGGAGACGAGGAAGAAGATGCCACCGAGGAAGGCGTAGCCGGCCAGATTGGCGAGGGAGGCGTCGCCCTTGCCCGCCTGCGCGACGAAGGAGGCGCCGGCGAGGGTGGAGATGCCGCCGCTGGCGATCATCGCCCACTGGCCTCCGAGCCGGCGTCGCAGGGCGCCGACGACGAGCTGGACGAGGCCCGCAGTGACGGCCCACGCGCCCCAGACGCGCAGGACCGCGGGGATGCCGGACGTGACGGCGACGGCGAGGCCGACGGTGGTGAGGGTGCTGAGCGCGATGTTCAGGTAAAGGCCGCGCACCGGGCCGTCGTTCGTCCTGGCGGACCGGACGTCGACGACGGCGCACGCCACGTCGAACAGGGGATAGATCACCAGGAGGGTCGCGCTCAGCGGGCCCAGTGAATCGGCGGTCGCGAACAGCAGGGCGGCCCATACCGCGGCGAACGCGAAGCGCAGGAGGTACAGCTTTCGCAGGGCCGTGGGAGCGCTGGTGGGGGTGGTGCCGACGAGGGTGTCCACGAAGGTGCCTTTCGGTGACGGTGCATGGGTGGAGTGGCCGTGATTCCCATGAGGGAGAACGTTCGGTCTCGCACTCATCAAACGGGGCGGCCGCCGCACTGTCAAGACCGAACGTTCTCCCTCGTCGGTTTGGTAGCGTGGAGTCCATGAGTCGAGGCACGGAAGCCCGCCCCTCCGAAGCGCGGGCCAGGCTGCTCAGCACGGCAACGAGGATCTTCTACGCGGAAGGGATCCACTCCGTCGGCGTCGACCGGATCATCGCGGAGGCGCAGGTGACCCGGGCGACGCTGTACCGGCACTTCGCGGGCAAGGAAGAACTCGTCCTCGCCTATCTCGACCAGGCCGACCGCGGTATCCGCGCTCAGACCGAGGCCGCCCGGGCGAGTGCCGACTCGCCGGCCGAACGCGTGCGGGCCGTCAGCCGGTCCATCGCGGAAGGCATCCGGTCCCCCGGCTTCCGCGGCTGCGCCTTCCTCAACGCGGTGGCCGAGTACCCCGATCCGGCGCACCCCGTCCATCGCGCCGTGCTGGCCCACCGGCAATGGTTCCTGGAGACGGTCACCGAGCTGCTGGAGCAGGCCGGCCACACACCCGCCGACGCTGCCGGCCGCCACCTGGTCATGCTCCGGGACGGCGCCATGGCGGCCGGCTGCCTCTTTGACCCCGATCTGGTGTGTGAGACTTTCTTGCAGGGCGTCGAGGGAATCCTCCAGGCGCACCCCGCCGCAACGCCCCCGCGACACACGACGGCTTAGTCCCGCCCCGCCACAAGAGGAAGAAACGCATGGAGCCCCTGTCCCTCCGCCGCGCAGTCGAGGCAGGAAGGGCGACCGCCTCGGAGCTGGGGCTTCAGGTCGACGACGTGGTCGTGATCCACAACTCCGACCGGGTCGCGCTGCGTCTGGAACCCTGCGGCGCGCTGGCCCGGGTCGCGCCTCTGGAACAGCTGGCGGATTCCGAGTTCGAGGTGGAGGTGGCTCACCGCCTCGCCGACGCCGGCGCTCCGGTGGCCGAACTCGACCCCCGGGCCGACGGCCGAGTCCATCGGCATGATGCCTTCGCCGTCTCCCTGTGGACCTACTACGAGTCCGTGGAATCGGAGATCGCCCCGGCCGACTACGCGGACGTGCTCCTGCGCCACCATGCCGCCCTGCGCCGGGTCGAACTGGAGGCGCCGCACTTCACCGGCCGAGTCGCCGTGGCGCTGGGAGAGATGCAGGACGCGGAGCGCAGCCCCGAACTGCCCGATCACGACCGGGAGCTGCTCACCGGCACGCTCAAGGGGCTGAGCGCCGAGATCGCCGACGCCGCAGCCGGCGAACAGCTGCTGCACGGCGAGCCGCATCCCGGCAACCTCCTGAACACCAGGAAAGGACCCCTTTTCGTGGACCTCGCCACGTGCTGCCGGGGCCCTGTCGAGTTCGACCTCGCCCTTGCGCCCGAAGAGGTGGGACGGCACTATGCCGGCGCCGACCAGGCTCTGCTCCACCGATGCCGCGCCCTGAACTGGGCGTTGTTCTGCGCCTGGCGCTGGCGCCGGAACGACCAGATGCCTGACCGGGAGCACTGGAGAGCCGAAGGGCTCCACCGGCTTCGTACCGCACTCGGACACTGAAAGGCCGCTCGACTCCGGTTCGCCGGTCCGGTGCGTGGCGGCCCGCTGCTCAGGGGGTGCCCGGCGAGTGGGCGCCGGCCCGTGGCGGAGCGCTGTCGTCCGTCCCCACGGGAAGGAGGAGGGGGCGTTTCGCCGTACGGCCGTCTCCCGAGGACCGACCCTTGACGCGCCGCATGAGCCAGGGGCCCAAAAAGCCCGCCATCCAACGGAGTTCATTGCCTGCGACGTACCAGCGGGTGGGCAGCGGCGTCGGTGGCAGAGGGAGGGTCCAGCTGTCGTCGCTGCCGGGCAGGCGCAGTGCGTGGGCGAGGGCGGCGGCGATGCGCTCGTGGCCGAGGGAACTGGCGTGGAGACGGTCGGCACTCCACAGTCGGGAGTCGCTCGCCACGGGGTGGAGGGCGGTCTCGGCGACGGTGACACCGTGCCTGCGGGCGGCCTGGCGGATGCGCTGGTTCAGTGCAGTGACACGCGGCACCAGGGGACGTGCGAGCGGGCTGATGCGGGCGGGATCCGGGATGGTGATCGTGGCCACGTGGGCACCCTGGGCGGTCAGCGCGGCGAACATGGCCTCCAGGTGGCCGGCGACCTCGTCGGCGTCGAAGCGGGGGCGCAGCAGGTCGTTGACGCCGGCGACGACGGTGGCCAGGTCGGGGCGCAGGGCGAGGGCGGGAGCCAGCTGTCCGGCGTGGATCTGCGCGGCGAGGCGCCCTCGGACGGCCAGGTTGGCGTACTCGACGGACGGCTGATGGCGCGCCAACTGTTCGGCGAGGCGGTCGGCGAAGCCACGCGGTCCGGTGAGGTCGTCGCCGTCGCCCAGGCCCTCCGTCTGACTGTCGCCCAGGGCGACGTAGCGCAGATACACCGTGTCAGTGCCGGGCATGAAGCTGCCGCCTCTCCTCGAGGACGTCGATGGTGCGCACGCACCAGTCGCGGTTCTCCTGCTCGAAGGCCACACCGCGCAGGCAGGTCAGGTACGGGCCGATGCGGTCGCCGTGGCGGAGGAAATCCTCCTCCGTACGATCGCCTCGCAGACGGCACAGCAGTGTCCCGAACAGGTCGATCTTGGCCTGGGCGATCCTGGCGCGGTCGGTGAGCTGGGCGATGAGGGCGTCGGTGTCCACCCGGTCGGCTGCCTGGACCTTGACCAGCAGATCGTCCCGGATGAAGGCCGGCTTGGCGGAGGCGGCCGTGAAGGCTTCCAGCTCCGCCACACCGGTGTCGGTCACGTGGAACAGCCTCTTGTTCGGCCGGGTCTCCTGCACCACCTCCCGGCCCGCGACCAGACCCTCCTTCTCCAGCCGGGTCAGCTCCGCGTAGAGCTGTTGCGGCTGTGCGTACCAGAAGTTGGCCACACCGACGTCGAACGCCTTGGCCAGCTGGTAGCCGCTGAGCTCGCCGTCGAGCAGCGCCGCCAGCACGGCGTGCCGTAGTGCCATGGAATCCGCTCCTCGCATGCCTCTGTCGCCCCGCAGGACACCCATGATAGTCATAAAAATGACTACTCACACTCATGACTAAGGAAGGGATGCCCATGAACACGGCAGACCGTTTCCGTGCAGCCGTCGACGACCGGGATCTCGCCGCCCTGGAGGACCTGTTCACCGACGACATCCGCTTCTACAGCCCGGTGAAGTTCGCCCCCTTCGAGGGCAAGCGGATGGTGATGGGGCTCTTCGGGGTCCTGCTGCGGACCTTCGAGGAGTTCCGCTACATCGGTGACCACACCGGCACCGCACTGACCAGCACCGACGACACCACCGCGCCGTCCGCGGTGCTCCTCTTCCGCGCGAGGGCGGGCGGCAAGGAGATCCACGGTGTCGACCTGCTGCACTTCGACGACGACGGCCGGATCAAGGAGTTCACCGTCATGGTCCGGCCCCGGTCCGCCGTGCACGCCCTCGGCGACGCCGTACTCGCCGGCCTCGTCGAGGAGGGTCTGGCCCCCGCCCCTGCCCGTCCGTAGGCCATCAGGCCCCGGGACAAGGCGCGCACGGCGAAACCGCCGTGATGAGCGTCACTGTCCAGGTGCCGGGGGCGCGGCGTGCGCGATCATGCGTGGATGGACGCCCGTTACCTCGGCATCGCCGAGCTTGCCGAAACCCCGTCCGTGGCGGTCGTGATCGACGTGATGCGCGCCTTCACCGTGGCCGCCTGGGCGTTCGCCCGGGGAGCGGAGAGGATCGTCCTCGCCGATTCGCTGGACGAGGCCTTGGCGCTCAAGGCGCGCCACCCCGATTGGGTCGCGCTCAAGGACGGCCCGCCGGCGCCCGGGTTCGACGCCGTCAACTCACCGGGCCTGCTGCGGTCCGTGGACCTCGGCGGGCGGACCGTGGTGCAGAAGACCACGGCCGGAACGGTCGGCGCCCTCGCGGTCAGGGAGGCGTCACTGGTGCTGTGCGCCGGCTTCGTGGTGGCCGAGGAAACCGCCCGGTACGTGCGGTCACGCGGGTACGACCGTGTCACGTTCGTGGTGACCGGTGAGGACGGGCGCGCCGAAGAAGACCTGGCGTGCGCTCAGTACATCGCTCGCAGGGCGGCCGGAGTCGCCACGGACGCGGCCGAGTTCCTCCACCGGGCCGCCTCCTCGCGTGCCGCCGCCGAACTGGCGGAAGGCGTGCGCCGAGGTACCCATCCCGACGACGTCCCCCTCTGTCTCGAGCTCGACCGCTTCCCCTTCGCCATGGTGGCGAGCCTGGAGGACTCCGTCATGGTCCTCCGCCCGTCCAAACGCACGGCATGACCATTCGGGGCCGCGAGCACGCCCCTTCGGCGGATAAGATCACGTGTTCCTGATCGGCCCCCATCCATCGATTCCTCAGGAGTCCCCCCATGCACCGTAGTTCGGGCTTTACCTTCTCCCGTCGCGGCCTCATACGCACCGGCGCCGGCGTTTCGCTGGCCGCACTCGGACTCGGTGCCGGCGCCCAGTCCGCTTCCGCCGCGGTGGGCGCCACCAAGCGGTTCGATCTCACGCAGCCGTCGTACGACCTGTTCCGGTCCAAGAACACGCACGGTCCGCGGGTCCAGCAGAGCTTCGCCTTCGACTGGGTGAACAAGTTCCTGTACGTGGCCACCAAGCGGAGCGGCAGCGCCGAGTCCGCCGGTGACCTGTGCATCAACAAGATGGACTTCGACGGAAATTACCTCTCGTACATGCACCTCAACGGCTTCGGGCACGGCGTGGCCTTCGCCGCGCTGCCCAGCGGCTCCGGCACCGAGCTGTGGATCGAGTGCGCCGCGAACGGCAACGGGTACGGCACGGCCCTCGCCCCCATCCGTTACGCCGCCAACACCACCATGGGTTCACCGGCGGCCTCGGCCGCGTACCGGCCGATCTCCGGGGCCACCGAGTACACGTGCTCCGTCGACCCGGTCCACGACCGCATGATCGTGCGGTACCACACCAGCGCCGGCAAGCGCATCGCCGTGTTCCCCCTCTCCGCGTTCCGGACGCGCGACTTCGGTGCGCCGCTGGTCGACTTCAAGCAGCCGTCCATCCCCGGAACTCCGCAGGGATACACCCTCTACGGCTCGTACATGTACTTCCTGACGGGTGACGCGTACCCCGGCGACGGCAGCCCCTCCGGCGACGGCAACTCCTACGTCACCAGCATCGACGTCAACACCGGCACCGTGAAGCAGGGCCCCGTGCTCACCAAGGCCGGCTCCACCCTCCACCACCGCGAGCCCGAGGGCCTGGCGATCTACCGCACCGACGCCGGCGAGGCGCGCCTCTTCATCGGCTTCGCCACCGGCGTGGAGGGCGACCGGCGCTCCAGCATCTTCTACAAGAACGCGCTGATCTGAGCCATGCCCGCTCGGCGGCCGACAGCGGCCGCCGAGCTGTGGTGCGCGGTGGCGGACGGCTGTCAGTGGCCGGTGACGACGCCCGAGAGTTCGTTGGGGCTCTTCGGCAACGTCACGGATGCGAGCTTGTCGCCGGACTCGATGTCGACGGCGTGGAGTTGCCGCTTACCCGGCTCGGAGACGTACGCGGTGTGGCCGCGGACGAAGAGCGCGGGCCGGGGCTGCTGCCAGTCGAGAGGCTCCTGCCACTCGTCGACGACGGGGATCCTCTTCTCGGTCCCGCCCGTCTCCGGGTCGATGACATGAAGGGTGCCGTCGGTGCCGAGGACGAGTGCCTCGCCGTGGGGTCCGCGCCCGAGTGAGCGGAAGGAGTAGCTGGTGCCCAGGTCGACCAGGCGCAGCTTCGCCGTCTCGGTGTCGATGAGCGAGATGCGGGTGGGACGTTCGAGTTCGGCGTCCGGGTCGGTCTTGTAGTCGCCCAGCAGGATCGCGGAGGCGTCGCTGCCCGCCTGGTTGCCGATGCGGCCGTAGTCGTCGGGGGCGTCGACCTTGGTGAACGTGCCGTCCTTGTAGAGGAGGACGCCGTCCTCGCAGCCGACGGCGACGGTCTCGCCCTTCGCCGCGGCCTCGCCGTGGACGCCGGGGCAGTCCTCGTTGCGGGCGATCTCCTTGTCGTTCTCGTCCAGGACGAGCGCGCCGGTGCGCTTGTCCTCGGTGCCGAGTGTGCTGAGCAGTTCGCCGTTGCTCAGTTCGATGGCGACCCCGTGGTGGGCCTCGGCGGCGGTGTAGGTGCGGCCCTCGGGCTTCCTGCCGCCGCTCAGGCCGGCCGGGTCGAAGACGTTGACCTCTCCGGTGCCGTCGGTGAACAGCACCGTCTTCCCGGCGTGGCGGACGACGTGGCCGGGCTTGGCTCCCTCATAGGTGATGTCGGTGAGTGACTGCCGCGTGGCGTCGAGGACCCGGAAGCCGCTGTCGGTGGAGACGACGACATGGTCGTCGTCTCCTGCGGGATTGACGCGGTTGAAGCCGGGCAGCTCGATGGTCCTGGTGAGCTGGAGGCTTTCGCCGTCGAGGATGTACAGGCCGCCGTCGAAGGTGGCGACCAGGGGGTCCTCCACCTCCACGGCGGGGGCGGTGCTCGGGGTCTCCTTCGCCGCCTTCGCGTCGGACGAGGCGCCGTCCCCTCCCCCGCAGGCGGTCAGGACCGCGGACACCGCCAGGGCGAGGGCGGTGCCGGTGAAGGCCCGGTTGCGTATCTGGTTGTTCACTTCGTGTGATCCTTCCGGCCGCGGGTGTGCGGCGTCGGTGTGATGGGTGTGTGGTCGACCGCTCGTGCCGGTGTCGGCGCTGGCGCGGCTCAGTGGGCCGTGAGGCCCTCGGTCAGGGCGGTGGTGTTGGCGCGCATCATCCGCAGGTAGGTGTCGGCACCCTCTCCCTCGGCGGTGAGCGACTCCGAGTACAGCCCGACGACCTCGACCCGGCCGCCCAGTTCGGTGCGCAGGACGTCGGCCAGGCGTCCGGGCCGTGAGGAGTCGGCGAACACCGTGCGCACCCCTGCCTCGCGCATGGCCTCGGTGAGCGAGCGCAGGTCGGAGGAGCTGGGTGACGCCAGAGTGGTGCCGCTGGGGACGACCGCGCCGATCACCCGGAAGCCGAAGCGGTCGGCGAGATAGCCGAAGACGTGGTGGTTGGTGACCAGGGCGCGGTCGTCCTCGGGGACGCGGTCGAACGACTTCTCCATCCAGGCGGTCAGACCGGCGAGTTGCCGGTCGTAGCGGGCGGCGTTGCGGCGTACGGTCCGCTCGTCCGCGCCGCCCACGTTCTCGACGACCTCGTCGGCGATCACGCCGACGGCTTTGCGCATGCGGTCGGGGTCGGTCCAGAAGTGCGGGTCGGGCTGTCCGGCCCCCTCCTCGAGCTCTCCGTCGGCCGTGGCCCGGAAGGTGAGGGGGTCGACCACCTTGCCGACCTCGACGGTGGGCACCCCGGCCTCGCGGACGGCCTCCACGTGCCGCAGTACGTTCTCCTCCAGACCCAGCCCGTTGAGGACGACCAGGTCGGCGTTCTCCATCTCGGCGGCCTCCACGGCCGACAGGCCGAAGGAGTGCGGATCGGCGTTCGGCTTCATCAGAACGGTGACGTCCGCCTCGCCACCGACGATCTCCCGGGTGACGTCGCCGAGGATGTTGGTCGTCACCACGACGCGGGGCCGGTCGTCGCCGCTCACGCAGGCGGTCACCGTGCCCGCGCAGAGGAGGGCGATCACGGCCCACAGCAGGCGACGCAGCCGCAGCACGAGGCGCTTCGGTGCCGTCATCGTCCGGTCTCCACCATCAGTTCCGGCTTCATGTCGAGGTCGAAGGTGCGGGCGATGCGCAGGCCGTCGTTGTAGTCGATCTCGAACACGCGCCTGCCGTCCGGGTCGTTGACGTAGGCACGGCTGCGGTCGACCTCGACGACGGGTGCGCTTCCGTCGGCGCCGGCCGGCCGTTCCCCGGTCAGGAGCGGGGCGGTCCGCGCCGACTGCTCACCGGTGGCGATGTCGTAGCCGTGCAGAGAGCCGTCGGTCTCCAGGACGAGCAGCGGGGACCCTTCGCCGGCGGTGTTGGCGGCGACGACGGGCCCCGTGCGCACTCTGGTCCACGTGCGCCCGGTGACGTCCAGCACCCACACCGCCCGGTCCCCGGCCGGCGCGGTGAGGGTGTCGCTGCCCGCGCGGTGGCGGAAGGACGTCGCCCGTTGCCCCGGGGGCACCTCGCCGTCGTAGGGAATGCGTTCGGCCGTGAAACGTCCGTCGTCCTCGCTGATCAGCAGGGCGCCGTCGGCGCAGCCGAAGACGACGCCGCGCCGGGTGACGGCGTCGCCCGCCGGGTCCTCGCAGGCGGCGTCCGGGATCGCGGAGCGCCCGCCCTTCCGGTCGTGGACGGTGACCACCGGCACGCCCTTCTCGTCGTCGGTGAGGGTCAGCAGGTGCTCCGCGTACGGCACCGCCGTCCCTGCGTGCGTTCCGGGAAGTGCGCGGGCGGATCCGACGCTGCCCTTCTCCAGGTCGGCGCGGCGGTAGGTGACGGCCCTGCCGTCGTCGCCGGTCACGGCGGTCACGGCGGTGTCGCCGCGGACGCGCGCGCCGGCGTCGGCGGGTATGCGGCCGACGTCGCGTATCGCCGCCCGGTAGTAGTGCACGTGGTCGCCGTGATCCACCGTCCAGGCGCCGCCGTCGAGGACGCGTGTTCCGCCCGGGGTGCGGAAGTGGGCGAACCGGCCGTCCGTGGAGAGTTTTTCGGCGCCCTTCACCGGTGGCGCCTCGTGCGCCTCGCCGGTGATCAGGTCCAGCACCCGGGTGTCTCCGGTCACGGGGTCGTTGAGCACCAGCCGGGACTGCTGCTCGGCTGCCTCCTGCGCCCCTTCGACGTACCCGTGCGGAGGGGCGGTGGTGCCGGGACTCGGCCCGGACGGGGGCGAGTCGGTGTCCTGCCCGGCGCAGCCGGTGGTGAGCAGCGCGAGTGCCACGAGCGCGGCGGGCGCCCCGGCGGTGACGTTTCTGCGGACGAAGAGGGACATCGGTCAGGTCTTTCTCAGTCGGTTGCCGCCGGGCGGACGCCGGCCGGGCGTGCGTGGCGGTCGCGGATGCCGGATGCCAGGCGGGAAAGGAAGAACAGGCCGACCGCCAGGGCCGAGACGGTCGCTCCTGCCGCGGTGCGCAGATGCCAGGACAGCAACAGGCCGGAGAACGTGGCCACCGCGCCGGTCAGGGCGGCGAGCGCCATCACCCCTCGCACGTTCCGGGCCCACGGCAGCGCGGCCGCCGGCGGGGCGATGAGCAGCCCGAGCACCAGGAGCGTGCCCACGATGTGGAAGGACGCCACGATGGCGAGCGCCAGCAGGCCCAGCAGTACGGCGTGGGTCAGGCGGGGACGCAGGCCCAGCGTCCGGGCCTTGCGCTCGTCGAACGCCAGGGCCAGGAAGGGGCGATGGCCGAGGACCGAGACGACGAGGGCCAGGATCAGCGCCGCGCCCAGCAGCACCAGGTCCTCCTCGCGGACCGCCAGGACGTCACCGAAGAGGAAGCCCGTCAGATCGACCGCGAAGGACTGCGAACGCGACACGATGATGACGCCGAGCGACAGCATTCCCACGAAGAGCAGCCCGATGCCGGTGTCCTGGGACAGCCGCGGAGTACGGCCCAGCGCGGTGACGCCGGCGGTCATCACGGCCGCACTCAGCAGCGCCCCCACCAGCAGATTGCCGCCGAGCAGCGCGGCCAGCGCCACACCGGGCAGCAGTCCGTGGGACATGGCGTCGCCGAGGAAGGCCATCCCCCTCAGCACCACCCAGGTACCCGCCAGGGCGCAGATCGCCGACACCAATAGTCCGCCCCACAAGGCCCGTTGCACGAAGGAGGCCTCGAAGGGGCCCGTCAACCACTCCATGCGAGCACACTACAATGACAATCATGTTCAATAAAACCTGCCCCCCGCTCGCCGCCTCCGACGACTCGACGTTCCGCGTCCGTTTCAGCGGGCTGTCCGCGGGCTACGCCGGGCGAGAGGTTCTCCATCAACTCAGCGCGGAGATACCGAAGTCGGCCGTCACCGCGCTCGTCGGCCCGAACGGCAGCGGGAAGTCCACCCTGCTCGGCGTCCTGGCCGGCGTGATCCGGCCCACGGCCGGGGAGCTGCACCGCGGCGGTGGCCGACCGCCGGCCTTCGTCCCCCAGCGCGGCGCGGCAGGCGACGCGTTGCCGTTGACCGTCCGGCAGACCGTGGAGATGGGACGGTGGCGCGACCGCGGCCCGTGGCGCCGGCTGACCCGGCGGGACCGTGCGATCGTGGGCACGGCGATGGACCGCCTGGGCATCACCGAACTGGCCTCTCGCCAACTGGGCGAGCTGTCCGGCGGGCAGAGACAGCGGGCCCTGATCGCCCAGGGCCTCGCCCAGGAGTCGGACCTTCTCCTCCTCGACGAGCCGACCACCGGCCTCGACCCCGAGGCCACGGAAGGCGTGGCGGCACTGCTGGCCGACCTGGTCACCGAAGGCGTGACCGTCGTTCAGGCCACACACGACCTGGACGCCGCCCGCGCGGCCGACATCTGCGTCCTGCTCCGCGAGGGACACCTGGCCGGGCAGGGGCCCCCGGGGCAACTGCTCACGCCGCCACTGCTCGCCCGGATCTGGCAACCGGCGTGAGGCCGCCGCGTCAGTCGTCCTGCTCGGCGTCACCGCGTGCGCGGTCCGGTTCCCCGAGCAGCCGGGTCTGCAGACGGTAGTCGACGGTGACGTCGTGGTAGTCCCGCCCGGGGGCGACCTCGCCGGGCAGGTGGTCGCGGCGGCTGCGGCTCAGCGACTCCCGCTCACCGGTGCCGGGGAAGCGCACGGCCGTACGGGGTTCCTCGGCGAAACGCAGGCGCTCGGCACGGACGGTCGTCCGGAACGAGATGTCCGGCGGCACCGGCGCGCCGGCCGTTCAGGGCGGTTCCTCCCCCTCTTCGGCAGCGCGACGGCGACGGGGCCGCGCGGCCGGCTCCCCGTCCTCCGTGCGGACCCGGCGCCTGCCGGTGGGAGTTCGCGTGGGCGCCGCTTCGCCCCGGGGGCCGCGCGCCGCACTCCGTTTGACGGCGCGGGCCCGGCGCGTGGTCCCCTCCGTCGCGGCCTCGGCGTCCTCGACGGCGCGGCCGCCCTCCGGGACCACGTCCCCCGCCGCTTCCGTCACGCGTCCGGCCGTGCCCGCCGCGCTCCCTGCGGCGTCGCCCACCGCACGGCCGGCCTCACCGACGACCGCCGGGCCCGCCTCACCGGCGACGTCCTCCACCACCCGCCCGGCACCGCCGCCCACGTCCTGAACGGCTCGACCGGCGCCCCGGCCGACGTCCGCGGCCGCCGAGCCCAGGCCGGACCCCACGTCCTCGACCGTTCTCCCGGCACCGGCACCGACGTCCTCGACGGCCCGGCCGGCGCCCCGGCCGACATCCCGGACCGCGGTCCCGGCACCCTGGCCGACGTCCTGGACAGCACGGCCCGCGCCCGTGCCCAGCTCGCCCACGGCCTGACGGGCCCCGCCGCCGACGTCCCGCACGGCGGATCCCACACCGCGGGCCAGTTCGTGCAGGATCTCCGGATTGCGGTCGAGCGTGGTGAGCACCCGGTCGATGATCGCGGCGACGTTGTCGAGACGCACGTCGAGCCGGGCCTGTGCCTCCACTCCGCTGATGCCCAGGTGGACCCGGCCGAGGGCGACGTCGGCGCCCACGTTGAGCCTCAGCAGATCCAGCACCTCGGCCTGCAGCGAGACATGCGCCCGGAGATCTTCGACGTCCAGGTCGATCTCGTCGACCTTCAGGACGGGTACGTCCAGATGGACGTCAGGATTCACGTCGGACGCGACGACGGCCTCGTCGTACGGCTCATCCGCTTCGAGGGGAGCCTCGCCGTTCTCGGTGTCGTCGTGCATCACCGCACCTCCCGGTTCACCGGCACGCACTGTCCATCTTGCTGGCTTCCGGCGATCGGTGCGCGGTCGGAGGCCGGCGGTGAGGCGTACGGCGGACGTCAGCGACCGCCCGGACGCGGGACCGGGCGCAGTGCGTCGACCAGCAGGTCGAGCAGCGGGTCGACCCTCTCCGGCGCGTCGATCGCCGTGGTCGAGAGGAAGATGCCGAGGAGCATCATGGTGACGTCGTCGGGTTCGATGTCCGAGCGCAGCGAGCCGGCTTCCGCGCCACGGCGCAGCATCTCGGCGATGGTGGCCGTGATGCGCTCCCGCGTCGCGGGCGTGGCGATGCTGCCCGACGCCCAGCCCGCCCGCAGTGTCTCGGACATGCCGCGCTTGATCCGGAAGAACTCCGCGTACCGGGTCATCCACGCACGCAGGGCGGCCGCGGGTTCGAGCTCCGCGAGAAGGGCCTGCGCGCCGGCGACGACCTCGTCGAGTTCGGCGGCGTAGAGGGCCTCCACCAGCGCCTCCCGGGTCGGGAAGTGCCGGTACAGCGTGCCGATCCCGACGCCGGCCGCACGGGCGATCGCGTCCAGCGGAACGGCGTCCGGCGTCGCCGAGAAGGCCTCCCGGGCGGCGGCGAGGAGCCGGTCGCGGTTGCGCCGCGCGTCGGCTCGCGCCGGCCGTTGCCGGGCCGCCGCGCCACGGCCAGGGGTTCGGGACTCGTTCTCGGATGTGGACCCGGACAAAGCGGAGGACCTCCGTTTAGTGCTACCGTTGCGAAAACGGAGTCACTCCGTTTTCTGTTCCATGGTCCCACACGAAGGGCACACCCATGGCTTCTCCAGCCCGTTCTTCTCAGGTCACCGCATCCGGCGCGCCGCGCGCCGGCGGCTCCGGGCGGCTCGCGGGCCGCACCGTCTCCCGCATCGGTTTCGGCGCGATGCAACTGGAACGCCTGCACGGCGACCGCAAGGCGGCGGTCGCGTTGCTGCGTCGCTGCGTCGAGCTGGGAATCGACCACATCGACACCGCCCAGTTCTACGGCGACGGCTTCGTCAACGACGTCATCCGCGAAGCCCTTCGTGCCGAGGACGACGTCATGGTGGTCAGCAAGGTCGGCGCCGAGCCCGACCCCGGCGGCCCGTTCCCCCTCCGGCTGGCGCAGCGCCCCGAACAGTTGCGGGCGGGCGTGGAGGACAACCTCAAGGCCCTCGGCGTGGACCGGATACCTCTGGTCAACCTCCGCCGTACGGACTCCGGTCCCGGACTGCGCGCTCGAGGGGACCAGGTCGTTCCCCTCGACGACCAGCTCGCCGTCATGACCGCGCTGCGCGACGAGGGCAAGATCGGCGCGGTCGGACTCAGCAGCGTCTCCCTCGACGTCCTGCGCCGCGCCCTGCCCGCGGGGATCGCCTGCGTACAGAACGCCTACAGCCTCCTCGCGAGGACCGACGAGGACCTGCTCGGCCTGTGCGAGGAGGAAGGAATCGCCTGGGTGCCGTACTTCCCCCTGGGCGGCGCCTTCGACGGAATGCCGAAGGTGACCGACGAGCCCGCCGTGCGCGCGGCCGCGCGGGAGCTGGGAGCCACACCCGCTCAGGTCGGTCTGGCCTGGCTGCTGCACCACGCCCCCAACGTCCTGCTGATCCCCGGCACGGCCGACCCCGGACATCTGAAGGCGAACGTGGCGGTCGGAGAGGTCGCTCTCGACGAGGCGACGCTCGCCGCCCTCGACGCCGTTCCGTCCCGCCCAGCGGACGTCGCCTTCGACTGAGCCCCGCCGATCCGACGGGCCCTCGGGTTTCCCTGGCGGACGCCGGGCCTGCCGTGGACAGTGGACGGAAGCCACTGCGAGAGGACCGACGCATGAGCATGGTGATCTGCGACCTCACGGTCTCGGTCGACGGGTACTCGGCCGGGCACCACCAGACCGAGGACCGCCCGTTCGGCGACGACGGCGGCGACGGCACGGGCGCCCGGCTGCACGCGTGGATGTTCGACACGCCCGACGAGAACCGGGCCGAGCTCGACCGGATGGCCGCCGCCAAGGCGTTCGTCATGGGGCGCAACATGTTCGGGCCGGTGCGCGGCGAATGGGACCGGGCGTGGAACGGATGGTGGGGCGACGATCCACCGTTCCACGCGCCGGTGTTCGTGCTCACCCATCATGCGCGCGAGCCGCAGCCGATGAAGGGCGGCACCACGTTCCACTTCGTCACCGACGGGATCGCGTCGGCCCTGGCACAGGCACGCGCGGCGGCCGGCGACGGCGACGTCGCGGTCCCGGGCGGCGCGACCACCGTCAACCAGTACCTCGCCGCCGGCCTGATCGACGAACTGCGTCTGCACGTCGTGCCGTTCACGCTCGGCGCCGGCACGCGGCTGTTCGAGGGGGTACCGCCGCTCGAACTGGAGCAGGTGACATCGCGGTCGGCGACACTCGTCACGCATCTGACGTACCGCGTGCCGTCCTGAGGGTCCGGTCCGCGCTCGGCCGGGGGTGTCAGTTCACGTACACCTCGGCCCGGTCGATGCTCACGAAGGCCGCTCGGGACTGCGCGTTGCGCTCCCCGGTCACCCGGACCCGGAGGGTGTGGCTGCCGTGGGCGAGACGCGGGCTGGTGTACTGCACCGCCTCGCCGACGCGGATCGGGCCGTGGAAGTCCACCCGCTGTTAGGGACGGTGTCCCGGCGCGTCAATGGCCGCCGCTACTTGATCAGGGCGTTGGCCCCGATGATCACCAGGCCGATGAACATGTCGCCGGTCGCCGCCCGGAGCGACGCCGGCCATCCGCGGCCCGCACGACGCGCCGTCCACGCCCCGCCGGCCGCGAGGAGCAGCGTGTTGACCAGCAGTGCCGTACTCACCGCGTCGCCCTCGGTCCACCAGGACGGCACCGCGAACAGCAGGAGCACGAAGGTGGGGACGGCCGCGGCGACGACCGGCCACTCGGCGAGCATGGCGCGCAGGCCGACCCCGATGCCGCTGTGCTCCGCCGACATCCGGTGCGCGAGAACGTGGGCGTAGCCGTGGGCCGCCGCGGCGGCCAGGGCGGTGAACAGCACCCAGACGGCGTCCGATCCGGGGTCGGTCTGCTCGTCCGGCGAGTCGAGGGCCGCTGCCAGCGCGCTGGCGAGGACGAGTCCGTAGACGCCGCTGATCAGTCGTGGTTCCGGCGAGGGCCGGCCCGCTGCTGTCTGCGCGCCGGCCGGCCGGGGAGAACGGTGGGCGGGGTGGTGCATCGCTACGGCCTCCGGTGGGCGGGGCTGGAACAGGGCGGGACGGCTCCGCGGCGGCCGGCCGGGACCGGGCCGCGTGCGTGCGCCGTGCTTCCGGATCAACTTCCGTGACGCGCAGAAGCAACGCCCGGCCCCGAAGCCTGCTCCATTTGCCCGGCCTGCGGGACCGGGCGGCGATTGACCTCAAGCGGACTTGAGTTTCTAGGTTCGTTCCACAGCCGCTGGAACGACCGGCGGTACCTTTCGAGGAGGTCAGCCGTGGCCGAGCGCCGTGCCGACATCGAGATCCCCGACCGCTACCACTTCGCCGTGATCCCCCACATCATGGTCGACGACGCCCGCGCGGCGATCGACTTCTACCAGCGGGCGTTCGGTGCCCGGGAGGACTTCCGGATCGACGCCCCGGGCGGCGGCGTTCTGCACGCCGAGATCACCATCGGGTCATCGGTGCTGATGCTGGGGGACGCGAGCGTGGACGAGGCGGAGGCCGGCGCCTTCGCCTCGCCGGCCGCACTCGGCGGAGGCACCTCCGTCACGCTGCACGTGTTCGTCCCGGACGTCGACAGCCTGGCGGCGCGCGCGGAGGCCGCCGGTGCCGAGATCCTCCAGCCGCCGACGGACATGTTCCACGGTGACCGCACCGTCATCCTCAAGGATCCCTCGGGTCACATGTGGGTCTTCCTGACCCATCTGGAAGACGTCTCGGAGGCGGAGCTCCGGCGACGTCTGGCCGCTGTCGAGTGACGGCCTCAATGGGGGAAGGTGCGGGGCGGGCGGGTCACGGTGGATTCGCGGAACTCCGCAATGCGTGAGTGCACTTGACGCATGAGCCAGGTGTCCTCGATGCGGTCCAGGTAGAGGCAGCGGGCTGCCAGGCCCGGCAGGTCGAAGGCGAAGTACAGGGACATCAGCGGGTTCACGAACAGCTCGCTGCCGCGGGTCCGGTCGGTGAAGCGGATGTCGCCGAACGAGCCGCGCACGGCTGCCGCGACGGAACCGTTGACGATGCTGGGATGCTCGGGGGTGTGGTGCTGGGCGTGCGCCACCGCGTCCAGGTAGAGCGCCCCTTCACGGGTGGCACGGGGTATCGAGAACGCGCCGAGGTATGCGCCGTCGCGCTCCAGTGCGGCGATGTTCTCCAGGACCTGCACGTGGTTCACGCCGTGGTAGGCGTCCACGCCGAACCCGACCGACACCACGAGCCGGTGGGGCACGGCGTCCAGCGCGGCGAGCGCCGCCACACTGGTCATGTCCTCCTCCGGTGTGCCGAGGCCGGACTCGTCACCGCGCAGCAGGATGTCCGTACCGCCGTCTACCAGCACCACGGTGTCGATGCCGTGCAGTTCGATCAGTGCCCGGTAGGCGGCGCGCAGCGGGCGCACACCGGTCTGGGGAAAGGCGTACACGGTGTCCGGGTAGCCGTGCCGGTTCAGCCACTGGGCCAGGGTCCGCTCAGGGAAGTAGCTCTGGTGCGGGGCGGTGTCCGGAGTGACGACGGCCAGGTCGTCGGCCGCCCAGTGGCCCGCCGGCAGCCCGGCGAGCGCGCTGAAGGACAGGTTGGCGAGGAACACCTCCTTGTCCTGGTGCAGGAGGGACAGAGCCAGCGGCAGGCCGGAGTAGACGTCGAAACCGCCGCCCGCGCCCGCGACGAGGATGCGTTCGGAATCGGCGAGCCGGGTGAAGAGCGGGTTGGTGTGAAGAGAGGTCACGACGATCATTGTCACCGGAGCACGGGGGCAACGGGCCCGTCCTCGACGGGCGCCCCGGGACGGAGTCGGGCTCAGCGGCCGTCGTCTCGGACCACGACGACGGGACAGGCGGCGTGCTGGGCGCAGTGCTGGGCCACCGACCCCAGCAACAGCCCCGCGAATCCCCCGAGTCCACGGCTGCCGACCACGAGCAAGGAGGCGCCGTGGGCGGCGTCGAGCAGGACACTCGCGGGGGTGCCGTAACGCACCTCGGTACGCAGCTCCACCGACGGCTGCGGTCCCACGGCTTCCTCGACCGCCCGGGTGAGTTCCTCGCGAGCGCGGGCCTCCAGAGCGCCTTCGTCCCTGCTGGAGGGAGGCAGCCAGCCGAGCGCCCCGTGGAACTGCGGGAAGTCCCACGCCGTCAGCGCCTCCACCACGCCGTCGGTCAGCCGCCCCTGCCGCACCGCCCACCGCAGGGCCCGCTTCGACGAGTCGGAACCGTCCACCCCGACCACGATGCGTTCCGTCTTCCCGAGCTGCTCAGCCATGCTTCCTCCTCGACTCGGCGAGCGGCGGCGAGCCACTCGCGGCGCGGCCGCCGTCGACAGGGGCCCGGCTCCAGCTTCACGCCGGGTGCACCGGCTCCGCAGTCCGACGGGTCCGTACGAGGACGGACCCGCGCCCGGGAGGGGTGGCGAGTGACTCCGGCGCCGGTCAGGGGACCCCGCGCGCGTTGATTACCCGTCAGTTCCGGGCAGCATCGGCTCCGTCCCGCCACCCATTCCTGTTAGGAGTCGGGATCCCGGGAAACACGGATGTCGAACCGACAGCAACAAGGAGAGTCTGAGATGGGCATCATCGCGTGGATATTCATCGGCCTGCTCGCCGGGGCCATTGCCAAGGCGCTCATGCCGGGTAAGGACCCGGGCGGAATCATCATCACCATGCTCATCGGCATCGCCGGCGGACTTCTGGGAGGATTCCTCGGCAAGGTGATCTTCGGGGTCGACTCCATTGACGGATTCTTCGACCTCTCCACCTGGATCGCGGCCATCGTCGGATCGGTCATTCTCCTGGCGCTGTACCGCATGTTCACCGGCCGCGGACACGGGCGCGGTCATCGTCGCGGGCACGCCCACGCCTGACGGAACCACGGTCGGCACACTCACGCACGGACAGTCCGACGTGCCGTTCTCCGAGCGCCCTCGTCCTGGGACGAGGGCGCTCGGGGCATGCGGCGGGTGCGGAGATTCTTTTTCTATCCAAAGGGAGCACGTTTTCATGGCCGAGACTTCGGACGTCGTCGAACTCATCCTTCAGGACCACCGGCGAATGGAGGATCTCTTCCGTCTGATGCGCAGTGTCGAAGCCGACCGGGCCGCCGCTCTGCACGAGTTCGCACATCTGCTGATCGCCCACGCACTGGCCGAGGAGAGCAAGGTGTATCCCGCTCTCAAGCGGTACAAGAACATCGACGACGAAGAGGTGGAGCACGGCGAGCACGAGCACGACGAGGGGAACGAGGCCCTGCTGGCATTGCTGGAAGTGCGCGACGTCGGCAGCGAGGAGTGGGACGCGAAACTCGAGGAGCTGGTCGAGGCCGTGACCCATCACGCCGACGAGGAAGAGCGCACCATTCTCAACGGGGCGCGGGAGAACGTGGCGATGGAGCGACGCGAGGAGCTGGGCGCGGCCTTCCGGGAGGAACGTGAGCGCCGGCTGAAGGAGGACTGCGGCTCCGTCGAGAACGTGCGCCGGCTCGTCGGCGGCTGAGCGCGCCCCTCCCACCTCCTCCAGGATGGACCGAGGACACCTGCGGACGACCGGTCGGCGGGCAGCATCGTGTCGGACCGTAGGGAGGAACCGTGGACGGGCAGGGGCAACAGGGCACCGCGGGGCTGCGCTGCCTGGTCACCGGTGCGTCGGGGTACATCGGTGGGCGGCTTGTCCCGGACCTGCTCGAGGCCGGCCACCGGGTGCGGTGTCTGGCCCGCTCCCCCGGCAAACTGCGCGACCACCCGTGGGCCCCGGATGTCGAGACCGTACGCGGCGACGTCACGGACGCCGCTTCCGTCGCCGCGGCCATGGACGGCATCGACGTCGCCTACTACCTCGTGCACGCCCTCGGCACCGGCGCGCGCTTCGAGGACACGGACCGTCGCGCCGCCGAGGTGTTCGCCGCGCAGGCGCACGCCGCCGGTGTGGGCCGGATCGTCTACCTCGGTGGGCTGACACCGCGTGGAGTGCCCGAGCGGTCCCTGTCGCCGCACCTGCGCTCCAGGGCCGAGGTCGGGCGCATCTTCCTCGACGCCCCCGTGCCCGCCACCGTGCTGCGCGCGGCGGTCGTCATCGGGTCCGGGTCGGCGTCGTTCGAGATGCTGCGCTATCTGACCGAGCGGCTGCCCGTGATGGTGACACCCAGTTGGGTGCACACCCGCACGCAACCCGTCGCGGTCCGCGATGTGTTGCGCTACCTCGTCGGGGCTGCCACCATGCCCGCCGATGTCGACCGCGCCTTCGACATCGGCGGGCCGGACGTCCTGACCTACCGCGACATGATGCGCCGCTACGCCGCGGTCGCCGGCCTGCGGCGGAGGGTGATCATTCCGGTCCCGGTGCTCACCCCGGGTCTGTCCAGTCACTGGGTCGGTCTCGTGACCCCGGTGCCGGCGTCCATCGCCCGCCCGCTGACGGAGTCGTTGCGTCATGAAGTCGTGTGTCACGAGCACGACATCGCCCGGTACGTGGCCGACCCACCCGGCCGGCCCCTCCCGTTCGACACGGCGTTGGCTCTGGCCCTGCGGCGTGTCCGGGAGGCCCAGGTCGCCACCCGCTGGTCCTCCGCGGCCTCGCCCGGGGCGCCCAGCGATCCCCTGCCCACCGACCCCGACTGGGCCGGCGGCAGTCTCTACCGGGACGAGCGGCAACGACCGGTCGACGCGTCGCAGCAGGCGCTGTGGAAGGTGATCGAGGGCATCGGCGGCGACACCGGCTGGTACTCGTTCTCACTCGCCTGGGCGGTTCGGGGCCGGCTGGACCGGATCGTCGGCGGGGTCGGACTGCGGCGCGGACGGCGCGACGCCGAACGACTGCGGGTCGGGGACTCGCTGGACTTCTGGCGTGTCGAGGAGATCGAACGCGGACGGCTGCTGCGGCTGCGGGCGGAGATGCGCCTGCCCGGCCTGGCGTGGCTGGAGATGCGCGCCGAGACGGACGCCGAGGGCCGCACGCGCTACCGGCAACGCGCCCTCTTCCACCCGAAGGGCCTCCTGGGGCACGCCTACTGGTGGGCCGTCTCCCCCTTCCATGCCCTGGTCTTCGGCGGCATGGCCCGCAACATCGCGCGCGCGGCGGCGAAGGCGGCGAGCGCACCCGGCCGCGTGCCCGAGGTGACGCCCTGACCGTCGCGGTCGCGGCCGACGACGGACCGGCGCCGGCCGCCGAGTTCGGGCGCGTGTTCACGCGGGATCGGGGCAAACGGTCACACACGGACCGACCGGTCCGGCTTCACCGTTCCTGATTCGGAGGCCTTCATGATGGTCGTCGGCATCGTTGTCGTCTGCGTGGTCATCGGTGTGCTCGCGTTCCTGGTCCCAGCTCTCTCCCGGCATCCGCAGAACGGAACGCAACGCGTGCTCGGCGTGGGTTCCCGGGCCGGGTCCAAGGCTCCGGGGCCGCTCGGTCGTCTCTTCAGCAAGCCTTTCCGCTCCAGCTCCCGCGCCGTCGGCCGCAGCGGTTCCGCGGGCCGCCGGGCGCGCGGACGGCTGCCGTTCTGACGTCCGGACGCCGAGCCGCGCGCGGAACGCGTCGGTCAGGGCCTGTCGGCCCGCGCGTGCGCCGCATCCCCGGCCGGTGACTCGGGGACGCGCGTGCCCGTTTCCCACAGACACCAGGTCGACCACAGCAGCGCGACGAGGAAGGCCGCCAGCAATCCCAGCAGCACCACCGTCTGTCGCGCCGAACCGCCGCCCTGCACCGTGGTCAGCAGCAGACAGAAGGTCCAGGCGACGACACCTCCCCCGTAGACGGCTCGGAGCTGTCGCAACTGACTCGTCCTGTCCAACGTCACCCTCCCGGCCCGTGCCTCTCACGTTGCCCTGCCGGTACCCCCGTCACGCCGCTTCACCGCTCGCAACCGCGGCGGAAGCCGATGTCCGCCGGCCGGCGGCGCCCGCGGTCCCTCACGGGGACGCGGGGCGGGTGCCGACGCGCAGGGCCAGGAGGGCGACGTCGTCGTCGTTGTCGGCCGGCCGCGCGCGGCTGAGCAGTTCGTCGGTGAAGGTCTCCACCGGCCTGTGAGCCAGTGCCGCGGCATTCCGCCGCAGCCGTTCCAGGCCGTCGTCGATGGAGTGACTCGGTGATTCGACGAGCCCGTCCGTGTACAGCACGAGGGTGGAGCCCAGCGGCAGTATCTCGGAGGCGTCCGAGCGCGGCCGGTCCGTGCCGGTGCCGAGGAGTATGCCGCTGTTCTCCGTGAGGTACCGGGCGACGCCCTCGTGAGTGACCAGCAGCGGTGGCGGATGGCCCGCGTTGGTCCACTGCAGCTCCCACTGCCCGTTCTCACCCGCTGTCAGGGTGGCGAGCACGAGCGTGGCCATGGACACGTCCGTGATGCGGAGCACCGCCCGGTCCACGCGTTCCACCACGCGGCTGGGCGGCTCCTTCTGGGCCCAGGCGTAGGAGCGGAGCACGTTGCGCAGCTGGGACATGCCCGCTGCGGCATCCAGGTCGTGCCCGGAGACGTCGCCGATCACCAGGGCGGTGGCGTCGTCCGCCAGGGCGAAGGCGTCGTACCAGTCACCGCCCACGTGGGAGGCGTCCGGCGCGGGCAGGTAGCGGGACGTCATCTCCAGCCCGGCCACGCGCGGAAGCTGCGGCAGCAGGTACCGCTGCATGGTTTCGGCGACCTTGCGCTGCCGCTGGTAGAGGCGGGCGTTGTCCAGGGCCAGTCCTGCACGCCGGGTGATGTCCTCCAGCAGTGCCAGATCGGCGGGAGTGAACTTCTCGGGGCGCTCGGACCGGCCCAGGGTCAGGGCCCCGAGCACCTCGCGCAGACCCCGGATCGGTGCGATGGCCGCCGAGTGCATGCCCGTGGCCTCGAACAGCCGGCGCTGCTCGACCGCGATGCCCGTGTCGGGAGAGCGGTCGTAGGTCTGCGGTTCGGCGATGGTCGAGGCCACGCCCCGCAGGGCCCGGGACAACGGCATCACGGACTCGGCGGGCACGGGTGCCATCGGCCCCTCGAGGTCCCTGCGGGACACCAGGGTGCCGTTCTCCATGTGCACCACCTTGCTGCGCCACACCTCGTCGCGTTCGCTGATCAGGTCGATCACCGCCCAGTCCGCGAGGCGGGGCAGGACGAGGGACACGAGGCGTCGCAGTGCCTCGTCGACGGAGAGGGTGGAGGTCAGCTGCGTGGTCATCTCCGCCAGCAGAGCGAGCTTGTCGAGCTCGAGCAGCGCTCCGCCGCCGTGGTCGAGCCGCACCGCGGGCTCGGTGTGGTCGTCCCGGGGCTGGAACAGCAAAAGCATGGACATGTCGCCGCTGCCGATGTCGACGGGAGCCAGCGTCCAGGACACGGGAAGCAGCGATCCGTCCCCGCGCTCGAACCACTCCAATTCGGCCTGCGCCGGACGGCCCGCCATGAAGGCCGGCCGCATGCGGCACTGCGCCCTCGGAATCGGTCCCCCGCGGGCGTTCCGGTGCAGCAGATCGTGTGCGTCGCTCATGACGAGTTCCCCGGCGGAGCGCTTCAGCAACCGCTCGGCGACGGCGTTGACGGCCACGATGCGGCCCTGCGCGTCCACGACGTAGGCGCCCGTGCCGAGCATCGCGAGCATGTCACCGACCGCAGGGCCGCAGGGGGCCCCGGCCTGTTCGTCGCCGGGGGCGTGCTCATTGTCCGCAGCCGTCATTTCCCCTCCTCGCCGGCCGGTCGATCACCAGATTCTCCTCGGACTCCACGACCTCGGGGTGCTCCTGGGTCCATGGCTACCGGAAGGCGGGACGTTCCCTTCAGATCATCACACGTTCGGGGCGGGTATGGGTCCGCGGCCACCCCGCAGGGGCGCCCTCACGGTACCGTCCCGGCCCCGAAGCCGTCTCACACAGCCTCGGTCAGGGAGACTCGCCCGCGTGCACCGTGGTCATCGCGCAATCTTCGTGTACATGTCGACCGTGGTGCCGGTCGGGCCGGAGGTGATGGTGACCTGCTGCATGAGGGCGCGCATCAGCGCCACCCCGCGGCCTCGGTGGCCGTCGATCCCGGGTCGGGGCGCCTTCCACCGCCCGGAGTCGGCGATGGTCAGACGCAGCGCGTCGAAGCGGGCCTCGGCACTGAGCCGGACCGGACCGCCCGGGGAGTCCCGGTGACCGTGCTCGATGGCGTTGGCGCAGGCTTCCCCCGACGCCAGCAGGACGTCCTGCACCTGGTACGGCGGCAGATCGCACTGGGCGAGCCAGCCGCGCAGGGCGCTGCGGACCTGTGCGAGCCGGGAGGAGTCGGCGGGGAAGACCACGTCGAGTGGCGCGGGATTCCGGTGGAGCAGCGGGCCGTGACACATCTCACTCGGTCGGCCCGGCACCCACGGGTGTGTCCCACCGGGCGTGGCGTGCGGGTGGGCGGCTCCGCCGAAGAGCGCCGGATCCACTGCGAGGGCGTCTCCGCGGGCCGCTGCCGCCGGCACGTCTGCGGCGTCGCGCGAGCGCTCCACCCGACTCCCTTTCCCTCACACACACGAGGCCGCGCCGACCACGATCGCGACGAGTTCGTAGGATAAGCCAGCGGGTCGGCGGGCTCGGGCGGCGGGCAAGGGATCCGGGAGCGGGACCGGATCCCGCGCGCTCGATGCCCTCGCCCGCTTCCCTCGCCAGCAGCAGTCGAGCACCGCACCAAGGAGAGCCCGTGACCGATTCGGACCAGATCTGCTCCGTCAGGCCCCGCCGGATTCCGTCGGGCCCTCATGTCGTCGAGGTGGTGGGGGAGCTCGACCACCACACCGCCCGCTTCCTCTCCGAAGCGGTCAACGACGCCCCGTTCGACGATCACGGACTGGTACTCGGCCTCTCGCGACTGACCTACTGCGACTCCACGGGCATCACGGCCCTCATCACCGCCTACCAGAGGGCGCAGGCCGCCGGCTCACCGTTCTGTCTCGCGGGTGTCCGACCGGACCAGATGCGGGTGCTGCGGATGGTCGGTCTTGATGAGGTGTTCACGTTCCACCCCAGCGTCGACGCAGCCGTCTCCGCGTTCCGGCGGGGATGACGCCATCGGTCTCAGACCGACGCTTCGACGGCGGCCTTGATGCGCCGGCCGAAGGCCGGGGCGTCCTTGCGGGCCGCGCTGCCCGCCAGGGGCAGCAGCGCCTTGCCCAGGCCGTGGCCTTCCAGCACGTTGAAGAGACGTACCCGGGTGCCGCCGTCGGCGGTGGGCTCGAGGTCGTAGCCGCCTTCGTCGGCGGTGACGGAGTTGTGCGACGTCTCGTGCCAGCGGATGCGGGTGGGCGCGGACAGTTCGCTGATCTCGAAGTCCCGCCGCGATCGCATGCCGGCGTCCTTGACCGTGCTGTGGAAGACCGTGCCCACCTCGGTGTCGCCGTCGGGGCTCTTCTCGATCTCCAGCACGCGAGGGCTGAACTCCGGGTCGTGGCGGCCGTCGGCGAGGTAGGCGAAGACGTACTCGATGGGCCGGTCGATCTCGACGACGACCTCGAACTGCGTGCTCATGTTCTCTCCCTGTGACGACGTGCCCCGGGCCGGGCCGCGGCGCCGGCAGGGTGACGAGGTGATGAGGGGAACCGGGCGGGAGGGCGGCGGCCCGAGGTGACCCATCAACCGTAACCGGGCGGCCGCCCACGCGCAGTGCGCCGGTCCGTCGGGCGCGGTCCGGCGGGCGTCGGCGATCCGATGCCCGCCGGACCCGTCTCACATCAGGGCAGGGTCCACTTCTGGTTGGGTCCGGTGTGGCAGGTCCACAGGTGGACCGGCGTCCCGTCGTTCCACGTACCGCCCGAGGCATCCAGGCACTTGCCCGACTGCGGATTGCGCACCGTGCCGTCGGACCGGGCCGCCCACTTCTGCGCCCCCGTCCCGTTGCACGTCCACAACTGGATCCGCGTACCGTCCGCCCTCCCGCCACCGGAAACGTCCAGACACTTCCCCAACGCCCGCAACGAGCCGTCGTCCGCCACCGTCCACCGCTGCGCCGCACTCGCGTTGCACGACCAGATCTGTATCTCCGTACCGTCCGCCGTGCCCGCGTTGTCCACATCCAGGCACTTGCCGTTCACCCCCTTCACCTCACCCGTGCGGGGATCGGCCGGGGACTCCGTCTGCTTGATCCGGATGTTGCGGAAGGCCGCGTCGTCGCCGTCGCCGTGGTTCTGCAGACCGATGTGTCCCTGCTGGAGGCTGCGCGCCGGGTCGGTGTTGGTGAAGTCGTTGATCTTCCGGCCGTTGAGGAAGATCTCGAGCCGCTCCCCGGTGACGCGGATCTCGTACGTGTTCCACTCCCCCGGCGGGTTCAGCGCGGCGTCGCGTGCGGCGAGGTCGGCCGACCGGAATCCGTAGACGGCACCCGTGGTGCGATCGGCCGCGTCGGTGGCGTCGATCTGGATCTCGTAGCCGTTGTCCACCGCCGACCACGGGTCGTCGGACGCCGGGAAACCCACGAAGACACCGGAGTTGTCGTCCCCGCTCAGCTTCCAGTCGAGCTTCAGCGAGTAGTCGCCGGTGAACGTTTTGGCGTCGTACCAGAACAGGCCCAGTCCGCCGTGCGAGGTGAGGGTGCCGTCGGCCAGGGTGAAGCCGCCGGGGCCCGCCTGCTTCCAGCCGGCCGTGCCGGTGCCGTCGAACAGGGAGGTGTAGCCCGTCTCCGGGCGGCAGTCGGCCTGGGTGGTCCCGGCGGCCCAGCGGATGCCGCCGAGCAGGTGCCGTCGGAACGCGGGGTCCGCGTAGGACTCCTCCGTGTGGCCGCCGCCGGTGTAGAAGGCCCGGCCGCCGGCGTAGTCCTTGCACCAGGCGATCGGGTGGTCGCCGGACATGGTGCCGCCCGAGTAGCTGGACTCGTCCAGCGATGCCAGGACGTGGGCGGTGGTGCGGGGGTTGCTGCGGTAGTTGTACCACTCGTCCGTGCGCTGCCAGGTGCGGCCCAGGTGCGCGGTGGCGTCGTGGGCCCGGTCCTCGATCTCGACGGTCGCGGGCTGGATGGCGGGGTGGGACTGGAAGAGGGCACCGGCCAGTCCCTCGTAGAAGGGCCAGTCGTACTCGGTGTCGGCGGCGGCGTGGATGCCGACGTAGCCTCCGCCCGCTCCCAGGTACTGCTCGAAGGCGGTCTGCTGCGCCGGGCCCAGGACGTCGCCCGTGGTCGAGAGGAAGACCACGGTCCGGTACCGGGCGAGGTTGGCGGTGGTGAAGGCCCCAGGATCCTCGGTGGCGGTGACGGTGAAGTTGTTCGCCGCTCCGAGGTCACGCAGGGCCGTGACGCCCTCGTCGATCGAGGAGTGGCGGTAGCCCGCCGTCCTGGAGAAGACGAGGATCTCGTACGCCGGGTCGGCCGCCGCGGTGGCCGTGCGGTCCGGGGCCTGGGAGCTGTGGCCGGGGGCCGGTACGGCGCCGGGCAAGGCCGTGGCCTGGGGTGTCAGGCAGAGCAGGGCGCCGGCACACAGGCTGAGCGCTGTTCTGAACGGGGTGCGCATCGGGGCTCGCCTCCTTTCTACGGCAGGGTCCACTTCTGGTTGGGTCCGGTGTGGCAGGTCCACAGGTGGACCGGCGTCCCGTCGTTCCACGTACCGCCCGAGGCATCCAGGCACTTGCCCGACTGCGGATTGCGCACCGTGCCGTCGGACCGGGCCGCCCACTTCTGCGCCCCCGTCCCGTTGCACGTCCACAACTGGATCCGCGTACCGTCCGCCCTCCCGCCACCGGAAACGTCCAGACACTTCCCCAACGCCCGCAACGAGCCGTCGTCCGCCACCGTCCACCGCTGCGCCGCACTCGCGTTGCACGACCAGATCTGTATCTCCGTACCGTCCGCCGTGCCCGCGTTGTCCACATCCAGGCACTTGCCGTTCACCCCCTTCACCTCACCCGTGCGGATACCGTCGGCGGAGGTGGTGAAGGAGAACTCGTCCACGTCGTAGAGCGCGCCGCTGCCGCCCTTGAAGACGAGGTACAGGGTGGTGGTGCCGGCCGGCCCGCCGGTCAGGGGTGCCGTGACGTCCTGGAAGGTCTCCCAGCCGCCGGTGACCGGCACGGTGGCCGTGCCGAGCAGCGTGCCGGCCGGGGAACCCGCGCGGACCTCCAGGGTGCCGCCGCTGCCTCCGGAGGAGACGCGGGCGGTGACGCCGGTGACGTTGTCGAGGCTGTACGGGGTGAAGGAGATCCAGTCGCCGTTGTGGATGTCGCCGACCGTCTTGCCGCCGTGCGCGGGTGTGTGGTTGACGACCGTTACCCCGGCCGCGTCACCGTAGTGTTCGGCCTGCCGGTGGCTGGGCTGGGTGATGTGCTGGTCGTGCGCGGTGAGCGCGGGCTGGCCGCCCGCTCCCTTGTCGGTGTACTCGGCGTCGACGACGCCGAAGATGTTGGCGTTGGGGTCGTGCTCGCCGTCCGCCAGGGTCTGCAGGGTGCCGGTGCAGCCGGTGGCCGAGGTCTGCGGGTGGCCGTGGCTGTCGTGGCCGATGATGAAGGTGACCTTCACCTTGGCGCAGTCGATCGTGCCGTCCTCCGGGTCGGTGACCGTCACCTTGAAGGGGATGGCGTCGCCGAAGTCGTGGACGCGTCCGTCGGCCGGGGTGTCGAGCCGTACGGTCGGGGCGGTGTTGCCCACGGTGATCTGTACGGACGCCGTGGCGGACTTGCCGGTGGAGTCGGTGACCTTCAGCGTCGCCGTGTACTGGCCGTTGGTGGTGTAGGTGTGGGACGGATCGGCCGCGGTGGAGGTGCCGCCGTCGCCGAAGGTCCAGGCGTAGCGGAGTGCGTCGCCGTCGGGGTCGGAGGTGCCGGCCGAGGAGAAGCCGACGGTGAGGGGGGCGGTGCCGGAGGTGGTGTCCGCCTTGGCCTGGGCCACCGGGGCGCGCCCGCCGGTCACGTGCTCGATGCGGTACAGGGCCGAGTTGGCGTCGCCGTTGAAGTAGCCGGTGCCGTAGTCGAGGACGTAGAGGGCGCCGTCGGGGCCGAAGGCCAGGTCCATCACCTGGGTGCCGCTCCAGGGGAAGGCGTTGATGGACTGCACGGTTCCGTCGCCGCCGGCCTCGATCCGCTTGATCCAGCGGCGGCCGAACTCGCCGGCGAAGAAGTCGCCGTCGTACTCGGCGGGGAACTTCACCTCGGAGGTGGAACCGGCGTCGTAGCGGTAGACGGGGCCGCCCATGGGCGATTCGGATCCGTTGCCGAACTCGGGGACGGAGCCGCCGTCGTAGGGGATCCAGGCGGGCTGTGCGGGCGGCAGGTCGGTCAGGCCGGTGTTGCGCGGCGACGTGTTCCTCGGCGCCGCGCAGTTGAAGGACGAACCCGAGCTGCCGGAGCCGAAGTCGTAGTCGGTGTAGGCGTCGTTCTCTCCGGTGCAGTAGGGCCAGCCGAAGTTGCCTGCCTTGGTGATCCGGTTGAACTCGACCTGTCCGCCGGGGCCGCGGGAGGGGTTGGCGGTACCGGCGTCGGGGCCGTAGTCACCGACGTAGACGGTGCCGGTGGCCTTGTCGACGCTCATCCGGAAGGGATTGCGGAAACCCATGGCGTAGATCTCGGGCCGGGTGCGGGCGGTACCGGGCGCGAAGAGGTTGCCCGCCGGGATGCTGTACGTCGCGTCGGCGTTCACCTTGACGCGCAGGATCTTGCCGCGCAGGTCGTTGGTGTTGCCCGAGGAACGCTGGGCGTCGTAGGCGGGGTTGCGCGAGGCACGCTCGTCGATGGGGGTGTAGCCGTCCGAGGCGAAGGGGTTGGTGTCGTCGCCCGTCGACAGGTACAGGTTGCCCGCCGCGTCGAAGTCGATGTCGCCGCCGACGTGACAGCACAGGCCGCGGGAGGCGGGCACGTCGAGGATCTTCTTCTCGCTGCCCGGGTCCAGGGTGCCATCGGTCTTCAGGACGAACCGGGACAGCCGGTTGACACCGTCGAACGGGGCGAAGTCGGATGCCGTTCCGTCGCTGGGGGCGTCTCCGGCCGGGGTGTTCAGCTTGGGGGCGTAGTACAGGTAGACGAAGCGGTTGGAGGAGAAGCCGGGATCGGCGGCGACGCCCTGCAGGCCCTCCTCGTCGTGGCTGTAGACGTCCAGTCTGCCCGCCACGGTGGTGGTGCCGGCGGCGTCCGTCAGCCGGAGGGTGCCGTCGCGCGAGGTGTGCAGCACCGAGCGGTTCGGCAGGACGGCGAAGGTCATGGGCTCGCCCATCTCGGCGACGCCCTTGGCGAGGGTGACCTGTTGGAAGTCCTCGGCCGCCGCGGCGTCGGCTGCGCCGCCCGGTGCGGCGGGGGCGGGGGCTGCGGCGGCCGGGCCCAGGGGCAGTGCCAGGCTCATGGCACAGGCCACGGCCGTCAGCAGCGTGCGGACACGTCTGTGTCCGAGCGGTCTCGTGCGCACGGAAGTCTCCTGAATATGGGGGTGGCGGCAGGCCCGGGGGCCGGCCGTGAGGAGTACGGGCGCGCGCCGTCGCGCCGTCGAGCTCCGGTCGTCACCGTGACCAGGGTCATGACCGGTTCATTTCAAGGAAGTTAGCGGGACTCGACCGAACGCGTAACCCCTTTCGCGTACGGACCCTTGTCTTTTTCCTCGGGTGAGACAAAGTGCGGACGTCACCGGGCGGACTGCCAGGGCGACCGGGTGTGCGCGTCCTTGCCCCTTCGACCGACCGCGTGTCAGTCAGGGGGTTCGGCGCCGGGCGGCCTGTCGGGGCTCAGTCGCCGCCGGGGCGGTCGGCGGGCGGGTCCGGCTCGGGCGCCGTATCCGCCTCGGGCGCGGCATCCTTCCGGGGAGGGACGGGCCGCCGGAGGCTGAAGATCACGGACGTCGCCAGGATGACGACGATGACCGCGAGACTGACCGGCGAGGGGATCTCCGGAACACTGGAGCTGATCGTCTTGTGCGTGGCCTGGAGGATCAGCTTGACGCCGATGAAACTCAGGATGATCGCGAGGCCCACGTTCAGGTAGTGGAAGCGGTCCAGCAGTCCCGCGAGCAGGAAGTACAGGGCGCGCAGCCCCAGGATGGCGAACGCGTTGCTGGTGTAGACGATGAAGAGATCGTCACTGACGGCGAGGACGGCCGGGACGCTGTCGACGGCGAAGACCAGATCGGCCGCCTCGATCGCGGCGACCACCGCGAGCAGCGGAGTGGCGACGCGCTTGCCGGCCTCCTTGACGAAGAAGTGCGCGCCCGCGTATTCGTCCCGCACCGGAACGACCTTGCGGAGCAGCCGCAGGGCGACGCTCTTGCCGGGGTCGAAGCCCTCCTCGTCGCCCTTGAGGAGCTTGTAGGTGCTGTAGAAGAGCACGGCCGCGAAGACGAACAGCACCGCCGTGAAGCGGCTGACCACGGCGACACCGAGCGTCAGGAAGACGCCCCGGAAGAGGAGCGCTCCCATCACCCCGAAGAACAGGACGCGATGCTGGTAGGCACGGGGCACTCTGAAGTAGGCGAAGATCACGGCAAAGACGAAGAGGTTGTCGACGGACAGGCTCTTCTCCAGCAGCCACGCGGTGGTGTACTCGGTGCCGGCCGTGACGCCGAGGACGAGGAAGACGACCGCGCCGAAGACCAGGGCCAGGCTCACCCACAGGGCGCTCCAGGCGGCTGCCTCCTTGAATCCGATGACGTGTGCGCTGCGATGGGCGAGCAGGTCCACCGTCAGCGACACCACCACCGTCGTGGCAAACACCACCCACAGCCAGGGCGGGACCTCCAGCACGCCACTCACCCTCTCCGCGGCCCGCGCCGACGCGGGCCCTCACAGAGAAGTTTCCGGTATGACACCGCACCGAGCGACTTCAAAGGGCACGGACGGGAGCGTGCCCGCCGGGCTCAGCCGGGGTCGGCTGCCGTGAGGTGGGTGAGCGCGCACCGCCATCCGTCCCGGTGCCGGACGAACACATCGGTCACCCATTCGTCGGCGTCGAACCGCTGCCCGCGGTAGTACGCCGTGTTCGTCATCCGTCCCGTCACGACGGCCGTGTCGCCGTGGATTCGGACACGGAGGGGGCCGGCGGCCTGCATGGCGGTGTGCGTCAGGTCCCCGGAGCGGATCAGGCCGAGGAACTCCTCCCGCGTCCCGATGCCCCGGCTGGAGACGATCACCCAGTCGTCGGTCACGAACGAACCGATCCGGTCCGCGTCGTCGGACACGATGGCCGCCGACCAGTCCTGCTCCAGTGCGATCAGTCGCTCGTGCGCGTGGCCGTCGTCGCTCATTCCCGCACGGTACCGGTGCGGCACGCCGCGCGAGAGACGGACGGCGGCCGCCACCCGTCAGGCGCTCTTGCCGTTCCGGCAAGATTTCGTGCCGCGCGGGGGTGAGCCGGGCGACACTCGGACACCTCCCCGGCAGTAAGGAGCCCCCGCCATGTCATCCACCGACGCACTCACGTTCTGGAACGGCGTCCACGGCGCGCGACCGGCAGCGACCGCCCCGCGGCCGAACGCACGCCTGACCGAGTCCGTCACCGACCTGCCGCCCGGTGACGCCCTGGACCTCGGCTGCGGGTCCGGCGGGGACGCGTTGTGGCTCGCGCGCCGGGGATGGCGGGTCACCGCGGTCGACGTCTCGTCCGTGGCGGTCGAGCGTCTCGCCGCACTGGCCGCCGCACACGGCCTGGGCGAGCGGATCGGCGCCCGGCGGCACGACCTGCGGGAGTCCTTCCCGGACGGCCGGTTCGATCTCGTGTCCGCCCACTATCTCCACACGCCCCTGGAGCTGGACAGGGCGACCGTGCTGCGCACCGCGGCGCACGCCCTCCGGCCGGGTGGGCGGCTGCTGGTCGTCGACCACGGCTCGACCGCCCCCTGGTCGTGGAATCAGGACCCCGACGTCCGCTACCCGGGCCCGGAGGAGATCGCCGGAAGGCTCGCCCTGGACCCTGCGACGTGGACGGTCGAACGGGCCGACTCCCCGCGCAGGACCGCGACCGGACCGGGCGGGGAGACCGCCGAGGTCACCGACCATGTCCTGATCATCCGCCGGACCGGATGAACCGACGCCATTCCGTCAGGAGGCAGCATGTCCGCCGTACCGCGTCGCCGAGGCCGCCGCGACACTCCGCCGCCCCGTACCGGGAGCAGTGAGACCGAGGTCCTGCGCGGCTTTCTCGACTACCTGCGCACCTCGGTCTCCGCGAAGGTCGAGGGCGCCCCCGAACCGCAGGTCCGTACCGCCGTGGTGCCGTCGGGGACCAACCTGCTCGGTCTGCTCAACCACCTCACGTTCGTCGAACGGGCCACCTTCCTCGGGGAGCGGGTGACCGACTGGCAGGCGACCTTCCACGCCGCGCCCTCGGACAGCGTGGCTTATGTCGTCGCCCGCTACCGGGAGGCGGTGGCCCGGGCGAACGACGTCCTCGACGGGTGCACCGACCTCGGCTCACCGCTGCCCCGGCCGGGCGGCCCCGGTCCCGGCGTGCGCTGGGCGCTCACGCACATGATCGAGGAGACCGGCCGCCATGCCGGCCACGCGGACATCCTCCGTGAGCTCATCGACGGCGCGACCGGACGGTGATCGGGCGGGGCGAGGCGTCCCGTGCGGCCGGGCCCGCTTACCGGAGCGTGGTGGGGCGGGTCTGCCACAGGTCGCGCAGCAGCGCCACTTCGGCCATGTGGTGGATGAACTCGAGGTTGGCCCCCGCCAGTACGGCGGCGTAGGGGTACTCGGCGTCGTTGCTGTACGGGTAGCGCGAGAAGCCGACCGTGTCGAGCTGCTCCTCGGTGACGCAGCCGACGCTGTCGCGCCAGCGGTCGATCAGTGCCCAGAACCGCTCGAGTGCCAGGGCGGCGGAGGGGGTGAAGTCGACCAGCAGGTTCGGCTCCTTCCGCCGTTCGCCGAAGGTCCATTCCCACTGACCCGCGAAACAGGAGTGCAGGTGGCCCAGCCGCCAGGCGATGGTGGTGACGGGTGAGGTGTCGGGCTCGGGAGTACCGATGTGCGCGAGGACCTCCTCGACCCGCTCGACGCCGACACTCCAGTCCTCGGCGATCTTGGCGATGCTCATGCCGTCGGCGGCCTGCCGGGCGACCTCGGCGTACTCACTGGCCGGGATGTCCGGGGCGCCCTTGTCGAGCACCCACTCCCCCGGACCGAACGCCCTGGGCGTCACGGCCTCGGCCCGGCGCCGGATCGACCAGCAGCCGGGTACCGGCTCCCACCGGTACTCGTCGTCGCCCAGCCCGGTCAGACGGACCTCGGCCATCTCCCGGGCCTGGTCGAACTGGTCGAGCAGAAGGCCCAACCGGTCGGTTCGCGTTCCTTCGATCCCCATGCCCGGCTCCTTGACGTCGTGTCCGGCCCGTCACTGCGACCGCACGGAAGCTAACGGCTCATCACCCCACGACGCGACCGATTTCCGGGCAGCCGTCAGGACGCGTCGGACGTGCCGACGGTGAGCGTGCGGCAGTACAGGGCGTCCGGGGTGCGCGGGGAGAGGAACCGGCCGGTGTAGGCGATGCCGGCGGCGTACTCGCCGTCGGCGCACTGGCCCTTGTGGCGGCCGTGCGCGAAGTCGCCGCCGTTGGGCCGCGCGCCCCGGTTGTCGCCCCGGTCGAACCAGACCGTGCGGCCGCTCGTACCGGTGAGCGCGCCGTCCGGGGCCTTCGCGCACAGGGCGGCCGAGACGGCGGCGCCGCGGACGCTGTAACCGGTGAGGAAGTGGCCCGCGGGGCACTGGAGCTTGGTGTAGCCGGACGCCCAGTCGCCGCCTGGCGTGACATGCCGCTCGTCCTTGACGACCTGGTGGCCGCCGGCCGGGTCCCGGAGGGGTCCGGCGGTCACGTCGGAGCACAGGCCACGGTTGCCCGTGTGGCTGAGGCCGAGCAGGCGCTGCCCGTCGGGGCATACGGCCTTGCGGGCGCCGGGGTCCCAGTCGGGCAGCGCGCGCATACGGCGTGAGGCGACGAAGTCGGCGTGGTCGGGGCTGAGCATCGACCAGTCGGACGCCCGGCCGACGGGGCCGGAGCGGCCGGTGGCCTCGATGAGCCGGGTCCACGCCCCGGCCCGCCAGTCGTCGCCGTCGTATATGCCCATGCGCCGGCCTGCCGCGTCCCAGTGCAGCAGCGCCCAGCCGTTGCCCCGGCGGTTCTCGTGCCAGCCGACGAGCGGCCAGTACGCGAAGTCGGCGTCGGTGCGGATCAGATGGTCGACGAAGTTCTCGAACCAGGCCCGGTCGGTGGCGCTGTTCTCCTCCCGGCCTCCGACGCCGAACTCGCTGATCCACACGGGTGCGGTGAAATGCCGGTCCTGTTCGGCGCTGACGAAGAAGGCCTGGCGGTTCAGGACCTCGATCAGCTCGCCGGGTGACAGGTCCCGGTAGCGGGGGTCGGTGGTCTCGCCGATTCCGGTGGCTCCGGTGTGATGGGGGCCGGTGTAGCCGTAGAAGTGGGCGGAGTAGACGAGCTTGCCGGAGTCGACGAGGGTGTGGGAGAGATGGCGGGCGGGCTCGAGGGTGGGGCGGCCGTGCGCGAACCCGTCGACGGGGATGCCGGTCCAGTTGATGCCCTCGACGACGATGAGGAGGTCTGGGTTGGCCTCGGTCAGGATGCGGTCGCCGACGCGCTGCGAGGCGGTGAACCAGTCATGGTTGTCACCGAGACCCCAGTTGGGGTCGTCCCAGACGGAGCGGCGGACCTCGTTGTAGAGATCCGCGCCCACGACGCGGTCGTTGTCCCGGTAGCGGCGGGCCATGAACAGCCAGTCCTCCTCCCACCGCTCCGTGGACCGGCTCGCGTTCCAGCGTTCGTTGCCGTCGACTCCGCAGCACCAACGGGTGGTGTTGGTGTGGTTGTTGAGGATGACCGCGAGGCCGGCGTCGGTGAGTTCGCGGATCACGGCGTCGTAGACCTCGAGCGGAGTCCTGCCCCTGAGGGCGGGGTTGGCCGCGACGGCCTCGTCCGTGACGGGGCGGGTGTCGTGGATCATTTCGTTGGAGAAGGGCAGCCGGATGCTGTTGATCCCGATCTCCCGGAACCCCGCGATGATCTCCGCCATGGGGGCGCGGTCGAGGCCCAGCGGTATCCGGTGGGAGTTCTCGCCGGCGTGGTGGTTGACGTCCTCCTCCGCACTGCCGTTTCCGTTCCATGTGCCGCTGGCGCCGTGCCAGTTGCCGGACCGGAGTCTGAACCGGTCACCGTCCGCGTCCACGATCCAGCGGCCCCGCGTACTGAGCGGGGCGGTCCAGGTGTCGGCGGAGGCGACCTCCGTGCGGGCCGCGGGTGCCTGGGGGGCCGCCGCCGCGGAAGCGGGCATCGAGGGCGCCACGAGAAGGAGGGCGCCGAGAACCGTCCTGACCAAGGAGCCGCGCACGGTCACCTTCCCAGTCGTCATCGCACGGGATGTCATGACAGCGTCATAATGCGGCAAGGGCGGCACGTGGTCCAGGCAATCCGCACGGCCGATGGCTGAACCCTCGGCGGACCGCGCACGTAAGAGTAGAGCGGGCGGCCCCTCACCCCCGTCGCCCGAACACGTCGCACCCACCCATGCAAGGAGTACGCAGCGATGAGCACCGCACGGCTGAGCGATCGGCTTGCCAGCCACCAGCCCCTCGTACTGGGCCTGTTCCGGATCGTCCTCGGCGTGCTGTTCACCAGCGAGGGCGCCGCCACGCTCTTCGGTGTGCTCGACCGGGAGGCCACCCCCGCCGGGGACTGGCCGTTCTGGTACGCGGGGGTGATCGAGCTCGCCTGCGGCGCCCTGATCCTCCTCGGTGTCGCCACCCGCAGTGCGGCGTTCCTCAGCTCGGGCGCCATGGCCTTCGCCTACTTCACCGAACATCAGAAGGACGGCCTCTTCCCCCTGCAGAACGGCGGCCTGTCCCCGGCCCTGTTCTGCTGGGGTTTCCTCCTCCTGGTGTTCTTCGGCCCGGGCGCCCTGTCCCTGCCGGGCCTGCTGCGCCGCGGTGCGACGAGTCCCGCCCCGTCCGGCCCGTACGCCGCCCGGCCCACCTCCTCCGGAGAGGCCGGCTGACCTCGGCACGGGACGCCACCGGCCGACGGCCGATGCGCCCAGGCGGAGCAGTGGACGGGCCCGTCGCCCGCCCCGCGTTGCGGCCCCGCGAGGCGTGCCGGAGACTGCCGGGAACGGGAACGGCAGCAGTCAGGAGAGGGCCTGGCGATGGGCGAGTACGCGGACCTTCCTGGCGTCAGGACGTGGTACGAGACCGAGGGGAGCGGTGATCCGCTCGTCCTGCTCCACGGCGGCTTCTGCACCAACGACACCTGGGGCGCGCAGCGCGCCGCGCTCGCCGCGGCACACCACCTCTTCCTGCCCGAGCGACGTGCCCACGGACACACCCCCGACGTCGCAGGACCGCTCTCCTATCAGGACATGGCCGACGACACGGTCGCCTTCATGGAGACCGTCGTCGGCCGGCCGGCCCATCTGCTCGGCTGGAGCGACGGCGGCATCGTCGCGCTGCTCGTCGCCCTGGCCCGGCCCGACCTGGTACGCAAGGTCGTGGTGATGGGGACCAACTTCCGCCCCTCACCCGAGTCCTTCGCCGAACCGGCGATGGTCGACGCGATGACACCGGAGAGCCCGGATCTCGCGTTCTTCCGCGAACTGTACGAGGCCGTCACCCCTGACGGAGCGGACCACTGGCCCGTGGTGGCGGCGAAGACGGCCGACCTGTGGCGCACCCAGCCGACCCTCACCACCGAGGATCTGTCCCGCATCCAGGCACCCACCCTCGTCCTGGTCGGCGACGACGACTTGATCACGCTCGAGCACACGATCGCCCTCTACTGCGCGCTTCCCGACGGCCGGCTGGCCGTCGTCCCGGAAGCGTCCCATCTGGCGCCCCTGGAGAAGCCGGACCTGGTCAACCGGTTGATCCGCGATCACCTGGAGAAGGACGCCGTACAGACCATGATGCCCGTCCGACGGGCGTCGGCAGCCGGGGCCGGCGGCGCCGCCGCCTGACCGGCGACCACTCGGGTCCGGTGGCCCGAGCGGCTGCCGGCGGGTCAGGAAGGCTCCACGACACGGAAGGCGATGCAGACGACGGGAGTGTCGTCGTCGACCGGGGTGCCCTCGCGCTCCCAGAACCGGCGATGGCCGGCACGCCACGCCTCGATGGAAGCGTCGCCCTCGCCTTCGGCGACCGCATGCTCCCACGGGACCTCGATGAACGACGTCTGCTCGACGCCCGTGACCTCGAGAGTGGCGACGGCATCGCCCGCGTTGTCCAGCAGAGCCAGGCGCTCACCGACGAATTCGAGGCCTTCCGTCTCCTCGACGTACTCGGCGAGCAGGCCGGTCGTCGCCGTCTTCCGTCCGGCGAGGACCAGGGAGTTCAGCTCGACGCGCAGCTCGTCGGGGGTGCCCAGTTCCATCGCACGCATGCCGTCGACTCGTGGCCACACTGCTCGTTCACCTCATTTGACCGGACCGCGCGCGACATGCGGGTGCACGGGAGACCGGAGGCATTCGCCGCCGGGATGGGGGCAATCGGCACGTACGGCAACTCATGTGGACCGAAGCAGAGATGAGTGTGATGACATGTCTTTCCCGGAACACCCCTCGGCGCGCACGGACGCCATGCAGACACATCATGACACGGGAGTGAGACGGGGCAACGGACTGGCGATCGCCGCGCTGGTCCTCGGCATCCTGGCGGTCATCCTCTTCTGGACCGTCATCGGCGGGGCCTTGCTCGGACTCCTGGCTCTGGTCTTCGGCATCATCGGCGCCCGCAAGGCACGCGGAGGCCGGGCCCCGCACGGCAAGATGTCGATCGTCGGCGCGGTACTCGGCGGGCTGGGGCTGGCCGCGTCCGTGGTGATCATCGCGATCGGCGCGTCGATCCTCAACTCGGACGAGTTCAAGGACTTCGACGACTGCGTGCGGCACGCCGACACCCAGAGCGAACGTGACGCATGTGCC
The DNA here is from genome assembly GCF_014650055.1 of Streptomyces malachitofuscus. GTDB lineage: Bacteria > Actinomycetota > Actinomycetes > Streptomycetales > Streptomycetaceae > Streptomyces > Streptomyces malachitofuscus. The sequence continues at coordinate 333,830 of NZ_BMUF01000004.1, read as the reverse complement.
GATGACTTCAACAAGGACGTCAACGACTGACCGAGGACGGCCACGGGAACGGGCGCGTCACCCGGACGGGCGGTACGGCCGGGCGGAAAGCACGGCGTCCAGCCGATGCGGCGGGCGCCCCGCCCGGTCGCATAGGACAGTAGGACCATGAACCGTCACCGACGCCCGCCCCGACGTGCCCCGTGGATCGCGGGCGGCGCCGCCCTGCTCGTCCTCGGGGGCGTCGGCGTGTGGGCGTTGGTGGCGCAGGACGGCGGCGATCCCACCCCCACGCCCTCGGCCTCGACCGATCTGTCCCTTCCCACCCTCAACCCGCTGCCGTCCTGGACGTTCGAGACGGAGCCGTCCGGCACCGCCCGCGGAACGCCCACGCGCACACGGTCCCCGGCGGCGACGTCCCGCCCCCGTCAGTCGGCCCGGCCGAGCGGGGAACCCACGACCGGACCCGCACAGCGGAGCCCGCGGACCACCACCGGGCCGACGGCGCCGGGTCGGAGGCCGACGACCGAGCCGGGCGTTCCGGGCGAGAGGCGGACCACCGGGCCGGGGGTTCGCGATGAGACGCCGGCCACCGGCTCCGCACGGCCCGGCCGGGAGCCGGGGTCCCGCGCGCCCGCGACGGACGGCCCGGCCGCGCGCACCCCTCGAACGCGAACCACCTCGACGCCCGCGCCGGCGCGGCCCCCCGGGCCCAAGCCCTCGGCACGTCCCGCGACCCCCAAACCCTCCGGCTCGCCCGCGCGTCCCAGGCCGACGCGGACGCCGACGAAGCGTCCAGGGCCCTCGACGCCCGTACCGCCGTCGTCCGCCCTTCCCCCCACCCCGACGTCGGCCGCGCCTAGGGCGACGCTCCCGCCGTCCGCCACGCCGACGGCGGCACTCACTCCGGCATCCCCGGCGTCGAAGCCGCCTGGAACGTCCGTACCGGCGTCCCCCCACCGGAAGCACCCGACCCACGCACCGACGACCGGCCCGGACAGGACGGTGACCACCACCTGGTACACCTCGTCGGCAGCGGTGGCCGCCGCCCGGCGGATGGCCATGGCCGGAAAGGTTGGCGACGCCGCCTGCTCCATGGCGGCCGTGGGCCGCCCGGACCCCGCGCTGGTGCCACGGGACGACCGCATCGGCATCGGGCACCACGGTGGCTACTGGTGCCTGATCCGGGGGGACGGCGAACGGTGAACGGTCGCACCGCCGCGTCATGCCCCTGACGGATCTCCGAGCACGTACGGGGCGAGGATGTCGGCCACCGTCCGGTTGCGCGGGGCGGGGACGTCCAGCCGGGCGGCGAGGTCGGCCACTCCCCCGCTGAGCCAGGGCAGCTCGAGACGGTTGCCGTGCTCCAGGTCGTTGTGCATGGAGGACGTCATGTCCGCGGGCAACGTGTCGCAGAAGGCCAGCTGACGTTCGGCGAACGTGTCGTCCAGGGGGACGCCCGAGGCCTGCGCGACCGCCACGGTCTCCTCCATGACCTCGCGCAGCAGTGCCCGGGAACGCTCGTGGGACCGGACGACTCCCACGGGCCGGCGGATGGCCGTCGTGGTGGCCGACAGACCGACGAGGAAGACGAACTTCTCCCAGATCACCTTGTCGATCGAGGTGCTCGTCTCCGCGTCGATGCCCGCTTCACGGCAGGCGGCCAGGAGGTCGGCGACGACGGGTTCCTGGCTCGGGTGGCGTGCGCCGAAGACCATTCTCTGCAAGGTGCCGTTGTGCCGGACGACGCCGGGTTCCTCGATGAAGGCGGAGATGAAGCAGGCTCCCCCGAGGACCGAGTCGTCGGGCAGATGACGGCGGAGGACGGTGTCCTTGTGCACGCCGTTCTGCAGCGACAGCACCGCGGCCTTCCCCACGTTCGAGGAGGCCAGCTGTCGGGCGACGTCTTCGGTGTCCCAGAGCTTCACGGCGACGAGGACCAGGTCCACGGGACCGAGCCGGGCGACGCTGTCGACGAACGAGTCGGGTGAGGTGCGTACGTCGCCCAGCGGGCTGCGGACGAGCAGGCCCTCGCTGCGCGCGGCCTCCAGGTGGCGGCCCCGCGCCACGAACGTGACCTCGTGACCCGCCGCGGCGAGACGCGCCCCGAAGTAGCCACCGACCCCACCGGCTCCGACAACCGCTGTACGCATGTGCCGCCCACCCTCTTGATGTCCGCCGGAGAGGCTACTACGACGCCTGAGGCGGTACGGCACGGCGTAGGCTGCCCTCGGCACGGGCACCGCGGACCTGGGGGGCACATGACGGCTGAGGCGGCTCCGAGGTGGGCGTCGGTTCTCGATTCGGTGGTGGTGTACGCACAGGGCGCGCTCTGCCGCCGCCTGGCCCGGGGCACCGTGCCGACGGGCGGACAGGTGCGGGTGACGGGTCTGCCCCGTTCGCTGGACCCCGACTCGCTGCGGGCCCGTGTGGTCGCCGCCTCGGGGACGCGCGTCACCGAGGCACGGGTGGAGGTCGAGGCCGAACCCCACGACGCGGACCGGGCGGGCGAGTTGCTGCGCGAAGTGGAGCGTCTGCGTGACGTGTGCGCGGCGGCGCGGGGCCGCCGGGACCGGCAGCTGACCCTGGTCGAGGAGGTCGGCGCGCTGCGTCCGGTGCCGCCTGCCCGCAGGAAGGACGACCCGCATCGCCGCACACCGGCCGACGCATGGCTGAACCTCTCCGCCTTTGTCGACGAACGCCTGACCGGTCTGCACGGCAGGCTCCGCGAACTGGAGGAGGAGCTCCGCCGGGCCGAGCACGATCTCTCCGTCGCGGTGGACAAGCTCTCCCGTGCCTCCACCGACGCACCGTCGGCGCACGTGGCCGCCTCGTTCTGCGCGGTCCTGACGCTCGACGGTGCGGGTGATGCGGAGACGGAGGTGGAGGTGGAGGTGGAGTACGGGGTACCCGGCGCCGTGTGGGTGCCGACCTACCGTCTCACCCACCGTCAGGGCGAGGAGAACGGGCGCCTGTTGCTGCGGGCCTCGGTCGCCCAGCGCACGGGCGAGGACTGGACCGGGGTGCGCATCGCCCTGGCCACCGCCGACCTGCGCCGTCGCACCGACCTGCCCCGGCTCCGCTCCGTTCGGATCGGACGCAGTCAGCCGGCGCCCGCCTCGCCCGGCTGGCGGGAGCACCCGGCGGGTCTGACCGATCTCTTCGCCGGTTACGACGCCGCGGGTCCGCGGCCCGGCCCGGAGGCCGTGCCCGCGATGGTCGGGGCCGCTCCCGTCGCACCGCCTCCGCCCGCTCCGGGGGGCTACGGCGGGCCGCCGTTCCCCGGTGACGCGGAGGGGCACCTCCCTCAGGCGTTCGGCAGTGGTGCCGGAGACACCGTGGCACGCTCCCGGCCCCGGCCCGGCGGCATGCCGCGCACCGGCGCCAGGCCCGCAGCGGCCCCCGCCATGGCTCCCGCGGCCCCCGGGGCGGCCCCGCCGCCCGCGATGTCGGCGGCTCCGCCCGCGGCCGCACCACCGGCTCCCGTGGCGGGGCCTCCGCAGCCCGACGTCGCGGAGCTGGACTACAGCGCACTCGTCCTGTGCGGCCCGGACGACCCGCAAGGCCGCAGGGGACGGCTGTTCCCCGGCGCCGGCTTCGACCCGGTGACCGCCGAGTACCGACGGCGCGCCGAGACGGTGGCCGCCCTGCCGCTCCCCGGACACACCGTGCGCCCGCGCGAGTCCGCGGGCTCCTTCGACCACCGCTTCGATGCCGCCGCGCCCGCCGACATCCCTTCGGACGGTACCTGGCACAGCGTCACCGTCGGTGAGGTGCCGGTGGGTCTGCGCACCTCGTACATCTGCGTGCCGTCCGTGGAACGGACCGTCTACACGACCCTGGTGCTGTCCAACGCGACCGGCCAGGCCCTGCTGGCCGGTCCGGTGGAGGTCTCCGTGGACGGGGAGTACCTGCTGACCGCCTCCCTGCCGACCCTCGCGCCGGGCGGAGTGTGCCGGGTGGGCCTCGGTCCGGCCGAGGCGATCGGGGTCACCCGCCGCACGAACCTGCACGAGTCGACCGCCGGTCTGCGCAACAACGTCACCGTGCTCGACCACCGTGTGCACGTGGAACTGGCCAACCGGCTCGCCGTGCCGGTCTGCGTCGAGGTGCGCGAACGCGTGCCCGTCACCTCCGAGGCGGACGTCCGCATCGAGGAGCGGGCCGACTGGGTGGCACCCGAGGACGACGACGAGGGTCCGGAGCGCCATGCGCCGGGCACGCGTCTGTGGCGGGTCGAACTGCCCGCCGGCGGCACCGCCGCCCTGGACGGCGGCTACGAGATCCGCATCCCCGCCGGCAAGGCCCTCACGGGCGGCAACCGCAGGAGCTGACATAACCATGTCCACGTCATCGGAGCAGACTCCCCTGGTTCCGCTGCCCGTCACCGCCGTCACCTGTACGGAGGACCGCGCGCACATCGAGCGGACCGCCGTGCTCGACCTCGAGGCCGGGACCCGGCTGCTGCGTCTGGGACCGGTCAGCGCACTGGCCGTCGACCGTACCCTGCACGCCGAACTGGCCGGCGACCGTCCGGCGACCGTGCTGGACGTACGGATGGTGCGCGCCTGGACGCCTCGCGGGCCGGGGCCGGGCGTCGACGACTCCGCGCTGCACCGCCGTGTGACAGCCCTCGAGGAGGAACGGTCGGCCCTGGAGCAGCAGCGCGACCGGCTGGGTGTCCGTCTCGATCTGCTCGCCCGGCTGGCCGCCGATCTGCTGCGGGAGATCGCCGAGGGGGCCGGCCACGGCGAATCGGAGAGCGACCGCTGGGCGCGGGAGCTGGACCGGGTGGACGGCGAACGCGACACCTACGGGGAGCGTCTGCGCACCGTGGAGGCGAGGCTGGCCCGCATCGCCGTCGAACTCTCCGAGACCCTTCAGGTTCTGGACGCCTCCGAGAGGGCGCCGGCGGAGCTGACCGGCCACATCGAGCTGACCGTCCACGCCGAGGCGGCCGGGCAGGCCGAGCTGCGCCTGAGCCATCTCACCCCGTGCGCACTGTGGCGGCCCGCCTATCGGGCCGTGCTCGACGGGCCGGAACTCACCCTGGACACGGACGCCATCGTCTGGCAGCGCACCGGCGAGGACTGGTCGGACGTACGGCTGACCCTGTCCACCGCCCGCTCCGCCGCGGCCACGGAGCCGCCCCGGCTGGTCGAGGACCGGCTGACGCTGACCGACCGCTCCGCCGCGGAACGCCGTACCGTGCACGTCGACCTGCGCGAGGAGGAGGTCGCGGACCTCGGCCCCGCCCCCGTGCTCGGGCTGCCGGGAGTCGACGACGGCGGCGAGGTGCGGGTACTGCGCTCCCCCGCGCCGGTGTCCGTGCCGGCCGACGGCCGCGCCCACCGTGTGCCGTTGTCGTCGTTCGCCTCGTCCGCCAGGAGCGAGTACGCCTGCTCGCCCGAGCTGTCGCCGCTGGTCGACCAGGTGGTGCGGTTCGACAACGGGTCGGGCCACGCACTGCTGGCCGGACCCGTCGACCTGATCGGCGGCAGCGGGTTCGTCGGACGCGGCACCCTGGACTTCACCGCCCCCGGCGCACCCGTCGAGCTCGCCTTCGGCAGCCGGGACGACCACCGGGTGCTGCGGCACACCGAGGAGACCCGTGACACCGCCGGGATCACCCAGCGGACCGTACTCACCCGTACCGTTCGGCTGAACGTCTCCCGCTTCTCGGCTCCCGGGGAGCACGACGACCGGGTGATCGTCCTCCGGGAGCGCATCCCGGTCTCCGAGGTGTCGGCGGTGGAGGTCCGCCTGCGCCGGGACGCGTGTTCGCCGGTGCCCGACGCGGTCGACGCCGACGGCATCGTCTGTTGGAACGTCCCGCTGGCCCCCGGCGGCCGGCGCACGGTCACCCTCGTCTACGAAGTCTCGGCGAGCAGCAAGGTCAGCGGCCTCTGAGCCCGTCGGGAGGCGGCATCACCGAGGGCCCTGACGTCCCCGGTCCGCCGCCGCCCGGTAGGGGCGGAAGAACTCGCGCAGTTCCTCCGCATAGGACTCGGGTTCCTCGAAGGGAGCGAAGTGTCCACCGCGCGCGGGTTCGCTCAGGTGGACGACGTTGGCCGTGCGTTCGAGCCATGCCCGCGGCGGCCGGACGACGTCACCGCGGAACAGCGAGAAGCCGGACGGCACCTCGACCCGGCGGGTGAGCCGCTCGGGCGGGATCGCCGCGTTCGCGTGGTACATGCGCATCGACGAGGTGATCGTGCCGGTGAGCCAGTAGAGCGTGACGTTGGTGAGGATCTCGTCCCTGGTGAAGCTCCGTTCGACGTCGCCGCCGCAGTCGCTCCAGGCCCGGAGCTTCTCGACGATCCACGCGGCCAGCCCGGCCGGCGAGTCGTTCAGACCGACGCCCGCGGTCTGGGGCTTGGTGCGGTGCACGGCCCCGTAGGCACCCTCGCCGGCCGCCCAGCCGGCGACTTCCTCGAACCAGGCCCGCTCCTCGGCCGTGAGCTCGGCGGGGTCGCCGGTGAAGACGGGCAGACCACCGTCCATACGGTGGACGGCCACGACCCGCTCGGAGTGGTCGAGGGCGAGGAAACGGCTCACATGGCTGCCGAGGTCACCGCCCGCCGCGCCGAACCGCTCGTACCCGAGGACGTCCATGAGCCGGGCCCACAGACCGGCGACGGCGACGGAGTCCGGCGGGTGTCCGGTGGGGCGGTCGGAGTATCCGTAGCCCGGCATGTCGGGCACGACCACGTCGAACGCGTCGGCGGGGTCGGCTCCGTGTGCCCCGGGGTCGGTCAGGAGCGGGACGACCTTCGCGTAGCGCCAGAACGAGTCCGGCCAGCCGTGGCTGAGGACGAGGGGCAGGACGGGGCCGGCCGGCGCGACAGCCCGGGCGCGCACGAAGTGGATCCCGAGGCCGTCGAGCCGGACGCGGAAGCGGGGCAGCCGGGCAAGTGCGGTCTCCTGTGCCGTCCAGTCGAAGCCGTCCGCCCAGTAGGCGGTGAGGTCCCGCAGATAGGCGACGTCGGTGCCGAGCGACCAGCCGGCGTCCTCGGGGGCGTCCGGCCAGCGCGTCGCGCGCAGGCGTGCGCGGAGGTCGTCGAGCATCTCGGGATCGGTGCGCGGGGTGAACGGTTCCGGGAGGGGCCCTACGTCCGACATGCCACGCATGCTAGCCGCGCACGGGCGCCGACCCCGGTCGTGCCGCGCCCGGACCGTTGCCCGGATCCGTCTGCCGCCGAGGGGTGGGAAGCGAACGCCGCTTGCTATACAGTTCGTCAGCAAGCGGCGGCTGTTACCCGTGGTAATACTCACGGTCCCGACCCGAGGAGCCCTCAGCATGGCCAGCAGCACCTCACAGCCGGAGGCCCGTAGCCTGCCCTCCGACGACGGCGCAGCCCGGCGGCTGCTCGACTCTTCCGCGCAGCTCTCCTACGACCCGCTCACCGACGTCGACTGGGACACGCCCCTCGACCCGGGCTTCCACGGCACCAGCCCGGAGTGGAGCACGCTCTACGGGACGGCGTACTGGAAGGAGTTGAGCGACGCGCAGCGCAAGGCCCTGACCCGCCAGGAGGCCGCGTCCGTGGCCAGCACCGGCATCTGGTTCGAGATGATCCTCCAGCAGATGGTGCTCCGGGACATCTACGCCAAGGACCCGACGGACGACACCGTCCAGTGGGCGCTCACCGAGATCGCCGACGAATGCCGGCACTCGATCATGTTCGCCCGCGGGGCGAAGAAGCTCCAGGCCCCGGCGTACCGCCCGCACCGGGTGGCCGTCGAACTCGGCAGGATCTTCAAGACCGTCGCCTTCGGCGAGGCCGCGTACGCGGCGATCCTCGTCGCCGAGGAGGTCCTGGACGTCATGCAGCGCGACTGGATGCGGGACGAGCGGGTCGTCCCCTTCGTCCGCACCATCAACAACATCCATGTCGTCGAGGAGTCGCGGCACATGAAGTTCGCCCGCGACGAGACGCGCAGGCACCTCGCGCGTGCGGGTCGGCTGCGTCGCCGGGTGCACGCCGTCCTGATCGCCGTCGCGGCCTACGTCATCGTCACCAGCATGGTGAACCCGAAGGTCTACGCGAACGCCGGTCTGGACGAGGAACGCGCGCTCCGCGAGGCGAAGGCCAACGAACACCACAAGTCGATGATGCGCGCGAGCTGTTCGGGCCTGATGGAGTTCCTGGCCTCGGTGGGGCTGCTCACCCGGCCCGCGCTCTTCTTCTACAAGCGCGCCCATCTCATCTGACGCACCTCACCACCGGAACCGGCCTTCAGCGGAGCGGACGACCATGGCCTTCGCGATCACCCAGACCTGCTGCAACGACGCCACCTGCGTGGCCGTCTGCCCGGTCAACTGCATCCATCCCACCCCCGCGGAGCGGGCGTTCGGCAGCACCGAGATGCTGCACATCGACCCGAAGACCTGCATCGACTGCGGCGCCTGCGCCGACGCCTGTCCGGTGGACGCCGTCTTCCCGGTCGACCGGCTGCCCGACGGGCTGCGGGAGTACGCGCGGCTGAACTCCGCCTACTTCGAGCCCGGCGGACCGGGGGGCACGGAGCGGGCCCCGGAAACGACGGACACGGGCCCGAACTTCCACGCCTGGGGCGCCCCGGCCTTCGACCGTGTCCTGCCCCCGGACTTCGGGCCGCTGCGGGTCGCGATCGTCGGCACCGGCCCGGCCGGGATGTACGCCGCCAAGGATCTGCTGCTGCATACACGGGCCGAGGTGACGCTCATCGACCGGCTCCCGGTCGCCGGCGGGCTCGTCCGGTACGGCGTGGCACCCGACCACGCCGCCACCAGGAAGGTGGGCGAGACCTTCGCGCGCTTCCACACCCACCCGCGGGTGCGCATGTACCTCGGCCTCGACGTGGGCACCGACATCACCGCGGAGGAACTCGCCGCCCATCACGACGCGGTCGTCTACGCGGTGGGTGCCGCCACGGACCGGCGGCTCGGCATCCCGGGCGAGGACCGGCCGGGATGTGTCTCCGCGACCACGTTCGTCGCCTGGTACAACGCGCATCCGGAGGTCGCGCCGGACGCGGTCGACCTGTCGGCGGAACGGGTCGTCGTGGTCGGCAACGGCAATGTGGCGCTCGATGTCGCCCGGATCCTCGTCACGGACCCGGAGGCCCTGGCCGGCACGCAGATCGCCGGCCACGCGCTGGCGGAGCTGCGCCGCAGCAAGGTGCGCGAGGTGGTGGTGCTGGGGCGCCGCGGCCCGCAGGACGCGGCGTACACCAGGTCGGAACTGCTCGCCCTCAAGCACCTTCCCGGGGTGGATCTGCTCATCGACGACCACGATCCGCGCATCGGCACCACGATCGACGCCGCCACGCCGCGGGACAAGGCCGCGGTGCTGCGGGGGCTGCCACGGGAGTCCGTCGACTGGTCGGTGCCGCCGGATGCCGGGGGACGGCCCAGACGCATCGTGTTCCGCTTCCTCTCCGCCCCGGTGGCGGTCTGCGGGGACGAGGACGCCCGCGCCCTGCGGGTCACCGGCGGCACCGGGGAACGGGAGATACCGGCCGGTCTGGTCCTGCGGGCGGTCGGATACCGCGGGGTGCCCCAGGCGGGGCTGCCGTTCGACGAGGCCACCTGGACCGTGCCGAACGAGCGGGGCCGGGTGACCGGGCGGCCCGGGACGTATGTGGTCGGCTGGAGCAAGCGCGGCCCCTCGGGCGGTATCGGCGCCAACCGCGCCTGCGCGGCCGAGACGGTGGGTTCCCTGCTGGCCGACGCGGTGGCCGGCACGCTCACCCCGGCGGCCGGCGGGCCGAGGGCGTTCCGCCGCCTGGTCCGCCGGAGGCGCCGCTGAGCCGCGCGGAGCACACACCGGCCCCGGCGAGGCGGATGCGCCGCGGTGTCCCTCGCCACGACCGACGGCCCGGTACCGCCGACGCGGTACCTGGCCGTCCGAGACCGGAGCCGCCCGTCAGCCCTGACGGGCCGGTCTCATCGCTCCTCGCGGAAGAGGACGTGCTCTCCGGCGACCGGATCGTACTTCCGCAGAACGAGCCGGTCGGGGTCGTTCCGACGGTTCTTGCGGGTCACGTAGGTGACGCCCGTGCCGGCCGCCGACTTCAGCCGGACGACGGGTCGCGCGGTGCTGCGTGCCATGAAGTGCTCCTTCCGCCACTGCCCGATCTGTTTGACTCAGGCATGTCAGCTCCCTGCGCCCAACAGTGCCGGCGGACGGGGTATTCCATGCGCGCAGGCGTCCTCAGGCGGGCCGCCGGGTGCCGGTTACCTTGGACGCCGGAAGCCGCCCGGCCTTGGAGGTTCCCTCCAGGGTGTCGCCCTGGACCGTCACCGCGAAGGTCAGGTTCAGCCTCAGGGGCTTGGTGATGGACTGCTTCCAGGTGACCCGGTGTCCGTCGAGGACGACCTCGTGCAGGGGTACCTCCTCCCCCGTTCCGTAGGCGATCCCGGTCAGGGCGTCCGCCTCCCTCCGGAATTCGGCCACGGCTTTGATCCTGCCGATGGGGGTGGCCATGGACAGGTCCCAGATGCCTTCGACGTTCGTGTGCATGCCGTTCCTGACGGTGTGTGCGGATGGGGCGGGCGTGGGACGACGGGATGTGGTCACCAGCCGGCCGGAACCGGTCCCCGGTCGTGCCACACCGTGCCGCGGCGCTCATGAGCGAAGAGACCTTCGACGGCGTGCGCGATCCGCGGGCCGATCTCACGTTCCAGCAGGTAGAGGCTCAGGTCGAGGCCGGAGGTGACGCCGGCGCCGCTGACGAGGTCGCCGTCGTCGACGACGCGGGCGTGCACCGCGTGGACGCCGGTGGCGTCCAGCATCTCCATGCCCATGTGGTGGGTCGTGGCGTGGCGGTCCTCGATCAGGCCGGCCATGGCCAGGACGAGTGAGCCGCCGCACACGGTGGCGACCGTGACCGCCGGGCTCTCCACCGCTTCCTTCAGCAGGGCGGGCAGTCCGGTGGTCAGGGTGCGGCCCAGCAGCACGGGGACGAGTTCGTCCTCCCGCCACTCCCCCGCTCCCGCGTCGTGGTCGGGAACCTCGCCGGGTTCACCGACACGGCCCGCCGCGCCGGGGACCACTACCAGGTCGGCGTGCCGGGGGTCGAGGGTCCCGGTGGCCCGCAGGGTCAGCGCGTTGGTGCCGCTGACCACCTCGCGCGGTCCTTCCGCGGAGACCAGTTCCACGGTCACCGCGCCGCCGGAGGCGGTTCCACCGGCGTGCAGAACCTCGTAGGGGGCGATGACATCCAGGGGGTCGAAACCATCGAACAGGACGATCTGAGCGTGCATGCGGCGTTTCCTCCGGTGTGGATGTCCGATCTTCCGGACAGCACCGAAGCTATGCGGCCGCCCGCCCGCCTCCCAGAGGCATGGGTGACACTCTCCAACGGGTTCCCGCCGGCCTCACCGGGCGCGCCGCCCGTCAGCCGGCCGCTGCCGGACGCAGGGTGTCCCGGTAGGCCCGGGCGGCGGTCATCAGCCCGTCGAGCGCGTCCCTGGTCCGCACGAGATCGGCGATGTGTGCGGAGAGCCGGTCGCGTTCCTCGGCGAGCCTCTCCAGCGCCGCGTCGGAGTGTTCCTCGCTGGGCGCGTCGGCGCAGGGCAGCACCTCGAGGATGGTCCTGCTGGACAGGCCCCCGGCGTACAGGCGCTGGATGAACTCGACCCGCTCCACCTCGTGCTCCGTGTAGTGCCGCTGTCCGCCGCCGCTGCGGGTGCTGGTCAGCAGCCCCTGTTCCTCGTAGTAGCGCAGCGACCGGACGCTGACCCCGGTGCGTGCCGCGAGCTCCCCGATGCGCATGGCGTCCTCCTCCGTGGCCGCGGCACACGACTGGTCTCTCACATGGACGTGAGGTTCGAGCCTACCTGCCCGGTCCGGCGGCTGCGAGGTGCCTCTCGCCCCCTCAGGTGCGGCGTGCAGCCCACACCGTGCGCTCGGTGCGCACACTCAGGTCGCCGCGGCGCAGGATGCTGTGCGGGCCGTCGGTGTCGAGCAGTTGGTCGAGGGCGGTGAGGTCCTCGGCCGTCAGGGCGGAGTCGACGCCGGCCCGGATGCGGCGCAGACTGCTGAGGGCGTAGCGGCCCACGGCGTCGGTCCGGGACGGGCCGATGTCGACGGAGATGGTGCGTTCGCCCTCGACGGTGAAGCCCGCTCCGGCCAGCAGGGTCCCCCAGTCGGCTCCCCGGTGGGGCACGTGCGCGTCGTGGTGGCCGAACGCGGCGTGGCAGCGCTCCTCGAGACCTGGAGCGGTTTCCGGGGCGTCCCCGGGCAGGAAACGGGGGAAGCCGGCCAGTTCGACGACGGCGAACAGTCCACCGGGGGCGAGCATCCCGTGCACCTTGCGCAGCGCGGCGTCGGGGTCGGCCATGTGGTGCATCGAGGCCGAGGCCCAGACGAGCTCCGGTGCGCCGAGATCGGGCCACTCCGCCGCATCGAGGTCCGCCCGCACCGGGCGCACCCGGTCGGCCGCCCCCGCTGCAGTCACGTTCTGCTGCAGGCGGTGGAGGTGGGCGGCCGACGAGTCGACGGCGGTGACCTCGGCCTCGGGAAAGCGTTCGAGCAGGGCGAGGGTGCCGGCGCCGGTTCCGCAGCCCAGGTCCACGATGTGGCGAGGAGCGGTCCGCAGGGGGAGCCAGGCGGTGATGGACGCGGTGTGGCCGGCGAGTACTTCCGCGTCCAGGTCGAGGATCTCCGCCTGGTCACCCATGCCGTGCCCGGCCTCGTGCCGGTGGTCGTGGTGCGTGCCGTTAGGCGCCTGGTGCGAGGTGGGGTGGTTCATGCGCCCACGCTAGGCGCGCCGTGCGCGAAGGGTGGGCCGGGTCCCGCGATGCGCAAGACGATGGCCCGTTGGGCTGCGGATGGCGCAAGACGGTGGGCATGCGTGCACGGTCGTCGCGGGGGATCAGGGACGGGTGAGGCTGCTGGTGTACATCTTGGTCTTCTGCCGGGACAGGATGTCCGGCGGCACCTTGCGCAGTTCCTCCGATCCGTACATGAGGTTGTCCGGGTTGTTCTCGTGGCCGGAGCCCAGGAGGAGATGGCCGAGCTCGTGTGCCAGGCCGCCCCAGGAGATGTCGGTGTCGACGATCGCTTCGGGTTTGCCGGGCCGGTGCCTGGCGCACCCGCGGATCGGACCGGTGCGCGTGACGGGCAGCAGTGATCCCACGACATAGACGACCACATCCGTGTCGGACACGCCGTCCGGGCGATGGCCGAACAGTTCGGTCTGGTCGGAGGTCAGCGGATGTTCCGCGTCGCAGGCGCCCACGTCGACGCTCTCCATGCCGGGTATGTCGCGGTGTTCGACGGAGACGGTGTCGACGATCACCTCGACCTTGCCGAACAACGCGGTCACGTCAGCGAATTTCGCACGGAATGCGGCGGCGTCGCTCTCCGGGCGGTCGACCAGCAGGACGTGCACCCGAAGGTGTTCGGTCTCCCAGGTGTCGGTGCCGATCCGACGGTCGGGGCGGACCCAGAAGGCGTCCAGGTGACCGGGACGGCGGGAGATCAGGCTCACGGCACCCGGCAGGGCGCTGCCCTCCCCCGTGGCGGGCGAGCCCGACCAGCCCCCGGGGACATCGTCGTCGAGGGACAAGGTGTGCAGTCGGTCGCCGGGAGAGATCCAGGCCACCTCCACACGCGTGCGGGTGCGCGCCACGGCCGCGAGCGCCCCAGGCCGTGCCGCACCCGGCGCGGTGATCGGCCAGGGCGCCGGCCAGTCGAGCCGCGGGTTCCATGCCGTGGTGCCGATCGCTCCGTCGGGGCCGATCCAGAACACATCGAGCTGATCGGCGCTGCGCGACACGACGGTGAGCGCCGCACGCCGTGGTGCGGTCCGGTCTCCGACGAGGACGTGCCCGGCGGGCGCGATGGACCGGGAGGGCCAGTTGGCCCGGGTGTTCCACCACGCGGTGGAGACCCCGCCGTCGGGCCGGACCCAGAACAGGTCGAGCTGGTCGCGTACGCGGGAGACGACCGACAGGGCGCCGGCCGGGTGGCGTGCGGCCGCCGGTGCCGTGATCGGCCACGGGCGCAGCCAGCCGTGCGAGGGGTTCCAGGCGGTCGTGCCGATGGCCCGGTCCGGGCCGATCCAGAACACGTCGAGCTGGTCCGGGTTGCGTGACACGGCGGCCAGCGTGCCCGGCAGGGCGCTGCGGGCGGCAGCGATCGGGAAGGGTGTGGCCCAGCGCCGGGAGGCGGCGTCCCACCAGTTGCTGGAGACCCCGCCGTCGGGCCGGATCCAGAAGACGTCCAGGTGGTTCGGGTTGCGTGACACGGCGGCGAGCCCGCCCCCGAGCGAGCCCACCGACGCCGAGCCCGGTGGTGCGACCAACTGCGGATCCCATACCTGACGGCCGTCGCTCCAGTATGCGGTGGCGACCGCACCGTCCGACCGGATCCAGAACAGGTCGAGCCGGCCCGGATCGCGGGACAGCGAGACGATCCCGCTCGACTCGACGGCTGCGGACGGCGGGACGGTTCGTTCCCGGCCCCATGCGTACGCCGGCGGGCCGGGGATGAGTGAGATCAGCAGAACGAGGAGCAGGAGGGTGCTTCCACGGCGCATGCGTTGTCTCCGTTCCGGTGGCGCGCTCGGCCGGAGTGTGGCCGACCGGCGCGGCAGTGGGCGTGTGTCGCTGGGCGAAGCGCCGGTGGTTGCTGCCACCGGCGCCACTGACGGGCGGGCCGTTCCGGAGGGACGGCCCGCCCGGGTGACGGTTGGTCCGTCAGCCGATGAGCGTGCGCAGCACGGGGATACCGGCTCCGGTGCTGAGCAGGCCCCCGAGGGCCGCTCCGGCGGCCGGCGTGCCGCTGAGGAAGGTGAGGATGGCGACGATCAGACCGATGACGATCGCCGCGAGCAGGACCAGGGCAGTGTGCAGGGACAGGAACGGGCCGGCCGCGCAGGGTCCCGTCTCGCGGAGCCCGGATGCTCCCGGCGAGGGGTTGGGCGGGCCGGAAGGCCCGGGTGAGGACACGTACGTCATGTGCTGCTCCGGGGGTGAGGACGTGGACGGGTGACAGGGACGGCTGGGTGCTCGGGTCGCCCCGGTCAGCCGGGCTCGCCGCACTCGTACAGCGGCAGCGTCCCGAGATCGGCCTCTGTGCGATTGCCGTTCATGTCCTTGGCCATGGCGTGGAGCCGCAACTGCACCGTCTCCAGAGGCTTTGGACCCGTCCGGTAGGCCGGGATGTCGAAACGCACGGCATCGCCGTCGGCGATGCCCGAGCTGGACGTGTACGTCCCGTCGGTGGGGTGCTGGATGTACAGGGTCAGCCGGAAGATGCCCGAGGGATCGGATGCCGCCACGCGCACGCTGTAGGTGGTGGGTGTTCCGCTCGGGCCGCAGGTCTGCATCAGCGAGCCGTGGTTGTCCAGGACCTCCTGGCCGACCGCGGCCGTGCTGATCCCGGCCAGGCTGACGGTGGGACCGGTGGTGTCCTCGGTTACGCCGTTGCCCGCACCGTCGTTCCCTGTGCCGGCGTTCTCATTGCCGCCGTTCTCGCTGCCGCCGTTTCCCGAACCGCCGTTCTCGCTGCCGCCGTTCTCCGACCCGCCGTTCTCCGACCCGCCGTTCTCGGACCCGCCGTTCTGGGAGCCGCCGTCTCCCGGTCCACCGCTCTCGCTGCCGCCGTTTCCCGAACCGCCGTTCTCACTGCCGCCGTTCTGGCTGTCCCCGTTCTCGCTACCCCCCTTCTCCTTACCGCCGTTCTCGGAGCGTCGGTTCTCGCTGCCCCCGCCTCCGGCGCTTCCGTTCCCGCCGACGGAGTCCCCGGAGGACGATTCCCCTGACGTGCCCCCCTGGGTGGTGATCTCCTCAAGCCCCGGAAGGCTGCTGATGCCGGGCAGCGAGATGCTCCCCCTGCCCTCGTTCGCGAGGACGAGGGCGGCGAGGAGTGCGGCAAGGCTCGCCGTCAAGGCTTTGCCGGCCCGTCGACGCGGCCGCCGACGCGCGCTCCTGGTGACGGCATCTGTCAGAGCGCCCCTGGTGGCGCTGCGCCTTCCGGCACTCTGGGAGCCGCGCCCGGCACCGGTGTGCACTTCCCGCTGTGCCGTGCTCGTCCCCGTGGACTTCAGGCTCGTCGCGTCGCAGACTTCGCGGATCCGGTCGTACAGTTCCGGCGACGGGGCGGCCACCACCCCGGGCACCCATGCGCGGTGCTTCACCCTGTCCCGCACGGCTTGGCAGTCGTCGCACTCCTCGACGTGCTCCAGTCCGTCCTTGCGACCCCGTGGGGTCAGCCCGGGGCCCTCCTGGCCGGGCGTCGTTCCGCATGCGAGAAGCAGTCCCGGGCAGGGCTCGGCCGCCTGCAGCATGTGCAGCAGGAGCCGCGCGTCGGCGGCCTGCTGCCGTGCGCGACGAGTTCCCGGGTAGTAGTCCGCGTGCAGTTGCAGATTCAACGCCCGCGCTTGCTCGAGCGCCGGCTTGTCCGTGGTGGCGTCGTCGATGGCCGCCGCCATGATGCGCCGTTCCTCGTGGTCCAGAGCTTGCAGAAGGGTGACGAAGGCCCGCTGTTCGGTGATCCGTTCCATTCCCCGATCACTGCCGGGCAGTGATTCCTCGGGCTCCCCGGCCGGCGCCGGTGGCCTCCTTCGGACCAGGTCCACCGCCTTCCGGCCGACCACTGTCCTCAGCCAGGCTTCCGCGTTCCTGATCGGCTTGGTGTCCTTCGCCAGCGCGGCGAAGGCGTCGACGACGGCCTCCTCGGCGTCGTGCCAGTTGTTCCCCAGCTTGGGCAGCGCCGCCTTGACGAGGGTGTGCCAATGGTGGTCCAGCAACTGCCGGCCGGCCTCGTACTCCCCGGCGCGATACCTGGCAACCAGGTCCCGGTCGTCGGTTGTCATCACTGTCCTGCCTTTCCTCGCGTCCGGCGGGGGCCGCCCCCGCCTTCTCGACGCGCTCGAGGGAAAGTCGTCGCCGCACCACCAAGATTGTTAAGAGCAAGAATTTCCGCACGGGTCCGCAGGGTTCGCACGGGTCCGCATGGGTCCGTAGGGGACGGCTCGTTCGTCACGATCACGCGAGGGGCACGTAGCACTGTGCACGCTACGGAGTGACCCCCTGGGGACACACCAGGGATTTCCCTGGCCTTGAGGCGTGCTTCACGTGAGGTCCCGTGAGTGCCGGGGCCCCTGCGCGGTCGTACGCCCCCCTCATGCGGAAGCGTGCGAGTCGACGGCCAGGCGACCGGCAAGTTCGACGCGTGAGCGGATGGAGAGTTTGGCGTAGATGTGGCTGAGGTGGTACTCGACCGTCTTGTCCGACAGGAAGAGCGCCGCCGCCACTTCGCGATTGGTGTGGCCCTTGGTGACAAGGACTGCGATCTGCGTCTCTCGTTCGGTCAGCGCGACGGGCTCATGGCCGCGGCGGGTGGGTGTGTCGAATCCGGCCGCCCGGAGTTCCCTCTCGGCGAGCGCCGTCCACGGATCCGCGCGAAGGCGCTCGAACACCTGGCGGGCCGCGACGAGCGGACGGCGGGCGTCACCGCGCTTCCTCCTCCTCCGCAGGAGGCGACCGTAGGCGAGTTCGGTGCGAGCCTTGGCATAGGGATCAGGCAGTTGCTCGTGGTGCAGCAGAGCCTCCTCGAAAGCATGCTCGTCGGCGTGGACGAGCCCTCGGCACCGTGCGCTGACGGCACGTCCCCACGCGGAAGGCGCCTGCTGGACCTGGCCCACGAGTTCGTCCAGCGCGGCCCGCGCTCCGGACAAGTCGTCTGCGACCAGGCACGCTTCGATCAGGTCGGGCTGGTGCTGCAGCACGACCGGTTCCCTCAGGCCCGCGGCGGTTACCTGCTGCTGCAGGTCGTAGAGGCGGGCCGCGGCGTCGGAGTCCTTGCCGGTGCCCAGATCGAGGAGACCGAGTGCGGCCTCCATGTAGGGGTTGACCAGTTCCGCGCCCCGGCCCTCGATGAGTGCGCGAAACCGGCGGGCGTGCTCGGCGCACTTCTCGGCGCGTCCCCGCGCAGCCTCTATCCGGGCCAACGTGGAGACGGCATAGGCCTGAAGGACCGGCTGGCCGATCTCGGCGGCGAGGGCAGCACCTTCGCCCGCCAGCGCGTAGGCGTCGTCCCAGCACCCGGTGCGCAGCCGGGTGTCGGCCAGGACGGTCAGGTACGGGACGAGTCGCTCGGAGGCGCCGATCCCGCGCGCACGGCGAATGGCTCGTCCCAGCAGCGTCAGCGCGGCGGGGAACCGCTCGAGCCACATGAGGTCCATCGCGGAGAAGCTCGTCGCCTCGACGCCGATGGAGAGCGGGTCGGTGGTGGTGAGGAACGTGTCGCAGGCATCCAACAGGGCTGCCGCTTCTGCGCGTTCGCCGGCCAGCATCATCGTATGGGCCCGCATCAGGGCCGCAGGGTGATCGAAGGCCGAGGCATCACCGTCGCAGGCCGACGCGGCGGCTCGATCGGCGGTCACGCGCGCCTGGGCGATCGCGCCCCCCATGCATGCCGCGCCCGCAGCGGCGACCAGCAACGGCACGGCCTGCGCCGCCTCGAGTCCTGCAGCCATGTCGACCAACTGGTCGTGGACACGGCGCGGTGGCCGGCGCAGCAGCAGGATCTGACCGCGCATCCCGGTTGCCCCCGCGCACACCGCAGCGTCGTCGGTGGCATTCGTCGCCGCCTCGGCCAAGGCCAGCGCCTGGTCCCCTCGGCCGGCAAGCTGCGCAACCTCGGCGGCCGCCAGCAGGTGGCGGCCCCGGTCGCCCGGGGTGGCCGAAAGATCAGCGGCTCGTTCGAAGGCGCGGACCGCGGCGGGCAGAGCACCCCGGTCGCGGGCCCTGGCCGCGGTGTCGGCGAGCGCCGATGCGACGGCACGATCCGGGCCGGCCGCCGCCGCGGCGAGGTGCCAGCTGCGTTGGTCACGGTCCACCGGACCGGTTCGGTCGGCGAGTGCCCCGGCCAGGGCGCGATGGGCTTCTCGTCGCTGCTCGGCTCCCGCCGTGTGGTACGCGGCGGCGCGCAGCAGCGGATGCACGAATCTCACCCTGCCGCCGGACCGGTCGATGAGGTGCGCCGTCTCAAGCGCCTCCAAAATCTCGGCGCCCAGGGCCAGTTGCCGAAGCGCTGCCTCCAGGAGCGCTGCCTCCTCCGTGTATCCGGCTGCCGCAACCGTCACCGCGCGGCGACCGGCCTCCGGAAGGCCGGCCAACCGGACGGAATAGGCGGCGGTCAGCCGCGGCCCCACCGACAGGGGACCGTGGGGGGCTTGTACGGCCCCTTCGGCACGGCCCAGCGCGGGCGCTGCCTCCAGCAGTGCCAGCGGGTTGCCGGCGGTCTCCCGGTAGAGGCGTTCGAACGCCTCGCTGTCGGCGGGGACGTCAGCCACCTTGCGCACCAGCGCGGCGGCCGCGGCTGGTTCGAGGCCGGTGAGAGTCACGGTCGGGAGGCCAGCCTCGGCGAACCGGCATCCCTCGCCGTCGCGTGCCGTGACCAGCACCGCCACCCCCTCGGCCTGTAAACGCCGAAGGGCGAAGAGCAGAGGCCGTGCGCTGGCCTCGTCCATCCAGTGGGCGTCGTCCACGGCGACCAGGACGGGTGAGGTGGCCGCGGCATCCGTGAGCAGCGTCAGTGTGGCGGCTCCCAGGGTCACCGTGTCCGGAGGGTGTCCTTCCTCCAATGACAGGGCGGTGCGCAGGGCGCTCGCCTGTGCCGGCGGCAGCCGGTCGACAAGGTGCTCCACGGGACGCACCAGATCACCGAGCCCCGCGAAGGCCAGTTCCGCTTCCATTTCGATGGCCGTGGCCCGCAGCACGGTCATCCCCGCAGCCTCCGCCACCGCCTCTTCCAGCAGGGCGCTCTTGCCAATCCCCGGCTCGCCCCGCAGGACGAGGACGCCGCTTCGCCCCTGCCGGGCATCGGCGACGAGTTGTCGCAGACGCGCCCGCTCCTTCACGCGCGACAGCAGCTCCCGTCCGGGCCCGAACGTCATCACAGATCCCCCGAGAAGACCACCAGTCAGTGGCGACGCGTGCACGTCGCGTGACGAGTGTGGCCGATGGCCGGTGGCCTTCGCAGGAAGTGGGGCAAATACCGGGTGCACTGCGCCCGGAGGGGCCGGTGGCGCTGCTCAACCATGCGGTGGGGGCGTCGGCCGCGGCCTCTGTCGCAGCAGACGCTCCCAGGTGCCGTCGGCCGACCGCATCCGGTGCTGTTCCTGGACGGGTTCCGGGCGCCGTACCTATCGGCTAGGAGGTCTGGGCCTTGTCGTACAGGGCTTTCGCCTCGTCGCCGAAGTAGGGGCCGAACATCCTGTTCGGCAGGAACGTGTAGCCGAAGCTGTTCACCGAGACCTGGAGGCCCGTGCCGGTCGTCTCGTCGAAGCCGGTGAACCAGGGGCCGCCGCTGGAGCCTCCCGTCATGTTGCAGCCGAGGCTGTGGTCCTGCGAGAAGAGGAAGTCCTTGGAACTGTTGCCGCTGCAGTGGATGAGCTTCGTGCCGTCGTACGGGGCTGCGGCGGGGAAGCCGAAGGCGTACATCCGCTTGTTGTAGCCGCCGTTGAACTGCAGGCCCTGCGCGCCGACGACCGAGGTGAGCCGCTGCCCGTTCAGGGGTGCCACGACGGCCGCTCCGACGTCGTAGTTGATGTCCTCGCTCGCCTCCCACTGCGGGGTGGTCAGTGTGCTGGTGGCGGCCCACTGGCCGTACGGGGCCTTGCCGTTGTCGTACGCGGGCACGAAGACCCAGTTGGTGTGCCAGCTCCCCTGGTATTTCACGCAGTGCCCGGCCGTGATGACGGTGCTGGCGTTCTGGCTGGTGACGGCGTTGCCGGAGCAGGAGGCGGTGCGTCCCTGGAAGGTGAAGAACACCCGGCCCGAGGTGGACACCACCGCTCCGCCGCCGGTCCACGGCCCGCCGGGCTGGGGAAAGGCGGCGGGGGCGGCACCCGGTACGACGGTCGTCTCGCCCGCGTCGGACGGCGCGGGTGCCTTCGGGGTCCCGGCGGCCGCGGGGCTCAGCTCGGGATCGAGCGGTGTGGCACCGCGCATCCGGTCGGCGGTCCAGAACGTGCGGGCGGCTTGCCGTTCGGCGGTCGGGACGGTGCGGGTCGCGGCCGGTGCTCCGTCAGCCGTGCCGGAGGGTGCGGCGTTGGCGGTGCCGGCAAGGCCGCCGGTGAGCAGGGCTCCGAGGGTCAACAGGGCGCCCGCTGCGGTGCGATGGCGTCTCACGCATGCCTCCTTCTGCCGTGCCGGGACCGGTCGGGTCCGGGCAGGGTGGGGGGAACGAAGAGCTGTGCGGACAGACGTGCGTCACGCAGAGTGCCACGGAAATGCCGTCTTGTCAGGAGCGCGACAAGAGCGGGAAGGGAAATTCGCTACCTCGATGGCTGGAAGGAACGCGAGACTCACCCCATGGCGGACATGAAAGCGTTCCGGGCAGCGGTGATCGCGTGGGCGGCAGGCGCCCCGGGTGACGAGGCCCGCGCACTGGCCGCGCAGGTGGAGGTCCGGACGGCCGTCCTGCTCGAAGGCCTGAGCGACGCCGCGGCGGTCGACGCACTGGCCGCGAGCCGCGGCCGGGACCTGGCGGCCGATGGGGTCTGCGTCCTTCCGATGGGTGGTGCGATGAGCGTCGGGCGCTTCGCCGGCCTCCTGGGGCCGGCCGGCCTGGACCTGCGTCTCACGGGGCTGTGCGACGAGGCGGAGTTCGGCTACTACGCCCGCGGCCTGGAGCGGGCCGGTGCGCAAGGGCACGGGATCCACGTCTGTGCGGCGGATCTGGAGGACGAGCTCATCCGGGCCCTGGGCGTGAACCGGGTGAAGGAGATCATCCGGGAGGAGGGCGACGACCGCCCGCTGCGGACCTTCCTGCGCCAGCCCGCACAGCAGGGCCGCGCCCCGGAACAGCAGCTCCGGCGCTTCCTCGGCACGAAGAAGGGGCGCAAGATCCACTACGGTCGGGTGCTCGTCGAGGCCCTCGGCCCCGACCGCGTACCCGCCCCGCTCGACAGCCTGTTCGCCGGCCTCTGACCGTCCGCGCCCCCTCGCCCGCCGCCCCCCGTCCGGCCGCGACCGTGGTGCGGCGGGCCCCCGTACCCGCCGCACCCCCTTCACCCGACCCCCCGGCCCGGCCTTCTGGGACCGTCAGCCCCACACGCTGGTGTAGTTGTACTGACGGTCGTAGCGAGGCGTCCACAGACTCGGGTAGGGCACGGCGATGTTGCCGCACGCACCGAGCCGGATCGCCTCCCGTCGGCCCCCATCGATCAGGCACTTGCCGCTGGCGGCCTCCACGATCTCCCAGTGACCGTTGCCCTGGTCGACCCAGCGGAAATGCTGGCCCGGCCCCTGGCAGTGACCGATCACCATCGGGGTGCCGTCGGCGACCGAGGCGTTCTGCGCGCCCACGCAGTACTTCCCGTACACCCCGATCATGAACAGGCCCGGGGTGCCGGAGGGCGTGAAGTAGAAACGCTGGTGCAGCCTGCCCTTGCAGTCGTAGCGCTGGACGACGGCGCCCGGGTTCTGCGACTCGCCGCGCACGTCCATGCACTGCCACGAGTACGAGGCCCGCATCTCGTATATCGCCGCGTTGGTGATCCAGCCGGTGTAACGGATCGGCGGATCGGCCGCGGTGGCCGTACCGGAGACGAGCAGAACGAGCAGCGCCGCCAAGAACGCGGCGATGCCTCCGCCACGCACACTTCTAGCCACTTTTCCTCCTTCTTTGCCCGGATACTGACCGGCGTCGCGACCCCACGTGATGATCTGATGGCTCGTCGTGACCGGCGCCGGCACGCCCCCGAAACTAGCGGGGCACCGGTGCCCGGCCGTACCGCCGGTTCAGGGGGGTTGCGTGGGCGCGGGAGTGGTGCCGTGAGCCTCGGGTCGGGTCTGCAGCGGGCCCAGTCGTTCATGATTCTGGCGACCGGTCTGTACCGGGCCAGCCATCTGGTCGTCGGTGTCCTCGCCGTGGTCCAGCACCAGCGCGGCAGCGCCCTGTCGTGGCTCGGGCTGTCGGCCGCGCTCGGTTCGAGCGTGCAGGTCTTCGGCGGCGCGCGTTCCCGCGGCTGGTTCGGCGTCCGGCCGCCGCTCGTGGACCTGGTGCTCGTCGGCTGTGTGCTGCCGTTCGCGGTGTACGCGGGCGGGGCGGACCGGCCGTCGGACCTCGCCTGGTCGATGCTGCTCGGCGGGTCGGCGAGCGCCGTCTGCGCCGTGGCCTTCGGCCGGGCCGCGGCCGTGGCCGGCGCGGTGGCGGCGCTGACGGCCACGCACACGGCCGGCTACTGGATGGCCGGTGCGGAGATCGCCGTGATCGCCGCACACCTCAACGCCCTGGTCTCCTCGGCCTTACTGGCGCGCGTCTTCTGGTGGTACCTGCGCCGGCAGGGGAGTCTGCTCGACGCCGCCACCGAGCAGGCCGTCGTCGCCGAGGCGGCACGGGCCCGGTACGCCGAACGCATGGCGCACCACCGGGCGTTGCACGACACGGTGCTGGCCACGCTCACCGCCATCGCGAGCGGACGGGCCGAGGCCGACGCCCCGGCCGTGCGGGAGCGCTGCGGCAGGGAGGCCGCCTACCTGCGACGACTCGTACAGCAGCACAGGGAGGAGGATGCCGCTCCGGGCACCGCGGCCGCCGTGGAGCACGCGGTGCGCTCGGTGGAGAGCCTGGGGCTGCGGGTGACGGCCCAGTACGACGCTCCCGCGGAGATACCGCCCCATGCGGCGGCCGCGCTGGGCAGCGCGGTGACGGAGGCACTCAACAACGTGCTGCGGCACGCCGGCACGCGCCGGGCGTTCGTGACGGTCACGGGCGACGGCGACGGGGTCGTGGTGACGGTCGTGGATCGCGGCACCGGATTCGACCCCGGCACCGTGGACGAGGGGCTGGGACTGCGGTCGTCGATCGGCGCGCGGATGCGTGAGGCGGGCGGTGCGGCGGAGGTGGACAGCGCGCCCGGCGAGGGCACGCGGGTGGCCCTGCGGTGGCCCGCGTGATCACCGTTGCCGTGGTCGACGACGACCGGATGCTGCTCGACGGGCTGCACGTCTGGCTGGACGGCGTGCCGGGGGTCGTCCTCGCTGCGACGGCGTGCACGGTGGGCGAACTGCTGGGGCGGCCCGGTGAGTCGGGCGGACCGGACGGCACAGGCGCGGCGCCGTACGACGTGGTCCTGCTGGACCTCGTGCTCCGCGACGGGTCGCAGCCGCCGGACAACATCCGGCGGCTGCGCGCCACGGGCGCGCGTGTGCTCGTCATCAGCACGGTGGCCGACCGGCGCAGGATCGTCGCGGCGATCGCCGCCGGCGCGGACGGCTACCTGACCAAGGACCACGACCTTCCGACGCTGGTGAAAGCGGTCGAGGAGGTGGCCGCGGGCGGAACGGTCCATTCGGCGGAGCTGGCCTTCGCGTGGGCGCACGACGACGCACCGGCACGGCCCAGGCTGTCACCGAAGGAACGCCAGGTGCTCCTGGAGTACGCCTCAGGTCTCACCCTCAAGGCCACGGCACGGCGAGCCGGGGTCAGTCCGCACACGGCCAAGTACTACCTGGACCGCGTGAAGGAGAAGTACCAGCAGGCGGGCCGCCCGACCTACACGAAGATCGACCTGGCGGCCCGTGTCCGCGAGGACGGCTGGGCGGAGGACTGACGAGGACGCCCCGGCTCCGGCGCCCGCTCCCGATCCGACGGCATGTCAGAACTTGGGTGTCGGCGCCTGCGCCTGGACCAGTTCCGCCGCCTCCTCCTCGGTCTGCACCGACGGGGGCGACCCTTCGAGCGGCTGCTGCGCCGTCTCCTTCATGCAGGCCACCGCGATGACGCCCACCAGAGCCGCGGCCATCGAGTAGTACGCCGGCATCATGTCGGAGCCGGTCACACCGATCAGGGCGGTGATGACCAGGGGGGTGGTGCCGCCGAACAGCGAGGCCGAGAGGTTGTAGCCGACCGACAGTGAGCCGTAGCGCACCGAGGTCGGGAACATGGCCGGCAGCGCCGCCGACATGGTGCCGAGCAGACAGACCAGGGACAGGCCGAGCATCAGCATGCCGGCCGAGACGGCGAGCAGACTGCCCTCCTGCACGAGGACGAACGCCGGGGCGGACAGGACGAAGAAGCCCAGCATGCCGGTCATGAGCAACGGCTTGCGGCCGTACCGGTCGTTCAGCCGGCCCACCTGGTTGATGATCGACATCAGCACCACCATGGTGACCACGAGGATCAGCAGCCCGTGGGTCTCGCTGTAGTGCAGTTCGTCGGAGAGGTAGGTCGGCATGTACGACAGCAGCATGTAGTCGGTGATGTTGTACGCGCCGACCAGCGCGATGCACAACACCAGCGCGCGCCACTGCTCCCGGAAGATCTTGGCGAGGTCGCCGTGCGCGGTCTTCTCCACCGTGTTCGCGGCATCGGAGATATGGACGTTGCCCTCCTCCAGCTTCAGGTACGCCGGGGTGTCGTCCAGCTTGAGACGCAGGTAGATGCCGACGATGCCCAGCGGTCCCGCGATCAGGAACGGGATGCGCCAGCCCCAGGCGTCCATGGTGTCGGAGCCGAGCCAGGCGGTGAGCCCTGTCACCAGGCCCGCCGCACCGGTGTAGCCGGCCAGCGTGCCCAGCTCCAGGAAGCTGCCGAAGTAGCCGCGCCGGCGGTCCGGGGCGTACTCCGCGATGAAGGTGGAGGCGCCGCCGTACTCACCGCCGGTGGAGAAGCCCTGGAGCAGCCGGAAGACGATCAGCAGCGCCGGGGACCAGAAACCGACGGCCGCGTAGGTCGGCAGCATGCCGATCGCGGCGGTGCCGATCGCCATGAGGATCATCGTCAGCGCGAGCACCTTCTTGCGGCCGACCTTGTCCCCCATCGGTCCGAAGACCATGCCGCCGAGCGGGCGCACGAGGAAGGCGACGGCGAAGGTGGCGAAGGAGGACAGCAGTTGCGCGGTCTCGCTGCCGGAGGGGAAGAAGACGCGGCCGATGGTGCCGGCGAGATAGGCGTAGATGCCGAAATCGAACCACTCCATGGCGTTGCCGAGCGAGGCGGCCTTGACCGCTCGCTTGACCGCCCGTTCGTCCGTCACCGTGATGTCAGACCGGCGCAGCCGAGGGTTCTGGCGACGCCGGACTGCACGGAACAGGGTCGGGTGACGCCTGGCCGCTGCGGGATCGGACATCGGGCCGTGGCCGGTGGGGGACGTGGCTGCATTCCTTCCAGGACATACCGTTGCAAGCGGAACGTATCAGCGCCCTGCGGAAAACGCCCGGAAGCGCGCGCCTCACCTGTATGCCTCCGCTGCGCTGGTCACCCGGGCGGAGCGATGGTGCGGTGAGGGACGGGGGGAAATGCGCCCGGGGCAGGCCGGCACCGGGCGGCCGTCCCGTCCTCAGGAGGCACTTGTGACCACCCCTCGTCCGTTCGCCCGTTCGCTCCGCGTCCTGGCCGTCGCCCTGGCCGCCGGGACGCTGCTCGCCACGGCGGCCTGTTCCGGCGCGGACGACAGCGCACCGTCCGCGTCGGAGACCTCCGCCACGGTGGCCGAGCGCGGTCTCGCCGCGCAGACCACGTCGCCCGGGTCGACGCCCGCCTCCCCGTCGCCCGGAGAGGAACTGACCGGGACCGGCGCGCGGAACGCGCTGATCACCCCGGCGGACATCGAGGGCGACTGGACGCAGGTCGACAACCCGCAGGAGTGGCGGGACTCCCTGCTGGTGGGCAACGTCGACGTGGCCGCGTTCCTCGAGGGCCAGGGCGACCCCGCCGACTGCCGGCGCCTCGTCGACGCGCTCTACGACGAGACGCTGCTGGGCCGTCCGTCCGGGGCGTCGGCGCTCACCGGGTTCCAGGAGGGCGACTCGCGGCTGCTCTACCAGGTCGCCGCGTACGACAAGGCCGGTCTCGACGACTCCATGGAGTGGCTGCATTCGCTGCCGGACACCTGCGACCAGTTCACCCTGACCGGCGGTGACGACGGCGACCGCACCGTCCAGGTCATCGACCTGTCGCTGCCGGATGCCGGCGATGACCGCCAGGGGCTGACGGTGACCGTCAAGGGGACGAGCAACGGCAGTCCCGTGACGCTCAGCCTGGATGTCGCCGTCGTCCGGATCGGGACGAGCGCCATCACGGTCACCAACGGCGGACTCGACGGCGTCGACCACGACACCACCTCGGCCGCGGTGGAGCAGGGCACGGAGCGGCTCCAGGAGGTGCTCGCCGGGCGTACGCCGCAGCCCACTCCCAGCGGCATCAACTGAGCGGGCCGGCGGGAAGCGGTTCCGGCCGGCCCGTCGCGTCATCGCCGGCGCGGGTCAGAACTGCTGCACGTAGTACGGCTCCACGGTCATCCACCCGTTCCCCCGTGCGCCGTGGCGGGTGCCGTCGTCGTCCCGGGCCAGGGTGTACCAGGAGTCGACGTAGTCGGGGTCGTCGGTCCACCAGTCGTCCGGGATGGCGTCCATGACGGCGTTCACCAGGGGGATGTAGGCGCCCTGGTCGGTGATGGTGAGCAGCACGGCGGCGATCGCCTTGGCGAGGTCGCGGTAGTTGGTGCTGCCGTCCTCCTCCATCATCACCGCGTCGGCCAGGTCGTACTTGTAGGAGGACCAGTTGACCAGGATCTGCCGGGGCCGGTAGACGGTGCCGTCGTCGTCCAGGTACGGCATGTCGACGGGGTCGACCCTGACCTTGCCGTCGTGGCCGAAGCCGGTGACCAGGGTGTAGACCTCGGCGTCGCCCTTGATCCAGGGTTCCTCGTCGTCCGAGAGGCGCACTGCGGAGATGCGCGTGGTCCAGAAGCCGGCGGCGGAGGTCTGCGTGCGCGCGGGGCGGTCGGTGAACGGTGCGGCGGAGCGCACGCCGTTCCGCGCGAGTTCCTGGTTCAGTACGTCCAGGCCCGCGGTGAGCGCCTTGGAGCCGTCGATGTCGAGGACGTACACGGGACGGGCGGGCGCCGTGTGTGCGTCGAGCGTGTGCGCCCCGCCCAGGGGGTCGTAGGCGGTGACGCGGGTGGTGTCGTCGTCCGACGTCGCCACGGCGACCCAGGGCGTGGTCCCGGCGGCGAGCGCCGTGCGCATGGAGGCGTCCCCGAGCCGCAGCCGGAGCAGCGGGCCGACGTCGGGGTCCAGGCCCTTGGCGGCGGCTATCCGGCGGTCGGCCGCGGCCAGCGTCGAGGTGAGGGGGCTGTCGGCGCGGCGGGCCAGGGCGGTGACGGTCACCTCGTCGGAGGTGAGCGCCGCCCTCTGTACGCGGGCACGCCAGGCCGGGTCGGTGAGCGAGGCGGCCAGGGCCCGGGCGGCGCCGTCCTCCGCGGCGAGGACGGCGTTGCCGGTCGCGGAGGCCGTCGGGGCCGCCGCGGCGGACGGCCCGGTCAGGGTCTGGCCCGCGCAGAGGGTGATCAGGCATAAGGCGAGGGCGCCGAGGGCGCGCCGACGGGGGTGACGGGGTCTCACGTGGATCGATCCTCCTGGGTCGAGTGGTCGGTTTCGGACTGCCAGGTGGAGCCAAGGAGCGGGATCTATGCGAGTAGACATCCCGCACCGAGAATGTCGGTGACATGACAGAAACGCAAGAGGGATGCAACCCCCGGCGGCACGGACGGCGGGCTCAGCCCCGTCAGGCGCCCTTGATCACCGTCGTGACGGGCGTGCCGGCCTCGACCGTACGGCTGACCGTGCAGAGGCGGTCGTGAGAGGCCTTCACCGCGCGGGGAACGATCGCGCGGGCGCGGTCCGCGCCCTCACCGTCCGCGAACTCGATGTCGAAGGTGACCACGAGGCCGGTCATGCGGTTGCCCAGTTCGTCGCTGATCTTGTCGCCCGTCACCGAGACCGAGAACCGCGTGGGCTCGGCGTGGCGGCCGGCGGCCACGTCGACGTCCGCGGCGGTACAGCCCCCGATCGCGACGAGCAGCAGCTCGACCGGGGTGAATTCGGCGGTACGGCCGTCGTCGGAGGCGGTACCGAAGTGGAGCATGCCGCCACGGACGTTGGTGGCGACGAAGTGGCCGGAGGCGGTGCGCTCGACGACGACGGAACGCTGGGAGTCTTCGCTCATGTGCCGACACTAGTGCGGGGTGAACCCCTGCGGTGGGACCGGCCGTCCACGCGCCGCCCCGGGCCCGTTGTGAGACGGTGGGCGGGGAGGCTCCTGCTTGGTTTCCCACGCGCTCAGGAGGCCGGAAATGGGCGAGATGATCGACGCGGCCGGTACGCGGTTCTGGGTCGAGCGCCGGGGCGAAGGACCGGATGTCCTGTTGGTCTCCGGACTCGGTGATCCCGCCGAGGCGTGGCAGGCACAGCTCGACGGACTGGCGGACCGCCACCGGCTCACCGCCTTCGACAACCGCGGAGTCGGACGCACACCACTGCCCGAAGGGCCCCTCGCGGTGCCCGGGATGGCCGACGATGCCGCCGCGGTGCTCAGCGCGCTGACGATCCCGGCCGCGCACGTCGTCGGCTTCTCCGGAGGCAGCTTCATCGCCCAGGAGCTCGCGCTGCGGCATCCCGGACTCGTCCGCAGCCTCGTCCTCATGAGCACCTGCGCGCGCCCCGACGCCTACTTCCGCCGGATGACGGAATTCTGGCACTGGATGATCGAGCGGGCTCCGAGCGAACGCGCCATGCTCGAGGCGTTCTACCTGTGGGTCTACACCGCGCGTGCGCATGCGGACGGGACCGTCGACCGGTTCATCGACGAGGCGCTGGCCTTCCCTCACCCCCAGTCCTCCGACGCCTTCCGGCGCCAGCTGTCGGCGTTCACCGAACACGACACGTTCGACCGGCTCCCGGACATCACCGCACCCACACTCGTCCTGGCCGGGGGAGACGATCTCGCTACGCCGCCGCGCCTCGGCCGCATCGTCGCGGACAGGATTCCCGGCGCCGAGTTCGAGGTGATGCCCGGGGAGGCACACCAGCCCTTCCAGGAGGTCCCCGACGTGTTCAACACCCGTGTCGACGCGTTCTGGCGCATGGTCGAGGCGGAAGGCGACGCGCGGTCGTGAGCGAGGCCCATCCTCGGGGCGGGCCGCCGGCCGGAGGGTACGGGGAGAGCCTGTTCGAACCGGAGCACCCGCGCGAGGCCGAACGGATCGACGCGGCGGCGCTCGTGTACGACCCGTTCACCACGCGTCGCCTGCGGGCCCTGGGCATCGGGCCGGGTCGGCGCTGTCTGGAGGTGGGCGCCGGGACGGGGACGGTCGTGCGGTGGCTGCTGGAGACGGCCGGCGTCGAGGAAGTGGTCGCCCTGGACCGGGACACCGACGCGCTAGCGCCCCTGGACGACCCCAGGCTGCGGGTGCTCACCGCGGACATCACCGACGAGCGGCTGCGTCCCGGCACGTTCGACTTGATCCATGCCCGGTTCGTCCTGATGCATCTGCCGGACCGCCGTCGGCTCGTCTCACGGCTGGCCGGCTGGCTGAAGCCCGGCGGGCTGCTGGTGCTCGGTGACGCGGTGGAACTGCCCGACGTCCTCGCCCCGTCCTCTGCCTACCGGCGCACCATGGACGCCATGTGGCAGGCGCTCGATTCGACGATCGGCACCGACATCTCGGCCGTGCCCGCCTACCCGCGCTTCCTGCGGGAGGAGGGCCTGCGGAACGTCGCCGCGGAGGTGTTCTGCCCGCCGCTGGTGCCCGGCGGCCCGCTGGCGCTCTTCTGGTCCGAGACATGGAGCCGCATGAGGCCGGCGCTGGAGGCGACGGGCCGTGTCGACGCCGATGTGGTGGAGGAGGCCCTGGCGTACCTGTCCTCGCCGCGGCTCGCCGAGCTCGGGCCGGGCATGGCGATGGCGTGGGGACAGCGGGAGTCATAGGACTCGGCCGGCGTGGGGCACGGATCCAGACGGCCGGAGGTCGCACAGGCCGCCTACGGGGCCTCGGCGGCAGCGGTGTCACGCTCCTCACCCGTCAGGGACCGGGCGAGCGGCAGCTTCGAGAGGGCGAGCACACCGGCGGCGATCAGCGCGGCGCCCAGGAACTGGAGCACGAGCCACCAGCCTCCTCTCACATACTCGGCGTAGAGGGTGATGCCGAGCGCCAGACTCACGCTCGCGTCACCGAGTGTGATGGCCGGCTGTGAGGCGACGAGGGGCCCGGACTGCATCGCGTTCTCCAGCAGGAACAGGGCGCACGCGCCGTACAGGGCGAAGCCGTAGGTCTGCCAGGTGGTGAGGAACGCGGCGGGGCCGCCGTCGTCGAGCGTGTGCATCGACGTCTTCATCAGGGCCGCCGTCACCGCGTACGAGACCGCGGTGGCCAGCCCGAAGCACGCGGCGCGTCCCCGGCCCTCGGACCTGCGCAGCGCGGCGAGCACGAGACCGGCGATCGCGGCGGTGCACACGGCGAGTGCGGGGATCCACCGGTCCATCGGCACGTGCGTGCGGTTCCCCTCGGGCGATGCGGCCACCAGGGCCACGGCGAGCCCGCCCACCACCGCGCAGACCGCCGCCCAGCCCGCGGCGGACAGCCGGCCCCGAAGCAGCACCGTGGCGATGACCAGGGCGAGCGGCAGCTCCAGCACGAAGAGCGGCTGAACGACCGTCATCGGTCCCGTCGCCAGGGCCACGGCCTGACAGACGGCCGCGGCGATGACGGTGACGATGCCGAGGAGCCAGACGGGACGCCGGAGCAGATCGAGCATCAGCCCGGCCCGCAGCTTGTCGGAACGGGGCACGCTCAGGGCGGCCTTGCGCTGGAGAACGGTCGCGAGAGCGTTGCTGAACGCGGCGCCCAGCGCGAACAGAACGGGCAGCAGGATGTCCACCGTGTGCGTCCTCCGGAATGACGAGACGGCCCGCCCCCACTCCCTGCCATGGTGACCCGCCCCGCCCCCTGCGCGCGAACGCTCACCCGAGGGCGGAGTACCGCTCGAACGCCTCACGGGCGTCGGGGACGAACGCCTCGTGCCGGACCAGTTCCCCGAGTTCGGCCTCCGTCAGCCAGTCGTGCCGGGCGATCTCCTCGCGGTCGGGCCTGAAGGGCCCGGTCACGACGGCCTCGTGCACTCCGAGCCAGTAGGGGCTGATCGCGCCGGCGCACCTGAACTTGAACACGAACTCCGGTCGGGCCCGCACGCCCAGTTCCTCCGCCAACTCCCGCGCCGCGGCATCCTCGTAGGACTCACCGACTCCCACGGCACCGCCGAGCATCCAGTTGATCCCTCCCGGGAATCGTTCGGCGTCAAGCGGACGGCGGTGTACGAGGATCCGCCCTGCGGTGTCGCGGCACACGACCGTCGCGATGCGGTGCAGCCACCTCCGGCGGATGGCGTCGCTCCTGCTGACGACGCCGAGGACCTCGTCGTCCTCGTCGACCCGCTCGACCAGTTCACCCATGTGTCCCATCGTGCCGGACGGCACCGGCACCCGGGTCATGGCGTCCGGTCAGCCGCGCGCGATCCACACGTCCGGGCCGCCGCCGCGCCACTCGACCGTCGCGGACCGACGCATCCAGTCGTCGTCCACCTCGTCCAGCCCGGCCAGGCGCAGGAACTCCACGACGTCGAGGAGCCCGTACGCCATCCCCAGGAACCGCGCGCCCGCACGGACCCGCCGGCCGCCGTCCTCACCGGGCGGGTAGATCACGATGGGCTGGTCGGCGGACATGGTCCCAGCCTGCTACGGGTGGCATCCCCGTGCATGCCGGGCGCCACCCGGCCGGAGGCGGTCGGCGCCGGTGACGTCAGTGCTGTGCGGCGACGGCGCGAGGGGCGGGCCGGTCGGGGAAGGACCGGTCGCCGAAGAGGATCCGGCCGGCCGCGGCCCGGCCCGGCGGTGTGCGCAGCAGGGTGAACGCCGCCGACGTCGCCGCCGGTGTCCGCACCCGGGCCAGCGCCCGGCGCAGCGAGAGCCGTCCTCGGAAACTCGCCCGCAGACCGGCACCGCTGTAGTGGGCCAGCGCGTCCGGCCTCCCGGAGCGCAGCGCGTCGTCGAGGACGGTGGCGGCCAGTTCGGACAGCCGGAGGCAGGGGTCGAGGCCGCCGGCGGTGAGGGGGGAAACGGCTCCGGCGGCGTCCCCCACGAGAAGGCCGTCGGCGCAGCTGATGCGGCGCAGCACGCCGCCGACGGGTATCGGGCCCCCGCGGCGCTCCACGGCCTCGGGACGGTCGATGCCGGCCAGTCCGGGCGCCGAGGCGCTGAAGCGTTCCGCGGCCCGGCGCAGACCGTCCGGGAAGCGGTCGGCGTAGCCGGCGACACCGACATGGGCGTGCTGTCCGTCGTTGACCACCCAGGCCAGGTATCCGGGTGCGAAGGAGGGGTCGAGAACGCAGTGGAAGGTGGGGGGTTCGCCGTTCGGGGACACCTCGAAGACCTCTTCGGCGCCGACCAGCAGGTGGCGGTTGCGGTCGAGGCCGAGGTCGCGGGCGACGCTCGAACGGGCTCCGTCGGCGCCGACGACGAAACGCGCCCGGACCGAGGTCGGCCCGTCTCGGCCGATCAGGTGAAAGGCATCGCCCCGCCGGCCGGCGTAGCGGGTGCCCAGCGCCATCCGCACACCGGCGTCGACCGCGACCGCGGCCGCCGACTGGTACAGCCGTGCCATGTCGCCCACCCGGTACTCGTCGCGGTCGCTGACCAGGCTGACGGGGCGGTCCAGGCCGGGGGGATAGAGCAGCACGCGCCGGATCGGGGGGCCGAGGTGTTCGTCGGGCAGCGGGAAGTCGTCGAGCGTCTTGCGGACGAAGATCCCCGTGGTGCGGATCGCCCCGGCCAGGGTCGTTCGCCGGTCGACGAGCAGTACGTCGTGGCCCTGCCGGGCGAGGAGCGTGGCGACGTGCAGACCGGCCAGCCCGGCCCCGACCACCAGCACATCGGTGGCGGCCGTGTCTCCGGGGTGGCGTGGGGTGCGGTCTGCTGCGGGCATGGCTGTGCTCCTTGCGGTCACCGAAAGCCGAGGGCTTCGATCGAATATCGATGGGAAGCTATCGAAATTCGATAGGTTCGGCAACCGAGGGGGCACGTCGACGCATCCCGCTCACCGTCAGGACGAGCCAGCCGGCGGCCGCGCCGACCGCGTACCAGAACAGGTCCGGCGCGTTGAAGGTGGATCCGAGCACCCAGTGGGCGGCCGTGCTGCGCCGGGAGAGGTCCGCAGGCAGCCCGGTGAGTTGCAGGAACTCGACCCCCCAGCTCACGGCCAGCGCCACGGCACAGGCCCGCGGCGCGGCCGCCCGCGGCGCCGCCAGGACGATGAGGGCGAGCACGAGCAGCGTGTACAGGGCGTCCCCGCCGTACTTGGCCACCTCGCCGGTCGCCGCTGCCCTCAGCCACAGTCCCGCGCCCGTGACGAGCAGCGCGGCGGCGCCCGCCGCGAGGCGCCGCCGT
Source organism: Streptomyces malachitofuscus (assembly GCF_014650055.1). GTDB lineage: Bacteria > Actinomycetota > Actinomycetes > Streptomycetales > Streptomycetaceae > Streptomyces > Streptomyces malachitofuscus. The sequence continues at coordinate 299,619 of NZ_BMUF01000004.1, read as the reverse complement.
ACCGCATCGCTCCTGGTGCCGTCGGTGTTTCGCGAGGTGAAGGGCATGACGTCATTCTGGCGGCCCGTCCCGGGGCGGTCCGCCGCCGGCCGTAATCCAAGTGAGGCGAGGGCGCCGGCGCTGTTAGTCTGACGGACATGGCACGAGGTATCTGGTCGCAGAAGGTCCGATCCGCCCGCTGACGGCGGCGCCCTTTCTGCTGAATCCGCGCACGCCGTTCCGGTTCCTGCCGGGCGGCTTTCCTGTGCTGCCCGGCTCCACTGCGAGCTGCGGAGCATCCGTTGAACCTCAACCCAGACCCCCACGCCTTCTCGCTGCCCGTCGGCGCAGGCGGTGACGCACACGTACGGGCAGAAGGCGTCACCGTGACCCGTGGGTCCCGGCGCGTCCTGAACGACCTCTCGGTCACCGTCTCCGCCCGGTCGCGGATCGCCGTCGTCGGCGAGAACGGCCGGGGCAAGACGACCCTGCTGCACCTCCTCGCCGGACTCATCGCACCCGACGAGGGAACGGTGCGGCGGACGGGCACGATCGGCCTGGCCCGCCAGGAACTGTCCGCGCGTGACGGCGAGACCGTCGGCACCCTGACGTCCGCCGCGCTGGCCGCTTCCCTCGCGGCCCTCGGCGCGCTGGACGAGGCGGCCCTAGCCCTGGCCGAGGGCGCCCCCGGCGCCGACGGGCGCTACGCCGACGCGCTCGACGCGGCCACCCGGCTGGACGCCTGGGACGCCGAACGCCGGGTCGACGTCGCCCTCGAGGCGCTCGGCGCGTGCACCGACCGGGAGCGCCCGCTGGTGACGCTCTCGGTGGGGCAGCGCTACCGCGTCCGTCTGGCGTGCCTGCTCGGCGCCCGGCACGACGTCCTGCTGCTCGACGAGCCGACCAACCATCTCGACGCGGCCGGGCTCGACTTCCTGACCGGCCGACTGCGCGAGCACGACGGCGGTCTCGCCGTCGTCAGCCACGACCGGGCGCTGCTGCGCGACGTCGCGAACCGGTTCGTCGATCTCGACCCGTCCCGTGAGGGGAAGCCGCGCCTCTACGCCGGCGGCTACGACGCCTGGCAGGACGCCCGGCGTCGGGAACGCGAACGCTGGGAGCAGGACTACGCACAGCAGCAGGCCGAGCATCTGCGGTTGCGGGAGGCGGTGTCGAAGGCCCGCGACCGGCTCTCCACCGGCTGGCGGCCGGACAAGGGAACCGGCAAGCACCAGCGTCAGTCCCGCGCACCGGGCGTCGTTCAGGCCCTGAACCGGCAGCAGGAGGCACTGCGGGCACATCGCATCGATGTGCCCGAGCCGCCGCCGGAGTTGCGGTGGCCGGAGCCGCGAGTGCGGCCGGGCGCGCCGCAGTTGCGGGCGTACGGCGTCGCCGTGGCCGGGCGGCTGGCCGGTCCGGTCGACCTCACCCTCGACGGCGGCGACCGGCTGCTCGTCACCGGACCGAACGGCGCCGGGAAGTCCACGTTGCTCGCGGTACTGGCCGGCGCGCTCCGGCCCACGGACGGCTGGGTGCGGACAGCGGACGGGGCACGGGTCGTGCGGGTGACCCAGGAGACCGCCGAGCAGGAACCCGGGCTCACCGCCCGCGAGGTGTACGAGCGCCACGTGGGGCGGCTGACGGCGCGGGGTCTGCCGCGCGGCGCGGAGCCGGTCCCGCTCGCGAGCCTCGGGCTGCTCGACGCCGAGGCCGCGCGGACGCCGGTGGGGCGGATGTCGCAGGGGCAGCAGCGGCGCCTCGACCTGGCGCTGGCGCTGTCGGGCCGGCCCTCGCTGCTCCTGCTCGACGAGCCGACCAACCATCTCTCGGCACGGCTGGTCGACGAACTGACCGACGCGATCCGGGCGACGAGCGCCGCCGTGGTCGTTGCGACACACGACCGGCAACTGCTGCGGGACCTCGCACACTGGCCCCTCCTACGGGTCGACGGGCCCGCGGAGCGCGGGGCACCGGCCCCGCACGCGGCAGGTTCCAGGTGCCCCGGCTAACCGCACCCGCCCCGGAAACCGGCCCGGGGCCGGCCGCCCCGGGCTCAGGCCCCGAGGCCTGTGCGGCACACGATCGTCACCAGACGTTCCGGTTCCCGTCCGCCCGCGGCCGGGCGCGCCGGGGCGTGGGCGCCCCCTGCACGCGGGGCCTTGGTTGACCTCCGACCCGGCAGGCCGCGCCAGCCCGAAGGCACTCCCTGCACGCGGGATTCCAGTTCACGTCCGGGCGCGCCAGGGCGTGAGGACTTGGTTCACCTCCGACCCCAGCAGGGCGCGCCAGGCGGACGGCACTCCCCGCACGCGGGAATCCGGTTCACGTCCGGCCGCGCCGGGACCTGGGCGCTCCCCG
>NZ_BMUF01000004.1:0-297244 GCF_014650055.1 Streptomyces malachitofuscus | reverse complement strand
GGAGCGCCAGGCCGAAGGCACTCCCCGCACGCGGGAATCCGGTTCACGTCCGGCCGCGCCGGGGCGTGGGCGCTGCCGCCGCGCGGGGACTTGGTCCACCCTCAACCCCGGCATGGGCGCGCCAGCCCGAAGGCGCTCCCCTACGAGGGCGATGGTGCGGAGTACCCCGGCGACGGCCTCGTTGGGGTCGGTCCCCCCCAGGGACGGCAGGGGGCCGACGCCGACGTGCGGCTGCCGGTGAGCCGGGGGCGTTGAGGGGCGCCCCCGCGGTCAGGTGCCGGAGGGCACGGCCGTCTCGGGCGTCGCCGCTCCCCATGCCTGCGCGCACAGGGTGCGTTCCACCGCGTCGGTGTAGACGGCGGCGGCGAGCCAGGAGCGGGCGAAGCGGCCGGTGTCGGCCGGGAGCAGACGGCCGAAGGGGTCACGGGAGCGGTCCGCCGCCGCGGCGTGGAGATCGTCGAGGAGGTCGGCCGCGGTGGCGAGGCCGTGGCGGCGCAGCCGGGCCGCATCGCCCGGCGCGCTGCCGTTGAAGGAGAGAACGTGGCGCCCGCCCGACACCGCCTGGTGGACACGGCGGCGCAGCACGTGCAGCGGCGCCTCGTCCCCTGTGGCTGCGGCCGCGGGCGGCGGTGCGACCGCCCCGGCGGGCAGATCGGCCCGCTGAAGACGGTCCAGGCCCAGGTCCACCCGGGCGTCCCGGTCGTTGGGGTGTTCCGCGGCGAGCAGCAGGGCGCGGGGATACGGTCCGGGCGCCAGGCGCGCGACGATCCGCAGCGTGCTGCCGCCGGCGGCAGCCAGCAGACGGAGGTTGTCGCGGTACGGCAGGGCGGGGTCGTCGTGGGCGGCGGCCAGCCGCAGGGACACTCCGCCGCAGTCGGCCAGCAGACAGTCGCCCGTCGCCTCGCGCACCGTGCCCACGAGGGTCACCTCGAGGAACAGCAGGTCCTGTCCGCCGTTCAGGGCCCGGGCCACCTGTTCGGCGGCGGGCACGGCCCACAGCCGGTCCAGCGGCTCCGCGTGCCAGGCGGTACCCGACGCGCGGACCGCCCGGACCCCGGCTCCCGCGCCGAGGCGGCCCGTCGGGGAGACGGTGGCACCGGACACGGCCAGCCCGGCCCGCGAGAGTTCACGGTGGGTCAGGGCGGTGTCCCCGATGCGAACGGACCGGTCGGCGGCACCGGTCGCCCGAGCGGGTCCGCCCGGTGCCACGTCCGACACCGTGTACAGGCGTCCGTCGGCGTCGGCGGTCCAGGTGACGGCGCCCGCGTAGCCGGTGTCCGTGAGGACGGGCTCGGAGAAGAGCCCGTACAGGCGCAGGGAGCCGTCGGGCCGGTACGGCTGCCGGACCGTTCCGCGCAGCTCGGTCAGGCCGGGTCCGGTGGCGTGCGGGAGGCGGTGGGCGACACCGAGCACATCGGCCAGCGCGTCGGCGAGGTCGGTGAGCCGGTACCCGGGGTCGGCGGTGCGGGCCGCCCTGACCGCGGTCACCACGGAGACGGCCGCGGCGGACGCTCTGGGCAGGCCGGCGAGGCGCGCGGTGTGCGCGGCGTGCAGCAGTTCGGCCTGGAGCACTGCGCCCGCACCGTCCGTACCGGCTTCCAGGACGGCGCCGGCCGCGTCGAACACCTCTCGGGCGGCGGTGCGTTGCCCGAGCGTGACGCCATCGGCTTCCACGTCCCGTGTGTCCTCCGTACCGTGACGTGTTTCCGTCTCCCCGGCGGGATCGGCCGCCACCGGGGCGTCGTCGGCGACCGGGGCGGCCGAGGCCGCGGCCGCGCGGTGCACGCAGTCGGGGGCCAGCAGACATGCGCAGTGGATCGCCTCCGCGCTGGTCACCGCTCCCGAGGGCGCGTGCAGGACGAGATCCGTCTCGTCGTCGACGGCGATCCGCACCGTGTCGCCGTCACGGGCCACCGGCCGGGCCAGGAGCTTGGTGACGCCCGCGTCCAGCCGCTTGCGCAGCCGGGGCGAGAGCGCCGCGACGAGCTCGGCGGTGACGGACGGGACGACCGGAGGCAGGTCCGGGCTCATGCGATCTTCTCCCCTACCCAGCGGGCGAGTTCGAGCGGGCTGAGGGCGGCGACGGGCATGCCCGCGGCGACGAGTTGTCCGGCGATCCCGGTGGAGTAGCGGGGCCGGCCGGAGTCGTCGAGGCTCGCGCAGCCCAGGACGTGGACGCCGGCCGACACCAGCGCACGGACTTCCGCGAGCAGACCGCCGAGCGGATAGCCCTCCTCGAAGTCGCTGACGACCACGACGAGGGTGCGCGACGGCACGGTGACCAGCTCGCGCGCGTGCCGCAGTCCCGCGGCGATGTGGGTGCCGCCGCCGACGCTGACCTCCAGCAGCAGCGACAACGGGTCGTCCACGTGCCCGGTCAGGTCGATGACCTCCGTGGAGAAGGCCAGGAAGTGCGTGGAGAGGGTCGGCACCCCCGCCAGCACCGAGGCGGTCAGCGCGGCCCACACCGTGGACGCCTCCATGGAGCCCGACACGTCCGTGACCAGGATCAGCCGCCAGTCGGCCGCCCGGCGTCCCCGGGCGCGGAAGACCGGTTGCTCGGGGATCACCTGGACGGTGCCGTCCGGGCCGCGGCGCGCGGTCGCCAGGTTGGCGCGGAGTGTGCGGGGCAGGTCCAGGCCCCCGCCGGGGCGTCTGCTGGGGCGGGGCAGCGCCGTGCCGTGCAGGGCGGGGCGCAGACGGGTGGCCAGTTCCCGGGTCAGTGCGTCGACCAGGCGCCGCACGAGCGGGCGGAGTGCGGCCAGCCGGGCCTCGGGCAGCCCGCCCGCGTGCCGCAGCACGGTGCGCAGCAGGTCGACCGAGGGACGAGCGCTCTCCGCGTCCAGTTCGGCGAGGACGTCGCTGCGGCCCGACGCGGCGGCTGCCGCCAGCACCTCCTCCCGGATGCCCGGACCGAACAGCGCGGCCAGTTCCTCGGACCACTCCCGCACACCGGGGTACGGCGCCTCACGTCCCCCGCCGCCGCCCGGGCCCGGCAGGCTCCCGCGGCTGCCCTCGCCGCGTCCGCTGCCGTACAGCTCGTCCAGCGCGGTCGCCAGCGGTGCGGCGGACGACGGCAGCGCGTCGGTGCGGCGGCCGAGGAGGAGACGCCAGCGGTCGGCGGGTGTGAGGAAGGAGTCCCGCGAACCGGAGGTGTCGGCGCCCGAATCGCCCTTCGTGGCCGTGACAGCCGGTGCTCTGTTCGCGGTGGACGTCTCGCAGGTGTCGTCCTCCGGGACGCCGCTCCCGGGCATCGGCAGGAGTCCCAGCGCCCGCAGCCGCTCGCGGGCCGCGAAGTCCGCGCCGGTCCAGACGGCGAGGGCGGCCGGGTCGATGCCGTCGGTGTCGGCGACGCGGGCGGTGCCCAGGCGCTCCTCGACGGAGGCGAAGAGCCGGTCGCGTGCGGCCGGGCTCAGCGTGTCGAAACCGCCGCGCAGCGCGGGCAGCCGCTCCAGGAACGCCCGGTCGGGCAGCTCGGACACCCGGGTGAGCAGCGGTTCCAGCGCGGGCTCCGCCGCCTCCAGCAGTGGGCCCGCGGCGGTCAGCAGTCCGCTGAGCCGGGCGGTGAGTGCGGCACGGGAGTCGGGATCGGTGGCCCCGTCGACCCAGGAGGCCACCCGGTCGCCGAAGACGCGCGCGTCCTCGTGCCCGAGCAGGACGCGCACGGCTCCGGCGGCGCCCCGCATCAACGGTGACCCTTCGGCCGACAGGCGGTCCAGGGCGTCCGCGAGCCGGATGCCGCCCAGCAGGTCGGCTCGGTGGGAGAGTTCCAGCAGGGCCTGGGCGTCGGCCAGGTCCTCGGACCCGGTCAAGCCGTCCACCTGGCGTACCGCCGCCGCGGTGAGCAGTTCCGCGACGGCGGCAGCCCGGTGCTCACGGCCGGGATCGGCGTCGAGTCCTGGAACGTGCCCGGCCCGCAGCCGGTCCAGCAGGTTCAGACCGGCGAGGAGTTCCGGCAGCGTACCGGCGTGGGGCAGGACCTCGGCGACATCGCCGAGCCGTTGGTCCGCCAGGCCGGGCAGGCCGCACTCCGCCGCCTGTCCGAGTCCTTGGAGGGCCTGCGCGGCCGTCGGTCCGCCCTCGTCGGACTCAACGCGCCGCCGTTCACGCAGGACGCCTTCGGCGGCCTGCGCGGGGGTGACTCCCCGCATGCCGGCCGCGGTCAGCATGGCCGCCGTGGCGGGTGTCCAGCGCACCTCCCAGCGGGTGGTGAGGGCCTCGGCGCCGCCCGCGCCGACGACCTCCTTGGCCTCTCCGTAGGGGACGCCGCACACCGTCAGCCGGCGCAGCAGCAGTTCGCGGCGCCGGTCGAGGTCGGACCGCAGGGGATCCAGCCGCAGGTCGCGCGCGGGACCGGCGGTGTCGGGGCCGGGCAGGCCGAGCCGTGCCGCTTCGGCCTCGACCGCGGGTGCGAGGCCACTGCGCGGCGCCTGAGGGGCGGGGCGCCCGCTGCGGGTGCCGACGAGGACCCGTTCCATCGCCCGCGCCACGGCCCTGCCCCGTCCGTAGGGCTCGCCCTGCGCGAGCACCGTCTGTACGGCCTCGACCAGTTCGCCGCGGCCGGCCGCGGGCAGGCCGCGCAGCCGGGCGAGGTCCGAGGCGAGCCGGCTGATCTCCCGTGCGTCGGCGGGTCCCGAGGGGTGACCGAGGCCGCGCAGTTCGGCGCAGACGCGTACGGCCGCCCGGGTCAGCGCCTCTTCCAGCGCCGCCGGCTCCCCCGCCGCGCGCAGGACCATGTCCTGCCACTCGGGGTCCCGGATGCCCGCCGGGTAGCCGGACCGCTCGTCGAGGAGGGCGTAGGTGTAGGGGATCAGGGAGGTGGTCCAGACGGGCCGCGCGTCGCCGGCCGGTCCGGCCTCCTCCGCGGTGTCCTCGGCCGCGTCGGGCCGCACCAGCGCCGGGGCGTGGAAGGCACCGACCACCACGGCGGCCCGCTCGCCCCGTGCGGTGGCCTCGGCGAGCCGGGCCCGCATCCAGCGCTCGCGCCGCAGGTCCAGCTCCGGTACGCCGCCCGCGGCGGCCGCGTCCTCACGCAGGGCCCACCCGGTGAGCAGGGCGGCCCGGCGCAGGGCCTCGGGCGGGGAGCCGGGGGCGGTCGCCTCGACGAGCCGGTCCCACAGGTCGTCCCCGGGGCGGCCCGTGAGCCGGGACCGTACGGCGGTGGCGAGTCCGGGACGGCCGGCACCCGTGCCCGTGGCCCGTCGGTCCCCGGCCCAGGCGCGGTCGGCGAGCGGCAGGTCGCAGGCGACCACCGGAACTCCGTGTGCCGCGGCCCAGCGCACGGCGGCCAGTTCGGGTGAGAAGTCGGCGAACGGGTAGAACGCCGGTCCTCCGCCGCTCCCCTCGGCGGGAGCGGCGGCGAGCGCCACCGGGGCCCGTGTCTCCTCGTGCCCGAGCCAGGGCAGCCACTGCTGCATCTCGGCGGGCAGTTCGACGAGCAGGACCTCCGGTTCCGCCTCGTCGAGCAGCGCGGGCACGGCCGCGGCGAGGGAGGGCGCATGGTGCCGTACGCCGACGAGGTAGGGCGCGGACGGGTCGGTGAGGAGGGCGAGCGCCTCGCCGGGCGGGACGGGCGCGCTCGCCGGGGCGGCCCTGTGGGAGAGGGACACGGCCGTCAGCCCTCCAGGACCGTGCGCAGGTCCCACAGGGTGCGCCAGGTGGCGGAGCCCTGCTCCGCGCGGCGCCGGACGGGGCCGTCCCAGTAGCCGCGCAGCCGGGCGGCGTCGGCGGGGTCGTCCTTGCGGACCACGCCGAGCAGATGGCCGGGGAGCAGGCCCAGCACATCGCGGTCCCCCGGGAAGTAGGCGGCCGCGAGAGCGAGCGCGCCGGCGACGGACACGGCCTCGGCGGTGCTCATCACCGTCGAGGGCCGCTCCACCTCCCAGCCTTCCGCCGACCGGCCCTCGCGCAGGTCCCGGAAGGCGGTGACCAGGGTCTCCAGGACCGCGTCGTCGACCTGGAACGGCGCACCGGCCCGCTCCACGGAGGCCCGCGCCTGGCCGCGCACCAGTGCGGTCTCCGCCTCCAGGTCGCCGATGGGGCCGACCGTCTCGAAGTTGAAGCGGCGCTTGAGGGCGGCGGACATCTCGGAGACGCCCTTGTCGCGGAGGTTGGCGGTGGCGATGAGGTTGAAGCCGGGCGCCGCGTGTGCCAGGGCGTCCTCGGTGCCGGACAGTTCGGGGACGGCGATCCGCCGTTCGGAGAGCAGGGACACCAGGGCGTCCTGCACTTCGGGCAGGCAGCGGGTGACCTCCTCGACGCGGGCGACCGCGCCGCGGGACATCGCGGTGAGCACGGGCGAGGGCACGAGCGCCTTCCGGGTGGGGCCCTGCGCCAGGAGCAGCGCGTAGTTCCACCCGTACTTGAGCTGGTCCTCGGTGGTGCCGGCGGTGCCCTGCACGACCAGGCCGCTGGTGCCGCACACGGCGGCGGAGAGCAGTTCCGACAGCATCGACTTGGCGGTGCCGGGCTCGCCGACGAGCAGCAGACCGCGCTCCCCGGCGAGTGTGACCACGCACCGCTCGACCAGGGCCCGGTCTCCGACGAACTTGTCCTCGATCACCAGGCGGCGCGGCACGCCGTCGGGCACCTCGGCGCCGTCGGGCAGCTTCAGGGCGCTGCCGGCGCTGCCCATGACGAAGGTGACGACCGCGCGGGGGGTGAGCCGCCAGGCGGGCGGGCGCGGTCCGTCGTCGTGGGCGGCGAGGAAGGCCAGTTCGGTCGCGTAGCGGTCCTCGGGCGGGACGATCTGGCGGGCCGGAGCAGGGGACGGGGTGGTGGTCATGGACGCGGTTTCTTCCGGGTGCGGGTGGACGGTGGTCATCGGCGGCGCCCCTTGCGGGTGGCGCGGGTGGTGAGTTCCTCGTAGGCGGGCGCGTCGCCGGAGCGGACGCGGTCCCAGGCGCGCCGGAACAGTTCGGGCACCGGCATCAGAGGCACCGCGCGGGTGTGGCCGGGCACCGGGTAGAGGCCCTGCTTCCAGATCTCCAGCGGCAGGGCGGGGGACTTGAGGTCCAGCCATCCGCACGGCAGGAAGAGGGTGCGCCCGGCGCGGGCCCGCTTCGCCTCGACGACCAGGCCGGTGGCGGCCAGTTCGGCGCGGGCCTTCTTCATGCGGGCGGGCTTCCATCCCGTCCAGCGGGCGCAGTTGCGGTCCGTCGGGTCGGGGAGGGCCAGCAGCTGCAGGTAGAGCGCCGCCGCGTCCGCGCCCAGGCCGTGGGTGCCGGCGACCTCGGCGACCAGTTCGGGTGCGCCGACAGCCGGGTCCTGGGCATACCCGGTGGGTCCTTCGGGATCCGTTCCGGCCACGAGGGCGCGCGCGAGGTCGTCCTCCAGGATCGTCCGCAGCGCGCGCATGCCCTGGCCCCGTCCGGGTCCGACCAGTCCCTCGACCAGTCCGAACACCGGGTCGTCCGGGCCGGTGAGTGCGCCCGTGCGCACCAGGACGGTCTCCTGGTCGCCGTACCAGGGGCGCAGTACCAGGGCCTCGCCGATGCGGGTGGAGCCGTCGGCGTCCGCCCCGCCGGTGGCGGGCAGTCCGTACGCCTTGCGCAGTTCGACGGCGGTCGACGCGTCCTTCTCCGTCCACTCCAGGTCGAGGTCGAGCAGCAGCCCCGGGTCCGCGAAGCGGCGGCGCAGCGCGGCCAGCCCGTCCGGGAGGACGGCGCGCAGGGGGTGCCCGTACGGCAGGGAGTAGGCGAGTCCGGCGAGAGCGGACACGGTGCCCTTCAGGTCGTGGCGTCCGGGCAGTGCCCGGGGGTCGTCGGCCACCAGGTTGCCGTCCCGGTCGGGCCGTTGCACCGTGGTGCGGCAGAGCCAGGGGGTGCGGCCGGGGTTGAGTATGTCGTGGACGTACCCGGTGGGCAGTCCCGCCAGGGTGAGGTCTCCGGCGAGGTCCTCGGGCAGGCGCACGACCCCGTCGAGGCGCTCCGCCCACACCCGGGCCGCCGCTGCCGTGTCGGGTCCTGCCGTCCACAGGTCACCGGGGTTGTCGGGCAGCAGGGCGCCGATCAGCGCGGCTCGGTCGGCGGGCTCGAGCGAGCCCAGCAGCACGTCCCCGAGCTGCTTCTGCCGCGGTTTCAGCCCGGTCGCCGCGATCACCTCGTCGGTGAGCTGCGCCGGCCGTCCCGCGAGCAGCAGGGCGGCCTGCACCGGTCCCAGGCCGTTGCGGGTGGCGGCGGCCAGGGCGGCGGGCGCGTCCGGCTGCCAGGCCGCGGCGCCCTTGTCCCGGATCAGGGCCGTGACGGCCGCCAGCGCGTCGGCGGGGAACAGCGGCGGGTGTGCGGTCTCCCTCTCCAGCCTGAAGTGGGCGACGGCGCCGAACGTGCCGGCCGGATCGTGGTCCAGGGCCAGCCAGTTCACACGCTTGGCCTGGTGGTCGACGCTCTGGCACCCCAGGACGACGACGGTGCGGCCCTCCCGGCGCAGCACCTGGCCGACGCGCTCCTGATGGTCGTGCGGTTCGCTCAGCACGATCTCCCTCAGCGCCGCCCCGGGCGCGGCCAGCGGCCCCTCGGTGACCGCGTCGAAGAGCAGCAGCAGAGCGCTGCGGTGGGCGGCCGCCAGAGCCGGTGAGGCGGCGCGGTAGGCGAGCGGACGCAGGACGTCCAGGAAGGCCGGCCACAGCACGCCGATGCCGGGGATGGTGAGTTCCTCACTGCGCCACCCGTCGGCGGTCCCGGCGAGCCGGGCCGAGTCGGGCAGGGGTTTGCCGTCCGCGGGCTCGCCCGACAGGACGTGGTTGACGGCGCGAATCTGACGCAGCGCGCTCCAGCGCTGCCCGCCGCCCCACCAGCCCTGCTGCTCGGCGATCCCGGTGGTCGCCTCACGCAGGGTCAGGTCGTCGCCGTGCTCGGGGCTGTAGTCGGCGAACATGCCCTCGACCTGCTTGCGCGGGGTCGCGGGCTGCTTCACGGGAGGTGTCACGAACCCGTCGACGGACACCGCCAGGCGCAGCACGGCGTTGACGTGGGCGGCGACGCCGGCGAGCAGGCGCGGCTCGGTCAGCGCGGGGAGGGTGCGGGAGACGGCCTCGCGGAGGAACTCCTCGGCGGACGGGACGTCGGACTTCTCGTGCGCGGCACGTGAGGAAGTCCGCGGGCCGGCGTCCGTCATCCGCCGGGCGGCTTCGGCGGCGGTCTGCTCGTGCCATTCGGCCATGGCCTGGGCACCGGCCCGCAGGAGGTCGCCGGCCTGCTCGTCGGTCAGCGCCCTCAGCACCGCGGATGCGGCCTCGTCGCGTGGCCGCAGGGCGTGCCAGAAGTCCACCGGTGGGACGAGCTGTGTGCCGGCGGCGAACTCGCCGCCCCGCTCCAGCGGTGTCACCTCGCCCAGCTCGCCGCCGCCGGACATGTACAGGACGACCTGGCGGAACCGGGTGGCGGCGACGAGTTCGGTGCCCCCGGGCAGCCGCAGCCCTCCGAGGGGAACGCGCCGTATGCGCCCGGCGGGCAGGGTGACGGTCCGGCCGTCCGGCGTGCCGGCGACGGTGCGCGCCTCGTCCCCGTCGCCCTCGGTGCGCACCCACCGGCCGAGGACCGTGCCGTCGGTGCCGAACGGGCTGTGCTCCAGCCCGGGCTGGAGGGGCAGCACCGAGCAGTCCTGCTGCTGGAGGGTGGCGCCCTCGCTGATCCCGGAGCGCAGGAAGGCCGGCAGCGAGGCGCGTGAGTGGGTGCCGGTGACCGGGTCGTACTCGAGCCACACCTGCCGGGGGCCCTGCCGGCCCTGGCGCCAGAACGAGGTGCCGTCGCCCAGGATGCGGCGGGCGGGTGGCAGGACCGTGTCGCCGGCGTGCAGGACGCGGCCGCCGGTGGCGCGGCCGCCGCCGGGCAGGGGGATCGAGGGCTCGCCCGTGTAGCCGCCGTGCCACTGGGGGAGGTTCTCCCCGCTCAGCCCGAACACCTCGGACGGGCGGGCCGACCAGTAGCCGTACTGCTTGTTCTCGTGCCGCCACATGACCAGCAGTTCGCCGTCCGTGTAGCGGAACGACGGACGGTGCCAGCGGTCCAGTTGCACCGGCAGCCGCAGGTCGTGCTCCAGCAGGATGCGCTCGGGCCCGACGACGATCGCCTTGTGCCTGCGGGAGAGGATCAGCGCCGGCCACGCCTCGTCGACGGCGAGCGTGTCGTCGCGGTCCTGCCGGGCCTCGGCGTCCAGGCGCAGCAGCGCCTCGTCGAGGGCGGGCCAGCCCAGCTCGTCGAGGATGCCCGCGCCCAGGGTGCGGCGCAGCAGCGAGGCGATGTCGAGCTCGGCGGCCCGGGCGACGGCCGCCGGGCTGATCCGCGCGGCGATCTCGCCGAAGGGGCGCAGCCGTCCGAGCGCGGCGCGCGCGGCGGGCAGACCGGTCGCGGTGGTCAGTTCGCCTGCGGCGTCCTCCAGCCACTCGCGCAGGATGTCGGCGAGCACGGGGTGTGCGGCCAGTTTTTCCAGCGCGTCCCGGCCCGAGTGGTGGTTCCTGATGTTCCCGACGGCGTTGTACAGCAGGCGCCTCAGGCGCGGGTCCGCCGCGACGGCGGCGAGGTCGCGGCGTCCGGGCCCGGTGTCCTGCAGCCACCGGTGGACGTCGAGGTGGGCGTCCGGGGCGGGCATGCGCAGCGGGACGTCCTGCGCCCGGCACAGGTCCAGCAGGTCGAGGTCGGCGCCCTCGTGCCACCGGCCGGTGACGAGGTCCACGGGGCGGCCGTCCGCGCGCAGGCGCGGGGCCATGCGCTCGACGAGCGCGAGGGTGGCCGGTGAGCGGTCGCTGACCGAGCCGCCGTGCTTGCGGTGCAGGGCCCAGCGGCTGAGCCAGTCCGCCGCGTCGACGCCGTCCGCGTCCTCGCTCTCGCCCGTCAGCAGCCGGTCGGCGCCGGTCTCCGCGAGGAGGGAGAGCCAGAACTCGTCGTCGTCCGTGGAGCGGCCCAGCCCGGCCGGCATGATCTCCAGCAGCCGGGTGCGCACGGCGGGTTGCTGCTCGGCGAGGACGACGAGCGTGGCCCGGTAGGTGTTCCAGAAGGACGCGGGGGCGCGTACCGCCGCGGGCGAGGCGAGGAGGTCCGCGACGAGGGCGCACTCCTCGGCGACCCGGTTCAGTCCGGCCGCCTTGATCAGCGTGCGCGCGTCCTGCGGCAGGGACGCGTACGGCGGCATGCCGGCGGCGCAGCGTTCCACGGTCAGCTGCCGGAACTGCGCCCATGCCTCGGCCGGGGTGAGCCGCGCCGCGAGGGCCTTCACATGTTCCTTGAGCGCCTTGACCGTGAGCGCGCCGGCGAAGGCGAATTCCAGGAAGACGGCCCGCTGCCGCTCCTCGTCCACGGTGAGCGCGTGCACCCGCTCCGCGTCGCGGGCCTTGCCGAAGAAGGCCGCCGCGTAGGTGGTGTTCTCGTGCTGCAGGAAGACGCGGGCGGCCTGCTCGTAGAAGGTGGGCAGGAAGTGCGGCACGGCCCGGCCGAGCCGCTCGCCGAGCGCCTCGAAGCCCTCCTTGGCGATGCCGGGGCGGGACTTGGCCTGCCGGGCGAGCCGCTCGATGTCCCGGACCAGGGCGAGCGCGTGGTGTCCGTTCGCCGGGTCGTTGACCAGCGCCCACGCGGGGAAGCCGAGGGTTTCCCGGCGCACCTGTCCGACCTCGCGGGTCTCGGGCTCGCGGGCCAGTCCGAGGAAGTCCAGGGCGAGGTCCTCCGCCTCGCCGAGCGTGCCGGGCACCAGCCGTACGACCTTCCGTTCGTCCAGCGCGGTGTGCGTGTACGTGCGGACGGTGAGGACGTCGGCGTCCTCCCGGTCGGTGACGCCCGGTGGCAGTACGGCGCCGGCATCGAGCAGCGCGGCCGACGTGGTCTCGTCGAAGGTGAACCCGTCGTACTCGTACGTCGTCATGCCGCACGCTCCTCGTCCTCGATGTCGCGCCCGGCGTACAGGGCGGCCGCCATGCGCATGCCCTCCGACCAGGCCACGGGCCCGACCTGACCCAGCTTCAACGTGCGGCCCGCGGGGTCGGTGAAGACCAGCGGGCCGGTCTCCGTCTCGGCCCAGCCGTCGTAGTCGCCGACCCACACCCGGGCCTCGACGCCGCGGCCGGCCTCCAGTACGGAGCACACGGCGTGCCCGCCGCGTACGCGGTAGCCCAGTTGGGTCGCGCGGCCGTGCAGGAACCTCAGTTCCTTGAAGACACCGCCCGCGTAGTCGTCGACGGAGGCGGCTTCGGCGTCGAGGGCCGCGGGCCGGTGCCACACTTCGCGGAAGAGCTGCTGGGCGCGCTGTTCGATGCCCAGCTCGACGGCGAACTCCCGCAGGTCCTCCAGGTCGTCGAGCAGCACCGGATGCGGCAGACGGACCAGTCCGGGGGTTACCCGGACGGTGTCGCCGTCGAGGTCGACCAGGCCGAGGCCGCGTTCGGGGTCGGCGTCCCGGAGGAACCCGGCGACGACGCCGTCCGTCCCCGTGACGACGATGTCGCGCAGGGCGGACTGCCAGGCCGGGTCGGGCCACACCCGCGCCAGGACCTCGAACGGCACCGGCAGCGAGCGCACCATCCACCGCTCCACGTCGGCCAGGCACTGCCGTTCGTGCCGCTCCAGCCACTCGACGAGCTGACGCAGCCCCACCACCGCCGGATCGTCGGCGATTTTGGGCGGTACGGATTTCAGCCGCCGCCCGGCCGCGTTGCGGCACACCACCTTGCCGTCGTCGAGGGCGACTTCGTAGCCACCGGCCGACACCCACCCCATGCGTGCCTCCCGCAGAACAATGATCAAGTGACCGGAACTGTAGGGCAGGAGTCTGACAACGGGTTGTGGGCCTGGGGACACCGAGGTGCGGAAGCTGTTGTTCCGCGGGCGGCGGGGCCATCAGGGTGGCCGTGTGCCGTGTCGGGACGTCGTCCCGGGACCCGCTGGCCATGCTGGGTCGAGCAGGCAGCTTTCCGAGCGACGAGGAGCACGGCATGGCCACGGACCCGGTCGGACGATTCCTGACGGCGTTGGACCCGGAGCACCGCGAGGCCGTCAGCGGCAGGCCGCGTGAGGAACAGGAACGTCTCGCGGCCGCATGGGAGCGGGAGCTGGACACCGACGACGAGCTCGACTCCCTCGACGAACTGTCCCCCGCGGCGGCCGAGGCCGAGGCGGCCCGCCGCGTCCTCGGCCGCGAACAGGGGTAGCGGGTTGCGTGGACGACGGCCGGGTGGGGCCGTCCGGCCGGACGGCCCCACCCGGGTCGGAAGTCAGTTGCCCACGCCGAGGTCGGCCATGAAGGCGGCCGGGTAGCGGTCACCGCGCGCCGCACCCGGCGGCACCGCCTTCTCGATCTCTGCCAGATCGTCGGCGGTCAGCGCCACGTCGAGCGCGGGCAGCGCCTCGGCCAGCCGCTCACGGGTGCGGGCGCCGACCAGGGGCACGATGTCCTCCCCCTGCGCGGCCACCCATGCGATGACCAGCTGCGCCACGGTGCAGCCCTTGGCCTCGGCGACCCTCCGCAGCGCTTCGACGAGGGCGAGGTTGTGCTCCACGTTCCCGCCCGAGAACCGGGGACTCGCCGCGCGGTGGTCACCGGGGCGGCCGCCGCGGTCGGCGGACCAGTGCCCCGAGATGAGGCCTCGGCCCAGGACCCCGTACGCGGTCAGGCCGATGCCGAGTTCCCGCAGCGTCGGCAGGACCTCCGCCTCGACCGCGCGGGAGATCAGCGAGTACTCGATCTGCAGGTCGGCGACGGGGTGCACGGCGTGCGCCCGGCGGACGGTCGCCGCGTCGACCTCCGAAAGGCCGAGGTGCCGTACGTACCCGGCGTCGATGAGCTCCTTGATCGCCCCCACGGTCTCCTCGACGGGCACCGCCGGGTCCAGCCGGGCGGGACGGTAGATGTCGATGTGGTCGGTGCCGAGCCGGGTCAGCGAGTAGGCGACGAAGTTCTTCACCGCCGCGGGACGGCCGTCGTACCCGCCCGCGACGGGACGCGGCCCGCTGAGCATGCCGAACTTGACGCTCAGCTCGTAGCTGTCCCGGTTCCGGCCGCGCAGCGCCTCGGCGAGCAGGAGCTCGTTGTGGCCCATGCCGTAGAAGTCGCCCGTGTCGATCAGCGTGACGCCGGCCTCCAGCGCGGCGTGCACGGTGGCGATGCTCTCCGTGCGGTCGGCCTCGCCGTAGGCGCCCGACATGCTCATCCCGCCCAGGCCCAGCGCGGAGACGGCCGGACCGGTGCTGCCCAGTGTGCGTGTCTGCATCGTGTGCTCCCTTGTCGTCGGACTGCCACCCACCCTGTGCCTGTGGCGCGGGCGGCGGGAGCGGAGCGTTCATCATGGGAGAGCCGCTCCCTGGATGGGTGTCCCGCCGAGAGGGAGCATGGGGTCATGGAACGTGAGCAGCTCGCCGATTTCCTGCGCCGCCGCCGGGAGGCGATCCGTCCGGCCGAGGTCGGCATCACCGACGGCCCCCGGCGCCGCACCACCGGTCTGCGCCGGGAAGAGGTGGCGATGCTCGCCGGCATGTCGGTCGACTACGTCGTACGACTGGAGCAGGGCCGCAGCAGTCAGCCCTCGGCCCAGTTGCTCGCCTCGCTGGCCCGTGCGCTGCGCCTCTCGGACGACGAGCGCGCCCATCTGTTCCACCTGGCCGGTCACCGGCCGCCGCCCTCCGACGGCGTGGCCCGCCTCGCCCGGGCCGGTCTGGTGCGCATGCTCGACCTGCTGGGCGACACCCCGGCGGTGGTGATGTCCGACCTGGGCGAGGTGCTGGCGCAGAACCGGACGTCCCTGCTGCTGATGGGGGATCTCACCCGATTCTCCGGCGACCGCCGGTACATCGTCCACCGCTGGTTCACCGAGCCGGCGGCCCGGGCCGTCTGTCCGGCCGGGGAGCAAGAGCACTACGCCCGGTCGCTCGTGGCCGACCTGCGGGCGGCCGCCGGCCGCCGGGCGGGCGACCCGGCGGTGGCCGGTCTGGTCGAGCGGTTGCAGGCCGCGAGCGCCGACTTCCGCAGGCTCTGGGCCGAGCACGAGGTGGCTGTGCGGCGTGCGGACCGCAAGACCGTGCTGCATCCGCGGGTGGGCCCCCTGCTCATGGACTGCGAGACCCTCGTCACGCCCGACCAGGGGCAGCAGCTGCTGGTGCTCACCCCGGCGGACGCCGAGAGCCGCGAGCGGCTGGAACTGCTCCGGGTGCTCGGCAGCGAGGAGTTCCCCATGGGGGCGGCGGGCACGCCCGGGCCGTGAAGCGGTCCGGGCCGCCGACAAAGCAGTTGAGGGGGTCGGCGGGAGGCGGGGAGGATGCTGCGCATGTTCTCGCGCAGAAACCGCCGTCCCACCTCCCCTGAACTGACCAAGGCATGGGAGTGCCTCGACGCGGACGACGTCCCGGGCGCCCTGCGCCAACTGCGGCAGGCCGACGCGGCGCCGCTCGCACAGGTCGCCCTCGTCGTCGGGCGGGCCGCCCGGGTGTCCGGGTTCGACGACCTCCGGGCGGCGGCCGTAGGGCTGGCCGCCCACCCCGACCAGGCCCGCGCGCTGTACGACTACGGGTACGCGTGCGTGGAACGCGGCGTGCCCCACCTGGCGATACCCGCGCTGCGCGAGGCGCTGCGCCTGTCGCAGGGCTCGCCCGCGGTGCTGCGGGAGCTGGTCTCGGCGTACGAGGACGAGGGCCGGCACCGCGAAGCCGCCGACGTGCTGCTGGCTCACGAGGGCGGCCTCACGGACTGGCCCGACCGCTATCTGCTGGTCCACAACGCCGTCCTGGCAGGTGACCTGGGGCTGGCCCGGCGTCAGCACACGCTGCTGCCCGACCCGGAGGACGCCACCTGGCTCGGTGCGCGGGAGCGGCAGAACCGCGTCCTCGAGCGCGCGGCGAGCGCCGGCGAGGCCGGCCCGCTGGACCACGCGGACCTGCGGGGCTGGCAGTACGTGATGGGCGGCACCGTGCTCGGCACCCTCTCCCCGTACGGGTACGACGCGGGGATGGCCGGCCGGTACGCCTGGATCCAGGACACCCACAGCCAGTGTCTGCTCGGTCTGCTGCGGCTGCGGTCGGTGCTGGACGCCGCCGGGGTACGGCCGCGCTCGGTGTCGCTGCTGCCGGACCGCGGCAGCCGGATCCTGGGTCTTGCCGCCGCCGAGGTGCTGGACCTCCCGGCGGAGCCCTTCGAGGCCGGACGGCCGGACACCGTGGTCGTCGCCTACGACCTCGGCACGACCGCCGACGCCGCGGACGGCCCCCGGACCCTGGAGCAGCTCTGGGACCGGGCACCGGGGCAGGTGCTGCACGAGCACGCCAGTTGCTGGACCGATCCGCCGGGCGTCGCGGCGGACAGCGTCACGCTGCTGCACCAGTCGGCCGTGGCCCCGTGGGAGGCCGGCCTCCGGCAGGCCGCCGACGGGGGCGTGGAGCCGGGGGAGCCCGACGAGCGGCCCGCGGCGGTGATCGCCGCGGAGATCGTGGGCGCCGACGCGACGCCGGACGAGGGCGACGGTCGGACGCCCGCGGACCCGGTCGAACGGCTCACGGACTTCGTGTCGACGGTGCGCGGCACATGGCTGCGCGGCGACCGGGCCCGCCTGCGGTCCCCGGGGCCGGTGGCCAGTTCCCGGTTCCTCTGACCGCGGCCTTGTCCGGCGGCCGGCCGCTCAGGGGCTCGTCGTCGGCGAACGGCGATGGCGGAGGCACGAGGTGACGACCACGAAGGGCCAGAGGGACTGAAGGGCCGTCACCACGCGTTCCGCGACGCCGGCCGCACCATGGCGGTGCATTTCGAGCAGGAACCAGGCAGCGCCCACGACCATCACGGCCGTCGCCGCGAAGGAGGGCACGGGCCGGAGGGCCCAGGGGGCGGCAGCGCTGCCGCGGGCGGCGAGAAGCGGCCACAGGGCCAGCAGCGCGAAGCCGACCGCGGCGACCGAACCGTGGCGCAGGGACCCTCCGCTGCTCGGTGCCGGGATCATGGCCACCACCAGAGCCGCCACTCCCCCGCCGGCCAGCGCCAGGCGTCCGGCGGCTGCCGCTGCCCGTAACCCCCAGGCGGTGAGCAGGTGGCAGATGCCCAGAGCGAGCAGCGCCCCGGTCATCACCCACGATCCCGACGCTCCGTAGGCCGCCAGCACGCTGATCGTCTGCGTGGCGGGGTCGTAGCCGGGCCCCTCCAGTGATGCCGCGATCACCCAGCCCGCGATCAGCAGCACGGGTGCACACCCGGACGAGAGCAGGACCCATCGGGGAACGAGCAACATCGAACAACCATAGAGCGCGCAATTCGCCAGCACCTTCTCCATACGTCTGCAAGCAGGACATATCAGGAGATGAGCACTTCGGCACCGGAGCGTAGGGTGATGTCCGTGCGTCCAGCCATCCATGCGGAAGGATTTGCCATGGGCACGGTCACCACTTCCGACGGCACGGCCATCTTCTACAAGGACTGGGGTCCGCGCGACGCCCAGCCGATCGTCTTCCACCACGGCTGGCCACTCAGTGGCGACGACTGGGACAACCAAATGCTGTTCTCTCTGGCCCAGGGCTACCGGGTGATCGCTCACGACCGGCGCGGCCACGGCCGCTCCAGCCAGTCCCCGACCGGCCATGAGATGGACACCTACGCCGCCGACGTCACGGCGCTGACGGACGCGCTCGATCTGCGGGACGCCGTCCACATCGGGCACTCCACCGGCGGCGGAGAGGTCACCCGTTACGTGGCGCGGGCCAAGCCGGGCCGCGTCGGGAAGGCCGTGCTCGTCGGCGCGGTTCCGCCGGTCATGGTCAAGTCGGAGAGCAATCCGGGCGGGCTGCCGATCGAGGTCTTCGACGAACTCCGCGCCGCCCTCGCCGCCAACCGCGCGCAGTTCTACATCGACCTTCCGTCGGGTCCGTTCTACGGCTTCAACCGGCCCGGCGCGGAGGTCTCCCAGGGACTGATCGACAACTGGTGGCGGCAGGGGATGAGGGGGGCGGCCAACGCCCACTACGAGTGCATCAAGGCCTTCTCCGAGACCGACTTCACCGAGGACCTCAAGAAGATCGACGTCCCGGTGCTGGTCGCGCACGGCACCGACGACCAGATCGTGCCCTACGAGGACTCGGCACCGCTGTCGGCCGAGCTGTTGCAGCAGGGCACCCTCAAAACGTACGAGGGTTACCCGCACGGCATGCTGGCCACGCATCCGGACGTCCTCAACCGCGACATCCTGGAGTTCGTGAAGTCGTAGAAGGACGGCGGCGACTTCGTCGAGGTCATACGGAATTCGGCCTGGCCCGAGCAGGCGATCCGCTGCAACGGCCGGGGGTCCGGACAACGTGACATTGTATAGTGGGAGATCATCGGCTGGTCGGACGGAGGAGCGGGGATGCCTCATCTCAAGCCACAGATGATCTCCGTCCAGACCCATCTGCGCGACCAGGTCGCCAATGCCCTCAGGGCCGCCCTGATCGCCGGCGAGCTCCGTCCGGGAGTCATCTACTCCGCCCCCACTCTGGCGGCGGAACTCGGAGTTTCCGCCACCCCGGTGCGCGAGGCGATGCTGGATCTGGCCAGGGAGGGCCTGGTCGAGGCGGTGCGCAACAAGGGGTTCCGGGTCACGGAGATGACCGAGCAGGACCTCGACGAGTTCACCGAGATCCGCACTCTGATCGAGGTTCCCACGGTGGGGCGCGTCGCCGCGACGGCGACCGGCGAGCAGTTGGAGAGGCTGCGCCCCTTGGCGGAGCAGATCGTCACAGCGGCGCAGGAGCACGACGTGCTCAAGTACCTCGAAGCCGATCACCGGTTCCATCTCGAGCTGCTCGCGCTGGCCGGCAACCACCATCTCGTGGAGGTGGTGGCCGACTTGCGTAAGCGCTCGCGTCTGTTCGGACTGAGCAGCCTCAACGAGACGGGACGGCTGGTCGCTTCCGCCCGGGAGCACGTCGAGCTGCTGGATCTGATGGTGGCCGGCCGGGTCGGTGAGGCCGAGGAGTGCATGCGCCGCCATCTCGCGCACGTCCGCACCCTGTGGGCGGACGGCCGGGCGGACGCCGAGGACCGGGCACCGGCACTTGGACTCGGTGGCCGGTAGGGCTTCAGCCGCACGATCCGCTGTTCGCCGCGTTCTTCCGCACAAACCGTTCATGTGACGGGCCGTCATCCCGGCCGGTGACCCTGGGCTGCGCCGACTGAGTTCCGCCGGAGGACTTCCGGTGCCATGTGACCTGTGCAATGGTACATGGTACAGGCCGTGACCATGCCAAATGCCGGTCGTGTTCCCGTCGGGTGGACCGACGGCACGGCCCTCTCCGGTCCACGGCCTCCTCATATCCCATCGGGCCGCGCCGCACAGCGCGGCCCGAACCCCACATGGGAGGCGTAGTGAGAACGTCACTGCTGTGGCGGTGTCTGGGCGCGGCGCTGCCGCCGGCCCTGACCGTCGCCCTGTGCACGGTCCTGCCGGCGCAGTCGGCCGGCGCACCGGCCGGACGTCCGGTGTCCGCCGTACAAGCCCTGGCCGGGGGCGGGACGCAGGCCGGTCCCCCACCCGTGGCCGAGTCCGCCACCGCCGGTAGCGAGCACGTCGGCAAGGGGCGTCTGCCGGCGTCCGCGCTCCCGCCGCTGGCCGCGAGCAAGGAGGCGCTCAAGGAGTCCTACGGGGACCACGACACAACGCCGGTCCCCTCCAAGTCCATCGACACGACGGGCACGGGCACGGCTGTGGAGAAGACCGCCGCCGCGTGCGACGTCTCCGACTTCACTTCGCGGACCGGCGCCGCGCTGGTGCGGCAGATCAAGGCGTCCACGACCGACTGCGTCAACACCCTGTTCGGCCTGACGGGCAGGAACGCCCATCTCGCGTTCCGCGAAGGGCAGATGACCACCGTCGCCCGCGCCCTGCGCGCCGGCTCGGCGTCCTACCCGGGCAACGGCACCACCGGCATGCCGCAGCTCGTGCTCTATCTGCGCGCCGGCTACTACGTCCACTACTACAACGCCGACGCGGTGGGCCCCTACGGCAGCAGGCTGCGGACCGCCATCCGTGCGGGACTCGACGCCTTCTTCGCAAGCCCCCGTTCCCGCGACGTCGACGACGCCAACGGCAAGACCCTCGCCGAGGCCGTCATCCTCATCGACAGCGCGGAGGAGAACGCCCGCTACATCTACGTCGTCGAGCGGCTGCTGGCGGACTACGACGCCTCCTGGAACTCCTCCTGGTGGATGGTCAACGCGGTCAACAACGTCTACACGGTGACCTTCCGCGGCCACCAGGTGCCCGCGTTCGTCAGAGCCGTCCGGTCGGATCCCGGCCTGATCGACGCCCTGTACGACTTCGCGGCCGGCCACCTCTCGCTCCTGGGCACGGACCGGTCCTACCTCACGTCCAACGCCGGACGTGAACTCGGCAGGTTCCTGCAGCACTCCGCCCTGCGCGGCAAGGTCCGCACTCCGGCAGCACGCCTGCTGGACGCGAGCTCGATCACCGGGCGCACCGCACCGCTCTGGGTCGGTGTCGCCGAGATGACCGACGCCTACGACAAGGCCAACTGCTCCTTCTACGGCACCTGTGACCTGCGGAGGCAACTGGCCGAAGCGGTACTGCCGGTGACCCACTCCTGCGGTGCCGGCATCACCATCAGGGCCCAGCAGATGAACTCGGGCGAGCTGGGCTCCAGTTGCGGCAGCGTGGGCAACCAGGGCGCGTACTTCCACGGCATCGTCCGTGACAGCGGGCCCGTCGCGGACGACGACAACGACACGATCGAGGTGGTGGTCTTCAACTCCGGTACCGACTACCAGACGTACGCCGGTGCCATGTACGGGATCGACACCAACAACGGCGGCATGTACCTGGAGGGGGACCCCGCGGCCGCCGGCAACCAGCCGCGCTTCATCGCCTACGAGG
This sequence comes from Streptomyces malachitofuscus, assembly GCF_014650055.1. GTDB lineage: Bacteria > Actinomycetota > Actinomycetes > Streptomycetales > Streptomycetaceae > Streptomyces > Streptomyces malachitofuscus. The sequence continues at coordinate 276,429 of NZ_BMUF01000004.1, read as the reverse complement.
CCGAGTGGCTGCGCCCGGACTTCGCCATATGGAACCTCAACCACGAGTACACCCACTACCTCGACGGTCGGTTCGACATGTACGGCGACTTCGAGGCCGCCATCAGCACGCCCACCGTCTGGTGGATCGAGGGTTTCGCCGAGTACGTCTCCTACTCCTACCGCGGCGTCCCGTACACGGCGGCGACGGCCGAGGCGGGCAAGGGAACGTACGCGCTGAGCACGCTGTTCGACACGGCGTACGGCCATGACTCCACCCGCGTCTACCGCTGGGGCTACCTCGCCGCGCGGTACATGCTCGAGAAACACCCCGCCGATGTGGACAGGGTGCTCGGCCACTACCGCGCCGGTGACTGGAACGCCGCCCGCGCCTTCCTGACCGGCACCATCGGCACCCGTTACGACACGGACTGGTACACCTGGCTGGCGGACTGCGCGGCCGGTGACTGCAACGGTGTCGGCGACCGATACTGACGAGCGCCCCTGCGGGGAGGTCTCCGCACACGGGCCCGGGGCGGCGGCGCCGCTCCGGGCCCCTCGCGGGTCAGAGGGTGAAACCCGCCGGGTAGGGATCCGACGGGTCGAGCAGGTACTGAGCGGTGCCGGTGATCCAGGCGCGGCCGGTGACGGACGGCAGGACGGCCGGGCGGTCCCCGACCGTCGTCTCGCCGAGGATGCGGCCGGTGAACCGGGAGCCGATGAACGACTCGTTGACGAAGTCCTGACCGACCGGCAGCCGCCCGCGGGCGTGCAGCTGCGCCATCCGCGCACTGGTGCCGGTGCCGCAGGGCGACCGGTCGAACCATCCCGGATGGATCGCCATGGCGTGCCGTGAGTGCTCCGCGGTCGATCCGGGGGCCTCGAGGTAGACGTGGTGGCACACGTCGATGTCCGGGTTCTCGGGGTGGGAGACGGGGTTCTGCTTGTTGATCGCATCCATGACGGCCAGTCCGGCGTCGAGCAGCCGCTGCTTCTCCGCCCGGTCGAAGGGGATGCCGAGGTCCTCGGTCCGCACGAAGGCGTAGAAATTGCCGCCGTAGGCGATGTCGTAGCGCACCGAGCCGTATCCCGGGACGTCGACGGCCTGGTCGAGTGCGTGGCAGTACGACGGCACGTTCTCGAGGGTCACCGATTCGGCGCGGCCGTCACGCACCCGCACCCGGGCCGTGACCGGTCCCGCCGGTGTGTCGAGCCGCACCAGGGTCTCCGGCTCGGTGACGTCGACCATGGCGGTCTCGACGAGGACCGTCGCCACGCCGATCGTGCCGTGGCCGCACATCGGCAGGCAGCCGGACACCTCGATGAACAGCACGCCGTAGTCGGCGTCCGGTCGGGTCGGGGGCTGCAGGATCGCCCCGGACATCGACGCGTGGCCGCGCGGCTCGCACATGAGCAGGGTGCGCAGGTGGTCGCGTTCGGCGATGAAACGCTGTCGTCTCTCGGACATGGTCGCGCCGGGGAGGACGCCCACGCCTCCCGTGATCACACGGGTGGGCATCCCCTCGGTGTGCGAATCGACGGCGTGGTAGCAGACGGTCGAGCGCATCGTCAGTTCACCCCGGCGTCGATGAGGGCCTGGGTGGCGGCGCGCACGACGGCCTCCGTCTCCGGGCCGAGCGGCTGTCGCGGCGGGCGGCAGGCACCGCCTCGCCGACCGGTCATCTCCTGGCCGAGCTTGATGGCCTGGACGAACTCGGTCCTGCTGTCCCAGCGCAGCACCGGGTGCAGCCGCCGGTAGAGCGGCAGCGCCGTCTCCAGATCACCCACGACGGACGCCTCGTAGAGGGCGAGGCAGGCGCGGGGGAAGACCTGCGGGTAACCGGCGACCCAGCCCTTGGCGCCGGCGACGGCGACCTCCAGCACGGTGTCGTCGGTGCCGATCATGAGGTCGAGGCCGGGTGCCAGCTCGGAGATCTCGTAGCAGCGCCGGACGTCGCCGGAGAACTCCTTGACAGCGACGACGAAGCCTTCGGCGTGCAGTTTGGCCAGCAGGTCCGGGCGCAGGTCCACCTTGGTGTCGATGGGGTTGTTGTACGCGGTGACGGGCAGGCCGACGGAGGCCACCAGTTCGAAGTGCTCGAGGACCGCGCGGTCGTCGGCGCGATAGGCGTTGGGGGGCAGGCACATGACCGCCTGACAGCCCGCGTCCTTGGCGAACTGGGCGTGCCGCCTGGCCTCACCACCACCGTAGGCCCCGACACCGGGCATGACCGTGAACCCCTCGGGGGCGTTGGCGACGGCCGTCTCGACGACCCGGTCGCGCTCCTCGTGTGTCAGGGTCTGGTACTCGCCCAGTGACCCGTTCGGCGCGACACCGTGCATGCCCCACTCGGCGAGCCGGGCGACGCTCTCGCCGTAGGCGTCGAAGTCGACCGTGAGATCGTCGTGGAACGGGAGGCTGGTCGCGACGATGACGCCGTGCCAGGGCTTGCGGGTCTCGCTCATGAACACTCCTTGTCCGTGCTTCATCGGTGGCCGTCGGTGCCGGCGGTCAGGGATCGAGGTCGGCGAGCGCGCCGAGCGTGACGGGTGTCGCGACGAGCCGCTCCGCCGGCTCGTAACCCCGCTGTCCGGCCGTGAGGCAGTGCACGGCCGGTCCGCACATCCGCCCCTGGCACCAGCCCATGCCGGCACGGGTGAGTTGCTTGACCTGCCGGTGGTCGTCGGCCCCGCCCTCGGCGCGGGCGGTCCGGATCGCCCCCGCGGTGACCTCCTCGCACCGGCACACGACGGTCTCGTCGGTCAGCCACGACGACCATGCCGGAGGAATCGGGTGGGCCAGGGCCAGCGCCCGGGCGAACGCACGGTGCCGAGCCACCGCGGAGCGCACCCCGGCGAGGCGTTTCGGCCCCGGCGCGGGAGCGGCGCCGGAGTCGGCGAGGACCGATTCCGCGGCCAGCCGGCCCTCCCCCACCGCGAGTGCCGCCCCGCCCACTCCGCAGGTCTCCCCCGCCGCGTACAGGCCGGGAACGGTGGTGCGCTGCCCCCCGCCGACCACGACGACCGCGTTGCCGTCCGCCGAGTCCGTGAGGGCGCAGCCGAGGGGGACGAGCAGGTCGAGCTGTGGTGCGAAACCCCAGCCGACACCGACGGCGTCGACCTCGACGTGCCGTTCCGTGCCCGGCCGCGGGCTGCCGTCCGGACGCAGTGAGGCGATCCGGACCGCTGTGACCCGGTCGCCTCCTTCGGCGCCGGTGATCGCCGTGCGCGGGCGGAACCGGACGCGACGGCGCGCGAGGGCGGTGGCGTACCCGGCTCCCTCGGCCCATGTGCGGGGGTTGCGCAGCAGCGGGCCGGGGTGGCGCAGCCACGCCGACGGGTGGGCCGCCTCGCACACCGCGACCACCTCGACCCCGCGCGACGCGAGAGCGGCGGCCACCGGCAGCAGGAACGGGCCGGTACCGCCCAGCGCCACACGGCTCCCGGCCGCGACTCCGCCTCCCTTGAGCAGCGCCTGGAGGCCGCCGACGGTGAGCACACCGGGCAGGTCCCAACCGGGGAAGGGCAGTTGCCGGTCGTAGGCCCCGGTCGCCACGAGGAGCTTCGGCGCGCGCAGGACCCCGGCGGTCTCCTGTGGCGCCCGCCGGCGGTCGACCACGTGGATCGCGAATCCGTCGTCCTCGCGGACGGCGGACCACACGTGATGCGCCAGCCGCAGTTCGAGCCGGCCCGCGGCCCGGCCCGCCGACAGCGCCTCGCACAGGGCGCGGTACCCGCGCAGTCCGTGGTGCAGGTCATCGGTCGGAATGGCCGCTCGCGCGTGCGCCGGCGGATGCCGCCAGTACTGGCCGCCGACGGCGGCGCCGGAGTCCACCAGCACCACGCGCAGCCCGCCGGCCAGAGCCGTGGCCGCCGCGGCCATGCCGGCCGGACCCGCGCCCACGACCAGGAGGTCCGCCGGCTCACTCATCGTCGCCCTCCTCGGTCGTGACGGTCATGCCCGGACGTGCGGGGACGAGGCAGGCGCGCTGCCCGCCGGCCCCGTCGATGGTCAGGAGGCAGTCGAAACAGACACCGATCCCGCAGAAGACGCCGCGCGGACGGCGGCCGACGCGGGTGGTCCGCCAGGCGACCCGGCCGGCGGCCACGAGGGCCGCGGCGACGGTCTGTCCCTCGGTGAACGGCAGGGACTCGCCGTCGACGACGATCTCGCTCACTGCGGAGCACCTCCGGGAATGAGGAAACGGTCGGGGAGCAGCCCGGTGTGCACGGCAGGGTCGGCGCCGCGCCAGGGGCGGCCGAGCAGATGGGCCGTCACGAGCGCGCCGGTCGCGGGGGCCAGACCGATGCCCGCGCCCTCGTGGCCGCACGCGTGCACGACCCCCGGCACCCGTGGGTCGGGGCCGACGACGGGCAGGTGGTCCGGGCAGTACGGCCGGAACCCTCGGTAGGCGCGGATCAGGTGGACGCCGCGCAGAAAGGGGAACAGCCCGCATGCCTGTGCCGCGAGCCTGGTGACCACGGCGGTGTTCATCGTCAGGTCGAAGCCGACGCGTTCGCGGCTGGCACCGATGAGAATCGTGCCGCCGCGCGTCCCCTCGACGACGCACGAGGTCTCCAGTCCCGCATCGGACGAGGCGACGCCCGCGACGTAGTCGGCCGAGTAGACCTTGTGCCGGACCATCGGCGGGAGCGGTTCGGTCACCAGGACGAAACCACGGCGTGGCAGCACTTCGACGGGCGCACCGAGCCGCCTGCCGACCTCACCGCCCCAGGTGCCGGCGGCGTTGACGACGGCGTCGGCGTGCAGGACGTCACCGGTGGTGGTCCGGACGCCGCTGATCCGGCCGCCGCGGCCGGTCAGCGCTCCGGCGACCTCGCCCTTGTGCAGACGCGCGCCCCGCTGCAGCGCGGCCCGCAGCAGCGCGGCCGCCGCCAGGACCGGCTGCACCTGGGCGTCCTGCGGGTAGTGGACGCCGCCGGGGATCCCGGGGGCGAGGTGGGGTTCGAGATCCTGGACGCGGTCGACCGGCTCGATGCGGACACCGGCCGCTTCCTGGCGCGCGGCGAACTCGCCGAGTGCCGCGAGGCCCTCGGTCGTGCTCGCGACGACCAGCCCGCCCTTGTGTTCGAGCTCGAAGGTGTCCGGCCCGAGCTCCCGGCCTGCCTCGTCCCACAGCCTGCGGCTCAGCCGCGCCAGGGCCAGTTCGGGGCCGGGTTCCTTGTCGGAGAGGAGAACGTTGCCTTCTCCACGGCTGGTCGTTCCGGCGCCGACAGGTCCGCGGTCCACGACCGTGACGTCCATGCCCGCGGAGGCCGTGTGGAAGGCGCAGGCGGCTCCGACGACGCCCGCACCCACGACGACAACCTTCAGGGCCACCGACTCCCCCTCTGTGCAATGTCACATGCCATTGCTGAGGCTATACATCCACCAGCGCGAGGACAACGGTGGGAGCGGTGTCGGGTGCCGGCACCCCAAGAGCCGTCAGGGCCCGTCGGCGGGCGACGTCTCTCAGCCGGTCACTTCCACCATGCCGTGGGCTCCTGCATCGGCACGGCGCATGTCGTGGTCGACGAACGCGTGGTGACCGGGCTCCGGGAACGTCGTCTCGACGAAACCGCCCTGTGCCGGGGCGAGGTCGAGCACCTGTGCGCCACCCGGCTGTGCCGGTGTGAGCAGGTGGGTGCCCTCCTTGTACACGGTGTCGAAGACCGTGCCCACGATGTGGAAGGCGACACCGTCGCCCGGTCCGGCGGCGACCACCCAGAACCTGGCCCGTTCGCCGGCCTTCAGCTCGGCGGGGCGCGCCTGCACCGGCGGCTGTGGCTCGCGCTGAGCGCCGGGGCGCTGATGGGTGTGGCGTTCGTGCACTGGCTGGTCCTGCAGTCGCTCTACGAACTGAACACGCTCTGCCCGTACTGCGCGCTCGTCCGGATCGTCACCATCGCAGGTACGGGGTGATTGCCCTGCTGGTCCTGACCCGTTTCTGCCCGTACTGGAGCAGTCCGTGAGGGTGCGCGTCACGGGCGCCCCGGGGGGTCGTCGGCGATCTTCTCGGCGATGCGGCCGAGCGCGGTGAGCTCCTCGGGGTCGAGCCGGTCGACGAGATGCCGGCGTACGGAGGCGACATGGGTCGGGGCGGCTTCTTCGAGCGTGTCCCGTCCCGTGTCGGTGAGGACCAGGAAGCAGCCCCTTCCGTCGGCGGGGTCGGGTGCGCGCCGGATGAGTCCGCGCGCCTCCATGCGGGTGGCGTGGCGGGAGAGGCGGCTGCGCGACCACCCCATCTTGGCGGCCTGCTCGCGCAGCGTGCTGGTGCCGTCGGTGCGCTCGGACAGGGTGCTGAGGACTTCGTAGTCCGGCTCGGACAGCCCGTGGAGGGCGAGGTCCTGCACGGTGCGCGTCCGCACCGCGGTCACCATGCGGAGGTACGCCCGCCAGGCGCGCTCCTCGTCGGCCGTGAGCCAGCGGACCGGGGCATCGGACTTGTTCGTTGACATGTAATCAATCTACCGGCTAATTTCGTTTCCATGACAACGAAAAGGTCGCGTGTCCTCCTCCTGGTCTGCAGCTCCCGTCCCGGCGCGCTCGGCCCCGCCGTCGGCCGATGGCTGGCCGACACGCTCGCGCCGCGTGCCGACCTGCTCGACGTGGATCTCGTGCCCGTGGCCATCGGTGATCTGCACCTGCCCTTCCTGGACGAGGAGGAGCACCCGTCGACCGGCATCCACCACCACGAGCACACCCGCCGGTGGAGCAGCCTCGTCGAGGGCGCGGACGGCTTCGTCTTCGTCACGCCGGAGTACAACTACGGCATGCCGGCGACGCTGAAGAACGCGCTCGACTACCTGGGCCCGGAGTGGGCGTGGAAGCCGGCCGGCTTCGTCAGTTACGGCCACACCTCGGCCGGCACCCGCGCGGTCCAGCACGCCAAGCAGGTGGTGACCACCCTGCGCCTGGTCCCCCTCGGCTCGACCGTCGCCCTGCGGATCGCGGACGCGATGCGGGAGGACCGGTTCGCTCCCGCGGCGCGCCACGCCGAGGCCGCCGAAGGACTGCTGGAGGAACTGGTACGGGTCTCACGCGCCCTGGCCCCGCTGCGTGAGCGCGCACACGTGGACGCCTCGCCCGGCCCTCTCCCCGGCTCGTACACGCGGCGCCTCGGGCCGGACGACGCGCCCGAGGTGACGGTGCTGCAGCGCTGCTGCTGGGTGGAGGAGGCACTCGCCAACGACACCCTGGCGATACCGGCGCTCCACGAGTCGCCGGAGGACGTGCGCGCCTGGCTGAACGACTGGCACACGACGGGACTGTGGCGGGACGGGCGCCTGCTCGGGATGGTCCGCACGCGTCGCACCGGCGCCGACCTGCACATCGGGCGACTCGCCGTCGCCCCCGACCTGTGGGGTCTGGGTGTGGGCCGGTGGCTGCTGCGCCGGGCCGAGGCGGCCGGGGAGGGATGCCGGCGCATCATCCTGTCCACCGGCGCCGCCAGCCACCGCAACCTCACCCTCTACCAGCAGCAGGGATACGCCCCGCTCGCCGATGCGCAGGACGACGGCGTGGTAGGCCTGGCCAAAGCCGTCCCCGCCTGATGACACCGGCACAGAGGAGCACACATCACATGACGGAACCGACTCCCCTCCTGCTCTCACGCCTGCACGCGGCCGGTCTGCACGACGTCGTCGCGGTCGAACCCGCCAGCGGAGGGCTCGCGGCGACCGCAGGGCTGGCGCGCAGAGGTGACGGCACATCGGTGTTCGCCAAGGCGTTCGACCAACCGCCGTCGGACGCCGCCTTCACCGCGGAGGCCGAAGGGCTCACCGCGCTGCGCGAGACGGGCGGCGTCGCCACGCCCGACGTCGTCCTCGCGGAGCCCGACCTGCTCGTGCTGTCCGTACTGCGGCCCCGGCCGCGCACCGAGGCCTTCTGGGAACAGCTCGCGCATGTGCTCGCACACCTGCACACCACCACGCGCCACCCTCGATTCGGATGGCACCAGGACAACTGGCTGGGGCGTCTTCCGCAGATCAACACCTGGAACGACGACGGGTTCGAGTTCTTCGCCCGGCACCGGCTGCTGCGCTGGCTGGGCGAACCCCGCGTCGAAGAGGCTCTGGCCCCCGAGGACCGGGCGGCGCTGGAGCGATTGTGCGACCGGCTGCCCGAGCTGCTGCCGGCCGGGCCCGCGTGCCTGACGCACGGCGATCTGTGGGCGTCGAACGTCATGGCCACCCCCGACGGGCGGCCCGCGCTGATCGACCCGGCCGTGTCGTACACCTGGGCCGAGGTCGACCTGGCCCACCTGTGGACCACGGCACCGCCGCCCGAGGCGCACGTGCTGTTCGACCTGTACGCCGAGCTGACGGGGCTGGACCGCGGCTGGCGCGAACGCATGCCGATAATCCAGCTCCGCCAGCACCTGGCCGTGATCGCCCAGTTCGACCCGGACTGGGGCGCCGCCGACCTCGTCCGCGCCACCCTCGCTCCGTTCCGCCGGCGCCGGAAGGGTCAGTGCTCGCAGAGGGAGAACTCCCGCTCGTAGAGCTGCTCGTTGTGCTCGTCGACGAAGAACTTCCGCTCCTGCATGAGCTGTTCGCGGTAGGCCTTGGCCTGCTCCAGCGTCATGGTCGTGGTGGCGGACCAGGGCTGCTGCGGTGGCACGTCGGATGTCGAGACGATCTTCTCCGACGGGTCGACCAGGAAGAACGCGAGTATCTTGCGATGTCCCGGGCGGGTGGGGTCCTGGAGGCGGAACGAGCTCACGCGGTGCTGCAGGATGTTCGGGAACGCCAGGCAGCGGCCGGCCGGGGTCGATGCCGCTCCCAGGTGCTGGTTCAGTGCGTCCTCGTCCTCCAGGCCGTAGACCTCGCGCAGACCGTTCTCGTCGTTCTGTTCGTAGTCCGGGTCGTCGAGCGCCACCCGGAAGGCCAGCCGGCTCTCGGTGATGTTCTCGCTGTCCCAGTAATAGATGCCGGTCGAGACGATGCGCTCGTTCAGCATCCCCTCGACATGCCAGGAACCGCCGGGGTATTCGGGCTGTTCCGGGGTGAGTCGAATGGTGGCGAGCTTGACGATGACCTGGAGGCCGCGGCCGCGCAGGTCGACCCGGGCGGCTCCTTCGGGCAGCTCGGGGGAGGTGAACTCCGGGGCGTCCGGCACGGTCGGCCGGCGGTTCTCCCACCAGTCGTCCAGGGCCGTGTCCCACTCACGGAGGGCTTCCTTGTAGGCCTCGTCATCATCGTAGGAGGACGCGTCCGGACGCTGCGGCTTCGAGTCGTACCACCCGTAGGGGTCGGCATCGATGCGCAGCGGCCGCGGGTGGCGCAGATCGGTGAGCACGTTCTCCAGCAGCGGACGGAAGCGTGCGAACACCTCCGGCAGGACGGAGGCCAGTGCGCCATGCTTCTCGGGGTGAACGTTGTTGACGTACGAACGGAACGCGACGTCCCCGTCGTCGCTGACGTCGACGTCCGTGGGCAGCCACTGGAATCGCTCCGAGAACTCGTACTTCGAGTAGTGGTTCGTCGGGTTCCGCCAGGCCCGCTCGGGCGCGCCGCTCACCTCCCGCACCAGACAGAACAGCGAAGGATGCACCAGATCCAGTACCAGGCCGTCGGATCCGGGATGCCAGTCCTGTTCCGCTTCCGGGACCTCCTCGAGCACCCGGACCGCCTCGCGCAGCCGGTCCCTGAGCTCGTCGTCGATCAGTGTGTCCGACTGCCACACCCCGTCGACGGCGGACACCTCGACGCCGGTCCGTCCGTCCCGCAGCGCGGCGTAGTGCACGAGTTCGGCGAGCACGTAGCGGACCTGCGCCTCGGTGAGGCCCTGGGCGAGCGCTTCCTGCGTCCATCTGGCGACGATGTCGGCGTCGTTCATCTTGTCGAACCATCCCGGCTTCGCCCGGATGTGGGAGCTGCACTGCATCATCTCCAGTTCCCGCAGGGTCCGCGGCGTCGCGAACGCTGTGGTACGAGCAGCTTGAAAGGGCAGCGGGAAAGCGGGCATGCCGGTCAACTCTTCGGTTCCTCCCGGTCGGTGGCAATGGCGGGAAGAATACGTGAGCGGACTGACACCGCCGTGTGACACCCGGTCGGCGCACCGGGGCCGGGGCTCAGTGGCTGCGTGGGGGGCGCACGGCGAGGACGGCCAGGTCGTCGTGGCCGTCGCTGGGGTGACGGTCGGCCAGCAGTCGGCACAGGTCGTCGAGCGGCAGGGCGCTGTGGGCGGAGGCCAGGTCGGCGAGTTCCGTCAGGGTGTCGTCCAGGGGCCGCCGGGGATGCTCGACCAGACCGTCGGTGAACATCAGGACCGTGTCCCCCGCCGCCAGCCGGTGCGTGTGATCGGGACGGGGCCGCGCCTCGTCCACGCCCAGGGGGACACCGGGTTCGGCCTCCAGGTAGCCCGCGCGCCCGTCCGCCGTCACGACGAGGGGCGGCAGATGGCCGGCGGTCGACCAGAGCAGATGCCAGCCGTCCCCCTCCCGCTCGATGCGGGCCAGACAGGCGGTGGTGACCGGGGCATCCGTGATGGCGCCCAGGGTGTGGTCGAGGCGGTGCAGGACCAGGCTGGGCGGGGTGCGACGGTCGAACAGCAGGGCGCGCAGCATGTTGCGGATCTGCGCCATGGCCGCCGCCGCGGTCAGATCGTGTCCGACGACGTCGCCGATGATGGCTGCGCAGCTCTCGTCCGGCAGCAACAGGGCGTCGTACCAGTCGCCCCCGAGATGGTGGCCCGGGGCGCTGGCGGGCCGGTAGACGGCGGCCGCGCCGAACGGCGACAGGTCGGGCAGGGTGGGCAGCAGCAGCCGTTGGAAGTGTTCGGCGGAGGCACGCGTCTGCTCGAAGAGGCGGGCGTTCTCGATCGCGATGCCGGCCGCCCCGGCGAGCGCGGTCACCACGGACTCGTCGTGGCCGTCGAACGGTTGGCCGTCGCGCCGGTCGCACAGGTAGAGGTTGCCGTAGATCCGCCCGCGCACACTGATGGCGACCCCCAGCAGTCCGCGCATCGGAGGATGGCCCTGAGGGAAACCGACCGAGTCGGGGTGGCGGGTCAGGTCCCGCACGCGCAGGGGCTCGGGATGGTGGATGAGGTGGCCGAGCAGACCCCGGCCGTGCGGGAACTCGGAGCCCGCCAGAGCCTGGTACTCCCGCTCGCTCAGACCGAGGGGGATGAACTCCTCGAGCGCGGATCCGTCGTCGTTGAGGACGCCCAGAGCGCCGTAGCGGGCGTCGACCAGTTCCATCGCCGTACTGACGATGCGCCGCAGCACGACGGGCAGTTCCAGTTCGCGGCTGACCGCCAGGACGGCGTTGAGCAGTCGCTCCATCCGCCGCTGCGACCGGGCTGGATCGTCGTCCGGGTCCACCACGGCGTCCTACGCCCCTTCTGTCGTGCGGCCGGGTCCTGCGCATGTCGCACCGTTCGGCGTGCGGGTGTCGCACCCCTCGTCCCAGCGTGACCCGTCCGCCGGGAACCCGCACGCCCGGGGACGCGGGGCCGCGGAAGCGGGCGGATCTCTCGCGGAAGTCGCCGCCCTTTCCGCTGCGGAGAGATGTCCCGCTCCGGCCGAGGCGTCCAGCTGCCGCTGCCGGCCGCGCGTCGAGCGCGGTGACGCCGATCCGGAAGAACGTGCGGACCGATGCGCCGTGCGGCGGTGGGACGGACGGGGTTCGGACCGGTGCGCGCGTCGCTCAGGTCACCGCGCCCTTCCTCGCGGCTTGAGGGGGACATTCGGCAGCTCCGGCGCGGGCAGCGGAGACCCGGCGTACCCCTGTACCTCACCGAAACGTGACCCCTTCATCCAGTCCTCGCGGGCCTGGACGATGTCGTCGTGCGACCGGCCGATGAAGTTCCACCACATCACGATCTCCTCCCCGAACGGCGGTCCGCCGAGCAGCACCAGCCGTGCCGTCCCGGCCCCGCGGTTGGTCAGGGTGAGCGTGGTGCGGCCGGGGGCGGTGTAGCCCAGTTCGGCCGGTTGTACGGCGTCGCCCTCGACGAGGACGTCGCCCTCGTCGACGAGGACGCCGTGCTCGAAGGCGGGGTCGAGGCGGAGCAGGATCTCGGCGCCCGGGCCCACCGACAGTTCGGCCCCGAGCAGCGGGGTGAAGGTTCGTACGGGGGACGTGTCGCCCGCGAGGGAACCGAGGAAGACGCGGGCCTCACCGCCGTCCAGCGGCACCGGGTCCGGTACGTAGTGCTGGAAGGCCGACTCTGCGTCACGGTGCTGCCGCGGCAGCGCGACCCACAGTTGCACCCCGTGCAGGATCGTGGTGTCCGGTGTCGACACCTCCGAGTGGCTGATGCCGTGTCCGCCGGTCATGAGGTTCAGCTCACCGGGCCGTACCCGGGCGTGGGTGCCCAGGCTGTCGCGGTGCTCGATCTCTCCGCTGAACAGCCAGCTCACCGTCTGCAGACCGGTGTGCGGGTGGGGGGCGACGTCCATGCCGCCGGTCCCGGCGACGTCGTCGGGACCGTAGTGGTCGGCGAAGCACCAGGCGCCGATGAGCGTCCGGGCCCGCTGCGGCAGGGTGCGTCGCACCCGCATCGCGCGGGGGCCGCCGAGCGGCACGTCCCGCGCGGTGAGGACCTCCACCTCGGCCGGGCGCGCCGCCTCCGCTCCGCCGCCGCACTTCACCTCGGCCGGTCGTGTCTCTGTATTGCTCATGGCGCCCGCCCTCCCGCTCAAAAAGTTAGGTTTTCAACATTCATGGACGATGATAGGGCTCCGGGCGGGAGAGCGCGCGACGACGGGGTCCGCCCGGTGGGCCCGTCGGTCCGTCATGCGCTCACCGTCACCGGCCGCCGCAGGAGATAGCCCGCCGCCGCCACCACCAGCGCTCCCATGCAGGCGATGAACACCAGCCCCGCACCTTCCAGGCCCATCGGCTCCGTCAGCAGGCCGACGCCGATGACCGGCACCGAGATGCCCGTGTACGCCACCACGAACAGCGAGGAGATCACCGCCGCGCGGTGGTCCGCCGGGGACGCCCCGCCCACCGCGGACAGCGCTCCGCGGAACGCCAGACCCTGGCCGAAACCCCCGACGATCGCGCTGAGCACCACCAGGATCAGCAGGTCCCAGTGCAGGGCGCCGGCGAGCAGGGCCAGCCCGGCGAGGAGCCCGGCGCAACCCAGCGGCAGCGACCGGGCGGCACCGACCGGACCGACGGCCAGCTGCCCGCCGGTCGAGGAGAAGAAGGCCAGCGCCACGACGAGCCCGCTCACCGCGTGGTCGGTCACGCCCAGGGACTGCGCGAGGAAGGCCGGACTGACGGAGGTGAACACGCCGAACAGGGCGAACCCCACGAAGGACGCGGTCGCCGCCGGTCCGAAGACGGGCCGCACCTGTGAGGGCACCGCGGGCCGCTGCGGCCGTACGGTGCTCAGCGGCTGCCGCTGCGCCACCGTCTCCGGAAGCCGCAGCAGAACGGCGACCGAGCAGACGACCAGGGCCAGGTGCACGGCGAAGGGCAGATACAGCGGCCGGGGCGCGTACTGCGCGAGCAATCCGGCGAGCAGCGGGCCGCAGCCCAGCCCGCCCATGTTGACGGCCGTGGCGACGAACGTGGCCCGGGAGGCACCGCCGGGCGGTGCGGACTCCATGACGTACGCCGTGGCGGCCCCGGTGAACAGACCGGCCGAGAGACCTGAGAGCAGCCGCCCGGCGTACAGCCAGCCCAGCCCGGTGGCGCAGAGGAAGCAGATGGCGCTGACGGCCGCGCAGCCCAGGCCCCACAGCAGCACGGGGCGCCTGCCCACCGCGTCCGAGGCGTTGCCCGCGAGGAGCAAAACGCCGATGACCGCGAAGGCGTAGACGGCGTACACGACGGTGACCGTCAGCTCCGAGAAGTCGAACTTCTCCTGGTACAGCGGGTAGAGCGGGGTCGGCAGCGTGGTGCCGGTCATGCACACCGCGAACACCGCACCGCCGAGCACACTCACCCGCCATCCACGGCGATCACCGGCCATGACCCGACGCTAACCCCTCCCCCGGGCTCGCTCCCCTCCGGCGCGCCACCGGCACGGGCCCGGGCGACGGACGATTTTGCACGGCGTGCATTTTTGCATAGCATGCAAGACATGACGGGGAAGGACACCGCGACCGGCGGGCTGCGCGAGCGCAAGAAGCGCGCCACGCGTGCGGCCCTCGCGGAGGCCGCGGTGCGCCTCGCCGCCGAGCACGGGGCGGACCATGTCACCGTCGAGGCGATCAGCGCGGCCGCCGGGGTGTCCGTGCGGACCTTCTTCAACTACTTCGACTCCCGGGACGACGCCTTCGTCGTCATCGACGCGGACGCCGGCGCCAGGGTCCGCCAGGCGCTCCTCCACGCGCCGGCGGCCCTGTCCCCCCTGGAGGCGCTGCGCGAGGCGCTCGCCGCCGAACTCTCGGAAGTCGAACGGCAGCACGAACTGTGGAGCCTGCACGCCCAAGTGCTCCGCGCCGCCCCCCACCTCCTGGTGCGCAGCCTCGGCGCCCACATGGCGGACGAGGCCGTCCTCGCCGGGATCATCGCCCGGCGGATCGCCTCCGGACCGCCGGAGGGAACCGGAGACACCGTCCGCCCGCAGGAGGAGCACGGCGCGCCCGACCTGTACGCGCGGCTGCTCGCGGCAGTGGCCGGTACGGCGGTCCGGGTGAGCCTCCAGCACTGGTCCGACCGGCAGGACGAACTCGCCTTCGCCGACGTCTTCCGCGAGGTGTTCGCCCTCCTCGCGGCCGGACTGCCGGCGCCGACCCGGTAGCGGCCCGGTCCCGCACACCGGACGCCCGCCGCCACGCGGCGCTTCTCCGTCCCACACCTCGCCCCCGACCAGGGGGCGCAGCCCGCTTTGATCACCGAACGCTGAGAGAGACGACCGTGACCGCACCACTGGCGCCCGAGGCGGCGCCGCCCGCTCCGATGTCCAACCGGCAGATACTCCAGGCCATGTCCGGGCTGATGGCCGGCATGTTCGTGGCGATCCTGGCCGGCACCGTGGTGGCCAACGCGCTGCCGACCATCATCGCCGACCTGGGAGCCAGCCAGTCCTCCTACACCTGGGTCGTCACGTCGGAGCTGCTGGCCATGACGGCGACCGTCCCGCTCTGGGGCAAGCTGTCCGACCTGTTCGACAAGAAGCTGCTGCTGCAGCTGTCCTTGGGCATGTTCGTGGCCGGCTCGCTGCTCGCGGGCTTCTCGAACGGTGTCGAGCTGCTGATCTTCAGCCGTGTGGTGCAGGGCATCGGCGCGGGCGGACTGACCGCCCTGGCCCAGGTCGTGATGGCCGCCATCATCCCGCCCCGCAGGCTCGGCAAGTACGCCGGCATCTTCGGCGCCGTGTTCGCCGTCGGCACGGTGGCCGGCCCGCTGGTCGGCGGTGTCCTGGTGGACACGTCCTGGCTGGGCTGGCGCTGGTGCTTCTTCATCGGCGTACCGTTCGCGCTGCTCGCCATCGTGCTGCTCCAGCGCACCCTGCGCCTTCCCGTGATCCGGCGCGAGGCGAGGATCGACTTCCTGGGCGCCTTCCTCATCGTGGCGGGCGTCTGCGCCCTGCTCATCTGGGTGACCCTCGCCGGCAACGAGTTCGACTGGGCCTCCTGGCAGACCGCCGCCCTCACGGGCACCGGTGTCCTGCTGCTGGCCGCCGCCGTGTTCGTCGAGGCCCGGACGGCCGAGCCGGTCATTCCGCTGCACATCTTCCGCAACCGCACCGTCACGCTCACCACCGTCGCCAGCCTCCTGGTCGGTGTCGCCATGTTCGGCGGAACGGTCTTCCTCTCGCAGTACTTCCAGGTGTCCCTCGGCAAGTCGCCCACCGTGGCGGGACTGATGAGCCTGCCCATGATCCTCGGCCTGCTGGTGTCGTCCACCGTGGCGGGGCAGGTGATCAGCAGGACCGGCGTCTGGAAGCGCTACCTGGTGGCGGGCGCGTCCATCATGACGGTGGGCCTCGGTCTGCTCTCCACCATCGACGCGGACACCTCCTTCGCCCTGCTCAGCCTCTACATGGCGGTGCTCGGCATCGGCGTCGGCATGCTGATGCAGAACCTGGTGCTGGCCGCGCAGAACGACGTACCCGCCAGTGAACTCGGTGCCGCCACCTCCGTGCTGTCCTTCTTCCGCAGCATGGGCGGCACCATCGGCACCAGCGTCCTCGGCGCGATCCTCGCCGGCCGGGTCGCCACCGAGATGACCAAGGGCATGGAAGCGGCGGGCATCCCCGCGAGCCCGGGCACGAGCGGCGACGGCGAGTCGAGCGTCCCGGACATGAGCACCCTGCCCGAGCCGGTACGGGCGGTCGTCGAGCACGCCTACGGGGTCGCCACCGCCGATCTGTTCCTGGTCGCCACGCCCTGCGCGCTGCTGGCGCTGATCACGGTGGTGTTCCTCAAGGAGAAGCCGCTGAGGACGACCAGCGGCATCGAACGCCTCGCCGAGGAGTCCGGCCCGGCGGCCGACACCGACAAGGCGGCCGTCGGCGGCTGAAGCCGCCGCACGCCGAATCGCCCCGGGCCGCTCGAAGCGACCCGGGGCGATCGGCATCCGGCATCGCCCGGCCTGCGCACGGCCGGCCCGGTCACTGCCCTCCCAGACCCGTCGTGGCCACCGACTTCACGATGTGCCGCTGGAAGAAGACGAACACCAGCACCAGGGGCAGCGCGGCCAGGACCGAGGACGCCATCGTCTGGGCGTAGTTGATGCCGTAGGCGTCCTTCACCGCGGTGATGCCGACCGGCAGGGTCATCAGGGCGGGGTCGGACGTGGAGACGAACGGCCACAGGAAGTTGTTCCACGCCCCGATGAACACGAAGATCGACACGGCGGCGAGCATGGGGCGCGACAGCGGCAGCATCACCGACCAGAAGACGCGCGCGTGCCCGGCGCCGTCGATGCGGGCCGCCTCCTCCAGCTCGCGCGGGATGGTGTCGAAGTGCTTCTTCAGGATGAAGACCATCACCGGGGCGACCGTCTGCGGCAGGATCACCGCCGCGTAGGTGTCCACCAGGTTCAGGGTGAGCATCTGCTGGAACCACGGCACGATCAGCATCTGCGGCGGCACCAGGATCGACGCCACGGTGACGGCGAACAGCCACCGGCGTCCGCGGAAGAGCGTGCGGGAGAAGGCGTACCCGGCCATCGCGGACACGGCCACGGTGACGGCGGTGACGGCCGCGGCGATGAGGAAGCTGTTCAGCATCCACAGCGGCAGGTCACCGCGCTCGATCACGGTGCGGAAGGCGTCCAGGGTGAAGCCGCCCCGCGGCAGGATCCAGTGGACCGGATCGGCGGCGTCCTGGTCGGACTTGAACGCGGTGAACACCGCCCACGCCATGGGCAGCAGCCAGATCAGCGCCAGCACCGCGAGGGCCGCCAGGGCCAGGGTGCGGGACAGCCGGCCCGCACCCAGGGTGAGGTTGGGTCCGCGCTGGGGGACGGGGCGGGAACGGTGGGCCCGGCGGGCGGCAGGGAGCGGGGAGACGGTGCGGCGGGCGGGCCGTGTCCCGACGTCGGTGGAGGTCATGTCACTTCTCCCTGCGGCGAAGGGCGACGAACTGCACGGCGGAGGCGAGGACGACGAGGGCGAAGAACACGTAGCTGATGGCGGAGGCGTAGCCGAGGCGGTAGCCGGTGAAGCCCATGTCGTAGAGGTATTCGACGACCGGGCGGGTGGAGCCGTTGGGCCCGCCCTTGGTGAGCAGGTACACCTGGTCGAAGACCTTCAGCGAGGCCAGGACCTGCAGCACCGTGATCACACCGGTGATGCGGCGCAGCTGGGGCAGCGTGACATGCCACAGCCGCCGCCAGGCGCCCGCCCCGTCCAGCGCCGCCGCCTCGTAGAGGTGGTCGGGCACCGCCTGCAGCGCCGCGAGGAACAGCAGGAAGTTGAAGCCCACGGTCCACCACAGGGTGGCGATCACGATCGCGTACAGGGCGATGGACTCGTCGCTCAGCCAGGCGTAGCCGTCCAGCCCGACCGCCTGCAGCAGATGGTTGTAGAGGCCGAGGTCCGGCTGGTAGAGCCACAGCCACAGCAGGCCGATCACACCGACCGGGAGCAGGTACGGGGCGAAGAACGCGAGCCGCCACACCCACTGCCCGGGCAGCCCGGTGTACACCAGCAGCGCCATGACGAGGGCGACCGCCACCAGGGGCACGGTGGACACGACGGTGAACCACACGGTGTGCCAGATGGTTCGCCACATCTCGGCGTCGCCGAGGGCCTCCGCGTAGTTGTCCAGCCCGATGAAGGACGGGTCGTGGGCGGAGAGGGAGGTGTCGGTGAGGCTCATCCAGACGCCCTGCACCAGCGGCCAGAGCATGAAGAGCGCGAACAGGACGAGGAACGGCAGGGCGAACAGGAGCCCCGGCGGGAAGACCCGGCGGAGCATCGCACCGGGTCCCGTACCGGTCCGGCCGGCCGGCGGCCGGGAAGCGAGTGGGGTGGACATCTGCTGCCTCCTTCGCGGCGGCTCAGGCCGGACTGGGCTGGGAGAGGGCGGTGTTGATCCGCTCGACCATGGCGCGGGCCGCCCTGTCGGGCGCCAGGCCGTCGAGCAGGGACTGCTGCAACACCTGCGACATGGAGTTCTGGAAGTCGGACCCGGCTCCGGCGAACCAGACGGCCGGGTCGAGGACCACGTGGTCGGCCGCCGAGGCGTACCTGCTCTGCGGCTCCAGGCGCGCGTAGTCCCGGGTACGGGTCACGGGCTGGTACGCCGGGATGTGACCGGCCTTGGCCCACACCTGCCCGGCCTTGAGGATCGCGGCCACCGCCTGGTGGGTACGCCTGCGGTGCGCCTCGCCGGCGTCGGGGCGGCGCGGCAGTACGAAGGAGTGGGAGTCCGCGTAGACCGCCGGGGTGCCGAAGACGGTGGGAAAGGGCGCCGCCCCGACCTTCGGATCGGCCGTCCGGAAGGTGCCGAGCTCCCATTCGCCGGAGAGGATCATCCCGGTCTGCCGGTTGGTGAAGGCGGCGATGGCCGCCGGGTAGTCCAGGCGGCGGGGGTTGGTCCGCCCGTCGACCAGCTTCTGCATGAAGGCGATGACCTCGGTCATGGCGTCGACGTTCGCCGTGACCGTGCCGCCGACGGGCAGGTCGAAGTCGTTGCCGGTCTGGCGGTACAGCCCGTAGAACAGCCGCCAGCCCTGTGCCGTGTCGTTGACGTAGCCGAAGGCGATCCCCTGCCGGCCGGAGGCGGCGGCCAGTTCCCGTCCCGCCTCGAGGAAGCGCTCGGGTGTGGAGAAGGCGTCCTGGTCGAGGTCTCCTGCGCCGGTGAGCAGTCCGGCCTCGCGGGCGGTGTCCGGGTGGAAGAAGACGATGAACGGGTGGGTGTCCAGCGGTACCGCGTAGGTGCGGTCCCGGTACTGGGTGCGGCTCCACACCGCCTCGGCGAAGTCCTTCTCGCGGATGCCGAATTCGGCCAGCAGGCCGATGTCCCAGGCGTCGAGGAGCCCGAGGGGCGCGTATCCCGCCAGACGCGACATGTGGGAGACGGCGACGTCCGGGCCGCGCCCGCCGGCCGAGGCCATGGCGAGCTTGGTGTAGTAGGGCGTGCCCCATTCCAGCACGGTCCGCTCGACACGGGTCCCGGGCATGTCGGGCCGGGCGATGTCGACGAGTTCGTCGAGGAGGGCGCCGTCGGCGCCGCTGAACAGGTCCCACATGCGCACGGTGCGCGGGTCGGACGAGGCTGCCGCCGCACCGCAGCCGGCCAGTGCTCCGCCACCGAGGAGTACGGCGGCGGAGGCCAACGAGGCCCGCAGCAGGCCCCGTCGGGAGGGTGCGGCGCGGCTGCCTTCCGGCCTGGCGGAGGCGGCCCGTGGGCCGGGCAGGTCGACCATGGCACTACCTTTCTTTCTCCATCGATGTACATCGTCGGCGGACGATGCCGGCGGAACTCCGTGGGACCGGGGCCCGGTTCGGCCGTCCGCCGGGGCCGGGCGGGATGCCCTCAGCCGGCCAATTCGCAGGCGGCCGTGCGCTGTTGGACACGGCGCAGCGCGGCGGTGTCGAATTTCTCGCCGCGGTCGAAGCCGTAGACTCCGTTGCGCTCCTGGAAGACGTCGGTGAGCTGGGTGTAGCAGTAGCCGAACATGTCCGGGTCGTCGAGCAGGATGTCGACGAGGCCGGTGAAGCGGGTCAGGAACTCCTCGGCGGTGCGCGGCCGTTCGCCGTATCCCCACGAGGTCCCGGCCTCGTCGCCGGCCGCGGTGGCGGCGGCCGCCGCGTCCCACCAGATGCCACCGAACTCACTGCAGAAGTAGGGCTGTCCGCGGTAGGGGACCGACCAGGTACGCCCGTCGGGCCCGGTGTTGACGTAGGGACGGTCCTCGGTGAGTCCCGCCATGGTCTTGGCGAACGCCCGCGGGTCCTGCTCGTAGCAGTGCGAGTCGTACACGTCGGTCTCCGGGACGCGGTGGGCGTAGCCGGAGGCGTCGATCACGGGGCGGCTCGGGTCCGCCTGCTTGGTGGCCAGGAACATCGCCCGGGTGACGTCGTCGAGCGCGGTGATCCGGTCGTGCAGGTTCTGGTACGTCTCGTTCAGCGGGCACCAGCCGATGATCGACGGGTGCGAGTGGTCGCGTTCCAGGGCTTCGAGCCACTGGGCGACGTAGCTCGCGTCGGGACGCTGGTTGTCGTCGCGGACGCCGGTCTCGCAACCCCAGTCGCCGAACTCGCCCCAGACGAGGTAGCCGAGCCGGTCGGCGTGGTAGAGGTAGCGCTCCTCGAACACCTTCTGGTGCAGCCGGGCGCCGTTGAAGCCGGCCCGCAGCCCGAGTTCGATGTCGCGCACGAGGTCGCCGTCGGTGGGGGCGGTCATCAGACCGTCCGGGTAGTACCCCTGGTCCAGCACCAGCCGCTGGAACACCGGCTCCCCGTTGATCAGCACCCGCTTGCCGTGGACGGCGACCGACCGCAGTCCCGCGTAGGACGTCGCCTCGTCGACGACCCCGCCCGCCCCGTCGAGGAGCTGGAAGCGCACGTCGTACAGGTGCGGGTCGGCCGGTGACCAGGTGCGCACCCGGTCCTGAGGCACGGTCAGCACCAGCCTGGGGCACAGGTCGAGGTCGGCGCGGGCGGAGGCGGTGACCACCTCTCCGTGTCCGTCCGAGAGCACCGCACGCACTCGGTGTCCCGGCAGGTTGCCGGTGACCGGCAGGTCGATGTGGAAGGAGTTCGAGCCCAGGTCGGGGGTGATGCGCGGGCGTTTGAGGCGGGCCGCGGCCGGCACCGGCTCGAGCCACACCGTCTGCCAGATGCCGGTGGTCCGGGTGTAGTGGCAGTGGGTGTTGGCATACCAGGTGGCCTGCTTGCCGCGCGCCTGCGGGCCGTGCCGGGTGTCGCGGGCGCGGACCACGATCACGGCTTCCTCGCCGGGGGCGGCCACACCGCGCAGTTCCGCGGTGAAGGGGGTGAAACCGCCGCGGTGGCGCGCCACTTCGGTACCGTTCACCCAGACGGTGGCGTCGTGGTCCACGGCACCGAAGTGCAGCAGGACGTCGGAGCCGGACCACTCCTCCGGGAGCGTCACCGTGCGCCGGTACCAGACGGCTTCCATGAAGTCCGTGTCCCCGATGCCCGACAGCGTGGACTCGGGGCAGAAGGGCACGACGATCTCGTCCGCCAGGTCGCGCTCGCGCAGTCCGCGCTCCAGTCCGCTGTCGCCGCGGTCGGTCTCGAACTGCCAGCGGCCGTTGAGGTTCAGCCAGGCCTCGC
The DNA here is from genome assembly GCF_014650055.1 of Streptomyces malachitofuscus. Classification (GTDB taxonomy): domain Bacteria; phylum Actinomycetota; class Actinomycetes; order Streptomycetales; family Streptomycetaceae; genus Streptomyces; species Streptomyces malachitofuscus. The sequence goes on along the minus strand of NZ_BMUF01000004.1, from coordinate 254,784 downwards.
GGACGAACTGGGGCCGGGGGTACTCCGGACGCGGGACGTCCAGGGGCGGGGGCGTGCTCATGCTCCTCCTCATCAGTGCAGGTGCGCTGGGTACGGGGTCATGCGACCATACGATTACATCGATGTAAATGGCGATGGCGGAAAGTTTTCGAAGGAACCGTCCGGGCCGTGCGCGGCCGGACGGCCCGGAGCTGCCGTTACGATCCCGGGACAACGGGAGGTACGAGAAGGGAAGCATGGGCAGGCCCAGGATCAAGGACGTCGCGGAGTACGCCGGCGTCTCGCCGAAGACGGTGTCGAACGTCCTCAACGACTACGAGCACGTCTCCGAGCAGACCCGGACCGCGGTACGCGAGGCCATCGACGCGCTCGGCTACCGGGTCAACATCGCCGGACGCCAGCTGCGCCGGGGCCGTACGGGGGTGATCGCTCTGGCCGTGCCGGAGCTGGACATCGCCTACTTCGCGGAGCTGGCGAAACACGTCATGGCGGAGACGGAGCGCCGCGGCAGCACGACGCTCCTGCTGGAGACCGGCGGCCGGCGGGAGAAGGAACTGGCCGCCGTGCACGGGTTCGACGCACAGTTCACCGACGGCGTCATCCTCTCGCCGCTGGCCCTGCAGCCCCGCGATCTGGCGGGCCGTGACACCCGGCTGCCGCTGGTGCTGCTCGGTGAGTACAACCCGCCGGGCAGCGCCGACCACGTGGCGATCGACAACGTGACGGCGGCTCGGGAGGCGACCGAACATCTGCTGGCCAGGGGCCGTCGGCGGATCGCGGTGATCGGCGGCGAGCTGCGCGGGACGCAGCACACCAGCCGGCTGCGCACCCTCGGCTATCAGCAGGCCCTGTCCGCGGCGGGGCTCCCGGTCCCCGAGGAGCTGGTCCTTCCGGTGCCGGCGTTCCGCTGGGCCGACGGCGCCGCCGCCGCCCGCACCCTCATGCGGCTGCCGCGACGGCCGGACGCTCTGCTCTGCCTCAACGACCATCTGGCGCTCGGCGCGGTGCGCGCGCTCCACGAGGACGGCTGGTCGGTCCCCGGGGACCTGGACGTGACCGGGTTCGACGACATCGAGGCGACCCGGTTCAGCATCCCCACGATCACCACGGTCTCCCCCGACAAGCCCGGTATCGCGCGGCGCGCGGTGGAGCTTCTGCTGGAGCGCATAGACGCCGGCGGACCGGGCGGGCCGGCGGTCGACGAGACGGCGGGACACCGGCTGATCGTGCGGGAGAGCTCGGGAGGGTGACGGTGCGCGAGCCGCTCCCGGCGCCTGCCCGACCGCGGGGCGAGGGTGGTGACGGTGGACGGCGAGAGCCTCCCGGGACGACACTTCCGCGGCCTTGTCAGTGCCACGGAACGGCATGTATAACGTTGTAAAACTTGAGCCCGGCGGCTCGGCGCACGACTCAAGGTGACGGCACCGTTTCCGCACCGGCCAACCGAGTCGGGCCGCTCACGAAGGGATTGCCGTGCGGGTCAGCCTCAAGGACGTCGCCGCGCACGCGGGGGTCTCCATCAAGACCGTCTCCAACGTGGTGAACAACTACCAGCACGTCACCCCGGCCATGCGCGAGCGTGTCCAGCGGTCCATCGACGCGCTCGGCTACCAGCCCAACCTCGCCGCCAGGCACCTGAGGAAGGGGCGTACGGGCATCATCGCCCTGGCGCTGCCGGAACTCGGGAACCCGTACTTCGCCGAACTGGCCGCCTCCGTCATCGACGCGGCGTCCGGGCACGACTACATCGTGCTGCTCGACCACACGGGCGGATCGCGCGAGCAGGAGCTCCTGGTGAGCCAGGGCTTCCGGGCCCGGGTCATCGACGGACTCATCCTCAGCCCCATCGAGCTGGAGACCGAGGACCTGCGCGACCGCGCGCACGACGTGCCGCTGGTCCTGCTCGGCGAGCGGGACTACGACCTGCCGTACGACCACATCGCCATCGACAACGTCGCGGCGGCCCGTGCCGCCGTGCGGCACCTGATCGACCTGGGGCGACGGGAGGTGGCGTTCATCGGGGCCCGGCGCGGGCGCAGCGAGCCGGCCCAGCTCCGGGTACGCGGCTGGCGCGAGGAGCTGACGGCGGCGGGGCTGCCCGCCGACGAGGGCCTCGTCGCGGCCACCGACGGCTGGGGGCACGCGGACGGGGCGCGGGCCATGAACCACATCCTGGACAGCGGGCGGCGGCCCGACGCGGTGTTCGCCTACAACGACCCGATGGCGATCGGGGCGATGAGGGTGCTGCACGAGCGGGGGCTGCGGGTGCCGGAGGACATCGCCGTGGTGGGCTTCGACGACGTGATCGAGGGTCGCTTCGGCGCGGTGACACTCACGTCCGTGTCACCGGACAAGGCCGCCATCGGCCGGCTGGCGGTGGAATCGGTGCTCGCCCGGCTGAACGACCGGGCGCCGGAGCCGCGCCGCATCTGGGCGGACTACCAACTCGTGGAACGCGAGAGCACGCTGGGGCGACCGGCGGGCACCGACCGGGGAACCACCTGACCCGTGCCCCACGGCGGTGGGGCACACGGCCGGATTCACCACCCGTGCGCCCCGACGCGGACCACCGCCCGCCCTCCGCAGGCAGTCACGCCTCCCCCAGCGCCTCACGGAGCTGGGAGGCACCCCGGGGACGGCACGGGTGGGCCCGGGCGGCACCCGCAAGCGCCGACCGCAGGCAGTCCGCCTCCCTCAGCGCGCCCGTAGGCGCTGACCGCGGGCAGTCGTGCCGCTGGGGCGGCACGGGTGGGCGCGACGGCACCCCGCCGACGCCGGGCTGCGCAAACACCTCTGGCCCGCGTCACCACCGGGCACCCCAGCAGCGCCGGGGCACGCAACCCCACCGCCAGCCGGTACCGACCCGTACGGCCGCGCGAGCCGTGAACCCCAAGCACCGTGTGCTCACAAGCAGATGAGAAGCCGCCGGGGTTCGCACCCCCACTGCAAGCGCTTCCCACACCGTCCGGCCCCACCGCCCACCGCACGGTTCCCGCCCCCTCCCCTTCCCACCTTGTGCGCAAGGGGTTTACAGCATCCTTCCAACGATGTAAAAACCTCCTTGCGGCGCACCGGACGCCGCCGTGCACAGGGGGAGCAGCTCCACTTCGCGCGTCCTTCGGCTCCCCAGTTCCCTTTTCAGCGTCACCCGGATCGGGGTCACCATGCAGCGCACCACTCACCGTTCTCTCCTCATCGCCCGTCCCGTGGTCGTGGCCTTGGCCGCCGCCGTGGCCCTGACCGCGACGTCCTGCGCCAAGTCGGAGGACGACGCGGCGGACAGCAAGAAGTCCCCGGCGGCCGCCGGGGCCGAGCAGCAGGTCGTCACACCGAAGCCGGGCAGCGAGACCTGCACCGTCGACGCCTACGGCGGCAAGAAGATCGACCTGAAGGACGCCACGGTCGGCTTCTCCCAGTCGGAGAAGGAGGCCAACCCCTTCCGCATCGCCGAGACGCAGTCCATCAAGGACGAGGCGGACAAGAGAGGCGTCAAGCTGCTGACGGCCAACGCCCAGTCGCAGTTCTCCAAGCAGATCAGCGATGTCCAGGACCTGCTCGCCAAGGGCGCGGATCTGCTGGTGATCGCCCCCCTCAACTCCGACGGCTGGGACCCGGTGCTCCAGGCGGCCGCCGCCAAGAAGGTCCCGATCGTCACCATCGACCGCAAGATCAACGCCACGGCCTGCAAGGACTACGTCTCCTTCATCGCCTCCGACTTCGTCGAGCAGGGCCGGCGCGCAGCCGACCAGATGATCGAGGCCACCGGCGGCAAGGGCGAGGTCGCGATCCTGCTGGGCTCGGCCGGCAACAACGTCACCACCGAGCGCACCAAGGGGTTCAAGGAGCGCGTGGCCGAGAAGGCACCCGACCTCAAGGTGGTCTTCGAGCAGACCGGTGACTTCACCCGTGAGAAGGGCCAGCAGGTCACCGAGCAGCTCATCCAGTCGAAGCCCGGCATCAAGGGCATCTACGCGGAGAACGACGAGATGGGCCTGGGTGCGGTCGCCGCGCTGAAGGGCGCCGGCAAGAAGGCCGGTGACGTCAAGATCGTCACGGTGGACGGCACGCGCAACGCCGTACAGGGCGTCGTCGACGGCTGGATCAGCGGCGTCATCGAGTCCAACCCGAGGTTCGGCCCGTTGGCGTTCCAGACGCTGGACGACTTCACCCAGGGCAAGGAAGTCCACCAGGACATCATCATCCAGGACAGCGCCTACAACGCCGACAACGCCGAGCAGGACCTCGGCAAGGCCTACTGAGTCCGCCGCGGGGGCCCGGCTCCCGGGCCCCTCGTCCGTCCGTCACCACTTTCTTCCTGGAGGCACAGGTGGCTCCCCCCGCCGAAGTCCTCGCCGTCCGCGGACTGAGCAAGACCTTCCCCGGCGTCCGGGCCCTGGACGACGTGGACCTGACCCTGCACGCCGGTGAGGTCCACGCCCTGATCGGCGAGAACGGTGCCGGCAAGTCGACCCTCATCAAGCTCCTCACCGGAGTCCACCGGCCCGACGCCGGTGACATCGTTTTCCTCGGGCGTGACGTCTCCTTCGCCACCCCGCTGGAGGCCCAGCGGGCCGGGATCTCGACCATCTACCAAGAGGTCAACCTCATCCCGCTGCTGAGCGTGGCCCGTAACCTCTTCCTGGGCCGCGAGCCGCGCAACCGCCTCGGTCTGCTGGACTTCGCCCGGATGAACCGGGAGGCCGAGGAGGCGCTGCGTGCCTACGGCGTCCGGGTGGACGTGCGCCGGCCGCTGCGCAGTCTCGGCGTCGGCGCACAGCAGATGGTCGCGCTGGCCCGCGCCGTGGCGAGCGAGGCACGGATCGTCATCATGGACGAACCGACCTCCTCCCTCGAGCCGCGGGAGGTCGAGACCCTGTTCTCGGTCATCCGCCGACTGCGTGACGAGGGCATCGCCGTCATCTACGTCAGTCACCGTCTCGACGAGCTGTACGCGGTGTGCGACACGGTCACCGTGCTGCGCGACGGCCGCCGTGTCCACCACGGCCGCCTCGCCGAACTCGACCGGCTCTCCCTGGTGTCCACCATGCTCGGCCGCGAGCTGGGAGAGGTCCGCAAGGAGGGCCTGACCAAGTTCACCGGCGACCATCACGCCACCGACGGCCAACCTGTGCTGGAGGCGAGCGAACTGACGGTTCCGCACCAGTTGCACGGCGTCTCCGTGAGCATCCGGCCCGGGGAGGTCGTCGGCCTCGGCGGGCTGCTCGGTTCCGGCCGCACCGAAACCGCGAAGGCCATCTCCGGTGCGCTCCCGACGACTTCGGGCACCGTGATGGTGGCCGGGGCCCCGCTGCGCCGCGGCTCCACGCCCGCGGCCATCCGCGCGGGCATCAGCCTGCTGCCGGAGGACCGCAAGAGCGAGGGCATCGTGCCCGGTCTGTCGGTCCGCGAGAACATCTCGCTGGCCGTCCTGCCCCGGCTCTCCCGGTTCGGGCTGGTCTCCGAGGCGCGCGTCGACAGCATCGTGGACACCTTCATCGAGCGGCTGCGCATCAAGGCGTCCTCGCCGCAGCAGAAGGTCGGCGAACTGTCGGGCGGCAACCAGCAGAAGGTGCTGCTCGCCCGCTGGCTGGCGATGAACCCGAAGGTGCTGCTCCTGGACGAGCCCACCCGGGGCATCGACGTCGGCGCCAAGGCCGAGGTGCAGAAACTCGTGGACGAACTGGCCGCGGACGGCCTGGGCGTCCTGCTCATCTCCTCCGATCTGGAGGAACTGATCGAAGGGTCCGACCGCGTGGTCGTACTGAAGGACGGTGCCGTCGTCGGCGAGCTGGCCGGCGACGAGGTCACCGAGGACAAGCTGATGCGGACCATCGCCGGGCACGCCCCGGACCGGGACGCGGTCGAGGAGGCGGCCACCGATGGCTGAAGCCGCCCTCAAGACCGTCCCGCTGGACCGGACCCGCATCCTGCAGTGGCTGCAGACCTACGGCGTCTACGCCGGCGTGGCTCTGCTGCTCGTGGTCAACACCGTCATCACCCCGCACTTCCTGTCCGCGGAGAACTTCCGCACCCAGGCCGTGCAGGTCGCCCCCGTCATCATCGTCGCCCTCGGCATGGCCCTGGTGATCGGCACCGAGGGTGTCGACCTCTCGGTCGGTGCGGTGATGGCCCTGGCGGCCTCGGTGACGGCCCTCTACCTCGGTTACGGCCTCGTGCCCGCGCTGCTCGTGGTGGCGGTGTTCGCCGCCGCCGTCGGGTTCGCCAACGGTGCCCTGGTCGCGTTCATCGGCGTGCAGCCGATCGTGGCGACACTGGCGCTCATGGTCGGCGGCCGGGGTCTCGCCCTGGTGCTGCTGCCGCAGCTGGAGGACCTGCGCAACCCCGCACTGGCCTCCCTGGGCTCCGGCGACGTGCTGGGCATTCCGTATCTCATCCTGATCGCCGCCGTGCTGGCGGGGCTGGTGGCCTTCGTCGTCCGCCGCACCACCTTCGGACGGCAGCTCCTCGCCATCGGTGACAGCCGTCCCGCGGCGCAGCTCGCCGGTCTGCCGGTGCGTCGCGTGCTGATCGTGGTGTACGTCGTCTGCGCGCTGCTCGCCGCCGTGGCCGGCGTCCTGGCCACGGCACGGCTCCAGGCCAGCGACCCGACCTCGCTGGGCAACCTCATGGAGCTGTCCGCCATCACCGCCGTCGTGGTCGGCGGGACGCCGCTGACCGGCGGCCGGGTGAACATCGCCGGGACCGTGGCGGGAGCCGTCCTCATCCAGTTGCTCACCGCCACCCTCATCAAGCACGATCTGCCGCCCTCCTGGACCCAGATCGCGCAGGCCATAGTGATCGTGTGCGCGGTCTACGCGGCACGGGGACGGGGGAAGCGATGACCGCCACGAAGACGGACGCCCCGGTGACCGCGACGAATGACAAGAGCCCGGCACCGGCCGGCGAGCCCCTGGGTTCCGCCCGCTCCGAGCGGGTGAGCGCGCTGGTCCAGCAGCACGGCGCGCTGGCCGTGCTGGTGGTCGTCTCCCTCGTGGCGTCGTTCAGCTTCGACTCCTTCGCCACCGGTGACAACATCAGCAACATGGCGACGAGTTCGGCCTTCCTCGCGATCGTCGCACTGGGCATGACCTTCGTGATCATCACCGGGGGCATCGACCTGTCGGTCGGATCGCTGTTCGCGCTGGGCGGGGTCCTGGCGGCCTGGGGGTCACGGCACGGAACGCTGGTGGCCCTGCTGCTGCCGCTGGTGGTGTGCGGGGCGATCGGCGTGGTCAACGGCCTGCTCGTGGCCCGCTCCCGGCTGGCCCCGTTCATCGTCACGCTGGCCGCCATGCTGGGGGCGCGCGGTCTGATGCTGGCCCTCACCGACGAGGGCGCCAACACCTATCTGATCGGCAAGGGTTCCTTCCTCGCCGAACTGGGGCAGGGCAGCACTCTCGGTCTCGGCAACCCCGTGTGGATCACCCTGGGGCTGTTCGTCGCCGGGGCGGTCGTCCTGCGCCGCACGCGGTTCGGCCAGCACGTGTACGCGGTCGGCGGCAACGAGGACGCGGCGGCGCTGATGGGCGCGCCGGTGGCCCGTACCAAGATCCTCGTCTACACCATGAGCGGGGTGCTGGCCGGGCTGGCCGGCGCGCTCAACGCGGCATGGCTCGCCTCGGGCGTCACCATCCTCGGCAACGGCATGGAACTGGAGGCCATCGCCGCCGTCGTCATCGGAGGCACCCTGCTCACCGGCGGACTCGGCTACGTCAGCGGTGCCCTGGTCGGTGTGCTGCTGCTCAAGGTGATCCAGAACGTCATCAACCAGATCGGCTCCCTCGACTCCTCCTACCAGCAGGTCGTCAGCGGTGCCTTCCTGGCCGTCGTGGTCGTCGCCCAGACCTGGCTGGGCCGCCGCCGGCAACTGATGTAGAGCTCCGGACGCGGCACCGGGCCGACAGGACTCCCGGTGCCGCGTCCGGTACCAGGCGGCCGGTGACGCTCCCAGCGGACCGGCCGCTTCTCGCACGCGCACGTCTCCCACCCCCACTTCCCAAGGAGTGACGATGCGTCGAGTACCAGCCCCACGTCCGCCTCTCCCCCGGTCCGGACGGCGGTGGTGGCTCACCGCCCTGTCGGCCGTGCTGGTCCTGCTCGCCGGCACGGCTCTCACCGGTCCCGGCACGGCGGCCGCGGCGCCCCGTGCATGGACCCCGAAACCCGCGCCGATGACCACCCCGTGGACCGGCCAGGTCCCCGTCGACAACCCCCTGCCGGAGTACCCACGTCCGCAGCTCACCCGACCCGACTGGGCCAACCTCAACGGCATCTGGGACTTCGCCGTCACCTCGGCGGACGCCGGCCGGCCCGCGTCGTTCACCGAGCAGATCCGCGTCCCGTTCGTCGCCGAGTCGGCGCTCTCGGGGATCCAGCGCAAGATCACGCAGAACGACAAGCTCTGGTACAAGCGCACCTTCACCGTCCCGGCGGGCTGGAACGGCCGCCGCGTCCAGCTGCACTTCGGCGCCAGTGACTGGCGTACCACCGTCTGGGTCAACGACCGCCAGGCCGGTGCCCCCCACAGCGGCGGCTTCGACGCCTTCTCGTACGACATCACCGACCTGCTGACCAGCGGTGCCAACACGCTCGTCGTCTCCGTGTGGGACCCCACCCAGACGGGCGGTCAGGCGGTCGGCAAGCAGCGGCTCAACGACGTGACACCGCACCCCGGTGGTGGCATCTTCTACACGGCCGCGTCCGGCATCTGGCAGACCGTGTGGCTGGAGCCCACGGCCGCCGCGCACATCACCCGCCTCGACATGGTGCCCGACCTGGCCGCCAACCGGCTGAAGGTCACCGTACGGGGCTCGGGAACCAGTGGTCACCGGGCCCGCGTGACCGTGTCAAGCGACGGTACCGCGGTCGGCACGGCCACCGGACCGGTCGGCGCCGAGTTCACCGTCCCGGTGCCCAACGCGCACCGGTGGTCGCCGGACGATCCCTTCCTCTACGACGTGAGGGTGGAGCTGCTCTCCGGCGGTACGGCGGTCGACTCCGTCGGCAGCTACACCGGGATGCGCTCCATCGGGCTCGCGCGGGTGGACGGTGTCCTCCGCCCGGTCCTGAACGGGGAGTTCGTGTTCCAGACGGGCACCCTCGACCAGGGGTACTGGCCGGACGGCATCTACACCGCTCCGACCGACGCCGCTCTCCGGTTCGACCTGCAGAAACACAAGGATCTCGGCTTCAACACGGTGCGCAAGCACATCAAGGTGGAGCCACAGCGCTGGTTCTACTGGGCCGACCGGCTCGGGCTGCTGGTCTGGCAGGACATGCCGTCCATGGAGCGCATCCCCGACGCCGCCGCGCGCACCCAGTGGGAGGCCGAGTACGACAGAATCATCGACCAGCACCGCAGTGCGCCGTCCCTGGTGATGTGGGTCAACCAGAACGAGGGATGGGGCCAGTACGACCAGGCGCGCATCGCCGACGAGGTCAAGGCGTACGACCCGTCCCGCCTGGTGGACAACATGAGCGGCGTCAACTGCTGCGGGGCCGTGGACGGCGGCAACGGCGATGTCGTCGACCATCATGTGTACGTCGGTCCCGGCACCACGGTGCCCAGTGCCACGCGTGCGGCCGTGCTCGGCGAGTTCGGCGGGCTCGGCTACAAGGTGGCCGGTCACGAGTGGTATCCGGGCGGCGGTTTCAGCTACGAGGACCAGCCGGACACGGCGCGTCTCAACGACCGGCTGACCGGGCTGCTGGACGGCATCCGTGAGGTGCGGATGCCCAAGGGGCTGTCCGCTTCGGTCTACACCGAGATCACCGATGTCGAGAACGAGGCCAACGGTCTGCTCACCTACGACCGTCAGGTCGTCAAGGTCGACGAGGCCCGGGTCAGGGCCGCCAACCGGGCCCTGATCGACGCCTCCCGCTCACCGTCCGCCCCGGTGACGCTGCCCACCGGGCAGTTCGTCTCGCTCCGGGTGACCACCTCCGGCCACACCGACCGGTACGTCCGGCACCAGGACGGCGCGGTGTTCACGGAGGTCGTCACCGGCGGCAGCGACACGCTGCTGAAGAACGACGCGACGTGGCGGGTCGTCCCCGGCCTGGCCGACGGCTCCTGCTATTCCTTCGAGTCACGCAACTACCACGGCGAGTATCTGCGGCACCGCAACTCCCGTGTGTACAAGGAGGGCGGCAGCGGCGACCTGTTCCGCGCGGACGCCACATTCTGCCCGGTCCGGGGCGCCGGCGGCGGTGTGAGGCTGTCCGCCTACAACTTCCCCGAGCAGTATCTGCGCCACTACAACGCCGAGTTGTGGCTGGCCGTCCCGGGCGGAACCCGCACCTGGGACAACCCCACCCTCTTCACGGAGGACACCACGTGGGCCGTGGCAGCGCCCTGGGCCCCGTGAGCGCGGCGAAGCCGTCCGCGTGACCGAGCGGTGGCGGCCGCTTCCCGGGCCGCCACCGCACCCGCTCCCCCACCACCATTGGAGTTCTGGACGATGACTGCCCGAAGGACCGGACTCGCCGTCAGGTGCTGTGCCACCCTGCTCGCCGGCGGGCTGGTGACAACGATGTCACCCACCGCCGCCGTCGCCGCGCCCGACTACGCGACCGCCGAGGCCGGCAACCCCTTCGTCGACGGCTGGTACGCCGACCCGGACATCGCCGTCCACGACGGCGCCTACTGGGTCTTCCCCACCACGTCGCGCCCCTACGACGAGCAGACGCACCTCGACGCCTTCTCCTCCACCGACCTGGTCCACTGGACCAAGCACAGCAAGGTCCTCACCAAGGCCGACATCCCCTGGGCCGAGCGCGCGATGTGGGCGCCCGCCCCCATCGAGCGCAACGGCAAGTACTACCTGTACTTCGCCGCCAACGACATCCAGAACGACTCCCAGCCCGGCGGGATCGGGGTGGCCGTCGCCGACCGTCCCGAGGGCCCGTACGAGGACGCCATCGGCCGGCCACTGATCTCGCGGTTCCACAACGGCGCCCAGCCCATCGACCAGGACGTCTTCATCGACGACGACGGCCAGGCGTACATGTACTACGGCGGCTGGGGGCACGCGAACGTCGTCAAGCTCAACCCCGACATGACCAGCCTCGGCACCTTCGCCGACGGATCGACGTACAAGGAGATCACCCCGGCCGACTACGTCGAGGGTTCGCAGATGTTCAAACGGAACGGGAAGTACTACCTGATGTGGTCCGAGGGGGGCTGGACGGGGCCCGACTACTCGGTGTCGTACGCCATCTCCGACTCGCCGACCGGCCCCTTCGAGAAGCTCGACAAGGTGCTCGCCCAGGACCCCGCGGTCGCCAGGGGATCCGGCCACAACTCGGTCGTCAATGTGCCCGGCACCGACATCTGGTACATCTTCTACCACCGGCGCCCGCTCAGCGAGACGGACGGCAACCATCGCCAACTGGCCTACGACCGCATGTACTTCCGCCCCGATGGCACGATCGAGCGGATCGAGATGAAGGTGCGCGACAACTTCGCCGACGGCAACGCGCTGGGCTGGAAGACCTACGGCGGGTCGTGGGCGGCGGCCGGCGGACGCTACCGGGCGGGCCGCTCGCCGGGCGGCAAGGCAGTGCTCGACACCGACTTCGCCGACTTCACCCAGGACACCGACGTCACCGTCACCTCGCGCGGCGGGGACGCCGGCCTCGTGTTCCGGGTGACCCGGCCGACGGTCGGCACCGACGGCTACAGCGGCTACTACGCGGGGATCAGCGGGAACGGCACGGTCGTGCTCGGCAGGGTGAACGACTCCTGGACCCCGCTGCGCACCGCCCGTCTGCGGATCACGCCCGGCTCGACGCACAGGCTGCGGGTGACGGCCGTCGGCTCCTCCCTCAAGGTGTACGTCGATGACATGAGGACGCCGAAGATCTCGGTCACCGACACCGCCTACTCCCGGGGTGCGAACGGGGTGCGGGTCTTCAACACGGCGGCCACGTTCGACAACGTGGCGGTGAGCTACGTGAAGTGACCCGCGGCACGACGGAAGGTGCGGACGCCGTCGGCGTCCGCACCTTCTGCTGTCGTGGCGGTTACGGCTTCTCCGCCGTGTACAGCGCGCTCACCTCCTGGGCGCTCAGCGCCCTGTCGTAGGCGTTGACCTCGTCCACCGCCCCGTCCCAGAAGTCGACGTTCTGGCCGTTCCACTGGGCGCGGCCCACCGTGAAGGGGCCGGAGGCGACGTAGTTCGGCCCACCCTTGACGGTGGCCGTCCGCTCACCGTCGACGTAGAGCGTGATGTCGCCCGTCGTGTCGTTCCGCACACCGACCAGGTGGTACCAGCGGCCGGTCTCGGGCGTCATCTCCATGCGGGCCCGCCGGCCGTCCGGTGTGCTGAAGGCGAACGCGCCATGCCCGTACTGCAGGTAGAAGGGGCTGGTCTGCCGCTTCGCGTCCTGGCTGACGGCGGTGGCGTAGTTGCCCGGCAGCGAGTCCAGGGTCACCCACGCCGACACCGTGTAGCTGCCGGTGGTGTCGAGCACGGGACCCTCGGACTGGGCGTACCGGCCCTGACCGTCGAACTGCAGCGCGCTGCCGCTGACTCCGTCGGTCCAGGTGGTCCCCTCGCTCAGGGTGAGCGGCTTGTGCTGGGGCCCGTCGTCCTTCGCGGTGGTGCCGGTGCCCTCGTCGAGGGTCCAGGAGCCGCCGCCCTTCAGCTGCTCCCGGTCGTGGCCCGCGGCGGCTCCGGCCGCGATGACCTTGCGGTTGATCTCCCGCACCGGTGCCGGGTCGACCTTGATCTCGCGGCGGTCGTAGGTGTAGAGGCCGTTGAGTTCGTTCTCCAGGTCGGTGATCTGGGTGTACACCGATCCGGAGAGCTCGGCGCCGGCCTGGTCGAGGTAGAACTTCTCGGTGTTCTCGACGTACTTGCGGGTCAGGGCCTCCTTGCTGTCGACGCCGCTGTAGATGACGGTCGGGGCGCCCGGCCACATATGGCCCGGGGTGCGCAGGGTGAAGCCGCCGTGCTCGCCGTCCATGGCCGCGCGGTGGTCGGGGAAGGGCGGGTCCTCGTTGTTGTAGTCGTGGTGGTCGATGATGTCGCCCTTGCCGGAGTCACCCTTGGAGTTGCAGCAATTGACACCGCTGTGGGCGTTGACGACGCGGGAGGGGTCGGCTTCCTTGACCGCCTCGGCGATACGGCCGCTCTCCTCGCGGTTCCACTCGCCCCAGCCCTCGTTGAAGACGATCCAGCCGATGACGGACGGTGAGTTGTGGTGCTGGCGCATCATTTCCCGGCCCTGGTCGACGAACGCCTTCTGCCCGGTCTCGTTGGTGAGGTTGCCGGATACGAAGTCCTGCCAGACCAGCAGGCCGAGCCGGTCCGCGTGGTAGAACCAGCGCGGCGACTCCACCTTGATGTGCTTGCGGACGGCGTTGAAGCCGAGCTTCTTGTGGGCCTCGAGGTCGAACGCCAGCGCCTTGTCGCTGGGCGCGGTGTAGAGGCCGTCGGGCCAGAAGCCCTGGTCGAGGGTGGCGAGGGAGAAGATCGGCTTGCCGTTGAGCACCAGCTTCGGATATCCGCCGATCTCCTTGATGCCGACCTCGCGCATGCCGAAGTAGCTGTCGACCTCGTCGGTGGAACGGCCGTCCCTCAGCTTGATCTCGAGGTCGTACAGGTAGGGGTCGTCCGGGGTCCACAGGTGCTGCCTGGCCACGCGCAGGTCGAGCTTGCTGTTGGCCGGTCCGCTGACCCTGCCGACGACCCGTCCGCGGGTGTCACGGGCGACGGCCTCGACCCGGGCCCACTTGGAGGCGTTCTCGGACTCGACGGTGACCGCAAGGGTGCCGCTGTCGATGTCGGGCGTGGTGACTACGTTGTCAACGGCCGCTTCGGCGACGGGTTCCATCCAGACGGTCTGCCAGATGCCGGACGTCTGGGTGTAGAAGATGCCGCCGGGGTTGGTGGACTGCTTGCCCATCGGCTGGTTGGCGCCGCCGGTGTCGGTGACCGCGACCACGATCTCCTGTTGTCCCCGGTACTTGAGCGCGTCGGTGATGTCGGCACTGAAGGCGTTGTATCCGCCGGTGTGTTCGGCGACCTTCCTGCCGTTGACCCAGACGGTGGCCTGGTAGTCCACGGCGCCGAAGTGGAGCTTCAGCCGGTTGCTCTTGCCGCTCTTGCCGACCTTCCAGCTCCGCGGGACGTCGACGAGCTTGCGGTAGAACATGTGGTCCTCGTGCCGTTCGAGCCCGGAGAGCTGCGACTCCACCGGGAACGGCACGGTGATCTTTTCCTTCAGGTCCTTGCCGAACACCGGCTGTTCGCCGGCCTCGGCCCCGCTGAACTGCCAGGGCCCGTTGAGGTTCTTCCACTTGTCACGCACCTGCTGCGGGCGGGGGTACTCCGGCAGCGGGTTGTTCCTGTCGAGCTTGTCACCCCACGGGGTGGTGATCCGGTGGGTGGAGCTGTTCGCGGCGTAGCGGACGATCCGGGGAACGGTCTCGTCGCCGGTCTTGAGGCCGCCCTCACCGTCGTAGGTGACCCGGACCTGCTGGTTCTTCTGGATCGGCTCCGAGAGTGTGACGAGGAGGGAGTTGGGGTCACCGGGGGCGGGCGCCACCGACTTGAGCGGCATGGCGGTCGTGTCGGCCTCGATCTTGAGGTGGTCCGCCACCTGGGCGATGTCGCTCACCCGGCCCTCGAACCGGGCGAGCAGCTTCCGTCCGTCCGCGCCGACGGTCAGCTCCACGGGGAAGACCTCGAAGCCGGCGGGCGGGGTGAACGCGGAGGTCGGGACGAGCTGCTTGGGCATCGTCGGGGTCGACCAGCGCAGGAACATGTTCGCTCCGCCGAAGTCCTGGAACATCTCCAGGCGGAAGTCGTGCTTCTCCCCGGCCTTCAGCGTGACCGGTGCGCTGGTCTGCTCCCGGTCCCAGTCCGGCTCCCAGTGGTCGATGACCGGTTCGCCGTCGATGAACAGCCGGAAGCCGTTGTCGCCGATGGCGTGGAAGGTGTAGTCACCGTCCTCGGGGGCTTCGATCTGCCCGGTCCAGCGGGCGGTCGTGTGCTCGGTGCGTCCGGTCAGCTCCTGGAAGGTGCTGGTCAGTCCGGAGAAGTTGATCTGCGGCTCCAGCAGGGTGCCGCCGAGTTCGGCGAAGTCCCGGGCACCCGGTGCCGACATGCTGAAGTACTCGCCCTTGAGGCCGTTCACCTGGACGTCGGCTTCGGCGGCGGCGAGGGCGGACGCCCCGGCCGTCGGCACCGCGGCCGTCGCGGCGGGCGCCAGGGCGCCCGTGGACAGGGCCAGGGCCGTCACGGTCAGCACGGCCCACCATTTCGATCTGGGGCGGGGGTGTTGTCTTGTCATCGAACCTTTCCTCGCGCAGAGGGCATGGGGCCTGGACGGAGCAGGCGCGGCCATCGGCTCGTCCAGAAAGTATTCCAACGTTGGAAATCCGGTGTGCAGCGGAATGACAACACGCCTCCCGGCGCCTGTCCAGGCTTCGCGCACAGCTGACGCACCGTCAGAATGCGCATCGGCGGGCGGGAATGAGTCCTCGCTGGTGAACGGCCGGACAGTTGACGACTGCATTGACATGTCCCGCTCCAGTCGAGATCCTGCCAAGACGTCTTCATCGATGTAAATCCCGGCGTGGAGGTGACGGACCCGATGACCAGGCTCCCGAAGAGGACGGCGAGGCCCGCTCGTCGCCCGGCCGGCCTCGTCGCCTTCGTGCTGGCCGGCATCCTCGCCGCCGCGATGACGATGACGTCCGCGGAACCCGCCCGGGCGGACCGGACCGGACTCCGCGCCGCCGATCCGAGCGTGATCCGGGTGGGCGGCACCTACATCTCGGTGCAGTCGGCCGGGGGCGGCATCGTCGTACGGCAGGCACCGTCGACGTCCGCACTGGCCTCGGCCACACCTCGGCGGGTCTGGTCCGACGCCCGTGACCGCGGTGAGGTGTGGGCGCCGGAGATCGTGAGGGACGGAGGCCGGTACTACATCTACTTCACGGCCGGCCGCGGAGCCGCGCACCGCATGTACGTGATCAGCTCCGACCGCCCCGACAGCGGGTACTCCCCGGAGACGGAACTCGCCCTGCCGGACGACAAGTGGGCCATCGACGGGACCCTGTTCGCCTTCGGCGGACAGCGCTGGTTCGTCTGGTCCGGCTGGGCCGGCGACACCAACGTCGAGCAGAACATCTACATCGCGCGGATGAGCGGGCCGACCACGCCGACCGGTGCGCGGTACATCATCTCGCAGCCCCGGGAGAGCTGGGAGCGGGTGGTCGGCAATCCGTTCATCAACGAGGCCCCGGAACCGATCAGGGATCCGTCCGGGCAGCTGCACATCGTCTACTCCGCCAACGGCAGCTGGAGTGACCAGTACTGCCTGGCCGACCTGCGGCTGCGGGCCGGCGGTGACCCGACGTATGTGTGGGACTGGTACAAGTCCAACGGGTGTCTGTTCGGTTCGAACCGGGCGACCATGATGGCCGGCTGGGACCCGACGCTCCACGTCGACGGCCCCGGGCACCACAGCTTCGTCCTGCTGAACGGCGACATCGCCACGAGTCCGCCCGCGGGGCCGCGGTTTCCGCTGATGTTCCACGCCGTGCCGAAGGGCACGCCGTACACGTGGGAGAACCGCTACTGGTACACGGGCACCTTCTGCTGGTGGGGCGGCACCACCTACGGCCGCGCCAACGTGCCCGGCCCGAACACGGACACCGGCTGGAGCCTGAAGTTCTTCGAATAGCTCAGCCCCTGCCCCCGCCCTCGGCGAACGGGCCGCGTCCGGCAGCGAAGGCGTGGGCGGCGAAACGCTCGCCCATGCGGCGGTGGGTGGCGGCGTCGGGGTGGAGCCGGTCGGGCAGCGGCAGTTCGGCGTGGTCCGCCTCGCCGTAGAGCTCCCGCCCGTCGAGGAGGTACAGGTTCGGGTCGTCCGCCGCGCGTTGCGTCACGATGCGCTCCAGCTCGTCGCGGATGGCAGACAGCGTCAGCTTGCCCTCGGCACGTTCCGCGGGGTCGCCTGCCGCGGTGAACAGGAGCCGCCCCTCGCCGAGGCGGGTGAAGTCGAAGGCGGTGGGGCCGGGCGTGTCCTCGTGGATGGGGCACAGGATGGGCGAGATGAGCAGCAGCGGTGCGGTGGGGTGCCCCTCGCGGAGGGTGTCGAGGAAGCCGTGGACGGCGGGGGTGAAGGCGCGCATCCGCATCAGGTCGGCGTTGACGAGGTTGATGCCGATCTTGACGCTGATCAGGTCGGCGGGCGTGTCGCGCATGGCGCGCGCGACGAAGGGATCGAGCAGCGCGCTGCCGCTCAGCCCCAGGTTGACCAGTTCCACGCCGCCGCGTGCCGCGGCGAGCGCCGGCCAGGTGGTGGTGGGGCTCGCGGCATCGGAGCCGTGGCTGATGGAGCTTCCGTGGTGCAGCCAGGTCCTGCGGCCCGAGGCGGGGGCCGCCGCCTCCACGGGTGCGTCGGTGCGCAGGGCGATCAATTCGGTCGTCTCGTCGTGCGGCAGCCAGATCTCGACGGTCTTGTCGTCTCCGGACAGGCCGGTGAAGCGGAGGGTGGCGGCGGGGCCTGTGGCGTGTTCGACCGTCCCGGTGCTCATGTCGACGGTCAGGGTGTTGCCGCCGACCGCGGTGGCCCGGCCGGCCGGGCGTCCGTCGACGAGCAGGTCGTACTGGCCGTCCGGGCGGGGCGGGGCGCCGATGTAGATCCGCTTCGTGGGCACCGTGTCCAGTTCGACGGCGGTCGCGCGGGTCCGGAAGACCAGGCGTACGCCGGAGGGCTGGGACTCGGCCATGGCGAGCTGCGCGTCGGTGTTCCGTGCCCGGGCCCAGGCGGGCAGGCGGTGCGGCAGGACGCCCTGAGGGGTGGGCTCGAGATCGAGCGCGCCGCGCACGAGGTCGGCGGTGACGGGCGTGGTGATCGGGGTGTGCGGGGTGGAGGGCATGGTTTCGGTCCGTGTGCGTGGGGCGGGTGGATGAACGGCGTGTCCCGGGTGTCACGGCGCCGGCCAGGCGTTTCGCGGCCGGCCGTGGGCGTGCCGCGGCGATGTGCGCGGCCACCTGATACGAGTATGCATTTGCCTATAAGCTTTAGGCAAATGCCGACTGCTCTTGATCGATTGTCAGTGGCGGGCGGCAAAATGTGACCCATGACAACACCTGCAGCAGTGATCGTCGATGCCGCCGCCTACGCGCAGGCGGTCGAGGACGCCGTGCGTGCGGCGGCCGCCTACTACGCGGGAGGCACCTCGCCGCTGGACGACGACGCGTACGACCGGCTGGTCCGGGGGATCGCCGACTGGGAGGCGGACCATCCCGACGGGATACTCCCCGACTCCCCCACCGGGAAGGTCGCCGGTGGGTCGGTGGTGGGCGACGTGCCGCACACGGTGCCGATGCTCAGTCTGGACAACGTGTTCTCCGCGGAGGAGTTCACCGCCTGGACCGCCTCGCTGGCCCGCAGGATCGGCCGTGACGCGGCGCGCTTCAGCGTGGGCCCGAAGCTGGACGGGCTGGCGATCGCCGCCCGCTACAGCGGCGGCCGGCTGTGTCGGCTGATCACCCGCGGGGACGGGACGGCCGGGGAGGACGTCTCGCACGCCATCGGCACCATCGAGGGCCTGCCGGAGCAGCTGGCCGAGCCGGTCACCGTGGAGGTGCGCGGGGAAGTCCTCATGACGACGGCCCAGTTCGAGCACGCCAACGAGGTGCGCACCGGTCACGGCGGGCAGCCGTTCGCCAACCCGCGCAACGCGGCCGCGGGCACCCTGCGGGCGAAGGAGCGCGTCTACACGGTGCCGATGACGTTCTTCGGCTACGGCCTGCTGCCGCTGCCCGGGGCGGACTCCGGCCTGGCTCGGCGGATGAACGGGATGGCGCACTGCGACCTGATGGCAATGGCCGCGGACCTCGGCGTGCACACCAGCGCCCGCACCCCGGTCCCCGACCTCGTCGCCGAAACCCCCGACGAGGTTCTGATCAGGGTGAAGGAGATCGCCGCACTGCGCGCCGAACTGCCCTTCGGCATCGACGGGATCGTCGTCAAGGCCGACCTCGCCGCCGACCGTGAGGCCGCCGGGTCGGGCTCCCGCGCCCCGCGCTGGGCGATCGCCTACAAGCTGCCCGCGGTGGAGAAGATCACCCGGCTGCTGGAGGTGGAGTGGAACGTCGGCCGCACCGGCATCATCGCCCCGCGCGCCGTCCTCGAACCGGTCGTCATCGACGGCTCCACCATCACCTACGCCACCCTGCACAACCCGGCCGACATCACCCGCCGCGACCTGCGCCTGGGCGACCACGTCATGGTGCACCGGGCGGGCGATGTCATCCCCCGGATCGAGGCCCCGGTCGCCCATCTGCGCACGGGCGAGGAGCAGCCGATCGCGTTCCCGGCGCAGTGTCCGCGGTGCGGTTCGGACATCGACACCCGTGAGGAACGCTGGCGGTGCGCCCAGGGCCGCAACTGCCACCTGGTCGCCTCCCTCGCCTACGCCGCGGGCCGCGACCAGCTCGACATCGAGGGGCTGGGCGCGACCCGTGTCGTCCAGCTCGTCGACGCGGGCCTGGTCACCGACCTCGCAGACCTGTTCACGCTCCGGCGCGAGGAGCTGCTCGCCCTGGAGCGCATGGGGGAGACCAGCACCGACAACCTGCTGACCGCGATCGCCAAGGCCAAGGGGCAGCCGCTGTCACGGGTGCTGTGTGCGCTGGGCGTCCGGGGCACCGGACGGTCCATGTCACGGCGTATCGCCCGGCATTTCGCCACCATGGACCACATCCGCGCGGCCGATGCCGACGCCATGCAGCAGGTCGACGGCATCGGGGCGGAGAAGGCCCCGTCGATCGTGGCGGAGCTGGCGGAACTGGGTCCGCTCATCGACAGGCTCGCGGCCGCCGGCGTCACCATGACCGAGCCCGGCGCCACTCCGCCGGCCGCCGCCGATGCCGCCGCGAACGGCGACGGCGATGCCGCCGCGCCGGCGCCCGGCGGGCCGCTGGACGGGATGACCGTCGTGGTCACCGGCGCGATGACCGGAAACCTGGAGAAGCTCTCCCGCAACGAGATGAACGAACTCGTCGAGCGGGCCGGCGGGCGCTCGTCCTCCAGCGTGTCCAAGAAGACCACGCTCGTGGTCGCGGGCGAGGGCGCCGGTTCCAAGCGCGCCAAGGCCGAGCAGCTCGGCGTCCGCCTCGCCACCCCGGACGAGTTCGCCGCCATGGTCGCCGGGCTCCTCGGCTGAGGGGGCGCGGGCCCGCGCCCGGCCGTCAGGGCGCGGCGCAGGCCTCGGCGATGGACAGGCTGTTCTCGTAGAGGTGATGGCGGGTGATCCGGCCGTCCTCCACCGTCAGACGCAGGGCGAACGGCCCCTGGAAGGACCGTCCCGTCGCCCGTACCGTCCCGGACAGATGCCCCGTCAGGACCGCGTCCGTTCCGTCGACGAGGAAGGCGTCCACTTCGGCACGCGCGTCCTCCGGCACGGTGTGCTCCATCAACTCCGTGAACTGGGCGGCGCATTCGACGGCGGTCGAGCGCGGGCGGATCCACGGAACGGCCGGGTTGTCGGCGAGCAGCCAGTCGACCTCGTCGGCGAAGAGCGCGACCAGCCGTGCGGTGTCCCCGGCCGACCGGGCGGCGAGGAACTCCCGCACGACGGCCCGGGTGGCCTCGGCGTCGGACTGCGCGGTGGCGGCGGAAAGGGCGGGCATGTCGCTCTCCTCACGGCTAGGGCCGGGTCCCCGCCTGAGGGGTCCCCGTCGATGTGTCCGATCCTGCCGTGCGAGGGAGGATCGGGTCGATTACCTCGGGGGTCATGCCCGGGCCCGGACCGGACCGGACGGTTGCCGCCGCCGGGGCGGCCCCGTCCGTGCCCGGCCCGGGCACCATGCGGACGGTCATGCCGTGCCCGCGGCTCCCTCTGCCGTGAACGCGCTCGCGTGCTCCTCGGCCCACTGGGCGAAGGTGCGGGCCGGGCGGCCGGTGATCTTCTCCACGGTGTCGACGACCGTGCGCCCGACCTCCGGCGTGTTGCCGTACGCCTCGAGCAGGAAGCCGATCACGTCCTCCGGGTGCCCCGCCGCCCGCCACTGCGCCACGGCCTCCTCCTCGGTCAGTTCGACCAGGGAGACGGCCCGCCCCCGGGCGGCGGCGATCGCCGCCACCTTGTCGCTGACGGTCAGCACCTCGGGACCCGTGATCACGTACTCCTGACCGCCGTGGCCCTCCTCGGTGAGGGCCACCGCGGCGACGGCGCCGATGTCGCCCTCGTGGACCATGGCACTGAGCCGGGACACGAACGGCTCGCGGACCTCGTCCGAGGCGACGATGCCCTCGGCCCACTCGAGCGCATTGGCCATGAACTCCACCGGCATGACCACGGTCCAGTCGACGCCGTCGTCGGCCCGCACGGCGTCCTCCAGCAGGGACGGGCCGCCTCCGTGCAGCACGGTGACCCGCCGTACACCGGCCGCCCGGGCAGCCTCCAGGATCCGCGGACCGGTCTCCAGCGGGGCGAAGTAGGGCCCGCCGAAGGTGATCAGGTGCAAACCGGTGACACCCTCCAGCGCCGGGACCAGGCCGTCGGGCTCGGTCAGATCGCCCCGCACCACCTCGACCTCCGCCGGCAGGCCGGCCTTCGCCGGATCCCGGGTGAGGGCGCGGACCGCGTGGCCGCGGGCGAGCAGTTCGGCGACGACCTGGCGGCCGACGGTTCCGGTGGCGCCGGTGACGAGGATCTTCTGTGTCTGTGTCATGGAACGACCGTAGGAGGGCTTGCGGTCAGCTTCTGTCCGCGAGAACACCGGCCCGTGCCGTCGGTTTCCGTCCACGGACCGCCGAGTGAAGGGCGTGCCCTCAGGTCACCGGCTCGCCGATGCCCAGCAGGTTGCCCTCGCTGTCGCGGAACCAGGCGCCCCGTTCGCCGCGGGCGCCCTTGGTGGGGTAGTTGCCGTCGACCTCGGCGATGCCGTCGACGGTGCGGAATCCCGGGATGTCGACCTCCTCGAACACCACGCCGCGCCGTTTCAGCTCCGCCACGACGCCGTCGAGATCGTCGACCTCGAACGCCATCTGGGTGAAGGTTCCCGGGGAGGCTCCGGTCGACGCGAAGAGGGCGAATTCCGCGCCTCCGCAGCGGTACAGCAGCCCGCCGGGGCGCTCGTCGACCGGCTCCAGGCCGAGCCGCTCGGCGTAGAAGCGGCGCGCCCGGTCGAGGTCCTGGGTGGGGAGCCTGGTCGCCACGCGTGCCCCGGCCAGCGGCTTCTCGTCGTGTGCGTTCATCTGTCCACTGTGCGCCGACGGTGCGGGCGGGCGCGAGGTGAGTGGCGGGGACGGCGGCGGTTACCCGTCCCGGGAGGCCGAGGAAGGGAGCGAGCCGTGCGATTCCGAAGCCGTGAGGAGGCCGGACAGGAGCTGGCCGTGAGGATGCTGGAGTGGGCGAGCAGCGGCGATCTCGCGAACGTGACCGTGCTGGCGCTGACGCGCGGGGGTGTTCCGGTCGGGGTGGAGATCGCCCGGGCGATGGCCGTCCCGCTGGACGTTCTGGTCGTCGCCCGGATCGGTGTGCCCGGTTCCCCCGAGGTCGGCATCGGGGCGATCGCCGGAGACGACCCGCCGGTGTTCGACCGCACGGGGCTGCGTGCCCTGGACCTGTCCGTGGACAAACTGGGGCCCGAGGTGGCCCGGGCACGCCTCGAACTGCACCGGCGTGAGCAGGTGTACCGCAAAGGACGCCCTACGCCGGACGTCCGCGGTCACAGCGTGGTCGTCGTGGACGACGGACTGGTCACGGGGATCACGGCCCGTGCCGCCCTGCGTCTCGTGCGGCGTGGCGACCCGCTGCGCCTGACCCTGGCGGTTCCGGTGTGCTCTTCGCGGACCGCAGCGGCGCTGCGCGACGAGGCCGACGACGTCGTCGCCCTGCACCAGCCCGAACGGGTCCGCTCCGTGGGTGAGTGGTACTCCGACTTCCCCGCGGTCACCGACGAGCACGTGAGGAACGCCCTGCGGGAGCTCCACCCCGCCGGTTAGGCCTCCTCCCCGCACCAGGGCGGCGCCGTCACCCCATTGGACGTACCGGGGCCGGCCGCCATAGCGTGCGGCGTATGACGGAGCGACGTGCAATCCTCAGCGGCTCGACGTTCGAGGAGCAGATCGGCTATGCCCGCGCCGTGGTCCACGGGGACGCGGTGCATGTGTCCGGCACGACCGGGTTCGACTACACCGACATGACCATCTCCGAGGACGTGGTGGAGCAGGCCGAGCAGTGCCTGCGGAACGTCGAGGCAGCGCTGAAGGAGGCGGGGTGCACGTTCGCCGATGTGGTGCGGGTGCGTTATCTGCTGCCCGACCGGGCCGACTTCGAGCCCTGCTGGCCGGTCCTGCGCCGCTGTTTCGGGGACGTCCGGCCGGCCGCCACCATGCTCGTGTGCGGTCTCGCCGATCCCCGTATGAAGATCGAGATCGAGGTGTACGCACAGCGACCGGCCCGGTGACGGCCGGCCCCGCATCCCGGTGCCTTCAGCTCTGGGTCGGGGTCAGTACCACGAAGTCCGCGTTGAAGGGGTCGAGGCAGACGGCCAGACGGCCGACGCCTTCCGCGTCCTCGGGACCCATCTGCACGCTTCCGCCGTTCTCGGTGACCTTGGCCACCGCGGCGTCGCAGTCGGTGACATGGAAGACCGGGTGCCAGTACGGGCGGCCGCCCGCCAGGGCGAGGTCCTCCTTGCGGAGTTCCATGAGCCCGCCGTGCATGCGCTCCTCGGGCAGCCCGGCCGGGGTGATCAGGGTGTAGGTGCCTTCCCCGCCCGGCATCTCCATGTCGCTGAACTGCCAGCCGAGGACCCCGCCGTAGAACTCCTTCGCGGCCGCCGCGTCGCTGGTGTAGAGCTCGGTCCAGGACAGTGACCCCGGCTCGTCCACGAGGTCGACCCCCTTGCTCTCGTCCGGCTGCCAGACGGCGAACTGGCCGCCCAGCGGGTCGCTGTACTGGGCCATCCGGCCCCATTTCTCGAGGTCCATGGGCGGCACCCGCACGGTGCCGCCGGCGCGCTCCACCGCCTGGGTGGTGGCGTCCGCGTCGGCGACGGTGTAGTAGATCATCCAGGCGGGGCGGGCGCCCTCCTCGGTGAGCTTGCCGAGCCCGGCGACCATCTTGCCGTCCTTGCGGAACATCCCGCCTTCCATGTCCTCCCCGTCCCCCATGGGCTCGTAGTCCCAGCCGAGGACCGCGCCGTAGAAGGCCGCGGCGGCCGGGACGTCGGGAGATCCGAGGTCGAGCATGCAGGGGGAACCGGGGGCGAAGTCAGTGGTGATCACCGCGATGTCCTTTCGCAGATTCCTTGTGGCCTCAGCGTGCCACCGGGCACTGACACTCGCCCTCCGGCTTCGCCGTCCGGGTCGTTCGGTGCGGGTTACCGCGTGTCCGCCGCCGCGCGTGCGGTGAAGGGCAGCACCAGCCGGGAGGGGTGGGCGGCGTCACGGTAGATCTTGTGGGTGACGGGGCGGCCCGCACCCGTTCGCGGCGACGTCCCTGCCGGGCCACAGCCTGTTCGCGGAGCTGTCCAAGGAGAACCCCTGACCGAGGCCCACAACGCGCTGCTGCCGCCCGACGCCTTCCACGTGCCGGTCAACGGCGTGCTCGGCGCCCATGGGCTCGGGTTCGCGGGACAGCTTGTGGCGCGGGCGGAGGTGGCGCCGCGTGTGCGGCGGCTGTGGTCGCCGCCGCCCTCACGGCGTTCGGCATGATCGGCCTTCGTGGCGCGCACACGGCCGAGGACGAGGAGTCCGGCGCCCCCGCGTCCGCATCGGACGGAAGGACGCCGGATCCGGTCACCGCTCGCTAACTCAGCGGTTCGACACGGATGTTGCGGTAGCGCACCGCGTTCCCGTGGTCCTGCAGCCGGATCGCGCCGGCTGCGGGGCCTTCGGGCGCTCCGCCGCCCGTCGGGCTGTCGATCGCGACGTCGTCGTGGATCTTCTTGCCGTTCCACACCACGGTGACCCGCGCGTCGGCCGTCTTGTTGCCGTCGGCGTCGTAGCGTGCCGCGCGGAAGACGATGTCGTACGACTGCCAGGTCTCCGGCGCCTTGGCGGCGTTCACGTCGGGGGCCTTCTTCAGATAGATCGCTCCCGCCTCGTTGGTGTCGAGCGTGGTGTCACCGAAGGAGTCCAGGATCTGCAGCTCGTAGCGGTCCTGGAGGTAGACGCCGCTGTTCGCGCGGTCCTGGCCGGTCACGTCCGGGGGCAGCTTCGGCAGCCAGTACTCCACGTGCAGCTTGAAGTCGTCGAAGCTGTTCTTGGTGCGGATGTCGCCGCAGCAGACCTCCGTCGCCCCGCCGTCGACGGGCCATTCGACCGGGCGCCCGTCGGTGTGCTGCCACCGGTCGAGCCCGTCGCCGTCGAACAGCCTGATCGCCGCGCCGTGCCGGTCGACGGTGAGCAGGTCGAGGTTGACATGCCCGGTGTCGCCCTCGTCGTACCGGTAGGCGACGGTGTTGTGCCCGGCCCGCAGGCGCAGGGACTCGGTCTGCGTCGACCAGGTGTCCCAGTCACCGGTGCTGCGGAACTCGGTCTGCTTCACCTTCCGGCCGTTGACGTACAGGGAGAGGGACTTGGTGCCCTGGAAGGGGTTCGGGCCGTTGGAGTAGCGCAGCCCCAGGTCGTACGTTCCGCTCCGGTCCACCTGGACGTCGAAGGTCGTGGTGGCGCCCTGCGTGCCGTAGCGGTCGACGAAACCGCTGCCGGAGTAGCCCCTGTGGTCGGTGTTGATCCCGGCTGCCCCGGTGAGGGACGCCTCCTCGGCCTCGTACAGCGGGCCCTGTACGGGCTGCTTGCCCGGCATGGCGTTGAGCGTGTACCAGGCCTCGGTGCTCCACAGGGTCTCGCCCGACGCCGAGCTGAACGGGCGCGGGGAGCGGAGGTGCACGACGCGTCCCGGCTCGAGTCCCTCGATGGCGAGGGTCACCTTCCTGCGGTCGTCCGACAGCTTGGCCGAGGTCACCTTCAGGGTCTCCTCGGCGATCTTCGGGCCGCCGTAGTCACGCGTCGGGGTGTAACGCCACTGCTCGGCCTCGTAGTGGCTGACAAGGTTGTCAGCGGTCTCCTCGGAGAGCGGCTGGGTGTACTCCAGCTCGAAGCCGCCCTTCTTCACCCGCATGGCCTGGATGTCGAAGGTGTTGCCGCCGTTCGGCGTCAGCTTCTGCAGGCCGTACCTGAGTTTGCCCTCCTGGCCCCAGTTGCCGTCCGCGCCCAGACCACCCGCGTAGATCGCTCCGTCGGGGCCCAGGGTGATCCGGTTGACGCCGGCTTCCAGGCCCTGGGTGAAGCGGAACACCGCGCCCTGGTACTGGCCCTTGACCTTCTCCAGGTAGGCCCGCTGGAGTCCGCCGTAGGTGACGTCGCCGAACAGCATCTGCCCCTTGAACCTGCCCTTGGTCAGCTGGAGCGGGGTGCTGGGCGAGTTGGCGATCTCGTTCTGCGGGAGCCAGAGCACCGGCTGGGTCACCGGCTCGGAGTCGAAGGGGCCGGCGGGGTTGGTGTAGTGGTTGAAGAAGCGGTCCTGCTTGATGTGGACGAGCTTCGACGAGGGGAGCCAGCCGCCCTGGTTGTCGGTGGCGAACAGGTCGCCGCCGGGGCCCCAGCCGATGCCGTTCGGGGTGCGCAGGCCACCGGCGATGTAACTGACCTTGCCGGTTTTCCTGTTGACCTTGATGGTCGCTCCCCGGCCCGGCGCGGGCTGCGGATCCGTGGTGGCGCCGCCGTAGTTGATGGCGACCGACAGGTTCAGATAGAAGTAGCCCTTGCGGTACAGCAGCCCGAAGGCGAACTCGTGGAAGTTGCCGCCGTACGGCCAGGTGGCGATCGTCTTGAACTCGTCCATGACGCCGTCGCCGTCGCTGTCGCCCAGCTCCGTCAGTTCGTGCTTCTGGGAGACGAAGATGGTGCCGTCGACGACCTTGAGGCCCATCGGCTCCTTGAGGCCCTCGGTGATCTTCGTGGCCTTCACCTTGTCCGGGCCGGTGGTGCCGGTGACCTCGTCCATGACGTAGACCTCGCCGGCGGTGTTGTCGGTGCCGCCCCAGGTGCTCACCACCAGACGGCCGTCGGGCAGCCAGTCCATCCCGGTGACCTGCGGTTCGAAGCCCTCGGGACGCAGATCGGTGAGAGTGTGGTCGGGGCGCACCGAGTTGAGCGGGAGGCCGTCGCCGGGCGAGTCGGTGATCCCCTCGCACTCCTTGCGGCCCGGGGCGGTCACCCGGACCACTCCGGCGTCGGTGCTCAGTGCCGTGTTCGGGACAGTCTCGAAACCCGCGGCGCCCGGCGGCTGCCAGGCGAGGTTGAGCACCTGGCCGCCGCCGCGCTCGAAGTGGTCGATGCGCAGCGCGTGCATGCCCTCGGTGAGCTGGACGGTGCCGTCCTTGGGCTCGGCTCCGTGCAGTCCGTCGTGGTCGATGACCGTTCGGCCGTCGATCAGCAGCCGTGAGCCGTCGTCGCTGGACAGCCGGAAGGTGTACGAACCGTCGGCCGGCACGTGGATGTTGCCGGTGACCTGGGTGACGAAGTTGTCGCTGAACCCGCCGAAGTCCTCGGTCGTCTCCCAGTCGACGACCGGCATCAGCTTGTCGACGTTCGGGGTCTGTCCCGGCTTGAGGGTGCAGATCTTCTCGAGCGGGACCTGGACGTCGTAGACGCGCAGGGTGACACCGGGTTCCTGGGGCGGCACATCGGCCTGCGGTGCGGAGCCCGGCTGGGCCGATGCCATGGGAGACACCCACAGCCCACCTGCGACGAACGTGCCGACGACGAGTCCTGACAGGCATCTTCGGGCACGCCGGTACAGCCGTGCGTCCATGCTTCCTCCTGCTGGGTCGACCGGAGGGCCGGATAACTCCGGTGCCGAATGGGCGAACTGTCAACCGGTTGCGGCCGACACGCTAGGAGACTTCTGCTCAACTCGTCCATACTTTGTCATCGATGAGTTCAAAGTCCTTCCGGTGGGCAGCTTTCATCGATGTAATGGGTGGACGGCGGACCGGTGTGCGGTTACGAGGAGGGCGGGTTGCGATAGACGGACACATGCGAACGCGACTCGGCGGTGAACTCGGTGCCGTCCCAGTCAGCATGCCTGGACTCCAGCTCGAACCCGGCCAGTCGGGCCATGAGATCGAGTTCCGCCGGCCAGATGTAGCGGTGCGGGCTGCGGAACAGCCGGGCCTGCTCGCTCCCGTCGAACCGGAAGTGGTGGGAGACGACGTGCTGGCGCAGGACGTCGTAGGTGTCGAGACCGATGTACCCGGGGCCGGACTCCCAGACCATGGCGGTCTGACCCGGTGGGAGTTTGCGCAGTTCGGGCACCCAGAGCTCCACCACGAACCGCCCGCCCGGGCGCAGATGGCGGGCGGCGTTGCGGAAGCACTCGACCTGCTCGGCCTGGGTGAGCAGATTGGAGATCGTGTTGTACACGAGGTAGACGAGGGTGAACTCGCCGGGGACGACCGTGTCCGTCATGTCGCCGATGACCACGGGGATCGTCGACTCGTCGGCCTTGGTGCGCAGTTGTTCCACCATGGGCCGGGACAGCTCGATGCCGGTCACGGGTACACCGCGGGCGGCGAGGGGAACGGCCACCCGGCCCGTGCCGACGGCGAACTCGAGTGCCGCTCCCTGTCCCGCGAGCCCGGCCAGCCGGTCGACGGCCGGCCCCAGAACTTCGGGCGCGAACATACCGGTTCCGGGCGTGTCATAGCGTCGGGCGGCGTCCGCGTTCCAGATGTCCTCCTGCTTCATCGCGCCAACGCTCGTCGCCGGCCCCGGCGTTGTCCAGCGAATTACCTCAGGGCTTACGGGCGAGGCCGCCGTGCTCGCCGATGGGTTCCGGCGCGGGCGAGGCCGGGTCAGGACGCCAGAGCGGCACCGACACGACACCCGGCTCCACCAGTTCCAGACCGTCGAAGTAGGCCGTGATCTGGTCCACGGTCCGCAGGTTGTAAGGGACGGCGCCGCTCTCGTTGTAGGCGTCCTGCGCCTGCTCGAAAACGGGGTCGATACCGCGCGAGCCGTCGTTGATGGAGAGGTAGCTGCCGGAGGGAAGCGCGGCCATCAGCCGGGTGACGATGGAGCGGGCCCTGTCGTAGTCCGCGATGTGGCCCAGGATGTTGCTCAGGATCAGAGCGGTGGGACGCTTGAAGTCCAGCGTCTCGCCCGCGGCCGCCAGGATGCGGTCGGGGTCCAGGACGTCGGCGTCGACGTACGCCGTGGCACCCTCCGGAGTGGAGTAGAGCAGCGCCCGGGCATGGGCCAGCACCATGGGGTCGTTGTCGACATAGACGATCCGGGAGTCGGGGGCGATCCGCTGCGCGACCTGGTGGGTGTTGTCGGCGGTGGGCAGCCCGGTGCCGATGTCCAGGAACTGGCGGATACCCTGCTCGCCGGCGAGATAGGTGATGTTGCGCTTGAGGAAGGCCCGGCTGCTGCGGGCGATGGTGACGATGCCGGGGAAGACGGCCGTGTAGGCGTCGCCTGCCTCTTCGTCGACGGGGTAGTTGTCCTTCCCTCCCAGCCAGTAATTCCATATGCGGGCCGAGTGCGGCACCGAGGTGTCGATCTTCTGTTGCGCTGATCCGGGCGCCGCGGCAGGGTCGGTCATGAGTACCGTCCGTAGTCATTCGAGGGCTGTTTTGGCCAACGCATAATCTACGTTCCCACAGGTCCTCGGCGCAGGCTTGTTCGGCAGGGGGACGGGGGGACTTCGGCCGGGTGACCGGCGGAACGTGCGGGGTGCTTCGCGGTGTCGCGCCGGAGGCGGTTGTCGCCCCCGCCGCCCCTTCCCGTCCCGTCCTCAAGGGGCGCTGCCCCTTTGACCCCGGACGCGCGGGTGGGTGGGGGCTTGTCGCGCAGTTCCCCGCGCCCCTGAGGGGGCGCGGGACTGTGCCGATATGCGACTCCGCCGCGTGGGCGCGAGGGGGTCTGGGGGCGGAGCCCCCAGCACACCGCTCAGGCCAGTTCCACCAGCAGGTCGCCGCCCTCCACCTGCTGGATCCGGTTGATCGCCAGCCTGGCGACCGTGCCGGACTTCGGGGCCGTGATCGCGGCTTCCATCTTCATCGCCTCGATGGTCGCCACCGTGGCGCCGGCGGCCACCTCGTCGCCCTCGGCGACCGCGAGGGTCACCACGCCGGCGAAGGGTGCCGCGACATGGCCGGGGTTGGCGCGGTCGGCCTTCTCGGTGACCGGGACGTCGGAGGCCGCCGCCCGGTCACGGACCTGGATCGGCCGCAACTGGCCGTTCAGCGTGGACATCACGGTGCGCATGCCCCGCTCGTCCGCGTCGCCCACGGCCTGCAGTCCGATGAGCAGCCGCACCCCGGGGTCGAGGTCGACGCTGTATTCCTTGCCGGGGCGCAGTCCGTAGAAGAAGTCCTTGCTGTCCAGGACAC
The DNA here is from genome assembly GCF_014650055.1 of Streptomyces malachitofuscus. Classification (GTDB taxonomy): domain Bacteria; phylum Actinomycetota; class Actinomycetes; order Streptomycetales; family Streptomycetaceae; genus Streptomyces; species Streptomyces malachitofuscus. The sequence goes on along the minus strand of NZ_BMUF01000004.1, from coordinate 224,398 downwards.
TGGTGTCGCCGTAGGACTGACGGTGCGTCTCGAACTCCCTCGTGGGGCCGGGGAAGAGAAGGCGGTTGAGGGTCGGCCGGGGGTCCTTCGCCAGGCCGGCCCGGTCGTCGGCGGTGAGCTCCTGGACGGGCTTGGGCTCGGCGCGGCCCCGCAGGGCCTTGCTGCGGAATGGTTCCGGCCAGCCGCCGGGCGGGGTGCCCAGCTCTCCGCGCAGGAAGCCGATGACCGAGTCGGGGATGTCGAAGCGGTCCGGCTCCTCCTCGAAGTCCTCCGGGGAGACGCCCGCGCCGACCAGGTGCAGGGCGAGGTCGCCCACCACCTTCGACGAGGGGGTGACCTTCACCAGACGGCCCAGCATCCGGTCGGCGGCGGCGTACATCGCCTCGATGTCCTCGAAGCGGTCGCCGAGACCGAGCGCGACGGCCTGGGTGCGCAGGTTGGAGAGCTGGCCGCCGGGGATCTCGTGGTGGTAGACGCGGCCGGTCGGCGAGGCCAGGCCCGCCTCGAAGGGGGCGTAGACCTTGCGGACGCTCTCCCAGTAGGGCTCCAGGTCGCCGACGGCCTGGAGGTCCAGGCCGGTGGGCCGCTCCGAGTGGTCGGTCGCCGCCACGAGTGCCGAGAGGGACGGCTGCGAGGTGGTGCCCGCCATGGAGGCCACGGCGCCGTCGACCGCGTCCGCGCCCGCCTGGATCGCGGCGAGGTAGGTGGCCAGCTGGCCGCCGGCGGTGTCGTGCGTGTGCAGATGCACCGGCAGGTCGAACTCCCGGCGCAGGGCCGACACGAGGGTCGCGGCCGCCGGCGCCCGCAGCAGGCCGGCCATGTCCTTGACGGCCAGCACGTGGGCGCCCGCGTCGACGATCTGCTCGGCCAGTCGCAGGTAGTAGTCCAGGGTGTAGAGCCGCTCGGACGGGTCGGAGAGGTCGGCGGTGTAGCACAGGGCCACCTCGGCGACGGCCGTGCCGGTCTCGCGTACGGCGTCGATGGCGGGCCGCATCTGGGAGACGTCGTTCAGCGCGTCGAAGATGCGGAAGATGTCGATGCCGGTCGCCGCGGCCTCCTGGACGAAGGCGTCGGTCACCTCGGTGGGGTACGGGGTGTATCCCACGGTGTTGCGGCCGCGCAGCAGCATCTGCAGGCAGATGTTCGGTACGGCCTCGCGCAGGGCGGCCAGGCGCTCCCAGGGGTCCTCGGCGAGGAAGCGCAGGGCGACGTCGTAGGTGGCGCCGCCCCAGCACTCCAGCGACAGCAGCTGGGGCAGGGTGTGGGCCACCACCGGGGCGACGGCGAGCAGGTCCTTGGTGCGGACCCGGGTGGCGAGCAGCGACTGGTGGGCGTCGCGGAACGTGGTGTCGGTGACGCCGAGGGTCGGTGAGTCGCGCAGTTGGCGGGCGAAGCCGTCGGGGCCGAGCTCGGCGAGCCGCTGCCGGGAGCCGGCCGGCGGATCACCCGCGGGCGGCGACGGCAGCTTGGTGAGCGGGTCGATGAGCTCGGGCCGCTCGCCGTGCGGCTTGTTCACCGTGACGTCGGCGAGGTAGGTGAGCAGCTTCGTGCCCCGGTCGGCGGAGTGGCGCGCGGTCAGCAGTTGCGGACGCCGCTCGATGAACGACGTGGTGATCTGGCCGGTCTGGAAGTCCGGATCGTCGAGCACCGCCTGCAGGAAGGGGATGTTGGTGGCGACCCCGCGGATGCGGAACTCGGCCACGGCACGCCGCGCCCGGCCCACCGCGGTGGCGAAGTCCCGGCCCCGGCAGGTGAGTTTCACCAGCATGGAGTCGAAGTGGGCGCTGATCTCCGTACCGGCGTGGGTGGTGCCGCCGTCCAGGCGGATGCCCGAGCCGCCGGGCGAGCGGTACGCGCTGATCCGACCGGTGTCGGGACGGAAGCCGTTGGCCGGGTCCTCGGTGGTGATGCGGCACTGCAGCGCGGCGCCCCGCAGGGTGACGGTCTCCTGGGAGAGACGGAGGTCGGCGAGTGTTTCGCCGGCGGCGATGCGCAACTGTGCCTGGACCAGGTCGACGTCGGTGACCTCCTCGGTCACCGTGTGCTCCACCTGGATGCGCGGGTTCATCTCGATGAAGACGTGGTTGCCGTCCCGGTCGAGGAGGAACTCCACGGTGCCGGCGTTGCGGTAGCCGATCTGCCGGGCGAAGCGCACGGCATCAGCGCAGATGCGGTCGCGCAGCGCCGGGTCGAGATTGGGCGCGGGCGCGAGTTCGATCACCTTCTGGTGGCGGCGCTGCACCGAGCAGTCGCGCTCGAACAGGTGAATGACGTCGCCCTCGCCGTCGGCGAGGATCTGCACCTCGATGTGCCGGGGTTCGACGACCGCCTTCTCCAGGAAGACCGTGGGGTCACCGAACGCGGACGCCGCCTCCCTGGACGCCGCCTCGATGGCCTCCCGCAGCTGAGCGGGATCCTCGACGCGGCGCATGCCGCGTCCGCCGCCGCCCGCGACCGCCTTGACGAACACGGGGAAACCGATCCCGTCAGCGGCGCGGACCAGTTCGTCGACGTCGGTCGAGGGCTTCGAGGAGCCCAGGACCGGCACACCGGCCTCACGGGCCGCGGCCACGGCACGCGCCTTGTTCCCGGTCAGTTCCAGGATCCGGGCGCTCGGTCCGACGAAGGTGATGCCCGCCTCTTCGCAGGCCTTGGCCAGCTCCGGGTTCTCGGACAGGAAACCGTAGCCCGGGTAGACGGCGTCGGCGCCCGCCCGTCGCGCGGCGCGCACGATCTCCTCCACGGAGAGATAGGCCCGCACCGGGTGCCCCGGTTCGCCGATCTCGTACGCCTCGTCCGCCTTCAGGCGGTGCAGCGAGTTGCGGTCCTCGTGGGGGAAGACGGCGACGGTTCGGGCGCCCAGTTCGTAGCCCGCGCGGAACGCCCGAATCGCGATCTCACCGCGATTGGCGACCAGCACCTTGCGGAACATTCTCGATCCCTTCAGCCTGCCGTTGACGAAGACCATCGTGTCGGTGGCAGGTCCGGTACGCCATGTGAGCCGGGCCACTCACACCGGGCGGCCGGCGCATGTGAGGGGCCACAGAGGAACGTTTCCCCTCTGTGGCCCTCCACCATGCCTCAGCGCCCGCAGCCGGGCGGTGCACTACAGCACTACTCGGTGATCTTGAGTAGCTTGTTCGGGGTGCCGGAGCCGGGGTTGCCGATCTTGTCGGCGGTGGCCCCGCCGGTCAGCGCCGACGCCACGGCCGCCGGGTCGGCGTCCGGGTGACCGGCGAGATACACGGCGGCCGCGCCGGCCACGTGGGGGGAGGCCATCGAGGTGCCGGATATCGTCTTGGTGCCCTCGTCGCTGTCGTTCCAGGCCGAGGTGATGTCGGAGCCGGGCGCGTAAAGGTCCACGGCGGCGCCGAAGTTGGAGAAGTCGGACTGGGCGTCGTCCTTGGTGCTGGAGGCGACCGTGAGGGCCTCCGGCACGCGGGCGGGCGATCCCTGTCCGGCGTCGGCGGACTCGTTGCCCGCCGCCACGGCGAAGGTGACCCCGGAGGCGATGGCCTTCTGGACCGCCGCGTCGAGCGCCGGGTCTGCGGCGCCGCCCAGGCTCATGTTGGCCACCGAGGGTCCCTTGTGGTTCTCGGTGACCCAGTCGATGCCGGCGATGACCTGCTCGGTGGTTCCGGAGCCGTTGTCGTCCAGGACTCTCACCGCCACGATGTCCGCCTTCTTGGCCACACCGTGCGAGGCACCGGCGACGGTCGCGGCGACGTGCGTGCCGTGGCCGTTGCCGTCGTCGGCGGTGTCGTCGTTGTCGACGGCGTCGTAGCCGTGGCTCGCCCGGCCCTCGAAGTCCTTGTGGGTGATCCGTACGCCGGTGTCGATGACGTAGGCGGTGACACCCTCGCCGGCCTGGTCGGGGTAGGTGTACTTGCTGTCGCCCGCGGTGTCCGCCTGGTCGACCCGGTCCAGGCCCCAGGAGGGCGGGTTGTCCTGGGTGGCCGTGGTGCGGTACGTGCGGTTGGCCACGACGGCGCCGACGGCCGGGTCGGCCGCGAGGCGCTTGGCCTCGGACTCGCTCAGTCCGTCCGCGGCGAAGCCGTCGAGGGCCGCGCCGTAGGACCGGCTGAGCTTGCCTCCGTACTCCTGAGCCAGGTCCTTCTTGTCGGCGGACGTCGTCTGCTCGTCGAGCACGACGATGTAACTGCCCGCGACGGCTCCTTCGGCGCCGAGGCCGAGGACGGTGCCCTGAGCGGGCTCGGCGGCCTGGGCCGACGACGCTCCGAGCAGGGCTGCCGTGGTGGCGGCCGTCACCGCGCAGGCGGCGGCGGTGACCTTCAGTGCGACGGTACGCATCTGATGCGTCATGAAGAGGGATCTCCTCGTCAGGTGTGGGGGGTTGACCTCCGGCGCGGTGTCACGCGGAGGCTGACGAGAAGAGTGACTACTTGTCGCGGTCAGATCAATGGGACGGCGCGGCGGCCGGGGCGGGCGGACGGCGCATCTCCACAACGTCCGCCCAAGTCAGAGCCAACCACCGGGCAAAAGCCGAGCTGACAGCGTTGTTTGAATCCCTCAACGAGCGGCTGGGCGAGATCTGTGACCATCCCCTCACCCAACTCTCACCGCCCGGACGTTTCATGCCGGTCACGCCCTGCCGACTCCCGGGCGTGACCGTGGTGTTGCGGGTCAGGCCTGGCCGGTCTCGAAGCGGGAGATGCGACCGTCGTCGTCGACGGTGAAGCTCCAGCGAGTGCGCATCTCGCCCCAGGTGTCGTTGCTGTAGCGGGCGAGGAGCCGGCGGCCGCCGTCGGACTCGTTGTCGACCTCCAGGTGGCCGTGGGAGGAGAAGATCTCCCGGTCGGTCCACTCGGCGAGGTCGCGCTCGGAGCCGTCGTCCGCCATGGTGGCGCCGGGTGCGAGGAGAGCCATGAAGGCTTCCCGGTCGTGGTTGTTGACGGCCGTGACGAAGGCACGTACGGCGGGGTCGCTGAGGCGGGTGATCTGAATGGTCATGCCGCCAGCCTCGTACCGGCCGGCGGGGCCCGCCACCGGCGTCACCCGAACGGCGACCGGCAGCGGGCCCGGCCCGTGGCGGGGATGCGACCGTGGTCGGGCCAAGCCACCGCTCCGGGGAGACGACGTGACCTGTTACGACCGAAGAGACCTGGGTCTGCTGCTGCTCCGGCTGGGGACGGGCGGGGTGCTCGCGGCGCACGGCACGCAGAAGCTGTTCGGCTGGTTCGGTGGTGGCGGCATTGAGGGCACGGGCCAGTTCATGGAGGCCATCGGTTACGCGCCCGGCCGGACGAGCGCCACGATGGCGGGCCTCGCCGAGGCCGGCGGCGGCACCCTGCTGGCGCTGGGCCTCGCCACCCCGGCCGCGGGCGCCGCCGCGGCCGGTGCGATGGCGGGCGCGTCCGCCGTGCACGCGCCCAACGGCTTCTTCAACCAGGAGGGCGGCTTCGAGTACGCCGCGTCCCTGGGCCTGACCGCCGCCGGTCTCGCCGTCACGGGGCCCGGCCGGCTCTCCCTGGACCACCTCCTCGGCCATACGGCCGACCGGAGCTGGATGGTCCCGGCGGCGTTCGGCGCGATGGCGGCGGCGACGGCGGTGATGCTGGGCGCGCGCAACCGCCGGCTGCGGAAGGCCAGGGAGGGCGAGCAGGAGGCGTTGTTCGACTAGCGCGGCGCGGGCCCGGTGCTGTCAGTGGCCCGTGTCAGGCTCTCCCCCATGAGTGAGCACCTTCCTTCTCCGCCGCCCCGGTTGCCGGCCGCCGATCTGTGGGAGTCCGTGGACGGCCTGTACGGCTGGCTGGAGGCGAACCGTCCCGTCGACGGTCCGGACGGCCTGCTGCTGCGCATCCTGAAACTGTCCGAGGAGGTCGGGGAGGTCGCGCAGGCCGTGGTCGGCGCGACGGGCCAGAACCCGCGCAAGGGCACGACCCACACGTGGGACGACGTCCGGTCCGAGCTGTGCGACGTCGCCGTCACCGCGCTGGTGGCCCTGCGCACGCTCACGCCCGACGCCCGCGAGGTCTTCACCCGCCACCTGGAAGGGGTCACCCGCCGCTCACTCGACGCGTAGCGCCTGGCCGGCGGTAGGCGGTTGCGCACGGGGGAACGCACCGGGTGGCTCCGGGCCCCCTTGCCCACGCCGGGTTGGGCCGCCCGGGCACGGTCCCGGCGGGGCGCTCACGACGGGGCCCCGCCGAAGGGGTGCAGACCTCTGACCGCGGTGGCGCTCCCGGCGAGCGCCTGCACCCGCGCGGGCCTGACGCGTTGGACGCGGGCAGGCGGGCCGGTCCGGGGACGGCCGGCGCCGGGTGCTCCCCCGGCGCGCGGAGTCACCGCCTCGGGAGGGCGAAGTCAGGGGGACGTGTGTGTCGGCCGAGGGCTCAGCAGCCCGGCTCCGTGCAGGGGTTGCCCTCGGGCAGGTGTGTGTCGGCCCACCTGCCGAGTTCCTTGAGTGCCGGTTCCAGCGCCGCCCCCGACTCCGTCAGCCGGTAGGTGACCCGCAACGGCGGGCCCTCGTCGACCTCACGGATGACCAGTCCCGCGGCGCCGAGCTCCGTCAGCCGGTCGGAGAGCATGCGTTCGCTGATGCCGGGGATGGCCCGACGCAGGTCGGCGAAGTACGCCGGCTGTTCCACCAGCACGGCCACGATCGGCCCGGTCCAGCGCTTTCCGAGCAGCTGAAAGACGCGGGTGATGCCTCCGTCCACCCGCTTGCATGCCTCTGCCTCGTGCGCCTGCTCGATCGCCATGCCTCAAGGGTACTACCGCTCCGCAAGGGGGTGAAAAAAAGTAAGTACCTGTGTTATCCATAGTCGAGTACGAAACGTCAGCGGCGGCGGAACACGCCTCCGCTCCCCCACTCATGGGAGAAACCCCCGATGGCCACCCTTCTGCACATCGACTCCTCCGTGTTCCCGGCGTCCGCCTCCTCGTCCCGCGCCGTGGCGGAGACCTTCCGCAGGACCTGGGAGGAACAGCACCCCGAGGGCACCGTGATCTACCGGGACCTCGCCACCGCCCCCGTTCCGCACCTCACCGCCGACGCCCACCTGGCGGCCTTCGCGGACCCGGCCGCCCACTCCCCCGGGCAGGCCGCGGCCTTCGCCGAGCGGCTGAAGCTCGTCGAGGAGGTCGAGCGGGCGGACGCGCTGCTGATCGGCGCTCCGATGTACAACTTCACGATCCCGTCCACGCTCAAGGCGTGGCTGGACAACGTGATCCTCATGGGCCGCACCGCAGGCGAGAACCCCTCGGCCAAGGGCACGCCGGTCACCGTGGTCGCCAGCCGCGGCGGCTCCTACGCGCCGGGCACGCCGCGCGAGGGCTCCGAGTACGTGCAGAACTACCTGCGCGCGGTGCTGGTCGACATGCTCGGACTGGAACTCGACTTCATCGTCCCGGAGCTGACCATGGCCCCGCAGGTGCCGGCGATGGCCGAGCTGGTCCCGCTGTTCGAGAGCTCCCGCGAGCGCGCCCACCAGGACGCGACCATCAGGGCCAAGGCCCTCGCCGAGCGGCTGGCCGCCTGAGCGGCGCACACAGGAAGGGGCCGCACGGACGCCCGGCGTGGGCGTCCGTGCGGCCCGCGACCGCGGCCGGTGGTCACTCGCGGATGCCGATGCCCTCGACCGGCGGGGTGCGCAGGACGCGGCCGACGGGAAGCATCGTGGCGACGAGTGCCAGCGCGATGGTCCCGCCGACGACGGCGGCCGAGCCGGCGGCCGGTACGTAGGGGACGCCCGGGCCGGCCACGGCGTTGACGATCGCGGTGAGCGTGACCGCCGCGACGGTCCCGCCGAGGACGAGCGCCACTCCCAGCAGCCCCGCCTGTTCGGCGTGCACCATCCGTTTCACCTGGCGGCGGGTGACTCCGACCAGGCGCAGCAGGGCCAGTTCCCGGGTCCGTGCCAGGGCCGCCATGACGAGCGTGTTGGCGGCGGCCAGGACGGCGTATCCGACCAGGACGGCGATGAGCAGCCTGTTCAGCCACCCGCTGACGGCCAGGTCCTCGGCGAGTTCCCCGCTGAGCAGGTCGGCGTCCACCACCGTGGCCCCCGGGTACCCGCGGGCCAGGTCGGCGAGGGTGGTGCCGACGTCGGCGTCCGGTGCGGTGCGGATGAGCACCTGGTCGTCGAGTCCGGTGACGGTGTGCCCGGCGAGCGTGCGCGTGTGCAGGGTGACGTCGCCGAAGCCCCAGCCGCGTTCGTACAGGGCGACGACGCGCAGGGTGACGGGCGTCCCGTCGCCGAGCCACAGGTCGGCCTCGTCCCCGAGCCGCCAGCCCGAGGCGCCCGCCTGCGCGCTGGACACGGCCATGGTGCCCTCGGCCAGCCGCTCCAGGCTGCCGGAGGTGACGTCCAGGTCCAGCGTCCGTTCCACGCCCTTCGGATCGATGCCCTGCGCGACCACCGTCCGCGCCTCGAGCCGGTCGGGCACGACGACGGAGGTGCGGCGCACCCCGGTCGCGGCGAGCACCCCGGGGACACGGCGGGCCTCTGCCGTCGCGGAGGCGGGCAGGCCGCCGGCGCCGGTCAGCGCGTGCTGGGCGAGGATGCCGTCGCGGCTCTGGACCACGGTCTGCCGCTGGAGGTTGTCCTGCAGGAACCAGACGGTGCCGCCGAAGCCGACGGAGAGCACGAGCGCGGTGAGCACGGCGACCGTACCGCGCGCGTTGGCCCGCAGGTTCGCCGCGGCGAGATGGCCGCTGCTGCCCCACACGGTCCGCAGGACCGGCCCGAGCAGCCGGGCGGCCGCCAGGTTGATCCAGGGCGCCAGCAGCGCGATGCCCAGTACGAACCCGTAGAGCATGCCCATCGCGGCACCCAGCGCGGTCTGGCCGTCGGTGGCGCCGGTGAGACCGGTCAGGGACACCGCGGCCACGAGGCACACCAGGCCGCTCACCACGCGTGTCCTGCTGCCGAGGGGCCGCTCGACGGCCGCTTCCCCGAGTGCCTCGGTCGGCCGGATGCGGGTGACGCGCAGTGCGGCGATCCAGGCGGAGAGCAGGGCGACGGCTGCGACGGCCACGGTCGCGGCGGCCGCGGAGAGCGGTCCGCCCTGGACGGTGAACCCCTCAGGCACGAAGTCCCGGGACACGAGTTCGTCCCGGATGTGTCCCGTGGCGAACAGTCCGGCCGGGACGCCCGCCACGGCGGCCGACAGTCCGAGCAGACCCGCCTCGGCGAGGAGCATCAGCCGTACCTGTCCCGGGGTGGCGGCGACGGCGCGCAGCAGGGCGAGGTCACGGCGCCGGTGCCGTACCGACAGGCCGACGGTCCCGGCGACGACGAAGACGATGATCATCGCGGCGTACCCGCCGAAGGCTCCCCCGGCCTGCAGCGTCAGGGCGCGTGCGGCGGCGGCCTCCGGCTGTCCGGCCAGCCCGCGCTCGTCACCGGCGTAGGCCTTGGCGCCCGCGTCCTCCGCGATCCGGCGCACCTCGGCGAGCACGGCGGTGCGGTCGGCGACCGGTTCGGCGAGGACACCGACGGCGTCGAAGCGGCCGGGGTGCGGGTCGAGGGCGGCGGCCCGCGCGTCGGTGAAGAACAGCGCCGCCCGCTCCCCCGGCGCGCCGTCCGTCCCGACGACGCCGCTCACCCGGTAGGAACGGCTGACCCCTCCGCTGACGACGTCCGTGGTGTCGCCGGGCTCCAGTCCCCCGCCGTCGGCGAGCCGGGCGTCGACGGCGATCTCCCCGCCGGAGCTCGGCGCCCTGCCGGAGACCAGCCGGTACGGGGCGAGCGCCGCGCTCGACCAGCCGTGGCCCGTGGTCGGCACGTCCGGGGCGACGGCCGTGGAGACGGCAAGGGAGCGGTCGCCCACCGCGCGCGCCACGCCGGGCACCGCGGCCAGCTCGCCGGTGAGCGCCTCGGGGACACTGCCGCGCTCGGGAAGGGCCACGGTGGTGTACTCGGTCTCGCCGAGCACCGTCGGTCCGGCCACTCTCAGGTCCCGGTCCGCGACGACGGCGAGCGCGGCGCCGTAGCGCTGCGGCTCGCCCTTGTACCGCCACCCCGACTCCGCCAGCAGGGCGCATGTCATCAGGACGGCGACACCCGCGGCGAGCGCGACGAACGTGGCGACGAAGCCGCCTTTGCGGAAGCGCAGCATCTGCGCCGCGAGTCGGAGCACGGTTCAGCCCTCCCGGCTCACGGCGGGCTGCCTGCGGCCGAGCAGTGCCAGGTGTTCGGCGATCCGCTCGGCGCCGGGCTGTGCCATGTCCCGCACGATCCGCCCGTCGGCGAGGAACAGTACTCGGTCGGCGTAGGAGGCGGCGACCGGGTCGTGGGTCACCATGACGACGGTCTGCCCGTCCCGGTCGACCACCGACCGCAGCAGAGCGAGGACCTCGGCGGCGGTCCGGGTGTCCAGCGCCCCGGTCGGTTCGTCGCAGAAGATGACCTCGGGCCGCGTGACGAGCGCCCGGGCGATCGCGACACGCTGCTGCTGGCCGCCGGAGAGCTGCGCCGGCCGGTGCCGCAGCCGGTCGCCCAGTCCGACCCGGCCGATCACCTCGGCGACCCACGCACTCTCCGGCCGGTGGCCCGACAGCCGCGAGGGCAGCAGGATGTTCTGTTCCACGTCCAGCGCGCCCACCAGGTTGAACGCCTGGAACACGAAACCGACCCGGCTGCGGCGCAGTTCGGTCAGCTTCTTCTCCGACAGCGACGACAGATCGGTGGCCCCGATCCGCACCCGCCCGGAGTCCGGCCGGTCCAGCCCCGCCGCGCAGTGCAGCAGGGTGCTCTTGCCGGATCCGGACGGGCCCATCACCGCGGTCGACGTGCCGCGCATGAACACGGCGCTCACGTCGTCCAGCGCCACGACCGGCTGTTCGCCGCCGTACGTCTTGTGGACATGGTCGAGGACGACGGCGACGTCGGCCGGGGTCACTGACATGGTGGGGCGCCTTCCGGGAGGAGCTCGGTGCGGTACCTCCACGACGCTAGAAGGCGCGGGGGCGCCCGCCCATGCAGCCAGGTGCCCGGTGCGGGTGGTGCAGGCACTACCGGTCCCCACCGTCGTTGGCGCAGCGGAAGCCGAGGTTGGCCGTCGAGGACTCCGGGGTGTTGGCCGAGCGGGCGGCGACCCGGTAGCGGTTGCAGTAGGAGTCGTGGCACAGGTACGAGCCGCCGCGCATCACCCGTGCCGTTCCGGTGTCCGGGCCGCGCGGGTCCGCCGGTGCGGACTCGGCGTAGTAGGAGGGCGAGAACCAGTCGGCACACCACTCCCACACGTTGCCGGCGGTGTTCCACAGGCCGAAGCCGTTGGGACGGTAGGACTTGACGGGTGCCGTGGTCAGGTGGCCGTCCTCGGCGGTGTTGGTGTGGGGGAAGCGTCCCTGCCAGATGTTGCAACGCCATCTGCCGTCGGGGGTGAGGTCGTCGCCCCAGGCGTAGCGGCGGCCGGACAGTCCTCCGCGTGCGGCGTACTCCCACTCCGCCTCGGTGGGCAGGCGCTTGCCCGCCCACCGCGCGTAGGCGGCCGCGTCGTTCCAGGACACGTGGACGACCGGGTGGTTCTGCCGGCCGGTGATGTCGGAACGGGCACCTTCGGGCCGGCGCCAGTGAGCACCCCGGACGTTGATCCACCAAGGGGTTCCGGCGGCGTGGCCGAGGATGTCGGCCGAGGGGGCGGCGACCACGAGGTGGAAGACCGCCGAGGAGCCGTAGCGCTCGGCGTCGGTGACGTAGCCGGTGGCCTTGACGAAGGCGGCGAACCGCGCGTTGGTGACGGCGGTCTCGTCGATGTGGAAGGGCTTGAGACGGACCGGGTGAACGGGTGTCTCACCGTCGGCGGGATACCCCTCGCCGAAGGCGTCCCCCATGGCGAACTCGCCGCCCGGCAGCAGAACCTGCCCCCGTGTGGAGCGCTCCCGGGGGGCGGCGACCGTCACCGCCGGGTGCGGGCCGGCGGTGACCGGCGTGTCCGCCGGGGTGCAGCAGGAACGGTGGCCGTCAGTCATGGGCCCGGTACGTGGACTCGTCGAGACCGCTCAGGGTCGGGTCGTGGGCCACCTCGCCGACCTCGTACATCGATGTCATCCAGTGGTGGAAGTTGTCGCCGCGCTCGCGCAGCACGTCGTACAGACGGCGCATCATCCGTCTGCGCACCTCGGCCCGTTCGGGGTGGGCGTAGACGTTCTGCAGTTCGTCCGGGTCGGTCACCAGGTCGTACAGCTCGTTGACCGAATCGGGGTTGACGACGAGCTTGTACCGGTCCTCGCGCAGCATGCGCTGCGGGTACGGGAAGTGGTGGCCGTGGAACTCGCAGACGATGTCGTCCTCCCAGTCCGCGGCTTCGCCGTGCACGAGGGGCAGCAGGCTGCGCGAGTCCACCGCGGGCTTGGGGTCGATGCCCGCCAGTTCCAGGATGGTGGCGGTGCAGTCGAGCAGGCTGACGAACTCGGAGCGGACCACGCCGGGCGGGGCGCCCGGGACACGGATCAGTCCGGGCGTGCGGTAGATGTCCTCGTACATCGCCGGGCCCTTGTCGTGCAGCCGGTGCGAGCCGGTGAACTCGCCGTGGTCACAAGTGAAGAAGACGGCGGTGTCGTCCACCAGGCCCAGCCGTTCCATCGCCTCCATGACCCGGCCGATCTGCCGGTCAATCAGCGCCACATAGCCCCAGTAGACGGCGATGAGCTTGCGGGTCGTCTCGATCGGCATGGTGTCGAAGGTCCAGTGCGCACTGTAGTTGCGCTGGACCGGCGGCTTGTCGTGGAAGGTCTCCGCGATCGAACGCGGCAGTTCCACATCGGCGGGGTCGACGAGGTCGAAGTACTCGTCGGGGAGGATGTACGGCAGGTGCGGACCGAAGAAGTGCAGGGCGAGGAAGAACGGTTGCTCGCGCTCGCGGGAGTCCGCGGCGTACTTCTCGAGCTGTTCGATGGCACGGGTGGCCAGGTAGTGCTCGAAGGTGGCCTCGACCGGCTGGTGCAGCCGTGCGGCGAGCAGGTTGCCGGGGCCGCCGTTGGGCAGGGTGCCGCGGATCCGGTCGCTGATCCGGTACGCCGGCAGGCCGTGCTCGGCGAGGTAGTCGCGGTAGTCGGGGTGGTCCACCGGGTTGTGCCAGCCGGGCAGTTCGGGACCGTCGAAGCCGTGGTCCGCCGCCGTCCGCCGGGTGCCGGCGTGCCACTTGCCGATGAGGCCGCAGTTGTAGCCGTGGTCCCTCAGAGCCCGGGAGAAGGTGAACTGGTCGTCGGTGAGGTCCTCGAGATAGCCGACGTTGCGTTCGTGGTTGGCGAGCACCTTGTGCCGGAACGGCGCCTGGCCGGTCAGCAGACTGGCCCGGGCGGGCGTGCAGATCGCGGTGGGGGTGTACCAGCGGTCGAAGCGGGTGCCCGTGGCGGCGAGTTCGTCGAGGACCGGGGTGTGGGCCAGGGGGTTGCCGTACGTGCCGAGGGTGTCCACCCGGTGCTGGTCGGTCATGAGGAAGAGGATGTTCTTCCGGGAGGCGCCGGTCGTGCTGCCGGCGTCGGTGGTGCTGGACTGCGTCACTCGCCTGCTCCGATGAAGAGGTCGCCGGTGTAGTAGGTCTTCGGGTCGACGGGCTTCTTCAGCTTCCCCGTCTCGACGAAGTAGTCGTTCATGCCCGTCAGCCACTTGGCGATGGTGCCGTCCTCGGTCAGCGCGTCGAGCTCGTCGACACTGAGCACCTTGTTGTTGGCGGCGTCGGCCTCGACCTGGTCCACGGGGAGTTTCAGCTTGTCGGCGGTGAGTTCGACGGCCTCCTCGGTGTGCGCCGAACGGAACTCGATGGCCTCGCGCAGAACGGCGAGGACCTTCTTGACCTTCTCCGGGTTCTCGGACACCAGTTTGTTGCCGGCCACGAAGGCGGTAGGGAAGGAGACGTCGTCCTCGAAGTCGGTGTTCTTGGCCAGTTCCCGCATGTCGGGGACCTGCTTCTTGATGGTGGCCGCGGCGGGGTACCAGAAGCCCGCCCCGTCGACCTGCTTCGAGGAGAAGGCGGACACGATGGTGGACGGGTCCATGGGCACGACCTTCACATCGCTCTTGGTCATCCCCGCCTTCTTCAGTGCGAGCGTGAGGATCATGTCGCCGGAGGTGCCTTCGGGAACGGCGACGGTCTTGCCCTTGAGCTGTTCCATCGAGGTGATGCCCGGCTGGGCGAGGACCCGGTCGGAGTTGCCGAGCGTGTTGATGGCGACGACCTTGGCCTGCCCCGAAGCGGGGAGCCACATGGCGCCCGGGCCGATGTATCCGAAGTCGAGATTGTCGGTGCCGAGGGCCTGGATCTGCAGGGGGCCGTTGGTGAAGACCTTGGTCTCCGGCTTCAGCCCGTGCTTCTTCCACAGCCCCTTGGCTTCGGCGATGGCGATCAGGCTGGCGCCGTTGAAGTCGTTGATGTAGCCGAACCGCACCGTGTCGCCCGAACCGCCGGAGGACGAGTCGCCCCCGCAGGCGGTCAGCAGGGCCATCGCGGACAGGCCGGCGAGGGCGGCGGAGAAGGTTCTGCGGGTGAGGGTGGATGGCATGGCGGAGTGTCCCTTCCTGGTCATGATGTCGAGGCGTGGGCGGCGGAAGGGGCGGCGGTGCGGCCTTCCTGGTGGTAGACGGAGTGCCACACCCGGTTGCGCAGTGCGGCGAACTCGGAGCTGAGGCGGAACTCCTCGTTGCGTTCGATGGCGGGGTCGACCTCGATGACGTCGTAAACGCGCCCGGGCCGGGCCGCCATGACGATCACCCGGTTGGCCAGGAACACGGCCTCGTCGACGTCGTGGGTGATGAACAGGACCGTGCGCTTGTCCTGGCTCCAGGTCCGAAGCAGCTGTTCCTGGAGCTTGACCCGGGTCAGCGCGTCGAGGGCGCCGAACGGTTCGTCCATCAGCAGGATCGAGGGGTCCACGGCGTAGGCCCGGGCGATGGCGCAACGCTGGCGCATGCCTCCGGACAGCGTTTTGGGCAGCGCGTCGGCGAAACGTTCCAGCCCGACCAGTTCGATGAAGTGCTCGGCCCGGCTGCGGCGTTCACCCTTGGGCACACCGGTCGTCCGCAGCCCGAACTCGACGTTCTGGCGCACGGTCAGCCAGGGGAAGAGCGCGTACTGCTGGAAGATCACGCCGCGCTCGGGCCCGGGCCCGGACACGGGGGCGCCGTCCACCAGGGCACGGCCCGCCGTGGGTGTCTCCAGCCCGGCGAGGATGTTCATCAGGGTGCTCTTGCCGCACCCCGAGGGACCGACGACGGTGACGAACTCGTTGTCCGCGATGTCGATCGACACGTCGTCGAGCGCGGTGAAGGTGTCACGGCCGAGGGCGAAGGTCTTGGTGACGCCCTGGACGGATATCTTGGCCGGCTTGCTGGTCATCGGCGCTCCTGCCATCCGGTGAGCTTGCGTTCCGCGAGGAGGAGGACACGGTCCATGAGCAGACCGAGAATCCCGATCGAGATGAGCCCGACGAAGATCGTCGGAAGGTCGTAGTAGAGCTGGGCGTTCTGCATGCGGTAACCGAGCCCCTCCTGCGCGGCGATGAGCTCCGCGGCGACGAGGGTCGCCCACGCCGAGCCGAGACCGACCCGCATGCCGACGAGGATGAACGGCGTGGAGGCCGGCACCACCACGCGGGCGAAGATCGTCGCGTCCTTGGCGCCCAGGACCCGTGCGGCGTTGATCATGGTGCGGTCGACGTCGACCACCCCCTGGAAGGTCGAGATCACGCACGCCAGGAAGGCGGCGAGGAAGATGACGAAGATCTTCGGTGTCTCGTCGATGCCCATGGCGACCACCGCGAGCGGGATGATCGCCAGCGGCGGAATGGTGCGGAAGAACTGGATCCAGGGCTCGATCAGACCGCGCGCGATGCCGTACCAGCCCATGAGGAACCCGATCGGGACGGCCACGGCCGTGCCGAGGCCGAAGCCGATGAGGACGCGCGTCAGGCTGGCGAGGGCGTCGTCGGCGAGCGTCCCGTCGGCGATCAGCGTCCCGGCGCGCTCCACGACCTCCGGCGGGGTCGGCAGCTTGAATCCGGCGGCCGCCAGGGCCCACCAGATGCCGATGCCCAGCGCGACGGACGCGGCGTTCAGGAGCAGGGGCAACCCGCTCCGGCCGGAGGACCGCCCGCGCTCCGGCGCGGTCCTGCCGTCGTCCGGGGAGCCGGAGCCCGCCGGCTCCCCGGACGTCTTCGCGGGTACGGGGTGTCGCGGTCGGGCGCCCCGCTTGTCAAGGACGGACATGGGCCGCTCCTTCGATGTCGGTGGTACGGGCATCACTGCCGGCCCGCACGTCGGCCGTTTCGGGATACCTCGCCAGGAGTGGGGAGCTGTGGAAGACCGCGGCGAGGGCACCGATGGCGCCGTCGTCGTCCGAGAGCCGGGCCGCCTCGACGACGGGACCGGCCGACGCGGTCGGGAAGAGATCAGCGGCGAGGGTGGCGGCGACCTGCTCCACGACGACGGGGGCCAGCCGGGCGATCTCGCCGCCGATGACGACCTTCGCCGGGTTGAGCGTCATCGTCGCCGCCCCGACCACACGTCCCACCGCGGCGGCCGCCTCCCGCAGCACCCGCTCGGCGACGGGGTGCGAGCGGGTGACGGCGGCGGCCAGCTCGTCCAGGTTCTCCAGCGGCAGGCCGAACTCCCAGCACGCGGCGAGGATGGCGGGAACCGAGGCCACGGTCTCCAGGCAGCCGCGCTTGCCGCACCGGCACGGCCGGCCCGCCGGTTCGACGGTCACATGGCCCAGCTCGCCGGCCAGCCCGGACGAGCCGGTCACCAGCTGGCCGCCGACGACGAGCCCGCCGCCGACGCCGTCGGACAGACGGACGTACACCAGGTCGGCGGTGCTGTCCGCGCCGCTGATCGCCTCGGCCAGGGCGGCCAGTCGCGTGTTGTTGTCAACGATCACCGGTGCGTCGAAGCGCGCGGCGAAGGCCACGTCGACCCCTTCCGGGGCCGGGCGCAGCGCCGTCCCCGCCGAGGTGGCACGGGGCCAGGCCGCCGCTTCGGCGGCGGGGTAGGGGCCCGGCACGCCGATGCCGATGCCCTGGAGGGCTCCGTAGTGGACGCCGGCCTCGCTGGTGAGCCGCTCCACCAGCCCGAGGGCCAGCGCGGTGCGCTCCTGCCAGGGCGTGGTGTCGTCATACCGTACGGAACCGGACGCCATGATGTCGTGCGAGGCGTCGGCCACGACGACGTTGACGCGACGGTGGCCGAAGTCGACGCCCATGAACTGCGCCGACGACGGATCGAGCGCCAGACGCTCGGCCGGCCGGCCGCTGCCCGCGCGCTTCGAGGCATCGGTGTCCACGACGACGATCGCGCCCCGTTGCAACAGGCTTCCGGTGATCTCGGACAGGGTGGTGCGCGACAGGCCCACGACCCGTGCGATCTCGCCGCGGCTCATGGCGCCGTTCTCCTGCAGCGCTCGCAGGACGCGATCCTCATGGGTCCGCCTGACGAGCGCATGCACTCCACTGGGCATCTGCATGCCGGTCAACGTAGGTACGCCGCATTATTCCGTCAACACTCCGACAGAAAGATGCGGCAAAGCCGTGAGAAAGCCTGGTCGAAGACTCCCTGAGCTGACTTCTCAAGCCGCAATTTCGTCCGCGGTGTTGACGTAAATGCTCGGGCGTTCGCATGCTGTGCGGCATCCCCCCGTCATGCAGCTTCCCGAGAGCTGCCGTCAAGTCATGGGCGGGAACCACGAAGGAGAGCACCTCCGATGAGCGATGCCCCGAACCGATTGCACCGACGATCCCTTCTCGCCGGCGCCGCCGGCCTGGGAGCGGCGGCCGCCTTCCCCGCCGCCACCGCACAGGCGGCCGGGCCCGCGCCGGCCCTCGCCCCGCCGTCGCGGCGCCACCCGGCCAACTGGCCCGACCCCGAGCCCTACGGCCTCGCGGACACCCGGCAGGATCTGTGGCCACGCGACGACAACTCCTTCGTCCTGCCACTGGAGTTGCGCCCCCGCGACCGGGAGCTCGGCCGGGTCTGGATGCGGGACACCTACGTCAACTGCTTCGTCGTGGACGGCCGTCCGCTCTACGTGGCCACGGGCACCACGCGCGTGCCCGGGCTGGAGGCGGCCGGCCCCTGGAACGACGGCCTCTTCGTGTGGGTGTCCCGCTCCCTCAAGGGACCGTGGAGACTGGCCGACACGACCCGCATCCGGCCCGGAGCCGAGAAGGGCAAGGTGTGGTCACCCGAGTTCGTCGGGGAGAACCGGCCCGGGCGCACCGTCGTCGCGCCCTGGCAGGAGTACTGGCACGACGACCGGTTCGGCAAGCGCGGCAATGTGTGGGCGCCGGAGCTGCACCACTTCAAGGGCAAGTGGTACATCGTCGCGTGCATGGGCGACCACTCCCGCAAGGTCGGGTCGTTCATGCTCGTGAGCGAGGGCGGTGTCGAGGGCCCGTACCGGCTGGTCGAGGGCAACCTCGACAAGCCGTTCGGCGACTCGTTCATCGGCGGGCCCGCCTTCATCGAGCCCGGCGCCTACCACCACATCGACGGCGGCCTCTACAGCGAGGGCGACGACGCCTGGCTCGTCCTGCACAACGACCTGTACGCCAGGTTCCGGGACGACATGGAGGACATCGTCACCACGACGGACCTGCCGAAGTTCCGGCAGACGCCCTACTCGCCCGAGCCGTATCTCGAAGGCGCCTACGTCTTCAAGCACAAGGGCAAGTACTACCTGCTCCACGCCGCGTGGGACCGCACGTCGGTCGATGCCTACGGAACCGCGCGCAACGCCTACGACCCGCCCGGGCCGGGCCGGGTCCAGTACCAGTACGACGCGATCGTCGCGGTCGCCGACCGCTTCGAGGGACCGTACTCCGAGCGGTGGACGGCAGGCGTCGGCGCCGGCCACAACAACTTCTTCCGCGACCACGACGGCCACCTGTGGGCGACGTTCTTCCGCAACCCGGCCGCCGGCCACTGGAAGGACCCGGTGCGCGTCGGCGACGCCGCGGTACCCGGTGTCGTACGCCTGGAATGGACCGGGCCGTCGGACAGCCGTCTGTACGTCCAGCGGCGCAAACCCGGGCATGGGTCCGGTTCCTGACGGTTTCTCCCGGCGCACGGCGCGCAGGATCCCTGTGCGCCGGGAGGAATACGGATGAAACGGGATCCAACTTGAAGATGAGCGGACATCACACCATCCTGTCCGCCATGACTCTCCTGTCCCCCGCCCTCGACCCTGCCGGCCTGCGCGACTACGCCTTCGAATGGGCGCTGGTGGATGTGGAGACCTCCGGTCTCGTCCCGCGGCGGGACCGGGTGCTGTCCGTCGCCGTGGTGACGCTCGGCCCCGACGGGGAACAGACCGGGGAGTTCTCGACGCTGCTCGATCCGGGCTGTGATCCGGGGCCGGTGCATGTGCACGGTCTGACACCCGAGCGGCTGCGTGGGGCGCCCACCTTCGAGCAGGTGGCGGACCGGATCGGCGCCCTGCTGCGGGACCGGGTGTTCGTGGCCCACAACGCGCAGTTCGACTACGACTTCCTGGCCCACGAGTTCGCCCGGGCCGGTCTGGCGCTGCCGGTCGCCCGGCGGCTGTGCACCCTGACCCTGAACCGTCGTATCGATCCCCCGACGGACGGCCTCACCCTGGGCACGCTCGCCGCCCACTACGGCGTCGAGCAGACCCGGGCGCACGACGCGCTCGACGACGCCCGGGTGCTGTCGGGCGTCCTGCGGGGCTCGCTGCATCAGGCGGCGCTGCTCGATCTGCCGCTGCCCCTCGTGGCCTGTCCGCCGCGGCAGGACCCGCGGTTCGCGCCGAAGCCCGCGAAGGCACCGTGCGCGTACCGCAACCCGGGGCGGGCGGCGCCCGGCGGGCCGCTGGTGCAGGGGATGAAGATCGCCGTCACCGGATCCACCCGGACTCCGCGCGCCGAACTGGTGGCCGGAGCTGCGGCCGCGGGGCTCAACGTGGTGTCGTCGGTGAGCCGGCACACCAGCGCCCTGGTCACCAATGACGGCGCGTCGGGCTCGGCCAAGGCCCGGCGCGCCCGGGCCGAGGGTGTGCCGCTGTTCGACGAGGACACCTTCCTGCGCCTCCTGGACGACGTACGGCCCGGCACCCCGCACGAGGAGAGCGCCGCCGTCCCGGCCGGGGCTCCGGGTGTGCCCGCGCCGCGTGTCCCGCAGGAGCCCGCCGCCGGCCGGCCGGCACTCGCGGACCCGCCGGGGGCGGCGGAGACGGCGGAGCTCCCGGCCGCCGAACCGACGGCTCCCCGCACGCGTGCCCGCGAGACGGGAGGTCCGCTCAAGGGGCGGCGGGTGCTCGCCCTCGGGGGGACGCACGCCGCGGCGGTGGCCGCGCGGTCCCGCATCGTCGAGCTGGGCGCCGCGGCCGCCATCAATCTGTCCGCCGGTGTCACCGACGTCGTCGTCCTCGACGGGGGCCGGGCGGACCGCCGGATGGCCCGCATCGCCTCCCTGGAACTGCCGGTGCACGAGGCGGACTGGCTCACCGATCCCGTCGGCGCCGGAGCACAGGTCACGCCCGGGCGAGCCGACGCGGTACGCGTACTGCCGCGCGGCGGTGTCGTCGACCTGCCCCGTACGGCGGGACCCGGCGCCGCCCACTGGACGGTCACCGCGACCTGGGCGCAGCAGGCGTCGTGCGAGATCGACGTCGTGGCGTTCGTCGTGGACGAGGACGAGCAGGTCTCCTTCGACGACGACTTCGTCTTCTTCGGCGCCCCGGAGAATCCCGCGGGCACCGTGCGCCTGCTCGGCGACGGCCCCACCGAACAGACCGTCAGTATGGACCTCGCCACGCTCCCGCCCGGCGCACGCAAGATCGTCGTCGCCGCCGCCATCGACGGCGCCCTCACCTTCGGTGACATCGGCGCCGTCCACATCAGTTCCGGTCCGGGGACGGGTGCGGCGCCCCTCGTCCAGGCCACCCTCGACGCGGCGACCACCGAGCGTTCGATGCTCCTCGCCGAGGTGTACCGGCGCGGTCCCGTATGGCGGCTGCGTGCGGTCGGGCAGGGGTACGACCACGGTCTCGACACCCTCGCCCGCGCGTACGGAGTCGACGTCGCCGACTGACCGGCGCCGCTCGCGGTGCCCGAGTGGTGGGCACCCGGATGCGCGCGTACGGTCGAACGGTGGACTCCCGAAAGGGCGACCCGGTATGACCAGTGGTCCGCGATCGGCCTCCGCCCGGCAGCGCAGCGACCGTGCCGCCGGCGGCGGGAACGCGATGGCCCTGCTGGTCATCGCGTCGTGTCAGCTGATGGTGGTGCTGGACATCACCATCGTGAACATCGCGCTCCCCCACATCCAGCGTTCGCTGGACTTCTCGACCACCAGCCTGTCCTGGGTGGTCAACGCCTACACCCTGACCTTCGGCGGCCTGTTGCTGCTGGGCGGCCGGGCCGGCGACATCCTCGGCAGACGGCGCGTCTTCATCTTCGGTGTGCTGCTCTTCGTGGTGGCGTCCCTGCTCGGCGGGCTCGCCCAGAACTCCGGCCAACTCCTCGCGGCCCGCGCACTCCAGGGCATGGGGGGCGCGATCGCCTCGCCGACGTCCCTGGCACTGATCAGCACCACCTTCCGTGAAGGGCCGGAACGCAACCGGGCGTTCGGGGTCTTCGCCGCGGTGTCGGCGGGCGGCGGCGCCATCGGCCTGCTCGCCGGCGGCATCCTCGTCGAGTGGCTGAACTGGCGGTGGGTGCTGTTCGTCAACGTCCCGATCGGGCTGCTCATCGCCCTGGCGACACCGCGCTGGATCAAGGAGTCCGAGCGCCATCCGGGCCGCTTCGACTTCACCGGCGCCCTCACCTCGACGGTGGGCATGGTGCTGCTGGTCTACGGGTTCATACGGGCCGCCCAGGACGGCTGGCGGGACGCCCTGACCCTCGCCTCGTTCGCCGCGGCCGTCATCGTCCTCGCGAGCTTCGTCCTGATCGAGAGAAGGTCCCGTCAGCCCATCACACCGCTGCACATGTTCGCGGACCGGAACCGCGCGGGCACCTACGGCATCATGCTGTGCCTGGCGGCGGCGATGTTCGGCATGTTCTTCTTCCTGACCCTCTTCGTGCAGAACGTGCTGGACTTCAGCCCACTCCAGGCCGGACTCGCCTTCCTGCCGGTCAGCGCGGTCATCGCGATCGGCGCGGGGCTGGCCTCGAGATTCCTGCCCGTGTACGGGCCGAAACCCTTCATGGTGGGGGGCGGCGTTCTCGCGGCCGCGGGGCTCGCCTGGCTGACCCTGACCGACGTCCACTCCACCTACGCGGGCAGTGTTCTCGGTCCCATGCTGGTCTTCAGCCTCGGCATGGGCATGGAGTTCGTGTCGCTGACGCTCATGGCGCTGTCCGACGTCCGCGTCCAGGAGACCGGCGCCGCGTCCGGCCTGCTCAACGCCACCCAGCAGGTCGGCGGCTCGCTCGGCCTGTCCATCCTGGTCACGATGTACGGCACGGCCAGCAGCAACGAGGCGGAGAAGCAGGTACCGCGCTTCCTGGAGCAGGCGACCCCTGCCGAACGCCTGCGCTTCCAGCGCACCGGGGAACTGCCGTCGCCGTGGGGCGACCAGGTCCTCACCTCCGGTGTCTCGGCCGCGTTCATCACCGCGGCGATCTTCGCCGCGCTCGCCGCGCTGATCGCCGTCCTGGCCATCCAGGTCCGGCCCTCCGACCTGGAACGGCTCCAGGGCAGTACGAGCCCGGGTCCGGGATGAGAGAGTGGTCCGATGATCTTCATCACCGCCAAGTTCCGAGTCCGCCCCGAGTACGCCGACCAGTGGCCGCGGATCGCGGCGGACTTCACCGCGGCGACCCGCGAGGAGCCGGGCTGCCTCTGGTTCGACTGGTCCCGCAGTCTGGACGATCCGACGGAGTACGTCCTGGTCGAGGCCTTCCGCGACGACGAGGCGGGCGCCGCCCATGTGCAGTCCGAACACTTCCGGACCGCACAGCGGACGCTGCCGCCCCATCTGGCCGAGACCCCGCGGATCGTGAACATGTCCGTCCCGCAGGACGACTGGTCGGAGCTGGGCGAGATGAGCGTGGACGGGAAGGAGTGATACGGAAGGAGTGACCCGCCGTCAGCGTCCGCGCCGGTGAACCCTCAGGTCCGCGACCACGGGCCGGTGGTCGGACGCCTCCGTCGCCACCGTGCGGGTGCCGGTCACCTTGATGTCGGGCGAGACGGTGACCAGGTCGATGCGCTTGACCGGGTCGGCCGCCGGAAAGGTGCCGCCACCGCCGGGGGCGGCGTCCCGCAGTGTCCGCCACAGCGTCGCCAACTCGGGCGAGCTCGCCTCTGCGTTGAAGTCCCCGACGAGGATCCTGGGACCCCGGTCGTCGGCGAGCACGGCGAGCATGTCCGCCACCTGGGCCGCACGGACCGACGGGTCGGCCCGGTAGTCCAGGTGCGTGGAGTACACGTGCACATGCGCACCCCGGACGTCGACCACCACCTCGGCGAAACCGGGCGCCGGGGCCGGCACCGGGTCGGGTGACTGGGTGGAGAGCCGGGTGATCTCGTGGTTCTCGGCGTGGAGCACCGGGTGGCGGCTCAGCACGGCGACGCCGAACTGCCGGCGCTCGCCGTCCTCGCCGGCCGGTTCCAGGTCGTAGATCGGTGCGAAGAACACCCGCATGCGCAGCTTCCCCGCCAGGGCACGGGCCTCGTCCACGAATGCGCTCCGGGCGCCCCAGTGCACGTCGACCTCCTGGAGACCGATCACATCGGCGTGCAGACCGCGCAGCGCGGCAGCGGTGCGGTCGAGGTCGAAGACCTGGTCCTGACCGGCCCCTGCGTGGATGTTGTACGTCGCCACCCGCAGGGGGACGGCCGGGGCGCGCGAACCGGGGGCGTCGTCGTCCGCTCCCGCCGGCGCCGCCGCGGCGAACAGGACGGCGGCGAGCACGGCGGCGACACGGCCGGTGCGGACGGGGCGTCGGAATCTGGGCGTCATGCCTTCTCCAGGTCGCGTAGGGATGGGACCGGTTCCGAACGGGAGAACGGGGTGACCGTCTGCCGGTCACCCCGCAGCATGGAAGCACAACGCCGGATGACGTGCTGTCAGAATCCGTGTCGCCGGGCCGGGTCGGCTGCGCGGATCAGCGCGAGCACGGTGTCCGTGGTGTGGTGGAGGTGGCTGCGGCCGTCGGAGCGGTACGACTCCGGGCTGATGTAGCTGCGCCGGCCGAGGTGGGTGGCGGGGTCGAGGCGGTGCACGGTGATCTTTCCGGCGCGGCGGGCCCGGTTCCAGCCGCTGCGGCGGAACAACCGCCAGCGCTGCGGGAAGAGCCAGGTGCCCACCCGCTCGATCCGGTCGTGGGCGCTGGTGAGCTGGTGCAGGTGCCGGACGTGGGTGAGGTCGTTGGCGCCGTTGTGGAAACCGCCGAGGGTGATCAGCAGGAGCGGGGCCCGCAGCCGGGTGTGCAGTTCGTCCACCGCGCCGGTGGCGACCTGGGCCCCGCCGCTGTAGCTCAGCAGCACCACGGGGACGCCGCTGTGCGGCCGGTATCCGGCCAGCCGGAGCTGGTTGGCGATCTGGGCGCCCACGGCGCGGTTGTAGAGGGGACGGTAGCGGCGGTCGGCGGCGACGAAGATCTGCATGACGTTGTGCAGGAACAGAAGGAGCCCGGCGTGCCGGCGGATCCACACCCATACGGGACGGTTGGCGAGCGGTGCGGCCAGCGGGGAGTAGGGCTGCACCTGTCCCAGCACCCGCAGTTCGGGCGCCGCGGCGATCAGGGCCTTGACCAGCTGGCCCCCGTCGCGGGTGTCGGTGAAGCGGCGCTTGCCGATGCCGTCGAGGTAGACGAGGTAGGCGGCCGGAGGCCGGCCGGGGTCCGCGCCCCGGGCGTAGGGGATGCCGGGCGGCAGGTCGACGGCCGGGGTGCGCCAGCCGGCCGTGTAGAGCATCACCTCGTAGCGGGCGAGCAGGGCTTCGGCGAGCAGTACCGGGCCGAGCACCAGGGCGAGCAAGGGGAACCAGGTCATACCGGCAACTCCTGACCCCGCGTGGCGCCGATGGTCGCGACCAGGCGGCGGACCGCCTCGACGACGGCGGCGAGTCCCACTCCGGCGATGATCACGCAGCCCGCGGCGCCCGGACCGCTCAGCCCTGTCATCTCGGCGAGCGGGGCGACGAGCCCGGCCCCGACTCCGACGAGGAGCAGCAGGTGCAGCAGCGGCCCGAGCAGTGGGAAGGCGATGACGGCTCCGAGCAGCATCGGGGCGAGCTGGCCGGGTGTCCAGGCCAGCGCGGTGACGTCGGACACCGGTGCGGACAGGATCAGCCGGGCGAGGGTCCACGCGGTCAGGGGCCACAGCGCGATCACGGCGCTCTCGACCACGGTGCCGGTCAGCAGGAGGCCGAACACGATCGGCCGCGACACGCCGGACCGGCGCGCGACCAGGGGCAGGATGCGCCCGGCGGCCTCGGACAGTCCGGCGAGCACCACCAGAACGACGACGACGGGTGACATGGCTCAGCGCTCCTGTGGTGAGTCCGCCGGGGTCGGACGGCCGGCTCCGCCGGCCCGTTGCAGATAGCTCTCGAGTTCGTCGGCGGCCCGCCGGTGTCCGCCCGCCTCGCGCTGGGCGACCCGCAGTTCGGCCGCCGCCTCCCGGAAGCGGGGCTCGGTGAGCAGGCGCCGGGCGAGGGACCGCACCGCCGAGGAGGTGGCGTCCTCGGTGCGGACGGACAGGCCCGCGCCGAGTTCGACGACCCGCCGGGCGACCAGCGGCTGATCCGCTCCCTGGGGGACGACCAGCATGGGGACTCCGGCGTGCATGGCCTCGTTGACGCTGTTCATCCCGCCGTGCGTGACGAACAGCGCGGCACGGGCCAGCACCTCCGGCTGCGGAACGAAGCGGCGGGCGATGACATGGAACGGCAAAGGCTGCAGCGCGTCCGGATCGGTGTGCCCGGTGGAGACGACCACGGAGCCGCCCAGCGGCGCGAGCGCGTCGGCGAAGCCGCGCAGTATCCCCGGGGCCGCGTCGAACACCGTGCCCAGAGAGGCGTACAGCACGGGGGGCCGTAGCCGGCCGATCGGGAAGTCCGGGTCGTCGGGCCGGGCGCCGACGCTGGGGCCGACGAACCGGTACGACCGGTCGAAGGCGCCGGCGCTCGGCTGGAAGGCGCGCGAGGTGAAGACCAGGTTGAGCGGCTGGCGCGCGTTCACCAGGTCGAGCAGGGGCAGGCCCCGGGTGCGGTAGCGACGGGACAGCCGCCACCTCGACCGGAGATAGCTCCGGACGTTGCGGGGCCGGGCCGCCGCCGCGGCCAGCAGCTCCCACGAGGCGTGGCTGGGGCTGGGCACGGACCGGTTGAACGCCATGGTGGTGAACACCGAGGCGGCGGGCACCCCGAGTTCGCTCGCGGCGACCGGGCCCCACGGGCAGGCGGCACCGTGCACGATCAGGTCGGGCCTTGTCCGGCGCAGATCGGCCAGGACGGCGGGCAGCAGGGCGACGGCGGTGCCGGCGAGCCCGTCCAGCAGCGTGACGGGCGTCGGCGGACCGGCGAGCGGGGGGCCGTCCCCGGGGTAGGGACACACGGTCGCGCCGGTGGCCGCGATCTCGTCCGCGAACGCGGGAGTGGTGTGGTACGTGACGGTGTGGCCGCGGCGGACGAGCTCCGCCACCACCGGCAGCGTGGGGTTGATGTGTCCGTGCAGGGGGATGTTGAGGAACGCGATGGTGCTCACCGGCCGACTCCCGCCACCGGGACGGTCCGGGCGGGGCCCGGTACGGGGGGTGGGCCGGCGTCGTCCCGGTAGAGGCCGGGGCCCTCGATGCGCAGGCGGTCGAGGAAGTCGCCCGCGGCGAGGGCGGCGGTGCCGATCAGCCGGTGCGCGTGGCCGAAGTCCCAGGGGGCGGGCCAGGCCTCGACGCCGGTCGGCACCACGACGGTCGGGATCCGCCGGGCGGCTTCGTGCAGGTCGGACTCGATCTGACGGTGGAGCACCACCAGCCCGGCGCGGGAGGCCACGGCCCCGGCCCGCCGCGGCGTGACGGCGGGGTGCAGGGGCCGGGCCTCCGGCCCGGTCGACAGCACGACCGCGCTGGCCGCACCTGCCTGCAGGGCCGCCCGTACCGGGACGTAGGCGGTCACCCCGCCGTCGACGAGCGTCCGGCCGTCGCGCTCGACCGGGGGCAGGACCCCTGGGATGGCCGCGCTGGCCAGCAGCGCGGACTCGAGGTCGCCGTGGTCCAGCAGCGCCTGCGCGCCGGTGTCCAGATCGGTGGCCACCGCGGTGAAGGGGATCTCCAGGTGTTCGATGCGTGACGGCATGGCGGCACGGGCGATCAGCCGGCGCAGTCCGCGGTCGGCGAAGACACTCGCCCGGGACGGCAGGAAGCCGAACGGAAACACCTCACGGCGGCGCAGCCGGGTCCACACATGCTCGAGCCAGGGCGCGGCCCGGCCCGGGTGCGCGGCCGCGATGGCCCCGTTGAGGGCGCCCACCGACGTCCCGACGATCAGATCGGGAGTGAATCCGCGCTGCTCCAGGGCGTACCCGACACCGACGTGCGCGGCACCGAGCACACCCCCGCCTCCGACCACCACCGCCACCGGCCGGGGCAGGCCTTGCAGACCCGAGCCACTCATCGCTCATCCTCTCTCGCCACGGCGCCGATTCGTTCGCGCTTTCTCCAGGACGACCGGACAGCCGCCCCGTCTGTGACAGAGGGGCCGGGGGCAGTGCGAAATCCGCTGGTGCGGGGCCCGGCCGCGCGCCGCGAGGCGGGCCATGGGAGTGGCGGGCGTCACGGCGCACGGTGTCACAGCGGCGCTGCCCGCCCTGTCGTAGGTGGTGAGTGACCGGATGCGCCGACCGTGTCCGCGCCACGCCCCCACGCCCGACCAGAAGGAAAACAGCCATGAGCGACCCGTTCCGGCCCGCGGAGTCCTTGGTGACGAGCGAGCTCGACCAGCTGCCCGACCGTGACGCCGAGGAGACGGCCGAATGGCAGGCCTCACTCGACGCCGTCATGCGGAACGCGGGTCCGGACCGGGCCGTGTATCTGCTGCGGCGCGTGCACGAGCACGCGGCCCGGTCGGGGGCGGCCCTCCCCCGGCTGCTGTCCACGGACTACCTCAACACCATTCCGGCGCCGGCCCAGCCGGACTTCCCCGGTGACCTCGGCATGGAGTCCCGGATCACGGCCCTGAACCGGTGGAACGCGGCGGCGATGGTGACCCGCGGATCCCGCTTCGGCCTCGGCGGTCACATCTCCACGTATGCCTCGGCGGCCTGGCTCTACGAGATCGGGTTCAACCACTTCTTCCGCGGCAAGGACGGGGACGGCTCCGGCGATCAGCTGTTCGTGCAGGGGCACGCCTCGCCGGGCGTCTACGCGCGGGTCTTCCTCGAAGGACGGCTGAGCGAGCAGCAGCTGGACGGGTACCGGCGTGAGGCCGACGGCCGCGGACTGCCCTCGTATCCGCACCCCAGGCGGCTGCCGTGGCTGTGGGAGTTCCCGACCGTGTCCATGGGGCTCGGTCCGCTCGCCGCCGTCTACCAGGCCAGGTTCAACCGCTACCTGCACGACCGCGGCATCAAGGACACCTCCGGCTCGCGAGTCTGGGCGTTCCTGGGGGACGGGGAGACGGACGAGCCCGAATCGACCGCGGCACTGGCGCTCGCCGCCCGTGAGGGGCTGGACAACCTGACCTTCGTCGTCAACTGCAACCTGCAACGGCTGGACGGACCCGTGCGGTCCAACTCCAAGATCGTGCAGGAGCTGGAGGCCAGGTTCCGCGGGGCGGGCTGGAACGTGGTGAAGGCACTGTGGGGCGAGGCCTGGGACCCCGTGTTCGGGCAGGACACCGACGGCGCCCTGGTGCGCCGCCTCGGTGAGGTGCCGGACGCCCAGATGCAGACGTACGCCGCGCGGGACGCCGCCTACATACGCAAGCACTTCTTCACCGGAGACGCGCTCTCCGGCATCGCCGCGGGGCTGAGCGACGAACGGCTCACCGAACTGTTCGCCGGCTCGCGCGGCGGGCACGAACCGCTCAAGGTGTACGCCGCCTACCGGGCCGCGGTCGAGCACCGGGGCGGTCCGACCGTCGTCCTCGCGCAGACGGTGAAGGGCCACACCCTGGGCGAGGACTTCGCGTCGCGCAACGCCAACCACCAGATGAAGAAGCTGACCATGGCGCAGTTCCGGGATCTGCGCGACCGGCTGGAGCTGCCCGTCCCGGACAGCGCGCTCGACGGCGACCTGGTGCCGTACTGGCACCCGGGTGAGAACTCTCCAGAGGTGCGGTATCTGCGCGACCGGCGCGCCGCGCTGGGAGGCCCGGCCCCGGTGCGCCGTGTCGTCGCCAGGCCGCTGGAGCAGCCGTCGGCCCGCCCCTTCGAGGCCCTGCTGAAGGGGTTCGGCGAGCAGGAGGTGGCGACCACCATGGCGCTCGTCCGCCTGGTCAGGGACCTGATGCGCGGCAAGGAGACGGGGGCGCGCTGGGTGCCGATCATCCCGGACGAGGCCCGGACCTTCGGCATGGAGTCGCTGTTCCCCTCGGCGGGCATCTACGCGCCCGAGGGGCAGACCTACGAACCGGTCGACGCGGGCCAGTTGCTCCACTACCGGGAGGCACGCAACGGGCAGCTCATCGACGAGGGCATCACCGAGGCCGGTTCCCTGGCCGAGTTCACCGCCGCGGCGACCTCGTACGCCACGCACGGCGAACCCATGATCCCTTTCTACATCTTCTACGCCATGTTCGGCTTCCAGCGCACGGGGGACCAGTTCTGGGCGCTGGCCGACCAGTTGGGGCGCGGATTCGTCATCGGGGCGACGGCCGGCCGCACCACGATGACCGGCGAGGGCCTGCAGCACGCCGACGGGCATTCGCACCTGCTCGCCTCGACCAACCCGGCGGCGGTGAGCTACGACCCGGCCTTCGCCTACGAGATCGCGGTGATCGTCAGGGAAGGGCTGCGGCGGATGTACGGTGAACGGCCCGAGGACGTCTTCTACTACCTCACGGTGTACAACGAGCCGAAGCGGCAGCCGCCGATGCCGGCGGGGTCCTCGGTGGAGGAAGGGATCCTGCGGGGCATCTACCGGTTCCGTGAGGCTCCCGCTCCGGACGCGGGACCGCGGATCCAGCTGCTGTCCTCCGGTACGGCGATCCACTGGGCCCTGGAGGCGCAGGAGTTGCTCGCCTCGCAGTGGGGTGTGCAGGCCGACGTCTGGTCGGTGACCTCCTGGACCGAGCTGCGCCGTGACGCGTTGCGCGCCGACCGGGCACGCCTGCGGGGTGAGGAGCGCGTCCCGTACGTGACCGGTGCGCTGGCCGGAGCGCCGGGGCCGGTGCTGGCCGTCAGCGACTGGATGCGGCAGGTGCCGGACCAGATCAGCCAGTGGGTGGAGCAGGACTACTCGTCCCTGGGCACGGACGGCTTCGGTCTGTCCGACACCCGGGAGGCGGTGCGCCGCTACTTCGACGTGGACGCCGAGTCGATCGTCGTGGCGGCCCTGGACCGGCTGGCTCTGTCCGGGGCGATCTCCCCGGACACGGTGGCCCGGGCCCGCGAGCGCTGGACGGGCACGACGCATGACAGTGTGTGACCGGACCGTGGAACGCAGCGTGATCCGCCCTGGTCGGGGGCGCACGCATCCGGGGCGACTTGTAGCATGGTTGCCCCGGAGTCGGAAGGGACGACCATGCAGGCTGGGGACGGCACCGATTCCCTTGACCGGGCGACGAAGGAGTTCCTCGCGGCCCGCCCGCAGCTGTTCGGTATCGCGTACCGGGTGCTCGGCAGTTCCGCGGAAGCCGAGGACGTCCTCCAGGAGACATGGCTGCGGTGGCAGAACGCCGACCGTTCCGACATCCACGAGCCGGCGGCCTTCCTGACCACGATCACGGCGCGACTGGCCATCAACGTCGCGCAGTCCGCGCGGGTACGGCGGGAGGCGTACGTCGGACCGTGGCTGCCCGAGCCGGTGGACACCACGCAGGATCCCCAGATGGGTGCGGAGCGGGCCGAGGCGCTCGAGATGGCGGTTCTCCTCCTTCTGGAGAAGCTGAACCCGGTGGAACGGGCGGCCTATGTGCTGCGGGAAGCCTTCGACTATCCGTACAAGCAGGTCGCGGGCATCCTGGAGACGAGTGAGGCCAACACCCGGCAGTTGGTGAGCCGTGCGCGCAAGCACCTGGCCGCCGAACGCAAGGAGCAGGTCAGCCCCGCCGACCACCGGCGTCTGCTGGAGGTGTTCCTCGCCGCCGCGCAGACGGGCGATCTGGCGGTGCTGGAGAACGTCCTCGCCGCCGACGTCGTCAGCTACGCCGACGGTGGAGGCATCCGGGGCGCGTCGCGGATTCCGGTCGTCGGACGCACGCACGTCTCCAAGTATCTGGCCGCCTTCGCGCCGCGGTTCTGGCCGCCGGCCCGGACGCGGTGGGTGGAGGCCAACGGGCGGCCCGCCGTGCTCGTGTCGGTCGACGGCGACGCCGTGGCACTGCTCTCCGTCGACGTGTCGGCGGACGGCATCGACCGGATCATGTGGGTGATGAACCCGGAGAAGCTGTCGCCCTTCGTGTCGTCGCTGAGCGGCTGAGTCCCCGCGTGTGTCACAGATGGGCGGACCCGCCGGTCATGTGTGGTGTCCGGCCGTCCCGGCTTCCGTGATCCGAAGGGCAGACACCGTGTCGATTGTCATGGGCAGCCCAGTGCTGGCAGAGGTGGTGGAGCCGTGACCGGGCAGTACCCGCTGCCCCG
Organism: Streptomyces malachitofuscus; assembly: GCF_014650055.1. GTDB lineage: Bacteria > Actinomycetota > Actinomycetes > Streptomycetales > Streptomycetaceae > Streptomyces > Streptomyces malachitofuscus. Next base: position 192,732 of record NZ_BMUF01000004.1, on the reverse strand, counting down.
GTTGTCCACCGATAAGGACTTCGACGGGGCGTCCTTCTCCGCCATCTACACGACGACCGTGACGGTGAGCGGCGGAGCCGCCGGGCACGGGCGGGCGTCGGGCCGGGCGCGGTCGGACGACGGGGTGCTCGACCTCGGCCTGCGGCTGCCCGCCGAGCTCGGCGGGGACGGATCCGGCACCAATCCCGAGCAGCTGTTCGCCGCCGGCTTCGCGGCCTGTTACCACGGGGCGCTGAGCCTGGTGGCACGCCAGGAGGAGCTCGACCCCGGCGCGATCCGCGTCGAGGCGACCGTGGCGTTCGGCCGGGACCCGGCGGACGGCGGCTACCTGCTGCGGGCCGACCTGGTGGTCGACTGGCCGGGAATCGGCCCGGAGACCGCCGCGCCGCTCCTGGAGAAGGCCGGCTCACTGTGCCCCTACGCGAAGATGACCGCCCACGGGACACCGGCCTCCATCACCTTGGCCCCCTAGGCAGATGTCACAAAAGCGGGCGCACCACTGTCCCCTTGGGTGAGCAGCGGGGCCACCGAAAGGGCGGAATTCATGACTGGACGCACCGTGTCGGTTCGTGAGGGCCGACGTCTTGCCCGTTCCATCGCGGTCGGGCCGCATCTGCTGACGGCGGACGAGCCCGAGCCGCTGAGTTCGGACACCGGCCCCACGCCGGGAGAGCTGCTCCTGGCCGCCCTCGGCTCGTGCACCTCCATGGCCGTGCGCGCGTACGCGGACCGGCACGGCTGGCCGCTCGACCACGTCGTCGTGGACGTGCGGTTCGGCCCGCGCGGCCGGATCGTCAAGAGCGTCCGGCTCACCGGCGACCTGGAACCTGCGCAGATCGAGGCACTGCTGACGGTGGCCGGGCGTTGTCCGGTGCAGCGTCTGATCACGGGGGACGTCTCGGTGGCCACCGTGCCCACCGTCGTGACACCGTCGCGCCGGTCAGGCGGGCGGACGATGCCGCCGGACTGACGCCGGGTCGCCGCCCTGTTGGTCCGGGCGCATGCTGGGACGGGAAGTCCGCGGCGCCGGGTGTCACAACCAACTCGGTCATCCGGTCGTAGTCGGTGAAAACCCCAACGATCGGAGCAATCGTGGCTGCCACCGAACAACGTCTTTCCACCATGGTGCTGGTGATCGGCACCGGCGGAGCCGGCCTGCGGGCGTCCATCGAGCTGGCCGAGGCCGGCGTCGACGTCCTGGCCGTCGGCAAGCGCCCGAAGGAGGACGCCCACACCTCCCTCGCCGCCGGAGGGATCAACGCGGCTCTGGCCACGATGGATCCCGAGGACAGCTGGCAGCAGCACGCGGCGGACACGCTCAAGGAGAGCTACCTGCTCGGCGACCCGCGCACCGCCGAGATCGTCACGCAGGGCGCCGCCCTGGGCATCGACGACCTGGAGCGGTACGGCATGGGCTTCGCCCGGGAGGAGGACGGCCGCATCTCCCAGCGCTTCTTCGGCGCGCACAAGTTCCGACGCACCGCCTTCGCCGGGGACTACACGGGTCTGGAGATCCAGCGCACGCTCATCCGGCGCGCGGACCAGCTGAATATCCCCGTGCTCGACGGTGTGTACATCACCCGGATCCTGACCCATGAGGGTGCCGTGTTCGGTGCCTACGGCTTCGACCTCACGGACGGCACGCGGTACCTCATCCACGCCGATGCCGTGATCCTGGCGGCCGGTGGCCACACCCGCATCTGGCGGCGGACTTCGTCGCGGCGGGACGAGAACACCGGTGACTCGTTCCGGCTCGCCGTGGAGGCCGGGGCCCGGCTGCGCGACCCCGAGCTGGTGCAGTTCCACCCCTCCGGGATCATCGAGCCGGAGAACGCGGCCGGCACCCTGGTCAGCGAGGCCGCGCGGGGCGAAGGCGGCATCCTGCGCAACGCGCTCGGGGAGCGGTACATGAGCCGCTACGACCCCGAGCGCATGGAACTGTCCACTCGTGACCGGGTCGCCCTGGCCTCCTACACGGAGATCAAGGAGGGCCGCGGCACCGAGAAGGGCGGCGTGTGGCTCGACGTCTCGCACCTGCCCCGGCAGACGATCATGAAGCGGCTGCCCCGGGTGTACCAGACCCTGCTGGACCTGCAGATGCTGGACATCACCCGTGATCCGATCGAGGTCGCGCCCACGGCGCACTACTCGATGGGCGGGGTCTGGGTCCGTCCGGAGGACCACAGCACCGACGTCCGCGGGCTGTACGCCATCGGTGAGGCGTCGAGCGGTCTGCACGGCGCCAACCGCCTCGGCGGCAACAGTCTCATAGAACTGCTGGTCTACGGCCGTATCACCGGGCAGGCGGCGGCCGCCTACTCGGAGTCGCTGACCGCGCACCCGCGGTCGGCTGCGGCCGTGGCCGAGGCGCGTGCGGAGGTCGACGGCCTTCTGGCCGCGGACGGGCCGGAGAACGTCCGCGCGCTGCAGCGTGCCATCCGCAACACCATGACCGAGCACGCGGGCGTCGTCCGCGACGAGGAGGGTCTGCGGACGGGACTGGCGGAGCTCGCCGCGATCGAGAAGCGGATGGAGGACGTCGGCGTGCACCCCGACATCGCCGGGTTCCAGGACCTGGCGCACGCCTTCGACCTCAAGTCCGCGGCGCTCTCCGCCCGGGCCACGCTCGAGGCGGCGCTGGAGCGCCGGGAGACCCGTGGCTGCCACAACCGCAGCGATCACCCGGACATGGATCCGGCGCTGCGGGTCAATCTCGTCTGGTCGCCGACGACGGGAATCACCCGCGAGAGCATTCCCGCCATTCCGGAGGAGATCTCCTCCCTGATGGAGGACGTGTCGACCGACGGCAAGCTCGCCGAGTGACGCGAGCAGAACACATCCAGAGAGGATTTCCGTCATGAAGATCGTTGTGATCGGCGGTACCGGGCTCATCGGCTCGAAGGTCGTCGAGAAGCTCAAGGCGCAGGGGCACGAGGCGGTGCCGGCCGCGCCCAACACGGGGGTCAACACGCTGACCGGAGAGGGGCTGGCCGAGGTGCTCCAGGGTGCCTCGGTCGTGGTCGACGTGTCGAACTCGCCCTCCTTCGCGGACGACGCCGTCATGGAGTTCTTCCGTACCTCGACCACCAACCTCCTCAAGGCGGAGGCGGAGGCCGGTGTGACCCACCATGTCGCGCTTTCCGTGGTGGGCACGGACCGGCTTCAGGAGAGCGGCTACTTCCGTGCCAAGCAGGTGCAGGAGGACCTGATCAGGGAGTCCGGCATGCCGTACTCCATCGTCCACGCCACGCAGTTCTTCGAATTCATGAACGGCATCGCGGACCTGGCGACCGAGGGCGACACCGTGCGTGTCTCCTCGGCCGGGATCCAGCCCATCCACTCCGCCGACGTGGCCGCGGCGGTGTGCCGTGCGGCCGTCGGAGAGCCGCTCGACGGTGTGGTGGAGGTCGCCGGTCCGGAGGCGTTCCGGCTGGACGAACTGATCCGCGAGGTTCTCGCCGCCGGGAACGACCCGCGCGAGGTCGTCACGGACCCGCGGGCCCCGTACTCGGGCGCGCCCCTGGAGGAGAACACTCTGCTTCCCGGTCCCGGCGCACGGCTGGCCGAGACCCGCTTCGCCGACTGGCTCGCGCAGCAGAAGTGAGATCACCGGTGTGGCCCCGGATCCTGTCGTCAGGGTCCGGGGCCACTACCGTGTTCCTCTTTCGCCGTCCTCCCCTCAACGGGTCGGGCACACGGAAGGGCGGGGTGGCGGCGCCACCCCGCCCCTCGGGCCGGACGGTCAGCGGACCGAGCGGGCCGCCCTCTCGATGATCCGGGCGACGTCGTCGGGCCGGGAGACGCTCACGGCGTGCGAGGCGCGGACCTCCACCGTGTGCGCGTCGGCGCGTTCCGCCATGAAGCTCTGGGTCCTCGGGGGAATGTTGAGGTCCTCCGTGGCCACCAGGGCCCAGGACGGGATGGACTTCCACGCCGGCTCGGACGAGTCCTCCTCCAGCGCGGCTCCGCTCACGGGCCGCTGGGTGACGGCCATGAGGGCGGCGGTGTTCTCCGGCACGTCCGCGGCGAACTGGTGGGGGAACTTGCCCTGTTCGATGTAGAGGTCCGCTCCCTGGGAACCGTCGGGCAGGGTGACCGGGACGGGGCGCAGGGCCTCGCCGAGGGTGCTGCCCGGGTACTTGGCCGCCAGTTCGAGGGCGCTCTCGCCCCGGTCGGGGATGAAGGCGGCGATGTACACCAGCGCCTTGACGTTGTCGGCTCCCCGCGCGGCGTTGGTGATGACCGATCCGCCGTAGGAGTGGCCCGCCAGCACGACGGGCCCGTCGACACCGGCCAACAGCTCCCTCACATAGGCGGCGTCGCTGCTCAGCCCGCGCAGCGGGGTGGCCGCGGCGACCACCGGGTAGCCTTCCTGCCGCAGCTGCTTCACGACCCCGTTCCAGCTGGTGGAGTCGGCGAACGCGCCGTGCACGAGGACCACGGTCGGCTTGCGGCGGTCCGGGGCGGACTCCGTTCCGGCGCCGGCCGGGGCGACCGAGGCGGCAAGGAGGGCCGCGGCGATGCCCGCCGTCGTCACCACGGACAGTGACGTACGGGAGCGGCGGCTCAGAAATCGGCGATGCATGACAGTGCCTTTCGATAGGCGGAGGTGGCAGAACTGCCTTCTTCCGCCCGTATGACCGCCGATCATGGGGGGGCGTGACGGGGTAGGGAAAAGAATCTTCGATGTGACAGCGTGTCACCGCCGGTGTCCCGGAGTCGGGGATGTCACAAGATCTACTCGTGTCCGGTCACTCCGTCGAGCGGTGAGAGGGAGGTTCCGCCATGGACCGAGGCGATGACGGACTGCCGATCGCGGAGCTGCTCGACGAACGGCGGCATCTGCTGGATGTCGCGTACTGGATGCTGGGCGACGGCCGGGACGCCGAGAGCGTCGTGGACGAGGCGTACCGACGCTGGTACGAGCTGTCCGACGGGGAGCAGGAGCGGATCGGTGTGCCGCGCTCCTGGCTGACCAGGGCCGTCGGCGGCATCTGTCTGTCCCGTCTGGCGCCGCCCGGCCGGGACGGCGCCCGCCCGGAGCCGCGCAGGCAGCCGGAGGAGGAGGTCAGCGGTGCTCTGCCGAACGTGCTGGACTCACTGACCCCGGCCGAGCGGGCCGCCTTCGTCCTCAACGACGTCTTCCGCATGGCTCCGGGGACGGTCGCCGACATCGTGGGGCGGAGCGAGCCCGAGTGTGCCGAACTGGCCGAACGGGCGCGCCACAGTCTGCGGGCCCGGCGCGCACGGCCCACGACACCGCAGGCGCACGACGCCGTGGCCCGCGCGGTGCGGCGTGCCTGTACCGAGGAGGACGAGGATCTGCTGGCGTCGTTGCTGGCACCCGACGCCACGGCCTTCTTCGACGGCGGCGGCAAGGTCCGGGCGCTGGTCAGGCCGGTGCACGGTGACGTCCAGGTCGCCCGCAGCATGCTGCGACTGCTGGCCCGGCGTCCGGGCACGGCCCTGGACACGCACTCCGTCAACGGGCGGACCGGTCTCGTGGTCCGCCACGACGGCCGGGTCGCCGCGGTCATCAGCCTCGACATCGCCGACCACCACGTCGTACAGATCTGGGTCGTCCTCAATCCCGACAAGCTCCGTTCCTGGAACCTCCGGCGCTCCTGACGTCTTCGCACCGCGGCCCCTGTCACAGAACGGGGGCCGTCCCGGTCAGTGGGCAGGACGCGACGACCGGAGGAACGGAGACCGCAGCACCATGCATCCCGAGACGTCCCCCACGGGCCCCACGGACCCCACCCTGGACGCGGCCGTTGCCGTCTTCGTGGAGCTCCGGCCGCGCCTTTTCGGCATCGCCTACCGGGTGCTGGGCAGCACGGTCGAGGCCGAGGACGTGGTGCAGGAGGTCTGGCTGCGCTGGCAGCGGACGGACCGTTCGGTGGTGGTGAGCCCCGTGGCCTTCCTCTCGGCGACGACCACCCGGCTGGCGATCAACGTGGCCCGATCCGCCCGTGTGCGCCGGGAGACCTACATCGGCCCCTGGCTGCCCGAACCCGTCGACACCAGCACCGATCCGGCGGTGGGCGCGCAGCGCGCGGAGGCCCTGGAACTCGCCCTGCTGCTGGTGCTGGAGAAGCTCAACCCCACCGAGCGGGCCGCCTACGTCCTGCGGGAGGCGTTCGACTACGCCTACGCCGACGTCGCGGAGATGCTCGGCCTCACCGTCGTCAACGTCCGGAAGACCGTGAGCCGGGCCCGCAGGCACCTCCGGGACGAGCACCGCGGTTCCGTGGACGCGGCGGAGCACCGGCGGCTTCTCGAGGCCTTCGTCTCGGCGGCCCGGACCGGGAACATCGCTGTGCTGGAGGCGCTTCTCACCCCGGACGCCGTCAGCCTGTCCGACGGCAACGGCACCCGGGGCGCCGCCCGGGTCCCCGTTCTCGGCCGGGCACGGGTGGCGAACCTGTCGACGGCCAACCGTCGGCTCTGGCCCGGTACCGGGGTCCGGTTCGTGGAGGCCAACGGGCGCAGCGGGGTGGTGCTGTATCAGGGCGGGCGGCCCATGACCTTCATGACGATCGCCGCCTCGTGCGATGGCGTCCACCGAGTGATGTGGGTGTTCAACCCGAGCAAGATCGCCGCGTTCCTCGGTTCACGCGCCCGGTTCGCGGCCGCGTGATCCCCCACGGCGTCCATGCCGCCGCGTGCGCTCCCGGGCCGGTCGTCAGACCTTCTGGGTCACGCGGCCCGCGGGAGCGGGCCGCGGCCCGTCCTCCGGGGCATCGGGTGCGGCGTCGAGTTCCGCGAGCATGGCCTTGGTGAAGCCGAACCAGTAGGTCGCGACGAAGCCCGCGATGTAGCCGACGAGCAGGCCGACGGCGTACACGGCGACCGTCCGCCCGAGGCCGTGGCTGCCGTCGAGGAGCGGGAAGAGGGCCCAGCCCGAGGGACCGATCGCGGTCGAACCGACGTCGGTACCCAGCTGGTTGAGGAGACCGACGAACGCACCGCCGAAGGCGCCGCCGGCGCAGGCCGTGACGAACGGGCGTCCCAAGGGGAGTGACACACCGTAGATCAGAGGCTCTCCGACTCCCAGGAATCCGGGCCAGAGCGCGGACTTGATGGTGGTACGGATCGAGGTGTTGCGGGGCAGCCGGAGGTAGATCGCGAGGGCCGCGCCGACCTGTCCCGCACCCGCCATGGCGAGGATCGGCAGCAGGACGGTGAAGCCGGCGCCCTCGATCAGTGTGGTGTGGATGGGGATCAGCGCCTGGTGCAGTCCCAGCATGACCAGGGGCAGGAAGAGGCCGCCCAGGAGGAATCCGGCGCCCGCGCCCCCGTGGGCCAGCAGCCAGTCGGCGGCGTCGCCGATCCAGGTGGACACCTCACCGGCGAGGAACATCAGCCCGAACAGCGTCGCCAGTCCGGCCACGAGCACGGTGACGGTGGGCGTCACCAGGACGTCGACGGCTTCGGGGACCCGGCGGCGGCACCACTTCTCCACGTGCGCGCCGAGCCATGCGGCGCCCAGCGCGCCGAGCACACCGCCCTGGCCGGGGGAGAGCTGGCGGCCGAAGGCCTCCACGTCGGCCACTCCCGCGTAGACGACGACGGACGCGACGGCACCACCGAGGATCGGGGTGCCGCCGAACTCCTTGGCCGTGTTGTGGCCGACGAAGACGGCGATCAGTGCCATGAACCCGGAGGCCATGGCGGCGAGGGCCGGAGTGATCCCCGGCAGCCACCGCAGGTTGACGAGGAGACCGTTGAGACCCGCGATGATGCCGCAGCCGATGAGAGCGGGGATGAGCGGTACGAAGATGTTCGCGATCCGGCGCAGGAAGAGCTTGAACGGCGTGGCGTTCCTCGTCTTCCGTTCCGCCCTGAGCGCGGCTCCCTGTGCCGCGAGGGCCTCGGCCGTCACGGGGTCGGCGCCGCCGTCCGGAGCGGCAGGGGCCGGCGCGGTGCCGGCCCTCTCCTCCTCGACCAGCGCCTCGAACTCCGGGGTGACACGCGCGACCGTTCCCGGCCCCAGGACGATCTGGTAGGTGTCGTCCTCGACGATCCCCATGACCGCGGGAAGTGCGGTGAGTTGCTCCTCCTGGACCAGGGACCGGTCGTGCAGTCCCAGCCTGAGCCGGGTCATGCAGTGGGCCACCGACGCCACGTTCCCCGCGCCTCCGACCAGCGGGAGGATGGCGGCAGCGGTGGCGTGATGCTTGTTCTCTTCGCTCATGGTGCGGACATGCCTTGCTGTGATGTGGGGGGATGACGCCGGGCGGCCCGCGACGGTCGAAATTTTCTTTCGGCGAGCCGCTCGGAACTGAAAGATATTTTCAGTGATCGCGGGCGTCAAGTGCCCGCCGATGTGAGACCCAGGTCACATTCGCCCGCTGTCACAACCCACCCGCGCATCCCGGTCATCAAGGTGTCATCGCAATTCGCACCAGGAGGATCACACCGTGGATGCTCGTATCAACCTCTTCGGCAACGCCCTGGCGGGCAAGGTGCTCAAGCACATCAACTCGGCGAACAAGGTGGTCCACGACTCGACACTGCCGGTCGCGACCCAGGAACTGGTCAAGATACGCGCCAGCCAGATCAACGGCTGCGGCTTCTGCACCGACATGCACACCAAGGACGCCGCCGCCGCGGGAGAGACCCAGCTGCGCCTCAACCTGGTGGCCGCCTGGCGCGAGGCCAAGGTCTTCACCGACGCCGAGCGCGCCGCGCTCGAGCTGGCCGAGCAGGGCAGCCGTATCGCGGACGCGGCCGGCGGCGTCACGGACGAGGCCTGGGCGAACGCGGCCAAGCACTACGACGAGGACCAGCTCGCCGCACTGATCTCGCTGATCGCCATCATCAACGCGTACAACCGGATCAACGTCATCAACCAGCAGCCGGCCGGTGACTACCAGCCCGGCCAGTTCGGCTGAGGCACCCCGACGAACGACCGGTCCTGTGCCGTCCCGGTGGACGGCACAGGACCGGTCGTTCGTGCTGCGGAAGGGTCCACGGTGTGGAATGGCCCGGTGAACACGAGTGAACAGGGCGCGGAGCGCCCCGAACGAGCCCGTCCCGCCCCTCACAGCCTGACCGGTGTCGGTCTCGCCGTCCTCGACCCCGCCTGCCGCGTCCTGCTCGGACTCGGACACGACGGGCGCTGGGAGCTTCCGGGCGGCAAGGTGGACCCCGGGGAGGACTTCGAGACGGCGGCCGCGCGGGAACTGGCGGAGGAGACCGGGCTCTCGGTTCCCGCAACGGCCGTACGGGTGCTGGCCATTGTCGTGGACGGACTCCGGGGTCTGACCCGGGTGACGGCCGCGGCGGTCGCCGAGGGAGCGGCCGGCACGCCCGTGGTGACCGAACCGGACAAGATCGTGCGCTGGGAGTGGTTCGCGCGCGAGTCGGTGCCTTCCGCACTGTTCGGCCCGTCCGCGTCGGTCCTGGACTGCCTGTGGCCCGAGGGTGAGCTCCGGGGCGCGGCCGACGTGCGCCACTACCGAATCGGCGACGACGTCGCGAGGTGTTCGGGCCGGACCTCCGGCTCGGCACGTGACATCCCCGGCAGGTCCTGATGTGCCGCCCGGCGGCGGCCATGTCCCCGGGCATGCCGCCGCCGGTGCATTACGATGCGAGCGTTGCCGCCCGGCCACCGCCGGAGGCCCTCCAACTGGCCTATTTTCAAAGGAAGTTGGTTCGGCCTCCGGGCAGGCTGCGGGTGCGCTTCCCGGTTCCCCCACATCAGGAAAGACGCGGATGCGAATCAAAGACGTGAGCATGATGCTCGCCGGTTCCACCCTGATCGTCACGTTGGCGGCCTCTCCGGCCCTCGCCGACGGCACCTCCCTGCCCGACCCCGACACCGCCGCCGTGAGCGCCGTGCACCGCACGGCCCTGTCGCAAGGTGCGCCGGGAGCCCTCACCCGGATCGACGAGGGCCACCTGAGCCGTCACGTCGCCACCGGGGAGGCCGACACGGCCACCCACACGCGGATGGACACCGGCCGCCGGTTCCGCGTAGGCAGCGTCAGCAAGACCTTCACCGCGGTCGTGCTGCTGCAACTCGTCGCCGAGGGGCGCATCGAGCTCGACGCCCCGGCCAACCGCTATCTGCCCGAGCCGCTCCCCGACGACCGCATCACCGTGCGCCATCTGCTCAGCCACCGCAGCGGGCTGTACGACTACACCAACGACATGTTCCAGCACACGGTCCCGGGCTTCGAGGCGGTCCGCAACAAGGTCTTCAGCTACCAGGACCTGATCAACCTCTCCACGGCACGCCCGCCGAACAACGAGCCGGGCGCCGCGTACAGCTACTCCAACACCAATTTCGTGGTGCTGGGTCAGCTCATCGAGCACACCACCGGCACCCCCGTCGCCACGCACTACCGCAAGCGCATCTTCACGCCGCTGCGGCTGAGGAACACCTCGTACGTCCACCCGCGCACGTCGCTCTCCGGTTCGTACGCCCGTGGGTACCTCCGGCAGGACGACACCACGCTGCCGCTGGTCGACTCCACCGAGCAGACCGTCTCCTGGGCCCAGTCCGCGGGAGCGGTCATCTCCAACGGCAAGGACCTCAACCGCTTCTTCACCGCACTGCTGTCCGGAAGGCTGCTGCCGGCCGAGCAGCTGCGGGACATGACCACGATGGTCCCGGTCACCGCCGACGGAAAGCAGTCCTACGGGCTGGGCCTGCGGGGCCGCACCCTGTCCTGCGGGACCACCGTCTACGGCCACACCGGCACCGTCCAGGGGTACTACACCTACGCCTTCACCACCAGTGACGGCGCCCGCAGCATGACCTCCCTGGCCAACACCTCCAACAACGGAACAGTGAACGCCACCCTCGGCGGCACCCTCGAGGCCTCCTTCTGCGGCTCCGGCGCGGCAGACGCCCGACGCGCCGCCTCCGCCACCGCGGTCACCGAGGACATCGCCCCGCAGGTCGCCCGCGACTGACCCACCGTGCCCCGGCCGGACGCCCGTCCGGCCGGGGCCTACCGGATCCGCTCCCAGCCGCGGTGCGGGGCCCGGGTGCCGAGCCGGGCGTCACGGCTGCGGTGGACGATGTAGGGGCGGGTGAGATAGCCCAGGGGTGCCGTGAGCATGTGGACGAGCCGGGTGAAGGGCCAGGCGGCGAAGAGCAGCAGGGCACTCAGGGCATGCAGCTGGAAGAGGACCGGGATGCCGGTCATCAGGTCCGGGTCGGGCTGCAGGTGGAAGATCGAGCGGAACCAGGGGGAGATGGTCTCGCGGTAGTTGTGGCCCCCGCCGACGAGGTTCGCCGCCACGGTCGCCGCCAGTCCCAGTCCGATGGTCACCGTCAGGGAGAGGTACATGGCCTTGTCGTTGACGGTGGTGGCCGAGAAGACCGGGCCCACGGTGCGCCGCCGGTGGATCAGGATGGCCAGTCCCCCGAGGGTGCAGATGCCCGCGGCGGTGCCGAGGGCGACGGCGACGACGTGATAGGTCTGCTCGCTGATGCCCGCCGCGTCCGTCCAGCTCTCGGGGACGAACAGTCCGCCGATGTGCCCGAGCAGGATGCCGAAGTGGCCTTGCTGTCCACCCTCCGTCACCGCCGGTCGCCCGACGAGGGCCACCCGGCCCATCGCCGGCCGCCGAGCGGACCCGGCACCGTCAGGTGGCCGGCAGGGCGGTGGCGAGGAGGACCACTCCCAGGGAGCCGGCCAGGGAGACGACGGCGAGGGCCATGACCAGGGCGAACAGTGCGAGTTTGGCCGCCGGGGTGCGGCCGTAGCCGGGTTCGGCCAGGGACGCCCAGGTGACGCCCTTGTGCAGGCCATGGCGATCCCCGTACCGAGTTGCACCGGCAGGAACAGCGCGCCGGTGAGCATCCCGAACCTGCGTCCCGCCTCGGCGGTGAAACGCGCCCTGGCCCCGGGGGCGAGCAGCCGCCGGGCGAGCGGGAGGACCACCAGGGACAGCGCGAGCTGTCCGCCGACCCACAGCGCGGCGCCGGCGACGTGCGCGAAACGCACCAGGGACACAGTCCTACGGTGTCCACTGCCGGCTCACCTCCGCGGTGCCGTGCACCCGTGCACCGGCGCCCGGCCCGTCGGGAAGCAGCGCCGCCAGTTCCGCCTGGTAGGGGAAAAAACCCGGCCGGTAGCCGCACCGGGTACCGCGAAGCGGCCTGCCGTACCGGAGGGGCCGCATCCGCCACGGCCGGGACCGGCCGCGACGCACCGATGCGCGCGAACGGCACGCGCAAACTCCGGCACAAGCATCGGAAGGGTGCCGCGAGGCCGACTGCCGCATCGAGGGACCGCATCCGCCGCCGGGACCGGCCGGCCGGGATCGGTACGGACGGGCGGCCTGCTGTGCCGTAGAGGCGTATCCGCCATGCCGGGGCCGATGCGGGCAGGCGCGGGTGTCGGGACGCGGCGGTTCGTGCCGAGGGGTCAGTGGCCCTCGTGCTTCAGGCGGTCCCGGGCCTCCGTGGCGATCACGGCGGCCTGGATGCGGCGCTCCACGCCGAGCTTGGCCAGCAGCCGGGAGATGTGGTTCTTCACCGTCTTCTCGGCCAGGTACAGACGCTGGCCGATCTGCCGGTTGGTGAGTCCCTCGCCGATCAGCGCGAGGATCTCCCGCTCCCGATCGGTCAGCCCCGGCAGCGCGTCCGGCCGCTCCTGCTCCTTCTGCTGCCCGCCGCGCAGCCGCGCCATCAGCTTGGTGGTGGCGCTGGGGTCGAGCAGCGACTGGCCCCGGGCGACCGTCCGGACGGCCGTCACCAGGTCGGAGCCCCGGATCTGCTTGAGCACGTATCCGGAGGCTCCGGCCATGATGGAGTCCAGCAGGGCCTCCTCGTCGTCGAACGAGGTCAGCATGAGACAGGCCAGGTCGGGCATGCCCGAGCGGAGCTCGCGGCACACGCTCACGCCGTCCCCGTCGGGCAGCCGGACGTCGAGCACGGCCACCTGGGGGCGCAGGGCGGGGACGCGCACGAGGGCCTGCTCGGCGGTGGCGGCCTCGCCGACCACCGTGATGTCCGGCTCGTCGTTCAGCAGGTCGTGCACCCCGCGCCGGACCACCTCGTGGTCGTCCAGCAGGAAGACCCGGATCGGGTGGTCGGGGCCGGGCTGCTCGCCGGTCGCCATCGCGTGCTCCTCGTTCTCCGCGTGCAGGTTCACTCAGGATCCTCGTCGGTCCGGGGCCGGATGGCCAGGGCCGGTCGGCCCTGTTCCGCCCTTGGCCGGGCCGGGCGCGGACGACACCGGAACGGTCGTTCACGGTTCACCTTCCTGCCCGTATCACGCCCGGGTGTGTGGGTCTCGTGAGGGAAGTCAAGTGGCTGCCGGTACAGGCGTGTTGCAACCGTAGAGCTGATAAGATCATCGGACTTTCAGTAGGCTGGCGGCGCGTCATGAACGCGTACGGGGGACAGTCTCTAAGGCCCCATCGCTGAGGAGTTGAGGCTTTGGTCCGCCCGTGGATCCGCGCCGTGCGACGGCCGGACGCGCCCCACGGACGCGCGGGCTTCCCGCTCTCCCGACGCGATGCGACTTGAAGAGAGTCTCATGACGTCTTTGATCAAGGATCCACTCCTGTGGATCCTGCTTGTGGTGCTCGTCGCTGCGGTCTTCGCAGTGCAGCGGGCACGGAGAACCAATCTGGCGCTCCGAAGAACGCGGAGCGACCTGGAGACGAACCTGGGCCAGGCCCGGGGCCGTATCGACCAGCTCCAGGGGCACATCGCCACCATGGAAGGCCGGCACCGCGGTGACCTCGCGGACGTCCGCGCCGACGCGGAGTCGGCGACCAAGGCCGTACTGAAGTCGGCGATGGGCACGCTGCAGTCGCTCGCCGAGGAACAGCAGCTGCTCCTGGACGGGTTGTTGCAGAAGTACGGCAACGACACCGAGGTGCTGGCCGACCTGATGTCGGTGGACCACACCGGCAGTCAGTTCAGCCGCCGGGCCAAGGGCATCTCGGTGCTGTGCGGCGGGTGGCTGGGCCGGCGCGAGGGGGTGGCGACCGTCTACGACGTGGCCCGCAGCGCCCAGGGCCGCATCAAGGACTTCAACCGGGTGAGCATCCACGCCCAGGCCAGCGTCGCCGTCTCCAGCAAGGCGGTCGAGCCGGTGGCCGTGGTGCTGGCCGAGCTGCTGGACAACGCGACCACCTACAGCGCTCCCGGCACGCCGGTCGAGGTCAACATCCAGGCCGTGCCGACGGGTGTGTGCTTCATCGTCGACGACGCCGGTCTGGGCATGGACCAGGAGACCAAGGACCGTGCGGCGGCCCTGCTGACCGCGGACGGCCCGGTCGACATCACCGGTCTCGGTGACCCGCCGCGGTTCGGGTTCGCGGTGTGCGGCATGCTCGCCGCGCGGTACGGCTTCGCCGTCTCCGTCGGTTCGGTGTCCCCCTACGGCGGAGTGCGCGCAGTGATCCGTGTCCCGGAGAGTCTCCTGGCGGCCGAGGCCGTCGCCCCCGCCGAACCGGCGCGGGAACCCGCGGCCGAATCCCAGGAGAGCACGCCGCAGCGGCTGGCCCCCGTCCCGGTGGGCCCCTCGCACGTGGTGGGCACGACGAGCGGCGGGCTGCCCAAGCGCCGCCGGCGCCAGGGGCCCATCTCGGTGGTGCCGGCCCCGGAGCCCGCCATCGACGAGCAGACGTCCGAGTCGGCCGGTGAGGTGACCGCGTCGCGCCTCGGGGCGTTCGCACGCGGCACCCAGCTCGGGCGGAACACGAACACCACGGAAGGACCTGACCACCAGTGAACACCGACCTGTCGTGGGTGCTGAACGACGTGCTCGAGGTGCGTGGAGCCCGCCACGCGGTCCTCGTCTCGGGTGACGGCCTGCTGCTGCAGCGTTCGGACGACATCTCACGCGACGACGCGGAGACCAACGCCGCCGCGATGAGCTCCATGCAGTCCCTCAGCCGGGCGGTCGCCGGCTTCGTGGGGGCCGGGCACGGCATCTGGAAGCAGACGCTGCTGGAGTACGACGGCGGCTGGATCTTCCTGATCGCCGCGGGGCAGGGCGCCTACCTCGCGGTCTCGGCGGCGCTGGACGTCGACATGGAGGCCATGTCGTTCCGTATGCAGAAGACGGTGACGGCACTGAGCAAGGCGATGAGTGTGGCGCCGCGCTCCGACCACGGCGGCGGCGCATGACGACGCCCGGCGAGGACGCACCCGTCACCAGTGACTTCGTCCGCTCCTACGTCATCACCGGCGGGCGGAGCCTGCCGTCCTCCGACGAACTGTCGCTGCACACCTTGGTCACCCTGGCTCCCGAGCGGACGCTTCCGCTGGGGGCCGGTCCCGAGGTCCGGGCGATCTGGGAGCTGTGCGCGGGTGGCTACCTGTCGGTCGCCGAGGTGGCGGGCCACCTCGGCCTGCCCGTCGGCGTGGCCCGGCTGCTGCTCTCGGATTTATCGGAACAGGGGCACCTGCTGCGCCGGGCGGAGCCGCCCCGGGCCCAGAACGTTGACAGAGCGACCCTCGAGAAGGTTCTGCATGGACTCCAATCCCTCATCGGCTGAGACGGCGCAGAAGTCCATCTACGTCTCCAGCGCGGTGACCAACGCCGCCAAGATCCTGGTCGTCGGGCATTTCGCCGTGGGCAAGACGACGTTCATCGGCTCGCTGTCGGAGATCACTCCGCTGCGCACCGAGGAGAAGATGACCCAGGCGTCCGTCCACATCGACGACCTGAGGGGGGTCGCGGACAAGACCACCACCACGGTCGCCCTGGACTTCGGCCGCCTCACCCTGAGCGACGACCTGGTGCTGTACCTGTTCGGCACCCCCGGTCAACAGCGCTTCATGCAGCTGTGGGAGGACATGGCACGCGGCGCGCTCGGGGCGCTGCTCCTGGTCGACCCGGCCCGGCTGGAGGAGACCTTCCCCGTCATCGACCTCGTCGAGGGGTACGGCCTGGAGTACGCCATCGCCGTCAACTGCTTCGACCCCGCGGCCACCTACAGCGAGGCCGAGGTGCGCGAGGCGCTGGACCTCCTCCCGGACACTCCCGTCGTCTACTGCGACGCCCGCGACCAGCAGTCTTCCGCCAAGGCGCTGATCGCACTGGTGAGACACCTGCTCGAGCGCGTGGCCTGACCGCCGCGCGCCCGCCCGGACCGGGAACGGCGGTTCCCGGATCACTAAGGAAGACCTCATGGACCCTGACACCTCATCCGCCGCCACCGTCGGCAGATGCCCCATGCACGACACGGCGTTCGCCGCCGACCCGCAGCAGGTCTACGACCGGCTGCGCGCCCACGCCCCGGCCGGACCCGTGGAGCTCTCCCCCGGCGTCGACGCCACGCTGGTCGTCGGCCACGAGACGGCACTGCGCGTGCTGCAGAACACGGAGCTGTTCGCCCGCGACGCCCGCCGCTGGACGGCGCTCAACGAGGGCCGGATCGGCATGGACAACCCGCTCCTGCCGATGATGGCGTACCGGCCCAACTGCCTGTTCACCGACGGTGCGGTGCACCTGCGGCTGCGCAAGGCCGTGGTCGACAGTCTGGCGCAGCTCAACATCACCCGGATCCGCCGCGACGTCGAGCCCATCGCCGACTACCTGCTGGACGGTTTCAGCGAGCGGGGCCGCGCCGACCTGCTCAACGACTACGCCAAACTGCTGCCCCTGCTGCTGTTCAACAAGCTGTTCGGCTGCCCGGCGGACATCGGCGACACCCTCACCACCTCCATGTCGGCGATCTTCGACGGCAAGGACGCGCTGCGCGCCAACGAGGACCTCACCGCCTGCCTCATGGAGCTGATCGCGCTCAAGCGGCGCCGGCCGGGCGACGACGTCACCTCGTGGCTGATCCAGCACCCGGCCGGGCTGACCGACGAGGAGCTCAAGGACCAGCTGGTGATGCTGATGGGCGCGGGCGTGGAGCCCGAGCGCAACCTCATCGGCAACGCCCTGGTGCTGCTGCTGTCCGGCGCGGGCGGCCGGCAGAGCGGCATGCTGATCGAGGAGGCGCTGGACCACGTGCTGTGGAACCAGACGCCCATCGCCAACTACGCCACCCACTACCCGGTGCAGGACGTGGATCTGGGCGGCTACGTGGCCGAGGCCAACACGCCGGTCGTGATCTCCTTCGCGGGCGCCAACAGCGATCCCGCGCTCGCCGAGGCGCGCCGCGCGCACAGCAGGGGTGCCCATCTGGCGTGGGGCGCCGGGCCACACGCCTGTCCCGCCAAGGACCCGGCGCAGGTCATCGCGACCACTGCGATCGAACGGCTGCTCAACGCCCTGCCGGACCTCACGCTGGCGGTGCCGGAGAAGGACCTCCAGTGGCGGCCGGGGCCGTTCCACCGCGCCCTGGTCTCGCTCCCGGTGACGTTCAGTCCCACGCCCGCCACCCGGATGGCGGCCGCGGTCCAGAGCCGGTCGGCGGCTCCGGGTGCGCAGCAGCCGCTCCCGGCGTCGGCGTCCGCCCCGGTCCGGCAGGAACCGGCGCGGAAAAAGGGGTTCTGGAGCAGCTTCCTGGACATCTTCCGGGTCTGATGCACTGCATGTGACAGGAGCAACACGCAGCGGCGCATGACGCAGGAGGGTGGAAGGGTAGGTTCCGGCGGTATTGATCGACAGCGCCCAGCCAAAGGAGCTCTGCGTGACCGCCGTTGGCGACATACGCGGCACCACCGACCGCCGAGCCGTCATCTCCCTCCTCCGCCGCCTGCGTTCGGGCGAGGGGCAGGCCGACCCACTGCCTGTCTGGGAGGAGTTGCGCGCCCTGGGGGACGTCGTACGCGCCCCCTGGGGCGGCTACTTCGTCACCGGGTTCGCGGCATGCAGCCAGGTCCTGCGCGGCAGGGACTGGCTGGTGCCGGACTTCGCCTGGCAGGACCGCCGGCCCGACCCCGAGCGCTGGCAGGCCCCCGCCACCCGGGAAATGACCCGCACCCTCATCCGTCTCAACGCGCCCGCCCACACCTGCCAACGACGCGCCCTCGGCAACCCCTTCGACCGCGCCGCCCTGGAGACGCTGCGCCCCCGGATCGCCGCCCTGACCTCCGGGCTGCTGGACGACCTCGAGAAACGGCTGCGCGCGGACGGGACTGCGGACTTCGTCGAGACCGTCAGCGAGCAGCTCCCCATGCGGACCGTCGGTGACTGGCTCGGCATCCCCGAGGAGCACTTCGCGCACATCCTGGACTTCACCCACCGGCAGGTCTACGCCCAGGAACTGCTTCCCACCAAGAGCCAACTGGCCGTGTCGGCCGGGGCGACACTCGAGATGCGGGCCTTCTTCACCGAGCTGATCCGGCAGCGGCGGAACCGTCCCGGCGACGATGCCCTCACCGGCTGGATCCGCTACTGGGACGCCCGGTACCCCGACGACCGGGCCGCCGCGGACCAGGTGCTCTACGACCTGACGATGTTCATCACCATCGCCTCGCTCGAGACCACCGCGGTGCTGCTCACCAACGTCGTGTGGCTGCTCACCCAGGAGCCCTCCCGCGCGGCCTGGCTGCGCCGCAACCCGCAGCACATCGACGACGCGGTCGAGGAGACCCTGCGCTACGACCCGCCGGTGTGGCTCAACTCCCGTTTCGCGGCCGAGGACACCGTCCTCGCCGGCACGCCCGTCGCCAAGGACACGACCGTCCACGTGCTGTACGGGTCGGCCGCCCACGACCCCCGTCGCAACCCCGACCCGCACGTCTTCGACATCCGGCGCGGCGGCGGCCACCTCACCTTCGGCGGCGGCGCCCACTACTGCCTCGGAGCGGGTCTCGGACGGCTCGAGGCCCGCGAACTGCTCACCCAGGTGCTGGAGCGCTTCCCCACCCTCCGGCCCACCGCACCCCCCTCCTACGACACCTCCCGGATCGTCTTCCGCCGCATCACCTCCCTGAAGGTCACCGCATGAACGCCCCGCCGCTCACCGACGTCCCCGCCCTCCCCGCCGACCGGATACTCAAGACCCTGCGCGTCCACCGGCAGGGTCCTCTCCTCACCGTCGAACTGAACGTTCCCGAACAGGGCAACGCCGTCACCGACACCATGCTGCACGACCTCCTCACCGTCCTCGACGACCAGGACCCGGCGGTACGGGTGCTGGTGCTCACCGCCGCCGGCACCGACTTCTGCCTCGGCGGCGACCGGGGCGAATTCGCCGAGCACCTCGCCCACGACCCCGCGGGCGGCGGCATCCGCGCCTCCGGGACGCGGGCCCGGCGCGTGTGCGACGCCCTCGCCGCCAACCCCGCCGTCACCGTCGCCCGAGTCCAGGGAAAGGCCATCGGCGCCGGTCTCGCCCTCGCCCTCGCCTGCGACCTGCGGGTCGGCGCCGACACCGCGGTCTTCCGCCTGCCCGAACTCGCCCTCGGCCTGCCCACCGCCTGGGGCGGTCTGCTCCCGCGCCTCATCAGCGAGGCCGGAGCGGCCCGCGTCCGCGACATCATCCTCACCGGCCGGGTCTTCGACGCGGCCGAGGCCCACACCCTGTCGATCCTCCAGAAGGTCGTGCCCGAGGAAGCCCTCGACGACGCCGTCACGGCCTGGGTCAAGCCCCTCCTGCGGAGGCCGGCCCCCGCGCTGCGGGTCACCAAGGCCCTGCTGAACTCCCTCACCGCCTCCACCCGGCTCGCCGACGTCTCCGTACTCGACCCCGAGCTGATGGCGGCGGTCCTCAGCGAGCAGCACCGCGCCCGCACCTCCCGCTGATCCCGGCCGGGCCGGCCGACGGGAGCGGGTTTCCGACCCGCTCCCGGGAAAAGCCGTTGCGCGGCGGGCGCCACCGCCCGACCCTTGGTGCCCATGCCCTATTCGCAGCGTCCCGCCGCGCTCACCGACGCCCCGGCCATCACCGAACTGCTCAACCGGGTCGACGAGATCGAGATCGGCCGACCCGAGACCGACCTGCACACCGTCCAGGCCGACCTGAAGCATCCCGGAACCGACCTGGAGCGCGACTCCTGGCTGGTACTGGACGGCGACCGCCCGGTCGCCTACGGGCTGCTGTGGGACGAGTCCGAGGGCGAGCGGGTGGACATCGACCAGTACGTCCTGCCCGAACACCAGGGTGCCGCCGCCCGCATGCTGGAGGCGATGGAGGCCAGGGCGCTGGAGAAGGCCCGGGAGAACGGCGCGGCGCGGGCGGTGGTGCACCTCCACCTCAATGTGGCGCCCACGCTGGACACCGAGCTGCTGCGGGCACGTGACTGGCGCGTCGTACGCCGGTATCACGTGCTGCGCCGCCCCCTCGACCCCGCGAGCGACACGGTGCCCGAGGTTCCGGCCGGCGTACGCGTGCGCGACTGCACCGCGGAGGCGGACCGGCTGCGGGTGCACGAGCTGTACCAGGCGTCCTTCGCCGGCCACTTCGACTTCCAGCCGCGCGCCTACGACACGTGGCTGCACGACATCGACGCCGAGGGGCTGGACTGGTCCCTGGTGTGGATCGTGTCCACCGACGAACTGGGCGACGCGGGCTTCCTGCTCGCCCGTGACGACCGCGAGGCCATGGGGTGGATCCGCAGCCTCGGTGTGCTGTCCGGGGCGCGCGGCCGGGGCCTGGGCGGGTTCCTGCTGCGCCACGCGTTCGCGGCTTTCGCCGCACGGGGCCGGGACACCGTGGGCCTCGGCGTGGACACGGAGAACACCACTGGCGCCCCGCGCCTGTACGACCGCCACGGAATGACGGTCCACTACGCCGTCGACACCTGGGAGACGGTGGTGAGCTGACGGCCGTACCGGTGCCCCGGCCCTCGTGCTACGGCTTGCGGGCGACCGCTCCGTACATCGCGATGTCCTCGTCCCGGATGCCCTGTTCGCCGGTGCCGTCCGGGTGCCACTTGTGCACCTGGACGATGCCCGGGTCGACCAGCTCCAGGCCCTCGAAGAACTCGTGGGCCTCGTCGAGGGTGCGCAGCCGCATCGGCATGTTGCGGGCCGCGTACTCGCGGGCCACCCGGCCCACCTCCTCGGGGGCGAACTCCGCCGTGCCGATCGTCATGGCCAGATGACTGCCCGGCGGGAGCGGCTCGAGGAGCCGGCGGACGATGCCGACGGCGTCGTCCTCGTCGAGGACGAAGTGGACGATGGCGATGACCGTCAGCGCCACCGGCCGGTCCAGGTCGAGGGTCTCCCGCAGTTCCGGCGCCTCCAGGATGCTCGCCGGGTCACGGAAGTCGGCCTCGATGTACGAGGTCCTGCCCTCGGGCGTGCTGGCCAGGAGCCCCTGGGAGAGGGTGAGCACGATGGGGTCGTTGTCGACGTAGACCACGCGTGCCCCGGGGTCCACCGACTGGGCGATCTCGTGCAGGTTCGGGGAGGTGGGGATGCCGGTCCCGATGTCCAGGAACTGGCGCATCCCCGCTTCCTCGACGAGCCAGCGGACGGCCCGGTTCATCCAGTCGCGGTTGGCGCGCATGTGGACGGGGAGCGCCGGCCACTCCCGGGCCATGGCGTCGCCGGCCTCCTGGTCGGCCGGGTAGTAGTCCTTGCCGCCGAGTATGTAGTCGTAGATCCGCGCGGAGTGTGCGTTCTCGGTGTCGATGCGGTCGGCCGACCATCCGTTCTCGGGCACCTTCGGGTCTCCTTCGTACGTCGTGGGGGGCTGCGTCGGGCGGGGTGGCTCAGAGGTCCTTGCGGATCCGTTCGAGGACGGCCTCGGTTCTTCGCACGGGTGTCGCCTGGGCACTCACCCGGTCGAGGGCCTCCCGGTACACCACGACGTCGGCGCCCTTGTCGAGATAGACGGCGCCGACCAGGCCGTCGAGATAGACGATGTCGGGCAGTTCACGCGCCCGGAACCGGAGGAGCTGGAAGGCACCGGCGCGCACGGCCGGGTGCGGGCCGTTGGAGAACGGCATGATCTGCAGCGTCACCTGGGGCAGCCGCTGGATCTCGATGAGGTGGTCGATCTGGGCGCGCATCACGTCCGCGCCGCCGACCGGCCAGCGGAGCACCGTCTCGTCCATCACCACCCACACCCGTGGCGGCGCCTCGCGCCGCAGCAACTCCTGCCGGCGCATCCCCAGGGCGATCCGGCGCTCGGTCGCCTCGGCGGGGGCGTGCGGGTTGCCGGCGCTCAGCAGGGCGCGTGCGTAGGCCTCGGTCTGCAGCAGCCCGTGCACGATCTGGCTCTCGTAGGCGCGGATCTGCAGGGCCGCCTGTTCCAGGCTGAGGTAGGCGGCGAACCAGTCCGGCATGACATCGCGGTAGGTGTGCCACCACCCCCGCTTGTTGGCCTCGCGGACCGACTTCAGGAAGGTGTCGATCTCCTGCTGGTCCCTCACCCCGTAGACACGGAGCAGCTTCTCGGCGTCCGCGAGTCTGAGCCGGGCGACCTTGGCGGCTTCCATCCGGCGGATCGTGGAGTGACTGACGCCGATGGCCGCGCCCGCCTCCTCGTAGGTGAGACCGGCCCGGCCGCGCAGCTCCTCGAGTTGTCTGCCGAGGATCATGCGCAGGACGGAAGGGGCACCGCCCCAGTCGGTCTCCGCGGTCACGCCGTGCCCCCTCACATCGGTGTTCCGGGCTCACCGTCTCACGTGCTCGCTCGCCTTGGACACAGTCGATCAGGCGCTGCCGGGAGCAGCATGCCCGCAGCGGGCTGCAATTTTCAACTTGCCGGTTGCGGCCCGCCGTTGACAGGTGCCAGAGTGTTCGCACCGTCCCCGTGGCTGCTGAACAGCCGTACGGAGTCGGCCGGTTGACCCCCGGCCGAGGTGGGACGGGACCCCCCGCGCGCAGGCAGACGAAAGGCCCACGGAGATGGCTCGGCTCCCCTTACCCAGGCCGCTTCACCACGCCCGGAACGAGCTCTCCCCCAGATCACCCGGAGGCGGGCAACCGGCTCCACTCCCCCAGCCGGACGGCCCCGGCCGTCTCGCCTCCGGGCCCCACGCCCTTCGGGAGACGCGCGCGTTCGACCTGCCGACGGCCCCGGCGTCGGTGCGCACCGCCCGATGCGGGGTGCGCGACCTGCTGACCGCACGGGGGATCGGCCACGAAGCGTGTGACAACGCTGTCATCGTGACCTCGGAACTGGTCACCAACGCGCTCACCCACTCGGCCGGCGACCGCATCCACTTCCGGCTGCTCCTGGCCCCGGACGTGATCCGTATCGAGGTCGAGGACCAGGCCCG
Organism: Streptomyces malachitofuscus; assembly: GCF_014650055.1. Taxonomy (GTDB): domain Bacteria; phylum Actinomycetota; class Actinomycetes; order Streptomycetales; family Streptomycetaceae; genus Streptomyces; species Streptomyces malachitofuscus. The sequence continues at coordinate 169,676 of NZ_BMUF01000004.1, read as the reverse complement.
CGGCCCCGGACTGCCCGTGCTCCGCCGACCGGGCCCCGACGACCAGAACGGCCGTGGGCTGCTGCTGGTCGACGCGCTCAGCAGCGACTGGGCGGTCACCAGCGTTCCGGGCCGGTCCGGACGCACGGTCTGGGCCGAACTGCCCCGCAGTGCCGGGCCGCCGGGCGCCGACGGCGGTGAGGCGGGAGCGGGGACGGACCGCTGCTGAGACCTACCGACGGCGTGTGCCGGTGACGGGGGGCCGTCTGCGAGAATGGGCCGGTCCCGGAGCGCCGCGGTGTGCAGTGCTCGCCGCACGACTGGAGCACACACGGTGTCGCCACAGCACGAAGCCCCCGCCTCCCCGGGGGACCGCAAGGACCTTCGGGCCGACTGCTCCTCGTGCTTCGGGCTGTGCTGCGTGGCGCTGCCCTTCGCCCGCTCCGCCGACTTCGCCGCCGACAAGCCCGCCGGGCGGCCGTGCTCCCATCTGCGGAACGACTTCCGCTGCGGCATTCACGAGCGGCTGCGCGACGAGGGATACCCCGGCTGCACCGTCTTCGACTGCTTCGGCGCCGGGCAGAAGGTGTCCCAGGTCACCTTCGGCGGCACCGACTGGCGGCAGGCGCCGGAGACGGCGCGCGGCATGTTCGAGGCCTTCCCCGTCATGCGGCAACTGCAGGAGCTCCTCTGGTACATCACCGAGGCCCTCGCCCTGCCCCCGGCCCGGCCCGTGCACAAGGAACTGCGGCGGGCGCTGGCCCGGATCGACGGCCTGACCCGCGGCAGCGCCGAGTCGCTCGTCGAGCTGGATGTGAACGCGCTGCGCGGCGAGATCAACGTGCTGCTCCTGCGGGCCGGGGAGCTGGCCCGGGCCCATGTGCCGGGGCGCAGGAAGAATCACCGGGGGGCCGATCTCGTCGGCGCGAGGCTGTCCGGCGCCGATCTGAGGGGGGCCAGTCTGCGCGGTGCCCTGCTCGTCGCCGCGGACCTCAAGGGCGCGGATCTGCGGGACGCCGACCTGATCGGCGCCGATCTGCGCGACGCCGACCTCAGCGGCGCCGACCTCACCGGCGCCCTCTTCCTCACCCAGGCGCAGGTGAACGCCGCCAGGGGTGACGCCACCACCGTGCTGCCTCCCGCGCTGGACCGCCCCGCCCACTGGTAGCAGACCGCGCGACAGCGACGGTTCTCCGTTGGGGGGGCGTTCAGCCGGCCGCGTTGTCGACGCGCAGCCGTACCTGTTCCTCCAGGCGCCTCAGGCTCGAGTCCAGGGCGTCGCCCACCCGCTGTTCGCCCGGGTCGTGGCTGTCGTCGAAGAAGGACAGGTGCACCGTGACCTCGCTCGCTCCGCTGCCGATTCCGGCGACCTGCAACCAGCCGGTGTAACTGCCCTGGTCACGCGTGCCCCATTCGAGCCGCATCTGGTCGCGCTCGGCGCGCAGCAGCGCGGAGGTGTCCTCGTCGAGACGGTCCTCGTGCACGGTGACGGCGGGCAGCTCGTCGGCGTGCACATGGAGTGCCTCGGGCAGCCACTCACCCATCTGGTCGATGTTCGCGGCCTGGTCGAAGACATGCTCGGGCTGTGCGGGCATCGTGCGTGAACGCTCGTACTCGGTCATGGCCGGTACCGCCTTCCGGTTTCGGACGCGCGGGTGGGCGGGCGCCCGCGCGGGCGGCCCGCCTCTGCGCTATTCGTTGTCGAAGACGGCCTTCTGCACCTCGTTGGGGCCGTCGAACTTCTTGCTCCCCGACTGCGTCAGCTTCTGGACAAGGGTGTTGTCGGCACCGTTGCTCTTCGCCAGTGCGACCAGGTCGTCGCGGTCGGCGGGGTAGTCGGCACCCTTCAGGGCCTTCTGCAGGTCGATGGGGCTGATCTCGGCCATGGCGGCCTCCCGTACCGGGACGGCGCGGCGGATCCGCGCGAGGACGTGGCGGGTACCCAGGGCATCGTCGGGCGATGCGTCGTACGGCCCCGGCGCGAGGACGCGGACGACCGTCCCTGCGGGAAGCCGAGTACGCGGCACACGACGGTCCGGGTACGCGTACTCAGGCGCGGGGGCGGTGCGGGCACGAGGCTGGGCGGCGAGGTTCCCGTCTTCCGGAAGGACGTTCCGTGCTCAGCCGTGCCGCCGCCGCCCTGCTGCCGTTGTTCGGGCGGCTCACCGTCACCCTCGACGCCGAGGAGCCCTTCGCCGCGGGCAGTGTCTTCGTCGCCAACCACGACTCGGTGGCCGATCCGGCCGTCGTGCTGGCCGCGCTGCGCGGCATCGGTGTGACGCCGGCCGTCATGGCGACGGCGGGGCTGTGGCGCGTACCGGTGCTGGGACGCGCCCTGGCCGGGGGCGGCCACATCCCGGTGCACCGGAGAACCGCCCGCGCGGCGGACGCGCTGGACACCGCGGCGGAGGCGGTGCGGTCGGGACGCCATGTCCTCATCTACGCGGAAGGGGGCCTGCCGCTGCGCGAGGACGCGGCGTCGGCCCCGCCCCGGCCCTTCCGCACCGGCCTGGCACGGCTCGCGGCCGCCACCGGAGCGCCGGTCGTGCCCGTGGGCCAGGCGGGGGCCCGGCGGCTCGCCTCCGGTCCGGTCGCCAAGCAGCTGGCCGGTGTGCTCACGGCCCCGGTGCGCCGTCCGCGGTTCCACGTCCACGTCGGCCGTCCGGTGCACCTGCCGCCCGGGACGGCGGCCGGCACCACGGCGGCCCACCGGGCGGTCGGCGCCGCCTGGCGGCAGGCTGCCCTCGCCGTGGGCGAGCGCGCCCACAGCGATGCGGCGGGCCCCGGTCAGTCCGTGCCGGCGTCGGTGCGCTCGACCAGCCTCTCGTAGCGCTGCCGCGCGGCCTGCGGGCTGCCCAGGCCGAGGCCGAAGGCGATCTCGGGCCAGGTCATGCCGCGCCCCCGCGCCATCTGCAGGAGACCGGCCTCCAGCTCGTCCATCTCAGCCCGGGCGCGTGGTACGAGGCTCAGCGCGGCCGTGATGTCCGCGCGGTCCACCTCCGGTTCACCGTCCTCGAGCAGCGCGGCGCCGCTGAGCAGGAAGGACACCAGCCGGACCGCCTCGTGCGGGCTGATCACTCCGGGGTGGGTCTGCCGACGGCGCTGCCCGTCGGTGGCCGCGTGCCGTTCGGCGATGCGGAACAAGGAGGCGTGCGTCCGGTGCACGCGCGCCGCGTCGGAACTCGGGGGTGTGAAGGGGTCGGTCGGGTGCTCGGGGGTCTGCGCCATGGGACCAGCCTCACGGATGAACATCTTGTTGTCAACAACATACACCCTCGTCGTACCGATGACTTTCCGCGCTCCCGCCCGTCCAAAGATGCGACCGGCCCGTTGGGGGCCGGCCCATCGGACGAAGGAAGCATGATGAGCGACGGCACCGACTTCTCGTACACCCTGACCCGCACCCTGGACGCCCCCGCGGCCCGGGTGTGGCAGGCCTGGACCACCCCCGACCAGTACGCCCGCTGGGCCTACGCGGCCCCCGGCTCCGTGGAGATGGACGTACGGCCGGGCGGGGCCTGGAAGGCCACCATGGTCACCCCGGACGGCGGTGAGTTCCCCCTGACCGGCTCCTACCTCGATGTCGACGAGAACCGCCTGCTGGTGGTGGGCATGGACGTCCCCGGGAAGCCCGCGCCCTCGACGATGGCCGTCGAGCTCGCCGAGGACGGCTCGCGGACGCGGATCGTGCTCCGCCAGGCGTGCGACACGGCGGAGGAGCGCGACATGGCCGAGCAGGGCAGCACCATGCTCCTCGACAGCCTGACCGCCTTCCTCGCCGACGGCGCGAAGGCCTGACGCGCTTCGCGTGGTCGGACTCGTCCGCCGGTGCGACGCTTGGGTGGACAGGTTCCGAGGACCAGAGCCCTGGAGGGAGACCGATGGGACGCGACGTCCCGGCGCTCACCTTCACCCGCGAGGATCGCCGCCGCTACCGGATCAAGATGCAGGAGTGCCTCGAAGCGCTGGCGCAGATGCTGCGCGAGTCGCGCTTCGAGGCCGAGCGGCCCCAGGTGGGGCTCGAGATCGAACTCAACCTGGTCGACGACCGGGCCCAGCCCGCGATGCGCAACACCGACGTGCTCGAGGCCATCGCGGACCCGGCCTGGGACACCGAACTCGGCCGGTTCAACCTCGAGATCAACATCGCCCCCCGACGGCTCACGGCGGGCGGGCCCGACGCCTGGGAGTCGGAGATCCGCGCGGCGCTGAACCACGCGGAGCACCGCGCCAGGTCCATCGGCACGCATCTGATCATGACGGGCATCCTGCCCACCCTGCGACAGGAGGACGTCGGCGAGGGCGCGCTCTCGGAGAACCCGCGCTACCGGCTGCTCAACGACCAGATCTTCGCGGCACGCGGCGAGGACCTGCACATCGAGGTGACCGGCATCGACCGGCTGCGGACCTACGCGGACACCATCACGCCGGAGGCCGCGTGCACCAGCACGCAGTTCCACCTCCAGGTCTCCCCCGAACAGTTCGCCGACTACTGGAACGCGGCTCAGGCCATCGCCGGGGTCCAGGTCGCGCTCGCGGCCAACTCGCCCTTCCTCTTCGGCAAGGAACTGTGGCACGAGACGCGCATCCCGCTGTTCGAGCAGGCCACCGACACCCGCCCGCAGGAGATCAAGGCGCAGGGCGTGCGGCCCCGGGTGTGGTTCGGCGAGCGCTGGATCACCAGCGTCTTCGACCTCTTCGAGGAGAACCTGCGCTACTTCCCGGCCCTGCTCCCCCTGTGCGACGACCAGGACCCGGTGGAGACCCTCACTCGCGGCGACATCCCGGAACTCGGCGAGCTGACCCTGCACAACGGCACCATCTACCGCTGGAACCGGCCGGTGTACGCCGTAGCGCACGACAAGCCGCACGTCCGGGTGGAGAACCGGGTGCTGCCCGGCGGCCCGACCGTCGCGGACACCCTCGCCAACGGCGCCTTCTACTACGGGCTCACCCGCGCCCTGGTGGAGGAGGAACGTCCGGTGTGGTCGCGGATGTCCTTCTCGGCCGCCGAGGACAACCTGAGGTCGGCGGCGCGGTACGGCATCGACGCCCGGCTGTACTGGCCCGGCATGGGCGAGGTGCCGGCGGCCGAACTCGTGCTGCGGCGGCTGCTGCCGCTGGCGCACCGCGGGCTGGAGCGCTCCGGGATGGACGAGGCCTGGCGGGAACCGCTGCTCGGCATCATCGAGCAGCGGTGCGTGACGGGCCGCAACGGGGCGGTGTGGCAGAAGGAGATGTTCCACCACATCGACGCCACCGCGCACTGCGGCCGCCACGAGGCGCTGCGGCGCATGACCCAGCAGTACATCGAGTACATGCACCTCAACGCCCCGGTCCACACCTGGCCCGTGGAGTGACCCCGTCCGTCAGCCCGGCCGGGGTCCGGATCCGGAGTCGTCGGGGTCGACCCCGGTGAAGGCGGAGTCGTCCTTGGTGCCGCTGGGACGCGCGGACCGGCCCCGGCGTCCCGTGTCCCGCCTCCCCTCCTCACTCCGCTCCGCGTACTCCTCGCCCCGCCGCGCGTCGCTGCGCGCGACGTCACCCGGGACGGACGTACGTTCCTCCTCGACGTGCTTGCGGCCCGCTCCGCGTGAGGGCGCGTGCTCCTCCGCGTGGAAGGAGCGGCGAGCGCTCGGGTTCTCCTGCTGCCGCGTTTCGTCGACGTCGGGCGACCAGCCGTGGTGTTCGGTCCCCTGATGGCGACCGGGCCCGCGGTCCCGCGACGGCTTCGGCGACTTGCGATCATCGGGCATGTGTCGGCCCACCTGTCCGCTCGTAGGGAGCACATCCACAGTGCCCCGGCACAAAAAGCCTCCCACTCATCTCGATCCGGGGCATATCGGGAGATTCAGGACCGATATCCACCTGTCCGCCTCGCATGCGGCCGGAACCATCACTCGCACGGGTGACGAGAGGGATTCGTGTCGACGCTTCCGGCCCCGGATGCCCGACCATCGCAGACAGCCGGGCCGCCTCCCGCCGGGGCGGCCTCAGCAACCCCGAAAGGGCTGTCGCCATGCGCATCCTGCTCATCGCCAGTGCCTACAACAGCCTCACTCAGCGGGTCCACGCCGAGCTGCGGGTCCGCGGGCACGCCGTCGCCGTCGAGGTGACGCCCACCAGCGGTGACGTGGTCCGCGCCGTGGACCGGCACGATCCCGGGCTGGTCGTGGCCCCGATGCTGAAGGCGGTCGTCCCGCGCGAGGTGTGGACGACCCGGACGTGCCTCATCGTGCACCCGGGGCCGGTCGGCGACCGGGGGCCGTCGTCCCTGGACTGGGCGATCCACGAGGACGCCACCGCCTGGGGGGTCACCGTGCTCCAGGCCGAGGAGGAGATGGACGCGGGGCCCGTGTGGGCCACGACGGCGTTCCCCGTGGCCCGCACCGGCAAGAGCGATCTGTACCGCAACGAACTGTCCGACGCCGCCGTGGACGCCGTACTGACCGCCGTCGAACGGTTCGCCTCGGGCCGCCACTCCCCCGCCGCGCAGAGCTCCCTGCCGGCCGCGCCGGGCGCCCGGACCCGCCCGCCGATGCGCCAGGGAACCCGTCGTATCGCGTGGGCCGACGACCCGACCGGGACGGTACTGCGCAAGCTGCGCGCCGCCGACTCCCAGCCCGGCGTCCTCGACGAACTGCTCGGTGCGGAATGGTTCCTGCACGGCGGTCATCCCGAGTACCGGCTGCGCGGACGCCCCGGCGAACTGCTGGCCACCCGGGCGGGCGCGGTCTGCCGGGCCACGGCCGACGGCGCGGTGTGGCTCCCCGAGCTGCGGGCCCGTACCGGCCCCGGGGCGCCGCGGGCCTGCAAGCTCCCCGCCGTGCTCGCGCTGGGCGACCAGCTGCCCCGGCTGCCGAGGCTGTCCACGCCGCCGCTGTGCCCAGCCGGGGACGGGGCCCCCTGGTCGGACATCCGGTACCGGGAGGACGGCGCGGTGGGGATGCTGTGGTTCTCCTTCCCCGGCGGCGCGATGTCCACCGACCACTGCAGGCGGCTGCTGGAGGCGTACCGGGCGGCCTGCGAGCGGCCCACGTCCGTGCTGGTCCTCGGGGGCGGCCGCGACTTCTTCTCCAACGGAATCCACCTGCAGGTCATCGAGGCGGCGGCGGATCCGGCGCTGGAGTCCTGGTCCAACATCAACGCGATGAACGACCTGGTCGAGGCCGTCCTGACCACCACCGACCGGCTCGTCGTCGCCGCGGTCGGCGGCAACGCGGCGGCCGGGGGCGTCATGCTGGCGCTGGCCGCGGACGAGGTGTGGTGCCGCTCCGGCTCGGTGCTCAACCCGCACTACCGCCTCATGGGCCTGTACGGCTCCGAGTACTGGACCTACAGCCTGCCGCGCCGGGTGGGCGCCGCGGCGGCGAAGCGGCTCATGCGGGAAGCGCTCCCGGTCGGGGCCGGCCAGGCCCGGGACATCGGGCTGGCCGACCGGGTGATCGACTGCGCTCCGGGCCGTTTCTCCGGCGAGGTCACCCGGCTGGCTCAGCGCCTGGCCGGCTCTTCCCGGGCGCAGGCACGGCTCGTCGCGAAGAAGGCCGAGAGCGAGCGCCGGGAGGCCGTCACCCCTCTGGCGGCGGTGCGCGAGCGAGAACTCGCGCACATGCGCAGGATCTTCTTCGACCCCACCGCTCCCTACCACGCGCTCCGCAGGGCCTTCTGCCGCAAGGAACCGCCGGCCGTCCCGCCTGCGGTGCCGACCGGTGTGGCCGACGCTTGAGCCACGGACACGGGCCGAGACATCGGCACCGCCGCATTCCTCCCCAGGAGGCCCCGATGAACGAAGCACCCCCGGCCGCGAGCGCCGAACCGGAGACGTCCGGCGCCGTCGGCACGGACGACAAGCCGATCCACATCCTCTGGATCAACGCCGGCCTGAGTTGCGACGGCGACTCGGTCGCCCTGACCGCCGCGATGCAGCCCAGCATCGAGGAGATCGCGCTCGGCGGTCTGCCCGGCCTGCCGAAGATCGCCGTGCACTGGCCGCTCATCGACTTCGAGTGCGGACCGGTCGGCGGCGCGGACACGTTCATCGAGTGGTTCTTCAAGGGCGAGCGCGGGGAGATCGATCCGTTCGTCCTGGTGATCGAGGGGTCCGTGCCGAACGAGGCGATCAAGAAGGAGGGCTACTGGTGCGGCTTCGGGGACAACCCGGAGACCGGTCAGCCCATCACCACCAGCGAGTGGATCGACCGGCTCGCCCCCAAGGCCCTCGCCGTCGTGGCCATCGGCACCTGCGCGACCTACGGCGGCATCCACGCCATGGCGGGGAACCCGACCGGCGCCATGGGTGTGCCGGACTATCTGGGCTGGGACTGGAAGTCGAAGGCCGGCATCCCCATCGTCTGCGTCCCGGGCTGCCCCATCCAGCCGGACAACTTCGCCGAGACCCTCACCTATCTGCTGTACCAGGCCGCGGGTTCCGCGCCGATGATCCCGCTGGACGACAAGCTCCGCCCCACATGGCTGTTCGGGGCCACCGTGCACGAGGGGTGCGACCGGGCGGGCTACTACGAGCAGGGCCAGTTCGCCCTGTCGTACGACTCCCCGCAGTGCCTGGTGAAGATCGGCTGCTGGGGTCCCGTGGTGAAGTGCAATGTGCCGAAGCGCGGCTGGATGAACGGCATCGGCGGCTGTCCGAACGTCGGCGGCATCTGCATCGCCTGCACCATGCCCGGCTTCCCCGACAAGTTCATGCCGTTCATGGACGAACCGCCCGGCGCCAAGCTCTCCACGACGGCCAGCGGCGCCTACGGAGGCGTGGTGCGCAAGCTGCGGACCATGACGACACGGACGGTGGACAAGGAGCCCAAGTGGCGGCACACCGGCCGGAAACTCACCACCGGCTACCGGCCGCCCTGGTGACCCACGCCCCCTGCCCCGCTGTTCCGCCGACCCCCTCACCGACCCGAACGACCGAAGGGCAGCACCGACACAATGGCGACCTCGACGACGACCGGTGACGGCACCGGCCTGGTGGAGATGGCATGGGACCCGATCACCCGGATCGTGGGCAGCCTCGGCATCCACACGAAGATCGACTTCAAGCAGAAGCGGGTCGCCGAGTGCTACAGCACCTCGTCGGTCTTCCGCGGCTACAGCCTCTTCATGCGGGGCAAGGACCCGCGCGACGCGCACTTCATCACCAGCCGCATCTGCGGCATCTGCGGCGACAACCACGCCACCTGCTCGGTCTACACGCAGAACATGGCGTACGGCGTGAAGCCGCCGCACCTCGGTGAGTGGATCATCAACTGCGGAGAGTCCGCGGAGTTCATGTTCGACCACAACATCTTCCAGGAGAACCTGGTCGGGGTCGACTACTGCGAGAAGATGGTCCGCGAGACCAACCCGGGCGTCCTCGAACTCGCCGAACGCACCGAGGCGCCGCACGCCGCCGACCACGGCTACCGCACCATCGCCGACATCATGCGCTCGCTCAACCCGCTGGAGGGCGAGTTCTACCGGGAGGCGCTCCAGGTCAGCCGGTACACACGGGAGATGTTCTGTCTGATGGAGGGCCGCCATGTGCACCCCTCCACGCTGTACCCGGGCGGTGTCGGCACCATCGGATCGGTGCAGCTCTTCACGGACTACATGACCCGCCTCATGCGGTACTGCGAGTTCATGAAGCGGGTCGTGCCGCTCCACGACGACCTGTTCGACTTCTTCTACGAGGCACTGCCCGGCTACGAGGAGGTCGGCCGCCGGCGTGTACTGCTGGGCTGCTGGGGGGCGTTCAACGACCCCGAGTACTGCGACTTCACCTACGCCAACATGACGGACTGGGGACGGCGCATGCTCGTCACCCCCGGTGTGGTGGTGGACGGGAAGCTGGTCACCAACGACCTCACCGAGATCAACCTCGGCATCCGCATCCTGCTGGGCAGCGCGTACTACGAGGACTGGGAGGGCCAGGAGCGCTTCGTCACCCACGATCCGCTCGGCAACCCCGTCGACCCGCGCCATCCGTGGAACCAGCACACCATTCCGGCACCCCAGAAGCGGAACTTCGACGACAAGTACAGCTGGGTGATGTCCCCGCGCTGGTTCGACGGCAAGGACCATCTGCCGCTGGACACCGGCGGCGGCCCCATCGCCCGCCTGTGGTCCACCGCGCTGTCCGGGCTCGTCGACATCGGGTACGTCAAGGCGACCGGGCACAGCGTCGTCATCAACCTGCCGCGCACGCTCACCAAGCCGGAGACCACCTTCGAGTGGAAGATCCCGAAGTGGTCCAACGCCCTGGAGCGCAACCGCGCCCGCACCTACTTCCAGGCGTACGCCGCCGCGGTGGCCCTGCACAGCGCGGAGAAGGGCCTCGAGGAGGTACGCGCCGGACGCACCCAGACCTGGGAGAAGTTCGAGGTGCCGGACGAGTCGATCGGCGTCGGCTTCACCGAGGCGGTGCGCGGTGTCCTGTCCCACCACATGGTGATCCGGGACGGGAAGATCGCCAACTACCACCCGTATCCGCCGACGCCGTGGAACGCCTCCACCCGGGACACCTACGGCACCCCGGGCCCGTACGAGGACGCGGTGCAGAACACGCCGATCTTCGAGGAGAACTCACCGGAGAACTTCAAGGGCATCGACATCATGCGCGCCGTGCGCAGCTTCGACCCGTGTCTGCCGTGCGGTGTCCACATGTACGTCGGTGACGGCCGGACGGTGAAGTCGATGCACGTGCCCACCGGTCTGAGCGGCCTCGCCGGATGAGCGGCGCCCAGGGCACGCCGGACGCGGAGACGGCCGGGCGGATGGTCGAGGAGGTCCTCGACCGGCTCGCCTCCTCGGGCGACCGCGCGGCGTGCGAGGCCGCCGAGGAACTGGTGCGCGTACTCATGGAGTTCTACGGCGGCGGGTTCGCGCGGGTCATGGACCTGCTCGAGCGCCGCCCGGAGCGGCCGGCCCGCGAGGCCGTGGACGCGCTGCTCGCCGACGAGCTCGTCGCGGGCCTGCTGGTGCTGCACGGGCTGCATCCGCAGGACGCGCCGACCCGGATCGCCCACGCCCTCGATGCCCTGCCGCAGGACGTGGAGAGCACCGGCTTCGACCCGGCCACGGGCGAGTTGCGGCTGCGGACGGCGGGCTCGGGGGGCTGCGGCTGCGGCGGCTCCCGGGACGCCGTCGAGCGGGCGGTCCTGGACACGCTCGCGTCGTTCGCCCCCGAGGTGACGGCGGTGACATGGGAGGCGGACCCGGTGTCCGAGCCGGTGCTGCTCCAGATCGGGGCGGGCCCGCCGGGCTCCCCCTCGTCGGGGCCGGACGGCCGCCCAGCGGCCACCACGGCACCGTGAGCACCCGTCAGCCGTCGTTGTGGCGGGGCCTGTTCCGGTTCACCGCGCCCCGGCCGCCCCGCGACGAACGCTGCGAACTGTGCTCGGCCGCCCTGCCGGACCCCGGCCACCGGCATCTCGTCGACACCGAGAACCGGGCCCTGGCCTGCGCCTGTGACCCCTGTGCCCGGCTGCTGGACACCTCGGGCGCGGCCACGGGCCGGTTCCGCGCGGTTCCGGGCCGCTGTCTGAGCGACCCCGGGCACGGCCTGGACGAGGCGTCCTGGGAGCGGCTGCGTGTCCCCGTCGGCGTCGTCTTCTTCTTCCACAACTCCGCCCTCGGCCGGCCGGTCGCGCTCTATCCGAGCCCGGCCGGCGCCACCGAGAGCGAACTCGAGCCGGAGGTCTGGACGTTGCTGCTGGCCGCCACCCCCCTGGCCGGGCTTCTCGAACCCGACGTGGAGGCGCTGCTGCTCCGCCGCCACCAGGGGCGGGTGGAGTGCCATCTGGTGCCGATCGACATCTGCTACGAACTGGTGGGCCGTATGCGACTGCGGTGGCAGGGTTTCGACGGCGGCGCGCGGGCACGCGCCGAGCTGGAGGAGTTCTTCGGCCACGTGCGCGAGCGGGCCCGTGACGTCGGGGGGAGACCGTCGTGACCGAGTTCGGTTTCACTTGCACCGGGGTGCGCGCAGACCCGTACGCCGCGGGTCCGGCACTGGTCTTCCGGCTGCGGGTCACCGCGTCCCCGGGGGAGCGGGTGCACGCGCTGGCGCTGCGCTGCCAGATCCGTATCGAGCCCGCGCGCCGGGGCTACGACGACACCGAGGCCGCCGCCCTGACCGATCTGTTCGGGGAACGGTCCCGCTGGGGCAGCACCCTCAACCCCCTGGAGTTCGCCCAGGTCCCGGTGATGGTCCGGGGGTTCACCGGCGAGACCGAGACCGACCTGGTGGTGCCCTGCACCTACGACATGGACATCGCCTCGTCCCGCTACTTCCACGCCCTGGACGACGGAGAGGTGCCGCTGCGGATGCTGTTCTCCGGCACCGCGTTCACCGGGGCCGGCGGGTTCCGGGTCGAGCCGGTCCCCTGGGACAAGGAGGCGGTGTTCCGGATGCCGGTGGGCACCTGGCGGGAGATGGTCGACCGGCACTTCCCGGGCTCGGGCTGGATCCGGCTGCCGAGGGACGCGATGGACGCGCTGCTCGCCTACCGGTCCCGGCGGGCGCTTCCCTCGTGGCAGGCGACCGTCGACGAACTGCTGGACGCCGCGGGCGGGGGGACACGATGACCACGACGACGTTCACCGCCTCGGCCGAGGCCCGCCTCGCGGTCGCCCGGCACGTCGCCGACGCCGTGCTGTTCGAGGGCTATGTGCTCTACCCGTACCGGGCGTCGGCCGCCAAGAACAGGCTGCGCTGGCAGTTCGGGGTGCTGGTGCCCCCGTCCTGGACGGCGACGGCCGCGGAACACGACTTCCAGCACACCGAACTGCTGATGGAGCCGCGCCGGGGTGCCGTCCTCTCCGTCGAGGTGCGCTTCCTGCACGCCCGGCGGCGCACGGTGCAGCGGATGCTGCCGGACGGCACCTACGAGACCGTCGGCGAACTCCGCCTGGCGGACCGGGTGATCGTCCCGTGGGACGAGGGCCGGGAGGAGCGGGTCCGCCTCACCGTTCCCGTGGAGGAGCTGTCGGGCTCCGGCACCGTCGTCCCGTTCGACCGGCCGGCCGGTGAGGAGACCGAGCCGGTCACGGACGCCGACGGGACGGTCGTGGGGCGGCTGGTCCGGCGCCACGAGGCGGTGGAGGGCGTCCTGCGCCTGACGGCGAGCCCACTGGACGGCCCGTACGCCACGCAGCGGCTCGGTGTGGTCGTCGAGAACACCGGCGAGTGGCTGCCCGAGGAGGGCGCCGACCGTGACGCGGCCCTCTCCCGCTCACTGGTCGCCACGCACACGCTGCTGCATCTGGACGCCGGGGGCTTCCTGTCGCTGACGGACCCTCCGGAGTGGGCCCGGGGCGCCGCCGCGGCCTGCCGCAATCTGCACACCTGGCCCGTGCTGGCCGGTGAACCGGACTCCCGTGACCTGGTGCTCTCCTCCCCGATCATCCTGGAGGACCATCCGGCCATCGCCCCCGAGAGCCCGGGCGCCCTGTACGACGCCACGGAGATCGACGAGATCCTCGCCCTGCGCACCGCGGCCCTCACCGACGAGGAGAAGCGTGAGGCGAGGGGTACGGACGAGAGGGCCGCGGCGGTGATCGACCTCACCGACTCGATGCCCGCGGAGGTGCTGGAGCGGCTGCACGGCGCGGTCCGCGGACTGCGGGAGGTCACCGCGTTCGGAGCGGCGGCCCCCGCCCCGCCGGTCTTCCGTGACGCCGAGGGCGGCCTCGCCCGGCCGGACACCCCCTGGTGGGATCCGGGCGCGGACGCCTCGGTGGACCCGGCCCACGACCACGTGCTGGTCGACGGGCGGGAGGTGCGGGCGGGCAGCCGCGTCGTCCTGCGGCCCCGGCTGCGGCACACCGACGCCCAGGACCTGTTCCTCGCCGGGCGGCGCGCCCTGGTGGAGGCGGTCCTCCACGACGTCGACGGGGGCGTGCACATCGCGGTCGTCGTCGAGGACGACCCGGGCGCCGACATCCGCCGTGAGCAGGGCCGTTACCTCTACTTCCAGCCCGACGAGATCGACGTGGAGGCACCGTGACCGGCGGCACGGCAGCTCCGCGCACCCTGGTCGCCGGCGTCGGCAACATCTTCCTCGGCGACGACGGCTTCGGCGTCGAGGCCGCCCGCGCCCTGGCCGGACGGCCGTTGCCGGAGGGCGTCGAGGTCGCCGACATCGGCATCCGCGGCGTGCACCTGGCCTACCGGCTCCTCGACGGATACGACACGCTCGTGGTGCTCGACGCGACGGCGCGGGGCGGGCAGCCGGGCACCCTGTACGTGATCGACGCGGCCGGGCCCGCCGGCCGGCGGCCACCGGACGGTGCCCCGCCGGACGGTGTCCCCCTGGACGGCCACCGCATGTCGCCCGACGTCGTGTTCGCCCTGCTCGACACCCTGTGCGCGGGCACCGGCGCGGTGCCGCCCCGCCGCATGCTGGTCGTGGGCTGTGAACCCGCCGTCCTGGACGAGGGCATCGGACTCAGCCCGCAGGTCGCCGCCGCGGTGCCCGAGGCGGCACGTCTGGTCGCCGGCCTGATCGGCGGGCCGCCCGGCGACGAAGCCGAGGTCCGGCCCGACGGCACCCCCCTTCCATCCCTTCGGAGAGCACCATGAGCAAACGCCTCGTCGGCGGCGTCGCCGCCGTCCTCACCCTGTCCGCACTGGCGGCGATCACCGTGAACCTCTGGCCGGACGTGCGGCGTTACCTGCGCATTCGCAGTATGTGAGGCCCGCCGAACGGGCTATGGCCCCGGCGCGCCGGTCCGCCTGCCGCCCCGGCCGTGCCTCTAATGGGCGGCGAACACCACCCGGCCAGGACGGAGCGGCGATGCACGAGATGTCCGTCGCCCTGTCGGTCGTGGACCAGGTCGAGCAGGCGGCACGGTCCGGCGGCGCGCACGGAGTGCGCAGGGTCACCGTCGAGATCGGGGAACTGGCCGGCGTCGTCCCCGACGCCCTCGCCTTCTGCTTCGAACTGGCCTGCGCCGGCACGGTGCTGGAGGGCGCCGAGCTCGTCACCCGGTCGCTGCCCGGCCGGGCCTCCTGCACCCCCTGCGGACGCTCCTGGGACACGGGCATGCCGCCGGACATGCTCTGCGCGGTCTGCCGCCGGGGCGCCGGCGAACTGCTCTCGGGCCGCGAACTGCGGATCACCGAGGTGCACTGGTCCACGCCCACCGCAGCATCCGATCCCACACCGGTACCGCGATCCGAGGAGAGCTGACGATGTGCCGCACAGTCGACCTCCGGCAGGCCGTGCTCGCCAGGAACACCATGGCGGCGGGCGTCCTGCGCACCGAACTCACGTCCCGGGGCACCACCGTCGTCAACCTCCTGTCGAGCCCCGGCAGCGGCAAGACGGCCCTGCTGGAGCGCGAACTGGTGCTGGCACGGGAGCGGGGCGTCACGACCGCGGCCCTCACCGCGGACCTCGCCACCGAGAACGACGCCACCCGGCTGGCCCGTGCGGGCGTCCCGGTCAAGCAGGTGCTCACCGACGGGCTGTGCCACCTGGAGGCGGACATGCTCGCCGGGCACCTGCACGACTGGCTGCCCGACGCCACCCGGCTGCTCTTCGTGGAGAACGTGGGCAATCTGGTGTGCCCGGCCTCCTACGATCTGGGCGAGTCCCTGCGCGTCGTCCTGGCGTCCGTCACGGAGGGCGAGGACAAGCCGCTCAAGTACCCCACCGCGTTCGGCCTCGCCCAGCTGGTGATCGTCACCAAGTCCGATCTGGCCGGTCCTGCCGCGTTCGACGAGGCCGCCTTCCGCGCCCATGTGGAGCGGGTCAATCCGGGTGTCGAGGTGGTGCTGACGTCCGTGCGGACCGGTGAGGGCGCGGGCGTCCTGGTGGACCGTGCGCTCGCGGCGGCCGACGGGGACACGGTCCACGTACCGGTGATGGCGCGGGCCGAGGCGTGAGCACCGCTCCCGGTGTCGCCCCGGCCCCGGCACCGGACGCCGGTCCGCCACGGCGTGCGCGTGTCGTCGTACGGGGCGTGGTGCAGGGTGTGGGGTTCCGGCCGTTCGTGTACGGGCTGGCCACCGCTCTCGGGCTGGCGGGACACGTCACGAACACCGGTGAAGGGGTGGTGGTGGAGGTCGAGGGCGCGCCGTCGGCCGTCGACCGGTTCTGCGCGCGGATCGCGCCGGACGCGCCGCCGCTCGCGCTGGTGGAGTCGGTGGAGACCACCGAACTGCCCGTCACGCGGCAGCGCGGCTTCGGCATCGTCGCGTCCCGGACGGACGGTCCCGTACGGACTCTCGTGGCGCCCGACACCGCGACCTGCTCCGACTGTCTGGCCGAGCTCGGCGACCCCCGCGACCGGCGCCACGGCCATCCGTTCATCACCTGTACGCACTGCGGGCCGCGTTTCACCATCGTCACCGGCCTGCCGTACGACCGTGCGCACACGACGATGGCGGGCTTCCCCCTGTGCCCGGACTGCTCCCGCGAGTACGGGGATCCCCTCGACCGGCGCTTCCACGCGCAGCCGGTGTCCTGTCCCGCGTGCGGGCCGCGGCTGCGGCTGGTGACCGGACCCTCCTGTCCCGGGACGCCGCTGCCGGCCGGCGACGACCCCGTCGGCACGGCCGCCGCGCTGCTCGCCACGGGCGCGGTGCTCGCGGTCAAGGGCGTCGGCGGCTACCACCTCGCCTGTGACGCCACCCGGCCGGAGGCGGTGGCCGCGCTGCGCCGCCGCAAGGCCCGGGGGGACAAGCCGTTCGCGCTGATGGCGCGGGACATCGGGGACGTCGAACACCTGGTGCACATCGGTCCCGTGGAGCGGGAGCTGCTCACCGGGCGGGTCCGGCCGGTGGTTCTCCTGCGGCGGCGCTCCGGTGTCCGGCCGGCGCCGGGCGCGCCGGTGCCCGCGGACGCCGTCGCGCCGGGCAGTCCGGACCTGGGCGTGATGCTGCCGTACACGCCGGTGCACCACCTGCTGCTCGCGGCGGCGGGGGCGCCCCGGCTGCTGGTGATGACGAGCGGCAACCGCTCCGGCGAACCCATCGTGACGGACGACGACGAGGCCCTGGTGCGGCTGGCGGGGACGGCCGACGCGTGGCTGACGCACGACCGGCCGATCCGGGTGCCGTGCGACGACTCCGTGGTGCGCGTCTGCGACGGCGAGCCGCTGGTGCTGCGCCGCTCCCGCGGCTACGCGCCGCTGCCCGTCACGCTGCCGGCTCCCGTGGTGCCGTCGCTCGCGGTGGGCGGGGACCTGAAGAACGTCTTCTGTCTCGGGGAGGGACGCCGGGCCTGGCTGTCCGCGCATGTCGGGGACATGGACGACCTCGCCACCCAGGAGGCGTTCGGCCGGGCCGAGCGGCACCTGGAGTCCGTGACCGGTGTGCGGCCGTCGCTGCTGGCCGCCGACGGGCATCCCGGCTACCGGTCGGCGGCATGGGCGCGGCGGCACGCCGGGGACCGTCGGGTGGTCACCGTCCAGCACCACCACGCGCACGTCGCCGCCGTCCTGGCCGAGCACCGGGTGCCGGCCGGCCACCGCGTCATCGGGGTCGCCTTCGACGGCACCGGGCACGGGGAGGACGGCGCCGTGTGGGGCGGGGAGTTCCTGATCGCGGACTACGACGGATACCAGCGGTTCGCGCACCTGTCCTATGTGCCGCTGCCCGGTGGTGACGCGGCGGTGCGGCGGCCGTACCGGATGGCGCTGGCGCATCTGCACGCGGCGGGCATCCCCGCCGCACCGGACCTGCCGTGCACGGCCGCCTGCCCGCCGGACGAACTCGACGTGCTGCGCACGCAGCTGACGCGCGGGCTCAACTGTGTGCCGACCTCCAGCATGGGCCGGCTGTTCGACGCGGTCTCGTCCCTGGCGGGGGTGTGCCACCGCGCGGGCTACGAGGCGCAGGCAGCGGTCGAGCTGGAGGCGGCGGCCGTCTCGGCCGGCGGCGCGGCCCCCGACCCGCGCTACCGGTTCCGGCCGGCGGGCGGCCCGGGTTCGTCGGCGGCCGATCCTGGACCGCTGCTGGCGGCGGTCGTCGAGGACGTACGGCGGCGCGTCCCCGCGGCCGTGATCGCCGCCCGCTTCCACCTGGCCGTCGCCGGGCTGGTGCGGGAGACGTGCGTGGAGGCCCGTGCGGCGGCGGGACTGCGGACGGTGGCGCTGACCGGCGGGGTGTTCGCCAACACGCTGCTCTCCTCGGCCTGCGCCCGTGAGCTGCGTGCCGCCGGATTCACCGTGCTGCGCCACCGGGAGATCCCGCCGAACGACGGCGGGCTGGCCCTCGGCCAGCTGGTCGTGGCCGCCCGGACGGCAGCCGCAAGCCGATGACGGACGCGGGCGATCGCGCGCGCGACGAGTGAGGAGATCCGCATGTGTCTGGCGGTACCCGGCCGAGTGCTGGGCGTCGAGGAACGGGACGGTACCCGCATGGCCACCGTCGACTTCGGCGGTGTGGTCAAGGAGGTGTGCCTGGAGTACCTGCCCGATCTCCAGGTCGGTGAGTACGCCATCGTGCACGTCGGGTTCGCCCTGCAACGGCTGGACGAGGAGTCGGCCCGCCGGACCCTGGAGCTGTTCGAGAACCTCGGCATGCTCCAGGAGGAGTTCGGCGATCCGTGGGAACAGGCCGCGCGGAGCGGCGACGAGGAACCGGCGCGGGAGGTACGGCGGTGAAGTACATCGACGAGTTCCAGGACCCGGAGCTGGCGGCACACCTGCTCGACGACATCCGGGCATCGGTGACCAGGCCATGGGCCCTGATGGAGGTGTGCGGCGGTCAGACGCACAGCATCATCCGGCACGGCATCGACCAACTGCTGCCGGACGAGGTGGAGTTGATTCACGGACCGGGCTGTCCGGTCTGTGTGACGCCGCTTGAGGTGATCGACCGGGCGCTGGCGATCGCCTCGCGGCCCGAGGTGGTCTTCTGCTCCTTCGGGGACATGCTCCGCGTGCCGGGCACCGGGCGCGACCTGTTCCAGGTCCGCGGGGAGGGCGGTGACGTCCGCGTGGTGTACTCCCCGCTCGACGCGCTGCGGATCGCGGAGGAGAACCCGGACCGCGAGGTGGTGTTCTTCGGCATCGGCTTCGAGACCACGGCCCCGCCGAACGCGATGACGGTGCATCAGGCCCGCAAGCGCGGCATCCGCAACTTCAGCCTGCTCGTCTCGCACGTGCGGGTGCCTCCCGCGATCGAGGCGATCATGCGGTCACCGGACTGCCGGGTCCAGGGGTTCCTGGCGGCCGGGCATGTGTGCAGCGTGATGGGGACCGGGGAGTACCCGGCGCTGGCCGAGCGGTACAGGGTGCCCATCGTGGTGACCGGGTTCGAGCCGCTGGACATCCTGGAGGGCGTACGGCGGACCGTGCGACAGCTGGAGCGGGGCGAGCACACGGTCGACAACGCCTATCCGCGCGCCGTCCGGGCCGAGGGCAACCCCGGCGCGCGGGCCATGCTCGACGACGTCTTCGAGGTCACCGACCGGGCGTGGCGCGGGATCGGGGTGATTCCGGACAGCGGCTGGCGGCTGTCGGCGCGCTACCGGGACTACGACGCCGAGCACCGGTTCCAGGTGTCGGACATCGCCACGCTGGAACCGGCGGAGTGCCGCAGCGGTGAGGTGCTGCAGGGGCTGCTGAAGCCGCACGAGTGCGAGGCGTTCGGGACGACCTGCACGCCGCGGACCCCGCTGGGGGCCACCATGGTGTCCAGTGAGGGCGCCTGCGCCGCGTACTACCTGTACCGGCGGCTGGAACTGCCGGTGGCGGACGTGACCGCGCCGGACCGGGAGGCGAGCTCCGTTGTCTGAGTCCACGACCGCCCCCGACATGCTCTCCTGGAGCTGTCCGGCACCCCTGCGCGACCAGCCGCGGGTGGTGATGGGCCACGGCGGTGGCGGCGCCCTGTCCGCCGAGCTGCTCGAGCAGGTCGTCCTCCCGGGGCTCGGCGGGGCGGCTCCGGCCGCGCTCACCGATTCCGCCGTGGTGGACCTCGGCGGCGCCCGGCTCGCCTTCTCCACCGACTCCTTCGTGGTCCGGCCGCTGTTCTTCCCCGGCGGCAGCATCGGTGACCTGGCCGTCAACGGCACGGTCAACGACCTCGCGATGAGCGGGGCCCGTGCGGCGTACCTCTCGTGCGGGCTGATCCTGGAGGAGGGCGTCGACATCGAGACCGTCGGCCGGGTCGCCGAGGCGCTCGGCAGCGCGGCCCGTGCCGCCGGGGTGCGCGTGGTGACGGGTGACACCAAGGTCGTGGAGGCCGGGCACGGTGACGGCGTGTACGTCAACACGTCCGGGATCGGCGTGGTCCCCGCCGGGGTCGACCTGCGTCCGCAACGGGTGGTTCCGGGCGACGTCGTCCTGGTGAGCGGGGCCATCGGCGTGCACGGCGTGGCCATCCTCAGCCGGCGGGAGAACCTGCGGTTCGAGGTCGAGATCGAGAGCGACTCCGCGCCGCTCGGCGGACTCGTCGAGGCGATGCTGTCGGTCACCCCGGATCTGCATGTGCTGCGCGACCCGACCCGCGGGGGTCTGGGCACCTCGCTCAACGAGATCGCCGTGGCCTCCGGGTGCGGGGTCGTGATCCAGGAGCGCGCGGTCCCGGTGCCGCCGCCGGTGGCCGGCGCCTGCGCCATGCTGGGGCTGGACCCGATGTACGTGGCCAACGAGGGCAAGCTCGTCGCCTTCGTGCCCCGGGAGCACGCCGACGCGGTCCTGGCCGCGATGCGGGCGCATCCGCTGGGCTCCGGGGCCGCCGCCGTCGGTGAGGTGGTCGCCGAGCATCCGGGCATGGTCGTCGCACGGACCGGGCTCGGGGGTACCCGGGTGGTGGATCTGCCGATGGGCGAGCAGCTCCCGCGCATCTGCTGACCCGGCCGGGGGCAGCCGCCGGGCCGGCGGCGTGGAAGAGGCCGAACAACGACTGGTGGGTGAGGTAGGCATGCAATCCACAGAACCGGCACCGCGGGTGGTCGTGGGCGTGGACGGGTCACCTGCGTCGTACGAGGCACTTCGCTGGGCCGTGCGGTACGCGCGTGCGGTCGGCGCGGTGGTGGAGGCCGTGCACGCGTGGGAGACCCCGTCGTCCACGGGGTGGGCCGGACCCGTGATCGAACCGGATTTCGACGCGGAGCAGGCTCGGCATCGGTTCGCCGAGGCGCTGAACACCGCGTTCCCCGGCGAGCGGCCCGCCGAACTGCGGGAGCGGCTGGTCGAGGGCGATCCCTCGGAGGTGCTGATCCGCGCCTCCGAGGGTGCGGAACTGCTGGTGGTGGGCCACCGTGGACGGGGCGGGTTCGCGCGGGCGATGCTGGGCTCGGTCAGCCAGCGCTGCGCCCAGCACGCGTCCTGCCCGGTCGTCGTGGTGCGGCACCGGCAGGACGCGGAGGGCTGAACC
This sequence comes from Streptomyces malachitofuscus, assembly GCF_014650055.1. Taxonomy (GTDB): domain Bacteria; phylum Actinomycetota; class Actinomycetes; order Streptomycetales; family Streptomycetaceae; genus Streptomyces; species Streptomyces malachitofuscus. Next base: position 148,369 of record NZ_BMUF01000004.1, on the reverse strand, counting down.
CGCCCGCCCGAGGACGGCGGTCACCCGGGCGCACCGGGTGACCTGCTTCCGTGTGCGTGTCCCCTGGTCAGCGGTCCGCGGGGCCGCCCAGGATCCCGGTCACCTCCCGGCGTACCGCCTCTTGCGCCCCGGCGGGCAGTGCTCCCAGGCCGGTGCCGTCCAGGGCCTCGAGGGCCCGGTCGGGACCGGTGTGGCAGGGGACGGTCTCACTGATCACTTCGTAGCCGTCCCGAACGGCCACGCAGAGGCGGTGCCGGCCGTCGCCCCCGGCGTGCACGGCGGTGGCGACGACGAGGGGCGGCGGTCCGCCCGCTTCGCCGGGCGCCTTGTAGTACCCGCTGGTCACCGGGTCGCGCCAGCGCAGGCCGAGCATCAGATGCCGTTTGGCCACCACTTCGGCGAGGTCGGTCTCGTAGGTGCCCTCCCGGTCCAGCACGGTCGCCCGGGCGTCCAGGACCAGCGCCGCGGGCAGCAGACAGCGCAGCGTGCTGCCCACGATGTTGCCGCCGACGGTGGCCGTCCGTCGCACGGCACCGGTGCCGACGGTGGAGGCGGCCCGGCGCAGCACCTCCGGCACCCGGTCGTCCACCTGGTGCAGCAGGACCGCGGCGCCCAGCGCCTCGCGTTCTATCAGGGTGGCCTCCGGCAGCTCACGCAGCGACATCGCCTGCTCGGGAAAGCCGTCGCGTTGCCAGAGGGCCCAGACGAGTGTGGCGCCGCCGACGGGCACCGCCCCTTCGGCCAGATACCGCTGTGCTTCGGACACGGACGTGGGCATACGCAACAGCACGACGGGCGACCTGCTTTCCTCAACAGGGGCGGGGAACAGAGGACTTGCCGGGGCGATCACGAGCACTGCATTGTCGGCACGGAACCGGGGGCGCGTACAGGGCTCACGGTTTCGCGGTGTGCGCCCGTGCGGCGGGACCATTGCGCTCGGTCGGGTGCGTGCTCCATGGTTGACGCGCGTCACATGACCCCTCACCCAGCTGAACCACCTGCCCCGGAAGCGGAGATCGGATGTTCGGACGCGCTGTACGACTTCTTCTCTCTATTGTCATGCTCATGACTGGACTGACGGCGGGTGCCGTCGCCACCGCAGGGACCGCGCACGCCGACGGCTGCTACACATGGACCCGCACCCTGTCGCAGGGCGCCTCGGGCGCCGATGTCACCCAGCTCCAGATCCGGCTCGGCGGCTACCCGGGCTACGGCTCGGTGCTGGCCGTGGACGGCGACTTCGGACCGGCCACGGCGGCCGCGCTCAGGCGGTTCCAGTCCGCCTACGGCCTGGCCGCGGACGGCGTGGCCGGCCCTCAGACCTACAACAAGCTGTACGCCCTCCAGGACGACGACTGCACGCCGGTCCACTTCTCCTACGCCGAGCTGAACCGCTGCAACTCCACCTGGTCGGGCGGCGCGGTCGGCGCCGCGACGGCCAGGTCCAACGCGCTGCGGACGATGTGGAAACTGGAGGCCCTGCGGCACGCGCTCGGCGACGAGCCGATCCGGGTCACCAGCGGCTTCCGCTCCCAGGCCTGCAACGACGCCGTGGGCGGCGCGAGCGGCAGCCGCCATCTGTACGGCGACGCGGCCGACCTGGGCGCGGGTCCGCACTCCCTGTGCACCCTGGCCAAACAGGCCCGCAACCACGGCTTCCGCGGCATTCTCGGCCCCGGCTATCCGGGACACGACGACCACACCCATGTCGACCACCGCGCCGGCCGCTACTGGTCCGCGCCGACCTGCGGCATCTGAGCCGGCGCCGGCCGCTCGGAAGGTTCCCCGGCCCCACTCCGGGGAACCCCCGGGGGGCGGGCACGGCCTGCGCGGGCGCCGCTCAGAGCAGCCGGCGGATCTCGCCCCGCACGCGGTAGAAGCCGCCGGCCGCCGGGTGCAGCGCGTCCACGACGTAGCGCGCGCCGGGCTCCCGTATCGCGCGCGGGAACTGGACGTTCCAGGACCCGTCGTAGCCCTCGGACACCACATGGACGCGCAGACGCCCGTCGTGCTGCACGCACTCGACGACCACGGCACCGGAGGGCGGCTGGGCGACGGTGGCCACCGCGGTCGCGGTCGTGGCGGGTGCGTAGGTCGGCAGGGCCGCGGCGAGCTTGACGTCGCGCGCCACCGGCACCGAGCCCTGCTGGGCCGCGGAGACCGCCGCCTCGCTCGCGTCCACGCAGACCAGCGAACCGTCCGTGGTCACCAGGTACAGGCGCTCGTCCCGGTACTGCATCGACAGCGCCGATCCGCCGCCCGTGCCGAGCTTCCACAGGCGGGTGCCGTCCCGGTCGAAGCAGTAGACGGACGACGACGCGTCCCCGGCGAAGACGAACCGTCCGCCGGGAGCGGTCGCGCACGAGTACACGGCGCTGTCGCAGGCGTAGGTGGCCTCGATGGTGCCGGTCGCCTTCGACAGCCGCTGCACCACCCGGTGCGCCGTCCCCGCGTAGACGGTGTCGTCCTCCTGCCAGCCGAACAGCACACCGCCGCGGGTGGGCGTGTGCCACAACTCGCCGCTGCCGTCGGGCGCGTAGGCCGTGACTCCCCGGTGGTGGCCGTGGTACACGGCTCGGTCGTCGGCGCGGACCATCCAGGCGTGGTCGCCCTGACTGCGGCGGGTCCACTGGTGCTCGTCCTCGTGGTCGATGACGGTGAGCCGGCCCTCGCGGTCCGAGACGTCGAGCACGCCCTCGTGGATGTCCAGCCAGAAGATGTCGACGTCGGCCGCGATGTCATAGGCGGCGAACGGCAGCTTCGAGGACAGGTCGTAGACCCTGCCGTCGTCACAGCCGGCGTAGATCCAGAAGTCGTCCGCCACCAGGCACTTCACGCCGTCCGGCAGACTGAAGCGGGCCAGCACGTTGCCCTCGTGGTCCAGGGTGTAGACGTCGCCGGACTGATTGCCGACCCAGCAGCGGTCGCCGTCGACATGGATGCCGAACGCCGAGGAGCCCGTGCCGAACCGCCACAGCACGGGAGCCACGGCGCGCGCGGTGGACGGGGCCGAGGTCACCTGACGCCGGGTCACCGCGCGCGGGGCCCGCTGTCCGGGCACGGCCGGCGCATAGCCCTTGCGGACCTTCTCCCCCACCTTCTTCGCGGCGGCGGCCTGGGCCTTCGCCGCCGAGGCGAACGTCGTCGTCTGGGTCTGCCCCGCCGCGCCGATCCGGCCGTAGCGCACCGTCACCACCTGCCCGGCGACGGTCACTTCGTAGAACTTGTGCGCGCCGCCGCCCTCCTGCGACAGCTCCAGATACGTCGTCGACACCGTTGCCCCGGCAGACATGGCACACCCCTCCCCACGGGCCCGCGGCCGCTCCGGCGGGCCCACTGATCACACCGTAGGGGGCGCCTCTGACAACGGGGCCGCCGTCAGACGCCGAACTCCTGCGGCGGGAGACCGAGGGCCACGCAGGCGTCGCGGACGGCGTACTGCTCCGAGGCGTCGAAGCTGCCGTCGGCGCCGGCGACGACCATGCCCGTCTGCACGACGGCCCGCGCCTCGACCGGCTTCTTCGCCGCCTTGGCGATGTCCTCCAGCGCCCGCGCCTTGCCCTGCTCGAAGTTGGCCGTGAGCCGGTCCACGTGTTCGTTGAACCGCTTGCGGAGCTGGTCCGGCGGGAAGTTCTGCAGCACCTCGTTGGAGACGATCAGTTCCTCCACCCGCTGCCGCTCCGAGGGGTCGACCCGGCCGTCCGCCGCCGCGACCAGCGCGCACATCGCCATGCTGGCGTCCCGGTAGGCGCCGCTCTTGAGCTCCGCCTTGGCGGACGCGAGCTGGGACTTGAACAGTCCCAGCAGCTGGGCCTTGGAGCCGCCGGACGAGGACGAGCCGTGCCCCGGCTGCCGTGCGCCTCCCGCCCGTGCCCCCTGGGACTGCTGGAGCGTCCTGGCCTGGTCCTTGAGCCGGTCCCACATCGCCATTCGGTGCCACCTCGGCTTCTGTCGCGGTCCGTCCGGTCCTGGTCGCCAGTCCCGGATCTTCATCGTCCTCCGGTCAAACGGACGCGGCCCCGGCCGTGTTCCCGCATGGCAAAAGAAAAGCAAAACGCGCCGCCCGGGCACGCCGCCGCCCCGGACCCGACGGTCCGGGGCGGCGGTCCTGCGTGGTGTCCGGTGCCGGCTCAGCCCACCGTCCACTTCTGGTTCGCCGCGCCCGTACAGGTCCAGATCTGCAGCCGGGTACCGTTGGCCGCGTTGTTTCCGGTCACGTCCAGGCACTTGTCGGCCTGCGGATTGACGATGTCCCGCGCCCCGGTGACGACCCACTTCTGGGCCGCCGTGCCGTTGCAGTCCCACAGCTGGACCGGTGTACCGTCCGCGGTGCCGCCCGAGGCGACGTCCAGACACTTGCCGAGCGCCCGGATCGTGCCGTCGGAACCCACCGTCCACCGCTGGGCGGACGTGCCGTTGCAGTCGTAGAGCTGCACGGGGGTGCCGTTGGCCGTGTTCGCCCCGGCCACGTCCACGCACTTGCCGGCCAGTCCGCGGATCGCGCCGCCGGTCGAGGAGTCACTCGTCGTCACCGATACGTGGTCCACGAGGAGCTGCTGCGGGAAGACGGTCGAGCCGTCCGGGTCGCCGGGCCAGTAGCCGCCCACCGCCAGGTTGAGGATCAGGAAGAACGGCTTGTTGAACACCCACTGCCTGCCGCCCAGGTCGGCCGGGGTGCGCCGCTGGTAGACGTTCCCGTCCACGGACCAGGTGATCGAGTCCGGTGCCCAGTCGACGGCGAAGGTGTGGAAGGCGTCCGCGAAGGCCTGGCCGCCCGGCAGGGTGTAGCCGGCGCCGATCCCGCCCGAGCCCGAGTAGCCGGGGCCGTGGATCGTGCCGTGCACGGTGGAGGGCTCGAAGCCCACGTTCTCCATGATGTCGATCTCGCCCGAGTCGGGCCAGTTGACGGGCGTGCCCAGCATCCAGAACGCCGGCCACATGCCCTGCCCGCGCGGGATCTTCATCCGCGCCTCGACGTGCCCGTACTGCGCGGTGAACTTGCCCGCGGTGTTGAGCCGGGCCGACGTGTACTGGCAGGTGCCGTACCAGCACTGGTAGTTGGCCGGGTTCTCCTTCCGGGCCGTGATGACCAGGTGGCCCTGGCCGTCCAGTGCGGCGTTCCTGTTGCCGGAGGTGTAGTACTGCCGCTCGTGGTTGTTGACGTTGTCGCCGGTCTCGATCTGCCACTTCGAGGAGTCGACGGCCGCACCGGCGGGTCCGTCGAAGGTGTCCGAGAACGTCACGGCCGCCGCGGCGTCGGCGCCGGCCGGTTCGGCCTGGGCGGTCGTTCCGGCCGCACCGGAAGCGACCAGTACGGCGGACAGTGCGGCGATGAGCCATCTGCGGCGGGTGCGCGGAGAGAACATGGCTCTCCCTTCCGTACGGCGACCCGAGTGCACGGGTGCGCCGACCGAGGTTGTGGGGGTTGAATGCGCAACCACTTGATTTAAGGGGTGAGATAACAGGCCGTCAAGACCCTGGTACGGACCAGGACGGGCCGACGCGCCGACAAAGGCCCCAGGCCCTGCTTCAGGCCGTGGTGCCCCACGAGGTCCGGTGCGCGCAGCCGGGGTCGTGTTCGGTGGCGCACGACGTCCACCAGCGTTCGCAGCACGCGGCCTCCACCTCAGCCTGCGCGAGCGCCGCGGCCGCCGCGTCCCGCCAGGCCGCCCGGCGGCCCTCCCGCTCGCGCAGGACGGCGACGGCGCGCCGCTCCTCGGCGATGACCGTCTCGCGGACCACACCCACCACGGGCGCCAGGGCGGCGACGGCCATGGCGAGACTCGTCCACACGGGCACGGTGCTCCAGGTGCGCACGGTGCAGAAGGAGAGCCAGAGGGCCACGGCGACGTACAGGACGGTGAGAGTGCGGCTGCCCCTGCTCATGGCTCGTTCCCCTTCCCGTTCCCTCCGATGGACTTCTGATGCCCCGGATGTGCGCCGGCATGACAGACCGACGGAACTCTCCACCAAGTCCCTTTGTTTCCAGTCGCGTTGCTACCCTCCGGCCTCCCCTTGCGTCACACTGCTGCCCACGGGGACCGGACCGTAGGGAGAGCGGGGGCGGGGCATGGTCGCGCACAGACCGGTCGTGGCCGCGGTGGCGGGGACGCTGCTGGTGGTGGGGTGCACGGGCGGTACGGAAGAGGGGGCCGGTGCGGCGAAGCCGTCCGGGTCGCAGCCGAACACGGCCGGTACTCCCGGTCCCGGCGCGTCCTCACCGGCCGCCGTCGCCGAGGAGCCGTACGCCCTGCCGGAGGACCGGGCTCCGCGGACCCGGGCCGAGGCGGTCGCCTTCGTCCGCGGACTCGGCGTACAGCCCGACTACTTCGGCGCCGGATTCCGCGCACACCGGCCGCACGAGAGCGATCCGTCGCGCTGGGCGGTACTGGGCGAGGACTGCCTGTGGCGTCGTGAGCCGCTGCCGGACCATGTACTGGCCACTCTCACCCGGGCGTTCGTCCTGCCGGCCACCGAGGGGAAGGAGGCCGTGCACGTCTCGCTGACCGTCACGGTGCACCGCAGCAAGGCCGACGGGCGACGGGACATGGCCGTGTCCCTGGAGGAGGCGCTGCGCTGCCCGGAGCAGCGGCTCAACGCCACCGAGCGGGTACGGAAGTTGTACTCCCAGGCCAGCACCTTCGACGATCAGCGCAACGCCGTCGCCGAGGACGACCTGACGGAGACCGGCGAGTGGCTGGTGGACGGGCGGAGGACCGCGCGTCCCTTCGACTGGTTCAAGCTGCGGGTGGGTCCGGTGACCGTCGCGGCGACCGCGCGACACGGGGCGGGCCGTAACGCCGAGGAACAGGCCGCCGTCGTGTCGGACGTCATCGAGGGCGTCGGCTTCGTCGCCGCCGCGGTCGACCGCCGGGGCCGCTCCGACGGCGCGAACGGGAAGGCGGGCGGCGATGAGTGAGCCGCTGCGGCCGTCCGACCCCTCCCGCGTCGCCGGGTTCCGGCTGCTGCGGCGCCTGGGGGCGGGCGGCATGGGTGTGGTGTACCTGGGGCGCACCGACTCCGGACAACTGGCCGCGGTCAAGGTGATCCATGCCGAGAACGCCGGGGACGACGACTTCCGGGCCAGGTTCGCGCGGGAGACCGAGCTGGCCCGGCGGGTGGAGAACCCCTGGGTCGTGCCGGTGCTCGGCGCGGACGCCGACGCGCCGACGCCGTGGCTGGCCACGGCGTTCGTACCCGGCCCCTCGCTCGCGGAGGCCGTCGCCGCGCACGGCCCCCTGCCGCCCCGGGCGGCGCGCGTGCTGGGCGGGCTGCTGGCGGGGGCGCTGGCCGAGGTGCACGCGGCGGGGCTGGTGCACCGCGACGTCAAGCCGGGGAACATCCTGCTGGCGCCCGACGGGCCACGGCTCATCGACTTCGGTATCGCCCGGGCCGTCGACGGTTCCGCGCTGACCGCCTCGGGCCTCGTGGTCGGCACCCCAGGCTTCCTCGCCCCGGAGCAGGCGCGCGGAGAGCCGGCCACGCCGTCGAGCGACGTGTTCGCCCTGGGCTGCGTCCTGGCGTACGCGATGTCGGGCCGGCCGCCCTTCGGCACCGGGGAACCCGACGCGCTGCTGTACCGCACGGTCCACGACGAGCCGGACCTCGGCGGGGTGGACGCGGCGTCGAGGCCGCTGGTGGCCCGCTGTCTCGACAAGGACCCGGACGCGCGCCCCACGGCCGCCGAGACGTCACGGCAACTCGCCGAGGACGTCCCCGAAGGGGCCGGATGGCTGCCCGACCCGGTGGCCGGGATGGTCGCCGCACGCTCCGCCGAGAGTCTGGCGCTGCCCGGCGTCGAGCCGACGGCCGTGGACGAGCGGACCGCCGACGGTGATCGAGGCGGACCGCAGGACGCCGCCCGGCGGCCGACGCGGCGCCGGCTGCTGCTGGCCGGCGGGGCGTTGCTGCTGACGGCCGGGGGTGCGACCACGGCGGCGGTGCTCGCGTCCCGCGACGACGATCCCGGCGGCACGCCGGAACGTCCCTCGTACGTGCTGGGCGTCCACTCCACCGGAGAGGCGTCGTCGGCCCTGTTCGCCGGGCCGGCCGAGCGCGCCGCACACCTCGCCGTGGCCGGTCACAACGCCGACCCGGACCGTGCGTTCGACCTGAAGGTGCGGGTGCTCCGGGACAGCGGGGACCCGCGGAGCGCCCGTGAGGTCGCCGGTGCCTTCACGGCCGACCGGGACGTCGTCGCCGTCCTCGGACCGGTCGACGACATCTCGATGCGGGCCGCGGCCAACCTCTACGGCGAGGCGGGCCTGAGCCACGCCTCCAGCACCACGGGCCAGCAGGACTACTTCCTGACATCGCCGAAGTCCTCCTTCCAGACCGGCGCTGCGCATTCCTCGCTCGCGGGCTGGGTGGTGCTGCACGCCCTGATCACCCGGCAGCCGACCAGGCTGGGCGTGGTGCTGGACCGGGCCGGCGGGACGACCATGCAGGACCAGGCGGCCCTGCTGGTCAGGCAGTGGCGGGCGGTGATGAAGGGCGACGCCCTTCCGAAGGTGGTGGCCGAGGAGACGGACGACGCACCGGCCGCCGTGCGCTCCCTGCTGGCGGAGGGCGTCACGGCCTTCGCCTACCTCGGTCCGCTGGACGCCACGGTCCGGGCGGCCCGGCAGCTGGCAGCGGCCGGTTTCGAGGGACCGCGGTGGATGCAGCACCAGTTGTACGGCTCGGAGTTCCCGCGGCGGGCGGGCGCGGCCGGCGACGGCTGGTACGTCGTGACGGCGGCCGCGGACACCACGGCGCTGACCACGCGGCGGGCCAGGGCGTTCGTGAAGGCGTGGCGCCGCCGGCACGGCACCGCCCCGGAGCCGTACGCCGCCGAGGCGTACGACACGGTGCGTCTGCTGCTGGCGGAGTTCGCGCGGACGGTACCCGCGGGTGCGGGACGCCGGCCGCGGCGGGCCGACCTCGGCGACCGGCTGGCGAAGGCGCGGTACCAGGGCATCGCCCGCCCCTACGCCTTCGGTGAGTACCACCAGTACGAGGCCGACGACCGCGGCTGGGCCGACGGGACGTTCGTCCACCAGGTGACCGACGGGCGCTTCGTGCAACGGGGTTCGCTCACCGACCTCGAGCGTGCGGCGGGCGGGTCGGCGTGACGCTGCGGGAAGGGGGCACCGGGCATGGAGCGGCTCAGGCCGTTCGACCCCTCGGAGACAGGCGGCCACCGTCTGATCGGCCGGCTCGGTTCGGGCGGCATGGGCGTCGTCTACCTGGCGCGTTCGCCGCACGGGAGCTGGTGCGCGCTCAAGGTGATCCGGAGCGAGCACGCAGATGATCCCGGTTTCCGGGCGCGCTTCCGGCGGGAGGCGGAGCTCGCGGCCCGGCTCGGCGGACGGTGGACCGTGCCGGTCCTCGCGGCCGACGCCGAGGCCGCGTCCCCGTGGCTGGCCACGGCCTATGTTCCGGGCCCCTCCCTCGCCGAGGCCGTCACCCGTGCAGGCCCCTGGGGCGAGAAGCACGTCGTCGCCCTCGGCGCCGCCCTGGCCGAGGCGCTGGACGACGTGCACACGGCCGGGCTCGTCCACCGGGACCTGAAGCCGGCGAACGTCCTGCTCACCGCCGACGGCCCGCGCCTGATCGACTTCGGTATCGCCCGGGCCGTGGGGGCGACGGCGCTCACCGCGGACGGCTCCGTGGTGGGCTCCCCCGGCTACCTCTCACCCGAGCAGGCCCGGGGCCGCACCGTGGGCCCGGCGAGCGACGTCTTCTCCCTGGGCTGCGTCCTCGCCCACGCGGCCACCGGCCGGGCGGTGTTCGGGGGCGGCGGAGCCGCCGGGGTGCTGTACCGGACCGTGCACGAGGAGCCGGATCTGGACGGCGTGCCTCCCGGCTTCGAGCAGATCGTGCGGCGCTGCCTCGCGAAGGAGCCGGAGGCGCGCCCGGGTGTCGCGGAACTCCGCGCCTTCTTCGGCGAGTTCGACGGGGACGACTGGCTGCCGCCGGGGCTGCCCTCGCTGATCGCCGAGCAGGCCTCGCGGATCGTCGGCCTGCCCGTCCCCGAGCCCACCGTGGCCGGCGCGGACCCGGCCGGTCCGGCACCGGCGGGCTCCTCCCCCACCCGTCGGCGACTGCTCGTCGGCGGAGCGGCGCTCGCGGCCGGCACCGCGGCGGCGGCCGCCTGGTGGCTCGGGCCCCGCGACACCGCCGGGGGAACCGGGTCCGGGAACCGGCCGAGGTATGTCGTCGGTCTGCTCGGGGACCACGAGGACAGCGTCTTCACCGCCCATGAGCGCGGCGCGCGTCTCGCCGTCGAGCAGCACAACCGTGGCGCCCGGCGCGCCTTCGACCTGGCGCTGCGCACCGCCGACGACCGGGGCACGGCCAAGGGCGCGGCGGGCGCGGCGGCAGGGCTGGCCGCCGCGCCGGACATGGCGGTGGTCATCGGCGCCGGGACCAACGCGACCGTGCTCGCGGCCGTCGAGGCCTGCACGCACGCCCGGATCACCATCCTGGTCACCCGGGCGGACACCAACCGCCTCGACAGCCTGAGCCTCACCACCGCGCTGATGCTGCGCACCACCCGGACGGCGGGGCCGCCCGCGGTCCTGCGACACCTCAACCGGGTGGTGAAGGCCGACCGGACCGTGATCGTGCACGATCTCAGCGACGCCGCGGACACCAGCGCGTCGGTGCGGATCGTCACGGTGTACGGCAAGGTCGACGGTGAGACCGCGGTCGAGGAGGTCCCGGCGGGCGGGGACTTCACCGCCGTCGTCCGCCGCATCGCCGCACGCCCGCGCGACGCGGTCATGTTCGCCGGGCTGCGCTCCGAACGCGCCGCCGCCTTCGCCCGCGCGCTCGCGGACACGGGCCACCGCGGCGCCCGGGTGGTGGGCGAGCACGTGGTCGGCGCACGGTTCCTCGCCGCGGCCGACGGCTGGATGGTCGGCACGGCCTACGCCGACCCCGGGGCGGACCCCCGCCTCCGCTCGTTCGCCGTCGCCCATCGCGAGCGCCACGGGCGCTCCCCCGCCCCGTGGGCGGCCGAGGCCTACGACGCCGTGAGGTTCGCCGCCCACGGCCTGACGGCCGCCGGCGACGACGGTCCCTCCGCGCTCCGTTCGGAACTGATGCGCCGCCCCTGGCAGGGCATCACCCGGCGCATCGCCTACCACGCGGGCGGTCAGTTCTACGACACCGACCGGGACGGCGGCGCGTTCCTCTACCGGGTCACCGGCGGCGCCGCCCGCTTCGTCGCACGCGCGGACGACATCGGCCGGGAGGCGTGACGGGGCGCCCGGCCGGGACGTCGAACGGGTGCGCTACATTTTGCACGCCCTTGACCGCGATCATTCACGATCTCTCACGCTACGGAGCCGGCACACCCATGAGCGACATCGTCAACGGACTCGGCCGGGCCGCCGCCTACGGCGCACTCGGACTGGTTCTGCTGGTCCTCGGCATCGTCCTGGTGGACCTGCTGACGCCCGGGAAGCTCGGCCGGCAGATCTGGCAGGAGCGCAACCGCAACGCCTCCGTGGTCCTCAGCTCCTCGCTGCTCGGCATCGGCGGCATCGTGTTCACGTCGATCTGGACGACGTACGAGGACTTCGGCAAGGGGCTGGTGTCGACCGCGGTCTTCGGCGTGCTCGGCCTGGTGATGATGGCCGTGGCGTTCCTGGTGGTGGATCTGATCACTCCGGGGCGCCTGGGCGCCACGCTGGTGGAGTCCGAACCCCACCCCGCGGTCTGGGTGACGGCGTCCTGCAACCTCGCGGTGTCCGCGATCATCTCGGCGTCCATCGCCTGACGCCCGGCCTCCGTACCCCGGGGCTCGGCGTCCCCCAGTCTCTCCAGGCGGAAGGGTCACCCGACTCGGCCGGGGAGATCCGGAACACCGCCGGGGCCACCGAAGTTCAGCAGGACCCTATGGATGCTCCGCCGCAGCGGCGTCCGCCGCCGCGCCCTCACGCCACCCGGGAGCGGGTCTGCGGCACGCCGCGCAGCGACGCCGGCTGGACCCGGGCGGCCGTACGGACGCGGTACGTCGTGCGGTTGGGGTCCACGACGGGCTCGCCGAGGGTGATCCGGCCGGCCGCGTGCAGCTCGTCGCAGTCGGCGGTGGGCAGGGCCGCGTAACAGCCGCCGGCGCCGGTGGTGGAGTCGAGGGGGCGCCAGTAGCTGTACCTGCGGCGGCCGTTCGCGTACACCGTGACGTAGGTGGGAGTACGGGGGTCGGCGATGATGCGCAGCGCGTCGGCCGCGGCACCCGAGGGGCGTCCGTCCGGGACAGGGCGGACGGATGCCCTGGAGGGCCGGCGACGGGCGGTCGGCAGGGCGACGAGGGGCGTCGTGCGGTCGACGGTGGAGAGCATCAGCAGGACCTTTCCGGAGCCGGACACGAGACCGTCTACCCAGCGCCGCGCCGGAGTTGATCTCCTTTTCCGATCATTGTGCAACCTCACACCGACAACGCGGGCAGAGCTCGCTCCGTTCCCGTGTCGGCGTGTCGCCCCCGGGTCAGCCGCCCGGGCCCGGATCCGGACGCACCGCGGCGTCGATGCCGGCACGCGCCGCCTCCAGCTGGGCCGCGAACGCGATGCCGAGGAAGAGGGCGACGGCGGTGAGGTAGGCCCAGAGCAGCAGGGCGACGAAGGCGGTCAACGGCCCGTACAGCGCGCCGAACGCGCCGCTGCCCTCGACGTACAGCGCGAGCAGCCAGGTCGCGGCGACCCACAGCAGGAGATGGACCGCGGAGCCGAAGGCCAGCCAGGTGTAACCGGGCTGGGCGCGGCGGGGCGACCAGCGGAAGATCACCGCCGAGGCGACCCAGGCCAGCAGCAGCCCCACCGGCACGTCCAGCGCGCCCCACCACCCGGTGCCGCTGCCCCGTCCGGCCGCCACCTCGGTGACCGCACGGCTCACCGCGTCACCGGCGACGAGGACGACGAACCCGAGCACCATCGGCAGCCCCGCGGCGAGCGCGAGGAGGACGGCACGGCCGTACTTGCGGGGCAGGGGCCGGTCGCGTTCGATTCCGTAGATGCGGTTGGCGCCCCGCTCGATCTGGCCCATGGCGGAGGCGAGGTTGAGCACGGCGAAGCCGAGCCCGAGCCAGAGCGCCAGGATGCTCCCGAGGCCCTCGCCGGCGGTGCGGCGGGTCCCGTCGAGGGCGTCCTCGACGACGTCCGCGCCGGCGCCCGGCACGATCCGGCCGAGGACGAGTTCCACGACACGGCCCACTCCCTCGGTGTGCACGGAAGTCGCGAGACCGACCAGCGCCACGGTGAACGGCACCAGGCCCAGCACGACCTGGAAGGCGAGGGCCCGCGCGTTGGTGAAGCCGTCGGCGAAGCGGAAGCGGGCGACGGAGTCGGTCAGCAGGCGCAGACCTCCGTAGTGCCGCAGCGCGGCGAACGCCTCGTCCCCGGAGAGCTCGTCCCCGATCATGTCGCGGGTCTGCGGGACGCGGACGACGGTTCCCATGCGCGGACCCTCCTGACTGTGGGTGGCCTGTTCCACTCACTGATCGCCCTTTTCGCTGCCGTCACACCTCTTGTAGTGACTCACAGGGCGTCCATAGGATCGCTGAACAGCACGACTGAAACGTTTCAAGCATCGTCTGTCAGGAACGATCAAGGGACGCAACATGGCTGAAGGATGGAAGCGCAGAGTCTTCCTGCAGGGAACGGTGGCCGCCGGAGTGGGCCTCGGCGCCGCCCCGCCGGCGACGGCCGCGCCGTCACGCGGACCGGGAGCCGGCGGGCTGCGCATCGTGCGCACCCGTGTGGAGTACGCCGACACGCTCCTCGGCACGGACGTCGACCGCCCCCGCCTCTCCTGGGAGTTGACGGCACCCGGACACGGGGTCCGGCAGAGCGCCTACCGCATCCAAGTGGTCCGCGACCGGGCCCGCTGGGACGGCCGCAAGGTCTGGGACTCCGGGAAGGTCGACTCGGACCGGACGGTCGGTGTCGTCTACGACGGGCCGGCGCTGCTCCCCCGAACCCGCTACCACTGGCGCGTGCGGGTGTGGGACGCGAAGGGGCGCGCGTCCCGCTGGAGCGAGCCCCGCTGGTGGGAGACAACGTTGTCGGACGACGACTGGCAAGCCCGCTGGATCGGCGCCGACGCTCCGCCGCAGCCACCGTCGTTCGAGGGCGCCTCGTGGATCTGGTCAGCGGGCGCCACCTCCTCCGACGCGCCCGAGGGCCCCCGGTGGTTCAGGGCCCGGCTGGCCCTGCCCGAAGGGGCGGCGGTCCGGCGGGCGGTGCTGGTCGCCACCGCCGACGACGACTTCACGCTGTACGTCGACGGGCAGCGCGCGGCGCACGCTCCCGAGGAGCGGGACGGCTGGCGCACCGGCCGCGCCGCCGACGTCACCGGACTCGTCGGCGGCGCCTCACCCGGGGGAATCGTCCTCGCCGCGCTCGCCACCAACCGCGGCGGAGCGTCCGTCAACCCCGGCGGACTGCTGGTCCGTCTGCTCGTGGACACGGCCGACGGGGAGCACCACGAGCTGGTCACCGGGGACGGGTGGCGCGTCGCCGAGACGGAGCAACCAGGTTGGCAGCAGCCGGACTTCGACGACGGCGCGTGGCCGGAGGCCGCCGTTCTCGCGCCGTACGGACAGGGGCCGTGGGGCTCCGGCGTGTCGGTCCCGTTGCCGGAGCAGCCCGCGCCGCTGCTCCGCAGGAGCTTCACCGTGCGCAAGAAGATCTCCCGGGCGCGGCTCTACATCAGCGGCCTCGCCTACTACGAGGCGCACCTCAACGGCCGCCGGGTCGGACGGCAGGTCCTCGATCCCGGCTTCACCGACTACGACGAGACGGTGCTGTACGCGGTGCACGACGTGACCCGTCTGCTGGAGCGCGGCGAGAACGCCCTCGGTGTCACCCTCGGGCGCGGGTTCTACGGCATGACCACCCCGAACGTGTGGAACTGGCACCGCGCGCCCTGGCACGGGGAGCCGCGTCTGCTCGCCCGGCTGGAGATCGACCACCCCGACGGCTCCCGCACGACGGTCGTCTCGGACGGCGACTGGCGGCTGACCGAGGGCCCGACCCGCTCCGACTCCCTGTACGCCGGTGAGACCTTCGACGCCCGGCTGTCCCCCGACGGCTGGACCCGTCCGGGGTTCGACGACAGCGCATGGCGCCCCGCGGGAGTGCAGGAGGCGCCGGCCGGGACACTGCGGGCCCAGCCGCACGACCCGATCGAGATCACCGGGACGGTGCGGCCCGGGAAGATCACCGAGCTGCGTCCCGGGGTGTACGTGGTCGACATGGGCCGCACCATGGCGGGCTGGACGCGGCTGACCGTGCGGGACGCCGCCGCGGGCACCGTGGTGCGGCTGGTGCACGGCGAGAAGCTGAAGGACGACGGCAGTGTGCACGCCGAGACGGGCCATGTGCCGGGGCGCTTCCAGACGGACGAGTACGTGTGCGCGGGCGGCGGCGAGGAGGTCTGGGAACCCTCGTTCTCGTACAAGGGCTTTCGCTATGTGCAGATCAGCGGGCTGCCGGCCCGGCCCTCCCCCGGCCAGGTGCTGGGCCGGGTGGTGCACACCGAGGTCGAGGAGGTCAGCGACTTCGCGTGTTCCGAGCCGTTCTACGAGTGGCTGGACGGTGCCATGCGGCGGACCGTGCTGAACAACCTGCACGGCATACCGACCGACACTCCGATGTACGAGAAGAACGGGTGGACCGGTGACGCCCAGCTCGGGGCGCCCGTCATGGCGTACGCCTTCGGGATGCACCGGTTCCTGTCCAAGTGGCTCGGCGACCTGGCGGACAGCCAGACGCGGGCGGGACAGCTGCCGGTGATCGTGCCGAGCGGCGGCTGGGGGTACCAGGAGGCGGCCCCCTCCCCGGAGTGGACCACGGTGTACCCCTTCGTGGTGCGCGAGATGTACCGCGTGTACGCCGACGAACGGGCGGCCCGGGAGCACTGGGACGCCCTGGTGCGCTACCTGGACTGGGAGCTGAACCGGCTCGAGGACGGGCTGGCGGTCACCGCGCTGGGCGACTATCTGCCGCCGGGACACGGGGGCAATCCGCCCGAGGACACCCGGCTCACGGCGACGGCGTATCTGTACCGCGCGCTGCTGCACACGGCGGAGACGGGTGACCTGCTGGGCGAGAGGGGGACCGCCGCCCGCTACCGGGAGGCGGCGGGGAAGCTCAAGGACGCCCTCAACGCGGAGTTCCTCGGTCCGGCGGGGCACTACCGCACGGCGAAGGACCCCGGCTACCGGCAGACCTCCAACGCCGTGCCCCTGGCCTTCGGTCTGGTGCCGCCGGGGGCCCGCGCCTCCGTCGTCGACAGCCTGGTGAAGGACATCGAGGAGCGCGGCAACCATCTCGACACGGGCGCGCTGGGCACCAGCGTGCTGCTGCGGGTGCTGTGCGCCCACGGGCGGCCGGACGTGGCGCACGCCGTGGCGACGCAGCGGACGTATCCGAGCTGGGGGTACTGGCAGGAGAACGGCGCGGACACCATGTGGGAGATGTGGCCGCTGGACTCCCGTTCCCGCGACCACTACTTCCAGGGCACGGTCGTGCAGTGGCTCTACGAGAACGTGGCCGGTCTGCGTCCCGGTGACGCCGGATACCGGACCTTCGTGGTGCGGCCCGACGCCCGCACGGGGGTGGACTGGGCGCGCACCTCGATCCGCACCGTGCGCGGAACGGCCGCGGCGTCCTGGTCGCGGATCGACGGCCGGCTGCGGCTGACGGTGCGGGTGCCCGTGGGCGCGACCGCCGACGTCCATGTGCCGGGCGACGACCGGTCCCGGGTGACCGCTCCCGAGGGCGCGGAAGTTCTGCGCAGCGAGCCGGGGTTCGTGGTCCACCGGGTGCCGCACGGGACGTGGGAGTTCACCGGACGCGCGTAGGGCGCGGGTGCGGGGCGGTCACGGCGGTGTCGGTCGGGGACCGTGCCGCCGGGGCCGTCCCTCACCGGTGGGGTGACCCCTCGGCGAGCGGGTCGTGGCCCCAGTTCATGAGCGAGTGGCGCCAGCGGGTGTCGCCCACGTCGCCGGACGGGCGCTGGGCGAGGTGGCGGCGGATGTAGCCGACCACCTTGCGCATGTGCTCGTAGTCGTCGTCGGAGAGTTCCTTGCGGCCGGCGCGGAGAATGCCGACGATGCGGCGGCCGGACGCGTGGCCGGTCGACTCGCCGCCGTCCTTGTGCTGACCGGCGCTGTGGGACTCGTCCGTGTCCAGCCACTTCTCCAGGTCGCCGGGCTTCATGTTGACCAGCTCGCGGAACTCGTCCCAGGTCTCGTCCTTGCGCTCCGGGTCCACGGCGCTCACTTCTTCTTTTTCCTGAGCGCGGAGGGCTTGTGGACCGCCGGCTTGCCCGACTTGTCGCTGCGCACCTCGTACTGCGGCTCCTCCTCGGAGGCGGCGACCGTGCGTCCGGCCGCCTCGGTGCGTTCGGTGATCTTCTTCTCGACCTTGCCCGTCGTCTCGCTGCCGTGGCTGCTCCAGGCGACCTCGTCGCCCTGGTGGAGATCCTTCCCCCGGTCGCCGTCCTTGCTCATCCCAGGCCTCCTTCGCGTGGCGGTCGGCTCGGTTCCACCCTGGTGGCAGGGCGGCCCACGCGCATCTCGGGGCGGCACACGTCCGGGCCGGCCCCTGCGGGCCGGCCCGGATCAGCGGGGCGGGCGGCTCAGACGAGGTCGAACCGGTCGAGGTTCATGACCTTGTCCCACGCCTTGACGAAGTCCTGCACGAACTTCTCCCTGGCGTCGTCGCTCGCGTAGACCTCCGCGAGCGCACGCAGTTCGGAGTTGGATCCGAACACCAGGTCGGCGCGGGTTCCGGTCCACCGGACCTCGCCGGTGGCCGCGTCGCGGCCCTCGAACGTGGTCTGGTCCTCCGACGTCGCCTTCCACGTCGTGCCCAGGTCGAGGAGGTTGACGAAGAAGTCGTTCGTCAGCGTTCCGGGCGCGGTGGTGAACACGCCGTGCGCCGTCTGCCGGTGGTTCGCGCCCAGGACCCGGAGACCGCCGACGAGGACGGTCATCTCGGGAGCGCTGAGCGTCAGCAGGTTGGCCTTGTCCAGCAGCAGGAACTCGGCGGGCAGACGGTTGCCCTTGCCGAGGTAGTTGCGGAAGCCGTCGGCGGTGGGCTCCAGCGCGGCGAACGACTCGGTGTCGGTCTCCTCCTGCGAGGCGTCCACGCGGCCCGGCGTGAACGGGACCTCGACGTCGAAGCCGCCCTCCTTGGCGGCCTTCTCGACGCCCGCGGCGCCGGCCAGCACGATCAGGTCGGCGAGCGAGATCTGCTTGGTGCCGGTCTGCGCGGAGTTGAAGGAGTCCTGGATGCCCTCCAGGGTGCGCAGCACCGTCGCCAGCCGGTCGGGGTCGTTGGCCTCCCAGCCGCGCTGCGGCTCCAGGCGGATGCGCGCGCCGTTGGCGCCGCCGCGCTTGTCGCTGCCGCGGAAGGACGACGCCGACGCCCACGCCGTCGACACCAGGTCGGACACCGACAGGCCCGAGGCGAGGACCTGCTCCTTGAGGGCGGCGATGTCCGCGGCGTCCACGAGGTCGTGCGTCCGCTCCGGCAGCGGGTCCTGCCACAGCAGCGTCTCCTCGGGCACCTCCGGGCCGAGGTAGAGCGACTTGGGCCCCATGTCGCGGTGGGTCAGCTTGTACCAGGCGCGGGCGAAGGCGTCCGCGAACTCGTCCGGATTCTCCAGGAAGCGCCGGGAGATCGGCCCGTAGACGGGGTCGAAGCGGAGCGCGAGGTCCGTGGTCAGCATCGTCGGCTGGTGGCTCTTCGACGGGTCGTGGGCGTCCGGCACGGTGCCGGCTCCCGCGCCGTCCTTCGGCCGCCACTGGTGGGCGCCTGCGGGGCTCTTGAACAGCTCCCACTCGTAGCCGAAGAGGATCTCGAAGAAGCTGTTGTCCCAGGTGGTCGGCGTGTTCGTCCACGTCACCTCGAGACCGCTGGTGATCGTGTCGGCGCCCTTGCCGGTGCCGTAGGTGCTCTTCCAGCCCAGGCCCTGGTCCTCGAAGCCGGCGGCCTCCGGGTCGGGGCCGACGTGGTCGGCCGGGCCGGCGCCGTGGGTCTTGCCGAAGGTGTGGCCGCCGGCGATCAGGGCGACGGTCTCCTCGTCGTTCATCGCCATGCGGCGGAACGTCTCGCGGATGTCGCGGGCCGAGGCGATGGGGTCCGGGTTGCCGTTGGGGCCCTCGGGGTTGACGTAGATGAGGCCCATCTGCACGGCGCCGAGCGGGTTCTCCAGCTCCCGGTCACCGGTGTAGCGCTCGTCGCCGAGCCAGGTGGACTCGGGGCCCCAGTAGACGTCCTCCTCCGGCTCCCAGACGTCGGCGCGGCCGCCGGCGAAGCCGAAGGTCTCGAAGCCCATCGACTCCAGGGCGACGTTGCCGGAGAGGATCAGCAGGTCGGCCCACGACAGGCTCTTGCCGTACTTCTTCTTCACGGGCCACAGCAGGCGCCGGGCCTTGTCGAGGTTGGCGTTGTCCGGCCAGCTGTTGAGGGGGGCGAAGCGCTGCTGGCCGGCGCCGGCGCCACCGCGGCCGTCGCTGATGCGGTAGGTGCCCGCACTGTGCCAGGCCATCCGGACGATGAGCGGGCCGTAGTGGCCGAAGTCGGCGGGCCACCAGTCCTGGGAGGTGGTCAGCACCTCGGCGATGTCCCGCTTCACCGCCGGCAGGTCGAGGGACCGGAACGCCTCGGCGTAGTCGAAGTCCTCACCGAGCGGGTTCGCCACGGCCGGGTTCTTGGCGAGGATCTTCAGGTTGAGGCGCTCGGGCCACCACCGGTGGTTTCCGCCGCCCTGGGTGGGGTGCGGCGCGCGCCCGTGCGCGACCGGGCAGCCACCCGCTTCCTCCGCCTTGGGTTCGGTGACGATCGCGTCATGGTTCTCGGTCATGGGGATCCTTCCGGGCGAAAACGCTCGCGCAGTCAGGTGCTGCGGGAGGAGGAACAGCCGGGGCACAGGCCCCAGTAGACGACTTCGGCCTCGTCGATCACGAAGCCGTGACCGTCGGACGCGGTCAGACAGGGCGCGTCGCCGACCGCGCAGTCGACGTCGACGACCACGCCGCAGGACCGGCACACCAGATGGTGGTGGTTGTCCCCGACGCGCCCCCCGTAGCGGGCGGGGCCGCCGGCCGGTGCGATACGGCGCACCAGCCCCGCCTCGGTGAGCGCGTGGAGCGCCTCGTACACCGCCTGCAGGGAGACGTGCCCTATGCGCCGGCGCACCTCGGTGGCGAGCTCCTCGGCTCCGAGGTGGCCGCCCTCGCGGACGGTCTCCAGGAGGGCGACGCGGGCCGCCGTCGCGCGCAGGCCCGCACCGCGGAGCTCCTCGGCGGTGGTCGACGGCCGGGATGCGGTCATGCGCCGAACCTATAGGCCCAGACACGAATAATTCCAGAGAACGAACTGGTCCAGTCTTGGGGCGTGTCCGGTCGATGCGGGTGTCTTCCCGGCTGTCCCGTGTGCCGAGGGTCAGGCGGCGGGGTCCAGACGGACGCAGCACCGGCCCGGTTCCGGCGCGAGACAGGCCTCGAATCCCGTTTCGCCGAGTCCTTCGAGCATGCCCCGCATCAGGTGCAGATTCATGCCGCACACCGTCTGCGTGTGGGCGCGGGCCAGTGCGTGGAAGGGGCAGTTGCCCAGGACGACGGACCCGCCGTCGCGCCGCGGCTCGAAGCCGTGACGCTCCAGCACGCGGAAGAGCTGCGTCTCCTCGCCGTCCGCGCCCAGCCGTACGCCCAGTTCCCGGGCCCGGCGGTGCAGCACCTCGCGCACGGGTTCGCCGGTGGCGCCCGACTCCTCCACGGCCTGGGCGAGCAGCCGGCCGGCGAGTTCGTAGCGCCGGTCCGGGAGGCTGACGGCGATCTGTGCGGCCGAGCGCCGGTAGAGCTTGGCCGGGCGGCCCGCGCCGGGTCCGCTGCGTCCGCTGCGCCGCACATGGAGCACGTCGAGCAGGTTCTCGGCGGCCAGGCGGTCCAGATGGAAGGCCGCGGTCTGCCGGGCCAGCCCCAGGGCCTCAGCCGCCTCGTCCCGGCCGACCGGGTGGCTCCGGCCCACCACGTAGTCGTAGAGCCGCCGGCGGGTGGGCTCGCCGAGCGCGGCAATGGCCGAGATGTCCTTGTCGCGTACTTCTTCCGTGTCGTCCACGAACACCAGTGTAAAAGCAACAGGCATTGACTAAAGAGCGGAACCGCGCTTCTATCGTTAATGAGAGTTGTCGATAGAAGAAAGGTGCAGGCCATGGCCTCCACAACCACGAGTGGCACGCCGGTCACGTCTCGGCGGGCCGCGCTCACCGACCCCGGCTACCAGGCGTTCGTCATCCTCCGCACCGGCTTCACCGTGGCCCCGATCCTGTTCGGGCTGGACAAGTTCGCGAACCTGCTCGTGGACTGGCCCGGCTACCTCGCGCCGTGGATCAACGACGTCGTTCCGGGCAGTGCCCAGTCGGCGATGTACGCGGTGGGAGTGATCGAGATCGTCGCCGGTGTCGTCGTGGGCATCGCGCCGCGCTTCGGGGGCTGGCTGGTCGCCGGCTGGCTCGCGGGCATCATCGTCAACCTGCTCACGCTCTCCGGCTACTACGACGTCGCGCTGCGCGACTTCGGACTGCTGCTCGGCGCGGTGGCGCTGGCACGGCTGGCCCAGCGCTACCACGGCACCCGGACCTGACGTCAGTACAGGACACGCAGCGCTCCGGGCAGGACCCGGACCGTGACGGGGAGGACCGCGTCGACCTCCCCGTCGGTGCCGTAGGGAACGTCCCGGTCGGCCTCGATGCGGATCTCGCTGCCCCGCAGGATCCGCACCTGGGGCCGGCGCACGTGTGCGCCGGTCCTGAGCTCCTGCATCAGGGCGAAGAACAGCCGCCGGGGCGCGTCCTCGATCATCACGACGTCCAGCAGGCCGTCGTCGACGCGGGCGTCGGGGGCGATGGCGCGGCCGGAGCCGTAGAAACCGGAGTTCGCGGCGACCACCGTGTACCCGGTGTGCGGGTGCTCCTCGCCGTCGACGGTGACGCGGTAGCGGGCGGGCCGCCAGCCCGCCACGGCCCGCAGGCCGCCCGCGTAGTAGGAGGCGGACCCCTTGAGCAGTCTGGACCGGTTGGCGTGGCGGTTGGCGAGCGCGTCCACACCGGCGTACACGCTGCCGAGCACGACGGTGCGGTCGTGGACCGCCGAGGTGACCTCGATGGTGTCGACCTGCCGCGGCTCGCCGTGCAGCAGGATGCGGGCCAGTTCCTCCGGGTCGCGGGGCAGTCCCAGGGCGCGGGCGAAGTCGTTGCCGCGGCCGGCCGGGACGAGCCCGAGGGTCGCGCCGGTGCCGCTGAGGGCGCCGCCGATGCCGCCCGCGATGCCGTCGCCGCCCACGGCGAGCACGACCCGCCCCTGCTGTCCGGCGTCGCGGGCCAGTTCCCGTGCGTGGGCCAGGCTGCGGCTGTAGGCGGTCCGCAGGTCGGCGCCCTCCTCTCGGAGGTGCCGGGCCAGGGCGAGCAGGGCTGCCGCTCCGGTGGCCGCGCCCGCGGTGGGGTTGACGACGGCGGTGAACTGGCGCATCGGGGTGCCTCCGGGGGCGGGCCGACGGATGGGGGACGGACAGGTGACCGACGGGGTGTTCCGGTCAGTCGGCGGGCAGGAGGACGCCGGGGTTGAGCAGTCCCGCCGGGTCCAGCCGCCGCTTCACGGCGCGCAGGGCGTCGATGCCCAGGGGGCCCGCCTCGCGGACGTACCAGTCCCGGTGGTCGGTGCCCACCCCGTGGTGGTGGCTGATCGTGCCGCCTGCGGCGAGGATCGCCTCGTTGGCGGCGTGCTTGGCGCGCGTCCAGTGCGCCACGGGGTCCTCGCCCTGGGCCGAGACGACCGTGAAGTAGAGGGAGGCGCCGTTCTCGTAGACGTGGGAGATGTGGCACATGACCAGCGGCGGGGTGCCGGCCTCGGTGAGCGTCGTGGTGAGCGCGTCGCGGACGGAGGCGTACAGCCCGGGCACGCGGGACCAGAACGTCGCCGTCTCCAGCGTCTCCGCGAACGCCCCGGCGTCGAGGAGCGCGTCGCGCAGGTACGGGGCCGAGTAGCGTCCGTGCGCCCAGCGCCGGCCCGGCTCCTCGCCCAGGGGTGTGCCGCCGCACTCGCGCAGGACGGCCGCGGCCTGCTCCCTGCGGTGCGCGGTGTCCTCCTCCGTGCCCTCGTAACCGGCGATGGCCGTGCAGCCGGCGGCCTGTTCGGCGCCCGCACCGATGGCCTGCGGGTTGGCCAGGCCGATCAGTGTCTCGGTCTCGTCCGACAGGCGCAGCACTGTGGGCCGCGGTCCGTCCTGGGCGAGCCGGCGCAGCGCGGTGGTTCCCTGGTCGAACGAGGGGAAGTGCCAGCCCTCGTAGACGGCGGCCCGGGGGACGGGGCGGACGCGCACGGTCACCGAGGTGATGACGCCGAACGCGCCCTCCGATCCGAGGATCAGCTGGCGCAGGTCGGGTCCGGCGGCCGAACGGGGGGCGCGGCCGGTGTCGAGGGTGCCCTCGGGGGTGGCGAGGGTGAGGGAGAGGACCATCTCGTCGAACCGCCCGTGGCCGGCGGAGGCCTGGCCGCTGGAGCGGGTGGCGGCGAAGCCGCCGATGGTGGCCCACTCGTACGACTGGGGGAAGTGACCGAGGGTGAACCCGTGTTCGGCGAGCAGCGCCTCGGCCGCCGGGGCGCGCAGGCCGGGCTGCAGCGTGGCGGTGCGGGACACCGGGTCGAGGTCGAGCAGGGCGTCCATGCGCCGCAGGTCCAGGGCGACGAAGGGGCCGCGCCGTTCGGGGGCCAGGCCGCCGACGACGGAGGTGCCGCCACCGAAGGGCACCAGCGGCAGGCCGTGCTCGGCGCACACCCGCAGGACGGCGAGCACCTCTTCGTGCGTGGAGGGCAGGAGTACGGCCGCGGGGACGGCGGCGATGTCGCCCTCGCGGATGCGCAGCAGGTCGGGGGTGGACTTGCCGCGCGTGTGCCGGACGCGGAACTCCGCGTCGCTGCGCACATGGGCCTCGTCGCCGAGTGCCTCGGCCAGGGCGCGGCGCGCGGCGGGTGCCAGCGGGCTCGCGGGGACGGCCATGTCCTCGATGGCGACGGGGGCGGCCTCGCGCGGCTTCACACCGAGCAGATCGCGCAACAGCCCGATCACCGTGTCGGGCAGCGGCGTCGCCTTGGCCGGGTCCCCCCAGCCGCTCCACAGCATGTCCATGGCTGTCGTCCTCACCGGTCGGAAATGAGCGATGCCGTCGCCCGACGGCCTCACCTGGCGTTACACTGTGACACATGACGCCTATTCGTCACAACGCTTCCGGCGGTTCGGACAACGACGCGGTGCTCGACGCGGTACGGGACTGCGTCCTGGCCGTCGGGGTCCGCCGCACCACGCTCACCGACGTGGCCCGCCGCGCCGGGGTCTCCCGGATGACGCTGTACCGGCGGTGGCCCGATGTGCGCACGCTGGTCGGTGACCTGATGACCCGGGAGTGGATCGGGGTCGCCGCCGGGGCGATGCCCGAGCGCCGGCCGGGGGTGCCCACACGCGAGGTGATCACCGAAGGGCTGGTGGCGGCGGTGCGCGCCTTCGGCGCCCATCCGCTCTTCCGGAAGATCCTCGACGTGGATCCCGAACTGCTGCTGCCCTATGTGCTGGACCGCCGGGGGGCGAGCCAGGAGGCCCTGCTGGACATGCTGGACGCCGCTCTGCGCGAGGGACACGCCGACGGCTCGGTACGTGCCGGCCATCCGGCGCGGCAGGCCCGGTCGGTGCTGCTGATCGTGCAGTCCTTCACCCTCTCCCTGCGGACGATGGCCGACGAGGACGACCCCGAACTCGCCGCCGAGGCCTTCCTCGGCGAACTGCACGACATCCTGGAGAGGACCCTCACGCCATGACCTCGCCCAACGGCCCGGCCCCCGCGTCCTCCCTCTCCGCCGCCCGGCGCTCGCGCGAACTGACCGACTCCGTGGGCGGACCCGTCGTCGACGTCCTGGTCGTCGGGCTCGGCGCCACCGGCGCGGGAGCCGCCCTGGACGCCGCGGCGCGCGGACTGAGCGTGGTCGCCGTCGACGCCCACGACCTGGCCTTCGGCACCTCCCGCTTCAGCAGCAAGCTCATCCACGGAGGGCTGCGCTACCTCGCCTCCGGACGGCTGGACGTCGCCCACGAGAGCGCGGTCGAACGCGGGGTGCTGATGGAGCGCACCGCTCCCCATCTCGTTCAGGCCCAGCCGTTCGTGCTGCCCCTTACCCCGCTGGTCTCGCGCGGTCAGGCCGCCCTGGCGCGGGCCGGGTTCCGGGCCGGCGACGCGCTGCGGCTGGCCGCCCGCACGGCCCGGGCCACCCTTCCGCCGCCGCGCCGGCTCTCCGTGGTGGAGACCCGCCATCTCGCCACCGCCCTGCGGCGCGACGGCCTGCGCGGCGGCCTGCTGTCCTGGGACGGCCGGCTCACCGACGACGCCCGACTGGTGACCGCCCTCGCCCGCACGGCCGCGGCGCGCGGTGCACGCATACTCACCCGGGTCAGGGCCCTGGAACTGACCTCGACGGGAGCCCGGGTCCGTGACGAACTCACCGGGGGTACGGGCGAGATCCGCGCCCGCGCGGTGATCAACGCGTCGGGGGTCTGGGCGGGCGGCCTCGTCGACGGCGTCCGGATTCGGCCCTCGCGCGGCACTCATCTCGTCCTGCGTCCCGAGAGCCTCGGGACACTGGCCGCCGGCCTGCACATCCCCATCCCCGGCGAGAACAACCGCTTCGTGCTCGTCCTCCCCCAGGAGGACGGCCGGGTCTACGTCGGTCTCACCGACGAACCCGTGGACGGCGACATCCCCGACGTCCCCCAGGCGCCGGAGACGGACATCGGGTTCCTTCTGGACGTCCTGTGCTCCGTACTGCACATCCCGGTCCACCGCGGTGACGTCGTCGGCGCCTTCGCCGGACTGCGCCCGTTGCTGGACACCACGGCGGAGCGCTCGGACACGGCTCCCAGGACCGCCGACCTGTCCCGCCGGCACGCGGTGCTCACCTCCTCCGAGGGCGTCATCACCGTCGTCGGCGGCAAGCTCACCACCTACCGGCGCATGGCCGAGGACGCCGTCGACGCCGCCGTCCGGGTCCGCGGGCTGGCGGCCGGCCCGTGCCCCACCGCGTCCCTTCCCCTGGTGGGCGCCGCGCCGCCGCACGTCCTCGCGGCACTGCCCGCACCGCGCCGGCTGGTGCGGCTCTACGGCGCCGAGGCACCCGCCGTCCAGGCTCTCGCCGCCCGCGATCCCCGGTTGGGCGAGCCGGTGCTGCCCGGGTATCCGGTCACCGGCGCCGAACTGCTCTGGGCCGTGCGCCACGAGGGAGCGCTCGACGAGGAGGACGTGCTCGACCGCCGCACCCGCATCGGCCTCGTCCCCGCCGACCGGACCATGGCGCTGGAGGAGGTACGCGCGGTCTTCACCAGGGCGCTCTCCCACGGCGGTTGAGTCCGCGGTCAGCGTGCGCGGACGCCGACCTCATGGAGCGAGTAGCCCCAGTCGGTGCCCCGGTCCAGGAAGTGGACGCGGAGGTACCGGGCCGCTGAGGGAGTGAACACGGCCGTGTCCAGACCGCCGTCGCCGGAGGTGGTGGACCACACGGTGCGCCAGTTCGTGCCGTCGGCGGACAACTCGATGCGGTACGAGGTGCCGTACGCGCGTTCCCAGTCCAGGGTGACCCGCCCGACCCGGCGCGTGTCACCGAGGTCGACACGGAGCCACTGACCGTCACTCCAGTCGCTGGCCCAGCGGGTGCCCCGGTCGCCGTCCACCGCCCTGCCGGGCGCATAGCTGGTGAACGGGTTCCACTCCGCCGAACTGGCCGTCGCCCGGGCGCCCTCGGCGAGGTTCACCCCGGCCCGGTGCCGCTCGGAGGCTCCCCAGGTGTCGAGGTAGGACTCGGCACCACGGAAGAGGTCGTCCACCACGTGCCGCCCGCCGACGCGGCGGATGTCCTCGATCCAGTCGGGGACGAGGCCGTAGTGCGCGGCGCCGTCGGTGTTCAGGTCCCAGGTGCGTTCGCCGGTGGTCTGCCGGTCCAGGACGGAGCCCCCGTCGACACTGCGGAAGGGGTAGGTGACGGGGTCGGGGGCGTCCGCGCCGCGCGGGGCGGGCCAGCCGCCGACACCGTTCATGTCCGTGCCGTAGCCGTAGCCCACGCCGTACTCGTCGCGCAGCGCAGCGGTGCGGTCGGCCTCGGCGACGAAGCCCTCGGAGCCGTGCATGTACTGGGCGACGAAGCCGCCGAGGCCGTAGACCCGTTCGGTCCAGTTCAGGTCCATCCAGCTGTGCGAGGAGAGGACACCGGGGTACGACTCGGCCTCGAAGATGTCGAGCACTCTGCCGGTGGCCTTGACGCTCATGTGGTCGATCTCGAGCATCATGTTCCGTTCCATCATGCCGCGCACGGCGTACTCACCGAGTGCGGTGAGCCCGCGGACGTTGCACCGCGCGCCGCCGTCGTAGGCGGGTACCCGCACGCCTGCCGGCAGCTTCTTCTCGGCGCCGGGCGCGGAGGCGAGTCCGATGGGGTTGTCGGCCTGCGGGCCGGTGCACTCCTCGGTCCGCCAGAAGGTGCCGGTGGACAGGAACTGCCCGACGTTGATCGCGGTGCCGAGCGTCCCCGAGTCGAAGCGCACCCCGCACAGCGCGTTGTCGAACTTGTGGCACAGGAACATGCTGCGCACGCCCAGCGCGTGCAGTTCGTCGAGGCCCGCGTCGATGTCGGCCCTGTCGCACTGCGGGATGTCCAGGACCTGCTTGCATCCGAAGGGCTCGGAGGTCTCGACGCCGAGGACGACCGCGAGCTTGCCCTGCGCGATGACGTCACGGGCCTGGGCGCTGTCGGTGACGATCCGGAACCAGCCCTTTCCGGGTCCGCCGTACATGCCGTCGATGTAGGCCTGCATGTCGTACGTCAGCCGTGCCTGCAGCCGGATGGACGTCATCTCGTCGCAGCCGCGGTCCTTGAAGAAGTAGACGGAGCAGATCACGCCGTTGGTGACGAGGTCGTTGACCATCACTCGCTGGCCGCCGCGCCAGGCCCGCTCGATCCAGGCGTAGTAGTTCTGCTGATGGGTCAGCGAGTCGTGGGCGGGCCAGTCCGCGAAGGCGGGCCAGCCGACCGGATCGTGCCTGCCGTCACCGCCGTTGGTGATGAAGTCGAAGACGGCCAGCGAGCCGTCGGGGTAGTGCTCGGGGCAGTCCTTGAGCGCGTCGGCGATCCCCTCGGCGGAGAACGGCTTGCCGCAGATGAGCCGGCCGCCGAAGGCCTCGTTGGACATGATGTGGTTGTGCGCGTCGACGAACCCGCGTACCTCACCGGCGGAGTTCGTCCCCGTGAACGGCTCGCCGGTGACGCCGACCCCGGAGTCGGGCGTGGGCCGGGCGGGCGGATCCCACCAGTCCCCGTCCGCGGCGGCACCGGGAGTGGGGCCCAGTGCCGCGGCCAGCACGAGAAGGAGAAGCGTGACGATCCTCAGGTCTCGTCGTGTGCGATACGTGGTCACTGCGCACGTCCCTCCGCCGACGGGAGTTGTCATGACCTGTACAGCCACTTGGGCAGAGAATCGCTACTGACGGGTACGCCGTCAAGTACCCGCGTCGCCTCCCGCGCCCGACCGCCGCGCGGGGGCCCGACGTGACGGGGCTAGCTCCTGCCGCCGGTCTCGTAGTGCAGGGAGATGGAGCGCAGCACGTCGGCGGAGGACACGTCGGTGCGGCCCTCGTCGTGGACCTCGGCGAGCTGGACGAAGGCGAAGGTGAGCGCGGACGTGATGTGCACGATGGCGGGGCCCAGCTTCTCCGTGACGATGTCCGCCACCTCGCGCGCGCTCGCACCGGCGGGCAGCTGGACGTGCGGCAGCATCTCCTCCAGGAGCGTGGCGATCGCCCCGTTGCCGGCCACGTCGGCGCCCGGGTCCTCACGCAGCCGCCGCCGCATCTCGAGGGCCTCGGTGAGGATGCCGACGCTCCGCTGCATGATCTCCCGCTGCTCCATGGGCACAGCCTAGACAGGACCGGCGGCGGGCCGGGCGGGAACGCGGTCGCCTCCGCCGGCGGTCCCGCCGGGTAGGCGACTGGCCCGGCCGTTCACCTGCCGGATATCATCCCTCTCATACCTGAATGCACGCTTTGTCCCTCGAGGACGTCCATCGACTGTGTGAGCGTCCTCGCCCGAGTGAGTGATCCATGTCCCGCACCGGCTCCACGGACGACGGCGACGAGCTTCTGATCAGGCTCGGGACGCTGACGGCTCAGGCACGGGCGCAGGCGGAGGTGCAGCGCTCCCGGGTGGAACTGGCCGTCGCCCTGCAACGCGGCATGCTGCCGCGGGGGCTGCCGGTCGCCGACGGTGTGCGGCTGGCGGTGCGCTACGCGCCCGCCTACCAGGGCCTCAACGTGGGCGGCGACTGGTACGACGCGTTCACCATGCCCGACGGCCGGATCGGCCTGTCCATCGGTGACGTGCAGGGGCACAACATCGAGGCGGCCGCCTTCATGGGGCAGGTCAGGGTCGGGCTGCGGGCACTCGCCTCCGTCGACAGCGATCCGGGCGAGCTGCTCGCCCGGACGAACGAACTCCTGCTGTCGCTGAACTCCGATCTCTTCGCCACCTGCACGTTCATGCGGCTCGACCCGCAGACCCGGCTGCTGGAGAGTGCCCGCGCCGGGCATCTGCCGTGCGTGTGGGCCACCGCGGACGGCCGGTCCGGGGTGACCGAGGACGAGGGGGGCCCGCCGCTGGGCGTCCAGACCGGGGTGGTCTACCCCGTCACCCGGTACCGGCTCGACACGGGCGGGGTGTTCGTGATGCTCACCGACGGGGTGGTCGAGGGCCCGTCCATGCGGCTCGACGAGGGCATGGACCAGGTGGTGCGGCTCGCGGGCATCGCGGCGGTCGCCCGCATGGACACCGACGCCCTCGCCGCGGCCGTCATCAAGGGCGCGGAGCGGGTGGGGCACGACGACGACGCGGCCGTCCTGGTGATAGGGCACGACGGACTGGACACTCATCCATAGGGCCGACAGGACCGCACGTCTCGCCTCGCCGACACGGCGGCCCCGGTGTGTGATGGCTTGTGTGGTGGCTCGCCAGGATCTTCGTACACCGGCCGTCTTCGTGCTCGAGACGCTGGCCGTCGCCGCCTGCTACTACGCCGGGGGACGACTGGGGCTGCTGCGCGAACTGACCGTCGCCGGTGCGGTGGTCTCCCCCCTGTGGCCCCCGACCGGGGTGGCCGTGGCCTGTCTGCTGATCTTCGGGCTGCGCGCCTGTGCGGGAATCGCCCTGGGTGCCCTGCTGGTCCTGCTGTACCTCACCACCCTGCGGTGGGCCTCGGTGGGCGTGCTCGTCGGCAACACCGCGGCTCCGGTGTGCGGGTATCTATTGCTGCGCAGGGTGGGCTTCCGTACCGACCTCAGCCGATTGCGCGACTGTCTCGCCCTGGTGTTCCTCGGTGCCTTCGCGGCCATGCTGATCAGCTCGTCGACCGGCGTCGGGCTGCTCGTCGCCACGGGCGATCTTCCGGCGAAGGACTTCTGGCCGGTGTGGCTGGCCTGGTGGGTGGGTGACGCCATGGGCGTGCTGCTCATCACCCCCGTCCTGCTGCTGCTTCTGCGTCTGCGCGCCCCGCCGCCCTGGTCGAGGGGGATGGAGGCGGTGGGCCTGATACTGATCGCGGGCTTCCTGGTGCCGGTGGCCACGCGCAGTCCGGCGAGTCTGCTGTTCACCATCTACCCGCTGCTGATCTGGGCGGCGCTGCGGTTCCAGCTGCCCGGCAGCATGCTGTGCGCCGTGTTCGCGTCCGTGATGGCCACCATCGCGGCGACCGACCGTCTCGGGCCCTTCGAGCACATGACCGCGGTGGAGGTCATGCTCAATCTGCAGTCGTTCAACGGGGCGATGGCTCTGACCTCGCTGCTGCTGTCGGCGGTGATCACCGAGCAGCGCAACACCAGACGCTCCGTGGAGCGTGCCTGTCAGGAACTGGTGGAGGTGCTGGAGCATCTGACGGCGGGGGAGTCCGGGGGGCGGCCGCCGCGGGACGCGGACTGACCCGGTTTCGTCCCTCGGGGCGCAGCCCTCCCAGGGACGGGAAGGGCCAGCAGGGGCGAACAGTATGAACGCAACCGCCGGCGGCATGGTCCCGGGGCGCCCGGGTTCCTAGCATCACGGCCCGTGCGCGATCACGCGCCGTCGAACCAGGAGCCGCGCCTTGAACAGAGTTCCTCCCACCCGCGTCCCCCGATCGTCCCGCCTCCGTCGACGCCTGTGGCAGGTGGCGGGTCTGTGTCTCGCCGGCGCCGTCACCGGCGCCCTCACCCAGGCCCCGGCCGCACACGCCGAGGAGCCGGGGCCCACCCCCGTCGCATGCCCCTCCGGCCTCGCGGGTGAGGCCACGTGCTACACCGGCCGGGACGCCAACGGCGCCCACTACGCGATCGCGATCCCCGAGCGCTGGAACAGGTCACTCGTCGTCCATGCCCACGGAGGCCCCGACCTGGGTGCGGAGTCCGACCCGGAGCGCAGCGTCGAGGACCTGGACCGCTGGCAGGTGGTGGTGGACCAGGGATACGCCTGGGCCGGCTCGTCCTACCGCCGGGGCGGATACGGCACCCGCATGGCCGCGGCCGACACCGAGAACCTCCGCCGCCTGTTCGCCCGGGAGTTCGGCCCGCCCCGGCGGACGTATCTGCACGGCCAGTCCTGGGGCGGCAACGTGGCAGCCAAGGCGGTCGAGACGTACGGCGGGGCGAACGGCCCCTACGACGGCGCGCTGCTCACCAACGGCGTCCTCGGTGGCGGCTCGCGCGGCTACGACTACCGCGTCGACCTGCGCGTCGTCTACCAGTACTACTGCCGGAACCTGCCGCGTCCCGGTGAGCCGCAGTACCCGCTGTGGCAGGGGCTGCGCCCCGCCTCGACGCTGACGACGTCCGGGATGCGCGCCCGGCTGCAGGAGTGCACCGGCTACGCGTCCCCTCCTGAGGAGCGCACCGTGCTCCAGCAGCGCAACCTGGACGACATCCTCGCCGTCACCGGGATCCCCGAGCGCACACTGGAGTCGCACCTGCGCTTCTCGGTCTTCACGTTCCGGGACATCGTGCACCAGCGGCTGGGCGACCGGAACCCGTTCACCAACGAGGGTGTGCGGTACTCCGGTTCGCACGACGACGAAGCGCTCAACGCGGGTGTGGAACGGTTCACCGCCGATCCGTCGGCCGAGCGCGACCTGTCCTACGACAGTGACCTCACCGGCAAGGTGAGGATCCCGGTCCTCACGCTGCACGCCAAGGACGACCCCACCGCGTTCGTCGAGCACGACGCCGCCTACCGCGACACCCTCAGGGGTGCCCACCGGGACCGGTACCTGGTGCAGACGTTCACCGACGAGAACGAGCACAGCGCGCTCAGCACGTCCGAGTACGCCAATTCCCTCGCGGCCCTGGACCGCTGGGTCCGTACCGGCGACCGGCCGACGCCCCGGTCGGTCGCCGCGTCCTGCGCCGCGTTCGACCGGACGTACGGCACCGGGTGCTTCTACGACCCCGAGTACGTGCCGTCGCCGTACGCCTCACGGGTCCGGCCGCGTCCGGGCGGTACCGCCTGGCCCGCCATGACGGCCGCACAGGAGAAGTCCTGGAGCCGTGTCGAGGGGGTCGGCATCGCTCCCTGACCGTCGGGGGGGGGCGGCCTGGTCACGCGTCAATGGGCCAGGGAGGCGGCGTCCCCCATGACGACCACCGGGTGCCGGTCCGGGTCGAGGGTGCGCAGCAGCTCCTTCATGTGGCGCTTGTCGAGGCTGACACAGCCCTGCGTCGGTCCCTGGTGGTCGACGTGCAGCCAGATGCCGCCGCCCCGGTCGGCGCCGCGCGGACGGGTCAGGTCCAGTGGGGTGGTACCGGGTTCGCGGTTGTAGTCGATGGCGACGACGTAGTCGAAGGATCCCTCCAGCGGCTCCCCCCAGAAGCCGGTGCCGCTGGCACGGAACCCCTCCGAGCGGTCGTACGGCAGCTCGGTTCCGGGATCGGGCAGCAGTCCCCCGGCGTCGGTGAGGGTGAACACGCCGATCGGTGAACGGAGGTCGCCCGCCCAGTGGTCGTCGGTCCAGCCCTTGAGGGCGTTGCGGGCGGGCCACGCCGGGCCCGCCTCCCAGCCCGCGCCGGTGTGTTCGTACAGCACGGCCTCGGAGCGGTTGGCGTCCCTGCCGCGGCCGGTGACGACGAGCACCTGGCGGGCGTTCCCGGGAATCCACGCCCGCGTCCGGGGGCCGAGGCCGGGGATCCGGGCGGGCGGCTCGGTCTCCGTCCCGGCCCGGCCCTGGGCGGTGCCCGCGGTGCCGGGCGGCCCGGCCGCCGGTGCGGTGGCGGCGGGCACGTCCCGTGTGGTGGTTCCGGTGCCCGCCCCGCATCCGGTCAGGACCGCCAGTACGGCGAGGACGACGGCCGGAAACGACACGCGGCCGCGCGCCCGGACGGGTACGCCGGCCCGCCGCGCGGCCCGGGACGGAGCTCGGTGACGCGGACGGTGCGGGCGGTCGGTCGATGAAGCCATGCCCTCAGCCTGACTTCGACTCGCCGGATTCGCCTCGGCTCCCCCGCGCGAGTCCGGTGAAGTCCCCCGTCTGCGCCCCTTCGGAGACAATCACCCGGCCCGGGAAGACACCCGCGCGGGTGACGGGCCCGCACCCCGGGTGGAGTACGGGCCCGCCGGACGGAGCAGTGCGCGGGTGCGGTGCTAGCGGTTGATGACGAACTGCGAGCCGGGTTCTATCACCACGTCCCCTTCGGCCGAACCGGTGATGGTGACGTCCGTCAGGGTGGCGCTGCCGCGGGCGCCGCCCATGGCGAGGATGCCGGACCCGTTGTTGGACCGGTCGATGGTGACGCCCGAGATCCGGGCGTCCGGCACCGCTCCCCCGCCCGACTTGAACTGGATGCCGTCGTAGGTCGAGTCGTGGATGTCGGTGTCGCGGATGACCACACCCGGGATGTCCGGTCCCTGGGCGAACAGGGTGATGGCCCCGAACTCCTGGTCCTCGTTCCAGAAGGCGCCGCCGGTGCGGTACAGGCCGTTGTTGGCGATGAGTGTCTGCCCGGAGAAGGGCAGGGGGTCGTGGTCGGTCGCCAGCATGATGCCCGGGTAGTTCATCGTGTCGTGGATCAGGTTGTTCTCGATGGTGTTGCCGTAGCCGCCGTAGACCGCGATGCCGTTGGCGCGCCAGGGCAGCTGGACGGTGTTGTTGCGGAAGTGGTTGTCATGGCCGATGTCGACCGACGGGTCCTTGACGTACTTGCTCGCCCACACCGCGAGCGCGTCGTCGCCGGTGTTGCGGAGCGACGAGTTCTGCACACTGGAGTTGCGTGTTCCGTTGGCGAAGTTGATGCCGTCCGCATAGGTGTTCCGGATGCGCATGCCACTGAACTGCAGTCCGTCGGCGGGACCCCACAGCTCGGGAATGTTGCTGTAGTCGCGGCCCACCCACACACCGACGTTGGCGTGCTCGATCCATACGTTGCTGATCTTCGTGTTCTTGCCGAACCGGCCGTTGAGACCGACTCCGCCCTCGGCTCCGCCGTCACCGCCCCGGATGGTGCCGGAGCCGAAGATGGCGATGTCCGAGATCCTGGTGTTGTCGTCGATGTCGAAGCCGAAGTTGCCTTCGTGCGGGTGGTTGATGCCGCCCGCCTCGTGCGGTGGTGTCAGGGTGCGGAACTGCGAGTGCCACATGCCGGCGCCCCGTATGGTGACGTCCCGGATGCCGACCTGGTTGTGCCGGCCGCGATTCTGCGGGTCGTCGGTGAGGATCTTCTGCTCCTGGCGCCACTGACCCGGCGGGACCCACACGCAGTCGATCCGGCCGTTCTGGTCGGCGGTCACGGCACGCTGGAGGGCGTCGGTGTCGTCGATGCCGTCGTTCGGGACCGCCCCGTACTCGGTGATGGAGACGCACCCGGCCGGCTTGTCGGAGGGTGGCGCCACCTGCTCCAGATCGACCAGGTCGACGACGTAGAAGGCGGCGGTGTCGTCGGTGTCGCGCTGGAGCCGGAAGACGGTGCCCGCCGGGTAGGTCGTGCCGAGCAGCGCGTGGGACTCGTCGAACAGCCTGCGGGCGTCCGTCTGCGGGGTGTTGGTGAGTCCCTCGGGGGCGTCGGTGTTGCCGTACAGCCAGCTGTGCTTGGAGCTGAGGCCGATCTTCCGCACGAACGCGCCGTCCGCGTAGAGGCTGAGCGTGGCCTCGGTGCCCCCTCCGCCCGGGGCGTCCGGGATCGAGTTGCGCACGACGACGGAGTTGGCCGGGCCGGTGGAGGTGAACTGCACGTGCTGGCCGGTCGAGTCGAGCCGGACCGACTCGCGTCCGGAGGACTCGGTGGCGAAGTTGGTGTGGCCGAAGGTCCGCTTGGCGTCGGCGGTGAGGAGGGTGCCCCGGTAGGTTCCGTCCTCCGCCTCGTACTCGGTGTACGGCACCGCGGCGCCCCGGCCGACCACGATCGGGCGGGTGAGGACGTTGTTGTTCTCGTCGGTCTCGTCGACGGTGTCCGTGGCGTCCGCCGTGGCGGTGAGGACACTGGCGCCGCCGGTGGCGGTCCAGGTGCCGTCGACGGCGACCTCGGCGGTGTCACCGGCGGCGATCTCCCCGGTGGCTCCGTCGAGGGTGGTGTCACCCACGGCGAGACGGGTCACCGAACCGGCGGGGGCCGCTGAGGTGCCGCGGTTGTGCACGGAGACGGTGAAGGACACCGGGGCGCCCGTGGCGGGACTCGCGGGGTCGGTTCGGATGCCCCGGACCTCGAGGTCGGGGCCCGGGCTCCGGCCCACGGTCAGCCGGTCGGCGGCGGTGCGGCTGTTGTTGGTGTCGTCCAGCTCGGGGACGGTGTCCGTCGGGTCCACCGCGGCGGACACGGTGTAACTGCCCGCGGGCCGCCTGCCCACGTCCACGGACACGGTCGTGGAGGCGCCCGCGGCGAGTGCTCCGACGGGGGCGCTGCCCGCGACGGAGCCCTCGACGGTGACGTCGACGGTGGCGGCGGAGGAGGCGGCCGTGCCGGCGTTGCGCACGGTCGCGCGGACGGTCACGGCGTCCGCCTCGGTGGGTGAGGCGGGGGTCCAGGTGAGGTCGGAGACGAGCAGATCGGGGTTGGGGGCGGCGGTGCCCATGACCTCCAACTCGGCCACCTGGGCGCCGTATCCGGAGGAGTTGTGCGTGAACCTCAGCCGTACGTCGGCATAGCGGCCGCTGACCGGGATGGTGACGGTGTTGTCGTTCGAGCCGGGGTCGAAGGTGTGGTCGGCACGGGCCCTGAGCGGGGTGAAGGTGTCCGAGGTCTGCTTGCGGCCGAGGACCTCGATGCCCTGTGTGCGCTTCGCCCAGAGGGGGTCGGGGTTGAGCCTGACGACGACGGCGTCGAGGTCGGCGTCCGCGCCCAGTCGGGCCGTGAGGTCGGCGGGGTGGCCGCTGGACTCCCAGTAGGTGCCCAGGTCACCGTCGTTGGCGTTGGTCGCCACGAACGAGTGAATTGTGGAAGAGGCCTCGACGGGCTTGCCGAGCACCAGGTTGGTGCCGTCCGCCGGCGGTTGCTCCGGACTGTCGCCGTAGACCTCGATCTCGGACAACTGGGCGGCGCTCCAACCGGTGTTGGCGCTCACCCGGACACGGATGTGACGCACACCCCGGGCCGTGAAGTCCACGGTGACCGTGTTGCCGCGCTCGGGGTCGAAGCGGTGCGCGGCGGAGCCGGAGAGGCTGGTGAAGGAGGAGCCGTCGGTGCTGCCCTCGACGGCGAGGGTCTGGGTGCGGGCCTCCCATGCGGTGGGCAGCTCGAGAACGACCCGGTCCACCTCCACGGTGCCGCCGAGATCGACGCCGACCCACTGCGGGAACGCCCCTGCCGGGCCCTCCCAGTAGCTGAGTTGGCTTCCGTCGGTGAGGTGGGCGGCGGGGTAACCGGCATGGGAGCCGCTCGCCGTGACGCTCTTGCCGAGCGCCAGATTGGGGCCAGGGACCGCTGTCGCTGCGGCGGTGGCCGTACCGGGCTGGAGACCTACGGCGATCAGGCCGGCCAGGAGCAGGCCGATGATCGTCCGTGGGCCGAAGCGCTTCCGTCTCATGAAGTCCTCGTTCCACGGTGGGTGTTGAGGGCGGGTACCAAAGGAGCCATCAATGCGACTGCCATGGATTGCCACGAGTCAGTACAGCTTTTGCATCGCACCGTTCACTTATTGCGTCTCGGGGATTGAACTTTCCGGCTCGCGACCCTCTTGTCAATGGCATGCACACAACGTCCCCGTCGGACCGTGCCGTCCCCGGCGCCCCGTGGGACCGTCAACCGGGAACGGTCAGAAGAAACGGTCAACCGCGCCCGGCCGTACCATGGCTGGCCACCAGGCGAACCAACGGGAAGAAAGAGGCATCGTCATGTCCGAGAACTCGACCGCCGCCACCGACCTCACCTCGCAGTACACCGCTCAGGTCGCCAGCGACCTGGAGCGCAACGTGAAGGAGCAGGAGCGGGTCACCGCCGAGATCGCCGCGCTGCAGGAGCAGCTGACCGTGCTTCAGCACGACCACACGATCCTGGTGAACATGCAGCAGGCGCTGGGCCTTGTCCTGGCGCCCGTCGAGTCCGCCGCCGCGCCCGAGCCCGCCGCGGAGGCGGCCACGGAGGCGGCCGCGGACGAGGCGGCGCCCGGCGCCGCGACCGTCCCGGCGCCGCGCCGGAGGGGCAGCGCCAAGTCGGGGGCGGAGAAGCCCAGGCGGACGAAGAAGGCGGCCGCGCGCACCGCGCCGGGCAAGCAGGCGCGCAAGTCCTCCGCGGCGAAGGCGGAGCGGCCCGCGGCACAGGCGGCCAGGACGGAGGGCCCCAAGCTGGTCGAACTCGTCCGCCGGCACCTGAGTGAGCAGAAGGAGCCGCGTTCGGCGGCGGAGGTGACCGCTGCGCTCGGGACCGCGCACCCGGAACGCACCATCAGGACCACGGTGGTGCGCAGCACCCTGGAGGGCCTCGTCGCCCGCAACCAGGCGCAGCGCACCAAGCAGGGGTCGTCGGTCTTCTACACCGCGTCCGACACCGACACCCAGGCCCCGAAGGGGGACGCCGACCCGTCCTGACACGGCGTCGGACGCTCACCGCTCCGTGTGACGCACCTCCATCGGCGCGAAGCCGATCCGGGTGCGGGCCGTACCCCCGTTCCAGACGACCTCGATCGTCCCGTCGTCCACCCGTACGCGCTCCACGGCCTCCGACAGGGGCGCGGCGTCGGTGTCCCCGGTGAGGGACGCCAGCGCGACATGCACGGAGGTGCCCCCGCAGTCACCGGTCAGGCACGGGACCTGGGCCCAGGGCGTCCAGGCCGTTCCCCGGGGGGCGCGGACGAGGCGCGGGGACGGGTCGCCCCAGCCGTGCAGTCCGTACAGGGCGGAGGTCAGGGGCTCCTCGGGGCCTGTGGCCCAGCCGGTGTGGGTGACACGGGACCCCGCCGGTGCCCCCACCACCCGGTGGGCCCGCAGCTCGTACCGGCCGAGTGCCACGGTGACACTCTCCACCCGCAGACCCGGCACCATCGGCGGACCGCCGGCGAACACGGGCCGGTGCCACGATGCGGCCCAGCCCCAGCCGTCGCCGTGGCCCGCGCCCAGAGGGTGGATACGGCGGCGCACACTCCACCGGCCGCCGGTCTCCACCGACACGTGGTTGTCGGCGAGGTTCCCGGGTGCGGTGGGTCCGGTGCGGGTGGAGTAGGCCTGGCGCCCGTAGTGCGGGTCGTCCTCGTCCGCCGACTCTCCCTCGTGCGGGCGCACATGGTCGCTGCCGTGGTTGTGGAGCCGGACGATCCCGTCGGCCCGCGTGCCCTGGACGAGCAGTCCCGGAGCGGGCAGGGCCAGCACCCTGTCGGACTCCTCCACCGGTGCCGGCTCCTCGCGTGCCGTCCAGAAGGCGTGGTCGGCGGGGGCGAGCAGGGCGACGAACGCCTTCGACGCCCAGTACGGCGACGCCGGTCCCGAATAGCTCTGCAGAGTGGCCTCGTGCGGGCCGTACCAGCCTGCGCTCAGCAGTCCGTCGGCGGTCACCGCGCCCCGGTCCAGGAAGTGGCGCAGACTGCCTCCGGCGATGCGGCGCGAGGCACCCGGTGTCAGCGGGGTGTGCCCGGTGACCGCGCCCAGTGAGACGGCCGCCGACGCGGCGAAGCGGTACGTCAGCGACCGGCCGAAGTGCAGCGGCGCGCCGTCACCGCCGAACATCAGGGCGTAGCTCTCCAGATGGGCGTGCAGGCGCCGGCCGTGGTGCGCCAGTGCCTCCCGGTCGTCCGCGAGAAGGGCGTCGAGGACCGGGTAGAGGTGCAGGGCCCAGCCGTTGTAGTGGTCGAAGGCGCGCCCGTCCCCGTCGGCGTACCAGCCGTCTCCCCGGTACCAGCCGTCCAGCAGCTCCCGTGCCCGCTGCCGCGCCGCCGCCGTCCCGGCGTCACCGCGCCCGACGGACTCCAGGAAGCCGGCGACGGTGTACGGGAACAGGTACCAGTTGTTGGGCGCCGGGGTGTGGCGCAGTGCACCCCGCAGCCACTCCTCCGCGCGGTCCTGCACACCGGGGTCCAGGTGCTTCCACAGCCAGGGCGCGGTCAGCCGCAGTCCCAGCGCGACCGACGCCGACTCGACCATCGGCTGGCCCCCCACGTCGAAGTCGAGGATCAGCGGCCAGGACTCGGTGTCGTCGCGGCCGGGCGTGCGGGTGCCGGCCGCGAGCCCGTTCGCGTACCGCTCCAGCAGGCCGTGGGGGTCGTCCCCGTCGGCGCCCGCCACGCGGAAGGCGGCGGCGAGGAACGTCCTGGCATAGCCCTCGAGTCCGTCGGAGCGCACCCCCGAGCGGGAGGGACGCCCGGGCAGGTCCAGCAGGGCGCAGCCGGGGGTGCTCCAGCGCCAGGCCGCGGCGAGCAGTCCGTCCGCCACCGCCTCCCAATGGGCGCGGGTGTATCCGGTACGGGGGCTGACGTCGTGGTCGTCGACGGGCAGTGCGAACGGGACGGTCATGCCAGGAAGGCCAGCCTTTCGCGTCGTACGGGGTGGAGGAATTCCCTGCCGGAGGCCCAGCGCGCGATGTCGGAGAGGGCGAGATCCGCCAGCCGGCCCCACTCGTTGCCCTGGGAGCCCGCGAGATGAGGGGTGATCAGTACGTTGTCGCAGCTCCACAACGGGTGCTCGGGCGGCAGGACTTCGGGGTCGGTCACGTCGAGCACGGCGCGGATCCGGCCGGCCAGCACCGCGTCGGTGAGCGCGTCCTGGTCGACGACCGCACCGCGCGCCGTGTTGATCAGTACGGCGTCCGGACGCATGGAGTCGATCAGTTCGCGGCCGACCAGTCCCCGGGTCTCGGGCAGCAGCGGGGTGTGCACGCTCACCGTGTCGCTGCGCCGGAACAGCTCGGCCCGCCCGACCGGTTCCACACCCAGCTCCCCGGCCTCGCGGTCGTCGACGTACGGGTCGTGCAGCAGCACCTCGACGTCGTGCGGGCGCAGCAGGTCGATGACCCGGCGGCCGATGAGGGACGCCGAGAGGATGCCCACGGTGCGCCGGTGGTTGCCGACCGTACGGGGGGTGCGGAGCCAGTCGGGCCCGGTACGCGTGGCGCGGTAGTCACGTGCGCGCTCCAGCACCCGCTTGCCGGTCAGCAGGATCATGGCGAGGGTGTACTCCGCGACGGGGACGGCGTTGGCCGCGGCGGCGGAGGACACCTCGATGCCGCGCTCCCAGCAGGCCTCGGTGACATGGCCGCGTACGCTGCCCGCGGTGTGGACGACGGCCCGCAGCCGGGGCGCCGCGTTCAGCACGTCCGCGTCGAGGGGCGGGCAGCCCCAGCCGGTGACCAGCAGGTCGACGTCGGCGAGCACGGTGCGGGCCCGTGGCGTGGTCAGATCGTCCAGCACCGGGAGCGGGGCGAGGTCGCACAGCGCGCCCAGCGCCGTCAGCGACGCGTCGTCGAGGACCGCCGAGGCGACGTCCGGGGACATGGCCAGTGCGGCGCGGGGGCGGCGGCCCGGGCCGGGTGTGGGCTCGGTCATGGTGGCGGGGGGACTCCTTGTGCGGGCGGGGCGCCTCCCGCGGCTCCTCCGTGTCCGGGACACGCCTGTTCGGTACGGGGAAATCGTCAACGCCCGACCGGCGAACGGTCAATGGACCGTTCAGAGGAAAGTGAAGCGTTCATACGATCACTCCGTTCGCCCCGTCCCCCCGTCGCCGGTCCGCGTCCGGGTCGATCCGCGCACGCTCAGCGCGGGCAGCAGCTCGA
The DNA here is from genome assembly GCF_014650055.1 of Streptomyces malachitofuscus. Taxonomy (GTDB): domain Bacteria; phylum Actinomycetota; class Actinomycetes; order Streptomycetales; family Streptomycetaceae; genus Streptomyces; species Streptomyces malachitofuscus. The sequence goes on along the minus strand of NZ_BMUF01000004.1, from coordinate 107,092 downwards.
TCCGCCGCACCGGGGCCCCGCTGCCCCCTGCGGTGTCGAGCCGCTGGAGCAGCAGCTCCGCCGCGACCCGGCCGACCTCCGCCTTGGGCGGGGCGACGGCGGTCAGCGGGGTGGTCCCGAGCCCGGCCACCACGTCGTCGTAGGCCACGACCGAGCAGTCCTGCGGCACCCGCACCCCGTGGTCCGCGAGCCGCTGAACGAGCATCAGCGCGTCCACGTCACCGTGCAGCACCGCCGCCGTGGCACCCACCTCGCGCAGGAGTGCGTGCAACGGCGCCGTCTCCGCAGCCGCGTACGGGCCGTCCTGGCCGGCCTCCGGCGCGCTCAGCGTCCACGCCCACTCCCGCACCAGCGGATGCGCGTCGGCGATCCGTGCGCACGCGGACCGCAGCGTGCGCGCGGTGGGGCTGTCGTCACGGGTGGCGAACACGAGCCGCCGGTGGCCGAGACCCACCAGGTGCTCCACGGCGAGACGGGCCCCGTGGGCGTGGTCGGAGCAGACCGAGTCCATCGCGTGCAGCGGGGTGCCCGGCCCGGGCCGCCGCTCCATCAGCACCGCCGGCACGTCCAGCGCCGCGAGCCACGCGTGGTCGGCCTCCTCGTCGGCCCGGGTGCGCCAGCGCGGGGCCAGCAGCAGCCCCGCCGCGCCGTCCGCCAGGGCCCGTTCCACCAGCGGCCGTTCGGACCCGCCCGCCAGGGGCGCGATGTGCAGCGCGATGCGCTTGCCGGCCGCCTCCAGTACCGAGCGGGCGCCGTGCAGGGACTCGTACAGGTAGGTGTGCCGCTCCGGCACGACGACGGCCACGGTGTCGCCGACCGGTGCCCGGGGCGCCGGCAGATCCTGCGCGGCGAGGACGGAGCGGACCACGCCGTGGCCGCGTCGCAGCCTGCCTTCGCGGGCCAGTTCCTCCACGTCCCGCCGCACCGTCACCACCGACACCGCGAGTTCGCCGGCGAGATCGCTCACGCGGGCCGAGCCCCGGGACTCGACGGCGGCCAGGATCCGCTGCCTCCTGTGCTCGACCGGCTCCCGCATGAGGCCCCTCCCCGCACCTGGATGTCCGTTTGAACGGTGCGGGGCATCATAACGATCGTCGAGGGCCCGGGAACCCCGTTGCCCAGCCGAAGGGGCGGCCTGCGGCAGCGGTCACGCCGCGCGGTCCACGACCGGGGTCGCGCGCCGCTCCCCCGCGGCGGCGCCGGCGAGAAAGGCCTCGCGCGGGTGCTGCACCGACGCCAGGGAGACGAGGTCGCGGCCGAAGAGGGCGGCGGTCAGCCAGACCGCCAGGACGCGGATCTTCCGCTCCCAGGTGGGCACCGCCAGCACGTGGTAGCCGCGGTGCATCAGCCACGCCGGGAAGCCCTTGACGACGATGCCCCGGAACTCGAAGATCCCCCGGCCCAGCCCCAGCGTGGCCACCGCTCCGAGGCTGCTGTGCCGGTACGGGCGCACCCGGCGCCCGCGCAGGTCCGCGACGAGGTTCTTCGCCAGCCGCTTGCCCTGCCGCACCGCATGCTGGGCGTTCGGTACGGTGCGCGCGCCGGGCACGGGCGACGCCAGGTCGGGGACGGCGGCGTCGTCGCCGGCCGCCCAGACGTCCGGCACCGGTGCCGCGTCCGTGCCGACCCGCAGGTCGGGCCGCACCACCAGCAGGCCGCGTGCGTCGACCGGCAGGTCGGTGTGGTTGTGCACCACGGGGTTGGAGGCGTTGCCCGCGGTCCACACGATCAGCTCCGAGTCGTACTCCTCCCCGCCGGAGAGCACGACGTGTCCGTCGACGGCCGAGACCAGTCGGCTGTTCAGATGCACTCGGGCACCGCGCCGCTCCAGCTCCCGAACGACCCAGGCACCCGGCCCGTCCGTCACTTCGGGCAGGATCCGTTCGCGTGCCTCGACCAGGTGGAAGGACAGTTCGTCGGCGCGCAGTTCGGGGTAGTGCCTGAGCAACGCGGTGGCCAGGGAGAGCAGTTCACCGAAGCCCTCCACCCCGGAGAAGCCGCCACCCACGAAGGTGACGGTGAGCAGCCCGGCCCGCCGGGGGTCGCCGGCCGGCAGGGAGGCCGCCCGGTCGAATGCGGTCAGCAGCCGGTCACGGACGGCGACCGCCTCCTCCACGTGCTTCAGGCCGATCGCCTGCTCGGCCAGTCCCGGCACGGGGAACGTACGGGTGACCGCGCCGGCGGTGACCACGAGGATGTCGTAGCGCAGTTCGTACGCGTCGCCGAGCGCCGACCGCACGGTGACCGTGCGGTCGGCGTTGCGGATTCCGGTCACCGTGCCCGCGACGATCCGGGTGCGGCGCAGATGCCGGCGCAGTGACACGGCGGCGTGCCGCGCCTCGACGGATCCGGCGGTCACCTCCGGCAGGAACGGCTGGTAGGTCATGTACGGGCGCGGGTCGACGACCGTGACCCGCGCCTCGCCCTTGCGCAGCGTCTTCTCCAGGCCCCACGCGGTGTAGAAGCCCGCGTAACCGCCGCCGACGATCAGGATCTCTCGCATGGTGTCCTCTGTTCCTCGTCCGTCACCGTGATGACCGCGCGGGACGGCGGAATGTGACACCCGGGAGCGGTCGCTGCGTGTGTCACCGGGACTGCTGGAGATCCGGCAGGTCAGGCGCGTGCCACGGCGATGGAACCCGCCAGCCGGTCGCCGGCCTCGTAGATCATGTATGGGACGCCGCGGTCCGTGCCGAAGGACGGTGCCGCCGCGCGGCCGTTGTCCGGGGCGGAGGAGCGGGAGTCGTAGAAGACCCCGAGGTGGTTCCGGCGGGTGAAGTCGTCGCCGACCTCGGTGATCATGATGTCGCCGCCGCTGCCCCTGTCCTTGTTGTAGACGACGTAGGTGCTGCCCGCCCGGTGCAGCAGGTGCGGGCCGCCCACGTCGGCCGCGCCGACGTCGCCGTGCCGGATCAGCGGCTGCTGCGCGAAGGTCCAGGTGCGGCCGTCCGGGGACCAGCCCCAGCCGATGTCCCGGTGGTTGGTGGTGTTGTTCAGCATGAAGACCATGACGTAGCGGGCGCCGCGCGAGGGCAGGTCGTGCCGGAAGACGCGGGCGTAGGAGGTCTCGGTGGTGCCGGCCGGGAGCATCGAGGTGGTCAGGACCACCTTGTCGTACGTGAAGTGGATGCCGTCGGACGAGCGGGCGAGCCGGGTGGTGGTGTTCTCGCCGTGGAAGTACAGCCACATCTCCTTCTCGTCGGCGTTCCACATCACGTGCGGGGAGGAGACATGGCTGACGGAGTAGTGCCCGGCCCAGGAGCGGCTCACGATCGGATTGGCCGGGTACTCCGTGAACGGGCCCTCCATGGAGTCGCCGTACGCGAGGCAGATGCCGCCGGGGGCGTCGTGCGGGGCGTAGTACAGGTAGTAGCGGCCGAGCGGGGAGCGGAGCCGGTCGTACACCCCGCGCACGGTGGGGAAGATGATCTCTCCGGTGGGGTTGTAGCGGAGCTGGGACGGCGTCAGCAGGGTGCGGACGTAGGTGTAGTCGGGGAATCCGCCGGGGGCCGCCGTGGCGGGCGGGGCGGCGGCGGTGCCGAGGGTGAGGGCGGCCCCCGTGGCGGCGGTGCCCTTCAGGAACAGCCGGCGGTCGACGTGCGGCTCGTGCATGATCGGCTCCAGAGGTGAGGGGGAGGGCGTCAGAGGTACAGGGAGGCGGTGACGCACAGGCCGCCGCAGGCGACGGCCCAGACGTAGGGCAGGGTGCGCACCATGACCTGCTGCGGGCTCACACCCGCGTACTGGGCGCTCCACACGGTCTGTGTGCTGGTCGGGTCGGCGACTCCGAAGACCTGGTTGTAGGAGGTGGCCATGCCGAGCACGGCGGCGGCCGGGTAGATGCCGGTGGCGATGAGGACCCCGGCGATGCCCGCGCCCAGGCCGAACACGTTGAGCGGGCCGCGGTACAGGCACAGCGGCACCAGCAGGGTGAAGACGAGGACGAACAGCACCGGGTTGTGCGGGCTGACCGCCTTCATCAACGGCTCCAGGGCCTCGACGGCGCCGGGGAGCCGTACGGCGGCGAGCAGGATGCCGATGGCCACGAACAGGGCGAGCGGCGGGGCCGCCACCTCGAAGCCGCCGTACAGGGTGCGCAGCATGCGCCGGTTCATCTCGCGCGGCCGGGTGGTGGTGACCAGGGCGTAGAGCACGCCGGCCAGCATGGAGGGGATGATGGCCACCTCCAGGCCCAGGGCCAGGACCAGCGGGACGACGGGGGCGAGCAGCGCGTACCAGGGCGCGTCGCCGAGCCGCTTGCGGCGTGAGGCAGGGCGGGCGGACACCGACTTGAGCGACCAGGCGTGCTCGGTGCCGCGCCGCCGGGTCTCGATCACGACGTAGGCGAGGGCGGCGGCCAGGGCGAACGGGAACAGCTTCACCATGAAGCCGCGCACGGTCGGTATCGGCAGGTCCAGGGCGGTGGAGAAGAACTGCCAGACGGGCAGTTCGAAGGGGACGCCGACCGCGATGCCCATCAGCACGGTGCCGGCGGCGGTCACCTTCGGTACGCCCACGGCGACCATGGCGGGGATGCCGATGATGCCGGCGAGCATGGCCGCCGGCGCCGAGCCGGTGACCGTGCCGACGAGCGCGGAGACACCGAGGACGCCGAGCGCGACCACGGTGGGCCGGTCGCCTCCGAACTCCACGATCTTGCGGACGAGCGTGCCGGCGATGCCGGTCTCGTCGAGGAGCCGGCCGAGCCATGAGCCGAGGATGATCGCGACCATGGTGGCGGCGAGCGCGGGGGCGCCCTCCTGGAGGACGGTGTCCAGAACACTGTTCTCTCCGGTGAGCGGTGCTCCGGAGAGGAAGGCGATGACCACGGCGAGCAGGACGAGGGCGAAGGCCGTGGGCAGTCTGCGGGTGAGCATCGCGGCGACACCCGCCGCCATGACGAGGAGGATGACGACACCCATGGGTCAGTTCTCCTTTCCTGCGGGGCGGGGACGGTCGGGGGCGGCGGCCGCCTCGGCGAGCGCGGCCGTCAGGAGCAGCGGACTGCGGCCGAGCCCGCAGACGGTACGGGCGTGGGCGTGGGCGGCGATCTCCTCGGCGCCCACGACGTGGCCGGGCACCCGGAGCCGGCCGAGGCGCAGGGCGGTGTGGCCGAGGGCCCGCTTGAGCGCGGCGCGCGCGGGGCCGTGGTGGAGGTGGACGTGCACGGTCTCGTGGGCGAGGGCCGCCGCGCGCACCGAGCCCGGCGGGTACCAGGCGCGCCAGCCGCGGTCGTCGACGAGCCGTTCGGCGAGGGCGAGGGTGTCGGTGTAGAGCTCGACGGTGGGCGGGCGGGAGGTGTAGCGGGCCAGCAGTCCCCGTGCGAGGCCGTCGTCCCGCTCGACGATCCGGGCCGTGCAGGGGACGGGGGCGAGACGGGAGCCGAACGCGTCGGCCGCGTGGGCCCACCGGCGCAGCAGCTCCGGGTCGCGGCCCTCGTGGGTGGGGGTGCCGGCCAGCAGGCGCACGGCCCATTCGAGGTCGTCGACCGCTTCCAGGGCGGTGGTCATGTCCGTACCTCCAGGACGGCGACGACCGGCTCGTCCGCGGCGCGGGTGCGCAGTTCGCTGCGGGCCAGCGCCAGCAGCGGCTGCGGGTCCAGGACGCCGGAGAGGTCGGCGATGCGGGAGCCGAGCAGCAGCCGCAGGGCCGGTGCGCGGACGCCGCCGTCGCCGTAGGAGGTGGTCTCGGCCACGAGACGGGCGAGGACCTCGGGGGCGGCGGCCACGGTGGTGGTCTCCACCCGGGCGTCGGGGGCGTGGTGGCGTACGACGCCGTCGGCGTCCACGACCCGCACGGGCTGCCGGGTGGGCCGGAACCGGCGGCGTTGCTCGGTGCCGTACACGGTGTGCGCGGGGGTGCCGGCGAGCACCCGGACCAGGGAGGGGTCGGTCCTGAGGCTGGTGGCCGCGAGGCGCAGCCGTTCGGCGTCGTCGGCGCGGTGGGTGCGGTCCTGGGTGCGCAGTTCGGTGGCCCCGGTGGCGATGGCGCGCACCGCGTGGGTCTGCGGGTCGACGGTGACCTCGACCTCGACGCCGTCGGGGGCGGCGCCCTGGGCGACGACGGCCCGTTCGGCCTCGGCGCGCACCGCGAGGATCTCCTCCTGTCCGGCGCCGGGCACGATCCGCTCGACCTGTTCCCGGACCAGGGCCAGGGCGACGCCGATGGGGCTGATCACCTCGTTGTGCCGGGCGATCCGGCCGGTCATGCCGGCCCGTTCGGCCAGGTGCGGGGTGACGGAGGCCGCGCCGCCGCCTCCGCCGACGAGCACCGCGGTGTCGGTGTCGAGGCGGTACGCGCGGACGAGGGGGTCGACGACGGACTTCACCTGATCGGTGCCCGCGTCCAGGAAGCGCGTGGCGGCGGTGGCGACGTCGGTTCCGAGTGCGGCGGCGAGCGGCGCCAGGGCGGTGCGCGCGGTCTCGGGACCGGCGTGGGCGAAGTCGCCCTCGGGGACGCGGCCGAGCGCGTTGGCGGCGCAGGTCATGGTGAGGGCGTACCGGCCGCCGGCCGCGTCGATCACGGCGTAGTCGCCGGGGTCGCCGGGGAGCGGGCGCACGGTGGTGAGCGTGGCGTTCCGCAGCTCGTCGGGCGTGGCGAAGCAGGCGTACGGCAGTCCCGCGATGTGGGCGCTGCGCGGACCCGCGCCGGTGACGCGTCCGCCCGCGATCCGCAGCATGGAGCCGCCGCCGACGCCGACGGTGCGCACGTCCAGGGCGTTGAGGTAGGAGGTGCGGCCGAGCACGGTGGCGTGGCGCACGGCGACCCTGCCGCGCCGGACGACACTGATGTCGGTGGAGGTGCCTCCGGTCTCCAGGAAGACACCCTCGCTGACCCGTTCCCGCATCAGCGCGCCGGCGACACCGGCGGCCGGTCCGGACAGCACGGTCAGCAGGGGCCGGCGGCGCATCTCGTCCAGCGACATCACTCCTCCGTCGCAGCGCATCACCATCAGCGGCGCGGTGACGCCGGCTTTGGTGATGGAGGCGTCGACGAGGTCGGCGGTGGCGAGCATGCGCGGCAGGATGGCCGCGTTGACGACGGCGGTGCGGGTGCGCTTGTGCAGTCCGTACAGCGAGGTGATCTCATGGGCCGCGGTGGTCGGCAGTCCGGAGGCGCGGGCCGCCTCGGCGACGGCCTGTTCGCCCTCGGGCCGGTCGACGCCGAAGGGTTCGGTGGCGACGAGGGCCCGGGCTCCGGCCTCCGTCAGCCGGTCGACCGCGGCGCGTACGGCGGAGGCGTCGTCCGGATCGGCGATGTGTTCGTAGAGCAGGGGGAGCCGTTTCCCGGGGGTGAGTTCGAGCTTGGCGAGCGCGGCGAGGCGGCGGGTGAGCACGGCCGGGAAGCCGGTGCCGATGCCGAGCAGCCCGACGGTGGCGACATCGCCCTCCAGCAGCGCGTTGGTAGCCTGGGTGGTGCCGTGTGCCAGGAAGGCGATGTCGGCGGGCGCGTGTCCGGTCTGCCGCAGCAGCCGGTCGAGCGCCTCGACGATGCCGTGGGCGACACCGTCCTCGTGATGGTGGCTCGTGGGGACCTTCACCTGGCCCACGAGGCCGAGCGTCGTGGCGTCGACCGCCACGGCGTCGGTGAAGGTTCCGCCCACGTCGATGCCGACGCGGATGCGGTGGGTGGTCATGTCCGGGCACCTCCTTGTGCTGGGTCGGTCCGCGCGCGGGCGGTCAGCGGGCGGGGCAGCTCCACCTGCCCCGCCCGACTCCCCCGCGGTGCGGGGCGGTTCAGTAGCCGCGTACGTCGGGCCAGTGGCGCTGGACGCCGCCGCGGTCGAGCAGTGCGGCGAACTCCTCGAACCGTTTGTCCTCGGCCTGCACCTCGTGCGGCTGGACGTTCTCGGTGAGGCAGTGCGCGGCGAGGGCGCCGGCGACTTCTCCGACGTTCCACTCCACCGGGTGCAGCCGGTAGCAGCCGTTGGTGATGTGGGTGGTGCCGATGTTCTTGCCGGCCGGCAGCAGGTTGCGCATCCGGCGGGGCACCAGGGCGCCGAGCGGGATCTCGAAGGGGACCGAGCCGATGTCGACGTAGGTGTCGCCGCCGGTGGACGGGTGCAGGTCGATGCGGTAGGCGCCCACCCCGACGGAGTCCCGGTGACGGGTGCCGCCGTAGGGGCCGACCAGGTCGACGGCCACATCGTGCTCGGTGACGGTGGTGACCGCCTTGATGCGCCGCGACTCCCGTACATAGGCGGCCTTGGCGAGCCCGTCCGCGGTGCCGGTCACGTCGGGGCGCGGCCGCAGCCCGGGGAAGCCGGTGCCGCCGTCGGTGCGCGGTGCCTCGGTCTGCAGCCAGTACAGCACCGAGAGGGACAACTGCCGTGCCTCGCGCAGTGCTTCGGTCTCCTGGCCGATGTAGGGCTTCAGCCAGTAGTCGTTGAGGGGCCAGTTGACGAGGGTGATGTCGGAGTCGAAGGCGCCCTCGGTGTGCAGCCTGCGGGCGAGGATGCGGCGGAAGCCCCACAGTTCCTTGTCGCCGGCGTCGGCGCTCTGGTCGGCGTGCACGGCGAGCGGGTCGAGGTCCGGGTTGGGGACGAAGGTGCGCGGCACCGGTTCGAGGGTGCGGGGGTCGGGGGCCTCGAAGCCGAGGAGGGGGCCCGGCCAGAAGCCGGGGCGGTAGGAGCGCCAGAAGTCGTAGTCGGCGGGGCGGTCGATGGTGTGGTCCTCGCCGTCGTGGTGGGAGAGGGCGAAGCAGACGGTGATGCCCTGCTGGTTGTCCGGCTGGGCGTGGTCGGGGGCGTGGGGTTCGTCGAACTCGGCGCGGGACTCGGCGCCGTCGGCGTGCTCCACGCAGGCCAGGGCCAGGAGTTCGCCGGTCTCGGTGGCGTCCAGGACGTAGCGGCCGGTGAGGACGCGGCGGGTGCCGTCGCGGAGATCCTGGACGGTTACGGCGCGTACGACATCGTTGTCGGTCTCGGCGGCGACCGGCCGGTGCTCGGTGAGGACGGTGAGGCGTCCGGCCGCCCGGTGCGGGGCGAGCATGGCCTCGAGGACCGCGAGGGCCACCCGGGGTTCGTGGCAGAGCTTGCTCACCCGGCCCGCGCCCGGGTTGAGTTCGGTCAGTGCCAGGGCCTCGGCGCGCAGGGGATACCACTGGCGGTAGTGGCGCCGGATGCCCTCCCGCAGCCGCCGGTAGCTCGCGGTGGTGCCGAACTGCTCGACCCACGGGTGTTCGTCGGGCGGCACGGCCTGGCTGGTGAGCTGGCCGCCGATCCAGTCCGTCTCCTCCGTCAGGACGACGCTGCGCCCCGCGCGGCAGGCGGCGAGTGCGGCGGCGACGCCGCCGAGACCGCCGCCCACGATGAGGATGTCGGCTTCCGGTATCACGCTTCTCCTTGCTGTGCGTCGGTGCGGCCGGCCGCCGGCAGTGGGCGGCCGGCCGCGGGGTCAGGTGGCGGCCGGCCGTGCGGGCGGCGGGCCCGCCGTCCGCCCCGGCCGGAAGGTGCAGGTGACGAGCTTCTTCTCGGCCGGTTCGCCCGAGATGAGGGCGGACAGCAACCGGACCGCCTCGGCGCCCAGCTCGGGGCGCGGGATGTCGAAGCCGAGCGGCGGCGGTTCACCGGCCAGGTCCGCGGGCGGGCTGCCGAGCAGGGCGAGCGACACGTCGCCGGGGCAGCGCGCCCCGGCCTTGTCGACGGCGGCGCGCAGGGCCCGCCAGGCGGCACCGGTGTCGGTCTCCTCGGCGACGAAGGCGGTGACGCCCTCGTCGAGCCACTGTCGTACCCGCTCGGCCGTGATCTCCCGGCCGGGATCCCCTGAACGGCACACCGCGCCGGGACCGTCGGGCAGCCCCGCGGCACGCAGCCCCTCGCGGAAGCCGCGCTCACGGTCGGTGGAGGCGGGGGCGTCGTCGTCCTCGCGGACCAACAGGACGCGGCGGTGGCCCAGTCCGGCCAGCGCGGTGACGACGTCCCGGCTGGCGCTGATGTAGTCGGCGCCCACCCAGGCCAGGCCCTCGGGTTCCACCCGGCGGCCCAGGTGGACGACGGGGAAGCCGTCGGCGACCAGGCGGCCCAGTTCGTCCGTGGGGGCGTGGCGACCCAGGAAGAGACAGCCGTCGGCCAGCCGTACCCGGTGGAGCGCGGAGGACTCCCCGGCGCCCGCTCCCCCGGTGCTCGACCCGGTGAACAGCACCAGGTCGTAGCCCTGTGCGGCGGACTCCTGCTCGACGCCCACCAGGAAGGGGTAGTAGGAGTGCCGGACGTCGGTCGGGAAGGTCGCGGTGAAGCTGAACACGCCGAGCAGGTTGTTGCGGGCGGCGGCCAGCCGGCTGGCGGCCGGGTCGGGGACGTAGCCGAGGCTCCGTGCCGCGTCCATGACCTTGCGGCGGGTCTCCTGCGAGATGGCCCGTCCGGTGGCGTCGTCGCGGCCCGACAGCACCAGGGAGACCGTCGCCTGGGAGACCCCGGCCAGCTCGGCGACCTCGGCCTGCCTAGGCCGTGACCGGCGTCCCGCAGGGGCGGGGGCCCTGCCCGGTCTGGCCCGTCCCCCGGCACCGTCCTTGGCCACCTCTGCTCCTTCCGGCTGGTTAATGCGTATTAGGTAATGCGCATTAACGAGCAATCTGAAGGAGCGGGCGCGAGGGGTCAAGACCCCTGACGGAACTGACGGTCCGTCACATGACGGGCCGCTGCTGGGGTCAGCCCGCGGCGGTCACCTCGACGGAGAGGTCGTTGTCGACCGTGTAGTAGGGCCGCACGACGGATCCGCCCACGGTGACCTGGGGATAGACGAACGAGCCCTTGCGGTCCGCCAGATCGTCGAGGATCCGGCCGACCCGGATCAGGGGTGCCCCGGGCGCGGGGCGGAGGAAGACGTTCCAGACCCGGGCACCGCCGTTCTCGGCCACGAGTGCCCCGTAGTCGACGGTGAAGGTGAAGTCGCCGTCCTCCGCCGGCCGCACGGGGACGTCGCGCACCGTGTCCTTGTCGCCCCGCAGCCGCAGCAGGGCCACCGCAGCCGCGGAGAGCGTGGCGCCGTGCGGGCGGACGCGGACCGTCATGGCCCCGTCGGCGATGGCGATGGCGCCCGCCTCGGCGTGGGCCGTGCGCCGCCAGGCCCGCAGGGAGAGAAAGCCGTCGAGGGTGGTGTAGGGCACCCTCACCGCGACCGGTGACGACCGGTCGCGCGAGCCGCCGTCGACGAGCGCACGGACGTCGCGCAGACCGGGGCGCAGCCGTTCGCGTTCCGCGTCGGGGCCGCGCAGCACATACGCGTCCCAGCGGCCCTCCTCGAGCGGGGGCTCCGGTTCGAGCACGGCGCCGAACGCGCCGTCGTCGCCGGTCGGTTCCAGGTCCAGCGTGCGGGTCTTCTGCTCGGGCCGGCCCTTCTTGGGGCGGAGCGCCAGCAGCAGCCGGGGGTGCGTGGCCGACGGCAGCCTCAGCCGGAAGGTGACTTCTCCACCGGTGTCGGCGCGGCAGTCGGCGCGGGGTTCGGTGCTCATCGGCGTCCTTTCCGTACGGTGCGCAGCGCGCCGGACGCGGCGGCGCGGACGAGGTCACGGGCGGCGTAGCCCCCGGTGCGGAGGGTGTGGGGCAGTCCGGCGGGCGCGGGTGTGCCGTGTCCGGCGCCGCCGCGGGCCTCGATCGCCTCCTGGAAGAGGCGTTCGGCCTGTGCGACGACCGGGCCGGGAGCGAACCGTCGTGCGTCGGCGAGGGCCGCCCCGCCCATGCGGCGGCGCCGCTCGTCGTCGCGGACCAGGTCCAGGAGGGCGGCGCCGAGGGCGGCGGCGTCCCCGGGCGGCACCAGTCTGCCGTCCACGCCGTCCTCGATGATCTCCCCGGGCCCGTAGGGGCAGTCGGTGCTCACCACGGGCAGTCCGCAGCGCATCGCCTCGACGATGGTCATGCCGAACGGTTCGAAGTCGGAGGCGCAGACGCCGATGGAGCCCTTGACCCACTCGGCTTCCATGGGGGTCGCCGCGCCCATGAGGAAGACGTTGTTCCACAGGCCGAGCTGCTCGATCCGGGCGCGCAGCCCCGCCTTCTCCTCGCCCCTGCCGTAGATGCGGAGCTGCCAGTCGGGGTGCTCGGCGACGACCCGGGCGAACGCGTCGATGATCAGGTCGTAGCGCTTGACCGGGACCAGTCGGCCCGCCGCGATCACGATCCGGCCGGTGCCGTCGGCGGGGGACAGCGTGGGGTCGGGGACGCTGTTGGGCAGCGCCTCCACCCGGACGCCGGGGAGCCGCATCTTGCGGCGGTAGGAGTCCGCGTCCGCCCGGGTGACGGTGGTGAGCACGTCGAGCCGGCGGTAGGCGCGGCGCAGCACGGTGCGCAGTCCCGCGTGGTGGTTGTCGAGGGTGAGGTGTTCCTGGCCGACGCGCAGGACGCGGTCGGGGGCCTGGAGGGCGAGGTGCACATTGAGCCCCGGCCTGGTGCCGACGACGACGTCCGCGTCGATGTCCTGAAGGCACGCGCCGATCCGCTGGTCCGTCAGTTCGCTGTACTGTCCGTGCCGGTACTCGGCGGACGGGAACACCTTGGCCGGTCTGCCGTGCAGGGGGTGGTCCTCCTCGTGCCGCAGATCCACCAGCGCCCGCAGCCGCACCCGGGGGTGGAGGGTGAGGCTGGGACGCTCCCGGTTCCGTAACACCGAGACGATCTCCACGTCGTGCCGCTGGGCCAGCGCGCCGGCCAGGTTGAACGTGGTGGCGATCGTGCCTCCGATCGCATAGGCGTTATGGAGCAGGAAAGAGATCTTCATGGCGGACTAGACCGCGTTCGGCGTTCAGGAGTTGTCCGTTGTTATCAGTCTGTGGCCGTGGTGGTCACATGCGGTCAACTGCCGGATCGGCGGCTCTGGATGCGCATCCCGGGGCGGCGGCGGTGCACGGTGAGGTAGGTCAGGCCCTCGGTGCCGGCGGCGAGGCTTCGGGTGGAGCCGTGCGGGAGCCAGGTGAGGGTGCCGGCGGTGAGGGCGTGCGGGCCGTCGGGGGCGGTGAGGGTGCCGTGGCCGGCGAGGACGAGCAGGAGGACGTCGAGGTCCGGCTCGCGGTGGGTGTCGACCCCGTGTCCGGGCGGAAGGCGCACGACGTTGGCGTCGAGCTGGCGGCCGGACTCCGCGAGCCGCCACAGGGCACCGGCGGACGCGTCGCCGGCGGCGGCCAGCGCGGCCGTGTCGGACAGGATCCGCGGGAGGGGCACCTCGTCGTCCGGTGTTCCGCTGCTCTCCGACGTCATGAGGTGTCACCGTGCCTGTGCGTGGACGCGCTGTCCGCTGTCGCCTACAAATCCGCTGTCGCCTTCACATGGAAATTTAACATGCAGGTTTGGGCAGCGCGGTGAGCCAGTCCGTGAGGATGCGGCCGGTCTCGGCGGGGCGTTCCTGCTGGAGCCAGTGTCCGCAGCCGTCGAGGATGTGGGAGGACACCAGGCCGGGGAGGGTGACGGGGAAGGCGCTGATCGCGTCGGCCATCCACGTGGTGGACGCGTCGAGTGCTCCGCCGATGAAGAGGGACGGCTGGGTCACGGGCGCGCCGTCGTGTTCGGCGAGGTCCTCCCAGTCGCGGTCCATGGAGCGGTAGCGGGCCAAGGCCCCGCTCATCCCGGTGCGTTCGAACTCCCCGGCGAAGACGTCGAGGTCCGTCTCGCTCAGCCAGGCCGGGAGACGGCCGGCGGGGAACCGGTCGCGGAGGGTTCCGCCCGGGCTCACGAAATGGGGCAGGGGTGCGCCGGGTGCGGGCATGGTGTCGCCGGACAGCGCCGCGTAGAACCCGGCGAGCCAGCCGCGTACGTCAGGCTCGATCTCGGCCTCGGCTCGGCCGGGTTCCTGGAAGTACGAGACGTAGAACTCGTCGTCGCCGCCCATCGAGGCGAAGACCGTGCTCGGCCTCGGGCCGCCGCGCGGCGCGTACGGGACGCTGAGCATGGCCACCGCGCGGAAGACGTCGGGCCGGATCAGTGCGGCGTTCGAGGCGACGGCCGATCCCCAGTCGTGGCCTACGATCACGGCGGTTCGTTCCCCGAGGGCGTGCACCACGGCGACGGCGTCCGCCACCAGCTCCCGCATCCGGTAGGCCTCCGCGGCGGCCGGCCGGGAGGAACGGCCGTAGCCGCGGACGTCGACGGCCGCCGCGCGGTAGCCGGCCGCCGCCAGGGCCGGCAACTGGTGGCGCCAGGAGGACCAGGACTCGGGGAAGCCGTGGACGAGCAGTACCAGGGGGCCGCTGCCCTGCTCCACCACGTGTGTCCGGCCGGCGGGCGAAGGGACGAGCCGGTGCGTGGGACCGTTCGCCGGGTGCTGTGACATGTGAGCTCCAGGGTTGTCCGCGGTCTCCGGGGCCGCTCTGTCCGCGCGGCGCCGGAGCTCGTCCGTCGAGCATGGCCGCGGCGGCCCCGGCGGGACGAGCGGTGTTGCCGGTCCGGCAAAAGAGGGCGCCCGCCGGGCTCAACCGCCGTGCGCGCCCGCCCCGTCCATCGCCCAGCCGAGCGGGTACGGTTCCGGTTCGCCGGCGGGCGGTTCGCCGCCGGCCTCGTTGAAGGCGGTCAGCGCGCCGACCAGGGCGGCCCGCTGCCGCGGGCCCAGCCGCTCGACGATCGCGGCGATCTCGGCCCGGCGGCGCGCGGTGACCTCCTCGACCGTGCGCCGGCCCTCGTCGGTGAGCCGCAGCAGTGTCTCCCTGCGGTTGACCGGATTGGTCTGCCGGTCGGCGAGGCCGGCCGCGATCAGCCGGTCCACCATGCGCATCGCGGTGGACGGGGCGACATGGAGCAGGTCGGCGAGCGCGACGAGCTTGGTGGCGCCGCGGGTGGAGAGCACCACCAGCATCCGGAACTGCGGCAGCGTCACCCGGTCCTCGACGGCGGCCAGGGACCGCGCCGAGACGGCCACCAGCAGCCGTGAGGCGGTCAGCACCGCGCGGGTGACCTCTTCGACGTCGTCCAGGGCCCCGTCGGGGGCCGCACGCTCCGGCATGTGTCCTTTGTACCTCCCTCGCAGAGCCGCGGCTCATCCGGGAGCGGGCCCCGGCTCCTGATGCCGGTGGTAGCGGAGGAGGAGCATCGCGGCGTCGTCGTCGGGCGGCCCTCCCGTGTGCTGGACCAGGTCCTCGCGCAGGCCTTCCAGGGCGCGGTGCGCGTCGGGTTCCTTCAGCAGGTGCGTGCGCTCGCCCAGCGGGTAGAAGCGGCCGTCGCGGTCGCGGGCCTCGGTGACGCCGTCGGTGTAGAGCAGCAGTTGCTCGCCCGGAGCGAACGGCACCCGGTAGGGCTGCGGGCCGTCGGCCCCGTGCGCGGACAGGCCCAGCGGCAGCGCGAACACCGGCGGTTCGGGGAAGTCGGCACGGCCGTCGCGGCGCACGAGCAGGGGCGCCGGATGGCCGTAGTTGAGGAGGACGACCTCGTGGTCGGTGCCGATCTCGGCGAGAACGGCGGTGACGAACCGCTCGCCCTCCAGCTCCCGGGCCACGCTGCGCTCCACCCGCTCCCCCAGCCCGACCAGGTCGGGCTCGTCGTAGGCGGCCTCCCGGAACGCGCCCAGCACCACGGCGGCCGTCTCCACGGCCGCCAGGCCCTTGCCCTGCACATCGCCGAGGATGACGCGCACACCGTGCGGCGAGGCCACCACCTCGTAGAGGTCACCGCCGATACGGGCCTCCGCGACGGCGGAGGTGTAGGAGACGGCCACCTGCACGGGGCCGGCCGTCAGCGGCACCGGCCGCAGCAGCACCCGCTGCGCCACCTCGGCGATCGACCGCACGCTGGCCAGCTCCGCCTCCCGCCGCGAGCGGGCCACGGCGGCCGCGATGCCGACGCCGGTCACCCCGGCCACCGACACCATGGCGGTGTAGCCCCGGGGCTTCACGAACAGCCCGTTGTACAGCCCCAGTCCGATGCAGAGCAGCAGCGCCAGTGCGCCGATCACCGCGGTGCGGCGCCATCCCCCGACCAGCCCGGCGAAGGCCGGCCCGAGCGACACCAGCGGCAGCAGTCCGATCGTCGGCCCCGCCAGGACGTCGACGACCGCGATCACCGCCATCACCAGGATCGGCATCCAGGCCAGCGCCCGCTGGCCGGGGGGCGGTTTCACGTCGGTCATGCACTGCTCCAGCGGTGTCGAGGGCACTCGAGAGCCGCCCGTTTCCTCCGCAGACGCCCCTCCCCCACCTTGAGACTATGCAAAGGTCGCGGGGCCGTCGTGACCCCCGTGACGGACCTTTATCCAATCGAGTCCCGACTCGCGGACCGGGCGGGTACGCGCGACGCCCCGGACGGGATGTCCGGGGCGCCGGTCCGCGGCAGCCGCTTCCCCGTGTGCCGCGGCGCTTGCGGTGCTGTCATCAGAGTGGCACGTGCGGCGGTCGGTGCGGGGGCGACCGGGAGGTGCCGTCAGCCGGCCGTAAGGATTGTGGGGGGCGGTTCCCGCCGTATCGGCACGAACGGCCGCATCGGGAGTGAACAGCGGCCCGGCCCCCTGTCCTTCCGTTTTTGCGCTGTGCAATGATCCTGGCGGGACCCCGGCGTGTCGGCCGAGAGGCCGTCGCGGGCTCCCGCGTATGAGAGGAATGAACCCACGTGACCGCGCAGACCCCGGGCGCCGGCGGACCGCCGGACGAGCACGACGGTACGCCGTCCGTGCCCGAGGACGTCTGGCAGCGGTTCCTCGACGACACCGAACACGCCATCCGGGCCACCGCGCCCAGGGAACCGTCGGCGCGTCAGCGGACCCCGGGGACCTGGCCGGAGCCTCCCGGCCCGGACGGTGCGCCCCCGGCCGACGCCGGGATCGCGGCGGTCGGTGATCTGTGGCGTCCCGACGACCCGTGGGAGGGCCCGTCCTGGCGGGACATGGACCGCCGCGCCAGGCTGCGCCGCGTGGGACGCGTGGTGGGCACGGCCGCCGCGATCGCCCTGGCTCTGGGCGCGTGGTCCCAGCTGTCCACCGGGGCCGGAGCCCCGGTCGAGGGGCCCGGCGACGACAGCGTCCTGCAGCAGTCGGAGGTGGCTCCCGCGGAGCTGCCCACGGCGACGTCCGAGCCGCCCGGCGTCTCCTCTCCGCCGCCCTCCGGCCCCGCGGTCCAGGCCGGTTGAGGCGTCCCGGCCACCCGTCACGGGCGACCGGGACGTACGGGGTCCGGCTCAGCCGCCGAGTGCCGCGAGGACCACGGACCGGGCCTCCTCCTGCACCCGGCGCAGGTGGTCGGGGCCCTGGAACGACTCGGCGTAGATCTTGTACACGTCCTCGGTGCCGGACGGGCGGGCGGCGAACCAGGCGCTGTCCGTGGTCACCTTGATGCCCCCGATGGACGCGCCGTTGCCCGGTGCCTCCGTGAGCACCGCGGTGACCGCCTCCCCCGCCAGGGTGTCCGCGGTGACCTGGGCCGGGGAGAGCTTGGCGAGGCGGGCCTTCTCCTCGCGGGTGGCCGGGGCGTCGATGCGCTCGTAGGCGGGTTCGCCGAAGCGTCCGGTGAGCGCGGCGTAGTGCTCGGAGGGCGTCTTCCCGGTGACCGCCGTGATCTCGGAGGCGAGCAGGGCCAGGATGATGCCGTCCTTGTCGGTGGTCCACACCGAGCCGTCCCGGCGCAGGAACGAGGCGCCGGCGGACTCCTCCCCCCCGAAGCCGAGGGAGCCGTCGACCAGTCCGTCCACGAACCACTTGAATCCGACGGGGACTTCGACGAGTTCCCGCTTCAGATCGGCGGCGACCCGGTCGATCATCGCGGAGGACACCAGGGTCTTGCCGACCCCGGCCGCCGCCGGCCACTGCTCGCGGTGCGCGAAGAGGTAGCCGATCGCCGTGGCGAGATAGTGGTTGGGGTTCATCAGACCGGCGTCCGGGGTGACGATGCCGTGCCGGTCGGCGTCGGCGTCGTTGCCGGTGGCGATGTCGAAGCGGTCACGCCGGCCGATGAGGGACGCCATGGCGTGCGGCGACGAGCAGTCCATGCGGATCCTGCCGTCCCAGTCCAGGGTCATGAACCGCCAGGTGGGGTCGGTGAGCGGGTTGACCACCGTGAGGTCCAG
Organism: Streptomyces malachitofuscus; assembly: GCF_014650055.1. Lineage (GTDB taxonomy): Bacteria > Actinomycetota > Actinomycetes > Streptomycetales > Streptomycetaceae > Streptomyces > Streptomyces malachitofuscus. The sequence continues at coordinate 89,124 of NZ_BMUF01000004.1, read as the reverse complement.
GCGGTGCTGTTCGGCGATCCGGCCCCAGTAGGCGACGGACGCCCCGCCGAGCGGGTCGGCGCCGATCCGCACGCCGGCCGACCGGATCGCGTCCAGGTCCAGCACGTCGGGCAGGTCCGCGACGTAGGTGCCGAGGAAGTCGTAACGCCCCGTGCCGGGTGCGGCGAGGGCCCGGGCGTACGGGATACGGCGGACGTCCTTGAGGCCGCCGCGGATGATCTCGTTGGCCCGGTCCTGGATCCAGCCGGTGGCGTCCGAACCCGCCGGGCCGCCGCTCGGCGGGTTGTACTTGAACCCGCCGTCGGCGGGCGGGTTGTGGGACGGGGTGACGACGACGCCGTCCGCGAGGCCCGTGGTGCGGCCCTTGTTGTGGGCGAGGATGGCGTGCGAGACCGCCGGGGTCGGGGTGTAGCCGTCGGCGGTGTCGATGAGCACCGTGACCCCGTTGGCCGCGAACACCTCGAGGGCCGTCACCCGCGCGGGCTCCGACAGCGCGTGGGTGTCGGCGCCGAGGAAGAGCGGACCGTCGGTCCCCTGCCCGGCGCGGTACTCGCAGATGGCCTGGCTGGTCGCGGCGATGTGGTCCTCGTTGAACGCGGCCGCCAGAGACGAACCGCGGTGTCCCGACGTCCCGAACGCGACGCGCTGTCCCGGATCGTCGAGGTCCGGGTGCAGTGCGTAGTACGCCGTGACCAGCCGAGCGACGTCGACGAGATCCTCGGGTCCGGCCGGGCCGCCCGCTCGCTCGTGCTGCATGTGCCCACTCCTCCGCATGGGTTGATTCTTCGCTTGCGGAGACATCTTTCCTCGTCGGGACCGCAGCGCGCGAGTGGGCCCACCGCCCGAGGGCGGCGCCCGGCCGCCCCGGGGTCAGATCCGTCCGCCGGTCATCCGCGTGAGGGGGCCGTGGGTGTGGCGTTCGGCGCGACGGCCCACCGCGTAGGAGGCGGCGGTCAGCGCGGTCAGGCCGGCGGCGGCACCGGCGGCGACCAGCCGGCGGTTGGCGATGACCGTCCAGGCGGTCTTGGCCCCGGCGGCGACCTGGCCCGAGGTGGCGACGACCGCGCGGCGGCCCGCCTCGACGCCCTTGGCCGCGGTCTGCGCGGCCCCACTCGCCGCCTGGGCCGCACGCTCGGCGCCGGACGCGGCCGTCGACGCCGCGTCACTCGCCTTGCCGGCCGCGCTGCCGGCCGCCCGCTCGGCGGGGGCGGTCGCCTTGTCGGTGGTCTCCCGGGCCTTGGTCGCGGCGGACCGGGCGGACGTGGTCTTCCGGTTCGGATTCTTGTTCTGTTCACTCATGGACACCGACTTGCCGCTGACTCCCCCGGCAAACACGCCGTCCCTCCGACGCGTTCGGGGGCGGCCGGGACGACACCGACGGTGCGGCGCATCGTGACGGGCGCTCCGCACGGCAGTTGGCCGGACGTCGGGCCGAATGGTCGTGGGTGCAAGCGGAGTTGGGCGAGGCGGTTTCCCCTTCGCCGCCGTTGGACACGAGGGCGGCAGTGTGCGGCCTGCCGGTGACGTGGCGCCGCCGCGGGAGTCAGCCCTGCGGTCCGGCCGGGCCGCAGGGCTGACTGCGCCCACGGAGGGTAGGCGGAGTACGGCGGGCACCAGAGCGGACACCCGCGGAAAGGAGCACCCATGCCGACCATGATGGAGCGCATCAAGCAGTTCGCCAGGAGCCCTCAGGGACGTCGTACGGCCGAGCAGGTGCGGCGGGCCGCGGCGGACCCCCGGCGCCGGGCCCAGGCCCAGCGACTGCTGGGCAGGCTCCGCGGCGGCGGCCACCGCTGAGCCCTCTGCCCACCCCCGCGCGGCCCGGGGCTCGCCGGGCCGCGCGACCGTGACCAGGAAGGACCACCATGACCGGATCGTCGGTCCGCGCAGTGGGCTGGGCTCGCTCACTGCCGCTGGACAGCGAGGTGAAGCCGGCCCGGGACTGGGCGCGCGGGCATCTCGACGCACTGGGCTGGACCACCACGGCCCCGGAGACGGCCGATGCCGTGCTGCTGACCGTGTCGGAGCTGGTCACCAACGCCCACCGGCACGCCCACAGCACCGCTCAGCTGATCATGACCTGGGACCAGCGGTGTCTGCACATCTCGGTGCACGACACCTCCGCCGCGCTGCCGGCGCCCCGGGGACCGAGCACCGAACGCGTCGGCGGGCGCGGCATGCTCCTCGTCGACGCCCTGGCCGACGCCTGGGAGACCCACCCCTGTCCGCACGGCAAGACCGTCACCGCCTGTTTCCGCGGTCCCCGTCCCTAGGGCCTGTCGTTCGGATCGGCCTGGCTGTGGCCGACGGTGCGTCCCTCTAGGGAGCGCCGCGCTGATCCGCCCCGGTGCGGGCGGGCCGGCCGTCCGGCCGTACGATCGGCCGGTCCGAGCCTGCAAGGAGCCCCGCCCGGTGACCGCCGTCCTCCCGCCGCTCCGCACCGTCCGCCCGCTGCCGCCGCCACGGCGCCTGACCCGTGTCGAGGACGGTGAACTGCTGCACGCGCTGCTCTGGTCCGCGGGGCCCGGCCACAGGATGATCAGCAGCGCGGTGCTCGGCGGAGGCATCGGCGAGCGGTCCTGGGTCCTGAACGCCCAGGTCTCCCACGGCTACCGGCGCACCGACCCCGACCGGCACCTCGCCGGCCTCGCCGACGCCGCCGGCGCGCGGGGCCCGGGAGTGGGGCTGATGACGGCGGCGGACGTCTCGGCGTACACCCACGCGCACGACGAGGGCACGGACGCCTTCGTCACGGCCGGTATCGACGTGCGCGGCTGGGCCGCCGCGCCCGGCACGAACACGGGCGGACCGCAGGCGCCGGGCACGATCAACATCGTCGTCGCCGTGCCGGTGCCGCTGAGCGACGCCGCTCTGGTCAACGCCGTGGCCACCGTCACCGAGGCGAAGGTGCAGGCCCTCGTGGAGGCCGGGCTCGACTGCTCCGGCACCCCCACCGACGCGGTGTGCGTGACCGCCCGCACTCCCGGCCCCGGCGAGGAGACGCACGCCTTCGCCGGGCCCCGCTCCCTGTGGGGCGCCCGGCTGGCCCGTGCCGTCCACCGCGCCGTACGGGCTGCCGTGCCGGCGATGTGAGAACGGGCGTGCGAAGACGGGCGTAGGACCCGCTCGCCGGGGTACGCAGCCCACCGGCGGGCAGGCTGCCGCCCGGGTCGGTTGCTTTCGCAGGTGGAGATGGGGGACCGTGACAGCTGAGTCCAGTTCCCCCGGCAGAGAGGTGGTGGGGTACGCACGACGCGTGCCTGCGCTTGTGATTCCTTCCCCCGGCTCACCCGCCCAACCCCGCGGCACGGACGTCCGTGCCGCTCCGACGTGGAAGGACGCCCCCTGCCCGGCGCTGGTGCTCGACGCGAGCGGCGAGGTCGTGGACGCGAACCCGCCCGCCCGGCTGATGCTGGCGCGCCCGCAGGACGGAGGGGCTCTGCGGGTCGTGGTGCCGTCCTGGCTGACGGCCGCGCACCGCGGGCTCGTCGAAGGCGGCGTCCCGCCGGAGGGCCAGGCGGCCGCCGGGGAGATCGGTGACCGGTTCTTCGCGGCACACCCCAGCCCGGTCGCGCACGGAGGGGTGGCATGGTGGCTGTTCGACGACACCGGCCGCCGCCGGGCGGAAGCAGCCCTGACCAGCGCCCGGGAGCAGGCGGAGACCCGCGCCATGGTCTCCAGCACCCTGCTGTCGTCGTTGAACGTGCCGCGCTGCGCCGAGGTCGCGGCGCAGCTGGCGGCGGAGCACCTCGCCGACGCCGCGCTGCTCGTCCTGCCCCCCGTCGGGCGCCGCTTCGCCGTGACCCACGCCCTGCGCGGCGAACCCGCCGTGCACAGCTCGCTCCCGCTCGATCCCGGCGAGGTGCCGGGCCTGGCCGAAGCGCTCCAGGGTTTCCCGCCGGTCCCCGCGCGCTGGATCGACCCGCATGTCCTTCCCGGGTGGGTCCTCCCGGCGGGTTTCACCGGGCCGGTCGGTTCCGTCATCGTCACGCCGCTTCCCGGTCACGGAGTGTCCGCCGGTGCGCTGATCCTGCTCCGCTCCAGCGCCGAGCGCGCGTTCTCCCCGGACGAGGAGGCCTTCGCCCGGCTGTTCGCCGCCCGCGCGGGCGCCGCGCTGTCGGCCGCCCGCCTGTACAGCGAGCAGAGCGCGATCACCACGACGCTCATGCGGGAGCTGCTGCCGCCCACGCTCGGATGCCTCCACGGGGTGGACTACGCGGGGCACTACCGGGCCGCCAGTGACCACGAGCGGATCGGCGGTGACTTCTACGACGTCCACCCCGGGGACGACGCCTCGCAGGAGACGTTCGTCGTCCTGGGCGACGTGGCGGGCAAGGGGCTGGACGCGGCGGTCCTCACCGGGAAGATCCGCAACACGCTGCACGCGCTGCTGCCGCTGGCATCCGACCACGAGCAGGTCCTGACCCTGCTCAACGGAGCCCTGCTCACCTCCCGCCACACCCGGTTCGCCACTCTGGTGCTGGCCTGCGTCAGGCGCGAGGACGACGGCCGGGTCCGGCTGCGGCTGACCAGCGCCGGGCACATGCCACCGCTGATCGTCCGCACCGACGGCCGCGTCGAGGAGGCGGACACGCACGGCACCCTCGTCGGGGCGCTGCCCTCGATCACGGTACGGACGGCCGAGGACTGGCTCGCTCCCGGGGAGACGTGCCTGCTGTACACCGACGGCATCACCGAGGCCCGCGGCGGCCCGCTGGGCGACGAGCTCTTCGGCGAGCACCGTCTGCGGCAGGCACTGACCGAGTGCGGCGGGATGCCGGGAGAGGCGATCGTGGAACGGGTGCAGATGCTGGCCGCCCAGTGGCTGGGGTCCGGCAGCCACGACGACATGGCCACCCTCGCCGTCGGTGCGCCGCGCGCGGTCCCGCCGACGGGGGCGGACCACGGCACGGACGGATCGCGGGGGACGGCGTGAGCGGATCCCGCCCGTCGGCCGCCGATCTGCGCGACCAGCTCTGGCGAGCGGTGCTCGAGGGCGGCGAGTACGACGCCGTCGACTGTGTGCGCGCCGGACTCGACGCGGGGTGGCAGGAGGAGGAGCTGCTCCTGGACGTCGTCGCCCGGGTGCAGGAGAAGATCGGGGCGGAGTGGGCCGCCGACCGGATCACCGTCGCCCAGGAGCACGCGGCCACGTCCATCAACGAGCGGGTGATCGCCGCACTCGTCCACGGCCCGGCGGCCGGCCGGCCCGTCCCGCACCGCGGGCGGGTGACGGTCGCCTGCGTCGACGGCGAGTGGCACGCCTTCCCGGCACGGCTCGTCGCCGAGGTCCTGCGGCTGCGGGGCTGGCTGGTGGACTATCTGGGCGCCCAGACGCCGACGCCTCATCTCGTCGCCCATCAGCACCACACCAACTCCGACGCCGTGCTGCTCTCCGGGTCGATTCCCACCCACCTCCCGGCCGCCCACGCGGCGATCACCGCCTGCCGGGCGATCGGGGTGCCCGTGCTGGCGGGGGGCCGCGCCTTCGGCGCGGACGGCAGGTTCGCACGGGCCCTGGGCGCCGACGCGTGGGCCCCGGACGCCCGGGGCGCGGCCGACGTGCTGGAGGCCGGTCTGCCGCGCCCCATGGCGGTACGGCAGGCGGTCGACGACCTGCCGCACCTGGCGGACCAGGAGTACACGATGGTGGTCCGGAGCCGCAGCCGCCTCGTCAAGCAGATGCTGATGGACCTCGAAAGCCGCTTTCCGGCGATGCGCGGCTACAGCGACGCGCAGCGGGAGCGGACCGCGGAGGACCTGGTCCACATCCTCGACTTCCTGGCCACCGCTCTGTACATGGACGACGCGGAGGTGTTCACCGAATTCCTGGGCTGGACCTCCGAGGTGCTCGCGGCGCGCGGTGTCCCGGTGCACTCCCTGGTGACCGGGCTCGACATCCTCGCGGAGCAACTGCACGACTTCCCCCGGGGCCTGCACCTCGTTCACGAGGGCGCGAACCTGCTCCGCGGCCGAGCGGCCGACGCGGCCGTTCCCGGGGCCGGGGTGTGAGCGTCGCCGACGGTACGGGTTCCGGCGGCGAACCCGCCGACGCCCGGGCCGGTACCTCCGTCGCCCCACGCCGACGCGCGCCGGCGGGCACGGCGGAGGACGGGGCGCGAACCTCTCCCCGCCCGGTCGGCCGACGCGGCCGTTCCCGGGGCCTAGGTCTGAGCGCCGTCGGCGGTAGGGGCCGACGGTGAACCCGCCGCACCGACGGGCACGGCCGGACGATCCGGGGCCGACGGGCACGGCGGGAGCGGGGCGCGAACCTGCTCCGTGACCGGTCGGCCGACGCGGCCGTTCCCGGGGCCGGGGTGTGAGCGTCGCCGACGGTACGGGTTCCGGCGGCGAACCCGCCGACGCCCGGGGCCAGCGCCTCCGTCGCCCCACGCCGGCGCGGGTCGGCGGGCACGGCGGGGGCGGGCGGCGAGGCCGTCAGCCGATTGCCCGGCTCCCCAGCCGGGCCGGCCCCGCAGCAGGGCGCGGGGCTGCTTTCCGCCAGCGCGGTGCGAGTGCGGGGCGGCCGTCGGACGGAGTCCCGGTGGCCATGCCGTCAGCCGGGCCGCCGGCTCCCCCGGTGGGCCAGGCCGCGGAGGAGGGCGCTGCGTCCCCGGGCGGGGACCGTCCACAGGGGCTGGCCGCGTACGCCCCAGCGTTCCAGCAGGGCGTTGGCCGCCAGGAATCCGGTCGTCGCCGCGCGTTCCATGAGGGCCACCGGCAGGTCGGTGCGAACCAGGTCTCCGGCGATCACCAGCGCGGGGTCCGGTGTGCGCACCGTCGGGCGGTCGGCGTACCCGCCGACGGGGAACAGGGGGCAGTCGGAGCGCCACACATGGCGGACGTCGACAATCGCGGCGCCCGCCGTCTCCGGGTACGCGCGGTGCAGCTGGGCGATCAGCCGCTTCTGCTCGGTCTCCCGGGAGGCTTCGGGGTCCAGGGCGTACGCGTGGAGTTCGACCACGGAGCCGCCGGTGCGTGCGGCCCAGCGGGACGCCTGGTCCTCGTAGCGGTCGAGCACGCTGATGTTGTCCAGGGTCTCGTAGCCGCTCGTGCCGAGGAACGCCGGGCGGCCGGGTGCGACGGGCCGGTCCAGCCAGAGGCGGGTGACCAGGAACGGCGGGGCGTTGCGCAGGCGGGCGACGCGTTCCCGCCACGGGCCGTCGCCCAGCCGGTCGGAGCGGGCGACCAGGGACCGCAGTCCCGCGGCGTCGAGGGCGAGGACGACGGAGTCGTGGCGCCGCTCCTCCGCGGCGGTGGTGACCGCGAAGCCGCCGTTCCCGGTGGGGCTGATGTGGTCCACCGGCGTGCCGGTGAGGATGTCGGCGCCGTGCCGGCGCAGATTGGCGGCCAGGGGGTCCCACAGGGCGGCCGGGAAGGGCGCGTCGGGCACATCGAACAGCAGCCCCTCGGCGGAGCCCAGGAAGTAGATGTGGAACATCAGGACCATCTCCGCCGCCGACAGCTCCCGGGGGTCGGCGAAGAAGCTGCGGGAGAACACCTCGAACGCCAGGTGCCGGGCGCTCTCCGGGAAGCGGATGGCGTCGAGGAAGTCGTGTGCGCTGACGCCGTCGAGGCGTTCGTACACGTCGGGCACGCGTACGTCGAGCAGCGGCAGGGCCGCGACGGGGTTCATGCGGAACAGGTCGCCCGGGGGAAAGGACGGGCTCAGGGCGACGAAGCCGAGCGCGCTCCACGGCGGTGTGCGCGGCACGTGACGGAAGCCGTCCCGCAATCCGTTGCTGTGGCGCAGCGGGTAGTCCGGCAGGCCGGTGAGCCGGTCCAGGCCCGGATCGCCACGGCGCAGCAGACCGCGCAGGTTGTAGTACTGGCGGAAGAAGGCGTGGAAGCCGCGGCTCATGGTCGCGCGGGTGCCGTCGGCCAGTTCGACGGGCCAGCCGCCGACCCGTCCGCCCAGGAAGGGCTCGCGCTCGTAGAGGGTCACCGCGACGCCGCGCTCGGCCAGCGCGGTCGCCGCCGCGAGCCCCGCGACACCGCCGCCGACGACGGCGGTCGTGGGGCGGACGCCCTCGGTACGGTGTGCTCCGGGCGGGGGCGCGAGCAGCCGGGCACGGCGGTCCCGGCCTGGCCGCACGGCGGCCGGACGGCGCGGGCCCGTCATCCCTCGGCCCCGTTCCCGGTGCGGGGCCTGCGGCCGACGAAGGTGTGGGTGATGCCCGTCTGCCACCCCGGCAGGGGCAGGACCCGCACGGCGTCGAAGCCGTTCGCGCGCAGCCGGTCGGCGAACCGGCTCGCGGTGTCGAACTCCACGACACTGCGCCACAGATGGCGGTACAGCTCGCCGTCCCCGAGCACGGTGGCGGCCGGCTGGACGATGCCGCGGCACACCAGGGTCCACACCGCGCGGTCGGCACGGCGTCCGCCGAGCGTGTACTCGTGCACGCCCAGTCTGCCGCCGGGGACCAGCAGGTCCCGCACGGTGGTGAGCACCGCGTCGGGGTCGGAGACGTTGCGCAGGAGATAGGCCGCGAACACCGCGTCGAACGGGCCTTCCACTCCCGCCCCGGCCAGGTCCTCCGCCGCCGCCCGTACGAACGTCACCCGGGCGGGCCAGGGTTTGGCGGCGGCGCGGGCCAGCATGCCGGCGGAGGCGTCCACGGAGACGATGCGAGCGCCCGGCAGCACGCCGGCGAGGGCGGCGGTCGACGCTCCGGTGCCGCAGCCGAGGTCCAGGACCCGCAGGCCCTCGCCCCCTCGCGGCAGCCCCAGACGGCGGGCCGAGCGGCGCAGTTGGGCGTGGTAGCCGGGGTTGGCGGCCACCAAGGTGTCGTAGCCGCGGGCGGCGTGGTCGAACGCGGCGGTGAGATCCTCGTCGCGCAGCAGGGTCATGCGGTCTCCCGGGGCAGAAGGGGCGGGTGCGGGCGGGCCCGGATCAGGGGCCGTCGAACGGGCGGCGCGGCAGGGTGCGCAGTTCCAGCGCCGAGCGGAGCATGGGGCCGACCGGGGTGTGCAGGCCGACGGTGAGGTCCTCGTGGAGCCGGGTGCGGCCGTCGAGGAAGCGCAGGAGGAGCCGCATGGGCAGGCGGGCGAAGAGGCGGGAGAACAGCGCGGGGCCGTCGGCGCGGCCGCTGTCCAGGGCCCGCAGCAGCACGGCGTCCATGGCCCGGGAGCGGGCCGAATGGGCGGGAGGCGGCACGGGGGTGCGGCCCCGGCGCAGCGCGGCGGCGACGGCGCTGGTCTGCCGCTGGATCCCGGCGAAGGTGTAGCCGGTCGAGGGGCGGGTGGCGCCGCCCGCGGCGCCGATGCGGAAGACGGACGCGCCGACCTGACGGGGCATCGGGGCGTCGGTCATCGGGATGATCCCCGTCTCCTCGGACAGGATCCGCAGTTCGCCCAGCCGGAGCACGTCCTCGGTGTAGTGCCGCAGCGCCGACGTGTAGCCGGCGGCCGTGAGGGGGCGCGGGGAGAACTCGGTGTACTCCACCAGCGCCTCGCGCCGCCCGAGGGGCAGCACGTATCCGAAGGACAGGCCGGTCGTCGGCTGGGGGGTGCGGAAGTCCATCAGGTCCGCCGTCCGGGGGTCGAAGACCGGCCGTTCGGTGCGGACGAACCAGCCGTGGAAGTGCTGCAGCAGAGTGGTGCGGGCGGCAGGGAGGCTGCCCGGAGGACGGGAGTCGAACACCCAGCAGGTCCGCAGGGCGCGTGCCCGTCCACCGGGGTCCCGCAGACGGACCAGGGCTCCCCCGGGCACGTCCTCCACGGTCTCGACGGTCGCCTCCAGCCTGCGCACGACCGGGCTGGCGGCCAGGTCGCGGGCGACCAGGTCCTCGAAGTCGTCGGACCGGATCATCTTGTAGCGCAGCGGCGCGATGTCGTCCTGTGCCGCCGGGCCCGAGGGCGGGCGCACCCGCAGCTGCCGCCAGCTCGCCGTGACGGCGGCGTCGAAGCGGCCCCCGACCGGTTCCCAGAAGCACCAGGTGCGCCGCGGGGGACGCAGCGGGCCGGGCGGGGCGTCCACCAGGACGACCGACGGGGCCGGGGTTCCCGGCACGGTCCGCGACAGACGGTGGGCCAGGGACAGTCCGGCGGCGCCCGCCCCCACGATCGCCACCTCGGCGTCCAGCACGACGGCACGCTCCTCCCGCTCCACGGCACACACCCACCTCGCCAGCATTCCTGGCTGTGTGCCCGATCCGATCCGGGTCACTCGGACGTGTGACGGACCGCCACCCCTGGGACGGGCCCGGCTCGTGGAGGACAGGCGGCGGTTCGCCCAGCCGTTCCGGCTCGTGCCCCGCATCCGCGTGTCGTGCACGGGCGGAAGCACATCGGTGACGGAACGATCGGTGTTCGCGACGAGAGGAACCGGGATGGGCTGCACAGATACGGAGGACCGGGACGTGTCCGGCGTGTCCGGCCGGGCCGCCGGTGGCGGGGAGGCCCGCCGGTGACGCGCACCGTGGCGGGCCGTACGGATCACGTGGTGGTCGTGGGCGCCGGTCTTGCCGGGCTGTCGGCGGCCCTGCACCTGCTGGGCGCGGGCCGGCGCGTCACCGTCGTCGAGCGGGAGGGCGGGCCCGGCGGGCGCGCCGGGCGCCGGGATCTCGACGGTTACCGGATCGACACCGGCCCCACCGTGCTGACCATGCCGGACCTCGCCGACGAGGCGTTCGCCGCCGTCGGCGGCAGTCTGCGGGAACGCGTGGAGCTCGTGCCCCTGCATCCTGCCTACCGGGCCCGTTTCGCCGACGGGAGCAGCCTCGACGTCCACACCGGGGCCGAGGCGATGGCGACGGAGGTCGAGCGTTTCGCCGGTCCCCGCGAGGCCGCGGGATACCTGCGGCTGCGCGACTGGCTGGAGCGGCTCCACCGGGCGCAGATGCGCCGCTTCATCGATGCCAACTTCGACTCCCCGCTCGGCCTGCTGACCGCCGACCTCGCCCGGTTGGCGGCGCTGGGCGGTTTCGGACGGCTGGACGCGCGCGTCGGGCGTTTCCTGCGGGACGAGCGGCTGCGCCGGGTCTTCACCTTCCAGGCCCTGTACGCGGGCGTCCCGCCGGCCAGGGCCCTGGCCGCGTACGCCGTCATCGCGTACATGGACACCGTCGCCGGCGTGTACTTCCCGCGCGGCGGAATGCACGCGCTGCCGCGCGCCATGGCGGACGCCGCCGCCGAAGCGGGCGCCGAGCTGCGGTACGGCCACGAGGTCACCCGGCTGGAGCGCTCCGGTGACCGGATCACCGCCGTCGTCACCGACCGGGACCGCGTGCCCTGCGACGCGGTCGTCCTGACCCCGGACCTTCCCGTCGCCTACCGGCTCCTGGGGCGCACGCCACGGCGGCCGGTGCGGCTGCGGCACTCCCCGTCGGCGGTCGTGCTGCACCTCGGCACCGACCGGACCTGGCCCCAACTGGCGCACCACACGCTCTCCTTCGGCGCCGCGTGGCACACCACGTTCGACGAGCTCACCCGCACCGGGCGGCTGATGAGCGACCCGTCGCTGCTCATCACCCGGCCCACCGCCACCGACCCCGGCCTCGCTCCGCCGGGACGCCATCTGCACTACGTGCTCGCTCCCTGCCCCAACACCGACATCGGGCCGGGCGCCGCCGCGTGGACCGACCTGGCCCCGGGCTACCGGGACGGGCTGCTGCGGGAGCTGGAGCGGCGCGGGCTGGCCGGCCTGGGGTCGGCCATCGAGGCCGAGTGCCTGGTCACGCCCGCCGCCTGGTACGCCCAGGGGCTCGCCGCCGGTACTCCGTTCGCCACGGCCCACACCTTCGCCCAGACGGGACCGTTCCGGCCCCGCAACCTGGTCCGCGGCACCGAGAACGCCGTACTGGCCGGCTGCGGCACCACCCCCGGCGTCGGCGTGCCGACCGTGCTGCTGTCGGGGAAGCTGGCCGCGGCACGGATCACCGGCGGTCCACGGCGGCCGCGTGTCCCCCACGACACGACGCAGGAGGCCTCCGCATGACCGACCGTGAACTGGACGCCGCGGGCGTCACCGACCCGGCCATGCGCGAGGCGTACCGCCGCTGCCGGGTGCTCAACGCCCGGCACGGCAGGACGTACTTCCTCGCCACCCGGCTGCTCCCCGTCGAGCGGCGCCCCGCCGTGCACGCCCTGTACGGCTTCGCCCGCTGGGCCGACGACATCGTCGACGCGCTCGGCACGGGGGCGGACACGGCGCGCCGGGACGCGGAGCTGTCCGCGCTCGAGCGCGAACTGGGCAAGGGCCTGCGGGACGGCGACAGCGGCGAACCGGTGGTGCGGGCCCTCGCCGACACGGCCCACCGGTACGGCATCGACCACGGCCACTTCACCGACTTCATGGCCGCCATGCGTGCCGACCTGGTGGTGACCGACTACGCCGACTACGCGGAGCTGCGACGGTACATGCACGGCTCCGCGGCGGTCATCGGCCTGCAGATGCTGCCGGTCCTCGGCACGGTCGTCCCGCGCGGCGTCGCCGAGCCGCACGCGGCCGCCCTGGGCGTGGCGTTCCAGCTCACCAACTTCCTGCGCGACGTGGGCGAGGACCTCGACCGGGGGCGCGTCTACCTGCCGGCCGACCTGCTCGCCGCGCACGGCGCGGACCGGGCGCTGCTGCGGTGGAGCCGGGACACGGGCCGCCGGGACCCGCGTGTCACCGCGGCGCTGAAGGAGTTCGCGGCACTGACGCGGGGCGTGTACCGGGAGGCGGCGCCGGGGCTCGCGATGCTGGAGCCGGTGTCCCGGCCGTGCATCCGCACGGCGTTCGTGCTGTACGGCGGCATCCTGGACGCCGTGGCCCGGGACGGCTACGCGGTGCTGCACCGCCGGGCGGTGGTCCCCCGGCGGCGGCGCGCCGTGGTCGCCGCCGACGGGCTCGCCCGGGTGGCTGCCGCCCGGCTGCGTGACCGTCGCGCCGGCCGGCGGCTGCCGGACGTCCGTCCGCTCACCCCGATCCCGACCGCTTCCGAGGGGGTCGCATGAGTTCCGGATCCGCGGGCGGGCGCAGGCGTCTGCCGCTGTCCCTGCGCCGGCGTGCGGTGCCGTGGGACCGGCAGGGTCCCACCTGGCGCGAGGCACGGCCCGCCGTCATCGCCGCCGCGCTGAAGCGGGCGCAGGCGCGTCCGTCGGGCAACTGGTACGTGGTGGGCGACTCGCGCGACCTGCGCGACGACCGTCCGCTGGCGCGGACCGTGGCGGGGCAGGAGGTGGTGCTCTGGCGGAACGCCGACGGCCGTCCGGTCGCCGGGCCCGGGATCTGCCCGCACCTGGGCGCGCCGCTGCGGGACAGCCCCGTCCGCTGCGGGACGCTGGTGTGTCATTGGCACGGACTCGCCCTGGACGGCGGCACGTTCGCGGGCTGGGAGCCGTTCCCGGTGCACGACGACGGGGTGCTGCTGTGGGTCCGGCTGGACGCGGCCGGCGGCGAGGCGCCGCTCGACGCGCCGGTGGTGCCGGCGCGGCCGGAACGGGCCCTGACGGCCGTGTACACCGGGGTGGGCACCTGTGAGCCCGAGGACGTGGTGGCCAACCGGCTGGACCCCTGGCACGGGGCCTGGTTCCACCCCTACTCGTTCGTCGACCTCACCGTGGCGGGCGCGCCGGACGGGTCGGACGGGAGCGCGGACGTGTTCACGGTGGACGTGTCCTTCAAGGTGGCGGGGCGGCTGGTGGTGCCGGTGCGGGCCGAGTTCACCGCGCCGGAGCCGCGCACCGTGGTCATGCGCATCACCGAAGGGGAGGGGGCGGGCTCCGTGGTCGAGTCGCACGCCACTCCCCTCGGAACGGACGGACGGGGGCGGCCGCGTACGGCGGTCGTCGAGGCGGTGGTGGCGGCGTCCGGCCGTCCGGGGTTCGCCCTGGCGCGAGGCGCGGCTCCGCTGCTCCGTCCCCTCGTACGGGCCGCGGCCGGCCGGCTGTGGCGCGATGACCTGGCGTATGCGGAACGCCGATGGTCCCTGCGTTCCACGGGGCGCTTCCCGGGCTGAGCAGCGCCCCGGCCGTGCGACCTGGCCGTAGGCCTGGCCCCTTTTCGCCCCCGCCGCCCCTTCCCGTCCCCGGGGGCGCTGCCCCCGGACCCCCGCTCCTCAAACGCCGGAAAGCTGGATCGTGCCGGACCCGGGGGTGGGCGGAGGGGGTCACTGGCGGGGCCCGGACGCCCTGGCGTCGGCTCTGCCGCCGGCGCCGAGGAGGCCGGTGTGGTGCAGGGGGGACGTGGCCTCCAGGCGGGGCAGCCTGCGGCGGGTGGCCCGCAGGACGACGGGGGGCAGGGCGGCGCGCGCCACCTGGGCCAGGCGCACCCACCGGGGGACGTAGACGGCCCTGCTGCGGTGTTCCACGGCGGTCGCGAGGCGGGGCGCGACCCGGTCCACCGGGTGCACGCGCCGGGCCAACGGGGGCATGTTGCCGCGCAGTTCCCGCAGCGCGGGGTAGCGGTCCCCTTCGCGGATCATGTCGGTGTCGGTCCAGCTGACGTAGGCGATGCCGACGGCGACACCGTGGTGCGCCACCTCGGCGCGCAGGGAGTGGGCGAAGGCCTCCGCGCCGGCCTTCGAGGCGCAGTAGGCACTCATCATCGGGGCGGCGCCGATCGCGGCGAGCGAGGCGATTTGGAGGTGGTAGCCCTCGGTCGCCAGCAGATCCGGCAGGAAGGCGCGCGCCGTGGCCGCGCTGCCAGTCAGGTTGACGTCGATCACCCGCCGCCATTCGGCGGGGTCGGAGGTGATGAACGGGCCGCTCTCCGCGACACCGGCGTTGGCCACGACGGCGGAGGCGGGACCGAGGCTCCTCCTGACCAGTTGCGCGGCCCGGTCCAGCGCGGCCTCGTCGGTGACGTCGACCTCGTGGGCCAGCGCGGGGCCGGGCAGGGTGTTCGCCACCGCTTCCAGGTCCGCCCTCTCGTGGCCGAGCAGGGCGACGCGGGCGCCGCGCCGGGCGAGTTCGCGGGCCAGGGCCGCGCCGATACCCCGTGCGGCGCCGGTCACCACCACGGTGCGGCCGCGGAGCGGGGAGTCGCTCATCGGGCTTCCCCGTCGTCGGGGGGTGTGCCGGGGCGGGCCGTGTGGTCGGGGTGGCCGACGGTGCGGCGGGCCTCCTTCAGCTCGGCCTCGTACAGGTGGTCCCGGCCCTCGGCCAGTTCCTCCACGGCGGCCTGTTCGATCTCACGGAACGGCTGGTAGTAGGTGCTGTCGTAGGCCTCGACGATCTGGAACGTCCAGTGCCCCGGGATGACGTTGCGGCCCAGCACCTGGGTGCGCACCGTCTCGGCCCACTCCGGATGCCCGGCCTTGCGCAGCAGTTCGACGGTGCGGTCCAGTTCCAGGTCGGCGGTGCCGGTGAGCTGATGGAAGCTGTAGAGGTGGCCGCGGGCCCGCTCGGTCGTCTCCAGGGCCTTCGACAGCGATCCGAGCGCCTCCACCGTCTCGTCGCTGACTCCCTCGGGGCGCCGGTGGGCCCGGTCCGGTCCGTCCTCGTGTCCGGTCATCGTCTCGCCTCCGCCTGTGGTCGATGGTCTCCCGGGGTACCGCGGTGGGGTGTTCCCGGCCGGTCCCGGCGCGCCGGTCATCCGTCGCCGGGCCGCCGGCCGGTGTCCGGCTGCCTGCGGCCGGTGCGGTCGCGGTGGGTCAGCAGGCGCTGCGCCCCGGCCAGCCCGGGCGCCAGGTGCCGGCGCAGGGCGGCGCGTGCGGCGTTGGCGCCGGGCGCGCCGTGCACACCGCCGCCCGGGTGGGCGCCGGCGGATGCCAGATACAGGCCCTTGACGGGCGTCTCGGGGCGTCCGGTGCCGGGGGCGGGGCGGAAGAACAGCTGCTGGTGCATGGCCGCGGTGCCGCCGTTGATGGCCCCGCCGTGCAGGTTCCGGTCGAGGGCCTGGAGCGTGGGCGGCGCGAGGATGCGCCGGGCCCGGATCCTGGACCGGAAGCCGGGTGCGAAGCGTTCCACCTGGCGCTCGACACGGTCGGCCATGATCTCCTGCTCCTGGGCGTCCCAGGCTCCGGTGAGCGACTCCTCGCCCGCGTCCCCGGCCACGTCGTGGGGCACATGCGTGTACGCCCACGCCGACTCGGTTCCCCGGGGGGACCGGGACGGGTCGGAGGTCGTCATCTGGCCGAACAGGCAGAAGGGCCGGTCCGGGACGCTGCCGGTGGCGAGCTGGGCGGCGAACCGGGTGAGCTCGTCGAGACCGTCCGCGAGATGGACGGTCCCGGCGCCGGCGGCCTGCTCGCAGCTCCAGGGCACCGGGCCGTCGAGGGCCCAGTCGACCTTGAAGGTGGCGAAGTCCCATTGGAAGCGCCGCAGGTCGGACAACAGCTGGGAGGGAAGGTGCTCGGGTGGGACGAGTTCGCCGTACAGGGCGGGCACGGCCACGTCGGCGAGGACGGCACGGTCCGCCGCCACGGTCTCGCCGCCGGCCGTGCGCACCCCGGCCGCCCGTCCGTCGCGGACGAGGACGCGGTCCACGCGCTGTCCGCAGCGCAGCACGCCGCCGCGCTCCTCCAGCCGGCGCGCCAGGGCCTCGGTGAGGGCACCCGAGCCCCCGGCCGGCACGGGGAAGCCGTAGGTCTGCCCGAGCATCGACATCAGCCAGCCGAAGCCGCCACTGCCCGCCGCCTCCGGCGCCAGGTCGGCGTGGAGCGCGTTGCCGGCCAGCAGCAGGCCTCCTCCCTCGCCCCGGAACTCCTCCTGCGCCAGGCGGCGCACGGGCAGCACCAGGGTGCGCGCCATGCGCAGACCGCCCGTGCCGCGGAGCCTGACGGCCAGCCGGAGGCCGGAACGCAGGGGCGGGAAGGGGGTGAACAGGGCGTCCAGCAGATCGGGCCGCAGGCTCTCCCACATGTCGTGCAGCCGGTGCCAGGCGGCCCCGTCCTCCGGCGCGAAGGCGTCCAGCGAGGCGGCGGTGACGTCGACGCGGCGGTCGAGGACCGCGCACCGGCCGTCGCTCAGCGGATGTGCGACGACGTGCGGGGCGTGGCTCCAGCGCAGCCCGTGGCGCTCCAGGTGCAGTCCGGAGACGACCGGGGAGGCGGCGGCGAGCGGGTAGAAGGAGCTGCAGACGTCACTGACGAAGTCCGGGTCGGCGCCCCGGTCGTGGCGTACGGCGCCGCCGGGCTCCGGCTGCTCCTCCAGTACCTCCACGCTCCAGCCGGCGTCGGCGAGCAGGTTGGCCGCGACCAGGCCGTTGGGCCCGGCCCCGATGACCACGGCGTCAGGCACGGGCGCCTCCCGTGCCGGGCTCGGGTGCGACGACCTGCCCCATGGGGCGGCGCCGTTCCTCCTCCGCCGCCTCGTTCTCGCAGAGTTTCGCCAGCCGGGCGAGCATGGCGCGGTGGCGGATCTGGATCAGCGCCTCCACGGCCACGTTGTGCACCAGGCCGCCCGCTCCTCGCAGCGGATGCTCGTCCACGATCACCAGGCAGTGGTCGCCCCAGGGCCGGAGCTCGATGGCGATCCGCGCCGTGCCGAGCGGTCCTGCCTTGGCCTCGAGTTCCAGGGCCTCGCCCGGCACGCAGCGCCGGACGACGGTCTCGTTGTTCAGGCACAGGGGACCGAACCGCACCTCGAAGCCGATCGCGGAGCCGAGTTCCGGCCAGTGTCCGCGCACCGGCTCCGAGGACGAGGTGCCCACCACCCAGTCCGCGTAGCGGGTGCCGTCCTCCAGCACGGCCCATACGGACCGCGGGCTCGTTCGAATCAGACGATGACGTGCTGCCACTTCGACCTCCCGTGTCCCAGAGCGGCACCAGCCAGCACTGAGTGCCCCCTCTGGCGCGGGTCAACCGGCGGCGGGTCGCGGAGCGGGGCCGGCGGTCTCCGGACGGGTCGGTGCGAGGGCCCAGCGGATGCCCGCGGTGACGGCCGTGCCCAGCGGGCGGACGCACACGCCCTCGGCCGGGGGCACGCGGGGCAGCCACAGGGCACGGGAGGCCCAGCCCGGCAGGAGGGAGACGGCGTTGGCGGCGAGGACGCCGTACGGCAGCCGGGCGAGCAGCGGGACGGGCGGGTTGAGCAGCAGGAATCGGGCGGTGCTGCGCGCCTCGGGGGTGGCGCGCAGTTCGGGGCGGTAGGCGGCGAGCCGCTCGTCGAGTCCGGCGCGGTCGACCGGCGGGTCGGGTATGCCGAGGGCGGTGGCGATGCGGGCCATGTCGGCGACGTAGGCGTCGCAGCCCTCCGCGTCCAGGGGGTGGGCGCCGTAGCGCTGGTGGGCGCGCAGGAAACTGTCGACCTCCGCGATGTGCACCCAGCACAGCAGGCGGGGGTCGGCGGCCCGGTACTCCTCCCCGTCCGCGGTGGTGCCGCGCACCGTCTCGTGGACGGCCCGCACCCGGTCCACGGCCCGCTGGGCGGCGTCGGCGGTGCCGTAGGTGGTGACGGCGAGGAAGGTGCTGGTCCGCTGGAGGCGTCCCCACGGATCCCCGCGGAACCCGGAGTGCCCGGCGACGGCGGCCATGGCCAGCGGGTGGAGCGACTGGAGCAGCAGGGCCGACAGACCGCCGATGAACATCGAGGCGTCCCCGTGCACCCTTCTGACCGGACGCTCGGGGCCGAACCAGCGCGGTCCGGGCGTGCCGTGGATGCGCGCGCGGCTGTCCGGGCCGTCCGGCCCGGCCACCCTGGAGAAGATGGCGTGACCGATCCGGTCGCGCAGCACCGAGCCGCCTTCGGTCATCAGTCCCATGGCTCGCTCCGCCCTTCTCGCGCCCGCGCCGGCCGTGGGCGTCCTACGGCTACGTCTGCCCCGGTCCCCTCGGTGCCCACACCGCTCAGGGGACGTCGCCCCACCAGTCGTACACCCGGCCGCCGGGGCTGCGGGGGACGTACACCGAGCGTCCGCCCGCGCCGTACCGGCCTATCTCGGTGCGCAGGCCGACGCCGTCCCTCAGCTCCGTCCCGTCACGGCCCGTCACGTCCAGCAGCAGACCGTCCAGCGGCCCGCCGGCCAGTTCCACGTAGGACCGGCCCTCGCGGGGACCGGGGTCGTCGTGGTCCGCACCGTAGACCCGGCCGCGCATGAACTCCAGCTCGTCCATGACCGCAGGGTGGCATCCCCCACTGACAATCGGTCCCGGGCCGAGGGCGGACTACACCCCCGGGCCGCCGGCACTCGCCGTCCACGGTGCCGGTGCCCGGCCTTCGCTCCAGGCGAGCAGGGCGTCGCGGGCGACGCACACGATGCCGCAGTGCCCTGCGTAGTCCTCGGCCGGTTCGGTGAAGTCGCCGGTGGTCACGACGAGGGCCACGTCGGCCTCGTGGACGGTGAAGCAGGTGCCGCCGAAGCGCTGCAGGTCCTGCGAGCCGACCTTGTTGTCCTCGCCGTAGCGCTTGCACTGGATGACGAGGCGGCGGCCCTCGGGGGACAGTGCCACGACGTCGGCGCCCAGGTCTCCGGCCCCGCCGACGACCTCCACCTGTGAGCAGCCGTCCCGTACGCACAGGGCCGCTATCGCCTCCTCGAACTCCTCCGGACCGAGCGCGTCGAAGTCGTGGGCGTACGCGTGGTCGTCGGCGCGGAGGGCCGGTGGGGCGGGGGCCGGCGCCGGTGGCTCGAGGGCGTCGAGTGCCGTCACCGTGGCCTGTTCCAGTGCCTCGCCGGCCCGGCGGGCGACCGCGGACGCCGACAGCCGCCGGCGTCTGCGCGCGTGGGCCAGGGTGACGGCGGCGGCCACGCAGCACAGCACGACGGCCCACACCGGGCGCCGCTGGGCGGCCCCGGCCAGCGCGCGCACCGCGAGGCCGCCCGTGACCAGGGCCGTGGCCAGCAGGGCGAAGGACATGGCGGTCGCTCGCAGGTCGAAGCGCCGTGCGCGGGGCATCGGACGCGTGCGGTGCTGGGGCGTGGTCACCTGTGGTTCCCTTCTCTGGCGGACGGCAGGAGGTGCCCCCGGAGGAATCGGGGGGACCGTCGAAGATCACGTAGGCCGTCTGCCCGGGATCCGGGCGTTCACGGCGTGCCGCACGGGCGTACGGGGTAAACACGTGTGTGCTGACCGCGGCGATCAGGGAGGCGGACGTGGACTGGCGGGGATTCGCTCAGCAGATGGCTTCCATGGCCCGTGATCTCCTGGCGGAACACACCCTCGACTCCACCCTGGAGCAGATCACGCGTTCGGCGGTGGACCTCGTCGAGGGCTGCGACGCGTCCGGGATCCTCGTGCTGAAGGGGAACCGGGTGAGTTCGCTGGCGCCCACCGAGCAGCTCGTGACCGAGAGCGACCGGCTCCAGGAGCGCCTGGGGGAAGGGCCCTGTTTCGACGCGGCGCGGCCCGACCGCTCCGAACGGGTCTTCCGCATCACGGACTTCACCGCGGACCCGGAACGCTGGCGGTCGTTCGTGCCCCGCTGCCGGGAGCTGGGGGTGGGCAGCATGATGGGCTTCCTGCTGTACACCCGGGAGGAGGAGCTGGGTGCGCTGAACATGTACTCCCGCAAGCCGGGCACGTTCACGGAGGACAGCGAGACGGCGGGCTGGCTGCTGGCCTCCCACGCGGCGGTCGCCTTCTCCACCGCCGTGACCGACGCCCAGTTGCAGGAGGCCATCGCCACCCGGCATCTGATCGGTGAGGCGATGGGCATCCTGATGGGGCGGCACCACGTCACGGAGGACCAGGCGTTCGACATACTGCGCACGCAGTCCCAGCGCACCAACACCAAGCTGCGGGACGTGGCGCGCCGGGTCTGCGAGACCGGCACCGCGGAGCAGTGAGCGGGCGGCATCCCGCCCTTTCGGGCACGGCTCAGCGGGCGCCCGTCCAGTTGTGGGCGACATCGATCACCAGGCGGTCCTGGAGCTCCAGAACGCGGAACGGCAGCCGTGCGCGCACGCCCAGGCCGACCTGGGTCTCGCCCTCGAAGCTTCCGGCGAACCGTGCGTCACGGAAGGTGCGGTATCCGGTGAGGTCCACTCCCGGCAGGGGGCGGGAGGCGCGGGCGGGGTAGGTGGGCTCGCCGGTCTCGGGCGCGTAGGAGGGCGCGGCCACCCGCACCTCCAGGACGGCGCCGCCGGCGACGGGGATCGGCCGGCCCGATCCGTCCTGGTGCAGCCGGTCGACGTACCGGACGGAGTAGCCGAGGTCGCTGCGCCCGGCGCCGGGCAGGTCGACCACCATCCGGTCGAAGCAGTCGTGCCGGCCGGTCCTGATGTTCCGTACCGGCGTGGTCGTGCTGTCCGTGTCCGACTTGACCAGGCTGCCCCAGCCGGTGGGACAGGCCGTGGCCTGGGCGGGAGCCGCCGGGGTGGCCACGGCGGGGACCGCGGCCGTCACCAGGGCGGTGCCCATGAGCAGGAGAGTGGCGCAGATTGTTCTGTGGTGAAGCATTTTCGGCCCCCTGGGCTCGCATCCAGCTGATATCGGGTGAGACGAGCGGGATGCCCGGAAGGTTGCGGTTGTGTTCCGGCCGGTCGCCGGACCGGCGGGCATGGCACATCCTGGGGGGAGGCGAACGATGGATGTCCCGTGCGTCCGCACCGGGAGGGCGCGACATGGATGATGCAGCCGCCGAACCGCAGGGGGCGCGGTCGGCAGGCATGCTCGGCCGGGATACGGAGGGGGTCCGCAGCGCGCACTCGGAGGCCCGGATCGAGGACGCGCTCGCCGAGCCCGTGGTGGCGGCGATCCAGGGCGTCGGCGGCTACGGCGGTCTGGTGTATCTGCGCTCGCGCGACCGGCGTTCACTGGTGCTCTGCGTGGTGTCCGGCGTCCCCCGGTCGCTGTTGAGACCGTGGTGGCGGATTCCCGTGGGCGGGACGCTGCCGATGTCCGAGGCGTACCGCAGGGGTGAGGATCTGTGGCTGCCGGACGAACGGGCGACGATGCTGCGGTTCCCGCAGTTCACCGCGGCGTTGCCGTACTCGTTCGCCCACGCCTACCACCCGGTGCGGGTCGGCGGGGAGACCGTGGGCGTCCTCGCCGTGCTGCGTTCGGCCACTCGGGAGCCGTCGGACGAGGAGGCGGTGCGGGCGGCGCTGCGCGAGGCCGGGCGGGACATGGAGGGGCGGCTCACCGAGTTCGCCCGGCGGATGCCCGGCCGGGAGGGCCCGGACGCCGTCGCCTACGGCATCGACTACGACGACCAGCCGGTGAACGTGCGGCTGCCCACTCCGCCCGCCCGGGCCGTGGAGGTCGGCATCATCGAGTGGGACCTGGACCACGACCGGTGGTCGGGGGACGACGACGCGCTGTCGCTCCTCGGCGTCGCGAGGGCGGAGTTCGGCGGCACCATGGCGGAGGTCGAGGCCCGCATCAGCCCGGACGACCAGCACGAACTGAGGGCGAGCCGGCGGGAGGCGGAGGACACCGGACAGGTCAGGGGCCGGCACTTCCGGGTGCTGGACGAGCCCGAGGACGGCGGCCACATGCGCTACCGGCCGTTGGAGCTGTGGGGACATGTCGTACGGGTGGAGGGGGCCGCCCGGATTCTGGTGGGTGCCCTGGTCGACACGGCGGGCGGTGTCACCGCCGCGGAGGCCGCGGAGCGCCTGCCCGACGGCGTGTTCTCCCTCGACCAGGACGGCCGGGTGATCTACGCCAACCGGCGCTGCCAGGAACTGCTGGGGTGCGAGCTGGAACGGCTGCTCGGCCACCACCCGTGGGAGGTGCTCACCTGGCTGCGCGACCCCGCCTACGAGGATCACTACCGGGCCGCGATGCTGTCGCAGGAGCCGGTGTCGTACCTGGTGCGCGATCCGGACGGCGTCTGGCTGGGGTTCGTGCTCTACCCCGGTGTGCACGGACTGACCGGCCGGGTCTTCCGCACCGACGCCCCCGCCGGGGCGGGGCCGGGCGGGTCCCTGGCACCGGTCGGCGCGGGCACCGGGGCGCCGTCGGAGCTGGTCGCGCCGACCCGCGCGGGGGCGCTCTACCACGTGGTGCAGATGGCCAGTGTGCTGACCGAGGCCGTCACCGTCAGGGACGTGTGCCGGGCCGTCGCCGAGCAGTTGCTTCCCGGGTTCGGCGCCCAGGAGATCGCCCTCTACACCATCCGTGACGGACGGATGTACCTGCTGTGGGAGTCCGGCTACCCGAGTCATTTCCTCGAGCCGTTCGAAGGTGTCCCCCTCGACGCGAACCTGCCGGGCGTGCACGCCCTGACCACCCGGCTCCCGCTCTTCTTCGAGTCGCCCGAGGCACTGGTGACCGCCTACCCCGGGATCGCCCTGGACACAATGGGCGCCTGGGCGTTCCTGCCGCTGATCGCCTCCGGGCATCCGGTCGGCTCCTGCATCCTGGGCTGGAACGCCCCGCACCGGTTCACTCCCGAGGAGCGCAGTGCGCTGACCGCGCTGGGCGGACTGGCCGCGCAGGCGATGGAGCGGGCCCGGCTCTACGACGCGGAGTCCGCCGTGGCCCGCGGACTGCAGGAGGGTCTGCTGCCGCACCGGCTGCCGGCCATCGACCGGCTGCGCACCACCGGCCGCTACCTTCCCGGCACACAGGGCATGGCCATCGGCGGCGACTGGTACGACGTGATCAGGACGGGGCGGGGGGTGGCCCTGGTCATCGGTGACGTCGAGGGGCACAGCGTCGGCGCCGCGGCCGTCATGGGGCAGCTGCGCAGCGCGGTGCACGCCTTCGCGGCCAGCGGCCGGCCGCCGCAGGAGGTCATCACCCACACCAACCGGCTGCTGGTCGAGCTGGAGACGGACGTCTTCGCCACCTGCTGTTACGTCGAGCTCGAGCCGGCCACCGGCCGTGCCCTGGCCGTCCGGGCGGGTCATCCCCCGCCGCTGCTGCGCCATCCCGACGGCCGCACCGAGTGCCTGGACCTGCCCGGCGGTGTGCTGCTCGGCGTGCAGCCGGACGCCGTCTACCCGGTCACGGCCCTCACCCTGGCTCCCGGCAGTGTGCTCGCCCTGTACACGGACGGGCTCGTGGAGACGCCGGGCGGTGACATCGGGACGGGGATCGAGGAGGTCCGTCTCGTGCTGGCCCGCAGCCGTACCCGCTCCGTCGAGGAGCTGGCCGACCAGCTGATCCGCACCGCCCGCCGGACCGAGGACCGCCCGGACGACGTGGCCCTGCTGCTGACGGCCTACGACTGGGGCATCGGCCGCTGACGCCGGGCACGGCTCACAGGCAGTAGCGCACCAGCCACTCGTCCGGGTCGTAGGCGTGGCGGGCCGGGTCCGGCGTCACGGCCGGCCGCTCCTCGACCATGTCCTCCACCCGGACCGGCTCCGGGAGACGTCCGAAACGGGCCTGACGTGCGGTGGCGGCGGCCCCGTCCGCTTCCTCGTGCGTGTGCACCGTCTCCTGGCTCACGGCAACTCCCCTCCGCGGCCGGCCGATGCTCCCCCTCGGACAGCACCGCGGCCTCTCGACCGAGTTTCCCACACCCGGCTACGGAAGCATGGCTTCCGTCACAGCCTGGGGCAGCCCGTTACTGATCCACTCCTCCCATGCGCAGCACTCTCCTCCCCCGCACCGCCGCTCTGGCCGGCGTCCTGTTCCTGACCGCGTGCGGAACCGGACAGGCGGGCAGCACGGCCGCCGGGCCGTCCCCGTCGGCCAACCCCTGTGGCGGTCAGTCCCCGAGCACTCCGGCCCCTCCCCCGCCGGGGCCCGCCGACTCTGAGCACGACGGGGTCCGGATCACCGGATTCGGTGGCGGAAACCAGGGGTGCGCCACGTTCGAGGTCACCCACACCGGGTCCGAACCCTTCACCTACACGATCACCTTCGATCTGCTCTCCGACGCCGGGACCGTGCTGGACAACACCGAGCGGACCGTCGAGCGGGTGGCTCCGGGACGGACGGTCCCGGGCACGCTCGCTCTGAGCGACTCGACGGTGGGCTCGCGGAACGTGAGCGGGGTGCGGATCGCCAAGGTGCGCAGCGTCCCGGCCGACGAGGCGCCGTACTCCCACGGGCCCTGCCCCGAGTCCGGCCTCCGGGTGTACGCGGACGACGGCGACGCCGCCATGGGGCTGCGCGTCGTCTCCGTCCACCTGGAGAACTGCGGCACCCGGCCCTACGCGCTGCACGGCTACCCCGAGGTGCGGCTCTACGACGAGGACCACGCACCGGTGGACGGCGTGCGGATTCTGCGCGACGGCAGCTCCGTCGCCGGCGCCACGGGGGCGGACGGTCCCGCTCTGCCGCTCACCGTGGCGCCGGGCGAGAGCGCCTGGGCCGGTCTGGTGTGGCGCAACACGGTGCAGGCGGGGACGCCGGTCCACGCTCCCTATGCGCGGGTGCGGGTGAAATCCGGGGCGGACTGGGTGATGGTCGTTCCCGAGCTCGACCTCGGGACGACGGGGAAGCTGGCGGTGGGGCCCTGGAAGAAGCGGGAGAAGGCACCGGCGTCACCCTGAGCTGTTTCGCCCCCGCCGCCCCTTCCCGTCCCCGGGGCTCCGCCTCGGACCCCGCTCCTCAATCGCCGGAGGGGCTGGATCCAGCCCGTCCGGCGATTGAGGACGAGGCCCGTTCAGGGCCGATAAGGGGTCCGGGGGCTTGCCCCCGGGGACGGGACGGGAAGGGGCGGCGGGGGCGAGGAACCGTTCCGGGGGCCGAAGCCGAGATGCCGGGTCGATCGGGCGCATCTGTAATGAAGGGGCGGCCGAGAACGGCTCGGCCCGGCGGAGGAGATGCGTCCATGCCGTCCAGGCCCACCACCGGGAAGCCGAAGGCGGGTGTCCTGCGGCGACTGGGCGAGTGGTGCGCACGGCACTTCCTCGTCGTGATCGTGGCGTGGGTGGTGGCTCTCGTGGCCCTGCAGGTCGCGAGCCGCTCGGTCGGCGGAACCTACTCCGACAACTTCACCCTCCCGGACTCCCAGTCCCAGCAGGGCATCGAGGTCCTGCAACGGCACGATCCGCAGGCCGGCGGCTACAGCAGCCAGATCGTCCTGCACGACGATCGACAGCAGCTGACCGGCCTCGCCGGTCAGATGTCCACCACGGTCGGCGACCTGGAGAAGCTGCCGCACGTTCTCTCCGCGCAGAACCCGCTGTCCGCCCCCTCGGCCTCGGGCCAGTCGGGGCCGAACGTCGGGCCGCTGTCCTCCGACGGGAAGACGGGCTACATCACGGTCCGCTTCGACGTGCAGCCCTCGACCCTGGGTGACGACTACCTCCATGGGGTGGACGACGCCGTGCAGCCGCTGCGGGACGCGGGCGCCGAGGTCGAGTACGGCGGACCGCTGGGCGAGCTGGCCCGGCCCGCGCCCGACGACCGGGTGAGCGAGCTGATCGGCTTCGCCGTGGCGATCGTGGTCCTGCTGATCGGCTTCGGCAGTGTGCTCGCCGCCGGCATCCCCCTCCTGACGGCCCTGATCGGCGTGGTCGCCGGTCTCGCCGTACTCGGGCTGCTGGCCGCGGCGTTCACCTTCGCCACGGTGTCGCCGACGCTGGCGACGATGATCGGCCTCGGCGTCGGCATCGACTACGCGCTCTTCCTGATCACCCGGTACCGGCAGGACATCATGAACGGGGAGGATCCGGTGCGGGCGGCGGGGCACGCCACCTCGACGAGCGGGCGGGCGGTCCTGGTCTCCGGCTGCACGGTGATCATCGCGCTGGCGGGTCTGTCCGCCTCCGGGGTGTCGTTCATCTCCAAGCTCGGATTCGCCGCGGCCGTCACCGTGGTCTCGGCAGTCGTCGGCGCGCTCACCCTGGTGCCCGCGCTGCTGGGTCTGATCGGCCGGCGCATCGACCGCTGGCGGGTACGACGGCCCGTGGCGGAGACCGATGCCGCGCCCGGAGCGCAGCCGCACGGCACCTGGCACCGGTACGCCCTGCGCGTGGCGCGCCGGCCGTGGTCCTTCCTGGCGGCCGGCGTCGCCACGATCGCCGTCCTCGCCGTCCCGGTGTTCTCCATCCAGCTGGGTCACATCGGCGACGGCGCGGATCCCACGTCCTTCACGGACCGCCGCGCCTACGACCTGATGACCGACGCCTTCGGCCCCGGCTCCAACGGTCCGCTCACCGTCGTCATCGACCAGTCCTCCGTACCGGACTCCCAGCGTTCCGACCTGGCCTCGCAGGCGCAGCAGACCCTGGACGGCGTGGACGGGGCGGCCGCCGTCACGCCGCTCACCGCCACCCAGGACGGCGACGTGCTCGTCGGCACGGTGTACTCGACGGCCTCCCCGCAGAGCGCCACGACCACCGATCTCACGAACCGCCTGGTGAACGACACCCTGCCGGACGCGGTGCGCGGCACGGACGCGCAGACCTACGTCACCGGGACGACGGCGGCGCAGGTCGACTTCCGCGACCTCATCGCCGAACGGCTGCCGCTGATCATCGCCGTGGTGGTCGCGCTGGCCTTCCTGATCATCCTGGCGGTGTTCCGGGGGCTGCTGGTCGCCGTGAAGGCGGCGGTCCTCAACGTACTGTCCATCACGGCGTCGTACGGCGTCGTCGTCGCCGTCTTCCAGTGGGGCTGGGGCGGGCCGGCCCTCGGCGTCTCCGGCACGGTGCCGATCGAGAGCTATGTGCCGATGATGATGTTCGCCATCATCTTCGGCCTCAGCATGGACTACGAGATCTTCCTGCTCTCCCGCGTCCACGAGGCCTGGCGGCGCACCGGGGACGCCAAGGCGTCGGTCGCCCATGCCCTGGAGATCACCGCGCGGGTCATCACCTGTGCCGCACTGATCATGGTGAGCGTGTTCGCGGCGTTCATCGTCAGCGACAACGTCGTGGTCAAGATGCTCGGTCTGGGTCTGGCCGTCAGCGTGCTCATCGACGCCACCGTCGTACGGCTGCTGATGGTGCCTGCCGTGATGACCCTGCTGGGCAGGCACGCGTGGTGGACACCGCGGTGGCTGGACAGGATCCTGCCGCACATCGACGCGGAGGGGGAGGGCGCTCCGGTGTCCCGCTGACGCACGAGGCGGCAGGCCCGCGAGGGGTCCTGCCGCCGTTGCCGTGCCGCGAACGATCAGGCGTTGCGCCGCACGCTCCGCAGGACGAAGAATCCGAAGATCACCAGCACTCCGCCGATCGCGGCCGGCCAGAGCTGGGCGCCGGTCTCGGCGAGGCTTCCGCTCTGACCCTGTGCCTGGGCTCCGTCCTCGAGCTCGGGGAGACTGCCGGGCACCTCGGCGGCCTGGGCCGCCTGGCCGCCGTCGTCCTTGCCGCCCTTGTCGCCCTTGTCACCGTCCTGGTTCCCGGCGCCGGTGTCCTCGCCGTTCCCGGCCGGGACCGAGGCCTTGACGTCGGGCTGCTCGGGCTGTGCGGTGCCGTCGCCCTTCCCGGGCTCCTCCGTGGCCGGGTTGTCGGCCGGGGCCTCCGAGGGCTGCTCCTGCCCACCGTCACCCTGGTCGCCGCCGTCGCCGGGCTTGTCGCCGCCGTCGTTCTGGTTGCCGCCGTCGTTCTGGTCGCCGTCGTCACCCTGGCCCGGGTCCTCGGTGGGCTCCTCCGGCTGCTGCGGCTCCTCGGTCGGCTCGCCGCCGCCGTTGCCGCCGTCACCGTTGCCGCCGTCACCGGCGCCGGCACCGCAGGTGCGGCCCTCGTTGATGCAGTCGACCATCTCGTTCATCAGGTCCTCGTCGAAGACGTTGATGAAGTCGCCGTGGTCCGTGATCGGCTTGTGCAGCTGCTCCGGGAAGGAGTCGACGGCGAACAGCGGCGTGGTCCTGCCGCCGTCCTCGAGGCTCGGCGCGTCGACGTCGTAGACGATCCGCTGCACCAGCTGCGGCACGGGCTTGAAGCCGGACGGGCAGTTGCCCGCCTCGTCCACGAACGCCATGTGCGTACGGTGGTTGGCGCTGTCGATGTTGCGGCCGTCCCAGCAGCTCTGGAAGTCGAACGAGCGCACCACGTCACTACCCTCGGGGCACAGCGGGTACTTGTCCGTCAGCTGCCGGTCCTCGAAGCCCGTGCAGCTCCAGGACGCGTTGGCGTTGGCGGGGCCGTTGACGAACGACTTGGCGTCACCGGTGATGATGCGCAGCAGCCGGGGCATGGCGGTGACCTCGCCCTGCGGGTTGCCCACGAAGGTCAGCGTGACCTCCTTGGGCGTGACGATCTCGCCGACGTTGCCCTCGATGCCGCCGCCCGGGGAGTTGGCGTCCTGCTCCTCGGTCCCGTTCTGCAGACGCAGCACCGGCCAGTAGTACGCCGACCTGTCGCCCTGGTCCACGCAGGTGGTCTGCGCCTGCGCCAGTTCCTCGTCGCTGGAGAAGGCGTTGGTCGCCTGGTTGCCGATGTAGTCGTGGAAGTGGTGGGCGCCGTTGCTGACACCCGGCGCGGCGATCACGTTGTCCGAGTTGAACAGGCCGTTCTCGTTGACGCCGCAGTCGCTGACGAAGGTGCCGCGGGAGGCGTTCGCCGACTGCTCCGGCTCGGAGACGTTGGGCTGGACGCTCTCGATGTCGACGTAGTCACCGGCGACGGGACCGTTGCCGGCCTGGCCGCCGTTCCCGCCCTGGTCCTGGCCCTGTCCGTCCGGGTCCTGCTGGTCCTGACCCTGTTCGTCCTGACCCTGCTGGTCCTGACCCTGCTGGTCCTGGCCGTCGCCTCCGTCGGCCGCCTGGTCGCCGCCGTTGCCGTCGCCCTCCTGCTGCGCGGGGGCGTTGCCGGACTCGCGCACGGCACAGGCGGCGAGCTCCTCGAGGTCCTCCGGGCGGTCACCCACCCGGTCGATGGCGGTGGCGATGCGGGCGAGGGTCGCGGAACGCTTCTCCTCCAGCGGCCCCGCGATCGCGTTGTCCGCGAACGCCGGGTCCTGCCGAATGGCGTCCGCCGACTCACCGAGCCGCTTGTAGGCCTCGGCGATCTGCGCGTCCAGGCCGGCGAGTTCCTTGTCCACCTCCGCCCGCGCCTCCTGGGGCACCGACGTCAGCTGGGTGGCCACGTCCGGACAGTCGATCGTGGCGCCCGAAAGGACCTGGGCCTGCTCGGCGCCCGTCCCGTCCTCCGTCGCGGAAGCGTAGACGTTGGCCGCCATCATCCCGCCTCCCCCCAGGATCAGGGCGAAGGCGGCGAGAGTCGCGCGCTGTTTCGGGCGTCTGCGTGTGTTGCGTGCCAAGGCAGTACTCCTACGCTTCTGTCGCGGGGGGTCGGCATGGGATTCCCACGCCCCATACGCAAGCGGGCCGCCCTGTGTTCAAACGCCTCACAATTTCTTCCCCGAATCTCAGAGAACTCCCGCCCCGGCAACGCCAAGTCCCCGCCGGAGTCGGGTCGTCCGGCGGGGACTCGGGAACGTGGGGGTGAAGTCACGGCAGCTCAGCCGAAGTTCACATCACTGCACAGGAAGTACGTCTGGTCCATGTGCGAGGCCTGCCAGATCGTGTAGACGACGTGGCGGCCGCTGAGGCCCGACGTGCTCACGGGGATCGAGTAGTTCTGGCTGGGGGCGTACGAGCCGGTGCGGGCGACCAGCTGGAGGTCCTCCCAACCGAGGGTCTGGGTGGCGGGATCGAATCCCTGGCGGGTGACGTAGACGAGGAAGTAGTCCGCGCCGTGGCTGGCCTGGTCGTACAGCCGGACGGTGAAGTCGTCGTTCACAGCCGTCGTCTTCCAGGCACCCACCGTGTCCATGGAGTTGTAGCGCCCGCCCTCGGTGCGCCCGCCGCTGCACAGCTGACCGTCCGGGACGACCGCCTGGAAGTTGCCTGCGGAGCCGTTGCGGTAGAGGCCGTTCCAGTTCCACATGGCGTTGGGGTTGTCCTGCCACGCCTGCCAGCACATGGGGTCCTCCTGGGCCATGGCCGGATTCTGGAAGTCACTCCCCCAGCGCTGCCAGCACCCGTAGCTGCGGGACGCGGGGTCGATCACGGAGCCGTGGGCGACGGCGGTGCCGCTCCAGGGGATCAGGGAGAGCAGCGCGGCCACCGCGACGGTCAGGGCGAGCGACAGACGGGACCGGAGCGACAGAGAGTCATGCCCATGCCAAGCCATCAGTTCCTTCTTTCCGCTGTGGGGGTCGTGGGGATCGCGGGGAGCGCCGCCCGCTCGGCTGATGGGAGCGCTCCCAGTGCCCAGGCTGCGCTCCATGAAGCGGAGCGGCAACGCGCATTTGCGCCACTTCCCGGCGGGCCGTGGCGCGTTCGATGCGTTCGACGCCGGACCGGACCTCAGGGCCGGTCCGGATCGGCCGTCGTGCGCCCGAGACAGACGACCGAGTCGTCCATCGGCACGTCGATCTCCTCGAAGCCCATACGGTCGTAGAAGGCACGGGCCGGCTTGTTGGCGACCGCCATCACGAGGTGCACGGCCGGCACTCCCCCGTCCCGCAGCGCCGTGAGGAAGGTCCGCATCAGCCGCCGGCCGTGACCGCGCCCCTGCCACTCGGGCAGCAGATCGATGTGCAGATGGGCCGGCCAGGCGGCCAGCTCGGGGAGGACCATCCGCTCCGGGTGGTGCAGCAGCCAGGCGATCT
Organism: Streptomyces malachitofuscus; assembly: GCF_014650055.1. GTDB lineage: Bacteria > Actinomycetota > Actinomycetes > Streptomycetales > Streptomycetaceae > Streptomyces > Streptomyces malachitofuscus. The sequence goes on along the minus strand of NZ_BMUF01000004.1, from coordinate 57,844 downwards.
CCTCGTCCGGGGTGGAGGGGGGCCCGGACGGCGCGGGATGGCGGTCGGCGACGAGGGGCAGCCACGCCGCCCGGAACGTCCTGGCGAAGCGGGCCGTGTCGGCGGTACCGACGATGTAGCCGACCGCGTGGCCCCGGCCGTCGTCCAGGACGAAGGCCAGGTCGGGCTCCAGATGGACGTAGGGGGCCGCGAACGTGTCCGGAAAGACACCGGGGTCGACGTAATGGGGACGGCTGTCCTGGCCGTTGTGCGCGGTGCGGATGCAGATGTCGTCGAGGGCCGGGCGGTCCTCGCGGCGGTACGGGCGGATCCTGGGGGACTCGTTCATGGCTGGCATCCTGCAGCGTTGGGAGCGCTCCCACAACTGTTTTCCGGCCAGGTCCGGTTTCCACGCACAGGGCGTGACGCGCCGTTTGCGGGTTACTCGACGGCCATGAAGCTGCATATCCCGGGGCGGAACGACAGGCAGTCCCCAGAGAACACGACGGATGAGGCCCGTCCGGGTCACGGGGGGCAGCGCGCGGAACCGGAGGAGCCCCGTCCGGGTCAGGAGAAGCAGCGCGCGGAACCGGAGGAGCCCGGGCCGAGCGACGAGGTGGAGCGGGCGGCGCCGGATGCGCTCACCAAGCTGCCGAAGGGGGCCTGGGGCGCGGCGCTGAAGGGCAGCCTGCGCGAGTTCAAGGACGACGAGCTCACCGACCGGGCCGCGGCACTGACGTACTACGGCGTGCTGTCGCTGTTCCCGGCGCTGCTGGCCCTGGTGTCGATCCTGGGGCTCACCGGCCAGTCCACCACGGACAAGGTGCTGGAGAACATCCAGGAACTCACCGCCCCGGGAGCGGCCCGCGACATCATCACCCAGGCGGTGGAGCAACTACAGGGCAACGCGGGCGTCGGCTCGATCGTGGCGATCGTCGGTCTGGTACTGGCGATCTGGTCGGCGTCGGGATACGTGGCGGCGTTCATGCGCTCGGCGAACGCCGTCTACGACATGCCCGAGGGGCGTCCGATCTGGAAGGTGCTGCCGGTGCGGCTCGGCGTGACCGTCGCGCTGATGGTGATGGCCGTGATCAGCGCGCTGATCGTGGTCTTCACCGGCGGGCTGGCCCGGCAGGCGGGTGATCTGCTCGGCCTGGGCGATACCGCGCTGACCGTGTGGTCGATCGCCAAGTGGCCGGTGCTGATCCTCCTGGTCACCATCATGATCGCGCTGCTGTACTGGGCGGCCCCGAACGCCAGGGTCAGGGGGTTCCGGTGGATCACTCCCGGCAGCTTCCTGGCGCTGGGCATCTGGCTGATCGCCTCCGCCGGCTTCGCCGTCTACGTCGCCAACTTCGGGTCGTACAACAAGACGTACGGCACGATGGCCGGTGTCATCATCTTCCTGATCTGGTTGTGGATCACCAACCTGGCCATTCTGCTCGGGCTGGAGTTCGACGCGGAGATCGCCCGGCAGCGGGCCATCGCCGGTGGCCATCCGCCCGAGGCGGAGCCGTACACGCAGCCGCGCGACACCCGCGCCTGGGACGAGCAGGACCGACGGCGGATGGACGAGACCTGACGGCCTGACGTGCTGCGAGGGCCCGGCCGCGCCGACGACCGGGCCCTCCCGGTGCGTCAGGGCATCAGTCCGTCAGGCCGGCCGCGAGCGTGGCGCCCAGTTCCCAGCACCGCTCGACGGCGTCCTTGTCCGGTTCGCCGGTGACCGTCACGGTCTCCGCCGCGCGGCGCCAGCCCAGGCCCGTCGTGACCGACTCGATGCCCCGCACCGCGCCGGTGACGTCGTTGCCGCCGTGCACGTAGTACCCGAAGGGCCGGCCCCGGGTGGTGTCCAGGCACGGGTAGTAGATCTGGTCGAAGAAGTGCTTGAGCGCGCCCGACATGTAGCCGAGGTTGGCCGGGGTGCCGAGGAGGTAGCCGTCGGCGTCCAGGACGTCGCCGGCGGTGGCGGACAGCGCCGCGCGCCGCACCACCCGGACGTCCTCGATCTCCGGGTCGGTGGCACCGGAGAGGACGGCTTCGAACATCGCCTGGCAGTTGGGCGAGGGGGTGTGGTGGACGATCAGCAGAGTCGGCACACCCCGACCCTGCCGTGCCGGCCGCCGTGGCCGCAAGCCGGGCCCGGGCCGCGCCACGTGCGGTGCCCCGTTGTAACAGGGGGGCGGGGGTGGCACGATGCCCGGCATCGGTACACGGAGACGGGGTGCGTCTTGGTCGACGAGCAACACGAGTCACCGGCGGCGGCGGTGTTCGACGCGCTGGGCAGCGAGTACGAGAAGGCGTTCGCCTCCTCGGGGGCCCATCGGGCGTCGCTGGACTGGCTGCTCGAACGGCTGTCGCCCGGCAGCAGGGTGCTGGACGTGGGCAGCGGCACGGGCAGGCCCACGGCCGCCGTGCTGGCCGGGGCCGGCCACCGGGTGCTGGGTGTCGACGTCTCCCCGGTGATGGTGGAGATCGCCTCCCGTCAGGTGCCCGAGGCCGAGTTCCACTGCGAGGACGTCCGCCGGATGACGCTCGAGGACGGTTCGCTGGACGCGGTCTGCGTGTACTTCGCGCTGCTGCAGATGTCCCGGAGGGAGCAGTCCGAGCTGCTGCGCCGGCTGGCGCGGGCGCTGCGGCCGGGCGGTCTGCTCGCGCTGGCGACCGTACCGCTGGACGTCGAGGAGTTCGACGGCGTGTTCATGGGGCAGCCGGTGCGGGTCACCAGCTTCGCGGCCGAGGACCTCATCGCGCTGGTGCGGGAGGCGGGTCTGACGGTGCAGTCGGAGGAGAGCGTGATGTTCACCCCGACCCACCCGGACGCCCGCCCGGAGCCGCATCTGTTCCTGCACTGCCGACGCGAAGTACCGCAGTCCTCGGTCTGACGCCCCTCTTCGCCGTCGCGGCGGCCCGCCACCGTTGGGCCACGACCCGCACGGCCGACCCCGCGCGCGCCCCGTCGGCCCCGCCCGCGCCGGCCCCCGCCCGGCCGCCGCCGCGACCGTCCGCGCACCACGTCAGGCGTCCCGCACTCCCTTGCCCTCCCGGCATCGACACCGCTACGGCGACGCCTGTGCTCCCGCCACGTCACGGCCGGCGCGTGGACCCGGACCCACCGGTCACCGGCAGGCGGACTCATGCCGTCGGCGTCGCCGCGGACCACGGCGGTGCCGCCCAGGCCGTGGGTCAGTTCGACGACGGTGGCCAGGCCGCCGGAGGCGGCACCGTGGGTCCCGAACAGCCGGGGCCGGCAGGGGTGGCGGTCGTGCACGGCGAACACCAGGCAGTCGGGGCCCGCCGGGTAGACCACCGTGGTCTGCGGGGAGGCCTCGGCCGCGTGCCGGACGCTGTTGGTCACCAGTTCGCACAGGATCAGCAGCGCCGGGCCCACCGCCGGGTGGCGTGCGCCGATGCCCCACTCCGCGAGGGACTGTTCGGCGGTTTCGCGGGCGAGGCGCACGGCGCCGGGCTCGATGGGCAGGGTGAGGACGTGGCGGTACGGCAGCGTGGCCAGGGCGGGTGTCATCGGTGCTCGGCTCGGGCGCCGCGGCCGCCCGGGGTGCGGGGGCGTACAGGATCCCGTCGCGCTGCAGGTGGGCACGGGCCGCGCCGATCGCCTCGGGCGTGGTGGCGTACTCACGGCCCTCGTGCCGCAGCAGTTCCAGGACGCCGACCGAGGCCAGGGCCCGGCGGCGGGCCGGGCGGACGCCGGACGCCGGACGAGGATGCCGCGCCGCCTCAGTTTCGTCACCGCGTCCTTGAGGACCAGGGCTCCGGTGGCGTCGACGACGCTGACGTGGGACATGCGCAGGACGACCACGCGTACGTCGGCGAGTTCGGTCAGTTCCAGCAGGAAGCGATGGGCGGCGGCGAAGAACAGGGGGCCGTCGATGCGGTAGGCGACGATGTGCCCGGCCAGCAGAGCGTGCTCCTCCTCCGAGTATGCAGCAGCTCATGCCCGTTCCCGGCCCTTCCGGGCATCCGCCGTCCCCGCAACCAGGGCCTGTCGTTCGGATCATGCCGCAGACGCGGGGCCTGGCACGCGCATCTGCGGCATGATCCGAACGACAGGCCCTAGCCGATCATCCGCTTCCGCCACGACGGCTCGACCTGCCGCCACTCGGCCTCCCACTCGGCCAGGCGCCGCCACCGCAGCCGGGACCGGACGAGCCATCCGCCGAGCAGGACCAGTCCCCCGGTGCCGATGGCGACCGTGATCCCGGCCATGACGATCTGGAAGCCCGCTTCGGCGCCCTTCGGCGGCGCGGACACGAGCCGGCCCTCGCTGTCGTTCCACACGGTGACCTCGGCGCCCGCCCGGCTTCCCGGTTCGACCTCGGCCCGGCCCGTGCGGGCGGTGCCGTCCGGGGCCGTCCACCGCACCTTCGCCCAGACACCACCGTCCCCGTCCTCCGTCACGGGTGCGGGCAGCGCGTCGCGGGCGTTCTCGACGAGTACGGCCGCCACGGGGCGGCTCCGCTCGCGGCGGTCGTCGAGCGCCCCGTCGACACCCCCGGCGGCCGCCAGCCCGGCGAACGCCCCGCCGAGCAGGGCGAGAACGAGCGTGGCGAGCAGCAGCCAGGCCTCGACCAGATCGCCGCGGCGGCGCAGCGGGTTCCTCCGCCACCGCCACAGCCGCACCCTGCGCGGCGGCGTCGCACCGTGTGTCCTCGCCATGGGAGGTCACCTCCTCGCGCGGGTGCCGAACGGCGCCACCCCTCCAGGGTGGACCCTTCGCGCCCGGTCCGGCAGGGGCCGAACGGCCCTCCCGGCGCGGCGCTCCGGGGGGGCGGGCGGCGGCTCGGCCCGGGGTTCGGTCAGGCCGTCGGGTGGACGGGGACCACCTCGTGCTGCGGCACCCCCAGCACCACCTTGAGCGCCCCGGTCTCGGCGGCGTTGCCGAAGACGTCGTACGCCTCCTGCATGTGGTCGAGCGGAAACGTGTGGGTGACCAGTTGGCGCGTGGGCAGCCGTCCGGCGGCGGCCATCCGCAGCAGGGTGGGGGTCGAGTGAGTGTCGACGAGCCCGGTGGTGATGGTGACGTTCCTGATCCACAGGTCCTCGAGGTGCAGGGTGGCGGGCGCGCCATGCACGCCGACGTTGGCGAGGTGCCCGCCGGGCCGCACGATGCGGGCGCACAGCTCGAAGGTCTCCGGGACGCCCACCGCCTCGATGACCACGTCCGCGCCCAGCCCGCCGGTGAGGTCCTCGACCAGTTGCTCGGGGGCCTCGTTCGCGTCGGCCACGGCGTCGGCGCCGAACTCCTTCGCCGCCTGCAGCCGGGAGGCGGCCAGATCGACGGCGACGATGCGCTCGGGCGCGAACAGCCGGGCGGTGGCGACCGCGGCGAGCCCGACGGGCCCGGCGCCGACCACGACGACGGTGTCGCCGGGACGTACCCGCCCGTTGAGGACGCCCACCTCGTAGGCCGTGGGGAAGATGTCGGCCAGCAGCACGGCGTCCTCGTGGGCGACGGCACCGGGCAGCGGGTACACGGAGAGGTCGGCGTACGGGACCCGGACGTACTCGGCCTGGCAGCCGTCGACCAGGTGGCCGAGGATCCAGCCCCCGCCGCCCCGGCACTGGCCGTACATGCCCTCGCGGCAGTAGCCGCAGCGCCCGCAGGCGGAGATGCAGGAGACCAGGACCCGGTCCCCGGGGCGTACGGTCCGGACGTCGGCACCGATCTCGACGATCTCCCCCACCGCCTCGTGGCCGAGGACGGTCCCGGGGCGTACCTCGGGCACGTCGCCCTTGAGGATGTGCAGGTCGGTCCCGCAGATGGTGACGGCGTCCACGCGGACGATCGCGTCGCCGGGTTCCTTGATCTCCGGGTCGGGGACCTCCTCCCAGGCGGACTGCCCTGGGCCGTGGAAGACGTAGCCCTTCATGCCGATCTCACCCTTCTCGCTGTGCGGCGGGCCCCGGCACCGGGCGCGCCCGCGCCCGCCTGCGTCGGAGGGACCCGGGGGTGCCGGGGCCGTCCTGCTCTTCCAGTCTGGCGGCAGGACGGCGGATCCGCTCGGGCCGGACGGCCCCTGTGTCCTCGCGAGGCGGGCGGCCGGTCACGCCACCGGCCGGGCGATGCCGCTGCCCAGCAGGTGACGGGTCTGCCGTACGGAGTCGCCGAGGCGGAGGGTGAGACGGGTCGCGAGGTCGTACAGGCGGCGCACCGCTTCGAGGCGTTCCAGGCGTGGGGCCAGGGCGGACAAAGTGATGGCCAGGGCCACGCCGAGCCAGGCGACGGGGCCCAGTGGGGCGCAGCCGAAGAAGTGGCTGACGCCGGGCGTCTGGACCAGGGCGGCGAGCACGGCGGCGGAGCCCAGGGCGGTCACCCACACCAGCGGGCTGTGGCGGCGTCCGGACAGGGTCTGCACCAGCTGGGCGCCGACCACTCCGCACAGGGCCATCGTGGTGGAGCGGCGTTCGGTGCCGGGGGTGAGACGGCCGATCAGATAGGCGGTGACCGCTCCGAGGCAGGTGGTCACGCCCCGGCGGCGGATCGAGCGCAGCAGCGGGGTGCCGAGCACGTCGAGGCCCATCGGCCCGGTCGCGGCGTGCGCGGCCGTCGACGGGTCGTCGCTCGGTGTCACCGCCACCGCCATGGCCGGGAACATGTCGGTGAGCAGGTTGACGAGGAGCAGCTGACGGGTCGACAGCGGTGAGGAACCGGCCATCAGGGTGCCCAGCACGCTGAAGCCGACCTCGCCGGCGTTGCCGCCGATGAGGATGCTCACCGCGTCGGCGACGCTGCGCCACAGCGCGCGGCCCTCGCCCACGGCGTCCACCAGCACGGAGAGGTCACCGGTGGTGAGCACGATGTCGGCGGCGTTGCGGGCGGCCGCGGAGCCGCGGGCCTCGATGCCGACGCCCACGTCGGCGGCGCGGATGGCGGCGGCGTCGTTGGCGCCGTCGCCCGCCATCGCCACCACCCGGCCGGCCTGCTGCAGGGCCTCGACGACGTGGAGCTTCTGTTCGGGGGCGACACGGGCGACGACTCCGGCGCCGTGCAGCGCGCGGACCCGGTCGGCCCGGCCCATGGCGACGAGTTCGTCCCCGGTGACCACGTGGGTGCCCTCCGGCCAGCCCAGCTGGAGGGCGATGGCGCGGGCGGTCTCCGGATGGTCGCCGGTGAGCATGACGGGCAGGATGCCGGCCCGGCGCAGTTCGGTGAGCAGCTCCTGGGAGGTGTCGCGCGGGACGTCCGCCAGGGCGATCAGTCCGACGAACTCCAGGTCGTCGAGACCTGCTTCGAGCTCGGCGTCCGAGCCGGCCTCCCGGCACGGACGCCGGGCGACGGCGAGGACGCGCAGCCCCTGCCCCGCCAGCGTGTGGGCCGTCCCAGCCGCCTCGTCGGGGAGGTCCCGGCAGGCAGGGAGCACGATCTCCGGGGCGCCCTTGACGACGAGGAGCGGTCCGGCGTCCGTGTCGCCGTCCCGGCCGACCGCCGCCGCGTACCCGCGGCTCGCCTCGAAGGCCAGCTCGCCCTCGGCGGTCCAGGCGTCGTCGGGCGGGGCGGCGTCGAGCACCGCCTCGTCCGTGGCGTGCGCGACCCGGCGGCCCTCGGCCGTCTCCTCCTGCGGGCAGGCGCGCGCGGCCATGCGGACGACCGGTACGGCGTCGGCGGCGCCCGGGGAGAGGACGGTGCCGTCGGCGGTGCCCACCCGGACCAGGCGGAGCCGGTTCTCGGTGAGGGTGCCGGTCTTGTCGAAGCAGACGGTGTCGACCCGGCCGAGGGCCTCCAGGGTGCGCGGGGTGCGCACCAGCACGCCGCGCCGGGAGAGCCGGCGGGCGGCGGCCATCTGGGCGACGGTCGCGACCAGGGGCAGTCCTTCCGGCACGGCGGCGACGGCCACGGCGACACCGCCGCTGACGGCACGCCGTATCGGGCTGCCGCGCAGCAGGGACAGCCCGGTCACCAGCGCGCCGCCGGTGAGGGTGACGGGCAGGGCCTTGCGGGTCAGTTCCTGCAGACGTGTCTGGACCCCGGCGGGCGGCGGAGTGCGCGCGGCCAGGGCGACGGCGCGGCCGGCCTCGGTGCGGTCGCCGGTGTCGACCACGAGCGCCTCGGCCCGGCCCGCCACCACGGTGGTGCCCTCGAAGACCATGCAGGTCCGCCGGGCTACCGGTGCGCCCGGCGTCGGTTCCACGGACTTGGTCACGGGCAGGGACTCGCCGGTGAGCGACGACTCGTCGACCTCCAGCCCGTCCGTCTCCAGCAGCCGCGCGTCCGCCGGTACGACGTCGCCGGCGCCGATGCTGATCCGGTCCCCCGGCCGCAGCCGTGCGGCGTCGACGGTGACGGTGCGGCTGCGGCCGACCTGGCGGCGTGCCTTGGGCTCCTGACGGGCGGCGAGCCGGGCGAGCGCCCGTTCGGCGCGCAGCCGCTGCAGTCCGCCGGCCACCGCGTTGATGTCCATGGCGCCGACCACGAGCAACGCGTCGACGAGCGAGCCGAGCAGCGCCGAGGCGACCGCGCCGGTGGCCAGGACGGGGGTGAGCGGGTCGTCGAGCTCGCGGCGCACGGCACCCGCCGCCTGCCAGGTCCAGCGTGCGGGGGCGAGCGCGGGCGTGCGGGTCAGCCGTGCCGCCCGCTGCCGGGTCCGGCCGGCGAGCAGGGCGAACCCTTCGGGCTCGGCGTCGGTGCGGGCGTCGCGCAGCAGTTCGCGGGCCTGGTGCGGTTCCAGCGCGTGCCAGGGCACGTGCAGCCGGGGCTCCGGCGGCGCGGCGCGGGCGACGCGTACGGCCTCGGTCCAGCCGGTGAGCAGGGCGGCCGCCGCGGCGATGTTCACCGGGGCGTGCCGGGTGAGCCGCTGCCAGAGCCGGCCCTGGGGGGTGCCGCCGCGGGCCACCATGAGACCGGACAGGGCGGCGCCCGCCCGGGCGAGCGTCTGGGAACGGCGGCCGACCCGGCGGGCCGACGGGATCGCGGTCAGCAGACGCCACACGTCGGCCAGACCGTTCGGGGCGAGCGCGTCGGCACCCCAGGCGATCGCCGAGCGCCGGTCGGTGAGGGCGATCGCCACGTCGCCCGCGGGCAGGCCGTCCGCGACGTCGTCGTCCCCGTGCGCGGGCACGCGGGCGACGCTCACCACGATGTGCCCGTCGTTCTGCAGCGCGCGTACGACGTCGCCGAACGGCAGGTCGGCGGGGGCGACCTCGTCGGCGAGGCGGGTGATGTCCTTCAGGTCGGACCCGCCGGTGACCACGACGTGCAGCCCCGCCCGGCGGGCCGCGTCGAGGACGGCCTCGGCGCAGGGGTCGACGGGGTCGTCGAACACGGGAGGGGCGGCGCCGTCCGCGGACGGCGCGTGGCCGCGCAGGGCGTCGGCGTGCAGGACGAGGGAGTCGGCGATCTCCAGCTGCCACAGCCGTTCCCCGCTGCGCACCAGGACGCCGGAGCGGGCGAGATGGGTGCCGAGGAGGGCGTCGAAGGCGGCGGGGCCGTAGCGCGCCGCCTTGGGGGATCCGGCCAGGACCGCTTCGGCCGCCTCCCGGGTGTCGTGGGTGATGAGGAGGGTGGCGGCGGCGCCCGCGACGCTCCCGGTGCCGGCGTGGGCGGCGTACGCCTGGGCGGGAGTCACCCGCAGGGGCGGGCGGGTGCCCGCGGGGTAGGGGAGGCTGGTGCGTTCCTCCAGGCAGACGTCGTCGTGCAGGCCCTCGAAGGCCGCGGCCCTGGCCGCCGCCTCGGTGAGCTGGCCGGTGCGCAGCAGGCCGTCCAGGACCAGGGCGACCGGGGACTGTCCCGCGCCGTGCGCGGCGGCGTTGGCGGCGGCGAGGAGGAGTTCCATGCCGCTCCTGCCGAACCGCTGCCGCAGCAGGGAGCGGAAGCGGGGGTTCTCCCGCAGCAGGGTGACGCCGGCGGTGACCGCCTTGGGGCTGCGGGGCAGGCGCAGCGACCGGCCCGCCAGGGCACCGGCCGCGCCGGCGGCGTCCAGCAGCAGCGCGGCGGCGGCGATCCGTACGTCGCGGGGGTCGCCGGGGTGCGCGGCCCCGCTCTCCTCCTCGGTGCCCGCCTCCTCGGTCAGTCCCAGGCGGGCGGCGAGCGCGACGGCGTGCTCGGTCACCCGGTCGCCGGCCGCGTCCGTCACGGCGGTCACCACGAGGCGGGACAGTCCCTCGTCCCAGTACGCGGCGAGCACCTCCGGGTGTTCGAGCAGTTCGGTGGCGGCCTTGCGGGCGAGGGGGGCGACGCCGCCGTCCGGGTGCCGCAGGGCGAGGTGGACACGGTGTCCGGCCCGCCAGCGGCGGCCGCCCCCGAGGGCGTTGCGGGCGACGTTGCCCAGTCGTCGCGTCGTGTCGTGGACGGACGTCATGCCCTGTGCGGTGCCGCGGGCGGCGCCGGCGGCGGCTCCCGCGACGGCACCGGCGAGCGGGGCGACGTCGAAGCGTGTGAGCATCTGAGGTCCCGTGATCGTGGCTCAGCGGGTGCGCCGGCCGGCGGGCGAGCCGTGGTGCGTCGTGGCCTCGGCCACTTGCTTCAGGCCCGCGGCCGTGGCGGTGTCGCCCACCTTCGCGGGCTGTTCGTGCACAGGGCGTTCGGTCCGGCCGTCGCGGTTCCGGGACGGGGTGAGCCGGTCGCCGGGGCCCTCGGGCGGCTGTGCGTCGCGGTCGTCGTGCGGGCGGGCGCCCTCCGGTGTGCCGGGCCGGCCGTGCGCGCCGGCCGGTGACGGCGCGTCCTCCTCACCGTCCGGGCGGTCCGTGGGACGCGGGCGGGTGAGCCAGGCGACCGCGGCGCCGGTGAGCGCCACCGGCCACTCCACGACACCGGCCACGCCGAGCACTCCGGCTCCCGTGTAGACGGCGATCCGGCGCCCGCGCGGGGACACCGCGCCGATGGCGTCGAGGGTGCCGCCGGCCACCCTGCCCACCTGTTGCGCGCCCGGCAGGTGCCGCAGACCCGAGGCGACCGCGCGCAGGGGCTGCGGAAGATCCGACGAGCGAGACGGGTCCTGGTCCATGTCGACCTCCACGAGCGGATCCCTCAGGGGCACCCATCGGTTTCCCTGCCTTTTACCCCATATTCGACCGATACCGGCCCGAGCGCTTTTCCAGTACACCCGAGCCGGTCCCCGTCCCGCGGTCCCGGTGGGCGGGCGCCGGCCGTTCGCCATTCCCGGCCGTGTCCGTGTCGGAACGGGCACGCCGGGTACTAGGTGCAGGCACACAGGGCTGTCCCGGGCGGGGGAGCCGGACACAGCGGCCGTACGAACCGTCCGGCCGGCCGAAGGGAGTGGTCATGACGGAGAACGGTGAGGACGCGACGCTCACCCGGCGCCAGGCGACCCCGGACCTCCGTCTGGCCTCGAACGCCCCGGGCGAGGTACCGCCGCTCGACGTACGGCGCGAGGTGGGGGCCCAGGTGGAGGACGACGTCCCGGAGCTGCCCCGTGACCGCAATCAGGCCATCCTGGAGGCGGCCAAGCAGGTGGGTGCGGTGCTGAAGCGGGGCGGGCACCTGTTCGCGCTGGCGGGCAGCGTCGCCGTGCACGCGCACGGCGGCAGCGGCAACCTCCAGCACGACGTCGACTTCTGCGTCCGGCCGGAGGACGCCGAGGCCGTGGCCGCCACGCTCCGCGAGGCCGGGCTGAGCGTCTACACGCCGCCCGAGGACTGGCTGATCAAGGCCACCTGCTTCGGCCAGGACGTGGACATCATCTTCGAGCTGGCGCACCGGCCCGTCTCCACCGAGATGCTCCGCCGGGCGCAGGAGCTGCCGGTGGAGTCGGTGCGCATGCCGGTTCTCGCACCCACGGATCTGCTGTCCGGCCTGGTGGCCGCCTTCTCGGAGCACCACTGCGACTTCGGGGCGGTCCTGCCCATCGCCCGCGCCCTGCGGGAGAAGGTCGACTGGGAGCGGGTCCGCCGCGAGAGCGGGGACGAGCCGATGCCCGCCGCCTTCTTCTTCCTCCTGGAACGCCTGAAGGTCATCTGAACGTCCGTGGAAGGAACGCTCATGAGCACCCACGACGCCGGTTCCGCATCCGGCACACATGCCGCGCGGAGTCCCGAGTACCGCGTCGCCCACCTCCAGGACCGGCTCGCCTCCGGCGAACTCGGCGAACTCGGGGTGCGGGTCGAGGTCCGCGGCGAGGCCGTGCTGGTCACCGGTACCGTTCCCTCGGCCCGCTGCCGCGAGGACGTGCTGGACTCGGTGCGCGAGGAGCTCGCGGGGCTCGAGGTGCACTGCGACATCGTGGTCAGCGAGCCCTCGTCGCCCGACCACGCGGAGGAGCTGTCATGATCCGGATCGCGGCCGTCGGGGACATCCACATGAGTCCGGAGACCCGGGGCGTTCTGCGTCCGGCGTTCGACACCCTGCCCGAGTGCGCCGACCTCCTGCTGCTGGCCGGTGACCTCACCCGGCACGGCACGCTCGAGGAGGCCCGGGTGGTGGCCGACGAGATCCGGGGACTGGGCGTCCCCGTGGTCGCGGTGCTCGGCAACCACGACCACCACGACGACCGGCAGGACGAGGTCACGGCCGTGCTGAGGGAGGCCGGAGCCGAGGTCCTGGAGGGCGAGTCGGCCGTGCTGAAGGTGGGGGGTGTGCGGGTCGGGGTGGCCGGCACCAAGGGGTTCGGCGGCGGATTCGTCGGGGCCAGTGCCGGGGAGTTCGGCGAGCCGGTGATGAAGGAGTTCGTCCGGGTCTCCCGGCGCTGCGCCGACGGCCTGCGGACCTCCCTGGAGAGTCTGGCCCGGGAGGGCTGCGACGTGCGGATCGCCCTCACCCACTACTCCCCCGTGCCGGAGACCCTGGCCGGGGAGCCGCTGGAGATCTATCCCTTCCTGGGCAGTTATCTGCTGGCCGAGGCGATCGACACGGCCGGCGCCGACCTGGCGGTGCACGGGCACGCGCACGCCGGAACCGAGCACGGCATGACCACGGGCGGGGTCAAGGTGCGCAACGTGGCGCAGCCCGTCATCGGGCGCGCCTTCCACGTCTACCACCTGCCGGTCCGCGAACGGGTGAGCGCGGGCACCGGCTGAGCGGGCCCGCTGTTCCCGGCGCCGTCGGTGCGTACCGGCGGCGCCCGTGTGTCCCCCGCCGGCGCCCTCGTACGGCCTCCCGTGTGAACGCCCCGCACGGCACGCCCTTTGTGGGCATTTCTTCTGCTTAGCATTCAGGCTCCGCGTCCCGTGGCCGGCAACCGCCCCGGCGCGCGGAGCGCTCGCCTGCCCGTGTCCGCCCGCCGCCGGCCTGCGCCCGTCGATCGATCCGCCTCAGGAGAGGACCCCAGATGGCGCTGTCGGGCCGTCACGGACCATCGTCCGCGCTCGCCTCCACCCCGCACGACGCCGAACTGCGCGCCGCCGCACGGCATCTGGCCCGCCGTCGCTTCCTGACCGTCACCGCCGCGGCCGCCGCCCTCGCCTTCACCACGAACCTGCCCGCGCGCGGTGCCTTCGCCGCTCCCCGGCTCGACCCGGCCCGGATCACCGAGGACCCCTTCACCCTCGGGGTCGCCTCCGGGGATCCGCTGCCCGGCTCGGTGCTCATCTGGACCCGGCTCGCGCCGGCCCCCTTCGAACCGGACGGCGGCCTGGGGCAGCAGCAGGTGGAGGTCTCCTGGGAGGTCGCCCTGGACGAGTTCTTCGTCCTGGTCGTGCGGCGCGGCACCGTCGTCGCGCACCCCGAGTACGCGCACAGCGTGCGCGTCGACGTGACGGGTCTGGAGCCCGGCAGCCACTACTACTACCGCTTCCGCACGGGAACCTGGATCAGCCCGTCCGGGCGTACCCGTACCGCTCCCCCGGCCGACGACGACACCGCGGGCCTGACGCTGGCCGCGGTCGCCTGCCAGGCGTACCACGACGGCTACTACACCGCGCACGGGCATCTCGCCCGGGAGGACGTCGACGTGGTGTTCCACCTCGGCGACTACCTGTACGAGTACGCCGTGGATTCCGCGGGCGGAGCGCGCAACTACACCGACGTGGTGCTGCCGGCCGTGTTCAACCGGGAGACGACGACCCTGGCGGACTACCGGATGCGGTACTCGCTCTACAAGAGCGACCCCGATCTGCGCGCCGTGCACGCCGCACACCCGTTCGTCGTCACCTGGGACGACCACGAGACCGAGAACAACTACGCGGCCGCCGTCGACGAGAACGGCAGCGATCCGGCGCAGTTCCTGGCCCGCCGGGCCGCCGCCTACCGCGCCTACTGGGAGAACCAGCCGCTGCGCGCCGACCAGTTGCCCGAGGGTCCCGACGCCCAGCTGTTCCGCCGGCTGCGCTGGGGCACGCTCGCCCAGTTCGACATCCTCGACACCCGCCAGTACCGCGACGACCAGGCCTACAACGACACACCGCACGTCCCCGGGCCGGAGTCGGACGACCCGGCGCGCACCCTCACCGGGGACGCCCAGGAGCGGTGGCTGCTCGACGGGTGGGGGGCCTCGACGGCGCTGTGGAACGTGATGCCCCAGCAGGTGTGCTTCTCCCAGCGCAGGATGGACCTCGGCGCCGAGGCCAGGATGTCGATGGACGCCTGGGACGGCTACCGCGCCAACCGGGGCCGTCTCATGGCGGGCGCGAAGGCGGCCGGCGTCGCCAACTGGCTGGTCCTCACCGGTGACGTCCATGTCGCGTACGCCTTCGACATCAAGGACGACTTCGACGACCCCGACTCCCGCACCCTGGGCACGGAGCTGACCTGCACCTCGGTGGCCAGCGGCCGGAACGGGGCCGAGCACCCGGCCAACTGGGACACCTACATGCGGGCCAATCCGCACCTGAGGTTCTACGACGGCCGGCGCGGTTACGTCCGGGTCGAGCTGAACCGGGAGCACGCCCGCGCCGACTTCCGGACCGTCCCGGCGGTGACGACGCCCGGCGCCCCGGTCTCCACGGCCGCCTCGTTCGTCACGGAGGTCGGCTCCCCCGGTCTGAAGCCCGTCTGACCCGTCCGGGTGCCGGACGTGCCGCGGCTGTACTGCACATGGCGTCCATCGGTGTCTCCTACGCGCTAACCAGGGCATGTCCTGACATCACGTCGGGTGCGCCGGGAAAGGCCTAAGTCCTCTCGGCAGCTTCGCCGCCCCGAACGAAGGAGACGTCCCGAATGGTCCCCAGTCATGTCCGGACCGTGCGCAGGTCGGCCCTCACGGCACTCGGCGCCCTCGTCCTCGCCGGACTTCCCTCGGCCGCGGCGGCCGATCCCACGCCGGCGTCGGGGCCGGCGCCCACCGCGGCCCAGACCCTCGGCGCCGACCGGCCCTCACCCCATCTGCTCGGCGCCCTCCAGCGCGACCTGGGCCTGAACTCGCAGCAGGCCTCCGAACGGCTGGTCAACGAGGCGGAGGCGGGCACCCGCGCGGGCCGGCTGCGCATCGCCCTGGGCGAGCGGTTCGCCGGCGCCTGGGTGCAGGGCGACACCTCCGCGGAGCTCATGGTCGCGACCACCGACGCCAAGGACACGGCGGCGATCGAGGCCCAGGGCGCCCGGGCCAAGGTGGTCGAGCGGACGCTGGCCGGGCTGCAGGCGGCCAAGGCGAAGCTGGACGCGGCGGCCACGCGCGTCAAGTCGCTCGACGCGCCCGTCTGGTACATCGACGTACCGAAGAACCGGATCATGGTGGAGGCGACCAGCCAGGAGGCCGGCACCGCCCTCGTCGAGGCCGCGGGCCTCGAAGGGCAGGACGTCGGCGTCCGGATGACGACGGTACGGCCGCGACTGCTGCAGGACCTCACCGGCGGTGACGCCTTCCACATCAACGACTCCGCACGGTGCTCCGTCGGCTTCTCCGTCACCCAGGGTGACCAGGGCGGCTTCGCCACCGCCGGGCACTGCGGCGAGCAGGGGGCGACGACCACCGGCTACGACCGCACCGCGCAGGGCACCTTCCGGGCCTCCACGTTCCCCGGCAAGGACATGGCGTGGGTGGCCACCAACGACCAGTGGACGCCCACGCCCGACGTGAAGGCGCAGGACGGCCAGGAGGTCCAGGTCACCGGTTCGGTCCAGGCCCTCGTCGGGGCGTCGGTGTGCCGGTCCGGCTCCACCACGGGATGGCACTGCGGGACGGTCGAGCAGCACGGCGCGAGCGTGCGCTACCCCGAGGGCACGGTCGACGGGCTGACCCGAACCACGGTGTGCGCCGAACCGGGCGACTCCGGCGGCCCGTATGTCACGGGTTCGCAGGCGCAGGGCGTCACCTCCGGCGGATCCGGTGACTGCACGAGCGGCGGCACGACGTACTACCAGCCGGTGAACCCGATCCTCAGCGGCTTCGGGCTGACGCTGACCACCGCCAACGCGCAGACCGCACCGGCACCCGAGGACGGCGCGCAGGCGTGGACGGCGGGCCGGGTCTACGAGGCGGGGACGACCGTGACCCGCGACGGGGTGACCTACCAGTGCCTGCAGACCCACCAGGCGCAGGGCGCGTGGGCGCCCGCCGGCACACCGGCGCTGTGGCAGAAGATGTGACCGGGTGACGGCACGGCGCAGGCGGCGGCCCCGTGGCCGCCGCCTGCGCCGTGCCGTCACCCGGTCTCGCGCTACTCCTCGGCGAGCAGGGCGTACGCCGTGGCCGGGAACGGGTCGCGGGGACGGAACCGCCGGGTGCAGACCGCGGCCAGGGCGGTGCCGGTGTCGGGCCGGAAGCCGAGGAAGGCCTGCTGCCCGAGGGTCGCCCCGCTGTGGAAGTAGAGAGGCCCGCCGTCCGTCGGATGCCGGAACCAGGCCATGGTGTGCACGTGCCGGTGCCCCAGTCCGCGGCGGAGCACGGGGGTGCGGACGGCCCGCAGCGCGCCGGACAGCCGAGGGCACCGGTCGGGTTCGAGATGGGCCTCCAGGAAGGTGAGCAGATCGTGCGGGGTGGCCCGTACGGCACCCGCCGCGCGGAAGCCGCCCGCGTCGAAGGGGGGCACGGTCGTCGTGCCGTCCTTGCCGTGCCCGGTGGCGTCCGGTCCGTCGGCGCCGGCCCGCAGGGCGGTGTCGTCGAGGCCGAGGAGTTCGAGCAGGTGTTCTGTGAGCAGGTCGCTCCAGGATGTGCCGGTGGCGGCGGCCAGGGCGTGGCCGAGCAGCGCGACGCCGAAGTTGGAGTAGCGCCACCGGGTTCCGGGCCGGTGGTGCGGGCGGTGGCGCAGGAAGGCGTCGACCACGCGTGCGTCGGGGTAGCGGCCGTAGGGGTTGGTGCGCCAGGCGGGCAGACCCCGGGCGTAGAAGTCGGCCGGGAGGCGGGGCAGTCCGGAGGTATGGGTGATCAGGTGGACGAGCGTCGCGGGAGCCGGTCCTGCGAGCCGGCCGCCGTCCAGCAGGGCACGGGCCGGTTCGCCGCCGGAGAGCCGGCCGCTGTCCATCAGGCGGGCCAGCAGCAGTCCGGTGAACGCCTTGGTCGCCGAGCCGATCTCGTAGCGCAGCGCGGAGCGCGGGTGCGCCGGGGAGGGGGCGGTGCCGCCGGTGCGTACGGTGCGGCGGCCGTGCCGGGACACCGCGAACACGACGTCGGGAGCGTCGGCCGCGGCGACGGCGTCGCCGAGCCGCTCGTACAGGCGCTCCTCGCGAGGGGGCTCGGCCCGGTGGGCGGGGGCCCCGCCGTCGGGCGGGAGGCCCGGCCAGGGGGTCCGGCAGGTCGTCGTCATGAGGCGCGGGACAGTTCGGTGAGGGCGCGCGACGTGGCCAGGACGGAGGCGAAGGCGGCCACCAGCGTCGAGTGGTAGACGACGTCGAACACGGCCTGTTCGTCGCCCTCGGGCATCGTCCGGATCGCGGGCATGGCGCCGTCCGGCCGCTGTGCGGCGGCGAAGGCCCGCCAGGCGGGCTCGTCCAGGGTGGGGCGGGGCAGACAGGCGTCGACCACGAGGAGTTCGCCGAGCAGGTCCCAGCGTTCGAGGTCCAGCCAGTCGTCGATCCAGGCGGGCAGCCAGGTGGTGAGGTAGTCCGCGATGTCCGGGGGCAGTCCGCCGGGGTTCTCTCCCCAGTCGGTCAGGTGGAACACGCAGTGCGTGATGTCGTAGGCGATGTGGCCCTCGACGGTCCAGGGTTCGGGTGTGCGGGCCAGCCAGGTGGGGCGCAGCGCCTCGGGCTCCGGGGGCCGGGGGGTGAGCCCGAAACGGCGCTGGAAGGCGGAGAGGGCGAGCCGCCGGGTGGGGGGCGTCTCGTAGGCCTGCCAGCTGTCGAGGCGGTGGTTGAGTGCGACGGCGCGTTCCACCTCGGGCCGGTTGTAGCCGAGTTCGCGGAACGGCAGGTACACCTCGAACGGGATGGGGGAGAGCGGTTCGGTGCGCTGTCCCCGCACCAGCATGGCGCCTCCGTCCAGGGTCTCGCGCCAGGCGTGGTCGAGGAGTTGCCGGGCGAGCCATGCCTGGCGGGAGCCCGCGACGCCCTCGCGGAACAGCACCTTGCAGATCAGGGCGAGTTCGCCGACGGGCTTGAAGCGTTCCAGGAAGCCCACTTCCGGGTCGGCGTCGGGTTCCAGCCGGAAGCCGTCGCGGTGGGCCCAGAGCCACTCCAGCGCGTCGGCTCCGACGGTGTGGATCAGGCGGGTGTCGGTCATACCGGGGCTCCTTGCCGGCCGCGCCGCGTTCCGGTGCCTGCGGGTGCGCCGGCCGGGCGGGCGAGGGCGAGTACGGCCGCGAAGGCGGCCAGGAGGGTGGAGTGGTAGTGGGTGGCGAAGTACCGTGCGGGGTCGCGCGTTTCGCCGTCCCCGGTGTCGCGGCCCTCTTCGCGGATCCCTCCCGAGGAGTCCCGCGCAGCCGCCAGGCGCTGCCAGGCGTCCGGCGGGACGACGTCGTCGAGGGAGCAGGGCAAGGTCGCGGCCACGGCCAGCAACTCGCTGCTCAGGTCCCACAGACCGGCGTCCAGGCAGGTGTCCAGCCAGGGCGGCAGCCAGTCGGCCAGGTAGCGGGCGAGGTCCGGTGGCAGTCCGTCGTCGGCGCGTCCCCAGTCGGTGAGGTGGAAGACGACGTGGGTGAGGGCGTAGCCGGCGGCGCGCTCGAAGGTCCAGGGCTCGGGCAGTCCGCCGAGCCAGGTGCGCTGCAGCAGGGCCGTGGCCCGTTCGGGCCGGTGGATGCCGCAGCTCTCCTCGGCCTTCAGGACGCCGAGGCGCCGGGTCGGGTCCTGCTCGGTGAGCCGCCAGCCCCGGGTGCGGGCGACCACCGGGGCGGCCTCCTCGTAGGCGGAATGGCGGTATCCGGCCGAGGCGAAGGCCGCGTACACCTCCAGCGGGTAGGTGGCGAACGGCTCCAGCCGTTGCAGCAGCGAGAACATCTCGCCCTCGCGCGTCTCGTGCCAGGCGAACTCCAGCAGCGCGGCCGCCCGGGCGTGCAGCGGATCGGCGGGGGCGGTGCGGTGGGTCACGGTCGCGCAGATGCGGGCGAGTTCGCCGATCGGCTTCCAGGTGCCGTCGACCCGGCCGTCGGTGGCCAGCGCGTCCTCGCCGAGCGCGAAGCGGGCGCGGTGGGCGCTCACCCAGGTGAGGGCGTCCTCGGCCAGCGGCCGGATGTCCTGGGCCGCGGGCGCGGTCATAGGCGTGCTCCGGTCCGCATCAGCCGCGCCGCCTGGACGTGGAGGGCGACCTGTGGGTCCTGTCCGCCCATCAACTCCACGAAATTCAGGCCGGATTCGAGGCCGAGGGTGTCCGGTACGCCGGGCAGCAGGGTCAGCCAGCGGCCGGCCCCGGCCGCCTGCCGCCAGTCCCGGCGGCGCACCGCCCGGACGAATCCGCGGGCGACGTCGACGGGGCGCAGCACGGCCGCGCGGCTCACCGCGCAGTCCTCGCCGGGCAGGGCGAGCGGTGCCAGTACGGCGAGTTGGTGGGTGAGGGACTGCCAGCCCGCTTCGTCGAGCCAGCCGGCACCCGGCTCGTCCGGCGGCCCGGATGAGGGGTCGATCCGCTGCAGCGTGCGGGCCATGCCCCAGTGGCTCCAGCGGACCGTGGGCGCGGCGTCCGCGCGGGGCGGGTACGCCTCGACCGCCTTGCGGAACGCGGCCACTTCCGCCGGGTCGGGAGGGATGGCCAGCAGAAGGCCCGGGAGCATCGCGTCCGCGCCCAGTACCCGTACGGCGGCGAGCGCGAGATCTCCCGCTTCCCCTTCGGTTCCCGCCGTGAGGACCACGCGGGTGTGGTCCCCGCCCCGAAGGACGGAGACCACACCGGAGGCGAGGTCCTGCACCGCGGCCTGCAAGCGGGTCGAAGTGCCTGACTGCTCCATGTCACTTGCTCCCGTCGATCCGTTCAGCCCTTCTTCGGGCGCGGGGTCGGCGGCGACAGCAGAACCGCACCTGCGCCGGCGACGATGGCCAGGGCGGCGCATTCACGGCTGTCGCGGTATACACCGTCGGCCTCGACAGGGTCGAGCGCGGCGTCGATGTCGACGCCCGTGATGCCGGTGAGTTCTTCGGTGAACTTCTCGGAACGCATAACACCATCTCCCTGAGGTGTAGCGAGTACGTTCGCTTTCAGAATCACCCGAATCGGACAAATCACGCCACTTTTCACGTATTTACTTTTGTCGCTTCTTCAACAGGCCTGGCTGTCACGGCAGACGGGGACCGGACGGCCGACCGGCGGCCGGACCTACTCCCGCAAGGAGAACCCCGCTGTGCGGACGGGTCGGGACCCGGTTCAGGGGGATCGTCAGATTCTGCTCCGGCAGCGTGTACTCCATTCGGGCCAGTCGCCCCGCGAGCGCCTCCAGCACGCCGACGGTGATGCCTTCGCCGGGGCAGCGGTGGCCCGCGGCCGGGTCGCCACCGCCCTGCGGGATCAGTTCGTCGCGTTCCGCGGGCCGTTCGAGGAAACGCTCCGGGCGGAAGGCGTACGGATCGCCCCACAGCGCCTCGTCGTGGTTCTGCCCGTACACGTCGAGCACCACCAGTCCCCCGGCCGGCACCCACTCGCCCCGCCAGTACAGGTCGCGTGCGGCCAGGCCGCCGAGGAAGGGCACGAACGGGTAGAAGCGGCGCACCTCGTGCGCGAAGGCGGCGGTGTACCGGGGGTCCCCGCCCGCCAGGGGCTCGCGCTGCTCCGGCCACCGGTCGAGGGCGTGTGCCGTGAAGGCCACGAACCAGGCGACGGCGGTCGTCGGGCGGACCACGTTGAGCAGTTCCACCGCGGCGGTCATCTCGTCCAGCGGCTCGCCGTCCGCGTCGCGGTGCCGGCACACCAGGTCCAGCACCGAGTCCGCCTCGGCGGTGACCTCGCCGGAGCGCACGTCCCGCACCAGCCGGCCCAGCCGCTGCTCCTGCCGTGCGCGGGCCCGCCGGGCCCGCAGATGACGCGGCCCGGCGGTGGTGAAGCCGTCGACCATCGCGATCATGTCGCGGGCCGTCGCCCCCGCCCCGTCGTCGCCCAGGGGTATGCCGGCCCACCGGTGGACCCCCGTGGCGAGCACCGTGCTCGCCTCGTCGAACAGCACCACGGAGCCGCGTCGGCCCCATTCCGGTACGGCCTCGTCCCAGGCGGCGGTGACATGGTCGACGAGGCCCGCGACCCGGCCGGGCTCGAGCAGCGGCAGGAACAGCGACTTGCGGGCGCGGTGGGCGGCGCCGTCGAGGGTGTGCACGGCCTCGTGGCCGAACAGGGTCGCCAGCACGGGCTCGGGGATGGCGCGGTGGCGGTGCACGTTGCGCTCGTCGTAGAAGAAGCGCACCGCTTCCGGCCCGCGCAGGGCGAGCGCGGGCCGGCCCATGATCCGGGTACGGACCACGGGGCCGGTGGCGCTGCGCATCCGGTTGGGCAGCCAGGCGTAGCCCTCGGCCAGCAGGGGCAGGGTGCGGTCGATGAGGGGGCGGCTGAGTACGTCCATGGTCACCGGGTGCCCGACCGGCACCCCGGGACACTCCGGGGGCAGGCCCGGCACCCGTACGGGTGTGGCCGAGGCCACGCGCCGAACGAGGCACGGGTCACGCCGGGCGGGGCGGGCCGGCGGCTAGCGTTCCGTGCGGTCCCCTCACCCCGACGGTATTCGGACGGCCCGGCAGTGCAGACAGATCTCTCCCCGGTCATCGCGGCGACCGCGCAGTGGCTGACGCGTTCCTTCCCCGCGCCCGGCGGGGCGCTGGCCGCCGCGCTGTGCGAGGCGCAGGCGCGGCAGGCCGTGACGGTCGCGGCCCGGCTCCGGTACCCCACGGCGATGGACGCGGCACTGGTCGCCCTGGCCGGCCCGGGC
This sequence comes from Streptomyces malachitofuscus, assembly GCF_014650055.1. Taxonomy (GTDB): domain Bacteria; phylum Actinomycetota; class Actinomycetes; order Streptomycetales; family Streptomycetaceae; genus Streptomyces; species Streptomyces malachitofuscus. Next base: position 35,743 of record NZ_BMUF01000004.1, on the reverse strand, counting down.
GGTTCCGCGCGGCTCGACCGGGTCACCGGCGCGGACATGGACGAGGACACCGGCGGGCACGCCTGGCGCACCTGGGTCGACGAGGTCGTGGCCAGCTGGGCGGCCTGTCTGCTCGCCGACCCGGCGCTGGCCTCCGTCGCGGTGAGCACCCTCGACGGGGACGCGGCGGGCGAGTTCCGCCGTCTCCTCGCCCCCGACGAGATCGACCGCCGCGCCACGGCCCTCCTGCGCCACCCCGACCTGCTCTCCCCGGTGGCCGGTCTCCACCAGGCGTCCCTCGTCGGCCGTCTCGGCCCGGACGCCACCCTCGTGGCCTGACCCCGCGGCGAAGGCCCCGGGCGCGCCGCCCGGTCCCGCTCGCCACCCCTTCGACCTGCATGAACGGCGCCCGCCGTGCCGCGCTCACACTCCGTGATTCACCGGATTGCAGTAGACGACCGTGCCGTGACCGGAGCGGCGGCCCAGGCTGATCGAGGGGTCGACGGCCTCGGTGCGAGTGCCCGGCGCACCGTGTCGGCCCGGACACCGACGCCTGACGACGGAGGGCTGAGCGACATGACCACCGCCATATCCCGGAGCTGGGAGCACGTCGTCGTCACCGGCGGCGCCGGATTCGTCGGCTCCCATCTGTGCACCGCCCTGCTGGACGCGGGCGCCGCCGTCACCTGCGTGGACGACCTCAGCACCGGCCGCCCGGAGAACGTCACGCCGCTCCTGGAACGCCCCGGATTCACGCTCGTACGGGCGAACGTGGCCGAGGCGCTGCCGGTCGACCGGCGGCCCGACCTCGTGCTGCACTTCGCCTCCCCCGCCTCCCCCGCGGACTACCTGCGGCTGCCGCTGCACACCATGGAGGCCGGCAGCCTCGGCACCCGCAACGCACTGCGGCTCGCCCAGGACTCGGAGGCCCGCTTCGTCCTCGCCTCCACCTCGGAGGTCTACGGGGACCCCCGGCAGAACCCGCAGGACGAGCGCTACTGGGGCAACGTCAATCCGGTCGGCCCGCGCAGCGTCTACGACGAGGCCAAGCGCTTCGGCGAGGCGCTGACCACCGCCCACGCGGAGTCCCACGGCACCGACACCTGCATCGTGCGGCTGTTCAACACCTACGGCCCGCGGATGCGGGGCCACGACGGCCGCGCCGTGCCCACCTTCGTCCGGCAGGCCCTGGCCGGTGAACCCCTCACCGTGACCGGTGACGGCCGCCAGACCCGCTCGCTGTGCTACGTCGACGACACGGTGACCGGCATCCTCGCGGCGGCCGCCCACGGCATGCGCGGGCCCGTCAACATCGGCAATCCCGGTGAGATCACCATGCTGGACCTGGCCCGGACGATCGTCCGGCTCGCCGGTTCCGCCTCCGAGATCCGCTACGTCGAACGCCCGGTGGACGACCCGGCCGTGCGCTGCCCCGACATCACGCTGGCCCGCGACAAGCTCGGCTGGGAGCCCCGGGTGGACACCGAGGAGGGGCTGCGCCGCACGATCGCCTGGTTCCGCACCGAAGCCGGTCACTGAGCACGGCTGTTCCAGGCCGGGACACGCCGCCGAACCGGCCGTCCCCGAACCGCGAAAGGGCGCCCGCCATGCGCATCCTCGGAATCAACGCCCTCTTCCACGACCCCGCCGCCGCCCTGGTGATCGACGGGCGGACCGTCGCCGCCGCGGAGGAGGAGAGGTTCTCCCGGCGCAAGCACGGCAAGCGACCGCTGCCGTTCTCCGCCTGGGAGCTGCCCGAGCAGGCGGCAGCCTGGTGTCTGAAGCGCGCCGGGCTGCGCCCCCAGGACCTCGACGCGGTCGCCTACTCCTTCGACCCCGCGCTCGCCCGTCCCGCCGACGCGATGGGCCTGGACGACCCGTGGGACCACCTGCGGCTCACCTATGCGCGGGAGGCCCCCGGCTTCCTGCGGACCGCGCTGCCGGGCCTGGACCCCGCGGCCGTCCGCTTCGTACCGCACCACATGGCGCACGCCGCCTCCGGCGCCTTCGCCGCGCCCGGCGCCGGGGACTGTTCCGTCCTCGTGCTGGACGGCCGCGGCGAACGCGCCTCGCACCTCGCCGCCCGCAGAGTGGGTGGCCGGCTCGAATCCCTGCGCGCGCAGGAACTCCCGCACTCGCTCGGCCTGATCTACGAGGAACTCACCGAGCACCTCGGCTTCCTGCGCTCCTCCGACGAGTTCAAGGTGATGGCCCTCGCCTCCCACGGCTCGCCGCGCATGCTGCCCGAACTGCGCCGGTACGTGTATCCCACCGGTGACGGCGGCTTCCACGCCTCGGGAGTGCCCTGGCACGAGCTGTGCGCGCCGCGCGGCGCCGACGAACCGTGGACCCGGGACCACGCCGATGTCGCCGCGAGCGCGCAGGCCGTGCTGGAGGAGACGCTGCTGGACCTGGTGCGCTGGCTGCACGGCCGCACCCACGACTCCGTGCTCACCCTCGCCGGGGGCGTCGCCCTGAACTGCGTCGCCAACTCCCGCATCGCCCGCGAGGGACCGTTCTCCCGGGTGTGGGTGCAGCCGGCGGCCGGGGACGCGGGGACCGCGCTGGGCGGCGCCCTGCTGCTGTCCGCCGGGGCCGGTGACGAGCCGGAGCCCATGACCGGCGCCGACCTCGGCCGGGACTGGACCGACGCGGAGCTGGGGGCGTGGCTGAAGACGGCCGCCGTGCCCTTCGAACGGCCGGCCGACATCGCCGCCACCGTGGCCCGGGCGCTGGCCGACAACGGCATCGTCGCCTGGTTCCAGGGGCGCAGCGAATACGGTCCCCGGGCGCTCGGACACCGCTCGCTGCTGGCCCACCCCGGGCACGCGGGCAACCTGGAGCGGCTCAACGACGTCAAGGGGCGCGAGCAGTTCCGGCCCGTCGCGCCGATGGTGCTCGCCGACCGGGCGGCCGAGATCTTCCACGGCCCGCTGCCCAGCCCGTACATGCTGTTCGTGCACGACGTGGCCCCCGCCTGGCGGGACCGCATCCCCGCCGTGGTGCACGTCGACGGCACCGCCCGCATCCAGACCGTCGACGAGACGCGGGAGCCCCTGGTGGCGCGGATGCTGGCCGAGTTCGAACGGCTGACCGGACTGCCCGTGGTGGTCAACACCAGCCTCAACACGGCGGGCCGGCCCATGGTGGACGACCCGCGCGACGCCCTGGAGTGCTTCGGCTCCTCCCCGGTCGATCTGCTGGCCATCGGCCCGTACGCGATCCGGCGCGGCGAACTCTTCCGCTCCGCCGAGGGCGAGGCCGTGCGATGACCGGGTCCGCCGCACCGAGCGGGGAGTACGCCGTGGTGGTGCCGACGCTCGGCCGGCCCTGCCTGGGCCGGTGCCTGCGGGCGCTGGCCGAGGCGGACGGACCGGGCCCGGCCCGGGTCGTGGTGGTCGACGACCGCCCGGCCCCCGTCGGAGCTCCGCTGACCGCCGCCGTTCCGCCGTCGCTGCGCTCGCGGACCCTCGTGGTGCCCGGCGGGGCACGGGGACCGGCCGCCGCCCGCAACACCGGATGGCGGGCCGCCGGGGACGTCCCGTGGATCGTGTTCCTCGACGACGACGTGATCCCCGGCCCCACCTGGGCCGACGACCTGGCCCTCGACCTCGCCGGGGCGAGTGTCGCGACCGCCGGGATCGCGGCGCGGATCGACGTGCCGCTCCCGGCCGACCGACGGCCCACCGACTGGGAGCGCAACACCGCCGGTCTCGCCGGCGCCCGCTGGATCACCGCCGACATGGTGTACCGCCGCCGGGCCCTGGAGGCCGCCGGCGGCTTCGACGAACGGTTCCGCAGGGCCTTCCGGGAGGATGCCGACCTGGCGCTGCGGATGCTCGACGCCGGCTGGACGCTGGCCGAGGGCCGCCGCACCACCACCCATCCGGTACGGCAGGCCGGACGCTGGGTCTCCGTGCGGCTCCAGGCGGGCAACGCCGACGACGTGCTGATGACCCGGCTGCACGGGCACGGCTGGTGGCGGCGGGCCGAGGCGCCGCGGGGGCGCCTGCCCGGGCACCTGGCGGTGACCGCGGCGGGGCTGGCGGCCGCGCTGTGCGCGCTGACCGGCCGGCAGCGCGCCGCCGCGGCCTGCTTCGGCGGATGGCTGGCGGGGACCACCGAATTCGCGCTCGCCCGGATCCTCCCCGGACCGCGCACCCCGGAGGAGGTCGCCACCATGGCCCTCACCAGCGCGGTCATCCCGCCGGTCGCGGCCTTCCACTGGCTTCGCGGCCACTTCCTGCACCGCACGGCACCGGCCCGCCCCCAGCGGTCCGCGTCCCCCGCGCCCGGTCACCCGCCCTGGGTCGACGAACGGCTGCCGTCATGACCCGCCCGCCGCCGGAGCGCGGGGGGCGGACGGACCGAGGAGCCGCCGTATGAACATCCTGCTGTGGCACGTGCACGGTTCCTGGACGACGGCGTTCGTCCAGGGCCCGCACACCTACGTCGTGCCCGTCACCCCGGGCCGTGACCCCGACGGTCTCGGCCGGGCCCGGACCTTCGTCTGGCCCGCCTCGGTGCGCGAGGCCGCACCGGCGGAGCTGCGGGAGACCCCGTTCGACCTGGTCGTCCTGCAGCGGCCGCACGAACTCGGGCTCGCCGAGCGGTGGCTCGGCGGCCGCCGCCCGGGACGGGACGTGCCGGCCGTGTATCTGGAGCACAACGCCCCGGACGGTGACGTGCCGAACACCCGGCATCCGTTCGCCGACCGCGCCGATCTGACGATCGTGCACGTCACCCACTTCAACCGGCTGTTCTGGGACTGCGGCACCACCCGCACCGAAGTGATCGAGCACGGCGTCGTCGACCCCGGCCACCGGTACACGGGCCGGCTGGAGCGGGCCGCCGTCGTCGTCAACGAGCCGCTGCGGCGCGGCCGGTACACCGGCACGGACCTGCTGCCCGCCCTCGCCGGGACCGTGCCGCTCGACGTGTTCGGCATGGGCACCGACGGGCTGGCCGACCGCCTGGGGCTGCCGCACGACCGCTGCCGCACGGCCGACCTGCCGCAGCGGGAGCTGCACACGGCGATGGCCGACCGCCGGATGTATCTGCACCCGGTGCGCTGGACCTCCCTCGGGCTGTCCCTGCTGGAGGCGATGCACCTGGGCCTGCCGGTCCTGGCGCTGGCCACCACCGAGGCGGTGGAGGCGGTGCCGGACGGCGCGGGCACCGTGTCCAACCGACCCGACGTCCTCGCCCGGGCCGCGCGCCTCTACCTGGCGGACCCCGCGGCGGCGGCCGCGGACGGGGCGCGCGCCCGGCAGGCCGCCCTCGAACGGTACGGGCTCAAACGGTTCCTGGACGACTGGGAACGTCTCATCACGGAGGTGCGCTCATGACTCCGATCCTCGGTCCCCTCCGCACCGGCCGGCTCGACGGCGGGGGCCTCGCCCCGGGCGTGCTCTCCATCGCGCTGGTCTCCGAGCACGCCAGCCCCCTCGCCACGCTCGGCGGGGTGGACGCCGGCGGGCAGAACGTCCACGTGGCCGCCCTGGCCGGGGCGCTCGCCGACCGCGGTCACCGCGTCACCGTCCACACCCGGCGCGACGCGCCCGGTCTGCCCGACCGGGTGACGCTGCGCGAGGGCGTCGAGGTCCACCATGTCCCGGCGGGTCCGCCGGAACCGGTCCCCAAGGACCGGCTGCTGCCGTACATGGAGGAGTTCGGGCAGCAGCTGGCCCGGGTGTGGCGTGCCCGCACCCCGGACGTGGTGCACTCGCACTACTGGATGTCGGGTCTCGCCTCACTGCGGGCGGTCCGCGAGCTCGGGTTGCCGCTGCTGCACACGTATCACGCGCTGGGCACGGTGAAGCGGCGGCACCAGGGACGCGCCGACACCAGCCCGCCGGAGCGGATCGGCTGCGAGATCGAGGTCGGACTGGGCTGCGACCGTGTCGTCGCCACCTGCCGGGACGAGGTCGCCGAGCTGGTCCGGATGGGGGTGCCGGCCGACCGGATCGGTGTGGTGCCGTGCGGTGTGGACACCGACCGGTTCACTCCGGTGGGGCCGGTGGCGCCGCGCGGACCGTTCCGGTACCGGCTGATGCAGCTCGGCCGGCTGGTGCCGCGCAAGGGCGCCGCCGTCTCGGTGGCGGCGCTGGCCCGGCTGCCGGGGACCGAACTTCTCGTGGTCGGCGGACCCCCTCGGCACCGCCTCGACGACGATCCGGAGGTGCGCCGGCTGCGCGCTGCCGCGCGGGACGCCGGGGTCGCCGACCGGGTCCGCTTCACCGGCGGGGTGGACCCCTCCCGGGTGCCTGCGCTGCTGCGCTCCGCCGACGTGGTGCTGTGTCCTGCCGACTACGAGCCGTTCGGCATCGTTCCCCTGGAGGCCATGGCCTGCGGGCGTCCCGTGGTGGCCAGCGCGGTCGGCGGGCAGCTCGACACGGTCGCGGATCCGGGCACGGGCCGGCTGGTGCCGCCCGGCGACCCGGAGGCGCTGGCCCGGGCCGTGACCGCGCTGCTCGCCGACCCGGCGGCCCGGGAGGCCTGCGCGGTCGCCGGCCGCCGCCGGGTGCTCAGCCGCTACGGCTGGCCGCGGATCGCCGCGGCCACCGAGGCCGCGTACTGCGAGGTCCTCGACGCGGAGCCCGCCGCGACCGGGACCGGCTGACGGGCCGGCCCTGGTGACCGCCGACGTCCGATGTTGGAAGGAGGTGCGGGTCCCGCCGCCGTCCTCACCGAGGCGGTGCGCCCCACAGCCATGACGGAACACTCCGCGCTCGACGCCGCGCATCTGCACTGCAGGTCGCTCCAGGAGGCCCTCGACGGACTCCGCCGGCACGGCCTGCCCCGGATCGCCGACTGGGGCGGCCGGCTCGCCGCCGTCCTCACCGACGGCGGACGCCTGCTCGCCGCCGGAAACGGCGGCAGTGCCGCCCAGGCCCAGCATCTGACGGCCGAGCTGGTCGGACGGTACCGGCAGGAGCGGCGCGCCTATTCGGCGCTCGCCCTGCACGCCGAGACCTCCAGCGTCACGGCCATCGGCAACGACTACGGATTCGACCACGTGTACGCCCGCCAGGTGATCGCCCACGGGCGTCCCGGCGACGTCCTGATGCTGCTCTCCACGTCGGGGCGCAGCGCCAATCTGATCGCGGCCGCGGTGGCGGCCCGGCGGGCCGGGCTGCGCGTCTGGGCGCTCACCGGTCCCGGCCCCAACCCGCTGGTGGAGGCCGCTCACGAGGCGCTGTGCGTGGAGGCGGGCAGCACCGCGACCGTGCAGGAGGCGCATCTGGTCGCCGTGCACCTGCTCTGCGAGTCTTTCGACGCCGCCGTGTCCGCGCCCCTGGCGCCCGCGGCGGCCGTCCCCGGGAGGATGCCATGACCGGACCCGAGCCCGTCGTCGTCGTGGGGGACGTGCTGCTGGACGAGGACATCGAGGGGGTCGCCACCCGGCTGGCCCCGGACGCCCCCGCACCGGTCGTCGACGTCACCGGTGACCGCCGGCACCCGGGCGGGGCGGGGCTGGCCGCGGCGCTCGCCGCGCGGGGCGGCCGGGACGTGGTCCTGGTGACCGCCCTCGGCGACGACCCGGCCAGCGAGGCGGTCCGCCGGGACCTCGACGGCCGGGTACGGCTGCTGGAGCTGCCGCTGCACGGCACGCTGCCGGTGAAGACGAGGGTGCTGGCGGGCGGGCGGCCCGTGGTGCGCATCGACCGGGGCGGCGGGACGCCGGGCGAGCCGGACGACGCGGTGCGCGAGGCCCTCGCGGGCGCGCACGCCGTACTCGTCGCCGACTACGGACGGCACACCGCCGGGGCGGTACGCCCGCATCTCGAGGAGGTGGCCCACCGTACGCCCCTGGTGTGGGACCCCCATCCCAAGGGCGACCCGCCGGTGCCGGGGGCGCGCATCGTCACACCCAACGCGGCCGAGGCGGTCGCCCTGTGCGCCGGTACGCCAGGGGTGTCGGGTTCGTCGCTGGGCGCCTTCGCCGCACGCGGGGCGGAGCTGGCGGAGCGCTGGCGGGCGGCGGGCGTCGCCGTGACGCTCGGCGACCGGGGGGTGCTGCTCACCCGGCCGGGAGGGGGGACGCCGATGCTGATCCCGGCGCCGTACCGGTCCGACGGGGATCCGTGCGGCGCGGGTGACTGCTTCGCCGCGACGACCGTCGCCGCGCTGGCCGACGGGCTGCTCCCGGAGGAGGCGCTGCAGCGGGCGGTCTCCGAGGCGGCCGCGTTCGTGGCGGCGGGCGGGTCGGGAAACCCCGATCTGTGGCGGGCGGCCGCCGTTCCCGGCCCCGCGCGTCATCCGGCGGCCGACGCGTTCGAGCTGGCGGAGAGTGTGCGGGCGAGCGGCGGGACGGTGGTCGCCACGGGTGGCTGCTTCGACCTGGTGCACGCCGGTCATGTCGGGCTGCTGGAGAGCGCGCGGCGGATCGGTGACTGTCTGATCGTGTGTCTCAACTCCGACGCCTCCGTCACCCGGCGCAAGGGGCCGGGCCGGCCGCTCAATCCCGCGGCCGACCGGGAGCGGGTGCTGGCGGCGCTGGGGAGTGTGGACGCGGTGGTGGTGTTCGAGGAGGACACGCCGGAGGCGGTGCTGGGGCGGCTGCGGCCGGATGTGTGGGTGAAGGGCGGGGACTACTCCGTGCAGGATCTGCCGGAGGCGGAGGTGTTGCGGGGGTGGGGCGGGCAGGCGGTGGTACTGCCGTACCTCGACGGGCGGTCCACGACGTTGCTGGCACGGCGGGCCGCGCATGCGGCGGGGGTGGCGTTGCGGCCGTCCGGGGAGGGGTGAACCGGGGTGGCTGCTCGGGTTCCCCCGGACAGGCTGGACGGGTGGGTGGTCAGGCTGCTGTTTCCAGGGCCGGGGCCGGGTGGAGGGGAGTCTTCGCGGGGAGGGTGACGGGGGTGGGGGCGCGGCGGGTGTGGAGGAGATGGCCCGCCGCGATCGAGCCGGCGATGATCAGGCCCCCGGTGATCAGGGCGCCGCGCGGGCCGGCCAGTTCCATGAGGAGGCCGAGGGCGGGCGGGCCGCCCAGTCCCCACACGGTGCCGATGCTGCCCCAGACGCCGAGGACGCGTCCGCGCAGATGGGCGGGCGGGTCGGTCTGGAGGACGGCCGTCCCTGCGGTGTCGGAGACGGACTCCACGACGGCCATGGGCAGGACCAGCACCAGCAGCACGGCCAGCGACGGTGACATCCCCGCCACGACCTGGAGGAGCGCGCCCGTCGCCGCGAGGGTGCCGACCAGCCGCACGGACGGCCTGCGCAGCCGCGCCCCGAGCACCGCGCCGAGGATTCCGCCGACGGCGAGCACGGTGGACACCGTGCCGAACGCACCCGCGCCGCCCGCCAGCGGTCCGGTGACCAGGACGGCGAGGGTGAGCCCGTAGTTGCGGCCGAAGACGGCGCTGACCCCGGTGACCCCGGCGAGCGCCAGCAGACGGGGCCGGCGGGCGAAGAAGGCGAGCCCCTCGCGGACGGTCATGGCGGCTCGCGGGCGCCCGGTCTTCTCCACGACGTGCCGGACCGCCCCCGCCGCCGGGCGCAGGAAGGGGATGACCGCGGTCACGAAGAGGAAGGAGAACCCGTTGGCGAAGTAGGCGGCGGCGGTGCCGAGGAATCCGACCGTCACGCCCGCGAGCGCGGCGCCCGCGAGCCGGCCCGCGTTGAAGACCAGGGCGCCCACTCCGATGGCGGAGGGCACGTCCTCCGCGGGGACGAGATCGTTGCCGAGCAGGGCGCAGGCCGGGTTGTCGACGGTGGCGACGACCCCGGTGACGGCGGCCAGCACCATCAGGGAGGTCATGTCCAGCCGGTCCAGAGCCACCAGGACGGCCGTGGTGAACGCGATCGCCGACAGCAGGGCCTGGCTGACGGCGGCCGTCAGCTTCCGCGGCCAGCGGTCGACCGCCGCGCCGCCGAGGACGCTCATGAGCAGGGCCGGGGCGGCCTGCACGGACATGGACAGACCCGTGGCGGCGGCGGACCCGGTGATCTGCAGGACCAGCAGGTTCTGCACCGTGAGCTGCATCCAGGTACCGGCGTTGGACACGAAGTTCGCGACGGACCACCAGCGCATGCTGCGGTGCCGCAGGGAGCGCCAGGGGGAGCGTGACTCGGGCTGGGCAGGGGTGAGTGAGGAAGACACAGTGCGCTACTCGGAGACGAGCCGGAGGGCCCGGCGGAGGGAGGCGCGGGAAGCGGAACGCCGGCTGCGCTGCACGGCGGCTCCCGTCACCGGGACTGGGCGCGGACCATCGTGGCAGAAGGGAACGCCGAGTCGGTTCCGCGAGGCCGGTGGATCACCGGGCTGCGCGTGTCAAATGTGCGGTGGTCGCGGGGAGTTGGGCGGGTGAGTGCGGTTGCTCACAAGGAGCGGGCACGCCTGAGGGCCCGTCGCTGCCGCGACGGGCCCTCACCTGCGGTTTTCAGCCGAGCTTGCCGCGCCCGCTCAACGCGTCGCGGAGCCGGTCGACCATGCCCGCCCCCGGTGCCAGCAGCTTGTTCGCCGGGGGCTTGTCCGGAGCGGCCGGGTGCGGCCGGGTCGGGGCCGTCTTCTTCGCCTGCCGGACCTTGTCGCCGAGCTCGTCGAGCTTCTCCGGGGAGCAGGCGGCGCGCAGCTGCGGGAAGAGGTTCTGCTCCTCGTCCGCGACGTGCTCGCGGATCTCGCTCATCAGCATGCCGATGAGCCGGTCGAACTCGGGGTCCCCGGCGTCACAGCGCTCCAGGTCCTTCATGGTCCGCTCGGCCGTGGCGTGGTCCTCGAGCTCCTGGTCGGCCAGCGCGTCCCCGTTCGGCACGTGCTCCCGCACGGCCGGGTAGAGGTAGGCCTCCTCTGCCACCGAGTGGCGGACCAGTTCGATGGTGGCCTGGTCTGCGTACACCTTGCGGTCCTTGTGGCCGGGCGGCAGTTCCTCGATCTTGCCGAAGAGTTCCTCGACTTCCCGGTGGTCGGTCACCAGTTCGTCGATGACGTTGCCTCCGTGTCCCATGTCCTTCTCCTCCGGTTCGTGGTGGCACCCGGCCGGGTCCACTCCGCCCCCGGGTCCCCGCACCGCCCGACTGCTAACGCGGCCGGGGTGTCAGCAGGAGAGCTTGGACCGCACGCGGCCGGCCAGGGCGGCGGGCCCGGCGCCGGCCCGGACGGAGTGGCGTACGAGGTGGGCGTCGCGCCGCAGGTCGTGGGCGGCGTGCCGGCTGCGCCACAGCAGCGACGGGCGGGCACCGGTGTCGTCGGCGGCGATCAGCAGACCGCCGAGCATGGAGAGGTTCTTGAGGAAGTGGATGCGCTGCTGGGCCTTCCGGTCGGGGTCCTCCTCCTCCCAGAAGCGGTGTGCGGCCAGGGTCGTGGGCACCAGCGTGACGGCGATCGCGAGCGCGGCCGGGCGCGACATGCGTCCGGTGGCCAGCAGCAGCCCGCCCACGACCTGGACGGCGCCGCTGAGGCGTACGCAGTCCTCGGTGCTGTCCGGCAGCACGGGGACGCGATCGGTGACCGGCCGGACGACGGGCTCCGCGATCTCTGCGACGTTCTGGGGGTTGCGGACGGAGTCGATTCCTCCCGCGACGAACATCGACGCCAGCATCGGCCGGCCGAGGACACGCAACAGACTCATGGCCTACTCCTGGGATGTCGGTGGTGAGGATGCGCCGGGTTCCCGCCGGGGGCGGGGGCATGCGGCACGCCGTCACCAGAACCGGGTGGTGAGCGCGGGCTGGTGGACCGCCTCGACGGCGTCGCGCAGGCACAGGGCGACACCGATGGTGGTGCGCAGGACCGAGGGACGTACGGTCTGCGCGGTCTCCGTGGCCAGGACCAGCAGACAGCCCGCTGCCTGTTCGACCACGGAGACCGGGAGGGTGTAGTCGCTGTCGGCGGCCGCGCGGAACGCCTTCAGCGGGATTCCGGCTCCGTCGACCGTCCGCCGGGCGGCCTGCTCCAGGTGCTGTGCGGCCTGTTCGCAGAGTGCGGCGGGCAGGGTGAGGGTGCGCTGGAACGATGAACTCGTCATGATCCCAGTGCTCCCCCGGCGCGGCTCCGTTCGATCGGCCGGGGCCCGGATTTCACCGTCCTGCGTGAGCGTTCGGCGGCGGGTGCGGCCGGGGAGGGCTCGTACTCTGGGCGGGCCCGCGCACGAGAGGAGCTCGCGCATGACCTTCCCTCCCGGACCGGCCGCCCACGGTGACGGGCCGGAGGCCGTGGCGGCCCGGCTCACCGGGCGGACGGTCAGCGGTGTGCGCCCGGTGTCCGGCTCGCTCGCCGAGGCGGTCCTGGACGGCGGCGGGGTCGTGGTCGTCAAACGGACGGAGGGCGCGGAGGCCGCCCGCGCCGAGGCGGCGGGGCTGCGCTGGCTCGCCGGGGCCGGGACGGTGCGGGTGCCGGAGGTGCACGGTCACGACGGGCGGTGGCTGGTCGTCGACCGGGTGACGCGGGGCCGGCCCACGCGGGAGGCGGCCGTGCGGTTCGGCCGGGATCTGGCGGGGCTGCACGCGGCCGGGGCGCCGGCGTTCGGGGCGCCCCCGCCGGGCGGTCCGGCGGAGGCGTACATCGGGCTCGCCCCGATGCGCAACGTCACCGGCGGGGACTGGCCCGCCTGGTACGCCGAGCACCGGGTCCTGCCGTATCTGCGGCGCGCGGTCGACGACGGCACCGTCCGCCCGGACGAGGCGGGCGTCGTCGAGCGGGTCTGTGAGCGGCTGCCGGAGCTGTCCGGACCCGCCGAGCCGCCCGCGCGGCTCCACGGCGACCTGTGGAACGGCAATGTGCTGTGGGGCGCGGACGGCGATGTCCGGCTGATCGATCCGGCGGCGCACGGCGGGCACCGGGAGACCGACCTGGCGATGCTCGCCCTCTTCGGCTGTCCTCAGCTGCGGGCGGTGCTGGACGGCTACCGGGAGACGGCTCCGCTCGCCGACGGGTGGGAGGCGCGCGTCGGCGTGCACCAACTGTTCCCGCTGCTGGTGCACGCCGTGCTGTTCGGCCGCGGTTACGCCGAGCAGGCGCTCGCGGCGGCGCGGGCGGCCGCCGCCGGGTGACCGGTCAGCGGGTCACCACGTGCCGCGTGTCGGGGACGCAGTGGGTCATGGTGAGCCCCTCCACGTCGCGCGGCGGGTTGTCGCCGAGGCTGGCGAGCCGCTTGCGGTCCTCGTCGGTGAGGTCCTGGCCGGCGAGGGGTTCCAGGTGGGCGACGTCCTCCGGCATGATCCCGAGGCCCTCGCCGACCCTGCGGCCGAGGTCGTTCTCGACCAGCAGGAAGTGCCACACCATGCGCTCCTGGACGGCGCGGTCGCACTGGGAGATCAGGTCGGTGAAGTTCTTCACCAGGTCGTCGCGCTCCCAGTCCTCCAGGAGCAGATAGCGCTGGCCGGCCTGCAGGTAGTCGTTGGTGCGTTCGATGCGTGCGCGGGTGAGCCGGCCGCGGATCTCCGGGCCCTGCTCGTCGTGCGTCGGGTACTCGCCCTCGCGCAGACCGCCGGTGATCGACGGCTCGTAGTTGACGCTCGGGTTCTCGCCGGCGTCGTCGACGAAGTACGTCATCTGTCCGTCGCGCTGGTTGGTGCGCACGTCCGCGTGCTTGGCCCGGTTCACCGGCAGCTGAAGGTAGTTGGGGCCGACCCGGTGCCGTTGGGTGTCGCTGTAGGAGAAGGTCCGGCCGACGAGCATCTTGTCGTCGGAGAAGTCCAGTCCGTCGACCAGGACGCCGGTGCCGAAGGAGATCTGCTCGTTCTCGGCGAAGAAGTTGCCGGGCATCCGGTTGAGCACCATGCGGCCCACCGGCTTGGGCGGGAAGTCCTGTTCGGGCCAGGTCTTGGTGTCGTCCAGCGGGTCGAAGTCCAGTTCCGGGTGGTCGTGGTCGTCCATCATCTGGACGAGGAGTTCCCACTCCGGGTGGTCGCCGCGCCCGATCGCCTCGTAGAGGTCCTTCGTGGCGTGGCCGAGCCCTTCGGCCTGGACGTTGGCCGCGTCCTCCTCGGTCATGCTGCGCACGCCCTGCTTGGGCATCCAGTGGTACTTGACCAGTTTGGTGTCCCCCTCGGCGTTGACCCACTTGTACGTGTTGACGCCGAATCCCTGCATGTGGCGGTAGTCCGCCGGGATCCCGCGCGGGCTGAAGAGGTTGACCAGCATGTGCATGCACTCGGGCGTCTGGGACATGAAGTCGAAGATGCGGCGCGGCTGCTGCTCGAAGGTGACCGGGTCGGGCTTGAGGGCGTGGATGACGTCCGGGAACTTGATGGCGTCCCGGATGAAGAAGACACCCAGGTTGTTGCCGACGAGGTCCCAGTTGCCGTCCTCGGTGTAGAACTTCACCGCGAAGCCGCGGGGGTCGCGGGCGGCCTCGGAGGAGTCGCGGCCGCCGATGACGGTGGAGAAGCGGACGGCGAGGTCGGTGCGCTTGCCCTCCTCCTGGAAGAGCTTGGCGCGGGTGTAGCGGGAGACCGGCTCGTCACCCCACTTGCCGTACGCCTCGAAGTAGCCGTACGCGGTGACGCCGCGGGCGTGCACGACCCGTTCGGGGATGCGCTCCCGGTCGAAGTGGCTGATCTTCTCCAGGAACTGGTAGTTCTCCAGTGTGGCCGGGCCCCGGGAGCCGACGGTGCGCTGGTTCTGGTTGTCGTAGACCGGGTGGCCCTGGCGGTTGGTGAGCACCTTGCGGTCGTCACCCGGAGCGGGGCCCCGGCTCGAAACGTCCGTCATGATCGTGTCGGCTCCTTGCGCTGCTCGTCGTCCCCCCGGGTCGCGTGCGTACGGTGGTCATGCTGCCGCGCATCACCGCGGGCGGCGACTCGGGGACTCCCGCGGGGCGGGGGTGCGGGCGAGGAAGCGGTCCAGTGCGGCGGTGAGTTCCGCGGGCTTCTCCACGGGGAGTTCGTGGCCCGCGTCGAGGATACGGATCTCGGCGTCCCGGTAGTCCTTGGCCATGCGCAGCATCTGGTGCGCGGGCAGCTGGATGTCGTGGTAGCCGTGCACCATCAGGGTGGGCACGCGGATCTCGCCGACACGGTCGAGGACGTCGAAGGCACGCATCGCGGCGTACAGGGTCATCACGACCTCGCGGGGCGTGGCCGCGGAGGCCCGGATGTACTCCTCGATCTCCTGGCGGGGGTGGCCGGGAGCGAAGGCACGCCGGATGTTGGCGGCGACGAACAGTCCGAACGGCACGCGGGTGGACGCCGCCATCAGGAGTCCCCGGTATCTGCTGTACGTCATCCGGCCGATGGAGTTCACCAGTACCAGCCGTTCCACCCGCGCGGGATGGGCGAGGGCGAGCATCTGGGCGGTCATGCCGCCCATGGAGTGGCCGACGGGGACGAACCGGTCGACCCCGAGGTGGTCGAGGAGGGCGATGACGTCGCGGGCGAGGACCTCGATGGTGCGCACCCCGCTGCCGCTGCTCTCGCCGTGGCCGCGCAGGTCGAGGCGGATCACCCGGCGGTGCGCGGCGAAGTGCGCCATCTGGTGGTCCCAGCGGTGCCGGTCTGCGGTCCACCCGTGGATGAACACCAGGGGGGCGCTCCCGGCGTCGCGCGGGCCCTCGTCGTCGTACGTCAGTTCCGCGCCGTCGACAGCGAACTGCGGCATGGGGCGTCGCCTCCTGGAGTCCCAGCGGTTACCGACCAGTAGGGTAGCGGCCGCCCGCCGGGGCCGTCGCGTCGTCCGCCGAAGGAGCACGAGGAGTCCGGAACGGGGGCGGGCCCGGACACCGTGCCACGCACGGTGTCCGGGCCCGGGGAACAGCGTGGTCAGCCGCCGTTCAGGCGGGCGCGCAGCAGCCCCTTGCCCAGTTCCGCGCCCTTGCGGCTGTCCGCCTGGGCCTTGCGGAACAGGTCGGCGACCTCGGTGTCCTTGGCGCGCTCGGCGTCCTGGATGTAGCTCTCGAGGCGCAGCGCGTTGCTCAGGCACGCCTCGACGTACCAGATCAGGTTGTAGTCCTTGTCCTGTGTGCCGGTGACGCCGCCGGTCTCCGTCTCACTGGTCATCCGGGTCTCCTCTTCGCGGTGCTCGTCCACCGCCCGCCCGGTCTCCGTCGGCCGGAGGGGGCGGGCCCTGTCAGCGGCGGTCGGGTACCCGCCCGCCGCGACGGCACACAGCGAAGCGGCGGGAGCGCGACCGGTCCCCCGTTCCGGTCGTGCCCCCGCCATGGCTCGAAATCTATGCCGCGGAGAACGGCCTGTGTATCGCACCGATGCCCGCTGCGGCCCGCGGAGGACTCAGCCGTGCACAACTGAGTCCGAAAGGCCCGGTTTACTCCCCCGCGAGCACCGGCTGCTCCAGATCGCCCACCGCGAGATGGGCCAGCACCACCTCGTAGAGATCGGTGCCGGTGGCCAGCAACTGGCGTTCGAGGACCGGTTCGGCGCTGCGCACGTGCTCGCGCACGGTCTGTGCGTGGACGCCGAGGGCCTGCGCGGCCCGCTCGGCGTTTCCCCCGGCGGCGATCCAGGTGCGCAGGGTGCGGCGCACGTTGCGGGGGTCCCGGTCCAGCCGCCCCAGCAGTTCCTGCGCCCAGGCGCCCACGGCCTCGCCGGCCAGCAGGCCCGCGAGGCCGGGGGCCCGCGCGCCCGGGTCGGCGGCCGTCTGTCCGTCCAGGAGGTTGATCTGGGTGTGGAGGGCCAGATGCACGACGGCGCGGGTGGTGACGTCGTCGAAGTCCACGCCGAGCATCGTCTCGACGCGCTCCATGCGGGCCCGTACCGTGTTGCGGCTGACGCCGAGGATCTTGGCGGTGTTCACGGCGGTGAACTCCAGGCCGAGGCGGGTGGTGGCGAGGAGTTCGGCGCGGGTGTGGTGGGCCAGCGCGTCCAGCGGACGCAGCACCCGGGCCGCCCAGCCGCGCAGGGCGGCGGGCTCCATCAGCCGCTCGGGGTGGGTGCGCTCGGCGTACACGGCCGTCTTGTCCGCCCGGAAGCGGGCCACCGCCAGTGCGCTGACGGCTTGGCCGTACGCGGTGGCGGTGCGGGCGAGGCTCTGCCACACGCTGCCGCCGAGGAACGTCCCCGGGTGCCTGCCGACCAGCGACCGCAGATCGGAGGCGGTGGTCTCGCGGGGGCTGACGACGATGACGTGTCCGTCCATCGCCGGGCACCGCACGACCAGCGCCTCCTCCCGCGTGGTGTCCAGGCACTCCGCCACCAGCCGTTCGCGCCGGTCGGGCGCGGACTCGACGACGTACACGCACGCGGTGTCGGCGTCCAGCAGGCCCGGCCAGAGCCCCGCCGCGACGCGGCGGGCCGCGACGGTGTCCTCGACCATCAGCAGTTGCAGGATCGCCAGCCGCAGATCGGCGGTGGCCCGCCGGAGCCGGTGCCCGGCAGCGGCGGTCTCGTGGGCGGTCAGCAGGAGTTCGATCACCTGCGCGGTGTGGGTGACGACGTCGGAGGTGGGCCGGTCGAAGGCGGCCTCACGTGAGACGGCCAGCACACAGGTGCCCGACGGGTGGCCGATCCCGACCAGGCGCTGGTGGCGTCCGTCCCCCTCCCAGGCGGCGGAGGCGATGCGGCCGGAACCGAGGTCGGCGACGAGGGACTCCTCCAGCGGCAGCCGGGTGCCGGCGAGGAGCGTGCCGACGGCGTCCTGGAGGGACACCTCGGCGCGCGCGGTCGCGGCCAGCCAGTCGACGACCCTGCCGACGTCCCGCCCGGCCGGCCGCAGATGTTCGAGCAGTTCCTGCGCCCACGTCGGATGCTCCCCGGCCGCCGGTGTGCGCCGGACTCCGTCCTCACGGCGTGCCACCTCGGTCCTCCCCTCGTCCACTCGCCCATCCGGCCCAGGCCGGGGACGTTACCTCACCGGTGGGCGCGGCTCATCCCGGCGCGACGGCGCACCACGCCCGGCGGGACGGCACGGTCCCCGTGTGCGCGGTGCTCGTGCGCGGGCGGCATAAGCTCGGTGAATGGCGAAGTACTTCGATGTGCACCCCGACAACCCCCAGCCGCGCACCATCTCCCAGGTCGCCGACAGCATCCGCGCCGACGCCCTCATCGCGTACCCCACCGATTCCTGTTACGCACTCGGCTGCCGACTGGGCAGCCGTGAGGGCATCGACCGGATCCGCACCATCCGCAAGCTGGACGACCGGCACCACTTCACCCTGGTGTGCCGGGACTTCGCGCAGCTCGGACAGTTCGTGCGGATCGACAACGACGTGTTCCGCGCGGTCAAGGCGTCGACCCCGGGCAGCTACACGTTCATCCTGCCCGCGACGAAGGAGGTGCCCCGCATGCTCCAGCACCCCAAGAAGAAGACCGTCGGCGTGCGCATCCCCGACCATGTCGTCACCCAGGCCCTGCTGGAGGAGCTCGGCGAGCCCCTGCTGTCCAGCACCCTGCTGCTGCCCGGTGAGGACGAGCCGATGACCCAGGGCTGGGAGATCAAGGACCGCCTCGACCACCAGGTGGACGCGGTGCTCGACTCCGGCGACTGCGGCACCGAGCCGACCACCGTGATCGACTTCTCCGGCGGCGAGGCGGAGATCGTGCGGCGGGGCGCGGGAGACGTCTCACGGTTCGAGTGACAGGGGCGCACGCCCCACGCCCGCCGTCAACGGGCCGCCGCACGGCGGACGTTCGCCGGGGCCACCCGGCCTCCGGCGGCCCGCCGCACCGTTGTTACGGTGCACCGGTGTCCGACTCTTCACGCGATACCGCCGAGGGTGCCGGCTGGGGTGCCGCAGAACGCGGTGAGTACCGGCGGCTGATGCCGAACGAGGTCGAGAAGATCTCCTGGCTCGACCCGAGAATGCTGTGGGCGGCCCGCAACGGCGTCCTGGCCTCGTGGCTGGGGGACCCGACGGGGGAGGTCCGCGCCCGCTGGGTGGCCCAGCGGGCGGCGGCCGGGGCGCCCGCCGACAAGGTGATCCGGCGCGACGACCCCGACCGGTTCTCGTTCCTGGTCGTCGGCGACACCGGCGAGGGCGACGAGCCCCAGTACGCGGTCGTGCCGGGCCTGTTGAAGGAGGGGCGCGACACCGCTTTCGCCGTGCTCGCCAGCGATGTGATCTACCCGGTGGGCAGCGCCGACGACTACGGCACCAAGTTCTTCCGCCCGTACCGTGACTACCGGGCGCCGATCTACGCGATACCGGGGAACCACGACTGGTACGAGGACCTGACCGGCTTCATGCGCGTCTTCTGCGGCGACGCCCCGCCGCCGGCGCCCGGACCCGCGCCGCGTCCCCTCACCCGGGCCTGGCTGCGCTCCCTGCTGTGGCACCGGCCGCGTGCCGGTGACGGCGGAAGCCTCGACCGGGCGCGCGAACTGCGGTCGGAGCCCGCCCAGCAGGCCGTGCAGCCCGGACCGTACTGGGCGATCGACGCCGGGCCGATACGGATCGTCGGTATCGACACCGGACTGCTGGGCACGATCGACGCCGAACAGGGCGCGTGGCTGCGGGAGGTGTCCCGGGACCCGCGTCCGAAGATACTCGTCACGGGATCGCCCCTGTACGTGGACGGCGAGCACCACCCGTGTCCCATCGAGGGCGGCGGCACCGTCGACGACATCGTCCGCGACCCCGATCACCATTACGTGGCCGCCATCGGCGGCGACATCCACAACTACCAGCGCTATCCCGTGCGGCTGGACGACGGCCGCACCCTGCAGTACGTGGTGGCGGGCGGCGGCGGCGCGTTCATGCACGCCACCCACACCATCCCCCGGGTCGATGTCGCCGGTGTCACCGAGCGGGACTTCCGCTGCTATCCGCTGCGCGGCGACTCCCTCGCCTTCTACAGCGGGCTCTACGGGCGCCGGCTGGGGCTGCGCCGTTTCTTCACCCTCTCCGACACCGAGGCGATGACGGTGATCGCCGAGCGTCTCGGCATCGGTCCCACCCGGGTCCCTGGCACCCCGCCCCGGATCACCCCCCGGATGCGGCTGGTCGCCGGACTGCTCGGCACCGGCCGCCGGCCCGACCGGGCCAAGCGGTTCCGGCTGCCGGTGCGCAAGGTGTACACGTCGGTGTTCTCGCCGGGTTCGGCCACCTACAGCCCGCCGTTCTTCAAGTGCTTCCTGCGGCTGGACGTGAGTCCGGAGGCGATCCGGCTGCGCTGCCACGCGGCCACCGGCCACCGGGCCCAGGAGGTCACCCCGCCGGTCGAGGACGAGGTGACCATCCCGCTGAAGTGAGCGCGGGACCGTCGTCCGGTTGATCACCTCCCCCGTCGTCCCCGACGCTTGGGGGAGAACACTCCCGACGGAAGGCCGCCCCGTGACCAGCATTCCGACCCGCACCCTGAACGACGGCACCACGATCCCCGCCCTGGGCCTGGGCACCTGGCCGATGGACGACGCCGAGGCGGAGCGGGCGGTCGGCACGGCCCTGGAGATGGGTTATCGCCTTGTCGACACGGCGACCAACTACCGCAACGAGACCGGCGTGGGCCGCGCCGTGGCCGCGTCCGGCGTCCCCCGCGAGGAGATCGTCGTGACGACGAAGCTCCCGGGCCGGCACCACGGCTACGAGGAGACCCTCGCCTCCTTCGAGGAGTCCCGGGCGCGGCTCGGTCTGGAGTACGTCGACCTCTACCTGATCCACTGGCCCCTCCCCCGCGTCGACCGGTACGTCGACTCCTGGAAGGCCATGATCAAACTGCGCGAGGACGGTCTGGTCCGGTCGATCGGGGTCTCCAACTTCACGCCCGCCCACATCGAGCGGCTGGAGAAGGAGACCGGGGTGCTGCCCTCGCTCAACCAGATCGAGCTGCACCCCTTCTTCCCGCAGGAGGAACTGCGCGCGTACCACGCGGACAAGGGTGTGCTCACCGAGAGCTGGAGCCCGCTCGGGCGGGGTACGACGCTGCTGGACGACCTGGCCGTCGCCGCCGTCGCGGAGGCCCACGGGGTCACCCCGGCGCAGGCCGTGCTGCGCTGGCATCTCCAGCTGGGCGCTCTCCCCGTTCCCAAGTCGTCCGGCCCGGAGCGGCAGCGGGCGAACCTCGACGTGGTCGGCTTCGAGCTGGACGCCGCCCAGATGCGGACCGTCGCCGACCGCGCCCACCGGCGGATCGGCGGTGATCCGGAGGTGCACGAGGAGTTCTGACCGGGTACCCGGGGCCGCGCGCATCGGCGGTGACGTACCGGAAGGGAGCGGCACGGTGGGTGAAGGCGACCGGCTGCGGGACTACCACGGCAAGCGGGACTTCGGG
Source organism: Streptomyces malachitofuscus (assembly GCF_014650055.1). Taxonomy (GTDB): domain Bacteria; phylum Actinomycetota; class Actinomycetes; order Streptomycetales; family Streptomycetaceae; genus Streptomyces; species Streptomyces malachitofuscus. Next base: position 14,656 of record NZ_BMUF01000004.1, on the reverse strand, counting down.
CGGACCGGTGAGCCCCGGGGAGGCGGTGCGGAGGCGGGCGCGGAGCCCCGCTTCGTGGTGCAGATCCACGACGCCCGCAGGATGCACTTCGACTTCCGGCTCCAGGTGGGCGACGTGCTGAGGTCCTGGTCGGTGCCGAAGGGCCCCTCGGCCGATCCGCGGGACAAGCGCCTCGCCGTGCCCACGGAGGACCATCCGCTCGAGTACGAGGAGTTCGAGGGCGTGATCCCGCGCGGTGAGTACGGCGGCGGCACGGTGATCGTCTGGGACCACGGCACGTACGAGCCGCTCAGCCACGACCGCCGGGGGCGGTCCGTCGGCTTCGCGGAGTCGCTGGAGCGCGGGCACGCCACGTTCCGGCTGCACGGGTCGAAGCTGCGCGGTGAGTACGCCCTCACCCGCTTCCGCGGCGGGGACGGCGGCGAGGAGGCGTGGCTGCTCGTCCGGGCGGCGAAGGGCGGTGCCAAGGGACGCGGCGCCCCCGATCCGCGGCGGGCCCGGTCGGCGCGCTCCGGCCGCACCCTCGCCCAGGTCGCCGCGGAAGACGACGGCGGCTGAGCGGCGGGCGGCCGGTCAGTGCTCCGGCACGTGCTGTTCCGCCCAGATCGTCTTGCCCCGGCCGGTCTGTCTGCTGCCCCAGCGCTGGGTGAGCTGGGCCACCAGGAGCAGCCCGCGGCCGCCCTCGTCGTAGGCGTGGGCGCGGCGCAGGTGCGGTGAGGTGGAGCTGGCGTCGGAGACCTCGCAGATGAGGGTGCGGTCACGGATGAGCCGCAGCCTCACGGGCGGCACTCCGTACCGGATGGCGTTGGTGACCAGTTCGCTGACGACGAGTTCGGTCACGAAGGCCAGCTCGTCCAGGCCCCATGCGCTCAGCATGGCGGCGGCCCACTGGCGGGCGGCGGCCACCTCCTCGGGGTCGTGCGCCACGTCCCTCGTGGCGACCCGGTCGGCGCCGAGGGCCCGGGTGCGGGCCAGCAGCAGGACCACGTCGTCGAGGGGCTGCTCGGGCAGTACGTCCTTCAGCACGCCGTCGCACAGGCTGTCCAGCGACCCGGCGGGCACCTCCAGGGCGCGGCACAGTTCGCCGGTGACCTGGTCGATGTCGCGGTCGCGGTCCTCGACGAGGCCGTCGGTGTAGAGGGCGACGACACAGCCCTCGGGCAGCTGGAGCTCCGCCGCCTCGAACGGCAGCCCGCCGACACCGAGCGGCGGGCCCGCGCTCACGGGGAGGAGCCGGCAGGTCCCGTCGGGCAGCACGACGGCCGGCGCGGGATGTCCGGCGGCGGCCGCGGTCAGCAGGCGGGAGACGGGGTCGTAGACGGCGTAGAGGCAGGTGGCGCCGAGTTCGGCGACGTCGTCGCGGTCGTCCGCGGCCAGATGGGTGACCAGGTCGTCGAGGTGGGTGAGGAGTTCGTCGGGCGGGAGGTCCACGTCGGCCAGGGTGCGTACGGCGGTGCACAGCCGGCCCATGGTGGCCGTCGAGGGGATGCCGTGCCCGACGACGTCTCCCACGACCAGGGCGACCCGGCTGCCGGCCAGCGGGATGACGTCGAACCAGTCGCCGCCGATGCCGGCCGCCGACGCCGAGGGCAGATAGCGATGGGCGACCTCGACGGCCGCCTGGCCGGGCAGGCCCCGCGGCAGCAGGCTGTGCTGGAGCGTCAGGGCGGTGGCGCGTTCACGCGCGAAGCGGCGGGCGTTGTCGACGCACACGGCGGCGCGGCTGGCGAGTTCCTCGGCGAGTACGGCGTCGTCGGCGGCGAACGCGTCGGGGTTGGCGTTGCGGACGGCGACCGCCACCCCGAGCGTGGTGCCGCGGGCGCGCAGCGGCACGGAGAGCTGGGAGTGGATGCCCGAGAGGCCGTCGGTGTGTGTGCCGCGCCCGCCGATCCACCGGTCGAAGTCCGGCTCGCCGGCGCGGGCGAGCACCGCCCTGGCCTCCCGCAGCGCCCGCGCGGGCGGGGAGGAGGGCGGGTAGACGTCCGTCCCGCCGAGCCGCACGGCCGCCTCAGGGGTGCCCTCGGAGCCGGAGCCGTGGGCCACCCGGCGCAGCACGATCCCGGTGTCCGGCCGGTCCGGGGGCTCGTCGGAGCCGAGGGTCCAGTCGAGCAGGTCGACGGCGGCGAAGTCGGCGAACTCCGGGACCAGGAGCTCCACGAGTTCCTCGGCGGTGCGGACGACGTCCAGGGTGGTGCCGATGGCGGTGGCGGCCGCGTTCAGCAGCGCCAGCCGGTGCCGGGCACGGTGCTGCTCGGAGCTGTCCAGGCCGGCCATGGCGGTGCCGATCACCTCGCCGGCGGGGTCGCGGACCGGCCACATCTCCACGTTCCAGGCGTGACGCCGGGAGGCGGAGGGCGCCCGGCCGTAGCTCTCGTGGTGGAAGGGTTCACCGGTATCGGCGACATGGCGCAGCTGCCGGTCGATGCCGCAGGTGTGGTCCGACCGCCCGGCCGCGTCGAACAGGGTCCGGCCGAGCAGCCCCTCCTCGGGCCCGCCCATCGCCGCGCAGGCGGCGTCGTTGAGCCGGACGAAGCGCTGCTCGGTGTCGAGGACGGATATCGCCAGGGACGCCTGCTGGAAGGCGCGCCCCGCCCAGGACCGCTCGATCATTCCGGCGGGCTCGACGGTGAGCACGTACCCGCTCGGTACCTCCCCGGCGCCGGCGACGGGGCAGACCGTCAGCCGGAGCGGCCGGGAGCGGCCGTCGCGGTGCCGCACCTCGACGGTTCCCGAGGGCACGGGCGGCCTGCCGGGCGGCGCGTCCGGGGCGAGCAGTTCCCGGACGGCGCGGCCCACGGCCTCGTCGGCGGGGAACCCGGTCAGCCGCCGGGCGCCCTCGCTCCACCCCGTGACGATGCCGCGGGCATCGACGACCACCGCGGCGGGGGCCTCTTCCATTGGTCCAGCATCGGCCCACAGCCGTCCGCTCTCAACCGCGGCCGGACGCCCCCGCCCCTCCCGGGGCGTGCCGGGCCTCAGGCGCGCTGGTCGCGCAGTGCGGCGAGCGCCCGGTCGGCGTGCGTGTTCATCCGCAGTTCGCTGCGGACGGCCTCGAGGACGGTCCGGTCCCGCCCGATGACGAAGGTGGCCCGTTTGGTGGGCGCCAGGGCGATGCCCCGCTTCACCCCGAACCGCTCACGGACGGTGCCGTCCGGGTCGGACAGCAGCGGCATGCCGAGGGTGTGCCGTCCGGCGAACTCCGCCTGCCGCTCGACGGGGTCGGCGCTGATGCCCACCGGTCGCGCGCCGACGGCGGCGAACTCGGCGGCCAGGTCGCGGAAGTGGCAGGCCTGGGCGGTGCAGCCGGGGCTCAGGGCGGCCGGGTAGAAGAAGAGCACCACCGGCCCTTCGGCGAGCAGCTCCGAGAGCCGCCGTACGGTGCCGGTCTCGTCCGGCAGCGCGAAGTCCTCGACCGTGTCGCCCTTCTCGGGACGCCCGCTCATGACCGGCCCCCCGCCTTCTCGGCGACGCCGCGTGCCCAGAGCACCAGCGGCAGCTGCAAGGGCAGCCGGCCGAAGGCCGCGGCCTTCTGCGGGGCGGGGCGGTGCCGCCAGTCGACGGCCATCTTGACGTTTGCGGGGAACACACCGACGAAGAAGGCCGCGGCGGCCAGCGCCGCGGTCCTGCGGGTGCGGGGCAGCGCCACTCCGGCGGCCAGCGCGAGTTCCACGGCACCGCTGGCGTAGGTCCAGGTCCGGGGCGCGCCGGGCAGGGAGCGCGGCACGATGTCGTCGAACCGGCGCGGTACGGCGAAGTGTGCGGTGCCGGCGGCGGCCAGGAGGCCGGCGAGCAGCAGGGGCGAGCGTTCGGACCGTGACACGGTTCCTCCTCCGATGACCTGCCGGGCGATATTACCGGACGGTAAGCCGCTGGGGAGGGGCGGGTTCGGGCCGCGCCGGGAGGTCCGGTGCGTTCCGGGTCGGGCGCCGGGCGCGGGTTCCGCGTCCTCGTCGGCGGCGTGGGCGAGGAAGTCGTCGACCATCCGGTGGAAGAGGGCCGCGAGCAGGCGCAGGTCGTCGGGCGACCAGTGGGCGAGAGCCGCCTGCATGCCCCGTACCCCGGCCTCACGGATCCGGGTGATGGCCTGCCGGCCGGTCTCGGTGAGCTCGATGCGCCGGGCGCGCCGGTCGTCGGGGTCCGGGACCCGGGTGACGTGGCCGGACCTCTGCAGCTGCTGCACCGTGCGGGTGACGTGCGAGGCTGCCCCGCCGAGCCGGGCGGCCGGCTCTCCCGGCCGCATGGGCTCGGCGTCGGGCATCTTCCGCAGCAGCGCGACCGCTGCCCGGTCCAGCGGCACCCCCGCCTTGGCCGTCAGCCGCTCGTGCCGGCGGGCGCGCGAACTCAGGTAGGTGATGCGGTGGAGCGCGCGCTCGATCTCGACCATCTCCGGGGAGGCGGGGGCGTCGGGGAGCAAGGGTGTGGACATGCACGCACTTTTCCATCTCATCGCCTTAGGCAATCATTCGCGTACCATGCGCCACTCCCCCGCCGTGCCCGCTCCCACGGCCGTTCAGGCGAAACCCCCGCGGCGGTGGCGTGGCGGCCGACGGGCGCGTTCACACCTCACCCGTGACCCTGCCGCTGATCCCGCCCATGCTCGCCACGTCCGGCTCCCTGCCGCCCCCGGCGGCGGACGCCCGCTGGGCCTACGAGACCAAGCAGGACGGCCAGCGGGCGGTGGTCTACCTCCCCGGGGACGGCACGCTCGTGCTGCGCGCCCGGTCCGGCCAGGACATCACGGCCGCGTACCCGGAGCTCCGTCCGCTGGCCGCCGCCCTCGGCGCCAGGCCCGCGGTCCTGGACGGCGAGGTGCTCGCCCTCGACGAGCACGGCCGCGCGAGCTTCCAGCTGCTGCAGTCCCGCATGGGGCTGGCGCACGCCCCCGGCCGGGCGGCCCGGCGGGCGGCCGCGGTCCCGGTCCACCTGGTGTTGTTCGACGTGATGCATCTGGACGGGCGGTCACTGATCCGGCTGCCCTACACCGCGCGCCGCGAGGCGCTGCTCGGCCTCGGCCTCGACGGGCCGGCATGGTCCACCCCGACGTCCATCGTCGGCCACGGGACGGAGGCGCTGCGGGCCACCGCCGAGCACGGACTCGAGGGCCTGGTCTGCAAGCGGCTCGACTCGGTGTACGAACCGGGCGTGCGCTCCCGCGCCTGGATCAAGATCCGCAACATGCGCAGCGAGGACGTGCTGATCGGGGGCTGGCTGCCCGGCAAGGGCCGGCTGACCGGGCTGCCGGGCGCCGTCCTCGTCGGACAGCGGGCGGCAGGGCGGCTGCGGTACGTCGGCGGTGTGGGCACCGGCTGGAGCGAGGCGGAACGGACGGAGCTCGCCGGGCTGCTGCGGGAGGCGGCGACCGACGTGTGCCCCTTCGACCCCGTACCGGCCGCCCCGGGCGCGCACTGGGTGGTGCCCCGGCTGGTCGGCGAGGTCCGCTACAGCACCCGCACCCGGAACGGAATGCTGCGCCAGCCGTCCTGGCTGCGGCTCCGCCCTGACCTGGCTCCCGAGGACGCGGCGGCAGACATTCCGGACGACATGGTGTGATCCGGGGCCCGGCGCGGTGAGTGTTGCGCCGCGCTTCACCGACGGTACGCCTCACCCCTCTTGGCATGTATACGTCCAGCCGGGATGCTGAACTCCCCCGCCCCCCACAGCCGTTGGGCTGCGCTCCAAGAGGAGGACGCAGTGTCGTCGAGCACGTCCCGAACCCACCGCAGGAGATGGCCGACCGTCCTGGCCGGCGCCGCCGCCCTCGTCATCGCCCTCCCCGCCACCGCCTTCGCCGCTCCCCCGCCCGCCCTGCCCGCCGACGCCGACGGACTGGAGCAGACCTTCCAGCCCGCCTACGACTACGACACCGACGGCTGCTACCCCACACCGGCGATCGGCCCCGACGGCGCGGTCAACACCGGCCTCAAGCCGACCGGCGCCCTCGACGGAAACTGCCGCGACGCCTCGGACCTGGACAACACCAACGGCTACGCCCGCTCCACGTGCAACAACGGCTGGTGCGCCATCGTCTACGCCCTGTACTTCGAGAAGGACCAGGCACTGCCGGGCATCGGCCTCGGAGGTCACCGCCACGACTGGGAGCACGTCGTGGTGTGGGTGCAGAACGACACGGTCCAGTACGTCGCGACGTCCAACCACGGCTCGTTCTCGGTCCACGCACGGTCCGCGGTCCGCTTCGACGGGACACACCCGAAGATCGTCTACCACAAGGACGGCATCGGCACCCACTGCTTCCGCCTCGCGGGCGCCGGCGACGAGCCGCCGGAGAACCACGAGGGCAGCTGGCAGTACCCGGCCCTGATCGGCTGGAACGGATATCCGGCAGGTCTGCGCGACCGGCTCGTCTCGTACGACTTCGGCAGCGCCCACTTCGGCCTGAAGGACGGCAGCTTCGCCTCCCACCTCGCGGCGGCCAAGCCGCCGGGCATCCCCTTCGATCCGAACGCCTGACCGTCACGGCGGAGTTGACGCCGGGAGCGCCGTGCGGCGTTCCCGGCACGGGAGGGGCGCCGCGAGGTCTATCGTGTCGGCATGTCCGTCCCGGAACTGATCCGCATCGTCTCCCGCGACTCGCCCATGGCCCTCGCCCAGGTGGACCGTGTCCGGTCGGAGCTGGCCGCCGCCCGACCCGGTGTGCGCACCGAGGTCGTACCCGTCAGAACGACCGGGGACAAGTGGCTGGGCGATCTGTCGGAGGTGGAGGGCAAGGGCGCGTTCACCAAGGAGGTGGACGCCGCGCTGCTCTCCGGTGAGGCGGATCTCGCCGTGCACTGCCTCAAGGACGTGCCCGCCGACCGGCCGCTCCCGGCGGGCACGGTGTTCGCCGCGTTCCTCGAGCGCGACGACGTCCGCGACGCCCTCGTGCACCCGGGCGGCCTCGGTCTGGACGACCTCGCGCCCGGCACCCGGGTGGGCACCTCCTCGGTGCGCCGCATCGCCCAGCTGGCCGCCACCCACCCGCACCTGCGCTGTGTGCCGTTCCGCGGCAACGCCAACCGGCGGCTGGAGAAACTCGCGGCCGGCGAGGCCGACGCCCTGCTGCTGGCGGTCTCCGGCCTGGAACGCATCGGCCGCACCGACGTGATCAGCGAGGTGCTCCCGCCCGAGACCATGATGCCGCCCATCGGCGCGGGCATCCTCGCGCTGCAGTGCCGGGAGGGCGACGCCGGCCTGATCGACACGGTCAGCCCCCTCGGCGACCCGGACACCCATCGCGAGGCCACGGCCGAACGCACGCTGCTGCATGTGCTGCAAGGCCACTGCAACAGCCCGATCGCCGGTTGCGCACGGGTGGACCGCGGCGGCGAACTGTCGTTGCGGGCCTGTGTCTTCACCCCGGACGGCAAGACCAGGCTGAACGCGCACGAATGGGCGGGACGGCTCGATCCCGCCACGCTCGGCACGTCCGTCGCCGTGGCCCTGCTGCGTCAGGGCGCCAGGGAGATCATCGACGGCATCCCGCACTGAGCCCGGCTCAGGAGGTGCCTTCCTCCGCCTGCTCCTGCAGGAAGACGCTCACCTGCTGCGCCAGGGAGTCCCGGCATGCGCCGACGGGCGCCCCCGCGGACCCCTCGAGCGCACCGACGCCCCCCGTCCACAGCCGCCGGCCCGCCCACTCCTCGTCGGCGCGCAACTGCACCTGGACGTCGATGTGGCTCAGGGACGCCTCGGGGCCGGCCGCGTAGAGCACCGCGGTGGCCCGGCGCAGCGGGTACACGTCGAATCCCTCGATGAACTGCGAGTTGCGCCAGTCGATGAATGCGCTCTCGCCGTCCGGGCCGGTCCGTACGTCGATCTGACCGTCCTCGAGATGAATACAGAAAGGCCGGCCGCCGCGATTCTCGACGGTCACGCGGACACGGAAGTACGTCAGCCCCTCGGCGGCGTCGTCCCGTCCGCGCGGCGGCTCACCCGGTTCCAGACGGTGGACGCGGACCCGCAGACCGGCATGCTCGTCGTACTCCTGCCAGTCCCCGACCACGTTCGGCTCGTACACAGTGCACCTCTCGACTTCTGTCCGCTGCTTCCTATCTGTGGGCTCAGCGCACTGTCAAACGAGCGGAATGCGCCGTGGTCAGGTAGTTCGCCCGATCTGATCGGTGATCAAGCGCTGCGCTGGAGGAATCCCCCGACCGGCGGACCGGGGCCGGGCCGCGGCGTGCCGCACATCACGTCCGCCGCGCCGATCACCAGAGGGTCGCAGGGGCGGTGCGCGCCCCCGGGACGCGGGTGCCCGGCGCCGTCCGCACCCGCCCGCCGATTTCACCCCACGAATTCCCTCGCTTCCGGACCGTGCGCATTCCCGGAATGCGTGGTGCGTGAATTCCCGAATCCGTTTTGAAATGCGGGCGGACGGGGAATGGGATTCTCAGTGCTTCGGACAGGAGGCACGTCCGTGGGAACCGGCTCGCCGGCCCCGGGCCCGTCCCGGTCCGAGTCGCCGCTTCCCACGGGGTCTGTCCATCCGGCACCCCGCTCAGGGAGGTGCGCGTGATGCGTACCGTCAGTCCCAGGAAGCCGCACTCCCACGACGACGCCCCCGACACGGCCGGGGCCTTCGCCCGTCTGGCCGGGCTGCCCGAAGGGCCGGAGCGCAGGGCGCTGCGCGACGAGCTGGTCACGGCGTGGCTGCCCATGGCCGAGCGGATCGCCGTCCGGTTCCGGGGCCGCGGCGAGGCCCTGGAGGATCTGTACCAGGTGGCGGCCCTCGGTCTGGTGAAGGCCGTCGACCACTACGACCCGGCGCGCGGCAACGCCTTCGAGGCCTACGCGGTGCCCACCATCACCGGTGAGATCAAGCGCCACTTCCGCGACCACATGTGGACCCTGCACGTACCGCGCCGGGTCCAGGATCTGCGCAACCGCGTGCGGCACGCGGCGAAGGAACTGTCGCAGACGACCCCGGGCCGGGCGCCCACGGTGGCCGAGATCGCCGCGCACGCCCAGCTCACCGAGGACGAGGTGCGCACCGGGGCGGAGGCGCTGGAGTGCTTCTCCGCGCTGTCGCTGGAGGCGGAGATGCCGGGCACCGACGGGTACGCCCTCCAGGACGCGATCGGCGGTCCGGACCCGGGCTACGACACCGTCGTCGACCGGGTGGCGGTGCGGCCCTGTCTTCAGGCCCTGCCGGAGCGCGAGCGGCTCATCCTGTATCTGCGCTTCTTCAAGGGCATGACGCAGAGCGGCATCGCGGCGCAGCTGGGCATCTCGCAGATGCATGTGTCCCGGCTGCTCAGCAGTTGCTTCGCGCAACTGCGCGAGGAACTGCGGACCGAGGCCGGCTGAACGGCCCCGGCGCCGGGCGTCGCGTCAGCGCTCGGGCCGCACGCCCGGGAGGCGGGTGGGGCCGAGCCGGTCCAGGACCTCCTCGAGCACCGTCCGCACCTCCGTGGGCAGCAGTCCGGTGCGCCCCCAGACGAGGATCATGTCGGCGACGTTGCGCAGCTTGATGTTGGTGCGCTGGGAGACCTCCTTGAGCACCGCCCAGCCCTGGTCGGGCGAGACCCGCCCGAGTGCGACGATCATGCCGATCGCCTGGTCCACCACCGCGTGCGAGACGACCGCGTCCTTCAGCTGCTGTACCTCTTCCTCCAGCTGGAGGATCCGGTCCGCGCCCCCGTCCGTGGGCATGGTCACCTCCGGGTCCGGTGTGCCGCTCTCGTGCTGCCTTCGCATAGTGCTTGAGTGCCTTCACCCAGTGTCCGATCCATCCATGGTCTCCACTCGGGCCGCCCTGTGCCACCGGGGTGACCCGGAGGCGGCCGGAGGCACCGTTTCGGGGCCACCGCCGGGGTACTCGGCAGGCGCCCGGGCCGGTACACGGCGGACACTGGTGCCATCCGGGTGGCTGCCAGGCCGACGAGATCAGGACGCGACTTCCATGAACCACGACATGCCCTCCCCCGCCGGCGCGACGGACGTCGTCTCGACGCACTCCGTGTTCGGTGCGCCCTGCTGGGTGAGTCTGACCAGCCGTGACGTGAAGACGACCGAGGAGTTCTACACGGCCGTGCTGGGCTGGGAGTGGCGTCCGGTGCGCCTGGGCGACCGGTTCCGGATCGCCCTGGCCGACGGTCAGCCGGTGGCCGGGATCGCCGCGGTGGCGGGCATGTGGCAGATGGCGGTGGCGTGGACGCCGTACTTCGCGGTGCGCAGCGCGGACGACGCCGCGGCCCGGGTGCAGGAGCGCGGCGGCACCGCGGCGGTCGGCCCGATCTCCCTGCCGCCCGGTCGCGCGGCGCTGCTGGCCGACCGGGACGGCGCGACGTTCGGGATCTGGGAGGGTGAGCTGTTCACCGACTGGCCCACCTGGCGCCGCGCACAGCTCGCCTTCATCCGGCTGCACACCCGGGACGCCTTCGACGCGGCGATCTTCTACGGCGGGGTCTTCGACTGGGCGTCCGACGAACCCGGCTGCTGCGAGGTGCACTACGAGGGCGAGGAGGTGGTGCTGCGCAGCCAGGGGGACGTGGTGGCACGCATCGAGTCGGGGGCGGTGGGCTCGGCGCCCGATCCGGCGATCCGGCCGCACTGGCAGGTGCACTTCGCCGTGAAGGACGTGGCGGCGTGCGCCCGCGCCGCCGAGCGGCACGGCGGCAGTGTGCTGTCCGAGGGTCCCGAGGAGGCCGTGCTCCGCGACAACGAGGGGGCCCAGTTCACGGTGACCTCGCGCCGGGAGCGCTGACCTCCCCGGGACCGCCCGTCACTCCGGGGTGCGGGAAGGGCGGGACAGCAGGACCAGGCTGCGTGCGTCGACGGTGAGGGTGGTGCCTGCCTTGCGTTCCGACTCGTCGGGGGCGCCCTCCGGGTCGGCGGTGTCGATCAGGGCCGTCCAGCGCTCGCCGTAGGAGGCGTCCGGCAGCCGGAAGTCGACCGGTTCCCAGTGGCTGTTGAGCAGCAGCAGGAACGAGTCGTCGACCAGCCGCCCGCCGCGCGGGCCGGGTTCGGCGATGGCGTCGCCGTTGAGGAACACCCCGACCGAGTGGGCGTCGGAGCGCTGCCAGTCGTCGTCGGTCATCTCCTGGGCGTCGGGCAGCAGCCACACCAGGTCGGGCAGCGGCTGGCCGGCGTGGCGCACGGTCTCGCCGCGGAAGAAGCGGCGGCGGCGCAGCACGGGGTGGGTCACGCGCAGGGAGATGAGCCTGCGCGTGAAGTCGAGCAGGCCGCGCTGCTCGTCGGTGGGCCGCCAGTCGATCCAGCTGATCTCGTTGTCCTGGCAGTAGGCGTTGTTGTTGCCGCGCTGGGTGCGGCCGAGTTCGTCGCCGTGGGAGAGCATCGGGATGCCCTGCGACAGCAGCAGCGTGGCGAGGAAGTTGCGCTGCTGACGGGCGCGGAGTTCGCGCACGCCCGGGTCGCGGGTGGGGCCCTCGGCGCCGCAGTTCCAGGACCGGTTGCTGCTCTCGCCGTCCCGGTTGCCCTCGCCGTTGGCCTCGTTGTGCTTGTCGTTGTACGAGACGAGGTCGCGCAGGGTGAAACCGTCGTGCGCGGTGACGAAGTTGACGCTGGCGCGGGGCCGGCGCCTGCTGTGGGCGTAGAGGTCGGAGGAACCGGTCAGCCGGGAGGCGAACTCGCCGAGCGTGTGCTCCTCCCCGCGCCAGAAGTCCCGGACGGCGTCCCGGTACTTGCCGTTCCACTCGGACCACAGCGGCGGGAAGTTGCCCACCTGGTAGCCGCCCTCGCCCACGTCCCAGGGTTCCGCGATCAGCTTGACGCGGCTGATCACCGGGTCCTGCTGGATCAGGTCGAAGAACGCCGACAGCCGGTCCACCTCGTGGAACTGCCGGGCCAGGGTGGCCGCGAGGTCGAACCGGAAGCCGTCGACATGCATCTCGGTGACCCAGTACCTGAGCGAGTCCATGATCAGCTGAAGTACGTACGGGTGGCGCATCAGCAGGCTGTTGCCGGTGCCGGTGGTGTCGTAGTAGTGGCGCCAGTCGCCGTCCACCAGGCGGTAGTACGAGGAGTTGTCGATGCCCCGGAAGGAGAGCGTGGGGCCCTTCTCGTTGCCCTCGGCGGTGTGGTTGTAGACGACGTCCAGGATCACCTCGAGCCCGGCCGCGTGCAGGGTCTTCACCATGCTCTTGAACTCGGTGACCTGCTGACCGCGGGTGCCGTGGGCGGCGTAGGCGTTGTGCGGGGCGAAGAAGCCGATGGTGTTGTAGCCCCAGTAGTTGGCCAGGCCGCGGCTCTGCAGCACACCGTCCTGGACGAACTGGTGCACCGGCATCAGCTCCACGGCGGTGACGCCCAGCGAGGTGAGGTGCTCGACCACGGAGGGGTGCGCCAACCCCGCGTAGGTGCCCCGGAGTTCCTCGGGGACGTCGGGGTGGGCGCGGGTCATACCCTTGACGTGGGCCTCGTAGATCACCGTGTCGGAGTAGGGGCGGCAGGGCCGGGTGTCGTCGTCCCAGTCGAAGGCCGGGTCGGTCACCACGCCGAGCATGGTGTGGCCGGCGCTGTCGGCCGGGTCGGGGCCGTGCGGGTCGCGCTCGTACAGCGAGGGGTGGTTGTCGATCTGTCCGTCGACGGCGGTGGCGTAGGGGTCGAGGAGGAGTTTCGCCGCGTTGCAGCGGTGGCCGGCCGCCGGCGCCCAGGGGCCGTGCACCCGGTAGCCGTAGCGCTGTCCGGGGCCGACGCCCGGGAGGTAGCCGTGCCAGACGAAGCCGTCGACCTCGGTGAGCCGTACCGTGCGGTGCCGGCCGTCGTCGTCCACCAGGACCAGTTCCACGCGTTCGGCGACCTCGCTGAAGAGCGCGAAGTTGGTGCCCTCCCCGTCGTAGGCCGCACCCAGCGGGTAGGGGCGCCCGCTCCACGCGGGCGCCCCTTTCCGGGTGTGTCGCCGGGTCACCGGACCTCCTCCAGGAGGCCGCCCGGCGTTCGTACGCGGCCGGTGAGCGTCGCCACGCTCGCCTCGCGGGGCAGGTCCAGGCCCTCGCTCTCGCGCGGGTCCGGCGCCGTGGGCACCAGCGGGACGCGTTCGCCGGCGCGGGCGCGCTGCGAGAACCAGATGACCTTGCTGCCGGTCTCGGTGGCGCAGCAGCCCCAGCCGTCGCTGCTCGCGGCGATGTGCTGCAGGCAGCCGCGCAGCTCCTGGTCCGGGCGCAGGGCGCGGTCGTGGTCCCCGATGGCCGTGATGAGGTGCTGGCCGTTCCACCACATCTCGATCGACGTGTTCTTGTCGGTGGCGTGTTCGTCGATGGCGCGCAGCAGCATCTCGGCGCCGCCGCAGACCGGTTCCATCAGGTTCTCCAGGTCCCAGAACCGGAGGTGAGCGGCCAGTATGCGGCTGACCTGTCGGACTTTCTCCGGGCTGACTTCCACGTCGAGGTGGTAGTAGCAGGGCACTGCGGTCTTCATGGTCGTTGGCTCCTCACCGCGAATGCTCGCGCTCCTTCTCGCCCCTTCGGGACGAGCCCCCGAACACGGAACGTGAGCGGGTATCGCTTCTGAGTCACCTTCAGAGTGCGGGGGTTGGTCCATTCGTGCAACACGAGCGCACGGCTGAGGCGTATGAGGTGACAACTGAGCGCGCCGCGGGCCGTGATCGACCGAAGACCCCCGCCGGGTCTGGTTGAAAATCCAACAAGACGTTGCGTCATCGCGCGTGCACCATGTGTGAAGACCTCGATCGCCGTTACGGGTCCGTGCATCAGTGCGCACGCTCCCGCCCGACCGTCGGGACAACGCGCCTCCATCGAGCCCCGGAAAGGTGAACGGCGCATGCTGCTACCCGCCAAAGCCGAAGTTGCCCGGCAGTTGCGTCGCTACCGGGCCTGGGAACGCGTGATGCTGGCGGCCCCCACCGACCACACGGTGCGGGCCACCTTCGAGGACTCCGGCTACACCCTCTGCGTGCTGATGGGAAAGCGCTGCGCGCGGGAGGCGGCGGACGCCGCCGAACGGTACCTGCGCACCACCGCCGTCACCTATCTGCAGGAGCAGACCGACAGGCCCCGTCCGGCCGCCACGGTCAGACGGGGCCCGCCGGCCTTCGAGCGGCGCTCCCCGGCGGGAAGGCCCTGACCTTCCCGCCGCTGTTTCGTCCCACGCCCGGGCGTCCGCTCGGGCGCCGAGCACGGCGGAGGTGCGAAGACCCATGAAGACGACCCGGACCATCGGTCGTGTCCCGGTACGGGACGTCCGGCCGTCCGTCGACTGCGGCATGCGGCCGGCGAAGGCCGTCGTGGGTGAGGCGTTCGAGGTCACCGCCACCGTGTTCCGGGAGGGGCACGACGCGGTGGCCGCCAACGTGGTGCTGAAGGACCCGGAGGGCCGTCCGGGTCCGTTCACGCCGATGCGGGAGCGGGCGCCCGGCACGGACAGGTGGGGCGCGGAGGTCGTCGCGGACGGCACGGGCCTGTGGACCTACCGCGTCGAGGCCTGGGGAGACCCCGTGGCCACCTGGCGCAGGATCGCCGGCATCAAGGTCCCGGCGGGCATCGACGCCGGACTGGTCCTGGAGGAGGGCGCCGACCTCCATGAGCGCGCGGCGGCCGGAGTGCCGCGGGACGACGGACAGGACGTGGTGCTGGCGGCGGCCCGTACCCTGCGCGACGACTCCCTGCCCTGCGCCACCCGGCTGGCGGCGGCGTTGACGCCGGAGGTGGACGCGGTGCTGGCCCGGCATCCGCTGCGGGAG
>NZ_BMUF01000003.1 GCF_014650055.1 Streptomyces malachitofuscus | reverse complement strand
CCCGCGGAGCGGGTACCCCATCGCTGCGCGATGGGCAAGCGAACACCCGCGCTGCGCGCGGGTCTTGCGCTCACGCTCCGCGTGAGCGGAGCGCGATCAGCTCACCCGCCTTGCTGCGCAAGGCGGGTGACGCTCCGTCCGCTGCGCTCCCGGAGCTGCGGGGCCTGCGGCCCCGCGAGGTGGCTTCCGCTGCGCTCCTGCCACCAAGGGCCGGCCCCGCTGCGCGGGTCGGCCAACGGGCCTTCGGCCCGAGCAGCTAGAGGGGAGGGGTGGGGCTCCAGCTCACTCAGTCGCCACGCGCTGCCGCTTTCCTCCTGGTCCGGCTCGCCACCCACTGCGCCACCACGTTGACCACAGTCACAAGGACAGCGAAGACTAGCGCGTCGAGCCACGTCTTGCCTGTAAGGGCGCGCCACACCACTGCGGCCGCCCCATAGGCGGCAAGCCACACCATCACAACAGCCGTCCAGCGCACCCACCGCCGAGACCACCACTCCCGTCTCCGCATAGCATCCGGCTACCCCAGAACAAGCCAACGAGCGCCGCACCGGGCCCGGGCTCTACGGGGAAGGGGTGGTTGGTGGCGTCTTCAATGCTTGCGTGATCCGCCTGTTCTTCTTGAGCTGGTACTGAGTCCCCAGGAGCATGAGCGGGAAGAAGACGGTACCGATCCCCGTCCAGGTGACGGTCCAGGCGTTGCGGTGGTCCTCTGTCAGTGCCATGACGAGTGCGAACGGTTCGAGAAGCATGAACCCTGCGAAGACCCAACGGCTACGTCGCAGCTGTGTGACTGTCCGCTCCGGAAGGGGATATCGAGTCCTCCACTGCATCCTCATGGTCTTCCCATGCCCGCAGGCATGCCGGACAGTCGGCCTGCAGCACGCCCCCGGAGCAGCTGCGTAACCGGTTCAAGGGGCCGCCTGCTTGCGTCGTGCAGTGCGGTTGGCGGCCAGGAGACAGATCCATACGAGGACTTGGCCGGCCGCAAAGACGATGGGGCCAGGGCTCTCACCGTCAACCACCCGCCACGCTAACAAGGCGATGCTGATAGAGAGCATCGGCCAGTAGATCCATGGTCCCCACCGGTTACCCGGCTGGGCCCATGACCGCGGGACACGAGAGCCAGAACGTTGCATCTTGCACTCCTTGGGAGCGGTTACGGAGAGCTCCTCATTCCTGGCCTCGCGTCCTGATGGTGCCTCAGGCGTGGGCGTGGCGGCGGGTACTCGGCAGCTTGTGCGGGGCAGCATGGTGCACGGGCCGACCCGTTGCGGGACCGGCGAGACGCCGCAGGGCGAGGCTCGCGGTGACGAGCAGTACGGCGAAGACGGCCAGGAGGAGAACGGACACCCACATCTGTCGGCTCCCCGGGGCCTGCCAGCCGGTCCACAGGGCGAACCCTGCCCACAGCAGAATGGCCGCAGTGTAGAAGGAGCGGATACGGCGCAGTTGCCGCACGGCCCGCAGGAACTGGATGCGTTCGGTCTTCGGTGCCATGCGGCACCGTGTACCCCGATGCACGATGACCATCGGGGTCGCAGGGGATTTTGCGGAGGGGCCCCGCGAGTCCGCATCTCGATGTGATGCAGCATGTAGCATTGGCGCAAAGTGGGGCCACCCGGTAGCAGAGGACGGGGCCGCATTCAGCTTCGGCGCGTTAGGCCCGTGGTCCGTCCGCTGACCTGACAGCCAAGGCCCAGCAGGGTCGGTGGAGGGGAAGGGCACTATGGATCCCGATGCGCTGGGGCCTAGCTCCTGGCCTGAGGTGGAGCCGTGGACACCGGCGCATCAGGCCGTGGAGATCAATGAGTACGAGACCCTCTCCATGCTCCTGGACTCCGGGGCGGACCCGGACGAGGTGTGCTTCGAGCTCACGCTGCTGACTCACGCGATCGACTCGGAAGGGGACAGCCACCTGCAGTCAGGGCCCCCTGCACACGGCCAGCACGGCAATCCTGCTGGCCTACGGAGCCGACCCACGCCTGCCGTCTGCCAACGGGGAGACGCCACTGCAGATCGCCGATTACTACAACCACGAACCGGCCAAGCGGCTCCTCCAGCGCTTCCTCGCACCGGAGGAAGCGCCATGGAGTGGGCGTGGAAGTGGTCGCGGGTATTCCGCTGAGGTGGAGTCGTGGACGCCCGCGCATAAGGCCGTGGAGATGAGCGACTACGAGACCCTCTCCATACTGCTGGACTCCGGGGCCGACCCGGACGAGGTGTGCTTCGGGCACACGCTGCTCACTCACGCGATCGACCTGGAAGGCGACGGCCACGTGCAGACGAACTACCCGCTGAACACGGCCTCCACGGCGATCCTGCTGGCCTACGGTGCCGACCCACGCCTGCCAGCTATCGACGGCGAGGCTCCCCTGCAGATCGCCGATTACTACCACCACGAACCGGCCCAGCGGCTGCTCCAGCGCTTCCTCGCCCTCACCCCGGCCAAATCCCCAGGGAGCGCGCGTGACGAATGATCGCGGGCCTTCGCCCCTCGGCCCGGACTCCCCTTACAGTGACGCCTCGATCTCCGTGGACGCGGAGGCCGCCCCGCGGATCATGGCCCGGCTTCGAGACGCCCTCGGCCTCGTCGAGGACGACGGTGCGGAGCTGACCGTCGGGCCGGTGCGCGTGGAAGGCGAGCCCAACGACTACGCCACCGGCCGGCACGCCCACCCCTTCGACTTCCTCGAGTGGCCGACAGTGCTGGAGTGCGAGGCCTCCGAGGGGACACCTGCCGAGGTGGTGCAGGCCGTCACGGCCGTGCTCGAAGCGCTGTGGCACGGTGGCTTCAAGGCCGTAGCCGCCTGCGACTTCGAGGACGAGCTGCCCGCGCGCGGCGGGATCGACAGGTACCCCTGCCCCGCTCCTGCCCCCGACGGGGGCGCGGTCTCTTCGGGCATGGGCACGTGGTGGAAGAACCTGATGCCGCCCGGAAAAAGGAAAGGTCGAAATCTGTGATCAGCCTCCGGGAACATCAGGTGACCCAGAAAACGAGTATTCGGGAATGGGTCAAATTCTTTGCAAGATTTTCTGTGCCCGCGCAGGGGGCCCGGGGCACGCTGGTGTCCGCCACCGGATCGGGCAAGACGATCACGGCAGCCGCGAGCGCGCTGGAGTGCTTCCCGGGCGGGCGGATCCTCGTCACCGTGCCGACCCTCGACCTGCTCGCGCAGACCGCCCAGGCGTGGCGTGCGGTCGGGCATCGGGTGCCGATGGTGGCGGTGTGCTCGCTGGAGAACGACCCGGTCCTCAGCGCGCTGGGGGTGCGCACCACCACGAATGCGATCCAGCTCGCGCTGTGGGCCGGAACCGGGCCCGTGGTCGTGTTCGCCACCTACGCCTCCCTCGTGGACCGCGAGGACCCGGAAGACCCGACCGGCCAGCGGACGGTCCGCGGGCCGCTGGAAGCCGCCCTGGCAGGCGGGGAACGGCTCTACGGCCAGCAAATGGCCCCGTTCGACCTCGCCATCGTGGACGAAGCCCACTCAACCGCAGGTGATCTTGGTAGGCCGTGGGCGGCGATCCACGACAACGCCCGCATCCCCGCCGACTACCGGCTCTACCTCACCGCCACCCCACGCATCCTCGCCTCCCCCCGCCCGCAGAAGGGCGCGGGCGGGATGGAGATGGAGCTGGCATCGATGGGGCAGGAATCTCAGACGTACGGTCCCTGGCTAGCCGAGCTGGGGCTCTCGGAGGCCGTCGAGCGGGGAATCCTCGCTGGATTCGAGATCGACGTCCTCGAGATCCACGACCCCTCCCCCGTCCTCGGAGAGTCAGAGGAGGCACAGCGGGGCCGGCGCCTGGCGCTCCTGCAGACCGCACTGCTGGAGCACGCTGCGGCGTACAACCTGCGTACGGTCATGACGTTCCACCAGAAGGTCGAGGAAGCCGCCGCGTTCGCGGAGAAGCTACCGAAGACCGCAGCCGAACTGTATGCGCGCGATGCCTCGGACGAGGATTTGGCGGCCGCGGACAAGCTGCCCGTGTCGTCGATCGGCGCCCAGCTGTACGAGCTGGAAGCCGGCCGGCACGTGCCGCCGGAGCGGGTGTGGGCGGCGTGGCTGTGCGGCGACCACCTCGTCACCGAAAGACGCGAAGCCCTTCGCCAGTTCGCGAACGGCATCGACGCGACCGGACGCCGGGTCCACCGCGCCTTCCTCGCGAGCTGCCGGGTCCTTGGGGAAGGGGTGGACATCACCGGCGAGCGGGGAGTCGAGGCCGTCTGCTTCGCGGACACCCGCGGCTCGCAGGTGGAGATCGTGCAGAACATCGGCCGGGCGCTCCGGCTCAACCGGGACGGCTCCACGAAGGTCGCCAGGATCATCGTGCCCGTCTTCCTCGAGCCCGGCGAGGACCCCACCGACATGGTCGCCTCCGCCTCGTATGCGGGGTTGGTCGCTGTGCTCCAAGGTCTGCGCTCGCACGATGAACGACTCGTGGAGCAGCTCGCCTCGCGTGCCCTCACCAGCGGCAAACGCAAGACCCACATCCAGCGGGACGAGACCGGCCGGATCATCGGGACCAGCGGCGTCGAGGGGATCGAGGACCAGGGGCAGGACGACACCAGTGCGGTCGAGTCAGCGCTGCTGCACTTCTCCACCCCGCGTGATTCCGCCACGATCGCCGCATTCTTGCGCACCCGGGTCTACCGACCGGAGTCGCTGGTCTGGTTGGAGGGCTATCAGGCTCTGCTGCGGTGGCGGAA
Source organism: Streptomyces malachitofuscus (assembly GCF_014650055.1). Classification (GTDB taxonomy): domain Bacteria; phylum Actinomycetota; class Actinomycetes; order Streptomycetales; family Streptomycetaceae; genus Streptomyces; species Streptomyces malachitofuscus. The sequence continues at coordinate 609,623 of NZ_BMUF01000003.1, read as the reverse complement.
GGAGCACGGGATCACCGGCCTGCACGCCGTTCCCTACGACACGGAGACCGAGGTCGGCGTCACGAGGGCCTTTCCGCTGGGGCGGTGGGTGCACCAGCAGCGGAAGGCGCGGCGGGCCGAGGAGCTCGAGGAGCGGCGCAAGAAGCTGCTCGACGCGCCGGAGGCCGGCATGGTCTGGGAGCCCGGCGAAGAAGCCTGGGAGACGAAGCTGGCGGTGTTGCGCTCGTACCACCGTGCGCACGGGCACATGGCCCCGAGGCAGGACGCTCTGTGGGACGATCCCGCCGACGGCAAGCCTGTCCCCATCGGTCAGCTACTGGCGAATCTCAGGCGTAAGGGCGGCCTCGGCAAGAACCCCGAACGGGCGCAGACACGGGGCGCACAGCTCTCCGGGATCGACCCCGACTGGAACTGTCCCTGGCCACTGGACTGGCAACGCCACTACCGCCACCTCGCCCACCTCGCCGAAGACGAACCCGGCGGAGTCGTGCCCGACATCGCACCCGGTGTCCTCTACGAGGGCGATGATCTCGGCAAATGGCTTCAGCGGCAACGCCGCAGTTGGGTGGAGCTCTCCGAGGGACAGCAGCAGCGGTTGACAGTGCTGGGCGTACAGCCCGCTGAGACGCTGGCAACCGCCCCGGCGCCCAAGCGTGCGACGAAGGGTCGCCCGACCAAGGCGCAGCACGCGTTCCAACGCGGTCTGGCAGCCCTGACCCAGTACATCCAGCGGGAAGGCAGAACCATCGTCGGGAGGGCACACATTGAGGAGCTGCCTGACGGTTCGGCGATCAGGCTGGGTGTGTTCTTGAGTAACCAAAAGGCCAGGCGTGACCGGCTGGATGCCCATCAGCGGGCCGCCCTCGCAGAGCTGGGTTACACCTGGGCTGCAGAACGGTCCTTGCGCAGCTGATGTTCGCCGAGGGGCCACGCGCCCATTAGCGGATGGGCTGATAAGCCGTTTGGTTCTGTATGCAGGATGCTGGGTGGGAGGAACGAGGGCGCGGCGGTCCGAAGTCGATTCGGTGGACGTGCTGTTCCAGACTGCGGGCGGGGCGATTGAGTGTTCGAGGTGGCCATTGGCGGCCGCCAACGTGGTCTTCGAAAACTGTCCGCCGCCGCTGAAGCCTTTCCCAGCCCGCAAAGGCAAGCGGCTGGCGCCGGGATGGTGGTGGTCGGCCACCACCGGACGGCTGGTGCACTACGGGTCCGCAGCGATGCGAGTGCACGTGATGCTCCTCGACCGCGATCCACGCGTCAGAGGTCTGGCCGCCCGGCCGCTTGAACTGCGGTGGCATGTGCCGAGCGGGGTGCGGGCGCATGCTCCTCAGCTGATGCTCCGGCTGGCCGATGGCCAGGAAGTGCTCGCCGACTGCACAGGGAGCGGAGAGCTGTCTCGGCGGCAGCGGTCTCTCGCTGCGGCGGTCGGAGAGATCTGTACGGCGGCGGGCTGGCGGTACTGGGTGCTTGGGCCTGTCGACCCGATCTACCGACGCAATGTGACCTGGCTGGCCGGATACCGGCACCCGCGGCACCACGGTGGTCAGTTGCTGGCTGCTGCGCTGCAGGAGGCGTTCGCCGAGCCCGCGCCGCTGTGGGAGGGCGTACACAGGATCGGGGATCCGCTGGTCGTGCTTCCCGCGCTGTTCCATGCCCTGTGGGGCGGGACGGCTGGCGGCGGACCTGGGGGCGGCGATGCATGAGCGGATGCCGGTGTGGGCGCAGGCGGCAGAGTGAGGGTGGGCAGCGGGATGCCGGACAGGCCGGTGGTGGAGCTGGGGTGCCAGGTGCGGTTCGAGGGGCGTACTTGGACGGTGGCGGCCCTTGCTGACGGCCAGGTGCGACTGGTTGCTGAGGACGGGGCAGTAGCGGCGGTTTGCTGTCGCTGCTGTTGCCCATGCGGGGTTCGAAGTCCTGGATGCGCCGGGAGTGTCCAGGGTGCCGCCGCTGGGCTGGCTGGAGTCTTTGCCCGAGGCAGTGCGGGAAGGGGTGCTTGCTGGGAGCAGCATGTGCGGGAGGTGGAGACGGGGCGGCCGGGCGGGTCCAGTGCGGCAGGTCCGCTGCGGGCGGAGTACGACCCGCAGACGCGGACGCTGACGCAGCGTGAGGAGGCGAAGGCGACGGAGCTGTCAGCGGCCGGCCTGCCCACCAGCGCGGTGACGGTGCGGCGGATGCGGGCCCGCTACCGGCAGGACGGGGTGTGGGGGCTGGTGGATCACCGGGCCACCCGGCCGCGGTCCGTTCTGGGGCGGGTGGACGAGCGGGTGGTGGCCGCCCTGCGGGAGGTGCTGGGGGCCGGGCGGGGGCGCTCCAGCGGGACGCTGGGGCGGCTGCGCGTGTACACCGAGCGGCTGCTGGCCGAGCAGTACGGAGACGGGGTGGGCCGCTGCCCTCGAGTGCGACGTTCAACCGGCTCGTGCACGCCCTGGCCGACGGGCGTGGGCTGCTGGGCAGTGCGCGGCAGCGCCGCTGGCGCTCAGCTCGGCCGGCTCCGCCGTTCGTGCCGACGACGGTGATGGCGCCGGGGGGGGCTCTCACTCCCCCAACACCAAACTGATCAGCCCAGGCCAGCCCACCACCCACTGATCAGAAAAACCACCGCTGGACACGCGCTGCGGGAGCTCGGCATGCAGTGGGTGTGAACACGCCGGCTGATCGTCAAAGCACGGTCCTGATCCCTGGTACAGGGGGAGGGCCTGCGCTCGTCCAGTCAATGCCGGGTGCGAGATTTCGACTGCGGGTCCGTGGAGCATTTGCGGGCCCGCAGATTGCTTTTGAGCCTCGCGAAAAAAATATTTCAGCTGGCGTGTCACGTTCGCCAACTTCCCCTGCACATAAGCCCGTACAACAAGCGATCTGCTTCGCAGCTCACTCGCGCGACTCAAAGAAGTCGTTCGGGGATCGGGGGCAGACCACGACGAGGGGGCTTATGCCATGAGTGTGGATGCAGAGATCGTCGAGACCATCGACGCGGTGCTGGGCGGGGAAGGTACGGCGCGAATCGAGCAGGACGCCGCGCGAATCGAGGAGCTGGCCTGCGGTGGGTTCGAGGGGCTGGCCTACGAGGTGTTCGAGATCGAGCTGTGCCGGGAGGCCGAGCCGATCCTGCTCGGCATGCTCCGCAAGGGCACGCTGGCCCGGCTCGCCCTGAAGCAGTGCAAGAGCCGCGGCTGGAAGTTCTTCGTCCACGAGGACGACATGCTGCTGCTGCGCAGCAGCAGTGTGGAGCGGGACGTCATCATGGTTGGCTTCGTGCATCTCTAGGAACAGCGTTTGTCGGCGGGTTCCGGAGGCAGGTGTTGATCAACTGGCTCGTGCATGTCGAGGAGAAATGACGGCACTGCCGTGGCGCGACCGCCGGATGGCCAGCCGCCCCGTCAATCCCTGAGAGCGATGTCGAGTACGCCTCTTGGAGGGCGGTAGCAGCCGTTTCCTGCCTCGTCCCACGATCGTGTGATCGTGTGACCTGCAGCGCATGCGGTGTCTCCTGGCTGTGCACCATCGTCTTGTCAGTCGTCCGGAAGAGGGAGCCTTCATGCTTAAGAAGACGGTGTGTTCTCTGGCCATGGCGGCCGCAGCAGTCCTGACGGTCGCGGCTCCCGCATCCGCTGTCGAGGACAACGAGTGGAACGGGGCGGTCAACCTCGTGGATGCCAATCAGTTCCAAGTGCCGATCTGTGTCGCGCAGAACAATGTCGGTGTGCTGGGAGCTGCCGTTCCCATCCTGTCGCCGATGTTCATGGGGTCCTGCGCGAAGACCCCTGCCGTGTAACGGGTTCTGGCCCGTGGGCTGTGGTGGAGGAGTCGGCCAGGCCCCCGCGTCGCCTGTTCGTGATCTTGGGTGTCCTGCGTTGTCAGGTGCCGGCCTTCACGGGTTCCTCAGCGCGTGCCCGGGTGCTGGCCAGCCGGTAGGAATCAGTGCCGGTTTCGATGATGGTGCCGTTGAAGGTGAGGCGGTCGACGATGGCCGCGCAGAGACGTGGGTCGGTGAACGTCTTGGTCCAGCCTCCGAAGGACTCGTTGGAGGCGATGGCGACGCTGTTCTTCTCCTCGCGCTCGGTCAGGACTTGGAAGAGGAGTTCGGCGCCGTGCCGGTCGAGTTCCATGTAGCCGAGCTCGTCGATGCACAAAAGATCAACGCGGCCGTAGCGGGCGATGGTCTTGTTCAGCTGCTTCTCGTCGGCGGCCTCGACCAGCTCGTTCACCAGCTTCGTCGCGAGCGTGTAGCGGACGCGGTAGCCCTTCATCGCGGCCCTCGGTGCCCAGGGCGATGAGCATGTGGGACTTGCCGGTGCCGGAGTCGCCGATCAGGCAGAGCGGCTGTCCTTTCTTGATCCACTCACAGCTGGCGAGGGTGTGGATGGTCGCGGGGTCGATGTTCGGATTCGCCTCGAAGTCGAAGGTCCGCAGGGACTTCTCCCGGGGGAAGTTCGCCGCCTTGATCCGCCGCTCCGAGCGGCGGCGGGCCCGGTCGTCGCACTCGGCCATCAGCAGTTCGGCCAGGAAGCCGCGGTAGGTCATCTGGTCCTTCATTGCGCGGTCGGCGGTGTCGGAGAACTCGTTGCGGATCGACGGCAGCCGCAGTAGGCGGCAGGCGGAGTCGATGGCCGCGTCGGCGGCCTGCTCGGTCAAGCCTCGCTGGCGGGGCAGGGTCATCGTGCTTCTCCCTCTCGGTGTTCACCGCCGCTGACGCGACGGCATCGGAGCAACTGGTCGTAGTGGGCCACCGAGGGCAGCGGCCTGGTGTCCGGCGGTAGGTGGGCGAGGCGCCACTCGTGCAGGGACGTCACCGTCGCTGACGGCTGGCCGAGGCCCCGGGCCTCCGGTGCGGGCTCGGTCTCGGCCTGGGCGGCCTTGCGGGCCTCCAGCGCGACCGCGTCGGCGGTCATGGCCCCGGCCCGCAGGGCCGCGGCCAGGCCGGCGACGACATGTTCGTGCGCCATGTGCCGTCCGAGCAGCAGCACCTCGATCAACGCGCGCGTGCCGTCCCGCTCGCCGTGAATCTTCATGGCCTGGGCCCACCAGGCGTCGTGGACCGGGGTGAACTTCCCTGCCGAACGGGCCTGTTCGAGAGCGGTCGAGCCGGGGAAGGCGCCGGGCTTGCGGACCAGGACCTCCAGGTAGTGGTCCAGCTCCAGACGGGCGGCGCCTTTGGCGATCAGCCTTTCGTGCCGGGCCACTTCCACGTTCTGGTCGTAAACCACCAGGTAAGAGGCATGCAGGATGACCCTGACCCGTTTGCCGATCAGCCGGATGGGGACCGAGTAGCGGTTCGTGCGGACCGGGATCTGGCCGTATCGGTCGACCCGCGGGGTGAACAGCCGACCGGTCTCGAACGGCTCCTGGGGCAGCGGCATCAGCAGCGGCTGTTCGAGCGCGAAGTCCTCCGCGATAGTCCTGGCCCTGGAGCCGATCCTGCGGGCGTCGTCCTGCCCGTCCCACTCCTCGACCATCTCGTTCAGCTCGGCGAGCGAGGACACCTCCGGGACAGGAACGAAGTGGTTGCGGCGGAAGTAGCCGATCTGCCCCTCGACGCCGCCCTTCTCATGGGCGCCCTCGATGCCCGGACGGCAGTAGAAGCTCTCAATGCCGTAGTGCGACTTGAACGCGATCCACCGGTCCGCCTCCACCCTCGCCCGGCTCAACCCCAGCACCCGGGCGACGGCGGCCTTCAGGTTGTCGTAGCGGACCTTGCTCCGCGGGACTCCGCCCAGCGTCCGCAGCGCGTGAACATGCCCCTCGAAGAACGCCTCCTGGCCGCACGAGGCGAACACACGGTGGACGGCCTTGCCCGAATACGACAGGCGGAAGGAGAACAGGTAGCAGGTCACCAGCTCGCCGGCGAGGCGGATCGTGACGTCGCCGAAGTCGACCTCCGCTTCGTGACCGGGCTGGTGGGTCTGGGGGACGAATGCCTCCAGCGGGGCCTTGCCGGACTCGACCAGGATCTCGGGCTTCCGGGCCGCGACGTAGTAGCGGACCATCCCGTAGGAGACGTCGGCGCCGTGTTCCTCGACCAGCCGGTGGAAGATCCGGGTGACCGTGTGCCGCTGCTTGCGCGGCGCGTCCAGGTCCGTCCGCAGGATCCCGTCGATCACCGGCTTGTACGGATCCAGACCTGTCGCCCGCGGCGGCAGCTTCTTGCGCGGCTCCGGCCAGGCCGAGTCCAACGCCTTCCGAACCGTCCGCCACGTCACACCGTGGGCGCGCTCTAGCTGCCGCATCGACATGCCGCTGCGATGGTCACGCCGGATCGCCGCGTACAGCTCGACCTTCGACATCCGCGGCATGACCAGCACCTTTCACCAGGAGCATCCCGATGCTGCCCTGGCAAGAACCCCCATGCCTCCCAAACTCGTCGACATCACCCATCCGTGAAACAGGCCGCCTCCCAAACCCATCGACAAGTGCCTTCACTACTGCTCGACAAAGCCATCATGGTCGACGTGCTCGCCGAGGCGATGCGCAAGTTCCGCCGCGACCTGCGGAGCGGGCGGGGCTGGACGGCGGACTACAACGGACCGCGCGGCGCCTGCAGCCTGATGTCGTACTTCATCGGCCAGTGCGTGTGGGTCTTCCGGCGCGCGTATGTGAGGTGGGCCAGGCAGCGGGTCAGCTGGGCGCGGCTGCACGCCGTGTACGACTTCACGGAGGATGCCGCGAACGATGCCGGTATCGGCGGGCTGCTGCGGGCCACCAGCTACGAGATCGAGTCGGAAGTGTTCAGCACGGACTTCGAGGACATCCTCGAGGAGCAGGCGCCGGAGACGCAGGCGGTCGTGCGCCTGACGGTCATGGGTTTCCCGGACTCCGAGATCGCCGAGCGGCTGAAGCTCACCAGCGCCACCGTCCGCAAGCGGAGGTCGCGATTCAGGACGGCCCTGTACCAGGCGGCCCGCGAGCGCCGGATCTGGATCCCGGAGGAGCTGCACACGAAGGCCGTCTCCCGCGGGCACCAGCAGCGGGGTGCGGTGTGAGCGTGCAGAATCTCCTGATCCTTCTTCTGGCTCTGGTCGCCCTCGCGGCCGTCTCCGCCGTCGCAGGTCTGATCGGCTACAGCGTCTCCCGTGAGGGGGGCTCGTCGGTCTCCACGGCCATCGGTCGCGGCGGCTTCGTGTTCTGCAGCTTCATGACGCTGTTCATCGCGCTGCTGGCCGTGCTGGTCCCGGCCGTGACGTGAGGCAGGGGTACATCGGGCCGACCGGACCCCCGGCCGGCCCGGGGCCCCACCACACAGTCCGACCGGCGCGTCCATGTGGTCGACAAAGCTCGCTGCTCGGGGGCTACAGCTCGAAGTCGAGGTGTTCGATATCGGTGAAGCGGACCTCTTCCAGGCTGCCAGCACGGCGGCCCCCGTCCTGGAAGTACACCTCCTTGAGCGCTTCGGCGGCGATCTCCCGCAACTGCTGGTCGCTGGCGCCCCGCTCTTGGGCGTCGAAGAGGCGGGCGGCGTAGCGGGGCGGCAGGGCGACCGTCAGGTGCCGGATGCGGTCCTGGTCCGTCGACCCGATCGGCGCGGTGTAACCGAGGCGGGCGCGGGTGTCGATGACGATTCCGCCAATGGTCGCCGCCTTCTCGCGGGCCTTCGCCCGGATCTGCGGCTGCCAGCGGGCCCTCACCTCGCGCTCCAGCCGGGCGGCGAGGCCTGGGCGCGGTTTCTTGATCTGGTCCTTCACGTACCGCTCTACGGTGCGCTGGGAGATCCGGAGCATCTGGGCAACCGCCTTGGTGCCCTTGAGCTGCTTGACCAGGTACCGCATCTGCGCGGGCGCGCTCTTGGGCACCGGGCGGGTGAACGCCCTCTGCACCGCGGCGTCCAGGCCGTCCCCGAACATACTCATCGCGCTCCGCCTACTCCCCGGTGTCCTGGTCGGTGACGGTGCCGTCCTTGATGTACCGGGCGAGGTTGAGCTCCGGGGCGTTGAACTGCTCGCGCACCCCCTCGCCCCACAGCACGCTCTGGGTTCCCTCCCACTTCACCAGGCCCGGGTTCACTCCGAGTTTGAAGCCGCCGGGCAGCGGCTTGCCGTCCCGGTAGGGCAGGAAGTCCAGCGGGGAGGGCCCGTCGGACGCGTAGACGGCACAGTCCGAGAGGACGGCCACCGGATACTGACCGGTGAAGGCGGCGTGCTTGACGATCTTGCGGTGCATGTTGATCCGGGTCCGGGAGATGACGGCGGCGCGGATGTCCGGGCGCCAGGTGGGCCGGGCAAGGGCCCGCCACGGCTGCCCGGGCTTCCAGCCCTCCCCGCGCGGGCGCTCGCGCAGCTTGCCGATGCCGCCCTTCACGGTCGCCTTGATCGCGGACACCACGATCGCCAGCTGGGGGTCACGCTGCCGGTAGCCGTCCATGGCCGCGAGGAACTCGGCCGGCGACAGGTCCGCGTGCACGCCGAGGTCGGCCATCGTGGCGAGGTAGGCATCTCGCAGCCGGTTGTACCAGGCGTCCAGGTAGCGGCCGTTGTCGTAGCGGACGTACGCCTCGACCGGCCGCACCTCGTAGCCGAGCTCCACCGCGTACGCCACGGTCGGTGTGGCGTACCAGGCCGGACCCGTCGGGCGCTCGCCTTTCGGTGTGAACGGACTGGGCAGCAGCTCGCCGTCCAGGTCCGTCCACTGCTTGGCGAGCTTCACGCGGGAGAGGTCGACGTGGCTCAGGTCGACCAGCCAGGAGCCGGGCAGTTTCGGATCGAAGACGGGGCTCTTGACGTGCGTCGGCGCGCCCAGGCCGACGTTAAGGCCGTTCGCGCCGGCGGCGAAGGCCATGTTCACGTCGATGCCCACCAGGTGGGGGCGCAGGCATTCGGCGTCGGTGAGCGGGCGCGCCCAGTCGTACGCCTCCTCCACCACAACCTCGGCCGGGCTGCGGTGATGGAAACGCGGCAGGTCCGCCAGGACCGGGTGCCCGTCAGGAGCCTCGCACGGCGCGCAGTCCACCGGATCCTTGCCCAGCGAACCGGGGTTGTGCTCGGAGTGACGCTTGCCCGTCGCGTCCGGTTCGGAGGCGCGGGTCGGCGGGTGCAGGGCGGTCATCAGCTCCAGACCGGTCACGGCGGTCGATCCGCGCGGCGTCATCACGCGGGCCGCATACGTGCCCAGCAGCCGGGCCAGGTCCGCAGGCGGAAGCTGCCCCGCATTCGCCCAGTGCCGGGGGTCGAGCGCGTCCCACGACGGGATGCACAACTGCACGCAGGAGCGCTCCGCGCCCTGCGCGGGGCGGTAGATCCTCGCCCACGGCCCGAAGCCGCGCTTGGTCAGCTGCCAGTGGGCACGCGTCAGCTGCTTGACGACCTTGTGGCCCTCCGGCAGCCGCCCGGCCAGGCGCTCCTGTTGTGTGAGCGTGACGGGCAGGCCGTAGTACTCGCACGCCGCCTCGGTCAGCACGATCAGCGGGTCGGCGTCCTTGCCTGGCCCAGACAACTTCGGCTGGCCGAACCGCCCTTCGCGCAGCGTCCACTCCACCAGGGCCGGGATCGACTTCGCGGTTACGTCCAGGACGAGGCCGCCGACGCAGTACGCCAGCACCTGGCCGTCGGCGACGTCGACGACCGCAAGCGGACCGTTCTCGAACCGCGGATCGGCGCCGCCCGCCGGGACGCTGGCAGGGGCGGCCTTCTTCGCGGCCGGACGCCGCGACGTCGGCCTGGTCGAAACAGCCGGGCGCGGTACAGCCGCAGGGGCAGCGGGGCGAAGTGCGGTGTTCGCGGGCTTAGCAGCCGGGCCTGTGGGTGCGGTGCGGGCTTGGACCGGTTCAGCTGCCGATGGCGCAGGAGCGGCTGGAACGGCAGGCGTCTTGGGGATCGCCGTGTCCTCAGGGGGCAGCGGCGCGCCTGCGGGGTAGAGCTGGGCGAGTTGCTTGAGCATGCGGGCGTATGCGTCGCGCTCCGGTGGCCGCGGCTCGGTCTTGCCGGCCTCCCAGCCGCTGACCGTCGCGCGCCGCACCTGCAGTGCGGCGGCCACCTCGTCCAGCGTCAGGCCGTGCGCCTGGCGCAGCCGCTTGCGTTCCGCCGCCGGCGGCAACGGGGAGCGGGACGCGATGAGCGCGTCGACCGCGTCGAACAGCTCGGACATGCAGCACCTCCTGTTCCCGCAACCCTAGCGTGAAGCGCACGCTTCGCGTACCAAACGCGTACGGATGGCGTAAACGGCGGTTGGCACGGTTGTCCCCGGAAGGGGCGCCCTCGGACCTCAGCTGCTTCCTGCTCCTCAGCCGGGGGTTTGCGGTGGTGTCTTGGCTTTGCCCGAACTGGCCGGGGCGCGCGGCTTGGTGTGAGAGATCTGGGAGAGCAGACGACCGCCGTGCACCAGCCATCGCGGTGGAGAAAGCGGGGCAGGCATGGGTGAGATCGTCCAGGGCCTCGAGCAAGCGCCGCTGACCCGTCCCGTGCCCACGAGTGACGCCGCTGTGCGTTTCCTGCTCAAGACGGAGAAGGGCTCCACGAAGAACGTGGCTGTCCTCCTGGGGATCTCCCGGCACACGGTACAGAGGTGGCTCACCACCCGGCCGGGAATGCGCCGCCGTCCCAGTGCTGTGCATGCGGGGTTGATAGATGAGGCCGTCAGGGCACGGTGGCAGCCCCGGGTGCGCGCCCGCCGGCGGACCCGGGGCCGAGGCCGACGGCTTTGTCCTCCACACCAGGGCGCGGTTCGGATTCGCCGCTCCGGCAGGATCGTCGGACGATCCGTGAGTACGGCTGATCACCCAGTACCTGTCGGGAGAAGTGGCCCGCGAGTTGTTCGCCGCCCGGGACGCCGGCGGAGGTGAGCAGCAGCAGACGGTGATCCTCGCCCGCGCTCTGGGGCATGCCTGCTTCCGGGACGGAGCGCTGCGTGCCCACGGTCTCGGGATCGCCTTCACCGATGTGGAGTTCGCCGAGTTCTCCATCGGCTGACCGTGCACCAGGGGTCGGGCTCAGCGCGAAGGCGGGATCTGGTGTCGTGTCAGCATCGCGTCGTAGTGCTGCGCTTCCTCGCGTTCGCGCCAGTCCCACCGGATACGGCCGGTGCGCTGGTCGGCGGGCGGCTGGGGCGGGCGGAGCCTAGCTCCCTCGGCCACGCGCAGCATGTGGGTGCGGTCGTGGGGGCCGGCCAGCAGATGCTGGTCCTGGCCGGGCGCGAGCCGGGCGAAGCACACGGCGGCCGTCAGGAAGACACGCGCCCACGGCGGCACCCGGTGCGAGGCGCAGCCGTCGGTGTAGCGGGCGCGGTCGTGCAGGGCCAGGGTGGCCGCGGCGTCGTCATAGTCGCCAGGGCGGGCGGTAGCGAGCTGCTGGAAGGAGGCGCCGGTGAAGAGCGCGGTGGCCAGGCGGGGATGGGCGGCCGCGGCAGCCAGGCGCCGGGCAGCTTCCCGTGCCGTCTGCCCGGTGGGGGGTGTCGGCGGCGGGCGGTGCCGGAAGGTGATCGGCGGCGGCGTGCACAGGGCGGTGCATTGGGTGGGGCTGTCGTAGGAGACCAGGCGCTCCAGCGCGGGCAGGGTGAGCCACCGATCTGTCGGCTGGGCGGGCTCGTCCGCAGGCGGGGGTACGGGAGCGGTCGTGCCGTAGTAGGGGCGGCGGGCGGCCTGCAACTCGGCGGTGATGGCGTAGTCGGCCCTTTGCAGGGCCTGGTGCAGGGCGGCGGGCAGGTGAGGGCGGTGGCAGACCAGGGTCAGGTGGATACGAGATCGTCACGGGCGGATGTGCGCCGGTCCACTGCGGCGGCGTGTGCGCTCGCGGTGCCGGCGACGCGGCGGGCTGCCGTGAGGGCTGTGGTCAGCGCGGTGCGGACGGTGGTGGCGCACGTGCGGATCTGGTTGCTCGTCTTTGCGGCGGCACTGGCCTGCTCGGCCAGCGGTTTTGCTTGTTCGGCGTCCTCGTCCAGTTCTGCCTCGGCTTCGCAATGCCTTTTCCGCATAGATCGGCGGTCTGCGGACCGTGAGCGGCCCGACGGCCCTGAACCCGGGCGCAGCTTCCGCGCGGTGCAGTCAGTTCCAGGAGCAGCCCCGGGCACCAGGCGCACCAAGAAGTCCAGGAGGCGGCCGACGACCACGCGGGGGGGGCGGCGATGGGCGCGAAGGTCTCCCGGTCTGCACTCGCGCCCAGCGGCATCCCGTTGACCGTGCCCCGGCCGGTGTTCGTGATCAGCCCCGTGACCAGCGCGGCGAACATGGAGAACGCCGAAAAGGTGAAACAGCCGTGCAAGGCACCCAGCACAGCGACGACGGATGCGGATCTGGAAGCATCGGCGGGTCCCCACAACAAGCGACGCAGGCACCGCCGATGCTGCTCTGCTGTCCGCCTGCCCACCGGCCGGCACCGCCAGACCACCCCCATGAGAGACACAGCCGACGGACAGTCAGAACGCCAAAAGCCGAGACCCACTGAACTGCAGAAGTTCGATACTCAACCACTGACGTCTGACGTCACGATGCCGAACCCCACCGACAAAAACCCGCCGATCATCACCGCCACCCCACCTCCGCGACTGCCCATATAGTGGCCGCCGACAAGCACGCCCCCAGCGCCGGTGTGCCGATGTGCCCGGTGCCGATAGCACGCTACCGGCATCGATTTGACAGTGCGTTTGCGCCGAGAGACGCTAAAAAGGCGGCTATGCCAGGGCAACCCCCAGGAGTTGCGCCTCAGCGCACATGGTGGCCCTCCTTCGACGTACTCCTCAGCACGGGCAGGGCTCGAAGGCGGTCTCATCCGCCCACCACGCAATCGGCCGGTGGTTTCCTTGCCGAACTTTCTGCTCGTGAGATCAGCGGATCACGTTCTGCTCGGCGCCAGCTGGTCCGGTCTGACGCCCTGCGGGACGCGCCCCGACGGTCTCCCCGTCCTCAAGGCGGCCGGTGACGGCGTCAGGCTGGTGCTCACGTTTCCACCTCAGCACGTCGTCGAAGAGACCCTGCTGCGGAACCAGGTGCAGGACGATGTCGCTCGGCCGAGCTCAGGCTCGCCCGTCCCGGTCTGTGCCGCGATGCTCTCCGGGCCGAGCAGGCTCGCCCTGCACCTGCCGCGCGGCACCACCCTCGTCCCGACAGTGGAAGGCATCCTGCGAGCGGCGAGCCTGGGGGAACCGCTCAGGCCCGCGTCCCCTCCTCGTGCCATGGAAACGGCTCTCGAACTGCCCTGGCGGATGATCTTCTCGGTCGAGGACCAGCCTGGCGGTCTTACGTGGCCTTTTTGCATTCCGCGCTGCCGATGCCGCTCGACGGGGCCACCGGCCTGTGGCGGGCCCGTCTCGTCGCCGCCGGATCGGAATCAGGCACCCCCGCCCGGGACGCCTCTCTCGCCCTGCGGGCCATGGACACGACCACGCCCGGGACGGCCGACCCCGGCTTCCCCGCTCCGCTCGACATACCCACGAGGAAAACACTCGCCACAGAGGCGAAGGAACGGCCCGCCCGGGCCGCCAGGCTCGGTGCTCGCCGCAGTGCGGCTCGCCACCGCGCACGGCGTGACCGTCATCGAAGCGGCCGGGAACAACGGCGCCCCGCTCGATCAGTTCGTCGACGTGCAAGGCCGCCACATGCTTGACCGGCAGAGCCGCAGGGCCTGTTCCAGACCCTCAGCCCGGCCACCGGGGCACGGGGCAAGATCTCCGCGCAACGCATGCCCGGCGTGCTGACCCGTCCGGTGAACAGCAGCGCGAGGGCACCCGGAGCCTTCGTCGGCGTGATGCCCGACCTGCACAAACTGATCGCCAACGAGTTCGTCTAGACGAAGGAGGGAATGCGCATGCCCGCGGAAGAGGTACCGGTCGAGCTGTCAGCCGCGCTCAACGCGAACGCCTTTGGACTGCTGCTGCTCGAGGGTGTGAACGGCATCGATGTCGGGGTGGACGCCGCCGACGCGTACACGTTGCGCCTTCTGGTCGACGACCCTGACGCACCCCCCGCGGCTCTGCCGGAGTCGATCGGCGGATTCCCGTACATCCTCGTCGCAGGCAGACCGCAGCTGGAGCAGGGTGGGATTCCGGACGAGAAAACCTACGGCGTTCCGGGCGCCGACCCCGTCATGGGCGGAATCCAGCTCGGGCCCGCGGCGATCGTCGGCGGCGAGGCGCACGTGGGCACGCTCGGTTGTGTGTTCCACGACGCGTCCGGATCACCGGTCGCCGTCAGCAACGCCCACGTCATCTGCGGTGCGGTCGGTGACAAGATTCAGCAGCCGGCACCGCATGTCGACCCGGCGCCGTCGAACGAACGGCTCGGCTCGTTACTGCAGTGTCTCGCGCCCGACACGCCGTCGTTCATCCCCGGCGGTCTGCCCTCCGGCTTCTTTGACGCCGCGCTGTGCTCGGTGGATGCCGCGCGCACCGCGGAGGTCGGACGGATCGCCGATATCGGCACCGTGACCGCCCTCTCCTCGCCACGGATCGGTTCGATCGTTCGCAAGCGCGGGCACCGCACCGGCGTATCGCACGGAGTGGTGGAGAGCACGCTCGGCACGTACGTGGCACGCGACCGCGCCGGCACCCCCCTTTGGGTGCTGCTCGGGCAGGTGTCGATCGTGAGGATCCCCGACCTCGGTCTGAACCCGGAAGGCGTGTGGTCGCGGGGTGGGGACTCTGGCTCCGTGGTGGTGAACGAGGGCAAAGAGATCGTCGCGTTGCACTGGGGCGGCGACGGCCTGCGCGGCTACGCCTCGGACTTCGCCCCGATCACGTTCACGTTCGGGCTGGGACTCTAGACACGGGCGGGGCGGCGTGGGTCGAAGAGGCTGGCCGGGATGGTTTCTGTCAGAGTTGCGAGGGGGTGTGGGTGAACCGCTCACCGCGGCCGAATGCTAGGGCCTTCGACGCCTGCAGTGCGAATACTGCCACCACCGCATAGGACGCCCCTGCTGCTCAGGCGCATTACCGGAAGGCAGGGTGACGCCGCGCAGCCTCTGACTCTTGTGCGCTCGCCGTACCCGGAGCGACGCCATGCGACAGAGCCTTCCGGCACCAGGAGGTAATCATGATCCACGGCGGAAACGTGAAAATCATTCCGAGCTGGGTTCCTCAGACGATGATCCTCGATTTTTCATGGGACGACACCAAGCTGTCGGATCCTCGGCCGCAGGGACCTTGGTGGGGAGGGCTCGCCTTCCTCGTGTCTCGCGCCGCCAGCAACGAGGGTGAGTGGGATTGGGAGCCATCCGCGCAGCATCTGGAGTTGTGGGTGCCGGATGCAGATGTCCCGGGTTACCGCCATTTGGTAGCGACACTTGACCAGTTCACGCTTCCGTTGACCAATCCAGCAAGTACGGGCCCCGGAAAACTGGCTCCCGGTCTCGCACCGGTTGCTGGGGTGTTGTCTTTGACTTGGGAAAGCAGCTCCACGCTGTGACCCATTACAACGACTGCACACTCACATCGCGTACTCCACCGCAAGCATCCTCCTGACTGCCCCTGGCCGGCCATTCGAAGCAGTCCGCGTGCCGAAACGCTCTCGCCGTCGGACAAGCCGTCCCATACCGTCCTGTTGAGGTCGAGGAAGTACGCACGCGCCGCGTCATGCACGGGCAGGGAGAACTGAATGCGGATGAGCCGCTCGGCGACCCACAACCTGTTCATGACGTCCTCGGTCTTCAGGTGCCAGGGGTGCGTGTCGTCGAACTCGGAAGGCCGGCTGAACGCGCAGCGTTCGGCCTCGGCCGCCACCTCGATGAACCGCTCCAGCAGCGCCAGTCGTGCCGCGCGCCGAGCCTCCGACAGGGCGTTCTGCTGTCGTTGCTGTTCAGCGCGTTCCGCTGACAGTTGAGTCCTGTGCTGGACGAGGTAGGACAGCATGCCGCCAAGGACGACGCCGCCCAACGATATGAGTGACACCCAAACCTGACCCGACATGCTGGTCATCGTGCCACGCTATCGACCTTTGAGACGATCTCGCTGTGGCTGGTGTGATCACGGTGTCCGAGCCGTCCTAATTCCTTGGTAACGGGCCGTGGGAGCCGGGGGTTGTTCGAGCGCCGACGGTCTTCCGGGCGACGGGGATGGTCCTGTGGGACGGCGCCGACATTCGTGGAGACCTCTCATGGGAAGGCGGCAATTCAACAACGGCGCGGGTGTGGCCATCTCCGCGCAAGGCGTCCGGGTAGGGCGCAACGTTCGCCTCGGTACCGCAGCCCGTACGCGGCAAGGTTCAAGCGACCGGCAGCGTGGTGCTCGCCGACTCCGGAATCGGCGGCCAACTGGACTGCCAAGGCGGTCGACGGCAAGGGGGAAACTGCGCTGTTGGCCCCCGGCTTGATCGTCGGTAACGATCTCCTGGTGGCCAACGATGTTCACGCTGCAGGAACAGTGAGCCTGATCGGAGCCGAAGTCAGGGGCCACGCCGACTGGTCAGGCGGCCGGTTTCACACCGATGTGGGTGCGGTGACCATCAACGCCACCCGCCTCGCCGTACACCACAACCTCGACTTCGGGAACCGTTTCACCGCCGTAGGCTCGGTCGTTCTGGACGGCTCGCACATCAAAGGCAAGATCGAATCCCCCAGGGCATCCCTGCGGAATCCGAACGGTGAAGCGCTCAGCGCGAGCCGGGTGGAGGCTCTGCAAGGGATCCGTCTGCTCGACAGGTCGCTGCAACCGGCAATGCCAACCTGGAGAGCGCTCCACGTCGGCGGTCAGGTCGGTGACCGTCAGTTCGCGTCCGTAGTCGTCGAAGGTGGCGCCGGCCTCCAGGTAGCTGGCCTTGGTGTCGTCGTGGCTCTTGAGTGGTGCAGTGGCCGTGGCGTCGCCCTTGGTCGGTGCCGCGTCGTAGGCGCCACCGTCGTAGGCGGTGCGGACGTCTTCGAAGACGTCCTCGGTCCGGTCGACCTTCACCCAGGGAAATACACCCTAATGGCCCCTTCTTCGCTCTTCTGCTGAGCACGTCGCCACAGCCGCCGTTAGCGTTTCCGCCAGACGGAGGGCCCGTCATGAATGAACTCGGACGAGATGCGTCACCACGGCGTGAGTGTGACCGGGAGCCCTGATGATATCGCGGGGCTACTCATACGCTCCACGGCCCGGGAACCGCCCGGGTGTCCCTCCCTCCGTCCAACCGCCCCGACACGCCACCGTCCGGCTGCGTCGACTTCGGACGAAGCCTGGCGGCACCGGCCCCGTTCATTCCCACTACCACGGAGGCGACCATGGGCTTCGTCGGCCGACCCCTCTTGTGCTTCGCCGTTACAGTTCTCGGCTGTTCTGCCGGGCTCACCCCCATCGGGCCCGCGTCGGCCGACGTGGCCCCCGCGGAGACAGCTCCGGCTGCAACACCACGCCCTGACGAAGGCGGCTCCTCGGCGAAGAGCCGCGCCGTCCACGTCGTAGAGGCTCGGCTGCACGTCGGCGACGAGCTGGATCTCGGGGCGGCTGGCCGCAGTGTCGGCGACCAGTTCGTCTTCAGCGGAAGTCTGACGTCGACCGAGGGAGGCGAGGAACGCGTCGTCGGGCGCATCGGCGGGTACTGCGTCATCACCGACCTCGAACGCAACGCGGGACAGTGCGCGTCGACCGCGGTGCTGCCGGAAGGTCAGATCACCCTTGAGGGTGAGCAAGCCGGACTTCCGGTACCGGTCACGGTCGTCAACGCGATCACCGGAGGCACCGGGGCGTTCCGTCGGGCTCATGGTCAGGTGATGCTGCGGGTGTTGACGCCCGCGACCTGGCAACTCACCTTCGAACTCTCCGACGTGCGGCCTCACCGGCTTGAGGACGGTCGCGGACCGGCCGAGTCGCCGACGCCCGTGCGTCCGACCTTCCCCGGCAAGTAGCCGCGTCGAGTGGCCCCGACGCCGCCCACGGGGGAAGAAGCGACCAGTAGGGGCCTGGACGGGAACGACCGCTTCAACCTGCCCCGCAGGGGCGCGATTCGGACCGGTGCCGGCACCGCCCGCAGGCATCGGACAGTCCCGTCGCGTTCGGTCGACCGTGAGGCGTGCCGGTTCGAATACGGTGCGCAGCACCTCGGGAACATGCACCCATCACCACACGTGGAGACCTCGTGATCAGGAACTTCCGTACGCTCACAGGCTGGGGTGCCGTCGTGGCGGCCACCGCCACGGCCGTCACGGCCACGATCGGCGCAACCGCCGGTGGCCCTCCGAACCCGTCGCCGACCAACCCGCAGGCCCGCCCCACGGCCGGTCAGGAAACGCAGACCGAGCCCCGACCGGCGGAGCGCCTGCGGATCGCCTCATCGGTCCTGAACGAGGACTTCAAGTTCACACTCACCGCTCTGAGGTCGCGGACCGACCCGCTCGCGGCATCCCTGCGCCTCCAGGTCTTCACCTTCGAGGACGGCACGTGGAGGGAATCGGACCGTGGTCTTGTCGGCAAGGCGGACTCCTGGTTCTGGTTCCCGCTGACCGGCCGCCACGCGGTGTGTCAGTTCTCCACCTCCGGTGCGGAACCCGCACCGGTTGCCGTCAGCGTGCTGATCACGCCATCCATCGGCTGCTCCCCGACCGAGAGCTTCCGCATCGACAACGGCCGGATCATCCCTGCCGTTGGTGACGTGCCCGTCCCTGCCCTTCACGGTTCACACAGTCGATGAAGACGACCGAGTAGATGCTGTCCGGCGGACAGTTCTGCCATTCCGTCGTGCCGACCATCACGCTGTCGGTAATGGTGGAGATCGTGGACTCGGGGACCTCCACGCCGTACACCTCGGTGAGAGGCGCGAAGATCTCCCCGTACGTCAACCCTTCGCCGACAGCGACAGGACCATCTCGTTCACCCCGCCCAGACACCGCTGCCGCTTCCAGAGCGGCTGCGGCTCGAACGACCCGTCCCGATCCTGCGGCACCGCGATCTCGGCCGGCCACGACTCGGTCGGTGTACGCGCGCCGTCGCCATCAGCCACGCACCTGCCGTGCTCGCACCACTCAAGGCATACGAGGAGGACGTCCGAAGCGTCACCGCTGGTACCTCGCCGACATCGCCGTCAGCGACGGCGCCCGGCCCAGGCGTGACGCGGAAGTGCCGACCGCCCAGCACAACAATGTCTGATTGCCGCCAGCACGGTCCTGCTGTGAGGCGGGGACGGAAGCGCAGGCTGGAACTCGAGGCCGAGTACTGGCGGCTGCTCGCGTCCGGGATGGCCCCAGCCGAGGCATGGAGGCAGCTTGGGACCGGGCGCAAGACGGGATACCGGTGGCGGTCGGAGAACGGCGGACGGTCAGCCGGGAGCTCCGCCGCAACAGCCGACCGCACGACTACGGCCGATACGACGCGGACCTGGCGCATCACCGCTGCCGGGAGCGGGGTGATCACCCAGGCCACGGGCGATCAACGCGTCTACGACGGCTGGCCGCCCTCGAGATGACCGAGCACCGTCGTTACGCCGAGTCAGCGGCCGCGGACCTGGGCAGCCTGCGAGGTGAAGCGCTTGTCCTCAGCGAAAACGGGGCCGTCGGGAGCCGGTGGTACACGGCCGGTGCTGTCCAAGCAGTGCTGCGGGAAGGCGGAGCGGACGGTGGCCGAGGCGGGACGGGGGCGGGGCCCATCAGGGCAGGTCGATGCGATCACGGTCAACAGCCGAACGGCCGCCCAGCAGGCGCGCACGCTCTGCCCCCAGTCGTGTGGCGCGTACCCGAGAAGGATCAGGTGCGCGCTCCACCCTCACCCAGTGGAGTGTGGGCGTTTTCGGCTGCTCTGCGGAGGCTCCAGCGAACCAAGGGCTGCAGGGCGTCGAGGAGGGCTTCCCCTGAGGGGGAGAGCCTGTAGGTGATCTGGACGGGTGTGGTCGGCACCACGGTCCGTTCGATGAGCCCTTCGCTTTCGAGCTCCTTGAGGCGCTGCGAGAGCAGGCGGTCGGATATCCCGTCGATCACTGCCCGGTACTCGCCGAAGCGCCTGGCGCCCTGGACGGCGGCCATCAGGATGGACCCGGTCCAGCGGCGGCCCACCGTTTCGAGGGCTTCTTGGAAGCGAGGGCAGGTCTCGTCATGGATGGAACTGCGTTCAAGCTGCCGCGGCATGCAATCTACTCCTAACCTACTTACGAAAGATTAGCACCTTACGGGATGTTTGGCGTGGCGTGTTGGCCGCTGCACTGTGGTGCCATGACCGATTACGGACACCCGCTGTCGTTCGGCCTGAGCCTCGACCCGGCAGCGGACGCACTCGAGAAGACCCGCCGGCTAGCGCGTCAGGCCGACGACGGCGGGCTCGACTACCTCGCCGTACAGGACCACCCGTACCAGCCGGGCCACCTGGAGACCTGGACGCTGCTCAGTCACCTTTCAGCGTCGACGGAGGGCATTTCCTTCCTCACCGACGTTGCCGACCTCCAGCTGCGGCCTCCGGCGCTGCTGGCCAAGGCAGCCGCTTCCTTGAATGTCCTAACCGGCGGACGTGTACAGCTGGGGGTCGGCGGCGGTGCTTTCGCCGACGCGATCGCCTCCATGGGAGGCCTGCCCCGGCGCGGCGCGCAGATGGTTGCCTTCACCGAGGAGTCCCTGGATCTCATGCACCAGGCGCTGACCGGCGGTGCGGTACGGATGCAGACTGCTCACCACTCCGTCATGGGCTACCGGGCCGGGCCTCTCCCGACGACCCCGGTGCAGCTGTGGCTGGGGGCGCAGAAATCCAAGATGCTCGCCGTGGCCGGGCGGGCGGCCGACGGATGGATCTCGCCGCTGAACATCTACGTGCCGCCCGAGGAGGTACCCGCACGTCAGCTCATCATCGACGAGGCGGCTACCGCCGCCGGCCGCGACCCGCGGTCCGTCCGGCGGATCTACAACGTCATCGGCACCATCGGGACGCACGGTGCCCGCCACGGACTCGTCGGCGACGTCGAGGCGTGGGTCGACGCCCTCACCGACTGGGCCCTGCACCTGGGTTTCGACACCTTCATCTTCTGGCCTGTGGGTGACGCCGAGTCCCAGCTGGAGCTCTTCGCGACACAGGTCGTCCCGGCGGTACGCGCACGCGTCGCGGAGCGCAGGGGGCTGCGATGAACCCGGAACCCGTCACCGTACCTGCCGCCCTGTCCGGCAAGTTGATCACACCGGAGGACAGTCGCTACAGGACCTACCGTTCGACTTACACCACGGTGGGCAGTCCCGCCGTCGTCGCCGTCCCGGAATCAGCCGGTGACGTCGCAGCCGCCCTGGCCTTGGCAAAGAATCGAGGACTTTCCGTCGCGGTGCGCAGCGGCGGGCACGGCTTGTCCGGCCGCGGTACCAACGACGGCGGACTGGTCATCGACCTGCGTCGGATGAACGAGGTCACGGTCCTCGACCGCTCCCAGCGCCTGGTGCGGGTGGGGGCTGGTGCTCGCTGGGCGCAGGTCGCCCAGGCGCTGAGCCCCCACGGGCTGGCCATCAGCTCCGGCGACCACGGCAATGTCGGTGTCGGCGGGCTCGCCACGGGTGGAGGAGTGGGATGGCTGGTCAGGCGCTTCGGGCTCACGGTGGACCGCGTGCGGGCGGTAGAGGTGGTGCTGGCCGACGGTTCGGCCGTACGCGCCGACGCGGCCAACGAGCCGGACCTGCTGTGGGTGATGCGGGGCGCCGGCGCGGGCGCGGGCATAGCTGTGGCCTTCGAGTTCGAGGCACTCGCGTTGCAGAATGTGGGATACGCGCAGATCGCCGCACGGGTCGATGCCGAGGGCCGGTTGCTCCAGCGCCTGGACGCGGTGCTGAAAGACGCCCCGCGGGAGCTGACGACGGCCGTCATGTTCTCCTCACAGGGGCCGGCGACGCATGCGTTCATCACCGCGGTCGTCGCCACCGACGACACGCAGGCAGTCGGCAGTGCGATCGAGCCACTCCTCGGCATCGGTGACGTGACGCTTCAGCAGGCGCTGCTGGTGCCCTACACGAGTCTTGTTCCGCGTGAGCACATGCACGTCAACGTCGGGCAGATGCCTGCCTCCACGACGAACGGGCTGCTCTCGGAGATCACGCCGGCCGCCGGCCGTGCCCTGGTCGACATGGTGGCCGGGCCCACGCCCCTGTTGGTCCAGATGCGGTCGCTCGGCGGTGCGGTGGCCGAAGTCGATCCTGCGGCCACCGCCTTCCCACACCGGCATCAGCGGTTCCTCGTGACCGCCTCGACCTTCCCTCCGTACGGTCACGACGACCTGCTCAGGGCGTGGGAGCCGGTCGGACAGCACACCGAAGGGGCGTATGTGAACTTTGAGAGCCATCCGAGCCAGGCCTCGTTCGACCGCACCTACCCGGGGACCGTCGGCACACGCGTCGCTGAGTTGTGGCGGCGCTACGACCCCGACGGTGTTCTGCGCCCCCGCAGGTGAGCGAAGCCCCTTCGGCCGAGCCCGCAGGTGCCGCTGGTGATGGGCTCGCCCGCGGTCGGGGCCGACGACCGAGGGTCTGGCGGGCAGAAGGGCCGGGTCACGGAGGCGATGACCCCGACGCGCTGGGCCGTCGTCGACGATCCACCGCTCGGCGGGAGCAGATCCGCGCTGTTCCTGTTCCTCCGGCGTCAGCCGGAAGCGGCAGCTCAGGGAGCAGCATGTCACCGGCGGTGGGCATCGAGGGGTATCTGCTCGATGAGCCGCATCACTAGCCGCTGTCGCCGGCCGATGCCGGGCTGAACCGTGTCGACGTCTCACTGGACATCCCGCGCCCCGAGGCGCTTCACGGTCTCGACGCAACCGGCAGAGCGCCGAACTGACCACGTACAGGTCAAAGCCCTGCTCATGCCTGACCTCAACGACGACGAGGCCCCGAAACTCTTGGCCTGGGCAACTGTGCCACGATGCCGGCCGGTGCGCTGGCTAGGGGCCGTCGGAGCGGTGCTGCGGCAGGAGGAGGAACGTGTGCTGCATGAGGTGCTTTCGCCATTCCGCGTCCAGTGCGGCGGGGTGCGGCTGGGCGGGTGTGTCCTCGTCCAGGTACTGCCCGTTCCAGGGCCCGGCGGCGAGAGCGGCCTGCTCCACGTTGCGTGCGCCCTGGGGCGCCGGGTCTCCCTCGATGGCGAACATGGCGTGCAGCAGGGGTGTGCGGATGACTCCGGGATGCAGGCTCACGGCGTCGAACCGGGGCTCGGGCGCCTGGCCTGTGAGCCATCGCGCGTGAGCAACCAGGGCGAGTTTGCTTCTGGAGTAGGCGCCGGTGGAGCTGTAGGGGGCGCGTTGCATGTTGAGGTCGTCCACGTCCAGTGACGCGGACACATGCGTGGCTGAGGAGACGTGGACCACACGTCCCCGAGCGGTGCGGAGCAAAGGCGTGAGGCGGGCGGTGAGCAGCACCGGTGCCAGGTAGTTGGTCTGCAGGGTGCGCTCGTTGCCGTCGCCGGTGAGTTGCCGGGTTCGTGGGCCGGGGCGGCCGGCGTTGTTGATGAGCACGTCGACGCGGTCGGTGATGTCTGCGATGTGATCGGCGAGTCTGTCGGTGGCGGCGAGATGGTCGAAGTCTGCCTGGAGGTAGTGCACGTCGTCGACGCCCAGCTGGTTGAGACGGTCGAGGAGAGAGACTTGGCTTTCGGGCGGCTGGGGACCGTGCATGATCAGCCGGGAGCCGGCCGCGGCCAGAAGGTGAGCAACGTGTTCGCCGATGCCGCTGGTGGCACCGGTGAGCACCACCGTGGGGCGGGCGGTGCTGCTGGAGGCCATGATGTTCACCGTCTCGCAGGGTGACGGGTCCGCGCCCGCGGTGTTCGCGTCTGCCGCCGGGCCGTCCGGTGCCCTGGGGGGCCGTGGCGCCGGCGGGTCGGTCGCGTGGCCCGGTCGGGGTCCTGCCCGTGCGGTGGGGCGCTGGGGTTGGCGCCTTCACCGCAGAGTGGGCCGTGCTTCACAGGAGCAGCTGGTCGATGGTGAAGGGCAGGGAGCGCAGCCGGCGGCCGGTGGCGTGGTGGATGGCGTTACCGATGGCTGCCGCCATCCCGACCAGACCGACTTCGCCGACTCCCTTCGTACCGACGGTGGTGGCCCGGTCGGGGCCGCCGCAGAAGATCACTTCCATGTCGGGGATGTCCGCGTTGACGGGCATCAGGTAGTCCCCGAAGGTGGCGTTGGCGATCCGGCCGGTGCCCGCGTCGGTTGCCGTCTCCTCGAACATGGCTTGGCTGATGCCGCCCACGGTGCCGCCGGTGATCTGGCTCGAGGCGGTCTTCTCGTTGAGGATGCGTCCGCCGTCGATCGCGCTGACGACGCGCGCCACCCGCAGCAGCCCCAGTTGCGGGTCGATACGGACCTCGACGAACTTCGCGCCGAAGGCGCCTGCCGTTGCCATGCCGATCTTCTGAGGGTCGGGTGGTGTGCTGCGGCCGTCCGCGCTGAGCTCCTCCAGCCCGTGACGGTTGAGGATGTCGGTGTATGCCTCTCCCTGGTCCGGTGCGTCGGTGCGGTGCAGGCGGCCCCCACTCGCGGTGACCTCTTCCGCTGCCGCTCCACGCAGCGGGGAGGCGTCGTCGTCGCGGACGATGTCGAGGAACTCCCTGACGAGGTTGCCGCAGGCCATGTGTACGGCATTGGCCAGCGCTCCGGTCAGGCCGGAGCCTCCTGCCTGGGGCGAGTAGGGCATGTCGGAGTCGCCGAGGTCGAATCGGACCCTGTTGAGGTCCAGGCCCAGGCATTCGGCCGCGAGCTGGGTCATGACCGTGTAGGTGCCGGTGCCGATGTCGGTTGCGGCGCTGGTCACGTAGGCGGACCCGTCTCGGCGCAGCGATGCCCGTGCCTGGCAGGGCACCTGGTAGAACGGGTAGGAGACGCCGGCCAGGCCGTATCCCACCAGCCAGTCGCCGTCGCGCATGGAGCCGATGGCCGGCGTCCGGCGTGACCAGCCGAATCGTTCCGCGCCGAGGGTGTAGCACTCGCGCAGTGCCTTGCTCGACCAGGGCAGGCCCAGGACCGGGTGCTGCTCGGCGTAGTTGCGCAGCCGCAGTTCCAGCGGGTCCATGCCGAGCGCGTGAGCCACCTCGTCGATGGCGGATTCCAGGGCGAAGTTGCCCTGGCCCTCGGCGGGGGCGCGCATGGAGCCCGGGCAGGGAATGTTGAGGCGGGCCTGACGGTCGTGGGTCAGGAGGTTCGGGCACTCGTAGGCGACTGCTGATCCGGCGGCGACCGGTTCGTAGTCGTCGTCCTCCATCGCCACCGACGAGATGGCGCGGTGCTCGATCGCGGTCAGGTCGCCGCTGGAGGTGGCGCCGATCTTGATGTGCTGGACGCTGTTGGGGCGGTGCCCGACGGAGGTGAACATCTGTGGCCTGGTCAGGACGAGCTTCACCGGTCGTTTGACTTCACGCGCGGCCATCGCCGTGAGGATGGTGTGACACCACACACGCAGCCCGGCGCCGAAGCCGCCGCCGACGAAGGGAGCGAGCACCCGCACGCCGCTTTCCGGGATCCGGAAGATTTGGGCGATGGAGGTGCGCACGTTGTGCGGCCACTGGGTGGAGTCGTGGACGGTGACCGAGTCGCCGTGCCAGGAGGCGATGCTGGTGAACAGTCCGAGCGGGTTGTTGGTGTTGTCCGGTGTGGTGTAGCGCTCGTCCACGACGACGTCGGCCTGAGCGAAACCGGCCGAGACGTCGCCGCGCTCGGAGTCCAGACCCCACGGGTTCTCCAGGATCTCGGCCCGGGGGTCCTCGATGTCCAGCAGCGCCTCGGCGGGCTCGTACTCGACGTTGACCAGCGAGGCGGCGTGCCGTGCCTGTTCCGGGCTGTCGGCCACGACGACGGCGATGTGCTGGCCGTAGTGCAGGATGCGGTCGTCCTGCATCGGGGCGGGCGGCGAAGGCCCCAGCAGGGTCATCGGTCCGCGTTCCAGTTGGGGTGCGGTCAGGTGGGTGATCACGGTGAGGACGCCGGGGGCCCGCTGGGCTTCGGAGGCGTCGATGCTGCGGATGCGCCCTGCGGCGATCGTGCTGCCCACCAGGGCCGCGTGAACCATGCCCGGGTAGGTGTAGTCGTTGGGATAGTGCGCGGCCCCGGTGGTCTTCAGGGGGGCATCTACACGGTCCACACCTTCTCCGATGACCGTGCGCGTCGGGTCTTCCAGAGTCGTCATGACGAGGCTCCTGCCACGGTCTCGAGCGTGCGCACCAGGGTGCGCTTGGCCAGCTCCACCTTGAACGCGGTACCGGGCAGTGTCCGGGCCCCCTCCAGAGCTGCTTCTGCTGCCGCCTGGAAGCTTTCGGCACTGACCGTAGCGCCGCGCAGCACGTCCTCGGCGCTCCATGCCCGCCAGGGAACGGTCCCCACTCCGCCCAGGCCGATCCGGGCTTCACGGATGATGTCGCCCTCCATCTGCAGGGCCACGCCGGCGGAGGTGAGAGCGAACTCGTAGGACACGCGGTCGCGCACCTTCAGGTAGTGCGAGAGCACTCCCTCGGGGAGAAGGGGGATCTCGACCTCCGTGATCAGTTCGCCGTGTTTCAGCACGTTCTCGATGTGGGGTGTCGTGCCGGGCTCACGGTAGAACTGAGTCAGTGGGATGGCGCGTGGGCCGTCCACCCCCTGTACGTGGACGACGACGTCCAGCGCCACGAAAGGAACGGCTACGTCAGACGCATGCAAGGCGATGCACTGGTCGCTCGTGCCCAATATCGCGTGCATGCGCTGGATGCCGTGGATGGCGGCGCATCCGGAGCCGGGGTTGCGCTTGTTGCACGCTGCGACGGTCGGATCACGGAAGTACCGGCACCGTGCCCGTTGCAGCAGGTTGCCGCCGATCGTGGCCATGTTGCGCAGTTGCGTGGAGGCCCCGAGCAGGAGCGCCTCCCGCACGAAGGGAAGCCGTTCGCGCAGCATCGGGTCCGCGGCAAGTTCCTCCATCGTCGTCAGCGCGCCGACGTGCACCCTCGAGTCGGCGTGCATGATGCCCTTGAGAGGCAGCCTGGTGATGTCGACCAGCCGCTGCGGATCCAGGACGCCGTCCTTCATGAGGTCGAGCTGGGTGGTGCCGCCGGCCAGGAAGGACGTGCGGGGGTCTGCGGTGACGGCTGCCACCGCCTGCTCGGTCTCGGCGGGCCGGACATACTCAAACGGACGCATCGTTCGCCTCCGAAACGACGTCGCGGATCGCTGCGCGAATGTTCGGATAGGCGCCGCAGCGGCAGATGTTTCCGCTCATGAACTCGCAGATGTCCGCGTCCGTGCCCGCGCGGCCTTCGGCTTGCAGGGAGACGGCGGACATGATCTGTCCCGGCGTGCAGTAGCCGCACTGGAAAGCATCGTGACGGGCGAACGCCTTCTGCAGCGGATGCGGCTCGCCGTCGTCGGTGAGCCCTTCCAGCGTGGTGATCTCGCGACCGTCGTACTGAGCAGCCAGAGCGAGGCAGGAGACGATGCGCTTTCCGTCCACCAGGACGGTACAGGCGCCGCACGCACCTTGATCACATCCCTTCTTCGCGCCGGTGAGCCCCAGGTGGTCGCGCAGGGCGTCCAGGAGCGTCACACGGGAGTCGAGCCGCATGCGGTAAGGATCACCATTGACATTGAGCGTGACTTCTACGTCCGGAATTTCTGATGTCGCTTCGCCAGGGCGCGTCGGCGTGTCGACATGCTTCATAGCGCCTCGATTCATGGGAGTTTGCTCTAGAGCAGGAGCGCGCCTTGTCAACCAGAGTGGTTTCTGGTCGATGCTAAAACCGGGCATAGCGGTCCGCCATTCGTGGCAACGCGCAGCGTTGAACGGGAAGCGGAGACCGGTACCCGCTGCGTTCTCAGCTGTGTCAGGTGGGGCCTTCTGGGCCCGGCGGCGCACGGGTCCGGCTCCTGTGCGCGCAGCCACCTTCGGCACCTGTGCCAGTGGGGTCCGCTTTGCGGTGGGCACACCAAAGGCGATCTGCCCGAGAAGGCCGTCAGGGTGGCGGTTCCACTCGGCACCGCCAAAGGCTGGAGCGCAGCCGACTGACTGACAACCTTCGGGCAGCGGGAGCGAGTTGGGAACCAGGCGCAGGGTTGCCCGCTCGGTGGACTCAACGGGAGTGGCCGGTCACAGGAGTCTGGTTTCCTTAGGCGCTCTCCGTGTGGGCGCGACACACTGGATGAGTCGCGGGGCAGCGTCTCTGCGTGTGGGCCCCGGGCGACCGAAGACGTGGCCCCTTAGGCTGGTTCTACGCGCGCCTGTCCGTTTCTTTCCCGCCGTCTTCGGTGGCGGTGCTGCGACGCCACGGCCGTCTCGTACCGCGCGTGCGGCGGGCCGACTCCACACATCAGGAGCTGGAGATGTTGGATGTTGCGGAGCATCTGTACCGCTGGATCAAAGCAGACCGGGATTTCGCCGTCGCCACCGTGGTCTCCGTGAGTGGCAGCGCGCCGCGCATGCCCGGTGCGGCGCTAGCCGTCGATGCCGACGGAACGGCCGTAGGCTCGGTCTCCGGCGGATGCGTCGAGGGAGCGGTCTACGAGGCGTGCCAGGAGTCCCTGCACAGTGGGCGCAGCCTGGTCCAGCGTTTCGGCTACAGCGATGAGGACGCCTTTGCTGTGGGTCTCACGTGTGGTGGTGTGATCGACATCCTCACCGTCCCCGTCCGGCGGTCTGATTCTCACCGTCCGCTCCTGGCGTCCGCCCTGGCGGGGGTGTGCGCTGACGAAGCCGTGGCCCTGGCGCGTGTGATCGACGGACCGGAGCCGTACATCGGCCGCGTTCTGGTACTGCGGGCCGATGGCTCGATGGAGGGCACCCTCGACGGGAACGTCGAACTCGATCGCGTCGTTGCCGGTGAGGCCCGTGCACTGCTGGACGTCGGACATACTTCCACCATCACGGTGGGCGCGGACGGCTCGTACTGCGGTCAGCCCCTGCGCCTGCTCGTGGAGGTCAGTGCTCCACCACCGCGCATGATCGTTTTCGGGGCCATCGACTTCGCGGCCGCCCTGGTGCGGCTGGGGAAATTTCTCGGCTATCACGTGACGGTGTGCGATGCCCGCCCGGTCTTCGCCACCCGCCGCCGCTTCCAGGAGGCCGACGAGGTGGTCGTGGAGTGGCCGCATCGATACCTCGAAAGCACCGGTGTCGACCATCGGACCGTGTTGTGTGTGCTGACGCATGACGCCAAGTTCGATGTGCCCCTGCTCGCACACGCACTGCGACAGCCGGTGGCCTACGTCGGGGCCATGGGATCGCGCCGTACCCACGAAGACCGCGTCCGGCGCTTGCGAGAGGTCGGCGTGACGGACGAGGAACTCGCCCGGCTGCGCGCGCCGATCGGCCTGGACCTGGGAGCACGGACCCCGGAGGAGACCGCGGTCTCGATCGTCGCCGAGCTGGTTGCGTCGCGCAGAGGAGGGGGCGGCGCGCCGCTCACCGGTTCCGTGGCCCGCATCCACAAGGACGTCGCACAGCAGTGACCGATTCGCCGTCGTCGTACAGCTCCGATGGCCGAGCTGTTGTACGGGTGGTCCGGCTCTCCGGCGCATGCGGGGCGCTGGTGTCCCGGGCCGCGGTGGTGACAGGGCTCCGGTCGGCGCTCGTGTCCAGCGGCGCCGGCAAGGCAGCCGCGGTGCAGCGGTCGCCGTGCCGCGCCGCTGTTGTGCGGCGCGCGGCCCCGTGCCGAGGCAAGCGGGGCACCGCGCCCGAAGTCCGGACGGCTGCGAGTCCACCACTTGGGATCTCCCTGGGCGTCGCGGGTACCTCCTGTGGCGGGCTTCGCGATTCTGGCAGACGGGGACGCAGAGGGGACTGATGGCGGTGAGCACCCCACATGACGGCTCGGAGAGGTCGCTGACGCGGCGGCTTTCGACGGCCGAGTTGACAGTCGACCAGCACGGGATGATCGCCCGGTGGAGCGGGGCTGCCCGATCCCTGGTCGGCTTCACGGCCTCGGAAATACTCGGCGAACCGTTCGCCCGTCTTCTGTCCCCCCGCGGCGACGCGCCGGGCGAAGGCACGGACACCACCGCTCCGGTTCTGGTGCACGGCAGGGACGGGCACACCGAGGCCTGTCACGTGCGTATCCGGCCTGCCGATGACGTTCCCGGCGGCTGGGCGGTGGCCCTCACGCCCGTGACTGCGGGCGAACATGGTGACAGGGTGGGGCCTGCGGTGCTCGAGACCCTGTTCACGCAGGCACCGTCCAGCTTGTGTGTGTACGACAGTGACCTGCGGCTTCGCCAGTTCAACCCGGCGGCGCAGGGGATGCAGGGGGTATTCGGCCCCCGCTCTCTCGGTCTGACGCCGCACGAGGTGTGGCCGGAGTCGAACTCGGAGGAGTTCGAAGTGCACATGCGGCAGGTGCTGGAGTCCGGGGTACCGGTGCTGGGCTTCGACAAGCGAGGTCGTCCCCCGGACGATCCCGAGCACGAGCATGTCTTTGCAAACTCGATCTTCAGGTTGGAGGATGCCCAGGGGCGCGTGCTGGGCTTGGCCACGACAGCGGTGGAGATCACCGAGCAGCGCATCGCGGAGGAACGCATCGCACTGCTCGCGGACGCCAGCGCGGTGATCGGCACGTCCCTGAGTGTGGTCGAGACCGGTCAGCAGCTCGCGGATGTCACGGTGCCGCGCTTCGCCGACGCTGCCACGGTCGACGTGTTCGCACCGGTTCTCGTAGGGGAGGAACCCGATCCGAACCATCCCGACCTGCGACGCGTGGGTCTGCGGTACAGCGGTGACGATGCCGCCCCGGCAGGCGACCGGCAGCGACGCCGTCCCAGGTTCCCGTACCCGATCGCCACGGGAGAGCGTGTCGGCGACGCCCCCTACCGGTCCGAGGTCCTGATCCCCGCCGACGACGGGGAACCGCTGTACCGGAGTACCAGCGGCAGTCGGCCCGTGCCCTGCCTTGTAGCACCGATGAAGGCCCGCGGTGGCGTCGTGGGTGCCGTGACGCTCTATCGTCTTCGGTCGGGAAGCTCCTTTTCCGACTTCGACAGCCTCACAGCCCGCGATCTGGCCTCCAGGGCGGCCCTGAGCATCGACAACGCGCGCCGCTATGTGCGCGAGCACAACGTGGCGCGGACGCTGCAGCACCAGATGCTTCGCCGCCGCACCGCCGAGCAGAGCGCCGTCACGACGAGCCACTACTTCGCTCCCGCCTCCGCGGGCGCCCACTGGTTCGACGTCATCCCGGTGTCCGGAGCCCGCGTCGCCTTCGTGTTGGGGGAAACGACCGAGGCCGGCTTGCCTGGGGCCGCCTCCATCGGCCGGCTGGGGGCAGCGGTGCACACGCTGGCAAGCCTGGATCTGACTGCGGATGAGGTACTGGCCCGTCTGGACACCTTGGTCGCGCAGATGGCCGACCCTGAGGAGGGCGCCTTCCGGCACGGGAACGCCTCCTCCGTCGCGGAGATCCGCTGCGTGTACGGCCTCTACGACCCCGTGTCCGGCCGTCTGTCGCTGGCCGTCGCCGGGCACCTCCCTCCCGCCGTCGCGGAGCCCGGCGGTACGGTCAGGACCCTTCCTGTGCCGGTCGGCAAGCCACTCGGCACCGATGAGCGGCACTTCGCCGACGCGGATTTCGATCTGCCCGACGGCAGTGTGATCGCCTTCTACACACCGGACCTCACGCACAGCGCCCCCACCGCCCGCGACGGCCGGCCGCCGGAATGGCTCGCAGGCCCCATGGCCTCGGCCACCGGGACACCGCTGGACGATCTGCGCAACACCATCGTGGCGTCCTCCCCCGACGTCGGGAACACGCCCAGTGGGACGGTTCTCCTGCTGGCCCGCACGCACCGCCTGGACAACGACCAGGTACACACGTGGGATCTGCCCAGCGACCCTGCGATCGTGGCCACCGCCCGCAGCCTCGTGCAGCGCCAGCTGGCCGTCTGGGGGTTGGAGGAGACGGGGTTCGTCACCGAGCTTGTGGTGAGTGAGCTGGTCACCAACGCCATCCGCTACGCCGAAGGCCCCATACACCTGCGTGTCATACGCGATCACCAGGCGCTGATCTGCGAGGTGTCCGACGCGAGCACGACGGCTCCCCACCTGCGTTACGCCCGCACCGGCGACGAAGGAGGGCGAGGACTTTTCCTCGTTGCGCAGCTCACCCAGCGATGGGGCACACGGTTCAGCGACACCGGCAAGACCATCTGGACCGAACAGGACACGCAGACCCCGGCATGATCCCCTCCCCCGCCACCACGGGCGTGAGACGGACGTGTCGCGGGCGGACACGAAGCACGGGCCAGGATGGCGCCGGCCGGGGTCGTTGACGGCCGGGAGGGTGTACGAGGCATGAGACGCCCCGCCCTGCCCGGACTCCTGGGCAGGCCTGATCGGCGTGTTCAGGGCCGTCCCGGTGTTCGCCGTGCCGCCGGCAGCGGCCGGGCGAACACGTGCTGCCCGGCCCGGTGAGGGGGAGCAGCACGGTGCGCTACCGAAGATGTCAGGCGGCGGTGACGCGCTGAGCGATCTCCTTGCCCTTCAGGACGGCGTCGTCCAGGGCGCGTGCCCAGGACTTCTCGGCCAGCGGGATGAGTTGGGCCATGTCCGGGTTGGAGTGCGCGGCCGTGAGTTCCGGCACGATGAAGTCCAGTTCGAGGCCCATGTACTCGTTGAGGATGGACTGCAGGTAGTTCTGCACGTACTCCGACGCTTCCCTGGGCGTGCCCGGCGCATACGACCCACCGCGGCTGGCGATGACGGTCACCGGGAGGCCCTTGACGCTGGAGGTGTCTCCGGTCGTGCGTCCGACCATGAGGACGTGGTCGATCCACGCCTTGAGGGTCGAGGGAATCGTGAAGTTGTACATCGGTGCGCCCAGGAGCACGGCGTCGGCCCGCTCGAGTTCCTCGATGAGCCGTACACGGCGGGCCATCGCCGCCGCTTGTTCCGGTGTACGCGCCTCGGCCTCCACGAAGGCTGCGGAGAAGGCGTGCTGATCCAGGTGCGGCAGGGGCTCCGCGGCAAGGTCACGATGGATGACCTCTCCGTCGGGGTGCTGCTCCCGCCAGGCGTCGCAGAACCTCATCGCCACGGTGCGGGACTTCGAGGTGGTGCCGGGGTTCAGGGAGGAGTCAATGTGCAGCAGGGTTGCCATGGTGTGTGCTTCCAGGTCTGTACGGATGATCAGATCGGGCGGCTCGCAAGCGCCTGCGTTCACAGTGGCCCCGCCGCCACCTACCCGCCAAAGTGCCCGTTAGCTACTTACTTCTAGTAAGTGCTTAATGATGCCGTTGTCGCCGACGAGGGCCATGCATTCGGCTGCGCTATCAGCACGGCCAAAGCGCCGGCCCTGCCGTGAACATCGTCACCGCTGCCCGGGACATGAACGTCGGCATCCCGATGTAGTACCCTCTAGGCAATGTCGGCCATTACATGGAAGCCCCGCACGGTCGCCGTACGGCAGGCGGTCGCCCGGGACGCCAAGCGGCTCACGCAGCTCGTGCGCAGGTCGCGCGCCTACGAGGGGCCGTACGCGGCGATGGTCGCCGGTTATCGCGTGGGCCCGGACTACATCGAGAGTCACCGGGTCTTCGTCGCTGTCGACACGTCGGATCCGGCGGGGCGGGTGCTCGGCTTCTACGCGTTGGTCCTCGCACCGCCGGAGCTGGACCTGCTCTTCGTCGCGGACGAAGCACAGGGTCGTGGCATCGGGCGCCTGCTAGTCGGCCACATGAAGTCCGAGGCACACACGGCGGGCGTCGACCGCGTCCGCGTCGTGTCGCACCCTCCCGCCGAGGGGTTCTATCGCGGTCTGGGCGCGCAGGCGATCGGAACCGTCGCCGCGAATCCGCCCGCGGTGATGTGGGATCGACCCGAGCTGGAGTTCCTGATCGCGTAGCCGCCGGCACCGCGACCGACCTGCTGGTGAAAGTTTTCGGCAGGTGAGCTCACCACTCTTGAAAGTAACTTCCAACCACGGAAAGCTTCCGTCCGCTTGGCATCCATGACGTCGAGAGGGCGCCGTATGACCACCCCCGTGCACGACCCGGTCGAAGGGACCGCGAGACCACCCCGATCGATCAGGGCACTCGTGGCCGGGTCGGTGGGCAACTTCATCGAGTGGTACGAGTTCGGCGTCTACGGCTACTTCGCCACCATCATCGCCGCCAACTTCTTCACACCCGACGGCGGAAGCGACGTCGAGGCGCTGGTCAAGACGTACGCGTCCTTCGCGCTCGCCTTCTTCTTCCGCCCGGTCGGCGCTGCCGTGTTCGGCCGCCTGGGCGACCGGGTGGGGCGCCGTCCCACGCTGATCCTCGTCATCCTGCTGATGACCGGTGCCACCACCCTGATCGGCCTGCTTCCGACCTACGCCACGCTGGGCGCCGCGGCCCCCTGGCTGCTCACGCTGCTGCGTATCGTCCAAGGTCTGTCGGCGGGCGGGGAGTTCGGAGGTGCCGTCTCGATCATGACCGAGTTCGCCCCGCCGGGGCGGCGCGGACTGTACGGGTCGTGGCAGTCCTTCACCGTGGCGCTCGGTCTGCTCGGCGGAGCGGGCACGGCCGCGCTGCTGGCAACCGTGCTGACCGAGCCGCAACTCCACGACTGGGGCTGGCGGTTGCCGTTCCTGCTGACCCTCCCCCTGGGGCTCGCCGCCCTGTGGCTGCGGCTGAAGCTGGAGGAGACTCCGTCCTTCCAGCGCTCGCGGAATCAACCCCCGGAGACGGAGGGGCGCCCGCATGAGGAAGCAGCTCCGCCCTTCCCTGCCCCTGCTTCTGCTCCCGCTGGTGAGGTGGCCAAGGCCATCGCGCTGGGCGCCGGGCGGCTCATGGGGTGGTCGGCGGCCGGATACACCTTCCTCGTGGTGATGCCGTCCTACCTTCAGAGCACGCTCAATGCCTCGTTCCAGCAGGCACTGATCGCCACGGTCCTGGCCAACCTGGGCTTCGCGGCCTCGATCATCCCGGCGGGTGTGCTCAGCGACCGCATCGGCCGGCGCGCCGTGATGGTGGCCGGGGCGGTACTCGTGGCCGTCCTCGCCTTCCCGCTGATGCATCTGCTGCAGGATTCCGGCTCCCCCACGACCGCCAAGGGTCTCGCGGTGTTCGTCGCCGGCGCGGCCGTCGGCCTGATGGCGGGGCCCGGGCCGGCGATGCTCTCGGAGATGTTCCCCACCAGCGTCCGCTACACCGGTCTCGGTCTGGCGTACTCCCTGTCCAACGCCGTCTTCTCCGGATGCGCCGGGCTGATCATCACCGAAGCGATCAAGCGGACCGGCAACATTGACATCCCCGCCCACTACGTGGTCGTGACCTGCGCGGTCAGCACACTCGCCCTGCTCACCCTGCGCGGCGACGACCACCGTCGCGCGTTGCGTGACTGAGCACCGTACGAGCCTGGAAAGAGGTGCGAGGTCAAGATGCGGGTCATCGGGCTGATGTCGGGTACCTCCTACGACGCGGTGGACGCCGCCGCGGCCGACCTGACAGAGGAAGGGGACGCTCTGCTGCTCACGCCGCTGGGCATGGTGAGCGAGCCCTACTCGGAGGAGCTGCGGACGGCCCTGGCGGCCGCGCTGCCACCGGCGCCGACGACCATGGCGCACGTCTGCCGGCTCGACACCCGCATCGGTCAGGCCTTCGCCACCGTGGCCACCCGCGCCGACCGCGAACTGTGCGACGGTCGCGCCGACCTCGTCGTCTCCCACGGGCAGACCGTCTACCACTGGGTCGAGCAGGGCCGGGTGCATGGCACCCTGCAGATCGGCTCGCCGTCATGGATCGCCGAGGCCACCGGCCGCCCGGTCGTCTCCGACCTGCGCACACGCGACGTCGCCGCCGGGGGCCAGGGCGCGCCCCTGGTGAGCATCGTCGACGTCATGTGGCTCCGCGGACGGCCCGGTGTACCCGCCGCCCTGAACCTCGGCGGCATCGCCAACCTCACGGTGGCCCGAACGGACGGTGACCCGGTCGCATTCGACACGGGTCCCGCGAACGCCCTCGTCGACGCGGCGGTGCACGCCCTCACCGGCGGCCGGCTGGCATACGACCGGGACGGAGAACTGGCCGCCCGAGGCACGGTCGACTCCGCTCTGCTGCACCACCTCCTCCGCGAGCCGTACTACGCGAAGCCGGCGCCGAAGACCACAGGTAAGGAACTGTTCCACTGGCCGTATCTGCGGGCGGCCCTGACCGGCCGTGAGCACCTCCCGCTCGAGGACGTGGTCGCGACCGTCACCCGTCTCACCGCCCGCACGGTCGCCGACGCGGTCCGCGCGGCCGGGGCGAGCGAGGTCATCGCCTCGGGCGGCGGAACCCTCAACCCTACCCTGATGTCCATGCTGCGCACCGAACTGCGCGGCGTTCCGCTGCGCACCTCGGACGACCTCGGGATGCCGTCCGCAGCCAAGGAGGCTTACGCCTTCGCCGTCCTCGGCTACCTGACCGCACACGGACTGGCCGGCACGGTTCCCGCCTGCACCGGCGCCCGCCGTCCCAGCGTCCTCGGCTCGATCACCCCCGGCGGCCGGGGTCTGCGCCTGCCGGAGCCGGCCACGACGGCACCCTTGCGTCTGCGTATGGCTACTGTCTGACGTTTCGCTGCGGTTCCGCTGTCCGTGCACCTCGCGCTTGCCGCGGCCCCTGTCGCGCCGCCGGCAGCGACAGCGCTGCACCGAGCCCATCGGCCTGCCTCAGTCACCGCTGCCCCGTCGGCGGGCGACGGACCTCTTACGCGGAGCCGCTTGCGCGGCCTGTGCACCGGCGCCGGCCGGCGCGTCACCACCGAGGACGATCAGCCCTCACCCCGCCGCGGTCAGCCTCTGGGGGCACCAAGCGGGCCTCTCCATGCTCCGCTGCCCAGGGCCGCGGCCGCAAGCATCGAGGTCGGTCGTCTGCCGCTGTCGGTCTATGACGAGCTGACCGGCACCTGTCCCTTCACCACCAGCGCACCGACGAAGGAAGCCCGTTGATCGACCGCCGGTTCCGCAACGGACTGCGGCTGTCGAAACGGTCACACCACAAGACGCTGGAAGACTACGACTTCTCCTTTCAGCCCGAGCGTCGCGCTGCCCGGGCCTCCCGGGGTCGGCAAGACACACAACGCTGTCGCCCTCGCGGTCGCGGCCTGCCGGGCCGACTGCTCGATCTACTTCACCAGCCTTGACGACATGGTCCGCGACGACGCCGTCGAGAGGTCCGCGCCATGAAGTCCAGTGGCCCACAACTCCTCAGCTCCTCAGCTCCTCAGCTCCTCAGCACGATCGGCAGCCTCAGCCTGTGCCGGTCCCAGCTGTGAGCCGGACTCGTCGACCGCTTCCGCGTCGTGAACTTCTCGGTCATCACCGGGGCCACGGGCGAAGAACGCATCTACGACGGCTATCCGAAGTCGCCCTCGTAATGACCGAACACCGCACCTTCGACGGCCGCATCCAGCTGGTCGAGTTCAAGCCCTGCGTACTCGAACACCCACCGCTCGGCGTCCCTGCGTGATTGCGCCCCGCCGGCCGGTCCAGGTCGTGACGCGATTAAGGGTGGAGGGGTTCATCTCGCAGCCGAAGCGATCGCGTGCGCGAGCGCAATTCCTGGCTGGGGAGCGGCGCGTCGTGTTCGACACCCTCGGTCTGCTACTGGGCGTGATGATCACGAGCACAGAGGTCGGTGACCCCGCCGCTGCCCATGTCCTGCTGCCTCAAGGAGGTATCGGGGCGGCACCCGACGGTGCGGCGATGCTGCTGGTGATCATCGCCGTGTGGTACGTCATGATGGGTGTAGCAGCTGGAAACGGCGCCGGGTGAGGGGGTCAGCTCCGCGGGTTCGGTGAGGATGAAAGGGCTGTCGAAGTCGATGACTTCGCGTATGAGTCCCGAGGGCTTCATCGCGGCGATGAACTTCCGCATAGCCTGGATGCCGGAGCTGAACGAGGTGACGCCGACGTCCGTGAGATTCGGTGGCGGGAGGAACGGGACGAACGCGGCCTGGGTGGCCGCTGTGACGTTGCTGAGGGTCGCGACCGGGTCGATGGCGAACATGTTCTGCTCACGGTCGGCGCCCAGCGCGGCCATGGTGGTGAAGGGGACCAGCAGCGGAACACGCCGGACGGACGCCAACTGGCTGCCCTGAAGCGCGATGTACCTCTGCAGACTGCCGGACCAGCCACCGGTGAAGGTGGGGTAGTCGCCTTCCGTGGCGTGGACGATGGGAGGCTGTGGGGGCCGCAACTGAACGACTGTCGGGTGGAAGAAGACTTGTATCCGGGAGAAGTCGGTGGTGCCGAACGGTACCGCGACACCCACCCAGAATACGTGGTTGCCCTTGGTGACCTTGAACAGGAATTCGTGGATCGTTGCGGTCAGCTGCATCTCCTCAAAGAACTCACCCTGCATCACCGGTTTGATCACCGGATTGTTCACGACATGCGGAATCGTCAGGGAGAGCGGGTTTGTTTGTGTGACCGTGATGTTCATGGTCATCATCTCACCTACTCGGTGACTTCGATCCGGCAGTACGCCTGCTCCTGGGGACTTCCGTCGTTGTTCGTCACCGCGACCGGGATGGCCTCCCCGGCGTCCACGTTCTCGGTGGGCCGTCCCCTCACCGAGGGCGTCGTAACCCACTTCGAGTCGTTCACCTGGTTGAGGCAGGCGGAGTTGGAGACCGCTGCCGTCTATGTGCCCTCGCAGCAGTACACAGGTATCTCGTGCATCTCCCCCCCCCGACTTCAGGAGACACCCACCCCCCAGCATCTGCAACTGGGGCTGCCACTGATTCCCGCTCGGGCGGGCCCGGCGCGAGCGGGACAGCATTTGCGCCGCGATCGACCGCCCCCTACCCGAAGACCCCGACCCATATTTTGTACGAGATTTGAGGAGACGACTGAGTAACGGCGGGGCGTACGTACTGGCCCTGGACGGCCGACAGGATTCGGCTCTCTCCCCTGTCACTGCTGTCGTCACTGCTGGAACACGCAGCCCCGGCTGTGCCCTCGCCTGTACTGACGAGCACGAGCCAGTTGCCGAGCCTCGACAAGGGTTGCCTGTCCGTAGGGAGGTTGGTACGGATCTGGGGACGATGCCCGTACTGGAGCAAATCAGAGTGCCTCGGCCGGCAGGCGGGACGCTCTTTGGTCAGATACGGTGCTCACGGCCACGGATCCGTGGGTCGGACGGTGTCGAAGGCGAGGCCGCTGGAGCTCTCCCCGGTGCCGGGGGCTTTCTCCCGGCGCACCCAGCTGTGCCAGGAACCGTCGAACCAGCGGCCCAGTACCGGACGCCGGGTGACGAAGACGCCGTCGCGAGGCACCTCTTCCTCGTGCACCCACAGTCCCGGCGTGATCAGCCGGCCCTCCGGGCGCGAATCAAGACCGGGGCCGGTGAGCCTGACCAGCCGGAAGCGGATCCGCCCGGCGCCGACTGCTTCCGGAACGAGCGGGAACCAGTAGTCCGGCACGATCGTCTGCACTGCGTACGCGGGCAGTTCCCCGGCCATGGCGGGCTCGGCGGGTGTGGTGCGGGCCCAACGGTCCCGGCGATCGATCTGTTCGCCCCGCCCGTCGGTGTAGTGGTGCTGGACGGCCCACGCCAGGTTGGCCAGTTCGTCACGGGTCAGTACCACGCGCTCCAGCGGTTGCCCCGACTGACCGTTGTGGGTGGGCAGGACAAGCAGTCCGGAGGCCGCCGGGTGATCCGGCTCCGGGCTGCTCAGAGTGAACATCGACCAGGCGGGATCGTCCTGTCCCGCGCGCCGGACCAGATGGAGGCGGCCGAAGACATCGCGTACGAGGAGCTGGTCCAGGACTGTCAGGGAGGCCGTTGGCACCTCCAGCGGTACCAGGAACCAGTCGTTGCCGAAGACCGTGGCGAAGGAAATCAGCAGGAGTCGGCCCGTGTCCAGTGTGGAGACGTCCGCCGCCCCGAGGTCGACGCGCGCATCCTCCATCTCCCAGAACCGGTCACCCGGCAGCCCGCCGTAGCGGATCGTCGACGGCAAACCCTCCTCCTTGAATGCGCGGCGCTCGCCCTGTGGTGCCGCCTCGGCGTCGGGGTCGGGGTGCACGTCCAGGCTGTACCAGTCGAGTCCGTCGCCCTGGTACTCCTCGGCGCGCAACACGGTTCCGCCGGTGGACAGTTCTGCGCCGTACTCGAACCGGTGCGGGTCGAAGCAGTCGGGGCCGCGCTCGGCGAGCTGCTCGGCCCACCAGCTCCGCCACCGGGCGGCGACCTCCCCGAGCGTTCCGCTCTCGAAGGTGCCCGTGTCCAGTGCCGCCGCCACCAGCTCGGCGTCGGGCAGCCGGCCGTCGAGCAGCCCGATGAGGCTCCCGTCCGCCTCATCGGACCGGAGGCGGTGGGGGGCCAGTGCCGCGAGGGCGGCCGCGAGCAGCCCGGCGTCGTCGGACATCCGCAGCAGCGCCGCACCGCCCTCGGCTCGCAGCCGCTCGTCGGTCTCCACGGGCTCGTCCTCGATGTGGCTGTCCAGCGGCCCGAGGCGCGGATCGTAGGGCACCCATTCCGTGGTGCCGTCCGCTCGCCAGGCGTCGATGGGCGCACTGCCGCCGGTCATGCGCACCACCGCCGGGGAACCGGCGTCCTGGGCGGCGAATTCCCCGAACTGCCACTGACGGGTGAGCAGCCAGAGCGGATCGTGTACCCGGGCGGCCAGTCCCGCTTCGATGTCGGAAGTGCGGTGGCGGGGCTCCAGCATGAACGGTCCCTCCGGGTCCGTGCCCGGACGCTCGGTCTCCATCCGGGACAGGGTCTGACCGGTCGGGCCGTGGGGCGAGATCCGGACGCCGGGGATCAGATCGTCCAGCTCCGGCAGGTCGTCGAGGTCTACGGCGCGCAGCTTGGCCAGTTCGAGGGTCTCGCGCACCACCTGCACCAGGCTGTCGGAGGTCCAGCCTCGCTCCAGGTTCGGGGGCACCGCGATGAGAACGTTGTGCGGGGCCTTGGCGTCCGGGCGATCGTAGTGAAACGCGACACCGGTCAGTTCGGTCTGCGCGGCCTCGTTCGACGGGGCCGGATGATCGGCGCCGGGCAGCAGTTCGATCCATTCATCGAGGAGGACGCCCGTGACGGCCGCACCCGGGGAGGGGTCGACCGGGGCGTGCCAGACCAGGTGCGTGGTGGCCGACGGGCGCTGCCCGGCGGGGAAGACACCGCCGATCCAGGCGTCGCCCGGACTCTCCGGGTGCTGTGCCGCACGCAGCCGCTCGACCCGCTCGGCCCGCGCGCCGGCCAGCAGCAGCGTCTCGTGCAGGGTGCGCACCATTGGTCGTACGGCCGCGTTGCGCCGCAACCAGTCTTCCAGGTCGGCTCCGGAAACGTCCGAGCGGCCGGCCGTGATCTGTGTCGGTACGGTGAGGTCGGGCAGGATGGGGATCTCCGCGCCGAGCACGTCGGCGAGTTCCGTCCGGGCACGGGAGAGCCAGGCCTCGGCCGAATCCGGGGTGCTCTGCTCCGCGGCCAGTTCGCTGAGCTTGGCCCCCGCCGGGTGGGTTGCGGCGAAGGCGGCAAGGCGGGTGCGCAACGCATTCGTGTCGACCACGTGGCCGATCTGGTCCTCGGACAGATGGGTCGGCAGCAGGGGCTGGGCGGCGGAGAGCAGCGACCGGATGCGTACCGCGCGGCCACGCAGATCGCTCCAGCCGGGCCCGCTGAAGGTGACGGAGGTGTCCGGTTCGGCACCCTCGGCGCTTCGCACCGCGCGGCGCAGCCCGGCCGGTTCGGCGGAAGCCGCGTCCAGTACGGTGCGCACCGCGCCCAGTTGCAGGCGGTCCAAGGTGAGTTCGAACGGCTGACCGCCCACGGTTCCCGTAAGTATCCAGCTCGCCGCCCGGCCGAGCACATGCGCAACCCAGGCCTCCAAGGCGGGTTGCAGGTCGGCGAGTTGATCGGTGGGCCAGCCGGTCGGACCCTCGGGTCGGGCCGGCAGCAGCGCGGCGACCCGGTGGGTCAGGGCGCGGGCCCGGTGCGGGGTGCGCAGGACGCGGAACGTGTCCGGCACGTCCTCGCCACGGCCCAGGGTGTCGGCAGTCAGACCCGCGCGGATGGGGCTGCCGCCCACCAGCTGATGCACGCTCTCCGCCAGTACCAGATCGCCCACCGCGTCCAGGGCATCGGCGAGGTCCTCCAACAGGGATGTCACCGTCGCCAGGTCGTCGTCCGGGACACCGGCCAGTCCGGGGGCTGCGGCCCCGGCCCTGACGAGGGCCATGCCGTCGACGACGTTGCGTGCCGAGATCGCCTCCGTGCTGCGCCTCCACAGGTCCGTCACGGACTGCTCCGCTTGGGGCTCGGGCACGACCGGCAAGGGGAACCGGCGGCGGAACGCTTCGACGAGGTGGTCCAGTTCGGCGTCGTGCAGGGCTCGCTCGAAGCGGTAGCCCAGCAGAGGGCCCAGGCTCTGGCCCCGGCGGACCGCGCCGAGCAGCCAACGGGCGATACGGGACCGGCGGGAGGTGAGGTTGACGGCGTAGGTCTGCTCGTCAGGTTCGCTGAGGAATCCTGAGCGCAGCACGGCCGCAGTGGCCGCGTGCTGAAGCGACGGCGCGTGGATGTAGCCGTCCTTCCCGGAGACCTCCACGGTGGTGTCCACGTCGTCCAGCACGATGTCGATCTGTTCGCGCTGCACCGGCG
This sequence comes from Streptomyces malachitofuscus, assembly GCF_014650055.1. Taxonomy (GTDB): domain Bacteria; phylum Actinomycetota; class Actinomycetes; order Streptomycetales; family Streptomycetaceae; genus Streptomyces; species Streptomyces malachitofuscus. Next base: position 567,287 of record NZ_BMUF01000003.1, on the reverse strand, counting down.
CGCGCAGATCTTCCACCCAGCCGTAACAGCCGAACCGGACGCCCTGGACGCCGGATGACCGCAGCGCGGCCAGCCGCCGCGAGGCGAGCGAGGTGATCCAGGCGTCGAGCCGGTGCGCGTGGACGTCGATGACCTCCAGCAAGAGTTCGGGCAGCCGGGTCACCGGCACGGCGGACAGGGTCCGCAGAGCTTGTTCCAGCCGGGGCAGCTCTGCGGCGGCTCGGGAGGCTGCCGCGACGCGTTCGGCGCGCTCCCTCTCGTTCAGCCCTTCGAGTACGTCCGCCACGAGTTGGTCCACGTCGCCCGTGACGGCCAGCGCCTGACGCAGGGGGTCATCGGTGGCTTCGTCGTCACCTTGGAAGAAGACCCAGTTGGGGAGGAACAGCAGGGCGTCGAGCAGCCCGCTCGCATCCTGTTCGGGTTCCGGCTCGTCTCCGTCGTCGGGTGGCTCCTCGCTCCCGTCGGGAGGCACGGGCCCCTGTTGGGCACCCGGGAGGTCGAAGAACGTGCTGCGCCGTGGCGGAGTTTCCCTGCCCGTCGACAAGTCCACCGGCCACGCCTGATCGTAGCCCTCTGCGTCGAGTTCGCCCGCGAGGAAGGCGCGCACCGCGTCCAGGTAGTCCGCGGTGGCCGCCGCTCGACCCGGGAAGGTCCGGGCATCCGGGGTGAGCCTGGCGACGAACTCCGGAACGCCGGTCTTCTCGTCCAGTCCGCCACCGAAGGAGGTGAAGCCGTCGCCTCGGGCCGTCCAGCGCAGCATCCCGTGGGGCGGCAGACCGGGCAGACCCGGCCGTGCGGGGGGCTCCGTACGGTCGACCTTCCCTACTGCTGCCCCCGGGCTGTCCATGCGCCACATGGAGAGGCCGGTCGCCACGGGCAGCCGCTGCAGCGCGTTCACCGCAACCTCGTCGACCGGCATGCCCGGTTGGACTCTGGGGATGGGGTCGATGGCGGTCTCCCCCTTCACCGCAGCCCGCCAGCGTTCCCTCAGGCGTTCCAGCCACGGCGCGATCAGCGCGTCCGCGTCGCCGACGCGTTCGGCGCGCCAGTCGTCCAGTGCGGTAGCCGGCAGGATGCCGTACGGCTGGCGTCCGACGCGGAGCATCGGGAGCGGTCCGCGACCGCGCACATGCACGGCGAGGTGCTCCCGGATCGCATGCCACGGACGGCCGGGGGCGATCCCGGCGACCTGCCGCGTGCCCAGGTCGAGCGTGCTCAGTGCGGCCTCGGCGAAGCCTTTGCCGAGCGTCGGCCAGGTGAGGAGGGTCAGCGCGGCGACGGCCGCGGGTTCCGGATCGTCGGCGCCGGAACAGCCTCGCAGGAACCCGGCGTCCGGCAGACCCAGCCCCGTCGCCAGCGCGTCGGCGACCGGCTGCTCCCCCGCCACCGGGTCGGGGTCGGGGCCCGGGAAGGGAGGCGCCGAGGACCAGCCGGAGCGAGTCCGTGGGGTGTTGTTGGTCGCGGTGCCGGACGGCAGCAGGCCGAGACCGCCGCCGAACCTGTGGCCATGCAGAAGGTCGCGCAGCCGGGCCGCGCCGTCCACCGCCGATTCGTCGCGCACTCCGACGACCAGCAGCTCATCCAGGTTCTCGGTGGCATCGGGTGGGAAGATCAGCTCGATGCCCATACCGGCCTTGACCGCTTCGAACCAGTCGGTCTCCCAGCCCTCCTCCTCGGCGCGCAGCAGGCCGATCGGCAGCGGGTCGGGCACCGGGCGGCCGAGCTTGTCCACCACCACCTCACCGTCGAGCAGGCCGAGGAAGCGCCAGCGTTTCGGCATCGCGACCGTCTGCGGCCGGTGCTGCCCCGGCTCGTCGGGGCGCACGGCCGGCGGTGGGGCGCCGGGGCGGGAGGCGCGCACCGCCCAGGACGCGCGGGCCGGGCGCAACTGAGTGAGCACCTGCTGCCAGGCTTGCGGCCCCGGATTCTGCCAGTACTCGGCGGCGGCCGCGGCTTCGGCCGGGGTCAGTTGGGGGTCGAAGACGGAGAGGAGGATGTCGTCGGGGTAGATCCGTACCCGCAGGGTGCGCGGCTCCCACCAGATCGTCTCCACCCGCACCGGCAGCAACGCGATGGGGGCGGTGTTGTCGTCGGGGAACAGGGCTGTGCCCTCACCCAGGGCACGCAAGAGTTCTTCTTCGGCACCGGCCGCCAGGCCGTTCAGCTCATCGGCTCTGCGCTGGAGTTCCAGCAGGGTGGCCTCGGCCTCGGCGAGCAGTTCGGTGCTGGGGCGCTGGCCGGGGATGTGGAGGGGGTCCGGCAGACCGGCGCGGATGTGGTCCTGGAGACGCCGCACCACGGCCTGCTGCTCGTCTGCGCGTGCCTGGGCGGCATCCGCCTCGCTGCGAGCCCGGTCCATCTGTGCGCGAGCGGCGAACGCGTCGTTCATGGCGAGGGCTCCTGTCCTCGGTGCGGTGCTCAGCCGCCCAGCAACGTGGTGGCTCGGAAGGCCAGTTGAAAGGGCTGTTGGAAGGCGATGCGGGCCATGTCGGCCGCGTCCCGGCCCCACACCGCGAGGTCCGGCGTTGGGGCGGGAGAGGCCGGCGGCCGGCCCAGGAGGACGAACCCACCGCCTGCCACCTGGACGCCGGCCCAGGTGAGGTCCGCCCAGGACTTCATCCCGGCGGGCTGCGCGCCGGTGTCGAACCCGAACTGGGTGCCCCGCACGGGTTCGCGGAACACGAAGAAGAAGTCCTCGCCACGGGCCCGTTCGGCGTCGAGGCCGGAGAACAGGTAGAGCACGGTGGACTCGTCCAGCGCGAGCGCGGTGGCCGGCACTCCGTCGAATGCCTCGGGCAGCTTGCCCGCCACACCGCGTACGGCGAGCAGGGTGGTGCCAGGGAAGCGGCGCAGCAACTCCCCGCGGACGAGCAGCACGAGGTTCCCCGCACCGCCGGTGCGCAACTGGTCGCCCAGCGGCGTGTCCAGCGGCCACAGCGCGATCTCCTCGACGTCCGCGTCGGCGCTGGGCCAGAAACGGGCGAAGGGGGTGCCACGCTGATCGGTGGGAAACTCCCGCCACAGCAGCTCCCGGTTGAACTCGTGGTTGAGTCCGACCAGTAGGGCGGCGATGAACGCGGGGTTGGTCTCCAGCAGGGTCACCGAGTCCGGCGGCAGCGCGCTGATGCCGGGCAGCGCCCACTCCGGCCAGCGTGCCAGGAGTTCCTCGGCGATCGGCACGGTGAACTTCGGGTGGGCCATGATCGGCCGTAGGGGGCGGACGTCATTCTGTGTGCGTTCCGTCCAGAAGTCGCCCCGGACGCGGTCGCCCATCCGCAGCAGCTGGAGCCGCGTGGGGCTGATCCGGTCGCGCAGCTCGCCCGACAGGCCGTCGACGTCCACCCCCATGTCCTGCAGGCCACGCAGGAGCACCGGAACAGGCGGTGGACCATCGGGTACTTCGCCGTCGGTTGCTCGCCGGGCACGGCGGGCCAGACCTCCACCGGCGCGGGCCAGCCGTGCGAACGAGGTGCTGGCTGTTGCCGTCGGCAGCTTGTCGGTCGAGGCCAGCAGGGAGGACAGCGTGGTCGCGTCCGGTCGGGCAGCGGCCAGTGTCACGCGCCCGCTCACCGGCGCCATGAGGGTGACCAGATCGGCCACCCCCAGTGCGTCGAAGTGTTTGTGCTGGGCCCGCTCTGCCGCGGCGGCGGCCAGCTCTCCGGCCGCCAGCAACCGGTTGGCCTGGCGTATCTCGCCGACCTGCTCCCAGGCGCGGGCCATCAGGAACTCCTGCTCCAGCTGCACGTACCGGGTCCCGAGCGCGGCGGCCACCCGGCGGCGGACCTCCAGGTTGAGCGTGCTCAGCCAGCTCTCCGGCTCATCCGGCACGGTCTGTTCGCCTGTGTGATGGCTCCCGTAGAGCGGTGGGCCGACAGCGACGACGTCCGTGTCGTCGACGGCTTCCTGGCGTTGCCGGGCCGGGGCGTCCACGCGGTCTCGGAGCAGACCGCGGAAGCGCTCCTGAGCGGTGGGGTCGGTCCAGCTCTCGGGCCCCGCCGTGCCGGGCGCCTGTAGCGCGCCGTCCATGGGAACGGTGGCAGGACGGGAGGACTGCTCGGCGGGCCAGGGGGTGCCGACGTCGATGGTCCGGGTGCCGAGTCCGGCCTCCGCAGCGGGCCGGAAGCGCAGCCGGCGGGCCAGTTCCTCGAAGGTGCCCGCCTGCCCGGTGCGGAAACTCCACCAGTGGTAAACAGGCAGGTCGACGGTGTCCCGGCCGGCGATCGGCCAGGCGTCCGTCGTGGCCGGTCCCACGGGTGTCACTCTCAGGCCCGCGTCCCGCCCCGCAGCGGTGGCGGGAACCACGGCGGCGATCCAGCCGCGGTCCGGAAGCAGTCGGCGCGGGCACATCAGCCGTCCGACGACATCGGCCGAGTGACTGCGCACCCCCTGCTCGACGAGCCGCTGCGCTCCGAGGGTGTCGGTGACGGTGTCGGGAAGGCGCGCCTCCACGTGCGCCCACGCCCACCGCTCGGCCAGGGGAGGCAGCGCGGTGACCGGGACGGTGAGCACCGGCAGGGGGTGGGAGTCGCGGGGTGGGGCGGCTTCGTCCTCGGCCAGCACGATCAGCACGATCCAGGGCTGCGGGGTGGGCCCGCCCGGGGTGGGTGCCGTTCCCGGCGACAGCAGCCAGGGCAGGTCGGCGTGGGCCAGTTCGACCGAGGCCAGCACGTTCTCCGCGGCGTCGGGCGTGCCCGGCGGCGGTTCCTCCCTGAGAACCATGCCGCGGTCGAAACCGAACACGTCCCCGGGGCCGACCAGCGACAGCGTCGGCCCCGACACCGGCTTCTCCTCGCGGCGGCCCTCGATGTCCCGGGTGAACCGCACCGACGTGGGCAGTTCCCGGCCCGTGGCCGAGGCACCTGCGCCGACCCGTGCCGAGGAGAAGAACCAGCGCGTGCTCACGGCCGTAGCTCCCAGGTCTCGACGAGCCGCACCTCGTCATGTGGTTCGGCGAGTTGTCCCCGGAGCGCGTCCCAGGCGTCCGTCGTGGCATTGACCAGGGTGACGTCGTCGAGCAGCGGCTTGAGGGTGTCGGCGGCTGCCACGCTCAGCGTGGCCGGGCGTACGGTGAGGGCCGCTGCGCGGGTGCGCCACCTCTCCAGCCGCTCGGCGGCGCTCACCGCGAAGACGGCTTCCCTCCGGAAGAAGCCGGGCCACAGGACGATCTGCCTCTCGGGCAGCGGAGGTTCGTACTCCGTCTCGCAGGTGTCGTCGACCCGGTGGCCGTCACCGATCCGGACGCCGTCGGTACGCGCCCGCAGCCCGCCCGCGTGTCTGACGAACGCGGGCGCGGTGAGCTGTTCGTCCTCGGTCAGGTCGAAGAACTCGCCGGGGACGAACCGCTCCGGCAGCGGAACGAGTTGACCGGCGGGCTGTGGCGTGCCGAGGGTGACCTCTTTGACCGTCCAGGTCTGCACCGGTACCGGCCGCCGTTCGAACCGGGAGATCGGCGTGCCCAGCGGGACCACTCGCTGGATGATGCGCACACTGGCGTCGGGGTGCACGAGGCTCCCCCGGTTCAGCTTCTCGGTGCCCTCAGGGGTGAACCGCAGCGCGGTGCGTTCGGCGGCCGGCCGCTCCGCCGCCCAAGCCGTCGTCTTCGCCAGCGCGGGGGTGAGCGCGTCGAGCGGACTGCGTCCGGGCTGCTGCCGGATTGCCTGCCCGTGTCCCCAGCGGATGTCGAAGTCCAGCTCAACATCCCAGAACAGCACCGAGATACTGCCGGTGCCGAAGGCATGCCAGGGAGCCGGACCCTCCAGAGTGAAGTCCAAACCGATGCCCGCCAGCCGGCGCCCGAACGCGCGCACCGCCACCCCGGCCCGTACGTGCACCGAGAAGGCGAACACCGGGTCGAAGACGAACAGCGCGTCGAGCCCGAGCCAGCCCTGCACCCCGCAACCGGCGATCGTCGCGTCCAGCTGGGCCTCGCCGCCGAACATGACTGCGTTGGACGTGACCGCGAAGTAGGCCTCCATCCGCAGTCCGAAGCCGTTGCCCGGGGCCAGGTCGACCTGGAGCCGGCGTAGCGCGGGCACCCCGGCCGGCCGGGCGTAGCGGGGGTGGAAACCGCCGGCGGACAGGACGAACTCCGGCTGCCGGCCACCGCGTACGAGCAGGTACATCTCGCCTCGAACGGCCAGACCCGCGATCCGCGAGCCGGACAACGACACCAGCAACTCGACCAGCGGAACGGCCGGTTCGATACGGCCGAGCACACTCGCCTGGAGGCGGACAAGCGGCACCCATGGGTCGGGCAGTCCGACCAGGAGCCGACCCACCAGAATCGCACGGGCCGGGGCGGGCAGCTCCAGGATCAGCGCACCGGACAAGGACACCATGCGGGCGCCCCAGGTGATGCGGACCATCGGCCCGACCAGAACTCGCCCGGCGGCCACCGGGAACGCCGAATTCAGGGAAGTGATGATCTCCTGGGCACGCTCCACCGCGCGGTCCGGGAACAGCACGTGGTCGGCGCTGCCGTCACACACCAGGTGCTGGAGTGCGGTGATGTCGGCACGCCGGTTGACTCCGACAAGACCGCCGACCGCGTCCAGTGCGAATCCCAGACCCAGTTGGATGCCAGGGGTCGGGAACTGGGCGGCGAGCAGCACCACGAAGCTGGTGGGCGCTCTGCCGTCGGGCGGCCGGAACAGAGCGACCGCCTGGAGCCGCAGGACGCCCAGGTCGATCGCGATGAGGCCGCTGTAGCCCTGGTCGGGGGTACGCCGGACCAGGCCGCCGCCGGAGACGGGCGGCACCTTGAGCTCGGTTCCGATGCCCTCCGGGAACAACTCCCGCAGCCGGCCAGGGTCGAGGCCCGGCCGGGCCGCCGGCGACAGAGCGATGGGCAGGTCGATCCCGGCCCGGTCGAGGTGGACCCGGAGCGGCAGACCCGGCAACCCGGCGCTGGCCGACAGGGACAGGGCCAGCCGTGGCTCACCACCGTCGAAGGTCAGCTCGAGAGCGGCGCCCCAGATGGACACATGCGGCGCGTTGAGCCGGAGCGGGAGGGGAGTGCGCAGGGCGCCGGTACCGGCGAAGCGCAACCCGTGCACCCGGTCGGCCGTGAGGGTGACCGGTGGGGGCGGGCCCGGCATGGGGCTCGATCCGGCGACGCCGAGCAGCTTGGCCAGGGGGGCCGGGAGGACGGCGGCGGTGAACCCGCGCAACTCCAGTTCAGCGACGGTGGGCGTGCCGGGGCTCGCGGTCACGGTCAGTGTGATGCCTTCGACGCTGATTCCGGGTCCGTCGGCAGCTCCTGCGGCAAGCCGGCCGGTGCGCCGCAGCCGGATGGTCGCCGTGCCGCCCGGCGGCGGGGGCGGCAAGCCGGGGCCGAAGGCGGCATCCCAGCCCTGCGGGGCGGTGATGGCAGACTCCGCGCTCCAGGGTGCCTGGCCGGTCGGGGGCGGGTTCAGGGCCGTCCCCGGGGTGACCACCACGTCGAACACCGGCCCGTTCGGGGTCACTCCGAGCACGGCGCGCCCAGCTGCCGGCCCGGCCGGGTCGGTCAGCACCAGGGCGACGCCGAGCGGCGCGCCGGGTGCACGCCGCCAGCCGTGCAGCCGTACGGGCGAGCTCGAATCCAGATTGCCAAGTACCTCTCGTACGAGCTCCACCAGCGAGTTTCCCGCGGGCAGCCGGTCGTGCACGGCGAGCAGGCGGCCGGCAAGGACGGTGCCGGCGGCGGACGGGTCCTCGCCGAGTTCGGGCAGCGAGCGGATCAGGCCGTCCACGGCGTCCCGGGTCAGCGCGCGCAGCCGGTCCGCGATGTGCTGCAGGAGTTCGTGCGGGTTCATGCTCGCTCACCCCTGCTGGTTGGCTTCGCCGTTGTCGATGACCAGCGCACCGTTCATGGTGCCGAGTCCCAGCCAGCGGCCGTTCGGGCTGAACCGCATGGTCAGCACCTCTTCAGTGGGCACGGCGTACAACTCCTTGCCGTCGAGGTTGAACAGCCGTACGACGTTGTCGATCGAGGCACTGGCCGCCAGCTTGCCGGTGGGGCTGAACGCCACGTTCGTGACGGCTCCGAACCCCGGGTCCGGGGCGCCGGGGGTCAGCTTGGGCGCCCGGCCTCTCTCGGTCCCGGTGGCCGCGTCCAGGATGCGGGCGAACCCGTCGGCGCCGCCGACCACTGTCCACTTGCCCTTGGGGTCGTACGCCAAGCAGTTCGGGGCTGTGACCTGGTCGTCGACCTCTTCCGGGAGCGGCCACACCTGTGCTCCGCCTTCCGCCTCGAACATGCGAGTGGTGTCGTCGGCGGCACAGCACAGAACCAGCTTGCCGTCCGGGCTGAACGCGACCGCGTGCACGGCGTTGTCGGGGGTGAGCCGCCCGATCTCGGTGCCGGTGGGCAACTCCACCACCCGCGCGGACCCGGCGGAATGATGGTCACCACCGTGCCGTTCGTCGACGGCAAGCGCGACGCGGCTGCCGTCCCGGCTCAGGTCGACATCGGCGATCAGCGGCCGCTCGACGGTGATCCGCCGCGCGATCGCTCCGGTGGCCGGATCGAGTACGGCAACCAGGGTGTCGGTCGCCGCGATCAGGTTCGCGCCGAACCGCACCGTGTTCACGGAGTTCCCCGGGTCGAGGGGCCCTTCCCACACGGCCGTGCCGGTGCTGCTGTCGTGCAGGGACACCTTCTCGAAGTCGGCCACGACGAGCCTCCCCCCGTCGGGGCTGAAGTCGATGCCGGTCACGGACCCGTCGACGGGTACGTTCAGCGGGGCCCCGACACCGACGGTACGCACCCGCAGAAGGGAGTCGCTGCCACCTCTCGCGAAGCGGATGCTGTCCGGGCTGAATGCGACCGCCTGTACCGAGCCTTCCGGTTCGGCGGGGAGTGCCACGGTTCCCGGCTCACTCATTCCGGCACCTCCTCGTGCCTGCCTGACGGGGGCCGGCCGATCCGGTACCAGCCGGCCGACAGCAACGGGAGCGGGCTCGGGGCGGGCGCGCCTCGGCGATGCTTGGGCACCCGGAGTCCGGCGATGTGCGTCTTGTGCACGCACGGCAGTGTCAGGGCCGATGTCCTCCGGCCCGGGGCGTCTCTGTGCCAGATACACGCCGTTGCGGTTCCGGCACTCCGCCATGGAGTACTGCTACTCACCAGCCTAGTCGGAGTATCGACACTCGCCACACCAGCCTGGGCCGGCCGCTCACACGACGCTGACGGGTGCCTCCAAGCCCTCGGTGACGTCCGTCCGGACGAGCACGGCACGCATGCTGAGAAGGTCACCGGATTCCACGGTCCCGCTTCCGGAGCGGTCGATGTGGACGCGCAGCCCGTAGCGGGCAGCTGGATCCAGGCCGGGCACCTCCACCCGGAAGGGAACGCGGCCCCCCGGTGACAGCTGAACGTCCGTCTGGAGCTGCGCTCCGACCACTGTGGAAGGCGCGTCCGCCTGGGAGACGTCGCGGACCTCGACCAGCACGGCTGCGGCTCTGCCCGCCGGTGCGTCGGGTGGCAAGGCGACCAGACCGGTGACGGTGCCCCTCATGACGGCCCACCGCGCGCGGTCACCTCGAGTCGACCTGTCACCGCGCGGGGGCGGTCTTCCTCGTGGGAGACGACCAGGATCATCGGAACTGCCCGGTGGCACCGCCGTACCAGGTTCTCACCTGCGCCAGCAGGTACTGGTGGCTCACCTGGACCGCGGACAGTTCCTGTTGCAGTCGGGCGACCGTCTGCCCCAACTGGCCGAGCTGCTCGACCATCGCCTCCGGCCGACCCGTCATCGCCGGTGGCTGGTGAGGCGTGGTGGCCAGGACGAAGGGAGTGGCGGACGCCGGCGCCTTCAACGGGTCCAGTTCTGGAAGCCTGGGACTTCCGTCGAACATCGGCTCTTTCGCCGACAACCTGTGTGCGGGCTGCACAGGGGCCGGGTACATCGCGTGGACTCCGTCGACGTCGCCCTGTGACAGCCCTGTGCGCTGGCCCATCGTCACGCCGGACGGGATCGGTGTGCGCGGGACGAGGGTGGGTTGACTCGGGTCGATCGCGAAGGCCGTCGCCGGGTAGTGCATGATCGAGTCGAAGTCGTACGGACCGAGGTCATCGCCATCCGCAATCTGCTGCAGGAAGTTGTGCTGCATGTCCGGCCGGATGTTCGCGAACACGATCATGACGTGCTGGTCCCGGTCCTCGCGGCTCTGCTCGTGCCATAGGCCCACGGTGTGACCGATCTCGTGAATCGCATTTCCCGTGGAGCAGTTGGGGCCCAGTGTGATGCGCTGCTCGCCGCCCTGGCGACCCACGCGCGAAGAGCATCCGTTGCCCGGCACGAACCGCACGAAGTCCGGGAAGTGTGTCGCGTTGGCCGGGGTCCGTTCGATGAAGCGCATGCGCGTACGGGTATGCCAGTGAGCGATCGCGTCTGTGACCCGTTCCGGCCGGGGCAGACCGGGGTCGATCTCGAACGGCACCGTCGCGTCGGGCCAACGACGCGCCTCTCCTTCCTCGAACGGCACGATCCCGATGGACGCGACCGCAGCACCGCCCTCGGCTTCTTTCGTCAGCTCTTCCACGTTGCCGAGCACGATGTCCCCCTCGAACATCGCAAGCCCGTCCACTTCGGCATAGCGGAGAGCCTTGGCGCGAAAGGTCACGCCGCGCATCAGCGTGGTCCCCGCGATGGGCCCTGACCGGAGTTCACCGCTCCCCTCGCTCTTGCGGGAGGGCGCGGTCTTGCTGGCTGTCTGCTTCCCGGAAGAGGCGGTCTCTTTTGCAGTGGTCCTGCCCTTGGCGGAGGCCTTCCCCGCCCGGCGGGAGGAAGCCGAGGAATCAGCGTTCATGGCACACCTTCGTTGTGGTGAGGGAGGAAAGGGGTAGGGATCCGGCCGGATCCGCACCCTGTGCGCGTTACTGGATCGGTGAGTCGGGGCGGGGCAGACGGGTGGTGCGCTCGCGGTCGACGGAGTCGACGCCGTCGACCGCGGCGAGGGCGTCGATCCGATCCTCCGGAACGATGCCGGACAGCGTGCCCAGTACCGGTTGCTCACTCGTGACGGTCAGCCCAGCCTGCCGCAGGCCCGCGACCACTTCTGTGAAGCGGACGGGGTCGACCGCGAGGACGACCCCGACCGGCGTCGACCGGGATGCCCCGTTCACGGCGCCTGCAGCAGGCCCGCTCCGACGTCGACGGCGGGCTGTCCCAAGGGGAACGCGCCGGCGATCAGAGCGGCCGAGAGATCGGCTGCGGAGGCGTCGGTATGCGCCTGGCTGAGCAGGGCGACGACACCCGCCACGTGCGGCGTCGCCATGCTGGTCCCGCTCATGACCTGGTAGCCGCCGCCGGGGGCGGCCGAGCGCACCTGCCAGCCTGGCGCGGCGATGTTGATCTCTCCGCCTTGGCCATTGACAGCCGTGTTGGAGAAGTACGGGGGCGTCAGCGCATTGTCGAGCGCGGCCACCGAGAGGATGGAGGGACAGTTGGCCGGCCGGTTCACGGGTTCGGTCCTGACCGGCCTGCGGCTGTCGTTCCCCGCGGCGGCGACGATCAGTGTTCCCAAGGCGAGAGCACGCACGGCCAGCGTCTCGTACGTCTGCGGGAAGATCTCGCCCGGCCGCACCCGCGCGCCGAGTGACATGGAGATCACCCGGGCTCCGTGGGAGACGGCCCAGGCCATGCCCGCGAGGATCTGACCATCGGGGCCCTTGCCCGCGTTACTGAGCACCTTCGCTGCGAGGATCCGGGCCTCGGGAGCCACGCCGTACCGCGGGCCCTGTTGGGGACTGACCGGACCGGCGACGGTGCCGGCGCAGTGTGTGCCGTGGCCGTGGACGTCCTCCACGGTCTCGCCGGGGACGAAGGATGTCGCCGCTTCCAGCCGGCCGGCGAGGTCCGGGTGATCGGTGTCCACACCGGTGTCCAGGACGGCGACCTTCACGCCGTCCCCGGTCAGGTGGGACAGCTGGGCACGGATGGCCTGCAGACCCCAGGTGCATCCCTCCTCGTCCCAGGACGGGCCCAGCGCGGCGGCCGTCTCGGCCCTGGTATGACGGGCGATCACGTCGTCGTCGCTGCGGAAGGCCGGAAAGAACTCGGTCGGGGCCTGCTGCGGCGTGGTGACCGGCAGCGCGTAGACCATCCGTTCCGGTTCCGCCGTGACGATGGACGGCTCGGCCTCGGCGGTGGTCACCAGCGCGTGACGCTGCTCGGGCCTGACCTCGACGACCGCGGCGCCGAGATCCTGGAAGAGGACCGAGACCTCGGGGCGTTGCAGAAGTTCGGCGACGTTTCCCGCCTCGGTGCCCGCTACGCGTTCGAGCGGCGCGATACCGGCGGCGGAACTCAGCGCGCTGATTCCCTCCTCCTGACTGCTCGGATCGAACAGCACGACGTACCGTCCGGTGTACTCGGAATCGTCCCGCAGGACGGTGCCGTTGGGCCTGCCCGGCTGCTCCCCGGAGCCGTACCTGTCCATTGGGTAGTTGACCATTCCTGTTCACCCATTTTCTTCTGCGGTTCCTCCGGTGTCGCCGCCCCCGGAGGAGGCCGCTCCGATGTCCGGCAGAGAAGTGGACGGTGGTACGCCTTCGTCCGCCTGCACACCTGCGGACGTGACCGCTCACCGCCAACCCGTCCGAGGTGGGATCCACCGTTTCGCTGAACTGGTTGGACACTGGGCTGTGAAGTCGCGTGTCACAGCAACTCCCTGACGAGAATGTTCAGGCAGGGAGGCGAGCGGAGCGGATTTCGACCGAGGGTCACCTTGAAGCCCCTCCCTCTCTTGTCATGGAACGCTCGGAGCGCCGTGATCGCCACTGGGCAGGGTGGCGAATACCGTTGTCTGCCGCAACTGATTGCGGCATCGTTCGGTGTTCGGGGATGACAAGCGTTCACCGACCGGGGGAGCGCAGCGCCCGACCGGCGGACCGCCTTCGTTTGTGGGAGCATTGATCCAGGGGCATTGACAGGAGACCACGCGGCAGGGACGGGATATCCGCCGCCACGACTCGACCCGCTCGGCACCGGCGCGATCTGGCGCACGCCACGCCGCAGAAGATACAAGCCGGCGACCCAGTGTGCGCAAGCAGCCTCGCCCACTCGAGGAGGCATCCGGTGGCAGTACACACGATAGTGATCGAGGACATGCACACGCCGCCGGGATCGCCACGGCAGCTGTTCGTCGTGCTGACCGATCCGTTCTTCCCCTTCAGCAGCAAGACATGGGCCATCGCCATGCCCAACAACTGGGTACGGACGGGTTCCGGGGAATTCAGGATTGTCGGCTTCGACTCCCGGACCGTCGAGCTGAGGCAGGGTGCTTGGCAGGACGTGGACACGCGCGTTCAGCTTTTCATGAAGTTCCCTGACGACTGTAAGCCGAATCCCGACGGGACGTTCAAATCCGGCACGGGAATATACACCCGTCCACAGGACGCACCCAGACCGCTCAAGTGGATCGGCAGAAACATCCTGCCCGAACCCTAGCGGTGGCTTGTCTCACCTGAACTCTCGGCACGATGCCCTCCGGAGGTTCACATGCCCACGTCCGCGGCGAGCGAGCCGCCGCCTGATGACTTCGCCCAGTCCGGCGAAGAAGTCGCCGTCACGGATCCGGCGATTCCTCGCGCCCTGACCGACCTCGGCCCCGACGAGATCCCGTCCGACCTGCTCGAGGCGCGAGCCGCGCTGGAGGCGGTGCTCAGCGGTCAGGCCGACCGACGCAACGAACGCAGGCCCGAGGCGGACGTGCGCGACACGACGAACATACAGGGTGTCGGCATCGGTAGATCCGCATCGTCCGGACAGCAGACGCTGAACGTCTACCTGGCACAGCCCCGGGAAAGCGAGGACGTCGAAACGTTGCTCGTCGAACGCTTGCGTGTCGGTGCTGCGGGCTCTCCCAGGGTCGCCGTGGTGCCGGTCGTCACCGGGATGATCGAACCTCAGGCATACACGTTCCACAGACGGCCGGCGCCGGGAGGCATATCGGTCCACCGCACACCCACGTCACAACCGGTCTCCGGCACCCTCGGCTGCCTGGTCACCGGCCGGTCGGACCCACGCGACAAGAGAACACTCATCCTCGGCTGCAACCACGTGCTCGCGAACAGCAACAACGCCGAGCTCGGGGACGTCATCATCCAACCCGGCGGGCGTGACGGCGGATCCGCACCGCAGGATCTGATCGCCGTTCTGGAGCGTTTCGTCGAGTTGAAGTTCGACGGGTCCATCAATTCCGTCGACGGCGCGACCGCCTGGGCCGCTCCGGCCGAGGTGAGTCCCAACATCCTGATGACCGGAGTGCTCGGCCCCGTCGAAGTGCCGATCGACTCGACCACCGGAGCAGTCACGGTGGACTCACTCGTCTTCAAGAGCGGGCGGACGACGGAAATCACCGCCGGCATCGTCCGGGAGGTCGGCGCTTCCCACTGGGTGGACTATCCGATGGGACAAGCTTTCTTCTCCGGCGGTATCGGGATAGAGGGGACAATCGGCCACTTCAGCGAATTGGGAGATTCGGGGTCGATCGTGTGGTCCCTTGAATTTGTTCGCAATCCGGTCGGGATGATCTATGGCGGTACCCAGAACTTCAGTCGATCGTTCGCACATCCGATAGACATCGTCACTCAGGCCCTTGATGTCTTCATCATCAACACGCTCTAGATCACGACCCTGCCCGGAGAGGAGATGGCAGACGATGAGTCAGACGGACACCCTCATCTCCATCGAGAAGGCCGAAGTGGGGTACCGCGAAGGTTTCTCGAACGGTCACTACAACAACCATCAGAAGTTCTCCCCCGCCGTTCCCGGACTGGAATGGTCCCAGAATCAGGCATGGTGTCAGACGTTCCAGTCCTGGGCCTTCCAGCAGGCGGGTGTGAAGAGTCTGGCACCTGTGACCGCCTCGTGCCCGACGGCGGTCAACTGGTACAAGAGCCGCGGCAGGTTCTCGTACTATCCCGCGATCGGGGCGATGGTGTTCTTCGGCCCCTCGGGAGGCCAACACGTCGGGCTGGTCTACAAGTACGACGCGAATCACGCGTACACCATCGAAGGGAACACCAACGCCAACGGTTCGTCCGAAGGAAACGGGGTCTACCTGAAGAAGCGTGCCCGCCGGGACAGTTTCGTCTATGGATACGGACTGCCGAAATTCATGGAGGGAATCGTCACGGCCGATCCGGGTCTGAAGAACAAGTCCGGATTCACCTACATGGCCGCTGCCTCGTCCCATGGTGCGTCCGACGCACTGTCCGCGGCCGAGGCCGACGAGGCTCTCCCATGGGTGTCCTGGCAGCAGCTGGCCTGGGCGGCCGCGCATGCCACAGCGACGGAGCAGGCCACGGGCAACGGCGGCCGTACCACCGCTGACGACGTCGCTCTTGTGCAGGATGCGCTGGAGAAGGTCATGGGCGTCGCCCCGGACGACCCGCACTCCGTGTTCGAGGCGGACACTCAGGAACTCCTCGAGCGGTTCCGCACGGAGAAGCTGGGCCACGCGGGGGCGGACGGCCACGGCCCTCCCGCCCCGCAGGAACTCCTCGAACTGGGCAAGCAGTCGCACCTGTTCCATGTGAGGGCGGGTGCGTCCCCGGCAGCGGAGCAGCCCTGGGTCAGCCTGAACCAGGTGGTCTGGGCCTCGACCCACAGTGCCCAGGAGGAACTGGCGCAGCCGGACGGGGACGCCAGCTCCAAGGCTGATGTGGCTCTGGTGCAGGACGGGCTGGAGAGGGTCCTGCACACGAACGTCGCCGATGAACGCGGGATCTTCGAGACCGCCACTCAAGGCCTCTACGACGAGTTTCGCCGGACGATGCTGCACCTCTCGGGCAGTGACGCCGTCGGGACGCCCGGCATGCGGTCGCTCACCGAACTCGGACAGCGCGCCGGACTGTTCCAAGTGCGCACGGGTTTCCCGGTGGGCGGAGGGGCGGACGGCACCGGCATGGACGCCACCGGGCGGATCGACCCGAAGCAGGTGACGTTCCATCGGTACACGCCCGAGGGCACGCTGGAGGACTGGATCGCCCAAGCGTGTACAGCGGCGGGTGTCCAGGCGAGCAGTCACTGGGTGAAGGGCTTCAGGACGGCTGTGGCACGCGAATCGTCCGGCAACCCCAACGCCTGCAATCTCTGGGACTCCAACGCGGTAACGCCTTCCGGCTTCACCAAGGTGAAGGACTTCGGGGACGGCTATCTGAGCGACGGGCGGATCGTGCGGCTGAACGGCGCGCTCACACATTTCCAGTGCTCCAGGGGCATCGTCCAGTGCATCCCGCAGACGTTCGCCCAGCGCCACGCCCCCGGCACATCGGTGAACATCTACGACCCCGTGGCATGCATCGCCGCGGCGATGCGGTACGTCCGCAGCCGGTACGGCGTCGCCGTCGACGGTTCCAATCTCGCCAGGAAGGTCCAGCAGTTCGACCCCAACCGGCCTCCCCGCGGGTACTGACAGCGGTTACCGGCGGACCGACCTCACCTGGGTGGGTGACGTGCCTCGGGCTATCTTCCTTTTCGGGTTCCGAAGACCAACGCGCCAACCGCGGCCACTGCCGCGCTCAGGACGCCCGTGGCCGGGGCCACGGCGCCTTGGTCGATGAAGTACTTGGCGAGGAGAAGAACAGCGGTGAACGCGGTCGCGCCGAAGACGGCACCGGCCAGGCGGAACCGGTAGTTCATCACGTCCATACGCATCTGGTGCTGGTCGAGCTGGAGCCGACGCAGGCTCTCCGCCCGCTGCATCTCGATCTGTGCCGCGGACTCCTGTTCCACGATGCGCAGCACCCGCTCGGGTGCCCCCTCCACGACCCGCTTCCACACCTCCATGTCCTCACCCAGGGGCAGGGCCCTGTAGGGGGAGGCAGGCTGAGGGACCGGCGCGTCCTGACCATTTCCGCTGTCGGGACCCGGCGGTGAAGGCTGCTGAGGCACGGGGGCCGTCACGAGATGTCCTCGCCTGCCCGGGCAGCGGCCGCCAGCCGGGCGCACACATCACGAACGGCCTCCGCCACGTGCGGCTCGCCGCTCCCGCGCGGTGGCGGTGCACCGTCCGGCAGGGACCGCTCACGTGCTGCGGCGAATGGACGAGGGAGCATCAGCACCGTGAGCACTCCCTCGGCAAAGGCGCGTTCGGGCGTCGCCGAAGCGGTGTACCGGAGGTCGCCGTCGCGTCCGCCAAGGGCACCTGCGGTCATGGCGGCCTGTCGGCGGACCGTCGTGACGCCGGTCGTCACCAGTGACGTCCACACCAGGAACAGCACCGCGGACCACCACCCGGCGAGCAACGTGACCGCGCCCGCGGCAAGCAGCAGCACGAGGGCCCTCCCGTAGCGGGTCCGCGCGGTGGACCAGAAGGGTGCGGCGTCCGGGCTGCCGGTGTCCCACTCCTGCGCCGACTGGTTCCAGCCGACCGCCGGCTGCTCCTTGATCCGTCTGCGTCGGGACCACAGCCACTGGGGACGTGCTCGTTTGCGCCGCACCAGCCGGCGCAACCACGGGCGGCGCCGAGCGATGCGGTACGTGTCCCGGACTTCGCCCCTCCAGCCCTGCATCTCCGCGTCCCAGAGCGGCTGGCTGATACTCATACCGCTCCGCCCTCCACCCACGACACATCCGGCTGCGCAGGCTGCCGGCCCGCCGGCTCGGTCAGAGGGCCCGACGCCCTTGTCCTCGCCTCGAACTCGTCCGTCCGCCAGCCGGCTCGCTGCAACGCCTCCGCCATACCCTGGACAATGCCTTGGCGGACGGCTTCCAGATAGCGCTGGACGTCCAACTCCTGGAAGGCGCTCAAGCGCCGCTCGGACGCCAGTTCCCGCACGGACACCGCGGGGCCCTCCGGCAAGCTGCTTCCATGTCCCCCGGCGACCTCCTGCCAGGCGACCTTCGCCGCACGCCAGAGGACCAGCGGGGCGTACCCGGCCGTCTCGGGGGTGCGCACCACGGCCTTCGCCGCCTTGGCGACGATTCCGCTACGGCGCTGCCGGTGCGCGATCCTGTCCGCCTCCCGGAAGGCGGACCGCACGGGCCGCAGTACATAGGGGGCGACCTCCAGCGTCACCAGTCCGCCCTGAGTGTGCGCGCGGACGAAGACGGTGACCACCACCTCCTCGTCCCAGCCTCTTACCTGGACCCGCAGGAAGTGGCGGCGCTTCTCACCGCCCTCCTCCACCGCCGACGTGCGGTGCATCTCGAACTCGACGACGCTCTGGGGGGCGACGGACCGGCTGGGCAGCCCCTCCACGGGGAGGAACACACACTCGTCGACGGTCAGGTGCCGCAGCCGGTCCCGCGCATTCGGTACCGCGCGCTCGGACGTGATGCGCAGGTTCGCCAGCCGCTCCTCGATGTGCTGCAGGATCTGCCTGTTGAGGAGCGGTTCGGGCTCCCGCGTCCCGAAACCCGGCTCGTGGGCCGGCCGGAGGCTCACGGCGTACGTCCGGGCCGGATACGGGACGCCGGCTCCCCGGAACGGCGCCTCGATGTCGTACAGCAGCAGGGGCGCGTGCTGTTCGCTGCGAATCCGCTGCCGCAGCCGCTGGAACCGGATGCCGATCGCTTCCTCGGCCGGGTCAGCCGCTGCGTCGGGAAAGTGAACGGGCGAGAGTTCCCGATCCAGGGTCGCGGCCCACTGCCCACGCCGTGCCGCCTCCACGAGCGTCATCGACAGGAGGGAACAGACCACCACCCATCCGTGGAACGGCTGGTAGCCGACGTCCGCCGAAAGGCCGGGGACCCAGAAGAGGCTTTCGCCGGCGGAGCCGTCCCAGGAGTCGGGGGGTCCTGGTTCGGGCCGAATCGCCCACAGCCACAGCGCGACGCTGCCCAGCCAGATCCGCCCCCACCAGCGCAGCACGGTGGCCGTGACAGCCCTTGCCCTGCCTGGCTCCGGGCGCCGCACCGACGTTCCGCGGAGCCGGGAGGCAGCGGCGAGGAGAGCGAAGGGCGGCGCGAAGGCAAGAAGCAGGCCGTCACTGAGTGTGGCACCTGTCATCCAGAGCGTCATCAGCAACGCTGTCCAGACCACCGCGCGACGCCGAGCGCGCAGGGCGTGCGCCAGCACACGGGCCGCGTCGAAGCCGAACGACGGCGCGACCATCCGCTCCTCATGGACGTAGAGCTCGTCGATCACCGCATCGCGGAAGCTCTCGTCGAGATATGTACCGGCACACAGCAGCCTGGAGGCTTCGCTCGCATGCGGGGGCGGCGGACTGTACGCAGACGACATCAGTGCTCCCCACCCCCGTCCGGCGCACCAACCGGCCGGCTACTCAGGCATGTTGATGCATAACGCACCGTATGGGCGCACGTCAACCCACGGTCAACCCGAGCATCGACCGGCCCATCGAACGAGTGAAATCGGGAGGGGCATGCATTCCCCCCGGAGCGTGTCCGGGGAGGCACCCGACCGCCGTGACCATGGCCGCGTCCAGTTAGAACTCCTAACGAAATGATCTTCGAGGTGGTTGGATCACTCCGAGGCCGATGATCTGGGGGTGCGGGGTGGCTCGCCCGAAGCCGTGGGAAGTCGACGACGAGCTGTGGGCGGTGATCGAGCGGCTGCTGCCCAAGGTCGAGCGTCGGACCCGGCACCCGGGTCGCAAGCGGCATCGGACCGGCTGGTGTTCCAGGGCATCCTGTTCGTCTTGCACACGGGGATCGCATGGGAGCACCTGCCGCAGGAACTCGGCTTCGGCTCGGGGATGACCTGCTGGCGCCGCCTGGCCGAGTGGACCGAGGCCCAGGGTCTGGCTCCGGCTCCACGAGGTCCTCCTTGCCGAGCTCCGCAGCGCGAACGCTCAGGACCTCTCCCGGGCAGCCGTCGATGGCTCCCACATCCGGGCGTTGAAGGGGGATCCAAGACCGGACGAGGCCCTGTCGGCCGGGGCAGGACGGGCAGCAAACATCACCTGATCACCGACGCCACCGGAATCCCCCTCTCTGTCACCCTGACCGGCGGCAACCGCAACGACGTCACGCCAGCTGATCCCACTGCTCGCAGTCGTGCCGCCAGTGCGCGGCAAGCGCGGCCGGCCCCGGCGCCGCCCGGACGTGGTCCTGGCGGACCGCAGATACGACCACGACAAGTACCGCCGCTTCGTCGGGGACCTCGGCGTGAAACCACTCATCGCCTGCCGCGGCATCGAGCACGGCTCCGGCCTGGGCACCCAACGCTGGGTCGGGATGGGCGAGTCCGCCACCCGCCTTCTCCTCGACGCCAGTGGTGACCCGGTCCTCGGTGGGCCAGGTCCCGTCCGCGTGACGACGCGACGGCTGCTCGAAGACCTGGAGCGCGTTGATGATGCCGACCACGTTCGAAATGTTGTTGAGCCCGCCCACGAACAAAGGTGACCCTGAAGCGCGCCGCCACCGGTACTTACCACCTCGCCTCCCTCCCGGTCACCACCCTGGACCGGTACGTCTCGCGCACCGTCAGGCTGGGCGACCTCGAGGTCGAAGGCACGCGGGTACTCGACTACCGCGGGACCGCCTACGAGGTGAGCTGCGAGATCACCTGGGACCAGCTCACCGGGGCAGGTCTCCAACTGCGCCGCTCCAACGACGGCGGTCGCCACGTCGACGCGGGGGTGTACCGCGACTACGCCTTCCTCAACCGGAGGTCCACACTCAACCCGGACGCCTCGGGGCGCTGGCAGGGGAGCAAGAGCCCCTTCGATCCGTCGGCGCGGCGGGTGCGGCTGCGGGTTCTGGTGGACCGCACATCGGTGGAGATGTTCGTGGACGACGGCAGGTATGTGCACACCTCGGAGGTGTTCCCGTACCTCATCGACAACCGGCTTGCGCTGTTCACGATCGACGGCCGGGCAGTCTTCCGGAAAACGGTCATCCGGGAGTTCACCGTGTGAGCGGCGGTTCCGGGAACGCGGCCGGCCGACCGGAGCGCCGGCCGCGGCGCGGCTCGGACGGGAGCGATGCCGAGTGCGCCGGTACAGGTCGACGTCCTCAGACGTTCCGACCTGCGGGAAGCGGGGACCGCAACGTGGCGGGTGCCACCTCACGTGGCCGTCCCCTCACCGTCACCCGGAAGCCACCACCTCGCCGGCCATCACCTGGGGAGGACGGGGAAGCAGTGACGCGAGGTTGTCCCGCACGTAGTCCGCTGCCCTGGAGATCGATTCTTCGGCACCCGCGCGGTCCTGGAACACGCTGGTCGAGACCATCACGCCGTCTCCGGCATCGATCCAGTAGTAGGCCACGAAGCCGGCGACTTGGCGCATCAGCGGCACGAACTCCTCGTTCACGAGACGTGCGGCCTCGGCGGGATCGGTCACGCCGTCATACCGCCGGACTGCTGCGTACATCCTCATGCTCCTCACGCCGTTCCGGGTTCATCACGTGCCGAGACGTCGTACCCCGGCGTCGGTCGTCCGGCCCTCGAGGTGCGGGGCAATCACCTGATGGGTCACCTGCGTTGATCCGAACGGCGGTCCCCGGACCGAAGGCAGGCCGTCACGCGCCCTTCCTGAACCCGGTGGCGTGGTCAGAGACCCACTGGCGGAACGTTCGCGGCGCCGTTCCCAGGACGTCGGCCGCCGTCGTGGTGACGTACGCCGGCCGTCCGACCGCCGCGTTCCACGCGTCCAGCAGCATGTCGACGACGGAGCTCGGAGCTGTGCCCTTGGACAGGCTGCGGAACTCGTCCGGTGTCATTTCCTCGAACGGGATCCGGTGCCCCAGAGCGTCCGCGATGACGCCCACCTGCGCGGCCTGGGTCAGCGACTGGGGGCCCGTCAGGACGTAGTCGCCTCCGGCATGTCCCTTCTCGTGGAGCGTCAGTGCGGCGACGGCTGCGACGTCGCGGTCGTCGACCGGCGCCGTCTCGGCAGCACCGTAGGGCCAGCGGACGACCTCGCCCGCTCTGATGGCGGGGGCCCACCAGGCCAGCGCGTTCGACGCGAGCATCCCCGGCCGGATGATCGTCCGCTCCATCGCGGTGGCGGCGATGAGCCGCTCGATGTCGGCGTGCAGCTCTGCCATGGGGTTGGGCTGCTGGAAGAAGGGGTGCGGGGTCCGGTGCGGGGAGGAGAGGAAGACGACTCGCCGCACGTGGGCCGCCATCCGCTCGACGACTGCGGCGGCGGTCCGAGGCGGGGCGGTCCAGACGAGGAAGACCGCACCGGCGCCCTTCAACGCCGGTTCGAGTGACTCGGGCACGGTGAGGTCGCCGGTGAAGACGTCGACCTTCGCCGGCAGTGTCACCGCCGCCGTGGAGCGGTGGGTGAGGGCGCGGACCGGCACGCCGGCGTCGAGGAGCCGGTCGACGACGTGGCGGCCGATCCGGCCGGTCGCTCCGGTGACGAGCACGGGAGGGGTGTCTGTCGGATGCATGCCGCTCATGAAAGCGTTACTCGGTTAAAAAAGCAACTCGGTCATGAATGTTACTGTGGTCCGGTGAACGAGCCGACGGGACTGCGGGCCCGCAAGAAGCAGCGGACGCGCGACACCATCGCCGACGCGGCTGTCTCGCTGTTCCTGGAGCGTGGCTTCGACCGCGTCTCGGTCAACGACATCGCCGCGACGGCCGACGTCTCCAAGCCGACCCTCTTCCGGTACTTCCCCACCAAGGAAGACCTGGTGCTGCACCGCTTCACGGACCATCTGGGCGAGGCGGCACGCGTCGTACGGGACCGCAGGCCGGACGTCGATCCGGTGACCGCGCTGCATCGGCACTTCCTGGCCGGCCTGGAGCGGTACGACCCCGTCACCGGCCTCAATGACCACCCCGAGGTGGTGGCGTTCCATCGCCTGGTGTTCAGCACCCCGAGTCTGGCGGGACGGCTCGCGCAGTACCGGATCGAGGACGAGGAGGCGCTCGCGGACGCCTTCGGCGAAGGCATCCGGGCTCGCCTGCGTGCCGCCCAGGTGCTGGCCGTCCAGCGGGTGCTCGCAAGAGCCAACTGGCAGAAGATCGCCGACGGCCGAACCGCCCGCGACGTCCACCCCGAGGCCGTCGCCGACGCCGACTACGCGTTCGACCAATTGAAATGACAGGCGGCACCCCGAACTGCTGAGGGCTCCGCTCCGTCGCCATGGCGCAGTTGTTCACTCAGAGCACCTCATCTCGTGGTGGTGCACCGACTCCAGGGGGGCGGGCGGGGGGCTTCCGAGCGCAACGCTTTTCCGATTCGCGCGCCGCAATCACCTGAATGTCCAGACGGAGCCGCGGTCGCATACGCGCCTTTTACGCACACCGGACACCTATGCGCGCCACGCCGTCGGGAGCAGCATGACAGTCGCACAAGCCATGAAACATCGGTCATCGGATATTTCATACTGACCGATCCAAAATGATCACAAGGGGGGATCATGGCTGCAGGAACGTACCGTGTGGCGATCAACGGCTTCACCTGTGTAAGTGAGACCTGGGACGACGCGCTGAACTGGGACGGTCAACACGACGAGGTCTACTTCCGAACTCTGACGAAGGTGGTGAGCAAGGACGGCTCGGTCGTGGCCACCTCCGACGACTCCAGCATGACCATGGGCGATGTACGAGGATGGGCCGGGCGGCTCCAGGTCGGGAGCGCCTCGGACTGGCTCGGGTCGAGGACCGGCGGCATCGTCAGCGGCAACTCGTTCCCCACCCGCACACCGCATGTCCGCCACGGTGACCTCCGCGTCAAGGAGGAGACCGACCCGCGACGGTACCCGCCGTACAAGATCTGGGAGGGGGAACTGCGCGACGGCGACGACACGTTGGTGTTCCTGACCCCGACCCTTTGGGAGTGGGATCCGGGGCAGGGCGCGATCGACGGCTGGATCACCTGGCAGAAGAACGTGGACACCCAGTTCGGGGCGCGCGCCAAGGACATCTTCGGCGGCATCTGGCCGGTGGCGAGGCCCGTGTTCGACGCAGTGTCGCTCGGTATCCAGACGTTCGCCACACTCGCCGGGCTGTGGTCGCCCTTCGGTCGTTCGATGCAGCGGCCGATCGGGCTGCAACGCGACCCCAACCAGCCCGACGGGGCGTTGTTCAACCCCACCGTCCTGGCGCTGACGTACGCAACCGCGGAGTACCTCGTGTCGCACGACATCAGTGGTCTCGGCAACGGCATCATCGCCATCCGGTGCGAGGACGACCCGTCCCTGCGCGGGCACTATGTGTTCTACGTGCAGGTCGACAAGCTCGGCGGGGCCAATGAGTTCCCGGACGGCAGCGTCGTCCGGGAGGAGTCGAAACCCGAGGTCTACGTCATCTTCGGCGGGGCAAAGTTCTGGGTCCCCGATCCGGCCACGCTCTTCCGGCTCTACGGCGGGTGGGCCTCCGTGCGGGTGGTGCCCGACGGGACGCCGGCCGCTGCGGGCATCACCGACACCCCGGTGAACGGAACCCTGCTCAAGGAGGAGCATGCGCCGGCCGTGTGGCGGATGGAGAACCGGACACGACGCTGGGTGGTGAGCCCCACGGTTCTGGCCCGCTACGGCGGATGGGCTGCGGTGCGGACCGTACCCGACAACGCGCTGGCGCCGATCCCCACCGGTTCTCCCCTGACCAGTTGACGCGCCGGGCGGTCGTGGCGGGTCGGCGCTGCCCATCCCTCATTCCCGGGAGCCGGCGTTCTTGCCGGCTCCCGGTTCCGCCGGAAGGTCCGCCCCGGCCGACCCCCGCGTCGAGGGCGGCGATATCGACGTCGAGTCCGTCGACCGCTACGAGCCGGCATCGTCGAGCCCGACCGGCAGCAAGGGCAGCGGTCGCCGTGTGTCTCCCCGCGTCGTGGCCGGCCGCCGGGGTACCCGGGCGGGGTTCGCAGAAGTGCCGGGCGGTGAGAGGGACGGGGTGATGGGCGTGCACGACCGGATCGACGACCTGCGCCGTGTGGCCCGGGAACGGTTCGGGTGGAGCGACCTGGCCGCCGAACAGACGGAGGCGATGGCGGCGCTGCTCGACGGCCGTGACGTACTGGTCGTCATGCCCACCGGGTCCGGCAAGTCGGCGATCTACCAGGTGCCCACCGTCATGCTCGGCGGTCCTGCCGTCGTGGTGTCGCCGCTCATCGCACTGCAGCGCGACCAGGTCACCGGCCTGCGGGAGAGCGCGGCACCGGACGCCGTGGCCGTGAACTCCGCGCAGTCGCAGTCGGCCACCGAACGGGGCTGGCAGGCGATCCGCGACGGTGATGCCGAATACCTGTTCCTCTCCCCCGAGCAGCTGACCAAGGACCGTGTCGTGGAACGGTTGCGGGAACTGGGCCCTTCGCTGTTCGTCGTCGACGAGGCGCATTGCGTCTCCGCCTGGGGACACGACTTCCGCCCCGACTACCTGAACCTGGGCGAGGCCGCCGAGCGGCTGGGCCGCCCGCCGGTACTCGCCCTGACGGCAACGGCCGCGGCACCGGTCAGGGACGACATCGTCGAGCACCTGCGCATGCGGGAGGCCCACGTCGTGACGACGGGGGTCGACCGGCCCACGATTCATCTGTCGGTACGCACCTTCACCGACGACCCGGCCAAACGCGAGGCCGTGTCACGCTGGACGGCCTCGGCACGCGGCCCGGGCATCCTCTACACCGCCACCCGCAAGGACGCCGAGACGTACGCGGGGCGGCTCCGGCAGGACGGCGTGGATGCCCAGGCGTACCACGCGGGCCGGAAGGCCGCGGACCGCCGCCGGATCCACGACGGGTTCATGGCCGGCTCTCCCGCGGTGGTCGTGGCCACCTCTGCATTCGGGATGGGCATCGACAAGGCGGACGTGCGGTTCGTCGCCCACGCATCTGTGCCGGAATCCCTGGACTCCTACTACCAAGAGATCGGGCGCGCCGGACGGGACGGGGAACCGGCGCGCGCCGTGCTGTTCTACCGCCCCGAGGACCTGGGCCTGCAGAAGTTCCTCACGGCCCGGACACTGGACACCGACGCATTGCGCCGCCTCATGACCACGCTGCTGGAGCAGGACGTTCCGCAGCGCCGCAGCCGGATGGCGCAGCTGTGCGGTCTGTCGCGCCGGAAGACCAGCGATCTGCTGAACCTGCTGGAGGAGGCGGACGCGGTGACCGTCGAGGGCAGGCGCCGCGCGGTACGGGCGTTGCCCGGTCGCACGGCGGAAGGGGCGGCCGAAGCGGCGGTGCAGGTGTTCGAGCGGCGGCATCGCATCGACCGGTCGCGCATCGAGATGATGCGCGGCTACGCCGAGACGCCGTCCTGCCGCCGCCAGTACCTTCTGGGCTACTTCGGTGAGCAGCTCGACGTGCCGTGCGGACGTTGCGACGTGTGCGACCGCGAGGACCAACTCCCCGGCAAGGGCGCCGAACACCGGAACGCCGCTCCCCCGCCCGGACACGGCGAGCTGTATGAGCCGAACGACCGGGTGCACCACCCGGCGTGGGGCGCCGGCACCGTCATGCGCACGGAGGAGGACCGTCTCGTCGTGCTGTTCGAGCAGGTCGGCTACAAGACGCTGTCCCTGACAGCCGTACAGGAGGGCGATCTGCTGACCGGCACCTGATGCACACTGCGACCGCATCGTTGCGTACTCCGAGAGGAACAGCACTCGTGAACGAATGGCAGCCGACCGAGACGTTCCGCAGTACGTCGGGCGACGTCCGCTGGGGCAGCCTCGGAAAGCCCGGCCGGGACCCGGTCGTGCTCCTGCACGGCACCCCCTTCTCCTCCTACGTCTGGCGCGCCGTCGCCCGCTCACTCGCCCGCCGTCACCAGGTGTTCGTGTGGGACATGCCCGGGTACGGGGCATCGGAGATGTCCGTCGGCCAGGATGTCTCCCTGGCCGCCCAGGGAAGGGTTTTCACCGAGCTTCTGGCGCACTGGGAGCTGGAGGAGCCTTTCGTGGTCGCCCACGATTTCGGCGGTGCCGTCTCCCTGCGGGCGCATCTGCTGCACGGCGCCCGCTACCGCGCCCTGGCCCTGGTCGACCCGGTCGCGCTGGCGCCGTGGGGGTCACCGTTCTTCCGGCTCGTCGGTGAGCACTCCGAGGTCTTCGAGCAGTTGCCGCCCGCGCTGCACCGCGCCCTGGTGCGCGAGTACGTGACCTCGGCCAGCAGCCCCGGCCTGCACCCGGCCGTCCTCGACCGGCTCGTCCGGCCCTGGCTCGGCGAAGCCGGTCAGGCGGCCTTCTACCGGCAGATCGCCCAGGCCGACCAGCTCCACACCGACGAGGTGCAGGACCGGTACGGCGAGATCGGCATCCCCACGCTGGTGTGCTGGGGCGAGGACGACACCTGGATCCCCGTGGCGAAGGGGCGGGAGCTCGCGGCCCGCATCCCGGGTGCGCGACTCGAACCGATCGCCGGCGCGGGTCATCTCGTACAGGAGGACGCGCCCGCCGAGCTCACAGCGGCCCTCATCGCCTTCCTCCAGGACCATTAGGCGGCCGGCCGATCGCGCTCCGCGTCACTCCGCTTCCACGGGCAGCCAGAGCTCGCACGTCGCGGTGCTGAAGTCGTCCGCGCGTTCGAGGACCGCGACGATGGAGGGGCCCGGCCGCAGTCGCCACGGGTTGGAGGGGAACCACTCGGTCGCGGTCGCGGCCCAGGTGGTCTGCAGGGCTTGCGGATACGGTCCGGCGGTGCGGAAGACCGCCCACTTGCCGGCCGGTACCTCGATGGCGTCGAGGCCGTCGGGGGCCGGCGTGTCCCGGGAGACCGCGACCCCGTGCAGATAGGTCAGTTCGCTCCCCTCCGTGCCGTCGGGGTCGACGTCGTCGCACACCTGCAGCAGGCCCGCCGGTTCGGTGTCGCCGAGGGCCTTGAGCCGGACGTGCTCCTCTTGCGGCAGTGCGGCGATGTGCTGCTGAATGTGCGGGTTGACGCCCTGGTGGATGAGCGGAACCCGGGTCGCGTGTCCGACGAGCCGGAACGCAGGGCGGTCGATGAGGCGGGTGTCCATGGGGATGCTCCCTTCGACGGTCAGGTGGAACCTGAGCTGTGGTTGTGTGCGCAGCGGGCCTCCGTCGCGGCGTACGTCACTCGGGCCGGCGCCGTGGACCGCGCGGAACGCACGCCCGAACGCCTCGGTCGAGCCGTATCCGTGCCGGACGGCGATGCTCAGCAGATCGTCCTCGCCCCGGACCACGTCGGCAGCGGCGACGGTCATGCGGCGCCGACGCACGTATTCCGACAGCGGCATGCCCGCCAACGAGGAGAACATCCGACGCAGGTGGTATTCGGTCGTGCCGAGCTCCGCTGCCAGTCGACGGACGTCGAGCTCCTCGGTGAGGTGCTTCTCGACGCGATCGACGAGCCGGTTCAGTGCCGAGATCACGAGACCCTCCTTTCGATGACAACCCTGCCTGGCCAGGCCCCGACCGGACCCGACCGCTGCGATCCGATGCGATCAGGCGTCCGGACGGCTCGCCGAACCGGCCACGCCCGTACTCGCGGGGCGATCTCACGCGACAACCTGGTCCGCGGCGTCGGCAGACGCGGCGGGGGGCCTGCCGCGCAGTCCCGGGATCAGTACCGCCGCCACCGACAGGTGCATCAGGGCGAGGGAGACTCGGGTGCCGCCGTCCATGCCGTCGCCGGTGAACGGCAGGAAGGACACGGCCAGTACGGCGCCCGCCGTCACGGTCCAGGCTGTGCGGGCGCGGCGCGCCGCGAATCGCTCGAGGGCCGCCAGCAGCCCCCAGCCGGCCAGCGACGCGAGCAGTGCGACGAACGCTACGGCCCCGGCGCCGATCTCGAGCGTCTGCTCGCCGTCGGCGATGCGAATACGGTGCCCCAGCAGGGGGTCCGTGACCAGCCACACCAGGACGGGGGTCAGGACGGCGAGGGCCGTGACCCGCAGGCGCCTTGTGCGCGCACTCACTCGGCGCCTCCCGAGTGCGCCCCGTGCAGGAAGACCTCCACCAGTTCCTGGGATGTCAGGTCGGGTTCGTCGTCCGTACGCGGCTGGGCGAAGAGCAGGCCGAAGAACAGGGCCGCGATCTGCTCCGGTGGCCGGCGCAGGGCAGCCTTGTCGGGTTCCAGCAGCTCCGCGAGGGCGGCGCGGATACGCGTCGTCGACTCCTGGCGACCCGCGCCGCGCACCGTGCCGGGGTGCTTGCCGCCGCGGTGCCCCAGCGCGCCGATGATCGCGCCCATCCTGGACATGTGCGCCTGCAGCGCCTCGGCCGCCTCCGCGAGCCGGGCGGCCAGCGGCTGCGACATGTCGATCGCGTCGAGCTCGCGGACCGCGTCGTCAGGAGAGAGCGCCTTGGCCACACAGGCCTGCAGCAGCTCGTCCTTGTCGGCGAAGACCCGGAAGATCGTTCCTTCGCCGATGCCCGCGGCACGGGCGATCTTCGCGGTCGTCACCGCGGCGCCGTACTCGGCGATCAGCGGAATGGCGGTCTGGATGATCATCTCGCGGCGCTGCTCCGGCGACATGCCGGGGGCGCGGCGGCGGGTGGTCCCACTCTCTTTGGGTGCTGTCATGGGAGCGAGCATATGGAGTGAGTACTCACTCCGTCAATGAGTGAGTACTCACTCCGTCGACTGCTCGTCCTGAGGTTCAGGCGGGTCGGAGGCACGCGCCGCCGGGCCCGTTAGGCTTGATCGCTCCAGCGACAGGGGCATGACCCTCGTGCGGCTGCCCCGGACCACCCCACTCAAGGACGGCAACCGAGTGTCTTTCTTCACCATCGGCCACCGCGGTGTCATGGCCGCCGAGCCGGAGAACACCCTGCGCTCCTTCCTGCGGGCCGAACGCGAAGGGCTGGACGGCATCGAACTGGACCTGCACCTGAGCAAGGACGGCGAACTGGTCGTCATGCACGACCAAACCCTGGACCGCACGACGGACGGCTCGGGGCCGATCGCGGACCAGGACCTGAAGCAGCTCAAGAAGCTCGACGCCGGCCGCGGCGAACGCATCCCCACCTTCGGGGAGGTGCTGGACGCCGTCGGGCCGACACTGCCGATCCAGGCAGAGATCAAGGACGTGGCCGCCGCACGGTCGCTCGCCAAGGTGCTCACCGAACGCGACCTGCTGGGCCGTGTTTCCGTGCTGTCCTTCCACGAGTCGGCGCTGATCGAGATCCACGACCTGCTGCCGGAGGCCCGCACCGTGTTGGTGGCCGGCGCCAGCGCACACCGCGACACCTTCGTCGATCGTGCCCGGAAGGCCGGTTCGAGCCTGGTCAGCGTGGACTTGCGGCAGCTGAACCAGGCCATCGTCGACAAGTGCGCCGCCGCCGGCATCGACGTCATGGCCTGGACCGTCAACGACGAGCGTGACCTGGCACTCGCCCGGGCGCTCGGCCTGGTGGGCTGCGTGACCGACGAACCCGGCATGAAGCGATTGGTCGAGGCCACCCTCTGACGCCAGGGCGGGAGAGATGCCGCGTCCGCGTCGCCGCCCGTGCTCAGGTGGCCGTGGGCCAGTTGCGCAGCAGAGTGGCGATCTTCCCGGCGGTGCAGGCCGGGTCGAGGAGCAGGTCCCTCAGGGCGATGGCGTCTTCCCGGGTGGGCTTGACGGTGATCCCCGCGGCCTCGAGGTACATGACGCCCGTCGCGGCGGCGACGGCCATGTTGGAGCGTTCCAGCCAGCGGCAGCGTCCCAGGGTGTGCACGAGGGCGGCGGCCTTGGCGTAGGGGCCGTCGTAGACGGGTTGCTCGAACAGTTCGGCCTGGTGTCGGGCGACCGCCGCGACGGGGACGCCGTAGTCGTCGGGGGCCGGGTCGTTCACTCCGGCGGCTTCGGCGACCTGCAGGATCCAGGGGACGTCGATGTGCAGGTGCATCAGGCGGCGCGCGCTCCCCCGGCCGTCGTGGGCGACTGGGCGTTCTCCGCCTCGTCGAAGACCGTCTGGTGCTCCGCGAGGAATCGGGCGGCGGCGTCCACGGCGCGGGCGCGCAGGCCGCTGGCGTCATCCTGCACCAGACGGGCCAGGTAGTCCCCGATGCTCAGTCCCAGATCGGCGGCACGCTTCTTCGCAAGTTCCGCGATGTCCTCGTCCACGCGCGCGCCCAGTTGTGTCTTCGCCATACCCGTATGGTAACAGCCGTTACCGATGACTGCTGGTGCCTGGACCGTCCGCTCGCGCGTCCGGTGAGATCCAGGGCAACCATTCGCCGGCCCCACGGATCAAACGACCGGACCGGACTCCTGGAGGGCTCCTTGAACTTTCGCCGCGCCATCGCCACCGCCGCTGTCATAGCGCCGCTCGGTCTGCTCTCGGCCGCGACCGCCAAGGAGATGCCGGACACGAGGAAGAGCGAAGGCACCTCGGCCGAGGCGGCCCGGGAGCCCTGCATCGACAAGAACGGCAAAAGCACGGCCCGGCTCACCAGTGACCTGGAAAGTGAAACCTCGGGCCCCCGCTTCATCATCGTCGCCGGCAGCGGCTGGCAAGAATTCACGTTCCATGTGCGCAATCGCAGCGACCACGGGATCGAGAACATCCAGCCGTTGATCGGCGGCGGCGTCCGGGGCTGGGAGGACGACAACGACTACTCCCACCACCTCACCGTGCAGGCCTTCGACAGGACGACCGGCGCGTGGACCACGCTCACTCACCCCAAGGGAGGAGTCAGTACCCTCACCGCCTTCTCACTCGGCCCCGGTCAGTCGGTCTCTCACCGGTTTCGGCTCCGCGTCAGCGGCAACGTGCCGGAAGCGGTCGGGCACATCACAGGGAAGGCGCGGTTCGCGGACAAGCACGGCTGCCGGCAGGCCGACGACCCCGGGGAATCGATCTCCATGTTCGAGGTCCGCCCCACAGGCACCGAGCCCGGCAGGATCGACACGGGATCCGGAGCGTCCTAGGGGCCGGGCTCAGCGCCAGTCGTCGATCACGTAGGCGTCCGGGTGGCTGTAGCCGGGTTCATTGGGCCTGTGCATGGTCACGCCTTGCAGCCAGGTACGGAAACCATGGTCGGCCATGCGCCGGTAGGCATCCTGGCGGGCCAGGTTCGTTCCGGCGTCCAGTTGCCCCAGCCCCTTCTCGGCGGCCAGTTGCTCGCACGCGTTCAGCAGCCGCTCGAACCGGTCCGCTGCGTCCGGCCCGGGGCGTACGGCGCCGAATTTGACGAAGCACACGTCCTCACCGGCCTCCGACCCCGCTCCGCAGTGGCAGACGGCCAGGCCGTCGAGGTCGGAGCCGGCGCCCTCGAGGAGGACGGTGTCACCCAGCCCTTGCTCCTGTGTGGCCATGATCTCGCGTTCCAGGCTCAGACCCTCGTACACGGCCCCCGTCAGTGCGCTGCTGCGACTCAGTGCGTCGGGCCGCTCGGCGTCGGTCAGCTCGCCGAACAGCATCCGGCCGGGAACTGCGGCACCGCCTGTGACCTGCTTCTTCATGATGGCTGTCAGGAAGCGGGGCCAGAAGCCGTACCGGCGGTAGAGCTCGAGGTGCTTGGGACTGTGCGAGAAGGTGAACAGGCCGAGATGGCGGTTCTCCCAGGTGTCGAAGCAGGCCATGACCGGTTCCATGAGCCGTCTTCCGATGCCCTGGTCCCACAGATCCGGGCGTACGGTCAGCGGGCCGAAGTACCCGACGCTCCCCCAGTCGGCGGCGAAGTTCGATCCGACGACGTCGCCCTCGACGGTCGCCGCGAAAGCCGCGTGGGGATCCGCCGCCCAGCGGGTGCGGACGTAGTCGGCGCTCCCGAAGAACGTCTCCGGCTCGGGGATCCCGAGGAAGGTTCCGAAGGCGACCCTGAAGATCTCGTCGGCCCGGTCCAGGTCCGGCTCCACCAGCGGGCGGACCGACACCGAGGCGGCGGCACTCGTACGCTTCGCTGCGGACATGATCGCTCTCCTTCCGCCCCCGGTTCCATCGCACCACGGACGGGGCCGGGGGGCGAAGCGAGAGGTCCGGCGAGATCTCGAGGGTCGGGCGGCCTCGTCACCGTGGGCCGCCCGACGGTCCGCGAACTGCTCGCCCGACGGACCGCCCGGGCACCCGAGGCCGCGTTCCCGCTCGTCAGGGCATCATCTCGTACGCCCCCGACAACGCCTCGACGCGCTGCCAGACGCGCTCGGAACGTGCCGCGTCGACGACCGGGCGCCGGACCGCGTCAAGCGCCCACTGCTGCTGTTCCTCGGTCGCGGAGTCCTTGCCGTGCAGCTCGACGGCGTGGGCGGAGAAGTCCCGTACGAGGACGGCGAACAGCTCGTCGAGCACGTCCTCGTCGAGGTCCGAAAGGGCCGCCTGCTCCAGGACCAGCTGGCCGTGGACGACGAGCGCGAAGAGCTGACCGACGGCGAGGAGGAGGTCGAGGTCGCGGCTCTGCTCCTCGTCGGGAGCGGCCGTGCGGACGAACTCGCAGAGTGCGTCGGCCTGTTCCCGGAAGCGCGCGACGTTGGGCAGGTGGGCGTACGTGTCGTAGGCCGGTCGCCAGTCGTGGAAGCGGACCGAGCCGAGCCCGCGGGCCGGGCCCTGGCGGAAGAGGAAGTCGTCGTCGGCCGCGTCGAGGCGGGTGGGGACGGGCTCGTAGGCGACCGGGTCGAGCAGGTGGTTGCGCATGAACTTGAGGATCAGCGCCAGGTTGACGTGGACGGTGCCCTCCAGCTTGGGCAGGCCCCGGATCTCGACGGCCGCCTGGGCGAAGTAGTTGTCCTTCTCGAAGCCCTTGGCGGCGATGACGTCCCACATGAGGTCGATGACCTTCTCGCCCTCCGTGGTCACCTTCATCTTCGTCATCGGGTTGAAGAGGAGGTAGCGGCGGTCGTCGGGGCCCGCGGTGCGGAAGTAGTCGACGGCACGGTCACTGAACAGTTTCATGCCGGCGAGCCGCACGTAGGCGTCGGCCAACTCGCGTCGTACATGCGGGAAAGCGGTGACGGGGCGGCCGTAGAGGATGCGGTTCTGCGCGTGGGTGACGGCCTCGTACATCGCGTGCTCGCAGATGCCGATCGAGGCGGTGCAGAGGTTGAACTTGCCCACGTTGACGGTGTTGAGGGCGGCGTCGAAGGCGGCGCGACCGGTGTGCAGGACGTCCTCCGGGGCCACGGGGTAGTCCGCGAGGCGGAACTCGCTGACGTACTTGGAGGAGTCGACGACGTTCTTGACCAGGTGGTACGCCGGGTGGCGGCTGTCGGCGGCGAAGAAGACGTAGCCGTCGGGGCCCTCGACGTCGGTGCGGCGGCCGAAGACGGAGACGAGGCCCGCGGCGTTGCCGTTGCCGATGTAGTACTTGGAGCCGGTGGCGCGGAAGCCGCCTGTGCCGTCGGGCTGCAGGAGCATGTCGGTGGAGTAGATGTCGGCGCCGTGCGCCTTCTCGGACAGGCCGAAGGCGAACACCTCGCCCTGGGCGAGGAGTTCGGCGGCGCGGGCGCGGGCGGCGGGGTTGTCGCTCTGCCAGACGGGGCCGAGGCCGAGGATGGTGACCTGCCAGGCGTACCAGTAGTCCAGGCCGTAGAAGCCGAGTATCTCGTTGAGGGCGGCGATGCGGGCGGTGTCCCACCGCTTGTCGCCCTCGCCGTCCGCGGCTGCGGAGGCGGGGGTGAGGAAGGTCGCGAAGAGCCCCTCCTTCGCGGCGAAGGCGAGGAAGTCGCCGAGCCAGGCGCGCGTTCGGTAGTCCTCGATCAGCCGGCGCTTGCCCCGCTCCTCGAACCAGTCGACGGTGGCGCGCAGCAGCCTGCGGGTCTCCGGGTCGAAGTGCGCGGGGTCGTAGGTGCGCGGGTTGAAGAGCAGCGCGTCGGTCATGAGTGCCGCCTTTCGGCTGGGAGGGGTGAGGGTGGGTGTCCGCGTTCGGGTGCGGGTCCCGGGGTGGTCTGCTCGGCCGGTCAGCGACCGGTCTCGAATCGGGCCAGGGTGGCGAGGACGTCGTCGAGCCAGGCGATCATCATGCGCTCGTATGCGATGCCGCCGCGGAGCACGGCGTGCTGGAGCTCCCGCTCGGCGTCGAGCCTGCCGTCCGGCGCGGGGTCGCCGAAGTCGCGGGTTTCGCCGGCGAGGTAGTGGGCGAGGCGGTCCGTGTGCGCCTGCCGGTGCCGCTCGACCTCGCTGATCAAGGCGGTCGGATCGTCGAAGGCGGCGCCCCGGACCTTCACCGCCAGGTCATGGCGGACGCTTTCGGGCTCGGTCGGTTCGTTCAGCCACGCGGAGAGCGCGTCCCGTCCGCGCCCTGCGACGGAGTACTCCTTCTTGTCCGGGCGTCCGTACTGGGCGACGTCCCGGACCTCGACCCAGCCGTCGCTCTCCATGCGCTTGAGCACGCGGTAGATCTGCTGGTGGGTGGCGGTCCAGAAGTATCCGATGGACCGCTCGAACCGCCGGGCCAGTTCGTAGCCGGAGCCCGGCTTCTCCAGCAGGGAGACAAGGATCGCGTGCTCGAGCGCCATGCACACGATCCTCCTATGCACTTTGTTGCATAGCAACGCCGGCGCGGTGAGACACGGCTCACGCGCAACGGGCAGGGCCTGGAGACCCGGCCGCACGCCCGAGGAGGTGCGGCGCGTCAGACCGCGGGGAGCCGGTCCACCAGCAGCTTCACCCTGCGCTCGGTGTCCTCCGGCGGCAGTCGTCGCGCCCTGGTCAGGGTGACGAGTCCGTGCAGCGCCGCCCAGAAGGTCTCGGTGAACAGGCCGGGATCGACGCCGTCTCCGGAGACCTCGCCGAGGCTTTCCAGCAGGGCGGCGAAGCCGTCCTTCAGCGGTTCCGGGGTGTCCTCGTGCGCGAACGCCAGACCGCCGTCGAGGCGGAACAGGGCGTCGTAGACCGCGGGGTTGCGCTCGGCGAAGTCGAGGTACGTGCGGGCGAGGGCAGTGACCCGGGCGCGGGGGCCGTCCGCGGCGGAGGCCGCCGCCCGCAGCGCCGCGGCCATCTCGGTGGCCCCTTCCAGGGCGACCGCGCCGATGATCTCGCGTTTGCCGCGGAAGTGACTGTAGAGGACGGGCTGGCTGTACTCGATGCGCTCGGCGAGCCGGCGGGTGGTGACCGCGTCCCAGCCCTGCTGCTCGGCGAGTTCGCGCGCCGTCGCCACGATGAGGCGTTCGCGTTCCGCCCGTTCGCGCTGCTTGCGCTCCTGTACCGACATGGCTCGATTCTAGCACCGCTAGACATTCGAGCGGCAGCAGTACTAGCGTTGCCTCATCTGCTAGCAACGCTAGATTCCTGGAGGGGGATCATCATGCTCAACGCACTCCAGGTGTTCACCACCGTGTTCGTCGGCGTGATGGTGGGGGTGGAGTTCTCTGTCGCCTTCGTCATCAACCGCATCCTCGACGCACTCCCCGAGGACAGCGGCCAACGCGGCCGCGCCCACGGTGGCCGGATGCTCGGCGCCGTGATGCCGGTCTGGTACATCACCTCGCTCGTCCTCGTCGCGGTCTGGGCCATCGCCGGACGGGACCACGACGGCACCGGTCTCGTCGTCACCGCCGGCGGGCTGCTGATCCTCAGCGTGATCATGTCGCTGCTGCTGCTCGTCCCGATCAACAACCGCGGGAAGACATGGACCCCTGAGAACCGGCCCGCCGACTGGAAGGAGCAGATGAACCGCTGGGACCGCTACCACTACGTCCGCGTCGCGGTCATCATCGCCGCCTTCGCCCTGCTGGCCGCCGCCCTCGCCTGAGCCGGCACACCGCTGGCTCGCGTTGATGCCGGGCACCCGGATGCCGTAGAAGTTCAGCATCTTCACAGCACACGCCTGGGAACGAACCTTCATGAACGGCCAGGCGGCCTCCACGAGACCGTCCGCGTTCAGGAGCGGTTCAAGGACCTCGAAGCACACGGCGCCGCTGACGTGTCGCGAAGGATGGTCCACGAGGCGTTCCACGAAATCCCAGCAGCGCCCGAGCAGTTCCGGATCCGGGTTGGAACCTCCGGCTGCGGAATCAGTACGGATGTCGTGAAGCACTCGGCCAGGACTTCGTGCGGGTCCACGACGGCCTCTCGGGTGAGAACGGCCGCTTCCGCGGGCATCCGGTACTTCTCCGCGAGGGACACCGCGGTTCGGGGACGGTGTGCAGCAGGAGAGGGGGGATCTCCTCGGCGGGGACGTCACTCATGGCTCTCAAGTTTCTGTGCGCTCATCATGGTCACTGAAGCCGGAGCCCGCCGCGCACGGTGCACGACGGCCCCCGTCCTCACATCCCGGCCCGCGAGCGGACCCCGGGCGGCGGTTGACGGTGGTGAACTGTGGCCCGGCGGCCGGCTACGGGCGGTAGAGGGTGCGGGCGCGTGTGCGGTCGGCGGGTCCGTGCGGGTCAAGGCTGAGGAAGTACTGCACTTGCCACTGTTGGGTGCTGCGGGCCTGTCGGCTGGTCGTGGTGACCCACGGCGGGTAGACGCGGAATCCGCGCTTCCCGCCCGAGCCGTTCCGGGAGACGATGGCGCGCCGGCACAACACCTCCAGGGGGAACACGAAGTGTCCGAAGCCGTTGTCGTCACGGCTGCTGACGATGAGGAGATCCACTCCGTCGTCGGCGTGGAAGGGACGGATCGGTCCCTCGTCGGACCGCTGCCAGAAGGTGACGAACTGGCCCACCTTCGTCGGCGTGGTCTTGGCCGCTCGGAATCGAACGGAGCGGCCGTCGAGCGTGAACGCGTAAGCCGCGTACTCGGCGCTCTCCGGCTCGGGCACCGGTTGCGAGCAGGCGAAGCCGCTCGGGTCCCAGACCAACGCCTTCGCCGCCGCCAAGTCCGCGTGAAGCCCCGTCCACGGCTGATCCCCCATCATGCCGTCATTCTGCCAGCGCTCCCGTGCGCACTGCTTCAAGGGGCTCGGGTCCCATGGGCTGACCCGTCGGCCCCGCGCCGGTCAGCGGCGGTCGTCGGTGCTCCGGGCCACCGCTACGGGACAGTGCGCGTGATGCAGCATGGCCTGGCTGACCGAGCCGAGCAGCAGGCCGGTGAATCCGCCGCGTCCCCGGGCACCGACCACCAGCAGCTGGGCGCTGCGGCTTGCCTCGATCAGTGTCTCGCGTGCCCCGCCCCGGACCACCTCGCGTCGCACCCTCACCTCCGGGAACTGCTCCTGCCGGCCGGCGATCGCCTCCGCCAGCACGCTCTCCTCGTGCGCCGCCAGGGCTCCCGGCTCGCTCGCGTACGGCATGGCCGCGTCGGAAGGAGGCGGCATCGGCGTATCCCATTCGGTCCAGCAGCGCACGGCGACGATGACGACGCCACGCAGCGCCGCCTCGGCGAAAGCGAAGTCGACCGCCTTGGCACCCGCCGTGGAACCGTCGACGCCCAGGAGGACCGGCCCCGTGGGTTCGTCCCGTCCCCGGACGACGAGCACAGGACAGCGGGCATGGGCCGCGAGGTGCACTCCCGTCGACCCCACCAGCAGGCCGGCGAAGCCACCCCGGCCCCGTGATCCGACGACCACGAGCTCCGCGCCGTGCGACTGCGCCTCCAGCGCGGTCAGGGGTTCCCCCGTCACCACCGTGCGTGAGATCTCCACGGCCGGGGCCACCGCTGTGGCGCGCTCCTCCACCTCGTTCATCAGTGGCTCGTCCACGTCGCGCAAGCCGCTCTCGGGCGGGCCCAGCGACAGCGGCCCGAGCGGGTGCAGGTCACTCCACGCGATGGCGTGCACCAGCCGCAAACGCGCTCCCCGCCGGTGCGCCTCCATCGCGGCCGTCTCCACCGCGGCAAGACTTGAGGCCGAGCCGTCCACTCCCACCACGACCGGACCGCTCATCACACCTCCCGTTGCCCTGCCTCCCAGCTTCTCTCCGGCAGCCCCGGTCCGCCACGGGCGGCGGGCGTATGGCGGATCGCTTCCTGTCACGCAGTGTTGATGTTTGCGCACAGAGGGGTGGCTTTGGCGAACGGTTTAGCGGCGAAGGTGTTGCGAGCTGTCGTCGAGGCCGGGGCCGTTCCGGGTGCGGAACGTGCGGCGGTAGGTGTGTGGGGGGAGGCCGACCGCGCGGTTGAAGTGCCGGCGCAGCGTGGTCGCGGTGCCCATGCCGGTGGCTGCCGCGACTGCGTCCACGCTGTCATCGGTGGTCTCCAGCAACTCCTGGGCGCGCCGGATGCGTTGGGTGAGCAGCCACTGCAGAGGGGTGGTGCCGGTGGCGGCCCTGAAGTGGCGGCCCAGGTGGCGCGAGCTCATCCGCGCGCGGCGGGCCAGGTCCTCCACCGTCAGCGGCTGGTCGAGCCGTTCCAGCACCCAGGGGAGCAGTTCGGCGAGGGGGTGATGGTGCGGTGCGGGCATCGGGGCAGTGATGAACTGGGCCTGGCCGCCGTCCCGGTGCGGTGGCACGACCAGGCGGCGGGCTACCGCGTTGGCGGTGGCCGACCCCCGGTCGAGGTGGATGAGGTGCAGGCACAGGTCCATGGCGGCGGCCTTGCCGGCGGAGGTGAGCACGCTGCCGTTGTCCACGTAGAGGACGTCCGGGTCCACCTCGACCTTCGGATGGCGGTCGGCCAGGGCTCGTGCGTGCGCCCAGTGTGTCGTCGCCCGCAGCCCGTCCAGCAGACCGGCCGAGGCCAGCACGAAGGCGCCGGTGCACAGGGAGACCAGGCGTGAGCCCGCATGGTGAGCCGCGCGCAGCGCGTCGAGCAGGTCGGCGGGCGGGGGCTCGTCGATGTCGGCCCAGCCGGGGACGATCACGGTGCCGGCGCGGGAGAGCCCGTCCAGGCCCTGGTCGGGTGCGATCAGGAACCGGCCGGCTCGTACCGGGCCGGGGCCGCAGACGACGAGGCGGTACCACGGTCCCGTCACGCCGTCCGGGGCGGAGCCGAACACCTCGTACGCCAGGGCCAGTTCGAAGTGCAGCATGCCGTCGGTGACGGCCAGCGCAACAGTGTCCACGTCCGGAATTGTACGGGGCATGTCGTTCCGGACACTCGTGCGCGGGCGCGGCTCCCGCCACGATGGGGCGCGACGGAGTTGGATGGATCATGCGAACGAAGGCGAAGGAAGCATCCATGACATCGGGGATCAGGGTCGCGGTCTACGGAGCGTACGGACACACCGGACGGTTCGTCGTCGCGGAGTTGCAGGAGCGGGGGTTCGTCCCGGTGCTCTCCGGCCGCGATGCGGACAAGCTGAAGGCGTTGGCTGCCGAAACCGGCCTGGAGGCCCGCCCCGCATCGGTCGGCGACCCGGCCTCACTCGACGGTATGTCGGCCGGTACGGCGGCCGTCATCAACTGCGCCGGACCCTTCGCCGCGACCGCCGCCCCACTGATCGAGACGGCCCTGCGGGTCGGCATCCCGTATGTCGACGTGGCGGCCGAGATCGAGGCGGTCGCCGACACGTTCGCCCAGTTCGCCGACCGGGCGCGGGAGTCCGATGCTCTGATCGTTCCGGCGATGGCCTTCTTCGGTGGCCTCGGTGACCTGCTGATCACCACGGCCATGGGCGACTGGACGGCGGCCGACGAGGCGCACATCGCCTATGGGCTGAGCAGTTGGCACCCCACCGCCGGGACGCGCGCCGCGGGCGCCGTCTCCCGGGAGCGGCGGGACGGCCGTGGCGTCCGGTACAGGAACGGGCGGCTGGAGTACCACCAGGACGACCTGCCCACGCTGGAATGGCCGTTTCCCGCCCCGATGGGGCCCCGCGCCGTCATCGGCGAGTTCACGATGGCCGACGTCGTCACCGTGCCCAGCCACCTGTCCATCCCCGACGTGCGCACCTACATGGCGGCCGATGCGGCCCGGGACATCGCGGCTCCCGACACGCCGGCACCGGTCGCGGCCGACCGGTTCGGACGGTCCGGGCAGACCTTCCTCGTCGACGCCGTCGTGCGTTCGGGCACGAGGGAACGGCGTGCGGTGGCCGGCGGTCGGGACATCTACGCCGTCACGGCACCGCTCGCGGTGGAAGCGCTCGACCGCATTCTCACGGGACGGACCAAGGCGACCGGTGTCGCCTCCGCCGGCGAGATCTTCGACGCGCCCGATTTCCTCCGCGCGCTGTCCCCGCACATCACCTTGGAGCAGCGGCCGTAGCAGGTCCGTCCGGCTACGCCGGCGTCGTCCGTGGGAGACTCGGCCGTCGATTCCTGTTGTCTGAAGGGTGCTGTGTCGTGCCGGACGACGTACCGCCGCCGGTCCACCTCGATGAGGTGGTCGAGGGGCTCGCGGAAAATTCCGCGCTGCCGCCCGAGTTCGTCCGCCGTCTCCTCGTCCACCGCAGGGGCCATGGCGGCGTCGCCAGGCGCACGGACCTGAGTGACGGCGTGATCGCCGAGATCATCGCGTTGGACGATCACCGGCTCATCCACGCGCTCGCTCTCAACCGCCGCCTGCCGCACGCCTTCCGGATGACGCTCGCCGAGCACCCGGATGCGACGATCCGCGCGGCCGTGGTCGTCGGCGCGGACGGCGGCGCGCCACGCGAGCTGTTCGAGCGGCTGCTGGGCGACAGCGACCCGGGGGTGCGCGAGTACCTGGCCCAGAGCGATCACGTGCCGGAGGATCTGCGCGCACGGCAGGCGGCCGACCCGGAGCCCCGGGTGCGGGTCGCGCTCGCCCAGTGGTGGACGCAGGCACCCGAAGCCGTGCGCCGGCTGCTGCTGACCGATCGAGAGAACGTGGTGCGTGCGGCGGCCTGTGCGACCTATTACCGGCACCTCCCCCACCCCGTTCCGCCCGCCGACCTGCTCCCGGCCCTGCTGACCGACCCGGTCACGCGCGCCGGGGCGGTGCGCCACTGCACCCTCGACGCCGTCTCGGCCCGCCGACTGGCCGGGGACCGGGATCCGGAGGTGCGGGAAGAGGTGGCCGGGCACCCCGACCTCCCCGCGCTGCTGCGTGACGACCTGGCCGGGGACCCCGTTCCGCAGGTCCGCCTCCGGATCTTCGCGCGTCAGGACACGCCGGAGCCGGTCCGCGCCGCCATCCACGCCCGGCTTCTCTCCGAGGTGCCCGCGCGGGACTGGCTCAGCGACCACCAGGGCGACCTGCAGGAGGACGCACTCGAACGGCAGATCATGAGCGAGATGGCGCGTCTGCAGCTTCGGACGCTGCGTCTGCCATGGGTGACCGCAGACCCGTTGCCGCACGTGGACTCGCCGTACGCCTGCTTCCGCGCGTCGGCCGCGCGGTCCACCGGGCTGCCCGCGCCGGTCGTGGCCCGGTTGCTCGGCGACGAGGACAGCAGCGTCCGCACGACGATGGCGCTGCACGCGCCGGGCGGGATCGACGCGGCGACCGCCGAGCGCATCGACCGTACCTACCGCCCCGAGAAGAAGACCCGGTGGCGTCCGGCCGACGACCTCCCCCTCCCGGCGGACGTCCTTCGGCGCCTGGCCACCGATCCCGACCCGCGCATGCGGCAGCTGGCCCCGCGTGACCCGTCCCTCCCGGCGGAACTCCTCCACCGCCTGGCCGCCGATCCCGACGCCACGGTGCGCCAGGCGGTCGTGGCCCATCCCCGGTTCCCGCCCCTCGCACTGGTACGGCTGCTGGCCGATCCGTCGGACCGGGTGGCCGCCGCTGCCGCCGCCCACCCCGGCCTGCCGCACGCACACATGGACCGGATCCTCACCCTGGCGGGCCTGTGAGAGCGCGACATGTGCGCTGCGAACAGCGGGCCCAGAGCTGCGGCCCGGCTTCACCCGACGCCGGGTGGCGCTGAACTGTCACCCCGCTGCAGCCCTGGGCCGGCACGGACGAGGTACTCAGGTACACGTACTCATGTGCGGCCGCAGGGTGCCCCCAAGGATGTGCTCATGGCCCGAACCCACCGTGAGGGGGCCGCGCTTGCCGCCTGCGGCGAGTGCGCTCCGGGCTCGGCCTGCGTCCCCTGAAGGGGGCTGCCCCGTTGCCCAGAGAGGCTGGCATGATTCGCGACCTGCAGATACGAGCTGCCACTCCCGAGGATCG
Source organism: Streptomyces malachitofuscus (assembly GCF_014650055.1). Lineage (GTDB taxonomy): Bacteria > Actinomycetota > Actinomycetes > Streptomycetales > Streptomycetaceae > Streptomyces > Streptomyces malachitofuscus. Next base: position 524,642 of record NZ_BMUF01000003.1, on the reverse strand, counting down.
CGACTGGATCCACGAGTTGCGGCACCGGGTGTACGCCCAGGAGCTCGGTCAGCACGCGCCGCACCCGGACCGACGGTTGTCCGACGCGCTGGACGGCGACAACGTCTACCTCGTCGCGGCCCGGGGACCGGTCCGCATCGGCTTCGTGAGTGTGACCCCGCCCTGGCTGGGCCGCTACGGCCTGGACAAATACCTGACGCGCGACGAACTGCCGCTGTTGTCCGAGGGGGGACTCTTCGAGGTTCGCGTCCTCACCGTGGAGCCCCGCTGGCGCAGCACCGCGGTGGCACCGCTTCTGATGTACGCGGCCCTGCGCTGGATCTCCTCCCGGGGAGGCCGCACGGTGGTGGCGATGGGCCGTACCGAAGTGCTCGACATGTACCTGGCGGCAGGCCTGCGGCCCGTCGGACGCACCGTTCGCAGCGGCGCGGTGACCTTCGAGGTGCTGACGGGCGAGGTGGCCGAGCTGACGCGGGTCGCCACGAGTCGGTATCCCGCCGTCCTGGAGCGGTTCGGCTCGCTGGTCGACTGGGAGCTGGACATGGACTGGGCGCCCGGGCCGGACGGCTGTGAGCACGGTGGCGCCTCGTTCACCGCTGTGGGCACGGACTTTCGCACCCTGCACCGGCGTCACGAAGTCGTCGCCGCCGACGTACTCGACGCTTGGTTTCCGCCCGCACCCGGGGCGGCTGCGGCGCTCGCGGAGGACCCGGCCTGGGCGGCCAGAACCTCACCCCCCACCGGCGCCGAGGGGCTGCTGGCGGAGCTCGCGAAGGTCCGGGCGCTGCCGGTGGAGACGCTCGTGGCGGGGGCGGGCTCGTCGGACCTGATCTTCAGGGCGTTCGGCCGGTGGCTGACCGCCCGGAGCAGGGTGCTTCTGCTGGATCCGGGGTACGGCGAGTACGCCCATGTCACCGAGCGCGTGATCGGCTGCCGCGTGGACCGCTTCCGGCTGCACCGGAGGGACGGGTGGGCGATCGACTTCGCCCGGCTGGCCTCTGTGGTCCGGGCGGGCCGTTACGACCTGGTGGTCGTGGTCAACCCGAACAACCCGACCGGACGCCACGCACCCGCCGCCGCACTGCGCGACCTGATCGCGGCCGCTCCGTCCGGAACCCGTTGGTGGATCGACGAGGCCTACCTCGGCTATGTGGATCTGTCGGAGTCGCTGGCCCCGCTCGCCGCGGTGGACCCGCGGGTCGTGGTCTGCACCTCGCTGTCCAAGATGTACGCCCTGTCAGGGGTACGGGCGGCCTTCCTGGTGGCCGACCCCGACACCGCGGCTCTGCTGCGCCGGTGGACGCCGCCGTGGGCGGTGAGCCTTCCCGCGCAGCTGGCCGCCGTGGCCGCCCTGCGGGACCCCGCGTACTACCGCTCCTGTTGGCAGCGCACCCACGGCCTGCGCCGTCAACTGGCCGCCGACCTCGCCCGGGTGGCCGATGGCGCCCTGGTCGAGGAGGGCGTCGCGAACTTCCTCAACATCACTCTGCCGCCCGACGGGCCGAGCGCCGCCCGCCTGGTGCGGGAGTGCCGCAGGCACGACGTCTATCTGCGCGACCTGTCCCCCCTCTCACCGCAGTACGAGGGGCGCACCGTACGCGTGGCGGTCAGGACCGCGGCGGAGAACGCCCGCATCGTTGCGGCGTACGCGGCCGCCTGGGAGACGCTGCGGCGCGGCTCGCTCGCGCGCCGGTCCGCCGGGGTCCCGGCCGAGATGACCGCCGGCCCCGCCCGGTGACCGGCGTCGCCTCCCTCGCGCCTTTCCTCGGCGGGGCCCTGGTGCTCGGCGGGATCGCCGCGGCCGCCTCCGGGCGCCGCGAACTGCTGCTCCGCTGGTGCTGCTGGGCGGTCGGAGTGCCCCTGGCCGTCGGAGCGTTCTGGTGGGGCGGCCCGGGTGTGACGGCCCTCGCGCTCGCGGTCGGGGTGGTCGCGGCGGCGGAGTACGGCGGGCTGATGGGCCTGGCCCTGCCGGACCGGGCGGTGCTGGCCGCTGCCGTCTGCGGCGTTGTGCTGGCCTCTTGGCTGGCACCCGGACAGGAGGTGCGGGTGGCGGCGGCCGGCGCGCTGGCCGTCGCCGCGGTTCCGCTGGTGGCCGGTGACGCCGCCCACGGTCTGCGCCGAGCGGGGGCCGGTCTGTTCGGGCTGGTCTGGCTGAGCGTGCTCGCGGCCCTGGCACCGCTCGGAGCGACCGCGCTCGTCCTGTTCATCGCCGTCTCGGTGGGCGACATCGTCGCGTACTTCGCGGGTCAGCGGCTGGGCGGACCCCGGCTGTCACCGCTCTCCCCCGCCAAGCGGTGGAGCGGAACCGTCTGCGGTGCCGCGGCCGCCCTCGGTGTGCTCGCAACGTTGTCGGAACTCAGCCTGCCGATGGCGGTCGCGGTGGCGGTCGGCGCCCCGGCGGGGGACCTCCTCGAGTCCATGGTCAAGCGTGGGGTTGGGGCGAAGGACTCCGCTCACTGGCTGGCGGGCTCCGGGGGGCTGCTCGACCGCATCGACTCGTTTCTCCTCGCCCTGGCCGTTCTTCTCGTCCTGCGCTGACCGGCGTGCGACCAGGACGGCTTGAGTTTCTGCGGGCAACACGACCTCGGGCCGATCGCGGAGTTGTCGGCATGTGGGGACCGTGCCGCGATAATGGGCGTGTCGTGCAGGGCTGTTGGGAGGCGGGAGCAGCTGGTGTCGTTGCGCTACTACCTGTATGTGAGTGACAGCAAGGTCGACATGCTGCTGGCGCAGATCGATCCGGCTCTCCGCCGGAAGCGCACCACCGAGGTGAACGTCAGCCTCAAGGTCGTGGGCGGCAAGCGTGTCGTCGAGGACACCGGGGAGGAGGAGCGCGGCCCCCGGCTGGAGCGGCTGGTGCGCTTCCTGGAGGACCAGGAGGAACTGGGGACGGTGGACGATCCCAAACGGTTCTTCCGCGGAGTGCTGCGACTGCGGTGGGGCCCGTTCCCCGCGGACGCGGGCCTGGTGTGGTTCGGCGGGGCGAGCGTCCGTACGGTGGTGGGCCTGGGCGGTTCCTCCCATCACGTACTGGGTTCCCCGCCGCCGTCGCAGACGGGACTGTCCCGGTCGCTGACCCCCTCGCTGCTCGCCGGACTCGCGCGTGACCCGCAGATCCAGGCGCTGGTCGGGATGATCTCCGCGGAGGAGGACCGGCCCGCCCGGACGGGTACGCCGGCGGCCGCGCAGGCCGTGCACCGCGCCAACGAGCTCATGCCCGGTCCGGCGCAGCGGGTGGAGTTCGTCGCCAAACGCCTGCTGCACGTGCCCGGTTCACCGGATGCCGGGCCCGCCGTCCTGCTCGGCACGCCCCTGTACGTAGCACTGGTGGACTAGGCGGTGTGGGTCCCGGGGGACGTCGTACTCGACGTCTACGAAGTGCGGGAGGTGATCCGCACCGGCGGGATGGGCCTGGTCCACCGCGTCCGGCACCGCGAGTGGGGCGTCGACCTGGCCGTGAAGACGCCTCGTCCCGAACTGGTGGCGTCCCCGGCTGACTTGGTCGCTTTCGAGAGCGAGGCGGACGCGTGGGTACGGCTCGGCGCGCACCCGCATCTGGTCAACTGCGTCTATGTGCGGCGCATCGACGGGCTGCCCCGCGTGTTCGCGGAGTGGGTGGACGGCGGCACCCTGGCCGACGCGGTGCGGGAGCGGCGCCTGTACCGCGGTGGCCGGGAAGCGGCGCTCGGCAGGCTCCTCGATGTCGCCGTACAGGCCGCGTGGGGGCTGGAGCACGCGCACCGGCGCGGGCTGGTCCACCAGGACGTCAAGCCGGCCAACCTGATGGTGGCCACCGACGGCACCGTCAAGGTCACCGACTTCGGTCTGGCGCGGGCACGTTGGTCGGCGGCGGGCCCGGACCCGGACGGTCCCGGTGCGGACCCGTCGGTCACCTTCGCCGGAATGACTCCGGCCTACTGCTCTCCCGAGCAGGCGCGGGGCGAACGGCTGGGCGTGGCCAGTGACGTGTGGTCCTGGGCGGTGAGCGTCTGGGAGATGTTCGCCGGCGGAACGCCGTCCCCCTTCGGGCAGGCCGCGGGCCGCGTCCTCGAACAGTTCCTCGCGACCCGTGCCGAGGATCCGGACATCCCCTCCATGCCCGAGGCGCTGACCGACACACTGCGGCGCTGTTTCGCCGTGGACCCCGCGGACCGACCGACCGGCCTCGACCGGATCGCCCGGGAGCTGACGGAGGTCTACGCCGACGCCACCGGCGCGCCCTATCCGCGTGAACGACCCAGCGAGGCACAGCTCCTGGCGGACGGCCTGTCCAACCACGCGCTGTCACTGCTGGACCTGGGTGATGCCGAGCGGGCCGATGCGTTGTGGGACCGCGCGCTGCAGGCCGAGCCGCGCCACCCGCACGCCACATACAACCGCGGTCTGCGACGGTGGCGGACGGGTGAGATGACCGACCGGGAGCTGATCGTCGACCTGGAGGCGGTCCGCGTCGGCCCGGGCGGCCAGGAGATCGGCCCTTACCTGTTGGCGCTGGTCCACATCGAGCGCGGCGACCGGGACACTGCCGTGCAGCTGCTGGCCGAACTGCCGGACACTCCCGACGTCGTGGCGGCCCGCGCCGCGGCCGAGGAACTGCCCCCGGCACGCCCGCCCGCGGTACTGCAGCGCAGCACCCTGATGCGGCGGCCGGTGTTCGCCGTCAGTGCCGACGGGCGTCTGGCGGTGGTCTCCCACCAGATGCGTGACCTGCGTGTGTGGGACCTCGACACGGTCAGGGTCGTGCGGGTGCTGACCGGCCACGAGGCGCCCGTGGAGTCGGCGGCGATGAGCGCGGACGGCCGGATCGTGGTCTCCGGCGACGAGAGCGGCCGGATCCTGCTGTGGGACACCGCCGACGGCAGCTGCGGACGGCGCTGGAACCTGCCGCCGCACACCGTGGAAGCGGTCGCGGTGAGTGGGGACGGCGGGACGGTGGCGGTGTCGGGGACGAACGGATACGTGCGGCTGCTCGGTGACACCGAGCGTGTGCTCAGTGAGCCGGTCGAGAACAGCGGCGCCTTCGCGTCCTTCGGCGCGCTGGCGGTCGTCGCCGGCGGGGAGCGGGTGGCGTCCTTCTCCGGGTACCGGTGGGTGCTGCGCCTGTGGGACGCGCGCAGCGGCGAGTTGCTGGGCGGCAAGGACGAGTTGGACCGGCGCTTCGCCTTCGGCCCGGGGGGCCGCTACGCCCTGGCGCGCACCTGGGGGAAAGCCATTCGGCTGATCGACCTGACGACCTACTCGGTGCGCGACCTGGGAAGCGCCGCCACGTGGGGCGACCACCCGGTCGCAGTCAGCGGCGACGGCCGGATCGCGCTGTCCGCCTCCGAGTACGGCGTGCAGCAGTGGCTGCTGGAAGACAACCGGTGCCTGTCCACGGTTGAGGACGTGAAGGCGAGCGAGGCCGCACTGAGCGCGGACGGCCGGGTCGCCCTGCTCAGCATCCCCCAGGGCGAGTCGGTGGGTGTCGTGTGGCCGTGGCAGCCCGGGCCTCCGGCACCGTGGAGCTACGCCCGCCCGGGCGCCGCCTCCCAGCTCATCGAGGACGCCCGTACCGCGGACGCCGCCCTGGAACGGGCGGCGGCCCTCCTCGACGCCGGGCGCATCGCGGATGCCTTCGACCGGCTCCGGGCCGTCCGCGCCCTGCCCGGCTACCGGCAGCACCCACGGCTGCTGCCGCTGTGGCGCCGGGCCGGCGCGCCCGGCCGCCGCTCCGCCTTCGCGGGGCAGTGGCGCGCCCGGACGTACCAGCGGCTGGTCCGCGGACCGGCCGCGTTCACACCGGATCTGCGCCATGTGGTCGCGGGTTCCTACTTCGGCGTGGTCACCGTCCACGACCTGCACACCGGCCAGGTCACGCAAGCCGACGAAGGGGACGGCTCCGAGGTACGGGAGACGGTGGTCTGCGCCGACGCCCGGCACGCTCTCACCACGGACGTGCACGGCAACCACCTGGTCCGGGACCTGGCGTCCGCCCGCAAAGTGGCCGCCGTGCACCGGCCGTACCGCGGCGCCCCCTTGCGTCTGGACCCGCCGGACGGCCCGCTGGCCCTCACCGAACACACCGACGGGCTCGGCATTCTGTGGGACCGCTCGGCACGTCGGCCGTTGCACGCGTTCCCCGGCCCGCGCGACCGGGTGGCCACCGTTTCCGGAGAGGTCCTGGTACTGGTGACCGGTCGGGGACACACCGAGGTCCTCGAGATCCGCAACGCGCGGTCGGTGCTCACGGCACGCCTGCCGCTGTTCGGCGACAGCCTGCACGCCGTGGCCACCCCGGACGGACGTGTCGTCGCCGCCGCACACGGCCCCTTCACCACTCCCGGCGTCGTCTGGCTCTGCCAAGCGGACGGGCCCGAGGTGCGGGAGATCGCGGCCTGCGCCGACACGGTCACCTGCCTCGCGCTGACCCCGGACGGCACTCTGCTGCTGACCGGTGGCCTCGACCACACGGTGCGGCTGTGGGACGTGCGCACCGGCGGCCTGGTGTGCGAGCTGGAAGGCAACACCACCCCCGTGTTCAGCGTGGCCCTGACCGCGGACGGCTGCCATGCCGCCTCGTGCGACAACGAGGGCACGGTGCTGAGCTGGGACCTGGACTGGGAGTACACCCGGCCACCCGGCTGACCCGGCCGCGGGCGTGGGGCGGCGGGCACCGCTCGGTTGTGCATCCGGGGTCGCCCGGCTGTGTATCAGCCGTGTATCGGTCCTGCGGGCGGACGGCGGAGTCCTCAGCGCCGAGTACCTCCTGGACAAGGCATGGGACGCGCACGCCGACCCGCTCACCAACGCGGTGCGTCTGGTCGTGCACAGCCTGCGCAAGAAGCTCGGCCACCCTCAGCTCGTGGACACCGCGATCGGCGCCGGCTACTACCTGGGTGCCCGGTGATCCGCCGTCGGCGACCGGGCGACAGGCCCCGGACCCTGAGTGCGTGTTTCTAAGCCCCGGTGCTGAGTAGCCTGGAGTCCTACGCTGGCCTGGTGTCCGAGAACGCCGGTCGGGCCGGGGAAAGGATCTGCCGGGGCTGCGGGGAACGGCTGAAGCCGGGCGCCCGGCCCGGAGCGGAGTTCTGTTCGTCGGTATGTCGGTTCAGGCAGTGGGGTCGGGAACAGCTATTGCGCCAGCTCCTGGCGGCCGTTCAGCACGGCACGGGCGAGGTGGAGTGCCCGGAGTGCGGGGCCCGCTGGGTGGCTGGCGTCGACCGCCGCTCGGACGCGGTGTTCTGCTCGCCGCGGTGCAGGGTGAGGGCCTGGAGGCGCCGGACGGAACCGTTCGGCGAACGGTCACAGTAACCGCTGGGCGAACGTATCCCGGATCCAAGTTCGGTCACCATCCGGTTATTCGCGGGCATTCATGGTGATTTTAGGAATTTCGGTCTGCCTCTCGGCATGGAAGCGGGCCCTGTCCCGTCGCGGTCCCAAGTGCCGTGCCATGGCCCGCAGTCGGTGGTGAGACACCATGACCGAAGTGGCGGAGAAGGTCGGAAGCGTCAGCCAGTCCCGTTACGCGCAGATCGTGGCCGAGCTGCGGGATGTGGTCGAACAGCAGACCCGGGGGCATTTCACGATCGGTGACCGCGCTCTGAAGATCGAGCCGACGCGGCAGCGGGGTGGGCTCGCGGCGGAGACGGAGTGGACGGTCAAGGCGTCGCTGAAGCGTCTGACCGACGACATCGGGCTGTCGGTCGCCACAGTGAAGACCACGACGGTCTGGGGGTTCATGGCCCGCTGGGCCGCCGCCGGGATCATCGGCCAGATCCGCGACCAGCTCGCCGGGCGGATCCGCCGTGACATGGGAAAGGGCCCTCGGGCGGTGGCCACCGTAATCGACTCCCAGAGCGTGAAGGCCGCGGAGACCGTCTCCAAGGCCACCCACGGCTACGACGCGGGCAAGAAGATCAACGGCCGCAAGCGCCATCTCGTCGTCGACACCCGGGGACTGCCTCTGATGGTCATGGTCACCCCGGCCGATCTGCACGATGCCGCAGCGGCGAAGGAGGTCCTCTTCCGCCTGCGGCTGATGCATCCCGAGATCACGATCGTCTGGGCTGACTCGGCTTACGCGGGGAAACTCGTGGACTGGGCGAAACAGCACCTCAACCTCACCATCAAGCCCGTCAGCCGCCCCAAGGACGCCTCCGGCTTCGTCGTGCTGCCCCGCCGCTGGGTCGTCGAGCGGTCGCTAGCCTGGATGATGCACGCCCGCCGCCACGCAAGGGACTACGAACGGCTCATCCAGCACTCCGAAACCCTGATCACATGGGCCGCCATCACCCTCATGACCAGGCGCCTCGCCCGGAAGGGCGCCACCCCCAGCTGGACAAGGAAGCCGGCCCCGAGCGGTTGAGCCACCCTGCTGGGCCCCTATCCATGCCTCCGTTGCCCGCATTACTCGACCAGTGCGGGAATTACACGGTCTATGGGCCGAAAGTCAACGTCAGAGATGCTTTCCCCATTGCGAGCAGCGGAATTCCACCGTTGATCTCTCCCTGGAGCGACCACTCCTTCAGGGTCAGGTATTTAGACAGCATGTTCAACAGGCGTCTGGAGCCTGCCATGAACTTCGGTTTGATGAACCGGGCGAACCCGCGGACAGCTCCTCCCCCGGCGTGATCGCCAGCATTTTCGCCGCTGTCGCCCTCTCCGTCCTCGACTGCGAGCACGACCGCCGCAATGTCCGCTTCCATCACGCCGATCGCGCTGGCGGCCTGGGCAGCCAGGTGTTCCCGGCGCTCAGACGTGGCGTCAGGGATCATCTCCAGCACTCTGAGCAGGCTTTCCCTCGCATCAGCGAGGCGTTCCTGGAGTTCCGCAAGAACGTTCCTGTCTACGCCCGGAAGCCGATCCAGCTCTGCGGACACGCCCTCGAGGTCGACACGCAGACGGTCGCGGTCCAGGAAATAGGAACGACGAAGGGCCTCATCATTCCGGCGCTCGTTCTCCTCAGGCACGTGGGTCTCCGTAGGTTGCTGGGGGAGCGGGGATGCGCAGTTTGAGCAGCCGAGCCAGCCGGATCCGCTCACGCGGCGTGGCCCACGCCTGACGAATGTCAAGAAGTCGGACAGTCGCGGTGTTGAACTCGGCACCCCTCTGCCGCGTGTCAGTGATCGCGCTGAGGAAGAAGTCCAAGTTCGCATTGCCCGGGGTGCTGGTCGGATCCGTCGCTGTGCTCCCGTTGGGAGTGATGCCAAGGAACGCAGCACCAAAGCTCGGCAGCGGAGTGGCCGAGTCAGGCAGTACGTTCCCGGTGGACTGGATCAGCCGCTGTCGCCCGCGAGAGTCGCGCGTGTTTAGCAATGCCATCAGCTGAGTGTTCGACCTTCGCGACAGCTCGGTGCGGCTGGTCGCGAGCTGAGGCTGCTCAAGGAGCAATTGCCCGTAGTAGGCTCCGTCCAAGGTCGATGCGATCAGCTCTTCGTTGGCATTGAGGTTCCGGTCTGAGTGCAGAGTCTCGTGAGAGAAAACGCGACCTAGGAGTCGGAAGTCCTCGTAGCGAAACCGCTGGTTGAATACGATGTGGTTTCGCGGGATGCCAGCAATGACCTGGGCGATCGCGTTTGGGTTGGGCGTGGTGCCGAAAACAACCTGTGAGAACAGACCGTCTCGGATTGCCTGGATACTGCCCTGGGCGGGGCTGCCAGCCAGCGAGGCGAGGGCGGCGCGCAGGTTCGCATCCGGCACTACGGTAGCGATCTGCGAACTGCGGAAGACGGCAAGGCCCTCTTCGACCGAACGGTGGCCGCGAGGCTTGAGCGTGGCCTTAAGTTGGCGGACCAGTTCCTTCGCAGTGATCTGGCGGGGAGGTGCTGGCTCCATCGGAGGTCCGTCGGGATAGGCCCCGGTACTTAGCAGGCTGAGGTCGGTGGGTGGGAACGGCGGTTGGGCCAGCAACCTCAGCGCTTTGCCGCTCGGATCGCCGAGCTCCTGGTGTGCGATGGTCCCGTTGTGGCTCGCTGAAGCGGGCGCAGCAACCGTCAAGGAAACGGGAAGCAGTGCTGCCGCAGCCAGTGTCAGAGCGGCGGCGCGGCGACGCTTACGGCATGAGGTCATGTGATCGGCTTATCCAGCCAGATTCGGGACCGGGGGCCACCACGCCGCATAGGGCGAACGCATTCACCCACCTGGTTGCTCCCAGCGGAAGCGGAAACTCGAGCACCCGCATTGGCCGGCTGTTCGCTGACCAGGCTCTCGACCCATCACACGAGTCAGAGCCCTTCAGAGACAAGCTCTGAGCATCCACGCGCGTCTCTTCTTCGGCTTCGGCGGGGCGCTGGCCCTGTGCTCGGCCCTGATGGTCACGATCATCTACGTCGGCATCCGTTACCTGCCGACGTACGATCTCGCAGCCCCCTACGCCGTTCCCCGTCCGTCGCCCGTCACCGCCCAGCCGTACCCACCCGTCCGGGGTCCGCAGGTCTCTCCGGACCAGCCGGTCACGGACGAGGTGAGGCAGGCGAGCCGGACGGCTGACATCACGGGTCTGGTGCGCGACAAGGAAGACGTCTGGAGCACGGTGCTCGCCGTGTCCGTCGGTGGCGTCACCCTGGTGATGCTCCTCGGGCTCGGTGTGGGCCGGCACCTGTCGCGCAGGCTGCTCGCTCCGCTCGCCGCCATCAGCAAGGCGGCGGCCAAGGCGGGTGAGGGCGACCTGGCGTACCGCATCAACGCCCACGGTCCGAAGGACGAGTTGCGGCAGCTCGCCGATACCTTCGACACCACTCTGCGCCGCCTCCAGGAGTCCTTCGAGGCTCACCGGCGTTTCGCCGCCAACGCCTCCCACGAGCTGCTCACCCCGCTCGCCACCAACCGGGCCATTCTCCAGGTCGCGGCAGCCGACCCCGGCGGCAAGGAGTTCGCGGAGCTGGTCCCCATGCTGGTGGAGACCAACGAGCGCAACATCACCATCGTCAACGAGCTCCTCCAACTCGCCGCCGCCGGCCAGGTGCGGTACGACGCCGACCCCGTCGATCTCGCCGCCCTGACCGCGGAGGCGATCGAGGAACTGCGTTCACAGGCGCCCGGAATCGAGATCACGCAGGACCTGCCGGATGACTCGGGGGCGGACTGCGAGATGGCCGGCAACGAGGTCCTGATGCGTCGCGTCGTCGCGAATCTCCTGGACAACGCCTGCGTCCACAACATCCCGCAAGGATCGGTGCACGTGAGCGTTCGCACCGAGAGCGACCCCGCTTCCGGCATCTTCGCCGACACTCTGGTGCTCGAGGTGGACAACGCGGGGCCAGGAGTGGACCCGGACACCGTGGACCGCCTCTTCGAACCGTTCTACCGGGCCAGGCCCCGTATCGCCGGCGACCGCGGTCACGGCCTCGGGCTCGCGATCGTCCGCTCCGTGATACACGCCCACCGCGGCACGATCGGCGCCGAGCCGAATGCCTCCGGCGGCCTGAGGGTCCGCGTGACGCTGCCGGCGGTGACACCGGCAACGGGCCCGTGACCGGCAAGGTACGTTTCCCCCATGGAAAGCTCTCGGCGTTCCGGTCGCCCCTGGTCCAGGAGCCGCTCGGCCATGGACGACCTGCAGTTCTTCCACGTCGTCGCCTCGAGCGAGACGCTGACGGCCGCATCGCGGGAACTCGGCTGCTCCCTGCCCGTCGTCAGCAAACGCCTCAGCGCGCTGGAGCGCCGCCTGGCCGTCCGGCTCGTGCAGCGCGGCGCCCGTCGGCTCGTGCTGACGTCGGAGGGCGAGTTGTACGCGGCGCGCGTCGAGGCGATCCTCGACCAGGTACGCGAACTCGAGGACACGGTCGCCGACACGGCCGGGGCGCTGCGTGGGTCACTGGTCGTCGAAGCCACACTCGGTCTCGGCCGCAAGCACATCGCCCCGTTGCTCGGCGAATTCGCCGCGGCCCACCCGGAACTGCACGTCCGGATGCAGACGTCCGCACTGCCCCTGCGGCCCCACCAGCGTGAGTTCGACGTGGCCGTCCACGTGGGCATGCCGCCCGACTCCTCGCTGCGCATGCGGCGTCTGGCCAGGAACCGGCGCGTGCCCTGCGCGGCACCGTCCTACCTCGCCGAACACGGCACACCGGCCGGCATCGAGGATCTGGCCCACCACAACTGCATAGTGCTGCGGGAGAACGAGAGCGATTTCGCGCTCTGGCGCTTCGGGGACGCGGACCGTCCCCGGCATGTGCGGGTCCACGGCAACCTGTCGAGCAACGACGGTGACGTGGTGACCGGCTGGGCCCTGGAGGGCCGTGGTGTGATCATGCGCTCGGAGTGGCACGTCGGACCGCATCTGGAGCGCGGCGAGCTCGTCCGGGTGCTGCCGCACCTGTCGACACCGTCCGCCGACATCTACGCCCTCCTGGAGGAGGACGGCCATGTCCCACGACGTGTCAGCGCACTCATCGACCACCTCGCCGCGCGGCTCCCACAGCGCCTGGAGCATGCCACGGACCGGTCCGGGGCCACGCGGAACGACTCCTAGGGCCTGTCTGACAATTCCCGTCGGACCAGCGAGCGTCCGTCGAGGTGGCAGTCCGGATGTGCGCCGACGTCTGGCGGGTATTGCCGGGCAGGACCTACGAGCGGCGGGCCAGCAGGTGGGCGTCGAGGAAACCCCGTTCAGAGGCCGGATCGTGGAGCAGCCGGGCGAAGGGATCGAGCCCGGCATCGGCCAGCAGTTCGGCGAGGCTATCTGCCGGCCAGCTGTAGGCGGGCGTCACTTTGTGGTTGAAGCGGACCGGTTCTTGTCCGTCGGTCCCGAAGAAGGAGACCAGGAGCAGGCCATCCGGCGCCAGGACGCGTACCTGTTCGGAGAGTAGCTCCGGCAGCTCCCCCGGAGGGGTGTGGATCATCGAGTAGTGGGCCAGTACGCCGCCGAGCGCGCCGTCCTCGATCGGCAGGGATTCCATCCGCGCCTCTTGGAAGCGCAGCGCCGGATGGGCCTGCCGGGCGTGGTCGACCATGCCGGGGGCAAGGTCGAGTCCGAAGGCGTCCAGGCCCAGTTCGTGCAGCATGGCTGTCAGATGTCCGGGCCCGCACCCGACGTCCGCTGCCCGCGGGTTGCCCGTCGCGCGCACCAGTTCGGCGAAGGTGCCGATCATGGCCCGGGAGAAAGGCTGTGTCTCCAGCCGGTTCGCGAACAGCGATGCGTACAGCTCGACGACACCGTCGTAGGCCGTCCTGGTGTCGTCCTGATGATTTGCCACGGGCAGGACTCTATAGCCGGTCTGATAATTGATCTTGTGGCGGGTCGAGGTGAGTTGACGGATGCGGCATGGGGGCGAATAGAGCCCCTGTTGCCGCAGGTGGACGGACGCGGCCGTCCGTGGCGTGATCACCGGCAGGTGGTCAACGGGGTGCTGTGGCGGCTGCGGACCGGGGCCCCGTGGCGCGACCTACCCGAGCGGTATGGGCCGTGGCAGACCGTCTACGAGCGGTTCGCCCGCTGGGAGGCCGATGGCACATGGGCGAAGCTGCTGGGACACGTCCAGGTCCGTGACGATGTGGCGGGCCGGGTGGAGTGGACCGTCGCCGTCGACTCCACGGTCAACCGGGCCCATCAGCATGCCGCAGGCGCCCGTAAAAGGGGGACGTGGACGGGGACGAACTGCAAGATCCGGGCCGCTCGCAGGCGTGCCAGGCACTCGGTCGGTCTCGGGGCGGGTTGACCACCAAGGTCCATCTCGCCGTCGACGGTCGGGGGCTGCCGCTGTCGATTGTGCTCACACCCGGAAACGTCAACGACGCCACAGCGTTCGCCGATGTCCTCAATGGGGTCCGCACTCCTCGGGCCGGCACGGGCCGTCCGCGCACGACACCGGACCGTGTGCTGGGTGATAAGGCATATTCCAGCAGGGCCATCCGTCATCTGCTGAGGCGTCGGGGTATCGCTGCCACGATCCCCGAGCGCCGGGACCAGGTACCGTCGGCGCCGGGGGCGCCGCGGTGGTCGGCCACCCGTCTTCGACACGGAGATCTATCGCGACCGCAACGTGGTCGAACGATGCTTCGCTCGCCTCAAACAGTTCCGCGCGATCGCAACCAGGTTCGACAAGCTCGCGAACCGGTACCGCGCGGGAGTCGTCCTGGCCTCCCTGATCCTCTGGCTCCGTGAAGCGGCCAGGTGATCATTTGTCAGTCAGACAGGCCCTAGTCCCCTCCTTGCCTGGTGACCGGTTCACCTGACGGTGCCGGGGCCGAACCGTCAAGAAACCCTCAAGTCACCCGTGCGGCCGTCGTCAGGTCCGCTCAGAAGGATGTGGCGAGTCGTCTTCCGCACAATGAGGGGATCATTGATGGCTACGCTCTTGTACCGACTGGGCGCGCTGGCTGCCCGCCGGTGGCCCAGGATGTTGATCGGGTGGCTCCTGGCCCTCGGTGCGCTGGTCGGTCTGGGATTCTCCTTCGCGGGCTCGTTCACGGACAGCGGCTCGATTCCGGGCTCACCGGCCCAGACCGCCCTGACCAGGATGGAACGGCACTTCCCCGAGCCGGACGTCCAGTCGGCGCAGATCGTGTTCCAGGCGCCGGCCGGCCGCAAGGTGACCGACGCGGATCTGCGCGGGCCCCTGGAGGCCACGCTGGAGGCCACGGGCCGGGTGCCCGGGGTGAGCGAGGTCAGTGACCCGGCCGGGAGCGGCACCGTCTCCGAGGACGGACGCACCGCGGTGGCTCGGGTCACCTTCACCACCAAGGAGAAGGACGACGTGCCGGAAGGCACGTTGGCCGCGGTGAAGGCCGCGGGCGAGGAGGCCCGGCAGGCGGGCCTGCGCACCATCCACGGCGGTGAGCCGTACGAGGTCTCGCATCCGCCGGTGGGCCCGAGCGAGTTGATCGGACTGGGCGTGGCCCTGGTCATCCTGGTGATCACCTTCGGGTCGCTGCTCGCGGCGGGGCTGCCCCTGATCACCGCCGTTCTCGGGATCGTCGGCACGATGGCCGCGATGATGGGTCTGGCCACGGTGTTCGGCGTCTCCGACAACGCGCCCACCCTGGCGATCATGCTGGGGCTCGCCGTCGGCATCGACTACGCCCTGTTCATCGTCTCCCGGCACCGTGCCCAGCTCGGCGCCGGTATGCCGGTGCGGGAGTCCATCGCCACGGCCACCGCCACCGCGGGCAGCGCCGTGATCTTCGCCGGAGCCACGGTCGTCATCGCGCTGTCCGGCCTGGCGGTGGCCGGTGTGCCGATGCTGACCTCCATGGGGCTGGCGTCCGCGGGAGCGGTCGCGGTCGCCGTCGTCACGGCGGTGACCCTGCTGCCCGCGCTGATGGGGATGGCCGGCCATCGCCTCGCCCCCAAGGCGCCCGAGCCCGGGACCAGGCGCCGCGGGTTCCTGCTCGTCATCGGCCGTAGGCGCGCCCTGCGGAAGGCGGCGCACAGCGGCCGGACGGCCACGATGGGCGTGCGCTGGACCGAGGGCGTCCTGCGCCACCCCGTACGCCATCTGATCCTGGGCACCGTGGCGCTGATCGCCCTGGCCCTGCCCGGCATGCAGCTGAAGCTGGCCCTCACCGACGAGGGTTCCGCCGCCACGAGCAACTCCAGCCGCCAGGCCTACGACGTGATCAGTGACGCGTTCGGTCCCGGCGTCAACGGCCCCCTCGTCGTACTCGTCGCGAACGACGACCCGGCCGCCGTCGCCTCCACGGCCACCGACGTCGAGAAGGAACTGCGCGGCGTCCGGGGCGTCGTGGACGTCAGCGACGTCGACACGGCCGAGGACGAGAAGGCCGCGCGGATCCGGATCATCCCCGCCACCGGGCCGCGCTCGGAGGAGACCAGTGACCTCGTGTCCCGGCTGCGCACCCGGATGCAGCCGTTGGCGCAGTCCAGCGGCAGCTATGTCGCCGTCACCGGTATGACCGCGGTCAGCATCGACGTCTCCGACAAGCTCAGCGGCGCACTCCTCCCCTTCGTGATCGTCGTCGTCGGCCTCTCGCTGCTCCTGCTGATGATCGCGTTCCGGTCGGTCGCCATCCCGGTCAAGGCGACCCTCGGCTTCCTGCTGTCCGTGGGGGCCGCCTTCGGGGCCACCGTCGCGGTCTTCCAGTGGGGATGGCTGGCCGGTCCGCTGGGCGTGCCCAGCGAGGGTCCGGTGGCCAGCTTCGTGCCCATCATCGTGATGTCCGTGCTCTTCGGGCTGGCCATGGACTACGAGGTGTTCCTCGTCTCCGCCATGCGCGAGGACTACAACCGCCGCCGCGAGGCCCGCACGGCCATCGTCAACGGAGCCCGCAACGCCGCCCGTGTGGTGACGTCCGCCGCGCTCATCATGATCTCGGTGTTCGTCAGTTTCCTGTTCTCCCACGACCCCGATATCATGCCGATCGCCTTCGCCCTGGCCTTCGGAGTCATGGTCGACGCCTTCCTGGTCCGTATGACCCTCGTGCCGGCGATCCTGGCGCTCCTCGGGGACCGGGCGTGGTGGCTGCCACGACGTCTCGACCGTGTGCTGCCCCACCTCGACGTCGAGGGCGAGAGCTTCCACGCTCCCGAACCGGCGGCCCCGCACGCCCCTGCCAAGGAAACGGCTCGGGCAGGCGTGTGACGTGACAATGATCAGCAGAGCCGATACCGGGGCATCCGTCCGGTCCGCTGCACCGGCGGCGACGGCAGACATCGGGCGGCCGCTGCCGCCACCAGGAGCACATATGAACGCCGTCAACACTCCGGGTACCGCCGACCGCGTCCTCGTCATCGACGACGATCCCGGTATCAGGCGTCTGCTGATCTCGGCGCTGCAGTTCGCCGGGTTCGAGGTCGACGTGGCCGGCGACCTGAGCGAAGCCCTCGACCAGGTCGCCCGCCGCCCCCCGGACGTCATCGTCCTCGACGTGATGCTCCCGGGTGCCGACGGCTTCGAGATCCTGCAACTCCTGCGCGACCGCGCCATCGACGTACCCGTGCTCTTCCTCACCGCCCGGGACGCCGTGGAGGACCGCGTCCGAGGACTGCGCCTGGGCGGCGACGACTACGTCACCAAGCCGTTCAGCGTCGTCGAGGTCGGCGCCCGCCTGCAGGCGCTGCTGCGCCGCGCCAGGAGCGGGACGCCGGCCGTCGACGACACACGCCTGCGCTGCGGCGACCTCACCCTCGACGACCCCCGACACGAGGTCCGCCGGGCCGGCGGGATCATCGACCTCTCCCCCACCGAATACCGGCTGCTGCACTACCTGATGAGTCATCAGGGTCAGGTGCTCTCCCGCGCCCAGATCCTCGAGGCCGTGTGGCAGTACGACTTCGGCGGGGACTCCGTGGTGGTCGAACGGTTCGTCTCCAACCTCCGACGCAAGATCGACCACGGCCGTACGCCGCTGCTGCGCACGGTCCGCGGCGTCGGTTACACGCTCCGAGAGCAGGACGACACGTGAGACTCCGCGGCCGTCTTCCCTGGGCCTCCTCCAGCGTCCGTCTGCGGCTGCTCGCCGGGCTGGCCGTTCTCCTGGTCGCCGGCCTCGTCGCCAGCGCCGTCATCAGCGCTGTTCTCCTGGAAGACTTCCTGGACAAGCGCCACCAGAACACCCTCGAAGCCAACGCCGAGCGTCTGACCCGGGTCATCGGCAAGGGACCGCAGACCGCCGACGCCGATCAACTCGGCGCACTTCTCGGTTCGCCCCTGGGCACCGTGGCCGTCGACGAGGACAACGACGTCCTGCTGAGTACCGGCTCGGCGGCCCGGGCGGACGACGAGGTGGCTGCGGTCAGCGCGACGGCACCGGCGGGGCGTGTGGTCACCCTGGAGGGCGGCGACCTCAGTGCCGTACGCATCCCCAGCCCCGGCCTGATCATCGACCGTGGGGCCGCCGAAGGCACCGTGGCACCGGCGGCCGTCGTCCTCACCATCGACACGTCCGTCGACGACGCCACGACCGGCGCGCTCATCAGACGTCAACTGGTCCTGATCGGCGGCGCGTTGCTGGTGCTGCTGGGACTGTCCGTCATCGTTCTGCGCCTCGGCATGCGTCCACTCGCCCGCATGGCCCGCAGCGCCGACGCCATCGCCGCGGGCTCACTGACCGAACGGCTGCCCACCCACCGCAACGGCAGCGAGGCCGACCTGCTGGCCAAGGCGGTCAACCGGGCGTTCGACGCCCAGGCCCGCGCGGAGGCGACCGTTCGCTCGCTGGCCGCCGACACCTCCCACGAACTGCGCACTCCCCTGTCCACCATCTCCGGATGGCTGGACCTGCACCGCCAGGGCGGCCTTTCCGGTCCGGGCCTGGAGACCGCGCTGGAGCACATCGAGAACGAAGTGGGCCGGATGCGCCTGCTTGTGGAGGATCTCGCGCTGCTCGCCCGCCTGGACGCCGGCCGGCCCGTCGAGCAGGACGACGTGGACCTCACCGTCCTGGCCGCCGGCGTCATCGAGGACGCCCAGATCATCTATCCCCAACGCGACATCGCCATGGCACCCGCACCGCCCGCACCCGTCATCGGCGACGCCGCCCGCCTGCAACAGGTGCTGCGCAATCTCGTCGGCAACGCCGTCCAGCACACCCCGGCCCGGACCTCCGTGCGCGTCGAGATCGCCCTCGGCCATGAATCCGTACAGCTGAGTGTCATCGACAACGGCCCCGGAATCTCCCCTGAAGACCTCCCCCGCGTCTTCGAACGGTTCTGGCGCGCCGAGGCGAGCCGCAGCCGCGCCTACGGAGGTTCCGGTCTCGGCCTGGCCATCGTGGAAGCCATCGTCCACGCCCACCACGGGCAGGTGGACGTGCACTCGGACGTGGGAGTCGGAACCACCGTCACCATTCAGCTGCCGCACGGCCGTCGCCCGTGACGCCGCGGGGCCCACGGAAGCAGTTGCACAGCCAAGGTTGTACAGCCTGGGCTGTCTATCTACCCTGAGGGCATGAGACCAGCGGATGAAGAGCCCTTGACCGAGGCCGCAGTTCAGGCGGCCGGCGACATCTGGGTGGTGGTCGGCCGGCTCCGTCGCAAGCTGCGAGCTCTGGAGGCGGCCGAGGAAGGGATGGCCCAGGGCGGAGACGGGGAGCGGCAACCGTCGCCGCCGCAGAGCTCCGTCCTGCGCCGCCTCGACAGGAACGGTCCCGCCTCCGCCAGTGATCTCGCCGCCGCCGAGGGCGTACGGCCTCAGTCCATGGCCAAGACGGTCATCGCCCTTGAGGAGGCCGGGCTCGTCTCGCGCAGCCCTGACCCCGATGACGGGCGGCGGCAGGTCGTCTCGCTCACCGAGCGCGGGCGCGAACGGCGCAGGGGCGAGCGCCTCGCGCGTCAGGCGTGGCTGGCACGGGCCCTGCAGGAACACGGCACCGAGGAGGAGGTGCGGGCGGTCATCACCGCCATGGCGCTGCTCGACAAGGTGGCGCAGGCGTGACGCGGACCGCCGCGCGGCGACGGCGTCGGGCGGTGAAGGGCGGCTTCGACCGTCGCCTGATCGCACCGATGATCCTGGGTTCGATCCTCAACCCCGTCAACTCCTCGATGCTCGCGGTCGCGTTGGTGCCCATCGGACGTGCCTTCGGCGTGCCGCCCTCGCAGACGGCGTGGCTGGTGTCCGGCCTCTACCTCGCGACGGCCGTCGGCCAGCCGGTGATCGGCCGGCTCGTCGACACGTTCGGTCCGCGTCGGCTCTATCTGCTGGGCACGGCACTGGCCGGCCTCGCCGGGCTGCTCGGCACGCTGGCTCCGAACTTGTGGGTACTGGTCGCTTCCCGCGTCCTCCTGGGATTCGGTACCTCGGCGGCATTCCCGGCGTCCATGTCGCTGCTGCGGTCCGAGTCCGAGCGCACGGGCGGGAGGAACCCGAGTGGTGTCCTCGCCGCACTGTCGATATCCAACCAGGTCGTCGCGGTCGTCGGCCCGGCCCTCGGCGGCCTGCTGATCGGCACGGGCGGCTGGCATCTGATCTTCGGCATCAACGTTCCGCTGTCGCTCCTGTGCCTCGTCCTGGGCGCGCTGTGGCTGCCACGCGCAGTGCCCTCGGGCGGGACGGCACACTTCGATGTCCCCGGCATGCTGTGGTTCGCGGGAGCACTGACCGCGTTCATGCTGTTCCTGATGAATCCGGCGGTCTCACACTGGTGGCTGCCGGTGCTCGGTCTGGCGGCGGGCGCGGTGTTCGTCCGCCGCGAACTCGGCATCACGCAGCCCTTCATAGATCTTCGCGTTCTCGGCGGGAACGTACCGCTGCTCGTCACGTTCACCCGTCAGTGCCTCGCCTACACGACGTCGTACGCCTTCTTCTACGGCTACACCCAGTGGCTCCAAGAGGGGCGAGGACTCAGCGCGTCGCAGGCCGGGCTGCTTCTGGTGCCGCTGTCGGCGACGGCCATCGGTGTCACCGTACTCACGAGGCACCGGAGCCGGTTGCGGGGCAAGCTCGTCGTCGGGGCGCTCTTCCAGTGCCTCGGTTGCGCGGCGTTGCTGCTGCTGCACGACGACAGTCCGGTCTGGGTGCTGGTCGTGCTCAGCGCGGTGGTCGGCATCCCGCACGGGCTGATCGGGTCGGCCAACCAGAATGCCCTGTACGCACAGGCCGACCCGGCCCGCATGGGCTCGTCCGCGGGACTGCTGCGCACCTTCATGTACGTCGGCGCACTGTTCGCGGCGGCGGCGAGCGCCGTGTTCTTCCGCGACGGCGCCACGAGTTCCGGACTGCACGCCATGGGGTGGTCGCTCATCGCTGTGGCCGCCGTGTTCCTGGTCCTGTGCACGGCCGACCGGTCGCTCGGCCACGCCGGCACGACACCTGGCCACACGGATGCGGCTCCGTAGTCCCGTGTTGACGACCTGAATTAACGCCGATAACTTATCGTCGTCAACCCAGATGGGAGCACCCCGTGCCCGCACTCGCAGCCGAAGACGTCTACGCGCTCGCGCCGTACGCCCGGACCCTCGGAGTCGTGTTCGAAGAGATGACGGCAGCCGGCGTCCGGGCCACGCTGGCCCACGATCGCTCGCTCTCCACGGTGGGCGGTGGCCTCCACGGAGGTGCGTTGATGGGCCTCGCCGATGTGAGCGGTGCCGTGTGCGCCGCGCTCAACGGCCCGGCCGGGGCCGCACCGGCCACCGTGGAGTCGACCACGCACTTCCTTAGGCCGGCCCACACGGACGTCGTTGCCACGGCTCGCCCCCTCCGGGTGGGACGCAACACCGTCATCGAAGTGGACGTGCACGACACCGGGGGCGAGTTGTGCGCCCGGGTGACCCAGGTGGTCACGGCCGTCAAGCCGAAGTGACCGGCTCCCGGGTTCGCGCCGCCAAGGGCCGGGGCGGACTGCTCCGCGAGCGGCTTCTCGACATCGCCGGTCAACTGCTCGAGGACGGTGGTGCCGACGCTCTGACGATTCGCGCCGTGGCGAGCAGCGCGGGCGTCACACCGCCGGCCGTCTACCTCCACTTCGCCTCGAAGACGGAACTCGTCCACGCCACGTGCCTGCGGGTGTGGAGTTCACTGTTCGCCGAGTTGGAAGCGGTGTCCCGGGGCGTCCCGGATCCGGTGACGGCGCTCCACGAAACCTGCGTCGCCTACATCCTCTTCGGGCTCCGCCATCCCTCCCAGTACCGACTGGTGATGGACGGCGAGGCCACCGAGGCCAGTCGCCGGAACGCGGACGCGTGTTTCCGTTATGTCCGGGACAAGGTCGCAGCCTGCGTCGATGCCGGAGTACCGGTGGAGAGCACCACCGAAACGGCCAGGCTGCTGTGTGCCGGCATACACGGAGCGGTCAGTCTCCTGATTCACCAGGAACGCGATGACGCATGGCCCCCTGACCCCGCTCGCTATGCCACGCGGGCGGCGTCCTCGGCCGTGCACGGCGCTCTGCTCACCGCAGCCGACGCCTCCCGGCCCTCGACGTCCACCGTGATCCGGCCGGGCTGATCGGCATTCGACGACGGAAACCGGCCCGTCGGCGTGGGCTTCCGCCTCCTCAGGACGCTTCGGCCAGTTGACCGACGAAGGGGTGCAGTGGTGTCGCACCCGGCACCACGATGCCGTTCTCGTAGGCGTAGCTGATGAGCTGACCGCGGTGACGGGCGCCGAGCTTGGTCAGCATGTTGGCTATGTGGGTCTTCACGGTCAGCGGGCTGAGATTCAGGTGATGTGCGATGGCGGAGCCTTCCTGGCCGGTCGCCAGCAGGGTGAGGATCTCCCGCTCCCGTCCGGACAACGGCGCGGCCACGCGTGAACCCACGGTCTGTCGCGCGTGGGCCTCGAGGGCCGGCGCGGTTTCCAGGACCACGACGAGTCCGCCGGCCAGCACCGTCTCCATGGCTCCCGTCAGTTGAGCGGCGGTGACGCCCGGAGCCAGCACTCCTGTGGCGCCTGCCCGCAGACAGGCGTCGGCTTCCCGGATGTCGGAGACACCGAGGACAAGGGTGCGGGCGGCCGCGGCGGCCACGGTGACGACGTCCGGGAGGTCGAGGGCGCCGTCGAGCCGGACGGAACGGTCGAGGAGTACGGCATGCGGTCCCCCGTCGGTCCTGAGCAGGTCCCGGAGCTCGCCGTGCCCCACGGTCTGTCCCACCACCGTCATGGAACCGCTCAGCTCGACGACCTCGGCGACAGCGGCGCGGACGAGTGTCGGACCGCCGGCGAGAACTACCGTGTGCATGGGTGGGCTTTCCTCTTCTCGATTCCGGTCGGTTGAGGCCTTGGGCTCCGATCCTGCGGGGCGGGCTTGACGGACGCCCTCGGTTGCAGATGACGAGTTCTTGACGGTCCTCAACACCGGGATGTCCGTGGCGACGCCCTTCCGCTCGAGGCGTCAGCGGTCCGTCTGTTGCCGGGTCGCCAACGCTGTGGTCTCCCGTACGGTCTGCCGCAGCCATCGGTGCGCCGGGTCGTCGTCGACGCGGGGATGCCACGCCATGCCGTAGGGGAACGGCGGGAGTTCGTCGGGAGCCTCGGCCATGCGGTAGTCGGGATGATCGGCGTAGGCCAGTGCGCTGCGGCGCGGGAGGGCGGCGATGAGCTCCGTACCGGGGAGAGCGCCGGCCGCGGCGGAGAAGTACGGCACCCTCAAGCCGGTACGGCGGCGCAGCCCGTGCTCGTCCAAGCGGCGTTCGACCATGGTCTGGCCGTCGGCGAGGACGGTGATGACCACGTGCGGATGGGCGATGAAGTCCTCGATGCTCAACCGGTCCGCGGTGACGGGGTGGTCCCGCGCCAGGAGGCAGACGAACTCCTCCTCGAAGAGCGTCTGCCAGTGCAGGGAAGGAGGTGCCGTGACACCGGCGATCGCCAGGTCCGCGCGGCCCTGTTCGACGTCGGTGAAGGACTGGTCGCTCAACGGGGCGACGCCGAAGGTGATGCCCGGCGCCTCACGGACGAGACGCGGAAGCAGGCCGGGGCCGAGCACGGAGGTGGCGTAGTCGGTGCAGTGGATGCGGAGTTGACCGGTGGCCTTCGCCGGGTCGAAGGTCTCACCGCGCAGCAGCATCTCCAGTCGCGGCAGGATGACGGCGAGTTCCGACTGGATCTCCCGGCCGCGGCGGGTGGGTTCGTAGCCGCTGGGTGTCCGCACCAGGAGTTCGTCGTCGAAGGTCTCCCTGAGGCGTTGCAGCACACGGCTCATGGCCGACTGGCTCAGGTGGTACCGGTCGGCGGCGCGCGTCACATGTCTCTCCTCGAGTAGCACCGCCAGCGCTTCGAGGAGGTTGAGGTCGACGTTCCGCAGAAGTGACACGCACCCACGGTAGCGCCCGCATGCAGGTCACGCATGTACCGCGGATTCGATGGCCGTTGTCATGCGTGGGGCGCATGGCGAGCATTCCCATTTGGCGTTGGACGAATGCCGCGCGGAGGCCCAGGCTCGGTCTCATCCCACCGAACCCGCAGACGAGGAGTCGTTCGCCCATGCCCGAACACAGCAGGCGCAACGTCCTGAAATCGGGGGGTGCCGCAGCGGCGGCCGTGATGGCCCCGCTCCCGGACGGCCCGCGGCCCGTGACCGCACCCCACCAAGTCCGGCAGGCGGCACAGCCCAAGGCGGTCACCGACCTCACGCTGGAGGTCAATGGAGAACGGCACCGCCTGGAGGGAGTCGAGGCCCGGGTCACCCTGCTCGACGCCCTGCGTGAGCGGGCCGGGCTCACCGGCGCCAAGAAGGGCTGCGACCGAGGTGAGTGCGGCGCCTGCACCGTGCTTGCCGACGGGCGGCGCATCAAGGCGTGTCTGACGCTGGCCGTCATGCAGGACGGACGCTCCATCACCACCGTCGAGGGCCTCGCCCGCGGGGAGCGGCTCCACCCGGTGCAGGAGGCGTTCATCCGGCGTGATGCCTTCCAGTGCGGCATCTGCACGCCGGGACAGATCATGTCGGCGGTGGCCTGCATCGAGGAGGGCCACACCGGTTCCGAGGACGAGATCCGTGAGTGGATGAGCGGCAATCTGTGCCGCTGCAGCTGCTACCCGAACATCGTCGACGCGGTCGCCGACGCCGCCAAGGCGGTGCGCTGATGAGGGACTTCTCCTATGTCCGCCCGGATGCGGCGGCCGAGGCCGTACGCCTGGTCGCCCGCAGCGCGGACGCGACGTTCGTCGCGGGCGGTACGGACCTGCTGAACCTGATGAAGGACGGCGCCGAGGACCACGCTCTGGTGGTCGACATCAGCAGGCTCCCCCTCGCCGGCATCGAGGAATCCGGAGGGCGGCTGCGCATCGGCGCCATGGCCCGGATGGCGGACGTGGCCCTGCACCCGGTGGTCCCCAAGCGGCTGCCGCTGCTCTCCCAGGCACTGCTCGCGAGCGCCTCGCCGCAGGTCCGCACCATGGCGACGATCGGGGGCAATCTGCTCCAGCGCACCCGCTGCTGGTACTTCCGCGGCACGGGCTTCGCCTGCAACAAGCGCGAGCCGGGCTCGGGTTGTGCCGCTCTGGAGGGCCGCAGCCGCTGGCACGCCGTACTGGGCGGCGGCGACCACTGCATCGCCGTCCACCCCTCCGATCTCGCGGTCGCCCTGCGCGCCCTGGACGCCACCGTGCACACGCTCGGGCCGGACGGCGCCCGCACCGTCTCCCTCGCCGACTTCTACCGGGAGCCCGGCGACACGCCCCACATCGACAACGCCCTCCGGCACGGTGAACTGATCACCGCGGTCGAGGTCCCGCTGCCCCCGGCCGGGACCCACCAGCGCTATCTGAAACTGCGCGACCGTGCCACGTTCGAGTTCGCCGTCGTGTCCGTCGCCGCCGTGCTGCGGACGCGCGGCCGGATCGTCGAGGAGGCACGCCTCGCCTTCGGCGGCATCGCCACCCAACCCTGGCGCTCCGCCGAGGCCGAGGCCGCGTTGCGGGGCAAGCCGCTGACGGAGCGGAACATCGCGGCTGCCGGGCGCGTCCTGGTCCGGGACGCCCAACCCCGCGAGGACAACGAGTTCAAGGTCGAGCTGGTGCAGCGCGCACTCCAGGACGTGCTCGGCCGCTACACCGGAGGTTCCCGATGAACACCGACGTCGTCGGCCGGCCGCTGTCCCGCGTGGAGTCCCGGCTGAAGGTGACCGGTGCGGCCGAGTACACCGCGGACGTCCGTGTCCCCCGGCTGCTGCACGGGTTCATGGCCATGAGCACCATAGCCCGCGGGCGCATCACCAGGATCGACACGCGGGCCGCGGAGGCCGCCGGCGGGGTCGTCGCCGTCTACACCCACGAGACCATGCCGCGGCTGAAGCAGCCCACCTACCGGCCGTTCTTCAAGCCCTTCATCCCCATCCAGTCACCCGAGATCCACCACGCGGGTCAGCCGGTCGCCTTCGTCGTCGCACAGACGCTGGAGCAGGCCCAGCGGGCCGCGGAGCTGGTCGAGGTCGAGTACGAGGAAACCGGCCGCCCGCTGGGCGAGTTGGCGATGGGTGTGCCGTTCCTGGCGCCCAGCGGACCCGACGGCCCCAACACCTTCGAGCGGGGTGACGTCGCCGAGGGCATGGCCCGGGCCGACGTCCGTGTCGAGGCCGAGTTCACGATCCCCATGCACCACCACAACCCGATCGAGCCCCACGCCACCACCGCCGTGTGGAAGGGCTCGAAGGTGACGGTGTACGAGACCACGCAGGCCCTGGGCAACACCCAGCACGTCGTCAGCGAGGCCCTGGACGTGCCGCTCGACGACGTCCGGGTGATCTCCCGCTATCTCGGCGGCGGGTTCGGCTCGAAGGGACCGGTCTGGGCGCACACCGTCCTGGCCTGCGCCGCCGCGCGTGCCGTGGGCAGGCCGGTCAAGCTCGTGCTGTCCCGGGCGCACATGTTCACCTCCAACGGGCACCGCGCGGAGACGCATCAGAGGATCGGCATCGGTGCCACCCGCGACGGCCGGATCACCGCGCTCGACCATGTGAGCACCCAGCAGGTCACCCGGGGCGACGTCGCCCTGTTCAACAGCAGCGAGCCGATCCGCATGCTGTACGACATCCCCCATCTGTCCAACGTGCAGCGCACCGTACGCCTGGACCTGCCCACCCAGAGCTTCATCCGGTCCCCGGAGGCATGCTCCAGCCACGCCCAGGAGGCGGCACTGGACGAACTCGCGCACGCCCTGAAGCTCGACCCGGTCGAGCTGCGCAAGCGCAACTGGAGCAGCCGCAACATGGCGGACGGCGAGGAGTGGGGCAGCAACTACCTGCGTGAGTGCTACGACCGTGCCGCGGCGAAGTTCGGCTGGTCCCGGCGCGACCCGCGCCCCGGCTCCATGCGCGACGGCGGGGAACTCGTCGGCTGGGGCATGGCCACCTCCGCCCACACCGCCGGCGGCCGGCCGGGATCCGGGGCCCGCATGACCTTCGACGTCCGCGGCAGGGCGCGCATCCAGGTGGGCACCCACGACCTCGGCACCGGCACGTACACCATCATGACGCAGATCGCCGGCGAGGTTCTCGGGATCCCCGTCGAGGACGTGCTGTTCGAACTCGGGGACAGCGCCTTCCCCCTGAGTTACGCCTCGGGTGCCTCCACCACGGCCCCCGGTGTCGGCACCGCCGTCAACCGCGTGTGCAGCGCCGCCCGCAAGGCCGTCATCGAGATGGCCGTGTCCCAGCCCGGCTCGCCGCTGCGCGGCGTCCCCGCCGAGCGGGTGGACACCGGGGACGGCCATCTCTTCGACACCGCCGACCGCAGGACCCGGGTCAGCTACCGGTCGGTGATCGGGCACGGCGGCAAGCCCCTGCACTTCGAGGTCGAACCCGTCGACACCCCGCTCGGCTACTCGACCGGAGCGGTCTTCGTGGAGGTGCGCGTCGACCCCCTGCTCGGCCGGATCCGCGTGACCCGTGTGGTGGGCTGCTACGACCCGGGCACCGTCCTCAACCGCAAGACGGCACGCAGCCAGGTCCTCGGCGGCATCATCTGGGGCATCGGCTTCACCCTCTTCGAACACACCCTCGTCGACCCCGCCACGGCCAGGATCGTCAACCCGAACCTTTCCGGGTACCTGATACCCGTCAACGCCGATGTCCCCGACATCCAGGTGCAGTTCATCGACCGGCCCGATCCCGCCAGCGACGCCCTGGGCGCCCGCGGCTTCGGCGAAACACCGATGACCGGGGTCACCGCCGCCATCGCCAACGCCGTGTTCCACGCCACGGGCAAGCGCGTACGCGACCTCCCCCTCACCCAGGACAAACTGCTGTGACCGGCCGCCACGACCTCTGGGACACCCTGCACGACGCCTGGTCGTCCGGGCGGACCTCCGCGCTGGCCACCGTCGTGGACACCTTCGGCTCCGCTCCCCGGCCGGTCGGGTCGTCCATGCTGCTCACGCCCGAGGGCCAGGTGGTGGGGTCCGTGTCGGGCGGCTGCGTGGAGGGCGACGTCCTCGAACGGGCCCGGGAGTCGGTGCTGGACGGCACCCCGCAGCGGGCGACGTACGGCATCAGCGACGACGACGCCTTCGCCGTCGGCCTGACCTGCGGCGGCACCCTGGAGGTGTACGTCGAGCCCGTCGACAGGCACACCTTTCCCCACTTGGGCGAGGTGATCGAGTCCGTGCGGGCCGGCGTCCCCGTCGCCGTCGTCACGGTACTGGAGCACCGCGGGCCGCGGTCGGCGGGTGCCCCTGTGGTGATCCACGCCGACGGCCGTGACGGCGACCCGGGCCTGCCGGCCACCGTCCTGGACGAGGCACGCGGCCTGCTGCGCGCCGGTGACAGCGGACTGCTCCACTACGCGACCGAGGGTCTCAGCGTCTTCGTCCGCTCCCTGGCCCCGCCGCCCCGGATGCTGCTGTTCGGGGCCGGTGACTTCGCCGCGGCTCTCGCCTCGGTCGGCCGCACCCTGGGCTACGAGGTCACCGTCTGCGACGCGCGGCCGCTGTTCACCACCGCGGAGCGAATGCCCGACGCCCACGAGGTCGTCGTGGCCCGCCCGGACGCCTACTTGGCCCGCGAGGCGACGGACGGGCGGATCGACTCACGGACGGTCGTCGTGTCCTTCAGCCACGATCCCCAGTTCGACATCCCCCTGCTGGAGGCGGCGTTGGGACTCGACGTCGCGTTCGTGGGCGCCCTGGGGTCGCGCCGTACCCATGTGCGTCGCGCTCGCGCGCTCGCCGAGGCGGGCGTGTCCGCGCAGGCCCTGGCCCGGTTGTCCTCCCCGGTCGGTCTCGACCTGGGCGGCCGTTCACCCGCGGAGACGGCCGTCTCGATCGCCGCGGAGATCATCGCGGCCCGCCACGGAGGCGGAGGCGAACGGCTGTCCCGGCGTGCGGGCCCGGTCCATCGCGGGCCGACCGTGGGAAGCCGCGGCTGAGCGGGCTCGCGCGGTCTCCCTCGACGTCCGGGCCGGGGCGCTCGCACTCCCCCCGGCCCGGACATCACCGTCACGGCGTCAGGGTGCTATCCCCACACCGTCGATCCGGCTCCAGGCGCGCTCCTGGGCCGCGGTCATGGCGGGCCACCTGTCGCCGCCGGGCCGGGGCCGGACCTTCGTCGCGAACGGCTCGGGGCGAAATCCGGGCTCGTGGAAGCAGCCGGTGCCGTAGGTACGGTCGAAGGCTTCGCAGGATCGTGCGAGGGAGGCGGGGGTGGGCTTGCGGCCGGTCCGCGCCCATGTGTCGAGGGCGTCGAGGGAGTTCGCGTACTCGGACGCGCTGAGCACGCTGTGATCCGACTCGCGCGTGAACGTCTGGACGAGACGGTCGTCCCGCCCGGCACCGCGCACCGTGGCACGGTAGGCCGCCTCGTGCTCCACGAAGACCTGGGAGTCACCGATCGCGTGGAGCGTGAGGACCGGGAGGGTGATCCGGCCCGTGAGGTCGCTGTCGTACGACAGGTCACGGCGTGCCGTGGGGTCGGCCGAGAAGCGGGCCACGCCCGCGTTGAGCGCCTTGTCGTCGTGTGAACCGTCGTACCGCACCCCCCGGTTGCTGAACGGGTTCCGGCCGTCGAGCCGCTTCCACACGACGTCCTGGAACAGGAACGCCGCGTACAACAGGTGCGCGTCCAGCGTCTCCTCGGAGGTCCGCGTGACGGCCAGGACGTCGTCGAGGTTGCGCTGCTGCAGCGGGGTCCGGTCCTGTGGGGCCGAGTCGATGCCCGTGCACTCCTGCAAGCGGCCGTGGACGTCCTCGGGCGTCAGCGTGGAGTCGGCCGGCAGTCCCTGCCACAGCGGATACTGCGGCTCCGTCGGGCGCGGCAGGTTGCGGCAGTAGTACTGGTACACCACCCGCAGATCGACGCGGACGTCGTAACCGCGCGAGCCTCCGGCCAGGGCGCCGTTGGTCAGCAGGACACCGTCGTAGGGACCGTGCCGCCCGCCGTAGGTCTCCGCGGCCTTGGCCGCCACGTTGCCGCCCCAGGACTGGCCGTGGAGATAGGTGCGGTCGGGACGGCCGAAGCGGTCGACGAACAGGCGGCGCGCGTTCTCGGTGTCGGCGGCGGCCATTCTCACGCCGTAGCCGCCGCGCCGGTAGGAGGAGCCGACCCAGGCGTATCCCTCGCCCACCATGACCGCCCAGCGCTCCAGGTCCTCGGTGGGGGTGGAGGCGTCGTAGGAGAAGTCGGGCCCGCCGTGGGCGTGCACGACGAGGGAGCCGTTCCAGTCCTTGGGCACGGCCATCGTGTAGTAGGCGCCGTGGGCGTCCCGGCCGGTGTAGCAACGGGCCTTGTGCGCCAGGTCGGACGGGCACTCGGCGGCGGTGGGCCGCGCGGCGGGGGCCGAGGTGACGGGTGCGCTGCCGAGTGTGCCCAGGCACGCGGCGGCGGCAACCGCGGCCGGCAGCGCCCGGCGGCGCCGGACCGCGGAGCGGCCCTCGGCGGGCGGGCGCACGGGCGGTCCGGAGGGGGGTGCGGCGGGTGTCGTCAAGGAACTGCTCCTTCGGATGCGAGGGGTGTGCGGGGATTGCCGAGGCACGTGGTGCGTCGAGCGGCTCGATGCATGCTGCCGGTCGGCCTTGACGTTCCGCCCCCGTGGAACCTGACGGTTCCTTGAATCCCCGGCCCCGGCATCGCCCGCGCGTCGCCTCGGTCAGTCCGACGGATCCTTGAGGGACCGGTCCGGTACGGGGAGCATCGCCAGCGGGACGTGGTGCTGGCCGGAGTGGACGTCGCGGTCACGGAGCGAGGCCTGGCCGACCGGGCGCGGGAAGGAGATCTTGACGACGTTCAGGGAGGGGATGCGGAACATCTGGATGTCGTCCTCGTCGACTCCGTACAGTTCGGCGATCCTGCGCTCGTCGAGGAACGACGGGTCGGCGGCGACGGCGTAGCCGTCCGCGTCCCGCATGAAAAGCTCCATGGTGACCCAGAAGGGTCCGGCGTTCTTGGACCGGACTTCGTGTGCGAGGTCCGCGAGGGTGGTGGGGGCGTTGTCAGCCACGGTGCGGGGCCTCCTCGATCTCGATGCGGAACATGTCGGTGGGGCTGGTGGTGTCGACGACGTGGTTGAGCACGAACTCGTAGGCGGGCCCGCGTTCCGTCTCGGCCGGTGAGGTGGCGAAGGCGAGGCTGGGCAGGTAGCTCATGTCGGGTGTCGGAAGGTGCAGCATCAACGGGTTGGCGACCTTCGCCACGGCGGTGGCGGTGCTCTGGTCCGGAGCGTTGACGAGGAGCATGACCCCCACCTCGCGCGGCGCCCCCTGGGCCGGCTCGAGGTGCCCCAGCACGGCGTTGTAGCCGTAGAGGCGCACGTCGAAGGCGTACTTGTCCTCGCTCAGGCCGAGGGTCTGCGCCACGCGCTGCGTGGTGATGGTGCGCAGGAGATCCGCCCAGTCGTCGATGTGCTCGAGGATGTGCGGGTCGCGGATCGCGGTGAACGACATGGTCTCGTAGCCGGTGACGCGTGCGCCTTCGAGCTTGACGGTGTGCTGGTCGGCGATGTGGAAGCGCGAGCCCTCCACGCGCACCCGGCGGTCGTCGAGGGCGGTGTACGTGGCCTCCCGGACGTCCAGGGTGCCGTCGGGCTCACGCATCTGGAAGGGGTTCACCGTCTCGTAGAGCATGTGGGCCGCGACGAGGATCGGGGTGCAGGCGACCGTCGGGTCGAGCGGTTCGATGGTGAAACCGCCGGCGTCGATGGTGGCCAGCACTCCCCCGGCCCGGGGGTCGGTGGTGCACTGGCCGCCGCATTCGATGATCTTGCCGGCGTGCCAGGTGGGTCCGGCGGGCATGCCCTTCATCAGCGGGTAGGCGGCCGCGACGGCCGTGTCGGTGGCGCGTCCGGCGAGGACCACCTGGGCCCCGGCCTCCAGGGCGGCGACGAGGGGTTCGTGTCCCATCATGGCCACGATGTGGGTGCAGCTCTCGAGTGTCTCCGCCGTCAGCTCGCCCAGGGGCGGCAGGGCGTGGATGCGGCCGGCGTCCAGATGCCCGACGAGGGTGCCGGCCTCCTGTTCGCTGTAGATGCGGGCGACCCGTAGACCGAGCCCCTCGTCGGCCAGGATGTCGGCGGTGATCCCGGCGATCCAGTCGACGCCGGCGTCGGTGCCGCTGGTGCCGCAGGAGCCCACGATCAGCGGGATACCGGCCCGCGCCGCCGCTTTGAGCAGGACGCGCAGGTCGCGGGCGACGGCGGCGCGCGTGGTCTTGGGCTGTGCGGATCCGAGGTAGTAGGGGCCCGAGTCGGTGCTCCCCGCGTCCACGGAGATCACGTCGGCACCGAGCGCCAGGCCGCGCTCGATGGTGGCTTCGGGGAAGCCGGCGCCGAGCATGCCGGTCGGCGCCAGCACTTTGATGCTGTCGACCCGTTCGTTGTCCATGTTCCTCTTCCTTGTCGACGTCCGGCGCGTGGTCGGGCCGGCGTTCATCCGATGCCGCCGGCAGCGGGGCCGGCCGGTGTGGGGGCGTTCACGGCGAAGCGCGGTCGCCCCTCCAGGGCGGCCATCAGTTCGGCCGCGCCCTCCCGGCCCGCGGCGGCCCGGGCCTCGGCGGTCTGTCCCGCCATGTGGGGGTAGACGACGATGCCCTCGACGCCGCGCAGGGGGCTGTCGCCGGGCAGCGGCTCCTCGTCCACCACGTCGAGGGCCGCCGCGGCGATCTCTCCCGTACGGACCGCGTCGGCGAGCGCCCGTTCGTCGACGACGGCCCCGCGCGCCGTGTTGACCAGGACCGCTGTCGGTTTCATCCGCCGGAAGGCGTCGGCGTCGAGGAGGTGTCTGGTCCGTTCCGTCAGTGCGGTGTGCACCGATACGTAGTCGGAGGCGGCCAGCAGTTCGGGGAGCTCGGTGAACTCCACCGAGGGGTCGGTCCGCGCGCTGTCGGGCACGCCGGTCGCGCAGAGCACCCGCATGCCGAAGGCCCGCGCGAGCGGCACCACGGCGCGTGCGGCGGCCCCGTATCCGATCAGCCCCAGGGTCGACCCGCGCAGTTCGTGGCCGTCCTGCCGGGGCCAGCCACCGGCCGCCACCCCGGTCGCACTCTGCACGAGCCGCCGCGCCGCCGCCAGGAGCAGCCCGAGGGTGTACTCGGCGACGGCGCCCGCGTTGATGCCCGGGAGGTTGCTCACTGTGATACCGAGCTCGCGCGCGGCGGCCACGTCGATCGAGTCGTGGCCCACGCCCGTGCGGACGACGGCCTTGAGGAGTGGAGCCCTGGACAGGACGTCGGCGGTGAGGGGTTCGTTCGCGACGAGTGCCCCGTCGATGCCGTCGAGGGCGGCGACGAGCTCCTCGGGGTCGCGGCGGCCGGTCATGGGTGCGTGGACGGTGGTGTGGCCGTGCTTGCGCAGATACTGGTCGACTTCGTCGCCCGGCCGCAGATAGTCCGTTGTGATCAGGATGCGGGGCACGGGTGGTTCCTCATTTCTCGCTGCGCCTTCGATCGGATTCTTGCCGACGGGAGTCGTCACTTGGCGAGGGTCAGGGCGGCCCGACGACGCTGCAGCGTGGTGATCCTGACGACGACGGCGATCGCCAGTGCGGCGACGACGGCGATGTCGATGAGCATCAGCGACCAGCCGGTGACGTCGACCATGCCGCCCACCACCGCCGGCCCGAGGAAGCCTCCGCTCGCCCAGCCGACGGTGTACAGGCCGGCGTAGGTGCCGAAGACCCGGGCGGACGGGGCGAGGTTCCACAGCACCACCACCGCGTTGACGAGGAAGCAGGTCGCGCCCGCTGCCGCCAGGCACAGGGCCGCGGCGGTGCCGGTCGGTGTCCGGACCACCGTGCCCAGCACCATGGCCGCGGCGAAGACCGACATGCCCGCGGCCATGACCCGCAGCCGTCCGTAGCGCTCGGCCAGGACCGCCGCGGGATAGGCGGCCAGGATGAACGCGATGCCGCTGGGCAGCGTGAGACCTCCGGCGGCTCCGCGTGACATGTCGAGCGCTTCCATGCCGTACGGCGTCATCAGGGATCGTGACGCGGCCCACGCGCCGCCGAAGAGCAGGATGCCGAAGAGGATGAGGAGCCGGCTGCGGTCGGTGTCCTTGAGGATCTCCACGAAGGTGTCCCGCACCCGTGGGTCCTTCCGCTCCGGCTCCGTCGCCTCGTGGTCCTCTGCCACCGCGGCCCGGTAGCCGTCGGACCGGCTGTCGCGCACGGTGGCCGCGAGTACCAGGACGGAGACGAGCATGATGATCGCGGGGATGGCGAACGCCACGTTCAGGTGGTCGTCGACGAGGAAGATGCTGAGGAGCGCGGCGACGATGGCCGTGACACTGGAGGCGATCTTGACCGCGGCGTTGGCGCGGCTGCGTCTCCCGGGCGGGATGAAGTCGGGGACGAGCGCCTCGGCGATCGGTTTGAAGGTGTTGGCCACGAGTGCATAGCTGAACATGACCAGGATCAGCAGGGGCAGTGACGCCGCCGTGTGCGGGATGACGACGAACAGCGCGGCGGCGATCGGCATGCCGACGACCAGGTAGGGGATGCGCCGGCCCCAGGAGGTCCGGGTGCGGTCCGACCGGTTGCCGATCCACGGCTGGACGAAGATGCCCAGCAGGTTGTCCATGCCCATCAGCAGGCCTACCAGGGCGGCGCTGGTGAGGTGCTCCTTGAGGAGAGGGGGCACCTGTGATTCGTAGAAGTTCCACGTCGACTCCTGGGCGAACACCGCGAGAGCGACCAGGAACGTGATGCGCCGAGTCCCTTGGCGCTGCCGTTCGGCCATCGGCCCGGGGCTCCGCCGGGTCATGACGCCGACGCCGTTCCGGGTGTGCGGTCCGCGCCGCCGTGCGGTTGGTGTCCTGCGGGCGGGCCCGCGGCGATCCGGTCGGCTATCGCCTTGCCGAGTCCGGATGTGGTGCCGGAGCCACCCAGGTCGGGGGTGACCGCACCGGGCTGCTCGTCCAGCACGCTCTCGACCGCCGCGACGACGTGTGCGGCCGCCCCGGGCTCACCGAGGTGGTCGAGCATCATGGCGCCGCTCCAGATCTGCCCGACGGGATTGGCGACGCCGAGGCCGGCGATGTCGGGGGCCGAGCCGTGGACCGGCTCGAAGAGGCTGGGGAAGGAGCGCTCGGGGTTGATGTTGGCGCTGGGGGCGATGCCGATGGTGCCCGTGCAGGCCGGCCCCAGGTCCGAGAGGATGTCACCGAACAGGTTGCTGGCCACGACCACGTCATACCGGTCGGGCTGCAGGACGAACTTCGCGGTCAGGATGTCGATGTGGTCCTTGTCCGCGCCCACCTCGGGATACCGGGCGGCCATCTCGGCCGCACGCTCGTCCCAGTACGGCATCGAGATCGAGATTCCGTTGCTCTTCGTCGCCCAGGTCAGGTGCTTGCGGGGCCGGGAGGCGGCGAGGTCGAAGGCGTAGCGCAGCACCCGGTCGACCCCGGTGCGCGTCATGACCGTCTCCTGCACCACCGTCTCCCGGTCGGTGCCCTCGAAGATGCGGCCGCCGATGCTGGAGTACTCCCCCTCGGTGTTCTCCCGGACGACGAGGAAGTCGATGTCGCCGGGCCGGTGGTCGCGCAGCGGGCTGCGTACGCCGCGCAGGAGCCGGACCGGACGCAGATTGACGTACTGGTCGAACCCCCGCCGCATCTGCAGCAGGCTGCCCCACAGGGAAACGTGGTCCGGGACGACCTCGGGCCAGCCGACCGCCCCGAAGTAGATCGCGTCGAAGCCACCGAGCAGGTCCCGCCAGTTCTCGGGGAGCATCGTGCCGTGCTCGAGCCAGTAGTCGGCGCTGGCGAAGTCGAACTCGGTGACCGCGAGCCGGAACCCGTGGACTTCGGCGGCGGCTCGGAGGCTTCTCAGGCCCTCGGGGACCACCTCCCGTCCGATCCCGTCACCCGGGATCACGGCAATGCGGTAGGTGTTCGGCACGGTCCACTCCTCGGCCCACGTGATCGATGTGCTCGCCGGTGGTGAACGCCCGGTTCAGGCGTCCGGCCACCGTGTGGACCCACCATGGCCAGCGATGACGTGCCGAACAAGACACTGACCGGCAAGGCAGGCTTTCCTCCGGGGAAAGCCTGCGGCGCTCCGGTCAGGCCAAGGAGTCGATCCACTGCTCCAGCCGACGCCCCTGACGGCTCATCAGGTCGGGATCGTGCAGGGTGTTGGTGAGCAGCGACATGCCCTGATAGGCCGATACCAGCGAGACGGCCAGGTCGCGCGCCTCGTCACGGTGCCCCATGGCACGGAACTGCCCCTCGGCCCAGTCGAGCAGGAGTTCCATCACCGGGGCGGCCGTGCGGTCGTGACCGTCGTCGCGTCTGTCCAGCTCGCCGGCGAGGGTCCCGAAGGGGCAGCCGTAGCGGGCGGCGAGATCGCGCTGGTCGACCCATCCTCCGACGAGGGCTTTGAGACGTTCGGCCGGGGTGGCCAGCTCGTCGAGTACGGCGGTCAGCTCGCGCAGCCGGTCGGCGTGACCTGCGACGACCGCGGCGACGAGCTGCTCCTTGGTCTTGAAGTAGTAGTAGACGTTTCCCACCGGGACGTCGGCGACGCGGGCGATGTCGCTGAGGGTGGACCTCTCGACCCCCTGACGGTGGAACACCTCGGTGGCAGCCGTGACGAGCCGCTCGCGCTTGCCGGAGCCGCTGCGGGCGGAGCGCGGGCCCGTCGCCATATTTGAGTCAGTCATCTCACTCATCACCATAGACGGCTTGCGCCGTGACCAGAAGCGTGTAGGTTCTTAGTCAGTCAGCTAACTAACTCACGGCGTGGGCCGCTGCGGCCGTACACGCCTGACTCACGGGAGAAGCTCATGATCGCCGTAACAGGTGCGACGGGGAACGTCGGCCGGGAACTGGTTGAGCTCCTGGCGGCGGCCGGAGAACAGGTGACCGCATTGTCCCGGCGAGCTCCCGGGGCGACACTGCCCGGTGGAGCGGTGCACCGGGTGGCGGACCTGGACGACCCGGTCGCCCTGCCCTCCGCGCTCGACGGGGCCCGCTCGCTGTTCCTCATCGTCGCGGGCAGCGTTCCCGAAGCGGTACTGAAGGCGGCACAGGCCGGCGGCATCACCAAGGTGGTGCTGCTCTCCTCGCAGGGCGCCGGTACCCGGCCGGACGCCTATCGTCACGCGTCCGCCCATGAGGCCGCGCTGCGCACATCCGACGTGGAGTGGAGTGTGCTGCGTCCCTGCGGATTCACCACCAACACCTTCCAGTGGGCGGAGGGGGTGCGGACACGGCGAACGGTGTCCGCACCGTTCGCGGACACGGCCTTGCCGATGATCGACCCGGCCGACATCGCGGCGGCCGCCGCGGTGGCACTGACCGAGGGCGGCCACCACGGCAGGACGTACGAGCTGACCGGCCCGGAATCGCTGACGCCGCGTCAGCGCGCCCAGGTGATCGGCGAGGCGCTCGGCGAACCGATCACCTTCACCGAGCAGACCCCCGAGGAGGCGCGCTCCGACATGCTGCACATGATGCCGGAGCCCGTGGTGGACGCGACGCTGGCCATCCTGGGCACGCCGAGCCCCGCCGAGCAGGCCGTCAGCCCTGCCGTCGAGCACCTCCTGGGCCGGGCGCCCCATTCCTACGCCCACTGGACGGAGCGCCACCTGTCCGTCTTCCGCTGAGCCGCCCATACCGGCCCGGTATACCCGCCCGTTCACCCGGCCTGCGGGCATGTGGGATCGGCGATCGCCGACACCGTGTACGGGGGTTCGCCCGGCGGATCGTCGAGTTGGCTGTTGACGACGTACAGCCGGCAGCCGTGCCGGGTGAGTGTGGTGGGCAGGTCGAACGGCTCACCGGTGATCCGGTGCCGCACCGCGCCCGCACGGAGGTCCTCGTCCAGCTCTGCGACGTACACGCCGCTCGGGGCGCCGTAGTTGAGTACCGCGTACAGGGTCCGGCCACGCAGCACCATGCCGTCGGCGCCGAACGACTCACCGCCCAGCCGCACTTGTTGCACGGCCCGCGAGGAGGTGTCCACGCGCCAGAGTGCCTCGGTTCCGTTGGACGCCACCAGCAGGGTCCCGCCGGCACGGTCGGCCACGATGCCGTTGAGCAGCCAGTACTGGGCCGGGAACTGCGGCGAGGCCGAACGGATGTCGAGCCAGGGGCGCAACGGGCCGATCCGGCCGTGCCGCACCTGGGCGCGGTGGATCACGGGGTTGGCCCAGTCGGTGACGTACACGGCATCCGGGGTGATCACCAGATCGTTGAGATCCGGTGCGCCGAGCGGGCCGTCCTGAGCCGTACGCCGTGCCACCAGCCGCCCCCGTGCGTCGTGCACCGTGAGGGTCGCACCGCCGACGGAGTGGACCCGGCCCCGTCGGTCGGTGTGCACACCGAGGGTGCTGCTGCGGTCCTCGACGCCCCGGGCGGCGAACGGGCGGAGCTCGGGGTCGCCCACATGGCCCCGGAACAGTCTCCCCGTACCGTCGGACGACACGTACATCGTGCCGTCCCGCGCTACGGCGATGCCCTCGGGCAGGATCCCCGGGGCTCGCGAGACGACGTAGGTGTCGGGAAGGTCCCGGGCCCCGGCGGTGCCGGTCTGACCGGTCACCGCGAGGAGCACCGAGGCTCCCAGACAGAGGAGCCGTGTCGTCATATGCATGAATCGACCTCCTGGAAGAGCCGTGTCCACGAGGGTTCGTGGCGCGACTCCCCCAGGCTGGTCCGTACGGCGCGCCGTCGCCCGGCCTTTCAACCCTGGCCGAAAGGCCCGGTGTTGCCGATAATCGGGGGCCGTGATCCGTCTTCACTTCTCGGCCGCCGACCTGCGCCGCATCGCGGTAGCGCCGCGCCCCGACGCCTTGTTCGAAACGGCGCTCAGCGTGCGCCTGCTGCTGGCCGCGCCGACGGTGGGCAACGGGCGCCGCGCCGGACCGCTCCGGTGGCGGCGTGCGATGAGCGGAACCCCCGTGAGCCGGGCGGGAATGCTGGCGGAGCTGGTCCGCCTGGACGACTACCTCCCCGACTTCCTGCTGCAGCCGGGCGCCTCCTGCTTCGGGGACGCGGTCGAGTCGGTCCACGCCACGCCGGCCCCGCGGCTTCACCGGGATCTGGCGCGGCTCACCGAACCCGCGGGAGTCAGGAGGAGACGCGACGGCCGGTCGCCGGGCGTCGACCGGCAGCTGCGCGAACTCGCGCAGGGAAGTCCTCGGGGACGCGACGCCCTGGTCCGGGATCTGCGCGACTACCACGCCTCGTCCCTCACGGAGTTCTGGCCCCACATCGCCGCCGCGGCCGCGGCGGATCGCGCGCTGCGCGCCGAGATGGTGCTGCGCGGAGGCGTGGACGCGCTGCTGACCACTCTCGCCCCGACCTGGCGGTGGCAGCCCCCGACGCTCCACCTGCCCTCGCGTTCGGCCTTCGACGTGCCGCTGTGCGGGCGCGGGCTGCTCCTGGTCCCCTCCTTCTTCGCCGGCAGGCCGTTCGTGGGATACCACCCGGACGAACCCACGGTGCTGGTGTATCCCCTGCACGACGGCGACACCGCCGATGTGTCCCACGACGCACTCGCCCCGCTGCTCGGCCGCACGCGAGCCGCCGTTCTGGCCGCGCTGCGCACGCCGGCCACCACCACCGCCCTGGCGGAACGCACGGGCATCTCACTGGCCGGTGCCAGTCAGCACGCCGCCGTCCTGCGCAATGCGGGACTGATCCGCACCGAGAGAACCGGCACGGCGGTCCTCCACACCCTCCTTCCCCTCGGCCGGGCGCTGCTCGACGGGAACCCGTAAGCCTTTCTCCCGCCCCGCCCGGATGCCATGGAGGAGACATGAAGGGGCACCCAGCGGGCACGAGGGCTGGGAAAGGGGCTGATCGCGATGAATCAGGTGGTGCAGCAGCGTGGCGGAGGAGGCTCCAGCGGCCTCTACGACGTCCTGGAGCTGATCCTCGACCGGGGACTGGTGATCGACGCGTTCGTACGGGTTTCTCTGGTCGGCATCGAGATACTCAAGATCGACATCCGTATCGTGGTGGCGAGCGTCGACACCTACTTGCGCTTCGCCGAGGCGTGCAACCGTCTGGATCTGGAGGCGGGACCGCGCAAGCCCACCGGGCTGACCGAACTCCCGGGCAAGATGCGGGAGTCGGGCTCACAAGGCGTGGCCAAGGGACTGCTGTCCGGTGCCGCGCAAACCGTCTCCGAGGCCTTTCAGCAGGCTCGCGACGAACCCCGGCGGAAGTAGCCGGGCCCCTGTCCCGGCATCACTCCGGCATGTGGTCGATCCTCTGGTCGCCCTCAGTCGAGGCAGAACTCGTTGCCCTCGATGTCCTGCATCACGATGCACGCGTCGTCGCCGCCGTCGTACAGGAGCCGCACGCGTACCGCGCCGAGCGGGATCAGTCGTGCGCACTCGGCTTCGAGCGCGGCCAGGCGTTCCTCGCCCAGGAGCCCGGTGCCGACCCGCACATCGAGATGCACCCGGTTCTTGACGACCTTGCCTTCGGGAACGCGCTGGAAGAACAGCCGCGGACCCACGCCTGAAGGATCACCGCACGCGAACCACGATCCCCGGTCCTCGGCGGGCCGGGAGCGGTCGAACTCGTCCCACGTGGCGAACCCCGCCGGTGGCGGCGACACGACGTACCCGAGCACCTCGCACCAGAAGCGGGCGAGACGCTCGGGTTCGGCGCAGTCGAACGTCACTTGGACCTGCTTGATCGAAGACACGGGCGCACCCTAACGGCTGCCCGGGGCAACTGCTGTTCCGAGTATTGACAACGATGTCACGCGCGTGATCTAGTCCGCTTCCATCCAGCCAGGTGCCCCCTGATCACACGGGAACAGGAGACCGCCTCCATGCACAGACCCTTCCACCGATGGCGCAGTCGCGCGTCGACTCTGCTCGCCGCCCTGGTCGTGGCCGGCGGCGCCCTGAGCCCGGTGCCGGCCGTCGCCCAGGCTCCCGCGGCCGCTCCCCAACTCACCTCGTTGGTCAATCCGTTCATCGGTACGCAGAACTTCGGCAACACCTTCCCCGGCGCGAGTGCTCCTTTCGGCATGGTGCAGGTGAGTCCGGACACCGGCGGCCAGGGAGGCTACGACTACCAGCAGGACAGGATCCACGGATTCAGCCAGACCCATCTCTCCGGCGTCGGCTGCTCCGTGATGGGCGAACTGCCGCTCATGCCCACGACCGGAGCCGTCGACAGCGTCAACTCCGACGACTACCGCTCCACCTACTCGCACGACGACGAGGACGCCGAACCCGGTTACTACCGTGTCGGGTTGAAGACGTACGACATCGACGCCGAGCTGACCGCCACGCCCCGCACGGGATGGCAGCGCTACACCTTCCCCGCCACCGACCGGGCCAACGTCCTGTTCAACACGGGCAAGGCCAACCAGCGGGTGTACGACTCGGAGGTCCACGTCGTCGGCGACCGGACGGTCGAGGGCCGTGTCGAGGCGGGCAACTTCTGCGCGGGCAAGGACCGGCACACCGTCTACTTCACCGCGACCTTCGACCGCCCGTTCGCCGAGCACGGCACATGGCGCGGTAACACTCCCTCCCCCGGTGAGCGGGACGCCGCCGGCGAGGGCGGGAACGGCGCCTGGGTGACGTTCGACGCCGGAACCGACCGTGACGTCGTCGTCAAGGTGGGGCTGTCCTACACGGGTATCGAGGGCGCGCGGAAGAACCTCGAGGCCGAGACGGAGGACTCGTACGACTTCGACGCCACGCGCGCGGCGCTGCGGGCGACCTGGGAGCGGCAGCTCGCCGCCGTCAGGATCGGCGGCGGGTCGGCCGAGCGGCAGCGCGCCTTCTACACGGCCCTCTACCACGCACAACTGCACCCGAACCTCGCCGGGGACGTCGACGGCCGGTACGCGGGCTTCGACGGCCAGACGCACACCGCGTCCGGGTTCACGCCGTACCAGAACCTGTCGCTGTGGGACACCCACCGGCCGCAGAACCAACTGCTGCAGATGCTGCAGCCCGAGGTCGCCCGCGATGTCGCACTGTCGGTCGTCGCGATCGGACGGGACGGCGGCTGGCTGCCGCGCTGGTCGCTCGCCAACAGCGAGACCAACATCATGACCGGCGATCCGGTGACCCCCTTCCTGGTCGAGGCGTGGTCGAAGGGGCTGCTCGCCGGCCACGAGGAGGAGGCGTACGCGCTCCTCAGGAAGAACGCCCTCCGTACGCCACCGGACGACTCCCCCTACAACGGGCGTGCGGGGATCGAGCATTACTCGGAGCGCGGCTACATACCCAGCGGGCTCGGACTCGGTGAGGACTGCGCGGACAAGGGCGGTGACAACGACTGCAAGCACCCCGCCTCGGCGACGCTGGAGTACGCGGCGGCGGACGCCTCGCTGGCGCTGATGGCCAAGGGGCTCGGACACACCGCGGACGCCCGCCTGTTCGCCGCGCGCGGCCAGTGGTACCGCAACCTGTGGGACTCCTCCGTCCAGCAGTTCCGGCCGCGCACCACCGACGGCACCTGGGTGACCCCCTACGACCCCGTCGAGGCGGGCCACCAGTTCCACGAGGGCGGCGCCTACCAGTACCAGTGGCTGGTGCCCCAGGACCCGGCCGGGCTGGTCTCCCTGATGGGCGGCAGGCGGGCCACGGAGAAGCGGCTCGACGACTTCTTCGTGTACGACAAGCTCCTCGAGGACCCGGCGAAGACCGCCCGGGAGGACTGGATCTCGGCCCCGTACGACTACTACGGGAAGCCGACCTACAACCCGAACAACGAGCCCGACCTGCACTCGCCCTACATGTATCTGTGGGCCGGTGCTCCCGCGAAGACCGCCACCGTGGTCCGTGCCGCGATGACCCTCTTCACGGACGGGCCCGACGGCATGACGGGCAACGACGACCTGGGGACCATGTCCGCCTGGTACGTCTTCTCCTCCCT
Organism: Streptomyces malachitofuscus; assembly: GCF_014650055.1. Lineage (GTDB taxonomy): Bacteria > Actinomycetota > Actinomycetes > Streptomycetales > Streptomycetaceae > Streptomyces > Streptomyces malachitofuscus. Next base: position 482,040 of record NZ_BMUF01000003.1, on the reverse strand, counting down.
CGGCCTGTACCCGACCACGAACGGCGCCGACTTCCTCGCCGTCTCCAGCCCGCAGTTCCCGTCGGCGGACATCCGCATCGGGGCGTACGGCAGGCAGCAGGGTGGCACCCTGACCGTCAGGGCGCCGGGCGCGAGCGACAGGCAACGCTACGTCGAGCGGGCCGAGTTCGGCGGGAAGAACCTGCGCACCACCTGGCTGGACTGGGACGCGGTCGCCAAGGGCGGGAAGCTCTCCTTCGAGATGGCCGACAAGCCGTCGGCGTGGGGCACGGGCAGGGGTGCGGAGCCGCCGTCCGTGAACCGCGCGCCGGCCGATTCCCGTCGTCACCTCGACGCGTCGCTCCGCACCGCCGCGGATGTGGTGCCGGCGGCCGACAGCGCGCAGAGCGTCCGCCTGAAGCTGGATGTGCTGGGCCAGTCCCCCGGCACACTGCGGGTGGGCGTCGCCGCCGAGGCTCCCGGCGGCTGGAAGGTGAAGACGTCCGGGTCCTTCTCCCTCACGTCCCATCGGCTTCCGGTGCAGCGGACCGCGGCGGTCGACGTGACGGTGCCCGCCAGAACCGCGCCCGGTAAGTACACCGTGCGGATCGCCGCGACCGCGCGGGGCGTGAAGAGCGTGGAACGGACCGCGACCATCGAGGTCCGCGACGCGGCACGCTGCGCGGCGGGCGTCGACGAGGGATGTGCCGTGGACCTCGGCAAGGAGGTGAACCACGACGGCACCGCGACCGTCGCGGCTTCCGACGAGGGCGACTTCGACGGAGGGGGATGGAGCTACGACGGTGAGCTGCTGCCCGCGGCCGGTCCGGTCGAGTGGGACGGTGTCACCTACCACGCTCCCGATCCGTCCGGTACGGCCGCGAACTTCGTCGAGGCCCGCGGACAGGCCCTGCTGCTCCCGGCCGGCTCGTACGGCGCGCTGCGCCTGGTCGCCGCGTCCCACCACGGCCCCGTGACGACCACGCTCACCGTCCGCTACACCGACGGGACCACCGCCGAACTGCCGGTCACCGTGGGCGACTGGGCGGGATCGGCGCCTCAGGGCAGCTCCGTGGCCCTGGAGATGCCGCACCGGATCAAGCGCGGACAGGGCGTGGACGGCCCGCCGGTGCGTCTGTTCGGTTCCTCGGCCGACCTCGACGACTCGAAGACGGTGCGCTCCGTCGGCCTGCGGAACGATCCCCGGGTGCAGATCTACGCGATCACCCTCCAGCAGGACTCGTAGACGCGTCGTCCCTCGCCTCTCGACCGTGAGGCGGGCCGCTCGAAGGGCAGCGTGACCGTCATGGTCACGCTGCCCTGTCCTGCTAGCTTTCGGGCCATGACGCACGGTGTGTATGTGGGCAACGCGGGCAAGGACGCGGCATTGGACCGGGGATGGCTGCTGGGGCACTTCAAGGATGTCGCCGATCCTCGGCACAGCGAGGACGTCGAGATCAAGTGGGGCGTCCACCCGAAGGGCGATGCGAGGGCGCGGTGGGTGACCGGTGAGGAGCGCACCGCGCTTCAGGTCCTCATCAGCGGTCGCTTCCGCGTGGAACTGCCCGGGCGCAGTGTGGTCCTGGCCGAACAGGGCGACTATGTCGTGTGGGGCCGAGGCGTCGACCACTCCTGGTTCGCGGAGGAGGAGTCGGTGGTCCTGACGGTCCGCTGGCCCTCGGTGCCCGGTTACCGGGTCGACCAGGACGGCTCAGCCGGCACCGCTTGACGCGTCGGGGAGAAGTCCGGCCGAGCGGCCGGGCTTCTCCCCACGCACACGTCAGTGGCCGGTGCCCGGGTCCTCCGGCCGGATCCGTCCCCGCCAGCCGCCGGTGCTGCCGCCGCTCTCCACATAGTCCTTGAACCGGCGCAGGTCCCCCTTGACCCGCCGGTCGATCAGCCCCAGAGCGTCCGCGCCCTTCTCCGCGACGCCGGTGGGCTCGACGTCCATCGTCAGCTCCACGCGGGTACGCGTGTCGTCCAGCGGCTCGAACCGCACCGAGCCGCGCTGCTGGACCTCCCCGCCGATGGAGCGCCAGGTCACGCGATCGTCCACGAGCTGGTCGACGATCTCCGTGTCGAACTCGCGCCGTACGCCACCGATGCTGGTGGTCCAGTGGTTGTGCCGGTCGTCGAGTTGCGTGACCTCCTCGACCCCTTCCATGAACCGCGGGAAGTCCTCGAACTGCGTCCACTGGTCGTACGCCCTGCGCAGCGGGACCTCCACGTCGACCGTTTCCTTGACCGTGCTCATTGATCCCTCCTGGTCTGCTTCTCTCTCGGGGCCGGACGCGTGCGACGCGCCGCCCTCGGTGTCCGTGCAGGGCGTCGAGTACCCGGGAATCCGGATGTGAAAGATCACCGACCGTGTCCTGTTCCGGGATGTGTGAAGTGGTGGCCGTGCAACGGTTGTTGCCCGGCCCGGCTCGGACATTTGCGCGGTATCGCTCGGTTGGCGCGTCGCGTGCAAGGATGTCGCCCGTGACCGGATCGTCATCCCCGCCTCTCGCCGAGGGCACTCCTCGCGCACACGGCCCGGGTCCCCGCGTTGCAGCCGTACTCGTGTTCGGGTCCTCGGCCGCGGTCCTGGTGGTCGAGATCGTCGCCCTGCGGCTGCTGGCCCCCTACCTCGGCCTCACCCTCGAGACCAGCACCCTGGTGATCAGCATCGCGCTCACCGCGATCGCCCTGGGATCCTGGCTGGGCGGGCGCATCGCGGACCACGTCGATGCGCATCGGCTGCTGGGCCCCTCGCTCGGGGTGTCGGGAGCGGTCGTCGCGTTGACCCCGGCGGTGCTCCGCAGCACCGCGGAGTGGGCGCCGGCCGCGCTGCTGCTGATCGCGTCGATGACCATCCTGGTGCCGGGCGCGCTGCTGTCAGCGGTGACGCCGGTCGTGACGAAGCTGCGTCTCACAAGCCTCGCCGAGACCGGCACCGTCGTCGGCCGGCTGTCCGGCGTCGGCACCGCCGGGGCGATCTTCGGCACCGTGTTCACCGGTTTCGTCCTCGTGTCGCGGCTGTCGGTGAGCGGCATCCTGATCGGTCTGGGCACCCTGCTGGTGGTCGGCTCGGCGCTGGTGGAGTGGCGGGCGCGCGGCTGGAGCGGCGCTCCCGCCCTGGCCCTCGTGGTCGTCGCCGGCGGGCTCGCCACCACCGTCGCTCCCGGTGGCTGCGACGTCGAAACCAAGTACCACTGCGCACGGGTCGTCGACGACCCCGACCGGGCCGGCGGCCGCACCCTCGTGCTGGACGGCGTGCGGCACTCCTATGTCGACATCGACGACCCCACCCACCTCGAATTCACCTACGTACGTGCCATCGCGGCGGTGGTCGACGCCGCCTTCCCCGGTAGTGAACCTCTTACCGCCCACCACCTGGGCGGCGGCGGGCTCACCCTCCCCCGTTACCTCGCGGCCACCCGGCCCGGAACGCGCAGTGCCGTGTCGGAGATCGACAGCGGTGTCGTACGCATCGACCGCGACCGACTCGCCCTGGGAACGGAGACCGGTATCGACGTACGTGCCGAGGACGGCCGGCTGGGGCTGCGGCGACTGGACGCCGACAGCCGGGACCTCGTCGTCGGTGACGCGTTCGGGGGTGTCAGCGTCCCGTGGCACCTCACCACGGTGGAAGCGATGTCCGACGTACGGCGGGTGCTCGACGAGGACGGCCTGTACGTCGCCAACCTCATCGATCACGGTGATCTGGCCTTCGCACGGGCCGAGGCGGCCACTCTGGGCGAGATCTTCGAGCATGTCGCCGTGCTCGGCGAACCCGCCGACCTCGGTCTGGACCCGGCCACCGCTCCCGAGGGCGGCAATCTGGTGGTGATCGCCTCCGACCGGGCAGTGGACCGGTCCACGCTCCAGAACGCGCTGGACGCCCGGCGGACCGGGTGGACGGTCGCCGCCGGAGGCGACCTCACGTCCTGGACCGGTGACGCCCCGGTGCTCTCCGACGACTACGCGCCCGTCGACCAGCTCCTCCAGCCCTACGGCCCGCAGAGCGGCCGGTGACGCCTCTTCCGGTCGTGCCGCCACCGGACCGGGCCTCACCGGTCCGGTGGCGATGACTTCCGCCATGGTCTGCAGTCTGTAGTGACGTACTCGATCGACCACGGGCGAGGAGAGCGTTGTGACCGCGACCTACACCTTCGATGTCTTTTCCAGCCTCGACGGCTACGGCGCCGCCGGCGGCGACTGGTCCGGCTACTGGGGCAAGCAGGGGCCCGAGTTGCTCGAGCACCGCCTCTCTCAGTACAGCGAGGAGCAGCGGATGGTCTTCGGGGCCAACACCTATCGGGCCTTCACGCGGATGCTGGCCGAGAGCACCGAGGACTCCGACGTACGCGATCCATGGGTCACCCGGATGCGGAACCTACCGGCGACGGTGGTGTCGACCACGCTGGAGACGTCCCCCGTGTGGCCGACGGCGAGCGTGGTGAGCGGTGACGCCGTCGACGTCGTCGCCCGGCTCAAGGAGGAGTCCGAGGTGCCGTTGCGTTCGCACGGCAGCCTGTCCATGAACCGGGCGCTGCTGGCCGCCGGCCTGGTCGACCGCGTCCAGGTGACCCTCTTCCCCGTGATCACCGGCCGGACGGGGCTGGACCGGATCTTCGAGGGGGCGGAGGACTTCGACCTCGAGCTGATCGATCACCGGACGCTCGACGGACGCGTCCAGGAGCTCGTCTACCGGCCCACCCTGCATGGGTGACCCTGCGGCACGGCCCGTCACCGTGCGCCGGGCGAACCTCAGCGGGTGTCGCCGAGGGCCTCGACGCCCGCACGGGCGAACTTCTCGTCCAGGTCGCCGGACGGCGCGCCCGCGACGCCGATGCCGGCGATCGGCGTGTTCCCGGCGGTGACCGGGACGCCGCCGCCGAGGAACAGCGTCCCCGGGATGTCCTTGAGATTCGGGGCCTTCTTCAGCCGCCCGGCCAGCTCGGACGTGGGGGCGTTCCAGGAGACGGCGGTGTACGCCTTGCGCTCGGCCGACTCGTAGGACTGCGGTCCGGCACCGTCTCCGCGCAGGGTGACGATCGTGTTGCCGTTGCGGTCGACGACGGCGACGGTGATCCGCTGGTTCTCCTGCTGGGCTGCGGCCAGCGCCGCCCGGGCCGCCTCGGTGGCGGCGTCGGTGGTCAGGTGCGTGGTGGTGGTCGTGTCGGCCGGCCGCGCGGAGGCCGCGGGGGCTGCGGGGGTTGCGGAGGCTGCGGCGTTCGCGGACAGCGTGCCGAAGGCCCCGGCGGCTACGGCGGCGAGGACGGTGCCGCCCGTGACGACGCGGGCCCGACGGGACATGTTCTTGATCATGTGACTGCTCCTCGGTGTTCTGTGCCTGACAGGGGTGGAGGGACCGGGCCGTCGTGGTCCAGCCGTCCTCCGCTTCCAGCCTGGATCCCGCAGCGGGCTGCTCCGGTCGGCGTTCCGGCTGGTCGGGCGCCGCGGAACGGGCGACGGGCGGGTCATCCGATCGGTTGACCCGGCCCCGGTGGGCGACGGCGACAATGGAGGTGTGGGTCCGGTTCGGCGCAGGGCCGAGGAGCGGGGCTCGGGTCCCCGCGTCACGGGTCATGGGAAGGAAGCACGCCTCGATGCCGAAACCGTACGACCCGGACGCCCGCTGGCTCGGCGCCGTGATGCATGCGGCGTTCTTCCTGCTGCTCGGCGGGGCGCTGGCCCGGTTCCTGATGAATCACCCGGGTGAGCCGCGCACTCCGTGGATCGTTGCCCTGTCCGTCGTCCTGGCCCTGTTGCAGCTGGTCGGGCCGGTGCTCGGCGGCCCCGGAGCGCGGTCCGCGCGCCGGCGGTCGGCCTGGCTGGGGCTGGTGGTCGTGGTGTGGATGGTGCTCGTCGTGCTCGCGCCGAGCTTCTCCTGGTGCGCGGTACCGCTGTTCTACACGGGTCTGCGCACGCTTCCGGCCCGGGCCGCGCTCGTCCTGGTCACGGTGCTGACGGCGCTGGTCGTCGCGGCGCAGTTGCGGCTGGCCGGGCGTTTCGATCCGAATCTGCTCCTGGCGCCGCCTGCCGTGGCCGCCATCGCTGCCGGGGTCTTCCTGCACACCGAGCGACAGTCGGACCGGCAGCGCGCCCTGATCGACGACCTGATCCGCACCCGCCGTGAACTCGCCGCGTCGGAGCGCCGCGAGGGCACGTTCGCGGAACGGCAGCGGCTCGCCATGGAGATCCACGACGGCCTGACCCAAGGGCTGTCCAGCCAGCGGATGCTGCTCCAGGCGGCCGAGCGGGTGTGGGAGGACGACCCCGCGAAAGCACGCCGCCACGTACGGTCCGCCGCCTCCGTCGCCGAGCACAACCTCGCCGAGGCCCGTCGCTTCGTGCACGACCTCGCTCCGGCCGATCTGGTCCGGGGCGGCGGTCTGGAGGCGGCACTGCGCACGCTGGCCGAGCGGGAGAGCGGTGAGCACCTCGCCGTCCGCGTGCACGTCGACGACGGTGGACGGGGGCCGCTGCTGCCGGACCGCGTCCAGTCGGCGCTGCTGCGCATCGCTCAGGGCGCCCTGGCCAACGTCCGGGAGCACGCGTCCGGCGGTACGGCCATCCTCACGCTCACCGTCCTCGACGACGAGGTTCTGCTGGACGTACGGGACGACGGCCGCGGATTCGACGCCGCCGCGCCGCCGCGCCGCACGACCGGGCTGCGGGGGCACGGGCTGCCCGCGATGCGGGCCCGCCTGCGGCAGCTCGGCGGCACACTGACCGTGGAGTCCGCGCCCGGCGAGGGCACCGTCCTGTCCGCCGCCGTCCCACTGGAGGGCCCTCGATGACCGTCCGCGACACCGATGGCGCCCCCGGCTCCCCGAGGGTGCGCATCCTGGTCTGCGACGACCACGCGGTCGTCCGGGCCGGGCTGCTCGCCCTGCTCGACAGCACTCCCGGCATCGAAGTGGTCGGTGAGGCCGGCACGGGAGAGGAGGCCCTGGCACTGGCGGCCAAGCTGCGGCCGGACGTGGTGTTGATGGACCTCCAGCTCGGTGAGGGCATCAACGGTGTGGAGACCACACGCCGCCTCACCGCACTGCCCGACGCCCCGCGCGTGCTGGTGCTGACGACGTACGACACGGATGCCGACATCACCCGCGCCATCGAGGCCGGTGCCACCGGCTACCTGCTGAAGGCGGAACGCCCCGACGAACTGTTCGCCGCCATCCGCGCCGCCGCGCTGGGCCGTACCGTGCTCTCTCCGCCGGTCGCCAGCCGGGTCATGGCCAACCTGCGCAGCCCACGGCCCGCCCTGACCGACCGCGAACGCGACATCCTCGCCCACCTCGCCCGGGGACTCGGCAACCAGGAGATCGCCCGGGCCCTGTTCATCAGCGAGGCCACGGTCAAGACCCACCTGCGCCGCATCTACGGCAAGCTGGACGTCGACACCCGGACGGGCGCGGTCGCGGTGGCGAAAGAGCAGCGGCTGCTTCCCTGACAGGCCGTACCCGTCGGGGCGTCCCGGAATCGGCATGGCCCGTTCGCGGACCGTCGCGTGTGCGTGCGTCCCGGCCGGGGAACCTGTTCGCCCGGGCCGGACGGCCTGCGAGAGGATTCCATGTGACAACGTCGGCGGCGGGCGACCGGGAACCCGGTGCGGCCCGGGAGGACGAGTACCAGCCGGATCCGCACCGGTGGCGGGCCCTGTGGGTCACCTTGGTGGCCGGTTTCATGAGCCTGTTGGACGTCATGATCGTGGCGGTCGCGCTGCCCACCGTGCAAGCGGATCTGCACGCCTCACCCGCGCAGGTGCAGTGGGTGGTGTCCGGCTACACACTCACCTTCGCCCTCGCACTCGTCACCGCCGGCCGGCTCGGCGACGCCCTGGACCGGCGCCGTATCTTCCTGCTCGCCCTCTGCGGCTTCGTCATCTTCAGCGCCGCTTGCGGGGCCGCGCCCGACATCAACCTGCTGGTGTTGTCCCGCCTCGCCCAGGGGCTGGCGGCGGGTTTCATGGCGCCCCAGAATTCCGCGCTGATCCAGCAGTTGTTCCGCGGCGCCGAACGCGGCCGCGCCTTCGGCTACTTCGGCGCGACCGTCGGCATCTCCTCCGCGTCCGGCCCCGTGGTCGGCGGCGTGATCCTGGCCCTGGCCGACCATCCGGGCGGCTGGCGCTGGATCTTCTACGTCAACGTTCCCATCGGTCTTCTCGCCGTGCTGCTCGGGCGCCGCCTGCTGCCACGCACCCGCACGTCCGGCCGGGGGCGTGTGGACCTGCCCGGGATCGTGCTGCTCGGGCTCGGCGTTTTCGCGCTCATGTATCCGCTGGTCCAGGCGGAGTCCGGCGGGCTGGCCCGCCTGTGGTGGATGTTCCTGGTCGGCGCCTCGGTCCTCACCGTCTTCGTCCGTCGGCAGTACCGCCTGGTTGCCCGGGGCACCAGACCGCTGCTGGACCCCAGACTGTTCACCACGGTGCGGGGCTACGCCGTCGGCGCCGGCGTCGGCACCCTGTACTTCATCGGTTTCAGCGGCGTGTGGCTCGTCTTCGCCCTCTTCTACCAGCACGGTCTCGGCTTCTCGCCGCTCCGGTCCGGCCTCGCCGTCACTCCGTTCGCTCTCGGCTCGGCGGGTGCGGCCGTGGTCGCGGGCCGGCTGGTGGACCGGCTCGGCCGGCTGCTCACCGTGTGCGGGCTCGCCGGTGTGATCGCCGGTCTGGGCACCACCGCTCTGCTGCTGCGTTTCGCGCCCCTGGACGTCGCTCCCTGGATCGCCGCCCCTGCCCTGTTCCTCGGCGGCATCGGCGGAGGCTTCGTGGTCTCCCCCAACATCACCATGACCCTGCGCGACGTACCCGTGCGGATGGCGGGCGCGGCGGGCGGTGCCCTGCAGACCGGACAGCGGCTCGGCGCCGCGGTGGGTACCGCGGCCCTGCCGGGCCTCTACTACCTGGTACTCGACGGCGGCGACGACTATCAGGGCGCCCTCGTCGTCGCGCTGTGCGCCGCCCTCGTCATGATGCTGGCGTCGCTCGCCCTGGCGGCGTTCGACTGGCGGCGCGACCGGCGTCAGCGCGGGCCGCACGGCACGTGCCCGGAGGAGGTCGCGAACAACCCGATGCACGCCCGGCAGAGCTGACCCACCCGCGCGGTGGTGCTGCGGGCTCGGGCCAGAGGTGCGGAAGCGGCCAGGGCCCGTCCGGCGGCCGGTGGCGCCGGACAGGCCCTGGCCCTGGTGCACGAAGGGTCAGCGCTTCAGCATGAAGGTGAAGTCACTGGACACCTTGGCACCCGGCCGGACCGCCGACACGAGTTTCCCCTCGGTGAGGAGTCGTTCGACCTCGGCCCGCGAAAGGCCGCACCCCTCGGCGATGAGGCGCACGGGCCGTACGGGGATGCGCGCCGCGAAGCGGACCGAGACGTCGATCACGTCGCCGTCCAGGTGATCCGGTCCGCCGGTGTCGAGGCGCCAGGCGTTGTCCCAGTCGAGGGCGATGCGGTTGCGACGCCGCACGACGGGATCCTGGAGCAGCTCCGACGCTAGGGCCGGGTCGTTGTCGTGCAGCCGGTCCAGCAGTTCGGGCTGTACCGAGCGCACGTTCGTCCGCTCCAGGACCGTGAGCTTCGTGGTGTCCCCGCAGGCGGTGCAGAGTGCGAGGAGCCAGACGTCGATCCGCTTGTGGTGGGCGTTGACGCGGAATTTGCCGCCGGTCCGGAAGCGATCGGACGCGCACGCGTGGCAGCGACGGAGGACGAGCGGCAGGCAGGTGGGCATGACCACCCAGTTGTCGAGCACAGAGATACACCGGTTTCAGTGAGAAATCCGCAGCAGGAAGCAGCGCGGCGCACAGGCGCGACGCGCGACGATTCAGCACTCGGGAGGTCTCACACGGTGTACAACGGCACGTCCTCGATCAGACAACTGGGGCCGTCGGCACGGTAGTCGCGCGCTGCGGCGCGGTTCCACCGGTTTTTCGGGCGATCGGCCCCGCCCACGTTGCTGGACGGGTGTCCAGGTACGCTGGACACCCGTCCAGGAAATCTGAGGTGGTTCTCTATGCACACGACGGCGAACATCCTGGTCGCACTGGTGGCGGCCCTGCACGCGTACATCCTGGTTCTGGAGATGTTCCTGTGGGAGAGGAAGCCGGGTCGCGCACTCTCCGGTTTCGACGCCGAGTTGGCCCGGGCCAGCGCGCCATTGGCGGCCAACCAGGGCCTCTACAACGGGTTCCTGTCCGCAGGACTGGTCTGGGGTCTGATCGCCGCCGACCCGACAGGGTTCCGGGTGCAGGTCTTCTTCCTCGTCTGTGTGCTCGTCGCCGGCCTGTACGGCGGCTTCACCGCGAACCGGCGCATCCTGCTCGCCCAAGCCCTGCCCGGTGCGCTCGCGCTCGCCGCGGTCCTCCTCACCCGGTGACGGAGGTACACGGGGACGCCCGGGCCGTACGGACACGGGCCAAGCTGCGGCGGGCACTGCTGGACGAGTGCGCACAGCGCCCGCTGACGGAGATCAGCGTGGCCTCGCTGGTGCGGCGGGCCGGGGTCGGCCGCGCCACCTTCTATCTCCACTATGCCGATCTGGAAGCGCTGGCCGTCGACGCCTGCGCCGACGTGGTGCGCGATGCGGTGGACGCCCTGCACGCCTGGCGGGGCACTCCCGACCCCGTCTCACCGCCGCTGCCCCTCATCGCCTTCTTCACCGGCCTCACCTCGCACACGGGGCTCTACAAGGCGCTGCTGAACCCGGGAGGCGGCGGCCCGCTGGGACGCGTGCTGTATCAGGATCTCCGCGCCCGCAGCCGGACGGAGCGCAGCCTGGCCGGTGCACCGGAAGCGGACCTGATCGCCTCGGCGGTGGCCGCGACCTTCACGGGAGTGCTCGCCGACTGGCTCCACGGCCTCGTCCCGGCCGGTCCCGAGACGATCGCCCGCCGGGTCTGGCACCTGCTCGTGACCCTGCACCGCACCCCTCTGCCATGACGGACCTCCGCTCCGCCTGTCCACCACAGTGCTCAGCGGGCGGTGAGGAAGTTCCTGATCTCGTCGACGACGCGTCCGGGGGCGTCCTCCATGAGGAAGTGGCCGGCTTCGGGGACGGTGACCAGGTCGGCGTGCGGGATGGCACTGCGCAGCCGCTCGGCGTAGTCGAGGGGCTGCCACTGGTCCTTCTCGCCCCACAGGATCCTCACGGGCATGGTCAGTTGCCCGAGTCGGTCGCTGATCTCCTCGGTGTACTTCGCGTCGTAGTGGCGCACCTGGTGCTCGAAGAAGGAGACACGGCCCAGGGCCGACTGATGGGGTGCCAGATAGGCGCGCAGGACCTGACCCGTCATCAGTGACGTGTCGGTGACGGTCATGGTGAGCTGCCGGGTCAGCAGGGCGTCGAACTCGTCCTGCGACATGGTCATGGCGTCGTCCAGGTGCTCATCGATGATCTGCTGCCAGGTCGGGGAGGGCCACGAGTCGTAGCTGACCGAGTCGATGAGCATCAGTCGCCGGACGCGCTCGGGGTGTGCGACGGCGAAGCGGAGGGCGATGGCGCCGCCGATGTCATGGGCGACGATGCCGACCCGGTCGATGTCCAGCTCGTCGAGAAGGTGCTCCAGGAGGTCGGCCTGGGCCGCGACCGAGGTGTCACGGTTCACGGGCCGCTCGGACAGGCCGTATCCCGGCAGGTCGTAGGTGAGGGTCCGGAATCCGTCCGCCTCGATGCGCGGTACGACGTCGCGCCATTCGTACGAGTGCGAGGGCGTGCCGTGCAGGAAGAGCACGGGCTCGCCGTGGCCGCGGTGCCGGTAGGCGAGGCGTACTCCGTCGACGACGACGTGGTCGGTCAGGAGGGGGGTCATGGTCGCTCCCTGGTATATTAGGTAGACCAGTCTACCTAATGAAGCGGGTGCGCCATGGGCGAAGCGGAGCCGACGCGGGCCACCGGGAAGCGGCAGCCGGCGCGCGAGCGGGTCCTTGCGGCCGCGGCGCGGCGCTTCTACGCCGACGGCGTCACGGCCACCGGCATCGACACGATCACCGCCGAGGCGGGCGTGGCGAAGATGAGCCTGTACAACAACTTCTCCTCCAAGGCCGACCTGGTCCTGGCGTACCTGGACGCCCGGCACGAGGAGTGGCTGGCGCGGTACCGTGCACGGCTTCAGGGCGTCGGAACACCGCGGGAGGGCGTGCTGGCCGTCTTCGACACCTATGTCGACAGCGCCGATGCCGCCGTCGACGACGAGGCGTTCCGCGGGTGCGGACTGCTCAACGCCGCCGCCGAGCTGCCCGCGGGGAACGAGGGGCGGACGCTGGTGCGCCGGCACAAGGAGGAGGTCGAGCGTCTGATGGGCGCTCACCTCGAGGCGCTGCTGCCCGGCCGTCCCGACGCCGCACGCACCACGGCGGAGCAGCTGGCCTTCCTGCTGGAGGGCGCCATGGTGCGTGCGGGACTCGAGGGCGGGAGCGACCGTCTCCGGCATGCGCGCGCCATGGCGGCCCGTCTGCTGGAGCAGCTGTGACCGCAGGGCCGGTCGCCTGTCAGGCAGTCACCGGACGGCGGCGGCCTCGATGGGGTCGGAGGGGTCGTCCTCCGTCACGGGTGCGGGGTCTCCCGGTCCGCGCCAGGCGATGCAGACGAACAGCGCACCCATGACGGCGACGCCCGCCCACATGGACTGCTGCCAGCCCTCCACGAAGGACCGCTGGGCGGCGTGGACCAGGTCCTGCGCGTGTGCGCCGCTGCCGGGTGCCGCCTCGACGGCGCCCGCGATGCCTTGCCGTGCGGTGTCCGCGACGGACTCGGGGATGCCGTCGAGCCTGCCGTCGATGGAGCTGCGGTAGCCGGCGGACAGCAGCGCGCCGAGCAGGGCGACACCGAGCGCGGTGCCGAACTCACGGGTGACGTCGTTCAGCGCGGACGCGACGCCCTGCTTCCCGCTCGGCAGCGACCGGGTGATGGCCTCGGTGGACGGGGTCATCGACAGTCCCATGCCGACGCCCATGGCGAGCATGCCGGGCAGGATCGTCGGGTAACCGCCCTCCGCGGACACGAACAGGGCCATGAGCGCGAGGCCGGCGGCGGCCAGCGCGATCCCCGTCAGCATGGTCGGCCGTACGCCGACACCCGTGGCCATCCGCGGGGCCAGGGCGGAAGCCGCCATCATCATCACGGCCATGGGCATCAGGGCCAGCGTGGCCAGTAGCCCGGACCAGCCGAGTACCGCTTGGAAGAACGGGAACAGGACGACGGCAATGCCCGCCTGGACGCCGAAGACGACCAGCAGAGTGACGGAGCCGCCGGCCAGTCCGCCTTCCAGGAACAGGCGCACGTCCAGCAGGGACGCGTCCCGGCGGCGCAGTTCCCAGGCCACGAAACCGACGGCGGCGGTCAGACCGACGGCGAGAGCGCTCAGCGTCGCGGGAGCGGTCCAGCCGTTCTCCGGGCCTTCCTGCAGTACGAAGATGAGGCCGACCACGGCGACGGCGGAGGACAACGCTCCGACGGTGTCGAAGGAATGAGCCGACCGCTCGCGCGAGTTGGGGACCGACTTCAGCGTCATGGCCAGGGCCACGACGACGAGGACCACGGGCAGTGCGAACAGCCACCGCCAGTCCGCGACATCAACGAGGAGGGCGGACAGGAACATCCCGAGGATGCCGCCGCCCCCGGCGACGCCGGTCCACACCCCGATGGCCCTGCCGCGCTGTTCCTCGGGGAAGGTGGAGGTGATGACGGCCAGCGTGACCGGCATGATCATCGCGGCGCCGATGCCGGCGACCACGCGCGCGGTCAGCATCACCTCGGCGGTCGGGGCGAGCCCGGCCGCGACATTGGCGACACCGAACACGGCGAGACCGGCGATCAGCATGGGTTTGCGTCCCAGCCGGTCACCGATCGCGCCGAGCGGGAGCAGCAGCGCCGCCAGGGCCAGGGTGTAGCTGTTGATGATCCACAGAACGGAGCTCTGGGAGGCACCGAACTCGACGGCCAGGTGGGTCTGGGCGACGTTCAGGCCGGACACCGACGCGATGACCGCCATCAACGCCACCGAGACCGCGACCAGGACGGCGCGCAGCTGACGTGCGTCCGGTTCGTCCCCGTCACCGGCGTGTGCCACCGGAGCGGGCTGGTTCGTGCTCATGCTTCTCCTCGCAAGGGAAAGGGGGTGGGGAGGACCCGCGCCGGAGTGAAGTAGGGATGGCGTGGCCGTTCCGGACCAGGCCCGGCGGGACCGTCCAGAGAGCGACTGTAAGCGCGCCTTGCGAGCTGGGCATAGAGTATTGCGCATGACGCAAAATGATGGCGACCTCGACAGCCTCGTACGCAAACGCATCCGGGCCCTGCGGGTCGCACAGGGCTGGTCCCTGGAGGAACTCGCCTCCCGCGCCAACGTCAGTCAGTCCACGCTGAGCCGCATCGAGAACGGACAGCGGCGCCTGGCGCTGGACCAGCTGGTCACGCTCGCCCGCGCCCTGGACACGTCACTGGACCAGCTCGTGGAGACCGCCACCGACGATGTGATCACCAGCCCGATGATCGACGGGGCGCACGGGCTGATGCGCTGGCCCGTGAAGGGCGACCCGGGGATGACCGTCGTACGTCAGCGCATGACCGAACCGCCGCCGGACAATCCCGCACGCATGCGCGCCCACCCCGGACGCGAGTGGCTCGTCGTCCTGTCCGGAACGGCGATCCTGATGCTGGGACACCGCCGCCTCCGCGTCGAGACCAACCAGGCCGCCGAATTCCCCACGATGCTTCCCCACGCCATCGGCGCCGAGGGCGGCCCCTGCGAGATCCTCGGCATCTTCGACCGCGACGCCCGCCGCGGCCACCAGCGCACCACCGGCAAGAACACCGAAACGGACCCCGGGGACTCCCCCGGCCGACCATGAACACGGCCCCGCCGGTGCGTCATCTCCGCTGAGGCGTCTCCTGCAATCTGCCCCACTCGTCGACCTGGACCACGACACGGTCTCGTACGGCCGACCGCACGTGGGGGTGGGTATGTCCCGGGATGCGGACGGAAGCTACTCGGCGTCCAGCTGGTGGTCGGCCCAGACGTAGGTTTCCGGCAGGAGGGCGGTGACGGGGACGGTTCGGGGGCGGTCGGTGGGGCCGACCACGACGTTGAGCGCGGGGAAGTAGTCGAGGAGGACCTGACGGCACCGGCCGCACGGGGGCACGACTCCCCGGTCGCGGTCGCCCACGGCGACGATCGTGTCCAGCTCGTAGGCGCCCTGTGCCGCTGCCGCCCCGATGAGGACGAGCTCGGCGCAGGGTCCTCCGGTGAAGTGGTAGGCGTTGACCGCCGTGATGATGCGCCCGTCCGCGGCGCGGGCCGCGGCCGCCATGGTGTGGTTGTCGCCCCGGCAACGGGTGCGAGCGACCTCGGTGGCGGCGTCGATGAGTTCCCGGTCGACAGGGTGGGTCCGCGTGGTCATCCGTCGCTCTCGCCTTCGTCGGGTGTTCGACGACGGTGGCCCGGGGGACAAAGGCGTGCAAGCGAATATCGTGGTGGCGGATTCGTCAGGGCACGGTCCAGGAGCTGATGGGATAGGGTCCGGAAGCCGATCGTTCGGTTACGGCCGGTCGCCGCGGCGCCCTGGGGAGGGCGCGCCGCACTTCCACCACCCCCGGGGGGACCCTCATGACGCATGCGCCCATGTCCATGCCCGTGCCGCCGATGCCCGCGCCCGGACGTGTGCTGCGTTCGCCGGTCGGGCTCTGCCACGCCGTGACCGCGCTGCTCGGCTTCGTCATCGTCGTCGATCTGCTGATCCTCGCGGCCTCGCTCAACATGCGGGCGTTGATGGACGAGGTCGCCTCGGGCGGCACGGTCGACTTCGACGAGGGCGAAGCGCGTCGGGCCGACCTCGCGATGGCCGGCACCAGTGTGCTGTACCTCGTCGCCATGGTGGCGACGGCCACGGTCTTCATCATCTGGTTCCACCGGGTCCGCCAGAACGCGGATGTCTTCGCCCCGGACACGCAGCGCCGGACGGCGGGATGGGCGATCGGTGCCTGGTTCATCCCGCTGGCCAACCTGTGGATCCCGCGCGGGATCGCCGCCGATGTCCTGCGGGCCAGCCAAAGCAATCCCTACGCCGGGGCGGTGCGGTACATCGGGCTGCTCAACGCCTGGTGGGGCATGTGGGTGTGGGCGGCCGTGTTCGACCGGTACGCGTCCAAGAGGTACTCCAAGGCCCAGGACGTGGACGCGATCCACGATGCTGCGGGCCTGGTGGCGACCGGCGCCGGGTTCGACCTGGTCGCCGCGGTGCTGGCCATCCTGTTCGTCCGCAGGCTCACCGCCGCTCAGCACAACAAGGCCCTTGCGGGACCTGTCATGCCGAAGAACTGAACCATCCGGCCGCCCGCTCAGGCGCAGGACCAGGCCGACATTCCCTGCAGGCGGGCCAGGCGTTCGGCCACGGCGATCTGTTCCTCCCGGGTGGCCAGGTCCGCGCGGCGGGCGTACTTGAGGCCGCCTGCCGCCTCCCAGCTGGACTGCGTGAACTGCAGCCCGCCGTAGTGGCCGTTTCCGGTGTTCGCCTGCCAGTTGCCCCCGGATTCGCACTCGGCGATGGCATCCCAGTCGGTTGCGGAGGCGGTCGAGGGCGACGCCACCGCTTCGGTGGTCGCGCCCGTGGCGAGGGCGGCCGCGGCGGCCAGGACCATCAGGGCGGTCCGGATCCGACCCGTCTGCGCGCTGCCCCCGCTGACCGTATGAGCGGTTCGTGTGCTTGTCATAGGGAGACTGTTACTTCATGCGGCAGTCCGGTGCCCTGCTGGATGCCGTTTCCTTGAGCCAGGCGGGGGACACCACGCTCCTCGGCGCCTCCGTTCGAGGCACGCCGTAAGCATGGGTTCAAGCGGTGCGTGCACTCGGCCGGACGATCGCGGCGGCGGCCGCGAGGGATACACGCCGGCCGCCGCACAGGAGGTTTCCGTCGTCCCTGTCACGGCGGTGACGGGGCTTCTCGTGGAGCGTCGGGCAGGCCTTGCACCTGCATTTCCCCGCGGGAAGCGGGACGTCTTGCCTTAGACGACCAACGCCGGGGCGACGAAACCGCCGAAACGGTCCGCGCCTTCGCCACTCACTATGCGGCAGGTCGGCGGTCCGCGCACCCCGGGACCGCCGTCCGAGCCTGGCGGCGGTGGATCGTCGGGCTGTTCATCGCGGGGAGGGCCGGTCCGTGCCGTGGGCGAGGTCTTCGGGGACCTTCGTGAGGAGCAGACCGCTGTCGGGCTCGGCGGACAGGGCGGCGACGCCGCGCAGTGCCCTGAGCGCGCGCAGCCAGGTTGCGGGGTTCTTCCAGTTCAGCCCGGCCATCAGTTGCTTGAGCATGCTGAGCTGGTCGAAGTAGATCCGCTCGCAGACGAGGTTCTCGTTCTCGTCGAAGAGGAAGTATGCGGTCATGCGGACGCGGAAGCGGCCGTTGGTGGGAGGTATGGGGCCCAGGGGTCCCCGGTGGGTGCCCAGGAGCCAGAATTCGACGACCACGGCGTCGGCACTGTGGCGCAGCTCGATGATCTCGTGGTGCTGGTCGGGGAAGGCCACGCGGGTGTCGTGGTAATAGCCTCGGACCGCGCTCTCGCCGTCGTGGACCGTGAGGGTCG
Organism: Streptomyces malachitofuscus; assembly: GCF_014650055.1. Lineage (GTDB taxonomy): Bacteria > Actinomycetota > Actinomycetes > Streptomycetales > Streptomycetaceae > Streptomyces > Streptomyces malachitofuscus. The sequence goes on along the minus strand of NZ_BMUF01000003.1, from coordinate 464,502 downwards.
GGACGATCTCGTAGTGCGGGTGCGGGAAGGTGGACAGGGTGGCGTCCCAGTCCTGCGCCACCTCGTCGTGGAAGTGGTCCAGCACGAGGCGTTGACGCGCCATCAGGGCGTCACGGGAGGGGATGTCGAGTCTGTTCCGCGTCACGGTGTGGCTCCCTCGGGGAGTGGGCGTCGGCTGGGGCAGGGTCTGCATAGCGGCCGGCCATCGCGGCGGCGCGGTTGCGCAGGGAGCTGCGCAGCGACTCGGGGGCCAGGGCTTCCGCGTCCGTGCCGAGCTGCCACAGCGCCCACTCGGCGTGCCGTGCATCCTGGAACGTCGCCTCCAGCCGCAGCCAGCCGTCCGCGTCGGGCGCTGCGGCGCGTACGGCCACCGCGGTGCTCAGCAGGTCCTCCCGCCGCTCAGGGTTCACCCGTACCGGCACGGCGATGTGCCCGTCGGCCAGAAAGCGCGCGCAGCGTTCCCGCCAGGCGCGGTCCAGGTCGACCTCGTCCGGTCTCCGTGCCGGTTCGGGGAGTTCCTCGGCGGCCAGCACCCGCGACAGCCGGTACGTGCGGTCCGCGCCGGACCGCGTGGCCAGCAAGTAGCCGCGGTCGCGCACGGTGACCAGGCCGATCGGGTCCACCGTGCGCCATCGGGGTGCCTGGTCCGTGGCCGCGTAGTGGATGCGCAGTCTGTGTCCGGCGAGCACCGCCCGCCGGATTTCGACCATGGTCGTGGCGGGGACCTCCTCCGTGGGCGGCCGACGGGAGAGGAGGTCGGTCTCCGGCTCGACGAGGAAGCGCCGGACCGCGTCTCCCGCGGTGGCCCGATGGCCTTCCGGCAGCGCGTCGACCACCTTGAGCATGGCGGAGGCGAGCGCCGAGCCGAGGCCGAACACCTGCTCGCCGCGCCGTGATCCGGCCGTCAGCAGGGCAAGCGCCTCGTCGTGGTTCAGCCCGGTGAGCTCGGTCCGGAAACCGGGCAGCAACGCGAACCCGCCGTGCCGGCCGCGTTCGGCGTAGACCGGGACGCCGGCGGCGGACAGTGCCTCGATGTCGCGCAGCACGGTGCGGGTGGACACCTCCAGCTCGCGGGCCAGGGTGTCCGCGGTCATCCGGCCGCGCTGACGCAGCAGCAGCACCAGTGAGACCAGCCGATCGGCGCGCATGCGCGAAACCTTATCGAATACATGACCAAAGGTGTCATGCTTTGTCGGCAGGCTCATCGGCACGGACGTCAACGAACGGAGCTGATGTGGCAGTGGAACGAACGGCGGTCAACCCGGTGACGTGGTCGATGGAAATGGGTTTCAACCAGGGGGAGTTGGTCTCCGGGCACACCCGGACTCTGTACTGCTCGGGACAGACCGCGATGAGCGCCGACGGCACGCCCGTGCACGAGGGGGACATGGCCGCGCAGTTGGCGCTGAGCCTCGACAACCTGGAGGCCGTACTCGCCAAGGCCGGCATGTCCCTCGCGAACCTCGTGCAGCTCAACGTCTACACCACGGACGTGGACCTGCTGTTCCCGCACTACGGTGTGCTGGCGTCGCGGCTGGGCGCCGCCGGGGTGGCACCGGCCACCACGATGCTCGGGGTGACTCGGCTGGCGGTGCCGGGTCAGATGGTCGAGCTGGAGGGGACCGCCGTCGCGTGAGGCGACCCCGCCGTTTCCGCTGCTCGTGCCGCACCGGCACGAGCAGCGTGCGCGCGTCTCACCAGGGATCAGGCGGGAGGAGCCGCCAGGTGCTGGTCCGTTATTCCGCCGGGGCAGGCCAGTCCGGCCACGTCCCAGTCGGCACACTTGGCGCCGGCCCGGTAGGCGCTGTCGTAGAAGGCCAGCACGGTGGCACGCGGATCCGCCGCGGCACGGGCGTCGTCGTAGCGGAGCACAGCCAGATGGCTGCCGTTGCGCGCCACCCACCGGGCAGCTCCTGGTGCGAGCGGCTCCTCCGTCAGCCCCGGGGGTTCCGGGGCCGTGTAGGAGTAGAACGCGGGCTCGGGAAACGTGTCGTCCCCGAACCAGAAGCCGAAGCTGATCACCTCACGGGAGTACGCCTCGCGGGTGACCGGGTCGGCCTCCGCCGGCTGCTGGGTGTGCCGTCCGGAGAACCTGGTGTAGGCAATGTCGAAGGTGTGCCAGAAGTGGTGCACAGGGCTGGCCTTCCCCGAGAACTCTGCCGCGAACTCCTCCAGCAGCAGCGCCACTTGGCTGAGGACTCGCCAGTAGCGGTTGGCCTGCGCGGGATCGTAGGCCGCATGTTCGGTGTCCTCGGCGAAGGGCCGGGAGGCGTCCGGCAGGTCGAACGGATGGGGCACGGGGATGTTCACGCGGACACCCAGGGCAGTCAGAGCGTCCAGGGTCGCGCGGCGGAAGGACGCCACGGACCGGCCGTGGAGCGGAAAGGACACTTCGGTGCCGTCCAGCGAAGCGGCCACCAGCCGGTGGCGGACGAAGTCGAAGTCGATGGTGAACGGGTTGCCGTCGGCCCACCCCGTCGGACGCGTGGTGATGCCGCACGCGGTGAGGTGGAAGGGCACATTCCACCAATGGTTGCGCCGCACGCCGGCGGCGAGCCGGATCTTGCCGACGACCTGCGCGAACCGATGCAGCGTCTCCTTGCAGTCCCGCCAGTCAGCGAGCGGAATGGGTGGGAAAAGCTCCATGAGCCCTCCTTCCTGCGCGGAGCGATCGACTGTGTACCGACAACGGCAGCTCCTACCTCTTCATCATGGTTGTCGCCGCCGCATGCGGCACGTCGAGGGGTAGGGCTCCTCCGGCCTGCCCGGTGATCCAACCGGAACGGAGCAGGACCCGTCCCCGCCGCCCCCGTCCGGTGCGTTCTCCTCCTTGGGGACGGTCCTGCGGGCGCACCCGTACTCAGAAACCAGTAGGCGGATTGTCGCAAGCGGGACGACGACCTACGAGGGTGCCGGCGGACAGGCTGGTGAGGTTCCGAGAACAGAGATGGAGACCTCATCGATGGCAACCTTCCTGTACCGGCTGGGCAGTCGGGCCTTCCGATGGCGACGCCGGGTGACGCTGCTGTGGGTGGCCGTCCTGGCCGCCGTCGGCCTCACGGCTCTCAACGCCGCGGAAGCGTCCGGCGACTCGTCCGGGATGCCGGGGATCGAGTCGCAGAAGGCGTTCGACCTCATCAATGAGCGGTTCCCGGGGGCGGAGGCCGAAGGCGCGAACGCCCGCATCGTCTTCGTGGCGCCGGACGGGCAGAAGATCACCGCCGCGGAGCACCGGGCGGTCGTGGAACGGCTGGTGGCGACCGTGGCCGACGGGCCCCAGGTGGCCGGCGTGGAGAACCCGTTCGACGGGGCCGGGGTCAGCGAGGACGCGTCCACGGCGTACGCCACGGTCACCTACGAGGTGAAGGACGACGACGTCACGGACGCCGGCAAGGAGTTGGTCAGGGACGCCGTCGAGGAGGCCCGGGACGCGGGGCTGACCGTCGAGGCCGGAGGCGGTGCGATCGCGGAGGAACCTCCGGCCGGGATCGGCGAGATCCTCGGCCTGGGCGTGGCCGCCGTCGTCCTGCTGGTCACGTTCGGCTCCCTGGCCGCCGCCGGAGTGCCCCTGATCACCGCCGTGGTCGGCGTGGGCGTCAGCCTCGCCTCACTCATCGCCCTGAGCAGCGCCTTCGGCCTCACCAACAACGAACTGTCCATGATGATCGGCATCGCGGTCGGCATCGACTACGCCCTGTTCGTCGTCTCCCGCTACCGGGAGGAGCGGGCCGGGGGGCACGACCCGCAGGAGGCGGCGGGGAGGGCCGTGGGCACCGCGGGTTCCGCGGTCGTCTTCGCCGGGCTCACGGTGTTGATCGCGCTGGCGGGACTGTCGGTCGTCGGCGTGCCGGAGCTGACCAGGATGGGGCTCTCCGCCGCGGGAACGGTCGCGGTGAGTGTCCTGGTGGCCCTGACGCTGGTTCCGGCCCTGCTCGGTTTCTGGCCGAACGCCGTTCTCCCCCGCCGCGGCCACCGGGCCGGCGGCCGGAACCGGATGTCCGGGCGCCGGTTCGGACTCCGGGGCCGCGTTCGCCGGGCGGACCGGTCCGCGGGCGGGGGCGGGAGTTGGGGAACGCGCTGGGGCCGGTTCGTCGTGCGCCGCCCGGTGCCCGTCCTGCTCGCCTCGGTCGCCTGCCTGGGGGCCCTGGCCGTACCGGCCCTGGATCTGCGGCTGGGCACTCCCGGCGACGAGGCGAAGCCCACCTCGGCCACGGAGCGCCGCGCCTACGACGCCCTCGCGGACGGCTTCGGGCCCGGCTTCAACGGTCCCCTGACCGTCGTCGTCGACGCCACCGGGGCGGACGACCCGAAGGCCGCGGTGACGACGGTCGCGAAGAGGCTCGCCGGGACCGAAGGGGTGGTGTCCGTCTCCCCCGCCCGGTTCAACGAGGCGGGTGACACGGCGGTGCTGCGGGCCACTCCGGCCACCGCGCCCACGAGCGAGGAGACCGAGGACCTGGTCCACGCCATCCGCGACGCACGTCCCGGGCTGGAATCGTCCACCGGTGCCACGTTCGAGGTCACCGGCGTGACCGCGCTGAACATCGACGTCGCCGACAAGATGATGAGCGCGCTGGTCCCCTATCTGCTGATCGTGGTCGGCCTGGCCTTCCTGCTGCTGACGATCGTCTTCCGGTCCCTGCTCGTGCCCCTCAAGGCGGCGCTCGGCTTCCTGTTGTCGGTCCTCGCCTCGTTCGGTCTGCTCGTCACCGTCTTCCAGCAGGGGCACGGCGCCGGGCTTCTCGGAATCGACCAGACCGGACCGGTGCTGAGCCAGATCCCGATCTTCCTGGTGGGCATCGTCTTCGGCCTCGCCATGGACTACCAGGTCTTCCTGGTGTCCCGGATGCGTGAGGCGTACGTCCGGGGCGCGCAGCCCGGTGGGGCCGTGATCTCCGGCTTCCGGCACAGCGGGCGGGTCGTGGTGGCGGCCGGCCTGATCATGATGGCGGTGTTCGCGGGATTCATGACCGCCGGTGACAGTCTCACCAAGATGGTCGGTTTCGGTCTGGCGACCGCCGTCCTGTTCGACGCCTTCGTGGTCCGGATGGCATTCGTGCCCGCCGTGCTCGTGCTGCTCGGGCGGTCGGCCTGGTGGCTGCCCCGTCCCCTGGCCCGGCTGCTGCCGCGCGTCGACGTGGAGGGTGAGTCGCTCGGCGGCCGGTCCCCCGCCTCACCGCCCGCCGCGGAGGACGCCGGACGGGGCACGGTGCGCGTCTGACCGTGTGCCCGCGGGGCCGTCCGTGCCGGTCACGGACGGCCCTCGCCGGTCCGGCGGACCACCGTGTGTCCCATCATGAGTCGTGCCCCACGCCATCGGAGGAATGATGCTCGCCAGCCGGCTGAGGCGGTACGCCGATCGCCATCCCCGTCTCGTCGAGTCGGCCCTTCTCCTGCTGGTGTACGCCGCCACCGCCGGCCAGTCCGTACGTCACGGGCCGGGCCGGACGGTCGGGCTGCTCATGGCCACGGTCGCGTGCCTGTCCCTGCTGTGGCGGCGGCGCCGTCCCGGACGTGTGGTCGTCGTCAGCGCGCTGTGCACGGGTGTCTCGGGCGGCGCGGGCCACGAGATCACCCCGTTGCTGCTGCTCCCGGTCATCGTCGCGCTCTACGAGCTGGCCGTCCGCGCCCCGGAGAGGACGGCGCGCGCCCACTGTCCGGCCGCCGTCGCACTGGTCGTCCTGCCGGCGCTGCTGCCCGCCCACGACAGCCGGCCATGGATCGAGACGACGGTCATCACCGCCTTCTGGAGCCTGCTGCCCCTCGTCCAGGGCTCGGCCGTGCGGGCGCGGCGCGCCTACCTCGGCGCCGTGCGGGAGCGCGCCGAGCACGCCGAGCGCACCCGGGAGGAGGAGGCGCGGCACCGCGTCGCCGAGGCACGTGTACGCATAGCACGCGAACTGCACGACGTCGTCGCCCACCACATGGCCCTGGCCAACGCGCAGGCCGGAACGGCCGCGCACCTCCTGCGTGACCGTCCCCGCCAGGCCGAGCAGATCCTCGCGGAACTGGGCACCACCACCTCGTCGGCGCTGCGTGAGCTCCAGGCCACGGTGGGCCTCCTACGCCGGCCCGACGATCCGGACGACCCCCTGGAACCGTGCCCGGGGCTCGCGCGGCTTCCCGAACTGGTCTCCGCGTTCGCCTCCGCCGGGCTCCGGGTCGTCGTCACCGCCGAGGGCGAGGAACGGCCCCTGTCTCCCGGCGCCGACCTGACCGCGTTCCGTATCGTGCAGGAGGCGCTCACCAACGTGACCAAGCACGCGGCCACCGGCATCGCGCACGTCCGGCTGGTGCACTCCTCCGACCGGCTGACGCTCACCATCAGCGACGACGGCGGTGCCCAGCCCCGCCCGGCGGCACCCGGCGGCGGTTTCGGGCTCGTCGGCATGCGGGAGCGGGCCCGGTCCGTCGGCGGCACCCTCCGGGCGGGGCACCGTCCCGGAGGCGGCTTCTGTGTGACCGCCGAGCTTCCCGTCCGTCCCTGACCCACGAGAAGAGCCCTCATGGCCATCCGCGTGCTGCTCGCCGACGACCAGACCCTGCTCCGGGCGACCTTCCGCATCCTGATCGACTCCTGTGCGGACATGGAGGTGGTCGACGAGGCCGCCGACGGCGGGGCGGCCGTCGAGCTCGCCCGGGAGCACCGCCCCGACGTCGTTCTCATGGACATCCGCATGCCCGGCACCGACGGTCTCGCTGCGACCGGGGCCATCTGCGCCGACCCCGGCCTGGGGGACACCCGCGTCCTGGTCCTGACCACGTTCCAGACCGACGAGTACGTCGCCCGTGCCCTGCGGCTGGGCGCGAGCGGGTTCCTCGGCAAGGACGTGTCGGCCGACGCGCTGCTCGACGGCATCCGCACCGTGGCCGCCGGGGACGCGCTGCTGTCCCCGGCGGCCACCCGCTCCCTCATCGCGCGCTTCCTGGCGACGCCCGAAACCGGCTCCGGTGCGTCCCCGGAGGCCCTGGCCGCCCTGACCGCCCGCGAGCGCGAGGTGACGATGCTGGTCGCGGACGGCAGGTCGGACACCGAGATCGCCGAGCAGTTGTTCCTCAGCCCGCTGACGGTGCGTACACACGTGCAGCGTGCCAAGACCAAGCTGGACGCCCGCAGCCGCGCTCAACTGGTGGCCCTCGCCTACCAGTCGGGGCTCGTGCGGCCTCCTGTCTGACCCGGGGCGGACAGCCGCCCCGGGAGCGCGGCGTCAGTGGGCCCCCGTCGTCTGCCGGGCGGTGCTCGCGGGGCCGCTTGCGGCGTGGGCGTCGAGGGCGTGCAGGATCTCCTCGACGCTCTGCCTGGCGTCGCCGAAGAGCATGCTGCTGTTCTCGCGGAAGAACAGCGGGTTCTGCACGCCGGCGTAGCCGGAGGCCATCGAGCGCTTGAAGACGATGACCTGGTCCGCCTCCCACACGCGCAGCACGGGCATGCCCGCGATCGGGCTGGCGGGATCGTCCATCGCCGCGGGGTTGACCGTGTCGTTCGCCCCGATGACCAGGACGACCGACGTGTCCGCGAAGTCGTCGTTGATCTCGTCCATCTCCAGGACGATGTCGTACGGCACCTTCGCCTCGGCCAGGAGCACGTTCATGTGTCCGGGCAGGCGCCCGGCGACCGGGTGGACGCCGAAGCGGACCTCGACGCCGCGCTCGCGCAGCCGCCGTGTCAGCTCCGCGACCGGATGCTGCGCCTGGGCCACGGCCATGCCGTAGCCGGGGGTGATCACCACCGACCGGGCCCCGGCGAGCAGTGCGGCCGCCTCCTCGGCCCGCGTCTCGCGGTGCCCGCGCTGCTCCTCGCCGCCGGCCGGTGCGGCCTCGATACCGAAGCCGCCGGCGATGACCGAGAGGAAGGAGCGGTTCATCGCCTTGCACATGATGTAGCTCAGATAGGCGCCGGAGGATCCGACGAGCGCGCCGGTGACGATCAGCAGGTTGTTGTCGAGCAGGAATCCGGCCGCCGCCGCGGCCCAGCCGGAGTAGCTGTTGAGCATGGAGACGACGACGGGCATGTCGCCGCCGCCGATGGAGGCGACCAGGTGCCAGCCCAGGGCGAGGGCCAGGGCCGTGACCGCGATCATCAGCGGCAGGTTCGGGCTGACGGTGAACCAGACCGTCAGCGCCACGAAGGCGGCCAGCGCGCCGAGGTTGAGGGCGTTCTTGCCGGGCAGGACCAGCGGCCTGGACTTGATCCGCCCGGACAGCTTCAGGTAGGCGACGAGGGAGCCGGTGAAGGTGACCGCGCCGATGAAGATGCCGATGAACACCTCGGCGTGGTGGATGCGCAGCAGTTCGGCGGCCACGTGGGTCCGGTCGCCGTTCGCCTCGACCTCCAGGTAGCTGTTCCAGCCGACCAGGACGGCCGCGAGGCCGACGAAACTGTGCAGCACGGCGATGAGCTCGGGCATCTGCGTCATCTCCACACGCCTGGCCCGCCACAGTCCCGCCACGGCTCCGGCCGCCGTCGCGAGGAGGATCGCCGCGATCGCACCGCCGGAGATGCTGTCCGCCGCGGCCACCACCGTGGCGGACAGGGCGAGCGCCATCCCCGCGATGCCGTAGACGACGCCGGCGCGCGAGGTCCGGTGCTGGGACAGGCCGGCGAGGCTGAGGATGAACAGCAGGGCCGCGACCAGGTCGGCCGCCCGGGAAACGGTCATGGAGGTCATCGGTCAGCCCTTCGAGAACATGGACAGCATGCGGCGGGTGACGGCGAAGCCTCCGAAGATGTTCACGCTCGTCAGCAGGATCGCCACGAAGGAGAGCACGGTGACGAGCCGGTTGCCGTGTCCGATCTGCACCAGGGCGCCGATCACCACGATCCCGGAGATGGCGTTGGTCACCGACATCAGTGGGGTGTGCAGGGCGTGGTGGACCTTGCCGATGACGTAGTAGCCGATGACCACGGCCAGCGCGAACACCGTGAAGTTCTCGGCGAGTTGGGCCGGAGCGAAGGCGACCAGCAGGAACGTCGCCAGCATGCCGAGGCCGATCAGGCCGTAGCGCGCCGCGGGGGTGATCCGGGGCCGGTCGGTGTCCGGGGGCGCGGTGGTGGGTTCCTCGGGCCCGGCGTCCTGGGGGGCGGCCGACACCGCGACGGGCGGGGGCGGCCAGGTGACCTCGCCGGAGCGGACCACGGTGACGGCCCGCTGGACCACGTCGTCGAAGTCGAGGGCGGGCCGGCCGTCCTTGCCGGGTGTGATCAGCGCGAGGAGGTTGACCACATTGGTGCCGAACATCTGCGAGGCCTGGTCGGGCAGCCGGGAGGCCAGGTCGGTGTAGCCGAGGACGGTCACCCCGTTGTCGGTCACCACGGTCCGGCCGGCGATGGTGCCCTCGACGTTGCCGCCCTGGGCGGCCGCCATGTCGACGATGACGCTGCCGGGTTTCATCGCCGCCACGTCCGCGGCGGTCAGCAGGCGCGGCGCGGGGCGGCCGGGGATCAGGGCTGTGGTGATGACGATGTCCACCTCCCGGGCCTGCTCGTGGTAGAGCTCGGCCGCCGCCCGGTCGTAGTCGGCGGTGGTTTCCCTGGCGTAGCCGTCGGTGCTCGTCTCGTGGGCCGTGTTCACCGCGAGGTATTCGCCGCCCAGGGACTTCACCTGGTCGGCGACCTCGGGCCGCGGGTCGGTGGCGCGGACGACGGCACCGAGGCTGGACGCGGCCCCGATGGCGGCGAGTCCTGCGACGCCGGCACCGGCGACGAGGACCTTCGCCGGAGGAACCTTGCCCGCGGCGGTGACCTGCCCGGTGAAGAAGCGTCCGAAGACGTGGGCGGCCTCGATCACCGCGCGGTAGCCCGCGATGTTCGCCATCGAGCTGAGTACGTCCATCGACTGCGCCCGCGAGATGCGGGGCACCGCGTCGAGGGCGAGCACCGTCACCCCGCGCGCGGCGAGTTCCTCCAGCAGCTCCGGCCGCTGGGCCGGGGAGATCAGGGACACCAGGGTCGCGCCACTGCGCAGTCGGCCGATCTCCTCGGTGGACGGCGCGTTGATCTTCAGCACGACATCCGCGTTCCACGCCTCGCCGATGCTCGCCCCCGCCTGTGCGTAGGCTTCGTCGCCGTAGCCGGCGGCGGCACCGGCTCCCGACTCGACGACGGTCTCGTATCCGAGGCCGTGCAGCAGGCGTACGGTCGCGGGGGTCGCGGCGACGCGCGTCTCCCCGGGTGTGGATTCGGTGACGACACCGATGCGTCGGGGCGGATGCGGGTGCGCGGGGTGTTGCGCAGACATGTGTGGTCCCCTCGTAAAGGCGTTGGTGGACACGGTGATACGGGATATGCCGACCCCTGGGAAGGGTGGGGCGGGAAGGCGCCCGTATGCAGGCCGTACCCGGCCACCGCGGCGCCACGCTTCGGGGGCGCGGCCGGTCAGGAGGTGGTCGGCCAGGTGCGCAGGAGGGTATCCAGCGCATCGAGGATCTCGGTCCAGCTCTCCCGCGGGTCGGGGGAACTGTGGCTGAACGCTCCGGCACCTTCCAGGCCGACGAAACCGCTGAACACGCTGCCCAGGAGGCGCACGGCGTGGGTCTGGTGCGGTTCGGCCAGGTGGTATCCGCGCAGGATCGCCCGTGACATCCGGGCATGCCGCACGCCGGCGCTGGAGGCGGCCGCCTCCGGGCTGAGCGGGAACCGGGTGGCGGCGAAGCGGCCCGGGTGCTTGTGGGCGTAGTCGCGGTAGGCGTTCGCGAACGCGGTCAGCGCGTCCTTGCCGGCCCGGCCGGCCACCGCGGCGGACACCAGGTCGGCCAGTTCCTCCAGGGCGAGCAGCGCGATCCTGGTCTTCAGGTCGTGGGCGTTCCTCACATGTGAGTACAGGCTCGCGGTCCTGACGCCGAAGCGCCGGGCCAGCTCCGAGGGGGTGGTCTGCTCGAAACCGATCTCGTCGGCCATCTCCGCCCCCGCCTTGACCAGGCGTTCCGTGGTCAGCCCCGCGCGTGCCACACCCGTTTCCTCCGCGTCGTTCTTCGAGTCATCCCTGGAACATCATGCGCTTTCCTAATCTGTTTAGGCAATTACCGTGCGGGGTGTGACGGGGAGCGCCGGGCCACGAAGACGTGCGCCGCGGTCCTCGCGGACAGTTCGGCGGGTTTTCCTCCGTCGCCGACCCGCACGCCGTCCGGGGCCCGCGTCACCTGCACGGCCGCGCCGGGCCGCACTCCGGCGTGCCACAGGGTACGCATCAGCCGCCGGTCGGTCTGGATCGGCTCACCGATGCGCCGAACGACGGCTCTCGCCCCGTCCGGCCCCGGGTCCAGCCGGCCGAGGCTGACGGTGCTTTCGCCGGGAGGCGGATCCGCGGGGGCCTTTCCACCGAGCTCCTCGAGAGCGGGGATCGGGTTGCCGTAGGGCGACCGGGTCGGGTGCCGCAGGAGTTCCAGGGCGTGACGCTCGACGGCTTCGCTCATCACGTGCTCCCAGCGGCAGGCCTCGGCGTGGACCTGCTCCCACTCCAGGCCGATCACATCGACCAGGAGGCACTCCGCCAGCCGGTGCTTGCGCATCACGCGCGCGGCCAGGAGGCGGCCCTGCTCGGTCAGTTCGAGATGCCGGTCGGCGGCGACCCGCAGCAGACCGTCGCGCTCCATGCGCGCGACGGTCTGGCTGACGGTGGGGCCGCTCCGGTCCAGGCTCTCGGCGATCCGGGCCCGCAGCGGGGTCACGCCTTCCTCCTCCAGCTCGAGGACGGTGCGGAGATACATCTCCGTGGTGTCGATCAGGCGTGACATGGCGCTTGTCAGGCCGGGGTTTCGGCTGTGGCGGTCAGGACCGCGCGACCGAGGATGTGGCCGGCCATCGTGAAGCCGAGGACGGCGGGGGTGGTGTCGGCGGGTATGCCGACGGTCTCGACGTCGAGGGCGTGCACGACGACGAAGTAGCGGTGGCGGCCGTGGCCCGCGGGCGGGGCGGCGCCGAGGTAGCGGGCGGCGCGGGCGTCGTTGGGCAGCTGGAAGGCACCCTCGGGCAGACCGGAGCCGGTGTCGTCGCCGGCGCCTTCGGGGAGCGAGGTGACGGTGGCGGGGATGTCGGCGACCGCCCAGTGCCAGAACCCGGAGCCGGTGGGGGCGTCGGGGTCGTAGACGGTGACGGCGTAGCTCTTCGTGCCGTCCGGGGCGCCGCTCCAGGAGAGCTGCGGGGAGATGTCCCCGCCGCCGGGGACGCCGGAGGCGAACTGCGCGGGCGGCCAGGGGTCGCCGTCGGTGACCGTGGTGCTCGTGACGGTGAAGGGGGCCGCCTCGGGGAGGCGGGCGAAGGGGTTGTTGGCGGTCATCGCGTCGTTCCTTTCATGACGGTGCCCGAGTGGCACTGCGCGCTGGGCCGACGGAGGAACGCGGCGTGCCGCGGGCGCCCTTCGTCGTCGACCTGCAATCGACCATAGCACTAATAATCGATTATCGAAGGGATCGTCTATGCTGCCTTCATGACTGATACGGCCTCCACCCCGGCCCCGACGGGCAAGCGCATGCTCTCCGAGCAGGTCCACGCGCAACTGCGGGACGCGATCATGCGAGGGGACCACTCCCCCGGCGACGCCCTGAAACCGCAGGACCTCGCCAAGGAGCGGGGCGTGAGCCTGGCCGTCGTGCGCGAGGCGCTGGTGCGACTGGTCGGTGAGGGCCTCGCCGACCGGCTGCCCAACCGCGGTTTCGCCGTTCCGGACTTCTCCGACCGGCGCTGGCAGGAGATCGCGGAGGCCCGCCGCACGATCGAACCGGTGGTGCTGCGCCTGTCCGTCGAGCGCGGTGACGTCGACTGGGAGGCCCGCGTACGGGCCGCCCATCACCGTGTCGCCCGGACACCGGCGTACGAACCGGGAGAGGGCGAGCACTACAGCCAGGCCTGGGCAGAGGCACACCGGGTCTTCCACCGGACGCTGCTGGAAGGGTGCGGCAACCCCGTGCTGCTGGAGACCTTCGACCGGATGTGGACCGCCAGCGAACTGGCGCGCCGCTGGTCGGCACGGCGCACCCCCGGCCGGGACGGGACCGACGAACACCGCCGCCTGGAGGAGGCCGCGCTGGCCCGCGACGCCGATGCCGCCGCCGAGTTGCTGGTCCGGCACCTCACGCTGACCGCGGAGGGCCTGACCGGCTGACCGCACTCCCCGCCGGTGCGGGGGCCGGGCGGGTCCGCCGGACCGGCCGGCGTCAGGTCACGGCAGGGGTGACCTCGGTGTGCAGGCGTGTGTCGGCGAGCCGGAGCAGCCCGCCGCCCCGCGCGTATGCGGTGACGACCAGCCGGCCTGCGGTGGCGTCGCGGGAGGGGGTCACGGTGAAGCGCACGTGGACCGCGGCTCCGGCCGCCAGCGTCCTGGGGGTCGTACCGGTCCGTTCGACGGTCCAGCCGGGCGGCGCGGTCAGCGCGGCGGAGAGGCCGTCGAGCCGGTCGCGGCTCCGGTTGCGCAGGGTGATCACGACCTTGGCCCGGTGGCCCTGGCGGAACGGTGTGTTCCGGGTGGGCGGGGGCTCGGGAAGGCCGATGGCCGCGGCGAGTGCGGGGGGTGAGCCGGTCGCCGGGTCGCTCACGCCGGGACCGTCGTGGGGCAGGCGGCCGGTCATGCGGCGCAGGAAGGCCGGGTCGTCGCGGTCGACGACCACGATGTCGTACCAGCCGTGGTCCGCCGGGCGCAGCCGCACCGTGCGGGACATGCCGGGCCGGAGGGTGACGCTGTGCACGTGGTCGCCGTCGCCGCGGGAGTGGGCCGACTCGCCGACCAGGAGCCTTCGGGTGGTGGCGGACGGGTTGGAGCACACGATCCGCACATGGCGTGCGGTCGGGCGGCCGGCGAGGTGTGCCTCGGCGCCCACGCCGGTGCCGCGCAGCTCCCAGACGGACCAGCCGGGAGCGTGCACCTGGAGGTCGTATCCGCCGCCGCCGTACTCGACCGTGTGGTCGGCCCTCTCCCGGGCGGGCACGGTCCAGGTGTGCGGGGCGGTGCCGTCGCCGGGGTAGGCGGTGAACCAGGCACCGGCGGAGCCGTCGTTGCCGAGCCGGAGGCGGACACCGGCGGGGGTGACGTCCGGGCGCAGGGACAGCCGGTACGGCAGGGGGCGGGTCCGTCGCGTGCCGGGCTCCTGCTCGGGGAGCGCCTGGTTCGGGGGCGGTACGGGGTTCCAGCGGCCGACCGGTGCCGGTACCGGTCCGGGCTGCTCGACCTCGGGCCGGCGGTGGCCGCGGTGGAAGTCGAAGGCGGAGGTCAGGTCGCCGAACACGCTGCGGCGCCAGGCGCTGATGTTGGGCTCCCGGACGCCGGTCCACTTCTCCAGGAACCGGATGACCGAGGTGTGGTCGAACGCCTCGGAGCTGACGAAGCCTCCCACCGTCCAGGGCGACACGATCGTCATCGGCACCCGGGGGCCGGGGCCGACCGGTCTGCCGTCGTACCAGTCCTCGTCGTTGCCGGAGGCCGGCCGGGGCGCCACCGGGGCCGGCACATGGTCGAAGTAGCCGTCGTTCTCGTCGAAGTTGATGAACAGCACCGTCCTCGACCAGGTCTCCGGGTCGCTCGCGATGGCGTCGAGGAGGTCGTACACCAGGTTGGCGCTGCCGACGGGGGTGGAGCTGCTGGGGTGCTCGGAGAGTGCGGCCGTCGGGACCACCCAGCTGACCCGGGGCAGGGTGCCCTTGTCGATGTCGGACCTGATGCGCCGGATGAGCGTGTCGGGCTCGGAGCGGTGGGCGCCGCGCAGGAAGAGCCGGCGTTCGGCCTCCGTCAGGGCGTCGATGCCCCTCTGGAATGCGGCCAGTTCGGCCTCGCGCTGTTCGGGGCTCTTGCGCAGCAGGCTGTCGTAGAACTGCTCGGTGGTGGCGTACCGGCCACCGGCCTCGGCGAGGATCTTCCGGCCGATCTCCTTCCAGGGCCGGAAGTACTCCACCGCGTTGTCCGTGAAGTTGTCCCACTCCTGGTAGATCTGCCAGGAGACGCCGGCGGCCTCCAGGCGCTCGGGGTACGTCGTCCAGGTGTAGCCGGCGTGGCCGGGGTCGTAGGCGGCGTTGGTGACGGCCCGCCCGCCGCCGTCCGGTTCGTCGCCGGTGGTACCGGTCCACAGGTAGTTGCGGTTGGGGTTGGTCGAGCCGTACACGGAGCAGAAGTAGGCGTCGCAGAGGGTGAAGCGGTCGGCGAGCTCGTACTGCAGCGGGATGTCGCGCCGGTCGTAGAACGCCATGGTGCTCTGGGTCTTGGCGGCCACCCAGTCGTTCCACCAGCCGTTCGCCCGGGCCTGGCCGGCGTCGTCGAAGCCGTGTGCGAGCGCGCCCAGGTACTGGATGTCGCTCTCCGGGCGGCCCGCGTCGACCGCCGCCCGGCGGGCGGAGAACGGCAGGACCGCGCCGCCCGCGGACCGCGGCTGCTCGAAGACGCCGGCCCCCGAGGGCAGACGCAGCGGGGTACGGTCGCGGAAGCCGCGCACCCCCCGCAGGGTGCCGAAGTAGTGGTCGAAGGAGCGGTTCTCCTGCATCAGGACGATCACATGCTCGACGGCGCGCAGACCACCGCGCGGCATCGGCGCGGCCATCGCCTCGTGCAGCGACGGGGGCAGGAAGGAGCCCGCGGCCCCCACGGCGAGCGTGCCGAGAACCGTGCGGCGGGAAACGTCAGCCATGCGGGGGACGCTACGGCGCGTGCGCCGCACGACGGAACCCCGTACCCCGCCATTTCGCCGACCGTTCACCGGACGGCATCGGCTGTTCCGCCGCCCGGGCGGGCCGCCGTGGAGGGTCGCCGGCGACGGCGTAGCGACCACCCTCCACGGCGACGGACGGTCGGCCGCTAGGCCTTCGTGCCGTCAGGCCGCAGGCCGGCCTCGTCGACGATGGCGCTCTGCAGCAGCGCCGAACTGTCCAGGAGCGTTCCGGCCTTGCCGTACGGAGTGTCCTTCGTCAGTCGGCTGCGGTGGCCCAGGTAGGAGAAGTCCCGCCGGTCGAAGACCCACTCGGTGTACACACCGTTCTGCTCGTCGCTCCGGGCGATGCCCAGGCCCCGGCGGCCGAGGGCGTCCTCGGCCTGGGGTGCCTCGGTGACACCGGGGATCTTCGCCGCCGCCCGGTAGAGGGCGGCGGCCGTACGCGGCGGCATCACCTGGCCGAGGAGGTCTCCGATCTGCTCGAAGACGGCCTGGTCGCGTTGCCTGCCCTCGATCCGCGGGGTCTTGGCGTACAGGTGGTCCAGCAGCCGGTCGGGGTCCGTCGGCAGGGAGCTGAGCCACTGGTAGGTGGGACGGCTGAACCCGGCCGGCGTGCCGCCCGTGTCGCCGAGTTCGGCGTTGAGGGGCATGGTCGCGCCGCCGCTCCGGATGAGGCCGAGCTTCTCGAGGGGGCCGGGTTCCTGGGAGAGCCACAGCTCATGGTCCTCCAGCGGGCCGACGACGGCCTTTCCACTGCTCAGGTCCGCGGCGCGGATCTTGGTCGCCGAGTAGGAGAACTGGTCGTCGCGCACGGTGGGGGCCTCACGCCTGCCCGCGGCGTCGGAGATCTGCCGGAGCAGGGCGGCGGCGGGCCGCATGTCCGTGGCCGCGCCGGACCCCGTTGCGGCGGGCGGCTCGCCGTCGTTCAGGGCGATTCCCGCGGTGAGCAGGCCGGCCAGGGCCAGCGCGGTCACCGGCGCGAGGAGCACGGGCCGGAGCAGCCGGCGGGGCGGCCGTGCGGGGTTGGCGGCCTGGTCGCGGTCGATCTGTCGCATCAAGAGGTCCTTGTGACGGAGGTACTGCTCGCACGGAAGGTCCCAGTCGGCCGGGGCCGGCAGCAGACGGGCGATCTCGTCACGCTCGTCGGACGGCTCGGGGGAAGCGGAGTTCGTCCTGCCGTTCATGTGAGTTCCTTCCGCGCGGGCACGGTCGCGATCGCGGCCGCACTTGTCATCTCTCCGCGGGCGGTGGGCGGTTCCATGTTCTCCTCGGCGAGCCGGGCGAGCTTCTTGCGGGCGCGGGAGAGCCGGGACCGTACGGTGCCGACGGAGACGCCGAGCGCCTGTGCCGTCTGCCGGTAGTCCAGGCCGGACCACACGCACAGGGCGAGCACCTCCCGTTCGTGGCGGCGCAGCCGGTCCAGGGACGCCTGGACGGCCCGCAGCCGGCGCACGTCGTCGAGCCGCCCGGCCGCCTGCGGGGCGAAGTCCTCCATGGGGGCGGGCTGCGGCTGACGTGCCAGGAAGAGCTGTCGTCGCCGGATGCTGCGCCGGGCGTTGTCCGCCTTGTGGGTGGCGATGCCGAGCAGCCACGGCAGCAGGGTGCCGCCGTCCTCCTCGACCTTGGCGCGGTTGCGCCACGCGGCCAGGAACGTCTCGGACATGATGTCCTCGGCCGTCGACCAGTCACCGGTCAGCCGCAGGCCGTGGTTGTACACAGGGCCGGCGAAATCCTCGTACAGCTGGGCGAACGCCTCGCGGTCGCCTTCGCGCACACGGCGCCGCAGCTCGTTGTCTGAGTCCCTCACACTTCGTTCTCTCCGTGACACCGGAGGCGTTCCGGTGATCCACGTCACGCGGCGCGGGCGCCGGGCCCGTCCGGAGGCGTCTCGGCACCCTCTCACGAGGTCGTGGACCGGACGCACGCGGAGGGCGCGGACTCGCCGCCGAAGTGGGCGAGTCGGGTGCGCGGGTCATGTCCGGACCGTGGGCGTCGGCGACGGGGCGACGCTCGCCGCGGTGGCGGGCATCTTCGGCTCCGCCGGTCGGGCCCGACCACGCAGAGCGGTGTTCACCGGCCGCCGCGCATGCGCCGTACGACGAGCAGGGTGACGCACAGTGCGGTGACCGCTCCGGCGGCCAGGTGCACGCCGATGTCGGCCCCGGTGTACGAGGCCACCGTGTTGCCGAGCACGCTGAGGACGAGGACCGCCCAGAGCAGCGTGTGGGCCACTCCCCCGTCACCGGCGCCGGCCGGTGCGGTGCGGCGGCCGGGGGCCGGAGGGAGGTGGGAGGGGTCTGTGTGCGTCATGGCTGCTCCTTCGGGGCGATGTGTGCGATCGCCTCGACGCTACGGAGCGGTGTCGTGCGTGCCGATCCCTCGGGCCGCCGGATCGGCGGTACAGCAGGCTGTACTCTTCCTCGCTCGCCCTCGGCCCGCGGCACCTTCGGGCTTAGGGTGACTGGCGTATCGGCAGGCCGGCGAAAGGTGAGAGGTGGCCACCCGGCACGACGACAGTTCGGACGGCCGGTCCGGGCCCGGTGCGAGGGAGTCCTTCAGGGAGACCGTCGCCGGCGCCGCGTCCGCCGCGCTGGCCGCGCTCGGGCAGCTCGTGGGTGGTCTCGGCACCGCGCTGCTCGCCCTGGTCCTCCTCGGCTTCCTCGTGGTGACGGCGGCGGCCTGCCTGGTGGGCGTGGGGCTGCTGCTCGCTCCCGCCGTGCTGCGCGCTCTGCACGCGCTCGCCGATCGGGAACGCACCCGGCTCGCCCGCCACGGAGTGGACGTCGTCGCCCCGGAACCGTCGCCGACGCGGCTGCGGCCCGCCCTGGCCGACGCCGCCACCCGCCGTGCGGCGGGCTGGCTGGCGGTGCACGCCACCTTCGGCCTGCTGCTCGGCCTGTGCGGACTGCTGCTGCCCATCGCCGCGGTCCGCGACACCGCCTTCCCGCTGCTGTGGCCGCTCGTCCCCGAGGACGCCACCAGCACCTCACTGGGTTTCGGTACCGCCGACTCCTGGGCGGAGGCGTCCGTGGTGTCCCTGCTCGGAGTGGGGTGGATCGCCATCATCCTCGGCCTGACGCCCCGCATGGCCCGCCTCCAGGCCCGGCCCGCGCTGCGCCTTCTGACGGCGGGACCGGACGCCGATCTTTCGCTGCGCATCGCCGAGTTGACCGCGACACGGGCCGCCGCGCTGGACGCGCACGCCGTCGAGCTCCGCCGGATCGAGCGCTCCCTGCACGACGGCACCCAGAACCGCCTCGTCACCGTCACCGTGCTGCTCGGCGCGGCCCGCCGCATGGTGGCCCGTGACCCCGCCGGTGCCGACGAGGTCCTCGAACGTGCCCAGTCCGCGGCCGAGCAGGCGCTGGCGGAACTGAGAGCCGTCGCGCGCGGCATCCTGCCGCCCGTGCTCGCCGACCGCGGGCTGGCGGGAGCGCTGTCCGGACTCGCCGCCCACTGCGCGGTTCCGTGCCGGACCGATGTCGAGCTGCCGGAGCGGTGCGCGGCGTCGGTCGAGGCGACCGCCTATTTCGTGGTGGCCGAGGCGCTCACCAACATCGCCAAGCACAGCGGCGCCACCCGCGCCACCGTCACCGTGCGCAGCCGGGGCGGCCGGCTCCTGCTGCGCGTCGAGGACGACGGCCGGGGCGGCGCCGACGAGGCGGGCGGTTCCGGCCTGGCCGGCATTCGCCGCCGTCTCGCGGCACACGACGGTGTGCTGCGCCTGACCAGTCCGCCCGGCGGACCGACAATCCTCGAGGTGGATGTTCCATGCGGATCGTGATGGCGGAGGACGACCCGTTGCTGCGGGAGGGGCTGGCCCTGCTGCTGCGGGCCGAGTCGCTGGACGTGGTCGCCAAGGTGGGCACGGCAGAGGAGGTCCTGGACGCCATCGACACCCACCGGCCCGACGTCGCCATCCTCGACGTACGGATGCCGCCCACCCACACCGACGAGGGTATCCGCGCCGCCGTCGAGGCCCGGCGCCGTCACCCCCGGCTCGCCGTCCTGGTCCTGTCCGCCTACGTCGAGCAGAGCTTCGCCACCGATCTGCTCAGCGGCGGGGTGGGCGGGCTCGGCTACCTGCTCAAGGAGCGGGTGGGGCGGGTGGAGGAGTTCCTCGACGCCCTGCGGCGGGTGGCGGACGGGGGCACGGCCATCGACCCCGAGGTGGTCGCCCAGCTGTTCACCCGCTCGCGTCAGGACACCCGGCTGGAACGCCTCAGTCCGCGTGAGCGGGACGTACTGGCCCTGATGGCCGAAGGGTTGGGCAACACCGCCATCGCCGAGCGGCTCGTCGTCACCGACGGCGCCATCCACAAACACATCCGCAACATCTTCGCCAAACTGGACCTGGCACCGACCCAGCAGGTCGACCGCCGGGTCGCCGCGGTCCTGCACTACCTGGAGAACGCCCGGCGCCCCTGACGGGGCCGGCAGGTCACCAGGAGCCGGTCAGGTACTGCAGCAGAAGGCTGGTGGCGCAGACCACGGTCCACAGGCACGCTCCCAGCAGCAAGGGCCGGGCGCCCGCGCGGCGCAGCCCGCGCAGGTCGGTCATCAGGCCGATAGCGGAGAGGGCCACCGTGATGAGGAGGACGGCGAGCGTGCCGAGAGCGGGGCGCAGCTGGTCGGGCACGAGTCCGAGGGTGCTGCCCAGCGCGGTGAGCAGGAACCCGACGAGGAACCAGGGCACCGACCCGGCGGCGTTCTTGAGGGTGGCGCGGCGGGAGCGGGCGGCGCCGCCCGCGGCGGCGGTGCGGCGCCTGGCCAGTGCGGCCAGCCACAGGCAGACCGGAATGATCAGAAGGGTGCGGGTGAGCTTGACGACGACCGCGTACTGGCCGGCCTCGTCACCGTAGGCGGCGGACGCGGCGACGACGGAGGACATGTCGTTGACGGCGGTACCGGCGAAGAGCCCGAAGCCCTGCTGGCTCAGGTCCAGCAGGTGCCCCAGGACGGGGAGGACGAGCACCGCCGCGATGTTGAACAGGAATATCGTCGACACCGCGTAGGCGACCTCGGCGCTCGCGGCTCCGATGACCGGTGTGACCGCCGCTATCGCGGAAGCACCGCAGATGCCGGTGCCCACTCCGATGAGGGTGCGCAGGTCGCGCCCCGTGCCCAGCAGGCGTCCGACGAGGCAGGCGGCCACCAGGCAGGACGCCAGCGTGCCCAGCATGACCGGCAGGGAGCCGCCGCCGACCCGCACGACCTGGGTCAGCGACAGCTGACACCCGAGCAGCACGACCGCCAATTGCAGTACGGACCGGCCGGCCGTGGCGATGCCCGGCTGGAGGCACCTGCCGGGACGGCGCACCGCCGCCAGCACGACACCGATGACCATGCCCGCCACCGGGCCCCCGGCCAGGGGGAACCACGTCCCGACGACGGTCGCCACCGCCGCCACGGCCCCGGTGAGCACCAGCCCCGGCACGCGCCCACCCCATCGCCGCGGCTCCGTCGTCCGGGGCACGCCGGTCGTTCGCACCGGAGCCGCCCCGGACCGGACGGAAACCGCACTGCTCGTGTCGTGACTCATGGCGCCCACTGTTTCGGCCGTCCGACCAGGCCGGTAGCCCTGTCCTGGTGAGGAGGTCATAAGCCGGGGCAATGACCGGGCGGACCCAGCCGCCGCGCGGAGCCGCCCCGTTGGCGTGGTGTGCCCGGGGGTGCGACGCTGGAAGGGGTGCTGTGGGCCGCTCCGCTCTCGCCAGGAGGGATGGGTCATGGCCAAGCGTCTGGTCGTCTGTTGCGACGGCACCTGGAACTTCGCGGACCAGCCGAGCAAGACCAACGTCGCGAAGATCGCCCTGTCCGTGCGCTCGGGAACCGTCGCCGGGAAGGAACAGCGCGTCTACTACCACAGCGGTGTCGGTACCCACCGGTGGGAGCGTCTGCGCGGCGGGGCGTTCGGGGCGGGGCTGTCCCGGAACGTGCTGGACGCCTATCGGTTCCTCGTCGAGACGTACGAGCCCGACGACGACCTGTTCCTCTTCGGTTTCAGCCGCGGTGCGTACACCGCCCGCAGCCTGGCCGGGCTGGTGCGCAACAGCGGCATTCTGCGCAGGGACCACGCCGACCGGATCCCGGAGGCATGGGCTCTCTACCGTGACCGGATCGAGCAGCCGAACGGCGCGGCCGCCACGTTGTTCCGCCGCTCCTACGCTCGTGAGTCGGAGATCGGGTTCATCGGGGTGTGGGACACGGTCGGCGCCCTGGGCATCCCCGTTCCGGGCACCGTCCGGCTGCAGCCGGCGGCGCGGCGGTTCAACCGCCGCTGGGCGTTCCACGACACGGAGCTGAGCAGCTGGGTCCGCGCGGCCTTCCACGCCCTGGCCGTGGACGAGCAGCGCTCGGCGTTCCGCCCGGCCCTGTGGCACCGGCATCCGGGCGCCGACGCGCAGGGCCAGGAGCTGAAGCAGGTGTGGTTCGCCGGGGTCCACTGCGATGTGGGGGGCGGCTATGCGCAGACGGGGCTGTCCGACATCACGCTGCTGTGGATGGTCGACCAGGCCCGCCGGCACGGGCTGAAGTTCGACGCCGATGTGCTCGGCCCGGAGGGGCCCCGGGTGATGGTGCCTCAGGAACGTGTCGACTTCCGCGTGCGGCCGGACGGTTCGGGCCCGGTCCATGCCTCGCGGAAGGGGATGTACCGGCTCTCCCCGCCGCTGCACCGGCCCATCGGGGAAGCGGTGGACGACAAGGGTGAACCCGAGGGGAACGAGTATCTGGCCGTGCCCGCCAAGGAACGCCACGACCGGGACACCGGTTACCGGCCGCCGGGGCTGGAGCGCTACCTGGGCAGGCAGGACCGGGTCCGGCTGGAGCCCGTGCTGCTGCCTGGCATCTCCGCGAGCCTGCCGCCCCTGCCCCAGGCCGCGTCCGGTCCGGAAGCGGCGGCCGACGACCACGACCGGCTCCACCGGGCCCCGTGAGGCCGCGGCGAATGCTCAGCGTTCTCCCGGCATGGCCGGCCGAGATCTCATGGTGGCCTGTGAGTCGCGACGTCCGTGGCCCGGGGGAACAATGGGCCGTGATTCCATCGCCGAGACACAAGGGAGACGCGGATGTCCTCGAAGAGGCGCCGGAAGAAGAAGTCGCGCCGCAAGCACGCGGCGAACCACGGGAAGCGGCCGCAGTCCTGATCCACCCCGCACCGGCGTCAGTGGACGTCGTACGTGAGGTGGGTGGCGGTGCTGGTGGGCGTCACGGCACGTTGCACCAGCGTGCGCGGAGCGGTGCTGGTGAACAGCGGTGTCCCGGAGCCCAGGACCACCGGCGCCAGGTGCAGCGTCAGTTCGTCGACCAGCCCCGCGGCCAGTGCCGAGCCGACGGTGGCGCCGCCGCCCATGAGCACCACGTCGAGGTCCTCGCCACGGTCCGCCGATGCCGCTTCCGCCAGCGCGCGTGCGGTGGTGACGGCGTCGGTCGGCCCGGTCGTGACGAAGGTCCAGTCGAGGCCGGTGAGGCGCACGGACCGTGGCGGCCGGCTCGTCATGACGACGAACGCCGGCTTTCCGACCTCGCCGGCCCCGTAGCCGGTCGTGTCGTCCCAGCCGTGCGGCCCGTCGACCACGTCGAAGAGGCGACGGCCGAGGACGACGGCACCTGAACGGGCGGTCGCCTCGCGCAGGATGCGGCGGTCCTCGGGGTCGTCGGAGAAGGCCCAGGTGTGCAGGGCCTCGCCACCCGTGCCCAGGCCGTTGTCCGGGCCGGCGTCAGGGCCGGTGACGAAGCCGTCGAGTGAGACGGAGATGTCTGCGACGATGCGTGTCATACCTGTGCAGACTCCCCGGGGCGCCTCAGTTCATCGGTCGTGAGTGGATTCCGCCGCGGCCTCCTGCTGCCGCTCCGGCGCCCGGGCCAGGTCGAGGTCGGTGTGCAGCGGGTGGTGGTCCGAGTAGGGCGTGGGCTGCACGTGGTGCTCGAGCGGGCTGATGCCCCGCAGGAAGACGTAGTCGAACTTGCTCTGCCAGTCGGTGGTCGGCAGGCAGGTGCCGGTCGGTGAGGGCCGGCACTCGGGGTCGGTGTCCCCGGCCAGTGCCCACATCGGGGTGAGCTCGGGGGCGTCCGGCACGGCGTTGAAGTCGCCGAGGACGATGGCCCGGTCGTGCCGGGCGACCTCCTCGGCGAGTGCGGCGACCTGGTCCGTCCGGAACGTCTCCTGGCGGCGCTGCGCCAGGTGCGTGTTGAACACCCGGACCTCCTGGCCGTCCACGGTGGTGGTGACGGCCATGTATCCGCGGTCCTCGGAGCCCCCGTCCCGGTACTCGACGTTGACGCGGTCCTTCATCGGCGCCGCCGACAGGATCGCCTGACCGTAGCCTCCGGGGTTCCACGGCAGTCCCCCGCAGCGGCCCCAGTTCTGGAGCACCGTCCCGTACTCGACGTGGTAGACCAGCCCGTACAGGTTCTTCAGATGGTTCCGGATCCGCGCGACGTCACGCGCGCACGCTTCCTGCAGGCCGATGACCTGAGGCGCGTAGGCGGCGATCTCGGCCGCCCGGTCGGCGTCGCTCGTCCCGCAGGGGTTGCAGATGTTCCACGTCATGACCCGGTTCGGTACGACGTCCCTGACGGCGTCGGCGGACAGCGGCCTGGCGAAGGGGACTCCGCCCGGTGCACTGGGACCGAGGAGCATCATGCAGGTCACGATCACCGCGCCCGCGAGCAACCGTGGGCCCCTTCCGAACACCGTCGCCTCCCCGTTGTCGACACCTGTGGCGGATGACGTCTCTCGGCACGAGGTTAAGTGACAGTCGTTGACGGCAGCACGTGTTTCCCCGTCGGGGAGGCGGAGTTCCTGACCTCGGCGAGGGCATGGCACCTCCGTCACCGCCGCTCCCCTCCCCCTGCCCGAGCGGGCACGGGAGGTGCCCACACCCGCCGATGCGACGTTCACTCCGTCGGAGCAACTGGCGGTGCCGGGGCGGTCGGCGACGTGCAGATTCGTCTCAGCAGTGACTCCCCTTCACCGAAAGAGTGGTCATGAAGCGCATACGGCACGTCGCCGCCCGGCGAGCACTCCCCCTTGCGGTACTCCTCCCCGCCACCGCCCTGATCGCCGCCGGCCCGTCGCCGGCGTCCGGGAGCGGGAACGACGCCGAACCCGGCAAGGAGACCAAGCCCACCGTCGTGCTGGTGCACGGGTACTGGGCGGACGGCTCGGGGTGGCACGAGGTCGTACGAAGCCTCCAGGCCGAGGGATATCCGGTGGTCGCCACCGCGAACCCGCTGCGCAGCCTCTCCGGCGACGCCGACCACCTCGCCGCCCGGCTCAGGACGATCGAGGGGCCCATCGTTCTCGTGGGCCACTCCTACGGCGGCGCCGTCATCACCAACGCGGCGGCCGGCAACCCGAACGTCGAGTCCCTCGTCTACATCGCCGGGTTCGCTCCGGACAAGGGCGAGACCGCCTTCCAGCTGGCCGCGAAGTATCCGGGCAGTCGCGTGACGGACGATCCCACCGCGCCCGTACCCACGGCTCTGAACGCGGTTCCGCTCGGCGGTGGCCCCACCGACGTCGATCTGTACCTCAAGCCGGACAAGTTCAGCGACGTCTTCCTCAGCGACCGTCTGGAGGCCGGCCGCGCCCATGTGCTGGCGGCCTCGCAGCGGCCGGCGACCGCGGCCTCGGGGAACGAGCCGAGCGCCGCCGCCGCGTGGAAGGAGATCCCGTCCTGGTATCTCATCCCCACCGACGACCGCACGATCGGCACCGACAACCTGCGCTTCATGGCCGAGCGGGCCGGATCCACCACCGTCGAGGTCGACGCCCCGCACGCCGTCATGGAGACGAACCCGGACGAGGTCACCGACCTCATCCTGCGGGCGGCGCACGACGACGCGCGCCCCGCCCTCGCCGCCACGGGCACGACCGGGCGGACCGCGGTCCTCGGCGGAGCGGCGGTCCTCGCCGTCGTCGCGGGCGCGACCCTCATGAGGCGCTCCCGCCGGCCCTGAACCGGTGCGCTGTCAGTGGCACGGTGCAGGATGTCGGCATGGAACCTTCAGAGACGGTGCGGCTGCTCTGGGACCGGATGCGGCAGCGGGACTGGGCGGGCGTCGGCGAGCTGCTGGCGGACGACGTCGTCGTGGAGTGGCCGGTCAGCGGTGAACGGATCCTCGGCCGCGAGAACTACGTGCGGATCAACGCGGAGTACCCGGAGGGATGGTCGATCGACGTCCTTCGCATCGTGTCGTCCGGGGATGCCGTCGTCTCCGAAGTCGAGGTGCCGCACGCGTCGATGGGAGTCCACCGGGTGGCGTCCTTCTGGACCGTTCCCCACGGCGTGATCATCAGAGGCCGCGAGTACTGGACCGAGCTCGGTGCGGATCCCTCTCCCGCCTGGCGGGCTCCGTACGTCCAGCGCCTCTGACGCCGCCCGTCCGCTCACCGCTGCCCGCCGGTCCGGGTGTGCCGCAGTTTCCGGGTGAAGCGGTGCATGTGGGGGTCGAGCGACTCGGCGGGCTCCTCGAGCACCTCCTCGGCGGTCAGCCAGCGGATGGCGCCGAACTCTTCTTCGTCGTAGGAGGTGACGGTGCGCGCGTCGACGTCGAGGAGGTACCAGAGTGAGACGTCGGTGTGCGGGCCCTCACCCCTGGTCCGGGTGACGGTGAGGAAGAACGGGTGCTCGCCGGTGATCGGTGACGCCACGGCTTCGACGTCCAGTTCCTCACGGCATTCGCGGACCACGGCGGCCCATGGGTGCTCGTCCGGCTCGACATGTCCGCCCGGCGGCAGCCACAGGCCCGCCTTGCGGTGCGCGACCAGGAGCAACCGTCCGCGCCGGTGGTCGAGGACGACGAAGTAGCTCACCAGATGCGTCCCCGGCACGTCCGGCTTGCGCACGCGGTGGAGCGGTGCGCCGCCGGCGACCCACTGCGCGGCGGTCTCCAGGTGGGCGCGCTCCAGGGCGTCCCACGGTTCGATGGCTCCGATCGTCTCCAGCAGCCGCGAACGCGGTGACGGGAAGTCAGGAGCGGTGGGCGGGCGCGTTGTCGAGGTCATCCGTGCATCCTCGCAGGGCTCTCGGGCTCACCCTTGACACGGTCACGCTCGTCGCTTGTATGGTCTAGGCCAACAGAACTCACTGCTCCGCTTCGGGAGTTGATCCTTCGCGGGCCCCGACCGTTTCCCCGCGAGGACGGTGAGAGCGCGCCACCTTCGCGCCTCCTGGCCCCACCCACGAGCGGTCTTCCCCTCGCCTGCGGTCTCCCCCACTCATGACCGCACGCGCCCCGGGGACGATCCGATGTGAAGGAGTTCCCCATGCGTACCAGCAAGAAGAAGGCCGCACTGATCGGCGCGGCCCTCGCCCCCGTCGTGGCCGTCGGCCTCCCCGCCTCGTCGGCGAGCGCACACGGCTACATCTCCGATCCGCCCAGCCGCCAGGCCCAGTGCGCCGCGGGCACGGTGTCCTGCGGGGACATCACCTACGAACCGCAGAGCGTCGAAGGGCCCAAGGGCCTGACCAGCTGCAGCGGCGGCAACAGCCGTTTCGCCGAGCTGGACGACGACGGCAAGGGCTGGGCCGTCACCCCGGTCCCGAAGAACACGACCTTCTCCTGGCGGCTCACCGCACTGCACGCGACGAGCACCTGGGAGTACTACGTCGGCGGTCAGCGGATCGCGCTGTTCGACGACGGCGGGGCCAAGCCCGGCGAGGTGGTGAACCACCAGGTCGACTTCGGCGGCCTCACCGGACAGCAGAAGGTCCTCGCCGTGTGGAACGTCGCGGACACCGCCAACGCGTTCTACGCCTGCATCGACGTCAACGTCGGCGGCTGAACACCGGGCGGAGCCGGTCCCGGGAGCGAGCTGCTCGTTCCCGGGACCGTGGCCGGTCCCGCCCGGGCCCGCGACCGGTTTCGTACCCTTGCGCTATGCGCCTGCGCCCCACCTTGAGCTGGACCCCCGCCGAGGACCTGCCGCCCGGTACCACCGACCCGGCGCCGGTCACCGACGCGCTGCGCGCCGGGGGTGTGCTGGTGCTCAGCGGGGCGGGCCTCTCCACGGAGTCGGGCATCCCCGACTACCGCGGCGAGGGCGGGAGCCTGAGCCGGCACACTCCGATGACCTACCAGGACTTCCTCGCGAGCGCCGGTGCCCGGCGCCGGTACTGGGCTCGCAGCCACCTTGGCCGGCGCGCCTTCGCCCGCGCCCTGCCCAACGCCGGGCACCGGGCCGTGGCGGCGTTCGGACGGCACGGTCTGCTCTCGGGCGTGATCACTCAGAACGTCGACGGTCTGCACCAGGCCGCCGGCAGCGAGGGCGTCGTGGAGCTCCACGGAAGCCTGGAACGGGTGGTCTGCCTCTCCTGCGGCACGTTCGGCCCGCGCGGCGAACTCGCGGCCCGGCTGGAGGCGGCCAACCCGGGCTTCGACCCCGTGGCCGCGGGCATCAACCCCGACGGCGACGCCGATCTCACCGACGAGCAGGTGGCGGACTTCCGTGTGCTGCCCTGCACGGTGTGCGGGGGCATCCTCAAACCCGACGTGGTGTTCTTCGGCGAGAACGTTCCGCCCCAGCGGGTCGAGCACTGCCGCACGCTGGTCCGCGAGGCGTCCGCGCTGCTGGTCCTGGGTTCCTCGCTGACGGTGATGTCGGGACTGCGCTTCGTCCGCCAGGCCGCCCGGGCCGGCACACCGGTGCTGATCGTCAACCGGGACCCCACCCGTGGCGACCGGCACGCCCTCACCCGGGTCGCGCTCCCGCTGGGAACGGCCCTGACCACCGTGGCCGACGTGCTGGGTGTGTCCGTCGACGGCAGGAAGGCGGCCTGAGAGGGCCGGCGCGGCCGTGCGAGGATCTTCGGCGGAGAACAGTCGGTCGGGCCGGTGAACCTCTGTGAGGGCGGAGCGAGTGGAAGCAGACGAGATACGCGCGTGTTTCGACGGCCGGGCCAGTGTCTTGCTCCGGCCGAGGCGGTACACCATGGCCGTGCAGCACCTGGCCGACCGGGTGGCCCATGCGCTCGGATACCGGCACGTCGGCACACACGGGAACCGGCACACCGGATTCCGGCTGATCTACGAGCGTGACGACGGCCCCCAGGCACGCCGGCGCAACCAGCAGACCATCGCCCGGCTGCGTGCGGGTGGCCCGGTGCTGCCGGAGATCGAGCCGCCTCCGCCACCGCCACCGGGCCCTCCGCCGCCCGCACCGTCAGGGCCTCCACGGCCTCCACGGCCTCCACGGCCTCCACGGCCGCCGCGCCGACGCCCCGCGGAGCCACCGCCGCCGCCACCCGTCGCACCGGCCGCGCGCCGGATACCGCCGATGCCGCCCTGTCCCCCGCCTCCGGCTCCCCCTCCACCGGCGCGTCAACGATCGTTTCCGGCCAGCAACGATCGTTGAGAAGTGCCGCCCATGGTGCGTAGGCTGCGAGGCGCACGGCATCTGTCGGTCCTCAACGCCTGGAGTACGTCGGTGGAGCCACCCACGCATCTCCCCGAGACGCTGCGCCGGCTCGACGCACTCAGCGCGGAGCGGGGATCGAGTCGGCGGGAGCTGCTCGACGTGCCGGGCCTCGCACGCAGGACGCTGCTGTCCGAGCAGGCCGTCCGCACGCTGCTGAACGGTGGCACCCTCCCCGCCGACTCGGTCAACGAGCGGGTCCGTGCGCGGATCAGGGCGCTGACGGACGCCCGTCTCGCGCAGACCGGTGAGCGTATGTCGGACCTGGCCGGCACCATCTCCCGCCGGCTCGGGGTCTCGGCGTACTGGGCACGTCAGGTGTGCGCCGGCGACAAGATGCCCAGCGTGGAACTTCTGCACGGACTGGTGGGCTTCTTCCAGGTCGAGGGAGGCGAGGCCGCGTTCACCGCCGAGGCGTCCGAGGCCCTGAACCGTGCCCTGCTGCCGCTCCTCGCCGAACTGGAGCCGCCGCCGGAGAGCACAACGGGGGCCGTACCCACGGCAGTCGGTGCCCCGGGGCACGACGACGTCCGCGGCATCGCGCTCCGACAGGCGCGTGATCTGCCGCCGGAGCGGTGGGCCGTGCTCAACGCGACGCTGAACGCGCTGCTGGAGCTCGACAACCAGGAAGAGGACCGATGACCAGGGGAACAAGGGCGATGCGAAAGCTCAGCGCCCGACTCGTCAGCGGCTTACGGCCGCTCACCGGCGACACCGACGTCGTCCCGGCGATGGGCCGGGCCCTGAGCCAGGTGCGGGGCCGGCCCGTCCGGCTCCGCAGCGCGGTTTTCCCGCCCGCGACGGCCAGCGGCGTGTGGGTCGACCGCACCGACCACGATCTGATCGTCTATGAGGAGAACACCAGCCCCGAGCACCAGCTCGTGATCATCGGTCATGAGGCCTGGCACATGTTCGCGGGCCACGGCACCTACCACGGTGCCGTCACCCGTGCCGCCGGCACGGAGGCCGCACAAGGGCTGACCGGCTTCGTGGCCGCCGTCGCCGAGGCCGCGCGGACCGACCTGTCGCCCGTACAACCCATGGACGCGGGGCTCCACTTCGCCGCGCGCACCGACGGCCACGAGCTCCGGGAGGAGCTGGAGGCGGAACACTTCGGATTCCGTTTCGCCACGGATGTGCGCGCCGCCCTCGACGAGGCACGGACCACCGAGGATCCCCGGAACCTCACGGGACGGATCCAGGCGTCCATGGCGCACCGCTTCCGCCCCGGCTGATCGCGCGCACGAGCCCCCACCACGTCCGTGCCGAAGAGATCGAAGAAAGAGACCGTCCGGTGACAGCCGAACCGAGCAGCGTCGGATTCTACGTCTACGGGAGCATGCTCCTGCTCGTCTGCGCCATGAAGGTCCCCGCGCTGCTCCGAAGGCGCCACGACACGCTGTTGCGCATCGCCTGCCTGCTGCTGTTCGCGGCCGGCTGCATGATGCTGTTCGCCGCCCCCGCCTCCATCACCGCGCTCAACCGGCTCACCGGCGTCACCAACTTCGCCGCCCCCGTGGTCTACGCGACGACGACCGCGTTCTCCGGGGCGAGCCTGCTGCTGATGGTGAACTGGAAGCCCGCGCCGCCCGAGCGGACACGGCGGGTGTCCCGTCTGTGTGTGACCGTCTACGGACTCGCGATGCTGGCCGTCGTCGTCCTGTTCTGGGCCGGGTCGACGCCCACGGAGCAGCCCACGCTGTTCGACGTCCACTACGCCACCACGCCCTTCATCCGGGAGATGATCGTCCTCTACCTGGTCGCGCAGGGAGTGGCCATGGCGATCGCCGGCGCGCTGTGCCTGCGCTGGTCCAGGGAGGTCCGCGGCTCCTTGCGGGTGGGACTGCGCATCCTCGCTCCCGCCTACCTCCTCATCGTGTGCTACGTCGTGCTCAGGCTGACCGCGGTGACCGCGCGGTGGACCGGTCACGATCTCGACTTCCTGGTGGACGAGGTCTCACCCCTGTTCTCCGCGCCCTCCGCGGTTCTCGGCGCCCTCGGTTTCGTCATCCCGCTCGCCGGACCGCGCGTGGCACAGACCATGCGCGCCGTGCGGCACCTGCGGCAACTGGGCCCGCTCTGGAGGGAGTTCAAGGACATCCCGACGCCCAGCGCCGTCCGCGCTCCCCTGCTCTGGTGGCGGACTCCCCCGGCGGTGCTGCTCACCGGACGCAAGACGGCCCTGTACGACGCCGTCCTCGCGCTGACCCCCTACTGCGACCCCGACGTGCGTGAGGCGGCCCTGCGCGCCGCGCTGCGCAACGGTGACGACGAGGCCCGGGCGGCCGTCACCGCGGACGCGGCGATGATCCTCGTCGCCCGGGACAGGCAGCGCACCGAGCCCGGTCACCCCCCGACGACGGAAGGTTCGGCACCGGGGACCCGGGACCTGCTGTCGCTGTCCCGGTCACTCGCCTCGCCCGTCGTCCAAGACTTGCGTGACCGTCATGTGCCTCTGCAGAAAGCAGCCCACCATGAGTGAATCCCCGCGCCGCGCTCCCGTCCGTGCCGTCGTCATCGGGGGCAGCATCGCCGGCATGCTCGCCGCGGCCGCCGTCAAGGAGCACGTCGACTCGGTCGAGATCATCGAGGCGCACGAGCTGCCCGAGGGCCCCGCTCCGCGCACCGGGGTGCCGCAGGCCGTGCACATCCACTTCCTGCAGACCGGAGGGGCCGAGGCCGTCGAGACGCTGCTGCCCGGCACGATCGACCTGCTCCTGGCGGCGGGCGCCCACCGCATCCCGGTGACCACCAACATGGTCATCCACTCGGCCGAGGGCTGGTACCGCCGCTGGAAACGCACCACCCACTACGTGATCACCGCCAGCCGGGACCTCACCGACTCCGTCGTACGGGCACAGGTCCTCAAGGACCCCCGGGTCGGCGTGCGCACACACACCAGGGCCGTGGCGCTGCTCGGCGGGCGTGGCCGCGTCACGGGTGTCCGGGTGCGTGACGCCGACGGCGCGGAGAGCGACCTGCGCGCCGATCTGGTCATCGACGCGTCCGGCCGGGCCTCCCGTATGCCGCAGTGGCTCGCGCGGCTGGGCATCACCGGTCCGGCGCAGGACCACGTCGACTCCGGTCTCGCCTACGCCAGTCGCTTCTACCGCGCCCCCGTGCCCACCGCCGGCTGGCCGGTGATCGGTGTGCAGGCCGACCCGCGTCTCCCGCGGCCGGCCAACGCGGGCGGCATCCTGCCGGTCGAAGGGGATCGCTGGCACGTCAGCCTGATGGGCGCTCCGGGCGCCCATCCCACCGCCGATCCGGACGCCTTCGAAGCCTACGCGCGCACGCTGCGCCACCCGGTGATGGCCGATCTCCTCAGGCACGCCGAGCCGCTGACCGACGTCAGCGTCACGCACAGCACCGCCAACCGGCGCCACTACTACGAGCGGCTCACCCCGTGGCCGGAGGGCCTGGTGATCCTGGGGGATGCCGTCGCGGCCTTCAACCCGCTCTACGGACAGGGCATGTCGGCGGCCGCGCAAGGTGCCGTCGCCCTGCGCGACCTGTGCTCGCGGGGGACGGCTCCAGGATTCGCGCGGCGTGCTCAGCGCGCCATCGGCAAGTGCGTCGACACCGCGTGGGCGCTCGCCGTGGGAACGGACATCCACTACGCCACGACCAGGGGCAGGACCCCGACCGGCGCCGATCGTCTGCTGCACCGCTATGTCAGCCGGCTGTCGCGTACCGCGACCGGCTCGTTCCACGCCGCCACCGCCCTGACGGACGTACTGGCCCTGCAGGCGGCGCCCGCCTCCCTGGTCAAGCCCGGTGTGCTGCTGACCGCGCTCGTCGGGCCGCTGCGTCCGGAGCCCGGCGGTCCTCCGTTCACACCGGCCGAGATGAGACTCCTGCGGGACCTCGGGGAAGCGGCCGCCGAATAGTCGGCGCCCGGCGCGCCGTGCGGGGCACTCCCGTCGGTCTGTGAGCTGCGGCACAACGCTTGCCTCTGACATCAATGTGAGGTTTTAGCGTGAGGGCGTGTCCGTTCAAGGACCGAGCGCACAAAGGGAGTTCCGACATGACGAACCTGTTCGACAGCCATCGGCTCGGTGACCTGAGGCTGCCCAACCGTGTGGTGATGGCCCCGATGTCCCGGGTCAGGGCGGCCGCCGGTGGTCTGGCGACGCCGTCGATGGCGGCCTACTACGCCCAGCGGGCGACGGCCGGCCTGATCGTGAGCGAGGGGGTGCAGCCGAGCCCGGTCGGGCAGTCCAATCCGGGCACGCCGGGACTGCACGACGACCGGCAGGTCGCCTCGTGGCGCCAGGTGACCGGCGCCGTGCACGCCAACGGCGGCCGGATCTTCGCCCAGCTCATGCACGGGGGACGTGTGTCGCATCCCGACACCATCGGGGTGCGGCCCGTCGGACCGTCGGCCGTCCCCGCCGTCGGCGAGGTGTTCACCCCGTCCGGCCCGCAGCCCGTGCCGACGCCGCGCGCCCTGGAGACCGCCGAAGTGCCCGAGCACGCCCAGTCGTACGCCGACGCCGCGCGCCGCGCCGTCGACGCCGGGTTCGACGGCGTGGAACTGCACGGCGCCAACGGCTACCTCATCTCGCAGTTCCTGTCGTCCAACGCCAACCTGCGCACCGACCGCTACGGCGGTTCCGTGAGCGGGCGGATCCGTTTCGCCGTCGAGGCGGTGTCCGCCACGGTCGAGGCCGTGGGCGCGGACAGGACCGGTATCCGCCTGTCTCCCGGCGGCACGTTCTGGGGAGTGCGGGAGAGCGACGTCCCCGAGCTCTATGCCGCGCTCCTGGCCGAGCTGGCCCGCCTGGACGTGGCCTATGTCCATCTCGAGGCCACCGCGGACGAGGACGTACTGATCGCCCTGCGCCGCCTCTGGCCGGGCACGCTCATCATGAACCCGGTGCTCCCGATGGGACCCAAGCACACCGACCGTGCCGGCGCCGACCACTGGCTCGGGCTGGGAGCCGAACTCATCAGCTTCGGGCGTGCCTTCATCTCCAACCCCGACCTGGTCGAACGGCTGCGCGCCGGTCTGCCGATCGCCCCGGCCGACGAGGCCACGTACTACCAGGGCGGTGACGCCGGCTATCTGACGTACCCCGCCTACCAGCACACCGCCGCGGCCTGACCGGTCCCCTGGTTCCGCGCGCTCATTCGAGGTCGAAGGCGCGACGCGCGCACTCGACGTCGGGCATGTGCGCCGTGACCCACTCCAGGAGCACCTCGATCGGGTGGCGCATGGTCTTGCCCAGGGGTGTGATGCGGTACTCGACCGCGACGGGGCGGGAGCTGAGGAGCACGCGCTCGACGATGCCGTTGCGCTCCAGCCGGCGCAGTGTCGCGGTGAGCGACTTCTGGGTCACCGCGGGGATGGCGCGGCGCAGGTCGTTGAAACGGCAGGGCCGTTCGCAGAGTTCGTTGAGAACGCTCAGCGACCACTTGTCCAGCACCTGATCGAGGAACTCCCGGTGCGGGTGCTCGATCCTGAGTTCGCCGTCGTGGCTGTCCGCGGTATCCGGCACGATACGTGGTCTCCTTGAAGTGTCCTTCGTCCACCAGGTAGCAAAGGTATACCTACTTGGTCCGAAGTGAGGAGACCTCGATGTCCGTCCGTCGTTTCACACCCGAAGGCATGCTGCAGCCCACCCCGTACGAGCACGTCGCCGTCGGCACCGGCACGCGGCACGTGCACGTCAGCGGCCAGGTCGCCCGGTCGGCGGACGGAACTCCCGTCGCCCCGGGCGACCTCGCCGGGCAGGTCGCCCACGCCCTGCGGAACACCGCGCGGGGTCTGGCCGGCGCGGGCGCGTCGTTCGACGACGTCCTGCGGCTGACGTTCTACGTCACCCACTGGGCGCCCGAGAAGATCGGCGCGTTCATGGCCGGGGTCGAGCAGGTCGCGGAGGAGGTCGGGCTGCGGGTGCCCCTTCCGCCCTCCTCGCTGATCGGCGTCGACCACCTCTTCGAGCCCGATGTCCTGGTCGAGGTGGAGGCGACCGCGCTCCTGGACTGAGTCCGCCGCGTCTTTACCTT
Source organism: Streptomyces malachitofuscus (assembly GCF_014650055.1). Classification (GTDB taxonomy): domain Bacteria; phylum Actinomycetota; class Actinomycetes; order Streptomycetales; family Streptomycetaceae; genus Streptomyces; species Streptomyces malachitofuscus. The sequence continues at coordinate 429,440 of NZ_BMUF01000003.1, read as the reverse complement.
CTCTTTGCAACCCGCGCCGGCGCTGCCTCGTCTCTCCGCACGATCCATGACCCAGCCCGCCCGGTCCCCGTGCGGGCGGACCGAGGAAAGAGAGCGTTCCATGCGCCGAACCGTCCTGAGCGCCACGGCACTCGCCTGCACCGCCGTGCTGGCCAGTGCCGTGCCCGCGTTCGCCGACGACCCCTCCCCCGTCCCGGACAGCGCAGCCACCCCCAGCGCGTCACCTGCCCCGGCCGAGGACACGGGAGCGTCCCCGGTCCCGGCCGAGAGCGGTGCGCCGGCTCCGGCCGAGGACGCCGGTGGGGTCACGGTCGTGCCCAGCGGCGCGCCCGACACCGGTGCCGCCCCGGCGCCGTCCGACGGCGACGGCACCCTGATCGGTGCCGGTGCCGCCGCGGCGCTCGCCGCCGGGGGCGCGGTCTTCGTCGTGCGGCGCCGGCGGGCCACCGCGGAATGACATCGTTCTCCAGGCGTGCCTTCGCCGCCGCCGCGACGGCGTCCCTCCTCGCCGCCTGCGGCGGCGGTCACGGGAGTGCCCGGCCCACCGCCGGACGGCCGCAGGGCACAAAGCCCGCCCCGCGGCCGTCCGTGAAACCGGGGCGGGCCCTCGAGCGCTCGGTTCCGGTCGGGCTCGAGATCCCGGCCATCGGAGTCGACACCCCGGTCATACGGCTGGGGCTGGCGGCGGACCGCACGGTCGAGGTGCCTCCGGTCCGGGCGGACGACCCCGCGGGCTGGTACCGGCACTCGCCGACACCCGGCCGGACCGGCCCGTCGGTGATCCTCGGCCATGTCACGGTGGGCCCCCACGGGGACGGAGTCTTCCGTCATCTCGCGCGGTTGCGCCGGGGCGACCGGATCGTGGCACGCCTGGAGAACGGCACCGCCGCGGTGTTCGCCGTCGGCTCGGTGCGCACGGTCCCCAAGGCCGACTTCCCGACGGACGCGGTCTACGGGGACGTCGACCGTCCGGAGCTGCGGCTCATCACCTGCGGCGGCCCCCGCACGGGGGACGAGTACCGCGACAACGTCATCGTGTTCGCCACGCTGAGCGGCACGACCGGCTGACCCGTCACCGGGCTGTCACCACACCGGTAACGCCACGACCATGGAGAGCATTGAAACGGTCCCGCGAGCAGGCAGCGTCGGAGCTCTTCGCTGCCCTCTATCCGCGCCTCGCCGGCTGGTGCCGCCGTCTCGTCGACGACGACGAGACGGCCCACGAGATCGCCTCGGAGGCGTTCACCCGGCTGTGGGCCCGCTGGACCTCCGTGGCGGAACCCCGGGGCTTCCTCTACGTCACCGCGGCCAATCTGGTCCGCGACCACTGGCGCAAACTGGAGCGCGAGCGCAGAGCCGTGCACCGGGTCGGTGCCGAGACGGCCGTCCGGCCGCACAGCGAACAGTCCGACCCGTCCGTACGCCTGCTCGTGCAGTCGCTGCCGGAACGGCTGCGCGTGCCGATCCTGCTGCACTACTACGCTGACATGCCGATCCGGGAGGTGTCCGCGGTGACCGGACGCAAGGAGGGCACCGTCAAGGCCGATCTGCACGCGGCCCGGGAACTGCTCCGTGCCCACCTGAGGAGAAGCCTTGATCACACACGCTGACGAGGGTCCGGAGTTCGAACCCGACGACCCGCTCGCCGTCATCCTGCGGCCCCCGTCCGACCGCCTCGGCCCGCCTCCCGGCCGGTTCGAGGCGATCCGCCGCGGGGCGGCGCGCCGCCGGCTGGTCCGCACCGTGGCCGGCGTCGGACTGACGTGCGCCGCCGTCGCCCTCGTCGCCGTGCCCCTCCAGCAGGCGGCGACGGCCGACAGGCCCACGTCCCCCACGGTGCCGCTCGCGCCGCCGCCCGTGAGCGACTCCCCCTCTTCGGTGCCGCGTCCGTCGACGTCACCGAAGCCCGCCGAGTCCCCTACCGCGCCACGGGAGGGCACCGACAGCCCCTCCCCGGCGACGGACGGGTCCTCCACCCCCACCCCCGCTCCCCTGGTGACGGACTCCCCGTAGCCTGGGGCCGGAGCCGACCCCTCCTCGTTCGGGGCCGGGCGAGGAGGGGCGGGGTGGTCACGCGCCGGGCAGGATCCCGGTGCGGGCCACCTCGGAGTACCAGCGGGCGCTGGCCTTGGGAATGCGGGTGCCGGTCGGGTAGTCGACGTAGACGGTGCCGAAGCGCTTGCTGTAGCCGTGCGCCCACTCGAAGTTGTCCAGCAGCGACCACAGGAAGTAGCCGCGCACGTCGGCGCCGTCCAGGATGGCCTTGTGGACCGCGGCGAGGTGGTCGCGCACATAAGCGATCCGGGCGGGGTCGTTGACCCGGCCCTCCGGGTCGGCGTAGTCGTCGAACGCCGCGCCGTTCTCGGTGATGACCAGCGGCAGCCCCGGGAAGTCGGAGGACAGCCGGTTCAGGAGGTCGTGGAGACCGGTGGCGTCGACGGCCCAGCCCATGGCGGTGGTCTCGCCGGGCGGCTGGTGGAAGGCGACCTGGTCCGCGCCCGGCCAGGGGCTGTGGGTGCTCCTGCCGTGTCCGTCGGAGGTGTGCGTACCGCTGCCGTCCGCCTCGGAGACGACGGTGGGCGTGTAGTAGTTGACGCCGAGGAAGTCCAGCGGCTGGTGGATCTGCGTGAGGTCTCCGTCGCGCACGAAGGACCAGTCGGTCAGCGCGGCGGTGTCCTTGAGCAGGTCCTCCGGGTAGGCGCCCTGCAGCATCGGGCCGGTGAAGACCCGGTTGGCGAGCGCGTCGATCCGGCGCACCGCGTCGGCGTCGGCGTCGCTGCCGGTGAGCGGGCGGACGTGGTGGATGTTCAGGGTGACCGAGCACTGGGCGGCGGCGGGGAGGCGGTCGCGCAGGGCCTGGACGGCGAGGCCGTGGCCGAGGTTGAGGTGGTGGGCCGCGCGCAGGGCGGCGACCGGGTCGGTGCGGCCGGGGGCGTGCACACCGGAGCCGTAGCCGAGGAAGGCGCTGCACCAGGGCTCGTTGAGGGTGGTCCAGGTCTTCACCCGGTCCCCGAGGGCGTCCGCGGCGAGCGCGGCGTACTCGGCGAACCGCTCGGCGGTCGCCCGCTCGGGCCAGCCTCCGGCGTCCTCCAACTCCTGGGGCAGGTCCCAGTGGTACAGGGTGGCGACCGGCTGAATGCCCTTCTCCAGCAGCTCGTCCACCAGGCGCCGGTAGAAGTCCAGGCCCTTCTGGACGGCGGGCCCCCGGCCGGTGGGCTGGATCCGGGGCCACGCCAGCGAGAAGCGGTAGGCGCCCAGGCCGAGTTCGGCCATCAGGGCGACGTCCTCGCGCCACCGGTGGTAGTGGTCGGTGGCGATGTCACCGGTGTCGCCGTTGCGGACCCGGCCGGGGGTGCGGGCGTAGGTGTCCCAGATGGACGGGGTGCGGCCGTCCTCGGTGGCGGCCCCCTCGATCTGATAGGAAGCGGTGGCTGAACCCCAGAGGAAGCCCTTGGGGAAGGTACGGGCGGCGTCCGGGGCGGACGCGGTCTGCTGTGCGGTGACCACGTAAGTCCTTTCGGAGTAAGGGGGGTTCCAGGCAGGCGCCTGGTGGGGGGTTCGGTGGGTGCCGGGGCGGGGCGGCGGCAGGTCAGCCCTTGACGGCGCCGGCCATGATGCCGCTGACGATCTGGCGGCCGAAGACGACGAACATCACCAGCAGCGGCAGGGTGCCGAGCAGCGCGCCCGCCATGATGAGCGACTGGTCGCGGACATAGCCCGCGCTCAGCTGGGTGAGGGCGACGGGGACGGTCGGGTTGGTCATGTCGAGCACCACGAACGGCCAGAAGAAGTCGTTCCAGGCGTGCACAAAGGTGATCATGAACAGGACGGCCATGGCGGGCCGCGCGATGGGCAGCACGATGCTCCAGAAGATGCGCAGCGAGTGCGCACCGTCCACGCGTCCTGCCTCGACGAGTTCGTCCGGCAGCGCCTCGGACAGGTACTGCCGCATGAAGAACACCCCGACCGCGCTCACCAGCGTGGGGAAGATGACGGCCGGCAGCTGCTGCGACCAGCCCAGCTCGGACATCATCATGAACAGCGGTACGACGCCGAGCTGCGGCGGCACCATCATGGTGCCGATCACCAGCATCAGCAGGGCGTTGCGGCCCTTGAACCGCAGTTTGGCGAAGGCGAATCCGGCGAGCGTCGCGAACATCACCGTGGACAGCGCGATCACGCCGGCCACGATCAGGCTGTTGATCATGGCCTTGCCCATGGCCGCCTCGTCCCAGGCCCGGGCGAGGTTGCTGAACAGGTTGGGGCCGGGCAGGAAGGGCGGCGGTGTCTGGCTGACCCGGGTGTTGTCGGTGGAGGCCGCCACCATCGTCCAGTACAGCGGGAAGATGGACAGCACGGCCATGATGACGAGCAGGACGTAGGCCAGCGGGCCGGCGTGGTGCTGACGGCCGGCGCGCTGGCGCAGCAGCCGGCGGCCGCCACGGCCGGCCGGCTTCTCGGCGGGGGTCGGGTCCGGGGCGTCCGTCCGGACCGGGAGGCTGTGGATGGTCATGACGACTCCAGGTCAGGACGTGCGGGAGCGCAGCCGCTTGATCAGGCGCTGTGCCACGAAGGCGAGGACGAGCAGCAGGAACATCGCCCAGGCGACGGTGGCCGAGCGGCCCATCTGGTAGTTCTTCCAGCCCTCCTCGTACAGCAGCAGACCCAGCGTCTGGTACTGGTTGTCCGCGCCGCCGGTGATGCCGTTGGGTCCCTGGCCGAAGATCAGTGGTTCGCCGAACAGCTGGGTGGCGCCGATCGTGGAGAGCACGATGGTGAAGACGATGGTGGAGCGGATCCCCGGCACGGTGACATGGGTGAACTGCTTCCACCGGGAGGCACCGTCGAGGGAGGCCGCCTCGTACCGTTCGGCCGGGATGGCCTGCATGGCGGCCAGGTAGAGCAGGGCGTTGTACCCGGTCCAGCGCCAGATGACGATGGTGGAGATGGCGACCTGGGCGGGCCACTTGTCGGCCTCCCAGTTCACCGGGTCGATGCCCACCGCGCCCAGCGCCCAGTTGATCATGCCGAAGTCGCGCTCGAAGATCATGGTGAAGACGAGCGCGGCGGCGGCGACCGACGTGGCGTACGGAACCAGCGAGGCGACGCGGAAGAACAGCGACGCGCGCATGCGGTAGTTGAGCAGGTGTGCCAGGCCGAGGGCCATCAGCAGCTGCGGCACCGTGGAGATGACGCCGATGGTGATGGTGTTCTGCAGTGCGTTCCAGAACCGTGAGTCGCCCCAGAGCTCGACGTAGTTGTCGAACGCGACCCACTCCATGACGTCGAGAGTGGCCAGTTCCACGTCGTGCAGGGAGATCCACGACGTGTAGACGAGGGGGTAGAAGCTGAACGCGAGGAAGACGATGAAGAACGGCGCGATGAACGCGAACGGCGCGCCCTTGACGTCCAGACGGTGCAGCAGCGCGCTGCGCCGTCGGGCTGTTCCCTCGCCTCCCGTCGAGCGAGGCGTGCCTGGCGGCTCCTCGCCGGCCAGGGCCTTGGTGGTGGAGGTGGCCACCGGATTTCCTTCCTGAGAGCGGATGGGTGAGCCGGGGTCCGGGCCCGCCTGCGACGGCGGGCGGGCCCGGACGACCGCGGGGACCGACCGGTCAGCCGACCGCCTTCTCGATGCGCTCCATGGTGGTGCTCCACGCCTCGTCGCGTGCCGTGCCCTGCTCGACCAGCGCCAGGCCCTGCGAGAACGTGTCCTTGATCGTGCCGTCCTTACGGCCGAGCACCTGCTTGTCCGGGATCTCCTGCGCGGCCGCACCGAAGATCTGGCCGATCGGCGCGTCGCTGAAGTACTCGGACTTGGCGTCCTTCACGTCGGCGGTCTCCAGCGCCTTCTGCGAGGACGGGATGTTGCCGATCTCCTTGAAGATGTGGGCCTGCTGCTCGGGCGCGGTCAGCCACGCGACGAGCTTCTGGGCCTCCTCCTTCACCGGGCTCTTCTCGACCACTCCGAGGAAGGCACCGCCCCAGTTGGCACCCTTGGGTGCCCGGGCGACGTCCCACTTGCCCTTGTTGGCGTCACCGGCCTTCTCACTGATGTGGCTCAGCATCCACGCCGGGCACACCGCGGTCGCGAACGTCCCGTTGGCCAGGCCCGGGTCCCAACCCGGCTGGAACTGACGCAGCTTGGCCGTCAGGTCCTCCTCGCCGGCATCCGCGGACAGCTCCCAGGCATCCTTGACGACCGGGTTCTTGTCGTGGATCAGGTCGCCCTTCTCGTTGTAGTACTGCTCGGAGTGGCCGTAGACCATGGCGTTGAACAGGCCGCTGGCCGAGTCCATGTACGCCACGTCACCGCCCTTGAAGCCCTTCTTGAAGTCGCGGCCGACCTCGACGTACTTGTTCCAGTCGCCTTCCCACAGCTTGCCGACCTCTTCACGGTCGGTGGGCAGGCCGGCCTTCTCGAAGTAGTCCTTGCGGTAGCAGACGGCCATCGGGCCGATGTCGGTACCGAGGCCCAGCACCTTGCCGTCGCCGGTGGTGATCTGGGACTGCTTCCAGGGCAGGAAGTGATCGGTGCCCGCCATGCCGGCGAAGTCCGCGAACTTGTCCGCCTGGGTCTCGGTGATCTCCTTGGCCCGGCCGATCTCGATGCCCTGGATGTCCTTCAGACCGTTGCCGGCGGCCAGCCTGGTCTGCAGAGCGGTGTAGTACGTCTGCTCGTCACCGGCGATCTCGGCCTTGATGTCGACATTGGGGTTCTCCTTCTCGTACTGCTCGAGAAGTCCCGTCTCCTTGATGCCCATCACGCCGAACAGGCCCATCGTGATGGTGACCTTGTCGCCGTCCTTGCTACCACCGGTGACCGAATCACCACTGTCGCTGCAGCCGACGACAAGTGCCAGCGCGCTCACGGCCGCGGCTGACGCCACCGCCTTCCTGCGCAACGAACCGAGAGTGCCCATGGATCTCCTCCTAGCGACAGCGCTGACACATCGGAGCGACGAGTTCTGCGATGGCTACAGCGGCTCTGATAGAAGTGGGAACGTGCCCAATCTCGGGTGGGCACGTTCCCACCGCGCCTCGAAGACTCCTTGCTCCTGGATGGATCTGTCAATAACTTGAAAACAACTAGTCATCACGAACCGGACACGGCCCCCGGGGCCCGAGGCCGGAACGGTGCTCCGCCCACGGCGGCGTCTGCAAGAATTGCCGCTGGTCACCTCCGCGGCAGACATCGCCGCCGCGGCCGCCGAGGGGGGAGTACATGACCGCCAACCGCCGTCCCACGATCAAAACGGTCGCCGCCCGCGCCGGCGTGGGCCGCACCACGGTCTCCCGTGTCGTCAACGGTTCGGATCTCGTCAGTGCCGACGCACGGGCCAGGGTGCTCGCCGCGATCAAGGAATTGAACTACGTTCCCAACTCGGTCGCCCGAGGGCTGGTGACCAACCGCACCAACGCCGTGGCACTGGTGATCCCGGAGTCGGAGAGCCGGCTCGGCTCCGAGCCGTTCTTCGCCGCACTGATCCGGGGCGTCAGCGGCGCCCTCGCCGAGAGCCGCACACAGTTGCAGCTCATGCTGGTGCGGGACCAGTCCGAACGGGACCAGCTCACCGAGTCGGTGGCCACGCGCCGCGTGGACGGTGTCCTGCTGGTGTCCGTCCACTCCGAGGACCGGCTGCCCGGGATGCTGGAGGAGATGGGCCTGCCCACCGTGCTCGCCGGCCGTCGTGACGCGGGCGAGCAGCTGAGCTACGTCGACTCCGACAACGCCGGCGGTGCCACCCAGGCCGTCCGGCATCTGCTGGGCAGCGGCCGGAAGAAGATCGCCACGATCACCGGCCCCCAGGACATGGACGTCGGCCGCAGCCGGCTCTCCGGGTGGCGCGTCGCCCATGACGAGGCCGGCGTGCCGGCCGACGAACTGCTGGTCGAGGCGGGCGACTTCACCGAGGAGAGCGGCAGCCGCGCGATGCGTTCGCTTCTTGAACGCGTCCCGGATCTGGATGCCGTTTTCGCCGCCTCCGACCTCATGGCGGTGGGCGCACTGGCCGAACTGCGCCGCCGGCAGCGGCAGGTCCCCGGTGATGTCGCCGTGGTGGGATTCGAGGACTCCGTCCTCGCGCGGCACACCAACCCGCCCCTGACGACGGTGCGTCAGCCGGTGGAGGAGCTGGGCCGCACGATGGCCCGGATCCTCACGGACATCACCCTGCACGGCGCACCCCGCCGCCAGATGACCCTGCCGACGGAGCTGGTGGTGCGCGACTCGTCGTGACGTCGTCCGCCGAGCGGCGCGGCGTGCGAATCCCCGCGGAAGGCCGCAGGCGACTGCGCGCAGGCGGAAGGCGTGCACACCCCTCCGGGCACGGATGGGCCCCGACATGAGAGAAGGCAAGGAGACCGAACTCCTCGCCACTCTCAACGTATAGCGCACGGGGGGCCTTGCGGCAACGCCCCGTCCGTGCCGCAGAATCGGCGGCCGAATGCCCGGAACTGCACTTGGGGGTGCGCAGTGCGCGTGCTGTTGACCGCGTTCGGATCGCGCGGGGACGTCGAACCACTGGCGGGACTCGCGGTGAGTCTGCGGAAGTCCGGTGTGGAGGCGCAGGTGTGCGCTCCGCCGGACGAGGAGTTCGCCGCGTTGCTGGCGCGGGCGGAGGTGCCGCTGATTCCGCTCGGCCCTGCGGTGCGTCCGGTGGTGGCCGGTGCCGGGCCGCCGACGGCGCAGGACGCCTTCCGGCTCGCCGCCGAGTTGGTCGCCGCACGGTTCGAGACGCTCATCGAGGCGGCCGAGGGATGTCAGGCGGTGCTGGCCACCGGGCTGATGCCGGCCGGCGTCCGGGACGTGGCGGAGAAGCTGGGCATTCCCTACGTCTTCGCCTGCTTCCACATCTTCGGACTGCCGTCGCGGCACTTTCCGCCGGGTGCACGGCCGGGGACACCACCCGCGTCGGCCGGGACCGGCAAGAGGGAGCTGTGGGAGCAGGACGCCCGGAGCGTGAACGCGCTGTACGGCGAGGCCCTCAACCGTCACCGCACCGCGATCGGCCTGCCACCCGTGCACAACGTGCGCGACCACGTCCTCACCCGCCGGCCGTGGCTGGCGGCGGACCCGGCGCTGTGTCCGGCGGAGGGGATGACGGACCTCGCCCTTGTGCAGACCGGACCGTGGTTCCTGCCGGACGAGCGTCCGCTGCCCGCCGGGCTGGAGGAGTTCCTCGACGCCGGAGCACCACCGGTGTACGTGGGCTTCGGCAGCATGGGCGCCTACGCCCCGCAGGACATCGCCCGGGTGGCCGTCGAGGCGGGCCGTGCGCAGGGCCGCCGCGTGGTCCTCGCCCGCGGCTGGGCGGGTCTGACGCCGGACGACGGCGGCGACGACTGCTTCATGGTCGGCGAGGTCAACCAGCAGGCCCTGTTCCGCCGGGTGGCCGCGGTGGTGCACCACGGCGGGGCGGGGACCACCACGACGGCCGCCCGCTCGGGGGCGCCCCAGGTGGTGGTCCCCCGGATCGCGGACCAGCCGTACTGGGCCGACAGGGTGAGGGAGCTGGGCATCGGCTCGGCTCATCCCGACCGGGTGGTGACCACGGACTCCCTGTCCGCCGCCCTCGCGGCCGCCCTGACCCCCGAGGTCCGGGCGCGGGCGCGGACCGTGGCCGGAACCATCCGCACCGACGGTGCCGCGGTGGCCGCGGAACTCCTCGTCGAGACCGCCGTCCGGGCGGAATCGCCTGCGTCCCCGTGACGACCGGGCTCGCCGGGCCGACAGTGGTCGGGGGACGGATCGCCCGCTCCCCCTGGACGGGGGCACACCCCGGCGGCCTCACCTCCGGCACGCAAAGCCGCCCGCCCCTCCCCCTCGGCACGTCGCGCCCACCGACAGCAGACGAGCGCGCCGATCCACCCCGCGCACGACATACCTCGCCGGGGCGGTTCCCGGCCGGGGCGGCCCTCGGACCGGAGACCGCGGGCCGCTCGGCGACGCAGCGGCGCGGCGGCGCAACGGCGCGGCGGCGCGGCGGCGCGGCGGCGCGGCGGCGCAACGATGCGGCGACGGCGCGGCGGCGCAACGGCGCGGCGACGCAGCCGGAACACGGCCCAGCCGGGAAGCAGCGCAGCCACGAGGCGGCACAGCCGGGAAGCAGCGCAGCCGGGAGACGGCCCAGCCGGGAAGCAGCGCAGCCAGGAGGCGGCCCAGCCGGGAAGCAGCGCAGCCAGGAGGCGGCCCAGCCGGGAAGCAGCGCAGCCAGGAGACGGCCCAGCCGGGAAGCAGCGCAGCCAGGAGACGGCCCAGCCGGGAAGCAGCGCAGCCAGGAGGCGGCCCAGCCGGGAAGCAGCGCAGCCAGGAGGCGGCCCAGCCGGGAAGCGGCGCAGCCAGGAGGCGGCCCAGCCGGGAAGCGGCGCAGCCGGGAGACGGCCCAGCCGGGAGGTGCACGCATCACCCTGCCTGCTTCCGGCAACGTGGGGGCCCACAAGGCTGCCGACCTGCGGACCGGTCGTGGCCCGGTGGGACTGCCTATGGTCGCGTCTGTGTGCCGGGAATTCCGGGCGACGTCCGGTTCGTCCGTCCGGAGGACTTCGGTTGCCCCCGCGCGGACCGGTCGCACGACGAGAAGGCCGCGTCGTGCGTCTGCGCGGCACACACCACCCTGCCGCCCGTCCCCGGATACCCGCCCATGCCGCATCTGCACGAGTCCCGTGAGCCCTCTCCCCCGACACAGGAGCTGATCGACGAGGTGGTCGTCCGCTTCGACGCCTACGCCCGTGCCCGGGCGGCGCGCGACAGCCTCTTCCCGACGGTGCGGGCGACCCCGCGCCAGGAGCAGCAGGCCTTCGACGCCCTGCAGGCCGCCGTCGTACGCCTGCGCAACAGGCTCGGCTGAGCGGCCGGCGCGAGCCGCCCGTGACACGTGACCGGCAGGTGTCCGTGGCGAGCCGGACGGTCCGCCGCCCGGAACCCGCCGCGTGGTCGAATACTGGGAGCAGGAGGGTCTGCGGACGGACTGGGGAGCGCACGTGAGCACACCGCGGGTCGACTACCGGACGTTGTTCGCAGCGACGCCCAGCCCCTATCTGGTGCTGGCGCCGGATCTGGTGATCGTCGAGGTCAACGACGCGTATCTGCAGGTCACCGGACGGACGAGGGACGAGCTCGTCGGCCGGTATCTCTTCGAGGCCCACCCGGACAATCCGGCGGACGCGTCCGCCGACGGCGTGCGCAACCTGGCCGCCTCGCTCAACCGCGTGCTGCGCTCCAAGGAGCCGGACACGATGGCCGTGCAGAGGTACGACCTCGCGGTCGCCGGGCGTCCGGAGGTGTTCCGGCCGAGGTGGTGGTCCCCCGTCAACACACCCGTCCTGGGGCCCGACGGCGAGGTGCGGTGGATCATCCACCGGGTGGAGGATCTGACGGATTTCATGGAGTCCCGCCCGCTGCGCGGCGAACCGGGACTCATCGACGGCACCGATGACGGACTGGAGGCGGAGCTGTTCACCCGGGCGCAGGACCTCCAGGTCCTCAACGAGGAACTGCGCGGCGCCCACGCATGGGAACGCCGTACCGCGCTGACGCTGCAGGACGCGATGCTGCACTCGCCCGACCTCGCCGGTCACCCCGAGATCGCCGTGCGCTACATGCCCGCCACCCGGTCGCTCAACGTCTGCGGCGACTGGTACGACGTGGTCGATCTCGCCGACGAGAAGTTCACCATCGCGGTCGGTGACGTGGTGGGTCACGGTCTGGAGGCCGCCGCCGTGATGGGCATGCTCCGCAGCGCCCTGTCCGCGGCCGTCCGCGCGATTCCCGAACCCGGCAAGGCCATGGACGTCCTCAGCGGGTACGCCCGGACGTTCGAGGGTGCGCTGGCGACGACCGCGGCCAAGGCCGTGGTCGACCGCCGTAGCCGCCGGATCACCTACACCTGCGCCGGTCATCTCCCGCCCGTCCTGGCCCGCCCCGACGGCGATGCCGTACTGCTCGACCAGGCGACCGATCCGCCCCTGGGCGTCCTGACCGACCAGGGACCGCGGCCCCAGGCCACGGTGCCGTTCACGCCGGGCGACACCCTGCTGCTCTACACCGACGGTCTCGTCGAACGCCGTGGCGAGGACATCGACACCGGGCTGCTCCGGCTCACCGATGCCGTGGCCGAGCACGCCCGGCTGGATCCCGACGACTTGGCCGACACCCTTCTCACCCGCCTCGGCGTGGCCGACGGCGGGACCGACGACATCGCCCTGATCGTCGTCCGGCTCTGACGCGGGGGCTGTGACGCGGGGGTCTCCTTCCGCCGCCGGTGGCACCCGCGGTCGGTCGCGGCCTCACGCCGGTCAACACCGCCCGCCTGCGCGGAGGCGCCAGGTGACAACGCCTCCGCCCCGCCGTCGGGGATAGCACCGCGTTATCGCCAGATGTGAGTACCGCCGTTCAACGATTCCCGGGATTCTGGGCCGAGTCCGTTCCGAACTCACCTGCCCCACGGGTGAGTTCGGGAGGGCGCGGCCCTCGGGGCCGTCAACCCCCACACCCGCACGCCCTTCGGCGTGTCCGAGGAATCGAGGAACCTTGCGCATATCACGGCTCTTCCCCGCTCTCACCGCGGCAGCGGTGACCGTCCTCGCGCTTCTCGCTCCCAACGCCGCCGCGGCCGAGGCCCCGGCACCGCCCGTCACCAAGACTCCCCAGCCCATCATCGGCGGCGGGTACGCCAACAGCGGTCCGTGGGCCGCCCGGCTGTTCTCCAACGGCAGAGAGACCTGTTCGGCGACCATCATCGCGCCGACCTGGATCCTCACGGCCAAGCACTGTGTCACCGGCGGCGGGCTGTCGTTCCGCATCGGCAGCCTGGACCAGCACAGCGGCGGCACCGTCGCCAACGGCGTCCAGACCTACACCCACGGGTCGGACCTGGCGCTCGTCCGCCTCGACCGGTCCGTCTCGACGACCTACGCCCGGCTCGGCCAGCCCGGCTCGGTGCGGGTCGGCCAGAGCGTGCAGGTGTACGGCTGGGGGGCCACCTCCCGGTGCGGGTCCGAGGCCAACTGCCAGTCCCGCTATCTGAAGGTCGCCAACGTGACGGTCACCGGCGGGTGCAGCGACGCCTACGGCGGTTCGGCCATCTGCGCCCGGCGCGGCGACGGCATCACCGCGGGCGGTGACTCGGGCGGCCCGATGATGGCGAACGGCATCCAGGTCGGGGTCGCTTCCACCAGCGACCGCCAGACGACCACGGCGTACACCAACGTGACGGCCTACCGCTCCTGGATCCAGTCGATCGCCGGCGTCTGAACCGCGCGCGCCGGCCGTCCGCCGGCCACCGGGCCCCTCACCACGACACGGTGCGGGGCCCTTCGCCATGACCACGGGGTCAGCCCGCGAGTGTGCGCGGCACACATCGCGCGGGACGGCAGGACTTGATAGGCAAGTGCTCACTTGCCTATGGTGGGGGTGTGGCCGACGACCTCTTCAAAGCCTTGGCCGACCCCACCCGTCGCACGATCCTCGACGAGCTCACGGAGAAATCCGGACAGACCCTGTTCGAAATATGCTCACGGCTCGCCATGAAGCACCGGCTCGGCATCTCACGCCAGGCGGTGTCCCAGCATCTCGCGGTGCTGGAGGCCGCCGGGCTCGTCGAGACCAGGCGGGAGGGCCGTTACAAGTTCCACGACCTCAACACGGCCCCGCTGCGGCAGATCACCGAGCGGTGGCCGACCACCTACCCGTCCGGACCGGAGAAGGGCACCCCATGAAGATCCATCTGACCAGTGTCTTCGTCGATGACCAGGCAAAAGCCCTGCGTTTCTACACCGAGATCCTCGGCTTCGTGAAGAAGCACGACGTTCCGGTGGGCGAGAAGGACCGCTGGCTGACCGTCGTCTCGCCCGACGACCCCGGCGGCACCGAACTCCTTCTGGAACCGGCCGGCCACCCGGCCGCCAAGACCTACCGCGACGCGCTCGTCGAGGACGGCATCCCGCTCGCCCAGTTCGCCGTCGACGACGTCACGGCGGAGTACGAGCGCCTGCGCGGCCTCGGCGTCCACTTCACCCAGGAGCCCCTGGAGATGGGCCCGGTCACCACCGCCGTCTTCGACGACACCTGCGGCAATCTGATCCAGATCGCGACGCAGGCACCGTAGACGACCGTCGGCAGGCTCCCCTGCCCGTCCTCGGAGGGGGCGTGGCGCACCTGGTGACCGTCACCGCGCCGGCCCGGTACCGGCCCAGCCCGTCCAGCTCCGGCCCGACGCCCGGAAGCGCAGGATGCCCGCGGTGACGGGCCGGTCCGCACTCGGTCATCAGGGTCAGGACCGGTCGGCGACGTGGACCACTGGGCGGACACCCTTCCCTGGGTCTCAGGCACTGTCCGGCGGATCACGCTTCGGGGTCGGGAATCCGGAGGTCGTAAAGATAGGAGCGGTCGTTCTTGAAGCTGCGCCAGACGGTGGCCGGGGGTTCGGGTTCGTCAGCATGGCTGCCGAGGGGATGAGCGGTGACGACGCCGTCAGCGATCTCGCAGTGCCAGCCGTCAGCCGGCGACCAGACACACCACACCTTCCCGTCCGTTCGGCGGTAGGCAGGGCGGCCGTTGTGCTCACCTTCGCGGTCGAAACGATAGCGGAGGCCGTCGATGTGGCGCACGAAGGTGAAGGATGCACGTGCCGTCATATTCTCGGCACTGTAGGGGAGGACGCTGTCGGCGGTCACAGAGTTCGCCGTCACCGTCGCGGCCGAAGGCCCGCTCGACTTCGTTGCGGCGCTTTGTGGATCTCCCTGCCGAATCCGGTGGGCCCCCGGTCCACCTCCCCCATGCGGCACCTGGTGCACGACCGGCCGTCGCGGGCGCCGTGGGCCGTAAGATCTACTGATCTCGTGGGGGGTGGTCATGGGCAGGCAGCGTCCCGGCACACCGACGCTCGAGGAGGTGGCCGCGCTCGCCGGTGTGGGGCGGGGCACCGTCTCCCGCGTCATCAACAACGCGGCGGGCGTGAAGGATTCGACCCGCCGTGCCGTGCAGCGCGCCATCGCCGAGCTGGGATACGTCCCCAATCTGGCGGCCCGTTCACTGGCCGGCCGGCGCGCCGACGCCGTGGCGCTGGTCATGACGGAGCCGGACTGGCGGCAGTTCGGCGAACCGTTCTTCTCGGAGATCGTCCGGTCCGTCGGTGACGCGCTGACGGACACCGAGATCCAGTTGCTGCTCACCCTGGTCCGCACGGACGCCGAGCGGCGGCGTCTCGTGGAGTACGCGCGCGGCGGCCGGGTGGACGGCGTCATGCTGATGTCCGTGCACGCCGAGGACGCACTGCCCGACATGCTGGCCGAAGTCGGGCTGCCCACCGTGCTGCTGGGGCGGCGCTCGGGCGACGAGGGTGTGACCTACGTCGACGCGGACAACGCCGGCGGTGCCCGCAGCGCGGTGGCGCACCTGCTGAAAACCGGCCGTCGCTCGATCGGGACCATCACCGGGCCGCCCGACATGTACGTGGCCCAGTGCCGGCTGCGCGGCTACCGTGAGGCGCTGGAGCGTGCGGGCGTCGAGGGCAGGCCCTCGTGGATCGCGGAGGGTGACTTCTCGGCCGGCAGCGGGCACCGGGCGATGACCGAACTCATCGAGCGCGCCCCGGAGATCGACGGCGTGTTCGCCGCGTCGGACACCATGGCCGCGGGCGCGCTCGGCGCCCTGCGCTCGGCGGGGCGGCGGGTGCCCGAGGACGTCGCGGTGATCGGCTTCGACGACTTCCCGCTCGCCCAGCACACCGATCCGACGCTGACGACGGTGCGTCAGCCGCTGGAGGAGATAGGCCGCACCATGGTGCGGTTGCTCATGGAGGAGATGGAGGAGCCGGCGGTGGCCTGGCGGCACGTCATCCTCCGTACGGAACTGGTGCTCCGCGGCTCGGCCTGAGCCTCCCTTCGCACCCCCATACCGTCCGCCCCGGCATGCCCCGCCGGGGCCGAATGATTTCGGGAGCGCTCCCGAAGCGGGACGCCCTTGTGGATCACCGCGCTGACCTGCAGCTTCGAAATCGGTTCGACAGTTCCGTGCGCACACCCTTGTCAGGAACATGTGAACCTTCTACAGTCCCGTCCCGAAACACCAATGGGAGCGCTCCCATCATATGGGGAGACGGGAGCGCTCCCTCCGTCCGGCCCCCGCACCCTCTTGGAGAGGTCCCCCAGATGCGACGGTTACGGCACCAACACCACGCCCTGCGCGGCCTGTTCGCGACGCTGCTCACCGCTCTCGCCGTGGTCGCGGCGCTGGTGACCGCGACGGCGCCGGCCCAGGCCGACACCACGATCTGCGAACAGTACGGATCGACCACCATCCAGGGGCGCTACGTCGTCCAGAACAACCGCTGGGGAACCAGCGCCACCCAGTGCGTCACCGCGACGGACACCGGATTCCGCGTCACCCAGGCCGACGGCTCCGTGCCCACCAACGGCGCCCCGAAGTCGTACCCGTCGGTCTTCAACGGCTGTCACTACACCAACTGCTCGCCCGGAACCCGGCTCCCGGCGCGGATCAGCGACATCTCCGACGCGCCCAGCAGCATCTCCTACGGCTACGTGAGCGACGCCGTGTACAACGCCTCGTACGACATCTGGCTGGACCCGACGCCCCGGACCGACGGCGTGAACCGGACCGAGATCATGATCTGGTTCAACAAGGTGGGCCCGATCCAGCCGATCGGCTCCCAGGTCGGCACCGCCACCGTGGGCGGACGCGACTGGCAGGTGTGGTCGGGCGGCAACGGCACCAACGACGTGCTGTCGTTCGTCGCGCCCTCGGCCATGAGCAGCTGGAGCTTCGACGTCATGGACTTCGTCCGGGCGACCGTGGCACGAGGGATGGCACAGAACGACTGGTACCTGACGAGCATTCAGGCGGGTTTCGAGCCGTGGCAGAACGGCGCGGGGCTCGCGGTGAACTCCTTCTCCTCCACGGTCAACACCGGCGGCGGTGACCCCGGAGAGCCCGGAGAGCCGGCCGCGTGCACGGTGTCGTACGACACGAACGTCTGGCCCGGCGGCTTCACCGCCAACGTCACCGTCCGGAACGCCGGTTCGTCCGTCGTGGACGGCTGGGAGCTCGCCTTCGGCCTGCCCTCGGGACAGCGCGTCACCAACGCCTGGAACGCGTCCGTGACTCCCTCCTCGGGCGCCGTCACGGCCCGCCCGACGGACAGCAACGCGCGGATCGCGCCCGGCGCGAGCCAGAGCTTCGGCTTCCAGGGAACGTACAGCGGCTCCTTCGCCGAGCCGGACGGCTTCCGTCTGAACGGCACGGCCTGCACGAGCGCTTGACCCGTCCGGCGGGGCACGCGCACCCACCGCTCGGGGCCCGTTCTTCCTCCCTGCGCCGACAGGGCGGGCCCCGGCTTCCCCGCCCCCTCAGCCCCCTGCCCTTCCGGTCGACGCCCCTCCCCGGACGGGCAGGGGTTCCACCCTTCCACCCTCCGCTTCCCACGACGGACCGACTACCGGCACAGGAGATCCCATGGCCTTACGCAGCAGATTCGTCTCCCTGGCAGCGGTTCTGGCCACCCTCCTCGGAGGGCTCGGCCTGAGCTTCCTGTGGCAGAACGACGCCGAAGCACATGGTGTGGCGATGATGCCAGGCTCGCGCACGTACCTCTGTCAGCTCGACGCCATCACCGGCACCGGCGGACTGGACCCGAGCAACCCGGCGTGCCGGGACGCACTGAACCAGAGCGGGTCCACCGCTCTGTACAACTGGTTCGCCGTGCTCGATTCCAACGCCGGTGGCCGCGGCGCCGGTTACGTCCCGGACGGCACGCTCTGCAGCGCCGGCGACCGGTCGCCGTACGACTTCTCCGCCTACAACATGGCCCGCGACGACTGGCCCCGGACGCATCTGACGTCCGGAGCGACGATCAAGGTGCAGTACAGCAACTGGGCGGCCCACCCCGGTGACTTCCGGGTCTACCTCACCAAGCCCGGCTGGTCGCCCACCTCCGAGCTGGGCTGGGACGACCTGGAGCTCATCCAGACCGTCACCGACCCGCCCCAGCAGGGTTCGGCGGGCGCCAACGGCGGTCACTACTACTGGAATCTGAACCTGCCCTCCGGCCGTTCCGGTGACGCGCTGCTCTTCATGCAGTGGGTGCGTTCGGACAGTCAGGAGAACTTCTTCTCCTGCTCCGACATCGTCTTCGACGGCGGCAACGGCGAGGTCACCGGCATCGGCGACTCGGGCGGCACGCCGGACCCGGACCCGGACCCGACGGACCCCCCGCACACCGGTTCCTGCATGGCCGTCTACGAGGTGGTGAACTCCTGGGACGGCGGCTTCCAGGGCTCGGTCGAGGTGATGAACCACGGCACGTCGTCGCTCAACGGCTGGGCGGTGCAGTGGAAGCCCGGTGACGGGACCCGCATCGGCAGCGCGTGGAACGGCTCCCTGTCCACCGGCTCCGACGGCACGGTGACGGTCAGGAACGCCGACCACAACCGGGTGATCGCCCCTGACGGCAGCGTGACGTTCGGCTTCACGGCCACCTCGTCGGGCAACAACCTCCCCGCGGGCACGATCGGCTGCGTGGCACCGTAACCGGCCACGTCACCACACACCGTGTGGGCCGGGGCGCCGTCCCCGGCCCGCACGGCCGCACATAACACCCCCCGTCGAGCCGTCCGCCCTGGCACGACGCGGTTTCGGCCGCGTGGACGGGTCGGCGCAGGTCAACGGAGGATCACCTACCGGTCTCGGCGGGCCCGCTCCGTGGCCTCTTCGAGACTCACCTGCAACCCTTCGTACCGCACGTTCCGGGCCGCCCCGCCGTCACAGTCACTGAAGTCGGCGTCGACGAACAAGGGGGCACGGACGATGAAGTGGCACGGAGCACGACGGCCGGTAGGGGTGCTGCTCGCGCTTACGGCGGCGAGCGGTCTGCTGCTCAGCGGATGCAGTGGGGGCAGCGACAGCGGTTCGAAGAGTGACGCCTCGTACGACCGCGGGGGCGGCGAATCGGCACCGCTGCCCGACCGCGGCAACGGCGCGGGCGGGCGGTACGACGGCGAACGGCGCGAGGGCGAGCAGGACTCCCGCGAGGTCGCGCCAGAACCCGACTACCTGTCGACCTTCGCCCTGGACGTCGACACGGCCTCCTACGGCTACGCCCGGCGCACCCTTGCCGAGGGCAGGCTGCCCGACCCGTCGACCGTCCGGCCCGAGGAGTTCGTCAACAGCTTCCGGCAGGACTACGCACGGCCCGACGACGACGGGTTCACGGTCACCGTGGACGGCGCCCGCACCGACGAGGAGGACTGGTCCCTGGTCCGCGTGGGCCTCGCCACCAGGCCCGCCGAGGACAACGGTGAACGGCCGCCCGCCGCGCTCACGTTCGTCATCGACATCTCGGGCTCGATGGCCGAGCCGGGCCGTCTCGATCTCGCCCAGGAGTCCCTCGGCACGATGACGGACCAGCTCCGCGACGACGACTCGGTCGCCCTCGTCACGTTCAGCGACGAGGCGGAGACCGTCCTGCCGATGACCCGGCTCGGCGGCAACCGGGGCGAGATCCACGACGCCATCGACAGTCTGGAGCCGACCGACTCCACCAACCTCGGTGCCGGTGTGGAGAACGGGTACGAGACCGCCGTGGACGGGCTGCGCGAGGGTGCCACCAACCGCGTCGTCCTGGTCTCGGACGCCCTCGCCAACACCGGGGAGACCGAGGCCGACGCGATCCTGGAACGCATCGCCGAGTCCCGCCGCGAGCACGGCATCACCCTGTTCGGCGTGGGCGTCGGCAGCGACTACGGCGACGCTCTGATGGAGCGGCTCGCGGACAAGGGCGACGGCCACACGGTGTACGTGTCCGACCGCGAGGACGCCCGTGAGGTGTTCTGCGAACAGCTCCCGCGCAACATCGAACTGACGGCCCGGGACGCCAAGGCGCAGGTCGCCTTCGACCCGGAGACGGTCGCCGAGTTCCGTCTCGTCGGCTACGACAACCGTCGCGTCGCCGACGAGGACTTCCGCGACGACCGCGTCGACGGCGGTGAGGTCGGCCCCGGCCACACCGTGACCGCCCTGTACGCGGTGCGCACCCGCCCGGGTGCCGAGGGGCACCTCGCGACGGCGACCGTGCGCTGGCTCGACCCCGACAGCCGCACCCCGCACGAGGAGACGGGCGACGTGGAGACCGACGGTCTCGCCGGCTCCGTCTGGCGCGCGCGGCGCGGTCTGACGGTCGCCGCGACGGCCGCCTACTTCGCCGACGCGCTGCGCTCCGCCGACCACCGCTACAGCGCCCTGCCGGGTGCCCCCGGACTCGGCGAACTCTCCGAGCGCGCCGGTTCCCTCGCGGACCGGACCGAGGACGAGGACATCCGCGACCTGGCCGGGGCGATCCGCGACGCGGACCGTCTGGACTGACCCACCCCATTGACTGATCCTTACGCACGGGTAAGTTGACTCTCGAGTAAGTAAGTACGGCAGCAACCAGCACGAGAGCATCAGCCGCGACCGGGAGCCGTCATGGGCGTACGCAAGGATCTGAAACGGGCGAAACGACGCACCGATCTGGCCGCGCGGACCAGAGTCGAGACCGTCAGGGACGAACGGGGCGTCGTCCGTGAGGCCCGTACGGCGGCTCTCGCCGCGCGGCAGACCACCGGCAGCACCGCCGACATCCCGTTCACCAACGCGGCCGAGGCGCCCGACGCGGTGGTCGTGCGGCGCGAACGGCACGGCACCTGGCACCCGGTCACGGCGGCGGCCTTCGCCCATGAGGTCACCGCCGTGGCCAAGGGGCTGATCGCCGCCGGTCTCGAGCCGGGCGACCGGGTCGCGGTGATGTCCCGCACCCGTTACGAGTGGTCGGTCCTGGACTTCGCGATCTGGTCCGCCGGCGGGCAGAGCGTGCCGGTCTACGCCACCTCCTCCGCCGACCAGGTGGAGTGGATCGTCCGCGACTCCGGCGCCCGGTACGTCGTCACGGAGACCGCGGAGAACACCGCCACCGTCCGGGCGGGCACCGCCGGCCATGCCGCGCCCCCGCGGCTGTGGGAGCTGGACGCGGACGCCCTCGCCGCCCTCACGGCGCTCGGCGGGAACGTCCCCGACGAGGAGGTCACCAAGCGGCGCACCGCCCTGACCCCCGGCACCGTCGCGACCCTCTGCTACACCTCGGGCACCACCGGACGGCCGAAGGGCTGCGTCCTCACCCACGCCAACCTGTACGCCGAGGCCGCCAACACCGTCGAGCTGCTGCACCCGATCTTCAAGGAGGTGACGGACCAGGTCGCCTCCACCCTGCTGTTCCTCCCGCTGGCCCACATCCTCGGCCGCACCCTGCAGATCTCCTGTCTGATGGCCCGCATCGAGATCGGCCACTGCCCGAGCATCAAGCCCGACGAACTGCGGCCCAAGCTCAAGGCGTTCCGTCCGACGTTCCTGGTCGGCGTTCCCTACCTGTTCGAGAAGATCCACGACACCGGCCGGGCCACCGCCGAGAAGCTCGGGCGCGGCGCCTCCTTCGAACGCGCCCACCGCGTCGCGGTCCGTTTCGGCGAGGCCCATCTGAACCGCTTCCTGGGCCGCGGCAAAGGACCCGGCCCGGGGCTGTACGCCGCCTGGGCGCTGTACGACCTGCTGGTCTACCGCCGGGTCCGCAAGGAACTCGGCGGGCGCGTGCGGTACGCCATCAGCGGCGGCTCCCCGCTGGAGCGGGACCTCAGCCTCTTCTTCTACGCGGCCGGAATCATGATCTACGAAGGCTACGGCCTGACCGAGACCACCGCCGCCGCGACCATCGTCCCGCCGCTGGGCCCGCGCCCCGGGACCGTCGGGCTGCCGGTGCCCGGCACCTCGGTGCGGATCGCCGACGACGGGGAGGTGTGCCTCAAGGGCGGCATCGTCTTCGGGGCGTACCGCAACAACCCGGCCGCCACCGACGAGGTGCTCGACGACGGCTGGTTCACCACCGGCGACCTCGGCTCCCTCGACGAGGACGGCTATCTCACCATCACCGGCCGCAAGAAGGACATCATCGTCACCTCCGGCGGCAAGAACGTCTCCCCGGCCGTCCTGGAGGACCGGCTGCGCAGCCGTCCGCCGGTCGGCCAGTGCCTCGTCGTCGGCGACAACCGGCCCTTCGTGGCCGCGCTGATCACCCTCGACCCCGAGACGGTCGCCCACTGGCTGGCGGTGCGCAAGCTGCCCGCCGACACCCCGATGTCCGAGGTCGTGCGCGACCCGAGGATGCGCGCCGACGTACAGAAGGCCGTCGACTACGCCAACGAGGCCGTCTCCCGCGCGGAGTCCATCCGCGCCTTCACGCTGATCGACGGCGAGTTCACCGAGGAGAACGGGCTGCTGACTCCCTCGCTCAAGGTCAAGCGCCGGGCGGCGCAGGACGCGTACGCGGCGGAGATCGAGGCGCTGTACTCGTGACGCCGGTCCAGCGCGTGCCCGGTCAGCGCAGGTCGAGCCGCATCAGGACGCGGGGGTGACCGGCCAGGACCGAGGTCGTGTCGGCGGCGTGGGTGAAACCGGCCCGCTCGAAGTTCTTCCGCAGCCCGGCGTACGCCATCGTCAGGTCGACGCGTGCGTCGCCGTTGTCGAGGGGGTACGCCTCGACCGCCGGGGCACCGTGGACGCGGGCGAACTCGACCGCGCCGGCGATGAGGGCGTGCGAGACGCCCTGCTTGCGGTGACCGGGGCGCACACGGATGCACCACAGCGACCAGACCGGCAGGTCGTCGACGTGCGGGATCTTGCGGTTGCGTGCGAAGGAGGTGTCCGCGCGCGGTGCGACGGCGGCCCAGCCGACCGGCTCGTCGCCGTCGTAGGCGAGGACCCCGATGGGGGTACCGGCACGGCACAGTTCGGCGACGTACTCGCCCCTGGCCGGGCCCCGCAGTTCCTTGTTGAGCTTCGACGGGATGCGGTAGCTCAGGCACCAGCAGACGTTCGCCTCGGGGGACTTCGGGCCGAGCACGGCGCGGACGTCCTCGAAGACGGAGGCGGGGCGGACTTCGACGGTCATACGCCCACGATGCCACGCCGTGCGGGCCCGTGCCGCGCCGTGCGGGCGTCACGGCAACGCGCGAACGTACCGGGTGCGGGCACCGAGTTGGGCGAGCAGCAGCACGGGGAAGAGCAAGCGCCACCGGCCGGCCGGCGCTGCCCGGGTCAGTGAGCGGAGGGTCAGCAGGACCCGCCCGTCGGCGTCCCGGTGCACGACGAAGGCCTCCTCCCCGCTGACCGGGTGCCCCCAGCGGGTGCCGGAGGCGAAACCGCGCCGGTCCCGGGTATCCACCACGGCGACGACCTCGACGGGTTCCCGGACGACGAACGGGCCGCGGCCCGCCGTGATGGTGTACCGGCCGCCCTCGCGCACCCCGATGCCGCCCCCGTCGGCCGGCGTGACGGCGAAGCCGCTGCGCCGCTTGACCTCCCACTGGAGCACTGCCTGTCCGGCTGCCGCCCAGGCGTCCTCGCCACGGCCGATGGTCACGGTGCGCTCGAACCGGCGGAACCCCGGCGGGGACGCGGGCCAGGGCCGGGATGCCGGGGCGGTCGCACCGCGCGCGGAGTAGCTCAGGCCGTCGTCATCCATCGGCCCGCGCCGTCCCCTCCAGGAAGTCCGCCAGGCCCGCCAGGAGGCGGTCGACGTCCTGGTCGTCGCTGTACGGGGCCAGGCCGACGCGGAGGCCTCCGGTGTCCCCGAGACCGAGGTGGCGGGACGCCTCGAGGGCGTAGAAGCTGCCGGAGGGCGCGTGGACGCCCCGGCCGGCGAGGAAGCGGCAGGCGTCCTGGGTGCGGTGGCCCTCGAGGGTGACCAGCAGGGTCGGGGTGCGGCGGGCGGCACGGGAGCGGACCGTGACTCCGTCGAGGGCCGCCAGCCCCTTCTCCAGCCGGGCCCGCAGCGAGGCCTCGTGCTCCTCGATCAGCTCGAACGCCCTGCCGAGCCGTGCCCTGCGGTCGCCGCCCTGCTGCCCGGCCAGTCCGGCCAGGAAGTCGACGGCCGCGCGGGTGCCCGCGAGGAGTTCGTAGGGCAGCGTGCCGAGCTCGAACCGCTCGGGAACGGCGTCCGTGGAGGGCAGGAGCTTGTCCGGGCGCAGGGTCTCCAGGAGCTCCGGGCGGGCGGCCAGCACCCCGTGGTGCGGGCCGAGGAACTTGTACGGGGAGCAGACGAAGAAGTCCGCGCCGAGCGCCTCGACGTCGACCGGGGCGTGCGCGGTGCGGTGCACGCCGTCGACGTACAGCAGGGCGCCGGCCTCGTGCACGATCCGCGCGATCTCGGCGACCGGGGGGATGGTGCCGATCAGGTTCGACGCGGCGGTGACCGCGACGAGCCGGGTGCGTCCGGACAACTGCGCCCGGATGTGTTCGGCGGTGAGTTCACCGGTGTCCGGGTCGAAGTCCGCGCGGCGGACGGTGGCGCCGGACCGTTCGGCCGCCTGCACCCAGGGGCGGATGTTGGCGTCGTGGTCCAGCCGCGTGACGACCACTTCGTCGCCGGGTGACCAGCCGACGGCGAGGGTGCGGGCGAAGTCGTAGGTGAGCTGGGTGGCGCTGCGGCCGAAGACGATGCCTCCCGGGCGGGCGCCCAGAAGGTCCGCCATGGCGCGGCGCGCCTCGACGACGAGCGCGTCGGCGTTGCGCTCACCGGGCAGTCCGTCGCCCCGGTTCGACAGCGGACGGGACAGCGCGGCGGCGATCGCCTCGATGACGGGCAGCGGGGTCTGGGTGCCGCCCGGGCCGTCGAAGTGGGCGGTGCCGGCGGCCAGTGCGGGCACCTGGGCGCGCAGTGCGGCGAGGTCGTAGGTCACGGGAGGCTTCCTCTCGGTGCGGAACCGTGGGCGCGGTGTGCCGGTCAGGTGGGGGTGCCCTCGGCCTCGGGTTCCCGCGGCGGGTCCGTGAGCTGCTCGCGCAGATAGTTCCAGACCACCGCGATCAGGGCGGCGACGGGGACGGCGAGCAGGCTGCCGACGATGCCGGCCAGACTGCCGCCCAGGGTCACCGCCAGCAGCACGACGGCCGCGTGCAGTCCGAGACCGCGGCTCTGGATCATGGGCTGGAACACGTTGCCCTCGAGCTGCTGCACCACGACGATCACGGCCAGCACGAGCAGCGCGTCCATCAGCCCGTTGGACACCAGCGCGATCAGCACCGCGACGAGCCCGGCGAACAGGGCGCCGATGATCGGCACGAACGCGGACACGAAGGTCAGGACCGCCAGCGGGAGCACCAGCGGGACGTCGAGGACCCACAGGCCCAGGCCGATCAGTACGGCGTCGATCAGGCCGACGAGCGCCTGCGACCGCACGAACGAGCCCAGGGTGAGCCAGCACCGCTCGGCCACCACGGGAATGTCGGTGGCGAGCCGGCCGGGGAGCTGGCGGCGCAGCCAGGGCAGGAAGCGCGGGCCGTCCTTGAGGAAGAAGAACATCAGGAACAGCGCCAGGACGGCCGTGACCACACCGCTGAAGACGGTGCTCACACCTGTGACGGCGGTGGTGGCGATGGACCCGGCGCTGTCCTGCAGACGGGCGGTCGCGGCGTCGAAGGCCTCCGCGATCTGCGCGTCGTCGATGTTCAGCGGCGGTCCGGCGGCCCATTCGCGCAGCCTCTCGACGCCTTCGACGACTCCGTCGCCCAGCTCGCCGGACTCCGCCGCGACCGGCACCGCGATCAGTGCCACGGTGCCCGCGCCCACCAGCAGGAACAGCACGGTCACCAGGGACGCGGCGAGCGCCGGCGGCATGCCGCGCCGGCGCAGGAAGCGGGCCGGGGGCCAGGTCAGCGTGGTGAGGAGCAGACCGACCACGAGGGGCCAGACCACCGACCACATCCGGCCCAGTGCCCACACCACCACCGCGGCAGCCAGCAGAACCAGCAGCAGTTCTACGGAGACGCGCGCCGAAGTGCGCAGTGCGGCGCGGGTTCTTCCCGTATTCAGCGTGGCAGACATGGAGGCACCTTAAAGGGCGGGCCGGTCGGTGTGATCACCCGGGATCCGGCCCGGGCGTTCGTCGGCCGCCGCTGCCGTGTCGGCCCGCCGGGGGCCGGGCCGCTTGGGGCAGACTTGGGTCATGGCCGACCTCCATGCCCGTGGGACGCCGTCGCACCGGTTCCCTCCGGCGCCGAGGAGCGTGGCGGAGGCCCGCCGGTTCGTACGCGACGTCCTCGGCGATGTCGCGCCGGAGCTCATGGACACCGCCCAGCTGCTGGTCAGCGAGTTGGTCACCAATGCGGTGCGCACGCCCGCACGGAGTCCGAAGTCACCGTCCGCGCCGCCGGGGGCACGGTCCATCTGCGGGTGAGCGACCGACGACCGGACCGCGGGCTGGTCCCGCACGGGTGTCCGCCGTACGCCGGGACGGGCCAGGGCCTGCCGCTCATCGCGCGGCTGTCGTCCCGTCACGGAGTGGAGACGGGCGACGACGGCAAGACCGTGTGGTGCGAGCTGCGGCCCGAGGGGCCGCCCCGGCACCCGGACGCGTGGGAATCCGCCGTGGCACTCCCCGGTGCCGGTGGTGGGACGGTGACACTGCTCGACGTGCCGACGGCGCTCTACGCGGCGTCCCAGCAGCACCGGCACGCCCTGCTGCGCGAGCTGACCATGGGCGCCGGACAGGATCCCGGTGTGCCGCCGGAGGACCTCGCCGTCGCCCAGGACACGAGCAACCTGATCACCGCCGCGGTGACGGGCGCACTGCGCCGGCGGCCCGCGGAGGGGGCGGTGCGGTCGTTGCCGCTGTCGGTGCCACCGGACGCCGGGTCGTCGGTGCGGACCCTGCGCGCGGTGCTCGACCTGGCCGAGGAGGGCGCCCGTGCGGAGCGGCTGCTGACCCTGCCGGCGCTCCCGCGGCAGCGCCTCTTCCACCAGTGGCTGTTCGACGAGATCACCGGCCAGCTCGCGGGAGCGGATCCGACGGCGTGGACGGTGGTGCCGGGCGTCAGTGCCTCGGAGCCGGTGGCGTGGGACGCCGGGCAGGTGCACGCGGTCAGTGTGCCGACGATCGCCGCCGACGAGCGGAACCGGATCATCGCGGTGAACGGGCCGGCGGCGGACCTGCTCGGCTGGCACCCGGAGGAGCTGACCGGCCGGCCGATCACCACCTTGGTCCCGGAACACCTCCGCAGACGCCACATCGCGGCGTTCACCTCCCTGCTGCTCAGCGGACAGCCCCGGATCCTGGGCCGTTCGGTGCCGCTCCCCGCCCTGCACCACGACGGCCGGCTGGTTCCGGTGCGTCTGTTCATCCAGCCGCAGGAGACGGCCGACGGCCGCACCGTCTTCGTCGCCCAGCTCACCCCGAGGGCGGCCGTGCCCGGGCCCGTCGCCCACCCGCTGGGCCGTGCCCGGCCCACGGCGCGACCGGGCCGGCCGCCGTCCGCCGCCCGTGCGGGCGGGACGAAGGGGGGTCCGGGCCGGGCGGACAGCTCCGCGCTGGAGCGGCTGTCCCTGCTGGCCGACACCGCCGCCGCGCTGACCAACGCCCCGAACCTGCAGGAGGGACTGGAGCGGGTGGGCCGGATCCTCACCCAGCGGTTGGCCGACTGGTGCGCGGTGGATCTGTTCGTGGACAGTGCCGAGGTGGAGCGGGTGTCCCTGGTGCACCGCTCCCCGCCGGGCCGGGAACCCACGGAGTACGGGGGCCGGCTTCCGGCGGTGTCCGACACCGCCCGGGGACCGCTGGCCCGTGCGCTGCGCGGGGCGGGCCCGCTACTGCTCACCGGACCCCCGTCGCCCGGCGAGATCGCCAGCCCGCTGGACGCCCACTACCTGGGGCTGTTCCGCACCCTGGGCATGGACAGTGCCGTCGTCGCCCCGCTGCGGGCGCGCAGGCAGATCATCGGCGCCCTCACCCTGGCCCGTCGCGGACCGGGCGAGCCGTTCACGGAGGAGCACCTGCCGCTGGTCCACGATCTGGTGCGCAGTCTCGCCCTGGGGGTGGACAACGCCCGGCTGCACCAGGAGACCCGGGACATCGCCGAGCAGCTCCAGCGGTCGCTGCTGCCGGTGCTCCCGGAGGTGGAGAATCTGCGGCTGGACGCCCGCTATGCGGCGTCCTCGGCCACCGCACAGGTCGGCGGCGACTGGTACGACAGCTTCGTCCTGCCCAACGGGGACATGGCGCTGGTCATCGGCGACGTCACCGGGCACAACCTGGACGCGGCGATCGCCATGAGCCAGTTGCGCAGCATGCTGCGAGGAATCGCGGTGGACCGTCAGGAACCGCCCGAGGCCGTTCTGCGCCGCCTGGACATGGCGAACCACAGCCTCCACCGGGAGGCGACCGCCACCTGCATCTACGCTCTGGTCAAGGGCGGTTCGCAGGGGCCCTGGTGGCTGGTGCACTCGTCCGCCGGGCATCCGCCGCCGCTGCTCGTCGGGGCGGACGGCCGCACCCGCTTCCTGGAGGACGGCTCGGGGCTCCTGCTCGGTGTGGACCCCGACATGCCCCGGCCCGCGTCCCGGGAGGCGATTCCGGCCCACTCCACGGTGCTGCTGTACACCGACGGTCTCGTGGAGCGTCGTGAGGAACACCTGGACGACGCCCTGGAGCGGCTCCGCCGGCACGCCGCCCAGCTGTCCCGCGAACCCCTCGACGTGCTCTGCGACGAGCTGCTCATCAGGCTGGGCGCCGACAGCGACGACGACATCGCGCTGCTGGCCCTGCGGCCCACGCCGCCGCGCTGACGGGCTGCGGCGGGGCCGCGCGGCGAAGGCCGCCACGCCGCCCGGGGTGTCCCCCGGCCCGGGGGTACGACGGATCGTCACCGGTGGCGGCGCCCGCGCCGCGTGGGCCGCCACCGGTACCGTGTCCGCCGCACGGGTGCGGTCAGTTGAACGGGGCGAGCGTCATGGACGCCTGGCGAGGATTGCCGTCGTGGACGAGCGACTCGTGGTGGCCGACGTCGTCGAAGGCGAAGCCGTAGGCCTTCCCGTCGACCATGTGCGCGTGGATGATGCGCGAGTAGTGGTTGGTGACGGGATCCTGGTAGAAGCCGGCCGCGCCGGAGTCGGGCTGGTTGGGGTTGGTGAGCAGGGTCGTGCGGTGGAATCCGGCGCACAGGGTGCGCGAGATCGGGCCGCGCACCTGGTCGTTCGGCGCGTCGAGTTTGCGGTGACAGCCGAAGACCGACGAGGAGTCCGGCTTCTCGAAGCTGGTGACGACGGCGCCCGAGCCGTTGGTGAAGTTCATGACCCCTCCGGAGACCCGTCCGAAGTACTTGGTGTCGGGCCGGTCGGCGAAGGGCGTGACGGTCAGGGTCGAGCCGGAGTACTTCTGCCAGACCCGGTTGATGTAGTTGTCCATGACCGACGCCGGCAGGGCGCCCGTCTCCACCCCGTACAGCGGGGACAGGGCGCGCAGCACGGTGCCGTCGGACCGGGTCTGGATCAGGTTGCCCCAGCCTCCCGGCTGTGCCCGCAGGGCGTTGAGGACCCCGTTGTAGCCACCGGGCTTGAGCCGGCCGGCGGTCGCGGTGCCGCCGTCGCCACGCTGCACTCCCACCGAGTAGGGCGCGGAGAACATGTCGACCTGCGTGCTGTTGATCCACAGACCGGCGTCATTGAGCGTGTACTCGGACCAGTTGAACAGGATGTTCCGGTTGGGGTCCGTCGGGTTCTGCACGGCGGGCTGCACCAGTCCGCCGGTGGTCAGCTTGAACACCATCTTCTGGCCGTAGGAGAAGTAGATGCGGCCTGAGAACTTGGGGATGCGGATGGTGGTGGTCTGTCCCGCCGCGGGGCCCGGTATCGAGGCGTCGGGGGCGGGTGTCGGCGGGTTGCCGCCGGCGGGCCAGGGGTGGAACGTGCCGTTCGCGTCGGCCCAGCCCTGCCGGCCGGACGACAGCTGGGTGCCGAGGTTGTAGACGTACACCTGCTCGCCGCGGCCCGAGTTGTTGGTGATCGTCAGGGGGATGGTGTCGGGGACCGCGGCCTGGGCCGGGGACGGCACTCCGGCAGCGAGCAGGGAGCCGCCGAGCACCGTGGCGATGCTCAACCCCGCGGCCGTCAACCGGCGTTTGAGTGTGCGGAGCATACTCCTTCTCCGTTCAGCTGTGGCCGAGAGAATCGTTTCTGAGAGCGCTCTCAGGCGTAAAGCGGCTCATTGAGAGCGCTCTCAGGGAGAGTCCCGCCCCGCCGTGAACCTGTCAACAGTTCGGGAGCTTAAGGTTCCGGATTCACCCAACGCGACGGCACTCAGGCCTCGTTCGGCTGCACGACTCCCCGGGTCGAAAGGGTGAGGGGCGCGCCGGAGGTGAAGTCGCCCGGCGGGATGCCCGGATGGTGCTCCTCGGGCCGGCCCGGACGGGCGGCCGCCGGCCCCAGCGTCAGCCGCGAGACGATGCGGTAGCGGTCACCCCGGTAGACCGAGTGCACGTACTCGACCGGACGGCCCCCGGTGTCGGTGGTGAGACGCTCGAACAGCAGGGCCGGCGACAGCTCGGGGACATCGAGCAGATCCGCCTCCGCGCGGGTCACCACGGTGGGCTCGATGGACTGCACCGCCTCACTGACCTGGACCCCGTGCCGGTCCCGGAAGTGCTCGTAGAGATCGCCCTGTTCCAGTTCCTCACCGGTCAGGTCCGGCACCAGGTCCGCCGGGACGTGCAGATGCTCGATGGCCATGGGCGCGCCGTCGACCAGCCGGAGGCGGGCCGTGTAGCGGACGCGCGCCGCGGGCGACATCCGCAGCCTCCGGCCCACCCGGGC
Source organism: Streptomyces malachitofuscus (assembly GCF_014650055.1). Lineage (GTDB taxonomy): Bacteria > Actinomycetota > Actinomycetes > Streptomycetales > Streptomycetaceae > Streptomyces > Streptomyces malachitofuscus. The sequence continues at coordinate 398,763 of NZ_BMUF01000003.1, read as the reverse complement.
ACCGGCCGGCAGGGTGCGGAACTCCAGGATCCTGCTGGTCCATACGCCGCCCGCCCGGGGCAGGGTGAAGGAGTTCCGCTCCGAGACCAGCTCCTGAGTGATCTTCTCCTCGGCCACGAACATGCCGCGGCCGTGCTCACGGACCAGCAGTCCCGCGACGACGAGTTCGTCCACCGCGGCACGCAGCGTGGGGCGCGAGACACCGAGCCGGGCGCACAGACTGCGCTCCGAGGGGATGGCGTCGCCGGGGCGGCGGGCCTCGATGAGCTCGAGGATCGCGTCGCGTACGCGTTCCCGCTTGAGCACGGCGCCTGATGCGGCGGAATCGATCTCCATGAAGGGCTCTCGTTCGTCGTCGGGCACAGGAGGGACATCGGGCCACTGGTATGGCCTCGACCATAACTGGTCTGCCCGCCGGGGGCGTCGGCCCATGAGCCCTCAATACCCGTGTGTGCGAGGAGGGTTGACGCGCACATTGGTCTATGCCACCTTCACTCGACACCAACTGGTAAAGCTTGACGGGCAACTGGTCAATCCGGAGGGCCGGGCCGTCCCCCGTGAGCTCCCCGTCGTGCGGCACCCCCACACATGCCGCACCGGCGATCATCCGCGCGCCACCCCCACCGCGAAAGGAACCCGGATGAACACTCGCCCCACCGGCCGCCGCCTCCGCGCGGCACTCGCCCTGACCGCCCTGCTGGGCAGCGCCTCCCTGGCCGGCCTCGCCGGCACCACCACCGCCGCAGCAGCGGACGGCTCCGTCCGTGTGCAGTACCGCACCGGCTCCGGCGGCGCCACCGCCGATCAGAGCGAGCCCTGGTTCAAGGTCCGCAACACAGGCTCCTCCGCCGTCCAGCTGAGCCAGGTGAAGATCCGCTACTACTTCAAGGCCGACGCCGCCAACGCCACGTACCGCTTCGCCTGCTCCTGGGCGGTCCGGGGCTGTTCCTCCATCACCGGCACGTTCGGGACGCTCGCCCAGCCCACCGCGACGGCCGACCGCTACCTCGAGATCGGCTTCACCCAGTCCGCCGGTTCGCTGGCCCCGGGCGCCGACACGGGGGACATGCAGCTCCGTTTCCACCGGTCCGACTGGCAGACGCTGAGGCAGAGCGACGACTACTCCTTCAACGGCTCCCAGACCTCGTACGCCGACTGGGACAAGGTCACCGCCCGGCTCGCCGGCGCCACGGTCTGGGGCACCGCCCCCGAGGGCAACGACCCGACCGACCCCACGGATCCGACCGACCCGCCCGGCGAGGGCGGCCAGACCCTGTTCGACGACTTCGACTACACCTCGCACACGGACCCCGCGATCGCCGCACACGGCTGGAGCGTGCGCTCCAACTCCGGCGGCCCCGGGGTGCCCGGCGCGACCTGGGACCCGTCCAAGGTCACCTTCAGCTCATCGGGCGGCAACTCGCTGATGAACCTGGAGAGCTCCACCGCCGGCACCGGCGCCTCCACCACGCACACCGAAGTCCTCACCCGGAGCATGAAGTTCAAGAACGGCACCTACGCCGCCCGGGTCAGGTTCTCCGACGCCCCCGCGTACGGCCCCGACGGCGACCGTGTCGTCCAGACCTTCTTCACCATCAACGACCTCAAGGCCCCGATGGCCGACGACTACGCCGAGTACGACTTCGAGTACCTGCCCAACGGAGGCTGGGGCGAGCCGTCCAACATCCTGTACACGACCTCCTGGGAGACCTACAACCCGGAGCCCTGGCAGGCCGTCAACCAGCACAGCGAGAGCCGGCGGAGCTTCGCGGGCTGGCACGACCTGGTCGTCACCATCGACAACAACGCCATCACCTACTACGTCGACGGGCAGCACTTCGGCACCCACGACGCCGCGTACCTGCCCGAACGCCCCATGTCGATCAACTTCAACCAGTGGCTGATCGACCTCGACGGACAGACGTCCACCACACCCCGGGCCTACAACCAGCAGGTCGACTACGTACTCCACGTCAAGGACCAGGTCCTGACCCCCGCACAGGTCACCGCGAAGATCGACGCGCTCCGCGGGGCCGGCACCTCCTTCGTGGACGAGGTTCCCGCTCCCTGACCGTCAGCTCATGCGCACCGCTGCCTCAACTCCCCGGCCGGGGGCCGTCATTGCGGCCCCCGGCCGCACTCCGGGTCCGCACTCGACTTCTCCCGGAATTCATCCAATCCTCTCCCCGGACTTCCCCCGGTGAGCCCGAGACGCTGAACTATAGGCCGCGCCCCCCAAGAGGGTCGCGTTTTGACAACGTTGTCACCACCAGGGAAGGCAGGAACACCGCCGTCATGTGGACAGCCGCAGAGCCACCCCCGCCGACGCCCCCGCCGGGCCGACGCAGACTTCTCACCACCGCACTGGTCCTCGGCGCGCTGGTCGCCGGACCGACGCCCGCGGCCGGCGCTGCCGCCGACCCGGGCCACCGCGACATCGCGGCGTTCGACGCCGTCGATCCGTTCATCGGCACCCGCCTGGACACGTCCCAGAACAAGGGGAACAGCGCGTACGGCAACACCTGGCCGGGCGCCACGGTGCCGTTCGGCATGGTGCAGTCCTCCCCCACGACGTACCGCTCCTCCGACGGGGACCAGAAGGGCGGATACGAGTACACGGCCGACAAGATCCGCGGCTTCGGCATGACCCGGCTCTCCGGGACCGGCTGCGAAGGGCGCTTCAGCGGCTTCGACTTCCCGGTGCTGCCGTACACCGGCAGGCTCGCCGGCGCCACCCTGCCCGTCAGCCCGGCCGAGAAGATCACCGACTACTACCTCGGCTTCGACCACGCCGAAGAGAAGGCCGACCCCGGCTACTACTCCGTGGACCTCGCCAACGGCGTGGAGACGGAGCTGACCGCCACCACGCGCACCGCGGTGAGCCGCTACGACTTCCCCTCGGACGGCGACTCGACGCTGCTGTTCGATGTCGCGGGCTCCAACAACCGGGTGTTCGGCAGCGAGGTGAAGGTCGACGGCAACACCGTCAGCGGGTGGGTGGAGGCGGCCTCGGTGTGCGACGAGGGCGGGCGCTACCGGGCCTACTTCTCGACCACGTTCGACCGTCCCGTCAAGGCCCACGGCACCTGGCAGGGTTCCGACATACGTCCCGGGTCCGAGGACGCCTCCGGCGGTGACACCAAGCACGGGGCCGGCGCCTACCTCGTCTTCGACCGGGGCGCGAAGGTCACCGCGAAGACCGGCCTCAGCTATGTGAGCGTCGAGGGCGCCGCGCGCAACGCGGCCGCCGAGACCCGCGGCCGGTCCTTCGACCGCGTCCGGACGGAATCCGCCCGTGTGTGGCGGGACGCGCTCGGGACCCTGGACGTGGACGGCGGCACCCGTGACGAGCGGGTGAAGTTCCACACCGCGCTCTATCACTCGCTGCTGCACCCGAACGTCTTCGACGACGTGAACGGCGAGTACGGGGGTTACGACGGAGAGATCCACCGGGTGCCCAAGGGCCGCCACCACTACGTCACCTACGCGGGCTGGGACACGTACCGCAGTCAGGCGCAGCTGATCGCGCTGCTGTTCCCCGAGGTCGGCAGCGACATCAACCAGTCGATCACGGACATGGTGCGCCAGACCGGCAGGTGGCCCAACTGGCCTCATCTCAACCAGGCGCAGCAGAAGATGAGCGGCGACTCGCTGCAGTCGGTGGTCGCCTCGGTCGACGCGTTCGGCAGCACGGACTACGACCGGCGCGCCGCGCTGGAGTCGATGAAGGCGACACAGGGGCTGCCCGCCGACGCGACGCTGCGGCGGCACGCCTACCAGTACGCGACGGTCGGCTTCATCGAGAACCGCAAGGGCGACTCGGCCACGTCCAAGACGCTCGAGTACGCCGTCGACGACTTCGGCATCGCCCAGCTCGCCCGGCGCTTGGGCGACGAGGAGACGTACGACCGGTACATGGTGCGGGCGCAGAACTGGCAGAACGTGTTCGACGACGTCAGTGACCACATCCGGCCCCGCGAGCGGAACGGTTTCGACCGGTCCTTCGGCCTCGGCGAGCGGGGCAACCAGTTCGAGCAGGCCACGGGATACCAGTACGGCTGGATGGTGCCGCACAACGTGGGCGCGCTGATCGAGAAGCGGGGCGGTGCCGAGGCCACCGCCGAGGCGCTCGACGACCACACCCGTGAGCTCGACGCCGGTGTGTACAACACCTCCGGCGCGTATCTGAGCAACCAGCCCAGCTTCACCATGCCGTTCGTCTACAACTGGCTGCGCCGGCCGCACCGGACGGCGGACGTCCTCCGCCGTGCCGTGGACGAGATGTACGACACCTCGCCCTCGGGGCTGCCCGGCAACGACGACCTCGGTTCGCTCAGCAGCTGGTACGTCTGGGCGGCCATCGGGCTCTTCCCCGCCGTTCCCGGCACCGCCGACCTGGTGGTGAGCGGTCCGATGTTCGACCGGGTCGTGGTGGACAGCGCCGACAGCCGGCGGCGGATCACCCTCGACGCGCCCCGGGCCGGCACGGCGCCCTATGTGAGGTCGCTGAAGGTCGACGGGCGTGCCACCACCCGGTCCTGGCTCCCCGCCGACTTCACCCGCAAGGGCGGCAGGCTGAGCTTCCGGATGTCGTCGGAGCCGGGCACCTGGGGCACCGGCGCGCGGGACGTGCCCCCGTCGCACACGGACGGCACGGACGCCCGCAACAGCATCGGCGTCACCCCGGACGGTCACGGGAACCTCGGGTCGCTGGACCTCAGCGACAACTCCCTGTCGCGGGAGCGGCTGGCGCAGGCGGGAGCGGCGCCGGGCGCCAAGCTGCCGCTGGGCAACACGGGTGTGGAGTTCACCTGGCCGGACGCCGGTCCGGGCGAGCCCGACCACTGGATTCCGCACGGTCAGCGCATCCCCCTGGGCGGGAAGCGGGCCACCGGGATCTCCTTCCTGGGCCTTGCCACCAACGGCCCGGCGCAGGGCATCGCGGTGGTGGAGTACACCGACGGCTCCACCCAGTCCGTGCCCGTGGGGTTCACCGACTGGACGCCCGGGACCGACTACCGGTTCGGCAACGAGCCGCTGGTGACCACGACGGGCCGCAACCGGGCCGCGGGCGGCACCGACACCGTGCAGACCAAGGTCTTCGGCACGCGTCCCCAGCTGCTGGATCCGGACAAGCGGGTGGCCGCGGTCGTCCTGCCGCAGGGCACCGACCGCGGTGTCATGCACGTCTTCGACGTGGCGCTCACCGACAGGCCGGATCTGGAGGTTCCCGGTGCGGTGCCCTCGCGCATCGTCCTGACGCCGACCGAGAAGCCGGAGTCGTCCCAGGCCGTCACCTGGAGCACGGCGGCGGCCCTGACGGGCGGTGAGGCGCGGGTGCGCAGGGCCGGCACCGAGGAGTGGCGCACCGTGGCCGCCCGGGCCAACGAGGAGCTGAACACGGGCGGCGAGCTCGTGCGCACCCACTCCGCGGTGCTGGACCGGCTCTCCCCCGGCACCGAGTACGAGTACCGGGTGGGCACCGACGGCCGGTTCGGTCCCACGTACCGGTTCACCACCGCCCGGCCGGCGGGCGAGGAGTTCACGTTCCTGTACTTCGGCGACGCGCAGAACGAGCTGTCGGCGAAGTGGGCGCCGGTGGTGAAGCAGGCCTACGCGCGCTATCCCGATGCCGTGGGCAGCGTCAACGCGGGCGATCTGGTCAACTCCTCGGGCAATGACAGCGAGTGGCGTGACTGGTTCGCGGCGATGGACGGCCACAGCCGGACGACCAATGTCATCGCCGCGCCCGGGAACCACGAGTACTCGGGAGACACCTTCCTGAAGAAGTGGAAGTCGACCTTCGAGTACCCGGCCAACGGGCCCGGTGCCTCACCGTCCGGCGGTGACACCCCCGCCGAGCGGCAGCGCGCCGCCTACGAGGCGCACATGGCGGAGGCGCTCAGCGAGACCGCGTACTACACCGACTACCAGGGGGTGCGGTTCATCTCCCTGAACGCCAGCACGGGCGACGCCCGGTCGCTGATGACACCGGACGATCTCCCGGCGTGCAGCGAGGACTGCCCCGATCCCCAGAAGCTCTGGCTCGGCATGCAGGGCCGCTGGCTGGACCACATCCTCCGGGACAACCCCAACAAGTGGGCGGTGGCGGTGTTCCACCAGCCGGTGTTCTCCGGCGCCGAGGGGCGCGACGAGAAGCCGGTGCGGGACGCCTGGCTCCCGGTGTTCCAGCGCAACGACATCGACCTGGTGCTGATGGGACACGACCATGTGTACTCCCGGGGGCACCTCGACTCCGACGCCACCTCGACCCCCGGGGTGACCACCGGGCCCGTGTACACGGTCGCGGTCTCGGGACCGAAGTACTACGAGCTCGCTCCCGGGGACGACAACGTGTGGACCCGCAACGGGGCGACCCAGGTGGTCCGCGCGGGGCACACCTCCACGTTCCAGGGGATCAAGGTCACCAGGGACACGATCCGCTACGAGGCGGTCGTCGCCGCCAAGTGGGACGACCGCTCCACCACGGACAAGGAGGTCGGTGAGGTGCTGGACTCGTTCACGATCACCAAGTACGACGACGGCGCGAAGTACGTGACGGAGGACGGGGTGCCCGTGCCGCCCCGCCCGGCCACCGGCGACTGAGCCGGCCGTTCGGGACGAGCCCCCGCCCGCCCGGGCGGGGGCTCGTCTTGCCTGTCGCGGATGACCGGCGCAGTCTGGTGCCATGGGTGCGAGCCCGACGCTCATCTCCTCCGTTCAGCGTGCGTTCCGGCTGCTGGAGGCGGCGAGCGCGCATCAGAACGGCGCTCCGGCGAAACAGCTGGCGCGTGAGACGGGGCTGCCGCTGGCCACGGCGTACCACCTGCTGCGCACGCTCGTGCACGACGGGTATCTGCGCAAGATGGACGACGGCGCGTTCGTCCTGGGCGACCGGCTGCAGACGCTGCACACGGCGAGCGGCGGGCAGGCGCTGCTCAGCCGGGTCCGGCCGGCCCTCGCCGCGCTGCGGGACGAGCTCTCCAGCGCCGCCTACCTCACCTTCTACGAGGACGGTGAGATCCGGGTCGCCGAGATCGTCGACGGGCCGCGCACGCCGCGGACGGATCTCTGGGTGGGCTTCGAGGACGCGGGGCACGCCACCGCGCTGGGCAAGTCCGTGCTGCGGGAGCTCGACGACGAGGCACGCAGCGAGTACCTCTCCCGTCACCCCCTGAACGACCTCACCCCGCGGACGATCACCACGGTGCCGACGCTGATCCGGCAGCTCGAGACCACGGCCCTGGCCCCGGCCGTCACGGACCTGGAGGAGTACTCCCTCGGCACGGTCTGCGTCGCGGTTCCGGTCTACAGCAGCGACACGCTGGGCTCACTCGGTGTGTCGATGCCCAGGGACCGGCTTTCCCGGCTCGACGAGGTCCGCGCACGGCTTCTGCCGACCGCCGACAGGGTGACGCGGACCTTGTCGCTCACTATTTGAAAAGCACAACCTTGTGACGTCCCAGACGATCACCTTTCCTGATGAAGAAGACATTTTCGGTATGCGTGCTTGTCGCGCAAAGGTGAGGACAGCGGACGACACATGAGTCATGGACGCGGCCCTTGGCCGAAACGGCCGTTCAAGCCGGGCGTCAGGCGAACCTGGTCACCTCCCGTCCGGGCGGTGGCGCACTGGGCCGCGGGTACACCGGCCCTGTCGATCCTGATCGTCTTCATCATCGTGTCCATCGACCTCTACGCCGGGACAGGCAGGATCTGGCTGCCGCTCCTCGCCGTCGGACCGGCGCTGGCGGCCGCCACCAGCCGGCCGCTCGGGGTCCTGGGGGTCGGTCTCCTCGCCTCCGTGCTGGGCACCGGGATCGGCGCCCGCCACGACCTGCCGATCCCCCATCTGCTCGTCGTGCTGGCGGCGCTGGTCACCGTCACCGTCGCCGGCGCCCTCGCCAGTGCTCTGCGCGTCAGCCGTGAGCGGGTGCTCGCCGCCGTCCGCTCCGTGGCCGAGACCGCGCAGCACGCGCTGCTCCGGCCGGTCCCGGAGACCGTGGGCCCGTTCCAGGTGGCGGTCCGCTACAGCGCCGCCGCGGCCGAGGCGCGGATCGGCGGCGACCTCTACGCCCTCGTGCCCACGCCCTACGGGGTCAGGATGATCGTCGGCGATGTGCGCGGCAAAGGGCTGCCGGCCGTGGGAACGGCCGCTCTGGTGCTCGGTGTCTTCCGTGAGGCGGCCTACGACGAGCCGGACCTGCTGGACGTCGTCTGCCGGGTGGAGCGGAGCCTGGCCCGGAATCTCGGCTCCGACGACTTCGTCACCGCCGTGGTCGCCGGCTGTCCTGAGCCCGGGCGTCTGGAGATGGTCAACTGCGGACACGCGCCCCCGCTGCTGATCCGCGGGAACGAGGTGGTGCCGGTGGATCCCGTCCGTCCCGCGCCGCCCCTGGGACTGCGTGCCCTGTCCGAGGACCTCCCCTGCCTCCAGGTGGTGCCGTTCGCCGAGGGTGACCAGCTGCTGCTCTACACGGACGGCGTCACGGAGGCGCGCGACGCCGCCCGCGAGTTCTACCCCCTGGCCGACGGTCTGGCCCGCCATCTGTGCGACGAGCCGTCCCGTACGCTCGCCGCGCTGCACGAGGAACTGCTGAACCACGTGGGCGGCCGGCTGCACGACGACGCGGCGCTGGTCCTGCTGCGCAAGCCTCCCACCGCTCTCGTGACGGACCCCGACGGCCCTGCCCTCACCGGCACCCCCGTCGTGCGGTCGCTCGCGAGCCGGCGGGAACAGGGCGCCGCGTAGCGCGGTGTCAGGGCCGTTGGGCGGCGATCATGCGCCGGTACCAGTGGTAGCTGTCCTTCGGTGTGCGCTCCTGGGTGTCGTAGTCGACCCGCACGATGCCGAAGCGCTTGTCGTAGCCGAAGGCCCACTCGAAGTTGTCGAGCAGTGACCACACGTAGTACCCGCGGACGCCGACCCCCGCGTCGATCGCGGCCCGCAGCGCGGTGAGGTGGTCGCGCAGGTAGTGCACGCGCTCGGTGTCGTGCACGGTGCCGTCGGCGCCCGCCTCGTCGTCCTCGGCGGAGCCGTTCTCGGTGATGTGGAGGGGTGGCAGGGCGTCCCCGTACTGCTCCTTCAGGTCCACCAGCAGATCGGTGAGGGTGTGCGGGGCCACCGGCCAGCCCATCGCGGTCCGGCGGACACCGGGCATCGGAACCTCGGCGTAGCGGTTGTCGGTGGCCACGCGCAGTGCGGGGTCGCTCTCCCGGTGCGGGGCGTCGGCGACGACGATCGGGCGGTAGTAGTTGATGCCGAGGAAGTCCAGCGGCTGGGAGATCAGTGCCAGGTCGCCGTCGCGGCGGAAGTCCTGCGCGGTGATCAGCTCGCCCCAGGTGTCCGCTTCGGTGCCGGGGTACCGTCCGGCGAGGATCGGTTCCGTCCAGACCAGGTTGTGCAGGGTGTCGGCGCGCACCACGGCCGCCCGGTCGGCGGCGGAGTCGCTCGCGGGCAGGTGGTGGTCGAGGTTGAGGGTGATGCCGGTCTCGCGCACGCCCGCGGCACGCAGCGCGCCGACGGCCAGTCCGTGGCCGACCAGCAGATGGTGGGCGGCGGCCAGCGCGCCCCGGCCCTCGCGGGCGCCCGGTGCGTGGCGGCCGACGGAGTAGCCGAGGAAGGCGCTGCACCACGGCTCGTTGAGGGTGATCCAGCGGGGCACCCGGTCGCCCAGATGCTCCGCGACGACGGCCGTGTACTCGGCGAACCGCTCCGCGGTGTCCCGCACCCGCCATCCGCCCCGGTCTTCGAGGGCCTGCGGGAGGTCCCAGTGGTAGAGGGTGGCGGCGGGCTCGATGCCGGCGGCGAGGAGGTCGTCGACCAGACGGGAGTAGAAGTCCAGGCCCTTGGGGTTCACCGGGCCCGAGCCGTCGGGCACGATGCGCGGCCAGGCGATGGAGAAGCGGTACGAGCCGACGCCGAGGCCCCGCAGCAGGGCCACGTCCTCGGGGTAGCGGTGGTAGTGGTCGCAGGCGACGTCACCGGTGTCGCCGTTGGCCACCAGGCCGGGGGTGTGGCTGTAGGTGTCCCAGATGGACGGGCCTCGGCCGTCCTCGTACGCCGCGCCCTCGATCTGGTACGAGGCGGTCGCGGCGCCGAAGACGAAGCCGGGCGGAAAACGGGGGAAGTCGCTCATGCGTGTCGGTCCATCTCGAGGTGTGCGGTGATCACTTGACGGAGCCGCCGGTGATGCCGGCGGCGATGTACTTCTGGGCGAGGACGAGCAGGATCGCGGCCGGGACGGCGGAGAGCACGGAGGCGGCCATGACCGCGCCCCAGTCGCCGACGTGGGCGCCGATGTACTGGTAGATGCCCAGCGTGATCGGTTTGACGTCGTCGGTGGTGTTCAGGGTGAGCGCGAACATGAAGTCGCTCCATGCGAACAGGAACGCGAACAGGCCCGAGGTGATCAGCGAGTTGCGGCTCATCGGGAGCACCACCCGCAGGAAGACCCGTACCGGCCCGGCCCCGTCGATCTCGGCGGCCTCGATGACCTCACCCGGGACGGACACCATGAAGGAGCGCATCAGCACGATGGAGAACGGGATGCCGAGCGAGGCGTCCGCGAGCATCAGGCCGAAGTAGGAGTTCACCAGGCCGAGATCGACGTACGAGTTGTACAGGGCGTTGGCGATGACGATGCCCGGCACCATCTGGGTGATCAGGGTGCCGAAGACGATGGTGCGCGAGCCGCGCAGTCCGAAGCGGGCCAGTCCGTACGCCGCCGGGGCGGAGACGGCCAGGCAGATGGCGACGGCGCCGGAGGAGACCAGCAGCGAGGTCAGCAGGTGGCCTCCCTGGTCGGTGAGGGCCTTGGAGAAGCCGGAGAGGTCGGGGCCGGAGGGCACCGGGTCGACCTGGAGCAGACCGGACTCGGGCTGGAGTGCCGTGTTGAGCATCCAGTACAGCGGGAAGAGCATCACGCCCAGGACGAGCAGGCCCGCGACGGTGGAGCCCCAGCGGCGCCGGGACGGGGCGGGTGCGTGAGCGGCCATGTCGGTCACTTCCCCTCGGTGCGGTTGGCCCGCAGGTAGAACACCGCGAACACCGCGGAGACGATGATGAGGACGTTGCCCACGACCGCGCCGGCGCCGAAGTCCAGTTCCACGAAGGAGTTCTGGTAGGTGAGCGTGCCCAGGGTCTGTGTGGCGTCGGCGGGTCCGCCGTCGGTGAGGGCCAGGATCAGGTCGAGGATCTTCACCGTCGACATGAAGCCGAGCACCAGGACGACCGTGATCACCGGCTTGAGCATCGGCAGGGTGACCGAGCGGAACGTCCGCCAGGCCGAGGCGCCGTCGAGGGAGGCCGCCTCGTACAGCTCCCTCGGGATCTCCTGGAGGCCGCCGTAGAGGATGACCATGTTGAACGGGATGCCGATCCAGACGTTGACCAGGACCACCGAGAGCAGCGCCATGTCGGGGCTGGTCAGCCACGGGGTGTGACCGCCGAGTCCGAGGGTGTCCAGGAAGGTGTTCAGTACGCCGGTGTCCTGGTCGAGGATGCGGCGCCACACGATGCCGGACACCACCATGGGCACCAGCCAGGGCAGCAGGATCAGCGACCGCAGGACGCCGCCGAGGGGGAATCTGCGGTTGAAGAAGACGGCGAGCGCGAGGCCGATGCAGAACTGGCCGAGCAGGGAACCGGCGGTGAAGACGAGGGTGTGCCACAGCGCCTTGCCGAAGAGGACGTCGTGGAAGACGGACGACCAGTTGTCGGTGCCGTTGAAGGGGGCCTCGCCGGTGAAGAACGTCTTCGGGGTGTAGTGCTGGAAGCTCATCACGACGTTGCGGACGAGCGGGTAGCCGAAGAACAGCAGCATGAAGACGACGGCCGGGGCGACGAAGCCCCATTGGGCGAGTCTGCGGCGCCTGCGGGTGCGGGCCGGGTCCGGCGTTTGTGTGTCGACGGGTGTCCCGGAGGACGCCACGGCGGTGACGGAGGTGGTCATGGGCGCGTACCTCAGTTCCCGCTCGTGGCGCGCTGCTGGGCGCGCTTCAGTGCGGACTCGCTGGACTGGCCGGTCAGTGCGGACTGGAAGGCGCTCTGCAGGGCGAGCGACACGGCCGACCAGCCGGCGCCGAGCCGGGCGGTGCGGGAACGGGCCGCGGCGACCTGGCCGGCCAGCGCGTCCAGCTCGGGCACCCGCTCGCGCCACTCGGCGGCGGCCTTCTCGTTGGCCGGGACCATCCAGCTGTTCAGGGCGTAGGTGAGCTGTTCCTTCTCGCTCGCCAGACAGGCGACGATCCGGCCGGCCGTTTCCTCGCGCCGGGTGTCACCGGTGCGGGGCACGGTGAGCACCGCGCCGCCGAGCGGTCCCACCGACTCGGCGCCCGCCTCGGGGACGGGGATCGGCGCGATCTCCCAGTGCAGTGACGTGTCGGTGTTGAGTGTCTCGACCTGCCACGGGCCGTTGATCATCATCGCGGCGTTCCCGGCCATGAACTGGTCGTTCACATCGGCCTGCGTCCAGTTGACCGTGGACTTGGACAGCGACCCGTCCTGCAGCAGCGCCTTCCAGTAGTCGAGCGCCTCGACGACCCGGGGGCTGTCGAGATCGGTCTCGTCGCCGCCGTTGGACCACATGAACGGGGTGAACTGGAAGACGCCGTCCTCGGCGCCGCCCGCGCTGAGCGCCAGGCCGTACCGCTTGCCCCGGGTCAGCTGCCGTGCCGTCTCCCGCAGTTCCTCCCACGTGGTGGGCACCTCGGCGCCCGCCTCGTCGAGGATGTCCTTGTTGTAGAAGAGCGCGAGGGTGTTCACGGAGCGGGCCGCTCCGTAGTACGTGCCCTGGTAGGAGCCGAAGTCGACGATGCCCTCGGGGACGTCCTCGGTGCGGAGCCCCAGGGTGCGCAGGTCGACGAGCCCGCCGGCCTCGGCGAAGGTCGGCATCTCGGAGGCGTCGAACTGCACGATGTCCGGCAGCGACTTCGACGAGGCCATGCGCAGCGCCTTCGTCATCACCTGTGACGCGGGAACGCTCTGCTGCTCGACGGTGACGCCCAGCCGCTTGCCGCAGCGGGCCATCGCCTCGGCGTCCCAGCGGTGGTAGGTCTCGTCGGTCGAGGAGTTCAGCACGGTGTACACGTCGTCGTCGCGCTGCTGTGCGCAGCCGGCGAGTGCCGTGCCGGAGATGAGGACGGAGACGGCGGCGAACGATGTGACGGCTCTGCGTGAGCGTCCGCGCGTGCGAGGTGCGGCAACCGGAGGATGTGCTGTCACGGTGGGGGCCCTTGTGTGGGACCGGCTCGGCGTGCGCCGGGGCCGGTGGCTCTTTCAGAGAGGCTGGTGAAGCGCTTCGACTGTAGGCGACTACCGGCGAGGTGTCGCCTGGCGCTGCACCGGGTGTAATTTGTTTGGCCTGATTACTAATACGTCAGCGGGAGCCGGTCGCGCTAGCCCTCCAGCGGCACGATCTGCTCGCGCCAGGGCGTGACAGGTTCCATGGCTCCTGTCATAGTTCCTGGTCAGAGGATTCCTCTCCAGCCTCTTCCGCCCTCCCCCTGCGAGGAAGACCATGAAATTCACCGACGGCTTCTGGCGCATCCGCGACGGTGTGCAGATCTCGTACGCGACCGAGGTGCGCGAAGTGCGCCCCGAATCGAAGCGCTTCACCTGCTATGCCACCATGAAGAAGGTGACACGCAGGGGGGACACCCTCAACGCACCGCTGATCACGGTCGAGTGCTTCTCCCCCGCCGAGGGCGTCATCGGAGTCCGGGTCACCCACCACGCGGGCAGGCGCCGTCCGGGCCCCGACTTCGCGCTCACCGGCGAGGGGGACGGCGCGGGCACGGTGCGCCGGGACGGCTCGGTCACCGAACTGGTCAGCGGTCCCCTGACCCTCCGGCTGGACGCGGCCGGGCCGTTCGGGCTCACGTTCCACGACGAGGACGGACGGGAACTGACCCGCGCCGGCGCCAAGAGCACGGCCTTCGCCACCACCGGCGGGGGAGCACACCATGTGCTGACCCGGCTGTCGCTCGGCGTCGGTGAGCAGATCTACGGCCTCGGCGAGCGCTTCACCCCGTTCGTCAGGAACGGCCAGGCCGTCGACGTCTGGCAGGCCGACGGCGGCACGAGCAGTGAACAGGCCTACAAGAACGTGCCGTTCCATCTCTCGTCCCGCGGCTACGGCGTGTTCGTCAACCACCCCGGGGCCGTCTCCTACGAGATCGGCTCCGAGTCCGTCGGCCAGGTCCAGTTCAGCGTCGAGGACCAGTCGCTGGAGTACTACGTCGTCGCCGGACCGACCCCCAAGGAGGTCCTCGGCCGCTACACGGCGCTGACCGGACGCCCGGCCCTCCCGCCGGCCTGGTCCTTCGGCCTGTGGCTCAGCACCTCCTTCACCACGTCGTACGACGAGAAGACGGTGACGTCGTTCGTCGACGGCATGGCCGCGCGCGGCATCCCGCTGTCCGTGTTCCACTTCGACTGCTTCTGGATGCGCGAGTACCAGTGGTGCGACTTCCAGTGGGACCCGGACGTCTTCCCCGACCCGGACGGCATGCTGGCCCGGCTGAAGGAGAAGGGCCTGCGGATCAGCCTCTGGATCAACCCGTACATCGCCCAGAAGTCCCCGCTGTTCGAGGAGGCCGAGGCCCTCGGCCACCTGGTGCGCCGCCCGAACGGCGACGTGTGGCAGTGGGATTTGTGGCAGGCCGGCATGGGTCTGGTGGACTTCACCAACCCCGATGCGCGCGCCTGGTTCCAGTCGAAGCTCAAGGCGCTGCTCGACCAGGGGGTGGACTGCTTCAAGACGGACTTCGGCGAGCGGATCCCCACCGATGTCGTCTGGCACGACGGCTCCGACCCGCAGCGTATGCACAACTACTACACGCACCTGTACAACCGGACGGTGTTCGAACTCCTGGAGAAGGAGCGCGGCCAGGGCGAGGCGGTACTCTTCGCCCGGTCCGCGACCGCGGGCGGACAGCAGTACCCGGTGCACTGGGGCGGCGACTGCTGGTCGTCCTTCGAGGCGATGGCCGAGTCGCTCAGGGGCGGTCTGTCCCTGTCGCTGAGCGGGTTCGGATTCTGGAGCCACGACATCGGGGGCTTCGAGGGCACGCCCGACCCCGACGTCTTCAAGCGCTGGCTCGCCTTCGGCCTGCTCTCCTCGCACAGCCGGCTGCACGGCTCCTCGTCGTACCGGGTGCCGTGGGAGTTCGGTGACGGAGCGGTCGACGTCGCGCGGCGCTTCACGCTGCTCAAGCACCGTCTGATGCCGTATCTGTACGGCACCGCCGCCGAGGCGCACCGGACCGGCGTCCCGATGATGCGGCCGATGGTGCTGGAGTTCCCGCACGACCCGGCGTGCCGCCCGCTCGACCGCCAGTACATGCTGGGCCCCGACCTGCTCGTCGCGCCGGTGTTCACCGCGGACGGCGAGGTGGAGGTGTACCTCCCCGAGGGCACCTGGACCCATCTGCTCAGCGGCGAGCGGGTCACCGGCCCGTGCTGGCGCACCGAGCGGCACGGCTACGACAGTCTTCCGCTCTACGTCCGGGAGGGCGCCGTACTGCCGCTGGCCGGCGACGACTCCCGCCCGGACGGCGACTGGCTGGACGCTCCCGTCCTGCTCGTGCATCCGCCCGCCGCGCCCGACTACACCGCCGAGGTCACGGTGCCGGACACGGCGGGGCTGCCGGCCGCGACGTTCCGCGTCCGGCGGGACGGCGACGTCCTGCGGGTCACGGCCTCGGGGACCGGGCGTCCGTTCACGGTGCGGATCGCCGGCGGGGCGGAGGTGCGGGGTTCCGGCGAGGTGTCACTGCCGGCGGAATGACCGGGTCAGGTTCCCGGGTGGCTGCCGGGTCCGTGGCCGGGGCCCGCCAGGGGGGTCGGTGAGAGGACCGCGGGTTCCTCACCGGCCTCCAGCAGGGTGTCCGCCGCGCCGACGATCAGCGGGTCCGGCTTGCCGAGTGCCCCGTGGTCCTTGGCCGGGTAGTCGCAGCGGTCGAGGAGGCTGCGCATGGCTTCGAGCCGGCCCCGGCGCTTGTCGTTGTTCTTCACGACCGTCCACGGCGCGTGGGGCGTGTCCGTGGCCCGGAACATCTCCACCTTGGCCTGGGTGTAGTCGTCCCAGAGGTCGAGGGAGGCGAGGTCCATGGGCGACAGCTTCCAGCGGCGCACCGGATCGACCTGGCGGATCGCGAACCTGGTGCGCTGCTCGGCGCGGGAGACGGAGAACCAGAACTTCACCAGCAGGATGCCGTCGTCGGTGAGCAGCCGCTCGAACATCGGCGTCTGTTCGAGGAACTTGTGGTACTCGTCGTCGGTGCAGAAACCCATGACCCGCTCGACCCCGGCGCGGTTGTACCAGGAGCGGTCGAAGAAGACGATCTCGCCACGGCCCGGCAGATGGGCGACATAGCGCTGGAAGTACCACTGCCCGGCCTCCCGCTCGGTCGGCTTCTCCAGAGCCACCACACGGGCACCGCGAGGGTTCAGCCGCTCCGTGAACCGCTGGATGGTGCCGCCCTTGCCCGCCGCGTCCCGCCCCTCGCAGACGACCACGATCCGCTGACCGGTGTCCTTCACCCACCGCTGCATCTTCAGCAGTTCGATCTGCAGGACACGCTTGGTCCGCTCGTACTCCGCCCGGCGGATCCTCCGGTCGTAGGGGTGGTTCTCCCGCCAGGTCTCGATCGGGTTGCCGTCACCGTCGAGGAGCACGGGCCGCTCCGGACGCCGGTCGTCCACCTCCAGGCCGTGGAGCAGATCGTCTCCGGTCGTGCCCGAGGGTGCCGCGTCGGCTTCCGTACGGCCTTCCGGCGTGTCCGAGTGCTCGGCCGTCACGTGGTCTCCCGTCTCGAGGTGCGCTGCGCTCTGCCGTCAGGGTGCCGTCTGCCCCGCGGAGCCGTGTTCTAGCAGAAGCGTATGCCTCCTGGGGGATTTGCGGTGGTTCGACTGGGAAGTTCCAGGGGAGCGGCGGGCCCGGACGGTTACCGTGCGTGGGCAACCGGTTCGCGGGCGCGCCGTCCGACGCATCCAGGCAGAGGGGACGCACGACGTGCAGATCGATCTGAAGGGCCGAACAGCGCTGGTCACCGGTTCCACCCAGGGCATCGGTGCGGCGATCGCCACCGGACTCGCGCGGTCGGGCGCCCGGGTCGCGGTGAACGGGCGCTCCGCCGACCGCGTACGGGAGGGTGCCGCCGCAGTCGAACGGGAGGTGCCCGGCGCCGATGTGGTCCCGGTCGCCGCGGACGTGACCACCGAGGAGGGCGCCGGGAAGGTCGCGGAGACGCTGTCGCAGGTGGACATCCTCGTCAACAACCTCGGCGTCTTCGGCGCCGCCGACCCGCTGGAGATCACCGACGCGGAGTGGCGCCGCTACTTCGAGGTCAACGTCCTGGCCGCCGTCCGGCTGACGCGGCTGTTCCTGCCGGGCATGACCGAGCGCGGCTGGGGGCGCGTCCAGTACATCGCCAGCGACTCGGCGATCGTCACGCCCGCCGAGATGATCCACTACGGCATGTCCAAGACCGCGCTGCTCGCCGTGAGCCGGGGGTTCGCCAAGCAGGCCGCCGGCACGGGGGTCACGGTGAACTCGGTGGTCGCCGGGCCCACCCACACCGGCGGGGTGGAGGACTTCGTCTACGAACTGGTGGACCGCGACCTTCCGTGGGACGAGGCGCAGCGCGCCTTCATGCGCGAGCACCGCCCGCAGTCGCTGCTGCAGCGGCTGATCGAGCCGGAGGAGATCGCCAACATGGTCGTCTACCTCAGTTCCGACCAGGCGTCCGCCACGACCGGCGGGGCGCTGCGGGTGGACGGCGGCTACGTCGACTCGATCCTGCCCTGAGGGCGGGAGCGCGGCCCCGCCCGGCCTGCGTGTGCGCCGGCCGGGCGGAGCCGGGTGACGCCTCAGTCGGTCGAGAAGCCGTCCGGGGTCCTGATGCGGTCGCGGATCCAGACGCCGGCGGGCTTCAGCGAGGACGTGCCGGTCCAGGGGCCGTTGTCGGCGCAGGTGCCGGTGTTGAAGACGGCGCCGGAGCGGTGGTCGTCGGAGAAGTTCCAGTTGACCCAGCTGATCTTCTTGTCCGCCATCAGGTCCAGGTAGCGCTGGGACATGGCGAAGTCGTTGGCGCCCTCGCCGGCGTAGTTCTGCGTGCCGAACTCGGTGACGAACATGGGGATGCGGTCCGCGGCGCGCGAGAGGGCCGCCAGGTACTCGTCCCGGTGCGAGTCGGCGTAGAAGTGGAAGGTGTACATGATGTTGGAGGCGTTGACCTGGTTGTTCACGACCTCCGACTCGTCGGCCCCCTCGGAGACGCCGAGCGAGGACCAGGCACGGGTGCCGACCAGGACGGGGGCGTCGGCGTCGATGCCGCGGATCACCGGGATGATCTGCTCCGCGTAGCTCTTGATCCGCGACCAGCTCACACCGCTGGGCTCGTTGGCGATCTCGTAGAGGATGTTGTCGCGGCCCTTGTTGCGCTGGGCGATGTCGGTGAAGAACTTCCGCGCCCTGTCGAGGTTGGCCATGGGGTCGCCGGGGTCGAGCATGTGCCAGTCCACGATCACGTACATGCCGCGCTCGCTCGCCTGCTCGATCAGGGAGTTCGCCAGGGCGGTGAAGTGCGCGGGATCGGTCTCGTAGCCGCCCTCCTGCACATACGTGGAGACGCGCAGGACGTCGGCGTTCCAGTCCTCGGCCAGGGCGTCGAGGGATCCGTCGGTCAGGCACTGGGAGTACCACTGGGTGCCGTGGGTGCTCATGCCGCGCAGCTGGACCGGGTTGCCGTGCTCGTTGCAGAGCTTGGTGCCGCACACCTCGAGCTGTCCGTTGACGTCCACGGGGGTGCCGGACGCCGGCGGATCGGTGGGCGGGTCGGTCGGTGTGGTGCCGCCGCCTTCGCAGGGCAGGCCGTTGACGGTGCAGTTCCGGGGCAGTCCGGTGCCCAGGGCGTTGAAGCCGAAGCCCTGCCGGCCACCGGGCGCGACGGTGGCGTTGTAGGAGACGTTGGTGAAGCGGTAGTGCTGTCCCTGCCGGGTCATGGTGGCGGACCAGTGGCTGCCGATCGTCGTTCCGGCGGGCAGGTCGAACTCGAGGGTCCAGCCGTCCGCCGCGGTGGCGCCGTCGTTGGTGATCGATACGTCGGCGCCGTATCCCGTCTCCCACGACGTGGCACGGGTGATCTGTGCCGTGAGCCGGGCGTCTGCCGCCCCGGTCCGCGCGGCGACGGCGTCCGCGCTCTCGGGGGCGGGCGCGGCGGGTGCCGCGGGGGCGGTGGTCAGGGTGAGGACGAGGGCACTGGCGAGGGCGGCGGCGGCCGCGGCGGGGCGTAGCTGGAGACGTGCCGGTGTCATGGGGGGCTCCGTCCGGGACTGGATGGTTAGGAAAGTTTCCTAACCTGAAGGAACCAGAACCGGCCTTGCTTTGCAAGGTGCACGACAATCAATCCCGGGCGCCGGTACGAACGGCCCGGTCAGAGGAGCAGCAGCTGGACGAGGGCGACGGATCCGATCACGACGATGAGGGAACGCAGCACCGCAGGGCTGAACCTGCGGCCCGTCATCGCCCCGAGCTGGCCGCCCAGGGCGGATCCCGCCGCGATGAGCGCGACGGCCGTCCAGTCGAAGTCGGCGACGAAGAGGAAGAACGTGGCGGCGACCGTGTTGACGATCGCGACCAGCACGTTCTTGACGGCGTTGAGGCGTTGCAGGGGCTCGTCGAGGACCAGGCCCATCAGCGACATGTAGATGATGCCCTGGGCGGCTGCGAAGTAGCCGCCGTAGACACTGGCCAGGGTGAGGCCGGTGAACAGCGGCCATCCGCCGTCGCGCCGGGCGGGGCGTCCCTGGGGCCGGGAACGGCCGCGCACCTTCCTGCCGATCAGGGGCTGCAGCGCGACGAGGACGAGGGCGAGCCCCACCAGGACCGGCACGATGGTTTCGAACGCCTCGGCGGGCAGGGCCAGCAGGAGCGTGGCGCCCGCGATTGCGCCCAGGGCCGAACCGACGCCGAGCCGGCGGACGCGGCGGGCCTGGCCGGCCAGCTCGCGCCGGTAGCCGATGGCTCCGCTGATGGCGCCGGGGATCAGGCCGAGGGCGTTGGAGACCGTGGCGGTGAGGGGTGACAGTCCGGTCGCGAGCAGCACGGGAAAGGTCACCAGGGTGCCCGAACCGACCACCGCGTTCAGGGCTCCCGCGCCGACGCCCGCCGCGAAGACGCCGAGCATCTCCACCGGCGTCATGCCGCGGCTCCGGTCGCCGGGGAAAGGTTCATGGGAGGACGCTAGCCCGTGGACCCTTCGGCGGTCGTCGAAGGGTCCACGCACGGCTGCTTCCCGCCACACCGCTGCGCGGTGGGAAGCCGAGGCGCTCCTAGGCCGCGCGGTCCGTGGCGGGCTTCGTCCGTGGCCTGCGGCGCGGTGCCTCACCGGAGCGCCGCCCCTGGGCGGAGCGGTCCTGCGCGGGCCGCTCCCCGGAGGTGCGGCCGCGCTGTGCGGTACCGCCCTCGGCGGCGGGTGTCTGCGCGTCGCGCCCCTGCTTCGTGCGGCCCCGGGCGTTGCGGCCGCGGCCACGGGAGGAGGCGGCGCGGCGGGGGCGTTCCACGACCGGCGCCGCGATAACGACCGGAACGCCCGAGGGGGCCTGGGCGCCCGTGATGCGGCTCAGCTCCGCGTCGCCCGACCGCACCTGGGTGATGCGCGGGGTGATGCCCGCCTGTGCCATCAGCCGGCTGATGTCGCGCCGCTGGTCGCGTGTCACCAGGGTGATGACGCTGCCGGACTCGCCGGCGCGGGCCGTGCGTCCGCCGCGGTGCAGATAGTCCTTGGGGTCGCCGGGGGGATCGACGTTGACGACCAGATCGAGGTTGTCCACGTGGATGCCCCGGGCCGCGACGTTCGTCGCCACCAGCACCGTCACCAGCCCGTCCTTGAACTGGGTGAGGGTCCGGGTGCGCTGGGGCTGCGACTTGCCGCCGTGCAGGGCCGCCGCGCGCACGCCGTTGTTCAGCAGGTGCTTGGTCAGCCGGTCCACCGCGTGCTTGGTGTCCAGGAACATGATCACCCGGCCGTCCCGCGCCGCGATCTCGGTCGTCGTCCGGCGCTTGTCCGTGTCGTCGACGTGCAGCACGTGGTGTTCCATCGTCGTGACCGCGCCCGCGGACGGGTCGACGGAGTGGACCACCGGGTCGTTGAGGTAGCGCCGTACGAGCTGGTCCACGTTGCGGTCGAGCGTGGCCGAGAAGAGCAGCCGCTGGCCGTCGGCCCGCACCTGGTCGAGGAGCCTGGTGACCTGCGGCAGGAAGCCCATGTCGGCCATCTGGTCGGCCTCGTCGAGGACGGTGACGGTGACCTCGTCCAGGACACAGTCCCCGCGGTCGATGAGGTCCTTGAGCCGCCCGGGCGTCGCGACGACGACCTCCGCGCCGGCCCGCAGCGCACTGGCCTGCTTGCCGATGGACAGCCCGCCGACCACGGTGGCGAGCCGAAGCCGCACCGAGCGGGCGTACGGCGTCAGCGCGTCGGTGACCTGGCCGGCCAGCTCGCGCGTGGGAACGAGGACGAGGGCGAGCGGGCGCCGGGGTTCGGCGCGACGGCCCGCGGTGCGGGCCAGCAGCGCCAGCCCGAAGGCGAGGGTCTTGCCCGAACCGGTACGGCCCCGGCCGAGCACGTCACGGCCGGCCAGGGAGTTCGGCAGTGTGGCCGCCTGGATGGGGAACGGTTCGGTGACGCCTTCCCCACGGAGGGTGGCCAGGATCTCCCCCGGCAGGGCGAGTTCGTCGAAGGCGTGTACGGCGGGAAGCGCGGGGGTGGTGGTCACCGGGAGGGCGAACTCCCCCGTCACCGGGGTCCGGCGGCCCGCGGAGCCCTTGGAACGCCGCTGCGCACCGATGCGCTCGGCCGGGGCACCCCTACGGCCGCCGCCCTGTGCGGCACCCTGACCGCCGGAGCGGGTGCGGGCCGTTCGCCTGTTCGCGCGTGCCTGTGTCAAGTGGAACCTTCCTTGATGTGGCACGTATCAAGGAATGTCCGCCGCAGTGGTACAACGCAGGGAATTGCAAGAACGAGCCGGAGAACGAGGGGGTCACGTCGGCTGTTCCGCCCGGTTCATGAGACGGGACCATGGCGTAGGGGCGGTTCTGCCGACCCTGCGGCCTGTCGATGACCACGGCTACAACGAGAGCGACACTAACACGGCGCGGTCGGGCCCGTATCAGGGAGCCGTGGGCGTGACCCGGCCGCCCGGATGGCGCAGGGCGCACAGGAAGGCGATGCCGAGGGCGATCGCCATGCCGTAGAACACCCACTGGTTGGCCTCGGCGAAGTCCATGCGCACCGCCGCCATGGTCTCCCGCAGGGCTGCGGAGGCCGCACCCTCCGCCTCGGGGACCCGGGTGTCACCGCCTCCCGTGACGGCCTCGGTGACCTGACGTGCGACGTCCCGGGCCTCGTCCTGCGGCAGTCCCCGCGCCCGCAGGGTGGTGACGACCTTGTCGGTGGTGACATGGGTGAGGACGGTTCCGAAGACGGCCAGGCCCACGCTCGCCGCGTAGTTGCGGACGGTCTGGGTGATGCCCGTCACCTCGCCGTAGGAGGCGCCGATGGCCCGGTTGACGGCGTCCGTCGAGGCCGGGGCGAGGACGAAGCCGATGCCCGCGCCGGCGAGAGCCGCATAGGGCCACTGGTCGTGCATCGACAGGTCGGTCATCTCACCCGCCCAGAGCGCGAAGCCGACGGCCCCGAGCGCGGTTCCCAGCTTCAGTGCGGGCCGCGCCCCGCGCTTGTCGAGGATGCGCCCGCCCCACTGGGAGGCGAGGGCGAAACCCGCGAAGAAGTACAGCAGGAAGAGGGCGGCCTGGTTGGGTGAGGCGCTCAACGACACCTGCGCGTAGACGGAGGCGAAGAAGAACAGGGGGACGAACGCGAGCATCGCGAAGAACAGCACGAGCGCGTCCACCGTGAAGGCCCGGTCCGCGAAGACGCGGGTGTCGACCAGCGGCCGGGGCACGCGCCGCTCGTAGCGGACGAACAGGACGAGCACGGCGAGTCCGCCCCCAAGGCAGGCCCAGGTCGCCGCGTTGTCCCAGCCCCACGAGAAGGCCTGCTGGAAGCCCAGCACGCTCAGCCCCATGCCGACGGCGATGAGGGCGGCGCCGCGGACGTCCAGGGGCTCCGCACGCCGCCGGTCCGCGATGTGCGCCAGGGCGGTCAGCACGAGCGCCGCGATCGCGACCGGGACGTTCACCCAGAAGACGGCGCGCCAGGTCCACGCCGTGAGCCAGCCGCCCAGCAGGGGGCCCAGGGCGGTCAGGGCACCGGACAGGCCGAAGAACAGGGCGAGGGCCCTTCCGCGCCGCTCCACCGGGAACACGGCGACCACCACCGCCAGCGCGGCCGGGAAGAGCAGGGCCGCGCCCAGTCCCTGGGTCGCGCGGAAGACGATCAGCCAGGTCTGCGCGAAGTCCCCTGCGGGGACGCAGCCGCACAGCACGGACGAGATCACGAAGACCAGCGTTCCTGCGACGACCACGCGGCGGGGTCCGATCAGGTCCGCGAGCCGGCCGCCGAGGGCGAAGAACGCCGCCAGCGCCAGCAGATAGGCGTTCACCACCCATTGCATGCCGGAGGAGGACAGGCCGAGTTCGTGGACGATGTCCGGCGCCGCGATGGCCACGATCGTCTGGTCGATGAACGTCATCGACACCGCGAACAGCATGGCCGCCAGCGCCAGTGCCGGCGGCCGCCGCACCGCCGCCGGGCCATCGGGCGCGGCCGCGCCGGGCCCTGAGGACGGGTCACTCATTCGCCCAGTCTGCGGTCGGCAGCAGGGGGCTGCATCCCGGGACCGCGGAGGCGCCCTCCGCGGCCGCCCGTTGAGCGGTGGTGGTCGCGCGGGGGCGTCAGCCCAGACGTGCCACCCCGGCGTAGATGCCGCTCTCCTCGGGTTCCGGCGCCGGAGACGACCGGAACCACTCCGGTGCCGTCACC
Source organism: Streptomyces malachitofuscus (assembly GCF_014650055.1). Lineage (GTDB taxonomy): Bacteria > Actinomycetota > Actinomycetes > Streptomycetales > Streptomycetaceae > Streptomyces > Streptomyces malachitofuscus. The sequence continues at coordinate 374,811 of NZ_BMUF01000003.1, read as the reverse complement.
AGACCGGGCTCGACGAGGTCCAGGCCGTCGAAGAAGCGGGCCACCCCCTCACGGGTGCGGAAACCGAGGCGGATGCCCGCCCGGGCGTACTCGGCGGTGACCTGCTCGGCCAGCTCCGCCAGACGGTCGGAAGCGGCGTGCGACAGCACCAGGTGACTGCCGGACGGGAGCGCGGCGAGCAGCTCGCCGACGATGCCGTGGGGGTCCTGGTCGTCGGGGATGAAATGCATGAGCGCGATCAGAGACAGTGCGATCGGGCGGTCGAAGTCGAGCACCTCGCGCGCGTGCTCGATGATCCCGCCCGGGCGGCGCACGTCGGCCTGGATGTAGTCGGTGATTCCTTCCGGGCTGCTGACCAGCAGCGCCTCGGCGTGCCGCAGCACGATCGGATCGTTGTCCGTGTAGACGACCCTCGCGTGGGGGACCACGCCCTGCACGATCTGGTGCAGGTTCGGCTCGGTGGGTATGCCCGTGCCGATGTCCAGGAACTGGTCGATGCCCTGGCCCGCGAGCCAGGCCGCGGCCCGGTTCATGAACTGACGGTTCTGCCGGGCCGCGTCGCGCGCCTCGGGCGGCAGCTTCTCCCCCACCGCCTCGTCCACCGGATAGTTGTCCTTGCCGCCCAGCAGCCAGTCGTAGACCCGTGCGGGGTGCGCCTTGCCGGTGTCGATCTGCGGAGGTTCGGGGGTGTTCACCGACATGAGGGGCTCCGTCCCACGGGTGGTTCACGGTCGCTGGTGATCATCAGTCTCGCACATCAACTCGCGCCGGACGGGCGGCATTTGCTACGGGCCGACGGGTGCGCGCACCTCACCCTCAGCCCGCCACCGGTCCCCCGCCGATGGTCACCACGCGTGCCCAGTCGGGCGGGGAGTGCGGTACGTGGTCCGGGTTCTCCTCGCTCCAGGAGCTGCGGGCGGACTGCCGGGGGAAGAGGCCGACCACTGTCCGGCACGGGGGCCGTGAACCCGGCCAGCGCGTCTGGCCGTCGGTGAGGACGACGAGGACATCCGGCCGGGGCCGCGAGGAGAGCGCTCTGGCGAAACCGGTCCGCAGGTCCGTGCCGCCGCCGCCCACCAGCGGAATCCCCTCGGCGCGGCACAGTCGGTGCACGTCATGGGCCGCCGCGTCGCACGGCACCACGGAGACCATGTCGCCGCGGCCGCCCACGGCGCGGGAGATCGCCGTGACCTCCAGCAGCGCACTGCCCAGTTCGGCGTCGCTGACCGAGCCTGAGGTGTCGATGAGGACCGACACCCGGGGCGGCGTACGCCGCAGGCTCGGCAGTACGGCGCCGGGTACCCCGGCCGACCTCCGCGCCGGCCGGCCGTAGCTGTAGTCGTCGCCCGCGCCGGAGCCGCAGACGGCGGAGCGCAGCGCGGCACCCAGCAGCTCGCGCCAGGGCTGGGGCGGGTGGAACGCCTCCTCCGCCCAACGCCGCCACCGCTTCGGCGCGTTGCCCGGCCGGGCCGTGATGCCCTGCGCCACCCGGAAGCGGACCGCGTCCCGTTCCTGGTCGGTGAGGCCGTGCGCACCGTCCGGGCCCAGGTCCCACTCCCGTTCGAGCCCGTCGGCGCCGCTTCCGCAGTCCAGCCAGACCATGCCCTGGGTGTACGGGCCCAGCCGGAACTGGCGCAGGTAGTCCTCCATCAACTCGCCGGGCTGCAGCCCCAGTGTCTCCGGGAGGATCACGTCATCGGGGGGTCGCAGCCCGTCCCCGTACACGTCGTCGTTGATCTCGCAGTCGGCGGCGATGTTCATCCGCAGTCGCTCCCCCGGGCCGTTCAGTCCGCGCTCGCGGGCCACCCGGTCGCTGCGTCCGTGGTGGTCGCGCAGCAGGTGGGACACCTCGTGCACCCAGACGCCGGCCAGTTTCTCCACGGGCGTGGCGTCGACGAACACCGGCGAGACGTAGCACCGCCAGTGCCGGTCGACGGCCATCGTGGGGACGGTCCGGGACTCGACGGGGTGCAGCGCGAACAGGGCCGTGGCGAGGTAGGGCCGGGCGCGGGCGGCCTGCAGCCGGGCGGCGAGGAGTTTGCCGAGGTCGAGTGCGGGGGCGGTGGTCGCCGCGGGGTGCCCGGTCATCGGCCCGCACCCGCCCGGGCCGCGGCGCGGTCCGCGCGCCGGGACAACGACACGGCCCCGGTGAGCCGTTCGATCGTCGCCGGTACGTCCCAGTCCTCCCGGCGCAGGGCGGCGAGGGTGGTCGCGGGGACGACGACCAGGTCGGGCGCCCCGGTGTCGACGGCGCGGGCGAGGAGCGCCCAGGCGGCCTCCCAGCGGGACCTCTCCGGGCGCGCGCGCACGGCGGCCACCACCGCGTCCAGCGCGGCCTGGCGCAGATCGCCCCGCTCGGGCAGCTCGGCGCGCGCCGGGTCGGCGAGCAGCACCTCGGGGTCGGGCAGGTCCATCCGGTCCAGGCTCGCCAGCAGTTCCAGGCCCGGACCGTCACCGACGGTGCCCCGGACCAGCAGGGAGAGGACGTCGCGGGAGGAACCGGCGGCGGTAGCGAAGGCGATCAGGTGCAGGGTCATCTCCCAGCTGCGCGGCGAGGGCCAGGGGCCACCCCGGCGTGTTTCGCTGTTGGGCAGCCGGTGCACCAGCGGGGGCCGGGCGGTGAGGAACTCGCACACCGCCCGGCGGGCGAAGGACACCGCCTCGGGCAGCTTCCGCGGGTCGAGCCGGGGCAGTGTGGCACGGGGCCAGGTCCCGCCGAGACCGCGGACGACGACCTCGTGGTCGTGGATCCAGTTCAGATGCACGAACCGGTTGGCCAGCGGTGGGCTGAGCTCCCAGCCGTCGGCCGCCGAGGCGCGCGGGTTGGCGGCGGCGACGATCCGTACGCCGGGCGGCAGGCGGAGTGCGCCGATGCGCCGTTCGAGCACCAGCCGCAGCAGGGCGGCCTGCACGGCGGGCGGGGCGGTGGACAGCTCGTCCAGGAACAGCAGGCCCCGGCCGGCCCGGACCAGGCGCACCGCCCAGTCCGGCGGGGCCATGGGGACGCCCTGCTCGGCGGGGTCGTCCCCGACGATGGGCAGTCCGGAGAAGTCGGACGGCTCGTGCACGCTGGCGATCACGGTGGTCAGGGGCAGGTCGAGCGCGGCGGCCAACTGGGTGAGCGCGGCGGTCTTGCCGATTCCCGGCTCGCCCCAGAGCAGGACGGGCAGGTCGGCGGCGACGGCGAGGGTGAGCGCCTCCAGCTGGATGTCCGGGCGTGGTTCGGTGGTGGTGTCGCGCAGGAGGGTGAGCAGGTCGCCGGCGACGTGGAGCCGGGAGCCGACGGTGAGGGCGGGTGCGGGCACGGGGCATCACCTGTGGGTGTGTGGGGTGGTGAACGAAGGGGCGTGGGGAACGCGCGTCCCCCGGGGTGTCAGTGGAGCGTGGCGTGGCGCGGGTGGGAGCGGCGGCCGACGGGCCGGGCGGGCGCGGGAGCGACCCGGCCGTCCGCGGGTCCGGCGAGGCCGGACCGGTACAACCCGTGCTCGAGTCGCCGCAGCGCGGCCGCTTCGAGTTCCTCCCGCAGAGGGCCGCCGCGCAGCCGCGCGTTGGGTCCGAGCAGGTTCTCGACGACGGTCAGGGCGCCGGTGATGTCTCCGTGGTCCAGCCGTTCGCGTACGCCGGTGAGGCAGTCCGGCCGCCGGTGCGCGCGGTCGATGGTCTGCAGGCAGGGCAGCGGTGTTCCGGTCAGTTCGGCCAGCAGTTCCTCCCGCCGGATCTCGTCCTCGGCGTGGTCCAGGGGGACCAGCACGCCGTCGACGAGGCCGATCCGGTGCCGTGCTCCGCGGCAGTCCACGAGGTGCGGCTGCCCCGGATCCGGTACCGGCGGCGGTCCGGTCGCCGTGTGACCGGGTACGAGCGCGGAGGCGACCAGGGGATGCAGTCGCCCGGCCTCGATCGCACCGGCCCGGAGCAGTTGGAGGTCGGGGAGGACGTGGGTGGCGGCATCCGGCAGGAGGGGCAGCACCGGCGCCGCTCGGGCGGTGTCCGGCGGCCCGGTCCGCAGGGTGTACGGAGCGGATCCGTCGCCGTCGCCGTCGCCGGGCAGGGTGAGGACCAGCCGGTGCCCGGCCCCGGCCCGCACTACCACGGCGCCGGACGTGCGCCCCGCGTCGCGGAGCACGGTCCGCGCCTCGTCCGCCCAGCGGTCCACGGCGCAGTGGTGGCCCGGCGGAAGCAGCCCGGACGGCACCGCCTCCCCCGCCTCGGGGCTGTCGGCGTTCGGCCTGCCGGCACCGGCGCGGTGCCGCAGTTCGTGCGCGTGGCGGGCGTCCCACAGGTGACGGTGGAGGTCGAGCCGGAACCGCGGGCCGGGCCGTGGATGCGGATGCCGGCCGGCGCCGTTCCGCAGCCGCGCACCGTCCCACAGCGTGAGGCTCATGCGCTGGCCGCCGTCCGCCCACGCGGGCGGGGTCCGGACCACCAGATGGACCGGGCGGGGCCCGTCCGGCCCCGTCGTGTCGTAGCGGGCCAGGGCGACGGTCAGGCCGGGGCGCAGCAGTCCGTCCGGGGCGACTCTCGGCATGTGCCAGCGCAGCAGGTCGGGCGCCAGGTGACGGAGGTCCTGCCGGACTCGGGCCGCGAGTTCCCTGCCGTGGGTGCGGGCCAGATCGCGCAGGCGCAGGTCGACGTCGACGCCTGCCGCGGCGCATGCTCCGGACCAGTCGCCGACGCTTCGGCGGGCGGTCGCGGTCTCGATCATGGGGGCCGGCACGGCGTAGGCGCGCACGCGCGGCCAGAAGGAAAGGCGGGAGTTCCCGTCCGGTGCGGGTGGGTGCATCAGCACTCACCTTGCGTGGACGGGACCCCCAATCTGTACACGGAGTGAGTGGTCATCGCGGCGAGCATAGCCCTCGCGTCACGCTGTGTCAGGCGGGTTTTTCCCGCCCTGGTGCGTGAGTTCGGCGGTCCGCCCGCCGCGACGCCAGGGTGTGGTTCACAGCGGCACGTCTCCGCACAGGTGCACCTCGACGCCCAGCTCGGCGAAGAGGGCGGCCTTGGCGCGCAGTGCCTTGTCGGCGGTCTCCGCGTCGGGGGCGTAGGCGACGTTGAGGTGGTTGGCGCGGTGGCGGGCCATGAACTGGTCGCGGGTGACGCCGTGCAGGACCGCGTGCATGATCGGCCACTGGTGGTTGGTGGCGTCGAGCCGGCGCCGTGTCTCCTCCTCCGGCAGGTCGATGGCGCTCGCCCGGCCGAGGTCGACGTGCAGCCGGCCGTCCTTCAGGAACACGCGCGACCAGACGATCTCCCCGGGCTTGGAGACACCGCTGAGGGTGCCGCCGCCGAGCGGGAAGAACATCGAGGGCTGGCGCATGCTGTACGACTTGTCGTAGCCGCCGTTGTGGGAGGCGGGCACCGAGCCGGAGATCTCGAAGACCCAGACGAACCGGCCCTCGTACTCCTCGCCCCAGCGGACGTCGTGCAGCGTCGTGGCCGGGTCCAGGCCCATCGCCGTCCAGCTGCGGTTGGTGACCGGGGAGTCGACGGCGACGCCCTCGTCGACCTAGTTGAAGTGCGGCAGGGGCGCGCCCGGGTACAGCTCGCGGTCGCCGTCGCGGCTGCGTACGGGCGGACGCTGCACGTTGTTCAGCAGGCCCTCGGCGAGGTCGCTGGCCGGGACGGTGTCCTTGAGGCCCTGCTGGTACTGGATGCCGACCGCGTCGAGCCCGAAGTCGTCGGAGATGCGCAGCGCGGCTATGTACATCTTGAACTGGCTGAGCAGCTGGGCGTCGGTGAGTTCGGTGGCCTCGTCGGTGCCGGTGTGGAACGTCATGCCGGCGGCGTCCAGCCACGCACGGACGGCCCGGGCCTCGTCGTCGGAGACCTTGTTCATCTCGGCGACGAGGGCGCTCTGCGAGAGGCGTTCCTTGTAGATGCCGAGGGGGTTGAGGAGCTCGTCGTCGATGATGGCGTTGCACATGCCCATGCAGCCCTCGTCGAAGACGCCGATGATCGCCTTCTCCTCACGCAGCTGCCGGGCGAGGGCGGTGCCGAGTTCGGTCTCCGCCCCATCGGGAGCGGCGGCAGGGGGCCAGCGGCAGATCGTGGAGTCGGTCAAGACGTCCGGGCTGAAGTAGTCCCTGCACGGGATCAGGCTCCGCGCGGGCCGGCCGTGCTCTCCCGGATCTGCAGGGTGGTGCGCAGCACCACCGTCTGGAGCGGGGAGGTGTTGTTGCCCTCCATGCGCTGGAGAAGCAGTTCGGCGGCGGTGCGCCCTAGTTCGTAGGAGGGCAGTTCGACGGCGGTCAAGGACGGCCGGACCAGGGAGGCCCAGGGGACGTCGCCGAAGGACAGGACACCGACGTCCGGCGGCGTGCGGCCGACCTCTCCGAGTGCGTCCAGGACACCGATGGTCATGAGGTTGTTGGCGACGAACACCGCGTCCGGCGGTTCGGGCAGGGCAAGCAGTTCGCGCATCGCGCTGCGGCCGCCGTCGACACGGAAGTCGGCGTGCCGGACGTACGCCTCGCCGGACGCGACCTCGTCACCGGGGGCGGAGTCCAGGGCGGCGCGGTAGCCCGCCAGCCGCTCCTCGGAGGTGGAGGCGCCGGCGGGGCCGGTGATGCAGGCGATCCTGCGGTAGCCGGCGTCGAGCAGATGGCGCGTGGCCACCTCGCCGCCGTGCCGGTCGTCCACCCTGACGGCGTCCACCTCGGCGTCGCGGGGCCGCCGGTCGACCGCGACCACGGGCACCTTCCGGACGGTGAGCGGTCCGAGGTCCGTTTCCTCCCGGGAGGCCGCCGCCACGATCACGCCGGCCATCTGCTCACCGAGGGCGACCTCGAGGTAGCGCCGCTCCTTGTCGGTGTCCTCGTCGGAGTTGCACAGGACGACCGAGTGGCTGGTGCGCTGAGCGGCGTCCTCGACACCCCGGGCGAGGGAGGTGAAGAACGGGTTCTCGATGTCCGGGATGATCAACGCGATCACACTGGAGCGCTGCTTGCGCAACGACCGGGCGACCCGGTTGGGCGCGAAGCCGAGCGCCGCGGCCGCCTCCTGAACGGACTGGGCGCGTGCCGGTGTGACATTGCCGCCGTTGAAGACGCGCGAGACTGTGGCCGGGGATACTCCCGCGGCTCGCGCCACGTCATGGATCGTCACCACCTGTGTATGCACCTTTCACCGTGTGGGACTCCACCCTACTTGCGCCTGAAAAGGATTTCATCCCTCAACCAGCGGCTTTGCGGCTCCCGATCGGGCGAGCACGGTGGTTGCGGTGTAAACCACCCGTTCCGCCGGGCATGTACTTGTCATGAACCTGCGGCCCGGTGGTCGGGCCGCAGTCTCGTGGAGGTGTGGGATGCACCGAAGACTCGCCACCGCGCTCGCCGCCCCGGCCCTGGCCCTCGCCGGCGTCCTGGGCACCGCCACCGCCGCCGACGCCGTACCCGCCGACAAGCCCCAGGTCCTGGCGAGCTGGACGCAGACCAGCTCGTCGAGCCACAACCTCTGGGCCGCGGCCCGGGCCAACCAATCGGCCTGGGCCGCCTACGAGTTCAACTGGTCCACCGACTACTGCTCCTCCTCCCCCGACAACCCGTTCGGTTTCCCGTTCTCGACCGCCTGCGCCCGCCATGACTTCGGCTACCGCAACTACAAGGCCGCGGGCACCTTCAGCGCCAACAAGGCTCGGCTCGACAGCGCCTTCTACGAAGACCTCAAACGCGTCTGCGGCCGCTACGGCGGGGCGACGAAGACCGCCTGCAACAGCACCGCGTGGACGTACTACCAGGCCGTCAAGGCCTTCGGCTGAGCGAACGGTTCACCGAGGGGTAATCCGGTCGCGGCCGGTGGCCCCCCGCTGCAGACTGTGGCCCGTGGATCGCTTGGCGGAGATCGCGGATCGGCTGGTTGAGGTCGGCGGCGTGGTCGGGGTGTGTCTGGGAGGCAGCCGGGCGCGCGGTACGCACGGCCCCGATTCCGACTACGACCTGGGCCTGTACTACCGGCCGCCGCTGGACACCACGGCTCTGCGTCTGCTGGCGGCCGAGCTGACCGGCGGGCCGGTGGAGGTGACCGAGCCGGGTGGCTGGGGGCCGTGGGTGGACGGGGGCGGGTGGCTGACCGTCGACGGCCGTCACGTCGACTGGATCTACCGCGACCTGGACCGTGTGCACCGCGTCTGGCAGGAGTGCCGGGCCGGGCGGTTCGAGATCGGCACCCAGCCCGGCCACCCTCTGGGCGTGTACTCCCACGCCTACGCCGGTGAGGTGGCCCTGGGACGTGTCCTCGCCGATCCCGGCGGCGAGCTTCGGGCCCTGCGGGAGCGGACGCGGCATTATCCGGAGCCGTTGCGCGACGCGCTCATCGGCAACGCGCGATGGGAGGCACCGTTCGTCCTGGGCTGCGCTCGTAAGGGAGCGTCCCGGGGAGACTCCTTCTATGTCGCCGGCTGTCTCTTCCGCGCGGTCGGGCTTCTCGTGCACGCGCTCCATGCCCATGCCGGGTGCTGGGTGCTCAATGAGAAGGGTGCCGTGCGGGCCGCGGGGCAACTCCCCGCGGCTCCCCCGGACTTCGCCGAGCGGGCGCACGCGTTGTTCTCCGTGCCGGATACGTCCCCCGAGGCGCTCGGCGCCGCGCTCGACGACGCCGAACGGCTGGTCGCCGAGGTGTGCGGTGGCCTCGCCGGGTGACCGCCCACCTCGGCTGCGGACACCGTTCAGCGGCGGTTGCGCACCAGTACGTACAGGAAGTACGGCGTGCCGATCACGGCCGTCATGAGGCCCGCGCCCAGCTGGGCCGGTGCGATCACGGTGCGGCCCAGCAGATCCGCGGTGCACACCAGTACGGCGCCCAGGAGGACGGCGACCGGGAGGACGCGGGTGTGCCGGCGTCCGACCAGTGCGCGGGCCGCGTGCGGCGCGACCAGGCCGACGAAGCCGATGGTGCCCGCGGCGGACACGGCGGTGGCGGTGAGCAGCACGCTCAGGGCGAGGAAGCCCAGCCTGCCCCGCGTCAGATCGAGTCCGAGCAGCCGGGGGGTGTCCTCGTCCAGGGAGACCAGGTCGAGTTCCTTGTGGCGTGCGCCGGCCAGCACGAGGCCGGCGGCGAGGACCGCCGCGAGGGGCAGCACGTCGGGCAGTGTCCGGCCGTAGGTGGAGCCGGACAGCCAGGTGAGGGCCTTGGTGGCGTTGAACGGATCGGTGAGCACGATCAGCAGGCTGATCAGGGCCGTCGTACCGGTGGCGGCCCCGATGCCGACGAGGACCAGCCGGTTCTGCTGGAAGCCTCCGCGTGCGGCGAGTCCGAACACCACGACTGCGGTGACCGCGGAGCCCGCGAAGGCGGCTCCGGCGACGCTCCACGCGGCGGCGGCCGGGACGGTGGTCACGAGGATCACCGCGCCGAGCGCCCCACCGCCGGAGACGCCCAGTACCGCCGGTTCCGCCAGCGGGTTGCGGGTGACGGCCTGCACCAGGGTTCCGGCCAGCGCGAGCGCCGCGCCGGCGAGCAGTGCGGCGAACACCCTGGGCGTCCGGGTGTCCAGGACGAAGGACACCGTGCGGCCCGCTCTGCCCTGGGCCCAGTTGAGCACGTCACCCAGCAGCAGTTTGCTGTCGCCCAGGAGGACGGCGGCGACGGTGATGCCGATCAGGGCGAGGGAGAGCACGGTGACGGTGACGAGGAAGACGGCCCGGCTGCGGATGCGCAGTTTGTCGGGCGCGGCGGCGCCCGCGGTGTCGCGGAGCCGGGCCGCCATCACGACGAGGAACACCGCGCCGGTGAGGCTGGTGACCACACCGGTGGGGACGGCGACGGCGGTGTCGGAGTCGACGAACAGCCGCAGCAGGACGTCCGCCCCGAGGACCAGTGCGGCGCCGACCAGGCCCGCGAGCGGTGCTCCCGCCCGCAGCCGGGTGATGCCCCGGAACCAGCGGGCGAGCGGACGGACGAGGGCCGGGGCGCACAGGCCGACGAAGCCGATCGGTCCGGCGAGGGTGACGGCGGCCGCGGAGAGCAGCGTCGCGAGGACGACGGCCGTGACCCGGGTGGACCGTACCGGGACGCCGAGTCCGCGGGCCGCGTCGTCGCCGAGGGAGAGGGTGTCCACCCGGCGGGCGATCAGCAGCAGACCGGCGAGGCCGATGACGGCGACGGGCAGCATCTGGAGGACACCGTCGAAGCCGTTCTGGCCGATGCTGCCCTGGTTCCACTGGTAGAGGCCTTCGGTCTCCTGGGGGAACAGCAGGAGCAGCCCTTCGGTGACGGCGGTGAGTCCGAGGGCGAGCGCGGTACCGGCGAGCACCAGGCGTACGGTGCCCGCGCCGAGCCCCGACAGGCCGAGGACGACGGCCGCCGCCGCGAGTCCGCCGGCGAAGGCGACGCCCGAGGAGGCGAGGAGCGGGAGGGACACACCGCTCACGGCGGCGACGCCGAGGGCGAGGTACGACCCCGCGTTGACGGCGAGGGTGTCCGGGGAGGCCAGGACGTTGCGGCTGACGGCCTGCAGGGCCGTGCCGGCCATGCCGAGGGCCGCGCCGACGAGGAGTCCGGCGGTCATCCGGGGCAGCCGTGAGGCGATGACGACGGACGCGTCGTCCGCGTCGGCCCGGCCGGTGAGGGCCTTGAGGACCTCCGCCGGGCCGACCGCGGCCGTGCCCTGGGTGATGTCGACGACGGCGAGGGCCGCGACCAGGAGCACCAGCGCGGTCGTCACCGCGGCCGCGCCCGCCCGGGACGACACCGTCGCCGGACGGGCGGTGGGAGGGGTGGCGGTGACGGTCATCGCGCTACTTCGTCAGCGCGGCGACGAGGGCGTCGGTGTACGCCTCCATCGAGCCGGTGCCGCCGAACATCCAGATGCCGTCGTCCAGCCGGTGCACGTCACCGGACTTCACGAACGGCAGCGACTTCCATACGGAGTTGTCGGCGAGCTCCTTGCCGAAGGGGTCGCTGCTGGCGTCGTCGTCGTTGCCGATGTAGACGAACTGCACCTTCCCGAGGTCGGTCAGCCCCTCGACGTCGGTGGCGGCCAGGCCGTAGGCCTCGTCACCCTTCAGCTTCCAGGCGTTCTTCAGTCCGAGCCGCTCGTTGACCCCGCCGATGAGGGAACCGGAGGTGTAGGGGCGGACGGAGACCTGGTTGGCGTTGACGTAGCCGTCGGCGAAGGCGATCTCCGCGCCGTCCAGACCGGCGTCGGCGAGGGCCTTCCTGCCCTCGGCGAGCTTGGCGTCGAAGTCCTTCTTCAGGGTCGCCGCGCGCTCGGTGGTGCCCGTGGCCTCGGCGATGAGGTCGAGGTTCTCCAGCATCCGGCCGACCGGGTCGGCGGCGTCGGCGGACTTCACCTCGAGGACGGGGGCGACCTTGCGCAACTGCTTGACGGCGTTCGGCTGGAGGTCGGTGGTGGCGACGATGAGGTCGGGCTTGAGCGAGGCGATGGTGTCCATGCTGGGCTCGCCGCGGGTGCCGATGTCCTTGGGCTCGTTCTTGAGCGGGACGGCGGAGTCCCAGGTCTTGTAGCCCTTGACGTCGGCCACGCCGACCGGGTCGACACCGAGCGAGATCAGATGCTCGACGACGTTCCACTCGGTGCCGACGACCTTCTTGGCGGGGCCGTCGAGTTCGACCTTCGCGCCGGAGGCGTCGGTGAGGGTGATCGCCTCGGCGGACGCCTTGGCGTCGTCGGCGGCGGGTTCGGTGGTGCCGCAGGCGGCCAGCAGGAGTGCGGCGGCGGTGACCAGGGGCGCGGTGCGCAGGAGGCGTCTCATGAGGTGGTGCTGAGCCTTTCGGTTCGCGTGTGGTGGCGGCCTATCGCGCGGGTGCGCAGCCGGCCGGTGAGGGGGTCGGTGTCGACCTCGATGCGGATGCCGTAGACCTCGGTCAGCCGCTCCGGTGTGAGGACCTCGCCGGGCGGGCCCTCGGCGACGACACGTCCCGCCGCCAGGAGCACGATCCGGTCGGCGACGGCCGCCGCCTGGTCGAGGTCGTGCAGGACGACGCCGACCGCGATGCCGTGGTCGTCGGCCAGGTCACGCATGAGGTCGAGGAGTTCGACCTGGTAGCGCAGGTCGAGGTAGGTGGTGGGTTCGTCGAGGAGGAGGACGCCGGTCTCCTGCGCGAGGCAGCCGGCGAGCCAGACGCGCTGGAGCTGTCCGCCGGAGAGGTGTTCGGCTCCGCGTTCGGCGAGTTCGGTGACGCCGGTCAGGGCGAGCGCGCGGTCGACGGCGGCGCGTCCGCCGGGGTCGGTGCCACCCCATCGGCCGCGGTGCGGGTAGCGGCCGAACTCGACGACGTCCCGCACGCTCAGTCCGCTGGGCGTGGGGCGCCCCTGCAACAGGAGGGCGACGCGGCGGGAGAACTCCCGGGGGCTGAGCGCCAGCGCGTCGGTGCCGGCGTCGATCGTGAGCGTCGCGTGCCGCGGCCGCTGCAGCCGGGCGACCGTGCGCAGCAGGGTCGACTTGCCGCTGCCGTTCGGGCCGACCAGGGCGGTCACTTCGCCGGGCCTCAGGGTCAGCGCCGCGTCGTGCACGACGTCCGTGCCGTCGTACGCCACGGTCACGCCGGCGGCCGACAGTTCGTGGCCGCGCGGGCCCGGGACAGCCTCTTCACCAGGAATCACGAGGCAAGGTTAGCCTACCCTTAATTCCCGTTATCAGGGGGTGACCTGCGGCAAAGTGGAAAAGCATCTGTCGGGCCGTCAGAAGGCGTACCGCACACCCAGCCACGGCGTGTGGCGGGCGAGCAGCTCCCGCAGCTCCTCGAGAGCACGCCGCTTGACACCGGCCCGGTAGCGGAGGTTGAGGGCGCCGTTCTGGGAGCGCTTGGTCTCCTGCGCGTCGGGCCGCCACAGCACGTCCTCGCCGCGCGGGTGCCAGCGCAGGTTGACCTCGTGCAGGTCCGCGTTGTGGGTGAGCATGATCACTTCGGCCCGTGCCTGCCGCTTGACGCGCTCCGGCAGTACGTCGTCCATGTGCCGCAGCAGTTCGGTCCAGGCGTCCTGCCAGCCGGGGCGGACGACGACGGGCGAGAGGTTGAAGTGCACCTCGTACCCGGCGTCGAGGAAGTCGGCGGCGGCGGCGATGCGCCGGTCGACCGGGCTGGTGCGCAGGTCGAGCAGGCGGGAGTCCTCGGGCGGCATCACCGAGAACCGGACGCGGGTGCGGCCGCGCGGGTCGAGCGCCAGCAGGTCGGGGTTGACGAACTTGGTGGCGAACGACGCCTTCGCGGTGGGCCAGTCGCGGAAGGCGCGGACCAGATCGGCGGTGTTGTCGCAGACGAGGGCGTCCACGGAGCAGTCGCCGTTCTCCCCGATGTCGTACACCCATGCCTCGGGGTCGCACTGGTTGGGTTCCGGTTTGGGGCCCTGCGCGGCGACGTGGCGGGCGAGGTGGCCGATGATGGCGTCGATGTTGGTGAAGAGGGTGATGGGGTTGGCGAAGCCCTTGCGCCGGGGCACGTAGCAGTACACGCAGGACAGGGCGCAGCCGTTGGACGGGCCGGGGGCGATCCAGTCGGCGGAGCGGCCGTTGGGGCGGGTGGTGAGGGTCTTCTTCACACCCAGGACGAGGGTCTCGCGCTTGATCCGCATCCAGCGGTCGGCGCTGCCCTCGTTGCCGTGCAGCTCGGGGATGCGCCAATGGGAGTCGACCTCGATCAGCCGGGCGTCGGGGAAGCGGGCGAGGATCTGCCGGCCGCGAGGGGAGACGACGGCGGCGGGTTCGGCGTGGATCTCGCGGATCGCGAGGAGGCGGCGGGCGTCCGGGGAGTCGCGGAAGGGGGTGGCGGACGGGGGTGGCGCGTCCGCCGTCGGCGGCTGCGGCAGCTCGTCCAGGCCGAAGAGCGGCTCCTGCGGGGTTTGGGACGGAGAAGGGTGGTGGCGCATGTCCTGACCGGCTGCTTCGGGAGGGGGCGGGGCGTGGTGCTCGCCGGCGGGCTCCGGGCGGAACCCGGCGTTCCTCTTCACTGTACGGCGCGGTGGGGGTGCGGCGCGGCGCCGTCCGGGGGCGCAGGTCAAGGGGTGTCCGAGCCTGCGGTGTGGGTGCGGAGGCCGGGGTTGCGCAGCCCGGCGCTTGCGGGGTGCCGTCGCGCCCACCCGTGCCGCCCCAGCGGCACGACTGCCCGCGGATGCGGGGGGGGTGCGGGAGCCGCGGGAACGCGGGAACGGAGCGCGGGAACGGGAGCGCGGGAGCCGTGGGGGTGCTCCCGCGCTTTGGTTGTCAGGCTTGGGGGGTGAAGCGGGTCCAGACTCGGTGGGACGTCAGGAGCTCGCGGACCTGTTCGAGGACTGCCGTGCCGGAGTCGGCGACGACGATGCCCGGGGCGTCGGTGGGGACGCCCGCCGCTTCCAGGGCCGCCTCCCCGCCCGCCCACGCGCCGATCGCCTTGCCGTGCCGGAATGCCTCCGCCAGCAGTTGGTCCACCCGCGGATCCGTCGCCGGCCGCGAGGCCGAGGGCGCACCCTTGCCGTCGCGCGCACCCGGTGCGTCACCGCCCACCGCCGGCGGGCCCGCCAGCAGGACGGCGTCGAACTCGATGGAGCGCGCGGTCACATAGCTGCGCTGGGCGGTCAGCGCGCCTGCGCCCGAGCCGAGGGTGCCGCCGGTCGGTGCGACGATCAGGGGGACCATGCCGGCTTCCAGCACCGCGTCCCGTACCGCGTGCACCGCGTCGAGGTCGCCGTCCGGGGCGGTGAGGACACCGATGACGCGGCCGTCCACCGGCCAGGTCTTCCCGACCTGGGAGAGCGCCGGACTCGGTTCGACGTCGGCGAGCGGCACGGTGGGCTCCGGTGCCGGCAGTCCGAGCCCTTCCGCGACGCCGGCGCACAGCTCGGGGTCGATGTTGGCCAGGACCTGGAGGGTCCGTTTCCTGATGGCCTCCTCGTAGCACTTGCCCAGTTCGAAGGTGTAGGCGCCGATGATGTGCTCGCGCTCCACCGGGCTCATACTCAGCCAGAAGCGGCGGGGCTGGCTGAAGTGGTCGGCGAACGACTCCGGCGCCTCGCGCACCTTCGACGCCTCAGGAATGCGCACCGGTGTCTCGACGAACGCGCCGGCGTCCGCTCCCGCCGTGAACGGGCAGCCCCCGTCGAGGGAGTTGGGCCGGTACGGTGCCACGCCCCGGTGCACGGCGGTCTGGTGCATGCCGTCGCGCAGCATGTCGTTGACCGGCGCGTGCGGGCGGTTGATGGGCAGCTGCGGAAAGTTGGGGCCGCCGAGGCGGGTGATCTGGGTGTCCAGGTACGAGAAGAGCCGACCGGCGAGCAGCGGGTCGTCGGTGATGTCGATGCCGGGCACGAGGTGACCGACGTGGAAGGCCACCTGTTCGGTCTCGGCGAAGAAGTTGGACGGGTTCCGGTCGAGGGTCATCAGCCCGATCGGCTGCACCGGCGCGAGCTCCTCGGGCACGATGTTCGTCGGGTCCAGCAGGTCGATGCCCTCGAAGGTCTGCTCCGGGGTGTCGGGGAAGGTCTGGATGCCCAGTTCCCACTGCGGGTACGCACCCGACTCGATGGCGTCCGCCAGGTCCCGGCGATGGAAGTCCGGGTCGTTGCCGTTGATGAGCTGCGCCTCGTCCCACACCAGGGAGTGCACGCCCAGCTTGGGCTTCCAGTGGAACTTCACCAGCGTCGTGCCGCCCTCGGCGTTCACGAGGCGGAAGGTGTGGACGCCGAATCCCTCCATCATCCGGTAGGAGCGGGGGATGCCGCGGTCGCCCATGAAGAAGATCGTGTGGTGGGTCGCCTCGGTGTGCAGCGAGACGAAGTCCCAGAAGGTGTCGTGGGCGCTCTGCGCCTGCGGGATCTCCCGGTCCGGGTGCGGCTTCGCGGCGTGCACGACGTCGGGGAACTTGATGGCGTCCTGGATGAAGAAGACCGGGATGTTGTTGCCGACCAGGTCGAAGACGCCCTCGCTGGTGTAGAACTTCGTCGCGAAGCCGCGCGTGTCGCGCACGGTGTCGGCGGAGCCGCGTGAGCCGACCACGGTGGAGAACCGTACGAACACCGGTGTCTCGACGTCCGGGGCGAGGAAGCCGGCCTTGGTCACGGAGGCCGCCGTGCCGTAGCTGCGGAAGACCCCGTGCGCGCCCGCGCCGCGGGCGTGGACCACGCGCTCCGGGATGCGCTCGTGGTCGAAGTGCATGACCTTCTCGCGCAGATGGTGGTCCTGGAGCAGGACGGGGCCGCGCGGGCCCGCCTTGAGCGAGTGGTCGGTGTCGTACAGCCGTGTGCCCTGCGCGTTGGTCAGACGGCTCCCGGACTGGGCCATCCGTGCCGGGTCGGCACCGGTCGGCTGCCCGGTGGGCGACACGGTGTCCGGGCCGCTCTGGTCCGGCTTGGGCGGCAGCGGGTCGCGGGGTTCGGTCGGCTCGGCCACGGTGGGCGGCTGAGGGCCCGGGCGGCCGGGAATTCCGTCGGCCGGGGCCGAGGGGTCGCCCTGCAGGCTTTCGGTGATCTTCTTGGCTGCCCGCTTGACGGGATTGGCCTCGCTCATGGGGGGTGACTCTCCTCCGCTTCAGACCGGCCACGGACGGGGTGGCCGTGCGTTCGATTGCCGACTGCGGGCGACCCAATGGGACAAAGGACTCGAAAAGGGCATCGGGCATGGTCACCGTCTCACGGTGGAAACGCATGCGCAGCAGGCGCGGCCCGATGGGGTGAACTCCCCGCCCGCAGCACCCACATCCGTACTCCCTCCCGGTCCCCCGCCGGATCCGACCGCCCCGCCCGCGTACCCGCGGCCCGGAAGTCAAGGCATGCGGATTCGGCACCGAGCACCGCCGCCGGCCGCGCGCCCGTTTCACCAATTCACGTCGGAGGGCTTGCCCGCCGAATGTCTCACCACTTAAATCAAAGCCTGAACTAAGCAGCCGGGCAGGCGTGTTCGTCCTCCGGCATGCCGTCGTCCACAGGAAGAGCCGCACCACCGCACCACCCGCCGCGCGGACGGTTCGGCCTGCGCGCACGCGGGCCCGCCCCGCGTCCCCACATCGCACCAGGAGAAGGCTGACGCATGAGAAACAGCGAACATTTCGGTCGTCCGAGACGCAGAGCCCTCGGCGCGGCACTCGTCGCCACGGCGGCCCTCCTCACGCTGCCCGCCGCACAGACACCGGCCGCCGCGGCCGAGACACCCCTGTCCCAGGGCAGAACGGCCACCGCCTCCTCGACCGAGAACGCCGGAACGCCCGCGAGCGGCGCTGTGGACGGCGACACCGGCACCCGGTGGTCGTCGGCCGCGAGCGACGACCAGTGGCTGCAGGTCGACCTCGGCGCCACGGCGTCCGTCACCCGGGTCGTCCTCGACTGGGAGGCCGCCCACGGCAAGGACTACAAGATCCAGTTCTCGCAGGACGGCAGCGGCTGGACCGACGCCAGGACGGTGGCCGGCAGCGACGGCGGCGTCGACACGGTGGACGTGTCGGGGCAGGCCCGTTACGTCCGGATGCAGGGCCTGGACCGGGCCACCTCATGGGGCTA
The DNA here is from genome assembly GCF_014650055.1 of Streptomyces malachitofuscus. Taxonomy (GTDB): domain Bacteria; phylum Actinomycetota; class Actinomycetes; order Streptomycetales; family Streptomycetaceae; genus Streptomyces; species Streptomyces malachitofuscus. Next base: position 357,392 of record NZ_BMUF01000003.1, on the reverse strand, counting down.
CTCCCTGTGGGAGTTCCAGGTCTTCGGCACCACCGGGGGCGACCCGGCCGGCTCCTGCGGGGCGGGCAACTCCGCCCAGGGCAGGCCCGCCACCGCCTCCTCCACGGAGAACGCGGGCACTCCGGCCTCCGCCGCCTTCGACGGTGACACGGGCACCCGCTGGTCGAGCCAGGCCTCGGACCCGCAGTGGGTGCGGGTCGACCTGGGCGCGGTGCGCGACCTGTGCAAGGTGGACCTGGACTGGGAGGCCGCCTACGCCGAGGAGTTCCGGATCGAGGCCTCCGCCGACGGGCAGAACTGGACCACGCTCAAGTCCGTCACCGGCGCCACCGGGGGCCGGGCCTCCTACGAGGTGAGCGGCGAGGGCAGGTACGTCCGCGTCCTCGGCACGGCGCGCGCCACCGGCTACGGCTACTCCCTGTGGGAGGTCGCCGTGCACACCACGTCCGACGACGGCGGCGGACCGATCGAGGGCGGCGGCGACCTGGGCCCGAACGTCATCGTCGTCGACCCGTCGACGCCGGACCTCCAGCAGAAGTTCGACCAGGTCTTCGCCCGCCAGGAGAAGAGCCAGTTCGGCGACGGGCGCTACCAGTTCCTGCTGAAGCCGGGCACGTACAACGGCATCAACGCCCAACTGGGCTTCTACACCTCCGTCTCGGGGCTCGGTCTCAACCCCGACGACGTGCAGATCAACGGCGACATCACCGTGGACGCCGGCTGGTTCGACGGCAACGCCACACAGAATTTCTGGCGTTCGGCGGAGAACCTCGCCATCAACCCCGTCAGCGGCACCAACCGGTGGGCAGTCGCCCAGGCCGCTCCGTTCCGCCGGATCCACGTCAAGGGCGGTCTCAACCTCGCACCCAACGGCTACGGCTGGGCCTCCGGCGGCTACATCGCCGACTCGAAGATCGACGGCACGGTCGGCCCCTACTCCCAGCAGCAGTGGTACACCCGGGACAGCTCCGTCGGCGGCTGGACCAACGGCGTGTGGAACATGACGTTCACCGGCGTCCAGGGCGCTCCGGCGAGCAACTTCGAGACCGGCCCCTACACCACGTTCGACACCACGCCGATCTCCCGCGAGAAGCCGTTCCTGTACCTCGACGGCGACGAGTACAGGGTGTTCGTGCCCGCCAAGCGCACCGACGCGCGCGGTGTCTCCTGGCCGGCCAACGCGGGCGGTACCTCGCTGCCCCTCGACCGGTTCTACGTGGTCAAGCCGGGTGCCACGGCCGCGACCATCAACGCCGCCCTCGACCAGGGCCTCAACCTGCTGTTCACGCCGGGGGTCTACCGCATCGACGAGACGATCGAGGTCGACCGTGCCGGCACGGTCGTCCTCGGCCTCGGTCTGGCGACGATCGTTCCGCAGGGCGGGATCGACGCCATGCACGTGGCGGACGTCGACGGTGTCCGGCTCGCCGGTTTCCTCATCGACGCGGGGCCGGTCAGGTCCGACACGCTGCTGCGCATCGGCCCGGCGGGATCGTCGGCCGATCACTCCGCCAACCCCACCACGATGCAGGACGTGTTCGTCCGCATCGGCGGCGCGGGTCCCGGTCTGGCCACCGACTCCGTCGTGGTCAACAGCGACGACGTGCTGATCGACCACACCTGGATCTGGCGTGCCGACCACGGCGAGGGCGTCGGCTGGGAGACCAACCGCGCCGACTACGGGCTGCGCGTCAACGGCGACGACGTCCTCACCACGGGCCTGTTCGTCGAGCACTTCAACAAGTACGACGTGGTCTGGAGCGGCGAACGCGGACGCACGATCTTCTTCCAGAACGAGAAGGCCTACGACGCCCCGAACGAGGCGGCCATCACCCATGACGGCATCGTCGGGTACGCCGCCTACAAGGTCGCCGACTCGGTGAACGAGCACGAGGCGTGGGCGCTGGGCAGCTACTGCAACTACACGTCCGACGACACCATCGTGCAGCACCACGGATTCCAGGTGCCGGTCAAGCCCGGCATCCGGATGCGGCACCTGCAGGTGATCTCCCTCGGCGGCAAGGGGCAGTACCGCCACGTCATCAATGACACGGGAGCCCCGACGTCGGGGACGGACACCATCCCGTCCAAGGTCGTCCGGTTCCCCTGAGGGTGACGGCGTCCCGCGCCGGACTCAGAACAACTGCCCCTGTTCGGCAGGGGCGGTCCGGCGCGGGGCGCGGCGCGGGCCCGGGCGGCGAGCCGGGGTCTCCTCGCCGAACAGCGGCTCGGTGCCGTACTCGTCCGGCTCGGCCGGCACCACGACCGGGCCGGTGCCCACGTTGAGGCACAGCGGGGCCTCGCAGTCGAAGTCCCCGGGCGTCATGTCCGTCCAGTCGCGTTCCCGACGCTCACTCACCGACGCTCCGCTCCCCGTCCATCCGGCCAGGTTATCGGCCGGAAGGCGTCCGGCGAACGACGCGCTGCACCACACCGTCCCACCAAGTGACGCAGGCCACATCCGCGTTGCGGTCACACATGGCCGGGCCGGTCCGTCAGTGGGGTGTATCCGCGAAGCTGACCAAGGAGAACATCATGAACGCGCGTGTCGACTTCTTCGGCAACCCCCTCGCCGCCAAGGTTCTGCGCCACATCAACTCGGCGGGCAAGGCGGTGACGGATTCCGGGCTGCCGCACGCCACCCAGGAACTGGTGAAGATCCGTGCCAGCCAGATCAACGGGTGCGGCTTCTGCACCGACATGCACACCAAGGACGCCACGGCCGCCGGGGAGACCCCGGTCCGCCTCAATCTGATCGCCGCCTGGCGCGAGGCCACGGTCTTCACCGAGGCGGAGCGTGCGGCGCTGGAGCTGACGGAGCAGGGAACCCGGATCGCCGACGCGGCCGGCGGTGTCGACGACGAGGCCTGGGCCAACGCCGCCAAGCACTTCGGCGAGGAACAGCTCGTCGCCCTGATCTCGCTGATCGCCGTGATCAACGCCTACAACCGCATCAACGTCATCAATCAGCAGCCGGCCGGCGACTACCGGCCCGGCCAGTTCGGGTGACCCCGGGCCGGCCGCCCCCGCGCGGGGGCGGCCGGTGACCGGGCTCCCACCTGCTCGAGCGGTGGTCAGGCCTCCGCGCGCTTCGGCAGCCGCCAGCCGGGGCGGACGAAGTGGCAGGTGTAGCCGTCCGGGTAGCGCTGGAGGTAGTCCTGGTGCTCCGGCTCCGCCTCCCAGAAGGGCCCGGCCGGCGCGACCTCGGTCACCACCTCGCCCGGCCACAGCCCCGACGCGTTGACATCGGCGATCGTGTCCTCCGCGACACGCTTCTGCTCGTCGTCGAGGTAGAAGATGGCGGAGCGGTAGCTCATGCCGATGTCGTTGCCCTGCCGGTTCTTCGTGGTCGGGTCGTGGATCTGGAAGAAGTACTCCAGGATCGTGCGGTAGTCGGTGACGGCCGGGTCGTAGGTGATCTCGATCGACTCGGCGTGGGTGCCGTGGTTGCGGTAGGTGGCGTCGGGCACGTCACCGCCGCTGTACCCGACCCGCGTCGTCAGCACGCCCGGGAACGTGCGGATGAGCTCCTGCATGCCCCAGAAACAGCCGCCCGCGAGCAGCGCCCTCTCCTCGGTCCTCGTCATCTCGTCCCGCCCTTCTCCCAGGTGTCCTGCGACGTTCCCCAGTGAGAACCCCGCCGCGCATCCCATTGTTCCGGCCACGCCCGCACCGGCGGACGGCGGCCTGGCCAACCTGCCCGCATGCTGAGCGACACGCGGGCCTGGGTGGAGAAGCAGCTGTCGGCGGGCGAGCGCATCGAGGGGGTGGTGCGGCTGCGCGGGGGCTGGACGTCCCAGGTGCGCCGGCTGGACGTCCGCGGGCCGGAGGGACGGCGTTCGCTGGTACTGCGGTCGTTCGTCGAGCCGTTCTTCGTACGCCACGCGGAGGGGCTGCTGGGCCGGGAGGCGTCGGTGCTGTCCCTCCTCCGGGGCACGGAGGTCCCCGCCGCCGCACTCGTCGCGGTGGACCCTACGGCACGGCACTGCGACCACCCCTCCCTGCTGATGTCCCTGCTGCCCGGGACGGTGCGGGTGGGCGACGAGGGCGCCGAGGAGCGTGCCGACCTGCTCGCCCGCCAGTTGCTGCGCGTTCACCGCGTCGGGGTCACCGCGCGCACCCGGCCCCGGGCCTACCAGGCGTGGACCGCTCCCGAGCGGGTGCGCCCGCCCGAGGCCACCCGGCGGCCGGAGCTGTGGCGCCGTGCCGTCGACGTCATCCGCCGGGAGCCGCCGGATCACCGGGCGTGCTTCCTGCACCGCGACTTCCACCCCGGCAACGTGCTCTTCGCCGACGACGGCGAGGGCGACGGCACCGGGCTGCGGATCAGCGGGGTCGTCGACTGGGTGGAGACCTCCTGGGGACCCGCCGATCTGGACGTGGCCCACTGCGCCACGGCCCTCGCGCTGCTGCACGGGGCCGCCGAGGGGATGACCTTCGCCGACCGCTATGCCGCGGCGGGCGGGGGCACGGCCGAGGATCCCGGTGACCACCTCTACTGGCGACTGCTCGATGCCCTGGCCTACGCCCCCGACGCGGAGAAGCTCGCCGTCCCCTGGCGGGAGCTGGGCCGCACCGATCTGACACCCCCGGTCCTGGCGGGCCGGCTGGAGGAGTACGTCCTGGCCCTTCTCGAGCGGTACGGCTGAGGACGGACGCGTCCGCGGGGCCCCGGTGGGGGCCTCCGGGAGGCGCGGGCCGGGTGCGGCGGGCCCCGTGGGAACGTTCGCGCCGTCCCGAGCGGCGGTGCTGGAAAAGTGTCATGGCCGGTTTCCTCGGCCGCCTCCGCCCGGTGGTGACCTCCCCGCGCAGGCGGGCCGCGGCGGGGTCGGCGGCGACTGGTACGACGTCATTCCGCTCCCCGGCGTCCGGGTGGCGCTCGTGGTGGGCGACGTGGTCGGCCACGGACTGCATGCCGCCGCCACGATGGGGCGGCTGCGCACCGCGGTGCACAATTTCTCCGCCCTGGACCTGCCGCCCGACGAGCCGCTGTGGCACATGGACGAGCTGGTCACCCGGATCGACCAGGACGAGACCGGGGAGGAGGTCGAGGCGGCGCCCGTCACCGGCGCCACCTGCCTGTACGTCATCTACGACCCGTCGACCGGCGGGTGCACGCTGGCCCGCGCCGGACACCTCCAGCCCGCCGTCGTCCGCCCTTCGAGACGGCCTCCCTGCGGCTGCCGCCCGGGAGCAGCCTGGTGCTGTACACCGACGGGCTGGTGGAGGACCGGCACCGGGACATCGACGAGGGGCTGGAACTGCTGCGGCGGGCCCTGGCCGGCTCGGCCGGCGCCCCGGAGGAGGCGTGCGACACGGTGCTGCGGGCGCTGCTGCCCGGGCGTCCCCGTGACGACGTGGCGCTGCTGATCGCCCGCAGGCGTTCGCTGGACGGCGGCCGCACCGCCGTGTGGGACGTCCCGTCCGATCCCTCGGCCGTCGGCGAGGTGCACTCGGCGGTGACCCGGACGATGGCCGGGTGGGGACTGGAGAAGGAGGCCTTCGTCACGGAACTGATCATCAGCGAGCTGGTGACCAACGCCATCCGTCACGCCTCGCCGCCCGTGCGGGTACGCCTCGTCCGCGACCGCGCGCTGATCTGCGAGGTGTCCGACGGCAGCAGCACCTCCCCGCATCTGCGCCGGGCGACCACGACGGACGAGGGCGGCCGGGGGCCCTTCCTCGTCGCCCAGTTCGCCGACCGCTGGGGGACGCGGTACACGGCGAACGGCAAGGTCATCTGGACGGAACAGCCGCTGCAGGGCGGCGGCCGGTGGCGACGGTCAGCCGGCGTCGCGGGACTCAGGCGAAGAGGGAGATGCGGGCCGTGATGCTCTTGCCGGCCGGTTCCTGCCGTACGTCCAGGGCCTGGGCGACGGCCATCACGATCTCGAGTCCGTGCTGGCCGACCCGGCCGGGGTCCGCGTCGCGGGGCACCGGTGCCGCTGGATTGCCGTCGTGGACGACGACCTCGACGGCGTCGTCGTCCAGCCGCAGGTCCAGCCCGACGGGGCCGGGCGCGTACTTCCGGGCGTTGGTGACCAGTTCGCTCACCACGAGCTGGGTGACCTCGACGGCGCGCGTCGACACCGGCAGGCCGTCCTCGGCCCGCAGCCGGCTCAGGAACGCGGCCGCGAGGTGGCGTGCCTGCGCGATCCAGGCACCGTCGTCGTCCAGGGCGTAGGACGCCCGCCGCCCGGGTGCGCCTGGCACCGCATCCCCTTCGCCGACAGGTCCTGGTTCCATCCGGTCCGCCTTCACTCACCGATCACACCGCGCGACTACCCGCATCGCTCCCCCGCACGCCACTGAAGTGTGACAGGTACCTCCGACATCTCAGCCGGCCAGGTGCCGCTCCATCCAGTCGGCGGCGGTCCGGCGGAACAGACGGCGGTTGTCGGCGCGGCGGAAGTCGTGGCCCTCGTGGCGCAGCAGCAGGAGTTGGGCCTCCAGCCCGCGTTCCCTGGCGGCCCGGACGAACTGTTCGGACTCGCCCGGGGGGACGTTGGTGTCGTGCTCGCCGTGCACGGCGAGGATCGGGGCCCGCAGTGCGTCGACGCGGCTCATCGGCGACAGCGCCCGCAGCAGTTCCCGGTCGCGCTCCGGGTGCCCGTACTTGTGGGCGGCGGACTGAGCGATCCAGGGCTCGGTCCCGGCGAAGAAGGTGGCGAAGTCCGACATGCCGCACACCGCGACACCGGTGCGGAACAGATCCGGGTGCCACACCAGCGACGCCATCACCAGATAGCCGCCGTAGGAGCGGCCCATCACGGCCATCCGGCGGGGGTCCGCGAGGCCCCGCACCATCACGTGCGCTGCGCAGTCCGCGACGTCGTTGATCGCGTCGAAGCGCCCCCTGCCCAGGTCCGCGTCGACGAAGGTGCGCCCGTGCCCGGACGATCCGCGGACGTCGGGCGCGAACACGTCCAGTCCCCTGCCGAGAAGTTCCAGGTAGAGCGGTTCGAGCACCGGGCGTTCCTGTTCCTCCGGACCGCCGTGCAGGTGCAGGACGCACGGTGCCGGTTCGCCTGGCGAGCGGCCGGGTGCCCGGTAGTACCAGCCGCCGAGGGTGAGTCCGTCGCGGGCCGCGGGGCTCATGGGCATCGGCCGCACCGGTGTGCGCCCCGCCGGGAGTGCGTCCTCGTCGCGCGAGGACCAGGGGGTGCGCAGCGGCTGTCCGTACGGCAGCCACCACACGCCGGGGTGGCGCCGTGATCCGGACAGGGCGACGACGGGGGCGTCGGGGTCGGCGGTCGGCGCGATGCGCGTGACCACTTCGTGGGGCAGGTCGACGGTGCGTGCGACACCGGCGGAGGCGGGCCGGGACGTCCCGATGCCGGCCGGCCCGCCGTCGGACCGGGCGGCGGTCAGCCCGGCGGTCTCCAGTTCGCTGACCCCGCGCACGTTCCAGGCCAGTACCGCGCGCCGCCCGTCCCGTCCCAGGGACAGCAGCTCCAGGCCGCAGTCGGGGCGCTGGGCGGCGACCGTGGTGCCGAGCAGATGTCCCCGCGGGTCGAGGTGGGCGGCGACGAGGGCGGCGTGCTCCCGGCCGCCGTCGCTGCGCAGCCACACGGTGCCGGCGTCCGGCGAGAAACCGCCGATCCACGGGTCGCCGTCGGCGACCGGCAGCGCGCAGGTGACCGTCCGGTCGCCGGTGCGCAGCACGAGCGCCTCCCTGCGGCCACGGGGGCCCCGGTACACCAGGGCGAGCCTGCCGTCCCGGCTGAGGTCGCACACCCGCTGGTTGGCCGCCCCGCGTTCGCTCGCCAGCAGCACGGGCGCGGCCGCGCCGTCGGGGTCGACGAGATACGCGGACAGGGCACGCGGCTCCGGCTCCTCCGCGGACACCGTCCGGTCCCCGTCGGCGGCCCACGCGGGCTCGTGCCGTGGTGCGCCGGGCTCCAGCAGCACGCCCCGGCCGTCCCGGTGCGCCCGGACGGGCGGGGAGGCGCCCGCCGCCCCGGGGTGCGCGGCGAACGGGAGCCCGGCGGGGGCGGAATCGGTGACGGTCACCGCGATGGCCGAGCCGTCGTGCTGCCAGCACCCCAGGCGTGCGGAGGTACCGGGTTCGCCGCCGGCCAGCAGGTGCCGCCCGGTGCCGTCGGGGCGAACGCACAGCACGCGGGTGAGTTCTCCGCCGTCCGGAGCCACCGTGTAGGCGATCCAGCGTCCGTCGGGGGACCAGGACACCTCCGTGACCGGATCGGGGTCGGCGTCGAGCCGGCGCACCTCCTCACCGTCGACGGGGCCGGTCCACAGCTGCGGCACTCCGGCCCGGTCGCAGATGAAGGCGACGTACCGGCCGCCGGGGTCCGCCGACGGGTACCAGCAGCCGTGGACGGCCGGGGGCGGCACGTCGTACGGCGTGGAGGTGTCGGCGAGCGGCAGCGGCTCGGGGGAGGGCAGCTCCCGTGTGGCGGCGTCGGTGCGGGTCTCCATGCCGGTCAGCGGATCCCGTGCGTCTGCAGCCATGTCTCCAGCAGCGCCATCTGCCACAGGGTGTTCGCTCCTCGCCTGGTGCGGTGCGCGTTGGGTGCCTCGAGCAGTGCGGCGACGTAGTCCTCGCGGAAGACGCCGCGGGCCCTGGCCTCGGGGGCGGTGAGGGTCTCGCGGACGCGCTGGAGGACAGGCCCGGCCATGTGCTTGATCGCGGGGACGGGGAAGTAGCCCTTGGGCCGGTCGACGACCTGGCGGGGCAGGACCCGGCGGGCGGCGGCCTTGAGAACGCCCTTGCCGCCGTCGGCGAGTTTCAGCTCGGGCGGGCAGGCGGCGGCCAGTTCGACCAGCTCGTGGTCGAGGAACGGCACCCGGGCCTCCAGGCCCCAGTCCATCGTCATGTTGTCGACCCGTTTGACGGGGTCGTCGACCATCATCACGAGCGTGTCGAGGCGGAGGTCGGCGTCGAGTGCCGTCTCGGCGCCCTCGGCCGCCATGTGCGCGCGGACGAACTCGGCGGAGGTGTCCCTGGCGGGGAGGAATCCGGGGTGGAGCATGGACGCGAGGTCGGCGTGCGACCGGTCGAAATAGGTGTCGATGTAGGCCTCGGCGGCCTGCGGCCGCGGCACGTCCGCCATCTGCGGGTACCAGTGGTAGCCGGCGAACACCTCGTCGGCTCCCTGGCCGCTCTGCACGACCTTGACCTCCTTGGCCACCTGCTCCGACAGCAGGTGGAAGGCCACCACGTCGTGGCTCATCATGGGCTCGCTCATGGCGCGGACCGCGCCGTCGAGGGCGCCGGCGACCCGGTCGGAGGGGACCATCAGCTGGTGGTGGCGGGTGTCGAAGTGCCGTGCCACGAGGTCGGAGTAGTGGAACTCGTCGCCCTCCTCGTCGCCCTCGGACTCGAAGCCGACGCTGAAGGTCGCGAGGTCCGGCTGCCCTTCGTCGGCCAGCAGCGCCACGATCAGGCTGGAGTCCAGGCCGCCCGAGAGCAGCACCCCGACCGGCACGTCGGCGACCATGCGGCGGCGTACGGCGGTGCGCAGGGCGTCCAGGACGGCGTCCGTCCAGTCGTCGGCGCCGAGGCCGGCGTACTCGGGGCGGCGGGTGTGCGCGGGGTTCCAGTAGAGGCGGTCGCGGTGGCTGCCGTCGGGCTGGACGACCCGCACCGTGGCAGGGGGCAGCTTGCGCACGCCGTGGAGGAGGGTGTGGGGTGCGGCGACGGTGGCGTGCCAGCTGAAGTACTGGTGCAGGGCGACGGGATCCAGCGAGGTGTCGACACCGCCGGCCGCGAGCAGCGCGGGCAGGGAGGAGGCGAACCTCAGTCGTTCGGTGGTGCCGGAGAGGTAGAACGGCTTGATGCCGAGCCGGTCCCGGGCCAGGACCACACGCCCGGTGTCCTGTTCGACGATCACGAAGGCGAACATGCCGAGGAAGCGCTCGACGCAGTCGGTGCCCCACTGCTGGTACGCCTTGAGCACGACCTCGGTGTCGGACTGCGAGAAGAAGCGGTGGCCCAGGGCGTGCAGTTCGTCCCGCAGTTCGCGGTAGTTGTAGACGCAGCCGTTGAAGACTCCGGCGAGACGGGCGCGGGGGTCGGTCATCGGCTGGGCGCCGCTGTCGGACAGGTCGATGATCTTGAGTCTGCGGTGTCCGAGGGCCACCGGCCCCTGGGACCACAGCCCGCGGCCGTCGGGGCCTCGCGGTGCGAGCCGGTCGGTCATGCGTTCCACGGCCGCGATGTCCGGCTGCCCGCCGTCGAAACGGACCTCTCCGCTGAGACCGCACATCAGTGGGCCCTCCTTTCCGTCGGGTCCGCGTGGTGGTCCGGGGCCTGGGACGGGTGCGGGGAGGCATGCGTACGACTGGACATGGTGGTGCGACACTCTCCTTGGTCAGGGGTGGTCCGGGAATTGCGCATGAGACCGGAGGACCGGTGGACGGTCCGGATCAGCCGGGCGTGCCCGGCGTCGTGGCCGAGTGGACGTGGGCCCGGGCGCGGCCCGCGCCGGGCGGGCCTGCCGGACGCCGGTGACGGCGGCGGGTGGTGGTGGGGGCGAGGCGGTCGCCGCGGGTCTCGGCGGCCAGCATGTCGATGCCGGCGAGCAGGTCCTCGTCCCGTGCGGCCCGGCGCAGCCGGTGTGCGGCGCTGCCCGTGGCGAGGGCCTCTTCGAGCAGCGTGCGCGCGGTGGTGAAGTCGCCGTACGCCTCCAGGGCGGGGCGCAGCCGGTGCAGCATGCCGCGCAGCACGATGGGTGCCGGGGCGCCGCGGCGGGTGGCCGGGTCGACGAGCCGGCCCTCGAGGCCCGAGCGCGCGGCGCGCCAGGTGGCGGCGCGCAGCCACTCGTGGTGTCCGTCGCACCCGGGCTCCGCCCCGCGCTCCAGACGGTCGAGGGCGTCGCGCACCAGCGCCCTGAAGAGTCCGGCGACCAGCACCACGGTCTCGGTGCGGGGGCAGGCGTCGCAGATGCGCAGTTCGAGCGTGCGCTGGTGGGCCGACGGCCGTACGTCGTGGTAGAGCATCCCGGTGTCACTGATGACGCCCGAACCGATCAGCTCCGCCATGGCGGCGTCGTACTCGGCGGCGCTCCGGTAGCAGCCGGCCGGGCCCGCGGTCGGCCACCGCTGCCAGAGCATGGTGCGCCAGCTCGCGTACCCGGTGTCGGCTCCGAGCCAGAACGGGGAACTGGCCGTCAGGGCCAGCAGGGGCGGCAGCCAGGGCGAGACCAGGCACATGGCGCGTACCGCGGTGTCCCGGTCGGGTACGTCGACGTGCACCTGGGCGCTGCAGATGAGCTGTTCGTCGGCGACCCGGCGGTAGGCGTCGGCCATGCGCCGGAAGCGGCGGTCCTCGGTGACCTCGTGGGAGGTGACGCGGGCCAGCGGAACGGTGCCGGCGGCCACGACGGCCAGGCCGAGCGAGGAGGCGGCCGCGTCCAGCCGGCGCCGGGTGTCGGCCAGGTCCGCGAAGAGGCCCTCCAGCGTGTCGTGGACGCGGCTGTTGCTCTCCACGGCCGACTGCTGCAGTTCACGGCTGAAGCCCGGTCCGCCGAGCCTGTCGAGCAGCGTGCCGGCGCGTGGCACGAGCCGTCCGCTCTCCACGTCCACGACATGGAACTCTTCCTCTGCTCCGATACGCTCCGTCACCGTTGGTCCCCTTGCCCTCGTCCTGTGCCGTACCGCCGGGGCCCTAGGGCACCGGCGGTGATGCGGCACCTCCCGAGTGCCCCGATCGGCGTGAGCACAATCGGGTGGCGTCCCGCACACCGGAAGCGGGCGACCGGACCGGGGAAGAGGGCGACCGGACCGGCCGTCCGGTGGCCGGGCGCGGTCCGCCCGCAGGGCTACGCCCTGTCACGCAGGTCGAAGACCTGGTCGAGTCCGGTCAGGCGCAGCAGTCGCCGGACAGAGGCCGACACGGCCACCAGAGCCATGTCGGCACCGGCCGCGAGGGCGTCGTTGTGGAGGGCGATCAGCGCGGTGAGACCGCTCGAGTCGCGGAACCCCACGTTGCCCAGGTCCACCGTCAGGACCTGCCCGGCCGACGGAGCCGCTCCCCGCCCGGCCCGGCGCAGTTGCCGTGCGTTGGTGTGGTCGAGGTCGCCGGCGACCACGAGGGCGGGACCGGCGGGGGTGGGCGACGCGGTGATCGTCAGGTTCTTCATGCCGAGGTCCTGCGTCCGGGGTCGGTTCGGGCGGGGACGCCGATGGCGAGCAGGGCGGTGTCGTCGTTCAGTCCGTCGCCGAAACTCCGCAGCAGGTCCGTCAGCGCGTCGATCACCCGGCCGGGTCCCGCGGGAGCCAGGGCCTCGGCGAAGGACTTCAGCGCCTCGTCGCCGTACAGCTCCCGCTGCGGGCCGGTACGGGCCTCGGTGAGGCCGTCGGTGTACAGCAGCAGGGTGTCGCCCGGACGCAGGGTGGTCCGGACCGGGACGAACCGCGCCGCGGGAAGGGCTCCGACGAGCATGCCTCCCGGGGTGGGGAGGTGTTCCGCGCGGCCGTCGGCGCGCAGCACGAGGGGTGGAGGGTGGCCTCCGGCGGCCATCCGGACCTCGACCGTCTCCCCCACGCGTTCCAGGACACCGACCACGGCGGTGCAGTACCGCGGATCGTCACCGGTGTACCGGTCCAGCAGGACCGTGTTGAGCACGCGCAGGTTGGCGACCGGATCGGGCTCGTGGAGGGCGGCGGCGCGCAGGGTGTAGCGGGTGAGTGACGTCACCGCCGCTGCCTGCGGCCCCTTGCCGCATACATCGCCGAGGAAGAAGGCGGACCGGTTGTCGTCGAGCGCGAACAGGTCGTAGAAGTCCCCGCCCAACTGCATCGCGGAAGCGGTGTGGTAGTGGCAGGCGGTCTCCACGCCGGGGATGTCGGGCAGGGCCGCGGGCAGCAGGCTCTGCTGGAGCACGGCCAGCGCCTCGCGCAGCCGCTCGCGGTCGGCTTCGGCCTGGCGGCGGGCCTCGTCGGCGGTGCGGCGGGCGCGCAGCAGTTCGCTCTCGTAGGCCCGCCGGTCCGTCGCGTCGAAGACGGTGGTGCGGATCAGCAGCGGTTCGCCGTCGTCGCTCTTCTTGACGGTCGACGTGACCAGGACGGGCAGCCGGGAACCCGACGCGGTCCTCATCTCCAGCGCTATGCCGCCGAGGTGTCCCTGCATGCGCAGCAAGGGCGCGAAGTGCGTCTCGTGATACAGCTTGCCGCCGACGGTGAGCAGGTCGGTGAAGCGCATCCGTCCCACCACCTCGTTCCGGGACAGACCGAGCCAGCCGAGCAGCGTCGCGTTGATCTTGGCGATGGTGCCGTCCATCATCGTGGACAGGTAGCCGCACGGCGCCGACTCGTACAGGTCCTCCGCCGAGTCCTCCAGCAGTGCGCTGAACTTCGCGCGGGTGCCGGGTACTCCCGTGCCCGGCTCCTCGCAACCGCCTGCCGCCGGGCTCATCGTCCCAGGGCGGACACGAATGAACGGATCGCCGCGGCGGTGGCTTCCGGAGCGCTCAGCTGGGGGCAGTGGCCGGTGGCGGGAAGCGTGACCAGCTCGCTCCCGGGTATCGCGCCATGGACGTAGGCACCGACCTCCTTGGGCGCGATGACGTCCTGCTCGCACTCCAGGATCAGCGTGGGGACGGTCACCTTGGCGAGGTCCTTGCGGCTGTCGGACAGGAAGGTGGTGCGCGCGAAGACCCTGGCGATCTCCGGGTCGGTCGCGCAGAAGCTGTTGGTGAGCTCCGCGCCCAGCTCGGGCCGGTCCGGGTTGCCCATGATCACGGGAGCCATGGCGGCCGACCAGCCCAGGTAGTTGGACTCCAGTGACTCCAGCAGTTCGTCGATGTCCTGCGCGCTGAAGCCCCCGCGGTAGCCGTCCTCGTCGATGTAGCACGGCGACGGGCACACCATGACCAGGGAGCCGATCCGGTCCGGGGCGGCTTCCCCGGCCAGCGCGCAGGTCATCGCGCTCACGGAGTGACCGACCAGGACCGCGTCGCGCAGATCGAGTTCCTCGCAGACCTCCACGACGTCACGGGCGTAGCCGTCGAGGGAGGAGTAGCGCTCCTCCCGCCAGGCCGACAGGTCGGAGCGTCCGGCGCCCACGTAGTCGAAAAGCACGACGCGGAAGTCCTCGGCCAGGGCGGGCTCGACCAGGCGCCACATGTTCTGGTCGCAGCCGAACCCGTGAACCAGGACGATCGTGCGGCCGGTGGCGCGGCCGGTCACACGGACGTTGTTCCTGCGGTGGATGCTCATCCGCCCATGCTCGCACGTCACACGACGAGGCCGTTGTCGAGGCTCAGGGCCGGTCGTCCACCCGGGCGCCGGGGTGTGCGCCGTCGGTCCTGGCCTCCAGGGCGCGCAGTACGGCCACCATGTCCTCGCCTCCGTGGCCGTCCGCCACGGTCTCCTCGAAGAGGGCGTGGCAGACGTCGAGGAGCGGGGAGGCCGTGCCCGCCTTGCGGGCGGCCTCCGCGATCAGTCGGTTGTTCTTCAGCACGTCGTCGGCCGCGGCCTGGACCGTGAAGTCGCGCGAGGCCAGTTTGGGCGCCTTCATGCGCGAGACGGCGCTGGCCATCGGACCGGCGTCCAGGACGTCGAGGAAGCGGCGGCGGTCGAGCCCGTGCCGGTCGGCGAAGTGGAACGCCTCGGTGAGCCCGGTGACCTGGGTGATCAGGAACAGGTTCACGGCGAGTTTCATCAGCAGGGCGCCCGGGACCGGACCGCAGTCGAACGTCTCGCGGCACATCGGGGCGAGCAGCGGCCGTACGTCCGCCACGACGGAGTCGTCACCCGCCAGCATCGCGACCAGCTGTCCCTGCTCGGCGGGGATCCGGGAACCGGACACCGGGGCTTCGGCGTAGGCACCGCCCGCGGCGCGGACCGCGTCCTCCAGGGCCGCCGAGTACTCCGGCGACACGGTGCCCATGTGGACGACGGTGCGCCCGGCGACACGGGCGGCGAAGTCGGGGGTGCCTCGGCCGAGGATCGCGTCGACGGCGGTCTCGTCGGCCGGCATCAGGATCACGGTGCCGGCCCGGTCGAAGACCTCGGCGGCACTGCCGGCCACCTCCGCCCCGGCTTCCCGCAGGGGTGCGCACCGGTCGGGGGTGCGGTTCCAGACGACGAGGGGCGTACCTGCGCGGGCGAGGTTGAGCGCCATGGGCCGGCCCATGACTCCGAGTCCGATGAAGCCCACGGGCATGACGCACCACCGTTTCCGGGTGCGCGGCGCACCCCGACACCTATGACGGCTGTCATAGTAGCGGCCGTCATGACGGCGGTCATAGGGTGACGGCGGCAGCAATCACGCGGACGGGAGGCCGGGATGACGGTGTCCGGACGGGGGCCCCGGGAGCGGATGGTCTTCAGCGCGGCCCAGCTGATCCGGCGTGACGGCGTGGGTTCCACGGGGATGCGCTCCGTGGCCGTGCACGCGCAGGCGCCGCGCGGGTCGCTCCAGCACTACTTCCCGGGCGGCAAGGAGCAGCTCGTCGACGAGGCGGTGGGCTGGGCGGGCAGGTACGCCGCCGGCCGCGTGGCCCGTTTCATGGCCGCGCTGCCCGAGCCGACGCCCGGCGGTCTGTTCGACCGGATGGTCCGCCAGTGGACCGA
Source organism: Streptomyces malachitofuscus (assembly GCF_014650055.1). Lineage (GTDB taxonomy): Bacteria > Actinomycetota > Actinomycetes > Streptomycetales > Streptomycetaceae > Streptomyces > Streptomyces malachitofuscus. The sequence continues at coordinate 341,852 of NZ_BMUF01000003.1, read as the reverse complement.
GGAGTACGAGCGGCAGGGCTTCGGCGGCGGCTGCCCGGTGGCCGCCGCGACGGTGGACCGCGCCGCGTCCGTCGAGTCGACGCGCGGGGCCGCGTCCGCCGCCTTCGCCGAGTGGACCGGCGCGGTGGCCCGGGCCCTGGCGGACATGGGGGTTCCCGCGGACCGCTGCGAACCTCTCGCCACGCTGATGATCGGCTCTCTCGAAGGAGCGATCCTCATCGCCCGCGCCGAGCGGAGCGTCCGCGCCCTGACGACGGTCTCCCGGGAGCTCGGCCCCGTCCTGGACGCGGCCGCCGGCGAATCCGTCCGCCCACGTCCGAAGGGTGCCGCCGATGAGTGACGCCCTTTCCTTTTCATTAGAGTGAGCCGGTCAGCATCCGGCTCTTCATGGACCAGTGAGGTAATCGCGAACCATGCCGACCGAAACGTTTGAGTTCCAGGTAGAGGCCCGTCAGCTGCTCCAGCTGATGATCCACTCGGTCTACTCGAACAAGGACGTCTTCCTCCGTGAGCTCGTCTCCAATGCCTCCGACGCGCTCGACAAGCTGCGTCTGGCCGCGCTGCGGGACGACACGCTCGACGCCGACGTCTCCGACCTGCACATCGAGCTGGAAACCGACAAGGACGCCCGGACGCTCACCGTGCGGGACAACGGCATCGGCATGTCGTACGACGAGGTGGGCCAACTCATCGGCACGATCGCCAACTCGGGCACCGCCCAGTTCCTGCGGGAGCTGAAGGAGGCCCAGGACACGGCCGGTGCCGAGGGTCTGATCGGCCAGTTCGGCGTCGGTTTCTACTCGGGCTTCATGGTCGCGGACGAGGTCACCCTGCTCACCCGGCGCGCGGGTGAGCGGCAGGGCACCCGCTGGACGTCGCGCGGGGAGGGCACGTACACGCTGGACACGGTCGGCGACGCGCCGCAGGGCACCTCGGTCACGCTGCACCTCAAGCCGGCCGACCCCGACAACCAGCTCCACGACTACACCTCGGTGTGGAAGCTCAAAGAGATCGTCAAGCGCTACTCGGACTTCATCACCTGGCCGATCCGGCTGGTGGGTGGGACGGGTGAGGACGGCGAGGCCGCGGAGCCGGAGACGCTGAACTCGATGAAGGCGCTCTGGGCGCGTTCCCGCGACGAGGTGTCCGAGGAGGAGTACCACGAGCTGTACAAGCACATCGGCCACGACTGGCGCGCGCCGATGGAGACCATCCAGCTGCAGGCCGAGGGCACGTTCGAGTACCGGGCCCTGCTGTTCCTCCCGTCGCACGCCCGGCACGACCTGTTCCAGCAGAACTACCGGCACGGGCTGCAGCTCTATGTGAAGCGTGTCTTCATCATGGACGACTGCGAGGCGCTGCTGCCGTCGTACCTGCGCTTCGTCAAGGGAGTGGTCGACGCGCAGGACCTCTCGCTGAACGTGTCGCGCGAGATCCTCCAGCAGGACCGGCACATCCGGATGATGCAGCGGCGGCTGACCAAGAAGGTGCTGGCGTCGGTCAGGAGCATGATGACCGACGACGCCGAGCGGTACGCCACGTTCTGGCGGGAGTTCGGCGCCGTGCTGAAGGAAGGGCTGGTCACCGACCCCGACAACCGTGACGCCCTGCTCGCGGTGACGTCGTTCGCGTCCACGGACGAGGACGACGGGACGGTCACGCTGGCGCGGTACGTGGAGCGGATGCCGGACGGTCAGGACGACATCTACTACATCACCGGTGAGTCCCGGGAGAGCATCGACAGCTCCCCGCACATGGAGGCGTTCCGGGAGCGGGGCATCGAGGTGCTGCTGCTCACCGACCCCGTCGACGAGGTGTGGGTCGACGCGGTGGGCGAGTACGAGGGCAAGCGGCTGCGGTCGATCGCCAAGGGCGAGATCGACCTCGACGCCCGTGCGGACGACCGGAGCGAGGAGGACCGTCAGGCCCAGGCCGAGGCCTACGCGGGTCTGCTGGACTGGATGCGGGAGCGCCTGGAGGAGGACGTCAAGGAGGTGCGTCTGTCGACGCGTCTGACGGTGTCCCCCGCGTGTCTCGTGGCCGATGCGAACGATCTCACGCCGGCGCTGGAGAACATGTACCGGGCCATGGGCCAGGAGGTGCCGCGCGCCAAGCGCATCCTCGAACTCAACCCGGATCACGCGCTGGTGAAGGGCCTCAACGAGGCGTACGGGCAGCGCGAGGACCGCTCGGAGCTCACCGACACCGCCGAACTGCTGTACTCGCTGGCCGTGCTGGCGGAGGGCGGCCGGCCGAAGGACCCGGCGCGCTTCGTGCGGCTGATGGCGGACCGGCTGGAGCGCACTCTGTGAGGTGACGGCGCGCCCGCCCGTGCTCACACACGGGCGGGCTCGGCGGGAGCCGGCCGCCGGGCGTCCGCCCGCAGGCGCCGGCCCCTGCGGCTGAGACCCCAGGGCTTGAGGACCGAGATCACCGTCATGAAGACGTAGGCGGTGAGGGAGACGACCGGTCCCATGAGGACGTCGCCGCCGTCGGGCAGGGCGTTTCCGGCGGACACGGCCTCCGCGGCCGCGTTCACTCCCGGCCGCAGTGCGAAGGCCGTGGCGGTGACCGTGGCAAGGGTCAGCCAGAACTTCGTCCACACCCAGCGGTGCCTGGCCAGTCCCCAGGGAGTGCCCAGAGACAGGACGAGCCCGCTGAGGAGCGTCAGGAAGGCGATCGGCAGCAGGAGCCAGTCGGCGAAGAGCTTCATGGACCGCACGGACGCTTCGAGCACGGCCGGGTCCCCGGTGGTGTTCGCGGTGATGCCGAGTGCGAGCAGCCCGACGGTGAGTCCGAGCCAGCCGGCGGAGGCGATGACATGGATGACGAGGTGGGCCCGGCGTGCGGGTCGGCTGAGTTTCACGCGACCCACGGTGCCGGGCCCGGGCGGCGCGGACATCTGACGGCGGGAGTAATCCCGCGTACTGACGTCGGCGTACGTCGCGGGGGTCAGCGGTCGCGAAGCCGACCCGCCTGTTCCAGGGTGCGCCGGGCCGCGCCGGCCAGCCGGGGGTGGCCGCGCACGAAACGCCGGGCGGCCCGGGCGGGCTCCCGGCCCAGCCGGTACGCGGCGCCGCCCGGCCCCGGTCGTACCACGGCCCCTTCGTGGACCGGCAGTTCGCGGGTCTTGAGCGAGTCCTTGTAGCGGGCGGCCCCGCTGCCCAGGTCGACCGTGCGGATTCCGTCGGCGGCCGCGGCGCGGAGCATCCGCAGCAGCAGCACCAGCCCCGGTGAGTAGCGGCCCGCGTCACGGTCGTACGCCGGGAACCACCAGGACAGCACCGTGGCCGAGCGCAGCCCGAAGTGGGCGGCCACGGGGCGGCCGCCGGCGTACAGCACGGAGAGCAGCCCCCGGCACTCGGGGTCGTCGCCGTGCGCGAGCAGGTCAACCAGCCGGGTGATCCACCGCTGTGCGAACCGGTCCCGCCGGCCGGTCCGCCGGTACTGGGCGGATTTCCAGCGCATCAGTGCCCGCAGGGCCTCCGGGTCCCGGGCGTCGTACACGAACCGCACCTCGCCGGCCTGGCGGGCGAGCCTGCGCTCCTTGGCCAGGGTCTGTTTGAGGAAGCCGGGGGACCGGGCCCGCAGGCCGTCGGTGTAGTGCTCGTATCCCCCGTCGAGGTCGATCACCGGGCTCCCGAGTTCCTCGACGGCGTACGGGAGGAAGAGCCGCTGGCCGGCCTCCAGGTTGTCGAACTCCCAGGACGACAGCGCGCAGGCCGCGAGGAGCGTGCGCGGGTCGAGCCGGATGCCGGGGCGCAGAACGGCGCCCTGACTGTCCGACACCCCCAGCCCGATGGCCCGGCCCTGTCCCAGCGGCCCCTTCTCGTACGGGAAGAAGCCGACCGGTGTCCCGTCGTCCTGCAGGACGGCCACCCTGGCAGCGGGCCTGACCCGGCCGACGGCCCTGGTGAAGGCGGGGTCGAGAAAGGGGTTCTCCGGCGCTCCGGACTCCGCGCGCAGCAGTCTCCACGTCTTCTGCTCGCCCGGGCCCAGCTCGTCGGGCCGCACCACGACGATGCGCTTTGTCTGCATGGGTGCCTCCTGTGTCGTCAGGTCTCCTGGACACGGGAAGGCCTGCCGGTCACCGCGAGGCGGCGGGCGGACCACATGAGCGGCGGAGCCCGGCCGTACGGTGCAGGCCTTCGGGGGTGCTGCCGTCGCTCAGCAGCGCAACGTCCGCAGGCCGGTGACGCCCGACGGGGCGCCGCACGGTCTCCGGGCCGACGGCGGACCTGCCGGGTCCGCCGTGGGAGCGGACCGGCGTGGCGCGACGGTGGCCGACGGGGTGCCTGGCGCGGGGCGCGATGCGCCGGTGGGCGTCCAGGCTCTCGGTGAGCGGGCGGCGAGCCGGTGGAGCGCCTCGCCCCCACCCGGGGAGGACGCGCCCGGGGCCTTCTGCGCCGGGGAACACAGGGTGAGGAGCGGCATCGAGGTGAGCGCAACCGTTGCCGCGGCCCGTCGAGAGCGCACCGGTCACCCCTTCGACACGCGTCCGGCGGGGGTGGGAACACCAGACCGGTACCGGGCGGCCCCCCACTGTGCGCCCGGCACGTCCTCCAGTAGCGCCGAGTGCGTCCCGCTCCGTCAAGGCCTCCGCGTCGCCACGGAACACACTCGGCCCGCACCGGCCGCAGCGTTCCCCGGGCGCCCCCTCCCTCACGCCGCGGAGCGAGGTTTTCGGCCGGACGGGGGGCGTGCCGACGGCCGGGTCCGGGCACATGTGAGCGGTGACTTCCCCTGACGTGCTCTTCACCCTGCTCGGTGCGGGCGCCCTCCTCGCGGCCGTGCTGCCGCGCCTGGTGGCCCGGATACCCCTGTCGCTGCCCCTGGTGTTCCTGGTCTGCGGAGTGGCCCTCCAACTGCTGCCGTTGCCCATGCCCGAACTGGATCCCGTGTCGGACCGGGCCTGGGTGGAGCATGTCACCGAGATCTGTGTGATCGTCTCCCTCATGGGTGCCGGACTCGCCCTGAACCGGCCCTTCGGCCGGCGCAGCTGGCGGGCCACCTGGCGGCAGCTGGGCGTCACCATGCCCCTGACGATGGCGGCGGTGGGTGCCCTCGCCTGGGGAGTGCTGGGCTGGGCGCCGGCCGCGGCACTGCTGCTCGCGGCGGTGCTGGCGCCGACCGATCCGGTGCTCGCCTCGGAGGTGCGGGTGGGCGCGCCCACGGATTCCGAGCACGACGAGGACGAGGTGCGCTTCACGCTGACCAGCGAGGCCGGGCTGAACGACGGGCTGGCCTTTCCCTTCGTCCTGGCCGCCGTCGGGCTCGCGGCCGCCGCGGGCGGGCGGGTGACGGGCGGCGGGATCGCCCACTGGGCCCTGGTCGACCTGCTGTACAAGTGCGCGGTGGGCGTGTCCGCGGGGCTCGCGGTCGGCACGCTTCTGGGCTGGCTGTTCTTCCGCGCGGGGTGGCGGGCGATGCGGCTGTCCGAGCACCGGGAGGGTTTCGTCGCCTTCGGCGCCACGTTCCTCGCCTACGGGGTGACCGAGGTGCTGCACGGCTACGGTTTCGTCGCGGTGTTCGTCACCGCGTGCCGGATCCGCGCGGCGGAGCGGGCGCACGGCTTCCACATGGTGCTGCACGACTTCGTGGAGCAGGTGGAGCGGCTGCTGACCGCCGTACTGCTGTTCCTGCTCGGGGTGTACGTCGCCCAGGGCGGGCTGGGGCCGCTGACCTGGCAGGGTGCCCTGGTGGGGTTGCTGTTGCTGTTGGTGATCCGGCCGCTGGCCGGATGGGTCGCCCAGCTCGGTACGCCCGCGGGTCCCCGGGAGCGCCTGGTGATCGCCTTCTTCGGGATCCGCGGCATCGGCTCGCTGTTCTACCTGGCCCACGCGCTCGGCTCCCCCGGTTTCGACGTCCCGGCCGGGCAGTTGTGGGCGGTGGTGACCTTCACGGTGCTGGCGTCCGTCGTCCTGCACGGGGTGACCGCCACCCCCGTCATCTCCCGCCTCGACCGGCTGCGCCGGCGCAGGGCCCGGTCGGGCGGACCGGGAACGGACCCGGACGAGGACGCGGTGGCGGGCGAACGGCTGTGAGGGCGCGGCCCGGCCCGGCGGGGGCGGCGGTGCGGCGGCCGGGCCGACGGCGCGCCCGACGACATGAGCGGAGCCGAGCCACCGGCCGCTCGGGCCGGAGCCCCGCCGTTCGGGGCGAGCACCTACCGCGCGACGCTGCGGCGCCCCCCGCGGCCCACCGAGCCGACCGCCCGCCGGACCCTGGCCAGGTGCCCTCGCCCGACGGCCCACCGGCCCGGCCATCCGGCGCACCGCCCACCCAGCCACCGGGATCTGCGGTCACTCGCCACCGGGACCCGAACCCGCGGCCCACGGAGTCACACTGCGGCGCACGGCCCGTCCGGTTACCGGGTCCGCGGCGTACCCGGGCCCCACCGAGCTGAACTCACGCTGCGCCAGGACACCGGACGGCGTTCTCGCGTTGCCTGCGCGGCGTTCCGATGTGCGCGGTCGTCCCGTTCGGTGGAATCTGGGGATCATGCCGCGGAAGGTTGCGCAGAAGGATGCACAGGACGGCGGGGACGACGTGGAGTCCGTCCTCGACGAGCTCTACGCGCTGCCGCCGTCCGAGTTCGTCGCCCGGCGCGAGGAGCGGGCCGCGGCCGCGCGGACGGCACGGCGGGCCGGTGACGCGCGCCGCATCCACGCCGCCCGCCGGCCCACCCTCGCGGCCTGGGCGGCGAATCTGCTCCGGCGTTCCCGGCCCGACGAGGCGGAGCAGTTCCTGGAGCTGGGACGGGCGCTGCGCGAGGCTCAGGCCACTCTGGATCCGAGCGGGCTGAAGGAACTGTCGGCCCAGCGACGGCGCATCGTCTCCGAGCTGTCCCGGCAGGCGGCCGCTCTGGCCCGGGAGGCCGGACATCCGTTGTCGGACACGGTCCAGCGGGACGTGGAGACGACCCTGCGCGCCGTGCTCGCCGATCCGGAAGCGGCCGGTGTGTGGGCCGCGGGCCGGGTGGAGAGCACGCTCACCCCGCCTTCGGGTTTCCCCGCGGACACGGCCGCCACGTCGGAACCCGCGGCCAAGGAGTCCCGCACACCCGCCCGTACGGCGTCGGCGCCGACGCGGAGGAAGGACGAACTGGCGCAACGGCGCGCGGAACGCCAGGAACGGCTGGCCCGGGCGCGGGAAGCGGCACGGGTGGCCGAGGACCGGCTGCGTGACCGGCGTGCGGAGCAGGAGGAGGCCGACGCCTCGCTCCGGCGGGCGCGGGAACGGCGCGAGGAGGCCGAGGGGCGGGTGTCCGCACTGGAGGAGCAACTGCGCGAGAGGCAAGGCGAGTTGGATCGGGCGGAGCGCGAGGAGCGGGAGGCGGAGAAGCGGCACCGGGCCGCCGAGGACGCGGTCGGCAAGGCCCGGCGGGCGGCGGACGAGGCCGTGAGGGAGGCGGAGCGGGCGGGGAAAGGGGCGCGCTGAACGAGGGACGCCCAGGTGCGCACGGGCCGTTCTTCCGAGGGCATGGCGCTGAAAATCAGCCGTGCATTGGCATAGACCTGACACCAGCGGCTCGCTAAGCTCTGCTCAACTCACCTTGAGAGCGCTCTCACAGTGCGGTTGTTCCACCCCCACCTTGCTGGAACGACGAAGGGCAACCTTCCATGAGACGCACCGGACTCACGCGTGCCTGCGTGGCCGCCCTGTTCATGATCGGCAGCTGGGCCGCGGCCGGCACCCTGCCCGCCTCGGCGCAGAACCCACCCGACTCCCCCGCCACCCGTGGCGCCGACTCCGCCCCCGCCTCCACCGCCCTGCTGGACGCCATGCAGCGGGACTTCGGTCTGACCCGAGCCGAGGCGGAGGACCGGCTGGCCGCCGAACGCGCGGCGACCGAGCTCGCACCCGAGGCGCGCAAAACGGCCGGATCCGCCTACGGCGGCGCCTGGTTCGACGCCAGGAGCGAGAAACTGACCGTCGCCGTCACCGACGACGCCGACGCCTCGACGGTCCGCGCCCTGCGCGCGTCCGGCGCCGCCGTACGCACCGTCGAGCACAGCGCCAAGCAACTCGACGCAGCCAAGACCCGTATCGACCGGCTCGAGGCGCCGTCGGGCGTCAACAGCTGGTCCGTCGACCCGGCCGCCAACTCGGTCGTGGTGAACGTCGTCGGCCCGCACCGAGCTGACAACGATGTCCGCAGCTTCGTGGCCAAGGCCCGCGCGGCCGGCCCCGTCACCGTGCGTACCGTGGCGCGCCAGGCCGAGACCTTCGCCGCCGGGACCGTCGGCGGCGACCCCTACTACACCGGTAACGTCCGCTGCTCCATCGGCTTCTCGGTGCACGGCGGCTTCGTCACCGCCGGGCACTGCGGCGGGGTCGGACAGCAGGTCAGAGGCTGGGACGGCTCGTACATCGGCAACTTCCAGGGCTCCTCGTTCCCGGGCAACGACTACGCCTGGGTCAACGTGGGCAGCGGCTGGTGGACGGTTCCGGTGGTGCTCGGCTGGGGCACGGTGTCGGATCAGCTGGTGCGCGGCTCGGCGGAGGCGCCGGTCGGTGCCTCGATCTGCCGCTCCGGGTCCACGACCCACTGGCACTGCGGCCGGGTCCTGGCCAAGAACGAGACCGTCAACTACAGCCAGGGCGCAGTGCATCAGATGACGAAGACGAGTGTCTGCGCCCAAGGCGGCGACTCGGGCGGCTCGTTCATCAGCGGCGACCAGGCGCAGGGCGTCACCTCCGGGGGCTGGGGCAACTGCTCCAGCGGAGGCGAGACCTGGTTCCAGCCGGTCAACGAGATCCTCAACCGCTACGGGCTGACCCTGCACACGGCCTGACGGACCGACCACTCTTCAGCGGGCCCCGCCGGACGATCGGCGGGGCCCGCCCCCGCATGTATCGGCGAAAGTTACCGTGCCGTAACTTACTCATGGGTTACCAGCGGTAAGTGAGCGCTGTTAGTTTCACGTTTCACCTTCCGGAGCAGAGCGAGGAGTGAGCCGTGAGCCGTATCAGCAGCGTGCTGACCACCGTGGTCGCCACGACCGCCTGTGTGTGCGTGGCCGCGCCGCCCGCCGCCGCGACCGACCCCGTCGTCTCGCGGGGCGTCACCATCCCCGCCTTCTACACGCCGCCCGCCGAACTGCCCGCGGGCAACGGCGTGCTCGTCCGGCACGAGCCACTGCGCCTCGGGCTGAGCCTGCCCGGCCTGGGCGGCCGCTCCCTGCCGGGAACCGCGACCCGCCTGATGTACACCTCCACCGACTCCGGCGGGCAGCCGGTGGCCGTCACCGGCGCCTACATCGAGCCCTCCGCCGACTGGAAGGGCGCCGGCCCCCGTCCCCTGGTGGTGGTCGGCTCCGGAACCATGGGCCAGGGCGACCAGTGCGCACCCTCGCTCGCCCTCCAGCACCCCCTGACCCTCAACGGCCGGACGGTGTCCTTCGGATACGAGACGCTGGCGGTCCACCGGCTGCTCGCCACCGGGGCGGCCGTCGTCGTCACCGACTACGTGGGCCTCGGCTCGACCGACCGGCTGCACACCTACGTCAACCGCGTCGACGAGGGGCACGCCATGCTGGACGCGGCCCGCGTCGCGCGCTCCGTGCCGGGAGCGTCCGTCACGGACGCCTCCCGCGTGGCCATGTACGGCTACAGCCAGGGCGGCGGGGCCAGTGCCTCGGCGGCCGAACTCCACCGCACCTACGCACCCGACGTACCCCTCGTCGGCACCTACAGCGGGGCGCCACCGGCCGACCTGACGGAGGTCATGAAGGGCATCGACGGGAGCGCCCTGGCCGGCGCGCTGGCCTGGTCGATCAACGGCTTCGCGCAGGCCGAACCCGAGCTGCGCAGGGTCGTCGACGAGAACATCAACGCCACCGGGCGCGCCGCGCTCGAGGACATCTCCACGGCCTGCGTCGGGGACGCGATCCTCGGCTACGGTTTCACCAAGAGCACCAAGTGGACCTCGAGCGGGAAGTCAGTCGCCGCGATCATCGCCGGTGAGCCCGCCGCCCAGGCCGTCCTCGACAAGCAGCGCCTCGGCACCATGAAGCCCACCGGACCGGTCCGGCTGGTCACCGGCGTCCAGGACGACATCGTCCCGCACGCGCAGGCGCGCCGACTGGCCGCGGACTGGTGCGCCAAGGGGGGCGACGTCACCTACAAGGCCGTACGGCTGCCGAACCTGGGCGACAAGCTCCTCACCAACCATCTGGCACCGCTCCTGGCCGACCAGGGCGACGCGGTCGAGTGGCTGGCCGACCGGCTCAAGGGCAGGCCGACGGGCTCCAACTGCTGGGCCGTGCCCACCCGGCGCTGAGCCGCGGGGCAACGCGACGAGCCCCGTCCCGACGGATCGGGACGGGGCTCGTGAGAGAGCGCCGGGCAGGCCTTGCACCTGCATCTCCCCGCAGGAAGCGGGGCGTCTTTCCTTGGACCACCAACGCACGGCCGGACTCGGGGAGTTCCCTTCGCCTCAACGTGGAACAACCGTAGCGGTGATCGCCTCACTTGTCACATCGGTCACATGAGTGCGCCGGTGAGGGCTCCCTCGAAGTTCTTCTCCACCTGCGCCTTCTCCGCCGCGCTCGGGTACGCGTTGGTGCACGAGGTTCCGGCGCTGGCGCCCGACATCAGGCTGGAGCAGGGGCCGGGCTTGCGGTCCGGCAGGCCGAGCATGTGGCCGAGTTCGTGGGCCGCGATGCGAATCGTGGAGTGACCCTGGTCGACCGCCTGGCGTCCGATGTAGACCGTGCCCCTGCCCAGGGAGTCGGGAAGGGAGCGCGGCCAGCCGTCGTCCGCCACGATCCGGATGTCGGCGCGTTCACCGGACGCGGCCGGGCGCAACTCGACACCGGCCACGCTCGCGTTCCAGATCGCCGCTCCCCGGTCGACGGCGGAGGCGAACTCCGCGGCCGCCCTGGCGTCGTAGGTGAGCACCCGGCCGGCCGCCGCCAGGGGCTGGGCGGTGCGGGCGGACGGGACGGCCGCGGCCGGCCCGGTCAGCGCGGGGCAGGACAGCACGAGTGCCGCGGCCAGGCCGCCGGTCAGCGTACGGATGCGCATGGTCGACCTCCTGTGGATTCAGAAGCGGAACTGCTGAATCCCATGGAAGGGATCGGTTGGACTTCGGGATCACGCGGAGGCACTGTGGGCAAGGATCAACACCATCCCACGGGACACCCCCACTCGCATCACCGGAGACCACCCGATGAACCACATCGCCCATCCCGAGCGCTACGACGGCACCATGCGCTACCGGCGCACCGGCCGTTCGGGGCTCGACCTCCCCCTGCTGTCCCTGGGGTACTGGCACAACTTCGGCGACGACCGGTCCTTCGAGACACAGCGCGAGATCGCCCTGCACGCCTTCGACCTGGGCATCACCCACCACGACCTGGCCAACAACTACGGCCCGCCCTACGGTGCGGCGGAGATCAACTTCGGCCGGCTGATGAAGCGGGACCTGGCACCGTACCGGGACGAACTGGTGGTCTCCACCAAGGCCGGCTGGGACATGTGGCCCGGCCCCTACGGCCAGGGCGGCGGCTCCCGCAAGTACATGCTGGCCTCGCTCGACCAGTCCCTGCAGCGCATGGGACTGGAGTACGTCGACATCTTCTACTCGCACCGGCTCGACACCACCACGCCGCTCGAGGAGACCATGGGCGCCCTGGACACCGCCGTCCGCCAGGGCAAGGCGCTCTACGTGGGCATCTCCTCCTACGACGCCGAGCGCACCCGTCAGGCCGTGGCCATCCTCCGTGACCTCGGCACTCCGCTGCTGATCCATCAGCCCTCGTACAACATGCTGAACCGCTGGATCGAGACGGACGGCCTGCTGGACGTGGCCCAGGAGGAGGGCTTCGGCATCATCGGGTTCACGGCACTCGCGCAGGGGCTGCTGACCGGGCGCTACCTGGACGGCGTACCTCAGGACTCCCGGGCGGCGGCGGGCAAGTCGTTCGACACCGCCTGGCTGACCGACGACATGCTGCACCGGCTGCGGGCCCTGGGCGAGATCGCGGCACGGCGCGGGCAGAGCCTCGCGCAGATGGCGCTGGCCTGGGCCCTGCGGGACCCGAGGGTCACCTCGCTGGTCATGGGCGCCTCCCGCACCGAGCAGCTGGAGCAGAACGTGGCCGCGCTGGAGAACCTCGACTTCACCGCCGAGGAACTGGCCGAGATCGACAAGTACGCCACGGAGGGCGGCGTCGACCTGTGGCGCGAGGCGCGGACGGGCACGATGGGCTGAGCCCCCGGCGGCCGCCACGAGGTGTGCGCGGCCACGGAAGGGGAACTGCGGTGCTTGAGCCGCACCGCGAGGCGCGGAGGCCCCCGGCCCTTCGGACGGTCGTATGCAGACCTTCATGCCGTACCCCGATTTCCACGAGTCGGCGCTGGTGCTCGACCGGCGCCGGCTCGGCAAGCAGCGGGTGGAGGCGCTCCAGGTGCTGCGCGGGCTGATCGTGCCCGGCTACGGATGGCGCCGTCATCCGGCGGTGCGCATGTGGACCGGCTACGAGGAGGCGCTGGTGCGGTACGGCCTGGAGGTCTGCCGGGTCTGGCGCGACCGCGGCCACCAGGACAGCTGTGCGGCCACCCTCGTCGCCGACCTCGCCGGCGTCCGGCCCGGAGCCCCGGTGCGCGATCAGCGGGCGCTGGCCGAGGCCGGCGAGCTGCCGCCCTGGCTCGGGGACGAGGACCTGCATCGCAGCCACCGCTCGGCGCTCGTCCGCAAGGAACCGGCCGTCTACGCGGAACTCTTCCCCGGGGAGCCGGACGACCTGCCGTACGTGTGGCCGTCGTCCGACCGGGATCCGGAGGCCGTCGCCGACTGACGGCGCGCGACCGGGGCCGTCCGTCACTGTGCGGACAGGTACTCCTCCACTCCCTCGGCCGCGTGCGCGTCCTCCGCGTTCACCACGCCGCCGACCGCCTTGGCATCGGGCTTGAGCACATACGTCTCGACGCTCGCGGGGCGGTCGACGTCGGAGAAGTTCTGCGGGGTGCCGAGGCCGGTGTCGGCGTTCGTCTGCGCCCGGTGCGCCTCGACGACGTCCTCGCGGGTCAGGCCGCCCGCCTCGCAGGCCTTCTTCAGATCGGCGCCCATGAGCTGGGCGGCGTTGTACCCGGACAGCACGCCCGAGTCGACCGGCGACTTCGGGTACTTCTTCTGGTACGACGCGACCATGCGCCGCACGCCGGGCAGGTCGGAGCTGACCGCCGGCGCGGCGCTCACGATGTTGAGCATCGCCGCGAGCGCCGGCGCCGCGGGGGTCTTCATCAGCTGGGGCGCGAACCCGGGGGCGCTGCTGACGACGGGCACCTTCAGGCCGCGGGAGGCCGCGACGCCGACCAGGGAGGCCGTCTGCGCGGGTCCGGCGCTGATCAGGACGGCCTTCACGCCCTCCTTGCGCAGGGCCGAGACCTGGGCCGACAGATCGGTGTCCGTCGCCTTGATCTTCTGTCCGGTCACCTTCAGACCGGCCTTCCCGGCCGCCCACTGGGAGCCCTCCAGCGCGTTGGCCCCGTAGTCGCCCTCGAAGTAGACGTGACCGATGGTGTCGCCCTTCTTCAGGCCCTTGGTGCGGGTGAGGAAGTCGACGGCGGCGATCATGTCGACGTCATAGGTGGTGCCGAGCACCTGGATGGCGTCCTTGCCGAGCAGGGAGGCCGCCCAGGCCTGCGGGAAGGTGAGCATCTTGTCGCGTTCGATGTCGTCGAGCAGCGCCGCGACCACGGGAGAGCCGATGACCTGGGGCAGCGCCACGACGTCGGGGGCGATGTCGGCGTAGGCGGTGACCGCCTTCTGCACGTCGTAGCCGTGGTCCTTGACGACGATCTCGACCTTGCGGTCGCAGATGCCGCCGTCGGCGTTGACCTCGTCGGCCCACATCTGCTGTGCCTGCACGATGCTCTTGCCGAGCGTGGCGTAGGGGCCGGTCAGGTCGGTGAGCGCGCCGAGTCTGATGGTGTCGGCACCGACGCCGGGCCCGGTGCGCAGGCCGTCGGCCGCCTTGTCGCTCTTGTCGCCGCTCTCCGCCTTGGAGCTGCATCCGGTGGCCGCGAGCAGCAGGGCGAGGGCGCCGACGAGGACGGCCTGGGCGGTGCGGTGCCGGTTGCGGTGGGTGGTGTTCACGGGGTGTGCTCCTTGGGTCGTGCGGCTGCGGCGGGTTGCGGAGGCGCGGGAACAGCGGTGTCCGGGTCGGAGGTGCGGGTGCGGCGGCGCCGTACGCGGTCCCGGGCCCGGCGGGCCAGGCCGTGCAGGCCGTCGGGCGCGTACAGCAGGACGAGGACGATGGCCGCGCCGTAGAGGTAGCGGGCCGCCTCGGTGGGGCCCACGGCGCCCTCGGCGGAACCGGGGGCGGCCACCAGGGGGAGCTGGTCGGCGTAGCGGGTCATCAGCAGGGGCAGCGCGGTGACGAACACGGCGCCGGCGACGGCTCCGGCGACGGAACCGAGACCGCCGATGACGATCATGGCGAGGTAGTCGACGGAGAGGACGAGGGAGAAGTAGTCCGGTACGACGCGGCGGAAGGCGAGCGCCAGCAGGACTCCCGCGAGACCGGCGTACATCGACGACACCACGAAGGCCGCGGAACGGTGCCGGGCGACGTCGACGCCCATCACGGCGGCCGCGGTCTCACTGTCGCGCAGGGCGGCGAGCGCCCGCCCGGGGCGTCCGCGCAGCAGGCCGCGGGCGGTGAACCAGGTGAACGCGAACAGGGCCAGGCCAAGGAACCACAGCCGTTCCTCCGCGCCGAACGGCACACCGAGGACGGTCAGTTCGGGGTCGCTCTCCGCGAAGGTGAACCCGCCGAGGGTGAGCGGGGGCACGGAACGGCCGTTGAAGCCGCCGGTGACGGAGTCGGCGGTCAGCAGGACGTGGTGGCCGAGGAAGACCAGGGCGAGGGTCGCGATGCCGAGGTAGATGCCCTTGACCCGGGCGGCGACGGGGCTGAACAGTCCGCCCGCCGTCCCGGCGAGCAGTACCGCGAGCAGGGCGGCGAGGGCCGGGGGCAGTCCCGGTCCGGGTTCGCCCGCGAGCCAGGCGTAGCCGTAGGCGCCGACGGCGAGGAAGAAGGCGTGACCGAGGGAGAGCTGGCCGGCGGTGCCGCTGAGCAGGGCCAGGCCTACGGCGCCGATGGCCGCGGCCATGGAGAACAGGCCGATGCGCAGCCAGAAGGCGTCCAGGTAGAACGGTGGCAGGCACAGGACGACGGCGAGCAGCAGCAGCGAGGCGCGTCGGCGGGTGAGTGCCGTCAGGAGTCGGTCAGACACGGGCCGCTCCCTTCGCGCCGAACAGTCCCGTGGGACGGACGAGCAGCACCAGCAGCATCACCGCGTACGGGGCGACGTCGCCGAACCCCTCGCCGAGGACGTGCAGTTCGGACTGGTATCCGACGACGAGTGCCTCGGTCAGGCCGATGACGAGGCTGCCCGCGAGGGCGCCGGCCGGGGAGGCCAGCCCGCCGAGGATGGCGGCCGGGAAGGCGTTGAGCGCGATCTGGCCGGTGGTGCGCTCCAGGCCCGGCGCGGGGAACGCGGCGAGGAAGACCGCTGCCAGTGCGGCGAGCGCGCCCGCCAGGCACCAGGCGCCCGCGCGGACCCGGCCGAGCCGTACGCCCATGAGCGCGGCGGCCTCCAGGTCCTCGGCCGCCGCCCGCAGGGACAGTCCCCAGGAGGTGAACCGGAACAGTGCGAACACACCGCCGATGACCACCGCCGACACGACGATGGCGGCGAGCCGGCTGTCGGCGACGGTCACCGGTCCCAGCTCGGTCACCGCGTCGCCCCACGGGTCGCCGAGCGACAGCAGGTCGCCGCCGATGCGCCGGGCCAGATCGGTGAGCAGGACGATGTCGATGCCGATGGTGACGATGGTCTGGACGTGCGCCGAGTGGGCGTCCTGGCCGCCGCGTTGCAGCAGGAAGCGGTCGAGCGCGCCCGCGAGGGCGGCCGTGGTGAGGACCGAGAGGGCAAGTGCTCCGGCGAACCCGAGGTCGTCGTGGAGGACGGCGATGAGGTAGCCGCCGAAGAGGAGCAGGGAGCCGTGGGCGAAGTTGAGGACGCCCGAGGCCTTGAAGATGACGACGAAGCCGAGGGCGACCAGCGCGTAGACCGCGCCGAGCGCCAGTCCGCCGAGGACGTTGTCGAGCAACCCGGTCATGCCGCGTCCTCCTCTGCCGCGTCGGTTCCCAGGTAGGCGCGCAGCACCTCGGGGTCACGGCGGACCTCGTCGGGGGTGCCGTGGGCGATGGGCCGGCCGAAGTCGAGCACGGTGACGTCGTCGGCGAGGCGCATGACGAGGCCCATGTCGTGCTCGACGAGGACGACGGACAGGCCGAGTTCGGCCCGAAGTTCGCTCACGGCCTCGGCGGTGCGGGCGCGTTCGGCGGCGTTCATTCCGGCCACCGGTTCGTCGAGGAGCAGCACACGGGGCTCCAGGCAGAGGGCGCGGGCGAGTTCGACGCGCTTGCGGTCGCCGTAGGACAGCAGGGCGACGGGGCTGTCGAAGTGCGGGCCCAGTCCGGTGAGTTCGGCGATCTCGCGGGCCCGGGCGAGATGGTCGCGCTGTTCCCGGACGGCGCTCGGCAGGCGCAGGGCGCTGGCGGCGAATCCGGCGCGGGACAGGGCGTGGCGGCCGAGCATGAGGTTGTCGGCGACCGTGCCGTGGGTGGTGACGATGTTCTGGAAGGTGCGGGCGACGCCGAGGGCGGCGATGCGGTGCGGGGCGAGCCGGGTCAGCTCGGTCTTGCCGAGGGTCACCGTGCCCGCGGCCGGGCGGCACAGACCGGACAGCACGTTGAAGCAGGTCGACTTGCCGGCTCCGTTGGGCCCGATGAGTGCGTGCACCGAGCCGGGGGCGACGGTGAAGGAGACGTCGTCGAGGGCGGTGAGGCCGGCGAAGCGCACGGTGACGCCCCGTACCTCGAGCACGGGCGGTGCGGTGGTGGTGCGGTCGTTCACGCCGCCCCCTGGTCCTCGGCGGCCTCGCCCAGGTAGAGGCGGCGTACGGCGTCGGTGCGGGCGAGTTCGGCAGCGGGGCCGGACAGGCGGGTCTCGCCGACTTCGAGGACGTGTGCGTGGTCGGCGAGGGAGAGCGCCATGCCGGCGTTCTGCTCGACGAGGAGTACGGCGGTTCCCTGGGCGTTGATCTCGCGGATCACGCCGGCGATGCGGGACACCATCTGCGGTGCGAGGCCGAGGGAGGGCTCGTCGAGGAGCAGCAGGCGGGGGGCGGCCATCAGGGCGCGGCCGATGGCGAGCATCTGCTGCTCGCCGCCGGAGAGCAGGCCGGCGGCCTGGTGGGTGCGTTCGGCGAGACGCGGGAAGAGTGCGAAGACGCGGTCGCGGGCCTCTTGTACCTGGGCGCGTCCGCGCCGGCCGAGACCGAGTCCGCCGGAGCGGAGGTTCTCGTCGACCGAGAGTCCGGCGAACACCCGTCGTCCCTCGGGGACCTGGACGACTCCGGCGCGGACCGCCGCGACGGGGTCCTTGCCGTCGAGCACCGTCTCGCCGTAGCGGATGCGGCCGGCCGTGAGCGCGCCGCGGTGCAGGCGCAGCGTGCCGGAGACGGCCCGCAGCAGGGTCGTCTTCCCGGCGCCGTTGGCGCCGAGCAGTGCCACGACGGCGCCGGGTGGCACGGTCAGGGACACGGAACGGAGAGCGGACAGCGCGCGCCCGTACGTGACGTCGACGTTCTCGACGTGCAGCGCGGGCAGGCCGTCCGGTGGTGCTTCGGGCATCACGGCTCCTCGGGGCCGGGCCGCCGTTCGGGGCGGCGTCGGCTTCGGGGGAAGGGGTGCTCACGACAGCACGGGGGTGGAGGGGCGGTACAGGTTTCGGCATGCGTACGCTGCGGCGTACCAATGGGGGTGGGTGGGGGTTGTGCATGTGCCCAGACGCTTGCCGCTGGGGGCGCGGGGTGGGGTGCCGGGGTGTCATGGGCACCGGGGCGCTGGTGGGCCGGGGCGCGTGGCAGGGCGCTTCCTGCGGGGTGCCGCTGCGCCCACCCTCCCCCACTCTCGGCTCCGCTCGAGCGGGGGGACCCCCATCGCCCTGGGGGCACCTCCCAGGCCCTTGAGGCACTGGGGGAGGCACGACTGCCCGCAGCTGCGCGGGGTGCGGGCGCGGGTGGGTGCAGCTACGCGAGGGGCCGGTGCGGGGGGTTAGGGGCGGAGGGTGTGGGCTGTCAGGGCGAGGGTTACCTCTACGAGGTCGGAGGGGCGGGAGAGGGAGCGGCCGGTCAGTTGTTCGTAGCGGCGCAGGCGGTTGAGGACGGTGTTGCGGTGGCAGTACAGGCGCCGGGACGCCCGCTGGGCCGAGCCGTCACAGGCCAGCCAAGTTGCCAGGGTGTCCAGCAGGACCTCCGCGTCGGCGGGTTCGAGATGGGCGAGCGGGCCCAGGAGCCGCTCGGTCAGCGCGGCGCCGAGTTCCGGGCTCGACGCGACCAGCGCCGCCGGGAGGTGCTCGGTGAGCCGGACCGTACCGCCCGACTCGGGGCTGAGTCCCAGCGCGGTGTCCGCGAGGCGCCGGGCCTCCCCGACGGCGGCCAGTCCGTCGACCGCGCTGCTGACGCCCACCCGTGTCCCGGGTGCCTGCTCCTCCGGCACGATCGACTCCTCGCCGTCCTCGACCAGAACGATGCCGTAGTCGGCGTCCACACCGGTGTGCCAGTGCACGCGCACACCGGGGGCGAGGGCCGCTTGGGCACCGGGACAACCGGCGAGCCGGCCGCCGGCGGCCGCGACGACCACGTACCGCCCGTGCTCGGGCAGACCCAGCGCCTGCGCCGCCTCCGGAAGGTCGGCGATCCTGCTCGTGCCGTCCAGCAGCGCCGAGGCCAGCAGACGCACCCTGTTCTCCCTGCGCCACGCCAGCTGCCGCTCGGTCTGCCGGTACGCCTCCGCCACGAGGGTGCAGTGCTCGTCGACGAAGTCCCACACGTCGGACGCGACATGCACCAGCAGGCGTACGTCCTCGGGCGCCGTCCTTGACGTCTCGTCGACCAGGCCCTGCCACACCAGTGAGCCGCCCAGCCGGAAGGCGTGCAGCAGCGCGTCCAGCGGGAGCCCCTGTTCGGCACGGGTGGCGCCGATCTTCCAGGAGCAGCGGCGCGCCGCGTCCCGGGCACCGCGCGGGTCGAGCAGGGAGGTGATGCTGTGCCGCAGCGACCGGTGCACCTCCTGCCAGGTCGCGGTGGCGTCGCCGTCCATCGCGGACCGGTACGCGGGTTCCTGCTCCTGCAGCGCGGCGACCAGCCGGTCGGTGAGCTGGGGCAGGTCGTCCAGCAGGACTCGGGCCGCCCGGTGCAGCACGCGCAGCGCGTCGGCGTCGATCAGCGACCGCACCCGCGGTGTCCGCGGGCGTGGGGCGGGCATGGGCCCGGGGCGCAGCAGGGTACGTGGCCGTACGGCGTGTTGCATCGCGATCTCCCCCAGGGTCGGCTTCCCGGCGGTGCCCGTGCGGCGGTCCCCGTACCGGCGCCGGGCCGGCGGGGAGCCCGTGGGCCGACCACCGCCGGACTCGTCCTGCCCCGAAGGATGGCATACCGTCCGGTCGGTCCCTAGAGCCGTGCACCGGTCTTTTCCGCCTGCTCGACCAGACGGGCCAGCTCCACGCGGGAACGGACGCCGAGGGTGGCGAACACGTTCCGCAGGTGATAGTCGACGGTGCGGGTGCTGACGGACAGGCTCAGCGCCACCTCCCGGTTGGTGGCGCCCTCGGCGACACACCGTGCGATACGCAGTTGCTGCGGGGTCAGCCGGGACAGTCCTCCGGTCTCGGAGCCCGTGGGGGCCGCACCGCCCGCCCGCAGCTCGGCGGCGGCCTGCTGCGCCCACGGGTGCGCACCGCAGCGTTCGAAGCCGATGAGCGCCTCCCCGAGCCGGGTCCGTGCCTCGCGCAGCCGGCGCCGGCGCCGCAGCCACTTGCCGTGGAGCAGTTGTGTACGGGCCCGTTCGAAGTCACCGGCCGTCTCCTCGTGACGGTCCAGGGCACGCAGGTACAGGAGGTCGGCCGCCTCGGGGGCGGCCAGCAGCGCGCGGCAGCGCAGAAGTTGGGCGGGGGCGTGCGGGTCGGCTCCGCACGCGGCCCACACCGCGAAGTCCTCGACCACCGTCGAGGCGTGCTCGGGCCGGCCGGCGAGTGCGGTGGCCTCCACGAAACAGGGGACGGCGAGCATCCACACCGCGAAGTGGCCGCGTCGCGCGCCGGGGCGGACGAGCGGGGCGAGCCGGTCCGCGGCCTCGCGCGGGCGGCCGGCGCCCAGGTCGGCGCGGGCGGCGGCCCACTGGGCGAGCGTCGCGGCCTGCGCCAGTCCGTGCCGGCGGGCGGTGCGGAGGGCGGCCTCGGCGTGCCCGGCGACGAGTTCCTTCTCCCCTTCGATCGACGCGGCGAGGGCCAGGACCGCGTGGTGATGGGCGGCGGTGTTCCGCTGCCCGGTGCGCGAGGCGGTGCGCAGGCCGTCCTCGGCGTGGGTACGGGCGAGCTGGTGGTGTCCGGCGCGCAGTTCGGCGTACGCCAGGTACTCCAGCGCCCTCGGTTCGAGGGCGGCGGAGCCGCGGGTCCGGGCCGCCGCGAGCGCCTGTGCGCCGGCCCGGCGGGCGGCGGTCAGGTCCCCGAGCATGAGCGCGGCGGCGGCCGAACGCAGCAGCCGTTCGGGCTCGTCGCCGCGCAGACCTTGGTCGACCACCCGCCGCAGCGGCCCGGCGGCCAGGTCGAACCGCCCGAGCAGCACGGCCCGCATCCCGTCCCGGTGATCACGGAGCACGGCCTCCCCGTGGGACGGGACGAGGCCGACGGCCCTTCCTCCCTCGCCCAGTCGGTCCGCACCCCCGGCCACGATGCCGTTGCCCGCGCTCCCCCTGGCGGGCACGCCGTGAGCCTGCCCCCGACCGGCGCTCGGCACGGCCGCGGGGGACGCGCCGGTGACCGCGCGGCCCGGGGCGGGAGTTCGCGCCGACTCGGCGGTACCCGGGGCACCCGCGCCCGACGGGGTAGGGACGCGGTACTCCGCCGCACCGGACACCCGGCCGACTGCTGGCGGCGACGGGGCGGGGCTGAGAGCCTCCACGCAAGACGCCGCGGCCGCGTCGCCCGCGTCCACCGCGCCCGAAGCGGCCCGCACGGCGGGCTCCTGGCCGACAACTGGTGACGACGGAGCCGGGCGACCCGCCACGGCCGGGGTGACAGCCTCCAGGCGCGACGCCGGATCGCCCGCCGACCAAGCCGCATCCGTCGCACCCAGGGCGGACTCGTGGCCGGGGACCGGCGGCGACGAGGTTGGGTGATCCACCGCGGCGGGAACAAGGGCCTCCAGGCACGATGCCGGGTCACCCGCCGACGACCAGGCCGCGTCCACCGCGCCCACAGCGGCCCGCACGGCGGGCTCCTGGCCGACAACTGGTGACGACGGAGCCGGGCGACCCGCCACGGCCGGGGTGACAGCCTCCAGGCACGACGCCGGGTCACCCGCCGACCAAGCCGCGTCCACCGCGCCCAAGGCGGACTCGTGGCCGGGGACCGGTGGCGACGAGGTTGGGTGATCCACCGCGGCGGGAACGAGGGCCTCCAGGCACGATGCCGGGTCACCCTCCGACGACCAGGCCGCGTCCACCGCGCCCACAGCGGCCCGCACGGCGGACTCCTGGCCGACAACTGGTGACGAGGGAGCCGGGCGACCCGCCACGGCCGGGGTGACAGCCTCCAGGCGCGACGCCGGATCGCCCGCCGACCAAGCCGCATCCGTCGCACCCAGGGCGGACTCGTGGCCGGGGACCGGTGGCGACGGGGCGGGATGATCCACCATGGCCGGAGTGAGGGCCTCCAGGCACGACGCCGGGTCACCCGCCGACCAAGCCGCATCCGCCGCACCCAGGGTGGCTCGGACGGCGTGCTCGTGGCCGGCGGCGGCCAGCAGGGCGGCCGCGAGCAGGAAGGACTCGCGGGCGTCGGTCACCGGTCCGTCGGCCAGGAGCACCGCGCCCCGCAGGACTTCCGCCCCGCCGCGTGCGGACGCCGGTGCCGGGTGGCTCCGGGCGGCGTCGAGCAGACGCAGGGCCTCGGGCGGATGACCGGCGAGGGTGGCCTGCTCGGCGGCCGCCGTGTACCGGTGAGCCCGTTCGGTGGGGTCCGCGGTGAGCTCGGCCGCCCGGGTGAGCACCCGGCGGCGCAGCTCCGGCGAAAGGGCCGACGGCCCGTCCGCCGCCAGCGCGGCCGCGAGGGCGGGGGCGTGACCCGTGACGGTCCAGGAGCGGTGCAGCAGGGCGAGCGCGCCGTGGGGGTCGGTCAGGGCCTCGGCGAGCGCCCGGTGGGCGGCGCGGCGCCGCTCGGGCGGGGCACCGGCGTACACCGCCCTCCCCAGGAGTGCGCTGCGGAACCGGAGCCGGCCCTCGGCCAGGGCCAGCACCTCGGGAAGCGGTCCCGTGGCGGGTGCTCCGGCCGCTCGCCGGACGAGTTCCGCGTCGGCGTCCGGCTCCCCCGTCGCCCGTACGTCTGCCGCCGTCGTCAGCAGCAGGCCGGCCTGGTGCGACGGCAGCTCGGTCAGGACGCCGCCGACCACGCCGGCCAGGGTCTCCGCGTCGGCCGGCGGTTCGGGCAGCGCCCGTCGTCCGCCCAGCTGGGCGGGTGTCAGCCGGTGGATCATCGCCAGCAGCAGCGCGGGGTTGCCCTCCGCCGCCGCCACCAACTCCTCGCGGACGGCGGGGTGAACGGCACCGTCCGTCGCCTCGTCGGCCAGACGTGCCGCCTCCGCGGGCGCGAGCGGGCCGAGCCGCAGCAACGGCAGCCCCGCCAGCTCCCGGTCGACGGGCCGGTGTCCGGGGACCGAGAGGAGGACCCCCGCCGGGACCCCCTCCGCGTGGACCCGCGCGGCCGCGTACCCCAGCGCGGCGCGCGACGCGGCGTCCCACCGGTGCACGTCGTCCACGCACACCAGGAGCGGCGCCGCGCCGGCCGCGGTGCGCAGGGCGTCGAACAGCGCTCCCCCCGCCGGGCCGTCCCCGGGCCGGGGCACGGTGCGGCCGGCCGCGCCGAGCAGGGTGTGCAGGCCGCTCGGGCGCCGTGCGGAGGGGGCCCGGTCGGCGGGTACGTGCCACACCGGCCCGGCCCGGAAGGAGCGCGCGGCCCGTTCGAGGAACGCCGTGCGGCCGCAACCGGGTTCGCCGGTCACGACGCGGACGCCGCCATCGGTGCGCAGCGTGTCCAGCAGCGTGGCGATCACCTGACGCCGGGGGGTCGTCTGTCCGGTCATCCCCCGGACCTTACTCACGCGTAAGGTCGCGCGGAAGGAACACGTCCCTTCCTTGGTGAACGCTCAACTGCCGTTCCATCAGGGGTTCTTCCCGTTCGACCCGAGGAGCGGAGTGTGCCGCGGCCCAAGCGGGCCGGTGCTCGGCGGTGCACCCGCACAACGCCGGTGGCGGCCCGCACCGCGTGCGGACCGCCACCGGGTGGCCGTGCCGAAGGCTCAGGAGGTGTGCGGGCAGTTGCCCCGCGACTCCTCGATCGTCAGGCTCGGCCGCGGCAGCGGGCACAGGAACTGCTCGTAGCGGGTGTCGTTGTCGATGAACCGCTTCAGCCAGGAAATGCTGTACTTCGCGATCGTCGTGTTCGACGAGTTGGGTGTGAAGTGGGAGGCTCCGTTCAGCTCCAGGTAGGCCCGGTCCAGGGACGAGGGCAGGCCGGTGTACAGGGGCTCTGCGTGGCTGGAGACAGGGGCGATCGTGTCGCCGTCGGCGCCGAAGATCAGGGTGGGGGTCCTGACCTCGGGCCAGGTCTTGTCGAGGTTCCAGGGCGTCAGCGGGATGGCCGCCTGGAGGGAGGGCCGGTCCTTGGCGGCCTCGAGGGTTCCGCCGCCGCCCATCGAGTGGCCCATCACGCCGAGCCGGCTGCTGTCGACGCGGCCGCGGACCGCGCTGCGCTGCGTGAGGTAGTCCAGTGCGGCCAGCAGCTGTTCGCCTCGGGAGTCGGGCTGGTCGAGCGTGGTCCTGGTGTCGATGGTGAACACCACGAACCCCTGGGACGCCAGACGGGGTCCCAGCCAGGCGATGGAGGACTCGTAGGCGGTGAAGCCGGGGGACACGGCGATCGCGCCGAAGGTGCCGTCGGCGGTGCTGGTCGGGTAGTAAATCGTGCCTCCGCCGAAGCCGGTGACGGAGAGCGAGGAGACGGAGATGTCCGACACGGCGTAGGGGCCGCGCAGTGCCTCGATGCTCGATTCGGTGGGGGCCGGGCCGCGCTCGTAGGGGTTGTCCGCCGCGTGGGCGCCGGGGCCGCTGAGGGTGGTGAGTCCGACGACGACGGCCAGCGCCGCGGTCAGTCCGGCGAGCCGGCCGCCCTTGCGCCTGCTCGTGTGGGGGTGCTGGTGCACGACGAGTGGTCCTCTCTGTCGCGGCGGACCACCCGGCCGGCCGGGTCACGGGATCAAGGCGTGGGTGGGAGCCGTGGCCCGGCCGGGGGCGCCGCCGAATGACTGGCGGTGCCACTGTCGGAGAGGAGGAGGCCGGTACGGACCGGCAATCTCACCGGTCTTGTGGTGCCGTGTCCGCATGCACGCGACAAAGGTGACCCCGCGCACCGCATGCCGGAGAGAAGTGGGGGTACACGGACAGGCGCGGTCACCGTCGGAGTCGGCGCCGACGGTGACCGCGCCGCGTGCCGACGGAGCTCGCCGGGCACCGTGGTCCGGCGAGGCGCGGCGGAATCGTCACGCCGCGTCGTAGACGTGGGCCCGGCCGCCGGCCCACTTGACCCAGGCCGGATCGTCCAGGAGCTGTTCGCCGTCCGGAAGCCCCGCGCGCCGCAGGAACTCCACCACGTCACGGTCCGAGGCGGCGAGGCCGACGATCTCACCGCGCACGGTCACCCGGCGTCCGCCCGAGCCGAGCGGCGGATGGACCACGATCGGCGGCTTCCTCATCCCTCCAGCATCCGGCCGCTGGCGCCGATATGCATCCCGGCACCGCATGTCACCCGACTGGCCCGCCGGACGAGCCGCCCGGGGGTGTGCCGTGCTCGTATGGAAGCGGCCTCCACGCCTACCCGGAGGGAGCTGGGAATGCACGAGATGTGGTGCGGTGCAGACACTTCGGGGGAGCCGGTGTGGCACGTCCTCACCCCGGACAAGACATCGACGCTGTGCGGAGTGGAGAAGGAGGAGGACTCGCCGCGGCGTCACACGACGGACCGGCACTGCTTCTCCTGCATGCAGTCGTTCCAGGCCGTCGTGGCGTCCCGCTAAGGGCCGCGCACTCCGGTCCCGCTCCGTTCCTCGCCGGCCGCCCCTGTCGCTGGGCTCAGTGACAGGGGCGGCCGGTGCCGGAGTTCCCCGGGTGGTGCGTCTCCAGGCGGCAGAAGCAGGACGCCTCGATCGGGACGTCGGCCAGCGCGGCCGCCTGCTGAAGCTGCCGGGCGATGATCGCGGCCTCGCCCGTCTTCCCGGTGCGCAGCAGGCACTCGTGGAACCCGTGCAGCGCCCAGACGTTGTTGGGGTGCTGCTGGGGCCTCGGCAGGGTGGTGTCCAGGCCGAGGTCCGCGCGGTAGACGGCCTCGGCCTCGGCGACGCGGCCCTGTTCCAGCAGCAGCGCCCCGTAGGCGTGCCGGGTGGGCTGCATCCAGCCCCAGGGTTCGTCGTAGGGCAGGTTGTCGTCGAGCTCGATGGACCGCTCCAGTGCGGCGAAGGCGGTGTCGTACTCGCCCTTGCGGTACGCGAGCTCGCCGTCCAGCATCTGCGAGGCGATGGCGAGGATGTCGTGGCAGGTGTTGTTGAACAGCATCCGGGTCGTAGGGACGCGGTCCACCGCCGCGCGGAAGCTCTGCCGTTCCGTCTCGGCGGCGTCGGTGGCGCCGGTCGCGGAGAGGGCGACACCGCGGGCGTAGTGGAGCAGGGCGGTGGTCACGCAGTACAGCTCCGGGTCGTCGGGGAACGGCAGCGCGAGGATGTCGTCCCAGCGGCCGAAGCGGATGAGGACGTGGACGCGCATCGCCAGGAACCCCTCGAGCCAGTCGGCCATGGGCGGGCTCTGCACCCGGAGCAGCTTCTCGGGGACGGTGGCCTCGAGCTGTGCGGCGGCGTCCAGGGCGACCTTCGACTGCCCGGCGAACATCGCGCCGTAGATCTTGAAGTGGTGGTTGTGGACGCGGTACAGCGTGTAGAAGTTCATCGCGCCCGCGCGCCGGAGGTACTTCTCGTCGGCCGCGATGGCGGCGGTGTTGTCCGAGACGACCCGCCGGTAGTCGCCGCAGAGCACCTCCAGGTGCGAGGGCATGTGGTGCAGGTGCCCGGCGTCGGGCACGGCGCCGCGCAGCCGGTCGGCGACCGTGAGGGCGGCTTCCGGAGTGGCGGACATCTCCATCAGGTGGATGTACAGGTGGAGGATGCCGGGGTGCCGGGCGCCGGCCTCTGTGGCGAGCGCGCCGTCGAGGATCGCCTTGGCCTCGAGGGTGCGGGCGCCGTCGGCGGGACGGCCGGTCCTGAGGTCCCACAGCTGCCAGGGTGTGAGGTTCATCAGCGCGTCGGCGCAGAGCGTGGCCACGTCCAGGTCGCCGGGGGCGCTCTCGTACACGGCGAGCATCCGGTCCGCGTACGGCTCGTTCCACACGGAGCAGTCCTCCGCCGCCCGGGCCTGCGGGTAGCGGGCGCGCAGGGCCTCGACGAGGGCCTGCTCGACGGGAGTGGCGTGCGCGGCCTTCTCGTGCGCGAGCTCCACGGCCCGGTGGGTGCGCTCGACGGTGCCGGCCAGTTCGTCCTCGTCGAAGGCCTCCCAGGGTTTGTTGTAGTTGGGGCCGAGGGCGTAGGCGATACCCCAGTGGGCCATGGCGCAGTCCGGGTCGGCTTCGGCGGCCTTCTCGAAGCAGGCGACGGCTTCCTCGTGGTTGAAGGCGTACGTCCACACCAGCCCGCGGTCGAACCAGAGTTGGGCCCCGGCGGAGGACGTTGTCACCGGCCGGCCGTGGGTGCCGAGGTCGTAGTAGTCGTCCATCACTGCCTGCCTCCCCGGGGAGCGGACGGGCCGGCCGCCGCGCCGGCGGCGGACGTCCCGTGGGGACGAAACCGACGATAGCGGGGCACAGGCGCTCGTGCAGGCGTCAGCGCGGATCCGACCCCCGTCCGCCTACGCGCTGACGAGGAGCTGCGGGGACAGCACCTTGATCATCGTGTTGGTCCAGCGCATCTGGCGGAGGGTCTGGGGATGGCAGGAGGAGACCAGGTCCAGCAGGTCCCGGTCCCGGGTGGCCTGCGCCGCCTGGGCCAGCATCTCCCAGTGGAGCGAGTTGCGGGCGGCGGCCAGGTGCAGGTCGCGCAGGTCGTGCAGGAGCAGCAGACCGGTCTCCGGGCGGCGCCCGAGGACCTCCGAGGTCTTCTCCCGCAGCGCGGCGAACGCGCCGGGCGAGGGGTGGTCACGGGGACCGGGCAGATCGAGGCCGTGATCGCGTCCGAGGGCGGCCAGTCGCGTGGCGTGTTCCCGGGACCAGCGGGCGACGTCGGTGGCGACGTGGTGGACCTCGTGCTCGACCCGATGGCGTTCGGCGGCGGCGAGCAGGTTCTGTTCCAGCTCCCGTTCACCGTCGTGCAGGGTGCGCAGGGTGATGCCGATGCCGCTCATGCCGTACTCCCCGCCGTGTCGGTGCCGTCCGCTCCCCCGCCCTGCCCCGCGTCGCGCCGGGCGACGAGGGTCATGCGCGCCGCGGCCGTCTTGAACAGGGGCTGTTTGGAGAGGGGGTCCCAGTCGGTGATGGTGGTCTCGTTGGCGGCGCGGCCGGGGGTGCCGTCGGGCGGCCGGTGGCCCTCCGGTGTGTCCCAGTAGCCGTAGTGGAACGGCACGAACACCACGCCGTCGCGGATCGCGGTCGTCCGCAGCCGGGCCCGGAGGGCTCCGCGCGGGGTCGTGACCTGGACCAGGTCACCGTCGGACAACCCTTGTGCGGCGGCCTCCGCGGGTGAGATCTCCGCCCATACGTCCGGCGCGGCGGCGTTGAGCTCGGGGGCGCGGCCGGTCTTGGTACGGGTGTGGAAATGGTAGACCGTACGGCCGGTGATCAGCTGGAGAGGGTACTCGCGCGAGGCGTCCTCGTGGGGCGGGAGGTACTCGGCGGCCTTGATCACCGCCTTGCCGTCCGGGTTGAGGGAGCGGTACTCGACCGGGGTGACGGTCGCGCCGGTCACCATGTCCTTGCCGTAGCTCTCGCACGCGTCGGGGTGGGCGTAGGTGATGCCGTCGGTGTAGAGGCGTGCGGTGCCGTCGGGGACGTCCTCGGTGCAGGGCCACTGGATGCCGCTGCCCTGCCGCAGTTTGTCGTAGCTGAGTCCGGTGTAGTCGCAGGGGCGCCCGGCGCTGCACCGCTGCCAGGCCGCGAAGGCGCCCTGCGGGTCGCGCCAGCCGATCAGCGGTCCGCCGTCCTTGTCGCGGAAGTCCATGCGGGCGGCGAAGTCGAGGAAGATGTCGAGGTCGGCGCGGGCCTCTCCGGGCGGTTCGACGGCCTTCTCCGACAGGTGCACGGTGCGGTCGGTGTTGGTGAAGGTGCCGGTCTTCTCGCCCCAGGTCGCGGCCGGCAGGACGACGTCGGCGAGCTGGGCGGTCTCGGTGAGGAACAGGTCCTGCACCACGACGAACAGCCGTTCCTGGGCGAGGATCGAGCGGATCCTCGCGAGTTCGGGCAGGGAGACGGCCGGGTTGGTGCCGGTGATCCACAGCATGCCCAGGGAGCCCTGTTCGGCGTAGCGGAAGATCTGCATCGCATGGGTGGGCGGGCCGTAGTGCGGGATGGCGTCCGGCTCGACGTTCCAGATTTCGGCGAGCTCCGCCACGTGCTGGTCGTTCTGCCAGTTGCGGAAGCCGGGGAGGTCGCCGTTCGCGCCGCACTCGCGGGTGTTCTCGGCGGTGGGCTGGCCGTTCATCTGGAGCAGTCCGCAGCCGGGGCGGCCCAGCATGCCGCGGACGAGATGCAGGTTGTTGACCTGCACGGCGGCGGCGGAGGCCTGGTGGGACTGGTAGACCCCCTGCAGGACGGTGGACAGCAGCCGTCGCGCGCCGCCGAGGAGTTCGGCCGCCTGTTCGATCTGTGCGGCGGGGACGTCGCAGATCCCCGCGGCCCATTTCGAGGTGCACCGCTCCACGCGGGAGGCGAGTTCGTCGAAGCCGACGGTGTGGGCGTCGAGGAAGGCGCGGTCGATCCGGCCGGTGCGGATGATCTCGTGCAGCAGGGCGTTGAGCAGCGCGACGTTGGTGCCCGGGCGGGGTGCCAGATGCACGTCCGCGCGCCGGGCGACGGGGGTGTACCGGGGGTCGACGCACAGCAGCCGGGGCGGGTCGGAGCCTTCCAGGCGGTCCAGGATCCGCATCCACAGCACCGTCTGGGTTTCGGCCACATTGTGCCCGAACAGGGCGATGGTGTCGGCGTGGTCGATGTCCTCGTACGAGCCGGGCTGGCCGTCGGAGCCGAAGGTCTCCTTGAGCGCCTCGGCGGCCGTCGCGGTGCACAGCCGGGTGTTGCCGTCGAGGTGGTTGGTACGGATGCCGACATGGGCGAGGACCGCGAGGGTGTAGTACTCCTCCAGGAAGAGCTGTCCGGTGGTGTAGAAGCCGACGGCGCCGGGGCCCCGTTCGTCCAGCAGGGTCCGGGTGCGGGAGGCGATCCGGTCCATGGCGGTGTCCCAGTCCGTCTCCACCAGCCGTCCGTGCTGCCGGACGAGGGGCCGGGTGAGACGGTCCGGCGCGTGGTTGGCCTGCCAGCCGAAGAGGTCCTTGGGACCGAGCCGGCCTCGGTTGACCCGGTCGACGGCGCGGCCCCGGACGCCCACGATGCGTCCGTCGCGCACGGCGATGTCCAGCGCGTCGCCGTTGGAGTGCAGGAGGGAGGCGGAGCGTACCCATCGCTCCACGTCCTCCTCCCGGGCCCCTTCCGCCAGGTGCATGTCGGTGCGGACCGGCCAAGGGGTGCCGGGTGCGTACGGCGTGCGTGCGCCCCAGGGGTTGGCGATCGGGTCCGTCGAGCTGTCCAAGGTCCGGCCTCCCACGGGAAACGGGCGTCGCCCGCCAAGTACCCCGCGCCCGACCCGCCAGTCACTCACGCACCGCGCCCACTCGGTCACCCATGGTGACCGGAGATACGTCGGGCACCATTCCTTCGGGCCTCATTCGCCGACGGGCTGGCAGGGGCCGTGCGGCGCTCCCTAGGATGTATTTCCTGTCCAGCCAGTCCAGTTGGCGCGGTACTCCGCAGGGGGAACGATGCACACCGGTAAGCAGCTGTCCACCGAGATCGACGCAACCGTGCCGACGGCCGCACGTATGTACGACTACTACCTGGGCGGCAAGGACAACTACGCGGCGGACCGCGCCGCGACCGAGGAACTCGACAAGGTGGTGCCCAGCACCCGCCGTCTGGCCCTGAACAACCGGCGCTTCCTCCAGCGCGTGGTCCGCACCCTGACCCAGGAGTACGGCATCCGGCAGTACCTGGACCACGGTTCCGGCCTGCCCACGCAGGACAACGTCCACCAGGTCGCGCAGCGCATCGACCCGAGCACCCACGTGGTGTACGTCGACAACGACCCGATGGTGCTGGTCCACGGCCGGGCCCTGCTGGAGCAGGACGAGCGCACCGTGGTGATCCAGGCCGACATGCGCGAGACGGACGAGATCTTCGGGCACCCCGAGACCCAGCGGTTGATCGACTTCTCCGAGCCGGTCTGTGTGCTGTTCAACTCGGTCTTCCACTGCATCCCCGACAGCGACACCGACGGCCCGCTCGCGGTGGCCCGCCGGGTGCGCGAACGGCTCGCACCGGGCAGCTTCATGGTGATGTGCCAGCTGGTCAGCGAGGACCCCGAAGTCCGCGAGTTCGTCACGAACTTCATGGACCAGGCGACCCAGGGGCACTGGGGCCGGGTGCGTGAACCGAAGGACGTGGAGGGCTACTTCGAGGGGCTGGAGGTCCTGGAGCCGGGCCTGGTGGAGGTGTCCACCTGGCGTCCGGACACCGAGGTGGCGCCCCGTCAGCTCACGCAGGAGTGGATCGAGTTCGGCGGTGTGGGCCGGCTCCCGCAGTAGGCCCCGCCCCGCATCGACGCCGAGGCCGGCGCTACGCCCCTCTACGAGGTGGCGTAGCGCTCCTTGATCGTGCTGCGCAGCAGTTCCACGGAGTCGCGGGGCTTGAGGGCCTCGTCCGCGAGACGGTCCAGCGCGATGCGGTACTCCTCCGTCTCGTCCCGGTCCTCGAGGAAGTTGGCGCTCCTTATGTGCTCCAGATAGACCACGTCGGGCAGATCCAGACCGCCGAAGCGCAGATAGGTCACCGGGATCGCGGGAGCCGACGCGTTGGTCACGTCCAGCGGCACGATCTGCACCGTCACATTGGTGCGCTCGGCCATCGTCACCAGGTGCTCGAGCTGCTCGCGCATCACCGCGCGACTGCCCAGCACCCGCAGCAGGACCGACTCGTCGATGACGGCCCACAACTGCGGCGGGGCCTCGCGCTGCACCAGCTCGGCACGGCGCATGCGCAGTTCCACCCGGCGCTGCACCTCGCCCGCCGGGGCGTTGGGCAGCCCCCGTTCGACCACCGCGCGGGTGTAGGCGGCGGTCTGCAGCAGTCCGGGTACGTACTGGATCTCGAAGGTGCGGATGGTGGCGGCGGCCTCCTGGAGCCCGACCAGGCGGTCGAACCACTCGGGCATCAGCCGCTTGTCGTACCGCTGCCACCAGCCCGGCTCTCCGGCCCGCCGGAGGAGTTTGAGCAGCACCGAGGCCTCGTAGTCGTCGGTGCCGTACAGGTTCAGCAGCGCGCGGACGTCGCTCTCGGTCGGCGGGCGCCGACCCTTGCCGGACTCGATACGGGACAGCTTCGCCCCGCTGAAGCCGACGGAGCGGGCCGCCTGGTCCTGGGACAGCCCGGCATCCTCACGGAAGCCCGCCAGCTGCACGCCGACCAGCATCTTCAGCAGGGTCGGCGCGGGCTCGGGCCTGTCCAGATAGGGTTCCAGACGGGAGATGCGATGCGACGACGCGGCGGACATCCTGACTCCCAGCAGACCGGCACAAGGGCGATTAACACTATCGCATCTGACGCTGCCTCACCGCATCCGCCCCGGGGAAGCCCGACGGAAGTGAGTGGTTGAACTCCGTTTCACCGGCGCCGCCCCGGGACGGCCGGCGCCGGCTGCCCGGGCGCTCAGAGGAGATGGTCGAACTCGCCGTCCTTCGCACCGGCCAGGAAGGCGGCCAGCTCCGCGGACGTGTAGACGAGGGCGGGGCCGTCGGGATCGCGTGAGTTGCGCATCGCGATCTCCCCGCCGGTCAGCGGCGCCACCTCGACACAGTTGCCCTCGGCATTGCTGTGCCGGCTCTTGATCCAGCGGGCGTCCAACTGACTGGCCCGCACTCCGTTCCGCACTCCTGGCACCGCTGTCTCCTTGCTGTTCGCGTTCCCCACCCGGCACGGCTCACGCCGCCCATGGCGAAAAATCTCGCGCAATTTCTCGTGCAATTGCACGCGAGCGCTGTCAGCGTGGATAATAGCTGCGGCGTCAACCCCCGTGTCGGCGCCCCGTCCTGACGTCGCATCGAGGAGATGCCGTGTCACCACCCGCGTATCCGGAGCTACGGCCGCCGGCCGTCGCCGTGATCCCGTTGCGTGGCCCCGGCACGGCCCCGGCTTCCCCCCACGCACCGCTGCCCGCGGTGACGTACGAGGAACCTCCTCCGACGCCGGGGACGGCCGGCGCCGCGTCCGCCTCGGTGGCGCTGCGCATCACCTGCAGCCGGGAGGACCTCGCCCGAGCGCGGTCCTTCACCCGGGACACCTTGGGCGTCTGGTCGCTCGGCCACCGCTGCGACGACGCCACCCTCGTGATGACCGAGCTCGCCGCGAACGCCGTGACACACGCGGCACCGCGGTGCGCGGGTGTGCCGGACGTCCGGCTCGGGTTCCACCGGGAACCGGCGCACCTGCTGCTCACCGTCTCCGACCCCGACGACCACCCGCCCGTCCCTGCTCCGGGCGCCTGCCTGGAGGAGCACGGCCGGGGGCTGCACATCGTCGACGCCCTGTCCGAGGCCTGGGGCTGGACCCCCACGGCCCCGGCCGGCAAGACGGTGTGGGCCCGGTTGTCCACCCGCCCGCCCACCTGACACGACTGCCGCGGAAAGGCACCCACGCCATGCGCAGCGCTTCGACGGAACAGCCGAGCAGCGAGCGCCCTGTGCGCCACACGTCCCCCACCGGAGTGGCACGGACCACACCCCTCACGGCAGTGTCCCGCGTGCCGTGGGCCGAGATGCAGGACTCCACCGGATCGGCGGCGGCCATCCCCCTGCTGCTCAACGGCATCGCCTGGGGGGACTCCGACACGGCCCTCGCCGCCCTGGAGGATCTGCGGAAACGCATCTGCCAGTACGGCTTCGTCACGGAACAGGCGACCGCCGCCACGGTCCCCTTCCTCTGGGAGCTGGCCCAGCTGCCGCACGTCACCTGCCGGGCCCGGATCATCCAGCTGCTCAAGGCCATCGCCGACGCCCGGCAGTGGGAGAGCACCGCCACCGCGTATCCCAAGCTGCTCAACCACCGCGAGAACCCGGTGGTGTGGGAGCGGGCAGCCCGGCAGGCGGTCCGCGCCCGGCGCGGCGAGCTGAACCGGCTGCTGTCGGAGCCGGACACCGAGATCTCCCGCGCCACCACGGAACTGGCCCGGGCCCTGGCCGACTGAGGCCGGGAGGGACGCGTCCGGGGGTGACCCGGGCACCGAACGCGCGCGGCCTTCGGGGGACGAGTCGCGCGCAGGGGGAGGGTCGCGCGCGGCCGAGGGGGGAAGGCCGCGCGCGACCCGCGGCACGGTATGAGGGACGGGCGGCAACCCGCCGGTCAGGTGGGTGCCGCCCCTCGCCTCGCGTGGCCCGGCGGTGTAGACATGGCACATGGTCCGACTCATGGGTCGATCCCGGACCCGGTCGCCCCTGCGGCCCGGTGCCGCGGCGTCCGCGCGGCGCCGACAGGAGGGGGGCGGCCCCTCTCGGTGGCATCCGGCGGCGGCACTGCGGTCGGTACTGAGCGGGCGCAGCGTCGCCGGACAGGTGTTCGTACTGCACCTGGTGATCGTGCTGCTGCTGGTCGTGGCCGCCGTCGTCGCCCTGGTGCTCCAGGTCCGTCGGGACAGCACCCAGGAGGCCCGCAACCGTTCGCTCGCCGTGGCGGAGACCTTCGCCAACGCGCCCGGCACCGCGGCGGCGCTCGACTCCCCCGACCCGACGGCCGTCCTGCAGCCGCGTGCCGAGGCGGCCCGCGAGGAGTCGAACGTCGACTTCATCGTCGTCATGAACACCGACGGCATCCGCTACACGCACCCCCGGCCGGACCGCATCGGCAAGCAGTTCGTCGGCACCATCGAGCCCGCGCTGGCCGGGGAACCGGTCGTGGAGGAGGTCGAGGGGACCATCGGGCAGCTGGTGCAGGCGGTGGTGCCGGTCGAGGACGGCGACGGCACGGTGGTCGGCCTGGTGTCGGCGGGCATCACGACCGAGAACGTCGGCGGGGCCACGGAGGCGCAGCTGCCGCTCGTGCTGAGCGCCGCGCTCGCCGCGCTCGCCCTGGCCACCGGGGGCGCGGCCCTGGTCAGCAGACGGCTGCTGCGCCAGACCCACGGCCTGGGCCCGCACGAGATGACACGGATGTACGAACACCACGACGCCGTGCTGCACGCGGTGCGCGAAGGGGTGCTCATCGTCGACGGCGACGGCACCCTCATGCTCGCCAACGACGAGGCGCACCGTCTGTTCGGTCTGCCCGCGGACGCCGAGGGCCGGCATGTGCGGGACATCGGCCTGGATCCCGGCACCGCCGACCTGCTGTCCTCGGGGCGGGTGGCCACGGACGAGGTGCACCGGGTGGGCGACCGGCTGCTGGCGGTCAACCAGCGGCCCACGGACCGCTCGGGCGGCCCGCCCGGCAGTGTCGCCACGGTCCGCGACTCCACCGAGCTGCGTGCCCTGTCCGGCCGGGCCGAGGCGTCACGCGAGCGGCTCAACATGCTCTACGACGCCGGGGTGGGCATCGGGACGAGTCTGGACGTCACCCGCACCGCCGAGGAGCTCACCGAGCTGGCCGTGCCCCGGTTCGCCGACTTCGCCACGGTGGACCTGTTCGAGTCGGTGCTGGCCGGCGGGCACCCGGACCCGGCGGCCGCTCTGCGCCGCACGGCGGTCACGGGCATCGCCGACGACGCTCCGCTCTATCCCAGGGACGAGAAGATCCGCTTCGTGGCGTCGTCCCCGCAGGGCCAGAGCCTCGCCGGCGGCCGCCCGGTCCTCGAGCCCCGCCTCGCCGAGGCCCCGGGCTGGCACGCACAGGACGTCGAGCGCTCCGGGCAGGTCATGGAGTACGGCATCCACTCGCTGATCACCGTGCCGCTGCGGGCCGGTGCCCTGGTGCTGGGCGTGGTCAGCTTCTGGCGTTCCCGCAAGGCGGAGCCGTTCGACACCGATGAGCTGGCCCTGGCGGAGGAGCTGGTGGCCCGGGCCGCCGTCTCCATCGACAACGCCCGCCGCTACACGCGCGAGCACAGCATGGCGGTGACGCTCCAGCAGAGTCTGCTGCCGCGCAGTCTGCCCGAGCAGAGCGCCCTGGAGATCGCCTACCGCTACCTCCCTGCGCAGGCCGGGGTGGGCGGGGACTGGTTCGACGTCCTGCCGCTGTCCGGCGCGCGGGTCGCCCTGGTGGTCGGCGACGTCGTCGGGCACGGCCTGCACGCGGCGGCCACGATGGGGCGGCTGCGCACCGCGGTGCACAACTTCTCCGCGCTGGACCTCCCGCCCGACGAGCTCCTCGGTCTGCTCGACGAGCTGGTCGCCCGCATCGACCAGGACGAGGCACAGGACGAGCACAGCGCCCCGGTGACCGGTGCGACCTGTCTGTACGCCGTCTACGACCCCGTCTCGCGGCACTGCACCGTCGCCCGTGCGGGTCATCCCCCGCCGGCCCTGGTCCGGCCCGACGGCAGTGTGGAATTCCCGGACGTGCCCGCCGGTCCCCCGCTGGGCCTCGGCGGGCTCCCGTTCGAGTCGGCCGACCTGGAGCTGCCGGAGGGCAGTCGGCTGGTCCTCTACACCGACGGTCTGGTCGAGGACCGGGGGCACGACATCGACGTCGGCCTGGAGCGGCTGCGTGAGGCGCTGTCCCGGGCCGGGGACTCCCCCGAGGACACCTGCAGGGTCGTGCTGGACTCCCGGCGGCCGGTGCGGGCCGGCGACGACATCGCGCTGATCGTGGCGCGGACGCGGGTACTGACCGCCGACCGGATCGCCGAGTGGCCGGTGCCGTCGGATCCGGCGGCCGTCGGCGAGGTGCGGGCCGCCGTCACCCGCAAGCTGGCCGAGTGGGGACTGGAGGAGCTGACCTTCGGCACGGAGCTGATCCTGAGCGAGCTGGTCACCAACGCGCTCCGCTATGGGGGCAGCCCGATCCAGGTGCGCATGCTGCACGACCGCAACCTCATCTGCGAGGTCTACGACAGCAGCAGCACCTCGCCGCATCTGCGATACGCGACCATGACGGACGAGGGCGGGCGCGGGCTGTTCCTGGTCGCCCAGCTCGCCGAGCGCTGGGGCACCCGCTATCTGCCCGCGGGCAAGGTCATCTGGGCGGAGCAGCCCATCCCCTGAGTCATAAGCCAGACCTGGGAGAGGCCATAAGACATGCTTATGAGCTCATAGAACGGACCCGCGTACCAGGTAAGGCATGCCTTAGTTTAGGCTTCCCCACGAGTCGTCCGTCATCGCTCGAAGGGAACCGCACATGCCCCGCCCCCTGCGGGTAGCCATCGTCGGATCCGGCCCCGCCGGGATCTACGCCGCCGACGCCCTGCTCAAGTCCGACGTCGCCGCCGAACCGGGCGTGTCCATCGACATCTTCGAGCGCATGCCGGCGCCGTTCGGGCTGATCCGCTACGGCGTCGCCCCCGACCACCCGCGGATCAAGGGCATCATCACCGCCCTGCACCAGGTGCTCGACAAGCCGCAGATCCGTCTGTTCGGCAACGTGGACTACGGCACCGACCTCCACCTGGACGATCTGCGCACGTTCTACGACGGCGTGATCTTCGCCACCGGCGCCATGGCCGACCGCGCGCTGGACGTCCCCGGTATCGGCCTCGACGGTTCCTACGGCGCCGCGGACTTCGTCTCCTGGTACGACGGCCACCCGGACGTGCCGCGCACCTGGCCCCTGGAGGCCGAGAAGGTCGCCGTGCTGGGCGTCGGGAACGTCGCCCTCGACGTCGCCCGCATCCTCGCCAAGACGGCCGACGAGCTCCTGCCGACGGAGATCCCGCCGAACGTGTACGAGGGCCTGAAGGCCAACAAGGCCCTGGAGGTCCACGTGTTCGGGCGCCGTGGCCCGGCTCAGGCGAAGTTCAGCCCGATGGAGCTGCGCGAACTCGACCACTCCCCCAACATCGAGGTCGTCGTCGACCCCGAGGACATCGACTACGACGAGGGCTCGATCGCCACCCGGCGCGGCAACAAGCAGGCCGACATGGTCGCCAAGACCCTGGAGAACTGGGCGATCCGCGACACCGGCGACCGCCCGCACAAGCTGTTCCTGCACTTCTTCGAATCCCCCGTGGAGATCCTCGGCGAGGACGGCAGGGTCACCGGCCTGCGCACCGAGCGCACCGCGCTCGACGGCACCGGCAACGTCAAGGGCACCGGCGAGTTCAAGGACTGGGACGTCAGCGCGGTCTACCGGGCCGTGGGCTACCTGTCCGACAAGCTGCCCAAGCTGCCCTGGGACCTCGGCTCCGGCACCGTCCCGGACCAGGGCGGCCGGGTCGTCCAGGAGACCGGCGAACACCTGCCGTCCACGTACGTCACCGGCTGGATCCGGCGCGGTCCGGTGGGCCTGATCGGCCACACCAAGGGCGACGCCAACGAGACCGTGGCCAACCTGCTGGAGGACTACGCGGGCGGGCGGCTGCTGACGCCCGAGTCGCCCGCTCCGGAGGCGGTGGACGCGTTCCTCGCCGAGCGGGGCATCCGCTTCACCACCTGGGACGGCTGGTACCGCCTCGACGCGGCGGAGAAGGCGCTGGGCGAGCCGCAGGGCCGCGAGCGCGTGAAGATCGTCGAGCGCGAGGACATGCTGCGGGAGAGCGGCGCGTAGCGCCCGGCCGGCGGAGCGGGTGGCCGAGGGCGCCCGGCGCTCCGGTGAGCCGGGCCGGCTCCTGGCGGGGCCACCCGTCTCCGCCTCTCCGGCGGGATCCGCCGACACTCCCTGGGCCGCCGTCCCCGCGAAGCGCACCGCCGGGTGCCCGCCCGGTCCGTTCCCGGACCGGGCGGGCACTCGCCCGTTCAGTCCGGGAGGGTCAGCCGGCCGGTCTCGCCCGGCTCGACGCGGACCGTGCGGCGGTCCGGGAGGTGCACGTCGATCGGGGAGCGGCCGGACTCGGGCACGGTGATCTCCAGCAGCCCGCGTTCCAGCCGCAGACGCACCCCCCAGTGGCCGTGGTAGCGCAGGGTGAAGCCGTAGGAGGACAGTTCCGGCAGGGGCACGGGGTCGAGCCAGAGGGCGCCCCGGCGGGTCTCGAGGCCGGTCAGTCCGCGCTGGACCAGATCGAGGGTGCCGGCCATGGCGCCGAGGTGGATGCCCTCACCGGTGGTGCCGCCCTGGATGTCGGCGATGTCCGCCTGAAGTGCCTCCTGGCAGAACTTCCAGGCGTCCGCGCGGCGGGCCCGGGCCAGGACCCAGCCGTGGACCAGGCCGCTGAGGGTGGAGCCGTGGCTGGTGCGGTGCAGGTAGTGGTCCACCGTGCGCCGCCAGGTACGTTCGTCGAGGCTCAGCCCCAGCCGGTGGAAGACGCCCTGGAGTTCGGCGGGCGAGAAGAGATAACCCAGCATCAGGACGTCGGCCTGCTTGGAGGCCTGGTAGCGGTTGACGCTGTCGCCCTCGGCCTCCAGGATCCGGTCCAGGCGCCGGATGTCGCCGTACCGGCGCCGGTAGCCCCGCCAGTCGAGTGCGGCGAGTTCCCCGTAGCCCTCGAACTGGCTGATCACACCGTCGTGGAAGGGCACGTGGAGCATGTGGGAGATCTCCTCCCACTCCTCCAGTTCACCCCCGTCCAGTCCGGTCCGCTCGGTGAGTTCGCGACGCCGGGGCTCGGGGAGGCCGTCCAGCACCTCCAGGGTGCGGGTGAGCACCCAGGCGGCCGTGACATTGGTGTACGCGTTGTCGTCGAGGCCCGGTTCGGCGGCGTCCGGGTAGGCGTCGTGGTACTCGTCGGGCCCCAGGACACCCTTGATGCGGTAGCGGCCGAGACGTTCGTCGAAGCCGGCCGAGTCCGCCCAGAAACGGGAGATCTGCAGCAGCATCTCGGCGCCCTTGGTGTGCAGGAACTCCTCGTCGCCGCTCGCCTCGCAGTACTGCCACACGTTGTACGCGATGGCCGAGCCCACATGGTGCTGCAGGTGGGAGTGGTCGGGCAGCCAGCGGCCGGAGCGGGGATTGAGGTGCAGCTGCTGGGTCTCCTCCCGTCCGTCGCTGCCGCTCTGCCACGGGTACATCGCGCCACCGCGGCCCGCGTCCCGCGCGGCGGTGCGGGCACGTTCCAGGCGCCGGTGGCGGTAGTGCAGCAGCGCGCGCGAGACCTCCGGGAAGTGCAGATTGAGATACGGCAGGACGAACAGTTCGTCCCAGAAGACATGGCCCCGGTAGGCCTCGCCGTGCAGTCCCCTGGCCGGAACACCGACGTCCAGGTCCGCGGTGTGCGGGGACAGGGTCTGCAGGACGTGGAAGAGATGCAGCCGCAGGATGCGCCCCGCCTCGTCGGGCACGTCCAGCTCGGCCCGGCGCCACAGCTGCTCCCACACCGTCAGATGGGGCGCCAGCAGCGCGTCGAAGCCGCCCGCCCGGCTCACCCGGTCGACGGCGGCGTGCAGCGGGTCGCTGATCGCGGGGTCGCGGGAGGTGTGCAGGGCGACGATCTTGTCGACGGTGGCGGTGCGCCCGGCGGCCAGTTCCAGCCGGGTCGTCTGGACGGCACGCGGCCGGTCGTGCCGGATCGTGACGGGCGCGGGTGACGTCAGCCGGGCGGCGAGGGCGATCCGCACGTCCGAGGTGCGGGTGCGGCAGCGCAGCCACACCGTGTCCGCCGAGGTCGTGCCGGTGAGCACATGGGTCAGATGGCGCCCGTCCAGATCCCGGTAGCGCGGTACCCCGGTGTTGGTGACGCCGCCGTCGAGTGCCGCCTCGGTCTCCAGGGTGCCGGAGAAGCCCTCTGCGGTGAACTCGGTGCGCAGGCCCGCCAGATGGGGGTCGGCCATGTGGACGAAGCGGAGCTGGCGCACGAGGAGCGCCCGCCCGGTGCCGAGGCCGTACCGTGTCCTGCGCTCCAGCAGTCCGGAGGACAGGTGCAGCGTCACCGCGTGGTCCAGCACGGTCGCCGTGTCGGGGGTGAGCCATGGCTCTCCGGGCAGGCGGAAGCGCAGCGGGAGCCAGTTGGGCAGGTTGACCATGTCCTCGTTCTCGACCTGCCGCCCGGCGACCTGCGAGGTGAGCCGGTTGTAGATACCGGCCGCGTAGGTGCCCGGGTAGTGCACCTCGTCCGCCGAACACTCCGCGAGGGC
This sequence comes from Streptomyces malachitofuscus, assembly GCF_014650055.1. GTDB lineage: Bacteria > Actinomycetota > Actinomycetes > Streptomycetales > Streptomycetaceae > Streptomyces > Streptomyces malachitofuscus. Next base: position 301,269 of record NZ_BMUF01000003.1, on the reverse strand, counting down.
ACCCCGGGTGGCGACGTATCCGTTGCCCAGGGTGCACAGCGACTCGCGGAGGCGCACGTCGGCGGGATCGTATCCCTCGTACTCCCAGGTCCAGCCCGTCATCGACGCTCCTCCCGCCGACGGTGCGCCCGTGCCGGCCGTGCCCTCGCGGCCGCTGCGGCCGGAGGCCGCCGACGAGTACCCCCGCCGGGTGACGGCCACACACCGGGCCGGTGGGAGCGCCTACCGCTCGTCCACCGGGACCCGCCACACGAGCGTGGTGCCCCCGCCGGGGGTGCCGGTGACGCCGAAGGTGCCGCCGAGCTGCTCGGCGCGCTCGGCCATGTTGCGCAGCCCGCTGCGGCGGCCCCCGGCCGGGATGCCCACGCCGTTGTCCGCGACCGTCAGCCGGACCTCGCGTCCGTCGGTCTCCAGGACCACGTCGGCGCGGTCGGCGCGGGCGTGCCGGGCGATGTTGGTCAGCGACTCGGAGAGCACCGCGACGAGGTGGTCGGCGGTCTCCTTGGGCACCTCGGTGTCGATCAGGCCCTCCATCCGCACGCTGGGAGCGAAGCCGAGCAGGGGGGCGGCCTCGCCGACCACCCGTACGGCGCGGGCGCGCAGGCCGGTGCCGGCGGTGCCCGCGGCGGAGCGGGAGCGCAGGCCGAAGATGGTCGAGCGGATGATCTTGATGGTTTCGTCGAGGTCGTCCACGGCCCGCAGCACCCGCTCCGAGGCCTCCTTGTGCTCGATGAACCGGCCGGCGCTCTGCAGGGTCATGCCGGTCGCGAACAGCCGCTGGATGGCCAGGTCGTGCAGATCGCGGGCGATGCGGTCGCGGTCCTCCAGGACGGCGATCTGCTCGGCGTCCTGACGGCGTTCCGCCAGCTCCATCGCCACGGCCGCCTGGGCGGCGAAGCCCTGGAGCGGTTCGGTCTCCTTGTCCGAGAACGGGTTGCGGTCGGCGGACCGGACCAGCAGGACGATGCCGCGCACGCTGTCGCCCGACCCCATCGGCACGGCCACGGCCGGGCCGAGGTCCTCGAGACGCTGGGGTCCCGGGAAGACCCGCTCGTCGCTCGCGATGTCCGGGCTGGTGACGGGGGCGGCCGTGGTGAAGGCGCGGCCCAGCAGACTGCCGTCGACGGGCACGACGAGCCCGCGGTGGCTTTCGGCGCCCCGGCCGACGGCCAGTTCCACGGTCAGCGAGTCGGTCCCGGCCATGGGCACCGCGACCACGGCGAGGGCGGCGCCGGTGATCTCGCGGGCGCGCTCCGCGATGAGCATCAGGGCCCTGCCGCGTTCGCTGCCGGACATCAGTTCGTGGGTGATCTCGGCGTTGGCCCGCAGCCAGCGTTCCCGCTGCCGGGACTCCTCGTAGAGGCGCGCGTTGTCGATGGCGACGCCGGCGGCGACCGCCAGGGTGGACAGGACCGACTCGTCCTCCTCGTCGAACTGCGCCCCGCCCCGCTTCTCGGTCAGGTACAGATTGCCGAAGACCTGGTCGCGGACCCGGATGGGGACGCCGAGGAAGGTGTGCATCGGCGGGTGGTGGGGCGGGAATCCGTAGGAGGCGGGGTGGTCGGAGAGTTTCGCCACCCGCAGCGGCTCGGGGTGACGGATGAGTTCGCCCAGGATGCCGTGGCCCTCGGGGTAGTGGCCGATGCGGGCGATCTCCTCCTCGCTGACGCCGACGGTGTGGAAGGCGGACAGCCGCTTGCCGTCCGGGCCGATCACGCCCAGTGCCGCGTACCGCGCGTCCACCACCGCCGCGGCGGCCTCGACGATGCTGTGCAGCACCTGCTCCAGTTCCAGTTCCCGGCCGACCGAGAGCACGGCCTCCAGCAGGCTGCGCACCCGGTCGCGGGTGCCGCGGGCCGCGTCGATACGGGCCTGGAGCTCCTCCAGCAGCTCGTCGAGGCGCAGCTGCGGCAGCCGTACGCGGGCATCCCCGTCCCGCTCGGAGCCTGCCACCCGTGTGCCTCCTGTCCCCTCGCCTCCGCACCGCCGCACGGCTGTCTCCCGACCCGGCGTCCGGTAACGGTCCAGTAAAGGCGACGGTACGGCATCGGCCGGACGACGGTTCCGGCGGGGAGCGCCGGCCGGCCCCGTCGGCCCGCTGGGCCGGTCGGCCCTCCTCCGGCGGGCCCTCCGCCTGGGCCGGAGGTCCCGTTCGGGCGGGACGACGGTCCCGCGTCCCGGCGAGGACGCTGTTACCCCCGGATACCGGCATTCCTGCTTGCTATACAGGTTCTGCCGCCGGTCCGGACCCGCGGTCCAACCCCCTTGTTCCGTCCCGTCTTTGGGAGACCTCATGCTGTCCGAAGAGTCCGCCGCAGTGCTGCGGGCCACCCTGCCCGCCGTGGCCGGGGCGCTCGACGAGATCACGACGCGTTTCTACGGCTCGATGTTCCGCGACCGGCCCGAACTCCTGGACGGCCTGTTCAACCGGGGCAACCAGGCCAGCGGCGCCCAGCGCCGGGCGCTCGCCGGTTCCATAGCCGGTTTCGCCCAGGCCCTCCTCGACGACCCGGACAGCCGCCCGGACGCCCTGCTGGCCCGGATCGCCCACAAGCACGTCGCGGTCGGGATCACCGACGACCAGTACACGATCGTCCACAAGTACCTGTTCGGCGCGATCGCCGACGTGCTGGGAGACGCGGTGACCCCTCAGGTCGCGGCCGCCTGGGACGAGGTGTACTGGCTGATGGCGGGTGCTCTGATCGCCCGGGAGGCGCGTCTGTACCACGACGCCGGTGTCGAACCCGGCGACATCTGGCGCCGGTGGACGGTCGTGGAGCGGCACGAGGAGACGGACGACGTGGTGTCGTTCCTGCTGCGTCCCGCCGACGGCCGGCCCGCGCCGCAGGCCCGGGCCGGTCAGTACGTCAGCGTGAAGCTGCCCATGCCCGACGGGGTGCACCAGCTGCGCCAGTACAGCCTGTCCTCCGACCCCGGCCAGGAGCTGCGCCGCATCACCGTCAAGCGGGTCGCGGGCGAGAAGGGCGCCCCGGACGGCGAGGTGTCCAACCTGCTGTTCGAACGGATCGGCACCGGGGACGAGCTCACCCTGTCCGTGCCCGCCGGCGATGTCGCGCTCGACGAGGCCGAGACCCCGCTGGTCCTGGTCTCGGCCGGGATCGGCTGCACCCCGATGCTGGGCATGCTCGCCCGGCTGGTCGCCACGGGTTCCACCCGGCGGGTGCTCGTGCTGCACGCCGACGGCTCCCCCGCCGGGCACGCCCTGCGCGCGGAGACCCGCGAGGCGGTGGACGGGCTGCCCGACGCGGAGGCGGTGTTCTGGTACGAGCGCCCCGGCCCCGAGGAGCCCGGCGCGCGCAGTGGTCTGATGGATCTGGAGGGGATCGACGTCCCGGCGGACGCGACGGTGTACCTCTGCGGTCCGCTGCCGTTCATGCGCGCCGTGCGCGGCGCGCTGCTCGGCCGCGGGGTCCCCGCCCGGTCCATCCACTACGAGGTCTTCGGCCCGGACCTCTGGCTGCCCGAGGCGGCCTGACCGCTCGGCGGCCGCGGGCCGTGCGCGCCCGGACGGCGCGCGCGGCCCCGCGGCCGGCTCAGACCTCCAGGTCGGACTCGATACGGCGCAACTGGTGTCGGGCCATGGCGAGGTTGGCCCGGCCCGCTTCGAGCACCAGGTAGAGGAAGAGACCGTTCCCGCCGCGCCCCTTGAGCAGTCGGATCAGGTGGTACTGGCTGCTCAGGGTGATCAGGATGTCCTCGATCTCGTCGTTCAGCCCCAGGTGTTCCATGGTCCGCAGCTTCGAGCGGACCACGTCGGTGTTGCCGGCGGCGGCGACCTCCAGGTTGAAGTCCTTGCCGCCGCCCAGCGTGCCGAGGGCCATACCGCTGGTGTAGTCGACGAGTGCGACGGCCGTGGCGCCGTCGATGGAGCTGAGGCATTCCTTGAGCGCGGTCTCGGTGTTGGCCATGAGTGGTGTCCTTTCCGTCGGGATGGGTTGGTCGGGCCGGCCGCAGGGTCGTGCTGAGGCGTCCGGCCGGGAGAGAAGCCGGTGTTCAGCCGCCGGGCTGGGTCCGGGGCCGATGTGCGGGCAGTTGCGGGGTCCGCACCGGGAGGGTGCCGATGGGCCGGGCCGGATCCGTGTCCTGTGCCCGCCCGGGGAGCTCCCGGGGGGCGAGCCGGTCGGCGTGCCGGCCCCCGCCGGGGCCGACGTGGGTGTCCACCAGCTCCGCGATCCGGGCGCCGCTGCGCCGGCCCTCCAGGTGCAGCCGCCCCACATTGACCCGGTCGTCGGCGAGCAGGGTGAGGACGGCCGTGGGGCCGGCCGCGTAGGTGGCGATGTAGCCCCGGCTGCCGCGCACGAGAAGTTCGCAGAACTCGCCGCGGGCGGCCGCATCGGTCAGGCGGTACGCGACGCCGAGCGCGGCGGCGGTGAGCGCGGCCAGCCCTTCCGGTTCGGTGTCGGGGACGTCGTGGGCGAGGACGAGTCCGTCGACGGTGGCCGCGAGGGCGCCCGCCAGCCGGGGTATGCGGGTGCGGAGCCGACGCAGTTCGTCCAGCACGTCGGTCTCGACGGCCATGAGCAGTCTCCTTTCGGCACGCTGCCGGCGCGCGCGGATCACAGTGCCTCCAAGGCGTCCAGGAGCCGTCTCAGCAGCGCTGTGTCGGGCTCGTCCCACGCCGCGCCGCCCGCGTCGGGGACGGGGTGCACGGGCGTGGCGGGCGGGGGTGGTGGCGCGGGCGTGACCAGCCCGTCGGCGGCCAGACGGCGCAGTTCGACGAGGGTGTGGAAGGTGCGGTGGGCGAGGGCCGAGGCGATCTGCGCGGCGGTGCGGCCGCCGTCGACCAGCGCGAGAGTGCGACCGCGGCGGGGCGGCAGTCCGGCGGGATCGGCGCCGGCCCCGCGGGTGAGCGGCGCGGTGTCGACGGCCGGGTCGGGCCAGATGCGGTGCAGCAGGTCGACGCGGCGCCGGGACTCGCGCAACACCGTGGCCACGGGTACGGGGCGCACCGCACCGAACCAGTGTGCGACGCCCGGGCGGAAGCGGAGCGCGGCCCCGTCGTGGGCGAGCGCGAAGTACGCGGCGTCGAACAGCGCGCCCAGATGGCACAGTTCCAGAGCGCCGGCGGTCAGGCGCCCGCTGTCCACCAGCCGGCGGCCCACCTGGTGCGCGGCGCCGGCCCGCTCGACCGCCTCCCACCAGCCGGCCGGCGCGACCGCACCGCTGCGCGTGAGCAGGTCGCCGAGATCGGGGCTGTGGGCGGATTCCACGTGGACGACATGTCCCGCCGCGAGGTAGAAGATCCCGGACTCCGTGGAGAGCGCCCCGGTGGCGTGGTCGGCGGCGAGGGTGCCGAGCAGCTCGGTTGCGGATCCGTCCGTGCGTTCCGCCGTGGTCATCCGAGCACCAGCCGGTCCGCCATCTCGGCCAGCCGTATGCGGGCCAGGGCGAGGTTGCCGTCGGCGCGGTCCAGCCACAGGTACAGGAACACGGTGCTGTCGAAGGTCGTGACGACGAAACGCAGCAGGTGGTACGCGTCCGCGCCGGTGAGGATCAGGTCCTCGACGGGCGGTGCCCCGCCGGCCGTTCCCGTCCCGCCTCCGTCGGCCGAGGCGAGGGTGCCGCTCTCCATGGCCTGGCGGGCGAGTTCGGCGGTCTCCGCGGCCGTGGCCTCGGCGTCGCCGCCCGGTGCGTCACCCACCGCGCCCAGGGCGAGCCCGCTGATCCAGTCGGCCACCAGGGCACCGCGCGCCCCGGGCAGTCGCATGGCTTCCAGCAGACTCTCGTCGATTCCGGGCACGCCGGATCCCCCCTCCTCGCACGGCTGTACCGCGAACGTGACGTCGACGCTACGGTGTGTGCTCGACCGAGGTGAGAGCTTTGGTGTTTTCCGGGGGAATATGCGACAGACGTGTTCCGCCACTGGTAGGGTCCGGGCTTTTGCCCCGCGACGGGGTCGGCGGTCCGGTGCGGTGCGGACAGGGCCGGCCCCGATGCGGATGGTGGGCCGGCCCTGCTCGCGGGACCATTGTGATGATGTTCGTACCGCCCGGACACGGGTGAACGGACATCACCACGTGCGCGCCGCGCACACCCCGCGCGCGACACGCCGTGCACTCATCCCACATGAGGGCCGTACGAGGCGGGTAGGCGCGGGCCGGACCCGCCGTTCCGGCGGAGCCCCGCGTCATTGCGCAGGCCGCCGGCGACGATACTGGCAGGAGCACGTGCCCCCGCTCACCACTGGACCCATGCCGAACTCCTCCACAGCCCGCCCCACAATCCCCTCCACGGTCTGGCCGGCCCGTGGCCGCCACACCGGTGGCGGGGCCGACGAGGCCCTCCGGCGCGGTCTGCGCCGCCTCAAGGACGGCGGGTACATCGACGACTTCCTGGAACTCCCCGCCGCCGAGACCGCACCCGACCTGGTATTCGAATCCCGGACGCGGGTGGCCGGGGAGGTCACCGTGCGCGCCCGGCTGAGCCTCGCGCCCGCCACGGACCGGGGCCGGGAGTGGACCCTGGTCGCGGAGGCCGAGCAGCCCTGGGAGCAGGCCTGGCCGTCCCCGACCGGGATGTTCTGGGAGCGTGAGGCGGACAGCGACTGGCTCCAGGACGCGGCGACGGGACTGCGCATCGGGGAGGTCAATCCGCTCCCGGAGGACGACAAGGCCGTACGACGGCTGCTGCGCGACTGCGCACGCGACGCGTGGCACATCCATGTGGTCGTCCACGAGGCGATGACCACGGACGAGCGCGGCCGGGTGCCGCTCGCGAGCTGGCTGCCGCCGGGGTTGCGGCACCGGGTCGTGGAGCACCGGGCCACGCCCCAGCAGTCGCGCGTGGCGAACTGGGCGCTGCGGGAGTTCGGAGTGGAGGTTCCGCGCGGAGGTGCCGTGGTGCTGCCGGGCGCTCCGGCCCCGGAGGGCCGCACGGCCGACGCCTTCGCCGTACGGGCGGTGTTCCTGGACGGTACGGAACCGGCGGGCCTCGTCGACGCGGTGACCCGCTTCGACGCACTGCCGCGGGCGCTGCCGGACGGTGCGCAGGAGGCGCTGACGGCGCTCCGGGAGGACTGGCACCTGCTGACCCCGGAGGAGGAACTGGAGCGGGAGCGCGCGCTGGTGGCCATGTACGCCGAGGCCCTGGAGGCCATGACGAAGTCCAGGGACCTGTACCGGGAGGCCGCCGAACGGGCGCATGAGGCGCTGGCCGCGTACCAGGAGGCGGCCGGCACCCCGGCCGCCGCGCAGCCGCCCGCGCCCCGGACGGCCTCCACCCCCTTGCAGCACCTGACCCGCACCCTGGAACGTCTGAGGTCCGGCAGCACCAGGACTCGCCGCGACACCGCCCGGGAGACCGGGGAACCGGCCCCGGAACGGCAGCCGACGACGTCCGACCGCTGAGCGGCCCGCGGTCCTCCCGGCATCGCCGTGCCTCGGCGACCGGGGCGCGTCCCGTCTGGCGGCGGAGCACCGGGCGAACGGCCGTCCAGGGCCTGTCGTTCGGGTCACCCTGGCTTCGCGGGGTCCGGCACGCGCAGTCGCACGCACCAGACCCCGCTCGGCTCGGCCGGGACGCACCGTAGGCCACAACCACGCTGATCCCAACGAAGGGCCCTGGCCGCCGCCCGGTGTCGGCGGTCACTCCCCCGCTTCGGCCACGCGGTGGGGCTCCGGGGGCGGCCAGGGGCTCCAGCGGGCGCCCGGGAAGGGGAAGGCCACTCGGACGACCAGGGCCGTCAGTGCCAGCAGCGCGGCCGCGAGGGCGGCGGAGGTGGCGAGCCAGGTGGGCGCGAGCGCCAGGTCCACCGCGCGGGGCAGCACGGCCGACGGGAGGGTACCGCCGTAGGCGTGGGCCGCCGCCAGGGCGGTCGGCACCACGACCGCCACCGCCAGCACCACCGAACCGGGACGCACCACCAGGATCAGCGCCAGCAGCGTGCAGAGGACCGACAGGCCGACGGCGAAGGCGTGCAGGCCCAGGGGGACGCCGTCCTGTCGCAGCGGGAAGTGGGTCACCGCGCACACGGCGAGGGCCACCGCGACGAGCCAGCTCGACCAGATCACGGGCCGGGCCACCGGCCGCGGCGAGCGGTTGGGGCGGGCGGTCGCGGCGGGGCGGCGGCGCGGGCGCCGCGTCCGTCGTGCGCCGTCGCGGACGGCGGACCGCCGGCGGCCGACGCGGAATCCGGCGCGCGGTGCGGGTGCGCCGTCGGAGCGGCGGCCGTCCTGCGAGCTCTCGCCGCTCCCGTCCGCGAGCCGGTGCGCCTCCTGCGCCGGCCGGCGCAGGTGCTCGGGCGGCCGGTGCATGGCCAGACGGTCGATCAGTTCGACCAGTTCGTCGACGGAGCGGCCGGTCGCGGCAGCACGCAGCGCCTCCTCACGGCAGTGGGGCGCCAGCGGCTCGTTGTGGAGCAGCGCCACCAGAAGGGTGACGTCCTCGACGGAGCGGTGCGCCGCGGCCGCGCGGATCGTCTCGTCCGCGCTGCCGACGTCGCGGGGCTCCCGGGTCAGCAGCGCGACGAGCCGGGTGACGTCCTCCACGGACCGGTCGATCCCGGCGGCGCGCAGAGCGTCGACGACCGCCCTCGTGTGTTCGGGCGACCGTTCCAGTGCGATGATGAGGTCGACGACCTCCTCGAGGGGACGGTCCGCCACGGCCGCGTGGACGAGGTCGCCGACCGGATCGCCGTACGGCCTGCCCGCCGCCGGGGCGCCGGGGCCCGGCGGGCCCGAGGGCTCCGTGTGCTCGACGGGGTCCACGAGGTCGACCGTGGCGACCGGATCGCCCGGCGGCACGGTGTCCTCCGCTTCCCCGTGGCCCGCCGCCAGCGGCGCTCGTGGCGGATCGGACCGTCGGGTGCCGGTCGCGCCGGCCGTGCCGTCGGTGGGCGGGGCCCCGGCCGCCCCGAAGGGTATGACCGGTTCGTTCGAGCGAGATGACGAAGGCAAAGTGGTCATGATCGGCTCCATGAGGAAGGCTGATGACCATTACTAGGCGTCCCCCCACCCGGCTGCCACTTGACTGGGCCACCGGGATGACCTGCGGCGATCCGGCGTTTCGCGGGGATGCGGCAGGGCATCGGACGCGTGCGTGCATGGCCGGTCCCCGCCGCCATACCGGGGCCGTCAGCGGGAATCCGACCGGAGAGGGCTGTGCCGCGGCCGGCGGGGCCGCGGCACTCCGGTCACCGGAAGGAGGGCAGCGACGTTGGAGTCGACCACCGTGGTGCTGACCGTCGCCGCGATCCTCGCGGCCGCGGTGCTGGCCGGAGCCGTCGCCGTCCTGGTCCGTCTGGTCCGTACGCGGCGGGAGTTGCGACGGGCGGGACTGCCCACGGGTCCGCGCTGGGTCTTCTGGGGTGCCGTCCTGTACCTGGTGCTGCCGGCCGACCTGCTGCCCGATCCGGTCTACCTGGACGACATCGGCGTCCTTCTGCTCGCTCTGCGCACCATGCGTGGCTCCCTCGGTGCGGGACTGCCCGGAGCGCCTTCGCGGCGGTCGGGACGGCAACCCGCCGATGACTACGCTCCGTAAGGAAACCAACCACCCGTTCGATTCGTATAAGTCTCTGGAAGCCGAAAGAAGTCGGCGGACCAAGCGGCGGACCACTGCGGGCCGTTGCCTGGTCGGCGCAGCACCGACGAGGGAGACACGATGCAACCGTTCGCGCTCAACTACGCACGTCCGGCAGTTGAGTTGGCCGTTGCCACTCCGTATGCGTACGACTCCGGACTGCAGTTGAACGTACTCGGGGACGGACGGATCGCCGCCTGCGACCACGCGCTGTTGCGTGAGGTGGGGACCACGACGTCCACCGCGGGCTCCAAGACCCACTTCGACGACTGAACGCGGACCGTAGACGATGACCGTGCTGATCCTCACCTGTGAGGAGGACGTCACCGCCGACATGGTGGTGGTCCATCTGAACGGCTCGGGAGTGCCCGTGGTGCGCCTCGACCCCGCCGATCTGACCGACGGCGTCTCACTGTCCGGCGAGTTCGTCCACGGCCGGTTCCGCGGCCATCTGTCCGTCGGGGGGCGACTGGTGAGCATCGGCGGGCTGCGGTCCGTCTGGGTGCGCCGGCCGGGCACCCCGGCCGGGCGCGCGCCGCAGCCCTCCGCGTGGCTGACCGAGGAGGCCTCGCAGGCGCTCTACGGGATGCTGCGCGGCTGTGACGCGCGCTGGATGAACCATCCGGACGCGGCCCGGCAGGCCCGCCACAAGCCGTGGCAGCTGCGTCTGGCCCAGCGCTGCGGCCTGCCCGTGCCGGCCACGGTGATCACCACGTTCCCGCGGGCGGCGCGGGAGTTCGCGGAGCGGTTCCCCGATCTGGTGGTCAAGCCGGTGTCGGGTGCGCATCCGCAGGATCCGCCGAGGGCCGTGCCGACCAGCCGGGTGGCGCCGGACGCGGACTTCTCGGCGGTCGCGTTCGGGCCGACGCTGCTTCAGCGCCGGGTCGCCAAGCGGGCCGACATCCGGCTGACCGTGGTGGGCGAACGGTTGCTGGCGGCCCGCAAGGCGACGGCGCCGGACGCGGATCCGGAGGAGGTGGATGTGCGTTTCGCCGCTCCTGGGTCGCCCTGGGAGCCGGTCGAGGTCCCGGCGCGCACCGCCGACGCCGTTCGCACCTACCTGCGCCGGGCCGAACTGGCGTACGGGGCATTCGACTTCGCCGAGGACGCCGACGGGACGTGGTGGTTTCTGGAGTGCAATCAGTCGGGGCAGTTCGGGTTCGTGGAGGTGGAGACGGAACAGCCGATCGCGCGGACCATCGCGGAGTGGCTGTCCCGTCCCATTCCCGACGAGCCCGTGGAGCTCAACGGGGCGAGCACCACGGTGCGGTGAGTGGCCGTCACACGCGGTCAGTGCGGCCGCGGTCCGGGCAGCAGGGCGGTGCGCTGCCAGCCGTTGCCCGGGGACTGCGGCCGGTCGGGGCCCGGACCGAAGCCGCCGGACCGCAGGGGCCGCATGACCGACTCCAGCTCCCTGCTCACGCGTTCGGCCTCGCGGCGGACCTGTGCGGGCACGTCGCCGCACTCCGCGATGAGTCGGTCGTAGATGGGGGAATCCTGGAACACCCGTCAACGTGCCTTTCTGCTCGGCGGCCCCGGTGCGGGGACGCGACTGCCGAGTGTAGGCGTCCGTCCGGTGCGACGTGGGACTTCCCCGGGACGACGTGACACGGAACGGTCACACGGGATCTGCCGCGCATTGCGGTGACGGCGGGCAAATTGGGGCGGTCAGGCACCCGTCGTCGAGCCGGGGCGGACGATCATCAGGACCGTGACGGTCGCCCAGAGGAGGTTGAACACCCCCGTGAACATCGCGAGTTGAACGGTGCTCCGCCGGTCGATCGGCCGGTCTTCGGTGAGCTGCTCGACGAGTTCGTCCTGACGGGGGAGCACGAAGGCGAGGAGGACCCCGGCAGCCACCGCGGTCAGGGTGATCGAGGTGATGAGCCAGCCGTCGCCCAGCACGCCCATCGCGAGGGCGGTGGCGAGGCCGAGTAGGGGGACGAGGATCCCTATCCGGGCGTAGACCCGGCAGATGCGGTGGAGCAGTGCGACGGTGGTGACGCCCTTGGGGGCGGGCCCGTCGCCCTCCGCCGGGGCGGCGCGGCGTACGGCCGGCGGGAACATACTGGCCGCGACGGTGACGGGGCCGACGGCGATGATGGCCGCCAGGACGTGGAGGGACAGCAGGAACTTGGTCACCGGGACTCTTTCCTTGGTGTGATCAGCGGTGCCGGGCTCACGTTAGGGACCTCATCGGTGATCACCCAGGGGCTGAAACGACAGCTTCCAACGGGTTCCCGCCAACCACGTCCACCCAGGTTCCGCAGCGTCGTCGACCGGAGGCCCGGCTCAGGGGCATGGCGGGAATCCGTTTATCGTGGCGGTCATGCACTCCGTGGCGATTCTGGTTCTCGATGGCGTCGTGCCGTTCGACATGGCGGCGCCCATGCAGGTCTTCGACTGGACGCGGCTGCCCGACGGCCGGCACCCCTACCGGGTCCGGCTGTGCGCCGAGCGGCCGGAGGTGACCGCGGACGGCGGCTTCGGCCTGCGCGTCGACCGTGGCCTGGAGGCGCTGGCCGACGCCGACACGGTCATCGTCCCCGGCCGCGGCGAGGGCGCCTCGCCGCTCTCCCCCGCGGTCCTCTCCGCGTTGCGGGGGGCGGCCGCAGCCGGCACCCGGATCGCCTCGGTGTGCGTGGGCGCCTTCGTGCTGGCGGAGGCCGGGCTGCTGGACGGCCGGCGCGCCACCACCCACTGGGTGGCCGCCGGCCAACTCGCCCGGGACTTCCCCCGCGTCGATGTGCGGCCGGACGTGCTCTATGTCGACAACGGTCAGATCCTCACCTCGGCCGGCGCCGCCGCCGCATTGGACATGTGCCTGCACATGATTCGCCGGGACCTGGGCTCGGCCGTGGCCGCGAACGCCGCCCGGATGTCGGTGATGCCGCTGGAGCGGGAGGGCGGCCAGGCCCAGTTCATCGTGCACGAGCACCCGCCCGTGCCCCGCGGGTCGGATCTCGAGCCGCTGCTGGACTGGATCGAGGACAACCTGGCCCACGAGGTGACGCTCGGGGCGATGGCGGCGCGCGCAGGGATGAGCGAGCGCACCTTCAGCAGGCGGTTCCGCGAGCAGACGGGCACCACGCCGTTGCAGTGGCTGCTGCGGGCCCGGGTGCGGCGCGCCCAGTACCTGCTGGAGAACAGCGACTACACGGTCGAGCGGATCGCGCAGCAGGCCGGTTTCGGATCGCCCACGGCGTTCCGCGAGCGCTTCCGCAAGGTGGTGGGCACCACGCCGTACACCTACCGCTCGTCGTTCAACGGGCGCCGCGCCGTCACCGCGAGCAGGTCGTAGAGGTTCCCCGCCCGGAGAGCCGAGCGGCCCGGTTGCTCAGACGGCCAGGGACAGGCCGTTCCCGCCGTCCGCCTGCGCGGCACGGCCGGGCGCGGGCCGGGTCCGGACGAGCAGCGCGTCGGCCTGGGCTATGGCGTCGTGGACACCGGACGCCCCCATCATCACGCAGAGCGTGTGGCTGACCTCCTTCAGCTCGCGTGCCGCCGCGGGCGTATGCCGCTCCGCCTGAGCGATCTGCAGCGTCGCGTACCGCGTCAGCAGCTGTCTGACGACCTTCGGGTCCGGTCCGAGCACGAATGCGCCCCTCTCTGGTTTTCGCTGCGTATGCCCGAACCAGACGGAAGCACTCATCCCATTTGCTCAAGTGGCCGCAATTGACCGAAAACAGTCGCACCCTGACCGGGGCGGTCAGGCAACCTGACCGCTGTGCAGCGCCGTGTACGCCCCGCCCCGGCGCAGCAGGTCCTCGTGCGTCCCGATCTCCTGGATGCGGCCGTCCGCCATCACCACGATCCGGTCGGCGCCGCGCACCGTGGACAGCCGGTGCGCCACGACGAACGTGGTGCGCCCGCGCAGCAGCCGCGCGAGGGCCTCCTGCACCAGCGCCTCCGAGCGGGTGTCCAGCGCCGAGGTCGCCTCGTCCAGCACCAGCACCTTGGGGTCCCGGATCAGGGCGCGGGCGATGGCCAGGCGCTGGCGCTGACCGCCGGACAGCCGCGCGCCGCGCTCCCCGACGAGGGTGTCGAGCCCCTGGGGCAGCCGCTCGACGAACTCCAGCGCGTTGGCGTCGCGCAGCGCGGCCCGTACCGTCTCCTCGTCGGCGTCGTCCATGCCGTAGGCGACGTTCTCCCTGACGGTGCCGTCGAACAGGACCGACTCCTGGGGCACCACCGACAGGAAGCGCCGGTAGGTGCGCAGATCGAGACTGTTCATGTCGGTGCCGTCGAGCAGCAGCCTGCCCGAGGTCGGCCGGATGAAGCCGATGACGAGGTTGAGCACCGTGGACTTGCCCGCTCCCGAGGCGCCCACCAGGGCGATGGTCTCGCCCGGGGCGACATCCAGGGTGAAGTCCCGCACGGCCGGCCGCCCGTCGGTGTCGTAGGCGTGGCCGACGTTCTCGAAGGTGATCGCGCCGCGCAGGCCGCCGAGCCCCGCCTTGCCCTCGTTGTCCTCCAGTTCGGGTGCCTGGAGCACCTCGCCGACCGAGCGGACGGACTCCAGCCCCTTGGTGATGACCGGGGCCAGTCCCGCCAGGGTGGTCGTCGAGCTGGTGAGCGTGGTCAGGAAGGCACTGAGCATCACGACGTCGCCGGCGGTGACGCCCCAGACGTCGTAGTACGAGATGAGCGCGGCGCCGGCCAGTACGCCCACGCCGACCACGTTCAGGACGACCCAGGCCAGCGAGCCGAAGCGGCCGTTGACCAGGTCGAGACGCATCCCGGAGGTCAGCAGCCGGTCGAGGGTGCCGTTCATCCGGCGCAGCGCCTTGCCCTCCAGGCCGTGGGCGCGGGTGACGGGGATGAGCCGGGTCATCTCCGTCACCCGGGAGGACAGGGTCTCCACCTCGTGGCGGAAGTGCTCGTTGTGGGTGCGCAGCCGGGCCCTCAGCCGGGCGACGAGCAGCGCGGCGGCGGGCACGACGATCAGGAAGACGGGCAGGAACTCGGGGGTGCGGACGGCGATGATGGCCAGCCCGCCGGTGAGCACGGTGAGCGCGCCCAGCCCGGTCTCCGCGGTCTGCTGCACCATCTGCTCCACGGTCTCCACGTCCCGGACCACCTTGGCCTGGAGCACGCCCGCGCTGACCCGGGAGTGGTAGCCGATGGAGAGCTGCTGCATGCGCGTGCACAGGGCGGAGCGCAGCGCGGTGCCCATGCGGCGGACGCTGCCGTAGAGCAGACGGACGTACAGCACATGGAGCGGGTAGTTGACCAGCAGGATGAACATGATGATGCCGGTGCTGGTCCAGAGCCGGGATATCGGCTGGTGCTGGACGACGGTGTCGATGATCGACGCGGTGATCAGCGGCAGCAGCCAGACGGGGCTGTGCTTGACCGTGAAGACGACGACGGCGCCGGCCAGCCGGCCCCGGTCCGCCCGGAACAGATAGGCGAGGGTGCGGACGGGATGCTCGCCCCGGTAGCGGTGGTCGAGCGGTCGTTCCTGCGTGGTCGCCATCGGCGGTGGTCCTCCCCTGTGGGGCCTGCTCGCGGGTGCGGCGCGAACAGACGCGGGCAAGCGCTTTCCCCTCTGTTCGAAGGGGTACACCAGGAGCGCGAGGGGGTGCCGCCCGTGTCCGTCGCGCGAGACGGGCGGCACCGTCTCAGGCGGCGTCCAGCTCCGCGATGTCCTCGGCGCTCAGCTCGAGGCCGGCGGCCGCGGCCGAATCGCGGACGGACTCCGGCCGGCTCGCCCCCGGAATGGGCACGACCACCGGCGACTTGGCGAGCATCCAGGCCAGGCACACCTGGTGCGCGCTCACCCCGTGCGCCCGGGCGACCCGGGCGAACGGCGCATGGTCGGCGGCGAGGTCACCGGCACGGGCGATGCCGCCGAACGGGCTGTAGGGCAGGAACGCGATGCCGAGCTCGCCGCACAGCTCCAGCTCCGGCTCGCTGGAGCGGAAGGCCGGGGAGAACCGGTTCTGCACGGAGACCAGCCGACCGCCGAGGATCCCGTCGGCCTCCCTGATCCGGTCCGGGTCGGCGTTGGAGATCCCCGCCATGCGGATCTTCCCCTCGTCCAGCAGTTCCCGCAGCGCGCCGACGGACTCGGCGTACGGGACGCGGGGGTCCGGCCGGTGGAACTGGTAGAGCCCGATGGCCTCCACACCGAGCCGGCGCAGTGACGCCTCGCAGGCCCGCTTCAGATGGGCGGGGCTCCCGTCCAGCGTCCAGCTGCCGTCGCCGGGGCGCAGATGGCCGCCCTTGGTGGCGACCAGGACGTCGCCGCCCCGGTCGTGGGAGGCGAGGGCCTTGGCGATCAGGGTCTCGTTGTGTCCGACCTCGTCGGCGTCCCTGTGGTAGGCGTCCGCGGTGTCGATCAGCGTGACACCCGCGTCCAGGGCGGCACGGAGGGTGGCCAGGGAACGGGCCTCGTCCGGGCGGCCCTCGATCGACATGGGCATCGCGCCCAGGCCGACGGCACCGACCTCGACATCACCGATACGGCGGGTGTGCATGGGGAAGCGACCTCTTCCGGCTGTGGCTGCGACGGTGGTGGAAAGCGCGTACCAGCCTGGTCCCGGGGCGGCCGGAAATCCAATAGAGGAATGCGAACGCATTCAGCAGGCGGAACGCTGAATCGCGGGGCTCTCGGCGGCGACGCCCGCCGCGCGGGCACCGGCGCCCGGCGCTACGCTGCGCGAAGTCCACCCCATGTACCGTTTTCGGGAGGTATGTATGGCCTCACTTCTCAACCCGTACCTGAGTTTCGACGGGGACGCGCGGCAGGCGATGGAGTTCTACAAGGAGGTCTTCGGCGGCGAGCTGCGCCTCAATACCTTCGGCGACGCCGGGCAGCCCGGCGCCGAAGGCTCCGACAAGATCATGCACGGCATGCTGACGACCGCCGAGGGCCTCACCCTCATGGGCGCCGACATGCCGCCGGGCATGGAGCACGCCCCCGGCAACAACTTCGCCGTGAGCCTCAGCGGCGAGGACGAGGGCACCCTGCGCGGCTACTGGGACAAGCTGTCCGGGGGCGGCTCGGTGTCCGTGCCGCTGGAGAAGCAGATGTGGGGTGACGTGTTCGGGATGTGCACGGACCGCTTCGGCATTCCCTGGATGGTCAACATCAACCAGCCCGGGGACTGAAACACGCCGCACGACGAGCGGGCGCACGGGACGGCCCCGTCCTGCGCCCGCCACACCCCGCTCTCTCCCGACGGCTCGCTGTTGACATGGCATTTCGGCAGGGATCATCGTTCTGACCCGAGCACGATCAGGGCACGGGTCCGGCGGATGCCGGCCCGCGGGAGAGGCGGCGGCATGCGGATCGGACTGCTGGGCACCGGCCCCTGGGCGCGGGTGGCACACGCCCCCGCCCTGAGCGGGCACCCGGACCTCGACTTCACCGGCGTGTGGGGCCGCCGCGCGGACGCCGCCGCGGAGCTGGCCGGACTGCACGGCACCCGGGCCTACGACGACCTCGACGCGCTCCTCGCCGACGTGGACGCGGTCGCCGTCGCGCTGCCGCCGGCGGTGCAGGCCGACCTGGCGGTGCGCGCGGCGCGGGCGGGGTGCCATCTGCTGCTCGACAAGCCGCTCGCACCGACGGTCGCCCAGGGCCGGGCGGTGGTCGAGGCCGTCGAGGGGGCCGGGGTCGCCTCGGTGGTCTTCTTCACCACCCGCTTCCAGCCCGGTCCTGAGGCATGGATCGGCGAACAGGCCCGCGCGGGCGGCTGGTTCACCGGGCGGGCGCAGTGGCTCGGGGCGGTGTTCACCGCCACGGACAGCCCCTTCGCCGCCTCGCCCTGGCGACGGGAGAAGGGCGCCCTGTGGGACGTCGGCCCGCACGCCCTGTCCGTGCTGCTTCCGGTGCTCGGCGAACCGCGGCGGGTGACGGCGGCGGCATACGGCCCCGGTGACACCGTCCATCTGGTCCTCGACCACGAGAGCGGCGCGTCGAGCAGTCTCACCCTGAGCCTGACCGCGCCCCCGGCCGCGGCGGGCGCCACGGTCGAACTGCGCGGCGAGGCGGGAGTCACCCTGCTCCCGGAGGACTCGGAGGGCGTCGTCCCCACCGTCACCCGGGCCCTGGACGCCCTGCTCACCGCGGCCCGGACCGGCATCCCGCACCCCTGTGACGCGGCGTTCGGCCTCCGCATCACGCGGATCCTGGCCACGGCGGAGTCCCTGCTGGACAGCGGGACGCCCTGAGGACGCCCGCGGAGCGCTGTCCGCCAACTGCGGAACGGAGCGCTCCGGACACGCTCCGTGTCAACCCGGCCCGGCCGGCTTAAGAGCCCCTTAAAGGCCGGTTAAGCGATCGGGGATGCTTCGTCGAAGATTCAAGTAACCGCAGGTCAGGGCAGGTTGAGGACAAGTCGGACCGGTGGCGGGGGTCCGTGGGTGTCCCTACCATCGACCCCGCGCACCGGCCCGGCGTTACATTCTGAGAGCGCTCTCTCGGACCCCTCCCCACGTCGGCCGGCGCGGTCAGGAACCCGCACGAGCCCTACAGGAGACCCCCACATGACTCCTCGTCATCAGCGCACCCTCGGCCGCCGCAAGGTCCTCTTCGCCCTCGGCGGAGCCGCCGTGGCCCTCCCCGCGGCGGCGGCGATCGCCCCGCACGCCCTGGCGGACCAGTCCGGAGAGCCGAAGGCCGGCCCGGCAGCGGCCGGATCCCTGCCGCTGACGATCGTCAACAACAGCGGTTCCTTCGACAACGCGAACGTGCACCTCTACGTCGTCGGCAACGCGGACGGCCGTCAGGTGCGGCTCACCCCCGAGGGCACCGTCGTGCCCGTCGCCGCCTCCGACAACGGCCCCGACGGCTTCACCGACTACGCCATCAGCCTGTCCGGCAGCGGCGAGACCAAGCTCTCCCTGCCGTACATGTCCGGCCGGATCTACGTCTCCCTCGGCGCGAAGCTCAAGTTCAAGGCGGTCACCGACGGCAACGGCAACGCCGCACTGCAGTACCCCGCCGGCTGGGTCACCTCGGACCCCAACTACGGCGTGCTGCACGACTGCGCGGAGTTCACCTACAACTCCTCGGGCATGTTCTGCAACACGACGATGGTCGACATGTTCAGCGTGCCGCTGAGCATCAAGCTCACGGGTTCCCAGGACCAGACGACGGGCACGGTCCGCGAAGGCGGGCGCGCGGCCGCGTTCGCCGCCGTCAAGGAGGTGGAGGCGTTCTCCCGGCTGGTCGTGGACGACACGCGGATCATCGCCCCCGGCCACGGGCTGGACGCCGGTCTGTTCGCCGAGGACTACCTCGCCCCGTACATCGACGAGGTGTGGAGCACCTACACCGGCCGCGACCTCAAGGTCACCACCAATGCGGGCACCTTCACCGGCCGGGTGCGCGGTGACCGGTTCACCTTCGACGGGCCCGCGCAGGTCTCCTTCGGCAGGCCGTCCACGCGCGACGTCCTCTTCTGCGACGGCGCCCTCGCCGCCCCCAACGACGGCACCACCGGTCCGGTCGCCGCGGTGCTCGGCGCCGGCTTCAACCGGTCGACGCTGCTCAGCCACCCCGACCAGCCGACCACCGATCCCTCGGTCTTCTACCGGACCGAGATCACCAACCACTACTCCAAGGCCATGCACGCGGCCACGGAGGACGGCCGGGCGTACGGCTTCGCCTTCGACGACGTGGCGGACTTCGCCTCGTACATCCAGGACACCGCGCCGACGGGCCTGCGGCTGACCCTGACGGCCTTCTAGGGACTGATCCGGGGCAGGTTTCCCCTGGGGCCGGGAAGGTACCCCGGGAGCCAGGAGGCGGCCCTTCACCGCGGTGCCGCGAGCGTTCCGGATGCACGGCGGGCTCCCGCGTTGAATGGTGAGTATCGGACCCGATGACAGCACCGGGGCCGCAACAGCGATCCGGACCCGAGGAGCCAGAAGATGTCGACGTCCCAGCCCGACGCGTCCCGGCAGCCCGAGGACCGTGCCACCCCGGACAGCCTGCTCCACGCCCGCACCGGCACCGATGTGTCGCCGGAGGACCTGGTTCTTGCCTCCGGCAAGGACCTCACCCCGCAGAACCTCGAATGGGCCGAGCGGAAGCTCGCCGAGGAGGGGCCCGCCGCCCTGGACAAGATCCTTCCCTGAATCCCGCGCACCCCTGCTCCTGCGGCAGGACGGCGCCGCCGGCTCCCGTGCGTGCACGGGGGCCGGCGGCGCCGTGTCCGGTGTCCGGTCAGGTTCTGTCCCGGTCCTCCGGGAGCGCCGTCTCGTCGTCGACGACGTGCATCGCGGCCTCCTCCGCGCCGGCGGCCCCGCCGTCGATGCCCACGTCCTCGGCGACGGACTCCTTGGTGGTGTCCGTCCGGGCGCCCTCGTCGGGGGCGACCAGGCGTCCGGCGCGGCCGGTGCCCGCCTCCGGGTCGACCGGTTCGCCCTCGCCGCCGGGCAGGTCGCCCACCTCGTCCCCGGCGGGCGCGGACGGGTCGGGCACCTCCTGGGCCAGCCGCTGGTCGAGGGTCTCGCCGTCGTGCTGCTCGGCGGCCGTGGTGCCGTGCTTGGTGACGCCGAGCGGCTTCTCCGGCGGGGAGTAGCCCTCGTCGAGGGTGTCGTCGTAGGTGCGTTCGTCGAGGGCGTCCTGCATGTCGAGCGGCGCGGCGTCCTCCTGCTCCTCGTTGCTCCCGGTGGGCTGGTAGGCGTCGTCGGCCATCGGTTCGGAGCCCATGGCGTCCTCCCTGTCGCGCTGCGTCGGCTCGTTTCGTCTCGGGTGTCAGATCCGCGTTTCCCCTCACGCGATCTCTAATCCCGTGCGCCGGACGGCCGGGAGGGCCCCGGTGAGGTCAGAGGGGCGCGTTCGGGCCGTCGGGACGGGACCGTCGCCGGTCCACCATGGCGAGGCTCAGCCGCCGTGTCTCCGCCTCGGGGAGCCGTTCGTAGCCGTCCTCGGTGATGACCGCCACGACCGGGAAGATCCTTCGGGCCGGATCCGGGCCGCCGGTCGCCGAGTCGTCCTCCGCCGCGTCGTAGAGCGCCTCCAGCGCGGCCAGCGCGGCCTCGTCGCGGGACATGTCCTGCCGGTACAGCTTCTTCAGCGCTCCCCTGGCGTAGGGGGAACCGGATCCCTCCGCGTGGAAGCCGTACTTCTCGTAGCGGCCGCCGGCGGCGTCGTAGGAGAAGATGCGGCCGCGGCCGCCTCCGGGGGCGGTGGTGTCGTAGCCGGCGAGGAGCGGGACGACGGCGAGGCCCTGCATGGCCTGTCCGAGGTTCTGGCGGATCATGGCCGCGAGCCGGCTCGCCTTCGCGGCGAGGGTCATGGGGATGCCCTCGATCTTCTCGAAGTGCGCCAGTTCGACCTGGTAGAGCCGCACCATGTCCAGGGCGATGCCGACGGTGCCGGCGATGGCCACGGCGGTGTGGTCGTCGGCGGGCAGCACCTTCTCCAGATCGCGCTGGGCGATCAGGTTGCCCATCGTCGCCCTGCGGTCGCCGGCGACCAGAACGCCGTCGCGGTAGGTGAGGGCGAGGATCGTGGTGCCGTGCGGGGCCGGCACCGGCCCGGTGCCGGCCGGCAGACCGCGGGGGCCCAGCAGTCCGGGACGGTGGGCCGCCAGGAACTCGGTGAAGGACGAGGTCCCCGGAGTGAAGAACTCCTCCCCCAGCCGCCCCTCGTGATCGCTCTCCGTCATGCCGTGCTCCCCCCTCGTCGCACCCTGCGCACCCGACAACCGACACCTACCTGCGCCGGGCGTGCCGGAAACCACCCCGGGCCGTCGTCACCGGGGCGTGCCGGCACCGGGGGCCGGGGCGATGCGGACCTCGAGGTCGCCGATCCGGTGAGCGGGCCAGGGCCGGGCGTAGCCGGGCGGTGTGCCGCCGGGGCCGGTGAGCGTGGCGACCGGGACGCGGTCGGCGGTGCGCACGATCTCGGCGGCCGTGGTGTTCTCGTTGTTGCCGGAGGTGGCCCCGGAGGAGCAGCCGGTGTAGTAGCCGACGGGGATGGCCTCGTGGCCGGTGATCAGACAGGGCGGGCGGACTCCCAGCCGGTGCAGTTCGCCGGCCGTACGGGCCCAGTCGCGGCGGCTGTCGATGTTGCGGTCCACGGTGTACACGAGGACGGTCAGCTGGACGGTGAGATGCCCCGCGACTGCCAGCGCGACCAGGGCCCTTGCGGTCGTCCGCCACCTCCCGCGCGGTGCCGTGACCAGGTGCCACAGCGCGTCGGCGACCGGGATCGCGAGCAGGGCGTAGGCGGGCTGCAGGAAGCGGGGCGCCGCGTACTCGATCATGAAGAGGTACGGGAGCGCGGCGGTCGTGGCACAGGCCAGCGGAACCAGGGTGCGCAGGGTGCGGCGGGCCCGCACGGCGAGGATCAGCCCGAGGACGGCGAGCAGCGGCAGGACGAACCACCACAGGGTGATCACCGGGTGCGGCATCGACCCGGTGCACGGCCGGCACAGGGCGCGGCCGCCCAGGCTGCGCAGCTGGTCGTCGACGGCGATGTGCCAGCCGAGCCCGCCCTGGATGCGCGAAGCCTCGGCCAGCCGCTCCCCGAGGCCCCCGAAAGCCGTGTACGCCTCGATCACCCACTCGGCCCCGCCCGCAGCCAGGCCGCCGACGACGGCGAGCAGTGACCGCCATCGCCGGCCGGCGAGAGCGGCGACGAGGAGCGGGACGGCCACCCAGACGGCGTCCGTGGGCCGCATCCACGCCATCAGCGCGGTCCCCGCCACGACGGCCCACAGCGGGCTCGCGGACGCGGGGGCCGCGCGATGGCGCAGGAAGCCGCCGACGGCGATCAGCGCGCCGACGGCGACCCAGTAGTTGGGCATGGCCTGGGGGCCGTAGAAGAGGGTCACCCACAGGGAGGCGAAGAAGGCGCCCGCGGTGACCAGGACTCGGGTCGGGAACAGGCCGCGCCAGGCGTGGAAGGCCAGGTGGAGGCCGAGGCCGGAGAGCAGGGCGAGGTAGACGCGCAGCAGCACGGTGGAGTCGGACCAGGACGCGACGGGCGCCACCAGCAGGGAGACGCCCCGGGAGCGCGGCGCGCTGAAGAAGGCGGCCGGGTGGTGGGAGGTGACCTGGCTGGTGTAGACGATCTCGTCCCAGCCGAGGCCCAGCACGGGGCGGACCAGGGCGAGTTGGACGAGGGTGAAGACGGCGGCGAGCACCGCGAGCGGCCTGCCGGCGTGTGCGTTCCGGGAGGCGTCCGGCCCGGACCGCTGCTCGCGTCGTCGTGCCGCGGCGAGCAGGGCACCGGCGCCGTCGGTCATCGTCCGTCCTTCGTTCGCGCACCTCATGGGCGCCGGGCCGCGCGAGCCGTGGGTGAGCGGACGGCGTGACCGGGCGTCGGAAGATCATGGCCAACCTAACCCGCGCGGAACGGGCACGCAGGGCGATATACAGCCAACCGTCTCATCCGACCCGGGTGCCCCCCGTGCTCACCGATCACCCAGGAGCTCGGCCGGGTCCGAGACGACCAGGTCGGCGCCGTGCGCGTACAGGGCGTCGGCCCGGCCCGCCCGGTCGACGCCGACGACGTATCCGAACCCTCCGGCGCGGCCCGCGTCCATGCCGGCGAGCGCGTCCTCGAACACCGCGGCACGGGACGGTGCCACACCGAGATCCCCGGCGGCGGCGAGGAAGGTGTCGGGCCGCGGTTTCCCCGGCAGGCCGCGCTCGGCTGCGACCACCCCGTCGATCCGGACGTCGAAGAGGTGCTCGGCGCGGATCGACCGCAGTACGTCGCGGCAGTTGGCGCTGGAGGAGACGATCGCCGTGCGCAGTCCCCGGGCGCGGACCGCCTCGATGTAGCGCAGGGTGCCGTCGTAGGCCGCCACGCCGCCGGCGCGGATCCTCTCCAGCAGCAGTGCGTTCTTGCGGTTGCCGAGGCCGTGCACGGTGCGGGCATCGGCCGGGTCGTCCGGTCCGCCCTCGGGCAGGGTGATGTCACGGGAGGCGAGGAAGGTGCGTACGCCGTCGGCGCGCGGGAGGCCGTCGACGAACTCGTCGTAGTCGGCGTCGGTGAAGGGCCGGAAGGCGTCGCCGTCCCGCTCGTGGAGAAAGCCGTCGAACATCTGCTTCCAGGCGGCGGCGTGCACGGCGGCCGTCCTGGTGACGACGCCGTCGAGATCGAAGAGGCAGGCGAGGATGCCATCGGGCAGACCCAGATCCGTCATACAGGACACGGTTCCCCGAACGGCCCCGGCCCGCGGGCGGCGCGGGCCACTCGGCGGCTGACCGCCCGCCGGCCAGGTGACACACTCTGCCGTGTGGCGCTGACCTTCGACGACCTCCTCCGCCGTGCCCGTGGTCTCCCCCGGGAGGGGCGGCGCGCGCTCCTCGGCATCGCCGGCAGCCCGGGCGCGGGCAAGTCCACGCTCGCCGGGCACCTGGTGCGGGAGCTGAACGGCACCGGGGAGCCGTGGGTCGCGCACGTGCCCATGGACGGCTTCCACCTCGCCGACGCCGAGCTCGACCGGCTCGGCCGCCGTGACCGCAAGGGCGCCCCGGACACCTTCGACGCGGCCGGCTACGCGGCGTTGCTGCGGCGGCTGCACGAGGAGGCGTACGGCGACGTCGTGTACGCCCCCGGCTTCGAGCGGGTGCTGGAGCAGCCGCTCGCGGGAGCCGTCCCGGTGGCGCCGGCCGTCCGGCTGGTGGTGACGGAGGGCAACTACCTGCTGCTGGGCACCGGCGTCTGGGAGCGCGTCCGGGCGCAGCTGGACGAGGTGTGGTTCTGCGACCTGGACGAGGAGGAGCGGCTGCGCCGTCTGATCGCGCGGCACGAGGAGTTCGGCAAGAGCCACGAGGAGGCGGTGGCCTGGGTGGAGCGCTCGGACCGCCGCAACGCCGAACTGATCGCCCCGACCCGTGAGCGCGCCGACCTCGTGGTGCCGGCGTCCGCGTGGCCGGGCGCGTCCCGGCAGGCAGAACGGACTGGACGCGGTACGGCCTCCTGACACAGGCTCTCGTCCATGATCAGAGAAGCCACCGTGGACGACGTCCCCGAGATCCGTTCGATGATCCGCGAGCTCGCCGCGTACGAGCGGGCCGCGGAGCAGGCCCGCGCCACCGAGGAACAGCTCCGCGAGGCCCTGTTCGGCGCACACCCCGCCGCCCGCGTCCTGATCGCCGAGGACGACGGCAGCGGCGCGATCGCGGGCTTCGCCCTGTGGTTCCCGCGTTTCTCGACCTGGACCGGTACCCGGGGGATGCACCTGGAGGACCTCTACGTACGCCCGCACACCCGGGGTGCCGGGCATGGCAGGGCCCTGCTGGCGGCTCTCGCGCGGATCTGCCGGGAGAACGGTTTCGAGCGCTTCGAGTGGGTGGTGCTGGACTGGAACGAGCCGGCGATCGCGTTCTACGAGTCGCTCGGGGCGGAGCTCCTGGAGGAGTGGAGGGTGTGCCGGCTGACCGGTGGCCCGCTCGAGGAACTCGCCGCGCGGGCACCGGCGAGCGGGAGCCGGGCGTTGTGACCCCCCACGTGCGCGCGGGGGTGCGAGAGTAGGGGCCCATGAGGGGTCTGGTGGCGGCGCGCGCACGGAAGCCTGTCCTCGACGACGGTGAGGGAGGCTCCGCCCCCGGGAGCCCGGGCCGGCGGTGGCCGGTGCTCGTGGTGGTGCTGCTGCTCGCGCAGATGGCCGCGGCGATGGTGACCACCGCGGTGCGTCAGACGCCGACGATCGACGAGCCCGTGTACGCGGGCACGGCCGCCGTGTATCTGGAGGAGCACAGCCTGCGGTTCAACCCCGAGCATCCGCCGCTGGGGAAACTGCTGATCGCCGCCGGGGTGGCGGTCGCCGATCCGCACCTCGGTCCGGGATTCGACGGTGACCAGAGCGCGTTGGGACGTCGGCTGCTGTACGAGTCGGGCAACGACCCGTGGCGGGTCATGTTCTGGGCACGCCTGCCGGTGATCGTCCTGACGCTGTTGTTCGGGCTCGTCGTCTTCGCCTTCGCCCGTGAACTGGCGGGAATCACGGGTGCGTTGGCGGCGCTCGCGCTGTACTGCCTCTCCCCCGACGTGATCGCGCACGGTTCGCTGGCCACACTCGACGTGCCGGCCGCCGGGTTCGTGCTGACCTCGGTGTGGCTGTTGTGGCGGGCACGACGGCGGCCGCGGCTCCATCTGCCGCTCGCCGGGGCCGCGTTCGGGGCGGCGCTGGCCACGAAGATGAGCGTGCTGCCGGCCGCGCCGGTGGCGGTGCTGACGGCGGCCGTGGCGGTGTGGTGCGTCTCCACCGGCGGCTGGTGGCGCCGGCTGGGGCGGGCGGCCGCGGCCGCCGCGGCGTTCGCCCTGATCGCGGTCGCCGTGGTGTGGGCCGTGTACCTGGCCGTCGATCCGCGGCTGCGCTGGGATCCCCAGCAGCCGGTGCCCGTGGTGCGGGGACTGCGGGGGCTGTTCGTGGAACTGCTGCCGTTCCCCGAGGCCTACCGGGACGGCATGCGCGTCCAGTTCAACCTGGAGTACTGGGCGTGGGAGGGCTTTCTGTTCGGGCGGGTGTACACCGGATCGCTCTGGTACTACCTGCCGGTGGCGCTGCTGGTGAAGA
This sequence comes from Streptomyces malachitofuscus, assembly GCF_014650055.1. GTDB lineage: Bacteria > Actinomycetota > Actinomycetes > Streptomycetales > Streptomycetaceae > Streptomyces > Streptomyces malachitofuscus. Next base: position 275,230 of record NZ_BMUF01000003.1, on the reverse strand, counting down.
CGCCGCTCGGCATGCTCGTGCTGTGGGCCGCGGGCGCCGTCGCGCTGGTGGCGGTGCGGCGGCTGCGGCTCGCGGCGGCCTATCTGCTCCCGGTGCCCGCGGTCCTGCTGGCCGCCGCGATGTACGGGTCACGGGACTTCGGCACCCGGTACGCCGTGTTCCTGCCGATGTTCCTGGCGGTGGCGGCGGGGTGCGTGCCGGTGGTGCGCCGGCGGTGGGCGCCTCCGGTGACGGCACTGCTCGTCGCGTGCGTCGCGGTGAGTTCGCTGCGGGCCTTTCCCTACTATCTCCCGTACTCCAACGAGGCGTTCGGCGGTCCGTCGCAGACCCGGCTGCGGCTGCACGACTCCAACGTGGACTGGGGCCAGGACCTCGGCCGGCTCGCCGACCGGCTGCGGGACCGGTACCGGGGCGAGCGGATCTGGCTGGTCTACAAGGGCAGCGGCGTGCCCTCGTACTACGGCATCGACGCGGAGGATCCGCTCCGGGTACCGCCCGAGGAGGTGCACGGAATCCTGGCGGTGTCGGACTCCGCCGCGGCCAAGGCGACGGGCCGGCTGGCCGAGCTGATCGGGAGCAGCCGCCCGGTGGACGACGTCGGGCACTCGATCACGGTCTACCGGCGTTGAGTGCGGGACGTCAGCCCCGCTCCGGCGCCCCCGCCCGCTGGAAGCCGTCCGCGCTCACGTGCGGCATCACGCTGCTCGCCACGCGGTAACGGCCGTTGGGCACTTCGGCGGACCGGTGGACGTGCACGGCGAGCGGGCCCGCCCACTCGTAGCCGTGACGCGCGGCGTGCCGGGCCAGCCGGTCGGTGAGCACCTGTCCCACGCGGCCGCCCCGGCGCGTCAGTTCCTCGTGCACGGGGCCGGCCAGCTCCACGTCGTAGGCGTTGGGGACCATCACCCGGCCCGCCCGGCACACCACGGCCTTGCTGTCGCACTCGCGTCGCAGGGCGTCGACGAGTTCGACCGGGTCCTGGCCGAACATGCGTGCCCACAGCGCCTGCCATCGGTTCTCCAGTGCCTCTTCCAGCGCGCTCAGGGCGCTCATGGTTTCACCTGCCGAAACGTCGTCGCGTCGGGTCGGGATGGGAAGGGGTGTCTCCGAGTCCTCAGCGCTCGTCGTAGTCGTCGGGGCTGATCTCGGCCTCCTCCAGCGCTTCGCGCATCGTGCGGCCGGTGCCGCCCTGCGCACGCGTCTCGTTGTCCTCCCGCTGCTCGATCGTGTCGTCGGTGTCCCGGGTCTTCGGCCGGTTCTCCTCGGGGACGGTCATGTCCGGTGGCTCCTCGTGTTCCCTGGGGTTTCCTCTGTTGCGCTGTGCCGCGGGTTCCCCGAAGGGCCGTGGGTATCCCCGGGAAAGCGGGCCGGTGCGCTCCGGCGAGAAGCCTGGTCACCACGGTGCGTCGGCTATGTTGAACCATCGTGGGAGACGAAGGAGGCACACCGGTGCCATCGCCGCAGCAGGCACGTGCACAGGCATCCGCGATCACCTCGGGGAAGGCGGGCCAGGACACGGAGGTGTCCCCGACGGCCCAGCTCCGCACGCTGTTCGACCGCCCCCGGCTCTCCCCCGGCCAGCGACGCATCGCCCAGTACCTGATCGAGCACATCGCCGAGGCGGCGTTCCTGTCGATCACGGACCTCGCCGACCGGGTCGGGGTGAGTCAGCCCTCGGTGACCCGGTTCGCCTCCGCGGTCGGCTTCAGCGGCTACCCCGCGCTGCGCGAGAAGCTCCAGTCGATCACCCTCGGCACCCGCACCGGCGCTCCCGCCGAGGAGATCCGGGGAAACGAACTCCAGGCGGCGGTCGACGCCGAGATCGAGAACCTGGAGAACCTGCGGCGGGATTTCGCCGACGCCGACCGGGTCATCGAGGCGGGACGCCGGCTGTCCGCGTCCACCCCGCTCACCGTCCTCGGTCTGCGCATCTCCGTCTCCCTGGCCGAGTACTTCGCCTACGCCGCCCGGCGGATCCACCCGGACGTACGGCTCGTGACGCGGGGCGGCAGTGTCGCCTACGACGCCCTGCTGCAGTCGCGGGAGGCGGGCGGCACCTGGGTGCTGGCCTTCTCCATGCCGCGGCACGCCCAGGAAACCCTGACGGCGGTGCGGGTGGCACGCAGTGCCGGGCTGAAGGTCGCGCTGATCACCGATCTGGCGCTCGGTCCGCTGGTGGACGAGGCCGACGTCACCTTCGCCACCGGCACCGGGTCCCGGCTGGTCTTCGACTCCTACGCCGCTCCGGGCGTGATGTGCGCGGCGCTGCTCCAGGCCATGACGGACGCGGATCCGGAGCGGACGCAGGCCCGGCTCGACGAGTACGAGCACGTGGCCGACGAGCACCAGTTCTTCCTCAGGGACTGATCCTCCCGCCACCCTGCCGCCCGCCGCCCGCCGCACTTCCGCATCAAAGCACGCATGAATGTTTTCATACGCCTTGCAAACCAGATGGCATATATAAATACTGCTCACGGATCGCGGCCCGGTCGCTGCGGGCCGCGATCCAGCTTCTCATCCTCACCCGCTCCGCCCGGAAAGCCGACGGTCCGCCCATGCGCTGCCAGCACCACTCGCCGCGGATGACACCGGACCCGACCGGGCTCCTGCGCGAACACCCGAAGCCGCCGGCTCCTACCCGCTCCGGCGGTCAGGGTGTTCGGCCGGGCGTCCCCTGCCCGGCCACCCGTGGCGGCCCCGGTCATCCCCTAGGCCGGGGCCGCCCCACCCCGTCGTCCACGCCGACGACGCCGCACACCCGGAAGCGATGATCATGCCCCTGATGTCCACGCGCCCCGGTCCCGACTGGCCCGGCCAGGTCAAGACCCCCGGCAGCTACGACTGGGAACGCTCGGCGGCCAAGTGGCTGCGCGAGCTGGTGCCTGCGCGCTACGCGAGCTACCCGGCGTTCATCCGGCACCCCGTCCTGCTGGCCCGGCACGCCCAGATACAGATCGAGCACGAGATCCGGGTGGCCCGCACCGCCCTGCAGACCGCCCGGGCCGATCTGCCCCGGCTGGGTTTGCACGAGGGGGTCATCGAGCACTCCATCAAGCTCTACGCGGCCGAGGTCATGCAGCTCCAGCACCTCGCCCGCAGCGTACGGGCGGTCACCCGGGCCCTGGCCGAGAACGGCCGCTGACCGGGCCCCGGCCCCGCCGGGAGGCCCGACGGAGCCGGCCGCGACGGGAATCCGGGGGAACGAGCCGGTCAACGAACCGGGAGTGGTGTGCGATGCTCGTCGCGTGAAGCGCGAGCCCATAGTCCCGGCGGAGTCCGGAACCGTACCGGACCTGGTGGAACTGGCCAGGGTCGTCGCCCAGCAGCGCGCCGAGCTGGACCGGCTGCGCGAGCAGGCCGCGACCTCGGCGGTCGTGGAGCGCGCCAAGGGCGTCGTGATCGCACTGACCGGCTGCTCCGCCGACACCGCGGGCGAGACCCTTCTGCAGCGCGCCAAGGCGGCCCGTCGCACCCTGCTCGAGGAGTGCTGGATCACCCTCGGCGAACTGGCCCCCACCCGGTCCGGCAACGGCACGTCCCCGCGGCGGCCCGGGAACCGGCCGGACGGCACGGCGGACAGCCTGCCCGCCGTCGATCCGCCGGCGGCCGCCTCCGCGCCCGACGATGTCGCCGACGCGCTGGGCCGTCTCGGCCGGGCCCTCGTACACGTGGACACCCACCGGGACCTGGCCCGCTGCCTGCTCGACCACCTCGGGCCGGACCTCGGCGCCGACTCCGTCATGATCTACGCCCGCCGGCCCGGAGGCGGTGCCGAACTGCTCGGACACGCGGGTGTCCATGAGCAACTCGCCGCGCAGTGGCGTCAGGTGCCGCCCTTCAGCGGGGTTGCGGTGCTGGACGCGCTGGAGGCCGGGGAACCCCGCTGGCTGGAGGACTTCGCCGAGGACAGCGCGCGGTACCTGCTGATCGGCGAACCGCCCGAGCGGTGGCGGTCCCGGGCGTGGCTGCCGCTGTCCGCCGGGGACGGCTCCGACGTCTGCATCGGTGTGCTGCGCGGCCGCCCCGGCTGCTTCACCCCACGCGACCGCGCCCATCTGCGGGGAGCCGTCCGGCTGTGCGCCGGCCGGCTGCGTACCCTCACCGCCGCCGCGGAGCCGGTGCCCGACGCCTCCTCGGACGCCGTCCAGGCGCTGTTCGCCGCGCTGCCGGTGCCGGCGATGCTGCTGACCCCGCTGCGCGACCCCTCCGGCGACGCCGAGGACTTCCGCGTCGACGCCGCCACGCCCCAGGTCGCCGACCTGCTGGACGGCACCGGCGACGATCCGACCGGGCGGCGGCTGCTGGAGGTCTGGCCCGGCCTGGCGGACGCGCCGGTGTGGCAGGGCTGCCTGGACACCCTGGCGGGCGGGGAGACGTACGAGAGCGAGCCGTTCGCCCACCAGGAGAGGGTGGACGGCGCCGTCGAACTCACCACCTACTCCGTACGGGTGACACGGCTGGAGGACGCCCTCGTCGTGACCTGGGTCCGGCACGCCTCTTCCGACCGGCAGGAGCAGCGGCTCGCGGAACTGCAGCGGCTGGGCGATCTCGGCTGGGCGAACTGGAACCTGGCCACGGGCGAGGCGTCCTGGTCGTCGCAGGTCTTCGAGATCCTGGGCCGGGACCCCGCCGACGGCCCCGTCCCGCTGACCGGTCTGCCCGCACTCGCGCTGTCCGACGACCGGTCCGTGCTGCGCCGTGCCGTCGGGTCCCTGGCCCAGAGGGGGCAGCCGTTCGACGTGCCGTTCCGCGTCCGGGGCCCGCGCGGCGTCCGGCATCTGCGGCTCGTCGTCGAAGTGGTGGCCGACGGGCACGGCACACCGGTCGAGGCGCACGGCATCGTGCAGGACCTGACCGCTCGGCGGCGGGCCGAGCTCGCCCTGATGGAGAGCGAGCGGGCGATGCTCACCCAGCACGACGTCCTGCAGTCCGAGCGCGTCCTGGTCGCCCGGCTGCAGAACGCCCTGCTGCCGCTGCCCGAGCAGGAGGTGCACCTGGCCGGGCTGCGCGTGGAGGTCGCCTACCTGCCCGCGCAGGCGGGCATACACGTCGGCGGTGACTGGTTCAGCGCCATCGAACTGCCCGACGGCGACGCCCTGTTCGTCGTCGGCGATGTCGCCGGGCACGGGGTTGACGCCGTCGCCACCATGGCCCAGCTGCGGTTCACCGCCAAGGGCATGGTCATCACCGGCTCCTCGCTGACCGGCGCGCTCGCCCGGCTCAACACCCTGCTGCTGCACTCCCGCGACTCGCACGGCACCGCGACCATGGTCCTGGCCCGCTACCGGCCCGCGGAGCGGCGGCTGTTGTGGACCCAGGCAGGGCACACCCCGCCACTGCTGGTGCGCGGCGGCGAGGTCAGCTATCTGCGCCGGCCCCCAGGCATGCTGCTCGGCGCGACCACCACGCCGCATTTCGAGGAGGCCGAGTGCCGGCTCGAGCCGGGCGACCGGGTACTGCTCTACACGGACGGTCTGGTGGAGCGTCCCCCGGAGAACATCGACGTGGGACTCGCGCGGCTCGCGGAAGCCGTCACCGCCCACCCGGGCGACGAACTCGGCTCCCTGGGCACGCTGCTGGACGCGATGCTCGAGGACGGACGACGCGACGACGTGTGCGTGCTGGACATCCGTGTGCCGAAGGAGCGGTAGCCACCGTCCGGGATCAACCCGTACGGGACTCCAGCGCCAGCCGGGTGTCGTCGCCGTAGACGCCGGTCTCGTCGCCCTGGATGCCGTACCAGAGCTGGAAGCGGGCGACGGCGGCCGAGAGAGTGGCGTCGTAGCGGCCGTCGGTGGCTCCCGCCCGGTAGACGTCCGGGATGCGCAGCAGCCGCTTCTGCAGTTCGGTCACCTCGGGGCCCGAGTCCCCCTCACGGAGGAAGCCGGGGTCGGCGGGAGCGGACGGCGCCGGGGGCGGGCCGGTGGACGGCACGGGGGCCGGTGCCGCGCGGTCCTCGGTGTTCCGGTCCGTGAGCAGCAGGGCGCCGCCGAATCCGGTCAGGGCGGCGGCGGCCACGGCGAGGGCCAGCGCGGTGCCGCGTCTCCAGGAGCGCTGCCGGACCGCCGGCGGCCGACCGGCGGGAACGGGCGGCAGTTCCTGTGTCCGGTCCTCGGAGCCCGCAGGGGGCCGGGGCGGCGGCACCGGCTCGTCGCCGCCCCGCTGTTCCCGCTCGAACTCCCGGAACAGTTCCGCGAGCGCGTCGGTGCGGCGCGGGCGCAGGACGCGGACGGGTTCGAGGGGCGGTACGCCGTGCGGGCGCCCGGGCTCGGACGGTGTCGTCACGTCGCTCTCCTTCCGTACCGAGCGGGGAGTTGAGCCGCCTGTGGGGAGAGATACGGGACGCGGGTCCCCCCGGTTCAGCCGCCCGTCCCGGCGGTGTCGCGGAGGAAGCGGCGCAGGGACGTCACCATCGCCGACACGAACGCCTCCCGGCCGGCCTCGTCCAGGGCGTCGAGGGAGAGGTAGGGGTTGAGGTCCTCCAGTTCGACCAGCAGCAGGGCGCCGTCCGGCGCGCGGCAGGCGTCGACGCGCTGGATGCCGTGGCCGAGGGTGTTCCACTCGATGAAACGGCGGGCGAAGTCCAGGTCGTCCGGGGTGGGTTCGTAGCGCTCCAGCTGCCAGCGCCGGTCGGGGTCGGGGGCGTACAGGGCGTACTGGAAGGAGTGGTCGACGTAGTAGAAGGACACCTCGTAGGCGAAGTCGATGTGCGGCTGCACCAGCACGTCGCCGACGACGAGGGCGGGCAGTTCGCCGGCGGACACGATGCGCAGTCCGATGGAGTCGGCGCCGAGCCTGGGCTTGACGACGTACCGTTCCGCCTGCGGCAGCCGGTGCAGGTCCCCGGGCCGGTCGACGGTGGGGATCACGGGCAGGCCGGCGGCGGTCAGGTCGAGCAGGTACTGCTTGCCGGCCATGTCGCCCCGCCCGGTGAGCGGGTTGTAGACCGGTGTGCCGGTCGCGGTGGCGTGCTCACGGAAGGCGTCGTAGGCGTCCCGGTACTCCAGCACCGGGCCGCTGTTGCGGACCACGACGGCCTCGAAGCCGTCCATCAGGGCCACGGCGTCCCGCGGGTGGCACAGTGCGAGATCGAAGTGCTCGCGCAGCCGGGACGTCAGGAAGATGTCCTCGTCGCAGTAGCGGCGCCCGCGGGCCGGGTAGGCCAGGTCGGTGACATAGAGGACGCGGGGACGGGCGGGCGGCATGCGGGCTCCTGGGGGACGACGGTGGCTCGATCATAGGGACGACCTGCGAGGGAGGGACCGGAGGTACTGAGTTCCGTGCCTGGCGTGCACTGAGTGCCATCGCCCGTCTCCCGGTGCTACGTTCCGTGCATGAGCTCCAGCAGTGCGGCTCCCGGCCGCGGTGAGAAGGCCGAGAAGCCGACGATGCGGGACGCCCTGGTGGCGGCGGCCTTCCGGCTGTTCCTGGAACGGGGCTACGAGGAGACCACGGTCGACGACATCGTCGCGCTCGCCGGAGTGGGGCGGCGGTCCTTCTTCCGCTACTTCCCCTCCAAGGAGGACGTGGTCTTCCCCGACCACGAGCGGTGTCTGGCCGACATGACGGAGTTCCTGGCCACGGGCGCCGACGACGAGCCGGTGCGCAAGGTCTGTGACGCCGCCCGGCTGGTCCTGCTGATGTACGCCGAGAACCCGGCGTTCTCCGTGCAGCGCTACCGCCTCACCCGGCAGGTGCCGGGACTGCGGGCGTACGAGTTGTCCGTGGTCTGGCGCTACGAGCGGGCCCTGGCCGGGTATCTGCGGTCCCGTTACGCGGGTCTGCGCGACGGGATCCTCCGGGCCGATGTGATCGCCGCGGCCGTGGTCGCCGCCCACAACAACGCGCTGCGCTCCTGGTTGCGTTCGGACGGCAAGGGGGACGCCGAGGCCGCGGTGGACCACGCGTTGGAACATGTGCGGGCCGCGTTCGCCGACGAGGCGGTCCCGGCGGTGACCGGAGGGCCCGAGGACGTGGTGGTGATCGTCGCGCGGCGCGGGGCGCCGCTCTGGCGGGTGGTGCAGGAGGCCGAGTCGGCGCTCGGGCGCGGCTGACCGTCCGCCGCGATTGAGGGTACGGAGTGCCTTTACGAGTGGCACTGAGTGCCATACGCTGTGGCTGTGCACGGTGGCGCCGACAGCCGGGCACACGCGTGCCCGGACGACCGCGCACGCGGGATCACGGCCGGATGCAGGGAGTTGACCAGCGTGTACCACCACTCAGGAAGCGTCGCTCAGCAGGCAGCCGGCTCCGCGACGGGCGTCCTCGAGCCCCGGGGCGCCGACCACGCGGAGGCCATGCTCTACCAGCGCTGCACCTGGTGCGGCACCGCCATGTACCACCGGCTGCTGTGCCCGGTCTGCCAGGGCAGCGAACTGCGCACGGAGCGCAGCGAGGGCGTCGGGACGGTCCGCCATTCCACGGTGCTGCACCGCAACACCCCCGCGGCACGCAATGTGTCCCTGATCGAGATGGCCGAGGGGTTCGTGGTGCGCGGCAGGGTCATGGGCCCGCCCATCGGCATCCACAGCGGTGACCGGGTCCGGCTGTCGACGGCCCAGGACCCGGTGCGGGGCGAACCGGTCTTCCAGCTGGTCGACGAGCCTTTCCGCGCCTGGACCTGACACACCGGCAGCCGTGTCACAGGGTGATGCGGATACCGACCGTACCCTCCGTGCCCCGGCGCAGGCGGCTGCCCAGAAGGGTCAGCCGGCCCAGAAGGCCGTACTTGCGGGCGAGCAGCACCCGATAGCGGGCGGTGGTGGCGGGGTCGCAGATCTCCGCGGTCGCGGGGACCTGGTCCCCGGTCGGATTGCCGCGTACGTCGCACGGACCGACGAGGACGTCGCCACGGGCGCGGATCCGCTTCACCTTCCACGAGTCGGCGACGGTCCAGACGCCGAGCGCGTCACCGTCACGTACCACCCACACCGGCGTGGCCACGGGCCTGCCGTTCTTCCGGTAGCTGGTGAGCAGCAGGTACTTCCCCGCCCCGAGCCGGGCCGGCAACGCGTCGTCCATAGGGGGATTCTAGGCGTCCGGGCGGCGTGCGACGAAGACGAACTCCCGGCCCGGGCGGTCGGGTGCGTCCCGTATCTCCTCCAGCTCGTATCCGTGGCCGGCGAGGTCGGCCTCGATCTCCTGCCGCTCGCGGAAGCGCAGCGTCGAGTCGGAGGTCAGCACCGCTCCGTCGGCGGGGAACACATAGGTCGTGCGGAAGGTCACCAGCGGGCCGTCCACCGCGCTCAACCGGTGCCAGGTCTCGACCGTGCCGACACCGGGGACGTCCGTGCCGGCGAACGACTCCTCCCGGGTCCACTTCTCCCACGCCCGCCGGGCCGGGTCCCGGGTCTCGAACACCAGCCGCCCGCCGGGCCGCAGCGCCGCGCGGGCGCCCCGCAGGGTGCGGTGCCAGAGGTCCGGGTCGGCGATCGCCTGGGCGACGTTCGCCGTCATGGTCGCCAGATCGACCCGCAGCGGCGGCAGGGTCGTCGCGTCGCCGTCGATCCAGCGAACCCGTGCGGCGCCCGGCTTGGCCCGCGCCACATCGAGGGACGCCCGGGCGGGCTCGACGCCGACGGCCTCGATCCCGCGGTCGGCCAGGAGCAGGGCGAACACCCCCGTCCCGCACCCGATGTCCAGCACCCGCCGCGCCCCGAACTCCGCCGCCATCCGCAGATACGCGTCGAGATCACTGCGATCGGGGTCGAGGGGGTCGTAGAGCGCCGCGAGCCGTGGATCGCCGAAGCACTCGTCAGCCATGGGCGGCACCCGCCCGCTCCACGGCGACCGCCATCCGCCGCACCGCCTCCGTCAGCACCTCGGGCGAGGCCGCGAGGTTCAGGCGGGCGTGCCCCTTGCCGCCCGTGCCGAAGGGGAGGCCCGAGGTGAGGGCCACCCGACCGTGCTCGAGGAAGGCCCGGGCCGGGTCGTCCCCGAGGCCGAGGGCTCGGCAGTCGAGCCAGGCCAGGTAGGTGGCGTCCCCGGGCCGGTAGCGGACCGCCGGCAGCCGGTCGGCCAGGAGTTCGCCGAGCAGCCGTCGGTTGGCGTCGAGTCCGGCGAGCAGGGCGTCCAGCCAGGCGGTGCCGTCGCGCAGGGCGGCGGTGTGGGCGAGGACGCCGACGTGGCTCGGGCCGTGACCGACCTCTTCGGGCATCCGCGCCAGGTCGTCGGCCGCGTCGGGCCCGGCGACGGCGAGGGCCGCCTTGAGTCCGGCCAGGTTCCACGCCTTGGACGCCGACATGAGGGACAGGCCGCGCTCGCCGCCCGGCACGCTCAGATACGGCACGAAGGGCGTGTCGCCGACCACCAGGGGCGCGTGGATCTCGTCGGCGACGACCCGAACGCCGTAGCGCCCGGCGAGGGCGGCCACGGCGGTCAGTTCCTCGGCGGTGTGAACGGTGCCGGTGGGGTTGTGCGGACTGCACAGCAGGTAGGCGGCCCGTCCCCGGCCGGTCGTCTCCCGCCGGAAGGTGTCCTCCAGGACCGCGAGGTCGATCCGCCCGTCCACGCCCAGCGGAGCCTCGACCACCCGGCGGTCCATGTGCCGCACGAAGTCGAAGAAGGGCGGGTACACCGGCGGGTTCACCACGACGGGGTCGCCGTGACCGGTGACCAGTCTGAGCATCTCGACCACGCCCAGCATGACGTCGGGCACGATCGCGGTGCGTTCCACGGCGAGCCCGCCCCAGTCCCACCGCTTCTCGGCGAACGCGGCCAGCGCCTCGGCGTAGGCGCTGCCGACGGGGTAGCCGGTGTCGCCGAGTTCCATGGCGCCGGTCACGGCGCGCACGACCGGTCCGGCGAGGGGGACGTCCATCTCGGCCACCCACAGGGGCAGCACGTCCGCGGGATGGGTGCGCCACTTCATGCTGGTGCGGCGTCGCAGACGGTCGAGGGTGAGGGCGTGCAGAGGATTCGGTTCACCGGACGTCTCGTGCGGGATCCTGGTCATGAGCACACGATAGGGGCCGTGGTGTGATCGGACATCGGGACAACCGGGCAGGTGACGGCACCGCCGGCACGCTGCTGGAGATCGCCTGCGACGAATCGGGGTCGGACGGCGAGAACCTGACCGGCGGGAACACCGACGTGTTCGCGCACGCCGGCGTGTGCGTGTCCGTCACGGCCGCGGCCGGCACCGTAGGGGAGATCCGGGACCGTATCCGCTCACCCGCCTCGGAGTACAAGGCGACGCACCTGCTGCGGGAGAAGCACCGGTCGGTGCTGGAGTGGCTGCTCGCCCCCGGCGGGCCGATGCACGGCCGGGCCCATGTGCATCTGACGGAGAAGGCGTTCTTCGTGGTGGACCGCGTGGTCGCCCTGCTGCTGGAGGACCCCGTCGCGGCCATCGTCCTGTTCCGCGCGGGACGGCGGGAACTCGGGGCCGACGGGTGGGCGCGGTTCCTGGGGGCGGCCAACGAGCTGCTGCGGGTACGTGGCGGGGAACCGGGGGCGTCCGTCGCGCGGTTCTTCGGCACGGTCGACGAACTGCGCGGCGCGCACGCCGGTACGCCGGCCGCGCGGGTGCTGGGGCGGCTCGCGGCGCGGCGGGACCGTGCCGAGGCGTACCGGGCGGCGCTGCCCGACGGGCCGGCCGTGCGGATACCGGTGCTCAATCCCCTGCTCCCGGCGATCGTCTCCACCGCCGCGTACTGGAGCGCGGGCGGACAGCGGCCCGTGCGGCTGGTGCACGACCGGCAGAACCTCCTGACGCCCGAGCGCATCGCGTGGATCGAGGAGACCGCGCGGCGCGGCGGCATCGCCCTCGAGGAGGTGCGGCTGGTCGTCGCGCGGGAGGATCCCCGGGTGCAGCTCGCGGACTTCCTCGCCGGGATCGCACGGAAGGCGGCCTCGGACGAGCTGAACGGCCGCGGGGATCCGGCCCTGGCCGCGCTGTTGCGCCCCTATGTGGACCGGGCGTCGGTGTGGGGCGACCCCCGCAGCGCGGCCGTGCTCGGCCTGGACACCGCCAACCCGCCGGTGGGCACCGGCCGTTGATCCGATCCGCGCACATCGGATCGGGTCCGGGGTGAACACCCGCGGTCCGGGGCCCGTATGGGAAGGGGGCACTCGACTCAGGGGAGGCCCCGCGGTGTTCGCACCGCACTGCAGAGGTTCGGGAGCCATGCATGAGGCACGCACGACGACGGGTCGTCCGGCGAGTGACACGGCTGGCGGCCGTCGGCGGACTCCTCCTGGGGGCCACGATGGTCACTCGCGCCGTGGCCAGTGAACCGCAGGTGCCCGAGGCGGTTCCGTTCTCCACCGCCGAGGAGACGGCGGTGGGTCCGGGGGCCGGTCTCGTGTCGAAGCTCGGCACGTCGCGCACCGCCGGCAGCTGGATCGGCGCCGACGGGAGGACGGTGGTCGCGGTCACGGACGAGGAGGCGGCCGCCGAGGTGCGCGAGGCGGGCGCCGAGCCGAAGATGGTGCGCCACAGCATGGACGACTTCAAGTCCGCGACCAAGACGCTGAGTTCGGCGCCGCGCGTGCCCGGGACGGCGTGGGCGATGGACTACCGGTCCAACGAGGTGGTCGTCCGGGGCGACAGCACGGTGTCGTCGGACGACTGGTCGGAGCTGACGGACGTGGCGGACGGCATCGGCGGCTTCGTGCGCATGGAGCGGACCGGGGGCACCTTCACCACCCGCCTCAACGGGGCCCAGCCCATTCTGTCCACGGCCGGCCGCTGCTCGGCGGGCTTCAACGTGACGGACGGAAAACGGGACTTCATCCTGACGGCCGGGCACTGCGGGCCCGACGGGTCGGTGTGGTTCGCCGACGACCGGGCCAGGCAGAAGGTCGGCACCACGGTCGGCGGCAGCTTCCCCGGGGACGACTACTCGCTCATCGAGTACGCCGGCGGACGGGCCGGCGAGGGCGCGGGCGTGGTGGCGGTCGGTGGCGGCAAGGGTGTACGGATCACGGGGGTCGCCGATCCGACGGTCGGGCAGCGGATCTTCCGCAGCGGCAGCACCAGCGGACTGCGCGACGGAGAGGTGACCGCGCTCAACGCGACGGTGAACTATCCGGAGGGGACGGTCAGCGGTCTGATCGAGTCCAATGTGTGCGCGGAGCCCGGTGACAGCGGCGGTCCGATGTTCTCCGAGGGCATCGCGCTCGGTGTCACGTCCGGCGGCAGCGGTGACTGCCGGACCGGCGGTACGACGTTCTTCCAGCCGCTGACGAAGGCGATGGCGCAGCTCGACGTGCGGCTCATCGTGGCGCCCGGGGCCGACGGCGGTGCGGCGGCGCCGTCCCCGGCCCCGTCGGACGCCGGGGGCGCGGCGGCGCCGGACACCGCCTCTCCGGGATCGTCCACCCCGGTGCGGGGCATCGTCCCGGACCCCTCGAGGCTGCTGTCACGGCTGGCCGACCCGCAGAACGTCGGGCCCGGTCTGCTGGTGATCGGCGGCAGCCTGGTCGCGCTGGTGGCCTCGCGGTGGATCCGGGCGGAGCAGGACCGCAAGGCGTACCGGCGGCACTACTCGGCGACGTGGGGCTGAGCGGGCCGTGTCCCCGGGCCGGTCGGCCCACCGTGAGGAGCACCGTCGCCAGGGCGGCTCCCCGCAGGCCGGCGGCCTGCCGTCGGGAGACGTGTGCGTGCAGTACGGCGAGGCCGAGGACGACGGGCAGGGCCGGGTAGAGGGAGGCGAGGACGACCGCGACGGCGCGAGCATCTGCCGCTGGGCGGCGAGCAGGTGGAGGACGAGGCCGAGGGCCGCTCCCGCCCCGATCAGCAGTGCCTGGGCGGTCGGCCGTGCCGGCAGCCGCAGCAGCCCGGGGCTGCGCACGGCGTCGGGAAGCAGGACGAGGACGGCGGCGACGCGGCCCGCGGCGACGGGCCACAGTCCGCTGACGGGATCCGCCTGGCCGAGCGCGACGTACTGCACGGCGACGCCGGCGCCGGCCAGGAGCCCGTCCGTCGCCTCTGCCCATACGGGTGCCGCCGCCGGACACCCATCACAGCGCGGGCCCGGTGACGGCGATCCCCGCCCAGGCCAGGGCGCCGGGCCGGTCACCGAGCGGGAGGAGCCCGCACAGGACGGACAGGGCGACGCCCGTGACGGCGCTCACGGGCACCTCGACGCTCATCGCGCCGTGACTGAGGCCACGGTTGAGGAAGCGCATCGCGGTGGCGCTGCCGACGCCGGACAGGGCGCCCCACAGCAGGTCGGTTCCGGCGACGGCATCGGCGGGCAGGAGCAGGGCGGTCCCTGCGGCGAGCAGCAGCCCGCCGATCTGGCCGAGGAGGGTGACGGCGGCGTGCGGGATGCGCCGGGACAGCAGTCCGCCCGCAGTGGGGGCACCTCCCCGCTCGAGCGGAGCCGAGAGCGTGGGGGACGACGATGCCGTAGGTGAGGGCCGAGGTCAGTGCGAGAAGGGCACCCATTCGATCACGGGTGCCCAGCCGACGGGGATGCGATGCCGAGGCCGCCCCGGGACAGGCCGCAGGGGCCGGTCAGGCCGCCCTGGCCGGCTGCGGAAGGGCCGAGGCCCACTCCTGGACCAGGCGCTGGTACTCCTCGCGCTGTTCGACGCTCAGTGTCCCGCCCGACCGGAGCCACAGGGCCCGGATCTCCTCGTTGACCTCGGCAGCCGATCGCTCGGAGGAGGGTTCAACAGTGGTGGACATGCCGTGAAGCATACGGCTCCCGACGTGAAGACGCTGTGAGTAATCGCACGCGCATCGGACATTTCCGACAGTGTTGCTGATCACGTCCATCTGCCGTGCAAACGTGGGGGAGTTCACATCTCGGCAGCCCGGGATCAGGTGCCCGGCTTACGGCCGTACACGTAGACGTCGTCACCCTTCTTCAGCAGCGACCAGTACTTCTTGGCGGCCGCCTTGGTCATGTTGACGCAGCCGTGGGAGCCGGGCGGGTTCCACATGCTGACGCCGACCGAGTGGAAGGCCTGGCCGCCGTCGAAGAACTGGCTGTAGGGCATCGGTACGTCGTAGATGGTCGAGACGTGGTCGATGTTGCGCCAGTAGATCTTCTTCAGGCCGGTACGGGTCTCGTACCCGTTGCGTCCGGTGCGGACCGGGACGGGACCGTAAACCAGCTTCTTGCCGTCCTGGATCCAGCTGAGCTGGAGCGTCAGGTTCACGCAGGCGATCCGACCCTTGTTCGTGGGGCATTTGCCGGACTTGTTCGGGTTCTTCCCGACCGCCTTCTGCTTGTTCATCAGGTCCATCACCCCCCAGGTGACGGGACCGGCGTACCCGATGTTCGGCTTGATGCCGTGCTTGGTCTGGAAGGAGCGGATGGCCTTGCAGTCGGCGGAGGACTGCTTGCCGTCGACCGGACGGCCGAGGAACTTCTCCACCTTCTTCTGGTACGGGCCCGCCGAGGTGGTGCAGCTCGCGGCCTGCGCGGGTGCCGCACCGAGCGCGAGTGTGAGCGGAGCCACCAGCGAGGTGACTCCGAGGACGACGGCACTCCGTCTGCGTATGTCCCCCATGGTCCGTTCTGCCTTTCCCGCGGAAGTGTGCGCCGGCCCGCGCACTCTGCCAGGTAGACGTTCCGGGGGGAAGTTCGGTTGTACGGCCCGCCCGGGTTCCCGCGGAGCCGCGCCTACGGCGACACCTCGTCCAGCGCATGGCGGAAGGCCGAGTTGACCGCCGTGATCCCGCCGTCGACCACGAGCGTGGCCCCGGTGATCCACGACGCGTCCCGGGAGGCGAGGAAGGCGATGGCAGCCGCGATGTCCTCGGGCTCGCCGACCCGCCCCAGGGGGTAGAGGCGCCGGGCCGCTTCGAGTTCCTCCTCCCTGCCCGCCCAGGCGCGGGTGCGGACCGTCCCCGGTGCGACCAGGTTGACCCGCACCCCGCGCGGCGCGGCGTGTCCGGCGAGGGTGCGGGTGAGGGAGAGCAGGGCCGCCTTGGCCGCGCTGTAGGCATGGTTCCCGAAGTCCTGGAGGCCGTTGACGGAGCCGACGCTCACGATGGCGCCCCGGCCGGAGGCGGCGAGGTGCGGGAGTGCGGCGCGGCAGCAGCGGTACGCGCCGGTGAGGGTGACATCGAGGTCCGCCGCCCACTCCTCGTCCGGCTCGTCCTCGAAACGGGCGGCGTCCGGGGTGCAGTGGGCGGCGTTGTTGACCAGGACGTCGAGGGAGCCGAACGCGCTCACGGCGTGCGCCACGGCGCCCTCGACCGACACCCGGTCGGTCACGTCGCAGGCGAAGGCCTCGGCGCCGAGCCCCCGCTTCCGCAGCGCCGCTGCCGTCGTCCCCGCGGCGTCCGGGTCCGCGTCGGCCACCAGGACCCGCGCGCCCTCCTCGGCGAACCGCAGGGCGGCGGCCGCGCCGATGCCGCGTGCCGCCCCGGTGATCAGGACTCCGTACCCCTCGAAACGCCGTGTGTCCGTCGTCATGGGGGTGACGGTAGCCGCCGGGACGTGCACGGCGGCAGGGGCCGGAGCGGTCAGCGGTAGCCGGTCACGTCCGCCGGCTTGCCCGCGTCCTGGACCTCGACGAGGTAGCGCCAGGCGTCGGGCCGGCTGCCGTCGAGGTCGGTGAAGCCGTACTCCCGGGCGAGTCCGCCGCTGGAGAGGGACGTGCCGTTGAAGCGGGCCACGTCCGGGTCGGCGGCCAGGGCGGTGACGGCCCGGCCGACGTAGCGCGGGGTCTCCGAGATGGCGAAGTGGGGGACCTCCGTGAGGGCGTCGCGCCAGTTGTCCTCGCGCACTTTGAACTGGTCGAGCATGATCTCCGAGCGCATCCAGCCCGGTGTGAGGGCGACCGCCGTGGCGCCGCGCGGGCCGAGCTCGTGGCCGAGGGCGAAGGCCATGCGCAGGACGGAGGCCTTGGCGAGGTCGTAGAAGAAGGAGACGCGGTAGGTGTCGCGGTTGTAGTCGGCGGTGCCGTCGGTGACCTCGACGACCAGTCCGCCCGGGTGGCGCAGCAGCAGCGGCAGGGCGTGGTGGCTGGTGATGGCGTGGGTCTCGACGGCCAGACGCAGCAGGCGCAGTCCCTTGTCGAGATCGTGCTCCCAGACGGGTGCCTCCCAGTCGAAGAGGGTCTCGCCGCCCCAGATGTCGTTGACGAGGACGTCCAGGCGGCCCTGCTCGTCGGCGATACGGTCCACGAGGGTGCGGACCTGTGCGGGGTCGAGGTGGTCGGTCGGCACGGCGATGCCCCGGCCGCCCGCCTCGGTGACGAGGTCGGCGGTGTCCTCGATGGTCTCGGGGCGGTCGTACTCCGAGCGGCGGGCGCGGGTGGAGCGGCCCGTGACGTAGACGGTCGCGCCCGCCGCCCCCAACTCCACGGCGATGCCCCGTCCGGCCCCCCGGGTGGCCCCTGCCACCAGCGCGACCCTGCCCTGCAACTGCTCCGACATGTACGGCCTCCCGTCACCGGTCTTTTCGCTGTCCCTTCAAGGGTGACGGGTAAGCCGGACATCTTCTGTCGCCTTTTCGCGCCGGTCACCCGGCCGGCCGCTCAGTGACCCCGTGCGATCCATTCCTCCAGGTGCGGGGCCTCCGCGCCGATGGTGGTCGGGTCGCCGTGGCCGGTGAGGACCTTCGTCTCGGGCGGGAGGGTCAGCAGCCGGTCCCGGATCGAGTCGATGATCGTCGGGAAGTGGGAGAAGGAGCGGCCGGTGGCACCGGGACCGCCCTGGAAGAGAGTGTCGCCGGTGAACACGGTGGCCAGTCCGGGGTCGTGGAGGCAGACGGCGCCCGGCGCGTGCCCCGGGGTGTGCAGCACGGTGAGGTCGGCGCCGGCGGCCTCGATCACCTGGCCGTCGGTGAGCCAGGAGTCGGGGTCGCGGTCCGGGTGGGTCTGCTTCCACAGCTGCAGGTCGTCGGGGTGCAGCCAGATGGTGGCGCCGGTGCGGTCGGCGAGGGCGGGTGCGGCGTCGATGTGGTCGTTGTGGGCGTGGGTGCACACGATGGCCGTCAGCCGCCGGTCCCCCACCGCCTCGGCGATGGCGTCGGCGTCGTGGGCGGCGTCGATGACGATCGCCTCGTGGTCGTCGCCGACGATCCACACGTTGTTGTCGACGTCCCAGGTGCCGCCGTCGAGGCTGAACTGTCCGGAGGTGACGAGTCGTTCGATGCGGGCGGTCATCACAGCACCACCACCGAACGGAGCACGTCGCCGCGGTGCATCCGGTCGAAGGCCTTCTCCACCTCGTCGAGCCCGATGGTCTCGGTGACGAACGCGGCCAGGTCCAGCCGTCCCTGCAGATGCAGGTCGATGAGCATCGGGAAGTCGCGGGAGGGCAGACAGTCGCCGTACCAGGAGGACTTCAGGGAGCCGCCGCGTCCGAAGACGTCGAGGAGCGGCAGTTCGAGCTTCATCTCCGGGGTGGGCACGCCGACCAGGACGACCGTGCCGGCCAGGTCGCGTGCATAGAAGGCCTGTTCGTACGTCTCGGGGCGGCCGACGGCCTCGATGACGACGTCGGCTCCGAAGCCGTCGGTGAGTTCGCGGATCGCCTCGACCGGGTCGGTCTCGCGCGAGTCGACCGTGTGGGTGGCGCCCATGGAGCGCGCCGTCTCCAGCTTGCGGGCGTCGATGTCGACGGCGATGATCTTCGCCGCGCCGGCCAGCCGGGAGCCGGCGATCGCCGCGTCCCCGACGCCGCCGCAGCCGATGACGGCGACCGAGTCGCCGCGGCCGACCTTGCCGGTGTTGATCGCGGCGCCGATGCCGGCCATCACTCCGCAGCCGAGCAGTCCGGCGACCTGCGCGGACACCGCGGGGTCGACCTTGGTGCACTGTCCGGCGGCCACCAGGGTCTTCTCGGCGAAGGCGCCGATGCCCAGGGCCGGGGAGAGTTCCTGGCCGGTGGCGGCCAGCGTCATCTTCTGTTGCGCGTTGTGGGTGTCGAAGCAGTACCAGGGGCGGCCCCGCAGACAGGCGCGGCACTTCCCGCACACGGCGCGCCAGTTGAGGATCACGAAGTCGCCCGGCTCGACATCGGTGACACCGTCGCCGACCGACTCGACGACGCCCGCGGCCTCGTGGCCGAGCAGGAAGGGGAAGTCGTCGCTGATGCCGCCCTGCTTGTAGTGGAGGTCGGTGTGGCACACCCCGCAGGCCTGGACCCGCACGACCGCCTCGCCGGGTCCCGGGTCGGGTACGACGACCGTCTCGATCCGCACCGGCTCGTCCTTGCCGGGTGCGATCACGCCGCGTACTTCCTGGGCCATGGTGCTGACTCCTTCGTCGGCCGGTGTCCGTCCCTTCGACCCTACGCGGGAACGATCGTCCGTGCCGACCGCCGTGCGGCGGGTCCTCTCCCCCGACGTAGCCTGAACCTCCACACGTCACCCAGGGGGGCCATGTGAGCGTCGTGACCGAGGAATCCGGCCCGCCGGCCTGGCGGCTGCTGCTCGGATATGTGCGGCCGCACCGGTGGGCCCTGCTGGGCGGTGCCCTGCTCTCGCTGATGACCGGTGCGACGGGGCTGATGCTGCCGCTGGTGGCCCGGGAGCTGATCGACGACCTCTCGGACGACCGCGCCATCACGGGCGCGCTGCTGCTGATGTCGGCCCTGGTCGTCGCCAACGCGGTGCTGGGGGCGCTGGGTTCGTACGTGCTGCGGCGCACCGCGGAGTCGGTGGTGCTGGGGGCGCGGCGCTCGCTGTCGTCGTATCTGCTGCGGCTGCGGATCCCAGCCGTGGACCGCAGTGAGCCGGGCGATCTGATGGCCCGCATCACCTCGGACACCACGCTGCTGCGCGAGGTGACCACCGATTCGCTGGTCGGTCTCGGCACCGGCGGTCTGACACTCGCCGCGACCGTGGTGCTGATGGGCCTGGTGGACCCGGTGCTGCTGGCCGTCACGCTGGGGGTGATCGTGGTCGCCGGTACGGTGCTGGGTGTGATCGTGCCGCGCATCAACCGGGCCTCCCGGCGGGCGCAGGACGCGGTCGGCGTGATGGGTGCCTCGCTGGAGCGGGTGCTGGGCGCGCTGCGCACGGTGAAGGCGTCGGGTGCCGAGCCGCGGGAGGAGCGCACGCTGCACGAGGCCGCGCAGGAGTCGTGGCGGCAGAGTGTGCGGGCCGCCAAGTGGTCGGCCGCGGCGGGGAACACGGCCGGGCTGGCGATGCAGATCGCGTTCATCACGGTGCTCGCGGTGGGCGGGGCGCGGGTGGCGACGGGCGCCATCGACATCGGGACGCTCGTGGCGTTCCTGCTGTTCGTCTTCTATCTGATGGCGCCGATCCAGGAGGTCGTCGGCGCTGTCACGCAGTACCAGACGGGCAGCGCCGCCCTGGCCCGCATCCAGGAGGCGCTGCGGCTGCCCGCCGAACCCGCGGCCGGCCCGGTGGAGCTGCCCGGCCCCGGCACGCTGCCCGCGGCGCTCGCCTTCGAGGACGTCCGCTTCCGTTACGCCGACGATCTGCCGTACGTCCATCACGGAGTGACGTTCACCGTGCCCGCGCAGGGCTTGACCGCGTTCGTCGGCCCGTCAGGAGCGGGAAAGACCACGGTCTTCTCCCTCATCGAGCGGTTCTACGAGCCCGACTCCGGGGTGATCACGCTCGACGGCCGTGATCTGGCCGACTGGGAACTGTCGCGGCTGCGGGCCGCGATCGGCTATGTGGAACAGGACGCACCGGTGCTCTCGGGCTCCCTGCGGGACAATCTGCTGCTCGGAAACCCCGAGGCGGACGACGGCACGCTGACGCGGGTGCTGAAGACGACCCGGCTGGACGGTCTGGTGTCCCGGCTGCCGGACGGTCTCGACACCCTTGTCGGGCATCGCGGGACCAAGCTGTCCGGCGGCGAGCGCCAGCGGGTCGCCATCGCCCGGGCCCTGCTGCGCCGGCCCCGGCTGCTGCTGCTCGACGAGGCCACCTCGCAGCTCGACGCGGTGAACGAGGCGGCGCTGCGCGACACCGTCGCCGACGTGGCGCGCACGACGACGGTCCTGGTGGTCGCGCACCGGCTGTCCACGGTGACGACGGCCGACCGGATCGTGGTGATGGACGCGGGCCGGGTCCGCGCCGTCGGCAGGCACCGGGAGCTGGTGACCGGCGATCCGCTGTACGCGGAGCTGGCGGCGACGCAGTTCCTGGCGACGGGTGAGTGACCGCGGCCGGGGCCGTATGGCTTGCCCTGCCCCCGGGGCCGGAGGACGCTCGTAGGAGAGGCCGTCTCGGCCCGCCGGAGGTCCGGGCCGCGGCCTCGGAGGAGGTAGGTCATCATGACAACCGCGGCACAACCCGTCTTCGGCACCGACACACTGCGCCGGGGCATCGAGGCGGACACCTCGGCGACACTGGTGTCGCTCTACGCGGACGACGCGGAGATGCGCATCGTGGACCGCAACACCCAGCCCAGCCACCCCAAGGTCCTGCACGGCCGGGACGAGATCGCCGCCATGCTCGACGACGTCTACAGCCGCGACATGACGCACACGCTGGAGGCGTGCGTCGTCCAGGGCGACCATGCCGCCTACAGCGAGAGCTGCCGGTACCCGGACGGCGTGCGGGTCCTCTCGGAGTCGATGCTCACCCTGCGGGACGGCAAGATCACCGGGCAGACACTGATCCAGGCCTGGGACGAGTGACGGGATCCGGCCGGTCCGCGCCCGGGCGGGATGCGGACCGGCCGTCGGGGTCCTCTCCCGCCGGGTCGCCGGCGCGGGTGCTCCGGGTCGCCGCCACGAAGCTCTCGACGAGGGGTGAAGGGCGGGTGGGGTCCCAGGCGAGGGCCACCGCACCGGGCGGGACGTCGGAGACCGGGACATAGGCGGTGTCGGGGCGGGGGAAGACCGCCGCGACCGACTCCGGCACCAGCACCACGCCGCGTCCCGCGCGGACGTACGCCAGGATCTCCTCCATGTCGTGGACGTCGGGGCCGTGCACGGGCCGTGTGCCGTCGGGGCGCGGGTCGGCGTTCCAGACGGCGGACCAGGCGGGGTCGGCGCCGGCGTACCGCAGCAGCGGTTCGTTCGCGAGATCGTGAAGGCCGAGGGCCTCCTCGCCGGCCAGGGGGTGGCGGGCGGGCAGGACGGCGCTGAGCCGTTCCCGGTACAGGGGCAGCACGTTCAGCCGCTCGGAGTCGACGGGCAGACGGACGAATCCGACGTCGGCGGTGCCGTCGAGGAGGTCCTTCGACTGGGCCCACCAGCGCAGCCGGACCAGTTCGATGCGCACCTCGGGGTGGTGCGCCGAGAAGGCGTGCAGCGGAGCGGTGATGTCGCAGCTGAGCATGAAACCGACCTTGAGCAGGTTCTCACCCGTGGCGATGCGCCGCGCGCGGTCCCGGGCTGTGCGGGCGGCGGCCAGCAGGGCCCTGGAGTCCTCGAGGAACTGCTCACCGGCGGGCGTCAGGGTGACCTCCCGGCTGTTGCGGGTGAAGAGGGCGACGCCGAGGTCGTGCTCCAGCTGCTGGATCTGGCGGGAGAGGGCGGGCTGAGTGACGTGCAGGGCCGCCGCGGCCTGTCCGAAGTGCAGCCGTTCGGCCACGGCGACGAAGCCCCGCAGTCTGCGCAGGTCCAGATCGCTCTGTCCGCCGTTCATGTCGCCTCCCCGGCTTCCTGCGGCGATGCGCCGCCGGCATCGCCGGCCCGGCAGGAAGCATTGGACCTGCGCGAACCGGCGCGCCACGCTGGTCACATACCGCACGGGAGCGTTATCCCCGGGGCCGGACCGCTACCCCGTCCGGCCGGATGTGCTCCCACCGTATCCCGCGGTACCGACCGTGAGCGATCTTCGTTCGCCCGCCCGCGTCCCCCGGAGAACTCCCATGATGCGTGCCGCCGTCGCCACCGGGGCAGGCGCCCCGATCTCCCTGCAGGACCTGGAGGTCCCGGAGCCCGGCCCGGGCGAGGTCCTCGTCGACGTCACCGCCTGCGGTATCTGCTTCACCGACCTGAACCTGCTGCGGGGCCACTATCCGTTCGCCCGGTTCCCCGTGGTGCCCGGCCATGAGATCACCGGGGTGGTGACGGCCGTCGGCGAGGGTGTGACCTTTCCCGAGGTCGGTACCGCGGTGGGCGCCCAGTTCCTGTACGACTCGTGCGGGCACTGCGACCAGTGCGTCCGCGGGGAACAGATCCTCTGCCCGCGCAAGGTGGTCACGGGCATCGTCGCCGACGGCGGGTACGCCCCGTACGCGCTGCTCAAGGCGGGCTTCGTCACGCCGCTGCCGGACGGTACGGACCCGGTGGCCGCCGCGCCGCTGATGTGCGCCGGGCTGACCGCCTTCAACGGGCTGCGGCAGGGCGGGGTGCGGGCCGGCGCCCGGGTGGCCGTGGTGGGCGCCGGGGGCGTGGGCGGTCTCGCGGTGCGCTACGCGGCCGCCATGGGGGCACGGGTGGCGGTCGTCGGCCGGTCCCGGCGCGGCGAGGACCAGGCCAAGGCGCTGGGCGCGGAGCTCTTCGTCGCCACCCAGGAGTCGGACCCGGCGCAGGCGCTCAAGGCGTGGGGCGGAGGCGCGGACCTGGTGCTCAACGCCTCCCCCTCGACCGAGGCGGCCGCCGCCGCGCTCGGTGGTCTGGCTCCCGACGGGACGCTGGTGCTGTGCGGTTACGGCCAGGATCCGCTGGTGCTGCCGACCCAGCCCATGATCCTCAACCGGCTGCACGTGGTGGCCTCCCCGTCCGGCTCGCCGCACGATCTGCGCGACACCCTCGCCTTCTCCGCCGGGCACGACATCCTGCCGGACGTCACCCCCGTCTCCCTGGACGAGGCACCGGCCGTTCTGGAGGCGATGGGCGCGGGCACCGCCAGGGGCCGCAGCGTCATCACCTTCGCCTGACCCCCTCCCCCGTTCCCGCCGCCCCTCAGGAGCTCGAGATGTCCCACGTCATTCTGGTCACCGGTGCCTCCAGCGGCTTCGGCGCGCTGGCCGCCCGCGCCCTCGCGGACGCCGGGCACACCGTCTACGCCGGGATCCGGCAGACCACCGGGCGCAACGCCCCCGCGGTCGCCGACGCCCTCGCCCACGCCGACACCCACGGCGTCGCCCTGCGCACCGTCGAACTCGACGTCTCCGACCAGGAGTCCGTGGACGCGGCCGTCGAGTCCGTCACCGCCGCGGCCGGCGGCGTCGACGTCGTCGTCCACAACGCAGGCCACATGGTGCTCGGCCCCGCCGAGGCCTTCACCCCGGAGCAGCTGGCCGAGATCTACGACACCAACGTGCTCTCCACCCAGCGGGTCAACCGGGCCGTGCTCCCGCAGATGCGGGCCCGCCGGGACGGACTGCTGGTGTGGGTCGGCTCGTCCAGCACCTACGGGGGCACTCCCCCGTACCTCGCGCCGTACTTCGGCGCCAAGGCCGCGATGGACCACCTGGCGAAGAGCTACGCGGTCGAGCTGTCGCGTTTCGGCATCGACACCTCCCTCGTCGTCCCCGGTGTCTTCACCTCCGGCACGAACCACTTCGCCCACGCGATGCACCCCCGGGACACCGCCACGGCCGAGGCCTACGAGGCGGAGTACGCCGGTCTGATGGACGACGTGGGCAAGCGGCTCGCCGCCATGACCCCGCCGGACGCCGACGTGGCGGAGGTCGCCCGCCGGATCGTCGACGTCGTGGGCGCCCCGAAGGGCCGCCGCCCCTTCCGGGTCACCGTCGACCCCGCCGGAGACGGCTCCGAGGCGGTCAGTGACCTCGCCGACCGGGTGCGTACCGAGTTCTACGCCCGCATCGGCTTCCCGGACCTGCTCCGCACCCGTACCTCGCACGGCGGCTGACGGCGCTCAGCCGGCCGGTGGGGGCCGGCCGGGCGGGCGCAGGATGCTCAGGAGCTGACGGACCAGTTCCTCCACGACCTCGTCGAGGGTGGCCTCCACCCACCCCGCGCTCCAGTCGTGCAGCAGGCCGTTGACGCTGCCGATGAAGCCCGTCGCGGCGAGGCGGTGGTCGCGAGGCGCCGCCTCTCCCCGTGCGACGGCGGCCCGCGCCTCGGCGCAGATCAGCTCGACCCACTGGGCGCGGCGGGCGAGACGCTGTTCCTCCAGGCGCGGACTGACGCCGATGATCTCCACGAACGCGATGCGGATCCGGCGCGGGTCGCCGGTGACATCGGCGGCGTAGGCGCGGAAGATCGCGTCGGCGCGCTCGGGGAGCGGGGTGTCCGCCGTCCGGGCCGCCGCGGCCAGGACCGCCGCCTCGGCCCGGTCGTTGACCTGGAGGTGGAGGGCGGCCAGCACGTCCTCGAGATTGCGGAACTCCTCGTAGAACTGACGGGTCGACAGCCCCGCGGCCTCACTGAGGGCGGCGACCGTGGTGGACCGGTAGCCGGGGCCGGCGCCGAACAGCTCGAGCGCCGCACCGAGAAAGCGGCGTCGCCGCTCGGCCTTCCGCTCCTCCGCGGACTTTCCCGCGTAACGGCCGCTCGGTGCCCGCGGTCTGTCCGGCACCGGCCCTCCCCTCCTTGTGCGCACGGCCAATTTTGTCGTGTACGCAGTCTTGTGGAGAAGGGGCTCTCGTCCTTACTTTTCAGTAAGTTGATTCTGAAAGTACCCCTGTTCAGATTCCCGTTCACCCCCTTGGCATGTCCCACTCATAGCGCCCCCACTCGCAGAGAAGAGAGCCGTCATGCCGCTCCGCAGAACCAGGCACCTGGGCGTCCTCGCCGCCGCCCTCGCTCTCACCGTCACCGCACCGGCCGGCGCCGCGAACGCCGCCGGCCCCGCCCCGGACTCCTCCACCGCCCTGCGCGAGGTGCTGTTCGTGGGCAACAACTGGGACGGCACCGCCGATGTCATCGAGTCCTCCGGCGACTTCGCGAGGCTCGGACGGATCAACGTGATCCCCGACAAGGACCGGCGGATGGCCGAGATCAACGCCGACCCGATCCGCTGGATCTACTTCATGGCCATCCGCAACAGCGTCGGCGAGGGCCACGACCAGTTCGTCGACGACATGTACTCCACGCCGGACGGCGCCTCGGTGGTGGTCTCCCGGCCGAGCTTCGCCGACGTCGTCTCCCTGGACCTCACCACCGGCGAGGTCAACTGGCGTTTACCTGTGTCCGGTTACCGCTCCGACCACATGGCCGTCTCCCCCGACGGAAAGCGCGTCGCCGTCTCGGCCTCGACCTCCAACACCGTGCACGTCCTGGACATCGAAACCGGCGAGGAACTCGGATCCTTCCGCACGGGCGACAAGCCGCACGAGAACATCTTCAGCGCGGACGGCAGGCACATCTGGAACATGTCCATCGGCGAGGTGAACACCGCGCTCGACGCGACCTGGCTGGACTGGACGAAGGGCGACCGCCGCATCACCGTCGTCGACGCCACCACCTTCGAGCAGGTCGAGGTCATCGACATGCGCGAGCGGCTCGACGCCATCGGCCTCGGCGACCACTCCGACGCGGTGCGCCCGGCCGCGTTCTCCCCCGACGAGTCGAAGCTGTACTTCCAGGTGTCGTTCTTCAACGGCTTCTTCGAGTACGACGTCGCCACCGACCGGATCACCCGCACCAAGACCCTGCCGAAGAACCCGGCCACCAGCACCGACCGCACCACCTGGGTCAACGACTCGCGGCACCACGGCATCACCATGAAGCCCGACGGCACCAAGCTGTGCGTCGCGGGCACCATGGACGACTACGCGACCGTCGTCGACCGGGCGACCCTGGAGGAGGGGCCGCTCGTCACCGCGTCCAAGCCGTACTGGGCCACGGTCAGCGGTGACGGGAAGTCCTGTGTGGTCTCGGAGAGCGGCGCCGACCGGGTCACCGCCATCGACTTCGCGACCGGCGAGAAGACCGCCTCCGTCCCCGTCGGCGACCACCCGCAGCGGGTCCGCCTGGGACAGGTGGCGCAAGGCTGGTCCGGCCCGTCGGCCGGCTGAACGGGCGGGCGCGGATGGGCACCCCGGGTCGGCTCAACCGGCCACCCTCCGCGTCACGTTCAGCAAGTACTCGCTGCGGTTCAGCGGGTGGTGATCCGTGCGCGGACGCCGGGGCACCGTCCCGTACCCGACGGGCTCGTAGTGGGCGAAGGCGCTCTCCAGCTCGCCCTCCCCCCTGGTCAGTCCCGGCAGCCGCTGCTCCAGCGCGTGCACCCGGGCCGCCGGCACCGTGCCGTCCAGCAGACAGAGGCCGCCCCGGGTCTCCGTGGTCCGCGGTACGGCGCCGAGCCCGGCCAGCGCCGGCAGCAGGGCGCCCAGGGCGTCCGCCGGGGCCTCGAGGCGGAAGCGGTGCACCGGCTCGCACACCACGGTGCCCGCCCGCCGCAGGGCCTCGGCCAGCACGAGCGGGGTGAGACCCCGGAAGTCGGCGCCGGTGCTGGACATGCTCCGGTCGAAGGGCTGGTGGCCATGGCTCGCGCGGGGCCAGTAGCCGGAGTGCGTCATGGTGACCGTGCAGTCGGTGACCCGCCATCCGCACAGCCCCTGCTCCAGGGTGTCGCGCACGGTGTCCTCCACCGCCTTGAAGAAGGCGTACGGCATGGCGCCCAGCTCCACCTCCAGCCGGAAGTCCACGCCCGAGCCGAGCGGCGCCGGGTCGACCCGCAGGCCCACCGTCGCGATGAACGGGTTCCCGTCCTTCCGGATGAACTCGACGGCGGTCCCGGTTCCGGCCGGCCGCTCGATGCACAGCGGTGTCGTCGCGCGGAACGTCACGTCGATCCCGTACTCCTCGGCGAGGGTGTCCTGGACGACCTCCTTCTGGACCTCGCCGTAGAGCGACACGGAGGTCTCGCGGCGCCGCTCGTCGTGGCGCAGGGCGATCAGCGGGTCCTGTTCGGCGAGCCGGCCCAGCGCGAGGTGCAGCGTGCCCGGATCGACGCCGGGTGCGGGCACCACCACCGTCTCCAGGGTGGGCGGCGCGAAGAAGTGGCCGTACTCCTCGCGGGGCGCGCCGATCGTGTCGCCGACGCGGATGTCCGCGAGTCCCCGCAGCCGGGCGATCCTGCCCGCCGGCACCGCGTCCGCGGGCGCGTCCGTGCCGCGGTCGAAGACGCTGATGCCGGTGACCCGGCCCTCCGCGGCGCCGTCGCGGCCGAACGGGACGGTCGCGGGTGCGCAGCGTGCCGGAGAACATACGGGCGTAGGCGACCTTCTCCCCCGCCGCTCCCCGCTCCACCTTGAACACCGTGCCGGACACCGGGCCGTTAGGGTCGCCGCCGGCCGGGGGCAGCAGTTCCCTGATTCCTGCGAGCAGTTCGTCGATGCCGGCGCCCGTGGCGGCGGAGCCGAAGTGGACGGGGTGGACGAGCGCCGCCCGGGTCTGCTCGACGAGGGCCGCGCGCAGCCGGGCGTCCGTGAGGGTGCCCTCGACGTAGGCGGCGAGCAGTCCGTCGTCGTGCTCGGTGAGGACGTCGAGGGCGGCCGGGGAGGGACCGGGCACGAAACGGGCCTGAGGAGTGCCCAGCCGCCTGGTGGTGCCCATGGGCACGATCGCCGGGGTGAGGCGCGCCGCGACAGTGCGGAGCAGCTCCGTCTCCCGGGCCCCGCGCCGGTCGATCTTGTTGACGAACAGCAGGGTCGGGATGGACAGCCGCCGCAGGGTCCGCATCAGCACCCGCGTCTGCGGCTGTACGCCCTCGACGGCGGACACGACCAGCACGACCCCGTCGAGCACGCCGAGCACGCGCTCCACCTCGGCGATGAAGTCCGGGTGGCCGGGGGTGTCCAGGAGGTTGACCGTCACGCCGTCGAGCGGGAACGAGACGACGGCGGACTTGATGGTGATGCCGCGCCGGCGCTCCAGCGCGAGGCTGTCGGTGGTGGTGCTGCCGGCATCGACGCTGCCGACCTCGTCGATCACGCCGGCCGAGTGGAGCAGCCGCTCGGTCAGGCTGGTCTTACCGGCGTCGACATGGGCGAGGATTCCCAGATTGAGCAAATGCACGAGGCGTCATGTCCTTCGGAGAGCGGGGCGTTCCTTCCTGGGGGGACATGAACGGTGCTCGCATTGCTGCTCCTCGGGCCTCGGCTGCGGTGACTGGGGAAGTGCAGCAGACCGGCGCGACCCTCCGCAAAGGAATAAGCCCGGCCCACCGGCCGCACCTACGGTCGCCGGGGGCAGCGCCGCGGGGGACGGGGAAACAGGGTGTGTGAGGACGTCGGGGGTGGGTATTCGCCCGGTATCCCCTCCGATCGTGGGAAGGAGGTCCGTGAAAGCGCAACTACTCGCAGCGCCCGGGCCGCTTCCATCGAGACGAAGCGGCCCGGCCCGTCAGCGCCTGGGCAGCCGGTGGAGATCCACCTCGCCGATCCGGCCCCCGGTGAGCGTGGCGGTCATGTACGTGCAGTAGGGCTGCCGGCGGCGGTCCGTCGGAGAGCCGGGATTGAGCAGACGAAGTCCCGTGGGCGCGACGGTGTCCCACGGGATATGGCTGTGTCCGAACACCAGGACGTCGAGGTCGGGGAAGCGCTGGGCGCACCGGGCCTCCCGGCCCTGCGCGGGTCCGGTCTCATGGATCACGCCGAAGCGAAGCCCGCCGAGATCCGCGTACGCGATCTCCGGCAGCCGGGCGCGCAGCCCGGGCCCGTCGTTGTTCCCGTACACGGCGACCAGTCTGCGGCTGCGGCTCTCCAGCAGATCCAGGGTGTCGGTGTCGACCCAGTCCCCCGCGTGGAACACCACGTCCGCATGGGAGACCTCGTCCAGCAGCGGCTCGGGGAGCCGCTTGGCGCGCTTCGGGAGGTGGGTGTCGGACATCAGGAGCAGTCGCACGGTTCCAGCCTAGGCGGCCCGGCGCTCGCGACGGCTCAACCGGTCCGTCCCCACCCCGGCCAGGGCGACAGGCCCCAGGGCCTGTCGTTCGAATCACGCCGCAGACGCGGGGCACGGTGCCAACAAGGCACCGCCAGTTCCCTGCGGCATGATCCGAACGACAGACCCTAGTCCTCGCCCCTGACTATGTTCGCCTCCGTCTCCGGCGCCGAGGTGACGGAGGGGCCGCCGTGGTCCACGGCGGGCAGGCAGGTCCGCAGCGGGTCCTTGCCGCGCAGCCGCCGGGCCCGCGCCCAGCCGGTCTCCGGCCGCCGGGCCCGGGGTTTGTCACTGATCTCCGAGGTCACGACACATCATCTTCCTTCTGCATCCGCTGGCCTCCGGGTCCCCGGCGCCGGGCCGGACAAACCCCCGGCCGTCGCGCCCCTCCGCGGCGGCCCGCAACTCTCGGCCCGTTGCGGGGAGTTCCCCCACGGGCCTCTCGAACTCAGGTGTTGGGCCGGGCGACGCTGATGTCGCCGAGGGCCGACTCCGGGTCGCGCTCCATGGCGGCGTCGCCCAACGACACGACCCCGACGGGCCGTCCGTCCTCGACGACCGGGATGCGGCGTACGGCGTGCTCACGCATCAGCCGCACGGCGAGGTCCAGGTCGTCGTCCGGTCCCACGGTCACCAGGTCGTCGCTGCACGCACCGGCCACGGTGGTCTCCTCGGTGTCCACGCCCCGGGAGACCGACCGCACGACCAGGTCCCGGTCGGTGACCAGTCCGCGCAGCCCGTCGTCGTCGGTCACCAGGACCGCCCCCAGGTCGCGGTCGCGCATGATGCGGGCGACCTGTGCGACGGAGGTCTGCGGCCCGACGGTCACCGGCGCGCCGGTCATGATGTCGCGGACGTGCTGTGTCATGGCGTATCCCTCTCGTCCCATTCCTCGGGGTCCTCGGGTCGGGCGTCCCGGGTACCCGGTGCGGCCGCCGGGTCACCAGGCTCGGGCCGCCTCCAGCAGACGGTCGTGGACGAGCGCCACATGCGGGTTGTCGGACGTTCCGGGCCGCCGCACCAGGTAACCGGTGTTGATCGGGGCGTCCTCGGGCTCGTCGAGAAGGGCCAGGGCACCAGAGGCCAGGTCGTCCTCGCACAGATACCGGGGCAGCACACTGAACCCGGCCCCGGCCACCACCAGGGCCAGCACGGCCCGCAGGTCCGGGACGGAGACGGCGGCACGGCAGTTCAGACGCCTGCCGAAGACGTGCCGCCAGTAGCGGCGGACGATGGGCAGGTCCTCGGCGTAGGCGAGCAGCGGTACGCCGTGCAGCGCGCCGGGGCCGTCGGCGGCGAGCCGCGCGCGCAGTCCTCCGGCCAGGGCGGGCGCGGCCACCAGCACGAACTCCTCGTCCACCAGCGGCACCGCGCTCAGGGTCCGGCCGCGCGGGCGGCTCGTGGCGATCATCAGGTCGTGGCGGCCCGCGCGCAGTTCGTCGAGCAGCCGGTCGCTCAGGCCCTCCGTGACGCGCAGCCGTACCCCTCGGGCCACCAGGGGGGCGAGTGCGGGCAGCGCCCGGGTGGCGAGCAGTTCGGCGGGACCGGCGAGGTGGACGGGCGCGGGGCGGGCCCGCGCGGGCGAGCCGTGTCCGGTGGCCTCGGCAAGCGCGTCGAGCGGGGCGGCGATCCGGGCGGCCAGCTCGTCGGCCACGGCGGTCGGCGCGACACCCCTGGGCAGTCGTTCGAACAGCTCGCGCCCTGTCTGCCGTTCCAGCGAGCGGATCTGGGTGGTCACCGTGGG
The DNA here is from genome assembly GCF_014650055.1 of Streptomyces malachitofuscus. Taxonomy (GTDB): domain Bacteria; phylum Actinomycetota; class Actinomycetes; order Streptomycetales; family Streptomycetaceae; genus Streptomyces; species Streptomyces malachitofuscus. The sequence continues at coordinate 243,836 of NZ_BMUF01000003.1, read as the reverse complement.
CTGCGACAGGCCCAGCAGCTGTGCGGCGGCCGTGAAGGAGCCGGAACGGTGCACCGCGAGGAAGGTGCGCAGCAGGTTCAGGTCGGGCGGGACGGTGCCGTCCCCGGGCGTGCGGTCGTCCTCGCTGCGGCTCACGGCTACGAGACTACCCGCGGTCACCCATTGGTTTCCCTATGGCTGACATGGAATTCGGCATTGGAATGCATGAGGTCGGGGCCTCTACCGTCGAGGTGTCGAAAGCAACCGTGCACCGGAAGTGAGCACATGTCGAAGATTCTTTTCGTCGTCACCGGCGCCGACCGGCTGACCCTGGCCGACGGCACCACGCACCCCACCGGCTTCTGGGCCGAGGAGGCCGTCGCACCGTACGAGGCGTTGCGGGCCGCGGGTCACGAGGTCGTCGTCGCCACTCCCGGCGGGGTCGTGCCCACCGTCGACCCGGCCTCCCTCACGCCCGAGATGAACGGCGGCCCGGAGAACGCGGACCGTCTCGTAAAGGCACTGGAGTCCTTCACCGAGCTCCGGCGGCCGCTCCGGCTGGAGGACGTCCGGCCGGACGAGTACGCGGCGGTCTTCTACCCCGGTGGCCACGGCCCCATGGAGGACCTCGCCGTGCACCCCGGCTCCGGCCGGCTGCTCGTGGAGACGCTGGATGCGGGCAAGCCGCTCGCCGTGGTCTGCCACGGCCCGGCCGCCCTGCTCGCCGCCGTACGGGCGGACGGCACCAACGCCTTCGCCGGTTACGAGGTCGCCGCGTTCACCGACGCCGAGGAGATTCAGGGCGGCCTCGGCGACAAGGTGCGGTGGCTGCTCGAGGGCCGGCTCACCGAGGCCGGTGTGCGGGTGCGGGCGGGAGCGCCGTGGCTGCCGAACGTGGTGACCGACCGGGGCCTGATCACCGGTCAGAACCCGGCGTCCTCCGCGCCGCTCGCCCAGGAGTTGCTGAAGCGGCTCTGACGGCGCCCCGGGGCGGCGGTGCCGCCTGCCGCCCTGCCGCTTGCCTTCCGTCCCCGTCCTCGCCGCCGCTGCCGTCGTCAGTGCAGGACGAATTCCGCCCACACCTGCTTGCCCCCGCTGACGGGGAGTGTGCCCCAGGCCTCCGACACGGCCTCGACGAGCAGGATGCCCCGGCCTCCGGTGGCCTCCCAGCCGATGCTGGTGGGCTTCACCGGGGTGCGGGGCGAGGCGTCGGCCACGGCGAGGCGCAGCCGCCCGTTGACCAGGGTGAGGTCGAGCCGGACCTGGCCGTCGGTGTGCACCAGGGCGTTGGTGACCAGCTCGGAGACGGCGAGCAGGGGGGCGTCGAGGTCCTCGGTCACACCCCAGGAGCGCAGGGTGCGCCGGGTGAAGCGGCGGGCGTGCCCCACCGCCTGGGGCACCCGCCACACCGTCCAGCTCTCCCGCAGCGGGCGCGAGGTCATGCCGTCGTACCGCATCAGCAGCAGCGCCACGTCGTCGCTGCGCGGGGCCTTGCCGAGCAGGGCGTCCGCGACCGCCCCGAGGTGGGCGGGGTCGGCACCGGACAGCTGCCGCGCGAAGCGGTCCATGCCCTCGTCGATGTCGGCCTCGTGCGACTCGACCAGGCCGTCCGTGGTGAGCGCGACCATCGTGCCGGGCTGCAGCCGGAGCGGACTCATGGGGAAGTCGCTCTGCCGCACCACCCCGAGCGGTGGGCCGCCCTCGGCCTCCGCGATCTCCGTACGGCCGTCCGGGTGACGCAGGACCGGCGGCAGGTGGCCGGCGCGGACGCACCAGGCGAAGCCCTCCTCCATGTCGATGTCGACATAGCAGCACGTGGCGAAGAGATCGGTCTCCATGTCCATGAGCAGCCGGTTGGCGTGGGAGACCACCACGTCCGGCGGGTGCCCCTCGACGGCGTAGGCGCGCAGCGCGGTGCGCATCTGGCCCATGAGGGTGGCGGCGCCGGCGCTGTGGCCCTGGACGTCGCCGATGACGAGCGCGACGTGGTTGTCGGGCAGCGGGATCACGTCGTACCAGTCGCCGCCCAGCTCCAGCCCGGCGGTACTGGGCAGATACCGGGCGACGGCGACCGCGCCGGGCAGCCGGGGCAGGCGGCGCGGCAGCAGCTGGCGTTGCAGCATGCCGACCAGTTCGTGCTCGGCGTCGAGGGCGCGCGCCCGCATCAGGGCCTGTCCGGCGAGGCCCGCGGCGGCGGTGAGCAGGGCGCGTTCGTCGGCGCCGAAGTCGTGCGGGGTGTCCCAGCCGATCAGGCAGGCTCCGGCCATGCGGTTGCCTGCGGGCAGCGGAAGCACGGCCAGGCCGCCCGGGCCCACCTCGGCGAGCGCGGCCTCCAGCGGGGACCCGGCGGGCCAGATGCCCGCGCGGCCCTCGCGCAGCGCGGCGGCGAGGGTCGGCATGGTGCGCACGGGGGCGTCGGGCCACTCGGTGCGCCACTCCGCACGCCAAAGCTCCGGCCAGGCCTCGGGTTCGGGCGGGTCGAGCACGGTGACGACGAGCCGGTCGCTCTCCAGTTCGGCGAGCGCGATCCGGTCGGCCCGCAGCGGCCTGCGCAGTGCGGCGACCACGGCCTTGCCGACGTCGCGGACGGTGACGGCGGTGGCCAGGGCGGCGGCCAGGCGCTGGACGCGGGCCACGTCCGTGATGTCGGAGCGCAGCGTCGAGGCGTCGGCGACGGAGCCGACGAGCCGCGCCGGGCGCCCCTCGCCGCCCGGCACCAGGCGGCCGCGCAGCCGGAGCCACTTGGGCGGGCCGGCGGGCTGGAGCACCCGGAACTCCAGTTCCCGCTCGCCGATCGTCATGTGGTCGGCCTCGACGACGGACATGAGCGAGGGCAGGTCCTCCGGCACCGTCAGGCCCAGCAGTGTCTCCACCCGCCCGTCGAACTCGCCCGGGTCCATGCCGAACAGTTCCAGGACGGCCTCGTCGACGCGGACCCGGCCGGTGTCCATGGCGAGGCTGAAGCCGCCCGGCGGCAGTTCCGAGCCGTCGGCGGGCGCGGGTGCCGTGGGGAAGGCCATGGCGTCGGCGACGAGGCCGAGGCAGAGGCGGTCGTCGGCGTCGAAGCCGCCGGCGCGCTCGCTCACCGCGAGCAGACAGCCTCCGCCGTCGTGGCGTACGGGCAGGGCCGCCAGATGGAAGTCGCGGCTGGGCACGCGCCGCGACTGGGCCTGTGCCGCGAGGTCCTCCGGCCCCAGCCACACCGGCCGCCCGCGGTACGCCTCGGCCACCGGGGAGTGCCCTGCGGCGGAGTAGCTGTCGCGCACCCCGCACAGCGTCCTCGGGACTCCGGCGGACTCCGCCAGATAGAGCAGTTCTCCGTCCGCGCCGGGTGTGTACAGGGCGGCGAACGCGGCGCCGGCGAAGACGAGGGCCTGCTCCAGGATCCTGCGCGTCCGTTGGGGTGAATCCGGATCGACCGCGATCGCGGTCAGGGCGCCTTCCGTACGCAGCGTTCTCCTGCTGCGTCCCGCAGCGCCCTCACCGACCACGTTGGCCATTACAGCGCTTATGGGTCGCCTGCGCAGCCCCTGCGGGCGTTCGGCGGTGCGCCGGGGGACCCTGCGCCCGCCGGCGCCTCGACGCGAGCCTTATGGCGCCGGGCGCGGGGTAACCGGAGTGGTGCGTCACGGGAGCGGGACGGGGTTCCGGCCCGCTCCCCCGGGCATCCGGCCCCTTGTGGCTCGCCGCTCGTCGTGCGCGCGGGCCCCAGAAGAGGGAGATTTGAGTCCCGTGGCCGGTGGCGCGGCCGTGCGAGGAGGTGGTCGGCGTGTCCGAGGGGCAGTCCTCCGCGCAGGCGCCCGCCGGTGTGCGGACGCCGGTCGGCCGTCCACTGCTGTCGCTGTCGCTGGCCTCGATGATGGACGAGGTGCACGCGCACTCCGGTGCGGTGTACCTGCTCGCGCCGGACCAGCCGGTGCTGGAGATGGCGGTCATGGCGGGGCTGCCCCGCGCCTTCGCGGCCCCGTGGGAGCGGGTGGGGCTCAGCGCCCCGATCCCGGTGTCCGACGCGGTGCGTGAGCGGCGTCTGGTCTGGGTGGGCGGCGAGGAGGAGATGGCCCGCCACTATCCCCGGATCGCCATGGTGCTGCCGTACCCCTTCTCCCTGGCCGCGCTGCCGGTGGCGACCGCGACGAAGGCGTACGGCGCGGTCTTCGTGACCTGGCCCGGCGCGCACCCGCCGGAGCTGTCCGACTGGGAGCGCGATCACCTGACCGCCGCCTGCGACCGGCTGGCGGTGCGGCTGGAGCGGGCCGCCGAGCAGAGCCTGCCGCTGGCACCCGAACCGGATCTGCTGGCGGCACCGCTGGTGGGCGGCATGGCCGGCACGCTCGGCTCGGTGGAGGCGGCCCGAATGGTGTCCCGGCTGCCGTACGGCCTGTGCTCGCTCGATGTGCACGGGCGGGTCGGCTTCGCCAACGCCGCCGCCTCCGAACTGCTCGACGTCCCGACCACCCGGCTGCTCGGCGCCCATCTGTGGGCGTCGGTGCCGTGGCTGAACGACCCCGTGTACGAGGACCGCTACCGGGCCGCGCTGTTCAGCCAGCACGTCACCTCGTTCGTCGCGCTGCGTCCGCCGAACGAGTGGCTGTCCTTCCGGCTGTATCCGAGCACCACCGGACTCAGCGTCCGCATCAGCCGGGCGCGCGCGGTCGCGGAGATGAACCGTACGGCGCCGCGGCCGGAGCGGGCGGGCACGCGGCTGGTCACCATCTCCCAGGTGCTGAGCCTGGCCGGTGCGCTGACCGAGGCGGTCGGGGTGCACGACGTGGTGCAGCTCGTCGCGGACGAGATCGCGCCGGCGGTGGGCAGTCAGGGACTGGTGGTCCTCGGGTCCCGGGCGGGCCGGCTGCGCATCCTGGGACACCGCGGGTACCGGGATCCGCGGGTGGTGGAGCGGTACGACGGGATGCCGCTGTCGGAGCCGACCCCCGGCAGCCAGGTGCTGCGCACCGGAGTGCCCGCCTTCTTCGAGTCCCGTGCGGAGCTCGAGCGCCTGTATCCGGCGCTGGCGGTGCACCTGTCCGAGTTCACGGCGTGGGCGTATCTGCCGCTGATCGCCTCGGGCCGTCCGGTGGGGACGTGCGTGCTGTCCTACACCGCCTCGCACCACTTCGCGACGGAGGAGCGGGCGGTCCTGACCAGTCTGGCGGGGTTGATCGCCCAGGCTCTGGAGCGGGCCCTGCTCTACGACGCCAAGCACCGGCTGGCGCACGGGCTGCAGGAGGCGCTGCTGCCGCACACGCTCCCGTCGCTGACCGGTATCGAGGCGGCCGCGCGCTATCTGCCGGCGACCCAGGGGATGGAGATCGGGGGCGACTTCTACGACCTGGTGCCGACGCAGGGCATGGCGGCCGCGGTGATCGGGGACGTGCAGGGGCACAACGTGACGGCGGCCGGGCTGATGGGGCAGGTCCGCACCGCCGTGCGCGCGTACACGGCCGTCGGGCAGGCGCCGGAGGAGGTCATGCGCAGCACCAACCGGCTGCTGCTGGACCTGGGTTCGGAGCTGTTCGCGAGCTGTCTGTATCTGCGGCTCGATCCCGCGCACGGCCGGGCCGTGATGTCCCGGGCGGGTCATCCGCCGCCACTGCTGCGCAGGCCGGACGGGCGGGTCCGGGTGCTGGACCTGGCCGGTGGCCCGCTGCTGGGGATCGACGGCTCGGCGGCCTATCCGTCGACGGAGGTGGACCTCGCGCCGGGTTCGCTGCTCGTGCTGTACACCGACGGTCTGGTGGAGTCCCCGGGTACGGACTTCGAGGACGCCGTCGCCGATCTCAGCCGGCGCCTCGCGGACCTGGGCGACCTGCCGCTGGACGAGCTCGCGGACGCGCTGGTGCAGCACGGGGCGGACGCGGAGGGCCGCCTGGACGACATCGCGGTACTGCTCCTCAGGGCACTGCCGGACACCTGAACCGGCCCGCTCGGGCCCACCCGGCTGCCCGGCACGATGGTGAGGTGCCCACCAGTGGCGCGGGGCGGGACCCCGGCACCCGGGGGAAGGTGGGGCAGTGCCCCGGCCCGGGCGCCCGTGGCCCGGCCTCGCCGCGGATGCCGGGTTGCCTCGGGGTGGGGGTGTCAGTGGGTCTGGGTCAGGCCGGAGTCGTCCTCGGCTTCCTCGCCGGCTGCGTCACCCGCGCCCGCGCCGGCCCACCCGGCTGCCCGGCGGCATGCGGGGCGGCACAGGGCGTCCTCCAGCAACCCGGCCCTCTCCGCGCCACGCGAGTGGCCCGGCCTCGCCGGGGATGTGGGGCGGGGCCGGGCCGGGTTGCCTCGGGGTGGGGGTGTCAGTGGGTCTGGGTCAGGCCGGAGTCGTCCTCGGCTTCCTCGCCGGCTGCGTCACCCGCGCCCGCGCCGGCCTCCTCGCCCGCGCCCGCTTCCTCTCCGGCGCCGGGCTGCTCAGCGCCGGCGTCCTGACCTCCGGCCTGCTCACCGCCGCCCGCCTGGTCGCCGGCGCCCGCGCCGTCTCCCGCGCCGAGGGTCGCGCCCACCGCCTCCAGGGCCGTGGTGACCGGCTGGAAGAACGTCTCGCCGCCGGACGTGCAGTCGCCGCTGCCGCCCGAGGTCAGGCCGATGGCGAGGCCGTCCTGGGTGAACATCGAGCCTCCGCTGTCACCGGGTTCGGCGCAGACGTTGGTCTGGATGAGACCGGTGACCGTGCCCTCCGGGTAGTTCACCGTGGCGTTCAGGCCGAGCACCTGACCGTCGGCGAGCCCGGTGGTGCTGCCCATCCGGAACACCTGCTGGCCGACGGTGGCCTCCGCGGCCTGGGAGATCGGCACCGTCTGGTCGCCGACGTTGACCTCGCTCGGCGCCTGCGTGGCGGGGTCGTCGTACTTCACGAGTGCGAAGTCGCCCTGGCCCGGGAAGACCGCCTGGTCGACGGTGGCGATCGGCTGACCGCCCTGCGCGTCGGACCACTGGTCGCCCCCGGCGGCACAGTGACCGGCCGTCAGGAACGCCGGAGTGCCGTCGCCCGCGGTGACGTTGAAGCCGAGCGAGCAGCGCGCTCCGCCGGCGAAGATGGCGTCACCGCCGGACACGAACGTCTTGAAGGTGCCCGCGGACTTCTTGATGGTCGCCATGCCCGAGCCGAGGCTCTGCACGGTGGACTCCAGTTGGTCCCACTTCTCGCCGGTCACCGTGCTGTCGGCGGTGACGAGGATCTTGTTGGTGCGCGGGTCCACGGCCCACGACGTGCCGGGGATGGTCGCTTCCGCCTTCAGCGTCCGCGCCCCGTCCTCCAGCTCGGTCATGCTGTTGTCGACCTCGCGGACGGCCGCGCCCGCCTTCTTGGCCTGCACGATCACGTTGTTGTTGTCGCCCGGTACGACGTTGACGACGAGCTGCTTGTTCTCGCCGTCGTAGTAGGAGCCGGCGAACGCGTCGCCGAGGAGCCCGGCGAGCTGCGAGGCGAGATCCGAGGCGTCGCCCGCCTTCAGGGTCTTCGGCGCCGCCGCTGCGTCGCCGGACGCGCCGTCCTGCGACGCGTTGGCGTTCGGGAGCAGGATCGCGGCGGCTCCGAGCGCCACCACACCGCCCGCGGCTATCGCGGCCTTGCGCTTCGGAATTCGCTTGTGACTCAAACTTCTCGACCTCCTGTGGGGGACCGGAGTCGTGCCGCCGTTCGGCAGCTGTCGGGGGCGCCTGGATGGCTGTTGGTACGCATGGGGCGGCGGGCGTGTTCAACGGCGCGTCACCCTCACGTACCGCCACCGGTCGTGAGCGGTGCGTGGCGGACCCGGAGCGGAATCCCGGCTTCAGCGAATCTGCACAGCGAATGCGCAACCCGGTCACCGGAGCCGGTGTTCGTCCACACGCCGACCGACCGGGTCACGCCTTTGCGGCCGGTGTGCCGGATTCCGGCCACGGGGCCGCAAGCGGCCGGATGAGGCGATGCGGTGGGGCATGTGAAGAACTCGCCGCCGACCCGTGCCCTCGTCTGCACGCTTGGGCGCCCCTGGGGCGCAAGTTGCCTGGTGAGACGTTTGATTGATTGGAAGCCCGCACCCGCAGCGTGCTTTGATCCATCGCACCGCAAGGCCGTTCCGGGCTCCCGGCGACGGGCGTCCGGCGCCCGCGGTCGCGGCCTTCATCTGTCACCGGAGGGGGCCGCTCCCCCCTTGTGAAATTCCATACGAAGGGAAGTTCCCACATGAACTCCACCCCCCAGGTCGAGACCGTCGAGATCTCCGACGCCGACCTCGACAACGTCTCCGGCGGCCTGTCCGTGAACGCCGTGAACACCCTGACGGGCGCGGTGGACAGCATCGCCCCGGTTTCCGCCCTGGTCGACACGGCCGTCGGCACCGTCGAGGGTGTCACCGGCCTGAACACCGCCCCGGTCACGAACCTGGTCGCCGGTCTCTGATCGCGCCCTTGCGTCGCCGAGTCCCGGAGCCGCCCCCCGGCTCCGGGACTCTGTGGTGCGGCCGCGGCCTCCCCGTCACATCGCACAGTTCGCACAGTTCGTCCAGGTGAGGGAAGACCCGTGCAGTTCCGCCAACAGGCCCTCGCCAAGCTCCAGTCACCGGAGGAGCTCGATCTCCCGGTGCGCTTCGCCCGCCCGCAGGGCTGGCTGGTGCTGTCCGTGACAGTGATCGCGATGGCGGCCGCCTCGGTGTGGGCGCTGACCGGATCGGTGTCCTCCACGGTCGGCGCGCCCGCCGTTCTCACATACGGGCAGGGCAGTTACGTCCTGCAGAGCCCCGTGGCCGGCCAGGTCACCGCCGTTCTCGCGAAGGAGGGCGAGCGGCTGCCCGCCGGCGCCCCCGTCCTGAAGGTGCGCACCGAGCGCGGCGACACGGTCGTCCGCACCCTCGACGCGGGTCGGATCAGCGCGCTCGCCGCCAGCACCGGCCAGATCATCGGCACCGGGGCGAACGTCGCCGCCGTGGAGAAGGTCACCGGCGGCAAGGCCCCCCTGTACGCCACGGTGTACGTCCCCGCCGAGAGCGCCGCCGGCATCCCCGCGCACGCCTCCGTCGACCTGACCGTTCAGTCGGTGCCGAGCCAGGAGTACGGCGTGCTGCACGGTGAGGTGAAGACGGTGGACCGTTCGGCCCAGTCCGCCCAGCAGATCGCCGCGTTCCTCGGGGACGCCCAACTGGGCGAGCAGTTCACGAAGAAGGGCAGACCGGTGGCCGTCACGGTCGAGTTGGAGAAGTCGTCCGCCACGGAGAGCGGTTACGCGTGGTCCTCCGCGGAGGGGCCGCCGTTCGAACTGACCTCGATGACCCTCGCCTCGGCGTCGATCCGGCTGGCCGACCGGCGCCCCGTCGACTGGCTGCTGCCGTGAGCACCGCGCAGGAGACCCGCGGCAGGCGACGTGCCGCCCCGCCCAGGCGCACGGTGCCCAAGTCCCGGGCCAGGACCGTCCGTACCCCCACCGTGCTCCAGATGGAGGCCGTGGAGTGCGGTGCCGCCTCGCTCGCGATGGTGCTCGGCCACTACGGCCGCCACATCCCGCTGGAGGAACTGCGCATCGCCTGCGGTGTCTCGCGGGACGGCTCACGCGCCAGCAATCTGCTCAAGGCGGCGCGCAGTTACGGGCTGACCGCCAAGGGCATGCAGATGGACCTGGCCGCCCTCGCCGAGGTGACCGCGCCGGCCATCCTGTTCTGGGAGTTCAACCACTACGTCGTCTACGACGGCATGGGCCGCCGGTTCGGCCGGCGCGGGGTGTACGTCAACGACCCGGGCAAGGGGCGGCGGTTCGTCCCCCTGGAGGAGTTCGACGGCAGCTTCACGGGTGTCGTGCTGGTGATGGAGCCCGGCGAGGGCTTCACCCGGGGCGGCCGCAAGCCGGGCGTGCTCGGTGCGATGCCGGCCCGGCTGCGCGGCACGGCGGGCACCCTGCCCGCCGTGGTGCTGTCGAGCCTGCTGCTGGTGGCGGTGGGCGCGGCGGTGCCCGGGCTCAGCCGGACCTTCATCGACGACTTCCTGATCGGCGGGCGGACCTCGACGCTGGACGTGCTGTTCACGTCGATGGGCGCGTGCGTGCTGCTGACGCTGGTGCTGACCTGGCTCCAGCAGGGCAATCTGCTGCGCGGCCGGCTGATCTCGTCGACGCTGTCCAGTGCCCGCTTCCTGCGTCATCTGCTGCGGCTGCCGGTGACGTTCTTCGCCCAGCGCAGCCCGGCCGACCTGGTGCAGCGCCTGCAGTCCAACGACGCGGTGGCCGAGACGCTGGCCCGCGACCTGTCGTCGGCCGGCGTGGACGCCGTGGTGGTCATGCTGTACGCGGTGCTGCTGTACACCTACGACCCGCAGCTGACCTTCGTGGGCATTGGCGTGGCGCTGCTGAACATCGTGGCGATGCGGGTCGTCATCCGGCTGCGCGCGACCCGTACGGCGAAGCTGCGGGCGGACACGGCGCGGCTCACCAACACGGCGTACACGGGTCTGCAGCTGATCGAGACGTTGAAGGCGACCGGCGGGGAGGACGGCTACTTCCGCAAGTGGGCCGGGCAGCACGCCACCACCCTGGAGGAACAGCAGCGGCTCGGGGTGCCGAGCGCGTGGCTCGGCATCGTCGCGCCGACGCTCGCCACGCTCAACAGCGCGCTCATCCTGTGGATCGGCGGCATGCGGGCGGTCGAGGGGCACATCTCGGTCGGTCTGCTGGTGGCCTTCCAGGCGCTGGTCACCCGGTTCACCGCCCCGCTGACCCGGCTCAACGGCGTCGCGGGCCGGATCCAGGACTTCGCCGCGGACGTGGCCCGGCTGAAGGACGTGGAGAGCTTCCGGACCGACCCGCTCTACGGCCGTCCCGGCGCCGGCGAGTCGACCCGCCGTCTGCACGGCCATGTCGAACTGCAGAATCTCAGCTTCGGCTACAACCCGCTGGACAAGCCGCTGCTGACCGGCTTCGACCTCACCGTGGGCCCCGGACAGCAGGTGGCGCTGGTGGGCGGTTCCGGCAGCGGCAAGTCCACGGTCTCCCGGCTGATCTCCGGTCTGTACGCGCCCTGGGAGGGTGTGATCCGGATCGACGGACAGCGCATCGAGGACATTCCGCGCGGGGCGCTGGCGGCGTCCGTCTCCTTCGTCGACCAGGACGTGTTCCTGTTCGAGGGGACCGTCCGCGACAACGTGGCGCTGTGGGACCCGTCGATCCCGGACGAGGCCGTGGTGGAGGCGCTGAAGGACGCGGCGCTGTGGGACGTGATCGTGCGCCGGCCGGGCGGCATCCACAGTCCGGTCGAGCAGGACGGCCGGAACTTCTCCGGCGGCCAGCGCCAGCGCCTGGAGATCGCGCGGGCGCTGGTGCGCCGGCCGAGCATCCTGGTCCTCGACGAGGTGACCAGCGCGCTGGACGCCGAGACCGAACTGACCGTGATGGACAACCTGCGCCGGCGCGGCTGCGCGTGCGTGGTGATCGCGCACCGGCTGAGCACGGTGCGCGACAGCGACGAGATCGTCGTGCTGGACCAGGGCACGGTCGTGGAGCGCGGGCGGCACGAGGAGCTGGTGGCGCGCGGCGGCGCGTACGCGGCGCTGGTCAGGGAGCGATGAGATGACAGCCGTGCACGAGGGTCAGGGCGGCGACCTCGTCCTGGGCGCGCTCGGGTCGCTGGGCACGCCGATCGACTGCTCCGGGTTCGGCCGGCTGGACCTGGAAGGGCCACAGGTGCTGTGGCTCATCGCGTCCGGCGCCGTGGACCTGTTCGCGGTCGACGCCGGGCAGCAGGGCCACTGGCACCATCTGGGCCGGCTGGAGGCGGGTTCGCTGGTGCTGGGCCCGGTGGCCGGTCCGGCGCACACGCTGGTGGCGCGTCCGCTGCGGGACTGCGTGGTGCACCGCATCGGCCTGCGCGAGCTGTACCAGCCGGCGAGCACCCAGACCTGGTCGTACGACGAGTACGGCAACCCGCAGTACGTGCCGCCGACGACGAGCCCGCTGGAGTACGCCCTGGCGCTGGGTGTGGGGCGGAGCCTGTCGGTACTGTTCCAGGCGCCGATGGCGACGGAACGGGCCGCGGCCCCCACCGACGACGACGTGTTCTGGATGCAGGTCCCGCCGGGCAGTGTGCAGTACGGCTCGCTGTACGGGGCGGAGGCGGCGGCCGATCTGTTGATGGATCCCGCGCTGTGGCAGAGCATGGTCGACCAGCAGTACCGGCTGATGACCACGCTCGACCGGTGGATCGAGCAGCTGGAGCAGACCCACGAGACCCGGACCGCCGAGGGCATCAAGGCCGGCGAGGCGGTGCGGGCCCAGGCCGACCGGACGCTGCTGGCGGCGATCGGCAAGCGGTCCGGGCAGCGCACGACGGCGGCCGACGCGGACGCCACGTACGCGGCGTGCAAGCTGGTGGCCCGGGCCGCGGGCATTCCGCTCGCCGCGCCCGCGCAGTCCGGGACCGGCGGGGACCGGCTCGATCCGGTCGAGCAGATCGCCCTGGCGTCCCGGGTGCGCACCCGTGTCGTACGGCTGGACGGCCGCTGGTGGCGGGACGACGTCGGTCCGCTGGTGGGTCACCGCGCGCTGTCGGGCGCTCCGGTGGCGCTGCTGTGGCGGCGCGGCGGCTATGTGGCGGTGCATCCGGCGACCGGCCGGGAGACGCCGGTCGAGAAGGCGAACGCGGAGGAGTTCGAACCCCGCGCGGTGATGTTCTACCGCCCGCTGCCCGAGCGGCGGCTGAGCCCGCTGCGGCTGCTGCGGTTCTGTATGACGGGTACGCGGCGGGATCTGACCGGTCTGCTGCTGAGCGGTCTGGTGACGGTGGCGATCGGGGCCCTGGTGCCGCTCGCGACCGGCAAGGTGCTCGGCGAGTTCGTGCCGACGGCGCAGACCGAACTGATCGTGCAGCTGTGTCTCGCGGTGATCATCGGCAGTGTCGTGGCCGCCGCCTTCATGCTGCTGCAGAACCTCACCCTGCTGCGTCTGGAGGGCCGGGTGGAGGCCACCCTCCAGCCGGCCGTCTGGGACCGGCTGCTGCGGCTGCCGACCAAGTTCTTCACGGAACGCTCCACCGGTGAGCTGGCGAGCGCGGCGATGGGCATCAGCGCGATCCGCCGGCTCCTGGCCGGTGTGGGGCCCACGGTGACCCAGTCGGTCACCGTGGGGGCGGTGAACCTGGGGCTGCTGCTGTGGTTCAGCGTGCCGATGGCGCTGGCCGCGATCGGGATGCTGGTCGTCATCGCCGGCGTGTTCCTGGGGCTCGGGCTGTGGCAGGTGCGCTGGCAGCGGCACCTGGTGGTGCTCACCAACAAGCTGAACAACCAGGCGTTCCAGACGCTGCGCGGTCTGCCGAAGCTGCGGGTGGCGGCGGCGGAGAACTACGCGTACGCGGCGTGGGCGTCCCAGTTCGCCCGCAGCCGTGAGCTCCAGCAGAAGGCCGGCCGGATCAAGAACCTGACGGCGGTGCTGGGCGCGGTCTATCTGCCGCTGGTCACACTGGCGATGTTCATGCTGCTGGCGGGCCCGGCGCGCGGCTCGATGACGGCGGCGGAGTTCCTCACGTTCAACACGTCGGTGACGATGGTCCTGACCTCGGTCACCCAGCTGACCGGCGCGTTCGTGTCGGCGGTCGCGGCGCTGCCGCTGTTCGAGCAGATCAGGCCGGTGCTCGACGCCACGCCGGAGGTGCGGGCGGCCAGTACCCGGCCGGGTCCGCTGTCCGGCGCCGTGGAGGCGCGGCGGCTGTCCTTCCGCTACTCCGACGACGGGCCGCTGGTCCTGGACGACGTGTCGTTCGAGGCGCGGCCGGGCGAGTTCGTGGCGGTGGTCGGCCCGAGCGGCTGCGGCAAGTCCACGCTGCTGCGGCTGCTGATCGGCTTCGACCGGCCGCTGTCCGGCAGTGTGCTCTACGACGGCCAGGATCTGGCCGCACTCGACCAGTCGGCGGTGCGCCGGCAGTGCGGTGTGGTGCTTCAGCACGCCCAGCCGTTCACCGGGTCCATCCTGGACGTCATCTGCGGGACCGAGCCGTACACCCCCGAGGAGGCGATGGCGGCGGCGGAGATGGCCGGGCTGGCCGAGGACATCCGGCGGATGCCGATGGGGCTGCACACCATCGTGTCCGGCAGCGGTGCGGTCTCCGGCGGTCAGCGGCAGCGGCTGATGATCGCCCAGGCGCTGATCCGCCGGCCGCGGATCCTCTTCTTCGACGAGGCGACCAGCGCCCTGGACAACGAGACGCAGCGCACGGTGATCGAGAGCACCAAGGCCCTGAAGGCGACCCGGATCGTGATCGCGCACCGGCTGTCGACGGTGCTGGACGCGGACCGGGTGGTGGTGATGGAGGGCGGCAAGGTGGTCCAGCAGGGTCCGCCCGCCCAGCTTCTCGCCGACACCGGCGGACGCCTGCACGAGCTGGTGCGGCGCCAGCTGGCGTGAGGCGGGTGCCCTCCTGGGGCCTGGCGTTTGGATCATGCCGCAGGGAACTGGCGGTGCCTGGTCAGCACCGTGAGCGGGGCCTGGTGCGTGCAGTTGCGAGGCGGAGGAGGGAGTCGACGCGGAGCGTCGGCGACCGACGACAACGCGGCAGACGCGCGTGCCAGGCCCCGGGTCTGCGGCGTGAGCCGAACAACACACCTAGGCGTCCATGCCCGGCACGGGAGCGCCGGAGGGCACGCCCGCCGAGACGTAGGCCGCGTACAGGTCCTGCCACGGGGCCCGGGCACCCGCGTGCGGCCCCTCGAACCGCTCGCCCCGGGCCCACGCGTCCAGCGCGGCGAGGCACACGTCCCAGCCGGCGCTGTTGCGGGCGGCGGTGTCCTCGGCGCCGAGGACGTTGGTGAGGGTGAAGCGGGTGCGCTTGTCCGTCAGTTCCTCCAGGTCGAAGTGGAGCTCGTCGTCCTCCCAGGTGAAGGACAGGTGGCGGGGCGCGTCCACGGCGATGACCCGGCCGGTGGTGTCCTCAAGGGCGGGGTCGCCGCTGAAGGAGACGGTGCCGCCGGGGCGCAGCTCGATCTCGGCGCGGGAGGGGAACCAGTGGGCCAGTTCGTCCGGGTCGGTGACGAACTGCCAGACCCGGTCGACGGGGTGGTCGTACTCGCGGGTGAAGCGGACGGCCGGGCGTCCGTCGTCCAGGGTGAGGAAGGTGCCGGTGGGCTCGGCGGGCATGGGGATCAGTCCTTCGGTGCGGAAGTGCCGGTGGTGTCCGGCCGCTCGTCCAGGCGGCGGCCCAGCGCGTCGAGACTCTCGTTCCACAGCTTGCGGTACGGGGCGAGCCAGGCGTCGAGGGAGGCCATCGGGGCGGGGTCGAGGGCGTGGACGCGACGCTGCGCGTCCTGCCGTACCCGGACCAGGCCCGCCTCCCGGAGCACCTTCAGGTGCTTGGAGGCGCTGGGCTGGCTCAGGCCGCGCGCCTGCGCGATCTCGCCCACGGACCTCGGCCGCTCGAGGAGCAGGGCGACGATGGCCCGCCGGTGCGGATCGGCGAGGGCGGCCCAGAGGGCGTCGGACATGACTCCAATATTCCTCTTCGGTTATATTCCCGTCAAGGAATACAACAGTCCGGGTCCCGGCGCGGCCCGGCGGCGTCGATGGCGCGTCTTCGCCGTCCGCGGCGGCCGGTCCGTTGTTCCGCGCGGTAAGTGGGTACCCACGGGCCATGCGAACCAGCGTGGTGGATGTCGGATCGAAGACCGTCAGACTCGTCGTGTCGGACACCGAGGGCGGTGCACCCCTTCCGGTGCACACCGCCAAGTGGCGGCTGCGGCTCTCCGAGTCGGTCACGCCGGGCGGGCCGGTGCCGGAGCAGGCCGTGGAGGACCTGGTGGACGCCGTGGCCGCGGCGAACAGGACCGCCGCGCGCTGGGGCGCGGCGGGCCCCCTGGCCTTCGCGACGGCCGTGGTGCGCGGCGCCCCGAACCGGCAGGAGGTGCTGCGCACGGTCCGGGAGCGGACGGGTGTCGACCTGTGCACCCTGCCGGGCGAGGTCGAGGCGGAGCTCACGTTCCTCGCGGCGCGCCGCTGGATGGGCTGGCGCTGCGGACCGCTGGCGCTGCTGGACATCGGCGGAGGGTCACTGGAGGTCGCCTTCGGGCGCGGCAGGCTGCCCGACTTCGCCGCCTCGCTGCCGCTGGGCGCGGCGCGGCTGACGCACGAGCACTTCGAGCAGGAGGACCCGCCCTCCCCCGACCGGGTGCGGGCCCTGCGCCGACGGGTGCGCCACCAGCTGCGGGACGCGGCGGCCCGGATCCGCTGGGAGGGCCCCCGTACGGCGGTCGCCACCTCCCGCACCTTCCAGCAGCTGGGGCGGCTGTGCGGGGCGGCGCCCGGACGGCACGGACCGTTCGTGGAGCGGGAGCTGTCCAGCGAGGACCTGCGGGTGGCGATCGACCAGCTGGCCGCCCTGCCCGCCGCCGAGCGCGCCAGGCTGCCCGGGATCTCCGCGCCGCGGTCCGTGCAGAGCCTGGCGGGCGCGGTGGTGGCGCACACGGCGATGAAGCTGACCGGTCTGCGCACGGTGACGATCTGCCCCTGGGCGCTGCGTGAGGGGGTGTTGTTGCGCCACATCGAGGACGGGCCGTCCTGGTGGGCGGAGATCACCCGCCTCAACGAGAAGGAGGCGGCCGCCACCGACCCCGTGCCCCTGCGCATCGCCACCGCGCGCGGCTGACCGAGACGTACGACGAGAGGAGACACCGTGTCCGAGCAGGACGACCGCAAAGAGCCCGAGTCGGCGGTGGAGGAGGTGCTGCGCGAGGTCGAGGAGGCCGAACGCCGCGACCAGGCCTCCACCGGGTCCCCCGGTCACCGCGGTGAGGCCGGCGACGCCATCACCCCCAACACCGAGGCCCAGGAGGAGTCCCGGGGCGACTAGGGATTTCTACTGCGGCGGTGGGCCGAGTGGACGGGCCTCGAGGGCACGGGCCACGCCCAGCAGGTTGGCGGCCATGGCACGGCCCGTCCTGCGGGACCAGTCGTGGCCGCTGCCGCCCTCGAGGAAGCTCGGTCCGGGGCCGGGGCCCTGGTTCCAGTAGGTCCACGCCTGCCCCGGGATGGTGTAGCCGATGTCCTGCAGACCGCCGGTGATCTCGCTGATGACGTGGTGCGCGCCGTCCTCGTTCCCGGTGACGACCACCCCGGCGACCCGGTTGTAGGCAACCGGGCGGCCCTCGTCGTCGGTCTCGGACAGCATCGCGTCCATCCGCTCCAGGACCCGTTTGCTGACCGACGACGGCTGGCCGAGCCAGGTCGGCGTGGCGATGACGAGGATGCGGGACTGCAGGATCTTCGCGTGCACGTCCGGCCAGTCGTCGCCCTCGTGCACGGCCTCGCTGACCACGCCCGGGGCGATGTCGAGGTCCACCGCGCGAACGACGTCGACGCTCACCCCCTCCTTCTCCAGTTGCTCGGTGACGGTCCGGAAGAGCGCCTCGGTGTTGGAGGTCTCCGGTGACTTCTTGAGGGTGCAGTTGATCACCAATGCCTTCATGTCGACATGGGGTACCCCGAAGGGCGTCCGGAACCACGCGCACGCGGGTGTCCGTGCGCCGTCCGGGTACCCGGACGGCATGGAACACCCCCGATCGGAACCGCTGCTGCCCGAACCGCGCGGCCCCCTCAGCCGGGCCGTCGTCGACCATCTGCGGGGCACCGGCCCGCTGCCTCCCGAGGAGGACATCGCGGCCGCCCCCGTGTACGGCGACGACCTCCAGCTCGCCCTGTACGTCTGCTACGAGCTCCACTACCGGGGGTTCGAGGGCGTCTCCCCGGACCTGGAGTGGGAGCCCGAACTGCTGCGCACCCGTGCCGCCCTGGAGCGGCGCTTCCTCACCGCGCTCCGCGCGGACGCCCGGCGCCACGACGGTGTCGACGACGCGCTCGCCGGGATCCTGGTGGAACCGGTGGACGGCACGGGCGTCAGTCACTTCCTGCGCGACAAGGGCGAGCTGTGGCAGCTGCGCGAGTACGCCGCGCTGCGCTCGCTCTACCACCTCAAGGAGGCCGACCCGCACGCCTGGGTGCTGCCCCGGCTGCGCGGTCGGGCCAAGGCGGCGATGGCGGCGGTGGAGTTCGACGAGTACGGCGGCGGCCGGGCCGACCGTGTGCATGCCCGCCTGTTCGCCGACCTCATGGAGGACCTGGGCCTGGACACGACGTACGGCCGCTACCTGGACGCCGCCTGCGCGGAGCTCCTCGTCACGGTGAACCTCATGTCGCTCTTCGGTCTCCACCGCTCCCTGAGGGGCGCCCTGGTGGGACACTTCGCGACGGTCGAAATCACTTCCTCGCCCGGTTCCCGGCGGCTCGCGGAGGCGATGCGCCGGACGGGCGCGGGTCCCGCCGCCGAGCACTTCTACGACGAGCACGTGGAGGCGGACGCGGTGCACGAGCAGGTGGTGCGGCACGACGTCATCGGCGGTCTGCTGGAGGACGAACCGCATCTCGCCCCGGACATCGCCTTCGGTGTGGACGCCACGGTGTTCACCGAGGACCTGCTCGGCGACCGGCTGCTCGCCGACTGGCGGGCGGGCCGCTCCTGCCTGCGCACGCCCCTGCCCCAGGAGTTCACCCATAACTCCTGAGCACGGGGGTACTCGGCCGCCTGTGAAATCACTCGTACCACCGGGCGTCTACGCCCCCCAGGAGGACACCGCGCTGCTGGCCGGCGCCCTGCTCGAGGAACCTGTTCCACGGGGAGCCGACGTGCTCGACGTGGGCACCGGCTCGGGGGCGCTGGCGGTGGCCGCCGCACGGCGCGGCAGCCGTGTGACCGCGGTCGACGTGTCGTGGCGTGCGGTGTGCGCGACCCGGCTGAACGCGCTGCGGGCCGGTGTGCCCGTCCGGGTCCGGCACGGGAATCTCTTCGATCCGGTGCGGGGCCGGATGTTCGATCTGATCCTCGCCAATCCCCCGTACGTCCCGGCTCCCGCGGGGCGCGGGCTGCCACGCGGCCCGGCGCGGGCCTGGGACGCGGGCGACGACGGGCGGCTCGTCCTGGACCGGATCTGCCGGGAGGCTCCGGCGCTGCTGCGGCCCGGCGGTGTGCTGCTGCTGGTGCAGTCCGCGCTCAGCGATCCGGAGCTGACGCTCGGCGGGCTGCGGACGGCGGGGATGAAGGCCGCGGTGACCCGGCGCCGGCGCATCGCGTTCGGTCCGGTGCTGCGGGACCGGGAGCCGTGGCTGCGGCAGCGGGGGCTGCTGCCCGCGGCGGAGAACGAGGAAGAGCTGGTGGTGGTCCGTGCCGAACTCCCCGTCTGACGCCCCGCGACGCGTCACCGTGCAGCGCAAGGGGCCGCTGCTGCTGGAAGGGCCGGTGGAGGTGGAGCTGGAGGACGGCACGGTGGTGTCCTCCGACCGCTTCCGGGTGGCGCTGTGCACCTGTCGCCGCAGTCGGCGCTATCCGTGGTGCGACACCAGTCACCGCGACCGGGCGTAGGCCGCCCGGTCGCTGAAAAGCCCGGAGGCCGGCGGGCGGCCCCACTCCGCCCGTCGGCCTCCTTGCGCGAGATCGCACGTTCCGCGAGGGGGCTCGCACTCCCCAAGTCTGCGGGCCGCCGCGCGGTCACGGGAACCGTGCGATCCCGGTCTCAGAACGCGAAGACGCTCGAACCGTGAGCGTTCATCACGCACATGTTGGAGAAGATCCGTTCGTAGGAGACGCGCTGTCCCTGCCACACCCCGTCGACGGTGACGAGCACCGGGTCGTACTGCTTGGTGCAGAAGACGCCTTCTCGCATCGTCAGGGCGTCGAGGTTGCCTCCGACGTCGTTCAGGTCCGCGCAGGCCGATGCGGCGGCCGGGTGGGTGCCCGAGGGGCCGGGGGCACAGGTCAAGGTGACCGCGCGTTCCGGTGTGACGGTCGCCGCGCTGTCGCCGTGGCCCACGGTGAGCACCAGGGCCGAGGGGGCGTAGAGCGCGGACGGGGCATCTCCCGGAGCAGCCAGCGCGGCCCCGGACAGGGGTGCGCAGACGGCTGCGGCCGTAAGGCCGAGGGTGGTGGCCCAGCGCGCGGTGTTCCGCATTGTGTGCATCCTTCCGCTTCGTTTCGTCGGTCGCCGGCCCGTGCTCGGTGGTGCCGAACCGGCGTGCCGGAGTCTGCCGAGTCCCCGGCGGAAACTCACGTCGACCATGCACATTTCAGTAACATTGCGTGTTGAATCAGTGGCGTGAAGTGACAGAGCGAACGAGGCTCGACCCGGTAACCGGGCGGCCGTCGCATATGCGAAGTGGCCAGATGGCCGAATAACCGCTGTTCCTTAATCGGCCTGAAACATTCCGATTCTGCTGTCGGCAGACCGTTCCGCGGCCCCTTGTGTTCATGAAGGAAGCGAGTAATGGTCATTACATGATTACGAGCGAGCAACGAGAACAACTGCGGGGCTGGTTCGCGGGCCGGCTTCCCGACGGTCTCTTCGAAGGGCCGGCCGAGATCACGGTCGACCGCGAGGAGATCCTGGTGATCGGCCGGATTCCCGGCCCCGAGTCGGCGGAGGACACCTCGCCGGCCGAACGGGAGGCGGCGGTCGAGGGCAGGGTCCAGGAGTTCCGTGAGCGCACCCGGGAGGACCGGATCGCGGTCGCACGCGACGCCGAGCACCGCTTCGGCCGCAAGGTCTCCTGGGGCGTGGAGTGCGACGGCCGCCGCGTCCTGTTCACCCATGTCGCCGCGCCGGTCATGACCCGGCTGCGCCAGCCGGAGCGTCAGGTGCTCGACACCCTCATCGCGGGCGGGGTGGCCCGGAGCCGCAGCGACGCGCTGGCCTGGTGCGTGCGTCTGGTCCAGCGGCACACCGACGACTGGCTCACCGAGCTGCGGGAGTCGCTGGAGCACGTCCAGCGGGTGCGGGCCCAGGGGCCGGACGGCGAGCCCCGCCAGGACGAACCGTCGGCCGACGGCGGCTGAGCGTCGCCGGAGTCCCGGTCACCCGGCGCTGGACGCACACCGCGCATACCGGCCAGTATGCGTCGGGACGACACGGCCGAGCAGACAGGCGGGACGGATGGCGAAGCACTGGTCCGACTTCCAGTACGAGATCTATCTGAACGGGATGACGGGCGCCGTGCCCCGGCTGCCCACCGACCCGAGCCAACTGGAGGAGATGGCCGAGCGGCGGTTCGGCCCGGGTCCGTTCGGGTACGTCGCCGGCAGCGCCGGGGACGGCAGCACCGCTCGCGCCAACCGGGCCGCGTTCGAACGGCATCGGATCGTGCCACGCATGCTGCGGCCCGTGCACGAGCGTGATCTGTCGGTGGAGGTGCTGGGCCGCGCGCTGCCGGCGCCGCTGGCGCTGGCGCCGGTCGGAGTGCTGTCGATCATGCATCCGGACGCCGAGTCCGCGGCCGCCCGGGCGGCCGCCGCGCAGGGGGTTCCCTTCATCCTGTCGTCCGCGTCCAGCACGCCGATGGAGCAGGTCGCGGAGGCGATGGGCGAGGCCGAACGCTGGTTCCAGCTCTACTGGCCGAAGGACGTGGAGGTGGCCCGGAGCTTCCTGAACCGGGCGAAGGCGGCCGGGTTCACCGCGCTGGTCGTCACCCTGGACACTCCCCTGCTGTCCTGGCGCCCGCGCGACCTGGACCAGGCGTATCTGCCGTTCCTGCACGGGGTGGGCACCGCCAACTACTTCTCGGACCCCGCGTTCGCGGCCGGGCTGGCCAAGCCGGTGCAGGAGGATCCGAACGCGGCGGTGATGCACTTCGTCGGCATGTTCGCCGACCCCGCCAAATCCTGGCCGGATCTGGCATTCCTGCGGGAGAACTGGGACGGCCCGATCGTCCTCAAGGGCGTGCTCCACCCCGACGACGCCCGGCTCGCCGCCGACGCGGGGATGGACGGCGTGGTGGTGTCCAACCACGGCGGCCGTCAGGTGGCCGGGGCGGTCGCGGCGCTGGACGCGCTGCCCGGCGTGGCGGAAGCCGTCGGCGACCGGCTCACCGTGCTGTTCGACAGCGGGGTGCGCACCGGGGACGACGTCTTCAAGGCGCTGGCCCTCGGCGCACGGGCGGTGCTGCTGGGACGCCCGTACGTCTACGGGCTGGGCCTGGACGGCCAGGCGGGCGTGGAACACGTCATCCGCTGCCTGCTGGCCGAGCTCGACCTCACCCTGGCCCTGTCGGGCCACACCACACCGACCACGGCCGGCCCCGACGACCTCGTCTCCAGCGCCACTACCGGGTGAGGAGCGGGATCCGGGGCCGGAGCCCCGGACCGGCAGGGGCGTGAGGAAGCCTGCCCCGGCCGCGCGCCCTCACGCCAGTGGCTCGGTCAGGTCCGCCTGACGGGCCGGCGGGGTGTCCGTCCCGGTGATGGACAGGGAGTCCGAGTCCGTGGTCGTCCGTACCGGCTCGGCCGCCCAGCGCTGGTCCACCGTCCGGTCGCGCACCTTGACGACGATGTCGGCGTTCGCGTCGGGGTCCGCGGGGGTCAGGGCCAGCTGTCCGTCCCAGCGGGGCAGCAGCTCTCCCTGGAAGGTGAGGTCGTAGCGCACGTCGTCACGGCGCCGGTCCCCGGTGTCGGCACAGGTGCCGAGGACGACGACACCGGCGTCCTTGTGCGAGTCCAGGCACAGACCGGGGTCGGCCACGCTGCGCAGCAGCCCGTCGTCCTCGTACGTCCACTGCTGGGTCCACTCCGAGGAGCACTCCGCGAGCCGCGCCCCGGAACCGTCCTGGGGCTCGCCCCGGGTGTCCAGACACAGTCCGGAGCCGACGTGGCGCAGTCGTGTGCGCCCGGGCGCGGAGGGGAGCCCGGCCGCGCCGGGCGGGGACGCGGACGGCACGGCCGCGCGGCCGCCGGCGCCGGTCGAGCCCGTCGGGTCGGCCGCGCCGCCGTCCGGGGTGGACGATCCGGCGATGAGCACGCTCACCAACACCCCGGCGGACACCGCGCCGAGGCCGGTGAGCAGCGTCCGGGTGGAACGCACCGGGTCGGGGAGCGCGATGCCCGTGAGGCGGTCGGGCACGGGGATCCGGGACAGCAGCCGGTGCCGGCCGCTGCCGGACGGCCCGTCCCCGCCACGGCGCCGGCGCCGGGCGGCCCGTCCGGCCCGCGGTCCCGCCGTGGCGCGTCCCGGGCGTGAGTCGAGATAGCGCCGGGCCCCCCACCCGAGCACCGCCTCGGCGATCAGCGTGCCCAAACCGCCCTCGAAGTGGCTCAGTTGCTCCGCCGCGTTCCGGCAGTAGCGGCACTCCGCCAGATGCTGCCGGACGTCCGGCAGCAGGGCCCCGCCCCGGCGGATGGGAACGTCGAGGAGACGGTTGTAGAACCGGCAGTCCTTCGTCGGCGCCAGTTCCTGATGGGCATGGACACAAGCCTGACGGAATTTGTCCCGAGCCTGTTCGAGTGCGCCCGACGCGATGTCGGGATCCATGCCCAGCAGACCGGCCGGTACGGAAATCGGCTCGGCCTCGACCTCGACATGCCAGAGCAAACAGCGCGCGAGTGCGGGCAGCGAGCGGAAAGCCCGATGAGCGAGTGAGCGGTTTTCCGGAGTCATGGTCGTCGCCGCGCGCATGCCGCGCCCGCCGGCCGGTTTCTGCAACGCCGGCAGAACTCCGGCTATTCGATCGTCGGCGGCCCACTCCCGGACCGTGTCCCGCACTCCCACCAACAGGACCGGCCGCAGGGCGACGGCCGATTCGCCGACGGCGACGCGGTCGAGGACACGGTGCAGGGCGGCCGCGGTGACCATCGCGGCGGTCTGCCCCGACGAGGCGAGGCAGACCGCCGCGTAGTCCTGCATCGGCTGCCAGTGCCGCGCCGTCAGCAGCGCGACGGAGTGGGCGGCCTCGCCCTCCGGGCGGCCCCGCAGCCGGACGGCCAGGGCCTCGTCGGATTCCCCGGGGTCCCCGCCCGGCGGGGGGTAGGGAGGTCGAGGGGGGTGGGGGGTGTGCACTGAGATGGTTCCTTCCCACAGCGCATGTGACATTCGAGCGTTTCCGACGCCGAAAAGGGGGCCCGATTGGTGCATACCTCTTTGGCGTGGTGCGGGGGGCGCGAATTCACCTGTGGCGAATCGGATCCGGTTCATCAACTGTGTGTGCGTCCCCGGCCTTTACCCCCTCGCGGGTGGCTCACTCTCGCACAACCCGCAGTCGGCCAACAAGGCGGTTGGGCAACATCTGCGCGTTGACAGAAAGTCAGAAAGGGAAGGCGGCCCGCGACCCTCGCTCCGGCATTCGACCTGGGTTTTCCCCCGGTGCACAACCAGGGCGACATTTGGGATGCCCGGCGCTCACCCGCGCACCCGCGCACAGCCCCTCCCGACACGGTCCGCACCCCGTGTGAACCCCGCGCCCACACCCGAGCTCCGCGCACGCTCCCGGCGCACGCCGGAGCGTAGTCAACTGGTCACGGCCCTTCTCGGAGGTCACGCGCAGAGACGGCGGCTCTCCTGCGCGCACGGCCGCCGGCCCCGATCCTCCCGCCCTCGGCCGGCGGCCCCGAGGGGGCCACACGCCCCCCGGCGCGGGCTCAGATCTGCCAGGAACGCAACCGGTCGGCCGCGGCGTAGACATCGGCCTCGCCGGAGATCAGATCCCGCGCGAGATCGACCAGGGCGCCGTAGGGCGGGTCGATGCCGGCACCGCTGACGAACATGTAGGCGACGGCCGTGGCGCAGGCGAAGCGGGCGTTGGCCGAGGGCAGCGGCCGCAGGACGGCGAGCGTGTGCAGCAGGGCGGCCGCGCGCCAGGCCGCGTCGGAGTTCACGCCCAGCCGGGGCGGATCCACTCGATGCCGGGCGACGGCCGCGACCAGTGCGGAGAAGTCGTTGACGGTGGGCTGGTCCGGGAGGACCTCCTCATGCCGCTGGAGCAGCCAGGGCACGTCGATGTGCAGCACGGGTGCCATCGGTCAGGCGGCCCGCCCCGCGCCCTTGGCGGGCGGTTCGTCCTCCGGGAAGGCCGCGGCGAACTCGTCCTTGTGGGTGGCGAAGAAGCGGCGGAAGGCCTCCGCGCCCTCCTGGAGCGCGCGGTGGCGGGCTATGTCCGCCGCGGCCGCCTCCCGCACGAGCGCCTTCATGGACGTACCGCGCTCCTTGGCGATCTGCCGCAGGTCCTCGAGCTCGCGGTCGCTGAACTCCACGTTGAGAGCTGGCATGGGTTCACGGTACCGCTCGGGTACTTACTCGTAAATATGCCCAGGTCACAAGGCATCCGAAGGGGTACCGACCGGTGTACGGCACAACGGTCCGCTGAGACGCGGGTCACATTCTCTCCGCGGGTTGTCACATTCCGGCCCGCTTCCCCCCTCGCATGGGTGAGCGCACCTGGGAGGCCACCCATGTTCACCACCCGTGTTCCCGGCACCGACGAACCGCTCGACGAGGCGACCGAGGCGTTCCTCGGCCATCGCGAGCTGCTCTTCGGCGTCGTCTACAACATGCTCGGCAGCGTCGCCGACACGGAGGACGTACTGCAGGAGACCTGGCTGTCCTGGACGGCCCGCGGCGGGGGCGCGCCGATGGAGGGGGTCGCCAACCCCCGCGCCTATCTCGTACGGGTGGCGATGAACCACGCGCTGAAGCGCCGCGCCGCGGTCAGCCGCAGCCGGGAGACCTATGTCGGCCCCTGGCTGCCCGAGCCCCTGGTGACGGAGGACGACGCCGGCGATCCCGCGCTGCGCGTCGAGTCGGTGTCGCTGGCGATGCTGGTGGTGCTGGAATCGCTGAGCCCCCTGGAGCGGGCGGTGTTCGTCCTGGGTGAGGTCTTCGGCTATCCGCACGCGGAGATAGCGGAGATCATCGGCCGCAGTCCGGCCGCCGTGCGGCAGCTGGCGCACCGGTCGCGCGAGCACGTGCACGCCCGGCGCCCACGGTTCCGTGCGCACCCGCGGGTACGGCGGGAGGCGACCGAGCGGTTCGTGCGGGCGGCGCTCGGCGGGGACATCGCCGCGCTGATGGAGATCCTCGCACCGGACGTGACGGTGTGGACCGACGGCGGCGGCAACCGCCGAGCCGCGGGACTGCGGCCGGTGCACGGCCGGGACAAGGCGGTCCGGCTGTTCGGCGGATACGCCTCCGGGCGCGGACCGCGGGCCGCCCGTGACCTGGAACTGCGCTACCGGAGGGTCAACGGCGACGACGCGGCGGTACTCCTCCAGGACGGCTCCCCCTTCGCCGTCATGGTGCTGGACCTCAGCCCGGACGGCGAGCGGGTGTGCGGCATCTATGTCGTCGCCAACCCCGACAAGCTCGGCCATGTGCCCGGGGAGGAGGCATGAGGACGGTGGAGCGGGCCGGCCGCGGCGAGCGGATCGCCGACTGGTTCGACGGCCGGCTCGGAACGCACACGCTCGGCCGGAAGTACCTGCGCAAGGTGTTCCCGGACCACTGGTCGTTCCTGCTCGGCGAGATCTGCCTGTACAGCTTCGTGGTGCTGGTCCTCACGGGCGTGTATCTCACGCTGTTCTTCCACCCGTCGATGAACGAGGTCACCTATCAGGGCAGTTACGTCCCCCTCAACGGCGTACGGATGTCCGAGGCGTACGCCTCCACGCTGGACATCAGTTTCGACGTGCGGGGCGGACTGCTGATCCGCCAGTTGCACCACTGGGCGGCGCTGGTGTTCATCGCCGGGATGCTCACGCACATGATGCGGCACTTCTTCACCGGTTCGTTCCGCAAGCCGCGCGAGCTCAACTGGCTGTTCGGCTGGAGCCTGCTGTTCCTCGGCCTGTTCGAGGGTCTGTTCGGCTACTCGCTCCCCGACGACCTGCTGTCCGGCACGGGCATGCGGTTCGTGAACGGGGCACTGCTCGCGGTGCCGGTCGTCGGCACCTACCTGTCGATGTTCCTGTTCGGCGGCGAGTATCCGGGAGACGACATCGTGGCCCGTTTCTACTCGCTGCACGTGCTGGTGCTTCCTGGGATCATGGCGGCGCTGGTGGTGGCCCACGTCCTGCTGGTCGTGTACCACAAGCACACCCAGTTCGCGGGGCCCGGACGGACCGAACGCAATGTGGTCGGCGCCCCGTTCATGCCCGTCTACCTGGCGAAGGCGGGCGGCTTCTTCTTCCTGGTGTTCGGCGTGCTGACGGCCGTCGCCGCGGTGGCGACGATCAACCCGGTCTGGTCGTACGGCCCCTACCGCGCGGACCAGGTGTCCACGGGCGCGCAGCCCGACTGGTACCTGGGCTTCGCCGAGGGACTGGTGCGGATCATGCCGGGCTGGGAGATCACGCTGTGGGGGCACACGCTCGTCCTCGGTGTGCTGATCCCGATCGTGGTCTTCCCGCTGCTGCTGGTCTTCATCGGCGTGTACCCGTTCCTGGAGGCCCGGTTCACCGGTGACCGGCGCGAGCACCACCTGCTGGACCGGCCGCGCAACCGTCCGGTGCGCACGGCGATCGGGGCGGCCTGGATCAGCCTCTACCTGGTGCTGCTGGCGGGCGGCGGAAACGACATCGTGGCGACCCGGCTGCACCTGTCCATCAACACGGTGACCTGGGCGGTGCGGATCGCGGTGTTCGCCGTCCCGGCCGTGGTCTTCGTCGTCACCCGGCGCGTCTGCCTCGGTCTCCAGCTGCGCGACCGGGAACTGGTGGCGCACGGCAGGGCGACCGGCGTGATCAGGCGGCTGCCGCACGGTGAGTACGTCGAGATCCACGAGCCGCTCGACCGGGCCCGGTTGCACACCCTGACCGCGCACGAACGGCCCGCGGAACTCGTGGAGCACGGTCCGGCGGCCGAACGGCCGCCGGACCGCGGGGAGGAACGTCAGCCCTGATCGGCCACGAAGGAGGCCATCCGGGTCAGCGCGGCGTTCCAGTTGATCGTGTGCTCGTTGGTCGACCAGGACTGGATGTCGTCGATGAAGCAGAACTGCCCGACGCAGCCCTGCAGTTTCGACTGGGCGTACGGGTCCTGGATGCTGGAGTTGGGCCCGCCCGAGAGCGTGCCGGCGGGCGGGTTCGGCAGGTTCGGGTCGAGCTGGCGGGCGTACCAGCGGCTGTGCTGGTTGTGCGC
The DNA here is from genome assembly GCF_014650055.1 of Streptomyces malachitofuscus. GTDB lineage: Bacteria > Actinomycetota > Actinomycetes > Streptomycetales > Streptomycetaceae > Streptomyces > Streptomyces malachitofuscus. The sequence goes on along the minus strand of NZ_BMUF01000003.1, from coordinate 215,990 downwards.
GTTGACCTCTCCGTAGCCCGTGACGTACGACATGTTCAGGGCGTTGCGGCCCAGGAGGTAATCCATGCTCTGCAGCGCGCCGTCACGGTACTTGCGCGCGCCGGTGAGGTCGTAGGCGGTGGCGAGGACGACCGCGTTGTTGAGCACCTGGTGGCTGGAGCCCCAGTCGTAGACGTTGCCGTCCGGGGCGTACGGCATGCCGTACGGGTGCGCCTTCAGCGTGGCCAGGTAGCGGTCGGCACCCTTGACCACGGAGGCGCGCACCTTGTCCCGGCCGGGCAGCCGGTTCGGCACGGTCGCGAGGTCGAGCCGGCCGGCCGCGGCGGTGCGCGCCCAGTCGAAGCCGGTCGCGCCGAAGATGTCGGCGGTGTGCACCGGGGAGTTCAGGACGTACTCCTTGAACTGACGTTCCCCCGTGGTGATGTACAGCTCGGCGGCCGCCCAGTAGAACTCGTCGGTCACGGTGTCGTCGTTGTAGGCGCCGCCGCCGATGCCGTCGCTCGGGTCGGCGAGGACGTCCGGGTGGGCGAGGGCCGCCGCCCAGGCCTTGCGCGCGGCGGCCAGGGTCTCGGCCGCGAACTCCTTGTCGTAGGAGCGGTAGAGCCGGGCGGCCTGGGCGGCCGTGGCCGCGAGGTTCAGGGTGGCCGCCGTGGTCGGCGGGTGCAGTTCCCGCTTCTGCGGGTCGTCACTGGGCAGCAGGGGCAGTCCCGTCCACTGCTCGTCGTGGATCTTGTGGTGGGCCATGCCGGCCAGCGGCTCGCCCTCGGGGACTTGCATCTTCAGCAGGAACTCCAGTTCCCAACGCGCCTCGTCGAGGATGTCGGGGACCTTGTTGCCGCTCTCCGGGATGTTCAGCGTGCCGTCACCGAGCTTGTCCGCCTCGCCGGTGCGGGCGTGCCGGGCGCGCTCGTAGGTGCTGAGGACCTCCCAGGTGCTGATGCCGCCGTTGACGACGTACTTGCCGTGGTCGCCGGCGTCGTACCAGCCGCCGGTGACGTCCAGGGTGTAGTCGCAGACACCCGGCTGACAGGGCACCGCGCCGTCGCCCTGGTTGGGGGCCACGTCCACGTGTCCGGCCGGGCGGCCGTAGCCGGGGCGCAGGTCGTCGCGGATCGCGGTGCCGCTGCGCTGGGTGTAGTAGTACTTCGCCGAGTCCAGCCGCAACCGCTCGTACGCGCGGGCGTCGATGTCGAAGGGCCGGCTGGTCTCGCCGTCCACGACCAGGGTGTAGCCGGTCCCGCGCCCCCGGTAGGAGCCGAAGTCGAGGGAGTGCACGTTCTGCGCCGAGGAGCCGTCCACGCCTCGCGGCACGGTCCAGCCCTTGCGGACCACCCGGCCGTCGTCGTCCTTCAGTTGCCAGGGCAGCCGCTCGCCGGCGTCGGTGACGACGGTGGCGTTCTTCGGCCCCGAGGGCAGGTAGGCGACCTGGTTGACCCGTACGCGGGGGCCGGTGTCGGGTTCGTACGGCTCGGGGGCGACCCCGCCCAGCAGGGAGACGTCGTCCACGCAGAACCGCCAGGGGTCCGCGCTGCCGCCGAGCTGGAGGCCGACCTGCCCCTGTGCGGTGTCGACGGGCGAGGTGAAGGTGTACGAGTAGGTGTCCCCCGAGACGCTGAGCTGCGGGGACACCTCGTAGTAGGTGTCGTACGGCTCCACCTGCAGACCGACGATCGCCCGCACGACATGGCCCGCGGGCGAGCCGGTCGCGCTGAAGGAGAAGCGGTACGACTCGCCCTTCACCAGGGTGATGTCGTTCTGGCCCACGGCCGCGTCCCAGCGGTTGGCGGTGCCGCCGGGGACGTCGGCGCACAGGCGGCCCTCGGACGGGCCCGCGGTGACGTTGGCGGAGGCCCACCAGGGGTCGGTGCCGGTGTCGAAGGTGCCGTTGCGGACCTGCTCGACCTCGTCGGCTCCGGCCGGTGCGGCGGGCAGCGCGGTGAGGGCGGTCGCCAGCAGGCCGGTCAGGGACAGCAGAGCGGTTCTGCGTCTGTTCACGTATGGGCTCCTCTGCGGAGGTGCGGGGTACGGGGAGCGATTGGGAGCGCTCCCATCTCCGTACGCGCAACATGGTTGTGGCAGGTGTGACGGTCCGTCAACGGTCGGGACAGGACTGGTGACGTTCCGCCCGTTCGCGAGGCGGACGCCGGCTTCGCGTTCGCGTCGGGCCCCGACGCACTAGGCTGGGACCCTGGCGATACACCGGTTCACGGTGAGTGTGCGCGTGGGAGTGGCGACGATGAGGCCGGACGACCCGTTCGACGATGCCGTGACGGCCCGGGCCGTCATCGCCGCCGACGGCACGCTCGCGCGGTGGAGCGAGGGTGCGCGACTGCTGCTGGGCTACCCGCCCGAGGAGGTCGTCGGCCACCCGGTCGCCGAGCTCCTGGCCGACGGGGCGGTCCCGCCCCGGCTTCCGGACGCCCGCTGGAGCGGCACCCTCGCGCTGCGCCGCCGGGACGGCGGCACGGCGACCGTGTGGGTGCTCGCCCATCACAGACAGCCCTCCGGCGAGGGCCCCGGTGAGTGGCTCGCCGTCACCCCACTGGAGGCATCGGAGCACGAACTGCCCGACGATCCGCTGGTCAGGGCGGCCGTGTACCAGTCGCCCTGTGCCACGATGGTCTTCGACGACGCGCTGCGGCTGCGCGGGGTCAACGACGCGATGGCGCACCTCCTCGGGCTGCCGGCCGGGCATCTGCGCGGCCTCAGGCCCACCGACATCGGCGGCCGGCCGCAGCACACGGAACTCGAACAGCACCTGGACCAGGTGCTGCGTACGGGCCGGCCGCACGAGATGCAGACGTACATGAAGGCCACCAGCGAGACCCGCGCGCACGCCTGGCTGGCCCGGCTCGCTCCGCTCACCGACTCGTCCCGCCGGGTGCGCGGGGTGTGCGTGACGGCCCACGACTTCACCGAGCAGTACCGCGCGCGGGCGCGGCTGCAGCTGGTCAACGAGGCCAGCATCCGCATCGGAACCACCCTGGACGTCACCCGTACGGCGCAGGAGCTGGCGGAGGTCTGCGTCCCCGCGCTCGCCGACTTCGTCAGCGTGGACCTGCTCGAGCCGGACGAGCCCGGAGGCGAGCCCGCCGAACCGCTGACCACCCCGGTCTCGCTGCGCCGCGTCGCCCATCTGTCCCGCACCCCGGGCGATCCCGAACGGACGGCCGAGGTGGGCGAGATGGTCGTCTACCCGGCCGCCGCGCCCCATGCCGACTCGCTGATCGCGGGCCACAGCATCATGGCCTCGGTGTCCTCGGGCGAACTCGACCCGTGGCTGGCCGTGGACGAGACCCGGGCCCGGCAGATCCGGGAGCACGGCATCCACTCGATCCTGTCCGTCCCGCTCCAGGCCCGCGGCACCACGCTCGGCGTCGCCGCCTTCACCCGCTTCAGCCACCCCGAGGCGTTCACCCACGACGACGTGCTGCTCGCCGAGGAGGTCACCGCGCGCGCCGCCGTCTGCATCGACAACGCCCGCCGCTACTCGCGCGAGCGGGAGACCACCCTCGCCCTCCAGCGCAGCCTGCTCCCCCGCACCCTGCCGCGGACGGCCGCCGTGGAGGCCGCCACCCGCTATCTGCCGGCCGCGCGCTCCGGTGTGGGCGGCGACTGGTTCGACGTGATCCCGCTGTCGGGGATGCGGGTGGCCATGGTGGTCGGGGACGTGGTGGGGTACGGCATCCAGGCGTCCGCGACCATGGGCCGGCTGCGTACCGCGGTACGCACCCTGGCCGACATCGACCTGGCCCCCGACGAACTGCTCACCCATCTGGACGACCTCGTGCACCATCTGTCGCAGGAGTCGGGTGGCGACCCCGGTGACGGCGAGGTCGGTGCGACCTGTCTGTACGCGGTGTACGACCCGGTGTCCCGGCGCTGCACCCTGGCCCGGGCGGGTCACCCCGCGCCGGTCCTGGTTCCGCCGGGCGGCGCGGCCCGGCACATCGAGCTGCCGTCCGGGCCGCCGCTGGGCATGGGCGGGCTGCCGTTCGAGTCGGCCGAGCTGGAGCTGCCGGACGAGGCGGTGCTGGCGTTCTACACCGATGGGCTGGTGGAGTCCCGCGGACGGGACACGGAGACCGGTCACGCGCTGCTGCGCGAGGCGCTGTCCCATGCCGCCGGCCCGCTCGACGAGACGTGCGACCGCGTTCTGCAGACGGTTCTCGCGCCGGGCGGCGCGACCGACGACGTGGCCCTGCTGCTGGCCCGTACCCACGGGCTGCCGGCCGCGCAGGTCGCCACCTGGGACATTCCCGCCGACCCGGCGCTGGTCGCCCCCATCCGCAAGCAGGTCGTCGACCAGTTGGCCGCCTGGGCGCTGACCGAGGCCTCGTTCACCGCCGAGCTGGTGGTCAGCGAACTGGTCACCAACGCCATCCGGTACGGATCCCCGCCCATCCGGCTGCGGCTGATCCACGACGCCTCGACGCTGATCTGCGAGGTCTCCGACACCAGCCACACGGCCCCGCATCTGCGCCGGGCGAAGACGTGGGACGAGGGCGGTCGGGGCCTGCTGCTGGTCGCCCAGCTCACCCAGCGCTGGGGCAGCCGGCACACGGCCGACGGCAAGACCATCTGGTCGGAACTGGCCCTGGTGGACGAGATGTGAGACGGGGTGGCCCATGGTGAACAGGTCGCGGCACCTGGCCGCGTCGGCGGCGGGTGTGCTCGTGGTGCTCGGCGCCCTGGCCTCCTGCGGCACCGGAAGCGGTACGCCGGGGACCTCCGCCCGGACCTCGTCGTCCGCCGCCCCGGCGTCGAGCGCCGTCCCGAGCGAATCGGCGGCCTCCACGGTCGTCCGGACGGCCACCGGGGACGCCGACCCTCCCGTGACCCGCTGTCGCACCGCCGAGCTGAGCGCCGCCGTCGGCCGGATGGACCCGGGGGCGGGTCAGCGCAACTTCCCCGTCGTGCTGACGAACGTCTCGTCGCGCACCTGCACCCTGTACGGCCATCCGGGTGCCGCCTTCGTGGACGCGGCCGGAGAGCAGCTGGGCCCGGACCCGAAGCGCACCCCCGGCGGGGCGGTGACGGTGACGCTGGCACCCGGCGACAGCGCCTGGGCGGGGCTGCGCTACGCGAGCCCCGGGGTCAGCGGCGCACGTACGGCCACCCCGGCGGCCCTGCTGGTCACTCCACCGGACGAACGGGACCCGCTCGAGGTGCCGTGGCGGGCCGGTGAGGTCCCGGTGTCCGGCAACTCCTCCTCGGTGTTCCTCACGGTGCTGCGGCCGGGCAGCGGGCCCTGATCAGTGACCGGCGATCGGATGCGGTGTGTAGGGCTGCTGGAGTTCCTCGGTCTCCTTGTCGCTCAGTTCCAGGTCGACGGCGGCCACCGCGTCCTCGATGTGCCGGGCGGCGGACGCCCCGACGACGGGCGCGGTGACCGTGTCCCGCTGGAGCAGCCAGGCGAGGGCGACCTGGGCGCGCGGTACACCGCGGCGTTCCGCGATACGGGTGACGGCCTCGACGACGGCGCGGTCCCCCTCCTGGTACAGGCCGCTGCCGAAGCGGTCGGTGGCGCTGCGCCCGGTGGCGGTGTCCCATTCCCGGGTGAGCCGGCCCCGGGCGAGCGGGCTCCACGGCAGTACGCCCACGCCCTGGTCGGCGCAGAGCGGCAGCATCTCGCGCTCCTCCTCGCGGTAGAGGAGGTTGTAGTGGTTCTGCATGGACACGAACCGGGTCCAGCCGTGCAGTTCCGCCGTGTACTGCGCCTTGGAGAACTGCCAGGCGTACATCGAACTGGCCCCGATGTAGCGCACCTTGCCGGCCTTGACGACGTCGTTCAGCGCCTCCATCGTCTCCTCGACCGGGGTGTCCGGGTCCCAGCGGTGGATCTGGTAGAGGTCCACGTAGTCGGTGCCGAGACGGGTGAGGCTGTGGTCCAGCTCGGTCATGATCGCCTTGCGGGAGAGTCCGGCGCCGTTGGGCCCGGGCCGCATCCGGCCGTGCACCTTGGTGGCGAGCACGATGTCGTCCCGGCGGGCGAAGTCGCGCAGCGCCCGGCCGACGATCTCCTCGCTGGTGCCGTCGGAGTACACGTTCGCGGTGTCGAAGAAGGTGATCCCCGCCTCCAGCGCCTGCCGGATCAGCGGGCGGGAGGCGTCCTCGTCGAGGGTCCACTCGTGCGTGCCGCGGTCGGGGACGCCGTAGGTCATGCATCCCAGACAGATCCGCGACACCTCCAGGCCCGTGGAACCGAGCTTCACGTACTGCATCGTCGCCGCTCCTGCCTTTCGGGAAGGGGCCTCGCCGTCCTCGGTGGCGGACCTGTCAGGTGGAGCGTACGTGTTCGCGCGCACTCGAAGCCGGGTGGACGTCACTCCCGCCGCAGCAGGTCCAGTGCCCGCTCCCAGCCGAACTCCGGTCGGCCGCCGTGCGGTTCCGCCTCGCCCGCGTACGGATCGCCGAAGCGCACGCCCATGCCGCGCAGCCGGGTGAGGCTGTCCCGGTAGGCGGGGTGGGCGGCCAGCGCGCCGGCCACGCAGGGCAGGACGGCGATCGGGATCTGGAGGCCGACCGCCTCGCACAGGGTGCCGAGGGCGAGGGTGTCGGCGATGCCGGCCGCCCATTTGTTGACGGTGTTGAAGGTGGCGGGCGCGACCACCACGGCGTCCGGGGCGGGGAAGGGACGGGGGTCGCCGGGAGCGCGCCACGCGGACCTGATCGGGCGGCCGGTCTGCGACTCGACGGCGGCGGCGTCGAAGAAGCCGTTCATGGCGACCGGTGTGGCGATGACACCGACCTCCCAGTCCCGCTCCTGCGCGCAGGTGATCAGCTTGCTGACGTCCGCGGCGACACCCGCGGCGCAGACCACGACGTAGAGGAAGGGCTTCTCGCTCACCCGGGAAACCCTAGTCACCCACGGGAAAACCGATTGCCCCTGCCCGGGGGAACGCCCCAGGATCCTGCCATGACCACCAGATCACTCCCGTTGCCGCTGTCCGCCACCGCGTCCGCCGCGGGCCGACAGCAGCAGTCCGGTCCGTGGGAGGGACCGACACCGCCGCGGTCATGACGGCCGCGCTGCTCGCGGGGCTGCTCGCCGGCTACGGCATCGCCGTCCCCGTGGGTGCCGTCGGCGCGTACCTGGTCTCCCTCAGCGCCCGCACCTCGCTGCGCACCGGGGTCTGCGCGGCCCTCGGCGTCGCCACGGCCGACGGACTGTACGCCCTCGCCGCCACCCTGGGCGGCTCGGCCCTCGCGACGGCCCTGCGGCCGGCCCTGGGCCCGCTCCGTTGGGTCTGTGTGCTGGTGCTGCTGGCGCTGGCGGCATGGGGCGCGGCCACAGCCGTACGGCAGTATCGGGGCCACCGGCTGGCCACCCGGCCCGGGGCCGCGCCCCCGAGCCCCGCCCGGGCCTATGCGACGCTGCTGGGGATCACCCTGCTCAACCCCACCACCGTGATCTACTTCGCGGCGCTGGTGCTCGGCTCCCAGAACGGGGAGGGGGCCGGAGTCCCGGAGCGGGCCGTGTTCGTGACGGCGGCCTTCACCGCCTCCGCGAGCTGGCAGGTGCTGCTGGCCGGGGGCGGTGCCCTGCTGGGGCGGGCCCTGACCGGTCACCGGGGGCGGCTGGCGACCGCGCTGGTGGCGAGCGGCGTGATGACGGCGCTCGCCCTGCGGATGGCGGTGGCCGCCGCCTGAGCGCGGGCCGCGTCCGGATGAAATCGGCGTGCGGTGGTGTTCCACGGGTGATCGACTCGGCCGTGGTACACGAGTGACGATGGGAAGGATGTCATGCCTCTCCAAGGCGAGTACGAACCCAGCCCGACGCGATGGGTGCGCGAACAGGTGGAGCTCTACGAGAGCTCCGGCGGCACCCGGGGGACGACCCTGCAGAACACGCGGCGCCCCGTCATCCTGCTGACCAGCGTGGGCGCGAAGAGCGGCAAGCTGCGCAAGACGCCGCTGATGAGGGTCGAGCACGAGGGGCGCTATGCGGCGGTGGCCTCGCTCGGCGGCGCGCCCAGACACCCGGTCTGGTACCACAACCTCAAGGCCGACCCCCGGGTCGAGCTCCAGGACGGGCCGTCGAAGTGGGACATGACGGCCCGTGAGGTCACCGGGGAGGAGAAGGCCGAGTGGTGGGAGCGCGCCGTCGCGGCCTTCCCGCCGTATGCCGACTACCAGAGGAAGACGGACCGTGAGATTCCCGTCTTCGTGCTGGAACGGTCGGGGGGCGACTGACGGACGCGGTCCCGGCCGTCGGGGTGGAAAATCTTCGTTCCGGTGTGCATGAAGCGCCGGCCGCCGGGCATCCGTGCCTCAGGCCCCGCCGCGTTCCCCCGTCGCGGCGGGGCTTTCCCATGCCTCCCGCGCCTCCGGTGAGCCGCGGTCGGTGACGTCGAGGAAGACCTGCTCCGCTTCGGGGAACGCGTGGGCGATGGACCGCTTGATGCGTACGGCGACCTCCTCGACCCGCTCACTGTCCAGGCCGGGAGCCAGATCGACGCGGGCGGCGACCAGCACGGTGTCCATGCCGGTCTTCATGGTGAAGAGCGCTTCCACACTGTCGATCTCCGGCTGTGCGCGCAGCAGCTCCCGGATGCGCCCGCTCGCCTCCGGATCGGCGGCCTCGCCGATCAGCTGGTCACGTGCCTCGCGCCCGAGCCGGTAGGCGACATAGACGAGCAGCACGCCGATGGCGAGCGACGCGGACGCCTCCCACACCACCTGCCCGGTGACCATGTGCAGCGCCATGCCGGCGATGGCCAGGGTCACGCCCACCACCGCGGTGCCGTCCTCGGCGACCACGGTGCGCAGCGCCGGATCCCGCAGTCCGCTGCCCCGGCCGCCCTGCCTGCGCACCTGGTACAGGGCCCGCAGCAGTGATCCGCCCTCGGCCAGCAGGGCGACACCGAGCACGACCAGTCCCGCGACGTAGCCGCTCAGATGCTCCTCGCCGCCCTTCCTGAGCGCCTCGACGCCCTGGTAGAACGAGAAGCAACCGCCCATGACGAAGATGCCGACCGCGGCGAGCAGCGACCAGAAGAAGCGCTCCTTGCCGTAGCCGAACGGGTGACGGCGGTCGGGCGGGCGCCGGCTGCGCCGGAGCGCCGCCAGCAGGAACACCTCGTTCAGGCTGTCGGCGACCGAATGCGCCGCCTCCGACAGCAGCGCCGGGGAGGAGGCGGCCAGTCCGCCTACGGCCTTGGCGGCGGCGATCACCAGGTTGGCGGCGAGCGCCACCAGCACGGTGATCCGGGTTCTGCGATCCGATCGAGTACTCACCCTCGGCCGATTGCCCCGGTCGGCCCAGGCCACACCGTGCTGTCGGCGGAAAACGGGGAACGCGGTCACAGGGACATCCCAACGGCGACGAGGAGGACACCATGGGCCGCGACGACGGGGGCGGCGGCAACAGCGCGTACGGCAGGAAGGCGTTCAAGAGGTCGAGGGCCCACTTCACGGACCGGATCACCGCGGACGGCCGGGACGGCTGGCCGGTGGCGGCCGGGCGCTACCGGCTCGTGGTGAGCCGCGCCTGCCCGTGGGCGAGCCGGGCTCTGGTCTCCCGGCGGCTGCTGGGGCTCGAGGACGCGCTGTCCCTGGCCGTCGCGGACCCCGTCCAGGACGACCGCAGCTGGCGCTTCACCCTGGACCCGGACGGGCGCGACCCGGTGCTCGGCATCCGGTATCTGAGCGAGGCCTACGACCGGCGGGAGACGGATCACCCCGGTGGGGTGAGTGTGCCGGCGATCGTGGACATACCCAGCGGCCGGCTGGTCACCAACGACTACCAGCAGATCACCCTCGACCTCGCCACCGAGTGGACGTCCCTGCACCGTGAGGGGGCGCCCGATCTGTATCCGCGGGCGCTGCGCGACGAGATCGACACGGTCATGGACGACGTCTTCCGGGACGTCAACAACGGTGTGTACCGGGCGGGTTTCGCCACCGGTCAGGAGGAGTACGAGGAGGCGTACGCGGCGCTGTTCCGGCGGCTGGAGCTGCTCGCGCGGCGGCTGGAGGGGCAGCGGTACCTGGTGGGCGACACCATCACCGAGGCGGACATCCGGCTGTTCACCACTCTGGTGCGGTTCGACGCGGTGTACCACGGCCACTTCAAGTGCAACCGGTGGAAGCTGGCGGAGAACCGGGTGCTGTGGGCGTACGCCCGTGACCTGTACCAGACGCCCGGTTTCGGCGACACCGTGGACTTCGACCACATCAAGCGGCACTACTACCAGGTGCACACCGGCATCAACCCGTCGGGCATCGTGCCCCTCGGTCCCGATCTGTCCGGCTGGACCGCGCCTCATCACCGCGAGGAGCTGGGCGGCCGGCCCTTCGGGGACGGCACGGCGCCGAAGCCGGTGCCGGACGGCGAGGAGGTCCCGGCGCGGGGCCGCCCCTGACCGCCTCCGCGGGCCGCCCGGCCCGGCGGACTCTCATCCGACGACAACGACCAAGCCGAATCAGGAGATCCACGTGGCGAAGAAGAGCAAGAAGAAGATGCCCCTCGCGTACAAGCCCATCGGTTTCGCGCTCGGCTGGACGAGCGGCACCGTGGCGGGGATGGCCTTCCAGAAGACCTGGAAGGTGATCCGGCACGAGGACGACGCGCCGGACGCGCTGGACCGGGACCGCCGGTGGGGCGAGATCCTGCTGGCCGCGGCCATCCAGGGCGCCATCTTCGCGGTGGTGCGCAGCGCCGTGGACCGGGCCGGCGCCAAGGCGATCGAACGGTCCACGGGCACCTGGCCGGTCCCGGACAAGGGCGGTCGCGACTGACCGCCCGGTCAGCCCTGCTTGGGCGCCGTCGGTGTGCCCCGGCGGACGGTGAAGGAGTGGCCCGCCGGGTCGGCGTAGCCGCGCTCCTCGCTGGGTCCGGAGGGGTCGCCCGTCTCCACCGGGCGGCCCCCGAGGCCCACGATCCGGCGTTCCACCGCGTCCAGGTCGTCCACGACGAACTCGAGATGCGCCTGGAGGGAGTTCTCCGGGCGCGGCCAGCTGGGCGCGGTGGCGTTGACGTCTCGGCGCAGGGCCAGGCGGAAGCCGTCGGCGGCCCGGATCTCCACCCGGTTGACGTGGGCGTCCGCCTCCTCCGCCCCCAGCAACTCCTTGTAGAACTCGGCGAGTTTCTCGGGCTCGGCACAGTCGAGCACCACCACACCCGTCGTCACCAGTGCCATGTCTCCTCCGCAGGGATCCCGGCGCGGGGCGCTCCCGCACCGCCCTGTACGTGACACCTGTCCCCACACGCCGGTTTCAGTCGGCCCCCGCGGGACGGCGCTCCGGGAGACACGAAAGAACTCGGTCGCAATTCGAAGACATATGTCAATCGAACATGCTCAAATTCACTCGACCGAAGGTAACTTGCAGGGCAGGGGGCGGTGTTGGGGCCGCTCCCCTCCCCGAGCACGGAGCAGGCTGGAGGCGATGGCGTCGTGCGGTACGAACCTGCGCCGCTGACCCGGCATCTGCGCGTCCGCCAGGACCGGGGCCACACGGTGCTGGAGTTCCGCGGCGAGATCGACATCGCCGCGGCCGCGGAGATCGTCCCCCATCTGGACATGGCCACCGCCGAACCGGACGCGAGGGTCGTGATCGACCTGACCCGTGTCGAGTTCTTCGACTGCTCGGGTCTGCGCCTGCTGTACCGGGCCCGGCACCGGACCGCGGACGGATCCGGCAGCCTGCACCTCGTCTGCACGCACGCGCTGACCCTGCGGATGCTCCGCGTCACCGGCCTGTCCCGGCTGCTGCCCCCGTGGCCGACCCTGGACGCCGCCCTGGAGCAGCCCGAGTCCGCCTCCGGTCCGGTCTGACCGCCCCCGCCGGCCGTCAGCGGGTTCCGCCTCCGGGCGCCCGCCGTGCGCCCCCTTCGTGCTTCCGGTGCGGCCGTACGTTGCAACTTCCCTGTCTGTTCCGGGACCTGAGGGGCATCCGGACTTGAGGGAAGGAGGGCCGTCGCCATGACGACTCCGGTGAAGGGACCGACCGGCCGTGTGCCCGGGTGGGTGAAGGTGGTCGGCTCGGTGGTGCTGCTGCTGGCCGTGCTGTTCGCCGGCATCCGGCTGAGCGTGCTGCCGGGCCTGAAGGACCTGTTCGGCACGGAGACCCGGGACCGCTCCGGGCCCGCGCTCCTGGAGTCCATCCAGGACATCAGCCGTTACGACGCCGCCTCGGGCAACTTCCAGGTGGTGGTGGACCTGGAGAAGGACGCGAAGTTCCTCCCCGACGCGATCCGCGGCAGCCGCACGCTCTACGTGGGCGCCGGCACCGTGGACGCCTATGTCGACCTCGGCAAGCTGGGCAAGGACGACGTACGGGTCGACGACGACCGCACCTCCGCCACGCTGCGGTTGCCCCACGCGCGCCTGGGCACCCCGGCGCTGGATCCCGAACGTTCCTACGCCGTGTCGAAGCAGCGCGGGCTGCTCGACCGGCTCGGTGACCTGTTCGCCGACAACCCCAACAGCGAACAGGCCGTGCAGAAGCTCGCGGTGCGGCACATCGGCGACGCGGCGAAGGAGAGCGGTCTCGTCGCGCGGGCCGAGACCAACACCACCGAGATGCTCGAAGGTCTGCTGCGCTCGCTGGGGTTCGAGCGGGTGCGGGTCACCTACGGCGACTGACGCCCCTTTCCCGGGGTAACCGCGTTGTGCCGGACGGAAGTTGACGACTGAAGGAGATGCGATGGTCCGCGCCGCCCCGCGTCCGCTGCCTCTGCCCCTGCGGCTGCTGGTGCTGCTGTGCGCCTTCGTCCTCATGGTCTTCTTCGCGGTGATCCTCGCCCGGCTCACCCTGCAGCCCTCCCCCGCCTCGGAGGCGCTGACCCATACGAATTGGCGTCCCGGACGGTCCCTGCGGGCCTATCTGGACCAGCCCGGGCTCCGTGACGCCGTACGTCAGATCGGCGGCAACATCCTGCTGGGCGTGCCGTTCGGCGTTCTCGCACCGGTCGTCGCACCGAGCACCCGCGGGTTCCTGCGGGTGCTGGTGCTGACGGCCGTGGTGATGCTGCTCGTGGAGTTCGCCCAGGGCTCCCTGGTGACCGGACGCGCCTTCGACATCGACGACGTCATCCTGAACACCTCCGGTGCCCTGATCGGCTATCTGCTTCTGGGCCGGCGCCTCAGCAGGGCCGTGCACGCACGCAGGCCGAAGGCCTGACCGTCGCCGGCGGCGGGCGGTGCGTCCTCACAGGTCCTCGCAGTCGGGGACGCCGTCCAGCCACGCGGGTCCCTGGATGTAGATGTTGGTCATCCAGGCGTCGTAGTCGGGCAGGTAGGACCACACGTCGTTGCTGTACCCCTCCGACGTGACCGGCTCGGCGTGCTTCTGGCAGCCGACCCGGATCGTGGTCGGGCCGGGGAAGGCGTAGACGCGCCGGGCGGCGAGAGCCGGCTCCGCCTTGGTCCACACGCCGGTGCCCCAGGTGCGGAAGACATGCCCGGTCACCGGGCCGGTGTCGACGCGGACCGCCCCGAAGTAGCCGCTGTCGAGGCGCACATCGCTCACCATGATCCTGGTCCCGGACTGCCGCGCCTCGACCATCTTGCCCGCACCGAGGTAGAGGGCGATGTGCTTCAGGTCCTGCGAGGTGCCCCATGCGAGCAGGTCGCCGGGACGCAGCGGGGCGAGGCCCTGTGCGGCGGTGAAGCGTTCGGCGGCCCGGTGCGTGTAGTACTGGGCGCTCGCCACGCCGTTGAGCAGGTCCGAGCCGGTGGCCTCGGCGTAGGCGTGACGTACCAGTCCGGAGCAGTCGAAGCCGAACCGCTCGGGGTCGTGCTCGCTGGCCGGGTCGCTGGGGTCCACCTGCCCGTAGGTGGGACCGGGTTGGGGCCCGTGGCCGCCGCCCCAGGTGTACCAGGTGCCCGCCGCGACCTCCGCGCAGGCCGCGGCGATCGCCCGCTCCGCGGCCGGCGAGGCGCCGGGCGCCAGCACTCCGCACTCCCCGTCGGCGGCGGTCGTGGTCGCGGACGGGGCGGCGGCCGCGACGGTCGCGGGCACCCAGAGCAGGAAGGACAGTAATCCGATGACGGCATGGATGACGCCGGTTCTCCGGAGCATGCCGGAACCCCCGTTTCGGTAGCTGTGGTCGGAGCGCCGGTACGGAGCGGACTCCCCGGGAGCCGCGTGACGCCGGTCGCCGGTGGGGTGCCGCCCGGTGGGGCGCGAGGAACAGTCTCACGGCCGGGGCTCCGGCCCGTCGAGCGCCCGGCGTCCCCCCGTCGGAAGGGCAACGGGAAACCCTCGGGCAACCGCCGCCGAGCAGCACGTCCGCCGCCGACGGGGACGCCGGACGGGTCGTCAGGTACGGGCGCAGGGCGTACGGGTGACGGGGACGGGCAGGCCGGGAACGGATGTGCTCCGCCCGTCGGGGGTCATGTTCTCGCGCAGCCGGCAGATCCGCGTCAGCCGGGCACCGGGGTCGAGGTCCCACAGCCGCACCGTGCCGTCGTTGCTGCTGCTGGCGACCGAGTGCCCGCCGGGGGCGAAGACGACGTCCCACACCGCGTTCGCATGGCCGGTCAGCGTGGCCCACAGCCGCTTCCCGGCCACCTCCCACAGCCGGACCGTGCGGTCGTTGCCGCTGCTCGCCAGCATGCTCCCGTCGGGAGAGAAGGCCACCCCCCGCACGGAGCCGGCATGGCCCGTCAGCGCCGCCCGCGGACGCTCCCGCCGGGTGTCCCACAGCCGTACGGTGCCGTCGTTGCCGCTGCTGGCGAGGGTGTGTCCGTCGGGGCTGAAGGCCACACCCCGCACCGCTCCCGTGTGGCCGGTGAGGGTGGCCGTCGGCCGGTGCGCGGTCACGTCCCACAGCCGTACGGTCAGATCGTCGCCGGCGCTGGCGAGGGTGCGTCCGTCGGGACCGAAGGCGACCGCGTTGGCGTAGTCGGTGTGGCCGGTGAGGGTGGCGAGCGCCCGTCGCCCGGCCACGTCCCACAGCCGCACCGTCCGGTCGGCCCCGGCGGAGGCCAGGGTTCTGCCGTCCGGGGCGAAGGCGACCGAGAACACGGCGCCGCTGTGGCCGGTGAGGGTGGCCGTGGCCCGGCGGGTGGCCACGTCCCACAGGCGGACGGTGCCGTCGGAGCCCGCCGACGCCAGGGTCCTGCCGTCCGGGGCGAAGGCCACCGAGAACACACTCTCGCGGTGTCCCGTGAGGGTCGTCAGCGGCCGGCGCCCGGCGACGTCCCACAGGCGGACCGTGTGGTCGGCGTCGGCGGTGGCCAGCAGCTTCCCGTCCGGGCTGTACGCCGCCTTCCAGACCTCCGTGAACGGGCGGGTGGTCAGCGTCGGCCCCCGGAGGTTCCACAGCACCACCGACCGGTCGAAGCCGGCGGTGGCCAGCACCGCGCCCGCCGCGTCCACGGCGACCCCGAGGACGTAGTCGGTGTGGCCGGCGAGGGTTCCCACGGTACGGCCGCCGCGCGCGTCCCACAGCCGGGTCGTGCCGTCCCCGCCCGCACCGACGACCGTCGTGCCGTCGGGTGTGTAGGCGACGGCGTTGACGTCGTCGCTGTGCCCGGTGAGGGTGGCGGTCGTACGGCGCCCGGCCACGTCCCACAGCCGCACCGTCCGGTCGACGCCTCCGGTGGCGATCCGGCGTCCGTCCGGGGCGAACGCCGCCCCCAGCACCTCGTCGGTGTGTCCCCTGAGCACGGCGAGCGGACGGCGAGCGGCCACGTCCCACAGCCGTACGGTGCGGTCCGCGCCGGCCGACACCAGGGTGCGCCCGTCCGGAGCGTACGCGAGGGCGTTGACGCGCCCCGCGTGGCCGGTGAGGGAGGCGATGGTCCGGTACCCGCGCCCGGTGTCGAGCAGGTGGACGGTTCCCTCCGCGGTCGCGACGGCGAGCGTGCCTCCGCGCGGGCCGAAGGCGAGGGCCCGGGCGCCCTCGGTGTCCGCGGACAGGAGCGTCGTACGGCGGCCGGCCGTGCTCCAGACCCGTACGCCTCCGGCCGTCGACGTGGCCGCGAGCTTTCTGCCGTCGGGGCTGAAGGCGATCGAGCGTACGCGTCCGGGGACGGGGAACGTGGCCGTCCTGCGGCGGTCCGCCACCCTCCACAGGGCCACCGTCCCGTCCGAACTCGCGGTCGCGAGCGAGCGGCCGTCGGGCGTGAAGGCCACCGCGTTGACCGGGCCCCGGTGCCCGTCGAGCCGGGCGGCGAACGCCTGGGACTGGGTGCTGAGCAGGGCCCCGCGGGCCTCGGGGGTCGTCTCGGCGCGGTAGGCCGCCTCGGCGAGGAGCATGGACGCCTCCGGCCGGCCGCCGGTCAACGCCTGGGACTGCACCGCAAGAGCCCGCGAGCGCGCGATCCGCTCCTGGTCCAGCGCACCGGCGCGCTGGCGGTGGGCGAGGCAGCCGGCGGTGAGCGCGAGTCCCAGCAGGACGACGAGGGAGGCCAGCGTCCCCTGGCGGATCCTCACCTGACGTCGGGCCTGCTTCTCCCTGTTGCCCTCCTCGGCCAGACTCGCCCGCAGGAACGCCTCCTCCACGGGGCTGAGCCGTCTCCAGCCGTCCAGTTCGTCGGCCCAGGAGCGCGCGGTCTCCAGCCGGGGGCCGCGGTGGAGGGCGGTCGCGTGGCGGCCCTCGCGCTCCCAGTCGGCGGCCGCCCCGGCCAGCTGCTGGTGGGTGAGGAGCCCGGCACGGTCGGCGTGGATCCAGCCGCGCAGCCGCGGCCAGGCGTGCAGCAGTGCCTCGTGGGTGATTTCGACCGTGTGACGGTCCATGGTGATCAGACGGGCCCGCACGAAGGCGTCCAGAGCGGTCGTGGCACCTTCCGCGTCCCCCAACTGCTGCAGCAGGGCGGCCCGTTCCATCCGGCGCCGGGTCGCCCCGGTCCCCTCGGCCACATGCACCAGCCGGGACAGCAGGCGGCGGATCGTCTGCTGCTCGGCCGGGTACAGGCGGCTGAACACGTCCTCGGCGGTCCGCGCGATGGCTCCGTGGATCCCGCCGGTGCGCTCGTATCCGGCGACGGTCAGCACGGATCCGTCGCGCTGCTGCCAGGTGGCGAGCAGCGCGTGGGAGACGAGGGGCAGCGCGCCGGACGGAGTGTCGCCGGCCTCGGAGGGCTCGGACGCCTCCCCCGTTCCGTCGCGCAGTCCGGCGTCCCGCAGCAGGAGGGGAACGAGTCCGGGTTCCAGGGTGACGCCCGCCAGTTCCGCCGGACGGGTGATCGACTCTCGTAACTCGGCCGTGGACATGGGGCGCAGGACGAACAGGCCGTTGGTGAAGACCTCCGCGAGGTCGGGAAGTTCGAGGCAGCGCCCGAGGAAGTCGGCTCTCATGCCGAGCACCACGACGGCCGGGTCGCGGTCAGGGGACGCCGCCAGGGCGCGGAGCGCACGGACGAAGTCCCGCCGCTCGCCCTCGTCGGCACAGAGGGTGAACAGTTCCTCGAACTGGTCCACGACCACCACCGGGCGGACGGGCGGCTGCCGCACGCCCGCGGGGGTGTCCTCCGACAGCCGGTGCATGGCCTCCAGCAGCATCTCCGGCCGTTGCCGCACATTCCCCACGGTGACGCCGGGATCGGCGCCCAGTGCCTTCGAGGAGCGCTCCAGAAGCTCTTCCAGCGGATGGGCCGTGGGGGTGAGCGCCACCACCGGCCATCTGTCCGTGCCCGGCATCGGGAAGCCGCCGGGGCGTTTCAGGGCGGCCACCAGACCGGCGTTCAGCAGGGACGACTTGCCGGCGCCCGAGGGGGCGACCACCATCAGCGGTCCGTGCCCGATCCGCCCGAAGACCCGCTCCACCAGCGCGGCCGTCGCCCGTTCCCGGCCGAAGAACCACCGGGCGTCCTGCGGGGTGAACGCCGACAGTCCCCGGTAGGGACAGGCGGCGTCGAACGGCCCTTCCGGCGCGGTGGCGCCGGCCCGATCGCCGTCACCGCCGCCGCGTCCGGCGGACGCGTCCCGGACCAGCTCCAGCAACGCGCCCCCGGCCCCCAGCACTTGGTCACAGCGGCGGGCCACATCGACGGTCGCGCGCTTCGCGCCCGTCTCGATCTTGCTGAGATATCCCTTGCTGTAGTGCGTCCTGCGGGCCAGGGCGGCCAGCGACAGACCGCGTTCCTGCCGCAGCCGCCTGAGTTCCCTGGGGAAGGACCGCGTGGTCGGCGCGAGCCCTTCTCCTTCGTTTCCCCCGTTGGACGCAGCCCCGTTCCGTTCCCCCACAGTGGTCCCCCTGACGGTGCGTGTCTGGGCCGTGACGGCATCGCCCAGACTACTGCGGGGGTCCGACAACGCGGGCGGGCTTCCGGTGCCGCTGGGCGGCCCCGGAGGCCCTTACCTGCGCCGTCGCCCGTCGATGACCGCTACGGGCGATTCAGCTTGACCGAGTTGACGGGCGTGAGGTCGCGGTAGACCGCCCAGCCCTCCGAGATGGTCTCCGTGCAGTTGGTGCCGTTGTATCCGTTGCAGAGGCTGGCGGTCGCGCCGCCGTACTGGTTGTTGTAGACCCAGTGGTGGCCGACCTGGTTGCTCAGGTTGTGGGCGCCGTAGCTCCAGAAGATGTGGGTCGGGTGCGGGTTGTCCCTCGGCTCCACGCCCTGCCCGTAGATGCAGACGGCCCCGTACGGGCAGCCGTCCCACTCGTCCGCCGCCGGCTTGGCCTCGGCCGAGCCGCTCAGCGCCATCACCGCGGCCGCCGCGGTCGCGAACGCGGCGGCGCCGCGGAAGAACTTGCCCATGGTGCTTCCCCCTGGTCGGTGTCCCTGCTGGTGCGCAGGTCTGCTGGGTGCTGACACCTGAGACTGTGGCCCGCGGGGCCGCCGGGGTCGACGGGTTTCCCGTCGCCCGAAGTGCGGGCAGCCGGGAAACCCCCGGTGACCTGGCCACTCGGGGGGACGCGGGCGACGAACGACCCCTAGGATCTGTCGTTCGGATCGTGTCGCAGGGAACCGGCGGTGCCTCGTCAGCACCGTGACCAGGCCCCGCGTCTGCGACGTGATCCGAACGACAGGCCCTAGGGCCGCTCGTCCTGTTCCTGGCGGGCTCGGGGGGCTTGGCGCAGGGTCCAGGTGAACTTGTCCCCGCCCACCCAGCGGACCGCGTCCGGGTCGTCCAGGTCGTGGACCGTGATCCCGAACGCGGCGGCGGCTTGGAGCACGTCGGTGACGGACCTGGCCTCACCGACCACCTGTCCGTCGATCTCCACGATCCGGAACGGCGGAGTCCCGGGCTGCACCCCGAGCACCATGATCCGCGGGTTCGACATGTACGGGCTCGCGCTTTCGGTCATGCATCGAGGGTAGGCCGCAAACGGTGCGAACGCGGGGTCCGGGTGCGGCCTCGCTCAGGGCCGCCGCCAGTCGTCGCCCGGCAGATGCGACCCGGCCTGCGGGCCCATGCGCAGCATGCCGCCGTCCACGCTCCAGGAGGCACCGGTGACGTACGAGGCGTCGGGTCCGGCGAGGAAGGCGATGACCGCGGCGACCTCGCGGGCGTCGCCGGGCCGTCCGAGGGGGACGCCGGGACGGCGCTCGGTGTGCGGGTCGGTGTCCTCCTGACCGGTCATCGGGGTGGCGATCTCGCCGGGGGCGACCGCGTTGACGGTGATGCCATGCTCGGCGAGTTCCAGCGCCATCACCTGGGTGAGCAGCCCAAGACCGCCTTTGGCGGCGCAGTACGGCGCGGCGCCCACCCGTGGCTGGTGCTCGTGCACCGACGTCACGTTGACGATGCGGCCCCCGTCGCCGTGGCGGATCATGTGCCGTGCCGCCTTCTGCCCGCACAGGAACGGGCCGATCAGATCGACGTCGAGGACTTCGCGCACCTTCGCCAGGTCCAGGTCGAGGAAGGGCGTCATGGTGCCGGTACCGGCGTTGTTGACCAGCACGTCGAGGCGGCCGAGCCGCTCGTGCAGCTCGTCGACGGCGTCGGCGGCGGCCGGCAGCCGGGTGAGGTCCATGGGCACCGTCTCGGCCCGCCGCCCGTACGACCTGACCTCCTCCGCGGTCTCCTCCGCCCCGTCCCGGTCGCTGTGCCAGGTGATGCCCACGTCCAGGCCCGCGGCGGCCAGGCGTACGGCGGTGGCCCGGCCGATGCCGGAGTCGGCGCCGGTGATCACGGCGGTCCTGCTGGGGGCGGTGGGGAGCGACATGGAGGGCCTCCTGGCCGGAACGGGGGTGCGCCGCACCGCAGTACCCCGCGTGCCCGCAGCCAACCCCGCACGTCCGCCGTGCGGCCGTACCCGCCCTGGGGAACCCTGGAGCGAGGAGGTGGCGATGGACCCCGTCGAGGCGCTGGACAGGATCGCGTTCCTGCTGGAGCGGTCCCTGGCACCGACCTACCGTGTCCGTGCCTTCCGCACCGCCGCGCGGACGCTGTCGGAGCTCGGCCGGGACGAGGTGCGGGAGCGGGCGGCGGCCGGGTCGCTCGAGCAGCTCAAGGGGGTCGGGCCGAAGACCGCGCAGGTGGCGCTGGAGGCGCTGGCCGGGGAGGTGCCCGGCTATCTGCGGAAACTCGAGGACGAGGCCGCCGGGGAGCCCGCGGACCGCGAGGGGCGGGAGCTGCGGGAGCTGCTGCGCGGGGACTGCCATCTGCACTCCGACTGGTCGGACGGCGGCAGCCCGATCGAGGAGATGGGCCGTACCGCGGCGTGGCTCGGGCACGAGTGGGCCGCCCTCACCGATCACTCGCCGCGGCTGACCGTGGCGCGCGGGCTGTCCGCCGACCGGCTGCGCGAGCAGCTGGACGTGGTCGCCGGGCTCAACGAGACCTGGGCGCCGTTCCGGCTGCTGACCGGCATCGAGTGCGACATCCTCGAGGACGGGTCCCTCGACCAGGATCCGGAGCTCCTCGGGAGACTGGACGTCGTGGTGGTGTCCGTGCACTCCAAGCTGCGGATGGACGCCCGGTCGATGACGCGTCGCATGGTGGCCGCCGTGCGCGACCCGCACTCCGACGTGCTCGGGCACTGCACCGGGCGGCTGCTGACCGGGCGGGGGCGGCCGGAGTCGCAGTTCGACGCGGACGAGGTGTTCGCGGCGTGCGCGGAGACCGGCACCGCCCTGGAGATCAACAGCCGGCCCGAGCGGCTGGACCCGCCGCGTCGCCTGCTGCGCCGGGCGGTGGAGGCGGGCGTGCTGTTCTCGATCGACACCGACGCGCACGCGCCGGGCCAGCTGGACTGGCAGATCCTCGGGTGCGCCCGGGCGCAGGAGTGCGGTGTGCCGCCCGAGCGGGTGGTCACCGCCTGGTCCCTGGACGAGCTGCTGGCGTGGACCCGGGAGCGGAAGGTGCCCTCCGGAGTGGCGGGCGGCTGAGGTGGTACCCGTACCGCCCGCGAGGAGAGGAAGGGACCGCGCATGAAACGGGCGGCCGTGTTCGACGTCGACGGCACTCTGGTCGACACCAACCATCTGCACGTGACGGCCTGGTGGGAGGCCTTCCGGCAGGCGGGTCACCGGGTGCCGATGCACGCCGTCCACCGGGCCGTGGGGCTGGCGTCCTCCGATCTGGTCGCGCACCTGCTGGGTGAGGACCGGGACCCCGGCCGCGACGAGGAGCTGAGCGCCGCCCACAAGGCGCTCTACGGACAGTACTTCGACCGGCTGCCCGCGCTGCCGGACGCCGGGCGGCTGCTGAAGCGGCTGCACCGGGACGGCTGGACGGTGGTGCTGGCCACCTCCGCGGGCGGTGCCGAGCTGAGTGCGTTGCGCCGGGCGATCGACGCCGACGAGGCGATCGGTGCCACGGCGAGCGCCGACGACGTGGCGGAGGGCAAGCCCGCGCCGGAGCCGGTCGAGCACGCCCTGGAGCTGGCCGGGGTTCCGGCGGAACGGGCCGTCCTCGTCGGGGACACGGTGTGGGACATGCGGGCGGGCAGCCGCGCGGGGGTGCGGTGCGTGGGCGTGCTGTGCGGCGGGATTCCGCGCGCCGATCTGGAGGAGGCCGGCGCGGAAGCGGTCTACGACGACCCGGCCCATCTCCTGGCATCTCTGTCGGACGGGCCCCTGGCATGACGAACCCGTGGCATGATCGCCGGCCCGGCCGGGACACCCTCTGCTGATGGCATCGCTGGAACACGAGACACGGCAGGACGACACCGTCGGGCGGGGTTCCTCGGTGGCGCGGGCGGCGGCCGCGGTACGGCGCGACCTGCGGTCCTTCGCCGGGGCGGCACGCGCCGCGTGGCGGGGGCCCGGCCGGGAACGGGACCTGCTCGTCCAGTCGCTCAAGGCGGCTGCCGCGGCGCTGCTGGCCTGGCTGGTGGCGCGGGTCTGGATCGGCGACCCGATGGCCCTGATGGCGCCGTGGGTGGCGCTGGTCCTGGTGCAGGCCACCGTCTACAGCTCGCTGGTCCAGGCGGCCCGGCAGTTCACCGCGATCTGCGTCGGGGCCCTGGTGGCGTCGGGCGCGCAGGCGGTCACCGACGACACGACGGGGGCCCTCGCGCTGTCGGTGCCGGTGCTGATCCTGCTGTCGAACTGGCCGCGCTTCGGCGACCAGGGCATCTACGCGGCCACCACGGCGGTGTTCGTCATCGCCACGGGCACGGTGAGCGCGGCCGCCGTCGGACACCGGCTGGGACAGGCGGCGCTCGGCGCGGTCATCGGTGTCGCCGTCAACGCGCTCGTGCTGCCGCCGATCCATCTGCGGGACGTACGGGAGAACCTGGCCGCCCTCGCCCGGGAGGCGGGTGACGTGCTGCACACGGTCGCCGGGGATCTGCGCGAGGGCGAGTGGGACGGGCAGACGGCCCTCGGCTGGGTCGGGGCCTCCGCGCGACTCCATGACCGTCTGGAGGCGTTGCGTTCGGCGCGCGGCTGGAGCAGGGAGAGCCTGCGGCTGACCTCCGGCGTTCTGCGCGCCCTGAGCCGGGTGCCGACCCAGGCGCTGCCGCCGGAGGAGGAGGACGAACGGTTCAGCCGTGTCACCGGCCATGTCACGACGCTGACCCGCACGCTGGCGGTGGCCGCGGACGAGGGGCGGACACCCGCCGCGCCGGACGCTTCGGCGCTGCGCTGTTACGCGGAGCTGCTGGAGCTCATCGGTGACAGCTGCCGGGCGGAGGCCGACCGGCTGGTGGACGCCGACGCGCAGGAGGACCCGCTGCTGGACGAGCGGACGGAGGCGGTGATGCGGGAGCTGCACGAACGGCTCCAGGAAGGGCTGCGGGAGCACGCCGGTCAGGGGGCCGCCCGGACGGCCGTGCTCGGCGCGCTGCTGCTCCAGGCGGAGAATCTCTGGGCCGAGCTGGACGGCGGGGGGCGGAGCCGGTGACGTACCTCACGCCCAGGGGCGGCCGGACGCGGAACACCCGGAGGTGGTTGGCCGTTGAACAGACCGTGGGTGCGGATGGGACAGTGTCCCCGGGCCTCACCATTCGCCCACAGGGACGATCGTTCGGCTGAAGCCCTGTGGAGCCTTTCGCCGAGAGGCGACCGCCGTCCGCGCCCACCCTCTGTCCGCCCCGACCGTGATTCCCCCGTCGCGGTCGGGGCTTTCTCGTCGCACCGCGCCCCGTCGTGCCCGGCCGTCCCGCCGGCTGTGCGGGCGTGACGCCCTTCGCCCAGGGGGTACTCGGCCGGCTCCGCGGAGCGTACGGCCGAGAGGAGCGCAAGGTGAGCAGCGCAACGGGCAGGAAGGTCGTCGTCACCGGCGCGACCGGCAATGCCGGGACCAGCGTGGTGCGGGTCCTCTCGGAGGAACCGGAGATCGCGTCCGTACGGGGTCTGGCCCGGCGGATCCCCGAGTGGTCGCCGCCGAAGACCGAGTGGTCGGCCGTGGACGTGGCCTCGGACCGGTTCGATCTCGTCGAGGAGTTCGCCGGCGCCGACGCGGTCGTCCATCTGGCCTGGGCGTTCCAGCCGACCCATGATCCTGCGACCACCTGGCGCACCAATGTGCTCGGCAGCATGCGCGTTTTCGACGCGGTGGCCGAGGCAGGGGTGCCGGCGCTGGTGCACGCGTCGTCGGTCGGGGCGTACTCGCCGGGGCCGAAGGACCGGGCGGTGGACGAGTCGTGGCCGACGCACGGCTGGCCGGACGCCGCCTACTGCCGGGAGAAGGCGTATCTGGAACGGGCCCTGGACACGTTCGAGCGCGATCACCCGGGCACCCGGGTGGTGCGCATGCGGCCCGCGTTCCTCTTCAAGCGGGAGTCGGCGAGCGAGCAGCGCCGCATCTTCGGCGGGCGCTTCCTGCCGGGATCGCTGGCACGCCCCGATCTGCTGCCCTTCCTGCCCGACATCCCCGGTCTGCGGGTGCAGGCGCTGCACACCGACGACGCGGCCCAGGCGTACCGGCTGGCCGTGCTGTCCGCCGAGGCGCGGGGCGCGTTCAACCTGGCGGCCGAACCGACGGTCGACGCGGATCTGCTCGGCGAGATGCTGGGCACCCGCCGGGTGCGGCTGCCGCGCACGGCGGCCCGCTCCGCGGTCGCCGCCGCCTGGGGGCTGCGGCTGCTGCCCGCCTCCCCGCATTTGTTCGACGCCGTGCTGCGGCTGCCGCTGATGGACTGCACGCGGGCGCGGGTGGAACTCGGCTGGCGGCCGGTGCGCACGGCCACGCAGGTGGTGGAGGAGTTCCTGCTGGGCGTGCAGCAGGGCGCCGGGGAGGAGACGGAGCCGATGCGGGGGCGGAAGGTGGGCTGAGCCTCGGGTTTCGCCGGTCCGCCTGGAGGTACCCGCGATGGCTCGCGCACGATGAAGGGAGAGGGCCGTGACCGACCATCGTCTCGAAGGCCCCGGTGAGAACGGCGCCGGCGTCCCCCGCGACCTGCCCGACCAGCAGGCCGGTCCCGGTGAGGACCCCTGGGAGGTCGCGCCCGCCGCCGCGGAACGGGAGAGCGCGAAGAAGGACGAGGAGCCGCAGGAGCCGGAGTCCGGTGAGTCCGGACCCGACGTGCCGGACACCGACGAGGCCGGCACCGGCCGTCAGGGCGCCCCGCACTCGGCGTCTCCCAACCCGGACCAGCCCGTGCCGGACGAGCCCTCCGCGTAGCCCGGCCGGCCGTCCGGCCAGTCCGGCTCAGCGCGGGGTGCGGCTACGCAACCGCGTGTGCCAGGCCGAGGGCGGACGGACCGGGCACCCCCAGGACTTCCACTCAGCGCGGAACGCGATCGCCCACGGCCACCTGCCAGGCCCAAGACGGACAGACCGGGCACCCCGGCACTTCCACTCAGCACGAAACGCGATCACCCACGGCCACCTGCCAGGCCCAAGACGGACAGACCGGGCACCCCGGCACTTCCACTCAGCACGAAACGCGATCACCCACGGCCACCTGCCAGGCCCAAGACGGACAGACCGGGCACCCCGGCACTTCCACTCAGCACGAAACGCGATCACCCACGGCCACCTGCCAGGCCCAAGACGGACAGACCGGGCACCCCGGCGCTTCCACTCAGCGCGGGGCGCGGTCGCGCAGGGCCGTGTGCCAGGCCGGGGGCGGGGATTCGGGGTCCGGGTCGGGGCGGCGGCCGCCGCGGGCGAAGAAGTCGGCGAGCGGCAGGATCGCGGCGCCGACGGTGACCGCGTCGGGGCCGAGACGGCCCAGCTCGATGGTCACCTTCTCGGCCGGGTGGCGCAGCGCGTACGACAGGGCGTGCTTGCGCACGGCGGGAAGGAAGCGGGAGCCGAGCTGGAGGCCGGCCCAGCCGCCCATCAGGATGCGTTCCGGCTGGAAGAGGTTGATCAGGTCGGACAGGCCCGCACCGAGGTACTCGGCGGTCTCCTCCAGAACGGCGAGTGCGACCGGGTCGGGGGCGGTGTCGTCGGCCGGGTAGGCGGCGGCGAGCATCGCCGTCAGCGCCGTCTCCTCGTCCGTGCCCTGCGGTACCCGGCCGCCCTCCTCGTGCCACCGGGCGAGCAGCGACTCCGCGCCCGCGTACGCCTCCAGGCAGCCCAGCGCACCGCAGCGGCAGCGGCGCCCCCGGACCCGTACGGTCAGGTGCCCCCACTCCACGGCCCGGCCGTGCTCCACCTCCGGGGTGACCAGGCAGGCGCCGACTCCGGAGCCGAAGAGCACCACGAGGGCGTTGCGGGCGCCGCGTCCGGCACCGAACCACATCTCGGCCTGGCCGAGGGTCTTGGCACCGTTGTCGATGAAGTACGGCACGGTGCCGGGCAGCGGGGAGCCGGTGCGCAGCAGCGCCTCCAGCGGAATCGTGTCCCAGCCGATGGTCTGGCCGTGCACGACGGCACCCCGGTCGGGGGTGCGCTCGACGATGCCGGGAACGCCGATGCCGACGCCGAGGAGCCGCTCGGGGGCGAGTCCCGCGGCGGCGAGCACCTCGTCGATGCCGGAGCGGATGTGGTCGACGATGACCTCGACCTCGTAGCGCTGCTGCTCCAGCGGGCGCTCCGCGCGGGCGAGCTCGGTGAGGGTCAGGTCGAACAGTTCGATGCGCACCCGGGTCTCGCCCACATCGACGCCGATCATGTGGCCGCTGAGCGGCGCCACCCGCAGCAGGGTGCGCGGCCGACCGCCGTCGGAGTCGACACTGCCGGCCTCCTCCACGAGCCCGTCGGCGACCAGATCGGCGACGACGTTGCTCACGGATCCGGAGCTG
Source organism: Streptomyces malachitofuscus (assembly GCF_014650055.1). Classification (GTDB taxonomy): domain Bacteria; phylum Actinomycetota; class Actinomycetes; order Streptomycetales; family Streptomycetaceae; genus Streptomyces; species Streptomyces malachitofuscus. The sequence continues at coordinate 189,504 of NZ_BMUF01000003.1, read as the reverse complement.
AGCCCGGTCGCGGGACCTAGTTCGAAGCGGCTCAGCGGGCCGTCGAAGTACAGCCGTTGCAGCACGGCCGTACGGTTGGCCCGTCTGAGGTCGCGCACCGTGCGCCCGTTCCGCCCCGCCATGTGGCTCCTTCCACGACCCTGCCCGACCTGCAACATACCGCCGGGGAGCGGGTCGGCGCGACTTTCCCGACCCCTTATTTAATGCTGTGAACTAACAGAGGTCCTCGATCTCGGCCAGCGCGGCCGTCAGCTCCGGGGCGACCGTCTCCCGGACCCGGCGTCCGCGCTCCTCGCCGACCGCACGCGGAACCGTCTCCGTGATCATGATGAGGTAGAGGTACGCGCGGTAGAGGGCGAGCCGGACACGGGCCGCCGGGTCGAACGCGGCACGGCCCCCGGCCTTGCGGTAGCCGTCGAGGAACGCCTCGTCCTCACGGATGTCACCCAGCAGCGCCAGGGAGACGAAGTCGGCGAGCGGGTCGCCCCAGAACATGCGCTCCCCGTCGATCAGGCCTCCGATCCGGACCTCCCCCGCCGCCGAACGGTCCACCAGGATGTTGCCCGGCCACAGATCGAAGTGGACGAGCGCCGGCACGGTGACCTCGTCGAGGGCCGGGCCGGCGGTGCGGATCACGGCGGCCACCTCGTCGACCGGCCGGGGCAGCCGCGCGCCGTGGTCCCGGGCATCGGCGAGCACGGCGCCGGCCATCGCGGTGAACGCGGTGCGCCAGTCGGGGACGAGCGGTCCGAGGGCGCCGGACGGGTAGCCGAACCCGGGCCCGGTCACCCGGTGCAGCAGGGCCACCTGCCGGCCGAGCTCCCCGCGCAGTGCCGCCCGCTCCGTGCCGGACGGCGCCGCTCCCGTCCAGGACTCCCCCGGGCAGGCGGTCATCAGCAGATGCGGTGCACCGGCGTCGTCGCCGACGGACACGATGTGCGGCGCGGGCACACCGGCCTCGGCTGCTCCGGCGCAGAACTCGGCCTCGGCCACCAGGAGGCGCCGTTCGTACCGGAGGCCGGGGGTGCTCGGCGCGGGCGGGACCTTGAGCACCAAGCGGCTGCCGTCCGTGAGGAGGAACTCCTCGACGGTGTTGTAGGTGCCTCCGCCGAGCGAGCGCACGCGGGCGAGCGCGTCGGGCGGCAGACCGGCTTCCGCGAGCACCCGGCGGCCCCGCTCCCAGGAGTCCCCCACCACTTCCACCCCTCCCCCTCGGTCACCGCGGTACAGCGTACGGAACGCGCCGCCGCGTGACCGCCGGGAAATTCACTGGCTCCCCGGACCGCCCGGTACCTACCCTGGGGAACAGAAACCTACACCCTTTAGGTTTCGGCGGAGCACGCGTACGGCGTGCACGGCACACGCACGAAGACTGGCCTGGAGACGACCCCCGATGAGAGCGCTCACCGAGCAGGACATCCGCACCTCGTTCATCAACTGCTCCAAGGGGGAGGCCAAGCGGCTGACCGTGCCCCGGGACCTGGACGCACACCCCTGGGACGACCTCGATTTCCTGGGCTGGCGGGACCCCGGCGCGCCCGACCGCAGTTATCTCGTCACCGAGCGCCAGGACCGTCTCGTCGGTGTGACCATGCGGTTCCAGCCCGCCCGGCGCGGCTTTCTGCACCGCAGCATGTGCTCCCTGTGCCTGACCACCCATCCGCGCGGCGGTGTCTCCCTGATGACGGCCCGCAAGGCGGGTGCCGCCGGGCGGGAGGGGAACTCGGTCGGCGCCTACATGTGCACCGACCTCGCCTGCTCCCTCTATCTGCGCGGCGTGAAGGTCCCGGAGACCGGGGCCCGCTTCGAGGAGAGCCTCACCCTGGAGGAGCAGATCGACCGCACGCGCGGGAACCTGTTCGCCTTCCTCGACAAGCTCTAGGCCCTGCCCGCTTGTTCCCCCGAGGGGCTAGCGTCGCACCTGAACACGTTCGATGCCTCCGGGGACGGGGAACCGTCCGAGGATGCAAGTGGTACGTGAGATGACGGCGCCGGCCGTTCGCTTCGTCAAGCGGCACCGGGACCCGGTGACCGTGCAGACCGTCCGGTCGGCGGCCGCCGCTACGGTCGCCTACGTCATCGCGGTGCGACTGAGTCCGGAAGCCGCCCCGCTCACCGCCCCGCTGACCGCGCTGCTCGTCGTCCAGGTCACCCTGTACGCCACCCTGACCACCGGGATGCGCCGGGTGAACTCCGTGGTGACCGGGGTGGTCCTGGCCATCCTCTTCAGTCTGCTGGTGGGTCTGTCCTGGTGGAGTCTGGGCCTGCTGATCCTGTCGTCGCTGGTCGTCGGCCATCTGGTGCGGGTGGACGAGTTCGTTCCCGAGGTGGCGATCAGCGCGATGCTGGTGCTGGGCGTGACCACGCACGGGGACACCGCCTGGGCCCGGATCGTGGAAACGCTCATCGGAGCGGTCGTCGGCATGGCGTTCAACCTGCTGCTGGCCCCGCCGGTGTGGGTGGAGGAGGCCGGCGAGTCGATCGAGGAGCTGGCTCGACGGGTGCGGCAGCTGATGCTGCGGATCGGCGAGGAGGCCGCTGAGGGCCCGCCGTCCGCGCGCGCGGCGGCCCGGCTGCACGAGGCGCGCCGGCTGGATCACGACATCTACGAGGTGGACGCGGATCTCCGGCAGGCCGAGGACAGTCTGCGGCTCAACCCCCGGGTGCGTGAGGGTTTGCTGCACCGCATCGTGCTGCGCACCGGCCTGGACACGCTGGAGATCTGCACGGTGGTGCTGCGGGTGCTGGCACGCACCCTGACCGACCTGGCCAAGGAGCGCGGGCCCGGCCGGCTGTTCGAGCCCGAGACGGGGGCGGTCTTCCAGCAGCTGCTGTCCGAGATCGCGGACGCCGTGGTCAGCTTCGCGGTGCTGGTCACCACCAGCGTCAGCGCGAACGCCGAGTCGGCGGAGGAGCGGCTCACCTCCGAGTTGCGCCAGGCCGCGGCCACCCGCGACAAGCTGGCCCAGCTGCTGTTCCAGGAGGCCCGGCGCGACGCCCGCCAGTGGCAGCTGCTGGGGGCGGTGCTGACCGAGGTCAACCGCATCCTCGACGAGATGGACACCGAGCACCGCACACGCCGGCTGTTCGAGGAACTGGACCGGCACTCGCAGGAGCAGCGCGAGCGGCTGCCGCGCCTCACCCGGATGCGGGAGCGGCTGGCCGTACCGGAGCGGCTGCGCCGGAAGCGTACCGGCGCCTCCCAGCGTTCCCAGTGACGTGGCGGGACGACCGGGACGGCGGACGCCCGGGCCGCGACAGCCTCGGCGGACGCCTCACCGGTCGCCGTCCGTGCGCTGCCGCTGCAGCGCACGGGGGCAGGATGCGGCAGCGGCCTGGGAGAGCAGCACGTGCATGCGTTCGGTGAGTTCGGCGACGTCGTCCGCGGGCGCATGGAACGGCAGACGTACGTCACCGCCCGCGCGGACGCGCTCGATGCGCAGGGTCAGTCCGTGCCGGTCGACGGCGAGCGGCTGGACCCGGACCGCGCCGTGCAGACTGCCGTGGTCGACCAGGCGCGTCAGCCGTTCGACGGCGTCGGGGTGGCAGTCGGCGAGGTGGGTCAGCAGCCTGGCCTCGGCGGTGGCGAGCGGGTCGGGCACGGCGGTGGCGAAGTCGTCGATGTCCACGAGTACGGCGCCGGACGGCCGGCGGAGCACCACGCGCGTGGGCTGGAAGGCGAGTTGTCCGCCCTCGACGCGGAACCAGCCGGCCAGCCACAGCCGGGCGCGGATCCGGCTGCGCACGGGGACGGGTGCCACGTCGGCGAACTCCAGCACGGCGGACGGCTCTCCGCGGGGCGCGCAGATCGCGGCGGTGAGCAGGACGCTGTCCTCGGGCACGTCCAGCAGCACCCGGCCGTCGTCGGTCACGGTGTGCGCGCCGACGAACTCCTCCCGGGCGCCCTCCGAGGTCACCGCGCAGGACCAGGCGGCGGCGAGCACCGAGCGGGCCCGCTCCGCCGCACCGGGCTCGGCCGTCCAGCCGTGCGTGTCGTCACCCATCCCGAACCTCCTATTAGGTAAGCCTTGCCTAACCTATCGAAGATCGGAGTGCGCGCCAACCAGGTGGCGTGATCTTTACGAGACCTTTCAGAGCGAGAGCACACCGAGCAGGGCACGCGCGCAGAGGTCGCGCACCTGCTCACGCCCCAACTCCGAGCCGCGCAGCCACTCCAGACAGACGGCGGTGGTGAAGGCCAGCCAGCCGCGCACCGCGATCCGGGTGTCCGGCCGGGTCCCGAGAACAGGCCCGAACTCGGGGTCCGCCGCGAGCGCGGCCAGGATCTGCCGCTCCTGCGCGGCCAGGGCCCGCCGGTAGACCCGGCGCACCGCCTGGTCCCCCGCCGCGTCGGCACGGTGGAAGGCGCGGTATCCGTGGGCGTGGGCCTCGACGTACTCCAGATAGGTGTCGAGACCCGCGGTGAGCTGTTCACGCACCGGGACACCGGGCACCGCCGCCGTCATCCGGAGCATCCGCTCGCTCTCGCGCTCCACCACCGCCGCGAAGAAGTCCCGCTTCGTCGGGAAGTAGTGGTAGAGCAGCCCCCGTGAGACCCCGGCGATCTCGGCGACCTGTTCGATCCACACGTCGTCGTAGGGGCTCTCGGAGAACAGCCGCGCGCCGACCGACAGAAGCTGCTCCCGGCGCTCCTCGGTGCTGAGCCGGCGGCGCGTCCGCCCGCCCTGGTTCACGCCCATCCCCGCACTTTACTTGACGCCGGTTCAACAACCGGACCAGACTGACCGCGTTATTGAACTCGCGTACAACACGTCGCACTCGCTCGCCGGGTCGAAGGAGATCGCGTCATGGCGGAGACGACGACACGGACGGGACTGCCGAAGGGGTTCCGCAGCGCGGAACAGGGCTGGCCCGCGCTGCACCGCATCCCGCACCCGCCCTACCGCGTGCCGCTGGCCGGCGACATCCTCGGCGCGAGCAGACGCACGCCGCTCCAGGACTCCCTGAAGTACGCCCGCCGGCTGGGGCCGATCTTCCGGCGCAACGCGTTCGGCAAGGAGTTCGTGTTCACCTGGGGCGCGGAGCTGGTGGCGGACCTGGCCGACGAGTCGCGGTTCGCCAAGCACGTCGGGCTGGGCGTCGCCAATCTGCGGCCGGTCGCGGGCGACGGGCTGTTCACCGCGTACAACCACGAGCCGAACTGGCAGTTGGCGCACGATGTGCTCGCTCCCGGGTTCAGCCGTGAGGCCATGGCCGGTTACCACCCGATGATGCTGGCGGTGGCGGAGCGTCTCACGGACCACTGGGACCGCGCGGCGGCCGGGGGCCGGGCGGTGGACGTGCCCGGGGACATGACCAAGCTGACGCTGGAGACCATCGCGCGGACCGGGTTCGGGCACGACTTCGGGTCCTTCGAGCGGGCGCGCCCGCACCCGTTCGTCACGGCGATGGTCGGCACGCTCACGTACGCCCAGCGGCTGAACAGCGTTCCCGGGCCGCTGGCCCCGGTGCTGCTGCGCCGGGCGAGCCGGCGCAACGCGGCGGATATCGGGCGGCTCAACCGGATCGTGGACGAGGTGATCCGGGTGCGGCGGGCGGGTGGGGGCGGGGGTGGGAGCGGGGATCTGCTGGACCGGATGCTGGACACCGCGCACCCCGAGACCGGGGAGCGGCTGTCGGCGGAGAACGTCCGCCGGCAGGTCATCACCTTCCTGGTGGCCGGTCACGAGACCACCTCGGGCGCGCTGTCGTTCGCCCTGCACTACCTCGCGCGCGAGCCCGAGGTGGCGGCCCGCGCCCGCGCGGAGGTGGACCGTGTCTGGGGCGACACGGCGGCTCCCGGGTACGAGCAGGTCGCCAAGCTGCGCTACGTCCGGCGGGTGCTGGACGAGTCGCTGCGGCTGTGGCCGACGGCGCCGGCCTTCGCGCGGGAGGCCCGCGCGGACACGGTGCTGGCGGGGGAGCATCCGATGCGTCGGGGTGCGTGGACGCTGGTGCTCACCCCGATGCTGCACCGGGACCCCTCGGTGTGGGGCGACGACGCCGAGCGGTTCGATCCGGATCGCTTCGACGCGCGGGCGGTGCGGGGGCGGGCACCGCATGTGTTCAAGCCGTTCGGGACGGGGGCGCGGGCTTGTATCGGGCGGCAGTTCGCGCTGCACGAGGCGACGTTGGTGCTGGGGTTGTTGCTGCGGCGGTACGAGTTGCGGCCGGACCCCGGGTATCGGCTGCGGGTGACGGAGCGGCTGACGCTGATGCCGGAGGGGTTGCGGTTGTGGCCGGAGCGGCGGGGTGGGGGTGCCGGGGGCCCGAGTCCGGCTCAGCCGGTGTGACCGGGGGTGCTGTACGCAACCCGGCGCCGACGGAGTGCCCCGCGTCGGTGTGTGCCGGGGGATGTTTGCCCAGCCCGGCGCATGCGGGGTGCCGTCGCGCCCACCCGTGCCGCCCCAGCGGCACGACTGCCCGCGGGGGCGGGGCGGGGCGTGGGAGCGGGGCAGGGCGTGGGAGTGGGGCCGCCCGCGGGAGCGGGGCAGGGCGTGGGAGTGGGGCCGCCCGCGGGGGCGGGGCGCGCGGGTGGCCGTGGTCGGCGGTGGCTGGGCCCCGCCGGGGCGGCGGGGTGGGTTAGTCCTCCGGAAGGTGCAGGTGTTGGAGGCGGGTTGGGTCGGCGAGGATGTACATGCCGGTGATGCGGTTGCCGGTGATGGTGACGGACATGACCGACTGGATGCGGCCGTCCACCACGCTGAGCAGGCCGAGGGAGTCGTTGACCAGGGCGATCTGGCCCGCGGCGGTGTAGCGGGAGAACAGCATCGCCGACTCGGCCACCGGCTTCGCGCCCTGGAGAACCTTGGATCCGGCCACGCCGCGGACCAGCGCGCCCGCGTCGGCCCGCAGCACCACGTCCGGGTGCAGGACGGCGACCAGCGCCTCGAAGTCACCGCCGCGTGCGGCGGCCATGAAGGCGTCGAGGACCTGCCGCTGCCGGCCGAGGTCGGGCTCGGACGGAGGCGTCGTGTCGCGCACCCGGCGGCGGGCCCGGCTGGCCAGCTGCCGGGTCGCGGCGGAACTGCGCTCCACGACCGGGGCGATGTCGTCGAACGGCACGGCGAACATGTCGTGGAGGACGAACGCCAGCCGTTCGTCGGGCTCCAGCTTCTCCAGGACGACCAGCAGCGCCACGCCCACCGAGTCGGCGTGCAGCGCCTCCTGTTCCGGGTCCGTCTGCGGGACGGGTCTGATCACCGGGTCCGGGACGAAGGTCTCGTCCATCGGCTGCTCGCGGCGCGCGGTGCGCGAACGCAGCATGTCCAGGCAGATCCGGCCGGTCACCGTGGTCAGCCAGCCGCCGAGGTTGTCGATGCCGGCGGTGTCCGTGCGGCCCAGTCGCAGCCATGCCTCCTGGACGGCGTCCTCCGCCTCGGCGAGTGAGCCGAGCATGCGGTAGGCGACCGCCTTGAGATGGCCGCGGTGCTCCTCGAAACTCCGCGCCAGGAGTTCCTTGTCCTCACCCACGGGGGTCATCGGGGGAACAACTCGAACGCGACCGCGGGGCGGTTGCCGAACCGCTTGCCCGTCTCCTCGGCGAACCCGGTCAGCAGGCCGCGGGCGTACGCCTCCGGGTCCTCGTCGGTCAACGCCTCGATGTAGGTGCGGTGTTCGAGCAGGGAGCGCACCGCACGCTCCAGTCCGTCGGTCGCGTCCACGGCGTGCGTCGGCGCGTTCGAACCGGCGACCGCCACCCAGCGGACGCCGTTCCAGGGTTCGAGGCCCTGCTCGATCAGCTCCGGGAAGATCCAGCGGTTGCCGGCGTCACCGGCCGCGTCGAGCGTCGCCCGGCCGACCGCCACGTGGTCGGGGGTGTTCCAGTACGTGCCGCCCCAGGTGTCCCGGTGGTTCAGGGTGATCACCAGTTCCGGCCGGTACCGGCGGACGGCGGCGGCGATGTCCCGGCGCAGTGCGGGGCCGTACTCGACGACCCCGTCCGCGTGGTCGAGGAAGCCGACCTCCGACACGCCGACGACGGCCGCGCTCGCCCGCTGCTCCCGCTCCCTGAGCGGGCCGCACTTCGCCGGCTCCAGGGTGTCGATGCCCGCCTCGCCGCGGGTCGCCAGTACGTAGGAGACCTCACGGCCGGCGTCGGTCCAGGAGGCGATCGCCGCCGCGCAGCCGTACTCGAGGTCGTCGGGGTGGGCGACCACGGCCAGGGCGCGCTGCCAGTCGTCGGGCATGGGCTGGAGTTGACTGATCGTCGGCTCGGTCATGCCGGAAGACTAACCCGCCGCACCGACGGCGCGGCGGGGTCCGCGTCACGCCTCGTCGCGCGCCAGGGCGAGCAGCCGGTCCAGGACGCGGGGACCGCCGGCCCGGACCCCGTCGTGCTCGAACTCGTCGGTGACCCAGGTGCGCAGGCCGCGGACGGCCCGGGCGGTCTCGAGGGAGTGGGGCGTGTGGACGTACATGTCGTCGTGGTAGACCGCCGCCGCGGCCGGGACCTCGTTGACGGCGAGGCGCGCGGGGTCGTACAGGGGCGTCCAGTCGGTGCGTGCGGCAAGCAGTTCGGCGGTCTCGCGCAGGGGACGCAGCGCGGGGTCGCAGTCGAACATCCAGGGGTGAATGGTCTCGCCGGTGAACAGCAGCGGCTCGTCGCCGGCGAGCGTCTTGGCCGCGTCGAACCGCGGGAACTCGGCCCGCACGCGTTCGGCGGACCAGGCGGTGGGCCGGGCGTCCTGGCCGTAGATCGCCTCGTGGACGAGCGCGTACAGCGGGTGGCCGGCGAACGACAGCAGGCCCTGGACCTGCTCCAGGAAGGCGTCGGAGAGCTCGGGGCCGCCCGGGGCCGGCACGAAGGCGTCCTCCAGGAGGTGGTGCAGCCGGTGGCTGCCCTCGCCGCTGCCGAGCATCATGCCGAGGGACTGGAACGCCTCGACGGTGAAGCGGTAGCCGTTCGGGAGGACGATGTCGTGGGTGAGCAGGTGGTCCGCGATGCGGCGGGCGCGCTCGACGTCCTGCGGGTAGCGGGCGTAGTGGGCGGCGACCTTGCGTTCGACGCGCGGGTAGGCGGCCCGGTAGACGTCGTCGGCGTGGGCGTCCAGGGACGGCAGACCGCCGGTGATGAGCGCGGTGTCCAGTCCCTCGGGGGCCATGGACAGATACGCGACGGTGCAGAAGCCGCCGAAGCTCTGGCCGAGCACGGTCCAGGGGGCGCCGCCGGTCACCCGGGGCCGGATGGCCTCGCAGTCGCGCACGATGGAGTCGGCGCGGAAGCGGGTGAGGTAGTCGGCCTGCGCGGCGGGGCCGCCGCGCAGCGGGAGCGTCTGCCGGTTAGCGGGGGTGGAGTGGCCGGTGCCCCGCTGGTCGAGGAGCAGGACGCGGTAGTCCTCGAGGGCGCGGCCGAGCCAGGCCGGCTTCCCGATGAAACGGTTCGCCCCGAAGCCCGGGCCGCCCTGGAGGTAGAGCAGCCAGGGCAGGTCCCGCCCGGCCTTGTCGCTGGCGACGACCTCACGCGCGTACAGCTCGATCGTCTCCCCCGAGGGGTCGTCGTGGTCGAGGGGCACGGTGAAGCGGTGGTCGGTGAGGACCACGCCGGGCTGGCGGTAGCTGACGGTCAACGGGACTCCCGGGACGAACGGATTGTCGGACCGTGCCCCAGTTCAACACATGTTCCTCCGGCCAACGAGCCCGGGATCATGAAAATCTTGCTGAATGGCCGTCAGCGGGCCGAGAGGCTGGAGCGCCGGACCACCAGTTCCGGGCGGAGGACGACCCGGCGGTGCTCATGGGGCTGCTCGGTGCCGACGCCCTCGGTCTCCTCCAGCAGCAGCTCGGCCGCCAGCGTGCCCATGGCGACGGCGGGCTGGCGCACCGAGGTGAGCGGAACGGCCGCCGCGGCGGCGAACTCGATGTCGTCGTAACCGACGATCGCCAGGTCGTCGGGAACCCCGACCCCGGCCGCGTACATCGCCTGGAGGACGCCGAGGGCGAGCAGGTCGTTGGCGCAGAACACGGCGGTGGGGCGTTCGGCGAGTCCGAGGAGCCGGGCGCCCGCGTCGCGTCCTGCGGCCACGTCGAGCCGCTCGGTGGGCAGCTCGCGCAGCCGGTCCGGACCGAGGCCGGCCTCGGCGAGGGCGTTGAGGGCGCCGGTGCGGCGGTCGCGGACCTGGTTCAGCCCGGGCGGGCCGCTGACGTACGCGATGGAGCGGTGCCCGGCCTCCACCAGGTGCCGCACGGCCAGCGCGCCGCCCGCCACGTCGTCCACGGAAACCGAGCACTCGGTGGTGCCCTCGGCGACCCGGTCGACCAGCACGAAGGGGATGCCGTGCCGCCGGAACGCCTCGATGTTGCGGCCGGTGGCGTCCGCCGGGGTGAGCAGCACGCCCCGCACGCGCTGTTCGGCGAAGAGGGAAAGGTATTCGGCCTCCTCGCCCGCGTCCTGGGCGCTGTTGCAGACCATCACGCCGAGCCCGGCCTTCCGTGCGGCGCGCTCGGCGCCCCGCGCGACGTCGACGAAGAACGGGTTGCCCATGTCGAGGACGAGCAGGCCCATGATGCGGCTGCGGCCGGCGCGCAGCTGACGGGCGGACTCGCTGCGGACGTAGCCGAGCCGGTCTATGGCGGACTGCACCCGGGCCCGGGTCTCCACGGCGACCGTGTCCGGGCGGTTGATCACGTTGGAGACCGTGCCGACGGAGACTCCGGCGACGCGGGCGACGTCCTTGATACCCACCGACTGGGCCATCGGGCTGGGACCTCCAGGGAGACGGGGGGCGGCGCGGCGGGCCATCACACTACCCGCACGCCCGCCCCGGAACGGTCGCGGTCAGGCGGGCAGTCGGAAGTCGACGACGTGCAGCGGCGAGGGTGTCGTACCGGTGGACTTCTCCTGGTACATGAACGACAGGACCCCGTCCTGGGCCACGCGGGTCTCGTCGATCACCACCTCGCCGAAGGCGTTCAGTCCGCCGCCGTCGTACAGCAGCCGCCAGTCGGTGTGTCCCGAGGCGGCGGAGGCGCCGGCGACACGGCCGTAGGGGAGGACGGCGTAGGCGTTGTCGTACCGGTCCAGGACCAGCTTGGTGCGTTGGCTGGAGTTCAGAGGGACGGGAATCTCCGTCTTCCGCCAGCCGGCGGCGGTCCGGCGGACGTGGAAGGCGCGGCCGTGCGCGGTGCGGTCGGCGACGTAGCCCGTCGTGCACCGGCCGAAGCGGCCGGGGACGTAGGAGATGATCGCGTGCGGCCGGCCGGCGGAGTCGGTGGACTGGCTCTCCTGGTTCATCAGGGAGTGGTCCGGGTTCAGCGGGTCGACCACCAGTCCGGCGTCGGTGACGGAGACCCGGTCACGGGTTCCGGTCCTGCCGACGACGGTGCCCGCGTCCTCGCGCCAGGTGCGGCCCCGGTCGTCGGAGTACACGTAGCCGGTGTCGTGGTTGGTGAGGCCGCCGCCGCTGCACATCACGGCGCCGTTCTGCTCGCGCCAGGTGAAGAAGGCGTGCAGGCGGCCGGCCCGGTCGTAGTCGATGCCGTGCAGGTACATGTTGCGGGCGGTCGAGGAGCCGTGCTCGCTGGTGTAGGTGCCGGTCGAGGAGCTCCACTCCCCCAGCGCGGTCCACCGGGTGCCGTCGTACTCGGCGAGCGCGTTGCGGCCGTTGCCGGAGACGCCGGCCCGGTGGCTGAGCTGGAGCCGGCCCTCGGGGGTGGCGATGAACTGCGGGTAGGTGAACTGCGAGGTGAGGGCGAGGCCGTCGAGCGTGGACTGCGGGGCGCCGAAGCGGCCGGCGGTCCAGCTCAGCCCGGCCGGATCGTCCAGGAGCCCGGCGACGGATTTGACGTAGGTGAAGCCGTCGCTGTGGGCGTCCATCACCAGGTGCAGCCGGCCGTCGGTCCTCGAGACGCCCATGCAGATGACGTTGTGGGAGTCGTCGTAGCGCAGGGTGTGACCGAGCCGCACGGTGTGCCAGGTGTCCGCGCCGAGGGCGCGGCGGCCGGCGACGGCGTTCCGGTCGGCGGTGTACCAGACGGCGTACTGGTGGCCCTTGTGCGTGAGCAGGCCGTTCTTCTGGAACGCGTTGTTGTTGACCAGGCCGTCGTAGGAGACGAAGTAGAGGGCGCGGTCGTCGAGCGTGGTGCTGCCGGTGCGGGTGACCGACGGGCCGGGTGCGGCGGCCCGGGCGGTGCCCGAAGCGAGGGCGGGGGCGGCCGCGGTGCCGAGGAGTGCTCCGGCCAGGAGGGTGCGTCGTCTCATCGCGGGCTCCGTCGTCAGGCGAGGTGGAAGACCTCGGTCAGCGGTTTCATCGCCTCGTCGGGCCGGGCGCCGTCGAGGGACTCGAAGAAGGGGGACATCTCGGCCTGCCAGCGGGCGTTGACCTCGGTGGCCTCCATGCCGGCCTTCGCCGCCTCGAAGTCCTCGGTCTCCAGGTATCCGACGAGCAGGCCGTCGTCGCGCAGGAAGAGGGAGTAGTTGTGCCAGCCGGTGGCCGAGAGCGCCTCGCGCATCTCGGGCCACACGGCGGCGTGGCGTGCGCGGTACTCGGCGATCCGGTCCGGGCGGACCTTGAGCAGGAAACAGACGCGTTGCACGAGTACCGCTCCTTCGTGGGCCGGCCGGGATCAGAAGTTGAACTGGTCGATGTTCTCGGCGTTGAAGACGGTGGGCTTGCCGAGGTTGATCACCCCGTCCTTGCCGATGGTGTACTCGCCCATCGGGCCGGCCTCGAAGGTCTCGCCCTCCTTGCCGGTGATCTGGCCGGAGGCCAGCGCGACGGCGGTGCGGGCGGCCAGCTCGCCGAGCTTCGCCGGGTTCCAGAGCTCGAACGCCTCGACGGTGCCGTTCTTGACGTACTTGCGCATGTCGTTGGGGGTGCCGAGGCCGGTCAGCTTGACCTTGCCCTTGTACTTGGAGCCGGACAGGTACTGGGCGGCGGCCTTGATGCCGACGGTGGTCGGGGAGATGATCCCCTTCAGGTTCGGGTACTCCTGGAGCAGGCCCTGGGTCTGCTGGAAGGACTGCTGGGCGTCGTCGTTGCCGTAGGCGACCTTGACCAGCTTGATGTCCTTGTACTTGGGATCCGTGAGCTCGTCCTTCATGAACTCGATCCAGGTGTTCTGGTTGGTCGCGGTCTGCGCGGCGGACAGGATCGCGATCTCGCCCTTGTAGTCGATCTGTTCGGCGAGCAGTTGCACCTCGGTGCGGCCCAGGTCCTCGGCGGAGGCCTGCGAGACGAAGGCGTTGCGGCAGTCGGCGGTGGTGTCGGAGTCGTAGGTGACGACCTTGATGCCGTTCCTCATGGCCTGCTTGAGCGCGGTGCACAGGGCGCCGGGGTCCTGCGCGGAGACGGCCATGGCGTCGACCTGCTGCTGGGTGAGGGTGTTGACGTAGGAGACCTGTCCGGCGGTGTCGGTGGCGCTGGAGGGGCCGACCTCCTTGTAGCTGGAGCCCAGTTCCTTCACGGCCTTCTCGCCGCCCTTGTCGGCGGTGGTGAAGTAGGGGTTGTTGACCTGCTTGGGCAGGAAGCCGACGGTCAGGCCCTTCTTGACGGGCGCGTCCGGGTCGGCCTTGCCGGCCGAGGCGGCCGCGCCGCCGCCCTCGTTCCTGACGTCCTCCTTGGTGGTGCCGCCGCAGGCGGTGGCGGCCAGGGCGAGCGAGGTGACGGCGGCGAGGGCCGCGCAGGTGCGGCGGAGTGATGCCTTGCGCATGGGCGGGTTCCTTAGGGGCGAGAAGGGTTCAGGGAGTCGGAGTGGGCGCCTTGGACGCCGGTGGTGGTGCGGCGGCCCGGCGTCCGGCACGTGCGACGGCGATCTGCCGGGCGACGCGGGGGCCCAGCACGGACAGCACCAGCAGCACGCCCGTCACGACGATCTGCGACTGCGCGGAGACGTCCTGCAGGCTCATGACGTTCTGCAGCGCACCGAGCAGGAACACACCGGCGATCGCACCGCCGAGCGTCCCCTTTCCGCCGTCGAAGTCGATGCCGCCGAGCAGCACCGCCGCCACGACGGAGAGTTCGAGGCCGGTGGCGTTGTCGTACCGCGCGCTGGCGTAGTGCAGGGCCCAGAAGACGCCGGTGAGGGCCGACATCAGACCGGTCAGGGTGAACAGGATCAGCTTCTGCCGCCTGACGCGGAGGCCGGCGAAGCGGGCGGCCTCCTCGCTGGCGCCGATCGCGAACAGCGACCGTCCGAAGGGGGTGGCGTGCAGGGCGACGACGGCGATGGCGAGCAGCACGAGGAACGGCAGGAAGGCGTACGGGACGAACGTGTCGCCGATGCGTCCGGCGGCGAAGTCCAGGTACGGGGCGGGGAAGTCGGTGACCGCGTCGGAGCCCAGCACGATCTGCGCGATGCCCCGGTAGGCGGCCAGCGTGCCGATGGTGACGGCGAGGGAGGGCAGTCCCAGCCGGGTCACCAGCAGGCCGTTGATCAGGCCGCAGACGACGCCGATGAGCAGGCAGACCGGGATGATCGTCTCGATGGTCATGCCCTGGTTCCACAGGGCGCCCATCACCGCGCCGGACAGTCCGGCCGTGGAGGCCACGGACAGGTCGATCTCGCCGGAGACCACCAGCAGGGTCATGGGGAGGGCGATCAGTGCGATCGGCAGGGTGTTGCCGATGAGGAACGACAGGTTGAGCGCGTTGCCGAAGCCGTCCACGGTGGTGAACGACAGCAGCAGGACCAGGACGAGCAGGGCGCCGACGACCGTGTCCCAGCGGACGGCGCGCGTCAGGGACTCAGGCATGGCGGGCGTTCCTCTTCTTCAGGGCGGAGGCCACGCGCAGCGCGACGATCCGGTCGACCGCGATGGCGAGGATGAGCAGGATGCCGTTGATGGCGAGCACCCACACGGAGCTGACGCCGAGGGCGGGCAGCACGCTGTTGACGGAGGTCAGCAGCAGCGCGCCGAGTGCCGCGCCGTAGACGCTGCCGGAGCCGCCGGTGAAGACGACGCCGCCGACCACGACCGCGCTGACGACGGTGAGTTCGTACCCGTTGCCGGTGCCGGAGTCGACGTTGCCGAACCGGGCCAGGTACAGGGCGCCGGCGAGACCGGCGAGGGCCCCGCAGAAGGTGTACGCGGCGAGGATCCGCTTGCGTACGGGGATGCCGGCGAGCCGGGCGGCCTCCGGGTTGGAGCCGAGCGCGTACAGCTCGCGTCCGCTGCCGAAGTGCTTGAGGTAGTACGCCGTCGCCACGAGCACCACGAGGGCGATGAGCGCCAGGTACGGTACCGCGGAGATGCCGCCGGAGCCGAAGTCGACGAACCCTGCGGGCAGATCGGCGGCGGTGATCTGGCGGGAGCCGACCCAGATGGAGTCGATGCCGCGGATGATGTACAGGGTGCCGAGGGTGACGACGAGGGCGGGCACCTGGCCGAGGCTGACGAGCAGTCCGTTGAGCAGGCCGAAGCCGATGCCGAGCAGGACGGCCAGGGCGAGGGCGAGGACCGGGTTGCCGCCGCCCTGGAGGTAGGTGCCGGCGGCGAAGGCGCTGATGCCGAGCGTGGAGCCGACGGACAGGTCGACGTTGCGGGTGATGACGACCAGGGACTGGCCGGTGGCGACCAGCACCAGGATGGTCGCGTTCAGCAGCAGGTCCTTGATGCCCTGCTCGGACAGGAACTCGCTGTTGCCGGCCTGGGTGACGGCGATCATCACCAGGAAGACGACCAGGATGGCCAGTTCGCGCATCCTGAAGACACGGTCGACCAGCCGGGTGGCGCCCGCCTCGGGCACCTCGGCGACGGGGGTGGGGTCGGGGCTGAGCACCGTCATGCGGCTGTCCTCCCCGTGGCTGCGGCCATCACGGTTTCCTCGGTGGCGTCGGTGCGGGGGATCTCGGCGGTGAGCCGGCCCTCGTGCATCACCAGCACGCGGTCGGCCATGCCGAGGATCTCGGGCAGGTCGGAGGAGATCATCAGGACGGCCACACCGTCGGCCGCGAGCTGCGACAGCAGCCGGTGCACCTCGGCCTTGGTGCCGACGTCGATGCCGCGTGTGGGCTCGTCGACGATCAGCACCTTCGGGCCGGTGGCGAGCCACTTGGCGAGGACGACCTTCTGCTGGTTGCCGCCCGACAGGGTGTTCACCGTGTCGGCGATGCGGGCGTACTTGACCTGGAGCCTGACCGCCCAGTCGAGGGAGCGGCTGCGTTCGGCACCACGGTCCATCAGGCCGGCCTTCCGGGTGGTACGGAGCCCGGTGAGGCCGATGTTGCGTTCGATGGACATGTCCATCACCAGGCCCTGGGCGCGCCGGTCCTCGGGGACCAGGGCGAGCCCGGCGGCCATGGCGGTGGACGGGGCGCCGTTGCTCAGCTTCCGCCCGTCGACCTCGACCTCCCCGGCGTCCCAGCGGTCGATGCCGAACACGGCGCGGGCGACCTCGGTGCGGCCTGCCCCGACCAGTCCGGCCAGTCCGACGATCTCACCGCGCCGTACGTCGAAGGAGACGTCGGTGAAGACGCCCTCCCGGGTCAGCCGGCGCACGCTCAGGGCGATCCCGCCCGGCTTCACGTCCTGCTTGGGGTAGAGCTCGTCGAGGTCGCGGCCGACCATGCGGCGGACCAGGTCGTCCTCGGTCATGCCGTCCAGCGGCTCGCTGGAGATCCGGGCGCCGTCGCGCAGGGTGGTGACCCGGCCGCAGATCTCGAAGATCTCCTCCAGGCGGTGGGAGATGAAGAGCACCGCTGCACCCTGTTCGCGCAGGGTGCGTACGACGCCGAAGAGACGGGCGACCTCGCTGCCGGTGAGGGCGGCGGTGGGCTCGTCCATGATCAGGACGCGGGCGTCGAAGGAGAGCGCCTTGGCGATCTCGACGATCTGCTGGTCGGCGATGGACAGACCGCGGGCCGGGCGGTCCGGGTCGAGTTCGACACCGAGCCGCCTCATGAGGGCGGCGGTCGCGTGGTGGGTGGCCCGGTGGTCGATCCGGCCCAGTGCGCGCCGGGGCTGCCGGCCCATGAAGATGTTCTCGGCGATCGACAGGTCGGGGAAGAGCGTGGGCTCCTGGTAGATCACGGCGATGCCGGCGTCGCGGGCGTCGCCGGGGCCGTGGAAGACGACCGGCGCGCCGTCGAGCAGCACCTGGCCGGCGTCCGGCCGGTGCACTCCGGCGAGCGTCTTGATGAGGGTCGACTTGCCGGCTCCGTTCTCGCCGGCGAGGGCGTGCACCTCCCCGGGGAACAGCTCCAGGGAGACGTCCCGCAGCGCACGCACCGCGCCGAAGGACTTGGAGATGTCCTTGAGCGCGAGAACCGGGGCCGGACCCGTGTCGGACGGGTGGGTCATGAGGGCTCCTCGACGACGCCGGCGGGTCGGGCCTCGCGACGTCGTGAAAGGTTTCAACTGGGTTGCCGGGACGTTAGGCGCGCGACGCATGTCACGTCAATGGGTCCCGGTCGAAAAACTTTCGACAGCCTCGGGGGCACACCGTGGTCACGGAGGTCGGTCCGCACGGGAGGGGTTGACACCCCTGCGGGGGCACCATAGCTTCCCGTCCTGAATCGTTTCACTCAGTGGTCGTTACGACCCGATGTCACAGGAGCCCTGACGTGACCGAGCTCGCCGCGGCGAAGGCCGCTCTCAAGACACAGGCAGTCGAGACGCCGTCGTGGGCGTACGGGAACTCGGGGACCCGCTTCAAGGTGTTCGCGCAACAGGGCGTCCCCCGCACTCCGCAGGAGAAGCTGGACGACGCGGCCAAGGTGCACGAGTTCACGGGAGTCGCGCCGACCGTGGCGCTGCACATCCCCTGGGACCGGGTCGAGGACTACGCGGCGCTGGCCAAGTACGCCGAGGACCGCGGGGTGAGGATCGGCGCGATCAACTCCAACACCTTCCAGGACGACGACTACCGGCTGGGCTCCATCTGCCACCCGGACGCCGGGGTGCGCAGGAAGGCCGTGGACCATCTGCTGGAGTGCGTCGACATCATGGACGCCACCGGCTCCAGGGACCTGAAACTGTGGTTCGCCGACGGGACGAACTATCCCGGGCAGGACGATGTGCGCGCCCGTCAGGACCGGCTCGCCGAGGGCCTCGCCGAGGTGTACGGGCGGCTCGGTGAGGGGCAGCGGATGCTGCTGGAGTACAAGCTCTTCGAGCCGGCGTTCTACACCACGGACGTGCCGGACTGGGGGACGGCGTACGCGCACTGTCTGAAGCTCGGCGGGAAGGCCCGGGTCGTGGTCGACACCGGGCACCATGCGCCGGGCACCAACATCGAGTTCATCGTCGCCACGCTGCTGCGGGAGGGCAGGCTCGGCGGGTTCGACTTCAACTCGCGGTTCTACGCGGACGACGACCTGATGGTCGGGGCCGCGGATCCCTTCCAGCTGTTCCGGATCATGTACGAGGTGGTGCGCGGGGGCGGGCTCACGTCCGAGGTGGCGTTCATGCTGGACCAGTGCCACAACATCGAGGCGAAGATCCCGGCGATCATCCGGTCCGTCATGAACGTGCAGGAGGCTACGGCGAAGGCGCTGCTCGTCGACCGGAGGGCGCTGGGTGAGGCCCAGGCCTCGGGGGATGTTCTGGGCGCGAACGCCGTGCTGATGGACGCGTACAACACGGACGTGCGTCCGCTGCTGCGTGAGGTGCGGGGGGAGATGGGGTTGGACCCCGAGCCTCTGGTCGCGTATGCGCGGTCCGGGTGGGGCGAGAGGATTGTTGCCGAGCGGGTTGGTGGTGAGCAGGCGGGGTGGGGCGCGTAGGCGTCTGCCGGGTTTCTGTCCCTCGCGGGCTGCGGGTCCGTCGTGGTTGACCGCGCAGTTCCCCGCGCCCCTGAAGGGGCGCTCCACATCCCCTCGTTCGAAAAGGATTGACCGTTGATGTCCACCCATCCCGAAGCCGCCGCTCTGCTTGCCCGGTCGCACCGGCTCGGTGCTGACCCCCGTAACACCAACTACGCCGGTGGCAACACCTCCGCCAAGGGCACCGAGACCGATCCCGTCACCGGTGGTGATGTCGAGCTGATGTGGGTCAAGGGGTCCGGAGGGGACCTCGGGACGCTGACGCAGGCGGGGCTGGCCGTGTTGCGGCTGGACCGGCTGCGGGCGCTGGCCGACGTGTACCCGGGTGTCGAGCGCGAGGACGAGATGGTCGCGGCGTTCGACTACTGCCTGCACGGCAAGGGGGGCGCCGCACCCTCGATCGACACCGCGATGCACGGTCTGGTCGACGCCGCGCACGTGGACCATCTGCATCCCGACTCCGGTATCGCGCTCGCCTGTGCCGCCGACGGGGAGAAGCTGACCGCCGAGTGCTTCGGCGACACCGTGGTGTGGGTGCCGTGGCGGCGGCCGGGGTTCCAGCTCGGGCTGGACATCGCCGCCGTGAAGGAGGCCCATCCCCAGGCCGTCGGGTGTGTGCTCGGGGGGCACGGGATCACCGCGTGGGGTGACACCTCCGAGGAGTGCGAGCGGAACTCGCTGCACATCATCCGCACCGCCGAGGCGTTCCTCGCCGAGCGGGGCCGGCCGGAGCCCTTCGGGCCCGTGATCGAGGGGTACGAGGCGCTGCCCGGGGAGGAGAGGCGGGAGCGGGCCGCCGCGCTGGCGCCCTATGTGCGGGCCGTCGCCTCGCAGGACCGGGCGCAGGTGGGGCACTTCGACGACTCCGACGCCGTACTGGACTTCCTGGCCCGGGCCGAGCATCCGCGGCTGGCCGCGCTGGGGACCTCCTGCCCGGACCACTTCCTGCGCACCAAGGTGCGGCCGCTCGTCCTCGACCTGCCGGCGTCCGCGCCGCTCGACGAGGCCGTCGCCCGGCTGAAGGAACTCCACGCGGCCTACCGCGAGGAGTACGCCGCCTACTACGCGCGGCACGCGGACGACGACTCCCCCGCCATGCGCGGAGCCGACCCGGCGATCGTGCTGGTGCCCGGCGTGGGCATGTTCAGCTTCGGCAAGGACAAGCAGACCGCGCGGGTGGCCGGTGAGTTCTACCTCAACGCGATCAACGTGATGCGCGGGGCCGAGGCGGTGTCCACGTACGCGCCGATCGAGGAGTCGGAGAAGTTCCGCATCGAGTACTGGGCGCTGGAGGAGGCCAAGCTGCGGCGGATGCCGGCGCCGAAGCCGCTCGCGACGCGGGTGGCGCTGGTGACCGGTGCGGGCAGCGGGATCGGGAAGGCGATCGCGCGGCGGCTGGTGGCCGAGGGCGCGTGTGTCGTCGTGGCCGATCTGAACGGGGAGAACGCCGCCGCGGTCGCCGAGGAGCTGGGCGGGTCCGACAAGGCCGTCGCCGTGACCGTCGACGTGACGTCCGAGGAGCAGATCGCCGAGGCCTTCAAGGCGGCCGTGCTCGCCTTCGGCGGGGTCGACCTGGTGGTGAACAACGCCGGGATCTCCATCTCCAAGCCGCTGCTGGAGACGTCCGCGAAGGACTGGGACCTCCAGCACGACATCATGGCGCGTGGCTCCTTCCTCGTGTCGCGGGAGGCGGCCCGGGTGATGACCGCTCAGGAGCTGGGCGGGGACATCGTCTACATCGCGTCGAAGAACGCCGTGTTCGCCGGCCCCAACAACATCGCCTACTCCGCCACCAAGGCCGACCAGGCCCACCAGGTGCGGCTGCTGGCCGCAGAGCTGGGCGAGCACGGGATCCGGGTCAACGGCGTCAACCCGGACGGTGTGGTGCGCGGCTCCGGGATCTTCGCGGGCGGCTGGGGCGCCCGGCGTGCCGCCGTGTACGGGGTGCCGGAGGAGAAGCTGGGCGAGTTCTACGCGCAGCGGACGCTGCTCAAGCGGGAGGTGCTGCCCGAGCACGTGGCGAACGCCGTGTTCGCGCTGACCGGCGGTGACCTCACCCACACCACCGGACTGCACGTCCCGGTCGACGCCGGCGTCGCCGCCGCGTTCCTGCGATGAGCGGCACGGTGAAGTCGTACGCCGCGGTCGACCTCGGCGCGTCCAGCGGGCGCGTCATGGTCGGCCACGTGGGCCCCGACAGCCTGGAGCTGACCGAGGCCCACCGCTTCCCCAACCGGCCGGTGCGGGTGCCCGAGGGGCTGCGCTGGGACATCCTCGGGCTGTACGCCGGAGTGCTGGAGGGTCTGCGGGCGGCCGGCGCGGTCGACTCCGTCGGCATCGACAGCTGGGCCGTGGACTACGGGCTGCTGGACGCGGACGGGGCGCTGCTCGGCAACCCCGTGCACTACCGCGACGGCCGCACCGACGGGATCGCGGAGCGGGTGTGGGCGACGGTGCCCGCCGACGAGCTGTACGCGGCGACCGGACTGCAGTACGCGCCGTTCAACACCCTCTACCAACTCGCCGCCGCTCGTGGATCGGCGCAACTGGCGCGGGCGGAGCGGCTGTTGCTGATTCCGGACCTGTTGACGTACTGGCTCACCGGTGAGCAGGGAACGGAGCTGACCAACGCCTCCACCACCCAGCTGATCGACCCGCGCACCCGCGACTGGGCGCACGGGGTCGCGGACCGGCTGGGCATCGACCTCGGGCTCTTCGCGCCGCTGCGCCGGCCGGGTGATCCGGCCGGTACGCTGCGGCCCGGGGTGCTGGAGGAGACCGGGCTGACCGGACCGGTCCCGGTGACGGCGGTCGGCTCGCACGACACGGCCTCCGCGGTGGCAGCGGTACCGGCGGACGGTGAGCGGTTCGCGTACATCTGCACCGGCACCTGGTCGCTGGCCGGGCTGGAGCTGGACGCCCCGGTGCTCACCGAGGAGAGCCGGGCCGCCAACTTCACCAATGAGCTGGGCCTGGACGGCACGGTCCGTTACCTGCGCAACATCATGGGCCTGTGGCTGCTCCAGGAGTGTGTACGGGCCTGGGGCGAGCCGGATCTGGATGCGTTGTTGCGGGAGGCGGCCGAGGTGCCGGCGCTACGGTCGGTGGTGGACGCCGGGGACACGGCGTTTCTCGCGCCGGGACGGATGCCCGAGCGGCTCGCCGAGGCCTGCCGGGACACGGGGCAGCCGGTGCCGGTCTCGCCCGCCGAGGTCACGCGCTGCATCCTGGACTCGCTGGCCCTGGCGCACCGCAAGGCCGTCGAGGACGCCCAGCGGCTCGCCGGGCGGCACGTCGATGTCGTGCACATCGTGGGCGGCGGCGCCCGGAACGCGCTGCTGTGCCAGCTGACCGCCGACGCCTGCGGGCTGCCGGTGGTCGCCGGGCCGGCGGAGGCGGCGGCGCTGGGCAATGTGCTGACGCAGTCCCGCGCGCACGGGACGGGCGGCGACCTCGCCGGAATGCGGCGGCTGCTCACCCGTACCCAGCCGCTGACGCGGTACGCACCACGCGGCGGCACACGGCGCCTGCGGGCGGCGCAGGACCGGCTCGCCCGGGACTGACCCGGGTCTCCCCCGGCCTCCCGCTCCCGCACTACCCTGCATTCACCCGATGATCCAATCCATGAGGAGCCGCGATGCGTGTCGCTCTGTTCCTGACCTGCGTCAACGACACGCTCTATCCGGACACCGGGCGCGCCGTGGTGAGACTCCTGACCCGGCTGGGCGTCGACGTCGACTTCCCGATGGCACAGACCTGTTGCGGTCAGGCGCACTACAACACCGGGTACCGGCACGAGGCGGAGCCGCTGGCCCGGCACTTCGCCGAGGTCTTCCGGGACTACGAGGCGATCGTGACGCCGTCCGGGTCGTGCGGGGCGATGGTGCGGGAGCTGTATCCGAGGATGGGTGAGCGGGCCCGGGCCGAGGGGCGCGGGGACACCCTCGCGGCGACGCTGGCGCCGGTCGTGCCGAAGACGTACGAGCTCACGGAGTTCCTGGTGGATGTCCTGGGGGTGACGGACGTCGGGGCGTACTACCCGCACAAGGTGACCTACCACCCGACCTGTCACGGGCTGCGCGGACTGGGCCTGGGCGAGCGGCCGCTGCGGCTGCTGCGGGCGGTGCAGGGGCTGGAGCTGGCCGAGCTGCCGGGCGCCGAGGAGTGCTGCGGGTTCGGCGGCACCTTCGCACTGAAGAACTCCGACGTCAGCGCGGCGATGGGCGCCGACAAGGTGCGCAACGCCGAGTCGACGGGCGCGGGGGTGCTGTGCGCGGCGGACAACTCCTGTCTGATGCACATCGGCGGAACGATGACGAGGCTGCGCACCGGCATGCGGCCGGTGCACATCGCGGAGATCCTGGCGAGCACGGAGGAGGAACCGGCCGTATGAGCGGGACGTTCGTCGGGATGCCGGCGTTTCCGGAGGCCGCCCGGGACGCCGTGCGCGACACCACCCTGCGCGGCAACCTGCGGCATGCCACGCACACCATCCGGGCCAAGCGTGCGAAGGCCGTGGCGGAGGTGACCGACTGGGCCGAGCTGCGGGAAGCCGGGAAGCGGATCAAGGACCACACGCTCCGTCATCTCGACCGCTATCTTGAGCAGTTGGAGGAGTCGGTGACGGCCGCGGGCGGCACCGTGCACTGGGCCGCCGACGCCGGCGAGGCCAACCGGATCGTCGCCCGGCTGGTCAAGGAGACCGGTGAGTCGGAGGTCGTCAAGGTCAAGTCGATGGCCACCCAGGAGATCGGGCTCAACGAGGCCCTGGAGGCCGAGGGCATCCGCGCCTACGAGACCGACCTGGCCGAGCTGATCGTGCAGTTGGGCGAGGACCGGCCCTCGCACATCCTGGTGCCGGCGATCCACCGCAACCGCGGGGAGATCCGGGAGATCTTCGCCCGCGAGATGGGCGAGTGGGGCCGCCCCGCTCCCGAGGGGCTCACGGATACGCCCGCCGAATTGGCGGAGGCGGCACGGCTGCATCTGCGGGAGAAGTTCCTGCGCGCCAAGGTGGGCATCTCCGGGGCCAACTTCATGGTCGCGGACACCGGCACGCTGGTGGTGGTGGAGTCCGAGGGAAACGGGCGGATGTGCCTGACCCTCCCCGAGACGCTGATCTCGGTCGTCGGCATCGAGAAGATCGTGCCGACCTGGCGGGACCTGGAGGTGTTCCTGCAGACCCTCCCCCGCTCCTCGACCGCCGAGCGGATGAACCCGTACACCAGCACCTGGACGGGCACGACTCAGGAGGACGGCCCGCGCACCTTCCACCTGGTGCTGCTGGACAACGGCCGCACCGACACCCTCGCCGACGAGGTGGGCCGGCAGGCGCTGCGCTGCATCCGCTGCTCGGCGTGCCTCAACGTGTGCCCGGTGTACGAGCGGGCCGGCGGGCACGCGTACGGCTCGGTCTACCCAGGCCCGATCGGCGCGATCCTCAGTCCCCAGCTGCGGGGCACGGGCAGCGCGGTCGACGCGTCCCTGCCGTACGCCTCGTCGCTGTGCGGGGCCTGCTACGAGGTCTGCCCGGTCGCCATCGACATCCCCGAGGTGCTGGTGCATCTGCGGGAGCGGGTGGTGGAGGGCGGCCCGGTGACGCGGGCGGGCAACAAGGTGGTGCTGCAACCCGCGAAGGGGCATGCCGCCGAGCGTGCCGCGATGCGCGCCGCGCGCTGGGCGTTCACCCGTCCCGGAGCCCTGCGGGCGGGCCAGCGCCTCGCCTCGCGCACCCGGCGTCTGCATCCGCGCACCCTGCCGGGCCCGGGGCGGGCGTGGAGCGGCACCCGGGACCTGCCGCCGGTGCCGGCGGAGCCGTTCCGGGACTGGTGGAAGCGTACGCAGGGCGGAAAGGGCGGTGCCGCGTGAGCAGCAGGGAACGGATCCTGGGCCGGGTGCGGCGGGCCCTCGCCGATGTGCCGAGGGACGACACGCCGTACGAGCGGGCGGTGGCCCGGGACTATCTGCGCGAGCACGGCGAGCGCACGCCCGAGGAGACGGTCGACCTGCTCGCCGAGAACCTGGCCGACTACCGGGCGGTCGTGCACCGTACCGACGCGGCGGGGCTGGCCGGTGTCGTCGCCGGGCTGCTCGCCTCGCGCGGCGCGTCGTCGGTGCTCGTGCCTCCCGGTCTCGACGCGGCGTGGCTCGCGTCGGCGGACGTGACCCGGGTGGCCGACCGGGCGGAGAGCACCCCGCACGAGCTGGACCGGGTGGACAGTGTGGTGACCGCCTGCGCGGTGGCCGTGGCCGAGACGGGCACGATCGTGCTGGACGGCTCCCCCGACCAGGGCCGACGGCGCATCACCCTGGTCCCCGATCACCACATCTGTGTGGTCCGGGTCCCGGACCAGGTCGTCTCCTCCGTCCCGCAGGCCCTCGGACGCCTCGATCCGGCCCGCCCGCTCACCTGGATCTCCGGTCCTTCGGCGACCAGCGACATCGAGCTCGACCGGGTGGAGGGCGTGCACGGGCCGCGCGCGCTGGACGTCGTGCTGGTCGGGTGAGCCCCCGCGCGGGGTGTCGTTGAGTGCACCCGGCGATACGGGTTCTGCGCCCCGTGTGGTGCGGACCTCTCCTCCGTAGCGTCTTCGGTGGGCACAGGACGTGCCGGACGGAGGAGATGACGATGTTTCGCAACGGGGCACGACCCGACCACGCCACAGGACCCGCCGCCGAGGCGCTGCGGCTGGTGAAGGTCACCAAGTCCTACGGCACCGCGGACAGCGCCGTGACCGCCCTCGACGGGGTGACGCTCGGCCTGGCCCAGGGCACGTTCACCGCCGTGATGGGGCCGTCCGGCTCGGGCAAGTCGACGCTGCTGCAGTGCGCGGCGGGCCTGGACCGGCCGGACAGCGGCATCGTGCGGGTCGACGGGACGGAGCTGACGGGGGGTGGCGAGGCGGAGCTGACGAAGTTCCGGCGCGGACGGATCGGGTTCGTCTTCCAGCAGTACAACCTGCTGGAGACGCTGACCGTGGCGCAGAACACCGTGCTGCCGCTGAAGCTGGCAGGCAGGCGGGTGGACCGGCGGCGGGCCCGGGAGATCCTCACCGCCGTCGGTCTGGGCGACCGGCTCGGGCACCGGCCCGACCAGCTGTCCGGCGGTCAGCGGCAGCGGGTGGCGATCGCCCGGGCGCTGGTCACCGAGCCACGGGTGATCTTCGCGGACGAGCCGACCGGTGCGCTGGACACGCGCAGCGCGCGAGAGGTGCTGACGCTGCTCCAGCAGGCGGTGCGGGTGCACGGACGGACCGTGGTGATGGTGACGCACGACCCGGTCGCCGCCTCCTACGCCGACAGTGTGCTGTTCCTCGCGGACGGCAGGCTCGCCGGCCGGCTGGACGCGCCGACGGCGGACGCGGTGGCCGAGCGGCTGGCGCATCTGGGCGACAGCGTGACGGCGGGGGTGTGAGCCGTGTTCGTCCTGGCCATGCGTTCGGTCCGGCAGCGCCCCGGACGGTTTCTCGCGACGCTGCTGTCCGCCTTCCTGGGCGCGGCGATCATCATGACGTTCAACTCGATGCACGACACCGCCGGCGAGCCGGGCGTCGATGCGGTCAGCTCCGAGACGCTCGGGACGGCGGCCGGTGTGGTCGGCGGGTACGGCACGCTGCTGGTGTTCTTCGCCGTCGCCTCGACCCTGACGGTGAACGTGCGGCAGCGGGCGGCCGAGCTGGAGCTGCTGCGCTGTGCGGGGGCGACCCCCGCACAGCTGAAGCGGATGGTCGTGGGTGAGGCGGTGGTCGTGGCCCTGGTGGGCGCGGCGCTGGCGATCGTCCCGGCGATGCTGGGTGGGCGGCTGCTGCTGGAGGTGTTCCAGGACAGCGGTCAGGTCGCCGAGTCCGTGGACCACTCCTTCGGCGTCATCGCGCTGATGTCCGGCATCCACGTCACCCTGCTTGCGTCGGCGGGCGCGGCGTTCCTCGCGCTGCGGCGGGTGAGGCGGGGCCGGCAGCGGCACGGCAGGGCGCGGTCGTTCCTCGCCTGGGGGGCGTTGGCGGCCGGTGCCGTGGCTGCGTGCTCCACGTTCGCGTTCTCGGCGACGGACGGTGCGCTGATGGCGCCGCCCGCGTACGGGGCGATCCTGCTGTCGGTGGGGCTGGCGCTGATGGCGCCGCGGCTACTGAAGGGCGTGCTCGGCCGGCTGGCGCCGGGCGGGGCGAGCGGGTGGCTGGCGGTACGGAATCTGCGGCGGCGGGCCGGGGAACTGGCCGGGATCCTGATGTCGTTGATCCTGTTCACGGCGGTGTCGACGGCGACCCTCACCATGCAGGCGGTGGAGAGCGACGCGGTGGCGGCCTCGGGGCAGGTGAAGTCGGTCGACGCCAAGAACCTGGAGACGCTGAACTTCACGGTGGTCGGCATCATCGTGGTCTTCGTCTGCGTGATGCTGGTCAACTCGCTGTACGCGGCGACGACCTACCGTGCCCGGGAGTTCGGACAGCAGCGCCTCGCCGGGGCGACGCCCGGGCAGGTCCTGGGCGTGGTCGGGGCCGAAGGGCTGGTCCTGACGGTCGTCGGGTTGCTGTTCGGCACCCTGGCGGCGCTGGCCGGGATCGTGCCGTTCACCCTGGTCCGCGGTGATGCGGTGCTGCCGGAGCAGATGGCGGGCGTGTGGGCCGCCGTCGCCTCGATCGGCGCGGCGGCGACGCTCGGGACGAGCCTGGCCACGGCCCGGCGCGTACTGCGCACGCCGGCGGTGCGGGCGGTGGCCGCGACCGCGTGACAGAGCGATGAGCAAGCGCTTAGATAGGGTCCGGGCACCCCGAGGGGTGTCCGGACACCGTCGTTCCCCGTGCTCAGCCGGAGGCCCTGTTGTTCACTTCCGTCGACGACGTCTCCACGCGCCTCGCCGAGACCGGCTATCTCGCGTCGCCCGCGGTCGCCACGACCGTCTTCCTCGCCGACCGGCTCGGCAAGCCACTGCTGGTGGAGGGCCCCGCAGGGGTCGGCAAGACCGAGCTCGCCAAGGCCGTCGCGAAGGTCGCCGGGGCCCGGCTGGTCCGGCTGCAGTGCTACGAGGGAGTCGACGAGTCGCGGGCCCTGTACGAGTGGAACCACGCCAAGCAGCTGCTGCGGATCAGCGCCGGCCGCGACGAGAGCTGGGACGAGGCGCGCACGGACATCTTCAGCGAGGAGTTCCTGCTGCCCCGCCCCCTGCTGACGGCCATCCGCGGCGACGACCCCAAGGTGCTGCTGATCGACGAGACCGACAAGGCGGACGTGGAGGTCGAGGGTCTGCTCCTCGAGGTCCTCAGCGACTTCCAGGTGACCGTTCCCGAGCTGGGCACCGTCACCGCGACCCGCCGTCCGTTCGTGGTGCTCACGTCGAACGCGACCCGGGAGCTGTCCGAGGCGCTGCGCCGCCGCTGCCTGTTCCTGCACATCGGTTTTCCCGACGCGGAGCTGGAGCGGCGGATCGTCCGGCTGAAGGTGCCGGGGATCGACACCGCGCTGGCCGAGTCGGTCGTCCGGGTGGTGGGGGCCCTGCGTGCGATGGATCTGCGCAAGGTGCCGTCGGTGGCCGAGACCATCGACTGGGCCCGCACCCTGCTGGCGTTGGGCGCCGGCACCCTGGACGAGACGGTCGTGCGCGACAGTCTCGGCGTGATCCTCAAGCACCGGGACGACATCCAGAAGGCGGCGGCCAAGCTCGACCTGGACGCCGTGTGAACGCCGTCACGGACCAGGACCTCGCCGCCCGGCTGGCCGGGCTCGTGGACGCGCTCCGCTCCCACGGCGTGCGCATCGGCACGGGCGAGACGGTGGACGCCGCGCGAGCGGTGGAGGCGCTCGGACTCGCCGACCGGGAACTGCTCCGCGAGGGTCTGGCGGCCACCGTGCTGCACGGCACCGCAGAACGCCCGGTGTTCGACGCGGTCTTCGACCTGTACTTCCCCCGCCGGACCGGCGCCCCCGAGGGCGGGTCCGGGGACCGGGAGGATCTTCGGGAGCGGCTGGCGGCCGCGCTCGCCGACGACGACACCGTACGGCTGGGCCGGTTGGCGGTGGAGGCGGTCGACGGCTTCGGCGGATACGGCAGTTCACCGGGCTCGGACGGCTGGTCGTCGTACCAGGCCCTGGACCGGATCCGCCCGCAGACGCTGATGGCTCGGGTGCGGGACGAGGTGCGCGGGAGGGACGGCGGCGGAGGTTTCGCCGACCGGTTCCTCGAGGACGAGATCCGGCGGCGCATCGAGGAGTTCCGCCGGATGGTGGCCGTGGAGGCACGGCGCCGGGTGGCGGAACGGCGGGGCCGGGACGAGGTCGCCCGGCGTACGGTGGCGCCGACGGCCGACCGGGTCGACTTCCTGTTCG
The DNA here is from genome assembly GCF_014650055.1 of Streptomyces malachitofuscus. Classification (GTDB taxonomy): domain Bacteria; phylum Actinomycetota; class Actinomycetes; order Streptomycetales; family Streptomycetaceae; genus Streptomyces; species Streptomyces malachitofuscus. Next base: position 160,482 of record NZ_BMUF01000003.1, on the reverse strand, counting down.
CGGGGAAGGACCGGCTGGCGGAACTGCGGCGGACGGTGCAGCCGTTGGCCCGGAAGCTGGCGACCAGGCTGGCCGCCCGCCGCCGCAGGGCCGCGCGGGGCACCATCGATCTGCGCCGCACCCTGCGCGGCTCGCTGTCCACCGGCGGGGTGCCGATGCGGCCCGTGCTGCGCCGGCGCCGGCCCGCACGGCCCGAACTGGTGCTGCTGTGCGACGTGTCCGGCTCGGTGTCCGGGTTCTCCGACTTCACGATGCTGCTGGTGCAGGCGCTGCACGACCAGTTCAGCAAGGTGCGGGTGTTCGCCTTCGTCAACCGGATCGACGAGGTGACCGGGCTGCTCGAGCACGGCGCGGCCGACGCGGAGGGCCTGGGCGCCCGAATCCGCTCCGAGGCGACTCTCACCGGCTGGCACGGCAGCAGCGACTACGGCATGGCGCTGGGCGAGTTCACCGAGCGGTACGCCGACGCCGTGGGCCCCCGGACCACGGTGTTCGTTCTCGGCGACGCCCGCACCAACATGGGCGATCCGAATCTGGCGGCCGTGCGTGAGCTGGTCCGGCGCGCCCGGCGCGTGCACTGGCTGAACCCTGAGCAGCGTTCCCTCTGGGGCACGGGCGACTCCGCGGCACCCGAGTACGCGCAGCTTCTGGAGATGCACGAGTGCCGCACCGTACGGCAGTTGAACGCGCTGGTGGGGCGGCTGCTGCCGGTGTGAGCCGGCCGCCGGTACGGTGCCGCCGTTCAGCCGTGCCAGACGACCCGGACCTCATCGGCGTACTCGGCCCCCTGCCGCAGTCCCGCCCGGGCCGCGCCCGGAACGCGGGAGGCGTCCAGGGCGTTGCGGCCGAACGCCCGTCGGGCCTCCCGGTCGGGCGTCAGCAAGGTGGCGCGGGCACCGCCCGACCGCAGCGCGGCCACCTGGCCGACGGCGCCGGGGCTCGCTCCCGGCCCCTTGGGAATCGGTGCCAGGACGACGACCCGCCGGCAGTCGTCCACCAGGTCCGCGTTGGTCGTGGACCGCACGCCTCCGTCCATCCAGCGCCCCTCCCCCACCGGGATCGGCGGAAACACCGGCGGCAGAGCGCAGGTGGCCGCCACGGCCCGCAGCAGTTCGACGCCGCTGTCGGCGCCGAACCCCTCGGTCCGCCCGGTGTACGCGTCGGTGGCGAAGAACCGCAGCGTCCGCTCCGGCCATTCCCGCACCGGCAGTTGGGGTTCCAGCGCGTCGAACACATCGGTCTCCGACGTTCCGCGCACCGACAGCGCGAGTCTGCCCAGCCGCCGGACCACCGCGTCCGGGTCCCGTGAACCGAGGGCCGCCCAGAGGTATCTGACCGTCATGCCGAGGGTGAAGCGCACGTCCGGCATGGCCCGTTTGCCGTCGACCTGGTCCTCGTACAGGTCGGCCGGCGCCGCCCCCGTCGCCAGCTCCAGCGCGAGCAGTGAGCCCGCCGAGGTGCCGGCCAGCACCTCGGCATCGCCGACGTCCACGCCCGCCTTCGCCAGCCCCGCAAGTACGCCGGCCTCCCAGGCGTACGCGGTCAGCCCGCCGCCGCCCAGCACCAGTGCCGTTTCGGACACACCGACCCCTCCTCCCCAGTGGGGACCTATCCCCGCTTCTCCGGGCCGACGCTACCACGCAAGCGGGGAGCACTCCCCGATTACCCGTGTCAAGCCCGTGCCGAGGAAGATCGACGATCGGCTAACATCCCGCCATGTCCGACACCGACGGCCGCACAGCACGAGAGAACCGATGCCCGATCCACTGACCCCAGACCCGCTTGCCGCCGTCATCGCCGCGGGCGAAACCGTCACCGTCCCCGAGGGCCACAAGAAGGCACTGCAGGCGGAGCTCCGGTCCGGCGAGACCGTGCGGGCCGTCTACCACGACGGGTGGGGCGTCGCCGTACTCACCGATGGTGGGCTCATCCTGCTCGGCAGCGTCCTCTCCCCCCGGGCCACCCGGGTCCCGCGGCCCCTGCACCTTCTCCGGCGGGCGTCCGGGGTCCTCGACGCCGTCGAGATCCTCGTCGACGGCAGGCCGCGCAGGCTGCACGGGTCGAAGATCGACCCGAAGGGCGCGCTCCTCGAGGCGGCGGGGGAAATGGTGCCTCCCGGCTCCCCGCTGCGGCCGGGGCGGGGGACACGGCTCTTCACGTGGGTGCGGCGGCACCCGGTCGCGGTGTCCGTGCTCGCGATCGCGATGGTGGTGGGCGGGCTGGGGTCCGGGTCCGGGTCCGACGGGGAGGAGCCTCTTGCCCGCGACGACGGGAAGCGGGCTGCGGTCGTCGCCGCCGACTTCACGGATTTCGCTCTGAACACGGCGGCGCTGCGGGCCCGTGAGGACGGGTGGGCAACGGTGTCGGCCTCCTATGCCGCCTCCGGCCCGCGGTCGGTGCGGACCGACGAACCGGGCTGGCGGGTGTGCTTCCAGACGCCCGCCCCCGACCGGCCCGCGCCTTCGTCCGGGGGGACGCTCACGTTGTACGCGGTCCCCGAGCCGGAGGAGTGCCCGACCCGGCTGCACGGACCGCGCCGTCTGACGATGCCGGACCTCGTCGGCTCGCGGTTCGACGACGCCTCGGAGATCCTCGAGGACCTCCGCCTCGACCCCGTGATCACCTTCCACGCCCATACGGGCAAGCTCCTGCGCGAACAGGACCCGGACGACTGGGCCGTGTGCCGGCAGCTCCCCGAACCCGGCACCCGCCTCTCGGGGTCCGAATCGGTCCGCCTGTGGCTCATCGGCTCCGGCGAGCCGTGCACCGAGCCCAGCCCGGACCCCGAACCGAAGCCCAAGCCGAAGCCGAAGCCCGAGCCGAAGCCGGACCCGAAACCCTCGTACAACAGCACCTCGGGCGGCGGCTCGACGGGAAGTGGCACCGGCGGCAGCACCGGCGGCGGCTCCACGGGAGGGAGCACCGGCGGGGGCGCGTCGAGCGGGGGCGGATCCGGCAGTGGTGGCTCCACCGGCGGTTCGGGCTCCGGCGGGGGCGGTCAGGCCGGTGTCGGGTTCGGACAGTTCTGCGCACCCGTGGGCGCGACCGCGATCACGGCCGACGGCCGTCCCGCCAAGTGCTTCATGGGCAAGGACGGCCGTGCCCGCTGGGGGTACAACTCCGGGTGACCGGGGAGCCGGCCGGACGACTCCGGGTGACCGGAAGCCGGCCGGCTACTCCGCCTTCGCGTAGTCCTGGGCCATGGCACCCGCGAAGTCGTACACCACGACCTGGTCGTCGCCGACGACCCACGCGTCGTGCCCCGGTGGGCAGACGAAGACGTCGCCGGGGCCGACCTCGCCCTCGCCGCCGTCGTCCATGCGGATGTGTATGCGCCCCTGGACCACGTAGCCGTGGTGGTGGATCTGGCAGCTCTCCGTCCCCGCGATGGGGCCGACGGACTCGGACCAGCGCCACCCCGGCTCGAACGTGGCGACGGCGAAGTCCAGTCCGCTCAGGTGGACGGCCTCGAGGTGTCCCCTGGGGAAATCGCGTCGCTCGTCGGGCTTGTCCAGCATCTTGACCTCGAACATGCCCCTTCTCCCTTCCGGTCGTCACTCCGTACGACCGGGTCCGGTCTCCGTCTGCCCCGAACGGCACCGGCGGGGGCCGGGCCCCACTCCTTCATCGTCCGCCCGTCCAGTCGGGGCCGCCATTCGGGTGACGGCCGGGCGGGTCCGTCAGTCGTCCGTCCCGCAGAGCCGGGCGAACCGCGCGGCGTCGACGTTGCCGCCGGACAGGATGACGCCGACCCGGCCCCGGAGCGGGGCCACTCGGCCGGTGAGCAGCGCGGCGAGCGGGGTGGCCCCGCTCGGCTCCAGGACGATCTTCAGCCGCTCGAAGGCGAACCGCATCGCGTCCCGGATCTCGTCGTCGCCGACGAGCGCGATTCCGTCGAGGAGCCGCCGGTTGACCGAGAAGGTCAGTTCGCCCGGGGTGTGCAGGGCCTGGCCGTCGGCGATGGTGCGGGGAACCGGGATGCTGACGCGCCGGCCCGCCTCGAGCGACCTCTTGGTGTCGTCCCCGGCTTCCGGCTCGACGCCGATCACCCGCGTGGCCGGGTGCAGGCCCTTGACCGCGGTGGCGCTCCCGGCGATCAGTCCGCCGCCGCCGACCGGTGCCAGCAGGACGCCCAGCTCCCCCGCCTCCTCCACCAGTTCCAGCGCCGCGGTGCCCTGCCCGGCCATGACGTGCGGATGCTCGTAGGGCGGGACGACGGTCAGGCCCCGCTCGGCGGCGAGTGCCTCGGCGACGGCGACCCGGTCGCCCGTGTACCGGTCGTAGGTGACGATCTCGGCACCGTACCCTTCGGTGGCCGCCCGCTTCGACGGCGGGGCGTCCTCGGGCATGACGATGACGGCGGTGGTACCCAGCTCCCGTGCGGCCAGGGCGACCGCCTGGGCGTGGTTGCCGGAGGAGTAGGCGGCGATGCCCCGGGACAGCTGTTCGGGCGTGAGCCGGGAGGCCGCGTTGTAGGCGCCGCGGAACTTGAACGCGCCCACGCGCTGGAAGTTCTCGCACTTGAGGTGGACCTCGGCGCCGACGAGCGCGTCCAGTGTGCGCGAGCGCAGGACGGGCGTGCGGTGGGCGACGCCCTTGAGGCGTTCGGCGGCGGAGCGGACGTCGTCGAGGGTGATCGGCGGGGTGGCGGTCGTCACGCGGTGCCTCCGGCGGGGGTCGGGTCGGTCGTCGTCCTGGATTGGGAGAGGTAGCTGTAGGCGGTCGCGCGGGAGATTCCGAGCCGGCCGGCGACCTGCTCGACCGCCCGCCGTACGGCGAAGACCCCGCGGGCGTCCAGGTCACGGAAGAGCCGCAGGCGTTCCGCGCGGTCGAGTTGTGCCCAGCCGCGGTGCTGCCGCAACTGGTGGGCGTCGACGATCGCCTCGACCACGGAGTCGATGTCGTTGCCGAAGGTGGTCGTCGGCGGTTCGGCCGGTCCCGCACCGAGGCCGGCGAGCGCGCCGAGCAGGGTGTGCGCCTGGCCGACGGCGGTGATGTCGACGTTGACGCACAGGGCGCCGAACACCGCTCCCGCGGAGTCCCGGAGCACCATGGTGGAGGACTTCACGAGGGTGCCGTTCCCGGTCCGGGTGACGTAGTTGAGCTCGTCGGCCGCCTCGTCGCCGCGGGCCAGCACCCGCATGCCGATCTCGCTCATCGCCCCGCCCGCCACGCGCCCGGTCACCGACCCGGCCACGGCGACCACCGACTGCTCGGGGCGTCGGTAGTCGTGCAGCACCGCTTCGCAGACCGGTCCGAACGTCGCCGCGATCCCGTCGACGACCGGCGCCAGCGCGGCGAGGATCGCGTCCCGCTCGGCGTCCCTGGCCGGTTCGGCTGTCATGGGCAGACCTCCCGCCTTCCCCTCCCCTCACTCTAGACCAAACGTCCAATGCTTGGACAGATGGTCCAGGCGCTGGTTCGGCGGTCGCTCGCCCGTGGGCCGTGTGACCGCGTCGGAGGCTCGTCTCTCCGGCGAGGCCGAAGAAGTCGTGCCACTTGCTGCCGTCGACGAATCCGTCCGTGCCGTTGGACACGTTCACGTAGACGTCGGCCAGGTCGTTGTGGGAAGACGATGTCGTCCATGCCGTCACCGTCGTAGTCGCCCGACGTACGGGAACTCGCCGTCCGGGGCGAAGAAGTCCGCCCACTTGCGGCTGCCGCCGAAGGTCCGGCCGTCGGACAGGGCAACGTAGACGTCGCTCGCCTCGCCGCCCGTGAAGGTGACGATGTCGTCCTTGCCGTCACCGTCCACATCACCGACGCGCGGCCGCTCGCCCTCCGGGGCGAAGTGGTCGTGCCATTTCCGGCCCGTGCCGAAGGAAACGGTCGATGCGCACCGTCTGCTCCGCCGTCGACGCCGACTTGCCCGGAGCCGATGCGATCACTTGCCCGTTCGGCGTTTACGCTGCTCACAGCCGTCATGCGCTCCCGGTCCCGCCGGGGCGCGTGCGGCGGTCAGTGGTCTGCCGATGGGTCGTCGCCGGGGACGAGAAATCCATTTCACAAGCATGGGAATAGACCACTGACCCGATCCGTTGTCGGCGCCGAAGGAGGTCACGAGTGGACACCATGTACTACGACCACGGAACGCCGGCCGAGCGCTGGGAGCGCGCCGGGATGTTCTTCGACGCCAAGGACTACACCGCCGCCGCGCGCGTCCTGGGCGCGCTGGTCGAGGAGGTGCCGGAGCAGACCGGACCGCGGCTGCTGCTGGCGCGCGCCTACTACCACTCTGCCCAGCTGCGCCGGGCGGAGGCGGAGTTGAAGGTCATCGTGGAGCACGACCCGGTGGAGCACTACGCACGGCTGATGCTGGGGCGCACCCTCCAGCGGCAGGGACGCGACGACGAGGCCCAGCCGCATCTGCGCATCGCCGCGGCGCTGGGCGGCGAATTCGACGACGCCTAGGGTCTGTCGTTTGGATCATGTCGCAGGGAACCGGCGGTGCCTCGTCAACACCGTGAGCGGGGCCTGGTGCGTGCAGCTGCAAGGCGGAGGAGGGCGCCAGGGCGGAGCCCTGGCAACCGACGACAACGCCGCAGATGCGCGTGCCGGGCCCCGCGTCTGCGGCGTGATCCAAACGACAGGCCCTAGGCCTTCGGCCGGCTCGTGCGGTGCCCGGTTCCCCCTCGGGAGCCGGGCACCGGCACGGGCGGCCCGCGTCAGGACACGGCGCTGCCGCCTCCGTACGTCCGCCGCCCCCGCCGGTGGGCAGCCTCCCCGAGGACGATGTCGACGACGAGGAACGCGGCCAGGGGGATGCCGAGCAGCGGCACGAAGTAGCCCAGTACGGCGACCAGCGCCAGCAGCGGGACCAGCACGTACGGCGCCACCTGCTGCCAGGCCCCCCGCGGGACCGGCCGGCCGAAGGCGGAGCCGCGGCCCCGCTGCCACCACATGCGGTACCCCCACAAGATGAGCAGGATCAGGGCGAGGGCGAGCACCATCAGCGCGATCTGGTTCGCCAGGCCGAAGAGGCTGCCTGTGTGCAGATCGATGCCCCAGCGGGTGAGCTTCGCCAGCACCGGGTAGTCGTCGAACCGCAGGACGTCGGTCACCTGTCCCGTTGTGGGGTCGACGGCAACCGAGTCCTGCTTCTCGGGCCAGCTGCGCTGGATCTGCCGCACCACGTACGCGGACTTCGCGTCGGCCGGCGGGACGATCTCCACCGGGTTGCCCAGCCCCTCGGCCCGCGCCGCCGCGAGGACCTGGTCCAGGCCGACCCCGTGTGCCGCGTCACCGGTCGCACCGCCGGCCGCGCCGTGGCCCGCGTGTTCGCCGGCCGCCGCGGCCGACACCGAGGGGGTCTCCTGGCCGAGGGAGGTGCGCAGTTCGCCGATGTTCGCGCCGGCGTAGGTGGACCAGGTCAGACCGGTCGCCGAGAGGAATACGAAGCCGGCCGCGGCCCAGACGCCCACACTGCCGTGCAGGCCCAGCGTGCGGCGCCGCCCGCCGGTGCCGCGCACCTTGCGCAGCGCGCGGCGCCGGGAGAACCAGAGGACCAGTCCGCCGCACGCGATCACCCACAGCCAGCTGGCCGCCAGCTCGCTGTAGAGACGGCCCGGTTCACCGAGGTGCAGATCGCGGTGGAACTCGTCGATCCAGGTGCGCAGGGGCAGCGCTCCCGAGGAGCCGTACTGTTCCAGCTCGCCACGCACTTCGGCGGTGTAGGGGTCCACGAACACGGCCAGCGTGTGGTCGGGGTCGACGCCCGGTATGCCGGAGAGCATGACTCTGGTGGTGGCGCCCGCCTCGGGCGAGGGGCGTACGGCGGTGATCGTGCCGTCGGGCCGGGCCTCGCGGGCGGCGGCGACCTGTTCGGAGACGGGCAGTTCGCGGTCGCCGACGGGGACGGTCAGCTCTCGGTCGTAGACGATCTTCTCGGCCTGGAAGGAGGCGGCGTACAGCAGGCCGGTGAGGGCAGCGACGAGGAGGAAGGGCGCCACCAGCACGCCCGCGTAGAAGTGCAGGCGCAGGACGAGGGGGCGCAGGGCGGCCCATGCGCTCTTCGCGGGCGCGGGGGCGGGGGGTTGCGGGGCCTCGTCCGTGGTGGTCGAGGGAGCGGTGGTCATCGGTGGGGTTCTCCCGGGGACATGGGCGGGCATGGTGGTGCAGTAGTCGGGGTGGCGGGGCGTCGGGTTCCCGGACGGAGGGTGTGACCTGTGGCACATGCTCTGGGCGTGCGATCCTGACAGGATGGAAATTCCGGACGATCGCGTGCCCTTGGCCGAGCGGGTCGAGCAACTGCTCGCCGCGGGAGGGCCGTTGCCCATTGTCTCGGCCGGTGATCCGGTGCTGCGCGCGGGCACCGAGCCGTACGACGGCCAGTTGGGCCCCGCTCTGCTGGCCCGGTTCGTCACGGCCCTGCGGGTCACCATGCACGCGGCACCGGGTGTCGGGCTGGCCGCGCCACAGGTCGGAGTGGGGCTGCGGATCGCGGTGATCGAGGATCCGGCGCCCGTTCCACCGGAGGTGCGCGTGGCGCGCGGACGGGTGCCGCAGCCGTTCCGGGTGCTGGTCAACCCCGTCTACGAACCGGTCGGGACCGGGCGGGCCGCGTTCTTCGAGGGGTGCCTGAGCGTGCCGGGGTATCAGGCGGTGGTGGCGCGTGCCGCCGAGGTGCGCCTGACCGGGCAGGACGAGCACGGGCGGGCGCTGGACGAGGTGTTCACCGGCTGGCCCGCCCGCATCGTGCAGCACGAGACGGACCATCTCGACGGCACGCTGTACCTCGACCGCGCCGAACCGCGCTCGCTGTCGTCCAACGCAGCCGTGGCGGAGCGCTGGTCGCAGCCGACGCCGGACGGGGCGGCACGGCACCTGGGCTTCGAGCTGCCATGAGCGGCCACTGACGGACCCCGTGGGCGGCTCCCGCCCGCCCCCTTTTTCGCCCCGGAGGGCTGAGAAGGCCGCGGCCTGGACACCCCACCCGACCGAGCGCTGCACAAGGCACGCTCGCGCGACGGACGCCGCGGGCTGCGGGGCGTCCGGCCCGCCCCGACAGGGTTCCCGCCCACGGTCCCTTTCCCGCCTCGGAAAAGCCTGAGAAGGCCGCGCCTCGCGCGAGCGCTGCGCAAGGCACCTTCGTGGAACGCGCGCCGCGGGCTGCGCAGCGTCCGGCCCGCCCCGACAGGGTTCCCGCCCACGGTCCCTTTCCCGCCTCGGAAAGGGCTGGGAAGGCCTCGGCCCGGACGCCCCGCCCCGAGCGAGCGCCGCTCCGCGTTCAAGAACCGCTCGCCCCGCCGTCCCTTCCCGGCCCGGGAGGGCTGCCGCCGCCGCGGCTCAGGCGTCCCGGTACGCCTCCAGCAGGCGCAGCCACACCTCGCTGATCGTCGGGTACGACGGGACCGCGTGCCACAGGCGGCTGATGGGGACCTGGGCGGTCACCGCGATGGTCGCCGCGTGAATGAGCTCCCCGACGCCCGGGCCGACGAGGGTGAGGCCGCGCAGGATCTCCTCCTCGACGTCGACGACCATGCGGGCACGGCCCTTGTAGCCGTCGCCGTAGAGGCCGGCGCCCGAGACCGAGGACAGGTCGACGTCGACGGCGCGGACGCGGTGGCCGGCCTGCTCCGCCTCGGCCAGGGAGAGGCCGACGGCGGCCGCCTCCGGGTCGCTGAAGACGACCTGGGGGACGGCGGCGTGGTCGGCGGTGGCGGCGTGCGCGCCCCAGTCCTCGGCGCGTACGGACTCGCCGGCGGCCCGGGTGACGATGGCGGCGCCGGCGATCCGGGCCTGGTACTTGCCCTGGTGGGTGAGGAGCGCCCGGTGGTTGACGTCACCGACGCCGTACAGCCAGTCGTGGCCCGTGACCCGCAGGCTGTCGTCGACGGAGAGCCATGAGCCGGGTTCCAGGCCGATCGTCTCCAGGCCGATGTCGTCGGTGCGCGGTTCGCGGCCGGTGGCGAAGAGGATCTCGTCGGCCTCGATCCGGTCACCACCGTCGGTGACGACGAGGACGGTGCCGTTCTCCCTGGTCACCGACTTGACCGAGGTGCCGGTGCGGATGTCCGCGCCGGCCTCGGTGAGGCCCTCGGCGACCATCTCGCCGGCGAACGGCTCCATGCGGTTGAGCAGGCTCCTGCCGCGCACCAGGACGGTGACCCGTGAGCCGAGCGCCTGCCAGGCGCAGGCCATCTCGGTGGCGACGACGCCCCCGCCGACCACGACCAGCCTGCCGGGCGCGGACTGCGCACTGGTGGCCTCCCGGCTGGTCCACGGCCTCACCTCGGCGAGTCCCGGCAGGTCGGGCAGCTTCGCGCGGCTGCCGGTGCAGACGGCGACGGCGTGCCGGGCGGTGAGGACCCGACGGCCGCCGTCCGGGCCGCTGACGGTGACGGTCCGCGGGCCGGTGATCCGTCCGTGTCCCCGGTGGAACTCGGCGCCGGTGCCCTCCAGCCACTGGACCTGACCGCCGTCCTTCCAGTCGGAGGTGAAGTAGTTGCGGCGGGCGAGCACGGCCTCGGTGTCCAGGGGGCCCTGGACCGACTGGCTCAGTCCGGGCAGGCGACGGGCGTCGGCCTGGGCGAGCACCGGCCGCAGCAGGGCCTTGCTGGGCATGCACGCCCAGTAGGAGCACTCGCCGCCGACCAGTTCGCTCTCCACGACCGCGGTGGTGAGCCCGGCGGCGCGGGTGCGGTCGGCGACGTTCTCGCCCACGGGCCCGGCTCCGAGCACCACGACGTCGTAGGCGGTTGATTCCAGTTGCGTCGATTGCGTTTCCGTCATGGCGTCAGTCTGGTGGGTGGTGTGCCCCCTGGCCACATGGGTAGGGGCGCGGAATACGTGACCGGCCGGCCGTGTTGTGCCGACGGCTCGCCCCGACACCAGGAAGAGGGAATCACCCATGAGCAGCACCGTGGAGCTCACCAAGGAGAACTTCGACCAGATGGTCACGGACAACGAGTTCGTGCTGATCGACTTCTGGGCGGCCTGGTGCGGCCCCTGCCGTCAGTTCGCACCGGTGTACGAGAAGGCGGCGGACGAGAACCCGGACCTGGTGTTCGGCAAGGTGGACACCGAGGCGCAGCCGGAACTGGCCGCGGCCTTCGGGATCCAGTCGATCCCCACGCTGATGATCGTGCGCGATCAGGTCGCCGTGTTCGCCCAGCCGGGTGCCCTGCCCGAGGCCGCGCTGACGGATGTCATCGGGCAGGCCCGGAAGCTGGACATGGACGAGGTCCGCAAGCAGATCGCCGAGCAGCAGGCACAGCAGGGGCAGGCGTCGGCCGCGGGCGAGTGAGCGCCTTCGCGCGGCCGGCGCGCTAGAACGGGTACCGGGCGACGACGCCGCGCACCGTGGTCCACCGCAGGTCGGTGAAGGCCTCCAGGTTGGCGTCCCCGCCGAAGCGGGAGCCGGTGCCGGACGCGGCCACCCCGCCGAAGGGTGCGACGGCCTCGTCGTTGACGGTCTGGTCGTTGATGTGGACGATGCCCGTCGGAATGCGGTCGGCGAGGTCCAGACCGCGGGCCGGGTCCGCGGTGACGATGCCCAGGGAGAGTCCGTAGGGGCTCGCGGTGGCGAGCGCGACCGCCTCGTCGGCGTTCGCGAAGGACCGTACCGGGGCCACGGGCCCGAAGACCTCCTCCGTGTAGGCGGGGGTGAGGTCGTCCGCGTCGGCGAGGACCGTGGGCCGGTAGAAGAGCCGGTCGTGGGTGCCGCCGGCGGCGAGCTTCGCGCCTCCCGCCGTGCTGGCCTCGACCAGTCCGTGGACCTTGCCGAGCTGGCCGCGGTCGATGAGCGGGCCCAGGTGGACCTCCTCGCGGTACGGGTCGCCGACGGTGAGGGAGTCGGCCCTGGCGGCCAGCCGCTCGACGTACTCGTCGTACAGCGACGCGTGGACCAGGTGCCGTCCGGCGGTCATGCAGATCTGGCCCTGGTGGAAGAACGATCCCCAGGCGGCCGTGGAGATCACCGCGTCGAGGTCGGCGTCCTCCAGCACGATGAGCGCCGAGTTCCCGCCCAGTTCCAGGTGGGCACGCTTCAGATGGCGGCCGGCGGCCTCTCCGACCGCCCGGCCGGCGCCGGTGGAACCGGTGAAGGAGATGACGGGGATGTGCGGGTCCGCCACCAGGGCCTGACCGGTCTCCGGTCCCCCGGGCAGCACATGCAGCAGGCCCTCGGGCAGCCCCGCCTCGGCGAACACGGCGGCGAGCGCCAGCCCGCCGCAGACGGCGGTGCGCGGGTCGGGCTTGAGGACGACCGCGTTGCCGAGCGCCAGGGCCGGCGCGACGGAGCGGATCGAAAGGATCAGCGGCGCGTTGAACGGGGCGATCACACCCACCACGCCCACCGGTACGCGCCGGGTGTAGGACAGCCGCGGCTCCTCGGTGGGCAGCACCTGTCCGGCGGGGCGGGAGGCGAGGGCGGCGGCCTCGTAGCACTCCTGGGCGGCCACATGGAGTTCGAAGTCGGCCTTGCCGGGGATGTTGCCGCCCTCGCGGATCAGCCACTCCCGCAGTTCGGTGTGGCCGGCGAACAGGTCGCCGGCCTTGCGGAGCACCGCCGCGCGGACGAAGTGCGGTGCCGCGGCCCATCCGGTGCGGGCCGCGCGGGCGGCCTCGACGGCGGCCTCGACGTCCTCGGCGGAGGCGAGGGTGACGGTGCCGAGGGAGTCACCGGTGGCCGGCTCGGTGACGGGGTGCTCGGGTCCCGTGAGCGGGCGGGACGGCCGGGTCGTGGGGTCGAGCAACGTCATGGCGGCTCTCCGATCGGTCACCGGCACGCCGGAGTGGCGTGGGTGCGGTCGTCCTTCGCGTACCCATGTGGTTGAGCGCGCAACATCCTAGCCCCGGGAGGGCCTGGCGGCGGAGGGGTCGCACCCCTGTTTCCTGCCCGGACCCGGTACCCGTCGGCCGCCTCCCACGGTGTCAGCTGGACTCGCGTCGCACCACCGACGCCCCGAGCACCTTGTGGGCCTCGGGCGCGGCCGCCGGGTCGCGCACCGCGCGGTCGACCAGTTCGGCCAGTTCCCGGCCGGAGGGCAGTTCGAGGTGGACGGTGCTCAGCCGGGGCCGCAGCAGCCGGCCCAGCATCAGGTTGTCCGCGCCGACGACGGCGACCTCCTCGGGGATGCGGATGCCCTCGTCCTTGAGCGCGCGCATGAGCAGCATCGCGTACTCGTCGTTGTACGTGAACACGGCGTCGAGGCCCAGTTCGCGCCAGCGGGCGGCGAGCCGGGCGGCGGCGCCCTCGTCGTGCGCCAGCGGCAGCTCGGTGACGGTGGCGTCGGTGCCGTCCACGGCGGCGCGCACGCCCGCCAGCCGGGGCGCGGAGAAGGTCTCCAGGCCTGGCTCGCGCGGGACGACCACACCGATCCGGCGGCGGCCGCGGTCGAAGAGGTGGGCGCCGGCGCTGTGGCCGACGACGTCGTGGTCCATGAGCAGGGCGTGCGCGCCCTCGACGGCATCGGGGCCGAGGGTGACGACGGCCCGCGCCCCGGAGCGTTTGAGCACTTCGACCCCGCGCGGGCCGAGTCCGGAGCCGGGGACCAGGACGGCGACAGGCCGCAGCTCCGCCCAGGAGCGGGCGGCCTCGTCGTCGTGCAGGCCGACGGTTCCGTACTGGACGACCGTGTAGTCGAGGCGGCCGAGGGCGCTCTGGAGGTCGTTGATGAACTGGCTGTAGAGCGGGCCGACGGGGAAGGCCGGCGCGGGCATCAGGACCATACGGCTGTGCCCGGCGCGCAGGCTGCGGGCCGCGGCGTGCGGCACGTACCCGAGTTCCCGCGCGGCTTCGCGGACCCGGCGCCTGGTGGGTTCGCTGATCCGGACGGCGCCGGCGTTGTTCAGGACGTAGGAGACGGTCGCGCGCGAGACGCCGGCCAGGCGGGCCACATCGGCGCTCGTGGGTACGGAGCGCGTCGGTGCGGGGGACGCGGGCGCGGGCGGGTTCGGTATCTGCACCATGACGTACCGCATCCTTGCAGAAGCCGTAACGGGCCCGGCGGCCGGGTGAGTTGAGACGGTCAGCCGGGGCTCGCGGAGCACGTCACCCGGTCGACGAGGTCCACCCACGCGGCTTCCAGCCGCTCCAGGGGCATGCCGCACTGCCGGATCAGATGGTGGATGAGGGCGGGGTCGAGCTGCGCCATCAGCGTGTGGGCGAGGAGGTCGCAGTCCGCGCCCGGGACCGCCTCGCGCAGCAGCAGGCTGACGTGGTGGCGCCGCACCCGGCGGGGTGCGTTGGTGAAACGGCGTCCGGGTTCCGGCTCGGCGGCCAGCTGCAGTTCCAGTTCCTCGGCGGTCCGCCGGAGTGTGGCGAGTCCGAACGCCCGGAGCCGCTCGACCGGGGGCGCGCCCGGGCCGAGCGGTGGCGGCCCGCTGAGGAAGGCCGCCTGGAACTTCTTCTCGGAGTGGTCGAGGAGTGCCGTGAGCAGTCCGGTGCGGTCGCCGAAGCGGCGGAAGACCGTCCCCTTGCCCACGCGGGCTGCCGCCGCCACCTCCTCCATGGTGATGCCCTCGGCCCCGCGCTCGGCGACCAGCCGGGCGGCCGCCTCCAGCAGCCTGGCGCGGTTGCGGGCGGCGTCGGCACGCAGGCAGGGCTCGTCGGCGTCGGTGCCGAGCTGGAGCAACTCCAGCGGCTCGAGCGGCTCGACGGGCTCCCGTGGCGTCGGGGCGGGCGGCGGCGCGGCGGACATGAAGTCAGCGTAAAGCATGGGGAAGAAACTGGACCGCGGTCCGGTTAAAGTGCTACAACATCGAAGCGGACCACGGTCCGGATTCTGTCGAGGCCATCTCAGCCCCCTGGAGTTTTCGTCATGTCTGTTCGCATCCTCGCCCTCGTCGGCAGCCTTCGCGCGGGTTCGCACAACCGTCAGCTCGCCGAGGCCGCGGTCAAGCTCGCTCCCTCGGGCGCCGACGTGGCGCTCTACGAGGGGCTGGCCGAGATCCCGTTCTACAACGAGGACATCGACGTGGAGGGCGGCGTCCCGGCCGCCGCCGCCAAGCTGCGCGAGGCCGCCGCGGGCGCCGACGCGCTGCTGCTCTTCACCCCCGAGTACAACGGCACGATCCCGGCCGTCCTGAAGAACGCCATCGACTGGCTGTCCCGCCCGTACGGTGCCGGCGCCATCAGCGGCAAGCCCGTCGTCGTCGTCGGCACCGCCTTCGGCCAGTACGGCGGCGTCTGGGCGCAGGACGAGGCGCGCAAGGCCGTGGGCATCGCCGGCGGCAAGGTGATCGAGGACATCAAGCTGTCCATCCCCGGCTCCGTGACCCGCTTCGCCGAGACGCACCCGGCGGACGACAGCGAGGTCGTCGAGCAGCTGACCGAGGTCGTCACCCGCCTGCACACCCTCGCCGCGCAGCCGACGGCCGCCTGACCTCCCCTTTCGGCCCTGAACGGGCCTCGTCCTCAAACGCCGGACGGGCTGGTGTGCCGGCCCCTCCGGCGATCGAGGAGCGGGGGTCCGGGGGCGGCGCCCCCGGGGACCGGACGGGAAGGGGCGGCGGGGGCGAAACCCCTGGGCCCTCGCCACCCGTCAGCTCACGCAGCCGCCCGCGCGGGCCCGCCGTCCCGGTGGATCGGCGTGGCCGAGCCCGTCAGCGGGGCGCCCGTCCCCCCGCGCCGGGAGGCGACGATCTCCGCCGCGATGGACAGGGCCGTCTCCTCCGGGGTACGGGCACCGAGATCGAGCCCGATCGGGGAGCGCAGCCGGGCCAGGTCCCGCTCCCCCACGCCGGCCTCCCGCAGACGGCGCTCCCGGTCGGCGTGGGTGCGCCGGGAGCCCATCGCCCCGACGAACGCCACCGGCATCGCCAGCGCGGCCTGGAGCAGCGGAACGTCGAACTTCGCGTCGTGGGTGAGCACGCACAGCACGGTGCGCGTGTCCGTCTCCGTGCTCCGCAGATAGCGGTGCGGCCAGTCGACGACGACGTCGTCCGCCTCCGGGAAGCGGCCCCGGGTGGCGAAGACCGGCCGGGCGTCGCACACCGTGACGTGGTAGCCGAGGAACTTCCCCGCCCGCACCAGTGCCGCCGCGAAGTCGATCGCCCCGAAGACGATCATGCGGGGCGGCGGCACCGACGTCTCGACCAACAGCGTCATCCCGCCGGGGCAGTACGCCCCGTCCTCCCCGACCGTGACCGTGCCCGTGCGGCCCGCGTCCAGCAGGGCCCCGGCCTCGGCGGCCGCCGTGCGGTCCAGTTCCACGGGCCCGCCCAGGCCGCCCTGGTACGACCCGTCCGGCCGTACGAGGAGGGCCGTGCCGAGGCGTTCCGCCGGGCCCTCGACGACCCGGACCAGAGCCCCCGGCCCGCCTCCGGCCGCGACGGACAGCGCCGCCCCCAGCACCTCCCTGACGGGTGACCGCGCCAGGACCGGGGTGACCATGATGTCGATGACGCCGCCACAGGTCAGGCCCACGGCGAAGGCGTCCTCGTCGCTGTAGCCGAAGCGTTCGACGCGGGTTCCGCCGTCCGCGAGGGCCTGTGCGCACAGGTCGTACACCGCGCCCTCCACACACCCCCCGGAGACCGAGCCGATCACCGTGCCGTCGCTGTCGACGGCGAGGGCGGCGCCGGGACCGCGCGGTGCGCTGCCGCTCACCGACACCACCGTGGCCACGGCGAACTCCCGGCCCGCGACCAGCCAGCCGCGCAGCTCACCGGCGATGTCAAACACGCGGACCTCCCGCCTCCAGCACCCGGTCCGGGCGGATGGGAAGGTTCCGGTGACGTACGCCGGTCGCGTGCCAGACCGCGTTGGCGACGGCCGCCGCCGCGCCCACGATGCCGACCTCGCCGATGCCCTTGATCCCGACGGGGTCGTCGGGATCCGGGTCGTCCACCCAGTCCGCCTCGATCGCCGGTACGTCGGCGTGGCTCGCCACGTGGTATCCGGCCAGGTCGGCGCCGTAGAGACCGCCCGAGGCGCGGTCGCGCACCGCCTCCTCGTGCAGGGCCATGGAGATGCCCCAGGTCATTCCGCCGACGAGCTGGTTGCGCGCGGTCAGCGGGTTGACGATCCGGCCCGCGGCGAAGATGCCGAGCATCCGGCGCACGCGTACCTCGCCCGTGGTGACGTCGACGGCGACCTCGGCGAACTGCGCCCCGAAGGAGTGCCGTTCCTTCTGGGCGAGGGCGGCGAGGGCGGCGGTGGTGTCGGAGCGGACGGTGATGCCCTCCGGCGGAACGGTGCCGCCGGGGACGAGCCGCTCCCTCAGTTCCCCGGCGGCGGCCGTGACCGCCCAGGCCCAGGAACGGGTGCCCATGGAGCCGCCCGCGATCATCGCCGGACCGAAGTCGCTGTCGCCGATGCGCGTCCGGACCCGCTCCACCGGCACCCGCAGCGCGTCCGCGGCGACCAGGGTGAGCGCCGTACGGGCCCCGGTGCCGATGTCGGCGGCCGAGATCCGCACGGTGAAGGTGCCGTCCGGCTCCGCCGTCACCGCCGCCGTGGACGGCATGGCGCCCGCGGGGAAGGACGCCGCGGCCGTGCCCGTGCCCAGCAGCCAGCGTCCCTCGCGGCGCACACCGGGCCGCGGGTCGCGGTCCGCCCAGCCGAAGCGGCGGGCGCCCTCCCGGAAGCAGGCGGCGAGATTGCGGCTGCTGAACGGCAGCCCGGAGACCGGGCCCCCGTCCGGCTCGTTGCGCAGCCGCAGTTCCATCGGGTCGATCCCGCACTTCTCGGCCAGTTCGTCGAGCGCCGCTTCCACGGCGAAGGACCCCGGGGCCTCGCCGGGCGCGCGCATCCAGGTCGGGGACGGGACGTCCAGTCGTACGACCCGGTTCTCCGTGCGGTGGGCGTCGGCGTCGTACATGATCCGCGCCACGCCCGCGCTCGGCTCGACGAACTCCCAGACCGTCGACGTCTGGTTGAGCGAGCGGTGGTCCAGGGCGCGCAGCCGGCCGTCGGGATCGGCGCCGAGCCGGATCCGCTGGGTGGTGGGGCTGCGGTAGCCGGTGAGCGAGAACATCTGACGGCGGGTCAGTACGACGCGCACCGGCCGCTGCAGGACCGTGGCGGCCATCACCGCGGAGACCTGGTGGGCGCGTACGCCCTTGCTTCCGAAGCCGCCGCCGACGTGCTCGGAGCGGACCCGCACGGCGGAGGCGTCCAGCGAGAACATCCGCGCCAGCTCGTCGACGACCCAGGTGGTGCCCTGGTTGGAGTCGACGACCTCGAGCCGCCCGCCGTCCCACCGGGCGGTCGCCGCGTGCGGCTCCATCATGCCGTGGTGCTCTTCGGGGGTGGTGTACTCCTCGTCCACCACATGGGCGGAGGCGGCGAGTTCGGCTTCGAGGTCGCCCTTCTCCGTGAGGGCGGGCATGTGTCCGTCCGCCGGGTAGGCGTCCGGGTGGCCCGCGGAGAACGCGACGTCGTGCGGCTCCCGCTCGTAGGTGACCACGAGTGCCTCGGCGGCCTCGCGGGCCTGCTCTGAGGTGTCGGCGACGACGAGTGCCACGGGCCAGCCGGCGTGCGGGACACGGTCGTTCTGGAAGACCGCGGCCGTCAGGTCCGGCGGCACGCCCAGCATGCCGACGTAATCGGTGTGCAGCCGGGGGGCGTTGCCGTGGTGCAGGACGGTCAGCACGCCCGGCATGTCCAGGACGGGCCCGGTCTCGACGGAGAGCACGCGGCCGCGGGCGACGGTGGAGAGGACGAGCCAGCCGTGGGCGAGGTCGGCGAAGGGGATCTCACCGGCGTAGCGGGCGGCGCCGGTGACCTTGTCGCGGCCCTCGACGCGGGTGTGCGCGGTGCCGACGGCGCGCGTCGGAGCCGCGGCGCCGGTCGTGGCGGTGGTCATCGGGCGGCCTCCTCGGCGAGTTCGGAGAGCACGGCCACCACGAGGTTGCGCATGAGTGTCACCTTGTATCCGTTGTCGGGCAGCGGCCTGGCGGCCGCGAGTTCGGCGTCGGCGGCGGCGGCGAAGTACTCCGCGGTGGCCGGGGCGCCGGTCAGGACGCGTTCGGCGGTGTGGGCCCGCCAGGGCCGGGAGGCGACCGCGCCGAAGGCGAGGCGGGCCTCGCGGACGACGCCGCCCGAGACGTCCAGGGCGGCGGCGACCGAGCCGATCGCGAAGGCGTACGAGGCCCGTTCGCGGACCTTGCGGTAGCGGGAGCGGGCGGCGACGCGCGCGGGCGGCAGGGTGACGCCGGTGATGAGCGCGCCGGGCGGCAGGGCGGTCTCCCGGTGCGGGGTCTCCCCGACGGGCAGATAGAGGTCGGCCAGCGGCAACTCGGCGGCGCCGTCGGCGGTTTCGTACGAGACGACCGCGTCGAAGGCGGTGAGGGCCACGCCCATGTCGGAGGGGTGGACGGCCACGCAGTGCTCGGAGGCGCCGAGGACGGCGTGGTTGTGGTGCTCGCCCTCGACGGCGGGGCAGCCGCTGCCGGGCACCCGCTTGTTGCAGGGCTTGCTGACGTCGGTGAAGTAGCCGCAGCGGGTGCGCTGGAGGAGGTTGCCGCCGACGGTGGCCATGTTGCGCAGCTGCCCGGAGGCGCCGGCGAGCACGGCCTGGGCGAGCGCCGGGTAGCGGTTGCGGATTCCGGGGTGTGCCGCGAGGTCGCTGTTGGTGACGGTGGCGCCGATGCGCAGTCCGCCGTCGTCGGCCGGTTCGATCCGGTCCAGCGGGAGGGTGCGGACGTCGACGAGCCGGGCGGGGCGCTCCACGCCGGACTTCATCAGGTCGACGAGGTTGGTGCCGCCGCCGAGGTAGCGGGCGTCGGGGTCGTCGCCGAGCAGTGCCACCGCGCCGGACACGTCGTCGGCGCGCCGGTAGTCGAACTCCTTCATGCCGCTGCCTCCTCGGTCTCGGTACGGGTCTCGGCGGCGGCGCGGGCGACGGCCTGGACGATCTGCACGTAGGCGCCGCAGCGGCACAGGTTGCCGCTCATGCGTTCCCTGATCTCCTCGGGTGTCAGGGCAGGTGGTCCCGCTTCCGGCCGTACGTCCCCGGTGGCGGCGCTGGGCCAGCCCGCGGCGTGCTCCTCGATGACGGCGACGGCGGAACAGATCTGGCCGGGGGTGCAGTAGCCGCACTGGAAGCCGTCCAGGTCGAGGAAGGCCTGCTGCACGGGGTGCAGCCGGTCCCCCTCGGCGAGCCCTTCCACGGTGGTGATCTCGCGTGCGTCGGACGCGACGGCCAACTGCAGGCAGGACACGGTGCGGCGGCCGTCGACCAGAACGGTGCAGGCACCGCACTGTCCCTGGTCGCAGCCCTTCTTGGTGCCGGTCAGGTCGAGCCGCTCGCGCAGCGCGTCGAGCAGGGTGGTGCGGTGGTCGACGGACAGCGTGTGCTTCTCGCCGTTGATGTTCAAGGTGACGGTGCTGGACGTCGAGGTGGCCATGAGCAGCCTTCTTTCAGGGATCTGGAAGGCGGACGGTTCGATGACGTGGGGTGGGGGGCGGGCTGTACGGAGCGGGGGGTGTCCGGGACCATGCGGGGAGGGCGGAGGAGCCGGGAACGCCGGTCGTTCGGGGCATGCCGCGGCCGTCCGTGTCCGCCGATACGATGGAGCCGAAGCGGACAGCTGTCCGTTACCCCGGAAAACGTAGTGGACAGCTGTCCGGTTAGCAAGGACGGGTTTCGGCCACGGCCCGTGAGGAGGACGCATGGGGCACGAGAAGGACGCACCTCTGCGCGCGGACGCGCAGCGCAACCGGGAGCGGATCCTGGAAGTGGCCGTGGCCGAGCTGACGCGCTCGGCGGACACCCCGTTGAGCGTGATCGCCAAGAAGGCGTGCGTCGGGCAGGGCACCTTCTACCGGAACTTCCCCAGCCGTGAGGCACTGGTCCTGGAGATCTACCGCTACGAGATGCAGCAGGTCGCGGACAGCGCGGCGGAGTTGCTGCAGAACCGGGAGCCGGACCGCGCCCTGCGCGAGTGGATGGACCGGCTGGCCCGGTTCGCCATGACCAAGGCCGGACTGGCCGACGCCATCCGGCAGGCGACCAGCGGGCCGGGAAGCCCCGAGAAGCCGGCCCACAGCCCGGTGACCGAGGCGGCCGGGCATCTGCTGCGCCGCTGTGAGGAGGCGGGTGCCATCCGCCCGGGGGTGACCGCGGACGACCTCATTCTCGCCATGGGCGGCCTGTGGCAGCTCGACCCCGCCGGCGACTGGCAGCCGCGCGCCGCCCGGCTGCTGGACCTCATCATGGACGGCCTGCGCGTGGGCGCACCGGGCCGATAGCACCATCACCCGGGCACTCCGGCTCACGCACAGGCGTCCGGCCACCCGGTCGGGTCACGCCGACGCACGACCGATCCCGCGCGCGTGTCGTCGTCGGCACAACCGCCGCCCCCCAACAGCCACGACGCGCCACGGACAACAGCACCCCCGGGACACCCGGCCCCGCACCGCCGGTCCGCCCGCGTAGAAACCGCCGGGCCGGACCCGCACCGTCGGCGCGCCCGCGTGGAAAGCACAGGACCGGACCCCGCCGCGTAGAGCCGCGCGGCTGGCCCCGCACCGTCGGCACTCCACGCAGAAACCGCCGGGCCGGTCCCGCACCGTCGGCCCGCCCGCGTAAGAACCCGCGGGGCCGACCCGCACCGCCGGCCCGCCCGCATGGAAACCACACGGTCGGACCCGGCCGCGTAGAGAACGCGGGGCCGGCCCCGCACCGTCGGCCCCCACGTAGAAGCCGCCGGGCCAGACCCGCACCGCCGGCGCTCCACGTAGAAACAGCACGGCCAAACCCGCACCGCCCGCCCGCCCGCGTGGAAACCCGCACGGCCGGACCCGCACCGTCGGCCCGCCCGCGTGGAAAGCACAGGACCGGACCCCGCCGCGTAGAGCCGCGCGGCTGGCCCCGCACCGTCGGCACTCCACGGCGAAACCGCCGGGCCGAACCCGCACCGTCGGCACTCCACGTAGAAACAGCACGGCCAAACCCGCACCGCCCGCCCGCCTGGAAACCCGCACGGCCGAACCCGCACCGCCCGACCGGCCGCCTGGAACGCGCAGGACCGGACCCGGCCGCACGGAGACCGCGGGTGACGGCTGTGAAGGGGCCCGGGCAGCCGGGGACTGGACGTCGGGGACTGTGGCCTTGGTGAGGCTCCACCGTTGGCGTCGTGCGGGCAGCGCGGACGCGGGTTCCGCGTGACGCCGACGGTGGAGTCCGCGTCGCCGGCCCGGGCGGTCGGCGGCGGTCAGGCGACCGCCGTGGGGGCCAGTGCCCGTAGTTCGCGCAGCGCCGCCGCCACCGCGGGGCGGGCGTGGCCGCCGCCGCGGGTGCAGGTCAGCAGCTTGCGGTGCGGGTTGCCCGCGCAGCGCACGCGGGAGATCGGCAGATGCGGCGTCAGATGGGCGAGGCGCGGGATCAGGGCGACGCCGAGTCCGTGGGCGACGAGATGGGCGGTGACGTTCCAGTCCAGGGCGTGATGGACGACGTCCGGGGAGAAGCCGGCCGCACCGCACGCGGCCATCACATGCGGCCGGCACGGGCTCTCCGGCACCGGAGCGATCCACGGCTCGCGCGCCGCCTCGGCGAGGTCGGCCCGCTCCGCACCGGCCAGCGCATGCCCGTCCGGGACCACCAGGTCGAACGGGTCGTCCAGCAGCGGCCGCTGGTCGAACCGCGCGTCACTCAGCGGCGGGTTGTGCGGCGTGGACTCCACCACGGCCAGATCCGCGGCCCCCTCGAACAGCAGGTCGAAGCTCTGCGGCACACCCGCCTCCGCGATCCGCACCGACAGCCTCGGATGGCGCGCGCCCAACCGGGCGGCCATCGGCGCCAGCAGCACCGAGATCGCCACCGGGAACCCGGTGACGCGCAGCAGCCCGGCCGGGGCGTCGTGATCGGCCCGCAGATCCAGTTCCGCCTGCTCCCAGCGCGCCTGGATGGCGTCGGCGTGCGCCAGCAGACTCTCCGCGGCCGGGGTCAGCCGCACCCCTCGCCCCTGCGGCTCCAGCAGCGTGACATCCAGGTCACGGGCGAGCTGGCGGATCTGCTGGGAGGCGGCGGACGGGGTGAAGTGCAGGGCGCGGGCCGCCGCGGTGACCGTGCCGTAGTGGGCGACCGCCCGCAGGACGTGCAGCCTGCGCAGATCAATCATGAAGCAAACGCTTCACGGTCGGGTCCACAAAGTCAACCTGGACGTGTACGGACGGGACGGCGCACCCTTGCTGTGTCGCGACAATTGACATGCACCGAGGCAATTGAGCAACGAGGAGTCACCATGACCAGCACGACCGGCGCCACGGGGACGACCGGCACCTTCTGCCCGTACTGCGGGTGGCCGGACGACGCCGAGCCGTTCCAGGTGGTCTCCCGGCACAGCACGGCGACGGGCAGCACGGTGTGGACCCGCTGCGGCTGCGGCTCGCTCCAGGTCCGCTCCGTCGACGGGCGCGGCGCCCGCATCGTCTCCCGCAGCCGCCCCGCCGACGCTCCGTGGAGCCGGGCCGGCCAGTGAGCGGACGGGGGCGGCCGTTGACAGACCGTCCGCCCCGGCGGTACTGATCGAGACCGGTGCTCCGGGAGCAGGCAGGAGGCGTGGACGTGCGGAAACTCCCCTTGTCCGGGGTGACGGTGGTCAGCGTGGAGCAGGCGGTGGCCGCCCCCTACGCCACCCGGCAGCTGGCCGATCTGGGCGCACGCGTGATCAAGGTGGAGCGGCCGGGCGAGGGCGACTTCGCCCGGCGCTACGACACCACCGTGCACGGCCACTCCAGCTACTTCGTGTGGATCAACCGCTCCAAGGAGTCCCTCACCCTGGACCTCAAGGACCCGCGGGGCCGGGACATCCTCCACCGGCTCCTGCGGGACGCCGACGTGTTCGTGCAGAACCTCGCACCGGGCGCCGCCGACCGGCTCGGCCTCGGGACCGGCGAACTCACCCGCCGCTACCCGAGGCTGATCCCCTGCACCATCTCCGGTTACGGCACGAGCGGGCCATGGGCCGACCGCAAGGCGTACGACCTCCTGATGCAGTGCCAGACGGGCCTGGTGTCCCTGACCGGGACGGCGCAGGAGAGCGCCCGTACCGGCATATCCGTCGCCGACATCGCCGCCGGGATGTACGCGTACAGCGGTGTGCTCACCGCCCTGTACACGCGGGCGACCACCGGCACGGCCCACCCCGTGGAGGTGTCGTTGTTCGAGGCGCTGGCCGAGTGGATGGGCCAGCCCGCCTACTACACCCGCTACGGCGGCAGCCAGCCTCCGCGTCTGGGGACCCAGCACGCCACCATCGCCCCGTACGGGACCTACCGGGCCGCCGACGGCCGCGAGGTGCTGTTCTCCATCCAGAACGAGCGCGAGTGGGCGGCCCTGTGCGCGGAGTTCCTCGGCCGGCCGGAGCTCACCGACGATCCACGGTTCGCGACCGGTTCCGACCGCGTGGCGCACCGGGAGGAGCTGAACGTGATCATCGCGGAGCGTTGCGCCCGCGACGACGCCGAGGAGCTGCTGAAGCACCTGGAGGCGATCGGCATCGCCTGCGCCGGTGTCAACGACGTCGCCGCCTTCCTCGACCACCCGGTGCTCGCCGCGCGCGACCGCTGGCGTGAGGTGGAGGTGCCGGGCGCGACGGTGTCGGCACTGCTCCCGCCCGCCGACCTCGCGGGCCTGCCCGCGCGCATGGATCCGGTACCGGCCGTGGGCGAGCACACCGAGGCGATCCTGACGGAACTCGGCCACGACCCGCAGGAGATCGAGGCTCTGCGCGCGGACTCCGTCATCTGAACAAGCGAAAGGCCCTAGGCCTGCCGCTGGCGCAGGGCTTCCAGGACGTCCTCGTCCGTCAGCTGGTCGAACTCCTCGTACCACTGGCCCACGGCCATGAACGCGGCGGGCTCGTGCAGGCACACCACCTCGTCGGCCTCGGCGCGCATCAGCGCCACGCCCTCGGGAGCGCCGACGGGTGCGGCCAGCAGGAGCCGGCCGGGGCCCTGCGGGCGCAGGGCGCGCAGGGCGGCGCGGGCGGTGGAGCCGGTCGCCAGTCCGTCGTCGACGACGATCACGGACCGTCCGCGCAGGTCCGGAGCGGGGCGGCCCCGGCGGTAGAGCTCTTCGCGGCGGCGCAGTTCGGCGCGCTCGCGCTCGACGACGGGCGCGAGGTCGGACTCGCTCAGGCCGAGCCGGCGCAGGGCGTCCGCGTCGAACACCGGCACCCCGTCACCGGCCATCGCGCCGACACCGAACTCCTCGTGGAAGGGGGCGCCGACCTTCCGTACGACGAGGACGTCGAGGGGAGCGTCCAAGGCGTGGGCGACCTCGGCGGCCACGGCGACACCGCCGCGGGGCAGGGCCAGCACGACCGGGTCCGGCAGCCCTCCCTCGTCCTGCCTCTGCCGCAGTCGGGCGGCCAGTTCGCGGCCGGCCTCCCGGCGATCACGGAACCGCATGACGGATGCCTCCCTCCGCGCGCAGACGGCACCTCAAGCACCTGGTCCGCACCCGCGTACCCGCTCCCCGGCACCCGAAGCGCCGCCGACCGGCATGGGTCCGCGAGCGTCGGGCAGTCGAGGGTCATGGTCGGTGACACGGGCGACTACGGGCAGGCGCGGCGGCCGGACGAGAGCGGGCACCGGGCGGTGGCGCAGGAGGACGAGGTCCGCATCGAGGCGTGGGCGGCGAGCCGGGAGCACTGTCTCGCGGAGGCGGTGGCGGCGATGGTGGAGTGCTTCGCCGACGTCTCCGGGGTACGGCCGACCGGTGTGGGCCGCATCCGTCTCGACGAGGCCAGCGACGACGATCTGCTGGCCGCGCTGCTGGACGAGGTCCTGTACCGGCTGGATGTGTACGGCCAGGTCCCGGTGGACGTGGAGGCGGACGAGGCGGAGGGCGGCCTCGATGTGCGCCTGGCGGTCGCCGGCCTGTCGGACGTCCGCCTCACCGGAACCGCCCCGACGGCCGTGACCTGGGAGGACCTCCATGTCGCCCCGGGCCCGTGCGGGTGGTCGTGCGCGGTCACCGTGGACGCCTGACCCTCCCGGCTCGGTCGGCCCCTCCGGCGTCCGGGTGACGGACGTCCCGCTGCATGTCCGAAAAGTGTCGGGGGTACCCCGCCCGTATGACCGGCATCGACATCGGCAGTGACGCCTTCGACGACAACGCGTTCATCGGCCGTCGGCACGCGTACGAGGGACCCAACCTCTCCCCTCCCCTCACCTGGCAGGGCGTACCGGACGACGCGGCGGAACTCGTCCTCCTCTGCGAGGACCCCGACGCCCCCTCGGGCACCTTCGTGCACTGGATCGTGGTCGGCATCGACCCCCACAGCGACGGAGTCGGCGCGGGCCAGAGCCCGCCGCGGGGCACCGAGCTCGTCAACGGTTACGGCGACCGCGGCTGGGGCGGCCCGCACCCGCCCCCGGGCGACGACGCGCACCACTACCTGTTCCGGCTCTACGCCCTCGCCGAACCGTGCGTGCTCCCGGACGCGCCCCGTGCACAGCAGGTGCACGAGGCGGTCGAGGATCGGCAGTTGGCGAGCGGCACCCTGGTGGGCCTCTACCGGCGCTGACCGCCCCGCGCTCAGTGGGTGGGCGCGGCCGTGCTGATGTCCGCGAGGGCGGAGTGCGGGTCCTCGGTGGCGGCGAGATCACCGAGGCTGACCATGCCCACCGGACAACCCCCGCGTTCCACCACGGGGAGCCGGCGGACGGCGTGCCTCCGCATCAGCTCGACGGCGTGGTCGGTGGTGTCCTCGGGGTCGAGGGTCACCAGGGGCGGGCGCGTGCACAGCGCACCGACCGTCGTGACCTCGGGGTCGTGTCCTTCGGCGACACCCCTCAGCACGATGTCGCGGTCGGTGAGCACACCGAACAGATCGCAGTCGTACGCGACCAGGACATCGCCGATGTCGTGCTCGCGCATCAGCCGCGCCGCCCGCGCCACCGTGGTCATGGGCTCGACGGACGCGGTGTCCCCGGACATCACGTCCCGTATCCGCAGGGTCATGGCACCTCCCGGGTCGAGTGACCGGCCTGGACTTCCGTGTGCGCCGCGTAGCCCGCGTCGCGGGACGTAAACCGGCGCAGGCAGGGCGGCCCCCGCCGCGCTCATGTGCCGCGGGGGCCGCCGTGCCGGTCAGACGGCCCCGGGGATCTCCTCGGTGACGCCGTTCAGCGGTGAGTCCGGGTCGGTGCCGTAGGGACGGGTGATGGCCTCGAGACCGTGACCGGCCGGGTCGAGGAAGTACACGCCGCGCCCGCCGTCGTTGCGGTTGATGCTGCGGGGGTGCTTGCCGTGCGGGTCGGCCTGGAAGGGGACCCCGGCGTCCACGAGCCGGTTGAGAAGTGCGTCGAACTCGTCCTCGGAGACGAGGAACGCGTAGTGCTGTGCGGGGATGTCGATGTCGACGGTCGCGAAGTCCAGGGTGACGCCGTTGGCGGTCGTCACCGGGAGGAACATCCCGGCCGGCTCCCCGACCTCGAGGCCCAGGATCCGGGCGAGGAAACGGGCGGACTTCTCCCGGTCGCGGGTGAGAACGATGGTGTGGTTGAACTCGACTGACACGTGCAATGCCTCCACGGGCATCCGCGGCGCCTCCATGCCTCACCCAGCCGGTGACCGGCACGCGATGCCGCGCGGAAGAGCCTGACACGGCAGCGGACGCCTGTCGAGCGGCCGAGGGCCGCGCAACGGCCCGGACAACCGGCCGTCCGGCCCGTTCCACACGGACGGCGCTGTGCGATCGCGAAGGCCTCGACCGGCGCGTCCCTCGAAGGGCGCCTCACGGGCCGGGGCCGCTCGCGGCCGCTCAGAGCGGTGTGCCGTGGCCGCCCTCGGCCTCGACGGCCTCGTCCACCCGGCCCGCCACCCAGGCCAGGAACTCCCGCACGGCCGTATCCGGCAGCGCGAGCGCCGACTCCCTGGGGAGTTCGAAGCTACGCAGCGCCTCCGTGAGCAGCGGGGCGAAGGCCGCCTCGGAGGCGGCGACGATCCCGGCCGCCCTGCGCTTGGCGAACCAGTGCCCCGTGCGGCAGTACACGACGGAGCGGCAGCCGTTGAGGACCCGGTTGTCGGCCGCGTGTCCCTCGCCCTCGGCGTGCTCGTGCACGGAGGCGCGGAGCGCGGTGAGGACGGCGGCCCGCCGGGGCGCGGCGATCACATCGCGGACCGGCGTTCCGTACAGCGGGAGGCCCGCCTGGTGGGCGATGGAGCGGTCGAGGACGTACCAGAAGGCGGGGGAGCCCCCGGCGTCGTGGCTGGCCCGCTCAGGCAGGGACGGTCCGGTGTTGAGGTCCAGGAGGTACCCGGCCGCGTCGGAAGGGCCGGCGGCGAAACCGCGGGGGTAGACCACCAGTTCCAGTCCGGCGGCGGGGCAGTCCAGGGCGGGGTGGGCGAGCCTCCGGGCCAGTTCGGGGAGTGACCCGTGCGGAAGCGAGTCGTCCACCACCACCGTCACGTCCACGTCGCTGCGTCCGTGGCGGTAGTCGCCGAGGGCCAGGGACCCGACGGCCAGGACGCTCACCAGGTGCGGTCCGCAGACGGCCCGGGTGCGGTCGACCAGTTCGTCCAGGTAGGGACGGAGCACGGGCGGGACGGGCGTACGGCTCATGGGGCCAGTGTCGGCCCTCGGCACCGCCCCGCGGGCGTCAGTCCCACAGTTCGTCGCTGTCGCACACCCGCGCCCCCATGTTGCGTTCCATCATCCGCAGCGCGGCGTCCGCGAGATCGGCGTGCATATGGGCGACCGCGTCCCTCGGGACGATCACGTCGAGGTGCCGGATGTGCGCGTCGAGGGAGGAGTACAGGACGCACTGCTCCGTCACCTGGCCGCACAGCACCAGCCGGTCGATGCCCTGCTGGGCGAGCAGATAGCCCAGCGGGGTCTCGAAGAAGATCGAGTGCCGGGCCTTGACGACGAACAGGGCGGAGTCGTCCGGCCGCAACGGCTCCACGAGGTGGGCATGCGGTCCCGCCAGCGCCTTGTCGAGCAGCTCCCCGTGATGGGAGCGCCACTCACCGAAGTTGTCGTTGACGTAGATGACCGGCACGTGCCGCCGCCGCGCCCGTTCCAGCAGGGCCGAGACGACGGGTACGACCGACTCGGCGGACGGCAGCAACAGCTCGGCGTCCGGGTGGTCGTAGGTGTTGATCATGTCGATGACGATCAGCGCGGTCCTGCCCATGCCACCAGGGTTCCACCTGCAAAGGCGAGTCAGACATCGCGGCTCGGCACTTGACAGAAGACTTCTCGCGTCACAGCCTTTGGCAACGTTGTCATACTGTTCGGCACCACGGGCGGGCGAGGCGGTTCCGGCTCGCGCCGCTGCTTTCTGATGGGACATCACGCTCATGAAGGAACCACGGACGGACGATCCGCAGTGGATCTCGGTCGACCTGGAGGCCGTCTGCGGGATCGACTGGATCCGCCTGACCTTCGAGGGCGACGCGAGCGACCCGCTGTTCACACCGCCCGCCACGGGCGACCCGTACAGCGGCACGACCGCCAAGCAGATCCGGTCCAGCTACCCGCTCGAGTTCGTCGTCGAGGCCAGCACCGACCACTCCGAGTGGAAGAGCGTCTACCGCACCATCGCCGGAACCGGAGGGGTGGTGAACATCCAGCCGGTCCACCCGGTCAGGGGCCGCTGGGTGCGGATGACGTCCCTCCGCCGCTCCAGCTCCCACCCTCTGGGTCTGAGCGGTTTCGAGGTGTACGGCACCGCCGGGGACGGCCGTCCGGCCGGCGCCTTCCTCGGCGCGCTCGCCGACCGGGGCGGGCTGCCCGTCCCGGCGGCCATCAGGGCCGTCCGGCCCTAGCACCGCCGGGTGCGGTCGCCGACCATGGACGAATGATCCACAGCGATGGCTTCCGCGCGCTCGACCGGCAGGAGTGCCTGCGCCTGCTGACCAAGGCGCCGGTCGGTCGCGTCGTCTACACCCGGCAGGCGCTGCCCGCGGTCCTGCCCGTCAACTTCTCCCTGGACACCGACTCCGCCGTGGTGCTGCGCACCTCCGCCGTCTCCGATCTGGTGCGGGCGATCGACGGTGTGGTGGTCGCGTTCGAGGCCGACGACTTCCACGCCGAGCGCCGGGCCGGCTGGAGCGTGGTCGTCACGGGCCGCGCGGCCGTGGTCACGGACCCGGCGGAGCACGAGCGTCTGCTGCGGACCGGCCCCGGGTCCTGGCTGCCGATGCACGACGGCGTGTTCGTCAGGATCGACGCCGAGATGGTGACGGGCCGCGAACTCACGGGCGTGCCCGGCTGAACCGCCGCTCGCGAGGGCTCCGGCCGACGTGTCACGGGTGTGCCGTACGGTACGCCTGTGACCGCCTACAGCCCTGAGAACGCCCCGGGCCGCCACGGCCCCACCGCCACCGTCGAGGCCACGCCCGGTGAGGTGGGCCGGGTGCGCACCGAGTACTCCCCCGCGCACGACGGCGACCCCGACCCCGGGGAGATCGTCTGGACCTGGGTGCCCTACGAGGAGAACGACGGCCGGGGCAAGGACCGTCCGGTGCTGGTCGTCGCCCGGGAGGCGGGCGGAACGTTCCTCGCGGTGCAGCTGTCCAGCAAGCGGCCCTCCGCCGGGCCGGCGGGCGGGGGAAGAGATGCCCGGGAGTGGGTGCCGATCGGCAGCGGGCCGTGGGACCGGGCCGGCCGCGACTCATGGGTGGACGTGGCCCGGGTGCTGCGGCTGCACGAGGAGGGCATGCGCCGGGAGGCGTGCGCCCTGGACCGGATGCGGTTCAACCTCGTACGTCAGCGGCTGCGGGAGCGGTACGGCTGGAGCTGATCGCCGCCGGCCCGGACAGCAGGTCCGCGAACCCCCGCTCGAAGGCAGCGCGGACCGCGCGGTCACGGGTGCGGTCCAGGATGCCGAAGACGACGTGCGCGAAGGCCCCCGCGAAACGCCCGCCCGGCTCCATAAGGGCCCGGAACGCCGCTGCCACGTGAGCCGGGTCGTTGCGGAACACCCCGCAGCCCCAGGCGCCCAGCACCAGCCGCCGGTAGCCGTGGGCGGCCGCGGTCTCCAGCACCCGTTCGGCCCGTACCCGCAGGACCCCCGGCACCTCCGGCGCGCGTTCCGGCGCCGATCGGAGGATCACGCCGGCGTTGGGCGCGGGCGAGGTGAGGAAACCGGCCGTGAACGGCTCGTCCAGGAGGCGGCCGCGGTCGTCACGGAAGACGGGCACCGCCGGTGAGTGGATCACCCGGTCGGAGTAGAACGGGTCACGGTGGGTGCGGTGGTGGTCGTAGTAACCCGGGGCACGCAGCAGGCAGGTGTGGAGCGCGGAGGAGCGGCACAGGGCCTCCTCCTGGGCCTGCGCGCCGTTGAGGTAGCCGCCGCCGGGATTGCGGGCGGAGGCGAAGTTCAGGACGGCCACGGGGCCCTCGAGCCGCCGGGCGGCCTGAAGGCTGCTCTCCCCGGTGACCTCGAACCGAGTCTCCACCGGACGGAAGGCCGGAACCGGGACCGGGTCCGGCCCGAACACGCGCGTTCCGTCGGCCGCGGCCCCGATCGCCGCCGCGACGGACACCTCGTGCCCGGCGGGCGCCCGGTAGACGCCGGACGCGACGATCTGCTCGGTCTCGCGGGCGATCCCCCGCAGACGCGCGCTCACGGCGCCACCCCCGTAGCCGCCGTGACCGCGCACCGCGCGTTCCCCCTCGTCGTGCTCATGCACGCATCGTGGGTGATGCTGGTGATGCGGCGCAACGGAGTTTCCGCCCGCTCGGCGGGCCCGGACGGCAGGCGGGAAACCCCCGGCGACAGGCTCAGGAAAGGATTACCGAACCGGGACGCCCCGCCAGGCGCCCTTGTGCCGGGCGGCGCGAAGGTTTTGGGTGGACGAGTTGCTGTCGGCCGGGAGCGTGGAACCTCCGGGCCGGCGACATGGTGGAATCTCAGGAGGATCCCGACATGTCCGATTCGGCAGGTGGCTGTACGCAGCCGCACCCCGCCATCACGGAGACCGAGGTGGACGCCCTGGTGCGGGGCATCTGCTTCAAGACCGGACCGCCGCGCCGCCTCGGGGTCGAGGTGGAATGGCTCGTCCACGAGCTGCGGGACCCGCGGCTCCCCGTGTCACCCGAACGACTCGAAGCGGCCTACGCCGCTCTGCGGACCGTGCCCCTGAGGTCGGCGCTCACCATCGAGCCCGGCGGCCAGCTGGAGCTGAGCTCGCCGCCCGCCGCCTCCCTGATGGAGTGCGTCGGTACCGTATCCGCCGATCTCGACGCCGTCCGCGCGGTGCTGCGCCGGGACGGACTGGCCCTCGTGGGCCTCGGCCACGACCCCTGGCACACAGCCCGCCGCTTCCTGCGCGAACCGCGCTACGACGCCATGGAAGCCTGTCTCGACCGCACCGGCCCGGCCGGCCGCGCCATGATGTGCACCTCCGCCTCCGTGCAGGTGTGCGTGGACGCCGGGTACGAGGAGCCCGGACCCCTCGGCCATGTGCGGCGCTGGTGGCTGGCGCACCAGCTGGGCGCGGTCCTGGTCGCCGCGTTCGCCAACTCCCCCGTCGCCGGCGGCCGGCCGACGGGCTGGCTGTCCACGCGCCAACTGCGCTGGACGCAGATCGGCACCGGCCGGGCGGGCGGCCCCCTGCTGGACGCCGACCCGCGCGGCGCCTGGGCCCGGCATGTGCTGGACGCGCCCGTCATGTGCGTACGGGACGGGGACGGGCCGTGGGAGGTGCCTCAGGGGCTGACCTTCCGGGAGTGGACCAGGTCCGGGACGCCGCGGCCGCCCACCCGGGAGGACCTCGACTACCACGTGACCACGCTGTTCCCGCCGGTCAGACCGCGCGGCCATCTGGAGCTGCGCATGATCGACGCGCAGCCCGGCGACGACGGCTGGATCGTGCCGCTGGCCGTGACGGCGGCGCTGTTCGACGACCCCGAGGCCACCGAGACCGCCTACCGGACGGTGAAGCCGCTGGCCGAGCGGACGCACGGCATGCCGGCACCGCACAACCCGCTCTGGCGGGACGCGGCCCGGGTCGGACCGGCCGATCCGGAGTTGCGGGACGTGGCCGCCGCCTGCTTCGAAGCGGCGCTGCGCGCACTCCCCCGGCTCGGCGCGAGCACCGAGGTCGTCGACGCCGTCGAGGAGTACCGGGACCGCTACGTCGCCCGCGGCCGCTGCCCGGCCGACGACACGCTCGACGAGCTGCGGACGGCGGCCCGCGCCGCGCACCCCCGCACCACGACCACGCACGGGAAGGACACCCCCTCATGACCGACCCCGCCCTCGACGCCGAAGCCCTGCGCGAGCGCGCGGTCGCCTCGCTGATCACCGCACGGGACCGCACCACGCTGCTCACGAGCTGTGTGGAGGAGCCCGAACTGACCGCGCAGCACTCGCCGTTGATGTCGCCGCTGGTGTGGGACCTCGCCCATATCGGCAACCAGGAGGAGCAGTGGCTGTTGCGGGCCGTCGCCGGCCAGGAGGCGCTGCGGCCCGAGATAGACGGTCTGTACGACGCCTTCGAGCACCCGCGTGCGGAACGTCCGAGCCTGCCGCTGCTGCCGCCGGGAGAGGCCCGCAGGTACGCCGCCGACGTGCGCGGCCGGGCGCTGGACGTGCTGGAGGCCACCGCGTTCGACGGGACGCGGCTGACGGAGGCGGGCTTCGCCTTCGGAATGATCGCGCAGCACGAGCAACAGCACGACGAGACCATGCTGATCACCCATCAGCTCCGCCGGGGCCCGCAGGCCCTGACCGCGCCGGACCCGGAGCCGGCGCCGCTGTTCACGGGCCCGTCCGAGGTGCTCGTGCCGGGCGGCCCGTTCACCATGGGCACCTCGGACGAGCCCTGGGCGCTGGACAACGAACGGCCCGCGCACCGGCGGGAGGTGGCACCGTTCCGCATCGACACCACTCCGGTGACGAACGCCGCGTACCAGGCGTTCATCGAGGACGGCGGCTACGACGAGCCCCGCTGGTGGACCGCCGAGGGATGGGCCCACGTGCGCCGCAACTCCCTGACCGCGCCGCTGTTCTGGCGCCGGGACGGCGGGCAGTGGCTGCGGCGCCGGTTCGGCGTCATGGAGGTCGTGCCGCCCGACGAGCCGGTGCTGCACGTGTGCTGGTACGAGGCCGACGCCTACGCCCGCTGGGCCGGGCGCCGGCTGCCCACCGAGGCGGAGTGGGAGAAGGCCGCCCGGTACGACCCGGCCGGTGACCGGTCGATGCGCTACCCGTGGGGCGACGCAGATCCGGGCCCCGAGCACGCCAACCTCGGCCAGCGGCACCTGCGTCCGGCGCCCGCCGGGAGCTATCCGGCCGGGGAGTCGCCGCTGGGCGTGCGGCAGCTGATCGGTGACGTGTGGGAGTGGACGTCGAGCGACTTCGCCCCGTACCCCGGCTTCCGGGCGTTCCCGTACAAGGAGTACTCGGAGGTGTTCTTCGGGCCGCAGTACAAGGTGCTGCGCGGCGGTTCGTTCGCCGTGGACCCGGTGGCCTGCCGGGGCACCTTCCGCAACTGGGACCACCCGATCCGGCGGCAGATCTTCTCCGGGTTCCGCACCGCGCGCTCGGAGGCCGTCTGATGTGCCGTCATGTGGCCTACGTGGGACCCGAGGAGCCGCTGGGCGAGCTGCTCGTGCGGCCGCCGCACGGCCTGTACCGGCAGTCCTGGGCGCCCCGGCGGCAGCGGTACGGGACGGTCAACGCGGACGGCTTCGGTGTGGGCTGGTACGCGCAGGGCGATCCGGTGCCGGCCCGGTACCGGCGGGCCGGGCCCGTCTGGGCGGATCTGTCGTTCGCGGATCTGGCCCGTGTCGTACGCACCCGGGCCCTGCTCGCCGCCGTACGGGACGCGACGCTGTCCGGTGCCGACGCCGAGGCGGCGGCGGCCCCGTTCGCGGCCGGGACCTGGCTGTTCAGCCACAACGGCGCGGTGCCGGGCTGGCCGGGCTCACTCGCGCCGCTGGTCGCGTCCCTGTCCGCCGAGGACGTGCTGTCGCTGGAGGCCCGCAACGACTCCGCGTTCGTGTGGGCGCTGGTGCTGGCCCGGCTGCGGGCCGGCGACGACGAGGGCCAGGCACTCGCCGACACCGTCCTGGAGGTCGCCGAGGCGGCCCCGGGGGCCCGGCTCAACCTGCTGCTCACAGGCGGTGACACCGTCACCGCGACCGCCTGGGGCGACACGCTGTGGTACCTCGCCCGGGCCGGCGGCGGCACCGTCGTGGCCTCCGAGCCCTACGACGACGATCCGCACTGGTGCGAGGTCCCCGACCGTACGCTGCTCGCGGCGAGGGGTACGGACGTCCTGCTGACCCCGCTCAAGGAGCCCGGCGACCGCCTGACGTCCGCCGACGCACCCGTACCTTCGAGGGAGCCCCTCACGTGAGTCCGTTCCGTCTCACCCGCACCCTGCCCGAGGACACCACCGACGCCGCCCTGCGCGCCGACGTCCACGAGGGCCTGACGGGCAGCCCCAAGACGCTGCCGCCGAAGTGGTTCTACGACGCCCGCGGCAGCGAGCTGTTCGAGGAGATCACCGGCCTGCCCGAGTACTACCCGACCCGCGCCGAGCGCGAGATCCTGCGCGCCCGCGCCGGGGAGATCGCCGAGGCGTCCGGTGCCCGCACCCTGGTCGAACTGGGTTCGGGCTCCTCGGAGAAGACCCGGTATCTGATCGACGTGCTCACCGGCCTGCACACCTATGTCCCCGTCGACGTCAGCCAGAGCGCCCTGACGCAGGCCGGGCAGGCGCTGGCCGCGGAGCGGCCGGGGCTTGAGGTGCACGCGCTCATCGCCGACTTCACCGCCCGGCTGACGCTGCCCGGGACCCCGGGCCCGCGGCTGGTGGCGTTCCTCGGCGGCACCATCGGCAATCTGCTGCCCGCCGAGCGTGCCGCATTCCTCGCTTCCGTCCGCGCCCTGCTGGCCCCGGGCGACGCCCTGCTGCTGGGCACGGACCTGGTGAAGGACGAGCGGGTGCTGGTCCGGGCGTACGACGACGCGGCCGGGGTGACGGCCGCGTTCAACAAGAACGTCCTGCACGTCATCAACCGCGAACTGGGCGCCGACTTCGATCCGGACGCCTTCGCGCATGTCGCGCTGTGGGACGCCCGGCACGAATGGATCGAGATGCGGCTGCGCTCCCTTACCGCGCAGACGGTGAAGATCCCGGCCCTGGAACTGGCCGTGGACTTCGCGGCGGACGAGGAGCTGCGCACCGAGGTGTCCGCGAAGTTCCGGCAGGAAGGAGTGCGCGAGGAGCTGTCGGCCGCCGGGCTGGAGCTCACCCGGTGGTGGACGGACGAGGAGGGGCGGTTCGCCCTGTCGCTGAGCGTCGCCCGCTGATCCGGGCGTGCCGTCCGACAGGCCCTGGGGTCTGTCGTTTGGATCATGTCGCAGGGAACTGGCGGTGCGTCGCCCCGCGTCTGCGGCGTGATCCGAACGACAGGCCCTAGTCGAAGGCCAGGGCCTCGGTGATGCGGCGGGCGGCGCGCTTCGCCTCCGTGGCCGGGTCGGCGCCGGTGAGCACCTTCGTCATGTACGCCTTGATCGGGTTGTCCGCCTCGACCGCGCTCCACTGGGGTGTGATGGGGGTCGCCCGGCCCTGTGCGGCTCCGGCCGCCATGGCCGCGACCCCCTCCTCCCCGGCCACCGATTCGGCGAGTCCTGCCTTGTTGGGGACGTAGTTCATCGTGCGCGCCAGATCGGTGTTCCAGCGGGCGCCCGTGAGCGCCGCGACGACCTCCACGGCGGCGTCCCTGACGTCGGTGTTCGCCGGGACGACGAGGTCGGACCCGCCGGTGAAGACGGCACCGGGCTTCTCGGCGGTCCTGCCGGGGACGGGGAAGTAGCCCAGCTTGTCCTCCAGGTCGGGATTCTGCTTGAGGATCGCCCGCGCCAGTCCCGGGACGGCCACGATCTGGGCGACGTCGCCTTCGGCGAACACGCCCGCCTGCGGCGGGTGTTCCTCGTCGGAGTCGACCGGTCCTTCGCCGAGTGCCTGGAGCCGGCGGTAGAAGTCCATGCCGCGCAGCGCCGCCGGGCTGTCGAGCGTGCCGCGCCATACTCCGTTCCGCTCCGTGGCGAGCTCTCCGCCCTCCTCCCAGATGAAGCCGGCGAGGGTGTACCAGTCCTGACCGGCCAGGTAAATGCCCTGGTCACCACCGGAGTTGAGCTTCTCGGTGACGGCGAGCCACTCCTCCCGGGTCTTCGGCGGGGCGGTGATGCCGGCCTTGCGGAAGAGGTCCTTGCGGTAGATGACGACGCGGTTGGCCGCGTACCAGGGGATGCCGTACTGCTGTGACCCCCACTGGCCGGGCTCGGCGAGGCCGGGGAGCCAGTCGTCGCGGCCCCAGTCGCGCATGGACTCCAGGGTGAGGTCGAGCAGTCCGTCGCCCTCCGCGTACGTGGCGACCTGGGTGTTGCCGACCTCGATGACGTCGGGTCCGTCCGGCGCCTCGGTCTCCAGTGCCTTCTGCACCTTCTCGCCGATGCCGGTCCACTCCTGGATGCGGATGTCGAGGTCGAGCCCCGAGTGCTCGCGCTCGAAGTCGGCGGTGAAGCGCTCCAGATAGTCCTGCGAGGCGCTGTGCTGCATCAACCACACGGTGACCGTGCGCCGTTCCGTTGCGCTGTCGGACATCAGTCCGCAGCCACTGAGCAGGGAGGCGGACACGCAGACGAGGGCGAGCAGACGGCGTCTCACGGGGACCTGTTTCTGTCTGACGGACAGGGCGGGGCCCGACGTGGGGGGCGAGCGGAAGCTCGGGCGGGTGTCCTGCATCTTGGTATGGACCAATGCGTGAGGTCAAGGCCGTCAGGCGAACGGTGCCGACGCCTCGCGCTCCGCCGCGCGGTAGGGCACGGTGGAGTGACGTGTGACACAGGCGGTGCGCCGTGCAGTCGGGCGGCCGCCGGGGAGAGGAGCAGCAGCATGTCGGACCACACCTACCGGGTCACGGAGATCGTCGGCACCTCGCCCGACGGCGTCGACAAGGCCGTACGCAACGGCATCGAGCGCGCGTCGCAGACGCTGCGCAATCTGGACTGGTTCGAGGTGACCCAGGTGCGCGGCCAGATCGAGGACGGGCGGATCGCGCACTGGCAGGTGGGACTGAAGGTCGGCTTCCGTCTGGAGGAGACGGACTGAGCCCGCCGGGGTTCAGGTCCGCCCTTCACGCTCCTGAGCGTCCTTCAACTCCCCGGACGGGGCCGTCCAGCGGGCCTGGACGACGGTGAAACCGGCCCGCCGGGCGTCCAGACAGACGAGTTCGTCGTCGTCCACGAGCATGCGGATCTCCCGGGTGCGGGCGAGGCGGCGCAGGATCGCCAGTTTGGTGTGGCGGGCGGGCCGCCGGTCGGCGTTGCCCCGCATGTACAGCTCGCCCTCGGGCAGCCCCTGGGCGGCGAGCCAGTCCACCGTGTCGGGCCGGCAGCGCTCGGGCCGCCCGGTGAGATACACGATCTCGCACTCCCGCGCGCTCCGGCGCACCAGCGCGATGCCCTCGTCGAGCGGTGGGTCCTGCGGGGCGGCGGCGAAGAAGGCGTCCCAGTCGCGCGGCCTGCGCTCCAGGAACCGCTGCCGGTGCGCCGTGTCGGCGAGGGTGTTGTCGAGGTCGAACACGGCCAGCGGCCGCTCGTTGCGGTCGGTCACATCCCTCACCTTAGACATCCGCCGGGCGGAATCCTGAGGGCCGCCGGGTGTTGAACCCGGTATGACTTCCGTCTTCGCCTCGGTCCGCTTCTCCGTCCTCGACCGTTCCCGCACGCGTGAGGGGCACACCGGCCCCGAGGCGCTGCGGGACACCGTGAGCCTGGCGCGGGAGGCGGAGCGGCTCGGCTACCACCGGTTCTGGGTGTCCGAGCACCACGGGGTGCCCGGGGTCGCCGGTTCGGCGCCGACCGTGCTGGCGGCGGCCGTCGCGGGGGCGACCCGGACGATCCGCGTGGGCACCGGCGGCGTCATGCTGCCCAATCACCGGCCGCTCGTCGTGGCCGAGCAGTTCGGGGTGCTGGAATCGCTGTTCCCGGGCCGTATCGACATGGGGCTGGGACGGTCGGTGGGCTTCACCGACGGGGTGCGCAGGGCGCTGGGCCGCGACAAGGGCGACGCCGACGACTTCGCCGCCCAGCTCGACGAGTTGCTCGGCTGGTTCCGGGGCACCTCCCCCACCGGGGTACGCGCGCGGCCGTCCGAGGGTCTGGCCGTGCCGCCGTTCGTGCTGGCCATGGGAGAGGGCGCCACGATCGCGGCCCGCGCGGGCCTGCCGATGGTCATCGGCGACCTCCGCGACCGCGACCGGATGCGGCGCGGCATCGACCGCTACCGCGAGTTGTTCCGCCCCTCGGAGTGGGCGAGCGAGCCGTACGTCGTCGTCTCCGGCACGGTCGCGGTGGCCGCCACGCCCCGACTGGCACAGCGGCTGCTGGTCCCGGAGGCCTGGTCGATGGCGCACTCCCGTACGCACGGGACCTTCCCGCCGCTGCCGCCCGCCGAGCAGGTGGAGACGCTTTCCATGACCGCCAGGGAGCGGGACTTCTACGAGTCCGGGCTCGCCGGCCAGCTCGCCGGCACCGAGGAGGAGGTGGCGCACGAACTGGAGTCGGTGCTCAAGGACACGGGCGCGCAGGAGGTGCTGGTCACCACGAGCACCTACGACAGGGAGGCGCTGCTGGACTCCTACCGGCGGCTCGCCGCGATCGCGGGGCTCGAGGACGGCAGTACGACGCGCCGGTGACGGAGCACCGGCGCGTCGTACTGGTGGACGCCGAGGGCGAGGGCCTACTGCCTGCCCTTCCTCGGGTCACGGCCCCGGCGGCCGGTGTCCTCGTCCATCTCCGTCTCGGCCTCGATCCGCTCCTTGCGGACCTGCCCGCGCACCGTCTCCTCCGTCTGCTTCTCCTCCGTGGTCATCCTGACCCGCTCCACCGGAACGGTCTCCGTCGTCACGACGGGGCGCTCCTCGTGCAGGGTGACCTCGTGCTCGGCCTCCGAGATCTCCGGGCCCGCCATGGCCTCGTCACGGTTGGCGTCCGTGATCGGCTCGCGCTCCACGCGCACTTCCTCGTGGCGCACGGGCACGGTCTTCTGGACCTCTTCGGTGACCACGTACTTGCGCAGCCTGGCCCGGCCGCTCTCGCGCCGCTCGACGCCGACGTGCATCTGCTCCTCGGAGCGGGTCATGGCGTCGTCACGCGGTCCGGTGCGGGCTTCGCTGCGGCGGCCCGTGGTGCCCGCGGTTCCGGCCATACCCGCGGTTCCGGCGGCCCCCGCGGCTCCGGCCGTGCCCGCGGTTCCGGCCGTGCCCGCCCTGCCGGTGGTGCCCGGCGCGCCGGCTCCCCGGGTGGTGTCGCCCCGGCGCCCGGCCGTACCGGCCGCTCCCGCGGCTCCCGCGGCTCCTGCCGCGCCCGCGGTACCGGCGGCCGTGCCCGGGCCTCCGGTCCGGTCGCCCTCGCCCGGTTCGGCCAGGACCGAGTCCCAGTTGATGCCGTAGTACTCGTACAGGCGCTGCTCCTCGTCCACCGAGAGGTGCCCGCCCGCGTCGATGTCCACGTTGGGGGCGTTCTTGATCTTGTCCTTGCGGTACGGGACCTCGAGGTGGTCCTTCACCAGTGCGGCGTCGCGGATGGGTACGAACGACTCGCTGGAACCGAACATGCCCGTTTTGACGGTCACCCACTCGGGGCGTCCGCTCGCGTCGTCGAGGAAGACGTGCTTCGCGTCGCCGATCTTGTTGCCGTCCCCGTCGTACACGGGGTGATCCAGGAGGATCGAGATCTCTTCGCGGGTGATCATCTTCCATCACCCTCCCTTCGGGGCTCGCTCCTCTCCGGTTCTCCTGATCAGCTCACGGAAAACGGTACAAAAGCCACAAAAGGCACTGAATTTTCCACAGTGCTCACTGATGTCCACCGCACGCGTGGGCCGCTGCAGCCTCCGGCTCTGCCGCGCGGGCCAGTGCCCGACGATCACGGTGACGTCCGGGCGGGATGAGGGCCCGCACGTCGACCTCGGCGGTCAGGCCACGGGCCGAGACCACCCGCCACAGCGAGGCGAGCAGGGTGTCCTCGCCGACGAAGGCGGCCGCGGTGGCCGTCCCGCCCAGCGGATCACGGTAGCGGATGCGAACCGGCTGCACCGGGACCCCGGCGTCCAGGGCCGCCTGGAAGACCGCGCGGCGGAAGGTGCCCCTGGCCCGGCCGCACCAGGTGCTGCCCTCCGGGAACACCGCGACCGCCGCACCGCCGCGCAGAACCCCGGTGAGGGCGGCGACCGTGCCGGGCAGCGCGCGCAGCCGGCCACGGTCGATGAACAGCACGCCGCCACGCGCGGCCAGAGCCCCGGCCACGGGCCAGCGGCGTATCTCGGACTTGGCCAGCATGCGGGCCGGGCGCACCGCGGCGAGCAGCGGTACGTCCAGCCAGGAGATGTGGTTGGCGACGAGCAGCAGTCCGCCGGTGGGCGGTGCGGCCCCGGCGACCCGGACCCGCACCCCGGCGGCCCGCACGAGGCACCGGCACCAGCGGCTCACCGCACCCGCCGGGATCCAGCGCCCGAACGGCAGCAGCACGATTCCGCCGACCAGCACCAGCCCGACCGCCGCCAGCCGCAGCACGGCCGGCGCCGCCGCCGCGGGCGCCGTGCGGTCCACACAGCGCCGCGGGGTGCAGGGCGCGCCCGGCAGCCGGACGCTCATCCCGCGGGGACGAGGGAGAGGAAGTGCCGCAGGTAGCGGGGGTCGACCCGGTCCATCGGCAGCAGCACATACAGGTCGGCGACACCGAAGTCCACGTCGTGCGCGGGTTCCCCGCACACCCAGGCGCCGAGCCGGAGGTAGCCGCGCAGCAGGGCGGGCAGCCCGGCGGCGGGTGCCACCACGGGACCCTCGTTCCGCGGCCGCCAGGGCAGCAGCGGGCGCACCCGGTACTCCTCGGGCGCGAGGTGCCTGGCCCGCACCCGGCGCCAGGTGGCGGAGGCGAGCGCGCCCCCGTCGGCCAGCGGGAGGGAGCAGCAGCCGGCCAGCCAGGCGTGTCCGTGGTCGGTCATGTAGCGGGCGATACCGGCCCAGATGAGTGCGATGACCGCGCCGTCGCGGTGGTCGGGGTGCACGCACGAGCGGCCGACCTCGACGAGGGACGGCCGTATCGCGTCGAGTCCCGACAGGTCGAACTCGCCCTCGGCGTACAGCCGCCCCGCGATCCCGGCGCGTTCCGGCGGCAGGAGCCGGTACGTTCCGACGACCTGCCCGCTCGCCTCCTCGCGCACGAGCAGGTGGTCGCAGTAGGCGTCGAAGGGGTCGACGTCCAACCCCGGCTGGGGGCCTGACAGCAGGGCACCCATCTCCCCCGCGAAGACGTCGTACCGCAGCCGCTGGGCGGCCCGCACGTCCTCCTCGTCGCGGGCGAGGGTGACGGTGTAGCGGGTGGGGGTGGAGGGATTCGGGGGGTGGTCGACGGTCAGCACGCCGGTCATGGCTCTCTCCTGGTCACGCGCCGGAGCGGGGGTGGGGACACCCCTGTTCTTCCGACCGGGGTTGGCGTGTGCGTGACCGGAGCCGGGAGTACGGATGTGGAAATGCTGAATGCCAGGAGCGAAAGCGAGACGGGGCCGGGAGGAGCACCTCTCCCGGCCCCGTCCGTCCGCGCGTCCGGCGAACGTTCGGTGAACCCCGAGGGAGCCCAGGGCGGGATGCCGCCGACGTGGGGGGCTACCGCTTGCCCGCCTTGCGGGCGGCCCGCAGCCACTCCCTGTTCATGCCGGTGATGGAGGTGAGCGGAATGCCCTTGGGGCAGGCGGTGGCGCACTCGCCGGCCAGCGTGCACCCGCCGAACCCCTCCTCGTCCATCTGCGCCACCATGTCCAGCACCCTGGTCTCCCGCTCCGGCGCTCCCTGCGGCAGCACATTGAGATGATTGATCTTCGCGGAGGTGAACAGCATCGCCGCGCCGTTGGGGCAGGCCGCGACGCACGCCCCGCAGCCGATGCACTCCGCGTGCTCGAAGGCGAGATCGGCATCCGGCTTCGGCACGGGCGTGGCATGCGCCTCGGGCGCGGAGCCCGTGGGCGCCGTGATGTATCCGCCGGCCTGGATGATGCGGTCGAAGGCCGACCGGTCGACCACCAGGTCCTTCACGACCGGGAAGGCGGAGGCCCGCCACGGTTCGACGTCGATGGTGTCGCCGTCCTTGAAGGACCGCATGTGCAGCTGGCAGGTGGTGGTGCGCTCGGGTCCATGGGCGTCGCCGTTGATGACGAGCGAGCAGGCGCCGCAGATGCCCTCGCGGCAGTCGTGGTCGAAGGCGACCGGGTCCTCGCCCTTGAGGATGAGCTCCTCGTTGAGGGTGTCCAGCATCTCCAGGAAGGACATGTCGGGTGAGATGCCGTCGACCTCGTACGTGGACATGGCGCCGTCGGCGTCGGCGTTCTTCTGCCGCCAGACGCGCAGGTTGAGCTTCATGCGTAGCTCCGCTGGGTGGGGTGGACGTACTCGAAGACCAGGTCTTCCTTGTGCAGGACGGGAGCCTCGCCGGTGCCGGTGAACTCCCAGGCGGCGGCGTAGGAGAACGCGTCGTCCTGGCGGGCGGCCTCGCCGTCCGGGGTCTGGGACTCCTCGCGGAAGTGGCCGCCGCAGGACTCGGCGCGGTGCAGCGCGTCGAGGCACATCAGCTCGGCGAGCTCCAGGTAGTCCACGATGCGGTTGGCCTTCTCCAGCGACTGGTTGAGCTCCTCACCGGTGCCGGGAACCTTGATCCGCCGCCAGAACTCCTCGCGGATCTGCGGGATGCGCTCCAGGGCCTTGCGCAGCCCGGAGTCGGTGCGGGCCATGCCGCAGAACTCCCACATGAGTTCGCCGACCTCGCGGTGGAAGGAGTCGGGGGTGCGGTCGCCGTCGACCGACAGGAGCAGGTTGATCCGGTCCTGGGTCTCGGCGAGCACCTCCTGCACCACCGGATGGTCGCTGGTCACCTCGTCCTGGTGCGGATTGCGGGCCAGGTAGTCGTTGACGGTGGCCGGGACGACGAAGTAGCCGTCGGC
This sequence comes from Streptomyces malachitofuscus, assembly GCF_014650055.1. Taxonomy (GTDB): domain Bacteria; phylum Actinomycetota; class Actinomycetes; order Streptomycetales; family Streptomycetaceae; genus Streptomyces; species Streptomyces malachitofuscus. Next base: position 116,617 of record NZ_BMUF01000003.1, on the reverse strand, counting down.
CAGGCCCTGCATCAGCGCCGACGCGCCGAGCCGGTTGGCGCCGTGGTCGGAGAAGTTGGCCTCGCCGATCGCGAACAGCCCCGGAACGGTGGTCTGGAGGTCGTAGTCGACCCACAGGCCGCCCATCGTGTAGTGCACGGCCGGGTAGATCCGCATCGGCACCTCGTACGGATCCTCGTCGGTGATCCGCTGGTACATGTCGAAGAGGTTGCCGTACTTGGCCTCGACCGCCTTGCGGCCCATCCGCCTGATGGCGTCGGCGAAGTCGAGGTAGACGCCCTGGCCGCCGGGACCGACGCCGCGGCCCTCGTCGCAGACGTTCTTGGCGGCGCGGGAGGCGATGTCGCGGGGTACCAGGTTGCCGAAGGACGGGTAGACGCGCTCCAGGTAGTAGTCGCGCTCGTCCTCCGGGATCTGCGCGGGCGGACGGGTGTCGCCCTTGGCCTTCGGCACCCAGATCCGGCCGTCGTTGCGCAGCGACTCGCTCATCAGCGTCAGCTTGGACTGGTGGTCGCCGGTGCGCGGGATGCAGGTGGGGTGGATCTGGGTGAAGCAGGGGTTGGCGAAGTACGCGCCGCGCCGGTGCGCCCGCCATACCGCGGTGGCGTTGGAGTTCATGGCGTTGGTCGACAGGTAGAAGACGTTGCCGTAGCCGCCGGTGGCGAGGACGACGGCGTCCGCGAAGTAGGTGTCGATCCTCCCGGTGATCAGGTCCCGGGCGACGATGCCGCGGGCCCGGCCGTCGACGACGATCAGGTCGAGCATCTCGGTGCGCGGGTGCATCTCGACGTTGCCGGCGGCGATCTGCCGGGACAGGGCCTGGTAGGCGCCGAGCAGGAGCTGCTGGCCCGTCTGGCCGCGGGCGTAGAAGGTGCGGGAGACCTGGACGCCGCCGAACGAGCGGGTGTCGAGCAGTCCGCCGTACTCGCGGGCGAAGGGCACGCCCTGGGCCACGCACTGGTCGATGATCTCGACGGAGATCTGCGCGAGGCGGTGGACGTTGGACTCACGGGAGCGGAAGTCGCCGCCCTTGACGGTGTCGTAGAACAGGCGGTGGATCGAGTCGCCGTCGTTGCGGTAGTTCTTCGCCGCGTTGATGCCGCCCTGCGCGGCGATGGAGTGGGCGCGGCGCGGGGAGTCCTGGTAGCAGAACTGGACGACGCGGTAGCCCTGTTCGGCGAGCGTGGCACCGGCCGAGCCGCCCGCGAGGCCGGTACCGACGACGATGACGGTCTTGCCGCGCCGGTTGGCGGGATTGACCAGCTTGGCCTCGAAACGGCGCTTGTCCCAGCGCTCGTGGACCGGGCCGGCGGGGGCCTTGGTGTCGGCGACGGGTTCGCCGGTCGTGTACTGGGTGTAGGAAGTCATGGTCAGCTCACCACTCCGGTCATGACGCCCACGGGTACGGCGATGAAACCGGCCGTGAGCAGCAGCGCAAGGGCATTGGCGGTGGTCCTGAGGGCGCGGTCCCGGGTGCGGCTGCCGGCGCCGAGGGTCTGGGCGGCGCTCCAGAAGCCGTGGCGGATGTGCAGGCCGACGGCGAGCATCGCGACGATGTAGATGACGTTGCCGTACCAGGTGGAGAAGGTGTCCACGACGTTCTGGTACGGCTTGCCGGTCTCGAAGCCGCCGGAGTGCACGGTGCCGGTGGTCAGGTCGAGGATGTGCCAGACGATGAACAGCGCCAGGATGATGCCGCCCCAGCGCATGGTGCGCGTGGCGTAACTGGCGCGCGGCTTCCTGTGTACGTACTTGTTGGGGCGCGCCTTGATGTCGCGGCGGCTGAGCTGGTAGGCGGAGACGGCGTGGGCGACCACGGCGACGACGAGGACGACGCGGATCAGCCACAGCGTCCACTCGTAGTGCATGAACGGTTCGCCGACCGTGCGCAGCCAGTGGGCGTAGTGGTTGAACTCGCCCGCCCCGAAGAAGATCTTCAGGTTCCCGATCATGTGGGCGACCAGGTACAGCAGCATGATCAGGCCGCTGACCGCCATCACTGTCTTCTTGCCGACGGTCGAGTCCCACGCGGTGCGTGCCATGGACGGCCGTCGGTCCGTCCGCGTTGCCAGAGCCATGTCACAAGACGCTAGGGCCGGAAGGCCCCATCGGTCCAAGACATGGTCCGGCTCGATTCGATAGGGGGTGCCTATGATGGCCTCATGCAGTTCCAGCAGCTCCAGTACTTCGTGGCCGTTGCCGAGACCAGGCACTTCACCCGGGCCGCCGAGCTGGTGCACGTAGCACAGCCGTCACTGTCGCAGCAGATCAGGGTGCTGGAGCGGGAGCTGGGGGCCGATCTGTTCCGGCGGGCGCGCGGGAACATCACACTGACCGACGCGGGCGAGGCGCTGCTCCCGCTGGCACGGCGGATCCTGGCCGACGCGGACACCGCGCGGCACGAGGTGCAGGAGGTCGCGCAGCTGCGGAGCGGGCGGGTGCGGCTGGGGGCCACGCCGAGTCTGTGCACCGGTCTGCTGCCGGATGTGCTGCGCGCGTTCCACGACCGGTATCCGGGGGTCCGGCTGCTGATCGAGGAGGGCGGCTCGCACGATCTGGTGCGGGAACTGGCCCGCGGGGCGCTCGATCTCGCCCTGGTGGTGCTGCCGCTGCCGACGCCGTCGCCCGCGCTGACCACCGTGGAGCTGCTGCGGGAGGACCTGGTCGTGGTGTCGTCACCCGATGTCCCCCGGCCGGGGCGGGGCCGGCGCACCGTGCGCGTCGCCGATCTGGAGGGCGAGCGGCTGGTGATGTTCCGGCACGGCTACGACCTGCGGGAGCTGACGGTCGCGGCGTGCCGGGCGGAGGGGTTCGAGCCGGAGTTCGCGGTGGAGGGCGGGGAGATGGACGCGGTGCTGGGGTTCGTGCGGGCGGGGCTGGGGGTGGCGGTGGTGCCGCGGATGGTGGCGGCGCGGTCGGGGCACGGGTTGCGGGTGACGCCGCTGGCTCGGCCCGGTCTGTACCGGGCCATCGCACTGGCCCACCGCAGTGACGTGGCTCCGCCGCGGGCGGCACGGGAACTGCAGCGAATGCTGCTGGAACGCTGAGGCCCCGGGGGTGCCGGAGGTGTTCTTCGCCCCCGCCGCCCCTTCCCGTCCCGTCCTGGGGGCTCCGCCCCCAGACCCCGCAGTGCGGCTTCGCCGTGTGGGCGTGAAGGTGATACAGCCCCGGGCCCCAAGAGGACGCCTCAGGGGCGCGGGGAACTGCGCCACGGGCCACCACCGGCCCGCAGCGGCCGGAAGCCGCAAGCCACTGGACGGCTAGCCCCCTCCCTGGAGACCCCGCCCCCAAACCCCTTCACGCCCACACGGCGGAACCGCACATCGAAACAGCCCGCGCCCCAAGACGACACCTCAGGGGCGCGGGGAACTGCGCGAGGGGCCACAGTGCGCCCGCGTCTGTTCAGCCCGTCGCGTCGACGAGGGCGAGTTCGTGGAGGCGGTCCGGGGGGCCCGGGCGGGCGTAGTACCAGCCCTGGGCGGTGTCGCAGCCGAGGATGCGGAGCTGTTCCGCCTGGGCGCCCGTTTCGACGCCTTCCACGGTGACCGCGAGGTCGAGGCTGTGGGCCAGCGAGACGATCCCCTCGACGATCTTCAGGTCGACGGGGTCGGCCGGGAACCGCTGCATGCTCTGGGTGAAGGAGCGGTCCAGCTTCAGGACGCTCACCGGGAGGCGACGCAGGTTGGCCAGGTTGGAGTAGCCGGTGCCGAAGTCGTCGAGGGCGATGTCGACGCCCATCTCGGCGAGCCGGCGCAACGGCTTCAGCAGGTCGTCGTCGGCTCCGATCAGCGCCGACTCGGTCACTTCCAGGCACAGCGCGTCGGGGGCCACGCCGGTGCGCTCCAGGATCTCCACCGTGTCCTGGACGAGGCCGGGGTGGGTGAGCTGGCAGGGCGAGAGGTTCACGTTGATGCGCAGCGGGCCGAGCGACTCGCCCCCGTGGCGGTCACGCCACTCGCGGGCCTGACGCACGGACTGCTCCAGCACCCAGCGGCCCAGCGGCACGATGAGTCCCGTGTGCTCGGCGAGCGGGATGAACCGGTCCGGGGAGAGCACGCCGTGCTGCGGGTGCAGCCAGCGCACCAGTGCCTCGGCGCCCCGGACGCTCCCGTCGCCGAGGTGGACCAGCGGCTGGTACTCGATGAAGAACTCGCCCCGGTCCAGGGCCGTGGGGAGCGCCGTGGTGAGACCGTGCCGGGTGATGGCGCGGGCGTCCGCCTCGGGGTCGGCCAGCTCGAACCGGTTGCCGCCCGCCGACTTGGCCCGGTACATCGTGATGTCGGCGCTGCGCAGCACCTCTGCCGCGCTGCGCTCCCCGGCCGGTCCCTCGACGATGCCGATGCTGCCGCGCACGGTCAGTTCCCGTCCGTCGACGCTGATCGGGGCGAGCAGCGCGTTCATGATGCGGGCGGCGAGCTCGTCGACCGTGCGCTGGGTGTCCGGGCCGGTGGTCAGGGCCACGAACTCGTCGCCGCCGAGCCGCGCCACCATCTCGCCGGGCGCGGTGGCGCAGGCCTGGAGCCGGTCGGCGACCTCGACGAGCAGCCGGTCGCCGGCCGCGTGCCCGAGGCTGTCGTTGACGGTCTTGAACCCGTCCAGGTCGAGGTAGCACAGGCCGAAGCGCTGGCCCTCGCCGGCGCCCAGTGCCTTCTCCAGGCGTTCGAAGAAGAACGTGCGGTTGGGTAGCCCGGTGAGCGCGTCGTGCGTGGCCTCGTAGCGCAGCCGGAGGTTGAGCAGCCGCCGCTCGGTGGTGTCCTCCATCAGGGCGAGCTGGTACTGCGGTTCGCCGTCGGCGTCGCGGAGCAGGGACACCGTCAGATTGGTCCACAGGACCGTTCCGTCCGGGCGGTGGAACGCCTTCTCCAGGTGGTAGTGCTCGCGCTCACCGCTCACCAGCTCCTCGTAGAGCCGCCAGGTCTGCGGGGCGTCGTCGGGGTGGACCCAGTCCTTGACGTTGCGGCTGCGCAACCCCTGCTCGGACAGACCGAACATGCGCCGCAGCGCGCCGTTGACCTGCAGGACGTTGCCCTCGAGGTCGGCGATGCCGATGCCTATGGCGGCGCCCTCGAAGACGGCGCGGAAGCGGGCCTCGGTGGCGTGCAGCGCCTGCGCGACCACGCCCTGGGCCTCCAGCGCGGCCTGCGCGATGGCCTCCTGTTCGGCCAGCGTCCGCTCGCGCAGCGCCTGCGCGAACCCCGCGGCCATCGCGTGCTGGAGCCTGGCGCTGCGCGCCCTGAGGTCCTCGCGGTCACCGTCCTCTCCGCAGTACAGGACGAGGTAGGCGTCCACGCAGTCCAGGGTCCGGCTGAGCGCCTCCGGGTCGGTGCAGTGCTCCGCCACCAGCGCCGCGCCGGCCTCCTTGCCCGCGTCCGCGTCGAAGGACCTGGCCCGCAGCGCCTCGCTCAGCCGGCGGGCCAGCGGCAGCAGCCGGGCCTCGAACTCCGGGCGGGTCGACGAGGTGGAGGTCACCGGGAAGACCGCCCGGCTCCAGATCGTCGCGAAGCGGCGCAGTCTGTCCTCGGGCCCGTCCGGTTCCGCGCTCACGCCGTACGCCCCACGCCCGCGAAACCGGAGAAGGCGTAGGGATCCTCGTCCTCCGGTGCGGTGTCCGGCCGCCACTGCGGCATCGGCACCAGTCCGGGTTCCACCATGTCGTACCCCTCGAAGAACCGCGCGATCTCGTCGCGCGTGCGCATGATCAGCGGGTTGCGAATGTTCTGGTACACGTCCACCGCCCCCTCGGCCCGCTCCGGCGGCAGCGGGACGCCGTCGTACGAGGCATGGGTGAGCACGAGCATGCTGCCGGGCGCGAGGGCCTCGCGCAGTTCGGTCACCGCCCCGTACGGGTCGTCCGCGTCTTCCACGAAGTGAAGTATGGCAACGAGAAGCAGCGCCACTGGCCGATTCAGGTCGATCAGTCGCTGCACTTCGGGGCTGTTCAGGATTTCCCGCGGCTTCCTAAGGTCCGCGGCGAGGATGCCCGCCCGGTCGTTGCCCTCGAGAACGGCCTGGCTGTGTGCCACGGCAACGGGGTCGTGGTCGACGTACATCACGCGTGCGTCCGGGTCGGCCGCCTGGGCCACTTCGTGAACGTTGCCGAACGTCGGAATGCCGGAGCCGATGTCCAGGAACTGGGTGATGCCCTCGGCCGAGGCGAAACGCACCGCTCGCCGCATGAATGCCCGGTTCGCCTGCATGATCTTGGGCAGCCCCGGCATGAACTCCATGGCCTTGCGGGCCGCTTGCCGGTCGACCTCGAAGTTGTGCGAACCGCCCAGGTAGTAGTCGTACATCCGGGAGACGCTGGGCACCGTGATGTCGATGCTCCGGGGAGCCCAGGCGGGACGCTCCATGTATCTCTCCAAGGCGTAGGCGATCCGGTGTTCGAGCAGAGGCTACTGATCGCCCGCCAATGGAGCGACCCCAAACGGAAATTGACCATCCGTTCCCGGTCACTGCCAGTGGCACGTGCCGCATCGGCACATCCATATTCGTGACGAGAAGTGTCCGCGGAAATCCGGAGAGTTCCGACACGCAAACGGTCCGCCCCTCCGCGGGCTGCGGAGGGGCGGACACGGGGCCGGCGTCATCCGGAGTGGACGACACCCTGGGGAGGTTGCTACTTCTCCGAAGCGCCGACCGGCTTTCCGTCGGGGCGCACGGCGTACCAGGTGCCGCCGACTCCCTGACCGTTGGTGTCGCCGGGAGCCTTGTCCCCGGCGAAGGTGTAGATGGGCCAGCAGTTGATCGTCTGCTGCTCGGCTCCGTCCGGACGGGTGAAGGTCATGTAGCCCTTCTTCTGGATGCCCTTGGTATCCTTGAAGTCGACCGGCGACACCACCGGCCACTTCTCCAGGCAGGCGCCGGTGCAAGCCGACACGGGCTTCGGCCACGCCTCGTCCTTCATGAACCGGTAGACGGTCATGCCGTTCTTGTCGACGACGATCTCGCCGAGGTCGGGGTCCTGGCGGGTGGACAGCCCGGCCTGGTCGGCCGCCTGCGCCTTCTTGCCCTCGGGGTTCAGCGCGTACCACTTGCCGCCCACGCCCTGGCCCTTGACGTCACCGGCGTTGACGTCCTTGACATAGCGGTAGGCCGGCCAGCCGGCGACGGTGAGCTGCTTGGTGCCGTCGGTCCGGGTGACCTCGCCGAGCAGCGACTTGTCGATGCCCTCTCCGGCCGAGGCGTCGTCGGCGGGAACCGGCGGCCAGGTCTTGGCACAGTCGCCCTCGCAGTTGGACTTGGGCGGTTCGGCGGTGTCCTGGTCGAAGCGGTAGAGGGTCAGACCGAGGTTGTCGGTCACGACCTTGCCCAGTTCGGCGTTGGTGGAGACATTCAGCTCGCCCGCGGTGTTGGAGGGACTCGCGGCGGCCTGTCCGCCGCCGCCCGCCTTGTCGCCGCCGCTGCCCGCGTTGCCGTAGTCCCCGGCCGCGGCCGTGGCACCCACGTTCTGGCTGGAGGCGGGCGGCGGGGCGTCCTGACCGCACGCCGTGGTCAGGGACAGCACCGCCGCGGCGCTCGCCACCAGTGAGGCGGTCCGCCAGGAGGTCTTCATCGTCAACTCCACATCATCGCCAGGGTCTTGCAGCGCCCTGTGTGCCGCCGCTCGACGATGGGTACGCACGGAGGCACGCGTTGTGTTCAACCGCGGCCCGGATTTCTTTCATTAACTCCTTCGGGGCAATCACCCCGGTCCCGTGCGTGAGCGGGCGGCCGACGACTCATGATCCTCGTCGTGCAACCACTCGTACCGACCCAATCCCGTATCGCGGCAACCGCGTTGGCCGCGGCGGCGCTGGTCTGGGCGCTCGTCGGCGCGCCCGGCGCGGCGGTGGCCGACGCCTGCGCGTACGCCTCGACGGGACCGGGCGGCACGGAGGCGGTGGCGGTCGCAGGAAGCCTCCCCTGGACGGATCCCCCGCCCTGCGTACCGCCTCCCCCGTCCCCGACGCCCACGCCCACGCCCTCTCCGACCCCGCCGCCTCCGCCTCCGCCTCCGCCTCCGCCCGAGCCGACCACGCCTCCCCCGCCGAGTCCCAGCCCGACGCCGGAGCCGCCCCCGCCCGCGGCCCGTCCGGCACCGCCCCCGGTACGCCCGACACCGGCCCCCACGCCGCCGCCTCCGCCGCCGCGCCCCGCGCCGCCCCCGCCACCGGCCCCGACGTCGTCCGAACCCGAGCCGGAGCCGGAGCCGTCCGTGACGCCCGTGCACTATCCGGCGTACCGCGCGACCCCGGACCGGCGGCCCTCCGGCGGCGCCACGTCGCCGCTCACCTTCGTTCTGCTCATCACGACGCCCGCGGTGGTCGCCGTCGCCGCGCTCCGCCCGCGCTGACGCACCACCCGACCTGATCCCTTCTGGAGGCACCTCTTGCCGGAATGGCTTGTTCTCACCCTCGCGATGCTCGCCGCGTGCGTCGTCGTGGTGGTCATCACTCTCGTACGGCACCGCAGGGCGGCCGACGACGAGGACCCCAGCGAGACCCCGGACGTCATCGAGTACATGACCATGTGGATCGGCGTGGTGTACGCCATCGTCCTGGGTCTCGCCATCGCCGGCGTCTGGGAGGGGCGCAGCGCCGCCCAGGAGCACGTACGGGCGGAGGCGGTGGCCCTGCACGAGATCACCGAGCGGGTGCGGGTCTATCCCGCCGAGGTGCGCGACCGCATCCGGGACGATGTCAACGCCTATGTCGGACACGTCGTCACCACCGAGTGGCGGACGATGGCGGAGGACGGAGAGGTCACCGAGCGAGGCGCCGAACTGCTCGACCGGGTCCGCCGGGACGTCACCGACTACGAGCCGCGGACGGACTTCGAGGCGCAGGCCTACCAGCCGCTGGTCGACCAGGTGGCCGCCGCCGACGAGTCGCGCAGCGCACGGGCCGAGTCGACCGGGGAGACCATGCCGGGCGTGGTGTGGTTCGGACTGGTGGCCGGCGCCGTCATCACCATCGGGATGATCTTCGCGCTGCAGATCCGGCGCACCAGCCGGGAGATGATCCTGGCCGGGCTGTTCTCCGCGCTGATCGCCTTCCTGCTTTTCCTCATCTGGGACTTCGACGCGCCCTACAGCAGGGGCCTCGCCGCGTCGGCCGACCCGTTCCTGCGGCTGTTCCCGCACATCGAGGGCTGAGCCCCCGGACAGCGCTCCGCCCCGGATCCGGCGGGATCCGGGGCGCGGCCTTTCGAGCATGTGCGAAACGGGACCGAGGGGGACAGCGGCTCAGATCCGCTTCTCGGCGCGGCGGCGCATCCAGAAGACACCGCTGCCGACGACCGCGGCGGCCACCAGCGCGCCGCCGATCGCCATGTCGGTCGGGGTGGCCCCGCTGGTGCTGCTGCCGCCGATGCCTCCGCGGACACCGCCGATGACGGTGAAGGCGGCCGGGCGGGTCAGGGTCCTGCCGGAGCAGTGGACCGTGATGTCGTAGGAACCGGCGCGCGCGTCGTTGTCGACGGTGGCGGTGCCCTTCGAGGTGTCGTTGGCGCCGTTGATGGGCGTCAGGTTGGTCCTCGGGAAGGCGTTGGAGGTCGCCGTGCCACCGTGGGGGCAGCCGTCGACCGTGATGGTCAGCTGGCCGCCGCGGGCGATGACGCTGGGCAGGGCGACGATGTTGGACGGGTGGGGAACCCGGCCGGAGTCCGCGACGGCCGCCGGGGCGGCGAGCCCGAGTACGGCGACCGCGGCGCCGGCGGCCGCCAGGGCACGTGAGTTACGCATGTGATCCTCCGCGGAAGACGCCCCGGGTCCCGTCCCCGGTCCGATCGGCGAGAAAGCGTCTCCCAGAAAGACCCTCAGTTGCCCTGCGCGGCCCCGCATTTCGGGAATGGTCCGTACCGGTGAGGGACGCCCCTCGGGGACCGCGCCGCCAGGGGATATCGCCGCAGGTCACGGACCGTCAGAAAATCTTCGTCGACCCGCGCCCCGGATGGCGCACCTCCCCCGCCCGTGCCACCCGTTCGCCGCCGCCCCGTCGCCGGTTGCGCACGCTCCGCCTAGCGTTTTCGTCATGCGCGAGTGGTACGGCGACGGCCGTGTCGAGAGGGGAAGGCGAATGTCTGCTTTCGAGCCGGACGAAGCCGAATGGGAGGCGCGGCGGAGAAGACGTGCCCCGTGGGGCGTGATAGCGCTGGTGCTGCTGACCGGCCTCGCGCTCATTCGCAACGGCTCGGGGGAGTTCGACGTGGGCCCGCCGCAGCCGGCCGGGGCGGCCGCCGCGGACAGCACCCCCGGCATCGTGGCCGAAGCGGTGCAGCCGCTCCCGCACGCGGTTCCCGACCGGGTGCGGATCCCGGCGATCCAGGTGGACGCGCCGGTCATGCCGGTGGGGCTGGACGCGGAGGGCTGGGTGGACGCTCCGCCGCCCCAGGACCCGAATCTCGCCGGCTGGTTCACCGGTGCCGTCTCTCCTGGTGAGAAGGGCACGGCGGTGGTGGTCGGCCATGTCGACAATGCGCAGGGACCGGCCGTGTTCTACGGGCTCGGAGCGCTGAAGAAGGGCAACCGGGTCGAGATCGCGCGGAGGGACGGCAGGACCGCCGTGTTCGAGATCTACGGCATCGAGGTCTTCGCGAAGAACGACTTCCCCGGCGACCGGGTCTACGCCTCCAAGGGGACCGCGGAACTGCGGGTCATCACCTGTGGCGGCGGTTTCTCCCAGCAGAACGGCTACGACGGGAACGTCGTCGCCTTCGCCCGCCTGGCCGAGGTCCGCTGAGCGGCCCCCGCCCGGGCGGGCGGGGAGCGCTCAGAGGTACTGCCGCCGGGGCACGGTGACGTGATAACCGGAGTCCAGCAGTTCGGGCAGATAGTCGCGCAGGGCCCGGACGCTCTGCGAGCGGTCGCCCCCGGCGTCGTGCGAGAGCACCACGACGCCGGGGGCGGCGCCGTGCTCGACCCGCTCGACGATGGTGTCGGTTCCCGGCGTGGTCCAGTCGAGGGTGTCGACCGTCCAGGCCATGGGCTCCATGCCGAGTTCGGCGCCGAGCTGGAAGGCGGCGCGGTTCCATGCGCCGTAGGGTGCGCGGAACCACTCGGGGCGTTCGCCGTACGCCTTCTCGATGATGTCGCAGGTGCGTTCCATCTCGGCGCGGATCCGGCGGCGGCTGAGGCGGGTGAGCAGGGGGTGGGTCCAGGTGTGGTTGCCGACCACATGCCCCTCGTCGGCCATCCGGGCCAGCAGGTCCCGGTGCTCGGTGGCCATCTCGCCGCAGACGAAGAACATCGCGCGCACGTCGTAGCGGGCCAGTGTGTCCAGAATGTGCGGAGTGTAGCGGGGGTCGGGTCCGTCGTCGAAGGTCAGCACCATGGTGCGACCGCGTCCGGACACCCGCAGCAGCGGTTCCTTGCGCACCGGCGTCCTGGCGGTCGTGCTGCGCGGCGGGCCGTAGCCGGTCAGGGGGCTCAGCCGGTACTCGGAGGGGCTGAGCGGACGGCGGGCGGCCTGGGCGCCGGCGGCGGGCGGCGCGGGAGGTGCGGCCCGGTGTGCGGCCCCCGGCGCGAGTGCCGCGGCGACACCTGCCGCGCCCAGGGTGGCGGCGCCGGTGAGCAACGCCCGCCGCCTGGTGAGCAACTGATCCTTCTGCATGACTCATCAGTCGCCCCACGGAGGGCCGACGCACCTCAGCGACACCGGTGCGGCGGCACGATTTCACCCGTTCGGCGCAGTGCGGGGCGGTGGAACCGCGTGGGTGCCGGGGGCGGCCCGGACGACGGCTTCCGCTAACCTCGCTGCCGTGACGGAACAGCAGGCCCCTCGGTTCGAGCGGGGTACGGACGGCCCCAAGGTGATCGTGACGGGCGTGGACGGCTCCGACTCCTCGCTGCGGGCGGCGGCGTACGCCTCCGGTCTGGCGCGGCGTCAGGGGGCGCTGCTCGCCATCGTGTACGTGCAGCCGGTGGCGGGGGCGGCCGCGGCGCTCGGCGCGCCGGTGGCCGACGCGACCGAGGAGATCGCCGAGGATCTGGTGGCGCAGATCCGGGAGGCGATGGAGCGGATCAAGGGAGACTCGGGCCTACGCTGGGAGTTCCACACCTTCCGCGGCGATCCCTACAGCGGCCTGGTGAAGGCGTCGGACGACCTCAAGGCGGACGCGGTGGTCGTGGGGGCCTCCGAGCAGGCGGGCCACCGGATCATCGGATCGGTCGCGGTACGGCTGGTGAAGGCGGGACGCTGGCCGGTGACGGTGGTGCCGTAGTTCCGTAAAGGTGCGGCCGGGGAGCGCGTGGTGGCTTCCGTCGGCGATGTCGCGGCGGCATCATGATCGGCCGTCAGCCGATTGCCGATCGTGAAGAGGTGAGGCGCGTGGCCGGGCTCCGCATGGGTGAGGGAATTCTCCGCCGCAAACCCATCGAACACATCGAGGCGACGGAGGTCGGGGAGGGCCCGCGGCTGGAGCGCACCCTCGGTCTGTGGCAGCTCACCGCGATCGGCGTGGGCGGCATCATCGGCGCCGGCATCTTCACCCTCGCGGGTACGGTCGCCAATGGAACGGCGGGCCCCGCGGTGCTGCTCTCGTTCCTCATCGCCGGTGTCGCGAGCGCCGCCGCCGCGCTGTCGTACGCCGAGTTCGCGGGCCTGATCCCGAAGGCCGGCTCGGCCTACACCTACGGGTACGCGGTGCTCGGCGAACTCGCCGGCTGGTTCATCGGCTGGGATCTGCTGCTGGAGTACACGGCGATCGTGGCGGTGGTCGCGATCGGCATCTCCGGCTACTTCAGCTTCCTGATCGACGAGATGGGCGCCGATGTCCCCGCCTGGATGCTGGGCGCCCCCGGTACCGGTGACGGTCATCGCGTCGATCTGTTCGCGGTGCTGCTGTGCCTGCTGATCGCCTTTCTGCTCAACCTCGGCATCAAGAACGCGGCCCGGTTCGAGACGGTGGTCGTGGTGCTGAAGGTGCTGGTCGTGCTGCTGGTGATCGCGGTGGGGGTGTTCCACATCGAGACGGCCAACTACAGCCCGTTCTTCCCGTTCGGGGTGGGCGGGGCGTTCACCGGTGCGGCGACGGTGTTCTTCGCGGTGTTCGGCTACGACGCGATGTCGACGGCGGCGGAGGAGTCCAAGGACGCGCAGCGGCACATGCCGAAGGCCATCATCTACTCGCTGATCATCTCGATGGTGCTGTACGTGGCGGCCTGTCTGGTGCTGACGGGCATGCAGAACTACAAGGACATCGACCCGGAGAGCGGCTTCTCCACCGCCTTCAAGTCGGTGGGTCTGGGCGGGCTCGCGGACCTGATCGCGGTGGGCGCCATCATCGGCATCCTGACGGTGATGTTCACCTTCATGCTGGGTGTCACCCGGGTGTGGTTCGCCATGTCGCGGGACGGGCTGCTGCCCCGCTGGTTCGCCAAGACCCACCCGACCCGTCATGTGCCCACGCGGGTCACCTGGATCGTCGGGGTGGCGTCGGCCGCCATCGCCGGGTTCCTGCCGATCGGCGAGGCGGCCGAACTCACCAACATCGGGATCCTGCTGGCGTTCACGGTGGTGTGCACGGCCGTGATCGTGCTGCGCTACCGGCATCCGGAGCTGCCGCGCACCTTCCGTACGCCGTGGATGCCGGTGGTGCCGGCGGTGGGCGTGGTCTTCTCCATCTGGCTGATCACGTTCCTGCAGTGGCAGACCTGGGCGCGGTTCGCGGTCTGGTTCCTGGTGGGCCTGGTGATCTACTTCGGGTACTCCTATCGGCGTTCGGAGCTGGCGCGGCGGTGACCCCGGCCGGGTGGGCTCACAAAGACGCGAGGAAGTCGCCGACGATGTCGTTGTAGGCACCGGGACGTTCCATGTTCGGGTAGTGGGCGGTGTTCTCGACCGTCGCCGAACGGCCGTCCGCGACGGTGCGCACAAGCCGGTCGGCCATGCGGAGGTGGTCGTCGGAGTCGAGTCCGCCGTGCACGGCGAGCACCGGGACGCCGATGCCGGCGATCCGCTCCCAGGTGCCGGTGACGGGCACCCGCAGGTCCGGCTCGCCGGCGGTGTGCTTGCCGACGGTGCCGAGGGCCATGGCGCGCTGCCGGTCCAGGATCACGGGGTCGACGTCGTCCGTGGTCCGGTGGGGTCCGGGGACGAACCGCAGGAACGCCCGGAGCCAGGCCTCGACGTCCCCCGCGGCCAGCGCCGCGCCCCAGTCGGTCAGGACGGAGGTGGTCCAGGGGTCCCGGAAGTCCGGCTCGCTGGTGCCGGCCCCGGAGACGACCAGCGCCCGTACGCGACGGGGGTGCTCCAGCGCGGTGTCGACCGCCGTGCCCGCGCCCATCGACAGGCCGACCAGGACGGCGGAGCCGATGCCGAGGTGGTCCAGCAGAGCGGCGACGTCGTCGGCCGGGCGGAAGGGACGGGTGGCGTTGGTGGAGGCGCCGTGACCGCGGGCGTCGGGCGCGAGGACCCGGTGGGAGGCGGCGAGGGCGGGCACTTGGGCGTCCCACATGCGGTGGTCCAGGAAGCCGCCGTGCAGCAGCACCAGGGCGGGGCCGGTGCCGCCGGTGTCGCGGTAGGCGAGGTCGCCGTCGCCGGACGGGAGGAAACGCAGGTCCGCATCAGCAGTCATGACAACCAGGGTGTCATTTTCCGACCGAACATGGCAACCTAGGTGTCATAATGGGACGGTGAGCGACATGGAAGCACCTCTCCCGCCGGACGAACTCGGCCGCCGCCTCACCGAGGTGTACGACGCGGTCGGCCCCCTGTACCGGCGTGCGCAGCGCCTGGTGGAGCAGGGGCTGGCGCCGGAAGGGATCTCCGTCGGAGTACGGGCGGTGCTGACGCTGCTGCACCGCGGCGGGCCGATGACCGTGCCGCAGATGGGGCGCGCGCAGTCGATCAGCCGTCAGTTCGTGCAGCGGATGGTGAACGACGCGGCGGCCCGGGGCCTGGTGGAGAGCGTGCCCAACCCCGCCCACCGCCGGTCCTCGCTGATCCGGCTGACCGGCGAGGGGCGGTCGATGATCACCGCCGTCCTCGACCGGGAGCACCGGATGCTCCGCGAGGTGGGCGGGGGTCTCACGGACACGGACGTGACGGCGTGTCTGCGCGTGCTCGGGGTCATGCTGACGGCCCTCGATCACGTGGACGTCGACTGACGCCCCGGTCTACTCCCCCATCACCAGGCCGTCCTGCGCCGCACCCCGGCTCAGCACCACGTCCCGGATCCGGTCACGCACCGACTGCACCTCGGCGCCCCGGGCGAGTGCCCGGTTGAGGTTGACGGTCCGTCCGGCGTCCACGTCGAAGAGCTGCGGGACGAACTCGGCCCGGGTGACCTCCCAGCGCCCGCCGGGGCGCTTCGGCGGGGCGAAGGTGAAGCGGCCCAGGGTGGACTGGTTACCGCGCGGGTCCTGGACGCCGTCGTGGTTGGTCATCTCGCCGGCGATCTGGTCGCCCATGCCGTAGATCACCCAGGTGCCGTTGACCTTCTCGTAGGCCTGCGGGACATGGGCGTGGGTGCCCAGGATGAGATCGATGTCGGGGCGGCCCCCGGTGTTCGACGCGGTGAGCGAGCGGGCCAGCTCGGTCTGCCGCCGATCGGGGGCCTCCTGCCATTCGGTGCCCCAGTGCAGGGAGACCACGACGACATCGGCTCCGGCCCCCCGGGCGGCCCGCGCGTCGGTGATGATCCGCGCCTCGTCGACGAGGTTGACGGCCCACGGCTGGTCCGGCGGCAGCGGAAGGCCGTTGATGTCGTAGGTGTAGGCGAGGTGGGCGACGCGCGCCGCACCCGCGCGCAGCACGGTCGCCGTACGGGCCTCCCGCTCGCTGCGCGCCGACCCCGCGTGGCGTACGCCGGCCCGGTCGAGGGCGTCCAGCGTGCGGCGGATGCCGTCCGCGCCGTCGTCGAGGGTGTGGTTGGAGGCGGTGGAGCAGCCGTCGTAGCCGGTCGCGGCCAGGCCCCTGGCCACTTCGGGCGGGGACTTGAAGAGGGGGTATCCGGTGTAGTCGCCGTCGGCCCCGTAGACGGTCTCCATGTGGCACAGGGCCACGTCCGCGGGGGCGACCACGGAGCGGATGCCGGAGAGCATCGGCCGGAAGTCGTGGCCGGTGCCGCCGGCGTCGTACCGGGCGCGTTCGATGATCGAGGCGTGGGGCAGCACATCGCCCGAGGCGACCAGGGTGAAACCGCGCTGCCCCGTGGCGGAGGGGGCCGGATGCCCCGGTTCCGGTGGTCGGTGGTCGCGGGCCTGGCAGGCGGCGCCCGCGGTGAGGACGACGGTCAGGGCCAGGGCCACCTGCCGGCTGCGTGTGATCATCACTTCACCCCGCGCTGTAGTCGTATTTATGGATAAACAGGTAAGAAGCCGCATCTGGTCCTGAGGTGTTGCGACACGCTCTTTAGGCCGTCCGGCGTGCGCGAACGGCCTCCTCGACCGTTCGTCGAACCGTTCGTCGACGCGATCGACCGTCCGCCGCACGCTCCTGTGCACGCCCTGTCCCCCGGGGGACGCCGTGCGCTGCCATACGGCCATGACGGCCGGAATCACACTCACGAACGGGACGACCGCCGAGCACGAGCTCGCCGCACTGCAGCGCGAGCACGGCCGGCCTCTCTTCGCGCTGCTGCTCCGGCTCTGCGACGGGGACCGGCAGCGCGCGGAGGACCTGGTCCAGGAGACCCTGGTACGCGCCTGGCAGCACCCCGAGGCCCTGCGCGCGGAGGACTTCGACTCGGTACGGCCCTGGCTGCTCACCGTGGGCCGGCGGCTCGCGATCGACGCGCGCCGGGCCCGGCAGGCCCGCCCGCCCGAGGTCGGGGACGCCGTGCTGGAGAACGCGCGGGTGATCTCCGACCACGCCGAGCGGGCCGCGGCGACGCTCGATGTCCGCGAGGCTGTGAAGACACTCACTCCGGAGCACCGTGAAGTTCTGGTGCTGGTGTATTTCCAGGGGGCGAGTGTGGCGGAAGCCGCGGCGGCCCTCGGAATTCCGCCCGGTACCGTGAAGTCCCGCGCGTATTACGCGCTGCGCGCCCTGCGCCGGGTGCTTCCCGGATACGCCTCCGACATGCGGTGAAACCGACCGTCGAGTCAAACCTCCGTAAAGCGCCTTGCCGATGACCCCGGTTGAGTAATCGGCTGTCCTCATCCGTGTTCCGGACCGGGGGCCCGGGTTCGGGCGACGCGCACGCACCGGAGGAAGGCAGGAAGGGATGCTGCACAGAGGTCGAGAGAGCACGGACGGCACCGGAGACGGTGAACTGACCGTCCCCATGGCCTGGTTGTACGCCGAGTACATCGCCGACGAGCTGCTGCGCAGCGGCGATCTCATGCCGCCGACGTCCTTCGAGTTCCGGGCAGGCCGGGACGCGCTGGCGCTGACCGTCTTCCTGTCCGACACCGACGGCGAGCTGTCCGGCATCCGGGTGGTCACCCAACTGGAGACCTGGCTGTCGCTGACCGCCTACGACCAGCCGTGGCAGGAGTGGGTGCAGGGGCGGCTGGCCGACCTGTCCGCGAGCGCCGCCGCGTCCGGCTGCCCCACGCCCGATCCGGACCTGGAACTGGCCCGGGAGGCATGGCGCTGGCTGCGCGAGACGGAGCTGCTCGCGCCCGATCTCAACGCGGTGCCCGGCGGCGGCGCGGTGGCCGGTGAGGACGAGGGACCCAAGGTGTGGACGCCGGCCTGGCAGCTCGGGCTGCCGCTCGGCCACCTCGCGATCCACCTTTTCTAGGTTTCCGGGAAATCCGACCAATCCGCGGGCCGGAGGGCTCCGAATCCTTTGGTCACGATTCGGCATGCGACTTGAGTGATTCGGTCGGCTGGTGCGTACCGGTGGGAGCAAGGAGTAACCCCACCCGCACCCAACGGCACGAGGATTCGGCATGAGGTCCCTGGAGAGGCATCGCGACGTCGGCGCCTACGCGCTCGGCGTGCTGGACGAGGCGGAGGCGTTCCGCTTCGAGGACCACCTCATGGAGTGCCCGAGCTGCGCTGTCCAGGTGACCGAATTCGGCCCTGCCGCACGGCAGTTGATGTTGTACCGGAGCGCCACCCCGCGGCTGGTGAACCCGCTGGCCAAGCCCGGCCCGAGGATGCTGGACCGGCTGCTGTCCCAGGTCGCCTCCCGCAGGCGCGCAGGTCGCCGCCGGATGCTGCTCGCACTGGCCGCCTCGGTGGTCCTGGCGGTGTCCGCGCCGGCGATCGCGGTGATGACGGAGGACGGCGGTGACGGAGCGGTGAGCATCGCGGCCACCGACGAACGGTCCGGGGTGTGGGCGGAGGTGACCACGGAGGAGAGGGCCTGGGGCAGCCTCCTGGAGCTGAAGGTCAAGGACGGCGCGGGTCCGCGCGCCTGCCATCTGGTGGTGGTCGGCCGGGACGGTTCCGAGGAGATGGTGACCAGCTGGAGCGTGCCGCGTCACGACGCCCGCCCCAACACGATGCCGGGCGGCTCCGCCATGCACCCCGAGGAGATCGCCCGCTACGAGGTGCGGACGTCGGACGGCGAGCACCTGGTCACGCTGAAAGCCCGCTGACCGTTCCCGCCCGGTGGCTCATTTCAGCAGGCGGGAGAGCCTGCGGTCGGCCAACGGCTTGCCACCGGTCTGGCAGGTCGGGCAGTACTGCAGCGAGGAGTCGCTGAAGGAGACCTCGCGGATGGTGTCCCCGCACACCGGGCACGCCTCACCGGTACGCCCGTGGACCCGCAGACCGCTCTTCTTCTCGGCCTTCAGCCGTCCGGCCGCGATCCCGCGCGAGCGCTCCACCGCCTCGGCGAGGGTGGTGCGCAGGGCCGTGTACAGACGGGAGGTCTCCTCCGGCGTGAGGGAGCCGGCCGGTTTGTACGGGGACATGCGGGCCGCGTGCAGGATCTCGTCGCTGTAGGCGTTGCCGACACCCGCGATCAGGCTCTGGTCCCGCAGCGCGCCCTTGATCCGGCGGCGTTCACCGGACAGCAGGTCCGCCAGACGCCGCTCGTCGAAGTCGTCGGCCAGCGGGTCCGGGCCCAGCCGGGAGATGCCCGGGACCTCCCCGGGGTCGGTCACGACGTACACCGCGAGCCGCTTCTGGGTGCCGGCCTCCGTCAGGTCGAAGCCGGCACCGGTCTCCAGCGCCACGCGCAGCGCGAGGGGCCCCTTGCCGGGGCGGGGCGGCCCGCTGGGCAGGCTGTCCTTCCAGTGCAGCCAGCCCGCGCGGGCCAGATGGGTGACGAAGTACGGCCCGCCGCCGGTCTCCAGGGCGAGGAACTTGCCGTACCGGTGCACGGCGGTGACCTCGCGGCCCTCGACGGCCGTGAGCGGCGGGTCGTAGGTCTTCAGCACGCTGATCGCCACGGGCAGCACGCGGACGATCTCATGACCGGCCAGGTGCTCGGAGAGGAAGTCCTTGAGCGCCTCGACCTCGGGGAGTTCCGGCATACGTCAAGAGTGCCACCGGTGGCCGCCGGGATCAGGCGGGATCGGCGCCCTTGCCGACCACGAACTCGCTCCACACGCACTTGCCGCCGCCCCGCGCCTCCACTCCCCAGACATCGGTGAGCAACTCGACCAGGAGCAGGCCCCGGCCGGAGACGCCGGACTCCCCCGCCTCGCGGCGGCGCGGCAGGGCGCTGGAGGAGTCCTCGACCTCCACGCGCACCCTCCGGTCGGTTCCGGTGAGAACCCTGAGGGTGACGACCGCGGTGCCCTCGGTGTGCATCAGGACATTGGTGATCATCTCGTCGGTGACCAGTTCGATCTCGTCGGCCCGTTCCCGGGCGCCCCACGCGCTCGCCGCCGCGCGGATCATGCGCCGGGTCTCGGAGAGCGCCCTCGGGTCGCCGGGCGGCACGTGCTGCTTGAGCCGGCCACCGGAGCGGGGGCTGTCCAGGGCGCGGCGGCGCAGCAGGAGCAGCGCCACGTCGTCCTCGCCGCCGCGTTCGTCGGCGACGTCGATGAGCCGGTCGGCGAGATCGCGTACGTCGTCGGGGCCGACGGTGATCAGGGCGGACAGGGTCCGCATGCCGTCGTCGAGGTCGGCGCCCGGCTGTTCGACGAGACCGTCGGTGCACAGCAGCAGGGTGTCGCCCGCGTCGAGCTCTATGGTGCCGACCGGGTAGTCGAGCCCGCCGAACTCCGCCGACAGGCCGAGCGGCAGCCCGCCGGGGACGGTGACGCGGTGGCAGGAGCCGTCGGTGCGGCGCACCAGCGGGTCGATGTGCCCGGCCCGCACCACCTGCACCACACCCGTGGCAAGGTCGGCCTCGGCGTAGAGGCAGGTCGCGGAGCGGTCGGTGTCGAGCTCGTCGAGGAAGACGGAGGCACGGGCCATCACCGTGCCCGGCGGATGGCCCTCCGCGGCGTAGGCGCGCAGCACGATGCGCAGCTGGCCCATGACGGCGGCGGCGTGCGTGTCGTGGCCCTGGACGTCGCCGATGACGGCACCGACCTTGCCCCCGGGCAGCGGGATCAGGTCGTACCAGTCGCCGCCGATGTCCCGGCCGAAGCTGCCGCCGATGGAGGCGGCCCGGTAGCGCACGGCGAGGTCGGCGCCCGGCACGCTGGGGATGGTGCGCGGCAGCATGGCCTGCTGCAGGCTCTGGGCGAGGTCCATCTCCTGCTCGTAGAACATCGCGCGTTGGAGGCTCTGCGCGATGCTGCTGCCCAGGGCGACCAGGATGTTGCGCTCCTCGGCGGTAAAGCCGCGCCGGTCGCTGTAGAGCAGTCCCATGGCTCCGATGGGGCGGGCCTGGACGATGAGCGGCAGATATGCGGCCGAGGTGATGTTCAGGCCGGTGATGCCCTGCCAGAGCTTCGGGTAGCGCTCGGCGAACTCCTCGGGTGACTCGATGAAACACGGCCCGAGGGTCCGTACCGCCTCGCTCATCGGGTAGGGCTCGTCGATCCGGGTGATCCGGGTGCCCTCGACGAAGCTGCCGTCGGGTCCCTCGGCGATGAGCCGGATCCGTCCCGCCTCGACCAGCCCCATGACGAGGCTGGTCGCACCCAGATGGGTGAGTCCGTGGGTGTCCTTCAGAGCGTCGATGACCTCCCGCACGGTGCGGGCGTGGGCGAGGGCCGCGGTGGTGAGCTGGACGATGTTGGTCTGCCGGCGGCGGGCGTCCTCCTGCTCGGCCTCGGCGCGCCGGGCCTCCGTGTCGCTGAGCTCCTGGGTGGCGTCCCGGACGATGCCGATGATGCGGCGGGGCCGGCCCGTCCCGTCCCGGCGGATGTAGCCCTGGGTGTGCGTCCAGCGCAGCGCGCCGTCGCGGCAGCGGATGCGGAAGTAGGCGCCGTAGTTCTCGCTCCCGTCCTTCAGCGCCTGCGAGACGACCGCGTCCAGCCGCCGCGCCTCCCCGGGCGGCACCCGCTTCGACAGGCTCTCGGGGCGGTCGTCGTATTCGTCCGGGCGCATGTCGAAGATCTCGTGCGCCTGGGCGTCCATCTGCATCGCCCCGGAGTCCAGGTCCCAGTCGAAGCTGCCCATCTGGTTGAGCACCAGAATCGGATCCGGGTGGGCCGGCCAGTCGTCCGGGAGTGACAGGGGGCTCGCTCCCCGATCAGACATGGGGCCACCTTGCCAGGATTCCGGCGATTCTTCGACCGCTGGAGGCGTTCCGGGCGCTTCTCGCACCTGGGTTGCTCACGCCACCCGGTGGTATACGGAGAGTCACAGAGGTTCGGGTGTGACGAGGCGGAGGGAGCGGGTGGCCGTGGAGTGGTTCACCGCGTCCGAGTACTGGCTCGGCCGGCTGGTCTTCCAGCGGGCGCTGGCCGGGCTGTACCTCGTCGCGTTCCTGACGGCGGCACTGCAGTTCCGGGCGCTGATCGGGGAGCGGGGCATGCTGCCGGTGCCGCGTTTCGTGGAGCGGGTGCCGTTCAGGAGGTCGCCGAGCCTGTTCCAGCTGCACTATTCGGACCGGTTCTTCGCGGGGTGCGCCTGGGCGGGGTGCGCGGTGTCGGCGGCGCTGCTCGCGGGCCTCGACTCACTGCTTCCGCTGTGGGGCGGAATGCTGCTGTGGCTGGTGCCGTGGGTGCTGTATCTGTCGGTCGTCAACGTCGGGCAGACCTGGTACTCGTTCGGCTGGGAGTCACTGCTGCTGGAGGTCGGGTTCCTCGCCGTGTTCCTCGGCAACGACGAGGTGGCTCCGCCCGTCGTGGTGCTGTTCCTGCTGCGGTGGGTCCTGTTCCGGGTGGAGTTCGGCGCGGGGCTGATCAAGATGCGCGGCGACGAGTGCTGGCGGAAGCTGACCTGTCTTGACCACCACCACGAGACGCAGCCGATGCCGGGTCCGCTGAGCTGGTTCTTCCACCATCTGCCGAAGCCGTTGCACCGGGTCGAGGTGGCGGCGAACCACGTCACCCAGCTGGTGGTGCCCTTCCTGCTGTTCGCCCCGCAGCCGGTCGCCACGGCCGCCGCCGCCCTGATGATCGTCACCCAGCTGTGGCTGGTGCTGTCCGGCAACTTCGCATGGCTGAACTGGATCACCATCGTGCTGGCCCTGCCGGTGATCACGTTCCCCGCCGACGCGCCCGCGGTGTCCGACGCGCCGCTGTGGTACGTGGTGGTCGTCCTCGCGGTGTCCGCGTTGCTGCTCGGCCTGAGCCATCAGCCCGTCCGCAACATGATCTCGCGCCGGCAGGTGATGAACCGCTCCTTCGACCCGCTGCACCTGGTCAACACCTACGGCGCGTTCGGCAGCGTCGGCCGGATCCGCTACGAGGTGGTCCTGGAGGGCACGGCGGACGAGGTGCCCCGCAGGGACTCCGACTGGCGGGAGTACGAGTTCAAGGGCAAGCCGGGCGACCCGCGGCGCTGGCCGCGCCAGTTCGCGCCGTACCATCTGCGGCTCGACTGGCTGATGTGGTTCGCCGCGCTGTCGCCCGCGTACGCCGGCCCGTGGTTCGGGGCGCTGGTGGAGCGCCTGCTGGAGAACGACCGGGACACGCTGAAACTGCTGCGCCGCTCCCCGTTCCCCGCGGACGCGCCGCCCCGGCACATCCGCGCCCGCCTCTTCCGCTACCGCTACACGACCTGGCGGGAGCTGCGGGAGACGGGCGCGTGCTGGGAGCGGACGTATGTGCGGGAGTTCCTGCCGCCGACGCGGCTGACGGGGGCGGCGGCCCAGCGGCCGTAGGCATGGGCCACGGGGGGCGGTCACGGCGGCTCCCCGTCGTACGGCAGCAGCCCGGTGGCGTGCAGTTCCTGCCAGAGGGCGGCGGGCACCGGGGCGGCGAACTGATCGGCGCAGTCGTGCACCTCGGCGGCCGAGCGGGCGCCGACCAGAACGCTCGCGACCGCGCGGTGGGAGGCGCAGAAGGCCAGCGCGGTGGCGCGCAGGGTGGTGCCGTGGCGCTCGGCCGCCGCTTTCATGCGCTGGGCGCGGTCCACCAGGCCGGCGGGGGCCCGAGCGTAGTCGTACGTCGCGCCGGGCCTCGGGTCCGCGAGGAGCCCGGAGTTGAAGGCGCCGCCGATGACGACCGACCGCCCGTGCTCGAGGGCGGCCGGCAGCAGGTCGGTCAGGGCGCTGTGGTCGAGCAGGGTGTGGCGGCCGGCGCACAGGACGACGTCGACGTCGGTGTCGCGGACGAAGCGGGTGAGCATCGCGGTCCGGTTCATTCCGGCGCCGATCGCGCCGACGACCCCCTCCGAGCGGAGCCGCTCCAGGGCGGGGTAGCCCTCGCGAAAGGCCTGTTCGGCGTGGTCGTCGGGGTCGTGGAGGTAGACGACGTCGACCCGGTCGAGGCCGAGGCGCTGCAGACTGGCCTCCAGGGTGCGGCGCACACCGTCGGAGCTGAAGTCCCATACGCGGCGGTGGGTGGCGGGGACGGCGAAGCCGTGGGCGAGGTCGTCGCCGGCGGGACGGACGGGTTCCAGGCGGCGGCCCACCTTCGTGGACACGGTGAACGCGTCGCGCGGGTGCTCGCGCAGCGCGGCCCCGAGCCGGCGTTCGGACAGGCCGATGCCGTAGTGCGGGGCGGTGTCGAAGTAGCGGATGCCGCGCTGCCAGGCTGCCCGCACCGCCCCGTACGCCTCCTCCTCCCCGACCTCGGTGTACAGGTTGCCGATGCCGGAGGCGCCGAAGGCCAGGGCGGTGACCTCGACGCCGCTGCGGCCGAGCCGACGCCGGCTCCCACCGCTCATGCCGTCCGCTTCAGCCGCAGCGTCATCAGCTCGAAGGGGCGCAGTCGTACGGTGATCCGCCCGCCGTCGAGCGGGGGCGCCTGTGTGCCGGCGAGCGGTCGTTCCAGCAGGTCGGTCACCTGCACGCCGGTGGCCGCGAACCCGGTGGTGAGCGTGGCGCGGGCGCGGGCGCCGTGGGCCTCGTGGAAGCGGACGACGACGTCGCCGCTGCCGTCGTCGGCCAGCTTGACCGCCGTGACCACCACCGCGTCCCGGTCGACCGTCACCAGGGGTGCGACCTCGCCCGCGCCGGTGAGCCGCCGTTCGGGGAGATTGATCCGCCACCCCTCGCGCACGGCGTCGCCGATCGACGCGCCCGGCAGCAGCGCGTGCCGGAAGCGGTGCACTCCCTGGTCGGTCTCGGGGTCGGGGAAGCGCGGGGCGCGCAGCAGGGAGACGCGGACCGTCGTGGTGGTGCCGCGGTCGCCGTCGGCGCGGACGGTACGGGTCACGTCGTGGCCGTACGTCGAGTCGTTGACGACCGCCACACCCCAGTCGGGTTCCTGGAGGTGGACGAAGCGGTGGTTGCACGCCTCGAACTTGGCCGCCTCCCAGGAGGTGTTGGTGTGGGTGGGCCGGAAGAAGTGCCCGAACTGCGTCTCGGACGCGTAGCGTTCTGCGTGCAGGTCGAGCGGGAAGGCCAGCTTGAGGAACTTCTCCGTCTCGTGCCAGTCGACCTCGGTGTCCACCACCAGCCGCCGCTCCCCGGGAGGCAGCGACAGCACCTGGCTCACCCGGGAGGCGCCGAAGGAGCGGACGATCCGCACCGAGGCGCCGTCGTCACCGGCCGCCACCTCGTCGGTGTCGGTCAGGTCGGTCACCGTGTTCCGGTAGAACTCGTCGACGTCCCACGCGTCCCACATGTTCGGCAGGTCCGGGTGGAGCTGGAGGAGGTTGCCGGCCCGTCCGGGGGCGACGGTCTCGCGGTCGGCTTCGATGTCGTGGGCGGAGACCAACAGGCCGCGGGCGTCGATCCCGATCCTGAGCAGGCCGTTGTCGAGGAGGAACCCGCCGCCGGGGCGTGGTGCGAGGGTCGTACGGCCTTCGGGGGCCGCCGGACGCGCGCCGCCCGCCGGGACGCCGGCCCGGGGGTGCGGCGCCCCGTTGAAGACGAGGGGGACCGTCCCCTCACCGGCGAGGGCGCGCTGGGCGGTGTCGATGACGGCGTTCAGCTCCTCGGCGATCCGCGCGTAGGTGGCGCGGGCCTCGCGGTGCACCCAGGCGATGGAGGAACCGGGCAGGATGTCGTGGAACTGGTGCAGCAGCACCGTCTTCCAGATGCGGTCCAGTTCCTCATAGGGGTAGGGGGCGCCGGTCCGTACGGCCGCCGTGGCCGCCCACAGTTCGGCCTCGCGCAGCAGGTGTTCGCTGCGGCGGTTGCCCTGTTTGGTGCCGGCCTGGCTGGTGAGGGTGGCGCGGTGCAGTTCCAGGTAGAGCTCGCCGACCCAGACGGGCGGTTCGGGGTACTCGGCCTCGGCCTTGGCGAAGAAGGCGGACGGTGTCTCCCAGGTCACGGTCGCGGAGCCCTCCAGGTTCCGCAGCCGGGCCGCCTTGGCCACCATCTCGCGGGTGGTGCCGCCGCCCCCGTCGCCCCATCCGGTGGGTGCGAGGGAGTGGCGGGCGGCGCCCTTGTCCTTGAAGTTGCGGACCGCGTGGGCGATCTCGGCGCCCTTCATGGAGCAGTTGTAGGTGTCGACGGGCGGGAAGTGGGTGAAGATCCGGGTGCCGTCGACGCCCTCCCAGCGGAAGGTGTGGTGCGGGAAGCGGTTCGTCCGCGACCAGGAGATCTTCTGTGTCAGCAGGTACTTGGCGCCCGCGGCCTTGATGATCTGGGGCAGTCCGGCGGCGAAGCCGAAGGTGTCCGGCAGCCAGACGTCGTCGTTCTCGATGCCGAACTCGTCGAGGAAGAACCGCTTGCCGTGCACGAACTGCCGGGCCATCGCCTCCGAGCCGGGCATGTTGGTGTCCGACTCCACCCACATGCCACCGGCCGGCACGAACCGTCCGTCGGCGACGGCCTTCTTCACCCGTGCCCAGACCTCGGGCCGGTGCTCCTTCACCCATGCCCACTGCTGGGCCTGTGACATGGCGAAGACGAACTCGGGTTCGTCGTCGAGCAGGGCGGTCATGTTGGCGGTCGTACGGGCGACCTTGCGCACGGTCTCGCGCAGCGGCCACAGCCACGCCGAGTCGATGTGGGCGTGTCCGACGGCGCTGACGCGGTGCGCGGAGGGGACGGCGGGCGCGGACAGCACCTCGGTGAGGCAGGCACGGGCCCGCTCCGCGGTGCCGTTCACGTCCTGGAGGTCCACCGCGTCCAGGGCCCGGTCCACCGCGCGCAGGATGTCCCAGCGGCGGGGCGCGTCCGCCGGCAGCTCGGCCATCAGCTCGCCGAGCACTTCGAGGTCGATCACCAGCTGCCAGACCGTCTCGTCGAGGACGGCGAGGTCCATGCGGGTCAGCGTGTACTGCGGGGTGCTGCCGGCGGTGTCCTTGTCGCCGAGCGGGGTCGGCATGAAGGGGCGGTAGCCCATGATGACCGGGTTGGATGCGGCCTCGATGTGCAGGCGCACCTCCTCCCCGCCCTCGACGGGCGCGCCGATGCGCACCCACTGGTTGCGCGGGTTGAGGCCCTTCACGGGGGTGCCGTCGGGCCGGTACACGAGGCCCTCGCACTGGAAGCCGGGCATGTTCTCGTCGAAGCCCAGGTCCAGGACCGCCTCCACGGTCCTCCCGGCCCAGGCCGCGGGGACGGTCCCGGTGACCCGGAACCAGCTGGTGCCCCAGGGCGCGCCCCAGCGGGCGCCCACCTCGACGGGCTCGGGTTCGGCGGCGAGGCCCTCGGCGACGGGGACGGGCTCTCCCGGTGCGTGCCACACCGCGACCTCGAGGGGAACGGACTCGGGGTACACGGCTGGGCGGATGCGCTCGTCGAGGACGCGCTTGAGGCGGGCTTCGACCAGGGTGCGGTCGTCATGCATGCGGGGCGCTCCATGGTTGAGGGCGGACGGTCACCAGGGGTACAACTCCCCCGGTGCGCACCCGTTCGAACCAGGAGCGGGTCAGTGTGCGCCGCCCTGCCCGTCCGGTGCGTCGGCCTGGGTCCGCGCCTGCTCCTCGATGCGGCGCTTGGCGTCGGCCCAGTCGATCGGCAGCCGGTCGGCGGGCACCTCCCAGAAGGTGAACGTCGAGTCGCGCATCGTGGCGCGCAGGCCGGTCATGACGCTCTTGTGCGGGTCGGTGCGGGCGTAGGTGTAGAGCGCGTCCCGGCTCTCCCACGCGGACAGCGTGTAGAAGACCTTGCCGAACGGTTTGGCCTCCAGGGACGCGCCGAGCGCTCCGGGTGCCTTGCGGACCTGGCCCCAGGCGGAGAGTGACTTCCAGAAGAAGCGGGGGACGTCCTTCAGCGACCGGACCTCGAAGCGGGAGGCCATGACGAAGGCCTGGGTGTCGGGGCGGGCCGGGTTCGGGGTGACCCAGGGAAGAGTAGGCACGGTAGTCTCGCCTCCACAGTTGGTGAGTGGCACTATCCATATTAGACAGTGGCACTACCCAATTGCCAGAGGAGAGCGGAGAAGCACGTGAGAATCTCGGAACTCGGTCGCCGCAGCGGGGTGGCCAACGCGACGATCAAGTACTACCTGCGGGAGGGGCTGCTGCCGCCGGGCCGTGCCACCGCGGCGACTCAGGCCGAGTACGACGAGAGCCACGTCCGGCGACTGCGGCTGATCCGCGCGCTCGTCGGCGTGCGCGGCCTGTCCGTGGCGTCGGCCAAACAGGTCCTGGACGCCATGACCGAGCACCGGGGCGACACCCACGAGGTGCTCGGCATCGCCTTCGGCATCCGGCCGCCCGGCGAGGGGGCTCCGGACACGTCCGGGGAGGAGACGAACCCGGAGGCCTCGGCCCTGGTCGACGCGATGGGCTGGTCGGTCTCCGCCGCCAATCCGGCACGGCGGACCATCGACGAGACGCTGCGGGCCCTGCGCTCCCTGGACATCGAGTACGACTGGCAGGCCCTGCTCCCCTACGCCGAACTCGCGGAGCGCACGGCCCGGCACGACCTGGACCGGATCGAAACGATCACGGATCCGCTGGAGAAGGCCGAGCAGGCGGTGCTGCTGACCTTCCTGCTGGAACCGGCCCTGATGGCCCTGCGCCGGCTGGCACAGGAGAACGAGTCGACGGCACGCCACGGAGGCGGGGACACCTAGGGTCTGTCGTTTCGATCTTGCCGTGACCGGCGGGGAGGGCCTAGGGTCGGCCGGGTGACTGCCGGGTCGGCCGTAGGCCATACACATAGGGCGCTCCCGGCCTCGTTGTGAGGCCGGCGCGGGGTGCTCCCCCGCCCGTGCGGGCCCGGGCCCGTGGCCCGCCGCTTTCCTCCGCGTTCCGTTCCCCTCGCGCGCCCCGGCGCGCGGACCCACCCAGGAAACCGAAACCGGAGACTCGTCCGACCATGCCCGAAGCACAGCACATCCAGCTCAACCACACCGCCGTCTACGCAAGCGACCGCCAGACCTCGGCCGACTTCCTCGCCGGAATACTGGGGCTGGAGGTCGGGGCCCCCTTCGGCCCGTTCCTCCCGGTCGACCTGGGCAACGGCGTGACCCTCGACTACTACGAGATGCGGGGCGAGCCGATCCAGGCCCAGCACTACGCCTTCCTGGTGCCGGAGGAAGGGTTCGACGCCATGATCGCGCGCCTGGAGGCGGCCGGGATCACCTACTACGCGGACCCCGGCCACACGGAGCCGGGCCGGGTCAACGGTCTCTTCGGCGGACGCGGCGCCTACTTCGACGACCCCGACGGCCACAACATGGAGATCATGACCCGGCCCTACGCGCGGCCCTGAGCCCGGCCGGATCCCTCACAGCGCCCTGTACATGATGTGCAGCCCGACCAAGCCGTGCCGGGGGTGGTCGAACGCCTCGGGCACCGTCCCGAGGATCGTGAAACCGAGTGAAGTCCACAGTTTCACCGCCGGGTTGGTCTCGACGACGGCGTTGAACACCATGCCCCGGTAGCCGGCCCTCCGCGCCTCGGCCAGGACATGCTCGGCGAGCAGGCGGCCGACGCCCCGGCCGGCCCGGTCGGGGTCGACCATGAATCCGGCGTTGGCGATGCGCGCGGCGGGGCCGCCGTAGTTGGGGGTGACATAGGCCGAGGCGACGACGGCTCCGGTGTCGTCCTCCACGACGTACACCTGCTTCGCCGGACCCGTCCACAGGACCCGGGCGGCCTCCTCGGAGGTACCCGGGTCCCAGGCGTACGTCTCGCCGGCAGCGACGATGCGATGCCAGAACGGCCAGATGCGCGGCCAGTCGTCGGAGGTCGCTTCCCTGATCAGCATGGGTGCGAGTCTGGCACGTCGGACCGGACGGGGCGTGACGGGTGTCAGTCGACGCTGGGGAGGATGTGCGGTTCGGCGAGGTCGTCCTCGTAGCCCGCCAGGCGGATCGGGGCCGAACGGGCCCACACGTCGAGACTGCCGAGCTCCCCGGGCCGGCGGCCGGAACGCTCCGTGCGTTCCTTGGGGCGCTGTTCGCGTTTCGTCTGCTCCGGTGTCACCGCGCACTCCTTATGTGTCGGTCACCCTAGGGACGTGCTGCGTCGGCCCTGTGCCTGGCGCCTGACGTCCGCTCGGGTCTGAGTCGAAAGCCGTTCGGACGCGGTGGCGCCGGTAACGCGGGTGAGAGCAGGCCGTGATGAACCGGCTTGTCCCAGACGGACCGTGGGTGCGGGTAGGACCCTTACTGCTGTCCGTCCGGATCAGATTAACCAAATGAGCGGCCCCCCGCTCGATGGGGCTCGAAACTCCCGGTAACAATCATGCGACAGGGAGCTTTCAATCAACTGCAATATGCTGCTATTTCGCCATGCATACGGCATCCCCATTCACTCATTCGGCGTACACGGGCGTCGACGGTTTCGACAAGGTCGCGTGGTCATGGCGCAGTTCAGGTCCCGTTGGCCGGCCCGCAAGCTCGCCATGGTCTGCTGCCGCACGGCAACGGCTGTCTCCCGGGAGGACCGGCGCATGGAACTGCGCACCGTCGAGGAGCTGATGGACCTGCTGTACGCGTGCCGGGGCACGCGGGAGGACCGGGGCCGCCCCGGCGGCACCCGCGCGGACGCGCACGACCACGCCCTGCGGACCGCCGCGCTGCTGCGCCGGGGCCGGCCCGCGGACAAGGAACTCCAGGTGGCCGGGCTGGTGCGGCCGGTCGGCGGGCTGCTGTGGCCCGGCGATCCGGCGGCGGGCGCCGACCGCGCGGCGGGCGCGATACGGGACCTGCTCGGCGAGCGGGTGGCCGGACTGGTCCGCCTGCACCCCCGGCACGACCTCCCGGCGGACGACGACCTCCTCGCCCTGCGCACGGCGGACGAGGAGGCCCGCACCGCCTGCTTCGACGCAGGCGTCCTGGAGGACTGGCGCACCGTGCTGGAGCTGCTGGCGGCCCGTTCCGCACGGCTGGGACGGGTCGACTGACGGCCGGGTCGGGGCGTCCCCGTCACCACCGGCCGGGCGCGTAGTCCTTCAGGAAGACGCCGTACAGGTCCTCGCCCGCCTCGCCGCGCACGATCGGGTCGTAGACCCGGGCCGCGCCGTCGACCAGGTCGAGCGGGGCGTGGAAGCCCTCATCGGCGAGGCGCAGCTTGTCGAAGTGGGGACGCTCGTCGGTGATCCAGCCGGTGTCGACCGAGGTCATCAGGATGCGATCGGTGTCGAACAGCTCCTGCGCGCTGGTCCGCGTCACCATGTTCATGGCGGCCTTGGCCGCGTTGGTGTTGGGGTGCCCGGCACCCTTGTAGCCGCGGGCGAACACGCCCTCCATCGCCGAGACGTTGACGACGTAGGCGCGCCCGGTGGACGCACGGCGCGCGGCCTCCGCCATCACCGGCCGCAACGCGCTGATCAGGATGAACGGCGCCGTGTAGTTGCACAGCTGGGTCTCCAGCAGCTCCACCGGGGAGATCTGCTCGATGGTCTGGACCCAGGTGTTGGAGTCGACGACGTCGGGCACCAGGCCGCCCGCGTCGATGGCGGTGCCGTCACGGTGCCGCTCCACGCTGGCGTTGCCGGCGACCAGGGCGAGGTCGGCGACCTTCTGCGCGTCCAGTCCGCTCACCCCGGCGGGCAGCGCGGTCAGTCCGTCGACCGCGCCGGAGTTGAAGGCGCCGATGACGTGGTGGGCGGGCAGCTCACCGGCCGGCAGCGGGGCGCTCTCGCCCTCCACGAGCGCGGCGTACGCCGACGGCAGACGGCGCACCGTCTGGGTGGCGTTGTTGATCAGAATGTCCAACGGGCCCTGCTCCGCGACCTGCTCGGCCAGCGCGACGGCCTGGCCCGGGTCGCGCAGGTCGATGCCGACGACCTCCAGGCGGTGCATCCAGTCCGCGGAGTCGTCCATGGCCTTGAAGCGGCGGATGGCGTCCTTGGGGAAGCGCGTGGTGATGGTGGTGTGGGCACCGTCGCGCAGCAGCCGCAGCGCGATGTACATGCCGATCTTGGCGCGTCCGCCGGTGAGCAGCGCCCGCTTGCCGGTGAGGTCGGTGCGGGCGTCGCGCCGGGTCCGGTTCTCGGCGGCGCACTTCGGACAGAGCTGGTGGTAGAAGTAGTCGACCTCGACGTAGCGGGTCTTGCAGACGTAGCAGGAGCGGGGGCGCTGGAGTATCCCCGCGATCCGGCCGGGCTCGACCCGGGAGGAGGGCAGGATGCCCTCGGTCTCGTCGTCGATGCGCTCGGCGGAGCCGGTGGCGGTGGCCTCGGTGACCGCCTTGTCGTGGGCGGTCTTGGCGGCCCGGCGTTCCTGGCGGCGGCGCTGCTTGACCGTGCGGTAGATGTGCGAGGTGGCCCTGCGGACCAGGATCGCGTCCGGGTGGTCGACGTCGAGCTTGTCGAGCTCCTCGAGCACGCTGAGGCAGACGGCCAGCCGTTCCGGGTCGATGCCGGGCCCGTATACCGCCGCGTCCGCGGCCTCGGGGCCGTCCTGTGTCACCGTCATCGCCGCTGCCGTTTCCCGCTCTGCCGTCGCGGCGCTCCGTTCGCATCCGCTGTCGAACGGGGGATTTTACGGAGCGCCGGGCCGCAGTACCAAACCGCGGCCTTCAGCGATCGCAGACGGCGGTGAGCGTGGCCACCTCCTCGGTCAGCGCGTGGGCCAGGCGGTCGAGGTCCGGGACGGCCGCGCCGTCGGCGACCAGGCCGTAGTGGACGCGACCGCGGTAGGTAGACACCGCGACCGCGAGCGAGTGCCCGGGGGCCAGCGGTGCGAGCGGGAAGACGGCGCCGAGCGGGTCGCCGCCGAGCTTCAGGCCGAAGCCGGGCAGCGGCACGCTGGTGACCAGGACGTCGAACCAGAGCCGGGCCGCCTGGCCCAGCAGCGGTCCGCCGAGCCGGTGGCCGAGCGGGGGCACGTGCTCGGCGAGCAGGGCGACGGCGCCCGCGCCCCGGTGGGGGCCGGCGTCCTTGTTGCGGTCCATGGCGGTGCGCACCCGGGTGAGCCGGGTGAGCGGGTCCCGCTCGTCGACGGGGAGCCGTATCAAGTACCCGGAGAGCCGGTTGCCCTGCGGGTGGGCGGTGCGCGGCCGGCGCCGGGAGACGGGAATGAGGGCGCGCGGGGCGACGCCCTCGCTGCCGTCACCGCGCTCGTCGAGCCAGCGGCGCAGGGCTCCGGCGACGACCGCGATCGTGACGTCGTTGACGGTGCCGCCGGCGCTCTTGCGGATCCGGTGCACCTCGTCGAGGTCGACGGCCACGCCGGCGGTGCGGCGGGTTCCGCTGGGGGCGCAGGTCAGCGCGGGCGAGGAGCGCATGTCGAGGGTGGACCGGGCGACGGCGGCGCCGATGTCCAGGGCCCGGCCCGCGTCGGACAGGGCCTCCCGCACCAGGCCGGGGACCTCGCGCACGTCCGGGAGCAGCCCGCGCGGGGGCTCCGCGGGACGGGGCCGGGGCGCGGGCAGGTCCAGGGGGTCCATCAGCGCGGCGGCGAGGGTCAGGGCGCGCAGTCCGTCGGCGAGGGCGTGGTGGAACTTGAACAGGACGGCGAAGGAGGCCCCGTCCTCCCCCGGCAGCACATGGGCCTCCCAGGGCGGCCGGGTGCGCTCCAGCGGGCGGCCCATGAGCCGTCCTGCCGCGGCGTGGAAGTCGCCGGCCGGGGGGTGCAGCCGGACGTGGTCGAGGGGGTCGAAGCCCGGGTCCGGTTCCCGGCTGGCGCCGCCGAAGGCGAGCGACCGGCGGACGGCCGAGGCGAGCGGCTGCCGCAGGGCGGCCGTGAGGGAGTCGCCGGAGCCTGGCCACGGCGGGCGCAGCGCCGACAGCGACCGGCGCAGGCCGAGCGGCTGCCAGGTGTCGCGGATGCGCATCCGCAGCCCCGGCACGGCGGCTGCACGGGCGGCCAGCAGATCCGCGGCGTGCGCCGCCGCGGAGGGTGAGCCGGCGGAGAAGATCCCGAGCGCCGCGAGGTGCATCGGGTGACCGGCGGACTCGATGTTCCAGAACGCCAGGTCGAGAGGGGCGAGCGGGTCTGCGGTCATGGTCGGGGCCTCGCGTCGACGACGGGAACGGATCAGCAGTCAATCGCTCCCGGCCGATTACGGTCAAGTACGATCTGGCTACACATAGTTAACAGCATGTGACGTCCGCGTTCCTCCCCGGGGCACGGCCGAAGGGGCGGGGCGTGAGTGAAGCACGGGGCCATTGCGGCGCGATCACGGTCCCACCGGGTGACGGACGCCACCCGGACGGGCGCGGGCCGCCGGAGGAGGCCCGCGACCCACCGGCCGCCCCCTAGGGCACCCGCTGTCCCTTGCCGAGTGCGATCACGCCGCCCTTGGACACCGTGTACAGCTCCGCGTCGCGTTCCGGGTTGACGCCGATCGTCGCGCCCGGCGGCACCTCGACGTTCTTGTCGAGCACCGCCCCGCGCACCACCGCACCCCGCCCGACGTGGACGTTGTCGTGCAGCACCGAGCCCTGCACCACCGCCCCCGGGTCGACCAGCACCCCCGGCGACAGCACGGACCGCGTGACCTGCCCCCGGATCAGGCAGCCGGCGCTGATGATCGACTCGCTCGCCATGCCGCCGGCGTTGAAGCGGGCCGGGGAGAGCTGGCCGGAGTGGGTGTAGATGGGCCACTGCCGGTTGTAGAGGTTGAACGCGGGGCGCTCGGCGATCAGGTCCATGTGCGCGTCGTAGTAGGCGTCCAGGGTGCCTACGTCCCGCCAGTACCCCTGGTCCCGGCTGGTCTCGCCCGGCACGTGGTTGGCGCTGAAGTCGTACAGGTGCGCATCGCCCCGGTCGGTGAGCTGGGGCAGGATCGAACCGCCCATGTCGTGCACCGAGTTCTCGTCCTCGGCGTCGCGGTGGAGGGCCTCGACGAGCGCCTTGGTGGTGAAGATGTAGTTGCCCATCGAGGCGAACACGCACTCGGGGTCGTCGGCCAGTCCGGGCGGGTCGGCAGGCTTCTCCAGGAAGCGGTCCACGGTCTGGCCGTCCGAGCCCGGGGTGATCACGCCGAAGGCGGAGGACTCCGAGCGCGGCACCCTGATGCCCGCCACCGTGACCCCCGCGCCGCTCTCGATGTGCTGGGCCAGCATCTGGCGCGGGTCCATGCGGTACACGTGGTCCGCGCCGAACACCGCCACGTACTCCGGCTGTTCGTCGTGGATCAGGTTCAGCGACTGCAGGATCGCGTCGGCGCTGCCCAGGTACCAGCGCGGGCCGAGGCGCTGCTGGGCGGGGACGGGGGTGACGTAGTTGCCGAGCAGGCTCGACATGCGCCAGGTGGTGGTGACGTGCCGGTCCAGTGAGTGCGACTTGTACTGGGTGAGCACGCAGATGCGCAGGATGTCGCCGTTGACGAGGTTGGACAGCACGAAGTCGACCAGGCGGTACGTGCCGCCGAAGGTGACCGCGGGTTTGGCGCGGTCCGCCGTGAGGGGCATCAGGCGCTTGCCCTCGCCGCCCGCCAGCACGATTCCCAGGACCGAAGGACCACCACGACGCATGGCCGCTCCCCTCACGCCGAATTTTCCCAAGACTGCCCCGGACGGACCGGACTAAGCCTGTTTGAGGATCTCCTCGTAGAGCAGGGCCGTGCGCCGGGCCACCGCGTCCCAGCCGAACTCCGAGACCGCGCGTTCCCGTCCCGCCTCGCCCATCCGCCGTGCCGTGGCCGGGTCGCCGAGGACGGAGTCGAGGGCCCGTGCGAGGCCCGCCTCGAAGTCGTCGTCCGCCTCCACGAGTACCCCCGTCGAGCCGTCCGCCACGACCTCGGGGATACCGCCGACCCGGGAGGCGACCACCGCGGTGCCGCAGGCCATGGCCTCCAGGTTGACGATCCCGAGCGGCTCGTACACCGAGGGGCACACGAACACGGCGGCATGGGTGAGCAGCTGGATCACCTCCGGACGCGGCAGCATCTGCGGGATCCAGTGCACCCCCTCGCGGACCCGGCTCAGCTCCTCGTACAGCTCGCGGAACTCCCGGTCGATCTCGGGCGTGTCCGGGGCGCCGGCGCACAGCACGACCTGCGCGGCCGGGTCGATGCCGCGCACGGCCCGCAGCAGATGCGGCACGCCCTTCTGGCGGGTGATCCGGCCGACGAACAGCACGTAGGGGCGGGACCGGTCCAGGCCGATCCGGTCCAGGGCGTCGGTGGCGGGGTCGGGACGGTAGAGGCGGGTGTCGATGCCGTTGTGCACGACGTGCACCCGGCCGGGGTCGAGGGCCGGGTAGCAGCCGAGGATGTCCGCGCGCATGGCGGCGGACACCGCGATCACCGCGTCGGCGGCCTCGACGGCGGTGCGCTCCGCCCAGCCCGACAGCGCGTAACCGCCGCCGAGCTGCTCGGCCTTCCAGGGGCGCAACGGCTCCAGGGAGTGGGCGGTCATCACGTGCGGGATGCCGTACAGCAGCTTCGCGAGGTGCCCGCCGAGGTTGGCGTACCAGGTGTGGGAGTGGACCAGTTCGCGGCCCTCCAGGGCGGCGGCCATGGCGAGGTCCACGGAGAAGGTGCGCAGCGCGTCGTTGGCGCCGTCGAGCGTGGACCATGGCCGGTGGCGCAGTACGCCGTCCGCCCTGCCCTCGCCCCAGCAGTGCACCTCCAGGTCCACCAGGGGCCGCAGCTCCCGGGCGAGGAACTCCACATGGACTCCCGCGCCGCCGTACACGTCCGGGGGGTACTCCCTGCTCAGCAGTCCCACTCGCACCCGTGAACCCCCTGTCTGAGCGGACGTCCCCCTCATGGTCACTCAGATGGGGCGCGTGGGGAAGAGCGGGGCGGCCGTACGAAGCAACAGTCGCCGCAGACTCCCCCGCCGGGCACCCGGTAGTACAGACAGCAGCTGCGGCGCCGGAAGCCGGTGCCGGTGAGGGTTCCCGCCCCGGCGAGCAGCGGGTCCGCGAGAAGTTCGCGGGTCAGGGAGGCGGCGCGCGCGGCGACGTCCGTACGGCCGTGGCGGCGCGCCCAGCGGACCGGCTCCCGGGCGGCACCCGCGAGCGCGGAGGCGGCGTTGCCGCGCAGCAGTCCCGGGGCGAGGCGGTGGCGGGCGCGCAGGGCCTCGGCCAGGGGTTCGAGATGGCCGCGCAGCACCAGGTCCGCGAGGGTGGACGCGTCGCCGGGCAGCGGACGCACCTCGGTCAGCCACAGGTCGTCGGGGGCCGTGGCCTCGGGGTCCCAACGCAGCAGGTGCGGGGCGAGGTCGGGGACGGCGCCGTAGAGCGCGGCGGAGCCCAGGGCGATGGACCACAGGCGGGCGGCGAGTCCCTGGTGGGCCACCGACGCGGCGACCCGCGCCTCGGGAGTGCGGAGGGCTCCGGCGACCCTGCGCACCCGCGAGGTCAGGAAGTCGCCGTGAACATCCGGGCGTCCGGGGACGTATGCCTGGGCGAGCGTGGGCAGGGAGCGGTCGGGAACTCCTGCCGTGCGCAGTACGTGGAAGCCACCGAGCCGGTGAAGGGCGGTGAGGCGGGGGTCGAGGTCCACGACGTGCAGTAGTACCAAGTCCCCTAGGGGCGACAACCAGGGGCCCTCCGTCTCGGGGCACCCACCCAGGGGATGACGGGGTCGTCGTCGTACTCCATCGGCAGTAGGACTCATTGAGTGCTCAGGGACGACGACGGGAACAGCCTGACACGGCATCGTGTTGGTTATGAAAGCCGACCGTTCGCCGCGCCGGGTCCGCTGCCCCGGCCTCACGCAGAGGAGCAGCCGATGAGCGCCCTCGCGTTGTCCGTGGTGCTGTCGTTCGTGTCCGCCGTGGCGTACGCCGGCGGTGCGATCGTGCAGGAGCAGGTCGCGGTGTCCTCACCCGGCGCGCAGCAGTACGCACCGCTGCGCCGGCCGGGCTGGTGGGCGGCGGTCGCGCTCAACGGCCTCGGCGCGCTGCTCCACGTGGTGGCACTCGCCTACGGCCCGCTGAGCCTCGTCCAGCCGCTGGGTGCGCTGACCATCGTGTTCGCGCTGCCCATGGCCGCCCTGTTCGTCGGCCGCAAGGCCGGGGCGACCGCGTGGCGGGGCGCCATCATGGCGACCGTCGGTCTCGCGGGCCTGCTGTCCCTGGTCGGCGCGGCCGAGGCGCAGTCGCTGGACAGCGCGCAGCGGGTGGCGGCGGCCCTGGGGACGGCCGGTGCGGTCGTGGCGCTGATGATCGCGGCCCGGGCCGTGCACCGGCATCCCGCGGTGCGCAGCTTCCTGCTGGCGACGGCGTCCGGTGTCGCGTTCGGCATGTCCTCCGTCTTCACCAAGACCGTCGCGGTGGACTGGACCGGCGGGGTGTCGGCCGGCGACCTGCCGTCCATGGCGGTGATCGGCGTGCTGGCCACCGCGGGCATGCTGCTCTCGCAGGCCTCCTACCGGGGTGCCGGGCTGGCGGCCCCGCTGGCCACGCTGACGGTGGTGAACCCGGTGGTGGCGGCCGCGGTCGGCATCACGATGTTCGGCGAGACCTTCCGCTACGGCGCGACGGGCACGGCGCTCGCACTGAGCTGTGGGGTGGTGGCGGCCGGCGGCCTCATCCTCCTCACCACGGAGCGGCTGGCCCGTGAGCAGCAGGAGGCGCGGGCGGCCGGTGCCGGGAGCCCGGTGCCGGAGTCCGTGCCCGAGGCGGTTTCCCTCACCCGGTCCGGGACCGGTGAGCAGGTCGCCGGGGCCGACCCCGCTGAGCGGCTGCTGGCCGAACTGACGCTCCCCGAGGACGTGCGGGTGCCGGCGCCGCGCGGGGCTCCGGACGACGCGGATCCCGCGGCGGCGCCGCTGATGGCGTACGCGCCCTTCTACGGCGGACCGTACGTGCCGGTCGGGGTGGTGGACCGGCACAGGACGCGCATCACATCCTGACGCCGCCCGCCCTCAGATAGGCGACCGGGTCGACGTCCGACCCGAAACCGGGCCCCGTCCGCACTTCGAAGTGCAGATGCGGGCCCGAGCTGTTGCCGGTCGAACCGGACCGGCCGATGCGCTGCCCCGCGCCGACGGACTGCCCGCTCTTCACGGAGATCGCCGACAGGTGCGCGTACTGGCTGTAGCGGCCGTCGGTGTGCCGGACCACCACCTGGTAGCCGAACGACCCCTCCCAGCCGGCGCTCACCACGGTGCCCGCACCGACCGACTTCACCGACGTGCCGGTGGGGACGGGGAAGTCGACCCCCGTGTGATAGCCCTTCGACCAGGCGGATCCGGCTTTGTGGTACGGCGTGCCGAGGGCGGCGCTGACGGGCGCGACCAGCTTCCCGCCGGTCTTGGCGGCGCGGTCGGCACGGTCCTCGGTGCGCTGGGAGGAAGTCTTCTTCTCGGCCTTCCGCTCCGACTTCTCGGCCTGCTTCTCGGTCTTCCTCTCGGCCTTCCCGGCCTTTCTCCCGTCCGGCTTCGGCGCGGTGGCGGTGCGCTCGGCCGTCCCGTCGGGCAGGGAGAGGCGCTGGCCGGGCACGATCAGGTCGGGGTCGGCGCCGATGGTCGCGCGGTTGGCGTCGTACAGCCCTTTCCAGCCGCCGCGGATCCGCTCCTCCGCCGCGATGCCGGAGAGGGTGTCGCCGCGGACCACGGTGTACATCTCGGCACGGCCGGCGCGCGACTGAGGTGTGGTGTGCGGTTTGACGTCCTCGACGGTGGGCCGGCTCTTCTTCTTCCCGTCGGCCTTCGCGTCCTTGCCGCCGGATGTGTCGGCGGCCGGCTGGATGTCGGGGGTGTCGCCGCCCCGCGTCAGTCCGGCCCGTACCGAGCAGACCGGCCACGCGCCGGGGCCCTGTCCGTCGAGGACCTTCTCGGCGACGGCGATCTGCTGGTCCTTGGTGGCCAGATCCGCACGGGGCGCGTAGCGGGTGCCGCCGAACGCCTCCCAGGTGGACTGGCTGAACTGGAGTCCGCCGTAATACCCGTTGCCGGTGTTGATGTCCCAGTCGTTGGTGGACTCGCAGGCGGCGACCTTGTCCCAGGTCTCCACGTCGGCGGCCTGGGCGGCGCCGGTGCCCATGAGCGGGAGCGCCATTCCGGCGCCGCCCGCGGTGACGGTGAGCGAGGCCCGGTTGATCCTGTTCGGCTGATACCGGCGGTGCCGGCCGCGGACGGCCATGGAATCCCCCTCGACAATGCGTCAGGAGGGGCAAAAGTAAGCGCTGCGAACTGGCCGTGACAAGGCGGCTATCGGCCGCACGGATGCGCCAAGTGGCCGGGAGTTTTCGCCCGTTGCGCCCCCGTTGATGCCCGAGGGCGCGTGTGCGCGGGCGGGTGTGCCCGTCCGCGGGGGCACGCGGAGCGCGCGCCGGTCGGGCGCACGGGCCAGGGGGTGCGGTGGGCGGCAGCGCCGGGGGTCGGGGCGGCGGCTGAGTATGGCGGGTGTCTTCGCGCGTATGTGCCTGCGCGGTGTTCGACCGACCCGCGCATGCGCACGCAAGTGCGGCACGTCAGGATGGTCGATGGCAGGACTGGCGGGCGTCGACCGGCAGCACCCGGCGCACCGGCAGTACCGATACCAGGTCACTAGGAGCCATTTCAATGAGCAGTTCAGCGCAGATCGGCGTCACCGGGCTCGCGGTCATGGGCCGCAACCTCGCGCGCAACTTCGCCCGCAACGGCTACACGGTCGCCCTGCACAACCGGACCGCGGCGCGCACGCACGCGCTGGTGGAGGAGTTCGGACACGAGGGCAGCTTCGTGGCGGCCGAGACGGCCAAGGAGTTCGTGGCGGCTCTGGAGCGGCCGCGGCGCCTGGTCATCATGGTGAAGGCCGGTGAGCCGACGGACGCGGTCATCGAGGAGTTCGCCCCGCTGCTGGAGCCGGGCGACATGATCATCGATGGCGGCAACGCCCACTTCGCGGACACCCGGCGGCGGGAGAAGGCGCTGCGCGAGCAGGGCATCCATTTCGTGGGCATGGGCGTCTCCGGCGGTGAGGAGGGTGCGCTGAACGGGCCGAGCATCATGCCGGGCGGCCCGAAGGAGTCGTACGACTCGCTCGGCCCGATGCTGGAGAAGATCTCCGCCAAGGCGAAGGACGGCTCCCCCTGCGTCACGCACGTCGGCCCGGACGGCGCCGGACACTTCGTGAAGATGGTGCACAACGGCATCGAGTACGCCGACATGCAGCTGATCGGCGAGGCGTACCAGCTGCTGCGCGATGTCGCCGGATACACCCCCGCACAGATCGCGGACATCTTCCGGACCTGGAACACCGGGCGTCTGGACTCGTATCTGATCGAGATCACGGCCGAGGTGCTGTCGCACGTGGACGCGGCGACGGGCAAGCCGTTCGTGGACGTGGTGGTGGACCAGGCGGAGCAGAAGGGCACGGGCCGCTGGACCGTGCAGATCGCGCTCGACCTGGGTGTGCCGGTGTCCGGCATCGCCGAAGCGGTGTTCGCGCGCTCCCTCTCCGGCCACGCCGCGCTGCGTGAGGCCTCGCGCGGGCTGGCCGGCCCGAAGCCCACGCCGATGGACGAGGCGGAGGCGGCGGCGTTCGCGGACCGGGTGGAGCAGGCCCTGTACGCGTCGAAGATCGTGTCGTACACGCAGGGCTTCCACGAGGTCGCGGCGGGCAGCGAGGAGTACGGCTGGGACATCGACCTCGGGGC
This sequence comes from Streptomyces malachitofuscus, assembly GCF_014650055.1. GTDB lineage: Bacteria > Actinomycetota > Actinomycetes > Streptomycetales > Streptomycetaceae > Streptomyces > Streptomyces malachitofuscus. The sequence continues at coordinate 75,441 of NZ_BMUF01000003.1, read as the reverse complement.
GGTCTCCGCCATCTGGCGCGGCGGCTGCATCATCCGGGCGGCGTTCCTGGACCGCATCCGTGCCGCCTACGACGCGCGCGCGGACCTGCCGAGCCTGCTCTCCGACGAGACGTTCGCGCAGGAGATCGCCGAGGCGCAGGACGACTGGCGCGAGGTGCTGATCTCGGCGACCCGCCAGGGTGTGCCGACCCCCGGTTTCGCGGCGGCCCTCGCCTACTACGACGCCCTGCGCGCGGAGCGCCTGCCGGCCGCGCTGACCCAGGGCCAGCGGGACTACTTCGGTGCGCACACCTACCGGCGTACGGACCGCGACGGCTCGTTCCACACGCTGTGGGGCGGGGACCGGTCGGAGGTGTCCGCGTAGCCCCGCGCGCGGGAGGGCGGCGGACGGCCATGGGGCGGTCCGCCGCCCTCCGTGCGGGGTGCGGTTCAGGTCAACGGGGGTCCGGGTTCCGGGTTCGGTGTCGGCTCGGGGCCCGGGGGGATCGGCGACGGTGACGGCTCGGGGGGACCCGGGTGCGGCGGGGGCGGTTGCGGTCCCGGACCGGGCGGCTGCGGGGTCGGCTCGGGACCGGGGCCCGGCGGTGGGGGCGGCGGGGTGGGGTTCGGTCCCGGCGGCGGTTCGGGGGTCGGCACCGGGTCGGGGTAGGGCTCGGGGTGCGAGGGATCCGGGCCCGGTGTCGGTCCCGGAGTGGGACCCGGCGGGACGGGGTCCGGGTACGGGTTCGTCATGGCGCGTGTCCTCCGGCCAGTCGGTCGACGTCGGCTCTGGACTACTCCCCCGCCTACCCGGGGGCCGCCCCGCCAGTCACCCGCCCGCGTGACGGCACGGGGCCGGTTGGCGCCACCGGCCCGGCCGGAGGGTCAAGGGGTCAGGGTGTCGGAGCGGCCGGCCTCGACGCGCGACCAGTGGGGGATGGGGCGTCCGTCGCTCCGCAGCACGTCGTCGGCGGGCGTGTCCTGGACGGTGGGCCAGCCGGGGGGCGAGTCCTCCCACAGTTCCTGACGTCCGTACACGGTGAGGTCCATGAGCGCGTAGCTGTAGTCCATCGCCTCCACGCCGCGCAGCGTCGTCCAGTACGTCTCGTAGACGCGGTCGCCGTCCCGGAGGTAGCAGACGATGTGCATCATGCCGACGTGCCGCCCGGACAGCAGTTCGTCCTGCGACGGGAGCGCCGAGTACCACGGCACCTCCCAGCCCATGAAGTCGCGGTAGCGGCGGCTCTCCTCGTACGGGCCCTGGCAGAAGACCGCGTAGGTGATGTCGCGCGAGTGCAGGTACGACAGCTCCTGGACCTGGGTGGTGACCCAGGTGCAGCCCTCGCACTGGCCCGCCGCGTCGTGGCCCGGGTACCACATGAAGTAGTAGGCGATGAGCTGCCGGCGCCCTTCGAAGGCGTCGAGCAGCGTGACCGGCCCGTCGGGTCCGGTCAGCCGGAGGTCGGCCGCCACCTCGACCATCGGCAGGCGCCGCCGGGCGGCGGCCAGCGCGTCGCCCTCCCGCGTGTGCGCCTTCTCCCGGGTCCGCAGCCGGTCCAGTTGCGATGCGAAGGTGGCCCGGTCGGCCACCGGCGGCAGCGCCGGCGCGCGGTCCACGGGCCCTGTATCATGCTCCGTCACGGTCTTGCTCCGTCCTGTGGGTCACTGTCCTTCGAAGGCCGCTTCGGGTCCGGGGCGCTCCGCCAGTTCCTTGATCCGCAGCAGACGCGTCTCCCAGGAGCGGCCGATCCGGTCGAGTTCGCGGGCCAGCGCGCCGAGCCGGGCGCCGAGGGCCAGGTGGACGACCTCGCGACCGCGCTGCTCGGACTCGATCAGCCCTGCCTCGCGCAGCACCTCCAGATGCTTTCCGATCGCCTGCCGGCTCACCGGCAGGACCCTCGCCAGCGCGGACGCCGACATGGGTCCCTCACCGAGCCGGGTGAGTATCTCCCAGCGTGTCGCGTCGCCGAGCGCGGCGCACACCACGGGAAGAGCGACAGCGGTCACCGGTGCCCCGCTCCGGCCGGCGCGCCCTGCTCGACGAACGCCTTGGCGGCCGCGAGCTCGGTGAGCCAGCCCTTGTCGTTGCCCTCGCGTTCCTTCAGCCATGCCGCCGGGTCGTCGGCGAGGCTCGAGAAGCCGCTCTCCACCACGCGGAGGGTCACCCCGCCCGCGTCCCGCTCGTCGATCCAGAACTCGACCAGGGTGGAGGGTGTCGCGTCGTCGCGGAACGGGGTGCCGATCCAGCGGAACGCCGCGTAGCGCGGTTTGTCCAGCTCCACCGTCCGGAACCGGAACTCGCCCAGCGACGGATGGCGGACCACGGTCACGTCGCCCTCCTGGCGCAGGTCCGGTTCGGGCTCGACCTCGCCGTCGTTGATGTACCAGCCGGGCCGGACGACCAGCTCCCACACCCGCTCGGCGGGGGCGTCGATGTCGATCTGCCGGTCGATCCGGTCCAGCGCGTCAAGTTCCGCGTCGGTGTAGGTGACGTCGTTCACGGGGTGCCTCCCTCATTCCTCGCTCTGCAACTGAACGGTTGCACACCTGCGCGCCATGTGCAACCCAGAGGTTGCACCAGATGACCCGACGCTCCCCCCGGTCGCGTCGGGGCACGGTTCAGTGCAGACGGGCCGCCGCCGCGAGTCCCGGACGGGGGCTGGACAGCACGGGCACGGATGTCGTGACGAGCGCCTCCGCGGGTGCCATGGAGGCCTGGGCCAGGACGATCGCATCGGCGCCGGTGACCGCGTCGGCCGCCCGGGCGACCCGGCGGACGTACCCCGCCGTGTCACCCGCCCCGAAACGCTCCCAGGCCCCCGGCACCAGCACGGTCCGCGCCTCGACGGGCCGGCCTGCCCGGTGGGCCTCCTCCTCGATCAGACCGACCGTGGGACCGAGCGTGCTCTCCAGGGCGGCGAGGACCACGACACGCGGGCCCGCGGCCACGGCGGCAGCGGCCATGGGCCGGTCGACTCGCAGTACCGCGACACCGGAACCGGCGCCGGCCGCCTCCGCGACGCCGCCGATGGTCGAGCAGGTGCACAGCACGGCCCGGGCGCCCTTGCCGGCGGCTTCGAGCACCCTCGCCCGTACGTCGTCGGCGACCGCCGCGGGCCCGTCGGCGCGGGCGCGTTCCAACAGGTCCTCGGCGACGAGGTGCAGCAACTCGAGCCCCGGGTGGGACTGGTCGCGCAGTGCGTCGAAGACGGGGACATGCACGGGCGAGGTGTGCAGCAGCGCGAGCACGGGCGACTCCCCCCGCGCCGTCAGAACCGCTCGGGGTGCGCGGCGAGCCACGCCTTCGCCGCCCGCATCAGGTCGGGCCCGGCCGCCGGAGCCTGGTCGGGGTGGCGTTCGGCCCACTTGGCGACGTACGGGCAGAGCGGGGCGACGGCGCTGTCCTCGCGGGCGGCGATGGCGTAGAACTCGCGCGCGAGGGAGCCTGCGATGCCCTTCCCCTCGTGGGCGGGCTCCACGATGGTGTGCACCGGGACGAGCGCGCGCCGGGGCGTGTCGAGGACGAAGTACTCGACACGCCCGACGACCTCACCGCCGGCCACGGCCTCGAGCCGGCCCGCCGCCCGGTCGTCGCGGATCTCGATGTCACCCATGGCCATGTCACGCTCCCGCCTCGGTCTGCGCCGCTCAGGCCGTGGCAACGGCCCCCGGGCTGCGCTCCTGTTCCGACCCCGGCACCGGCTCGGACGGGTCGGCGCCCAGGGCCACGATGCGGTTGTGGGCGTCCACATGCACCACCCGGGGTTCCATCGCCCGCGCCTCGGCGTCGGTCACCTGAGCGTAACTGATGATGATCACCAGATCACCGGGGCGGACGAGATGGGCGGCGGCCCCGTTGATCCCGATCACCCCGGACCCGCGTTCCCCCTCAATGACGTACGTCTCCAGCCGGGCCCCGTTGGTGATGTCGACGATGTGCACGAGCTCACCGGGCAGCAGATCGGCGGCGTCGAGGAGATCGGCGTCGATCGTCACGGATCCCACGTAGTGCAGGTCGGCCTGGGTGACGGTGGCGCGGTGGATCTTGGACTTGAACATGGTGCGCAGCATGTTGGACTCCTGGAAGACGGCTCCCCGCCTGCTTTCTGCAGGTCAGGGGCGTCGTTCACTGTACACCGGCACTCGTCGTACTCGAGGATTCCGGAGAACATCGACCCGACTCGGGTAAGAAGGCTCCTCGCCTGCGCTTCCGTCCAGTTCAGACTGTCGCACCATGGCCGACCACACACCGGCCCGGACCCCTGTCCCGGATGTCTGCGGACCCGTGCTGGCCGGATACCGGCTGACCTGACGATGCGCCAGGCCCGCCCACGCCCTGGTCCGCGCGGCCATCACCGAAGCCGGGTACGAGGTGGCCGATGCGGTCATCGCCTGACACCGCGTGGCGGAGCACCGTACGCCCCACGGTGCTCCGCCGCGCGACGGTGTCATCAGGACCCGGGTCGGACGACCACCGCCAGGACCTCCATGCGCCCGCTGCGCTCGAAGTGAAGGGTGAAGGGCACCAGGTCGCCCTCCGCCCAGCGTGCCGCGGCCGGGACGGTCACATCGCTGCTGTGCGGAGACATGTCGAGGGTGCCCCCGGCAGGGATGGACAGTGACTCCGTGGGCCAGCGGTACGCGGCTCCGCCGGCGGTCATCCGGTGGCTGCTGAGGGAGATGCCCCCGGTGACGTCGGACGAGGTCACCCCCACCAGCCGGTCCTGGGCGCCACCGACGTTAATGACCTTGAAGAATGCCGCTGTCTCCGGCACTCCCCGCGACGGGAGGAAGAGCCGCGCGTCGGTGACCCCGATGCGTGCGGGGGTACCGGCGTTGCCCGTGACGGTCCAGACCGCGAGCCCGCCCAGGGCCAGCACACAGGCGCAGACCGGCGCCAGAGCGGCCAGGGCGGTGTCCGCGAGTCGTCGCCGGGTGGGCGTCCAGACGGAGGGTGTCATCGAAGGCCCTTCCCCCCACCGGCGGGCGACGCGGACGGACGACTGCGGGCCGGCGACGGCCGCCAGGCACGCAGCCGCAGGCTGTTGCCGACCACGAGCAGTGAACTGACGGACATCGCGGCGGCGGCCAGCATCGGGTTGAGCAGGCCGACCATGGCCAGGGGCACCGTCACGGCGTTGTAGCCGAAGGCCCACAGCAGGTTGACGCGGATCGTGGCCAGCGTGCTGCGGGAGAGGCGGACGGCGTCCGCGAGGGCGTCGATGTCTCCGCGGACCAGGGTGACGTCGGCGGCTCCGATCGCCACGTCGGTGCCGGTGCCCATGGCGATGCCGAGGTCGGCCCCGGCCAGGGCGGCGGCGTCGTTGACTCCGTCGCCGACGACGGCGACCCGGTAGCCCTCTTCCCGTAGTTCGCGGACGAGCCGGGCCTTGTCCTCGGGGGTGCAGCGGGTGTGTACGTCGTCGACGCGCAGGGCGGTGGCGACGGCGCGGGCGGGTGCCTCACGGTCTCCGGTGGCCAGCACCGGCCGTACACCCAGGCGACGCAGCCGGTCCACGGCGCGGTAGCTGCCCGGCCGCAGGACGTCTCCGACCTCGACGAGCGCCTCGGTCACACCGTCGACGCGGACCACGACGGGCGTGTGGGCGGCCGTCTCGGCTGCGGACAGTGCGTCGTCCAGGGGGGCGGGCAGCTCGTCGTCCGGGGCCAGTACCTCCACCAGCCGTCCGTCGACGTTCCCGCGCACGCCGCGTCCCGGCAGTGCCGCGAAGCCGGTCACGTCCAGCAGCGTGCCGTCCGGTGCGGTGCGTCGTGCGTAGGCCGTGACGGCCTGGCCCAGCGGGTGCTCGGAGCCCTGCTCGACCGCGCCCGCCAGCCTGATCGCCCGTTCCTCGCCGATGCCGCCGGGTGCGGCCGTGACCCGGGCGACGCTCATGTGCCCGGAGGTCAGGGTGCCGGTCTTGTCGAGGACCACGGCGTCGATGTGCTGCAGTCCCTCCAGTGCCTGTGGGCCGCTGACCAGAACGCCCAGTTGAGCGCCACGGCCGGTGGCGGCCATCAGGGCGGTCGGGGTGGCGAGGCCGAGGGCGCAGGGGCAGGCGACGACCAGGACGGCCACGGAGGCGGTGATCGCGGCCTGCGGGTCGGCGCCCGCGCCGAGCCAGAAGCCGAGGACGGTGGCGGCCAGGGTGAGCACGACCGGTACGAAGACTCCGGCGGCCTTGTCGGCGAGGCGCTGTGCCCGCGCCTTGCCGGCCTGCGCCTCGGTGACCAGGTGGGTGATGCGGGCCAGTCGGGTGTCGGCGCCGACCGCGGTGGCCCGCACCGCCAGCAGGCCGCCGACGTTCACGGAGCCGCCGATCACGGCCGTGCCGGGAGCGACCTCGGCCGGTTCGCTCTCCCCGGTGACCAGGGAGAGGTCGACGGCCGAACTGCCTTCGACGACCGTGCCGTCGGTGGCCACGCGCTCTCCGGGCCGTACGACGAAGATCTGGCCCTTCCGGAGGTCCTCGATGGGGATGCGGCGCTCGCCCGTGTCGTCGCGTACGGCGACCTCCTTGGCGGCCAGCCCCGCCAGTGAGCGCAGGGCCGCTCCGGTGCCGCGCCGGGCCCTCGCCTCCAGGTACCGGCCCGCCAGGACGAACAGGGGGACGCCGACGGCGGCCTCCAGGTAGATGTGGGCGACGCCGTCCGATGCCGTCGGCACCAGGCTGAAGGGCATCCGCATGCCCGGGTCGCCGGCGCCGCCGAGGAACAGGGCGTAGGAGGACCAGGCGAAGGAGGCCACGACGCCCAGCGACACCAGGGTGTCCATGGTCGACGCCGAGTGCCGCAGTGCCCGTGCCGCCCGCTGGTGGAAGGGCCAGGCGCCCCAGACCACGACGGGCGCGGCGAGTACGAAGCACAGCCACTGCCAGTTGCGGAACTGCCAGGCGGGCACCATCGACAGAACGAGCACGGGGACGGCGAGCAGGACGGTGACCGTCAGCCGGTGGCGTTCCTGCTCCGTCTCCGTCTCCTCGTCGTCACCGCCCTCTCGGCGCCGCGCTTCGGGCATCGCTGCGGTGTATCCGGCCTGCTCGACGGCGGCGACGAGCTGTTCCGGGAGCACCTCGGGCGGATGGTGCACGCGGGCCCGCCCGGTGGCCAGGTTCACGCTCGCGGTGACGCCGTCCAGCTTGGCCAGTTTCCTCTCCACCCGCTTCACGCAGGCCGCGCAGGTCATGCCGCCGACCGCGAGGTCGGTCACCTCCACCACGGACACCGGTTCGCCGGCCATCAGTGTCCGCTCCCGTGGTTCATGCCGCCCATGTCGTCGTCCTCCCTGTCCGTGCCGCCGCCCTCATGGCCGTCCTGGGTGATCCCTGGACGGTGCATCCCGGGCGCGACGGGGCCGACGCTCCGGCCGACGGCGTAGGAGACGGCAAACACCAGCACCAGCAGCACGAGGAACCCGCACAGGGCGGGAGGGGGCAGGACACGGCGCAGCAGACCGGCCGGCGTACCGGAAGCGGGTTGCCGTGTCTGGGCCATCTGTCGACTCTCCCGATCGCGTCGCACGCCGCACGGCCTCCACCGGACCGAGCCGCACCGGTACAGGAGTCGGTGCCGTAGGTGCCCCAGTTCCTCAGGGCAAGTGTGACGCCGGTCACTGGAGAGGCCCGAGAGGCTTCAGGAAGGTCGGCAGCCGTCGGCCGCTGCCCTGGAGCGGCGGCCGACGGCCGGAACGGCGCCCGGTCGTGTCGTCAGGCCATGGCGGGTTCCGCCGGGTGGCGGGTGACGGACCCGTCCGCCACCCACTCGGCCAGGGCGGTCCGGGCGCGGGACACCCGGGAGCGCACCGTGCCGACCGGGCACCGGCTCAGCTCGGCAGCCTCGGCGTACGGCAGCCCGAGGAGCTGGGTCAGCACGAACGCCTCACGGCGGTCACCCGGCAGGGAGTCGACCAGCTCCATGAGGGCGACGCCCTCGTCGAAGCCCGGCAGTCCCGTCGGCTGGGCGCGTTCGGCCGCTGCCTGCCAGTCGTCGGTCCGTGCCGTACGGGGACGGCAGGCGGCGCGGCGCAGGCTGTCGATGACGGTCCGGCGGGCGATCGACAGCAGCCAGGTCCGCGCCGAGGAACGCCCCTCGAACCGGGGCAGTGCCGTCAGGGCGCGCAGGAACGTGTCCTGGGTCAGGTCGTCCGCCGCCTGCGCGTCGTCGGCGAGGTACGTCACGTAGCGGCGTACGTCGCGTTGCAGTGCCCGGACGAAACGGTCGACCGCTTCGCTGTCGCCGTCGGCGGCGGCGAGCGCCCAGGCGGTGACCGTCTCGTCGGTCACGGTGGGCAGGGCAGGGGTCATGGTCCTGGGGTCCTTCCTGGATCCCGCGCGGACGGGCCGGGCACGGCACAGGTGCCGTCGGCGGTCGCACGGGCGATGGGGAGATCCGGCCGCGTGGAAGCGCGGACGGGAGACCGCCGCAGCGTGGGAGGCGGTGGCGGTGATCCGGCTGTCAGACGACAGCGGTCTCCCCGGGAGGCCCCCGGGTGGTGAGGGCGTGGACGAGCAGGAGCTGCCGCAGACGCCGCCTCGGCCGCGGAGCCGGCCGGAAGGAAAGCGGAGCGGAGGGTGGGCAGAGTACGGCCAGTACCAGCCGCAGCGGTACGAACGCGCGGTCCGCGCAGGCGCGGAGCATCTTGAAGACCGCGGTTTCGCCCTGGGCCAGCCAGAGTCCGCACAGGACGGCGGCCAGCGCGTGGGCGGCCGGCATGCCCCAGGAGGACGAGCCGGCCAGGTGCGTCATGTCGTGGCCCGTCGACGCCATGCTGTGGGCGCCGTGAGAGGCCAGGTGATCCGTGGGGTGCAGTCCCGCCGCCACGGCGATGTCATAGGCCCGGGCAACCCGCTCGGGCGTGGGGGCCGCACCGCAGAGAAAGCGGTCGGCCCATTGCCGAAGGGACTGCGCGTCCCCCGGAGCCGCCGCCATGGCCGGCCGGTTGCCGGACTGCGCGAGCGTGAAGGCGATGTGCAGGCAGGTCTGGACGACGACCGTCAGACCGGCCACCGTACGGCGGCGACGCTCGTGGGCCCCGAAGGCCCAGCCGACGGCACCGACCACGGCGGCGCCGGAGAGGAGCACCCACCAGGGCAGCCCCTCCCCCGACATCAGCACGTGGCCGAGGGCGGCGAGCACCACGCAGACAGCCGCGAACACCGCGGCCCGCAGCACACGCAGAAACTCACCGGCGGACATGGCGCCCCATCCTGGCACCCGGCGGACGAACCGCTGACACCAGGGATACCCACCCGACCGGACCGCGGCCGGGAGCGCCGCACGGCCCGGTTTGCGAGGCTCCCGGCGGTCGGTCCGAGCCGCTCAGGACACCCGGTCAGTCCGGAACCCCCACCGGATCGGCTCGTTCCGCCTCGTGCAGTAACTGCGTCAGCGCGGCACGGGCCCGGGCGACCCGGGAGCGGACCGTACCGATCGGGCAGCCGCTGAGCTCGGCCGCCTCCGCGTAGGGAAGGCCGACGAGTTGGGTGAGGACGAACGCCTCACGGCGTTCGGCGGGCAGCGCGTCCAGCAGTTCGGCGAGGGCGATGCCGTCCTCGAAGCCGGGCAGACCGTGCTCCTGGGCACGCTCGGCGGCGGCCTGCCAGTCGTCGGTGTCGGCGAGACGCGGCCGGGCGGACGCGTGCCGGTAACTGTCGATCACCGCCCGGCGGGCGATGGACAGCAGCCAGACGCGGGCGGAGGAGCGGCCCTCGAAACGGTGCAGGCTGCCCAGGGCCCGCAGGAAGGTGTCCTGAGCCAGGTCGTCGGCGGCTTGGGGGTCTGCGCCGAGGTACCCGACGAAGTGCCGGACGTCTCTCTGGAGGGCGCGAACGAACTTCTCGACCGCTTCCGGGTCACCACTGCGGGCGGTGAGCGCCCAGGCCGTTGTCAGCTCGTCGGCGGACTTGCGTTCCTCAGGTGTTCTCGTGGGGTGCGAAGTCCTGTCGCATGCGGCAGGGATGGCGGGACTGATCACCTGGTGTCCTTTTCGGGGGGTCCGGAAGGCCGACACGCGGACATCCGGAGACCGGACCGGGCGGCTCGGGGCACGCTGCGGATCCGGGTGGGCAGGGGGTGGCAGGAGTACGGCCGTACTACGGCGCACTCTGGTGCCCGAAGCCGTTCGGGCGTGGAAGGCCCGGGACGGTGTCGGGAAACCGGCTGTCTCAGAGGACAGCGGTTCCCACGGGCGGACCCCGAGAAGTGATCGCGTACACCAGGAGCAGCCGGCACGGACTGCGGTCCGAGCGGCCACGGCGCAGGACGACGCGCGGGCGACGCGAAGGTGCCGGGAGGGCGAGAAGCAGTCGCAGCGGGGCGGCCAGCCGACCGGCGACGGCCCGCAGGATGCGGAAGGCCGCGCGTTCGCCGTGCGCGAGCCACAGGCCGCTCAGCAGCGCGGCCAGCAAGTGGGCGGCGAGCATGCCCGGGGACGACATCTCGCCGCCCATGAGGTGGCCGATTCCCGTCACCGGGTCCATGGCACCCGTCGGCTCCACGGCGGATCCGTCATGGGTCATGGCGTGCATGGCATGACCGGTGTGCGCCATGGAGGCCATGTGATGCGTGGAAGGCGTGCCGTGAGCCGTACCACCCGCGGACATCGACGACGTCGACAGTTCCTGCGCGTAGGAGAACCACTCGTGCAGTGCCGACTGGGCGGCCACCACGACGGAGGAGACGAGGAGGAGTCCGCGTTCCCGGCCGGCCAGGCACCACGCCGTCCCGCCGCACGCGACCACCGCGACGGCGAGGGCCCACCAGGGCACGGAGGCGCCCGACATCATGACGTGCCCCAGGGCGGCGAGCAGCACGCAGACGGCCGCGAACACCGCGGCCCGTGTCGTGCGGAGACACCACCCAGCACCCATGGCGGCTCATCCTTGCATTTCCGGCGCACCGTCTTGAGCGAGTACGAGAAGTTCCCGGACCTGCGACTCAACCCGCCCCGGTGATTCATGTCACGCCAACCCACGGGAACCCAAGGAGAGTCGCACTCGACTGCCTCCCCAAGGAGGTGCGCCTGTGACGACGGGACGGACAGAGCAGGCCGGGCGGAACGGGGCGGCTTCGGCGACCGGGGAAGGAGCGACAAGGGCTCTGACCGCGCTGCTGACGTGTGCCATGGCCTTCTCGATGATGCAGTTGTTCCTGCTCGGGGCCCTCGGCCCGCGGCTCGTGGCCGACCTCGGCGTCTCACCGACGGTGCTCGGGCTGACGACCACCGTCGGGTTCGCCACGGCGGCCGTGCTCTCCCCGGCCGGCGGCCGGGTGGTGGACCGGGTGGGGCCCCGGCGCTGTCTGGTGGCCCTGCTCGCGGTCGCCGCGGTCGCGCTGGCGCTGATCGGAACGGCTCCGGGCTCCGGGTTCCTGCTGGCCGCCGTCGCCCTCGGCGGACTGCCGCAGGCGCTGGCCAACCCCGCCACCAACAAGGCGATCCTCGCCGCCGTACCGCCTGCCCGGCGTGGCTCGGTGACCGGCATGAAGCAGTCGGGGGTGCAGCTGGGGGCGTTCGCGGCCGGACTGCCGCTCGCGGCGCTGGCCGGTCTCACCGGGTGGCGGGGCGCCGTCTGGACCGCTTCGGGCGCCGCGGTGGTGGCCGCCGTGTGGGCGGCACGTACGCTGCCCGCCGACCCGCCCGCGAAGTCCACCCCGGCCGTCCGGGTGCCGCGCGGGATGACCGCGTGGCTGATGGCGTTCTCGCTGCTGCTCGGCTGCGGCATCGCCTCGGTCAACACCTACCTGTCGCTGTACGGCACCGAACGTCTGGGGCTCGGCCCCACGGCTGCGGGGGCGCTGGTGGCCGTGCTCGGCGTCTCCGGGATCGCGGGCCGGCTGGGCTGGTCGAAGGTGGCGGGACGGGCCGACCGGGCGATCTGGCTGCCGGGCTCGCTCGCTGTGGGAGCGGTGGCGGCGGCCCTGCTGTTGGCGGGCTCGTCGTCCGCTCGCCCGCTGGTGTGGGTGGGGGCCCTGGCCGTCGGGGTGTTCGCCGTGGCGGCGAACGCGGTATCGATGGTCCTCGTCATGCAGCGCGCGGAGCCGGGCCGAGCGGGCCAGGACTCCGCGCTGGTCTCCGCGGGCTTCTTCGCCGGATTCGCGGTCGGCCCACCGCTGTTCGGAGTACTGGCCGAGGCGGGCCGGTACGGAAGCGGGTGGCTTCTCGTGGCGGCCGAGTTCGCGGGGGCCGGGGTGGTGGCGTTGCTCTGGTCCGTGCGGGAACGCCGGTCGGACGTACTGTCATGAAGGCACGCCCGGACGGGGACGCTCCCCCGTCCGAGGACCGGCGGGCGGGCTGCGGGAAACCGGGCCCGGCACCCGGCTGGGCCGCTCCGGCGCTCGGCTCCGTCCTCGCCAGGGTCGCCGTCACCCGCGGCGAAGTCGGCGACCGGTTCCCCCTCTACGCGGACCCGGGCACCGGCGCGTGGAGGACGACGGCGCGCGGCTCCTGGACCGGCGGCTTCTGGGCGGGGTTGCAGTGGCTGCGCGCCCGGCACACCGGCGACCTCTCGGACCGGGAGGCCGCACGGGCGTGCACGGCCCGCCTGGCCGACTGGGCCGGGGCGGACACCTCCACCCGGGGCCTGATCCTCTGGTACGGCACCGTCTTCGCCGACGACGGGGAGCGGATCCGGAACCAGGGCGCGCGTGCCTGCCGGGACGCCTTCGATCCGGAACTCGGTCTTGTGCCGTGGGGTTCGGCGTTCGGCGGGCCGCGGCTGACGGCCCGTGTGGACGGCGTCCCCGGCATGGTGCCGTTGCTGGCCACGGTGGACGTGGAAGCCGCCCGATCCCATCTGCGCCGGCACCTCGACCTGTGCCTCGGGAGCCAACCGTCCTCCTGGTCGTGGCTGCACGCCGAGGCGACCGGCTGGACCGCCTGTGCCGACCCGCCACCGGGCTGGGCCCGTGGTCCGGCGTGGCTGCTGCTCGCCCTGGCCGAAGGCGCCTGTCTGCCGGACGGCGACTCGTTCGCCGCACTGGCCGACACATTGACGCCGGCCTCTCTTGTGCCGCTCGCCGACACCGCTCACCCCGGCGGCCCCCTCGACACCTCCGCAGCCGCCATCACCGCGCTGGCTCTGCTGCGACTGGGACGCCGGGACCGGGCCGCCGGTGTCCTCGAAGTGCTGGTCGACCGACATCTGACCGCCGACGGGCGCCTCTTGGACGGCTGTTACGACCTCACGGCCGGAACAGCCGTCCGGCACGAGCTGATCTGGGGCGACTTCTTCCTGGCCCACGCCCTCGCGGAACTCACCGGCCACGTGGCCGGTGGCACCGGCTAGACCCGCTCCGTACGCAGCACACGCCGCGCCACGGAGGTGATGTGCAGTTCGTCGGGGCCGTCGAGGATGCGAGCCGCGCGCCCCGTACGGAACAACGCGGGGAGCGCGGTGTCCGGGCCGAGCCCCGCCGCACCGTGGACCTGTATCGCCGCGTCGGCCACCAACTGGAGCGTGCGGGCCGCGGCGACCTTGGCCAGTCCCACTTCCACATGGGCGTCGGCGCCCGCGTCCAGCCGGGACACGGCCTCGTGGACCAACGGCCGGGTCGTCCGCAGGGCGAGCAGGGACTCGAAGACGTGGCGCTGAACGAGTTGCAGGTCACCGAGCGGGCCGCGGGAGCGGGAGCGGGTGAGGGCACGTTCCCGCATGAGGTCGAAGGCACGGCCGGCCTGGCCGAGCCAGCGCAGGCAGCGCAGGGTCCGGCCGAGCTGGAGCCGTTCGGCGGCGACGGCGAGGGCCTTGCCGCGTTCGCCGATCAGGTGGTCGGCGTCCACCGCGACCCCGTCGAATGTGATCTCCGCCTGCCCGGCGGCGCCGAGCACGGGCAGCTCGCGCACCACCCGGAAGCCGGGAGAGGCGGTCGGGACCAACAGCAGGGACAGGCCGTCCCGTTCCAAGGGCCGCCCGTCCGTGCGCGCGAGGACGGTGACGAGGCCCGCGGTGTCGCCTCCGCTGACGAACCACTTGCCTCCCGTCAGCCGCCAGCCGTCCTCGGTTTCGGCGGCGCGGGTGGCGGTGAGGACCGGGTCGGTGCCGGGGGCGTCCTGCTCGGTCATCGCATAACTGGCCCGCAACTCCCCCGCGACCAGCGGCGCGAGGTATCGCTCGCGTACGCGCGGGCTGCCGTGTCGCGCCAGCATGAGCGCGTCCAGCAGGGAAGCCGAGCCGAGCGCCGCCGGTCCGTGTTCGCTGGCGCCCTCCGCCTCCGCGACATGGGCGTACGAGCGCAGTCCGAGCCCCTGGCCGCCCAGTTCGACCGGAAGGGGAAGTGCCCACAGGCCCTGTTCCTTCGCCTCCCGGCGCAGCCGGTGCAGCGTCCGGGCCGCATCCGGGCCACCGCTGTCCAGGACCCGTTCGCAGGGCAGGATCCGGGCGCGGACGAAGTCCGCGACCCGATCCTTCAACTCCCGGACCTCCGGCGGGCACTGCGGGTCACCGAGCGTCTCGTCCAGCACGTCTCCCCCACCCTTCAGGGAACTCCGGCTCTCGCCGGTCCGACTGTCTGTTCGTGGAACCGGTCGGGGGTGATCGCCCCCGGGTTCCCGCGCGTCAGGAAAGGAGAGGCATGGCACCACCAGCCACACCGGCCGTCGCGCAGACGTCCCGGCCCCTCGACGGACTGCGTCTGGAAGCCTCGGGCCCTCCGGGACCGGCGGACGGACTCGTCGCTGAGCACCTACGGCTGCTCGGCGCGGAGGAGACCGGACGCTCCGGCGAACGCATGACACTGGTCGGCCCGGAGGGTGGCGGCGTCACCGCCCACGTGACGTGGGGCGACCTGGCCGTCGACGAGGCGACCGCACAGGCGGCGACGGGCATCATGGCCGTGCACGGCCGCCGGGACGGGGCGCCTCGCGGGCTCGCCGCCGACTACGCCGCCACCGCAGCCGGTGTTCTGACCGTGCAGGGCCTGCTGGCCGGGCTTCTCGCCCAGGCCCGCGGCTCACGAGTGACGAGCACCGAGGTGAGCGTCGAGCGGGCCGGGCTGCTCGCCGTCTCGCAGTACCTCGCCGCGGCCGGGGCGGAGGAGGCCGAGGCCGCGGAGACCGCACCGGGCGGTCCGCCTTTCACCTCCGCCGACGGGGTCGTCTTCGAGCTGGAGACGCTCGATCCGGGCGCGTGGGCCGCTTTCTGGCGCACCCTCGGCGCACCTGCGGACGCGGTACGGCACGGCTGGCGGCCCTTCCAGTTCCGGTACGCCACGGCCTGCGCGCCCTTTCCGCAGGAGCTGCACGCCGCGACCCGCGGCCACCGCTGGGAGCGCGTGCGGGAAGCGGCCCGGTCCTCCGGAGCCGAGGTGTGCGCCCTGCACACGCTCACCGAACGGGCCGTCGAGTACGACTGGGCCCCGCCCTGGAAGCTGACGGCGCACGGAGCGTCGTACTCCGGATCCGGTGCACCACCGCCCGTCGACGCCCCGCTGGCCGGGCTGACCGTCCTGGAGGCCGGGCGGCGGATCCAGGCGCCGCTCACCGCGCATCTGCTGGGACTGCTCGGCGCCGAAGTGGTGCGGATCGAGCCGCCGGGCGGTGACCCGCTGCGTGGCATGCCGCCGACCTGCTCGGGCGTCTCGGCCCGCTGGCTCGCGCTCAACCGGGGCAAGAAGGCCGTCGAGGTGGACATCAAGTCCGCCGCGGACCGCAAGCGGTTGCGCGCGATGGCGGCGGACGCCGATGTGTTCCTGCACAACTGGGCGCCCGGCAAGGCCGCCGCGCTCGGCCTGGACCACGAAGACCTGTCCGCCGGCAACCCCGCGCTCGTCCACGCGTACACCAGCGGCTGGGCCGACCGGCTGCCCGGAGCGCCGATGGGCACCGACTTCATGGTGCAGGCCCGCACCGGAGTGGGGGGGGCGGTGCGACCCGCCGACGAGCCGCCCGTGCCGTCCCTGATGACACTGCTCGACGTACTCGGGGGACTCCTCGGGGCCGAGGCCGTCCTCGCGGGGCTGCTTCTGCGTCAGCGCACGGGAGTCGGTGTGCGGGTGGACTCGTCCCTGCTGGGGGCGGCCGACGTACTGACCACGCCGGCTCGGAGCCGTGCGGCCCAGGGCCTCGACCCGCGTCGGCCGGCCGGATTCCGCCGACCTGTGCCCACGGCCGACGGCTGGATCGCCCTGCCCGACCACGCCGCCCTCCCCTACGACGCGCACCACCTGTCCACGGCCCGGGCGCTGGAGCGGCTGCACGAGCGCGGCACGGCCGCCGTCCCGGTCGTCACCGACCTCGCCGACCTGCTCTCCTCCGGCCCGATCAGCCGCGACGCCCATGGCTCCCCCGCCGTTCCCGCCCCCTGGAGGTTCGCATGACCGTCGCCCTGCACGACCTGCTGCCCGCCACACTGCGCCGTACCTGGGCCGTGGACGGAACGTGCCCCGACCTGGACCTCTACAGCCTCTACCGCGCCCATCAGATCGCCGACCCGCACCGTACCGCGGTCCTCGACGGCAAGGGGAAACTCTGTTACACCGCGCTGGACCGCAAAGTCCGATGTCTGGCCGCCGGGCTCTCGGGCCTCGGGATACACGCCGGTGACGTCGTCGGCGTCCAGCTGCCGGGCGGCCGCGACGCCGTCATCGCGGACCTCGCGCTCGCCGCCCTGGGCGCGGTCGCGCTGCCCTTCCCGGTCGGGCGGGGCGGGCGCGAGGCGGCCTCACTGCTGCGCAGATCGGAGGCGGTCGCGGTGCTCGCGGCAGCCGAACACCGGGGCAACCACCATGCGGCCGACCTGCTGGCGCTGACGGATGAACTGCCCGCCCTGCGGACGGTCGTCGCCGCGGGGCCGGCGGGTGCCGCACCGGAGGGAGCCGTCCCGCTGTCGGCCTTGATGCGGACCGACCCGAAGACGTTCGTACCGGCCCGCCCCCACCCCGACACCGCCGCCCGCATCCTCGTGTCCTCCGGGTCGGAGTCCGAGCCGAAGATGGTGGCCTACTCGCACAACGCCCTGGCCGGCGGCCGGGGCAACTTCCTCGGCTCCCTCATCCCCGACGGGCGCCCGCCGCGCTGCCTCTTCCTGGTCCCGCTGGCTTCCGCCTTCGGCAGCAACGGCACCCCGGTCACCCTCGCCCGGCACGGCGGAACCCTGGTCCTGCTCGACCACTTCACCCCCGAGGCCGCCCTGGAGGCACTCGCCGCACACGAACCGACCCATGTCCTGGGCGTACCGACCATGATCCGCATGATGCTCGACCGGATCGCGGAGGGCGGACACCGGACGTTCACTCCGCCGACGGCCGTGGTCGTCGGCGGCTCACCACTGGACGAGGCCACCGCGACCGAGGCCCGCCTGGCCTTCGGCTGCCCGGTCGTCAACCTCTACGGCTCCGCCGACGGCGTCAACTGCCACACCGGGCTGACACACGACTCCCCCGACGGCGACGGACGGCCCGGCATCGCCGCGGGACAACCCGACCCCCGGGTCGCCGACATACGGATCGCCGTCCCCGGCACCCGTGAGCTGCGGGAGGTCGGCGGGGGCACGGTCGGCGAGATCGTCGCCCGTGGCCCGATGACACCCCTGTGCTACGTCGCCGCCCCCGACCTCGACACCCGCTACCGCACCGAGGACGGCTGGGTACGCACCGGAGACCTCGGCCTCATCGACGACGACGGCACGCTCCGGGTCGTCGGCCGACTGAAGGACGTGGTGATCAGGGGAGGCGCGAACATCAGCCCCGCCGAGGTCGAGGTCGAACTGGCCGCGCACCCGGAGGTCCGGGACGTGGTCTGCGTCGGCGTGCCCGACCCGCTGATGGGCGAGCGGCTCGCGGCCTGCGTCGTGCCCAGGGACGAGGCTGCGCCCACGCTGGAGGAACTGTGCGCCCACCTGGACACGCGAGGTCTGGAACGACGCAAACACCCCGAGCGCCTGCTGGTGCTGAGTGAGCTGCCCCTGACGCCGGCCGGCAAGCCGGACCGGGCGGTATTGCAGGAGCGGTGCATGCCAGAGACGGAGCGACAGCAACAGCCTTTGGTGTCGGCCGGCTGACCCGCCGGACGACAAGGGCCGCTCGGAGTGTTCCCCGAGCGGCCCTTGTCGTCCGGTGCCACGGCTCAGGAGGCGTTCATCGCCTTCTCCAGCGTCGTCGCCGCGTTCTTGTAGACGGTCAACAGATCCGTACCCTTGTCCGGGTAGTTGACGATCCCCACCTGACGCGCGCCCGAGTCGGGCAGCACGGTGCCGGTCGTCATGTGCACGTTGTCGAGCACCAGTTGAGGCTTCTTCTTGGACAGGTCGGACAACTGCTCGGCCGTGACGGCCTCGGGTCCGTACATGCCGACCACCTCTGCCCCGGCCAGCTTTGCCGACCAGGCGGAGAAGACCTGGGCGACGACGGTGGGTGCCTTGCCGTCCGGCCAGGCGTTCCTGAGGTCCTTCCGCAGCTTGCCATACTCGGCGTCGAACGAGGTGATCCACTCGGCGGCGGTGTCCTCGGTGCCGAACATATTGCCCAGCCGGGTCACCTCGGCCTTGACCTTGTCCGCGTCGTTGTCGAGATTGACCTCGACCAGTTCGGCGTCTCCTCCGGCGGCCTCCTTGAACTTCTCCGCGTACGGCTCGAAGGGCGCGTACAGCACGAAGTCGGCGTCCGCCACGGCCGCGAGGTCGGAGGGTTTCGGGTCGTAGTCGGGGGCGTGCTGCACCGACTCCGGCACGATGACCGTGACGTCCTCGGCGCCGGCGGCCTTGGCGAACGCCCCTTCCCAGCTGGTCGTGGCGACCACGACCGGCCCGGTGCCCTTCCCTGCCGCGTTCGCGTCGGATGAGGAGGACGACGTGTCGCTTTCCCCACCGCAGCCGGTGGCCGTCAGCAGGAGGGCCGCGCTGAAACTCAGTGCGAGGAGGGGAGTGTTGCGGACGCGGGTGCGCGCCATGGGCTGATTCTCCGTTCGGGTACGAGATGGACGGCGAGGACGACCACGCCTGCCGTGAGGACGAGGACGGGACCGGGCGGCCAGTCGAACCGGAGGGCGACCAGGAACCCGGTCAGGTTCACGACCACGCCGATGCCGACCGCCCAGGCGGTGATGGACAGCAGGGAGCGGCCCAGCCGCCGGGCGGCGAGGGCCGGAAGAAGCGTCAGCGCGTCGACGAGGAGGGCGCCGGTGAGCTTGATGGCTCCGGCGACGGACACCGCGACCAGGACCAGCAGCACGAGGGTGAGCCGGTCGACCCGCACGCCCGAGGCCAGGGCGAGTTCACGGTCGTAGAGGAGGAGCGCGATGTCTCGGCGACGCCACCAGAAGAGAGCCGGTACGACGACGGCCAGCGCGACGAGCAGCCAGAGGTCGGCGGTACCGACCGAGAGGATGGAGCCCCAGAGCAGGGCGAAGGCGCCCGCCGCGTTGACGCCGGAGACGGCGAGCACGAGCAGGGCGGCGGCGATCGCCAGGCTCATCAGCAGGCCCATGGCACCCGACAGACCGTCCGGAGTGCGGGCCAGTGGAGCGACTCCGGCGCCGGCGAGAGCGCAGGCCACCAGCGCGCACAGCATGGGATCGAGTCCGGTCAGCAGTCCGAGAGCGATGCCCAGGAGAGCGACGTGCATCATCGCGAACCGCACCGGCATGATGTCGAGGCCGACGATGACGACACCGATCACCGGCAGTCCGACCGCGGCCACCAGCAAGGCCGTTCCGGCCCGTTGGACGGGCACGAGTTGCAGGAGTTGACCGACGTCGGCCGCGGCCCACGCGCTCACCGGACCTCCCGCAGCCGTCCCGCGGCCATCTCCAGCACCCGTTCGCAGCGCTCGGCCAGAGACCGGTCGTGCGTGACGACCACGACGGTCACCGGCAGGGAGAGCAGTACATCGGCCGCCTCCTCCTGACCGGAGAAGTCGAGAGCGGCGGTGGGCTCGTCGGCGAGCAGGACACCCGCACCGGCCGCCACACAGCCGACCGCCCGCGCCAAGTACATACGCTGGAGCTGACCACCGGACAACGTGTGCAGCGGCCGGTCGGCGAGATGCCCGACCCCGAGCTTCTCGGCCCCCTCCGCCGCCTCGGCACGCGCACCGCCACTGGCCAGCAACTCATGCCCCAGCAAGGGAAATCGGCCGGTCGCCGGCTTCTGCGGGATCCACGCGCACGCCCGTCTCCGCCACGCCCACTCGGCAGCGCTCCCGGTGTCCCTGCCACCCACCAGGATCCGGCCCGCGACATGCCGGTGCAGTCCCAGAACGGCACGCAGCAAAGTGGTCTTGCCCGACCCGTTGGTACCGGTCAGCGCCACTCGCTGCCCGCGCACGATGTCGAGATCGACGTCGCGCACGGCCTCGACCCGGCCGTGCCGACACACGACGCCCGACATCCGGACATCCAGCCCTTCCATGCCACCTCCCTGCCTCCTCACAGCAGTCGGACGGGAGAGGCGGTCGGTTCCCGGACGGGGCGAAGGAGCCGCGACGGCAGCGGACTTGGTCTCCCGGACGGGCCGCCGCGCGTTCGGCCCGCGATGGCTGGGCACGGGAATCACGGCGCCATGGGCGCCGGCCGGTTCGAGCGCGTCCAGGACATGTACCCCGGACACGCCGGAAGGTCCTCCGGCCGGGTCGTCCCGGCCGGAGGACCTTCCTTGTGCCGCATGCAGGTGAAGGGTGAGAAGCCGATCACGAGCAGGACGTCATACGGCCCCCGCGGTCAGGGGTTCAGCAGCAGCACGTCGGCGCGGGACTTGGCGGCCTCGTAACGCTTCGCCACGTCCTGCCAGTTGACGACGGCCCACATGGCGTCGATGAAGTCGACCTTCTGGTTCTTGTACTGGAGGTAGAAGGCGTGCTCCCAGGCGTCGAAGACCAGGATCGGGGTGGAGCCCTGGCCGACGTTGCCCTGGTGGTCGTAGACCTGCTCGACGATCAGCCGGCCGCTCAGCGGCTCGTACGCCAGGACGCCCCAACCGGAGCCCTGCGTGGTCGCGGCGGCCTTGGTGAGCTGCGCCTTGAAGCCGGCGAAGGAGCCGAAGGACTCGGCGATCGCGTCGGCGAGGTCACCGACACCGTCGGCGGCCAAGGGCTCGCCGCCGCCGTCACCGGTCATGTTGTGCCAGTAGATGGAGTGCAGGATGTGGCCGGAGAGGTGGAAGGCCAGGTTCTTCTCCAGGCCGTTGATCGAGCCCCACTGCTCCTTGTCCCGCGCCTCGGCGAGCTGCTCCAGCGTGTCGTTGGCGCCCTTGACGTACGCGGCGTGGTGCTTGTCGTGGTGCAGCTCGATGATCTGCGGGTTGATGACCGGCTCGAGCTCCGAGTAGTCGTAGGGAAGCTCCGGGAGCGTGTACACCGCCATGTCCAACATCCTCCGACGTTATTGCCACTGATGTGCAGTTGCACGCTAGCAGCAGTAGCGGCAATCACCGATCAGGCGCTGGTCCTAGGACCGGTGTCGCCGGGCCCCCGACCGGCGCACGATGAACGCAGGATGCGGGCCCGTTCCTCCGTTCCGTCGGCCATGGCGCGAAGGGCGGCGGACTTCGGCGCTGGTCCATGACAGCCGGGCAGGGGTCACTGCTGCGCACCTCGGGACCAGGGACAGCACCGGAGGAGTCCAGGCCGCGCCCTCCGGGGGCGGCCATGTGCGCGGAGCCGGTTTGGGGCACATCGTCGGAGAACTTATTGCACAATACTTGCAACAACTTACAAATGGCAGAAAGGTCGGCCATGAGGTATGCGATCGCACCGGGCATCGAGTCGTCCTACGACAAGACGGGAGCGGACCTGGTCCGGGACCCGATCACACACCTCGAGGACACGCGGTACGACGCGGTCGCGGAGTGCTTCGACGAGGCGGCACGGGTCTTCGGGCTGCCGTATCCGGACGGTCCGGCCATCGAGGCGGTCACCGCCCGCGCCGAGCACGGCGTTGGCACCCTGGTCGTGGTCGGCGGTGTCGCCGCGAACTCGCGGGTACGGTCGCCGGCCGAGGAGCACCGTCTGGCGGCGGGCGTCGAACTGCGGGTGCCGCCGTTGCGGCTGTGCACCGACAACGGCGCGATGACCGCCCCCGTCGGCGACCTTCTCGTACGGGTGGGCGCCGCACGGGCACCGTTGGAGTACGTTGCACCGCATCCTGTCGCCGTCGCCATGGGAACGGCGGTGTCCGCCTGATGACCACCGACATCCGTGTGCACCGGGACGCCGGGATACTCATGCACACCGAGTCACTGCGTTCGGTGTACGTCGACGCCTTCTGCGCCCCGCCCTGGCACGAGGACGAGACGCAGGCAACCGAGTTCGTCTCCCGGCTGCCGGTGAGCGTACGGCGTGCCGGATTCACCGCCGCGACCGCCGTGCACGACGGGGAGATCGTCGGCTTCGCCACCGCGTGGACCACTCCGGCCCCCTTCCCCACCGACCGCTGCTATCCTCAGGCGGCCGCCGGCCTCGGCAACGACCGCACGGCCGACTGGCTGTGCGGAGCCCGGGAGATCGACGAACTCGCCGTCCGGCCCACCGCCCGCGGCACAGGCCTCGCCACCCGCCTCCTCGAAGCGGTGACCGCAGACGCGCCCGAAGGGCGGGCATGGCTGCTCACCTCGGTGCGGAACGGGCGGGCCATGGCCTTCTACCGCCGCCACGGCTGGACGCAGGCCACCCACCCTTCCCCCGACGGCAAGGGCATCGTCGTCTTCCTCGGCCCGCGCCACCCCGCCCGTTCCCTCGCCCCGCTCCCCCTGTGAGCCTTCGGAGCCCCGCCTTGCGCACCGCTGAAATTCGCCGCCATCTCCTCGACATCGTCACCGAGCGCCACAACGTGGTCCCCCACGCCCCCACTGCCGACCCCTGCCCCCGACCCTGCCGTTCGTCAAGCACTGGCCCAAGCCGCCAGGGTCCTGGCACCGTTCGGGGCGCGTGACATGGGTCACCGCCCGGATCACGGACGTCCACGTTCCTGACGGGCCGACCGCCCGTAGGCCGCCCGCAGCAGTTGGTCGCCCCGTCCTCCCCCATAGCCCTGAAGGCATGGGGGGACCCCCACGGCGGGGTGTCGCAAGAGGGAACCCGGTGGGAATCCGGGACTGCCCCGCAGCGGTGAGCGGGAACGACCGCCGTCGTACGCACTGGGTCGAGGTACCGGTCCCGGGAAGCGACGGCCAGTAGGTGTCCTCGAACGGTGTGGACGTGCCCGCGAGTCCGAAGACCTGCCAACTGCCCGCGCGCGAACCGTTCGTGCGCGGACATCCCGGTGACCTCGAGGGCGGGTCGGCGTACATATCAGGCGGACGGCCCTGCTTTGTCGCGCAGCGTCGGTCACGCGCGGCCACCCGTGACGAACTGTCACGCTCCTGACCCCCGGCTCACCGGGCCGGGCGCACGGCTTCCGGCCCGGTGAGCGGCACAGCCCGAAACAGATTCACCTCATCGCAGGGCTCGGCGGCGTACGCCGCCGGCCAACCCGCAGTCACCGCACTTCGAGCCGTTCGGCGCGCGGTAGTAAAGGCAGCAGCTTCGGCGGCGGAACGCGAGGTCGGGGCCGGTGAGCACTCCGGTGCCCGCCAGGCGTCCGGTGTCCAGCAGCTCGGTCGTGAGGTCGGTGAGCGGCCCGCGTACGGCGGGACGGAGCGCGAGCAGGGCGTGGGCCGCCCCGGCGAGCGCCGACGCCGAGTTGCCGTCCAGCAGACGCGGGGCGACCTTGACGCGCAGTCCGTCGGCCAGTGCCGACAGGTGATGTGTCACCTGCTGATACAGGGCGCGGGCGGGGCCGTCGTCGAGCCGGTCGGCGTACCAGCCGGCCGGGCGGGGCACCCGGAGGGCCGGTCCGTCGTCGGCCCGCTGCAGTCCCTCCAGGTCGGGGACGATTCCGTGCAGGACCACGCAGGCCAGGGCCGGTGACCAGAGGCGGGCGGCGTGCCCGAGCTGGGCGATGGAGACGTCGACGCGCGGTTCCGGAGTGTGGTGGCGGCGTGTGACGGCTTCGGCGAGGTCGGTGAAACCAGCCGCGTAGGAGCGGGCGATCGGATGCCAGCCGCCGTCCCGTCCGCCGGCCTGCAGGACGAAGAAGCCGCCGAGGCCGGCCACGTCGTGCAGGGCGGCGGTGACGGACGCGGTCGAGGCACGGGCTGCGCGCACGGTTCCTGTCCTCCCTCCGGCTTTCCCTCCGTACGGTCAGGAGGCCCTACGCCGTCGCGGCGGCGTGATGGTGTACAGGTCGAGAATGTCCGGCCGGGGTGCGACGCCCGGTCCGCCGGCGCGTGCCCAGGCGGCGATGTCCTCGGTCGCGTCCGGGTCGTTGACCAGGCCCAGCCAGACGGGCCGGGCGCCTGCGGCCCTGCCTTCCGCGGAGGGCTGGACGACGACGACGTTGGCGTGTTCGCAGACGTCGAGGCAGTCGGAGACGCGTACCGGTGCTGCGGCACGCAGGCGTTCCGTCTGGGCCGCGTGGTCGACGCCGGACACCTTCGGGGTGCCGCAGCAGCAGTCGCGGCACACGACGATGCGGCACGGCACGGGGCCGGTGACCGTCACGGGCCCCTTGTCGTCGGTCGTTCGTCCGGTCGGCGTTGCGGGCATGCGGTGCCGTCCCTCTCTCCGGGGAGATCCGCCCCGGTGGTCGTCGAGGAGGCGACCGCGTGAGTCTCCTGGCTCTCGGGTCGATGCTCGTCCCGGCCTTCCCACCCGCTGCGGGGCAGTGGCCTGTCGGGACTCGCTCGCCGATCACAGTGGCGGGACCGCGCCGGATTCACACCGGCTTCCTCGTTCCGCCGTCGCCCTGTCGCCGGCCATCATCCCATCCCGGGATGCCGTGCCGGCCGTCAGTCCGTCTCCTGGGCATGCGGGGCCGTCGCGGGCGCGTGGGTCGGGCGGTCCCGTCCGCCGTCGCGGCCGGACACCACCACGACGACCAGCCCGACGACGACGGCCCCGACCGCGACCCGTCCCCCCACCCTGAGCCACCAACCCGGACGGGCCGCGCCCCCGCCGGGGGAACCCAGCCGTTCCGCCCGCCGGGCCGGTCTCAGCAGACGGAGCAACAGCAGCAGCGCGACCGGAAGTTGCAGCAGCCACAGCACGGTGCGCGGCCACTCCCCGTACCAGACGTTGGTCCCGTACAGCAGCGTGTGCCACACGCTCAGCACGTACACGACGATCACGAAACGGTGCAGCCGGCGCCAGGTGTTCGCCCCGATGCGGTGCCGGACGTAGAACAACAGCCCCAGCGGGATTGCCAGGTACAGGGCGCCCTGGCCGATCGGGATGGCGACCTGGCCGGTTCCGGAGTCGTACCAGCCCGGCACGAAGGTGTCCGCGAAGGCCACCCACAGCCGTTCCGCCCAGTCCACCTTCGTCTCGTAGCGCACGAGTTCCGCCGCGAACATCAGCGCGTGGGCGAACATCAGCGCCATGGTCGTCAGGCTCGTGGTGCGGTGCCAGCGCTCCAGTACCTGCCGGGAGACCGGCAGCCGGGCGGGGCGCGGCCCCGACAACAACAGACCCAACATGACCGTGCCCCAGGCCCACAGCAGACCCGACCAGCCGAACGCCTGACTGAGCAGGTACATCCAGTAGGTGCCGGGATCGTCCATGAACGGCATGACCGCGACCGTGTCCGACTCGCCGGACTCCATGCGCGCCCACAGGAGGGCGAACACGAGCACTGTGACCACCACCGCCGCGGTGGCGTCGGGCAGGGCGGCCCGCAGATCGCCGCGCAGAGCCACGCGGTCACCCGGAAGCCGTTGCCTTCCGGGCGGGACTACTGCCTCGTCTTCGTCCGGCCTCACGTCTGACGTCATCAGGGCCTCCCGGGCACGGGCCATCGCAGCAGCGGTGCGCATGTGGCGTGAGGCAACAAGTCTGGCTGATGAGGGAGTGATCCCCGGAGGCGCTATCCGGCCAGAGCCGCCACGAGAACTGAGCGTGGCACACCTGGCTTTACGCCTCCCCTCCACATTCAAGACAACCGCCGAAGCCCCACTGTCGCAGGAGTACGAGCGCCTCTACGCTGATACACGCAGTCGGTTCGCGCCTCCCGTCCGCCCGGACGCCCGGTGGTGCGACGCAAGAGGGAACCCGGTGCGAATCCGGGACTGTCCCGCAGCGGTGAGTGGGAACGAAAGCCGTCGGTGTCACTGGGCCCGCGTCAGGGCCGGGGAAGAGACGGCCGGTAGGTGTCCGCCCCTTTCGGCGGACGTGCCCACGAGTCCGAAGACCTGCCACTGCGCCCGCGTCCCGCGGGCTGTGCACGTGACCTCGTGGACTGGGTCGGCGGTGTAGGCGGTCGTACGTCGCGTGTGGCCGCGCCTCCTTCCCTGTCGGTGTTCAAGGCCCGGTACGGAGGAGGACGGTGTGCGGGACCCAGCCTGTTCGCGTCGGCTGTACCGGCCCTGGGTCGGTGTGTCGTCCGACGGACCGGGGCCGACGACGCCCGGACCCGTCGCGGGCTTCCTCCGTGCACGGGACGTATCCGGCGGCACGGTGTCCGGAGTCTGCCACGGCACTCTGGGCGAGCTGTACCAAGGCCCGTTGCGAGCGGGCACCGATCCTGAGATCGCGGTGGTGTCCTTTCCCGTGGACCGTCACTCCTGGGTGTACTTCACACCAAGGGCTACGGTCGACTCGTCGCGTTCGCCGGCACTGGGTGAGAAGTCGGCACAAGCGGCGCGGCTCTTCCTCGACCACTACGGCCTCGCCCTGCCCCCGGGCGACTGGCGCACCCACTCCGAACTGCCGGTGGGCGTGGGGATGGCCAGCTCGACGGCGGACATCGTGGCGACGCTGCGCTGTCTGTTCCGTGTCTTCTCCCTGCCGTACGACACGAACGTGGTCCTCGGCGTTCTGGCCGGCATCGAGCGCGCCGACAGCGTCTTCCTCGACGAGTTCGCCCTGTACCTCAGCGGCCGGCACCGGGTGGTACGGCGACTGGGCCCGGACATCGGCTTCCACACCGCCTACGTCACGGAACCCGGCACGGTGGACACCGCCGCCGTCACTCCCCTGCTGCTGCACCACTACCGGCGCCGCGGCGAGGAGTACCAGCGGTGCCTGACCGATCTGCTGAAGGGGTTCGATTCGGGTGACCCGGCCGCCGTCGCCCGTGCCGCGACGACCAGCGCCGCGTTGTCCCAGGAAGTGCTCCCCAAGGCGACCTTCGGCAGCCTGCAGGCCCATCGTGAGGGGTTCGGCGCCGACGGTGTCTTCGTCGCCCACACCGGCTGCCTGGTCGGCTATCTCTTCGCCTCACGCCCACGGGCCGAGGCCAAGTCCGAACTCTCCGCGTTCTTCCACTCGCTCGGCCACCAGTGCACCTTCGCCCAAGGAGGCTACGGGTGATCCACCCCCACATCGCCGACGCCCTGAAAGTCCCGGACCTCGTCCGGCTCACCGACGGCCTGATCCTGCTGCGGTTCGAGTCGATGAAGATCTACTCGGCCCTGGCCGCCGTCCGTCATCTGCTGGAGCGGGGCACGGTCCGTCCGGGCCAGACCCTGATCGACAGCTCCAGCGGCATCTACGCCTACGCCCTCGCACTGGCCTGCCACCGGTACGGCATGCGGTGCCACATCGTCGCGTCCACCACCGTCGACGCCACCACCCTCGCCCAACTGGAGATCCTCGGCGCCACGGTGGAACAGGTCAGACCGTCGCGCAACCTCAAGCTCGACCAGGAACTGAGGGTGCGCCGGGTGCGCGAGATCCTCGCCGAGGAGCCCGGCCACCACTGGATGCGCCAGTACCACGACGACATCCACTACCTCGGCTACCAAGAGGTCGCCGACCGGATCGCGGCAGAGTTCCCGGCCGTACCGCTGACCGTCGTAGGCGGGTTGGGTTCCGGAGCCTCGACCGGCGGCATCGTGGAACGCCTGCGCATGACGGACCCCTCGGTGCGTCTGGTCGGCGTCCAGCCCTTCGGCAGCGTCACCTTCGGCAGCCAGGACCATCACGATCCGGAGGCGATCATCGCCGGCATCGGCTCGTCGATCGTCTTCGACAACGTCCGCCACCATCTCTACGACACCGTGCACTGGCTGGACTTCACCCATGCCATGTCCGGCGCGGTCGCCCTGCTGCGCGAGCACGCGGTGTTCGCCGGGCTGTCCACCGGTGCCGGCTATTTGACGGCGACGTACGAGGCCCGCCGTCACCCCGACCGACTGCACCTGGTGATAGGGGCCGACACCGGACACCGCTACGTGGAGCGTGTGTTCGCCCGGCACGCCGAGGCCCTGGACCCGGCCGCGCTGAAACCCCTCGAGGTTCGCGGTCCGGAGGAGATGACCATGCCCTGGTCGAGGATGACGTGGCAGCGCACTCCCTGTCCGGCCCACTGGAAGGAGCGGGCGGCATGACCGTGGCCTGCCTGGAGTCACTGACCTTCGGCCTCGGCCATCTGGTCCGCGCCGCCGACCGGCTCGGCGAGCGCCTGCTGCTCCTCACCCGGGACCCCGCCCACTACGCCCACGAGCTGGACCGGCTGCCCGTCGACGCCCTCGACGTGGTCGTGACCGACACCTTCGACGTGGAACGAACCGCCGATCTGCTCCGGCGCACCCCGGGGCTGCGCGGCCTGATCAGTTCCACCGACACCTGGACCCTGGCCGGCGCCTCCCTCACCGAACGCCTCGGCCTTCCCGGTCTCGATCCGATCGTCCTGCGACTGACCCGGGACAAGGCCGCCGTGCGCAACCGGCTGCATGCCACGGGCCTCACCCGCGGAAGAGCCGTCGAAAACGCCGAGCCGGACCGCGAGGCACGCGGGCTGCTGCTCAAGGAGGCGGGACTGCCGCTCGTGCTCAAGGACACGGCGGGCACCGGGAGCCAGAACGTGTGGCTGGTCCGGGACGAGGGCGAACTCGACGCGGCGCTGGCGGAGGCGTCCAGTCGGGACCTGAAGGGGCGGTTGTTCGCCGAGCCCTATTTCAGCGGCCCGGTGTACAGCGCCGAGACGCTCACCTGGGACGGCCGCACTCGGCTGCTGGGCGTCTCCAGTCGGCTCATGTCACCGGAGCCGCACTTCCGGGAGGAGATCACCGCCTTCCCCGTCGCCTTCCCCGACCCGCAGCGGACATCGCTGGAGCGCTGGCTCGACCGGGTGCTCGCCGCCATCGGTTACACCGACCGGTTCGCTCACGTGGAGTTCGTGCTGACCGCCGACGGCCCGGAGGTGGTGGAGGTCAATCCCCGGATCGGGGGCGCACTGGTCGGGGAGGGCATGTGCCGGGCGCTCGGCGTCAACGTGTACGAGGCGATGATCGAGGCCGCGCTCGGCCGCCGCCCTCGGCTCATGGAGGCCGACCTGCCCGGTGGTCCGGCCGTCGCCTTCGTTCTGGGCTATCCGGCCGCGCCCGGCGTGTTCTCCGGGGTCGCCGGGCTCGACCGGCTCACCGGCATGCCGGGAACGCCCGCCTGGTACCCGGTCAAGCAGACCGGCGACCTCATCGAGCACCTGGACGACAGCCGCGGCTACGCGGGCATCGTGTACGCCGAGGCGGAGACCGCCGAACTCGCCACCCACCGCGCGGTGGCCGCCGCGGGCGCCCTGCGGGTACTCACCGACCCGGCAGACCGGGAGGCGCCCGGTGGGTGAGCGCACCACCCGAGGGCCGGGTCTGCGGGCCTCGCTGTTCCCGCTCACCGGCCCGCTGCGGTTCCTCCTGCTCAGCTCGTTCCTCATTCCGCTCGGCAGCTTCATGGTCCTGCCGTTCATGTCGGTGTTCCTGCATGAACGGCTCGGGATGGGGCTCGGCACGGTCGGTGTCGTCCTGGCCGTCGCATCACTCGTGCAGTTCTCCGGCGGCGTCGTCGGCGGGGCCCTCGCGGACCGGATCGGGCTGCGCCGCACGATGCTGTGGGCGCTCGTCGTACGCACCGCCGGTTTCGCCGGGCTTCTGCTGGCCCTGCGCTGGCCGCCTCTCGCGATCTGGTCGCTGGTCCTGACGTGCTGCGGTGCCGCGCTCTACCTGCCCGCGAACAAGGCGTACCTGGTGCACGGCGTCGACGACGAGCGCCGCCCGGCGTTCCTGTCGGCGGGCAACGCGGCGCTCAACGCCGGGATGGCCGTGGGCCCGCTCATCGCCGGGCCGTTCGTGCTGTCCTCGCCCGGCTGGCTGTTCGCGGCTGCCACGGCGTTGTTCCTCGCGGTCACAGCGGGTCACGCACGGCTGCCCGGAACCGACGGGACGCACCCCACCGAATCGGTGGAAACGGCCCGACCGAGCCTCCTGGCCGGCGTGGCCCTCCTGCCGTTCGCCGCCAACGCACTGGCCTTCTACCTCTACTTCCACTTCCAGCATTTCCTGGCGTTGTACGCCGTCGAGCGCGCCTCCAGCGCGTTCTACAGCCTGGTGCTGCTGCTCTGCTTCACGCTGGTCATCGTCGTACAGCCGCTCGCGTCCGGCCTGATCCGGCGCATGCCGTACGCCCTCGCCCTCGCGGTCGGCTTCACGGGCCTGGCGGCGGGCCTGGCCGTGCTGGCGGCCGGCACCCGGACGGCACTGCTGGCGGGCGGGGCGCTGATCACCCTGGGCGACATCGTGCTGTTCCTCAAGAACGACCTGGAGGCACTGCGCCGCAGTCCTCGCTCCGACGCCGTGGTCTTCGGCCGGCAGCGGCTGGCCGCGGGTCTGGGCGCCTGCGCGAGCGGCGTGCTGGGCGGGCAGTTGTACGGCCTCGGCGAACGGGCCGGGAACACCAGCTGGTTCTGGCTGCTGGCAGCCGCCCAGTGTCTGTTGCTTCCCCCTCTTCTGCTCACGCTGCGCCGTCGCACGGCGCGGCGCCCTGTCCCTGACGGCGACCATGAAGGAGCACTGACGCGCGATGACACGGACGGGCGGGTTCCAGGACGATGACTTCTGGACCGAGTTCCATGACTTCCTCTTCTCCGAGCATCGCTACGAGCAGGCCGAGGAGCTGCTGGACACCTCTCCCCTGCTGGCCTTCCCGCAGGGGGCGCGCGTGCTGGACCTGTGCTGCGGGCCGGGGGTGTTCACCGTGCCGCTCGCCCGCCGCGGTCACCTCGTGACC
This sequence comes from Streptomyces malachitofuscus, assembly GCF_014650055.1. GTDB lineage: Bacteria > Actinomycetota > Actinomycetes > Streptomycetales > Streptomycetaceae > Streptomyces > Streptomyces malachitofuscus. The sequence continues at coordinate 44,499 of NZ_BMUF01000003.1, read as the reverse complement.
GGAGTGGACCTGAGCCCGGCCATGCTGGACCGGGCACGCAAGCGGTCGGCCGACGCCGGTGCCGAGGTGACGTACGTGCGGGTCGACGCACGCGAGTACGAGGCACCGGGCGGCTTCGACGTCGTCCTCAACATGTTCACCTCCTTCGGGTACTTCGAGGATCCCGCAGACAACGCGCGCGTGCTGCGCACCATGCACACCTGCCTGGCTCCCGGCGGCACGCTCGTCCTGGACCTCGCCGGGAAGGAGCTCCTGGCCCGCAGGGTCACCCCGCCCAAGGTGGTGCGGCGGGGCGATGACCTGATGGTGCAGACGGACACCGTGCTGGACGAGTGGGCGCGGCTGCGCAGCGAGTGGGTGCTGGTCCGGGGCGAGCGGGTGACGCGGGCCACCTTGACGTGGTTCGTGTACAGCGCGGTGGAGCTGCGGCGGATGGCCGAGGAGGCGGGGTTCGGCCGCGTAGAGGTCTTCGGCGGGTTCGACGGGCGCCCTTACGACGAGAGTGCCGAGCGGCTCGTCCTTCGGGCGGTCCGCGAAGCGTGAGGGGGCGGGGCGTGCGGCCGGGTCCGCACGCCCTTTTGCCGTCGGCTCGGGGGAACGTAGGATCACCTGGTCATCGCCGCGACGGGAGACAGGAAGCCGGTGCGAATCCGGCACGGTCCCGCCACTGTGACCGGGGAGCGCCCCTCCGACATGCCACTGCGCTGTGCGCGGGAAGGCGGACGGAACGCCGATCCGGGAGTCAGGACACTGGTCCGTCGCGGGCCCGATCCGAGGAGCGCGGACTCCAGGAGGCTTCACGTGTCCCCCTTGTTCACCCCTGCCCGCACACGCGGGTTCCTTCGTGCCACGGCCGCTGCCATGGCCCTTTCGTCAGTGCTGCTGACCACCGGCTGCGGTTCGTCCGACGAGAGCGGCGGGGACGCGAAGGCCACCGCGGCCGTGCCCGCGGGCTTCCCGGTCACCATCGACAACTGCGGCGTGAAGACGACGTACGACAAGCCGCCGTCGCGGGTGGTCACCGTCCACCAGCACCCGGCTGAACTCATGCTCGCCCTCGGTCTCAAGGACCGCCTGGTCGGCACGGCCTTCCCCGACTCCGCCGTCCTGCCCGAGCTGAAGAAGGACTACGCGGCGATCCCCGAACTGGCGAAGAAGGAACCGTCGTTCGAGAAGATCCTGGACGCCGAACCCGACCTCGTCTACGGCGGCTACGGCAGCGCCTTCGCCGAGAACGAGGGCCGCTCCCGCAAGGCGTTCGCCGACGCCGGAATCGACACCTACCTCAACCGTGAGTACTGCGGCAAGAAGCGGGTGACGATGAAGGACACCTACGACGAGATCCGCACCATCGGCAAGATCTTCGGTGTCCCGGACCGGGCCGACGAGCTGGTCACGGACCTGCAGACCCGCGTCGGCAAGGCCGCCGCCAAGGTCGAGGGCGAGCCCGAGGTGCCCGTCTTCGTGTACGACAGCGGCGACAAGAGCGCCTTCACCGCGGGCGGCAAAAGCCTGGGCACCGAGCTGATCCGGCTGGCCGGCGGCGAGAACGTCTTCGCCGACCTCGACGACGTCTTCGGCGACGTCTCCTGGGAGCAGGTCGTCGAGCGCAAGCCCGAGGTCATTGCCATCTACGACTACGCCGGCGCCGGGAGCGTGGCGGAGAAGAAGAGGTTCCTGCTCTCCCAGCCCGCGCTCGCCGACGTACCCGCCGTCAGGAACAAGCGGTTCGTCGTCCTGCCGCTGACCGCCACCCTGGTCGGCATCCGCTCGGCCTACGCGGTCGAGGACCTGGCCCGCGGGTTGCACCCCGAGAGCTTCCGGTGAGCCAGGCCGCCACCGGCACGTCCACCGAGCGGACGGTTCCGCCGCGGAAGACCACCACGCCGGGGGCGGGCCGTACGCGGTTGGCCGTCACCCTGGTCGTCCTCACCGCCCTGCTCATGGTCTCCGCCACGGCGGGCCTCGCGATCGGCTCCGTCCAGGTGCCGCCCGGCCAGGTGTGGGGCATCGTGACGCACGCACTGGGCGCCGACTGGCAGCAGCCGGACTGGTCACGGGCCCGGGAGACCATCGTGGTGGACGTGCGGGCGCCGCGGGTGCTGCTCGGTGCGGTCACCGGCGCCGGCCTGGCGGTGATCGGCACCGCGCTGCAGGCCCTGGTGCGCAACCCGCTCGCAGAGCCGTATCTGCTCGGCGTCTCCTCGGGGGCATCGCTCGGCGCGGTCTCGGTGATCGTGTTCGGGGTCACCCTCTTCGGGCCGCTCTCCCTGTCGGTGGCCGCCTTCGTGGGCGCCCTGGGCGCGCTGCTGCTCGTGTACGCCACCGCCCGCACCGGCGGACGCATCACCTCATCGCGGCTGGTGCTGTCCGGGGTGGCGATCGCGGCGGTGCTCACCGCGGTCCTCGATCTGCTGCTGCTCACCACCGACCGGGGCAACGAGGCCCGCGCGGTCCTCGCCTGGACCCTCGGCGGCCTCGGCGGCGTCAACTGGGGCACCCTGTGGCTGCCGAGCACGGCCCTGCTGCTCGGTGTCGGCGTCCTCATGGCGCAGGCCCGCAACCTGAACCTGCTGCTGGCCGGCGAGGAAGCGGCGACCACGATGGGGCTGGACGTGGCCCGGTTCCGCGCCCGGCTGTTCGTCGTGCTCTCCCTCGTCACGGGCGTGCTGGTCGCGGCGGCCGGACCGATCGGCTTCGTCGGCCTGATGATGCCCCACATCGTGCGCCTGTTCGTCGGCGGCGACCACCGCCGGGTCCTGCCGACGGCGGCACTCGGCGGAGCGGTCTTCCTCATCTGGGCCGACATCGCCGCACGGACGATCGCCGCGCCGATGGAGATACCCGTCGGCGTACTCACGGCCCTGTGTGGCGGTCCGTTCTTCCTGTGGCTGATGCGCCGGGACGCCCGGCGCGGCACCGACCGAGGAGTGGCATGACCGCGACCGCACTGGACGTCGACGGCGTCACGCTCACCGCCGGAGCCCGCCACCTGGTACGCGACGTCTCCCTGACCGCCCGACCGGGCGAGACCATCGGGCTCGTCGGCCCCAACGGCAGTGGCAAGTCCAGCCTCCTTCGCGCCGTCTACCGGGTCCTGCGCCCGGACGCCGGTCAGGTCCGGGTCGACGGTGGTGACGCCTGGGCGCTGCCGGTGCGGCAACTGGCCCGCACCGTGGCGGCGGTGGTCCAGGACTCGGCCGCCGACTTCGACCTCGCCGTCCGCGAGGTCGTCGCCATGGGCCGCACCCCGCACAAACGGCTCCTCGCCGGCGACACCGCCGAGGACGCCGAACTCATCGACTCCGCACTCCTGGCGGTGGACGCGGTGCACCTGGCCGACCGCCCCTTCGACCGGCTCTCCGGCGGCGAGCGCCGGCGCGTCCTCATCGCGCGCGCCCTAGCCCAGCAGCCCACGCTCCTCGTCCTCGACGAACCCACCAACCACCTCGACATCCGGCACCAACTGTCCGTGCTCAACACCCTGCGCCGCCTGCCCGCCACCGTGCTGCTCGCCCTGCACGACCTCAACCTGGCCGCCTACTACTGCGACCGCCTCTACGTCCTGCACGCCGGTGAGGTCACCGCCTCCGGACCGCCCGCCGAGATCCTCACCCCAAAACTCCTGGCCGAGGTCTACGGAGTGGCGGCGGAAGTCACCACCCACCCACGCACGGGTGCCCCGCAGGTGACGTTCCTCCCCGAAGCGCCACGCAGCTGAAGGGCCCACCCGGTACTGCCCCATGCCCATCCGCGCCGCCTGGGACGGAACGGGGAGCGCGGCCGACGCCCCCAGGGCACCGAGGCTCCTGGTGCTGGACTTTGCGGAAAGTGGAGAACTCGAATGCAACGATGCCCATGACAGACGCAGAAACCCACCATCCCAAAGCCCCGCCGGGCCGCACCAAGGTCCGCAACTAGGCCGCCAGGGTGAACGACCCGGCCCCGACGACTACGGCATCCCCGTCTCGGCGTCGCCCACCACCGGGCCGAACTGTTCGAGCAGCCCGTCTACGACGCCCCCTACGCCAAGGTCGCCGCCCTGGTGCCGAGGGCCTGACCACCCGCAGGGGTGATGGCCGGCCGAGACGCATCCGGCCTCCGCGCTGCCGAGGAAGTGTGCAGCACTGAGATCCGTTCACGTTCCACCACTGCGCCAGGAGTGACGCCATGACCGTCGCGATCGTCCTGTTCACCTCGGACCTGCGTCTGCACGACCATCCGCCGCTGCACGCCGCGCTGAGGGCGGCGGACGAGGTGGTGCCGCTGTTCGTTCTCGACACGGGGATCCACGCGGCAGGCTTCGACGCGCCCAACCGCAGGGCCTTCCTCACCGACTGCCTCGGCGACCTCGACTCCTCGCTGCGCCGCCGCGGTGGCCGGCTCGTGGTCCGCGCGGGACCGGTCGTCCGGGAGGTCTGCGCGGTCGCCGCCGAGTGCGGGGCCGGCGAGGTGCACATGGCCGCGGGCGTCACCGCGTACGCCCACCACCGCGAGGAACGCCTCCGCGAGGAACTCGGGCATGGTGACGTGGCGCTACGGGTGCACGAGACGGTGATCACCGCCGTCGCCCCGGGAACGGTGACGCCCTCCGGCTCCGACCACTTCGCCGTGTTCACCCCCTACTTCCGCCGCTGGTCGGAGGAGACACTGAGGAAGCCGCTCGGCGCGCCGCGCACCGTGCGCGTCCCCGACGGAGTACGCGGCGAGCCGCTGCCCGACCGCGCGGACGTGGCCGGTGTCTCTCCCGGCCTGCCGACCGGAGGGGAAACCGCTGGACGGGACCGGTTCTCACGGTGGTCCGGTTCCGGACTGTCCCGGTACGAGGACCGGCACGACGATCTCGCGGGTGATGCCACATCCAGGCTGTCGCCGTATCTCCACTTCGGTGCGCTCTCCCCGGTGGAACTCGTCCACCGGGCCCGCAGGCAGGGCGGGCCCGGCGCGGAGGCATTCGTACGCCAGGTGTGCTGGCGGGACTTCCACCACCAGGTGCTGGCCGCACGGCCCGAGGCGTCGCGGGAGGACTATCGCACCCGCCACGACCAGTGGCGTCACGAGGACGACGCCGCCGAGGACATCGCCGCCTGGCGCGACGGACGGACCGGATATCCGATCGTCGACGCCGCCATGCGCCAGCTGCGTCACGAGGGCTGGATGCACAACCGCGCGCGGCTGCTGGCGGCCAGCTTCCTGACCAAGACGCTCTACGTCGACTGGCGGATCGGCGCCCGGCACTTCCTGAACCTCCTCGTGGACGGCGATGTCGTCAACAACCAGCTCAACTGGCAGTGGGTCGCGGGCACGGGCACCGACACCCGCCCGCACCGGGTTCTCAATCCGCTCGTCCAGTCCAAGCGGTACGACCCGCAGGGCGCCTACGTGCGCCGCTGGGTCCCCGAACTCGCGAGGGTGGACGGCAGGAAGGTGCACGAACCCTGGCGCCTCCCGGCAGCGGAACGCGAGGAACTCGACTACCCGGATCCGCTCATCGACCTCGCCGACGGGCTCGCGCGCTTCAAGCACGCCCGCGGCCGCGACTGAGGAGACGCCCGTCGCGCACTGACTCTTCGGCGACCAGCTCGGCCGCATTTCCTCACCCCGCGCGAGAGGAGGCCCGGTCACAACACTTCCCTGCTCATGATCGAGGCGCGTTCCGTCTTCCGGCGGCGCCGTTTCCGCCGCGCCAAGGCCAACCTCCTGCTGTCCGCGATGCGCCACCGCGCGGCGGAACTCGGCGATCGCGTCACCTACGTACGGGCGGACACGTACCGGGAGGCGCTGGACCGAGCGGCGCGCGGGCGTCCGGTCGGCGTTCACCACCCGACCTCGCACCCGGCCCTCCGCCTGGTGCGGTCTCTCCGGCAGGTACGCGGCACGGGCTGGACGCACCGCATCCCCCGGCTGGTGGTCCTGGGCAGTCTCGCGCTCCGGCGCAGCTGCAGCGCCGCCGCGATCACGGACTCGTTCCATCACTGCTTGGTGTTGGGCTACGACTGGGTGATGCTCCGACGTCGTCGGTATGGCCCAGTACGCCGACGGCGCAGGCAGGAACCCGCGCGGGCGACGCTTCGCCATGAGCCCGGCTGTTGCGCCGCTGGGGTGACCGTGACCGGCAAGCGGTACCGAACCGGACAGGAAACACTGCATCTGTGACGGGGCACTCGGCGGAAGCAGTGCCGTGCGGATGTCCAAGACTGAGAAGGGGTTGTGCATGCCTGGACTGCCGCCGATGGTGGCCCCACCGGTCGAACCCGTCGACGCCCCTTTCACCGCGATCGACGCGACGAACGCCGTCGGCACCGTCCTTCAGCAGGTACTCGACGAAAGACTGCGTCACTCCCGTGCCGTCGATCCCGTCTTCGCCGAGGAGCTGGCCGGCCGCCTCGCCACGCTTGCCGAGCGGGGAGGCAAACGCCTGCGCACCGCGTTCGCCCACTGCGGCTGGCGCGCGGCAGGTGGCTCGGGAGACACCACGGCCGTCCTGCGTACGGGAGCGGCCCTCGAACTGCTCCAGGCATGCGCCCTCGTGCACGACGACGTGATGGACGGCTCCGTGCAGCGACGTGGCGCTCCGGCCCTGCACGTCGAGCTCGCCCGCCGACACTGGGCCGCGGCCATGCACGGCTCCGCGGAGTCCTTCGGCACGTCGGCCGCCGTCCTCGCCGGTGACCTGGCTCTGGCCTGGGCGGACGACCTGCTGACCGAGACGGCCCTGGGTACGCCGCACGGCGGACGCCTGCACGAGGAGTGGCGGGCGATGCGCACCGAAATGGTGGCCGGGCAGTACCTCGACCTGCACGCCCAGGCCGCCCGGTCCTCCGGTGCCGACGAGGCGCTGATCATCGCCACCCTGAAGAGCGCGCTGTACACGGTCGCCCGGCCCCTCGCGCTGGGAGCAGCCCTGGCCGGAGCCGACGAGCACGTGCGGGACGCGCTGCGGTCGGCCGGCCGGTGTGCCGGGCTGGCCTTCCAACTCCGTGACGACCTCCTGGGTGCTTTCGGCGACCCGGCGCTGACCGGCAAACCGGCCGACGACGACTTGCGCACCCGCAAGCTCACCTACCTCCTCGCCGTCGCCATCCGGCTCGCCGACGCCGCCGGTGATCGTCAGGCCGCCGCGGCGCTGGCTCCGGACGCGGAGCCGAAGTCCGAGAAGGCCGTACGGCAGGTGCGGTCCGCGCTGCAGCGCACCGGCGCCCGGGACCTGGTGGAGACGAAGATCAAGGAGCTGACGGACATGAGCCTCGCGCACTTCGAGCACGCCTGCGCACGCCCTGCCGTGCGGCACGATTTCGCGGCGCTGGTGGGGCGCGCGACGGGGGTGGTCCCGCACGACGAGGAGGGGGCCGCGTGAAGAGGGTGCCGGGGCCGACCGACCATGTCGTCGCGGTGAGTGCCGGGCTGTGCCCTCCACCTGCTGGGTGCGGGCCACCGGTCCCGGCGGCCGGGCCGACCGGGTACGACTCGGCGGCTACGAGCCGGACAGCGGCCCGACGGTGCCGACCATGCCGCACATGGCGGATGAGGCGTTCGCCGCCGTCGGGGAAGCCTCCACCGCCGCGTCGATCTGACGGCTCAGCACCCCGCTACCGGGCGTGCTTCGCGAACGGTCTCTCGCTCGACGTGCCCATTTACGGCGCGGGGGCGGAGGCGGACGGCCACCGCGACGCGCGGCAGTGGCTGGAGCGTCCGCACCGGGGGCGTCCGGGCGCACCGCCTACGCGTTGGGCCTGGAGGGCCCCGCGGGTGACGGTCGACACGGCCTGTTCCTCGTCCCTGGTCGCCCTGCACCTCGCCGTACGCGCCCTGCGCGCGGGTGAGTGCCGACTCGCGGTGGCCGGTGCGGCCACGGTGATGTCGGGACCGGGACCGTTCGTCGCCTTCAGTCGTCAGCGTGCCCTGGCCGTCGACGGCCGCTGCAAGCCCTTCGCCGCCGAGGCCGACGGCTTCGCGCAGATGCGCCGCTTCATCGACACGATGACCGGTTGTTGTCATGCGCTCGTCGGGCATCCGGAACCAAGGCCGTCCGCGGATGCGGCCGAACGCCGTTCACGCCCCGCCGTCACCTTCCGGTCCCCAGGTCGGCCATGACCTCGCGGGCGGCGCGCGTACCCGACGCCAGGGCGCCCTGCGCGGAACCGGTCGCCCGGTGGTCCCCGCAGACGTACCTGCCGGGGCCGAGGCGTGTGGTGCGGCTCAGCGGCCAGGGCGGAAGCATCGCCGGCAGCGCGCCCTCGACCGTGGCGGCGGCCACCTGTCGCCAGTCGCTCGTGTCGGTGCCGTACAGCTCGGCCAGACGCCGGAGCACCGTCTGCGCCCTGCCCGGGGGATCCGTTCCCAGTACGGAGGTGGAGACCAGTGCGGTTCCGGGGGGCGCGTAGGTGGGAGCGACCTCGCTGAGTACGCAGGTGTTCAGGATCGCTCCGGTGCTGTCCACCAGCAGGGTCGGTTCGGCCATCGGTGACCTGTCGGTGGCGTGGTAGTAGGTGGTGACGGTGCGGGTGTCCGGCACAGTCAGGTCCGGCAGCAGGCCTGCGGCGGTCGCCGGATCCGTCGCCACGACGACGGTCCGGCTCGGCACCTCGGTCCCGTCCTTGAGCAGCACCCCGGCGTCCGTGACCTCCGCGACGGGTGTACCGAGGCGCAGGACGCCGCCGGGCAGGCCGTCGGCGAGCTGAGCCGGTACTGCGCCGATGCCGTCCGCAGGCAGGCACAGAGACCCTCGGACCATGCTCCGCCACACCAGGTGGAAGAACCGGGCGGAGGTCTCCAGCCGGTCCTCCAGGAAGACGCCGGACAGGAACGGCCGCAGGAGGTCGGCGATCACGGCGTCCGACACCCCGGCCCGGGTGAGGGCCTGTGAGGTGGAGCCGTCAGGGCGCCGCCTGACGGAGGATGCGGGCAGCAGGGCGTCCTGTGCGGTGAGTACCGCCAGCGCGGCCAGATCGCGGGCCGACAGGACTCGGCCGGGCAGCAGCATCCCTGCCGTACGGAGCTCCCTGGTCGGATCGGCGAGGCGGACGGGCCCGGCCGGGGTGTGCGCGATCACTCCGGCGGTGAACGGTCGCAGTCGCAGGCTCCTCAGCTCGATTCGACGTTTCACCTGCGGATACGAGGTGTTGAACACCTGGAAGCCGCGGTCCAGGAGGAATCCGTCCCGCCGGTCCGTGCGCATCCGGCCGCCCACGCCGTCGGACGCCTCCAGCAGGGCCACCTGCCGTCCCGCGCGGCACAGGTCCAAGGCGCATGCCAAGCCCGCGAGGCCCGCACCGACGACGACCGTGTCCGGTGCCCCGTGATGTTCGTCGCTCATTCTTCTCCTCGGTCGACGCCGTGTCGGTGGCGCCCGGGGGCGGAGGCCGTCCACTCGTCCTCTCTGCCTCGGCCAGTACCCGCAACCGGTCGGCACAGACCGGTACCGGAACGTCGGACGCGCGGTGCTCCCCCACCAGCCGGGGGCAGGGGTCCACGCCCACCGGTCCAGCGGACCACGCTTTCCGGCCGATCCCCGGCCGCCACGACGGAGCGCCGTCACACGACAACACGTCACGGCGACACCGCCGACTCCAGCGCGGCGACCGCTTCGGCAAGCCCCGCCGGACGCGCCAGACCGGCCACCGCCTGCCCGGCCCAGCCGGGGCCCAAGGTCAGCACGGCCGGCCTGCGACGGGCACCGCGCACCCCCCATTCCATCGCGGCGACGTACTGGGCCAGCGGCCGGCTGGCAGTGGTGCGGGACTGCGCCCACAGTCCCACCGCGGCCGGCCCGGTCCTGCGCACCGCCGCGACGAGCGACTCGACGGGCAGGGCTCCGCCGAACATCCGCACCGGAACGCCTCGCTGCGTCAGTGCCGCGGACAGAACCTCCAACGGGAGGGTGTGGTTCTCCCCCGGCACACAGGCGAGCACCGTGGTGGCGCCGGGACGGTCCGCGACCGCGCGGGGCGTGGCGCGCCGAAGCGCCCCGGAGACGTGCCAGGACAGGAAGTGCTCGACCTCGACGTACTTCTCGCCCGACGTCTCCCACTTGCGGCCGACGGCTTGGAGCGTCGGCACGATCACCTCTGTCCAGGCGGCGACCAGTCCATGGTCGGCGATCGCGGCGGAGAGCAGTTCGTCCAGGACGGCGGCGTCCAGACGCAATGCGGCCCGCGCGATTCCCTTGCACTCCTGACGTACGTCGCCGAGTTGCAGGCCGCTCCCGGCCCTGCTTCGGCCCGGGGCCGACGTACGTGATGACCCGGCCGTGCTTCGCGACCGAACCACCGGCGGCGACTTCTCGCTGCGGGCAAGCCGGGCTGCCTCGGCGGGTGGCAGCCCGGTCGCCGTCAGCGCGCACATCCGCTCCAGCCTCGCCACGTCCGTGGCCGTCCAGCGCCGGTGCCGGCCGTCCGTGTGCGAGTCCGGCCCGAGCCCGTACCGGCGATCCCACGTGCGGACCGTTGTGGGTGCCACCCCCAGACGCCGCGCCACCTCGCCAGTGGTCAGCCCGCCTCCACGCGGACCGCCGTCGCCGACCCGATCCTCACCCGTTCGCTCGTGCCCGGTCATATCTCCACTGTACGACGCACAAACGACGCATGTTGCCCGCGTCGTTTGTGCGTCCAACACTGGAACGGAGCGCACGGCAGGAGGAACGGCCATGAACACGCGCACACGACCGACCGCCACCAAGGTGCCGCCCGTGGAGGAGACGCGGTACGAGGAGGAACTGGCTCGTCGCCTCGTGCGCGCCGACGAGGAGGCGTTCGCGGCCATCTATCGGCGATGGGGCTCACTCGTGCACACCATGGCGACCCGGTCACTGGGCGACACGCATGAGGCCGAGGACGTGACCCAGCAGGTCTTCATCGGCGCCTGGCGTGGACGGCACGGCTTCCGGTCCGAACGGGGCACGCTCGGCGCCTGGCTCGTCGGTATCACACGCCGCAAGATCGTCGACGCTCTGGCGGCCAGGACGCGGCGCCTGTCCCTGATCGAATCGGCCGCACAGGACGTCACGCCCGCCCCTCCCGTCCAGCAGGCACCGGACGAGGTACTCGACCGCGTACTGCTCGTCGAGGCCCTGTCCCGGTTGCCGCACGCCCAGCGAGAGGTGCTGTGCATGGCCTTCTACGAGGACCTGACGCAGGCCCAGATCGCGGAGCGCACGGGTGTGCCCCTGGGCACGGTCAAGAGCCACACCCGCCGCGGCCTGCACCGGCTGCGCACGGCCGTCGACCGGGGCAACGCGCACGACACGGGCGTCTGACCGGACCGAAGAAGCAGTGCTCCGGGCGCATCCACGGCACCGACCACCGGCGAAACCCCCTTGAGACTCTCCAGCAGGCAAGACTCCCCACGGAGGATGATCCACATGATTTCCCGGACCACCATCGCCGTCGCCGCCTCGGCCGGGGCCTGTGCCCTGGCCCTCGGCGTGACCGCACCCGCCATGGCTGCGCCCGAACAGGCGCAGGACAAGGCCATGGTGTCCGTCTTCCACGGCATCCCCGGCATGACGGTAGACGTCTATGCCAACGGCGACCAGCTGCTCAGCGACTTCGAGCCCGGCACGGTGACCGATCCGCAGTCGCTCGACGCGGGGACGTACGACATCGAGATCTTCGAAGCCGGCCAGGGCCCCGACGGCACCCCCGCCCTGGAGAAGCAGGTGAAGGTGCCCGAAGGCGGCAACGCCACCGTCGCCGCCCATCTCTCCGCCACCGGCGGGCCCCAGCTGACGGCGTTCACCAACGACGTCTCGAAGGTGGACGCGGGCAAGGCACGCCTGACGGTCCGCCATGTCGCGGCGGCGCCCGCCGTGGACGTCAGGGCCGGCGAACAGCCCCTCTTCACCGGTTTGGTGAACCCCGACGAGGACACCGCATCCGTCGACGCGGGCACCGTGAACGCGGACGTCGTCCTCGCCGGCACGGACACCGTGGCCATCGGACCGGCCGACCTCGACCTCAAGGAGGGCACGAGCAACGTCGTCTACGCCTGGGGCAGCGCGGACGACAAGAACCTGGCCCTGGCCACCCAGACCTTCAGCGGCATGCAGACGATGCCCAAAGCGGTCCACGCGGGCGGCAACGGCGCCGCCGTCACCCCGAACTCCTCCGACCAATGGCCGGCCTGGGCCGCCGTCGCCGGAGCGATCACGGTGACCGGCGCCCTGGTGGTCCGCCGAACCGTCGGCCGGCGTGGCTGACAGCGTGCGACGGCTGACCGGAGCGGCGACGGCGACTGCCGCTCTGGCAGCCGTCCTCGCGGTTTCGGGCGGACCGCCGGAGCCCGCGTCGGCACCGTCCGACTTCCGGCCCGCACCCTCGCGGCAGCAGGAAGCCGCGACCGCCCCGCTGTCCGGAATGGCGGAGGCACGGTCCGGCCGCGACACCGCGTCCGGACCGCCCGAGCGTGTTCGAGTGCCTGAGACCGGCCTCGACGCCCGTGTCCGACCGGTGGGCGTGACCGAAGGGGGAACCATGACCGTCCCCGACGACCCCTCGGTGGCCGGTTGGTACCGCTACGGCCCGGCCCCCGGGAGCCCCGAGGGATCGGCCGTACTCGTCGGACACGTGGACAGCGAGACGGGCGCGCTAGGCGAGTTCGCCGCACTCTACGAGGTACGGCCCGGTGACCGCGTGGAGGTCGGGCGAGCCCAGGGTGCGCCGGTCGTCCACCGCGTCGTCTCGCGCACCACTGTGCCCAAGGACGAACTGCCGCCCTCCGTGTTCCGCCGGACGGGCGATCCGGTCCTCACACTGATCACGTGCGCGCCGCCGTTCGAACCCGAGCGCGGAGGCTACCTCGCCAACCTCGTCGTCACGGCGGAGCCGATACGTGAGTGACGTCGCTCGGCCCACGCCCGAGCCGCGTGCACGAACAGAGGACGACCGACCGAGACGCAGGAGGGCACCGTGGGCCATGCGGACCCGTCGCACCTGGTGGAGCTGGCACTCGGTCATGTCAGCGGCGCCGCAGACGTCAGCGCTCTGCGGCATGTCGCGTCGTGTCCGCGCTGCCGCGGGGAACTGGTGTGGCTGACCCGCGTGGTGACCGCTGCCCGCGGCGCGGAGGCGTCGGACCTGCCGGTGACTCCGCCCGAGCACGTATGGCGGCACATCGCACGTGAGGTGCTCCAGGAGAGCGACGGGCTGCCGCGCCATCGGGAGCACCCGGCTCGCCGGTCGGCCGACACCCGGACGCGCGAGGCGCTGCTCGCACTCGCCGGGGCCGCCGCCGTCCTGTTGGTCCGGTGGTTGTGGATCAGGGCCGGTCGCGTGCCTCATCGGTGGCCCGGTCGGCGGCTTCGGCCTCCGTGGTAACTGCGTGTGTTCCGAGTCGGCCACCGCTGTCGAGACGGTCACGGAGAAAGAACTGGAAGAGCTCGTGGCCGCGCTGCGATCGGCTGTCTCCGGGGTCTCAGCACGTACGTCGACGGCCGGTGAGACGTCCCTCCTCCCTCGTTTTCACCGTAGGACGGCAACGGCCGTGGTCGCTGTCGTCGGGCCGGGCCACACCGCCGACGCGTCGTCCCGGTGCGGGGCGGGCAGGCGGACCGGGCGGACAGGGACGGGGGCGGAACCGTTGCCGGTGAGGGCCGTCCAGGGGACGGGCCGGCCGGAGTAGCACAGAGCCGTCAGCGTGAAGACGTCGTCGGCGTAGACCTCGACGTACTCGCCGACCGTGAGGATGCGCAACGTGGCGGGGGGACTCGGCAGAGCGGTCCGCGCCAGTACCCTTCCGCCGGGCCCGGTGATGCGGAGGTCCCTGCCGTCGCAGGCCACGGCGAGGGCGGCACGGTGGTCGAGCGGGTCCTCGGCGCGCAGCGCGACCTCGACAGGGCCGCCGACGTCGACGTGGCCGACCGCGTGCAGATGCGCGTCGTGCGTCTCCTCGCCGAGCCGGCTCTCCAGGCCCGGCCACCATTCCAGGCGGGGCGCCGAATCCGCGGGCACCACCAGGGACTTGGGCTGGGCGAGCATGCCGCGGCAGTGGTCGCCGGTGTCGGTGAGGCCGACGCGCCGGGGGGTGGTGTGCAGTACGACGCGGGAGCCGTCGGGGGCGGCGACGACACGCGGGGCGTACGCGCCGGTCGGCCCCAGCGGGCCGCGACGGGTCCACGGGCCGCGCAGACGGGGCGCGGTCCACGCCTCGAAGCCCCGGGTGGCACCGATGGAGCCGAGCAGCAGCCAGCCGCCGTCGTCGAGGCGTTCGAGGACGGGGCACTCCAACTCGTCGACGTCGCCGGGCGAGAGCAGCGGCGGGTGGACGGTCCAGTGCTCCAGGTCGTCGGAGGTCGCCCAGGCCACGCAGCCGCTGAGGTCGACCGGCAGCGAGGCGTCGGCGGCGCAGAGGACCATGACCCAGCCGTCGGACTCGTCGTCGCGCACGACGAACGGATCGCGCCAGCCCATGCGTTCGGCCGTGCGGTACCAGCGCGGGTCGGCCTCGACGACCGGGGCCGTGCCGTGGCGGCGCCAGCCGGTGCCGTCGGTGCGGTCGGAGTACGCCAGGCCGACCGACTGCAGGGGCCAGCCGCCGGGGGTGAGACCGGAGACCGCGGTGTAGAGCATCGCCGCGCCGGGGCCGTGGGGGAAGGCGTGCATGGTCCACACCGCCTGCTGGTCGAAGCGGCCCGGCAGGCCGTTGCCGAAGGCGGTGCCCTGCGGCTCCCAGTGGACCAGGTCGGCGGAGGTGGCCCGGCCGTAGGAGGTCTCCATGCGCAGGTGGTCGAACTCGGCCGTCCACGGCCCCTGCAGGTGCAGCACGGTGTACGTGCCGTCCGCGTGGCGCAGGAGGTCGAAGTCGTTCACGCAGAGGCCGGGCGGCGCGTATCGCATGGACAGGTCCTGTCTGCCGACAGCCGCACTCAAACGTGTGCGCTGTTTTCCGGCTGTTGAGAGTTCCTCCGAGGATCAGCCGCAGTAAATCCGAACGCAAACGCTTGCGCAACTGAACCGGCGGGTTTACGGTCTCGTCACTCCCCCAGCGCCGATGTGCTGCCGGACCCCGGCCGCACGGCGCACCACGATCAAGGAGCGTCCCGTGACGGTCAGCATCACCGATGTCGCCGAGGCCACCGGGGTCTCGGCGTCCACCGTGTCCCGCGCCCTGCGCGGCCGCCCCGGAGTGTCGGAGCAGATGCGGGCCCGGATCGTCGCCGCCGCCGCCGAACTCGGCTACACCGCGTCCCGTTCGGCCTCCAGCCTGGCCAGCGGGCGCACCTTCACCATCGGCGTCGTCGTCCCGTACGTCGGACGCTGGTTCTTCGGCACCGTGCTGGACGCGGCCGAGAAGGTGTTCAGCGCCGCCGGCTACGACGTCCTGCTGTACAACCTCGGCTCACCCGAGGCGCGCAAGCGCTTCTTCACCAAGCTGCCGATCCGCAAGCGGGTCGACGCCGTGCTGTCCCTGCTGATCCCGGACCCGGAGGAAGCCGCCGCGCTGCGCTCCCTGCGGGTGCCGCTGGCGACCACGGTCGGCGGCGCCATGCCGGGCTTCACGGTGGTCGGCATCGACGACCGGAGCGGTGCGGAGAGCGCCGTACGGCACCTGGTGAACCTCGGCCACCGCCGGATCGGCATGATCTCCGGGGCCAGCGAGCCGCTGCACTGGACCACCCCGCTCGACCGCCGCCGGGGCTACCTGGACGTACTGGCCGACGCCGGCATCGAACCCGACCCCGACCTGGAGGCGGACGGCGGCTACACGGTCGAGGGCGGCGAGCGGGCCATGACCGGGCTGCTGGCGCTGCGCCACCCGCCGACCGCCGTGTTCGCCCAGTCCGACGAGATGGCCATGGGCGCCCTGCGTGCCCTGCGCCGCCACCGGCTGAGGGTTCCGGACGACGTGTCCGTCGTCGGCTTCGACGATCACGAACTGTCCGAGGTCGTCGGGCTGACCACCGTGGCCCAGCCGGTCGCCGCCCAGGGCCGGGAAGCGGCCCGGCTGCTGCTGGCGCAGCTCGACGACCCGGACGCCGGACCGGCGGAGCCGGTCGAGATGCCCATCCGCTTCGTCCTCCGCGAGACCACCGCTCCGCCGCGCAGCCGCCGGCAGCCGTAGTCCTCCCCCGCTCGTCCGTCCCGCTTCCGGGGACCGTCCCCGGCCCCACCCACTCGCGCACCCACCGCACGCCGCTCGGAGGCACCACCATGTCCCATGCACCCAGAAGAACCCGTCGTACAGGCCTGACGGTCCTCGCCCTTGTGCCGCTCGCCGCGCTGGCCGCCTGCGGCGGCGGGGGCGGTACCGGCGACACCTCCGCCGAGGAGGGCAGCGGCAAGGGCACCATCAGCGTGTGGGCCCACCAGGGCCAGGCGAGCGAGACGGCCGCGCTGCAGAACGCGGTGAAGTCCTTCAACTCCTCGCAGGGCGACATCAAGGCCGAGCTCAAGCTGATTCCCGAGAACGACTACACGAAGACCGTCACCGCCACCGACCCCGCCGAACTGCCGGACGTACTCGAGTTCGACGGGCCGACGATGGCGAACTTCGTCTACAACGGCAAGCTCGCCCCGCTCGACGACCATGTCGCCGCCCGGACCCTCGGCAACGCCACCGACGCCGTCAAGGCGCAGGGCGAGATCGACGGCAAGCACTACGGCCTGGGCATGTTCGACTCCGGCCTGGGCCTGTACGCCAACAAGAAGCTGCTGGACGCGGCCGGTGTGACGTATCCGAAGGGCGTGTCGGACGCCTGGACGGCCGAGGAGTTCGGCAAGGCGCTCCAGGCGCTGAAGGCCGAGGACTCCGACGGAAAGGTCCTCGACATATCGGAGCAGTACGGTCTGGCCACCGAGTGGGGCACCTACGGTTTCTCCCCGATCGTCTGGTCGGCCGGCGGGGCCCTGCTGGCCGACGGCAAGGCGGAGGGCGCGCTCGACAGTCTTAAGGTCGTCTCCGCGATGAGGACGTTCCAGTCCTGGAAGACGTACGTCGACCCCAACACCGACGGCAACGCCTTCGCCAAGGGCAGGGTGGCGCTGAGCTGGGTCGGCCACTGGATGTACCCGGCCTACAGCGAGGCCCTCGGTGACGACCTGGTCGTCCTGCCGCTGCCGGACTTCGGCAACGGTCCCAAGACCGGGCAGGGTTCGTGGGCGTGGGGCATCGGCGCCGACAGCGAGAACGGCAAGGCCGCGGGCGCCTTCCTGGACCACCTCCTCAACGACGCCAACGTCGGCGCGATGACGAAGGCCAACGGCGCGGTGCCCGCCACCAGGACCGCGCTCGCCGAGAGCGAGCTGTACCGGAAGGGCGGTCCCCTCCAGCTCTTCGCCGACCAGCTCGCCCGGCCCTGCGGCGACAGCGACATCAACGACTCCTGCGTCGCCGTCACCCGCCCGGTGACCGCCGGATACCCCACGATCACCGCCAGGTTCCACACCGCCCTGAACGCGATCTACGGTGGCGCCGACCCGGAGGAGGCCCTGCGGAAGGCCGCCCGCGCCGTCGACCGGGACTTCACCGACAACGCCGGCTACGAGATCCCGTAACCCCGCAGGACGCATCGGCCGGGGCGGGCCCCGGCGACCTGACCGCCGCGGCCCGCCCCGCCGGAAAGAGGAACT
The DNA here is from genome assembly GCF_014650055.1 of Streptomyces malachitofuscus. GTDB lineage: Bacteria > Actinomycetota > Actinomycetes > Streptomycetales > Streptomycetaceae > Streptomyces > Streptomyces malachitofuscus. Next base: position 26,935 of record NZ_BMUF01000003.1, on the reverse strand, counting down.
CCCGTGAAAACCGTGGAACCCGCACACGCCGCCGCCCCTGGGCGGGCGCAGGCCGCCTCGACCGCGCCCTCCGCGAAAGCCTCGCGCCGCCCGCGCGGCAACCGCGACGGACTGCACGGGCTGCTGATGTCCGCGCCGGCCGTCGTCGGACTGATCGCCTTCGTCGGCGTCCCGTTCGGCTACGCCGTGGTGCTCTCCTTCTACAACGTCCGCCTCGGCTCGCCCCTGGAACCCGCCTTCTTCGGCGTGGAGCACTACCGGCGTCTGTTCACCGACCCCGACCTGTCGGGCCCGTTCCTGCGGGCGCTGCTGAACAACCTGACCTTCGCCGCGGTCGTCGTACCCCTCCAGACCGGACTCGCGCTGGCGCTGGCGATCCTGCTCAACCGCAAGCTGAAGGCCATCGGACTGTTCCGGTCCTTCTTCTTCATGCCGGTCGTCTTCCCGATGGCGCTGGTCGCCGTGATCTGGCGGCTGATCCTGGCCCGCAGCGAGCAGGGCATGCTCAACTCCGCGCTGAACGCGGTGAGTTTCGGCAACTGGGGCGCCTTCGACTGGCTCGGCGACGGCCTCACCGCGATGGGCTCGATCGTCGTGCTGTCGGTGTGGCAGGGCGTGGGCTTCCAGATGGTCATCCTGCTGGCCGGCCTCCAGCAGATCCCGGGAGAGCTCTACGAGGCCGCCGCGCTGGACCGGGCCACACGGTGGCAGCGGTTCCGGCACGTCACCCTGCCCGGCATCCGCGGCACCCTGGTGTTCGTCGCGATGCTGACCTCGGTGCTGTCCTTCCGGGTCTTCGACCAGGTGTACATCCTCATCCGGGGCGGCGGACTGGACGAGGACGCCACCCGCACGGTGATGTACCAGGCCGTCACCACCGCCTTCGACCAGAACGACATCGGCCAGGCCTCGGCCGTCACGGTCGTGTTCTTCCTGATCGTCGTAGCCCTGACACTCGTCCAGCGCCGCGTCGTCCGGCCCGACAACGAGGACTGACAGACCCATGGCCCTGACCCGTACACCCGTACGCCGCGTCCTCGACTACACCGTCCTGAGCGTCCTGGCGTTCGTCTTCGCCCTGCCCGCGCTCTATCTCTTCCTCGGCAGTCTCAAGCCGTCCGACGAGGTCCTGAACGGCCTGTCCGGCTTCCTGCCCACCCACCTCTCCTTCGACAACTACGCCGCCGTACTCGACAGTCTCGACTCCGACAGCACCGGGTACTTCTGGCAGTTCATGGGCGTGTCCGTGCTGCTGTCGTTCGTGGTGGTGACGGGCGGACTGCTCGTCAACTCGATGGCCGCGTACGGGCTCACCCGACTGAAGTGGCGTGGCCGGAACGCGGTGTTCACCCTCGTCCTGCTGCTGATGCTGATCCCGTTCGAGTCGGTGGCGGTGCCGCTGTTCTACATGTTCAACGGTCAGCGCAACACCCTGTTCATCCAGGCGCTGCCGTTCGTCGCCAACGCCTTCGCCGTCTACCAGTTCCACACGTTCTTCCGGAAGATCCCGCCGAGCATCGAGGAGGCGGCCCGACTGGACGGCGCGGGGCCCTGGCGCACCTTCTTCGCGGTCGTCGTGCCGATGTCCAGGCCGGTGTTCGCCTCGGTCGCGATCCTCACCTTCCTCATCCAGTGGGGCTCCTTCCTGTGGCCGGTGCTGATGGTGTCCGACCCGTCGGTGCGTCCCCTCCCCCTGGAGATGAGCGTCTTCCAGGGACAGCAGCCCCCGGACTGGGGCCAGATCCTCGCCTTCGGCGTCCTGCTCGTCCTGCCGGTCCTCGTCGTCTTCGCCTTCTTCCAGCGCTGGTTCGTCCAAGGGGTGGCGAGCTCCGCCGTCAAGGGCTGACCGCACTCGTACGTCGTTCCTCGGCCGGAGCGGGGGCCTGCGGCAGACGCAGTTCGAAGCACGCTCCGAGGGTCTGGGGAGTGAGGGTGAGGGTGCCTCCGTGGCGGTGGGCCAGGTCGCGGGCGATGGCGAGGCCCAGGCCGGTGCCGCCCTGGTCGCGGGAGCGGGCGTCGTCGAGTCGGACGAAGCGCTCGAAGATGCGCTCGGCGTCCTCGACGGGCACGCCCGGTCCGTCGTCGTGCACCGTGAGGACGACCTGGTCGTCCTGGTTCCGGACGGTGATCTGGATGCGGTGTGCGGCGTGGCGGGCGGCGTTGTCGATGAGGTTGCGCAGCAGCCGCTCGTGGTCGTCGGGGTTTCCGCGGGCGTATGCGGGGGCGGTGCCGTCGCAGCTGAGGGTCAACGGCCGTTCGGTGGAGGGGTATTGCTCGGCCACCCGAGAGGCGAGAGCGGTCAGGTCGACGGGTTCCGTACCGTCGGCCGTGGGGGCACGCGTGTCGAGGCGGGCCAGGAGCAGCAGGTCCTCGGCGAGCGCCTGTAGCCGGCGGGTCTGTCGTGCGGCAGTGGTGGCCGCGGCGGGCCAGTCGGCGCGTTCCGGATAGGCGAGCGCCACCTCCAGGCTGGTCAGCAGGGTGGTGAGGGGGCTGCGCAGTTCGTGGGCGGCGTCCGCGACGAAGCGACGCTGCTGGGCGGCGGCGTTGTCGAGGCGCTGGAGGGTGGTGTTGATGGTGGTGGCCAGGGCGGTGATCTCATGGCCGGTGGCGGGGACGGTGACGCGTTCGCGCGGGTCGTTCGCGGTGACCGAGGCGGTGAGCACGCGTATGGCTTCGACCGGCCGGAGGGCGATGCGGACGGTGAAGTAGGCGACGGCGGCGATCAGTACGAGGCCGACGAGGCCGGCCCGCAGCAACATGCCGTCGGTGCTCTCGGTGATGTCCTTGGCCGCGCTGGGGAGCACCACCACATAGACCCGCACCCTGGCGTCGTCGGCGACGCCCAGCGCGGCGGCCGCTTCGCCGCTCAGTTCGCCGGGTTCGATGTCGGCCGAGACGATCTGCTGGATTCCGCCGGCCACGTCACCCTTGAGTCCGGGGTTGTAGTCACGGTTCACCGGCAGCCGGACGTGGCCGGGCGCCCCTCGTCCGGTCGGAGAGGGCATGACGTGCCGGGTGCCGGGACGGAAGTCGTCCATGCCTCCGCCGTAGGCGACGGCGGTGCGCCGACCGGTCGCCACGACCTCGTACGGCACGATGCTCGTGCGTGTGGGGACCACCCCCTCCTTCAACTGTTCGACGAGCGACCAGACATGGACCGCGGCCTGCTCGGCGGCGACCTGGGTGCTCTTGCGGTAGACCTCGCGGTGCACCCACCAGCCGATGCCGGCCAGGAGGACGGCGGCGGCCACGGCGGCGGCCAGCGCCGCACGGGCTCGTACCGAACGGGGCCACCAGCGGCGGCGCGTCTCAGAGTCGTTCACGGTCGTCCACCAATCGATAGCCGATGCCCCGTACGGTCTGCAGGGACTTCCGGTGGAACGCGGCGTCCACCTTCTTGCGCAGCGAACTGACGCGTGCCTCCACCAGGTTGGGATCCAGCGCCTCGTCGGGCCACGCGTGACAGAGCAGATCCCCCTTGGTGACCGCCTGGCCCGCCCGGCGAGCGAGCAGTTCCAGCACGGCGAACTCCCTGGGGGTGAGGTCCACCCGGGTCCCGGCCCGACGGCACACTCGGGTGGCGACGTCCAACGACAGGTCACCGACGGCGAGTACGGGTGGTGCGGCCGTCACGGCCCGTCGGACCAGGGCCCGCAGCCGTGCGACGAGCACCGGGTAGGAGAAGGGCTTGGCCAGGTAGTCGTCGGCCCCCGTGTCCAGAGCCTCCGCCTGGTCCCACTCCCCGTCCTTGGCCGTGAGCACGAGGATGGGAGTCGGGTTGCCCTCCCGGCGCAACTGGGCGCAGACCTTGTAACCGTTGAGCCCCGGCAGCATCAAGTCCAGTAGGAGCAGCCCGTATTCGCCGGTCCGGGCCATCCACAGCGCCTGCCGGCCGTCATGGGCGAGGTCGACGGTGTAGCCCTCGGCGGTCAGGCCGGTGCGCAGCGTGTGGGCCAGGTCGACCTCGTCTTCGACCACGAGTATCCGCATGCGGTGGAGCCTCGCACAGCACCGACCCGCCTTCCTGATCAACCGGTCAGGTTGGATCAGCGGCCGGTGAACGAGGTACGGGCACGCCGGCGGGGCTTCCTCGCCCCTGCTGAAAGGCCCCGTCGTCGATGTCCCGACCCGGAGCGTTGTCGCCCTCGCGCCCCTACTGCGGACCATCGCTCCCGGGCTCTGGGGCATCCGCAGGAAGAACACCCTGCGGGGAGACGAGTCCGTCACCCATCAGCTCGCGCAGCGCGACCTCTCGCAGATACGGCACACGGCCCAGCATGTCGATCTGGTCCATGCCTCGTCCGTGCCGGCCATGTCCGTGGCGGCGAGCGGAGTCGGACTGTCGGCGCTCCGCCTGTCGGGGCCCCGTGCCGGGCTGCCGGCCTGTCTGGTGCACGGGTTCGCGGTCCTCGCCCGGTCGCACATGGCGTCACGCTGGCCGTCCCCCGTGTGCCACGACCGGTGACGAGGGCGTGGGCCACGGCTGCCGCGGGTGTCGTGGCCGGGCTGGTGCCACTGGCGGTCCGCGGTGCGGGGCAGTCGGAGCAGGTGTCGTGGATCGACGGGCCGGTGCGGCTTCGCTACTTCCTCGTCGTGGCGGTCGTCGGCGTGGTGTGTGCCGGGGCACCCCTGGAGGCCAGGTCCACGGGCTGCGGCGGTCTTCCCCCCTACGCGTGGATCGCGGGTGGTGGCCGCGCTCGTCCCGCCGAGCCTTTCGCTGAGGAGCGAGCTGCCCGCCCAGGACATCGCGGCACGCATGCCGGGAGTGCCGTTCGGCATGCCGAACGTTGATCGTACACCCGTAACGATTGCGCAACTTGCGAAAACTCTTGGTTGCCTTGCGTTCAATTCCGGCGATAGACCTTGCACCTGCCTGACAGTTGACCTGATTAGTTTGCGCAAAATTACGAACAGTCGGATCACTGACAACCGGTCCACTGACCACAGATCAGGGAGTTGCCACGATGATGAGGAGAACCCGCGGTGCGACGGTCGCCGCGGTCGGCTTGTGCATCGCACTCGCCGCTGCCGGCTGCGCCGGGGGCGACGACGGCAGCGGTTCGTCCGGTGGCCGGGGAACGGTGACCCTCTGGACGAACGCGATGGAAGGGCGCGGTGCGGAGTACTGGAGGGACGCCGCCAAGGCGTACCAGGCCCTGCACCCGGACGTCACGATCAAGATCCAGTCGGTCCAGAACGAGGACCTCGACGGCAAGCTGCAGAACGCGCTCAACTCGAACTCCGCGCCCGACATCTTCCTGCAGCGCGGTGGCGGCAAGATGCGGGCCATGGTCGAGGCCGGCCAGATCCAGGCGCTGGAACTGACCGGCACCGACAGGACGAACGTGGGCGAGGCGGCCCTCGAAGGCGTCTCGATCGACGGCAAGGTCTACGCGATGCCGCTCGACACCCAGCCCGAGGGCATCTACTACAGCAAGGACCTGTTCAAGAAGGCCGGCATCGAGGCACCGCCGACGTCGATGGACGAACTCAAGGACGTCATCGCGAAGTTGAAGGCGATCAACGTCGCGCCGATCGCGGTCGGCGCCAAGGACGCCTGGCCGGCCGCGCACTGGTACTACAACTTCGCCCTGCGCGAGTGCAGCCAGGAAACCATGCAGGAGGCCGCCAAGTCGCTCACGTTCGACGACCCGTGCTGGACCAAGGCCGGTGACGACCTCGCCGAACTCCTGGAGGCCGAACCCTTCCAGAAGGGTTTCCTGACGGCGACGTCGCAGCAGGGCGCAGGATCCTCGGCGGGCATGCTCGCCAACCACAAGGCGGCCATGGAGCTCATGGGCAACTGGAACCCGGGCGTGATCGCCGATCTGACCCCGGACAAGAAGCCGCTGCCCGACCTGGGCTGGTTCCCCTTCCCCTCCGTGCCCGGCGGCAAGGGCGACCCGACCGCCATCATGGGCGGCGCCGGCGGATACTCGCTCTCCAAGAACGCCCCCAAGGAGGCGCTGGGCTTCCTCCGGTTCGTCGTGACCAAGGAGCAGCAGGAGGCCTACGCCGAGGCCTTCGACACCGTCCCGGTGAACAAGGCGGCGCAGGGGGTGGTCACCGAGCCCTACAACATCTCGGCACTGGAGGCATTCAACAAGGCCGCCTACTCGATGCAGTTCCTCGACACGGTGTACGGCCAGAACGTCGGCAACGCCATGAACATCGCCGTCGTGAACCTGATGGCCGGCAAGGGCTCCGCCGCCGACATCGTCAAGGACGTCAAAGCCGCTGCCGAGAAGGGCTGACCGAACAGACATGAGCGACACCCTGGGCACTGACGCGGCCGCCGGCCGCCGGTCGCGGGGCACGCCCGGAGCCGGGGACGCGGACTCGTCCGTGCCCCCGGCTCCGCCGCGAGCGGCCGCGCGCCGCCGGGGCCGTGCCAGGATGCGACTGGAGATCGCGGTCCTGTCGGCACCGGCGATCATCACGTTCCTGGCGTTCGTGATCCTCCCGGTCGCGCTCGCCGCGTACTACGGCTTCTACCAGTGGAAGGGCTACGGAGAGCCCACCGACTGGGTCGGCCTGAACAACTACGAGCTGATCCTCACCGACCCCGCGTTCCACGACGTCCTGTGGCACAACGGCCTGATCCTGGCGCTCTCACTGGTCATCCAGGGTCCGCTGGCGATCGTCCTCGCGCTCCTGCTCAACCAGAGGATCCGCGGCCGCTCGGCGATCCGCGTCCTGATCTTCGTGCCCTACATCATCTCCGAGATCATCGTCGGCACCGGCTGGAGCCTGATGCTGCAGAGCAACGGGGCCGTCAACGACCTGCTGCACGGGATGGGCCTGGGCTCCCTGGAGGCCGACTGGATCGCCGACCCGGACCTGGCCATCTGGACGCTGATGGCCATCATCACGTGGAAGTACATGGGCTTCGCGGTGATCCTCATGCTCGCCGGCCTGCAGTCGATCCCCGACGAGATCTTCGAGGCCGCGCAGATCGACGGCGCCTCCTACTGGCAGATCCAGCGCCGCATCACCTTGCCGCTCCTGGGACCCACGATCCGCATCTGGGCCTTCCTCTCGATCATCGGCTCGCTGCAGCTGTTCGACCTCGTGTACATCATCTGGGGTCAGTACATCTCGGGCACCGCGGGCACCTCGACCATGGCGATCTACATGCTCGCCCAGGGCCGCAACGCGGGCAACTACGGATACGGCAGCGCCGTCGCGGTCGTGATGTTCGTGATCTCGCTCGTCGTCGCGCTGATCTACCAGCGCTTCGTCCTGCGCCGCGACCTCAGGGGCGCCGTCACCGAAGGGACCGTGTGATGAGCGCGACGACCGCCACCTCCCGGGCGTCCTCCGCGCCGGAGTCGAAGGCACCCGCCGGCCGCCGCGACAGGCCGCAGAAGTGGGGCAGTCCGGTCACCTACTTCATCGCGCTGCTCTTCGTCGGCGTCTGCATCGCACCGGTGCTCTACATCGTGCTCGGCGGATTCCGCACCAACGCTCAGATCACCACGGAGCCGGCCGCACTGCCGCACCCGTGGGTGGTCGGCAACTACGTCGGCATTCTGAAGTCGACGGTTTTCTGGGGCGAGTTCGCCAACTCCCTGATCGTCGCGATCACCAGCACCGTCGGGATCGTCGCCCTCGGTCTGATGGTGAGCTTCGTGATCGCACGCTACGACTTCAGGCTCAAGGGCGCCATGTACTCCCTGTTCGCCGCGGGCCTGATGTTCCCGATGGTCATCGCGATCACTCCGCTGTACCTCGTCATCAAGGACCTCGGCCTCGTCGACAACCTGCTCGGCGTGATCATCCCGCAGATCGCGTTCGGCCTGCCGACGACCGTCATCATCCTCGTGCCGTTCCTCAGAGCCATCCCGAACGAGATCGAGGAGGCCGCCGCGATCGACGGCATGAGCCGGCTCGGCTTCTTCTTCCGCATGGTGGTTCCGCTTTCGCTGCCCGGTGTGGTCACCGTCGGCATCCTCGGATTCATCGGCAGCTGGAACAACTACCTGCTGCCGCTGTACGTCCTCAACTCGCAGGCGAACTACACCCTGCCGCTCGGCGTCCAGGTGTTCTCCTCGCAGTACTCCACGGACACCGCGAAGGTGCTCGCCTTCACGTCGCTCGCCATGCTGCCGGCCCTGGTCTTCTTCTCGGTCTTCGAGAAGCGCATCGTCGGCGGTCTCACCGGTGCCGTGAAGGGCTGACGGACATGCCTGCTCGCGTCACGGGCGCGGTGCCGCGGTCGCCGGGGCGGGTGCGGTGGAGGCGCGGACGACCAGCTCGGTCGCCAGCTTCATGCGGGCGGGGGGCCGGGCACCGCCGTCCTCGCCCCGGGCGAGTTCGATCAGGAGCTTGACCGCCGCGGCGCCCAGCTCGGTGCTGGGCTGTCTGACGGTCGTCAGACCGGGGGTGATGTACTGCGCCTCGGGCAGGTCGTCGAAGCCGACGACGCTGATGTCCTCGGGAACGCGCAGGCCCCGTGCGCTCAATGCGTCGTAGACGCCGAGCGCCATGGAGTCCGCGCAGGCGAAGACCGCCGTGATCCCCGGGTCGCCGTCGAGCAGGGTGTGGGTGGCGGTCGCCGCCTTGGCGCGGTTCCATCCGCCGTGGGCCACCGACACCGTGGCGCTGGTGGCGGCCGTCGTGTCGGCCGCCGCCCGGAAACCGTCGACGCGCGCCCTGCTGAAGAGATGGCGGGCGTGACCGGCGACCACTCCCATCCGCGTGTGTCCGAGGGACAGCAGGTGTTCGGCGGCCATGCGGCCGCCTTCCCAGTTGGCCACGCCGACGCTCGACACCCCCGACGGCGGTGCGCTCATCGGGTCGATCAGCACCACGGGAACGCCGGCGGCGAAGAGCGCGCCGAACTGGGCCGACGCGGGATCGACCAGTGTCCCGATCACGCCGAGGGTGCGCCTCCTCAGCACCCTCGACACCCAGTCGCCCTGCGGTTCGGCGAGCGTCATGACGACGTCGAGTCCCGCTGCCGCCGCTTCCCGCCCGACCCCCGCTGTCAGCAGGTTCGCCCAGGAGCCCTCGAAATGGGTGACCACGAGGTCGAGCACGTCGGCCCAGCTGTTCTCGTCCCGCGCGTTCTCGCTCTTGGACCCGGCCCGGCGGGTATAGCCGACGGCCCGCACGGCTTCCATGACCCTCGCGCGCGTCTCCGCCGAGACGTCGGTCCCGCCTCGCAGCACCTTGGACACGGTGGGCACGCTCGTACCGGCGGTCCTGGCCACCAGGGACAGGGTGGGGCGCGTTCCGGCCGGTCGGGGTGGCATGGGGGACAGATTAGCCCAACCGGTGGGGACGCCTTCCGGGCCGGCTGCGGGCCGCCCCCGGGCCGCGCCACCCGCACACCCCTGGCGTCACAGGGAGGGCGCCGGGGCCGGTACGTACTCGAACCAGTCGAAGGCGACCGTGCCCTCGGTGGCGTACATGCCGATCACGCGGCCGGTGAAGCCGCAGGCGACTTCGGTGGAGAGGTAGCGCCCGTCCAGTTCGGCGAGCGGCCGGGCGTCGGGAGCGTCCGGATCGCCGAGCCAGAAGGCGATGGTGTCAGGGCCCGTGGTGCCGCCGTCGGTGAGTTCGGGCGACGCGGGCACGAGACCGGACGTCCGGATCGTCACCGTGAGGGGCAGCGGCCCGGGCGGAACCGGCCGACGGGCCACCGTCTGACGCAGCGGCCCGATCCGGGCGACGACGCGCACCTCCCCGTTGCCGGCCTCCAGTTCGTAATGGTGGGCCTCGTCCAGTCGGACGCACAGACCACCGCGTCCCGTGCCCGGGTCGGCCAGGGCGGTGACACGGCAGTCGTGGTGCTGCTGGCGGCGGCCGACGAAGGTGTACCCCGGGCGGTCGAGAGTGGGGCCAGTGGCGTCGAGGACCAGCCGGCCGGGGCGCTCGGTGAGCGACCAGGAGCCCTCCGTGCGGGCGAACGGCGAGACCCAGTACGGCGCGAGAGCGGGCCCGTCGAAGTCGTCGCGGGCGGGCGGGGCCGGAAGGGGATGCCAGGCACCGGCCGGGGCCTCGTGCCTCTCGGGGACGGGCGCCACGACCGGCCAGCCGTCCTCGTCCCACTGCACGGGAGTCAGGTACGTCTCGCGGCCGAGCACGTGCACGTCGGGCGTGAAGCCGCGGGGGCGGACCCCGAGCAGCACCATCCACCAGCTGCCGTCGGGAGCCTGGACCAGGTCGGCGTGGCCGGTGTTCTGGATGGAGCGGGCGCTGCCGCTGTGCGACAGCAGGGGGTTGGCGGGTGCGCCCTCCCAGGGGCCGCGCGGCGAGCGGCTGCGGGCGACGGACACGGCGTGGCCGCGTTCCGTGCCGCCTTCCGCGATCAGCAGGTACCACCAGTCCCCGATGCGGTAGAGATGCGGCGCCTCGGGGAACTTGAGGCCGCTGCCCGACCACGTGGCGAAAGGCCCTTCCAGCACCTTGCCCTCGAGCGGGTCGATCCTGGCCATGTTGATGCCCCCTTGAGGGCCGGAGAAGGCGCACCAGCAGGTGTCGTCCTCCTCCCAGGCCAGGTCGGGGTCGATCCCGGGCAGGTCGATCCACACCGGGTCGCTCCACGGCCCCTCGGGCCGCTCGGCCGTCACGACGAAGTTGCCGCCGCCGTCGACGTTGGTGTTGATGACCCAGTAACGGCCGTCGTGGTGACGGATCGTGGGGGCGTACAGGCCTCCGGACGCCTTGGCGCCGGGGAGGGGCAGCGGCAGTTGCCCGGGCCGGTCGAGGACGTTGCCGATCTGCTCCCAGTGCACGAGGTCCTTGCTGTGGAAGAGCGGCAGCCCGGGGAAGTACTCGAAGCTGGAGCACACCAGGTAGTAGTCGTCCCCGACCCGGCAGACGCTCGGATCGGGGTGGAACCCGCTGATCACAGGGTTGTCGTACACATGCATGGAAACGTCTCCCCCTCGAGCCGCCGGGCGCCGTGCGGGCGAGTCTAGGGGACGGGTTTCACGCCGGACACTCCGTAAAGGATGCCCGTCGAGCGGGCGCGGCGCATGCGTACGTCGTCTCCGCGGCGCAGTGACCAGGCGATCAGGTCCCGTGTGCTGGGCACCAGTCCGAAGACGTCCACCGGTACCCCGTGTGCGGCGCAGGCGTCCGCCAGCGTCCGGGGTGCGATGAAGAGCCGGTGGTCGTGGGTGCCCTTGGGCGCGGCCCAGGTGACGGGGATGTTCTCGCCGAGGGTGATGACCGCCAGGCGGGCCAGGAGGGTGTCCGCGATGGTGTCGATGATGAGGGTGCCGCCGGGCCTGAGCAGCCGGCAGCACTCGGCGACCACGTCGAGTGGGCGCTCGACGTGCTCGAGACAGTGCCCGGCGACGACGACGTCCGCACAGGCGTCGTCCAGCGGGATGTCGTTGATGTCGGCGATGACGACCTCGTCGACGCCGTGCCGCAGGGCGACTTCGGCGCTCTTGGTGGACACGTCGACCCCGACGTGCCGGTACCCCTTTCCGGCGATGAACGGATGCAGCAGCCCGCCGCCGCAGGCGACGTCGAGGAGCACGGCGTCGGCGCGGGCCGCCGGCGGGATGTGCTCGGCGCGGGCGCGGGCGATCCAGCGCAGGGTCGAGAACGGCCCGCGGCGCTGCCACCACAGCCCGGACCAGGTGTCGTACTCGGGAACCGTGGTGGTCATCGGACCTCCCCCCGCTCGGTGTGGCGGGCGTGCAGGGCCAGCGCCCACAGGGCGTAGGCGTTGGTGAGGGCGTCGTCGACGGCGTAGACGTTGTTCGGGATGATGATCATCCACTCCCGCTCGTCGGTCCAGCCGCCGTCCTCGCGCTGGTGTTTGATCAGGTACGCCACGGCGGCGTCGAGGCGTGCGTCGTCCACCACGCCGGTCGTGTGGGCGGCGATCACGCACCATGCGGTCTGTACGACCATGCTCTCGCCCGTGGCACGCGGGGCGGCGTCCAGGGAGGACGGTATGTCCTCTCCCCAGCCGCCGTCGTCGTTCTGGTGCTGGTAGATCCACTCCATGGCGGCCGCGACGGCGGGATGATCGTGGCCCAGTCCGGCTTCCATCAGGGCGAACAGCACCTGTGCGGTGCCGTACAGCCGTCCTCCCCAGCGGGCCGGCCACGAGCCGTCGGTGTCCTGCTGGTCGAGCAGCCAGCTCAACGCCCGCCGCACCTTGGGGTGCCAGCCGTACCCTTCCAGGCACAGCATCTCCACGATGTGCGCGGTCACGCACGGCGAAGGGGGCTCGATGAAGCCGATGCCGGTCAGGGCCCGTTTGCCGATGAGCGACCAGCGGTAGACCCCGTACCCGGACCAGCCGCCCGAGCCGGACTGCCATTCCAGGATCCAGCGGATGCCCTCCGCCACGGCGGTGTCGGTCTCGCGGGACCGCTGCACGCCCACCTGGTGGAAGGCCGCGATGACCATCGCCGTGTCGTCCACGTCCGGGTTGACGGTCGGAATGCCCTCGTAGTCCCAGGCCATGGCCGCCGGATGGGCCGCGTTCGCCGTGGAGTCGCTGCGGTGGGTCATCAGCCAGTCCACCGCGCGGTCCACGGCGGGGTCGGAGCCGGCGCGGCCGCCCGCCGCGGCGAGCGCGCGCAGGGTGATCGCGGTGTCCATCACGGTGCAGGGGAAGATGCGGACGCGCCGGGTGCCGTCGCCCAGGATGCAGTAGCGGTCGCAGGCTTCCAGGGCGGCGGCGATCACCGGATGCCGGGTGCCGTAGCCGAGTGACCACAGGGCCAGGACGCAGACCATCGTCTCCGTCCAGCTGCCGCCCCAGCTGCCGTCCTGTTCCTGACGGGTCAGCAGCCAGCGTTCGGCCCGGTGCAGCGCCTTGCGGCGCAGGGGTGCAGGGGACGTGCGGTTGAGGGCGTTGGCGGCCTTGACGAGTGCCGTGCCGGCGGTGCGTCCGAGTGAGGTGCGGCGGGCGGTGGCCGGGCGGCGCAACAGGCCGACGTCGATGGGCAGTTCGCGTACGGGCCGGACCACGCCCAGGATGCCGATGGCGACGACCAGTTCACGCGCCAGGGGCTCGAAGTCGTCCACGGTGCCCGGGAACCACGAGGGCAGCAGGATCAGTTCCGGAGGCAGGGGTGGTATCTCGTCCCAGCCCACGACTCCGGTGAGCGCCAGCCAGAAGCGGGTGGGCACGAGCTCGGCCGCCTCGATGCCACCGTTGTCCCTGACGAAACGGGCGGCGCGGCCGAGCCGGTCACGGTCCTCGTCGTGTCCGGCGAGCTGGAGCGCGCAGTGCGTCAGTACGGTGCAGGAGAGGTCCGACGGTCCCTCGGTGTAGAGCGGGAACCCTCCGTCGTCGTTCTGCTGGGCGAGGATCCAGGCGCGCTGTTCGGCGATGTGCGCCGGGTCGGGGGTGCCCAGGACGTGCTGCATGAGGATGTCGGCGGACTCCCAGGAGGTGCCGCCCGTGGCGAAGTCGCCGGCCCAGCCGCCCTCCTTGTCCTGCTGGTCGCACACGGCGGTGCGGCCGGCGGCGAGAGCGGCGGACACGGTCGGGGCATGTGCAGCGGAGTTCATGGTGCTTCCCTTCACCGGCGTTGCTCGTCGCGTCGTGCGGGGGCCGTCTCCTCCGCCCGCCTCTTGACCGCGTCCATGGTCGTGGCCACCTTCCGGCCGATCAGGTGCTTCGTCACCGACTGCGGCATCTGCCAGCGCAAGGACAGTTCCTGGCGCAGCGTCAGTTCGGTCCCCCCTCCGTCGCGTGCGCCGACCGTGTACTCGGCGTCGTTCCTGGAGAGGAAGTCGCCCTCCAGCAGGGTCCACCGCATGGTCCGCTCGTCGTGCTCCAGGGCGAGTGTGAGGGCGGACTTCATGCCCATCGAGGTGACGGTGAGCTGCGCCTGGACCGGCAGGCCCCGGCCGTCGCGGCGCAGGAGTCGTACGGCGCTGATGTCGTCCTGCCAGTCGGGGTAGGCGGCGAGGTCCCTGAGGACCGCCAGGACGTGGGCGGGCGGAGCGTCGATGGTGATGTGATAGGTCGCGGCGTCGTCCGTGGATGCGTCCACAGGTGGCAAAGCCTCCCTCGGGTGGGGTCCGTGCGGTGGGGCCCGTCGGTCAGGGGCGGAGCGGATCGGCGTTGCCGTCGGCGGTCTCCGGCAGCAGGTGGCCGATCTCCGGCATCAGCCGTCGGGCGACCTCGACGAGGGGGGACACGGCGTCCACGGACGGTTCGAGGCCGCGTACCCCGGCGAGCGCGTCGGTGATGTAGCCGCGGGCGGTCTCCACCGCGCGTTCGCGCACCCGCAGCCGGTCGAGGACCCGGACCGTCTCCTCGTGGCGCTCCGCGGAGTACGGGCGTCGGCGCAGCAGACGGGACAGCTCGAGGCGCTCCTCGCGCAGCGCGTGGATCACCGGCAGGGTGAAGACGCCGTTCTCGATGTCCTGGCCGCTGGGTTTGCCGGTGATGCCCGGCGGCGCCCAGATGTCCAGCACGTCGTCCCAGATCTGGAAGGCCATGCCCAGACTGCGTCCGAAGGAGGCCATGGTCTCCTGGGCCGGCGCGGAGGCCCCCGCGAGGGCCGATCCCACGCGTGCGCAGGTGGCCATCAGCGCGGCGGTCTTGCCGGAGACGGCGGAGAAGTAGTCGTCCTCGGTGCGCTCGAGGTTGCCGACGTCGGCCATCTCCAGCATCTGGCCGAGGCAGATCTGTTTGAGCGTGTCACCGGCCACCCGCATCTCGTGTTCGCCCAGCCGGGAGAACACGGACGTGGCGCAGGCGAGGAGGAGGTCACCGGTCAGCAGTGCCGTGTCGTCCCCGAAGGCGGCGTTGACGGTCGGGTGCCCGCGGCGGGTGGCGGCCCTGTCGCACAGATCGTCGTGGCACAGGGTCGCCAGGTGCAGGAGCTCCATGCCCGCTGCCGCGTCGACGACCCGGTCGGACCGGGGCCCGGACGGGGCGGTGTCGAAGACGTAGGCCGAGACCAGTGTGAGCACCGGCCGGAACAGCCGTCCCGGGCGCTTGACGTAGTGGGCGAGCGGACCGCCGATCCGGCGCGGGCCGACGGCGGTGGTGTCCTCCATCGACCGCCGGACGCGCCGCAGGTCCGCCTCCAGACGGGCGAAGAGGGGTGGTGCCGCCGCATGCGCCGGGGGCACGAGTTTCTCCATGGTGCCGTCCTCACTCCCCCGCGGCACGGGCCGCCGGGGGTCCGATGGTCGGATGTCGTCCGGCCGGCGGGCGCCCGGTCACCAGGCGACGGGCAGTGCCACGGGGCCGCGGAACAGCAGGTTGCTCTTCCACTCCACGTCGCCGGGGTCGACGGCGAGCCGCAGTCGCGGCAGTTTCTCGAGCAGCAGACCGAGCGCCACCTGGAGTTCCATGCGCGCGAGGGAGGCGCCCACGCAGTGGTGGGCTCCGTGGCCGAAGGCCAGGTGGTGGTTGAACGGGCGCGTGATGTCGATACGGTCCGGGTCGTCGAAGACCCTGGGGTCCCGGTTGGCGGCGTTGGTCGACGTGAGGACCGGCTGTCCCTCGCGCACGGTGCCGTCACCGAGGTCCACGTCGGCCGAGGCGTACCGGGGGAACGCCGCGGACACGCTCAGCGGGGTGAACCTCAGCAGTTCCTCGACGGCGTTGGGCAGCAGGCCGGGGCGCTCCCTCAGCAGCGCCAGCTGGTCGGGGTGGGTGAGCAGCAGGTGGACGAAGTTGGCGATCTGGTTGGCGGTGGTCTCGTATCCGGCGACGAGCAGCAGCATGCACAGGAAGATCAGCTCCTCCTCGGACAGCCGCTCCCCTTCGTCCCGCGCCAGCACCAGTTCGCCGATGAGGTCGTCGGTGGGCTCGGCGCGCCGTCGCACCACCAGATCGCCCATGTACGACATCAGCTTGGCGATGTTCTCCATCCGCACCTCGGCGCCGTCGCCGGAGAGCATCCGGTTCATTTCGACGATCCACCGGTGGAATTCGAGGCGATCCTCGTACGGCACGCCGAGCAGATTGCAGATGACGCCGATCGGCAGAGGAACGGAGAAGGCCTCGACCAGATCCGCGGGTGAACCGGATTCCATCATGTCGTCGATGAGCCGGCCGGCGAGCCGTGCGGCCTCCGGCCGCTGCCGTTCGGCGCGCCGCGCGGTGAAAGCCGCGGAAATGAGCCGGCGAATCCGCGTGTGTTCGGGCGGGTCCATTTCCATCAGACCCATCGGAATGACGTCGGGGGTGACCCGCGGCTGGTCGTGTCCGGGAGGAATGGCCCGGCGGAAACGGGGGTCCCCGAGGACCGTCCTGACGTCTTCGTACCGGGTGACCAGGACGGCCGGCTCCCCGTACGGCATGCGCACCGGGCACACGGGTTCGTCGGCCTGGAGCGCTCGGTACAGATCATGCAGGTCGAGTCCGCCGCAAGGGCCGAACGGATAGCGCTTTTCCTTCGTCCGCTCCGAGTGCGATGCCTCTGGGCTCACGCCTCACCCCCGCCGATGGGAAACAACTTCTCAGCACTAGCAGGACGATCGCGGCCGGACACTAGCAGACGGTCCACGGCGGTGATAAGGACACTCGTGTCCCCACCGGACAACCGTGTCTCTGGACACGCGGACACCGGGAAATTTTTAATCGGCAATGGCCTGGGAAACATGCCTCAGCGAAGCCGCCGGGCCAACGCGATATTCCGACGAATCGCTCGCCACCGAAATCGCCATCACACTGGAGAATTCTGGATGACGGAGTCCCGGGCGGAACGGTCGCCCCTCGCGCCTGCCGCGAAAACCGCGGCATCACGTACGACCGGTCCGGCCCGTGCCTGGATCTCCGCACTCGGTCTTCAGATGACGCTGGTGGTGCTGCTCCAGGCCGCCTACGCACTCGCCGTCGCCCGCCAGCTCGGTCCCCTCTCACCGGGCCGTGCGCTGCTGACGATGGCGCTGTTCGTTCCGGAGAGCATCGGCCGCCGGCTGATCAACGACTACGACGACTACCGGCGCGGCGTCGACCGTGTGGAGGACGCCCGTCCCGGCAGCGCCCTGGCCCTCGGACTGCCGATGCGTCAGGTGCGCCTGGTGGGGCTGGCGAGCTTCTCGGTCGCCGTCGCGGTGATGACGTACCTGCTGTACACGACGAGTCCCCTGTCGGTGCTGATCCTGCCGCTCGCGTTCGTGACGCTCGTGTACTCGGGAGGCCCGTCGCCGCTCGGGCACCGGGCGCTCGGCGAGGTGATCGACTTCCTGCTCACGGGCTTCCTCGTGGTGGCCGCGGTGATATGGGTGAACGTCCATCGCCTCACCCCGGGCGCCGTGCTGACGGCAGTGGCGGCGGGGTTCCTGTTCACCGCGACGATGTTCCACAACGATCTGCGCGACAGCGCCGACGATCTGCGGGCGGGCAAACGCACGCTCGCCCACGCCCTCTCCCCGCGCGCGGCGAAGGTCTGGTACACGGTCTTCGTCGTCGCACCGTATCCCTGCGTGCTGTACGCCGCCCACGAGTTCGAGTCCGTCCGCTACGCCGCACCGCTCCTCACGCTGCCCTACGCGGTCTACGTCGTCACCGCCGTGGTGCGCTCACGCCTGGGCGCCACGATGCCGTCGTGGTTCCACCTGCCCCGGCTGCTCGCCTCCTTCTTCGCCCTTCTCGCGCTGGCCGCGTGGATCTGACGAACGCGCGCTGCTTCATCGCCCCGTCAAGGTAGAGGTGGTCACCGCATGCCCGTCCTGTGCCGTCCAGTGACACATTTCCCGGAACACGAGATCACCCTCGAGGACACCCTCGCGGCGGCACGCCGGCTGCATCCGGACCATCCGCGTCTGGAGACGGCGCTGCGCCTCATCGAGCACACGGGGGTGCGAACGCGCCGCCTGCTCCAGCCCCTGGAGCGGACGCTGTGCCACCCGGGCGTCGCCGCCCGCACCGAGCTCTACCACGAAGCGGTCCGCCGGTACCTCCCCGGCCTCGTCACGGAGGCGCTCGCGGAGGCGGAGCTGTCCCGGGAGCAGATCGACGCGGTGGTGTTCGTGTCCTGCACCGGCTTCACCATGCCGTCCCCCATCGTCTGGATGATCAACGAGCTGGGGTTCCCGACGCACATCGATCAGCTGCCCGTCGCCCAGCTCGGCTGCGCCGCGGGCAGCGGTGCGATCAGCGGCGCGGCCCGGTACTGCCGGGCGCATCCGGACCGCAACGCTCTGATCGTCGCCTTCGAACTGTGCTCGCTCTGCTACCAGCCCACCGATTCCGGCGTCGGCTCGCTGCTGTCGGCGGGCCTCTTCGGCGACGGCTTCGCCGCGGCCGTCGTCAAGGGCACCGGGGACCGCGGGATCAGCATCGAGCGGTCGGCCGCCGAGACCGTCTCGCACACCTCGGACTGGATCTCGTACGACGTCAGGGACACCGGTTTCCACTTCCGGCTGGACAGCAGGGTGCGGCACACCATGCGCGCCGTCACACCGGCGATCACCAAGCTCGTCGAAGAGGCCTCCTGGACCACCGGGGAGCTGGACTTCGTGATCGCGCACGCGGGCGGTCCCCGCATCCTCGAGGACCTGACCCGGTTCCTCGACATCGATCCCGCGCTGCACCGGTTCAGCCGGGCCGCCCTCACCGAGCACGGGAACACCGCGAGCGTCCTGGTCTTCGACTCCCTGGCGCGCTTCTTCTCCGAGGGCACGGCCACCCCCGGGGCGCGGGGGGTCATCGCCGGCTTCGGCCCGGGCATCAGCGCCGACTTCTCGCTGGGGGTCGTCCTGTGAGCCGCCGGACGAAAGCGACCGCGGTGCCGTCGGAAGGAGACCGGATGCCCGTGGCCCTGATCACCGGGTGCTCCTCCGGCATCGGGCGCGCCGTCGCCCTGAGCGCCGTGGGCCGGGGGTTCACGACCATCGCGACGTCGCGGAACACCGAGTCGCTGCACGACCTGGAGGCGGCGGGTTGCGTGGTCCGCCGGCTCGACGTGACCGACGACGCGGCGCGCCGGCAGGTCGTGGCGGAGTCGGTCGAGTCCTTCGGGGCGATCGACGTCCTCGTCAACAACGCGGGCTACGGCGAGCTCGGGCCGTGCGAGGAGGTGCCGCTCGACCGGTGGGACCGGCAGTTCCGTACGAACGTCTTCGGGCCGGTGGGACTCATGCAGCTGGTTCTTCCCGGGATGCGTGCCCGTGGCTCCGGCCGGATCGTCAACGTCAGTTCCATGGCCGGGGAGCTGGTGCTGCCCGCCGGGGCCGCGTACCACGGGAGCAAGTACGCGCTGGAGGCGGCCACCGAGGCGCTCCGGCTCGAGGTGCGCCGGTTCGGCATCGGGGTCTGCCTGGTGCAGCCGGGCGCCGTGAACTCCCGGTGGGGCGAGAACGTACCGGCGCTGAAGCACTACGCGTCCGGCGCCTACGGCGACCTGATGAGCGAGATGGAGCAGCAGATCGCCCGGCGGCTGCCGCGCGGTGTGTCCCCGCAGCGCGCCGCGGCCGTGGTCATGCGCGCCGTCACGGCACGGCGTCCGCGGGCCCGCTACCGGGTGGGGCGGGACGCGCACGTGCTGCTGCCCCTGCGCCGGCTGCTTCCCTCGGCGGTGTGGGCCCAGTGCGTGCACACCCAGTTCCCGTCGCTGCGGCGTTCCGTCGTCCCGGCGCCCGGTCGCACGACGCACGGGGCGGGGGGAAGGCGATGACGGCATCCGTGAACGCCGGCCCGGCCGCTGCGGGTACGGGTCCGGCGGCACTGCTGGCCGCCGCGGGGGTTCCGCTCGCCGCGGCCGGTCTCGCCGCGGCCTTCCACGGGCCGCGGTCGGCGCACTGGCGCAGGCTCGCCGTGACCCACGGAACGCTGGGCCTGGCCGCGCTCGTCGCCCAACCGTCGGTCCGGCCGGGCAGGTTGACACGGCACGACGCCCTGGCCGCCGCGGGGCTGTCGGCGGGGATCCTCCTCGTGGGCTCGTTCGCGGACGCGCGGGCACGCGGCTCCGTGGACCGCGTCGCCGACGACGCGGCGGCTCTGCGCGACCTCTCCAAGGTGATCGGACCGGCTCGGATGTGCGCGTATCTGGCGCTGGTCGTGGCGCCGGGCGAGGAGCTGTTCTGGCGGGGTCTGCTCCAGGACCGGCTCACCGGGCGGTACGGCACCGGGCGCGCGGCCGTGCTGACCAGCGCGCTGTACACGGCCGCTCATGTGGCCACGGGCAACACCGCGGTGACCGGTGCGGCGATGGGGATGGGCAGCACCCTGTCGTTCATGCGGGCGAGAGGGGCGGGCGTCGGGCGTCTCGCCCTCGCCCACGCCCTGTGGGTCGTGCCGACGCTGCTGCGCGAGCGGGCACGGGGTCCCGCGGGGAGCGCCGGGGGCGGGGCGGTGACCGGGGCGGGACCGGACGACGTCGACGGTGAAGGGGAAAGGGACATGGCAGCTTTCCGGCACAGCACGGCCACGGGGCGCGAGGTGTCCCGGTGGAGCAGATGGGTGCAGCTCGTGAACAACGTCGCCCATGTCGCGCTGTACGAACGGACGAACGGGCGCCTGGGCAAACGGATGCTCGGGAATCAGGTGGGCATCCTGACCACTCTCAGGCCGCAGGGCGGCGATCCCTATTCCGTCCCGCTGTTCACCTTCCCCGACGGGGAGGACGTCGTGGTCGTCGCCTCCTACCGGGGGTCGGTCCACCATCCGAGGTGGTACCGCAACCTGCTGGCCAATCCGGACGCGGTCCTGCGGGTCGGCGGGCGGGTGCGGCCGGTGCGTGCGACGGTGATGGAGGGGGAAGAGCGGGCCGAGTGGTGGCAGCGCATCGTGGGGCGTTTCCAGGGCTACGCCGAATACCAGCGCCGTACGAGCCGGGAGCTCCCGCTGGTGCGCCTGACGCCGCGACCGGACGCCGAGTGAGATGGCCACCTACGACGCGACCTCGGTCCATGCCGGGCAGGCGGTGTACACCCGCTCGTTCCTGCGTGCCTACAACGCCTTCGTCTACGGCTTCAACTCCCCGCTCGCCTGGCGCTGTCCGAAGGACCGGCTCGTCGGCCTCTACGACCGCCACGTCTCGGCACGGCACCTGGACGTCGGGGTCGGCACCGGGCTGCTGCTCGACCTGTGCCGCTTTCCGTCCCCGGACCCGTCCCTCACGCTGATGGACCTCAACTCCAACTCGCTGGCCGCCGCGGCGAGCCGTCTGCGCCGCTACGCACCGCGCACCCACCTGGCCGATGTGCTGCTGCCGTGGCAACTCCCGCGCAACGGTGTGGACTCGGTGGGCATGGTCCACCTCCTGCACTGTCTGCCGGGGACGTTGGCCGACAAGGCGGTGGTCTTCGAGCATGCCCGCGCGGTGCTGAGACCGGGCGGCACGCTGTTCGGCGCCACCATTCCCGGACAGGGGGTCCGTCACAACTGGCTGGCGAGACCGCAGCTGGCGGCGGCCAACCGGCGCGGCATCATGTGCAACCGGCAGGACCGGCTGGAGGATCTCCACGCGGCTCTGGGCCGTTCCTTCGACTCCCATGAGGTGACCGTCGTGGGCTCGGTGGCCCTCTTCTGGGCACGCGTCGGCCCCGGCGTGCGGGATCCCGACATGCGGTGAACACAAAGCGGTCGGAGCGGAATTCGGATTCTCAATTGAGGCCGGCAAAAGAAAAGGATCAGCGACGGAAGCAGTCGGCAAATACGAACCGTTGACCCCACTCCGCACAGCATGATAGGAACAGGTGTTCCATTTTCCCATCCAGTACGCCAGTTGTCGATCGTTGCTATTGCGCGCCGCGCCACTCGGCAAGATCAGAAATGGACGAGCTGCGGGAGGGCCTGTGTTCGGGCTGAGGAAAAGGGACTTGACTCGCGCATTACCCGTGTCCGCCGACCGGCCCAGGCTTCCCTATCCCGACGGCTGGTTCGCGGTGGCTTTCAGTGACGAAGTGCGGCCCGGCCGGGTGGTGCGGCGTCGCTTCAAGGGTGAGGACATCGTCGTTTACCGCACGCGGCAGGGCAGAGTCCGCGTCGTGAATCCCTATTGCCCGCATCTCGGCGCGCATTTGGGCTTCGGCGGCCGGGTGGAAGGAGAGGACCTGGTCTGCCCGTTCCACCACTTCGCCTTCGGTCCCGACGGCAGATGCGTGCGGACCGGGTACGGCACCCGGCCGCCCAAGGCCTCCCTGACCCAGCTGACGGCCCGGGAGGTCAACGGGGTGGTCATGGTCTGGAGCCATGCCCGCGGCGAGGCCCCGACCTGGGACGTACCCGTCGTCCCGGCCCAGGATTTCCCCCCGCCGGCCAGACACTCCACGGTCCTCGTCGACCACCCGCAGGAGGTGGTCGAGAACTCCGTCGACATCGGCCACTTCGGGCCCGTCCACGGTACGTCCGGCGCCCAGGTCACCAAGCCGCTGGAGCTGAACGGCCCGAGGCTGACCCTCGGCACGACCGTCCATCGCATGACGCCCCTGCTGGGCCGGTTCGACGTGGATTTCGACGTGGAGGCCAACGGCCTCGGCCATATCCACGTCGTCGCCCGTATGCCGCGGATGGGCCTGTCGGCCCTGGTGCAGATCATGCCCACGCCCCTGGATCCCTGCCGCATCGAAACCCGGTTCACCGTGAGCGCGCGCCTGGGCACGGCCGACAGCCGGGCCGGCAGGTACTCGTCGTGGCTCGCCACACAGTTCTTCGCGCTCCCCTCGTGGCAGGGCGCCGCCCAGGACGCTCCGATCTGGCAGAACAAGACCTACCTGAGGCATCCCCGGCTCGCCCAGGGCGACGGCCCGATCATGCGATTCCGGCACTGGGCGGAACAGTTCTACCCGGATGAATTCCGGGAAAGCGGCGAAGCCGCGGTCGTCAGCGATTTCCTGCCCATCGAGAAAGGCCCGCACGGCTCCGCGTGAGGGCCCGCACGGACACCGCGCGACGGACGCGGAAACGCCCCGCGGTGTGATTCCCGACGGCACCAGAGGAAAGGGACCCGACTCGGTGACGAGCCTGCACGGACACCAGGACGAACGCCAGCACTTCGAGGACGCCTACGAAGCCGCACGGATCCTCTCGGGCAAGTGGGTGCCCGCCGTGCTGGTCCAACTCGCCGGAGGCCCGAGATATCACAACGACCTCGCCCGCGCCGCCGGTCTGATGGAGAACAAGCCGCTGGACCGGGCGCTGCACCGCCTCGTGCACATGCGACTCGTCGACCGCACGGTGCACAACCTCGGCGGCTCCGCGCCGCGGGTGCGCTACCGGCTCACGCCGCGCGGGCATTCCGTGCTGCCGATCATCGACGAGCTGGCGGGCTGGTGGCAGGCGGCGAACGCCGCGGAGAACTGACCGTCGCCGGCGCCTCGTGGGAGGCCCGGCCGCGGGAGCCGGACCGGGAGCGGTGCGCGTGCTTCCCCAAGGGGGTGGCAGAGGAAGACAGTTTTAGTTAGCCTTACCTAAGTTTTTGGAGGGTTTCCGAGCGCTGTGAATCCGGTCCGGAGGATGCGTGAGAAAAGCGGACCTGCCGGGACGGAACGTCCTGTGGCGCGCGGTGGGCGGTCAGCGCCGCGATGTCGTCGTCGGCGCGGTGCTGGGCATGGGTCATCAGACGGGCGAAGCCCTCGTCCCGGTCGTCATCGGACTCGCCATCGACCGCGGGGTGGTGGACGGCGACGTCACCGGACTGCTGCTGTGGCTCGGCGTCCTGGCCGTCGTCTACGTCGGACTCTCCTACAGCTTCCGCTTCGGCGCCCGCGCCGGTGAGCGCGCGTCCGTGACGGCCGCGCACCGCCTGCGGACGGAGCTGACCGCCCGTGTCCTCGCGCCCGAAGGCGGCGCGGACGAGGGCCGGTTGCCCGGGGAACTGGCGAACACCGCCACGGAGGACGCCAAGCGGGTCGGCGCGGTCACGATGGCCCTCGTCGTCGGGATCGGGGCCGCGACCGGCCTGGCGGTCGGCGCGGTCGTACTGCTGCGCATCTCCCTCCCCCTCGGTCTCCTCGTGCTGCTGGGCACGCCCCTGCTGCTGTGGCTGGTGCACCTGCTGAGCAAGCCTCTGGAGAGGCGCAGCGAGACCGAGCAGGAGCGCGCGGCGCACGCGTCGGGCGTGGCCGCCGATCTGGTGGCCGGACTGCGGGTGCTCAAGGGCATCGGCGCCGAACCCGCGGCGGTCTCCCGCTACCGGCGCATCAGCCAGGACTCGCTCACCGCCACGCTGCGCGCCGCACGTGCCGAAGCCTGGCAGAGCGGCGTCGTGACCATCCTGACCGGAGCGTTCCTCGCCCTGGTCGCCCTGGTCGGTGGCCGGCTCGCCGCACGCGGCGACATCGGCCTCGGCGAGCTGGTCTCCTCCGTCGCGCTCGCCCTGTTCCTCATGGGGCCGCTGTCCGAGTTCTCCTGGGTCAACGCGGAGTTGGCGCAGGGGCGTGCGTCCGCCGCACGTATCGCCGAGGTCCTGGGTGCCGAGCCCGCCGTGCGGCCCGTCGCGCCGTCCGACGCCCCCGCGCGGCGCCGGGTCGAGGGCCGGCTCCGGCTGCGCGGCCTGTCGTACGGCTCTCTGCGCGGCCTGGACCTCGAGGTCTCCCCCGGCGAGACGGTCGGCGTCGTCACCACCGACCCCGCCGACGCGACGGCTCTGCTGCACTGCCTCGCCCGCCGCACCGACCCCCACGAGGGCTGCGTGGAGCTGGACGGGACCGACGTGACCGCACTGGGCCTGGCGGAGCTGCGGGCCGCGGTCCTCGTCGCCGAGCACGACGCCGACCTGTTCGAGGGAAGCCTCCTGGACAACGTCACGGCCGCCCGTGCGGACGCCCCGGTCGCGGCCGCGATCGCCGCGTCGGGCACCGACGAGGTCGTCGGCGCCCTTCCCGACGGCGTCGACACGGCCGTCACCGCGCGGGGACGCTCACTCTCCGGCGGCCAGCGCCAGCGTGTGGCCCTGGCGAGGGCGCTCGCCGCCGACACGCCGGTCCTCGTCCTCCACGAGCCCGCCACAGCCGTCGACGCCGTCACCGAGGTGCGGATGGCGGCCGGAGTCAGGGACATCCGCAGGGGCCGCACGACCGTCCTCGTGACCAACAGCCCCGCTCTCCTCGCCGTGACCGACCGGGTCGTCCTCGTCGAGGGCGGCAGGGTGACCGCGAGCGGCGGCCACGAACAGCTCGTCCACGACCGCGCGGACTACCGTACGGCGGTGCTCGCATGACCGAGTCCCGCGAGGCACCGCGGGCCGAGTCCGCGCTGCTGCCCGTCGCGACGCCCGCGCGCACCCGCGCCACGGTGGCCGAACTGCTGCGGTCGCAGAGGGCGTTGGCTCTGACCGCCCTGGCCGTCATGGTCGGTTCCACCGCGGTCGGCCTGCTGGTGCAGCCACTGCTGGGCCGGATCGTCGACCTGGCCGCGGACCGCGGGGCCGTCGACGCCATCACCACCACCGCGGCACTCCTGGTGGCCGTCGCCGTGGCCCAGGGCGTGAGCGCCGGGTACGGCCTGTCACTGGTCTCCCGGCTGGGCGAGACGACGCTGGCCCGACTGCGCGAGAAGTTCGTCGAACGGGCCCTGGGGCTGCCGCTGGACCGGGTCGAGAAGGCCGGCGCCGGCGATCTGACCGCCCGGGTCACCGCCGATGTGTCCCTCATCGCGGAGGCCGTGCGCAACGCCCTGCCGGAGCTGGCCCGTTCGCTGCTGACCATCGTCCTCACCCTCGGCGCCATGGCCCTGCTCGACTGGCGGTTCCTGCTGGCCGCGCTGCTGGCCGTGCCCGTCCAAGTGGCCACCGCCCGCTGGTACGTGGCCCGCGCGGTCCCGCTCTACGCCGAGCAGCGTGTGGCCGCGGGAGCCCAGCAGCAACAGCTCCTCGACACCGTCGCGGGTGCCTCCGCCGTACGGGCGTTCCGGCTGGAGCGGGAGCACACCGAGCGGGTGACCGAACGGTCCCGGTCCGTGGTCGCGCTGACCATGAAGGGCGTGCGGCTGGTCCTGGGCTTCTACAGCCGCCTCCACATCGCCGAGTACATCGGGCTGGCCGCCGTCCTGTTCACCGGTTACTGGCTGGTCCGCCAGGGCTCGGCGTCCGTGGGCACGGCGACCGCCGCCGCCCTGTACTTCCACAGCCTGTTCACCCCCGTCAACGCGGCCCTCGTCCTGCTCGACGACGCCCAGTCGGCAACGGCGGGCCTGGCACGGCTCGTGGGCGTCACCGACGAGCCGGTGCCGGAGGCCCCGGCCCGCCCGGCCGGGGCGAGCGGCGTCGAGGTCACCCTGCGGGGACTGAAGCACGCCTACCGGCCCGGACACCTAGTGCTGAACGACCTGGACCTGACGGTCCGTCAAGGTGAGCGGGTGGCTCTCGTCGGGGCCAGCGGAGCGGGCAAGACCACCCTGGCGAGACTCGTGGCCGGCATCCAGCCGCCCACCGCCGGGACCGTCCTGGTCGGCGGCGTGCCGCCGACCGAACTCGGCCCGGCCGTGGCCCGCCGCACGATCGCCCTGATCACCCAGGAGACCCATGTCTTCGCGGGCCCGCTCGCCGACGACCTCCGCCTGGCCGCGCCCGACGCGACCGAGGACGAACTGCGCGCCGCGCTCGACCGCGTCGACGCCCTCGGATGGGCCGAGGCGCTGCCCGACGGCCTCGCCACCGTGGTCGGCGACGGCGGTCATCGCCTCACCGGCGCCCAGACGCAGGCCCTGGCCCTCGCCCGGCTGGTCCTCGCCGACCCGCCCCTGGTGATCCTCGACGAGGCCACCGCCGAAGCGGGCAGCGCCGGAGCGCGCGTCCTGGAAAAGGCCGTCGCCCGCGCCGTGGACGGACGCACGGCGCTGATCGTCGCGCACCGCCTCAGCCAGGCGGCGACCGCCGACCGGATCGTCGTCATGGAGTCCGGGCGGATCGTCGAGACCGGCACGCACGACCAACTGCGCGCCGCCGGCGGACCCTACGCAGAGCTGTGGGCGGCGTGGTCGAACTCCCGCGCCACCGGCTCCTGACCGCCCCACGAACTCCCCCCCCCCCCCCCGCCCCCCCCCCCCCCCCCCCCCCCCCCCCCCCCCCCCCCCCCCCCCCCCCCCCCCCCCCCCCCC
>NZ_BMUF01000002.1 GCF_014650055.1 Streptomyces malachitofuscus | reverse complement strand
GGGGGGGGGGGGGGGGGGGCGGCCCGCCCGGGGGCGGGGGGGGCGGGGGGGGGCCCCCCGCCCCCCCCCCCCGGGGCCGCGGGGGGGGGGGGGGGGGGGGGGGGGGGGGGGGGGGGGGGCCGGTCAGGAGGCCGTGCAGGCGCCGACCTGGGGCGGGGGTGTGCTGCCGCCGTTCACGGTGAAGCCGAAGCTGGTGGACGCTCCGGCCGCCAGGGAGCCGTTCCAGGTGGAACGGACCGTCATGACGTTGCCGTTCGTGGTGGGTGAGCCGTTCCACACGGAGATGACCCGCTGCGAGGAGGCGAGGGTGACGTCCACGCTCCAGGCGGTGATCGGCGAGCTGCCGGCCGTGATCGTCACCCTGCCGTTGTAGCCGCCGCCCCACTGCTCCGCGGTGGTGTAGGTGGCGGTGCAGGCCGCGTCCGGGTCGCCCGGCTCACCGGGGCCGCCCGGGTCGCCGTCGCCCGGTGTGCCGCCGAGAGCGCTCAGCACGGCGTCGTATGCGGGCTTCTTGTTGTAGTTGTCGTCGAACAGCAGGGGAGTGCCGCTCGACCGCCACGAGTACTTGTCCGGGATGCCCCACACCGTGATGCCGGTGCAGCGGGACACGGCCAGGCAGGCGCGGACGACATTGCCGTAGTTGGTGGCCTGGGCCTGGCCCGAGCCCTCGATGTCCAGCTCCGTGATCTGCACGTCGACCCCGAGGTCGGCGAAGCGCTGGAGGTTGGCCTGGAAGTCGGAGGGGACGGGGGAGTTGCTGTTGAAGTGGCCCTGGAAGCCGACGCAGTCGATGGGTACGCCACGGGACTTGAAGTCGCGCACCATGGTGTAGACGGCGGTGCTCTTCGCGTTGATGCCGTCGGTGTTGTAGTCGTTGTAGCAGAGCTTGGCGGCCGGGTCGGCCGCGCGGGCCGTGCGGAAGGCCTCCTCGATGAAGCCGTTGCCGAGCTTGTCCTGGAAGGGCGAGCTGCGCCGGGCGCCGCTGCCGCCGTCCTGGAACGCCTCGTTGACCACGTCCCACGAGTGGATCTGACCCTTGTAGTGGGTCATGACCTCGGTGATGTGGTTGTTCATGGCCGACCGGAGGTCGCTCGCGCCCAATCCGGAGACCCAGCCCGGCAACTGGGAGTGCCAGACCAGGGTGTGGCCGCGCACGTCCATGCCCCGGCTCCGCGCGTGGTTCACGATCTGGTCGGCGCGGCTGAAGCTGAAGGAGCCGCGGTTCGGCTCGACCGCGTCCCACTTCATCTCGTTCTCGGGCGTCACCGAGTTGAACTCGCGGTTCAGTGTGGCGGTGTACTGCGCCTCGCCGAGGTGGTTGGCGGCGACGGCGGCACCGAAGTAGCGGCCCTTCTCGGCCGCCGCCGCGCCCAGGGTGTCCGCGGCGTGGGCGGTGGTCTGGGGGAGCGCCGCGAGGGCGGTGACGGTGAGCAGTGCGGTGGTCGTGGCGCCGAGGCCGGCGCGGAGGCGGCGCCGGGTGCGAGGGCCGGCGCCTCCGGCTCTCGTTCTCGTTCGCTTTCTAATCATGCGCATGTCATCCCTTCTCCGGTGGGCCCGTGATGCGGATCGGGCGGGAATGCTGTGCCGTGCGGTCGAACGAAAGTTTCGGACTCGGCTCCGAATTGCTGCGGTGACGATACGGACCGCTGGGGAAGGGGTCAACCATTTGCGCAGGGCGGGACGGGAGTTGGCCGAAGGGTGCTGTGGCCCGGGTGGGTCACCTGCGTGAACGGAAAAGTGTCGAAAGTTTCGACTCAGTTGGCGTCGCGGGGGCTCGGTGCCGCCCTCAGGTCCATCAGCCGGCACACCGTCTCGATGTCGACCCTGACCTGGGCGATGGAGGCGCGGCCCGAGAGCCACGTGATCAGCGTCGAGTGCCAGGTGTGCTCGATGACCCGGACCGCCGCCAGCTGCTCCGGCGTGGGGTCGTTGAGTTCCATCGCGTCCAGGATGATCGTCGTGGTCAGCCGGGACACCTGATCGACCTCCGGGCTCACGCTGCGGTCCGCGAAGGTAAGCGCCCGCACCATCGCGTCCGCCAGATGCGGCTCGCGCTGGAGCGCGCGGAAGGCGCGCATCAGGGTCTCCGCGACCCGCTCGCCCGGGGTCTCACCGGCCGGCGGCTTCTTGCCAAGCGTCGCATGCAGATGCTCCAACTGGTCCTGCATCGTGGCGACCAGGAGGTGGATCTTGGACGGGAAGTAGCGGTACAGCGTGCCGAGTGCCACCTGGGAGGACTCCGCGACCTCGCGCATCTGCACCGCGTCGAAGCCGCCCCGGACGGCCAGCTGCGTGCACGCCTGGAGGATCCGGCGCCGACGGGCCTCCTGCCGCTCGGTGAGCGGGGAGGCGGGGTCGGTGCGCGCGGCGCCTGCGTCGGGCATGGGTCCCGTCCGTGACAGTCGGTGAGGGTGGATGATCGGACAGCATGGCACGCCGTCCGCCGTGGCGTGAATCACCTGATCCACTGCTCACAGCATCCCTACCTGCCGGTAGATTCGGATCCTCCGAACGATCAACTCTGAAACTTGTTCTAGGTTAGCGTCCCGGCGTAATCTCGCGGGACAGTGCAGGGAGAAGGGGGCCCAGAGTGACCGCTGAGGCCAGTCAGGCCGGGCCCTCGGCGGGCCCCGCATCCGACGGCTTGCGACCGCTCCGGATCGCACTCCTCACCTACAAGGGAAACCCGTTCTGCGGCGGCCAGGGCGTCTACGTACGCCACCTCTCCCGCGAACTCGCCCGCCTCGGACACCGCGTCGAGGTGATCGGCGCCCAGCCCTACGCCGTACTCGACGAGGGGTACGACGGGCTGAGCCTCACCGAGCTGCCCAGCCTCGACCTCTACCGCCAGCCGGACCCCTTCCGCACCCCCGGGCGCGACGAGTACCGCGACTGGATCGACGCCCTCGAGGTCGGCACGATGTGGACCGGCGGCTTCCCCGAGCCGCTGACGTTCTCCCTGCGCGCCCGCCGCCATCTGCGCGCCCGGCGCGGCGACTTCGACGTCGTCCACGACAACCAGACGCTCGGCTACGGCCTCCTCGGCGACATCGGCGCCCCCCTCGTCACCACCATCCACCACCCCATCACCGTCGACCGGCGGCTGGAGCTGGACGCCGCCGAGAACTGGCAGCGGCGCTACTCCGTGCGCCGCTGGTACGCCTTCACGCGGATGCAGAAGCGGGTGGCGCGCCGCCTGCCGTCCGTGCTCACCGTCTCCGGCACCTCGCGCCAGGAGATCATCGACGATCTCGGCGTACGCCAGGACCGCATCCACGTCGTCCACATCGGCGCCGACGCCGACCTGTTCTCGCCCGATCCCTCGGTGGCGGTCGTCCCCGGCCGGATCGTGACCACCTCCAGCGCGGACGTGCCGCTGAAGGGGCTGGTCTTCCTCGTCGAGGCGCTGGCGAAGGTACGGGCCGAGCAGCCCGACGCCCACCTCGTCGTGGTCGGCAAGCGGCCCGGGGAAGGGCCCGTCGCCCAGGCGATGGAGCGCTACGGCCTCGAGGGCGCCGTCGAGTTCGTCAAGGGCATCTCGGACGCCGAACTGGTCGACCTGGTGCGGTCGGCGCAGGTCGCGTGCGTGCCGTCGCTGTACGAGGGCTTCTCCCTTCCCGCCGCCGAGGCCATGGCCACGGGCACTCCGCTGGTCGCCACGACCGGCGGCGCGATCCCCGAGGTGGCCGGGCGCGACGGGGAGACCTGTCTCGCCGTACCGCCCGGGGAGTCGGGGGCGCTGGCCGCCGCGCTGACCCGGCTGCTCGGCGACCCCGAGCTGCGCGCCCGCCTCGGCGCGGCCGGGCGCGAGCGGGTGCTGCGGCACTTCACCTGGGCCCGCGCGGCCGAAGGCACGGTGGCCCACTACCGGGAGGCGATGGCCCGCACGGCAGGCCGGGACACCGGAGCCGCCGGGCGTGCGGTCCGCCGCCCGGGACCGGCAGACCCGGCTGTCGTCCCCGACACCCCCGCCGACGCGGACGCCGTCCCCGTGACCGCGGCCGACGCCTCGGACACAGCCCACACCCCCGACATCCCCGACCGCTCCGACCGCGAAAGCAGGGCCACGTGCTGACCGTCGACTTCTCCCGGTTCCCGCTCGCCCCGGGCGACCGTGTCCTGGACCTCGGCTGCGGGGCAGGCCGGCACGCCTTCGAGTGCTACCGGCGCGGTGCGCAGGTCGTGGCGCTGGACCAGAACGGCGAGGAGATCCGCGAGGTCGCCAAGTGGTTCGCGGCGATGAAGGAGGCGGGTGAGGCACCCGCCGGGGCCACCGCCACCGCCATGGAGGGCGACGCCCTCGCCCTGCCCTTCCCCGACGAGTCCTTCGACGTCGTCATCATCTCCGAGGTGATGGAGCACATCCCCGACGACAAGGGCGTGCTCGCCGAGATGGTGCGCGTGCTCAAGCCCGGCGGCCGGATCGCGATCACCGTGCCGCGCTACGGCCCGGAGAAGGTCTGCTGGACCCTCTCCGACGCCTACCACGAGGTCGAGGGCGGCCACATCCGCATCTACAAGGCGGACGAACTGCTCGGGAAGATCCGCGAGGCGGGCCTGCGCCCGTACGGCACCCATCACGCGCACGCGCTGCACTCGCCGTACTGGTGGCTGAAGTGCGCGTTCGGCGTGGACAACGACAAGGCGCTGCCGGTGCGGGCGTACCACAAGCTGCTGGTCTGGGACATCATGAAGAAGCCCCTGGCCACCCGGGTCGCGGAGCAGGCGCTCAACCCGCTGATCGGCAAGAGCTTCGTGGCCTACGCGACCAAGCCGCACCTGCCGCGCGCCGAGGCGGACGCCACGTGACAACCTCCAGGTCACCCCGGTCGCCCCGGACCGAACACCTCGTCCTGCCCGGCGTCCTGACGGCCGACCAGGCCGCGGCGACCGTCGCCGGCATCCTCGCCGTGCAGCGGGACGACGGGGCGATCCCGTGGTTCCGGGGGCACCACCTCGACCCGTGGGACCACGTCGAGGCGGCGATGGCCCTGGACACGGCGGGCGAGCACGAGGCCGCCGAGCGGGCCTATCTGTGGCTGGCCCGGCACCAGTTGGAGGACGGCTCCTGGTACGCCGCCTACGCCGACGGCGACCCGCTCGACATCACCGACCGGGGCCGGGAGACCAACTTCGTCGCCTACATCGCGGTCGGGGTGTGGCACCACTACCTCTCCACCGGCGACGACACGTTCCTCGACCGCATGTGGCCGGCCGTGTGCGCGGCGGTGGAGTTCGTGCTGCGGCTGCAGCAGCCCGGCGGGCAGATCGGCTGGCGGCGCGACGACGACGGCACGCCCACGGCGGACGCGCTGCTCACCGGCTCCTCCTCCGTCCACCACGCGCTGCGCTGCGCCCTCGCCATCGCCGAGCAGCGCGAAGAGCCCCAGCCCGACTGGGAGTTGGCGGCGGGCGCGCTGCGGCACGCGATACGGCGTCACCCGGAGCGGTTCCTGGACAAGGACCGCTACTCGATGGACTGGTACTACCCGGTGCTCGGCGGCGCGCTGACCGGCGCCGAGGCCAAGTCCCGTATCGAGGAGGGCTGGGACCGGTTCGTCGTGCCCGGCCTCGGGGTGCGCTGTGTGGTGCCCAACCCGTGGGTGACGGGCGGTGAGTCGGCCGAACTCGCCCTGGCACTCTGGGCGATGGGCGAGTCCGACCGTGCGCTGGAGGTGCTCCAGTCGATCCAGCACCTGCGCGATCCGGAGAGCGGCCTGTACTGGACGGGGTACGTCTTCGACGACGACGCGATCTGGCCGCGCGAGCTGACCACGTGGACGGCCGGCTCACTGCTGCTGGCCGTCGCCGCCCTCGGCGGGCACGAGCCCACCTGCGCGGTCTTCGGCGGCGACCGGCTGCCCGGCGGCCTGGACCCGGACTGCTGCCCGCTCGTCTGAACCGTCCCGGAACGGGCCCGGGTCAGTGCCGGTGCAGACGGCCTGCGATGGCGTGGCCGATGAACAGGTAGACGACGGCGGCGAGTCCGTAGCCGGCGACGACCCGGGCCCACTCCTCGTCGAAGGTGAACAGGTCCCGCGACCAGGCTGCCAGCCAGTTGGCCGCGTCATGGACGAACTGGACCAGATCGTTGGCCCGGTTGGCGTCCAGCAGGTACATCAGAATCCACAGTCCGAGGATGACGGCCATGATGTCCGCGATCACCGCGACGACCGTCCCCGCGGAGTTGGAACCAGTGCGATATCGAGGGGACATACCTTCCGACTGGCCCCGAACGGCCGGTTGAAACCCGGAACCTCCGGGGCCGGGCCGGAAGTTCAGCGGTGGGTGAGCAGCAGCCGCCACGCCTCCCGGCCGCGTTCACGGTATTCCACCGCGAAGACGCCGGGGTGCCGGTCCTCGATCTGCCGCAGCAGCGGCAGCGGGTCGTGCGGCGCCACCAGCAGCATGGCCCGCCCGGCCGGCACGGCACCGAGCGCGCCGAAGACGGTGGCGTGCCGCAGCGCGTGCGGGACGTCACGGACGTCGAGTTCGGGCACGTCGGCGTCGTCCGAGCCGCCGCGTCCGACCCTGCTGCCCCGGGCCGGCACCTACCCGTTCGTCACTCACGTCATGACCGACGCGGAACGCGGCGCGCACGGCGTCCTGCGTGTGCGCTGACCGGCCGAGCGGCTCTCTGCGGTGCCTCGACGGACCCGTGTGCCCGTCGCGCGATCGACGGCGGCGCCGTCCACATGCATGGACAGCGGTTCGCGGGTGTGCGCACCATGGCGGCGCCAGGAGGACGTAGGAAACAACGAGCGGGAAAGGGTGTCGATCATGGTGATCGCGGCTCATGCGCCACGCGTCTTACGGAAGGGAGTGCCGGTCCTCGTCACCTCGCTCCTCGTGCTGTTCGCGGTGATCTCGACCACCGCGCCGACGGCGCGGGCAACGGAGACGAGAGGCGACGGGCGTTCGAGCACTCCCGGTGTCGGAGCGATGCGCGTGTATCCGAGCATGACGCCGTTCAACCCCAACAAGGACAAGGTGTTCGGCGATCTGACCACAACGCAACGGAACGACAGGCTGAACAACTGCCCGAGCGGAAGGGCGTGCGTCGCCGCCGGCCAGGGAGACGGCAGGCACACGGTCTTCGAGCTCTACTACTGTGGCGAGCGTTCCCTTTCCCAGTTCCTGGGTGTCGGCGCCGTCACCAACAACCAGACCGGCAACGTCTCGGTGCGGCTGGAGAACAAGGACGGGATCGTGGTCTCGACCATTCCGGCGAACAACACGTCGACCCGCATCAACTGGGATCCCGTGTGGTACCTCACCGCCTGCTGATTCGGCGCCTGCGCACGACAGCCCCTCGCCCGGAAGGGCGAGGGGCTGCGACGAAGGGCGGCCGGAGGCCGTGTTGTCAGCCGCGCTGGATGCCCGACGTGTCCTGCAGAACGCCGCGACGGCCGTCCTGCGTCTGCGCGATGAGCGACGGACCGCGCTGCTCGACCGCCAGGTACCAGGTACCGGGGGCGAGTTCGGCGATCGGCGTGGGCGAGCCGTCCTCCGGGTAAAGCGGACGCGGCACCGGAACGGCGAACCAGAACGGCGAGAAGTCACCGGCCGGCGCCGGAGCGGCGGGCTGGCCCTGCTGCGGCTGGCCCGGGAAGGGCTGCTGGCCCGGCTGACCCGGCTGCGGCTGACCACCGAAGGAGGCCTGCTGCGCACCGGCACCCGGGTAGCCGTAACCACCGGGCGGCTGGGCGCCGTACGGCTGCGGGGCGGCGGCGGGACGGGCGGCCGGGAGCAGGGCGCCCTTGAGGGCGGGGACCAGGGGGGTGGCGATGGCGGCGGCGGCCATGACGAGCGTGGCGATGAGGGCGAGGATCAGCCCGGTGCCGGCGCCGATGTCGTCGGAGAAGCCGCCCTCGCCGTCGAAACCACCGGTCGGGTCGAAGATGTTGCCGAGCGCGCACCAGGCGGCGAAGACCGTGAAGGCGACGCCGAACTGGCCGAGGTCGAGGCCGGCGATCTTGCGCGGCTGAGGCAGCCCCCGGGCCACGACGACGAGCGCGGCACCGATGATCCCCGCCAGCACGATGCCGAGCACCACGGGCCCGCTGTCCCAGAGGCTGGGGATGTCCGCGCTGTCCGGGGCACCATCGATCGAGTAGAGATCGAGGAACGACGCGATGAACAGCAATACCGCTGCTCCGATCACCACGCCGTCGCCTCGAGTGAGGGAGCGGATATTCACTTCAGGTCCTTCGTAGGTCGTCTCGTCGTCGGAAGAGGCGTCGCTGTCACCATGTCGCCCGAAGCGTCCGGTGTGAAGCGCGGGGGTGGCCCCTCATCGTACGGACGACACTATCGTCCGCACGATCGGGCTGTCCGCCCGGATCAGCGCGCTGATCCCTACCCGCGCAGGAAACTCACGATTCCCTCGGAAATCCCTTGCGCCGCTTTCTGCCGCCAGGCACCGCTGGTCAGCAGCGCCGCGTCCTTGCTATCGCGCATGTTGCCGCACTCGATGAACACCTTGGGAACCGTTGACAGATTGAGACCGCCCAGGTCCTTACGCGTGACGAGACCGGTACCGCCGCCGGTGTAGTTGGAGGGCGCGCTGCCGGTGACGCGCACGAAGTTGCCCGCGATGCGCTCGCCGAGTTCGCGTGAGGGCTCGACGATGGGCCGGGTGTCGGCCGCCCCGGCGTTCACGGCGCCCGGGAGGATCACATGGAAGCCCCGGTTCCCGGTGCCGGAGCCGTCCGCGTGGATCGAGACGACGGCGTCGGCCTTGGCCCTGTTGCCGATCCGGGCCCGCTCGTCCACGCAGGGCCCGAACGGCCGGTCGGCGTCCTGCGTCAGTGTCACGGTGGCGCCCTGCTCTTCGAGGAGCGTGCGCATCCGGTGGGCGACGTCGAGGGTGAACTTGGCCTCGGGATAACCGTCGTTGGTGGAGGTGCCGGTGGTGTCGCACGCCTTGCGGTTGGTCCCGATGTCCACCTGGCGGTTGATCTCGGAGGTGTGCTTGAAGTTGCTCGGGTTGTGGCCCGGGTCGATGACGACGACCTTGCCCTTCAGCGGGCCGGCCGCGGCGGGCGCGGAGGCCGACGGGGACGTCGCCGTGGCGGAGGCGCCGGGTTCCTCGTCCTCCGAACCGGCCGACGGCGACGTGCTGTCGGCGGACGGCGACGGCGGGCGTGACGCGGCGGACGAGGAGGCCGCGGCACTCCCCGCGCCCTCGTCGTCCCCCGATCCGCCCACGGCCGCGTACACGGCCCAGCCGAGCAGCGCCCCGGGCACGAGCGCGGCGAGCGCCACCGTCAGGAGGCGACGCCGGGACCTTGGGGGCGGGGGCGGATCGAAGCCGGGACCTGTGTACGACACGCAGTCACCCTAGCGTCGGGAATCAGATGCCCGCGCCCGTGCGCCGCAGTACGCGCAGCGAGCCGGTCGCCGAGACGTCGGTGAACGCGCCGGACGCCAGAGCGCGCTGGTGGATGCGGTGGGGGGCCTGGCCGGTGAACTCGTCCACCGGGTCCGGGAAGACGTCGTGGATGACGAGGAGGCCGCCCTCGGCGACGTGCGGGGCCCAGCCCTCGTAGTCGGCGGTGGCGTGTTCGTCGGTGTGGCCGCCGTCGATGAAGACGAGGGCGAGCGGGGCGGCCCAGAGGGCGGCGATGCGGGGGGAGCGGCCGACCAGGGCGACCACGTGGTCCTCCAGGCCCGCCCGGTGCAGGGTGCGGCGGAAGATGGGGAGGGTGTCCATCAGACCCAGCTCGGGGGCGACGGTCTCCGGGTCGTGGTAGTCCCAGCCGGGCTGCTGCTCCTCGCTGCCGCGGTGGTGGTCCACGGTGAGCGCGGTGACTCCGGCGGTGCGGGCCGCGTCGGCGAGCAGGATCGTGGAGCGGCCGCAGTAGGTGCCGATCTCCAGCAGGGGCAGACCCAGCCGGCCGGCCTCTGCCGCCGCCGCGTAGAGGGCGAGGCCCTCGTCCGCGGGCATGAAACCCTTCGCCGCCTCGAACGCGGCCAGAATCCCCGGCTCCGGCACCATCGACATGGGGCGCGCCTCTCCCGAGGCCGTACGTGTGTCCACGAACCCATGCTGCCGTACGACCCGCGGGGCCACGCGACGGGGGTACCGGTGGGTAACCGAAGCGGGGAGCACACAGCGGGCGCGACGCACACGCCGACGCGTACACGACGCGGACGGTCGCCCGTGCCGCCACAGCGGCCCGGCGCGCGGGTGCCGGCCTGTGCGGCGGCCGTGCGCCGGGCGTCGGGCGGTCTTCGTCCTGCCCGGCCGGGGCGGTCGGGGCGGGCCGGGGTGGGTCGCCGGGGAGTACCGGCGCGTGGACGACGGGGGTCGGTGCCCGGGCCGCCGCAGCGGCCGGCGCGCGGGTGCCGGCCTGTGCGGTGGTCGTGTGCCGGGTGTCGGGCGGTCTTCGTCCTGCCCGGCCGGGGCGGTCGGGGCGGGCCGGGGTGGGTCACCGGGGAGCACCGGAGTATGCGGGCGTCCGAGCTGCCGTAGCGGGCCCGGCGGTCGTGCGCCGGGCGTCGGGCGGACTTCGTCCCGCTGGCCGGGGCGGTCGAGGCGGACCGGGTGCTCTTCGCCAGGGAGCACCGGCGCGTGGACGACGTGGGCGGGCGCCCGCGCCGCCACAGCGGCCCGGCGCGCGGGCGTCGGCGTGCGCCCGGGGTCAGGCGGAGACCGTTCTGCCCGGCAGGGGCAGGTCCAGGTCGACCGGGTGGTGCTCGCCGGGGTGGGTCGCCGGGGCGGTGAGGGGGGCGTGGCCGGTGGCGTGGGCGGTCAGGACGTACGGGCCCCGTGCGGGGACGGCGAGCGCGTAGCTGCCGTCGTCGGCGGAGACGGTGGTGTCCGCGGGGCGGCCGTGGCGGTCGGTCAGGGTGACCCGGGCGCGCGCGACCGGAACCCCCGACGCGTCCAGGACCCGGCCCCGGAAACCGCGCAGGACCGCCTCCGCGCGTTCCAGGCCCGCGTCCTCCTCGCTGCTCGCGCGCAGCTGCGGGTGCGCCGGCGGGCGCCCGGAGGGGAGGAACAGGGCGAGCACCAGGCCCACGGCCACCGCCGCCGTCGCGATCACGAAGGAGAGACGGAAGCCGTGCAGGGTCGGGATCTCCACACCCCCCACCGTGTCCGCCGTGTTCGCCAGCACCATGCCGATGACGGCGCTCGACACCGACGTACCGATGGAACGCATCAGCGTGTTGAGGCCGTTCGCCGCGCCGGTCTCCGACGCCGGGACCGCGCCGATGATCAGCGCGGGCAGGGACGAGTAGGCCAGGCCGATGCCCGCGCCGAGGACCACCGAGGTGACGACGGTCTGCCAGGCGGCGTCCATCAGGCCGAGGCCGCCGCCGTAGCCGGCGCCGATCACCAGCAGGCCGATGACGAGGGTGGTCTTCGGGCCGTACCGGGCGGACAGGCGGGCGTAGACGGGGGCCGTGAACATCATCGTCAGACCCAGCGGCGCCACGCACAGGCCCGCCACGACCATGGACTGCCCGAGCCCGTGGCCGGTGGCGGTGGGCAGTTGCAGCAGCTG
The DNA here is from genome assembly GCF_014650055.1 of Streptomyces malachitofuscus. Lineage (GTDB taxonomy): Bacteria > Actinomycetota > Actinomycetes > Streptomycetales > Streptomycetaceae > Streptomyces > Streptomyces malachitofuscus. Next base: position 610,725 of record NZ_BMUF01000002.1, on the reverse strand, counting down.
CGGGAGGACCAGGGAGACGACGAAGAAGGAGACGCCGACCATGATCGAGGCGAGGTTGGTGAGCAGGACCTCGCGGCGGGCCGTGGTCCGCAGGTCCACCAGGGGCGCGGAGACCCGCAGCTCCATCACGCCCCACAGGAGGAGGACGACGACCGCCGCGCCGAGCAGGCCCAGCGTGGTGCCGGAGGTCCAGCCCCAGTCGCTGCCCTTGGAGACGGGGAGCAGGAACAGCACGAGCCCGGCGGACAGCCCCAGCGCCCCCGGCAGGTCGAAGGTGCCCTTCGCACGCACCGGGGACTCCGGTACGACGGCCAGGGTGAGGGCGATGGCGAGGACGCCGAGCCCGGCGGCGCCGAAGTAGAGGGCGTGCCAGTCGGAGTGCTGGGCGACCAGCGCCGCGGCGGGCAGGGCGAGACCGCCGCCGACGCCTATGGAGGAGCTCATGAGGGCCATCGCGGAGCCCAGCCGTTCGCGCGGCAGCATGTCGCGCATCAGGCCGATGCCGAGCGGGATGGCGCCCATGGCGACACCCTGGAGCGTGCGACCGGTGATCATCAGGAGCAGATCGCTGGTGAACGCGCTGATCAGCGCGCCGACCACCATCACCGCAAGGCTGGCGACGAGCAGGCGCCGCTTGCCGTGGAGGTCGCCGAGCCGGCCCATGATCGGGGTGGCCACGGCGCCGGAGAGCAGGGTCGAGGTCAGTACCCAGGTGGCGTCGGCGGGGGAGGCGTCCAGCAGGTGCGGCAGGTCCTTGACGACCGGCACCAGCAGGGTCTGCATCACCGCGACGACGATGCCCGCGAAGGCGAGCACCGGGACCACGGTTCCGCCCGCTCTGCCGGAGGGACGGTCGGGCGTCGTGTGCGTCATGAAGGGTGCCTCCGGGGCCGGCCGTTCCAGTGGATACGTGCACACCGAACCCCGTACACCGAGGCAACTATTCCGATGCTTTGGCACACTAACGAATTCTTGACCGTTCCTTGGCGTTCACGGCCCCGCCTAAGCCGGGCGACCGAGGCCTCGTCGGCCGAAATGCCGATGCGGGGGACGCGCGCCGGTTGAGAGCATGGCGCCCATGCTCGATGCCACCGACACCGCCCCCATAGCCGGCCGACGCACCTCGCCCCCCATGTGGCTGGTGGTGGCGCTGGCCTGTGCGGGACAGTTCCTCGTTGTGCTCGACATCTCGGTGGTGAACGTCGCGCTGCCGTCCATGCGGACCGGCCTGGCGCTCGACGAGCAGGGCCTGCAGTGGGTGGTGAACGCCTACGCCATCGCCTTCGCCGGATTCATGCTGCTCGGCGGACGCGCCGGCGACCTCTACGGACGCAAGCGCATGTTCCTCGTCGGCCTCGGCCTGTTCACGCTGGCCTCACTGGCGGGCGGGCTGGCCCAGGAGGGCTGGCAGCTGCTGCTGGCACGGGCGGTGCAGGGGCTGGGCGCGGCCGTGCTGGCGCCCTCCACGCTCACCATCGTCACCTCGGCCGTGCCGGAGGGCGCGGCGCGGGCCCGGGCGATCGCGACCTGGACGGCCGTGGGGGCGGGCGGCGGCGCGGCCGGCGGATTCGTCGGCGGAGTGCTGGTGGACGCGCTGTCGTGGCGGTGGGTGCTGCTGATCAACGTCCCCGTCGGAGCGGTCGTGCTGGCCGGGGCCGCCCGGTGGCTGGCGGAGAGCCGGGCCCGGGACGGGCGGCGGCTCGACCTGCCGGGTGCGGTGCTGGTGACGGCCGGTCTCGCCACGCTGGCGTACGGCATCTCCCAGACCGAGGCCGAGGGCTGGGCGGCGGGGGCCACCCTGGTGCCGCTGTGCGCCGGGCTGGTCCTGATCGCGCTCTTCCTCCTCGTCGAGGCCCGCTCCAAGGCCCCGCTGATGCCGCTCGGGCTGCTGCGGCTGCGGTCGGTGGCGTCGGCGAACGTGGCGATGTTCCTGAGCGGCTCCGCGATGTTCTGCATGTGGTTCTTCATGACCCTGTACGCGCAGAACGTCCTCGGTTACACCCCGCTGGAGGCGGGCCTCGCCCTGGTGCCCAGCTCGCTCGCCGTGATCATCGGCTCCAAGCTCGCGCCCCGCCTGATGCGTACGGCGGGACCGCGCACGGTGGCGGTGCTCGGCACGGTGGTGGCGATGACCGGCTTCGGCTGGCAGTCGACGATGACCGCGGACGGCGCGTACCTCACCGCGATCATGTTCCCCGGCATCCTGATGATGCTGGGCGCGGGCCTCGCCGCGACGCCCCTCGCCGCACTGGCCACCTCCGGCGCGGCACCGGAGGAGGCCGGCCTGGTCTCCGGACTGGTCAACACCTCCCGCACGATGGGCGGCTCACTGGGCCTCGCCGTCATGTCGACCATCGCGGCGTCCCACACCGCGGGAGTCGGAACACCCCAGGCGCTGACGGACGGATACGCCCTGGTCTTCGGCGTGGGGACCGTCGTGCTGGCGGCCGGGGCGGCGCTGATGTGGGTGTGGCTGCCACGCCGGGCGGCCGAGGCCCACTAGGCCTGTTGCGAAAGTGCACTGGTGTGCGGCTGAATCCTGTCCCTGCTGTGGCTCCTCTTCCCGGTCGGCGCCCTCTACGACGCGCTGCTCGTCCAGGCGGTCCTGAGGCCGGCGGCCCCGCGCACGGCGAGGCGGCTGCCGGAGATTCTGGCGGCGGTCAGCAAGGGGGTGACACCGGCGTCGCCTGCCCCGAGCGCGAGCCTGAGCGCAGAGGTGGCTCAAGTCCCTTGCCCGTCAGGTGCCTTGCCGGGCAGGATCGACCGCACCATCTGACCAGTGGTTCCGGGGGACGAGAACATGAAGATCAAAGAGACGTTTCTGTCAGCGTGCGCTGCTGCCGTGGTGCTGGCGGGCACGGCTGCCTGTACTGCGGGCGGCGATGGGCCGACCGCCAAGGCCAAAGCCACGGCCGACACCATCTGCGAGGACGGCGCCTACTCGTGGTTCAACGTGGACAAGCGGGACGTCCTGACGGGTGTCGCCGAGAAGGAGGAGATCGACAGGAAAGGCGCCAGGCTCACGCACCAGCTGACGCCACTTCACACACCACGTACCGCTGTCACCTTCGAGAAGGGATCGCGGGCAGGCAACGCGGAGGCCGCCCTCCGCTCGCTGGCCGTCCTCATCGGAGAAACGAACGCCGATGACGACGGCGTGAGCACCGCATTCACCGATGTCCACAGGTCCGTACCGGACCTCAACGATGGCAGCACCACCCTCGACGGTGTCGGAGCCGTCGTGCAGTACGCCTGGGTGAGACAGGTCACCGCCGACTTCCGGTACACCTGCGGGGACGGCAAGCCGGTGACGGGCCGGGCGACCGGCTGGGTCAACGACGGCTCAGGCCTCCTGGAATGCTCCACACCGATCAAGAACGTGAAGGAGGGGGCACCGGCCCTGGCAGCGGCCCGCCTCTCCTGCGACCCCGACGCCCCGGCCGCCAAGACCTGATCGATCAGGTCGGACACGTCCGCACGCCCGCCTCCACCGACGCTACGAGCGCAAGGCCGAGGTGGCGCTTGCGTGGTGCGGGACGGGCGAGCGGAGTTCCCGGTCGAGGTGGACGCGCTGGCGAGCGGGGGTGCGCCGGTCTCTGCCGGAGTCGTTCGGTGTCTCGCCGGCCACCGTGCGCCGTCGGTTCACCGCGTGGACCGAGGCCGCCTGTCGTTTCTGAGCCTGTCGTTCGGATCCGTGGACTCGGACAGGTGGAGAGGGACGGAGCCGCCTGTACGGTCGCGGGCAGGACAGATGCCCCCGGGCCGGCGCGCGGGCCGGGACCGTTCCGGGCGTCCGCGACCGCCGGTGACCAGGAGAGACATGCCCGTCGACGCAGCCAAGGCGCTCGCCGCCCCGCCCCGGACCGGCACGGTCTCCTGGACCGCCTCGGACGTCCTGCTCTACCACCTCGGCATCGGCGCGGGCCGGTCCGCCACCGACCCCGGCGAACTGCGCTACACCCTGGAGTCCCGGCTGCACGTCTTGCCGAGCTTCGCCACCGTCGCCGGAGGCGGACCGCCCGGCGTGATCGGCGGACTGTCCATGCCCGGTGTCGACGTCGACCTCGCCCGCGTCCTGCACGGCGGCCAGTCGCTCACCGTGCACCGTCCCCTGCCCGCCGAGGGCACCGTCACCACCACCGACCGGATCGTCGCCGTGCACGACAAGGGCAGGGCGGCCGTCCTCGTCCTGCGCACCGAGGCCGCCGACGCCGACGGCCCGCTGTGGTCCTGCGACGCGGAGATCTACGTACGCGGCGAGGGCGGCTGGGGCGGCGACCGGGGCCCGTCCCCGCGCCGCGAGCCGCCCGACGGCCCGCCGGACCGCACCCGGGCCCTGGCCGTCCGGGAGGAACAGGCCCTGCTCTACCGCCTCACCGGCGACCTCAACCCCCTGCACGCCGACCCGGAGTTCGCGGCCCGCGCCGGATTCGACCGGCCCATCCTGCACGGGCTGTGCACCTACGGCATGACACTCAAGGCGGTCGTCGACACCCTGCTGGACGGTGACGTCACGCGCGTCCGTTCCTACGCCACCCGGTTCGCCGGGGTCGTGTACCCGGGCGAGACGCTGCGGGTCGGGATGTGGCGCGGGGACGGCGAGGCGCGCGTGGCCGTGAGCGCGGTCGAGCGGGGGGACGCGCCGGTGCTCACGGACACCGTCGTCGGTTACTCCTGAACCGGCGAACGGCCCCGCCCGTCGATGTGCGACGGGCGGGGCCGTTCGTGGTGCGGTGCGGCGCGGGCCGCTGCCTGACGAGGCGTCAGGCAGCCGACTCCGCCGGCTCGTTCTCCTGCGCCGGCCTGCGGTGACGGCCGCGCGGCGACGTTTCGGCATCCTGCGTGGAAACCGGTCCCCGGTGCCTGCCGTGCCCGGCAGCGGCCTGCCCGTCCTCGACGGACTGCGCCTCGTTCGTCCTGACGTCGTTCATCACGTCGTTCATCGGAAGGAATTCACCCCGTAAACATGATCTTTCCTACAGCCGGGCGAGTCTAACCGGCCCACCGCGCCCCGGATCCAGGCGGCCACGCCAACCGCCACTACTTCGTTACAAGCCGCCCCAAAGGCGCCTGCTGCAACGGCACCGGCCGTGGCGCCGGGGAGCCCTCGGGAAGGCCGTCCGCCGCCTCGGGCCCCACGGCGGGCGGCAGTTCACCCGGGTGAGTCATCGACTCCCTGCCGTCCGCGGACGGTTGACCGGGGCCCCCGGCCTCCGGGGTGCCGGGACGCGGGCGGACGTCCAGACCTTCCGGCTGCCGCTCCCGCCCCGGCATCCTCAGGACGGCCACACCGCACGGCACCGACCGGTTGGCGTACGGAAGCCGCAGTTCCCCGTCCGCCGTCCACAGCCCGGAACCCGTCAACCACCCGGCCGGCGCGGGGAAGTGGAGCACCTGCCGCTCCGCCGGCCGCCACACCCCGACCCAGCTGCCGAGCGCGCCGTCGATGCGCAGCGCCACCGCGCAGCCCTCCGGGGTCAGCATCTGCCCAGGCTGGATCGCGAACGGCGTCACCGTGCAGTCCGGCACCCGCAGGCACTCCGGGAACCGGACCGGCAGCGTGCTGCCCAGCACCCCCCAGCCCAGCCGGTCCCGCCCGGGGGAGGGCGCGTCCGAGCGGAGCAGCAGCAGCCCGCTGTCCGGGTCGGCGAGCAGCACTCGGTCCTCGCTCCCCTCGGTGATCTGCAGCAGCGGCGACATCTCCCCGCCGCGTTCCAGGTCCACCACGACCGCCTTGGTGCGCCCGCCGCTCTCCCGGTCCAGCGCCAGCATCCGCCCCGCCCGGTCCAGCCACACCCCGCCCGAGCAGCGGCCCGGAACCTCCGCGACCGGCTCGGGCCCGAACCCGCCGCCGGCCACCCGCCACACCGTGGTCGACCGCGGGCCCACGGCGAGCGCGTACGCCCGCTCCCCGTCCGGGGCGGGCGGCAGCAACCGCAGCCGGGTGGCCTCGTCCGGGCGCTCGACCGTGCCCAGCGGCAGCTCGCCGGTGCCTGGACCGGCCGGGTACAGCAGGGAGAACGCGTGCCGCCCGTCCGCCAGCCGGTGGATGAGGACCCGCCCGTCGCTCAGCGGCTGCACCTCGGTACCGGGTTCCTCGGGCTGGTTGCCGGGCAGCGGAACGGCGTAGGGCTCGGGGCCGTCCAGGGTCCAGCGCTCCGGGAAGAAGGACTCACCGGCGAGGGCGAGGCGTGCGGCGTAGCAACCGTCCGCGGTGATGGTGCAGCCCGCCCGTCCGGCTCCGTCCTCGTGTCCCGCCGCAGGTTCGATGGCACAGACCGTCATCGTTCGGTCACCTCCGGTGACGAACGGTAGTTTTCGCCCGCCCGGACGGTGGACGGGTGGGCCCCCGCTTCACACGTAAGGGTGCTCCAGGAACGATTCTCCTGAGGAGGGGGAGGGAGGTGTGCTCCACGGAGCCGGTACTGCCGTACGAAACGGCCAGGTAGCCTTGCAGGCGTGCCCCGTCTGTCAGAAGTCATCGCCGCGCTGGAGAACCTGTGGCCCGCCGAGCGGGCCGAGTCCTGGGACGCGGTCGGCACCGTCGTGGGCGACCCCGACCAGGAGGTCGCACGGGTCCTGTTCGCCGTCGACCCGGTCCAGGAGATCGTCGACGAGGCGGTGAAGCTGGACGCCGACCTGCTGGTCACCCACCATCCGCTCTATCTGCGCGGGACGACCACGGTGGCGGCCTCCACGTTCAAGGGCCGCGTGGTGCACACCCTCATCAAGAACGACATCGCGCTGCACGTCGCCCACACCAACGCCGACACCGCCGACCCGGGTGTCTCCGACGCCCTCGCCGGCGCGCTGGACCTCAGGGTCGTACGGCCCCTGGTGCCCGACCCGTCCGACCCCGAGGGGCGGCGCGGACTGGGCCGTGTCTGCGAGCTCGACCATCCGGTCACCGTGCGTGAGTTCGCCGCACGCGCCGCCGCACGGCTCCCCGCCACCGCGCAGGGCATCCGCGTGGCCGGCGACCCCGAGGCGCCGGTCCGCACGGTCGCCGTCAGCGGCGGCTCCGGCGACAGCCTCTTCGACCACGTCCGGGCCGCCGGCGTGGACGCCTTCCTCACCGCGGACCTGCGCCACCACCCGGTGTCCGAGGCGCGCGCCCACAGTCCCCTCGCGCTGCTCGACGCGGCGCACTGGGCCACCGAGTGGCCCTGGTGCGAGCTGGCGGCAGCCCAGCTCGACGAGATCTCCGACCGCCACGGATGGGGCCTGCGGGTCCATGTCTCGAGGACGGTCACCGACCCCTGGACGGCCCACGCGGCGTCGTCCCGAGCCACTGACCCATCTGGAGCCCCCAACTGAACGCCGAGCCCGCCGACCAGATCCGACTCCTCGACGTCCAGGACCTCGACGTCCGGCTGCAGCAGCTCGCCCACCGGCGCAGGTCGCTGCCCGAGCACGCCGAGATCGAGTCGCTGAACCGGGACCTCGCCCAGCTGCGCGACCTGCTCGTCGCCGCGCAGACGGAGGAGAGCGACTGCGCCCGCGAGCAGACCAAGGCGGAGCAGGACGTCGACCAGGTGCGCCAGCGCGCCGCCCGCGATCAGAAGCGCCTCGACTCCGGTGCCGTCTCCTCGCCCAAGGACCTGGAGAACCTCCAGCGCGAGATCGCCTCCCTCGCCAAGCGGCAGGGCGACCTCGAGGACGTCGTCCTGGAGGTCATGGAGCGCCGCGAGTCCGCGCAGGAGCGGGTCGCCGAACTGACCGAGCGGGTCGGCTCCGTGCAGGGGAAGATCGACGACGCGACCGCGCGCCGGGACTCCGCCGTCGAGGAGATCGACGGCGAGGTCGCCTCGATCACCAAGGAGCGCGAGGTCGTCGCCGGCTCCGTGCCCGCCCCGCTGCTGAGCCTGTACGACAAGCTGCGCGAGCAGCAGGGCGGCATCGGCGCGGCGAAGCTGTACGCCCGTACCTGCCAGGGCTGCCGCCAGGAGCTCGCCATCACCGAGCTCAACGAGGTCCGGTCCGCCGCCCCCGACGCGGTGCTGCGCTGCGAGAACTGCCGCCGCATCCTGGTGCGTACGTCGGAGTCGGGGCTGTAGGGGCGTACGGCAGTGCGGGAGTTCATCGTCGAGGCGGACGGCGGGTCGCGGGGCAACCCGGGCCCCGCGGGCTACGGGGCCGTGGTGAGCGACGCGGCGACGGGGGAGACGCTGGCGGAGGCGGCCGAGTACATCGGCGTCGCCACGAACAACGTGGCCGAGTACCGGGGCCTGCTCGCCGGCCTCACCGCCGCCCGCGAACTGGACCCGGGGGCGCGGGTACACGTCCGGATGGACTCCAAGCTCGTCATCGAGCAGATGACGGGCCGCTGGAAGATCAAGCACCCGGCGATGAAGCCGCTCGCGGCGGAGGCGGCCCGCGTCCTCCCGCCGGAGCGGGTCACCTACGAGTGGATCCCGCGCGAGCGGAACAAGCACGCCGACCGCCTGGCCAACGAGGCGATGGACGCGGGCAAGCGGGGCGAGCAGTGGTCGCCCACGACCCCCCGAGCCGACCTGGACACCCCGGCGACGCGCTCGGCGACGCCCGAGCCGTCGGGCCCACCCGGCGACGCGAAGGCAGGCGCGGCCCGAGCCCGCGCGGCCCTGGCCGCGACGGGATCGGGTACGGGAACCACCCGGGCCACGCAGGCGGCGGACACGGCCACCGACACCCCGAGCCCCACCGCGGACGCCCGCGCCGACGAGGCCACCGGCGCCGGTGCGGCGGCCGCAGGCGCCGCGCGTGCCGGGGGTGACGCCGACCTTCGGGCTGCGCAGGCGGCGGGCCCGGACGGAGATGCGAAGGCAGGCGCTGCCGGTGGCGCCCGGGGCGCCGCAGCCGACCGCGCCGGCGAGGCCACCGGCGCCGGTGCGGCCGCGGATGTGCGGGCCGCTCAGGCCGTTGCCACGCCCGGGGTCGGGTGGGCGGGGCCCGACATGGGGGCACCGGCCACGTTCGTGCTGTTGCGGCACGGAGAGACGCCGTTGACTCCGCAGAAGCGTTTCTCGGGGAGCGGGGGAAGTGATCCCTCCCTCTCCGCCGCCGGGCGGGAGCAGGCCGAGCGGGTCGCCGCCGCGCTCGCCCGGCGCGGCACCGTCCAGGCCGTCGTCGCCTCCCCGCTCGCCCGCACCCGCGAGACCGCCGGCATCGTCGCCGCCCGCCTCGGTCTGGACGTGAGCGTGGACGACGGTCTGCGTGAGACGGACTTCGGCGCCTGGGAGGGCCTCACCTTCGGCGAGGTCCGCGAACGCCACCCCGAGGACCTGAACGCCTGGCTGGCGTCCCCGGACGCCGAACCCACCGGCGGCGGCGAGAGCTTCGCGGCCACCGCCGCCCGGGTCGCCGCCACCCGCGACAAGCTGATCGCCGCGTACGCCGGCCGTACGGTCCTGCTCGTCACCCACGTGACACCGATCAAGACGTTCGTACGGCTGGCCCTGGGCGCCCCGCCCGAGGCCCTGTTCCGCATGGAACTGTCGGCGGCCTCACTCTCCGCCGTGGCCTACTACGCCGACGGCAACGCCAGCGTCCGCCTGTTCAACGACACCTCGCACCTGCGCTAGGTCCTGGGGCCTGCCGTTCGGATCACGCCGCAGACGCGGGGCCCGGCACGCGCATCTGCGGCGTTGTCGTCGGTTGCCAGGGCTCCGCCCTGGCGCCCTCCTCCGCCTTGCGGCTGCACGCACCAGGCCCCGCTCACGGTGCTGACGAGGCACCGTCAGTTCCCTGCGACATGATCCGAACGGCAGACCCTGGCCCTGAGCCCCGCCGCCTCGCGGGCCAGCGCCTCCACCCGGGCCCAGTCACGGGCGGCCACCGCGTCGGCCGGCAGCATCCAGCTTCCGCCCACACAGCCCACGTTGGGCAGCGCGAGATAGTCCGGCGCCGAGTCGGGGCCGATCCCCCCGGTCGGGCAGAAGCGGGCCTGGGGGAGCGGCCCGGCGAGCGACTTCAAGTACGCCGTCCCGCCCGCGGCCCGGGCCGGGAAGAACTTCATCTCCCGCACCCCGCGCTCGAGCAGCGCCACCACCTCCGAGGCGGTCGACACCCCCGGCAGGAACGGCACCCCGGACGTCCGCATGGCCTCCAGCAGCGCATCCGTCCACCCCGGGCTGACCAGGAACCGCGCCCCGGCCGCCACCGCCTCGCCCACCTGCTCCGGCGTGATCACCGTCCCGGCGCCGACCACGGCCTCGGGTACCTCAACGGCGATGCGCCGGACCGCCTCCAGTGCGGCGGGCGTCCGCAGCGTCACCTCGACCGCCGGCAGCCCGCCGGCCACCAGCGCACGCGCCAGCGGTACGGCGTCGGCGGCGTCCTCGACGACGACGACGGGCACGACGGGTGCGAGGTCGAGGACCGAGGACGAGGGGGACGAGGGCAGGGGAGAACTCATGCCGTCATCCTGCCCTCGCCGATGCAGAGCACGCAAAGGCTGTTGCGTATGCTGCAATATGCGGGTACGCCGCGGCGTGCCTCAGTGCACCTCGTGCACCAGTACATCCAGCGACCACGCCGTCCCCGCCCGTGCCGGCGCCGCCGCCTCCACCTCGTAACCGAGGTCGCGCAGCGCCTCCACCAGCTCGGCGGGGCCCTTCGGCGCCGCCCCGGCCGTCAGCAGGCTCCGTACGATCCGCCCCTTGGTCGCCTTGTTGAAGTGGCTGACCACCTTCCGCGTCGGCGCGTGCAGCACCCGTACGGTCGCCGTCCGCGCCGCCACCTCACCCTTCGGCTTCCACGCCGCCGCGTAAGCCGCCGACCGGAGATCGAGGACCAGCCCCTTCCCCGCGGCCTCGGGCAGCACCTCGGCCATCGGCGCACGCCAGTGCCCGCTCAGCGCACCGAGGCCGGGCAGCTTCACCCCCATCGAGCAGCGGTAGGACGGGATCCGGTCGGTGACCCGGACCGCACCCCACAGCCCGGAGAAGACCAGCAGCGACTTCGCGGCCCGCCGCTTCGCCGCCGTGTCGAGGGACGCCAGGTCCAGGGCGTCGTACAGCACCCCGGTGTAGATCTCCCCGGCGGGCCGTGCCCCGGCGGTCCGCAGCTCCGCGTTCTTGGCGACCTCGCCGCGCAGTCCCTCGCTCAGCCCGAGCACCTCGCGTGCCTTGTCCTCGTCGCCGGCGCACAGGTCCACCAGCTCGGCGAGCACCGCCTCCCGCGCGGCGGTCAGCCCGGGCAGCGACAGCGACTCGGGCTTCAGCGGTGCACCGCGGCCGGAAGCGGCCTTGCCTTCGGACGGCGGCAGCAGGACAAGCACACGTACTCCTTCGGTAGAGCTCGCCAGTCAGGGTACGGCGTGGGTCAGCGTGTCCAGTTCGGCGCCGTAGAGCAGGGCAGGGTCGAAGGCCATGCCCGTGAAGTGGCCCGCCAGTTCCAGGGAGAGGACACCGTGCAGCCGGGTCCAGAAGGTCAGCGCGCGGCGCAGCGCGGCCGGGTCCGCGGGGTGGTCCCCGGCCCACCGCCGGTGCTCCTCCCGCGCCAGATGGGCCTGGAGGGCGGTGTCGTCCGCGGGGCCCTCGACGCGCCGGGCGGCGTCGAGCATGTGCGCCATGACGCCCCGCGCGATCACGGTGACGTCGTCGGGGGCGTGATAGCCGGGGACGGGTGTGCCGAACACGAGGAAGTAGCGCTGGGGATCGTCGAGCGCCCAGGCGCGCATGGTCCGGCCCAGCCCCGCGAGGTCCGCGCCCGACTCCGCGGCGGCCCCGAAGGCGTCGGCGAGGCTGCGGTAGGCGTCCCGGACCAGTTCGGTGATCAGTTCGTCGCGTCCGGAGAAGTACCGGTAGAGCGCGGGGCCACTCAGGCCCATCTGCTTGGCGATGGCGTTCAGTGACAGCCCCGGCGCTCCCGATGCGGCGATCTGCTCCCAGGCGCGCTCCTTGATCTCCGCGCGCACCTGGCTCCGGTACCGCTCGCGGGGCGTGCGCCCCTCCCTGCTCCTGGCCGTCACGTGCCGTGTCCCTTCGACAGCTGTCCCGGTTAGACGCTATCACCGAAGAGAGGGCCTGCAGCGGGCCGTGCGCCGAGGGCACGTACGAGGCCGTCGGCGTCGTCCGCGTGGAAGCGGACCACGCGGACCTCGCGGCGGTGGCCGAGGAAGGTGACGTGCACGACCGGCTCGGTGAGCTCGACCGTGACGGTCGTCTGCGAGCCGATGGCGAGATCGAGCTCGCCCTCGGCCTTCTCGTGGGTCATCCGCAGCTCACGCCGGACCGAGGCGATCCGCTCCAGCGGTATCCGCAGGTCGACGTGGACGGCCCGGCGGACCCGCAGCACACCCGCGTCCAGGACGTGGGGACGGACGACGGACGCGGCGTGCAGCGCGATGACGAAGACGACGGTGTACACGTCCAGGAAGAGCACCACCGCGTGCACCGTCGGCCAGTCGCTCAGCAGCACCGACATCGCGACCGTCTCGACCACGCACACGAACGCGAACCCGAACATCACGGCCGCCTGCCCGCCCGCGTACCCGAAGGCGGCACCCCCGCCGGTGCCGTGCGTCCGCCGCGCCAGCCACAGCCCCAGACTCGCCATCAACCGCAGCTCGTGCCGGGCCAGCGCCCATCCCACCCGCACGCCCCTCACGACCGGCCCTCCGCCACGATCCGCAGCGCCCGCCGGATCGCCTCCGCCTGCGCCGGGGCGAAGTCGGCGTAGAAGGCCCGAAGGAAGCTGTCGCTCTCATCGAGCTCCGCCCCCTCGGCCACCAACTCCGCCGGCACGCACGCGGCGAGGGCACGGGCGGCCTCCTCCACCCGCGGGTCGTCCGGTCCGGCGTCCGCGAGCTCATCGAGCAGGCGGTACACGGCCACGGCCCGCTCCGCCCCGCCCGGCGCCCCGACCGCCCCGCTCATCAGCCCCATCAGCCGCTCCCGCTCCTCCGGCGGCGCCGACGTCCCGATCAGCGCGAGCAGTTCACGGTCCTTGGCGGCCATGGGGGAGTCCGACAGCCCGCCGGTGTCCCGGAAGAGCGCGGCCAGCTCCGGGGAGAGCGGTCCCTCTGCGGTCAGCCCGTCCTCCGACTCCAGCAACGTCCGCAACCGCGCCCGCCGCTCCCGGATCGCCTCCTCCTGCCGCGCCAGGTCCTCGTCCAGCTCCGTCAGCACCTCGGCGAGGTCCTTGCCGGCGTCGTCCGCCAGCACGTCCCGCACCTCGGCCAGCCCCAGCCCCAACTCGGTCAGCCGCCTGATCCGCGCCAGCACGACCGCGTGCCGCAGCGTGTAGTCCCGATACCCGTTCCCCAGCCGCTCCGGCTCCGGCAACAGCCCCAGATGGTGGTAGTGCCGCACCGCCCGGGTGGTCACACCGACGGCGCCGGCGAGTTCTCCGATCCGCATGCCCCCAGTAGAAACGTTGCCGTTACGACAGGGTCAAGCATCCCGATCGGGCGAACGGGATCGGTTCGCCTCCAAGAGAGTCGTCCCGTACGCCAACCTGGGCGGCCGACAGAAAGCGGAGGCAGCATTGTGATCACCTATGACCCGCTGTCGGAGGAACTCCTCCTCGACTGGTTCACCGCTCTCGACCCCCCGTATGGATTCCGGGCCGAGCTGATCGAGGGCGAGCTCGTCCTCACGCCCCCGCCGGACGGCTCACATGAGCACTGCCTCAGCCTGACCGTGAGCCAGATGTACACCCGCTCCGGGACCGGCATGGCGTTCTCCGGCAACAAGGGCCTGAAACTGCGAGGCGCCGAGGGCAGTCCCCACGACCACGTGATCCCCGACGGCGTCCTGGCTCCCACCGCATTACGCCTCCTCCGAGGAGCCGCCCCGTGGATGCCCGGCGAGGGGATCGCCATGGTGATCGAAGTGACCGGCACCAGACCCGAGACCGACCGGGAGACCAAGCCGCGCTGTTACGCACGCGGCGGCATCCCCCTCTACCTCCTCGTCGACCGTGAGACCTCCGCGATCACGCTGTTCAGCGACCCGGAGAAGGACGAGTACCGCGAGCGGTGCACCCGCCCGTTGGGCAAGCCGCTGACCCTCCCCGAGCCCTTCGCCTTCGATCTGGACACCGCCGACTTCCTCTGATCCCCTGTGGGCGGGGGTGGACCTACGTCAACCCGGCGATCGCGGTCGCGGCCGGTGCCCTCTTCCTGGGCGAACCCCTCACCGCGACCGTCCTGGCCGCCTTCGCCCTGATCCTCACCGGCTCGGTCCTCGCCAACGCGGAACGGAAGCCCGTGGGCCGCCGGGTACCATGGTCCACACGGCAGACGAGCCGGGCGGGCGGCCGCGTGGAGTCCCTCACGGGACTTCCCGAGGAACGTCCGGGCTCCACAGGGCAGGGTGGTGGCTAACGGCCACCCGGGGTGACCCGCGGGACAGTGCCACAGAAAGCAAACCGCCCGGCGCTCAGGCGCCGGGTAAGGGTGAAACGGTGGTGTAAGAGACCACCAGCGCCTGAGGTGACTCAGGCGGCTAGGTAAACCCCACCCGGAGCAAGGTCAAGAGGAGACGCCTCTTCGGAAGCGTCTCTGCGCGGACGTTCGAGGGCTGCCCGCCCGAGTCCGCGGGTAGACCGCAGGAGGCCGGTGGCAACACCGGCCCTAGATGGATGGCCGTCGCCCGGGGCTCCGTGAGGAACCCCGGGAACAGAACCCGGCGTACAGCCCGACTCGTCTGCCGCCACCGCCCAAAGCCGGCGAGGTCGAACGCCGAGCTAGGGCTTGCGCCCGATGGCTCCGTAGGAGTCGACGTGCGGGGCCGGGGCGCCGGGTTCCGGGCGCCATTGGGTGCACGGGGTGACGCCGGGGGCTACGAGGTCGAGGCCCTCGAAGAACGAGGCGATCCCCTCGGGGCTGCGGAGGCGGTACTGGACCGGGGTACGGTCGTTGTGCTCCTGCTGGGCGGAGCGCAGTTCCTCGTTGGTGTCCGTGCCGTCGCAGACCAGCAGGTAGCTGCCGGACGGGAGCGGGGCGAGCAGGCGGCGGACCAGGTCGCGGGCCTCGTCGTCGTCCATGACGTGGCCCAGGATGCCGCTGAGAATGACTGCGACCGGCTGCTCGAAATCAAGGATCCGGCGGGCGGCCTGCATGATGATCTCGGGTTCGTGCAGGTCCGCGTGGAGGTAGTCGGTGGCTCCCTCGGGAGCCCCGACCAGGAGGGCCCGGGCGTGGGCCAGGACCAGCGGATCGTTGTCGACATAGACGATGCGGCACTCCGGCGCCACCCGCTGGGCGATTTCGTGGGTGTTGTTCTCGGTGGGCAGGCCGGTACCGACGTCCACGAACTGCCGTATCCCCGCCTCCGCCGCGAGGTAGGTGACACCACGGCCCAGGAACGCCCGGAAGGCGCGGGCGTTCTCGGCGATCTGGGGGAAGGCTTCCTGGAACTGTTCGGCGGCCTCCTGATCGACCACGTAGTTGTCCTTGCCGCCCAGCCAGTAGTTCCACATCCGCGCCGAGTGCGGTACCGAGGCGTCGATATCCGGCGTCGGCCGGGCCGGCCCCGAGGAGGGCATCATCATGTCGCTTGACTCCTGTCCCACGAAACACGCGGATTGAACCCGCATAATATGCACGCAAGTTGACCCAGTCACCAACATCAGAAACCCGTCCGACCCTGCGGCCGCGTTACCCGGCAAGGTGACACGGGGTGCCTGGTACGAGCTGGCTCCCACGTACCGCTTACGCTCTGCCGCACGAGATCGAAGACGCCGTGGATGCGACGGCACCCCAGATGCCGGCGGAGCCTGCCGCCATGCAGTTGGTCTTTGATTTCGACGAGGACGACGGTGAGTGACTCGCAGGGCGGACAAGGTTCGCAAACCCGTGCCAGTGCCTCAGCCGCGGTCCTCGTTCCGCCACGTCAGCTGCACCTGCAGATGCCCCTGCGCTCCCGTCCGGGCCAGCACCGCGCCCACCTCCGCGTCCAGTTGGATGCCGAACTCCACGGTGACCTCATCGGGGCGCTGGGGGAGGTCGCGCATGCGGTGGACGGTGAGGGCGGCGGCGCTGCGGACCTGTTCCAGGGCCGTGGTGAAGGAGCCGGTGGCGCGGGCCACCAGGTCGGAAGGGGTGGCCGCGTCCACGACTCCGCCGTCGGCGCGTGTGATGTCCGCGATGACGAAGTCGCCGTCACCCAGGTCGAATCGGACCAGCATTCTGCCTCCCCCTCGGCCGCCGGGCCGGACAGGGCCCACCGTAGCGATCAGGGGGACCGGACGGGAACACCGTCGGCCGCACGGCGGCGGCTGATCGAAAGATTCCGGCCTTCGTGGCCGCCAGGAGCCCTTTCGGCATGGCTGCGGGCCCGCCACTATGGGAAGAGGTGCGTCCGCGCGCGCCGGGTCACCAGCAGGAGCCGACAGGGGGAAGCCTGACGTGAGGACTTCTACGACCGACATAGAGAGCGGACTTGTCGATCTCAGCGGTTGTGGTCTTCGGGAGGCAATGGCCCTGTCCGGCGATCCGATAGCCAAGGCGCAGGAGGCACTGCTCGCGGAGCTCGCCAGGGAAGCGGCAGGACAGAGCGCCGGCGGCCCGTACCCCAGCCCGTTCTCCCCTGCGCGGTGCGACGCCCCCGAGGACTGAGCGCTCGATGTCCGGGACGACATCGGGCCAGGCCGGCGGTACATCACGGCATCGCCTTCCGGTGGCCGATCTCGACGCCGTGGCGGCCGGACGCGTGGGAGAGGGGACGGCCGGGCGGCTGAGCCTCGGCGAGCGCAGCCGGCGGATGCTGATGCTGCGCGGGGTGACCGCGGCGGTCGTCGCCGCCGGGGATCCCGGGCCGCTGCCGCCCGTCACCGAGGCGGTCGGACTGCTGCTGCGCGCGGAGGCCGCCGATGCCCGGGTCGTGTCGGAGATCATCACGCATCCCGCGGTCGGGGTGTGGGCGGTCGGTCTGCTGGCCCGGCTCCGTTCGGGGGAGGCGGCCGACGCGCCCGGCGGGCGGCCCCTGTGGCAGGACACGGGGTATCTGCACGCGTTGGCGGGCGCCGCGGCCTTACGCGCCGGAGTGGGTGCCCTCGTGCGGGTGCCGGCCTACGCGGGCACGGTGTGTCTGCCCACCCTGGGACGGGCCGAGTTCCCCGGCCCGCACATGGAGTACGCCACCGCCGTACTCGACACGGCCCCGGGCGCGGGGGCCACGCTGACGCTCGGTACGCGGGTACTGCGGCTGCCCGGGGAGCGAGGGCTGCCCGGTGAGCGCTGGCATCCCGTGCGCACGCTCGTCTGGCATCCGGGAGGTGACGGGGAGCCGCACACCCTCGCTCTCGACGACTGCGACCCGTACCGGGACTTCCGGGAGTTCCACCCCACGCGCGGACCCCTCGCCGGCGCCGAGGAGGAAACGTGGCGGAGGCTGTTCGCCGAGGCCGGGCAGGTGCTGGCCGCACGCCATCCCGGTGCCGCCGGGCTGCTGTCCTTGTCGCTGCGCACCTTCGCGCCGCTGCCCCGCACGCCCCGCTTCCGCGCCGAGAGCGCCTCGTACTCGGAGGCCGTCGGCGGTGTCGTCCTGTCCGAGCCGCACGACGCGACCGAACTCGCGGCGACGCTGGTGCACGAGGCCCGGCACTCCGTCCTCAACAGCCTCGTCCACCAGGTCGGGCTGTTCCGGCGGCCGGACCCGGACGGGCGGGGGCCGGGCGAACCGCTGCTGTACGCGCCCTGGCGCAGCGACCCGCGGCCCACCCCGGGTCTGGTGCACGGGGTGTACGCCTTCGCCGGGGTCGCCGACTTCTGGCGGGTCGAACGGCACGCGCTGAGCGGACGCCGCGCCGATCTCGCCCACTTCGAGTTCGCGGTGTGGCGGGACGCGGTCGCGCAGGCACTGCGTTCCCTGAACGCCCCTGGTCCCCAGGCGCGGCTGACCGACTGGGGGCGCCGGTTCGTCGACCGGCTCGCCTCCTGGACCGCTCCCTGGGCAGGGGAGCGGGTGCCGTCGTACCCGCTCGCGCTGGCCCGGGAGGAGAGCGCCGACCTGCGCATCACCTGGCGGCTGCACCATGTGCGCGCCCGCCCGGACGAGGTCCGCGAGCTGGCGGAGCGGTGGCGGTCGGGTCTGTCGGCGCGGGGGGCGGGCGGCGACGCGGAGCCGGTGCCGCAGGCGTCCGGCGGCGGCGGGCGTGAGCCGCGCGGTGAACTGCGCCGGGTGCTCCTCGCCGACGGCTCCCTGAAGGCGGCGCGCACGGACCACGACCGACGTGCCGATCTGCTGGCCGCCGACCGTGGTCTCGTCGGCGGGGACACCGCCGACGCGCTGCGCCGGTACCAAGCGGTCCTCGCCGACGACCCGGGCGCGCACGCCGCCTGGGCGGGGCTGGCGCTGGCCCTGCGGGCGGCGGATGCCACGGCCGCGACGCCCTGTCTGCTGAGCAGGCCGGAACTGGTCCGCGCCCTCGCGCTGGAACTCCACGCGGACGGTGCCTCCCCGGTGGATCCGGTGAAGCTGTGCGCCTGGCTGAGTGAGTGACGCCCGCCGGGCGCCCGGCACCGGGACCGCACTGGCGCGACCCCGGTGCCGGCCCCGGTGTCAGATCTGCAGCGGGTCGATGTCGCAGTTGGCGGTGCGGCTCTCCTCCGCCGCCAGGCAGGCCGGGTGGTCCTCGCCCAGGGACGTCCGGTAGCGGGTGAGGGTGTCGGTGTAGAGCTCCTCCGCCTCCTCGTGCCGGCCCAACTGCCGCAGGCCGAGCGCGAGGTTGAGGGCGGTGGCCAGCACGACCGGGTGGTCGTGGTCGGTGCCGAAGCGGGCCCGCCCCTGTTCGAGACTGCGCCGCGCGAGGTCCACCGACGCCTGGACCTCGCCCAATTCGTACAGGTCGACGGCGAGGTTGGAGGAGCAGGCGAGCGCGTTGGGGTGGTCCTCGCCCAGTGTCTCCACCAGACGCTGCCGCGCCTGGGTGTTGATCGCGTGCGCCGCCTCGACCTGGCCGGACAGCCGCAGACAGATCGCCTGGTTGACGCGCCCGGCGACGGTGTGCGGGTGGTCGTGGCCGAGCAGCGCCTCGAACCCTTCGTACCCCTGCTGCCCGAGCAGCAGCGCCCGGTCCAGGTCACCGCTCTGCCGTACGTCGATGGCGTGGGCGACCAGGGTGGAGACGGTCAGCGGGTACTTGTCGCCGTACCGTGTCCGGAACAGGTTGAGGGCACGGCCGGACAGTTCCAGCGCCCGGGAGTGGTTGCCGGCCCGGCGCTCGGTCACCGACAGCAGGCGCAGCGCGGCCATGGTGTGCGGGTGGGCCTCGCCGTAGTTGTACTGGTAGCGGTCCGCCACGTCCCGCGCCTGGTCGCGGGCGGCCAGGTACTGCCCGCCCTCCTGGAGGTCGAGGGCGACGGCCGCCATGGTGGACAGGGTGTTCAGGGAGTTCTCGCCGAACTCCTCCACTCTGCGGCGGTACGTCTCCCGGTCCAGTGCGAGCGCCTCGCCCAGTTCGCCGATGAACCGCAGGTTGAGCGCGTGCCGGTGCGCCGCCACGAGTGTGGTCACGTCGTTCGGCCCGAACAGCCGGGTGCAGGTGTCGAAGACGTGCTTGTCGAGCTCCAGGGCCCGGGAGAAGTCACCGCGCAGACGCAGGTCCCAGGCGAGCATGCTGGTGACCTCGAGGGTGGACTCGTGCTCGGGACCGAGTACCTCCGTCATGCCGGACAGGGTCCGCTGGTCCAGTTCGTACGCCTCCGAGTAGCGGCCCAGGATGCGCAGCGCGTCGGCGTACGGCTTGGCGGCGGCGAAGACGTGCTCGGCGTTCTCCCCGTCCTGCGCCCGCCAGGTGTCGTAGGTCAGCTTCGCCAGATCGGCGCAGCCCTGGTGGTCGCCCCACGAGAACATGTACTGCACCTCGTTGAGGACGAGTTGGCGCACCCAGGGGTCGGTCGACTCGACGGCGCGGCTGTGCAGGACGTGCGGCAGCAGATCGCCGTACTGCTGCCACTGGTGCGAGGCCTCCGGCTCGTCCGGGTCGCCCTTGGCGAGCAGCCGGTGGGCGCCCTCGCGCATCTGCCGTTTCAGCGGATCCGACATCTGGTTGATGAGCACCCGCTGGACCAAGCGGTGCAGTTGGACCGTGTTGGTGTTGTGGTTGATGCGGGCCAGCGCGTAGCGGTTGATCTCGCGGATGGCCCGGCCCAGTTTGATCGGGTCGCTGAGTGCCGCGCTCAGTTCCGCCGGTACGGGGGCGTCCCGTACGCCGGTCAGCAGCCGCCGGGAGATCGGCTCGGGGGCGAAGAACGCGCACACCTGCAGGAGCTGGAGGGCCGCGGGGTGATTGCGGCGCAGCCGTTCCAGCGACACGTTCCAGGCGGCCGCCACGGTCAGCGGGTAGTCGGCCGGAGGGTCGCTGTTCATCAGCTCGTTGGCCTGTTGCTCGAACAGGCGGAGGTACTCGTCGGCGGGCATACCGGTCTCGGACAGCCACACGGCCGCCTGTTCGATGCCCAGGGGCAGGTCGCCCAGTGTCTCGGCGAGCCGGTCCGCTGTCTCGTCGTCCAGTGTGGGGGCACGCAGCTGCAGCAGTGCCCTGCTCTCCTCGCGGGTGAAGACATCGACCTCCAGCGGGCGCGCCGAGGCGGCCCACTGGGCGTTGCGGGAGGTGACGAGAATACGACCCGGTCCGTTTGTCGGAAAGAATTCGCGCACGGCCTCGGGATTTTCTGCGTTGTCGAAGACAAGAAGCCAGTTCTTGTAGGGTTCGCCGATACGCAGTGCTTCTATCACCGCGGGAACGGCACTGTTCGCCTCCCCGCTGCCGACGCTCACTCCGAGCCGGGCGGCCAGCATCACCAGGAACTGGCGGATCTGTTGCGGTTGCTCGGAGGGAATCCACCAGATCACCTGATACTCGTGGAGGTGGCGATAAACGTACTCGACCGCCAGCTGGGATTTGCCGACGCCGCCCATTCCCTGCAGTGCTTCGGGCAGCACTGCCGTGGTGCCCTCCTGCAACCTGCGGTGGAGATCCTCGAGGAGCTGGACACGGCCCGTGAAGGCACGGTTTCGGGGAGGGACATTGCCCCAGACGGGTGGCGGCTTCTGCAGCCCGTCACTCCTTTGCCCGACTTCGGCGGACTGCAAGCCGGTCACTTCGGCGTTCCTCTCTTCTTCGGGATCCGGTACATCGGCCGCCACGACCAACGGGGCGTTGTCGTCGGAGGTTGCGTTCTCCGAGTTCTCCGACACCTCGGCGAGTGATGGCGAGGAGGGCTCAGCGGCTGCGGAAAGGCGGCGACTGAGCTCGTGCAAGGCCGTCGCATAGGGGCCGGACATGGCCGCGAATGCAGGTAAAACAGAGGAAATCCATGGTGGTAAAGCTTCCATGGGAAAACGGGAAGCGCGACTCGGATCGCGGACGATTCCCCCGAGCTGACCGAAGGTTTGGCCCAAGGGGCCCTGCACCGCGGCGGCCAGGGAATCGAACATGAGGGTCATCGCCCATGCCGTCTCCCCCTTGGTCCCCTCGGACAGCAGCTCCCTGCGCAGTTCGGTGCCCAGCTCCAGCTCGGACCGGGCCAGGGCCGGTGTTTCGGGATCGCCGGGGACCCGCCGCAGGATGCCGGAGAGCAGCAGCTCGGCCACGTGCCAGGTGCGCGCCTCGGGCAGCAGCCGGGCCTGCACCATGCGCAGCACCGCGAGGTTCAGCAGCGGCAGCGCCGCGCACAGCCGGGCCAGGCGGTAGGCGGTGGGGGACAGCTGCGCCCGCAGGGTGCGGGCCGCCACCTCGGGCGGTGCGATGAGGTGCGCCGGGTCCTGCCGCGCCGCCAGGGGCGGGCCGCCGGCCGTCGGGGACACCCACAGGGCCCGTACGGCCCACGCGCCGGTCACTTCGCCCGCGGTGAAGCGTGCCCACCGGCCCAGCCCTTCGGCCGTCAGCGTCACCACCGGTACGGCGATGCCCGGCCCGGGAGCGCCGGGCCCCGCACCCGGCCCCGGCGTGAAGCCGTCCGTGAGACCGTCCGCCGGGCCGTCCGGGAAGTCGGCGGGGCCCAGGGCGAGGTCGTCGTGGCGGGCGGACCAAGTGGCGTTGGCGGCTGCCGGACCTGGCGCGGTGATCCGGAGCCGGTGGGTGCGGGTGCCGGTACGGGCCCACACATGGCCGGGCAGGACGTGCACGATCGCCGTCGGAGCCGCGCGGGCCCACCGGGCGAGCGCGCGGTGGGCGCTGCCGTCGGCCCAGCGGGCGGCCTGGAGATCGGTGAGGACCAGCAACACGTGGCGTCCGTCGCCCGGCGGCATCGGACCGGCGGACCGCGGTCCCGTCGGCCAGTGGAGCAGACGGACGTCCCGGAACGCGCCCGAGCCGTGCAGTGTCTCCTGGAGCCGCTCGGCGGTCGGCGCCCACAGCCGCATCGACTCCCCGGAGTCGACCAGCAGGGTCATCGTCAGCCAGCGTTCCTCGGCGGGACGCTGCAACGGCAGCCAGACTCCCTGCTCGGCGGCGGTCTCGGCGGTGCGCTCCTCGTCCAGCTCCTGCCGGTGCAGCGAGCCGACCCGCTGTTTGAGGGGCAGCACCGACTTCTCGATGGACCGGGAACCGTCGAGGGCCAGTTTTCTGCCCAGCTCCACCAGCAGACTCTCCAGCCGCTCCGCCGGCCGGCCGGCGGAGCCGGGATCGGGCCGGAGGGAGGTGCCGTAGGGCTCCGCTGTGCTCCCCACGGGAGTGGGTGCGGGGCCGGCCTCCTCGGACGGGTCGTGGCCGTCGGGGCGGGCGGTCTCCCGTGGAGCGGGGCCGGGGTCCGGCCCCGGGGCCGGCCTGGGCAGGCGTGTGTCGTCGGTGGGCGGGGAGTGGGCCGGTCCGGTGTCCGCCGCCGGCGGCCCGGGCGGGGGTGCCGCGGCGGCCCGGAGGATCAGCCTCTCGCGCTGCATGGCCAGCCAGACGACGTCCCCGGCCTCGTCCCAGAGCGGCGTCGTACGATCCTGGCCGGCGCGCAGCCCGGACCGCGAAGCGGCACCCGGCCTGACACCGTCACGCGCCCCGCCGCCTTGGAAGGGCGAGTGGCTCATCCTCCAGTCCCTGCCCCGTCGAGCCGCCGCCACAGGGCGTGCAGCAGCTCGTTCCAGGAATGCCGGCCGGGGCCGGACGGGGTGGTGCGGAGGAACTCCGAACTCAGCAACTGGTCGGCGGCGAGGGTGCCGCCCGTGCGGGAGCGGGCCAGGAAGTCCCGGATCATGACGGCGCGGTGCTCGTCGTCCCCGTCGGCCAGATGGGCGGAGAGCACCGCCGCGAGCTGGTCCGCGTCCGGCGGGGGGAGTTCGAGGTAGAGACAGCGGCGCAGAAAGGCCGGCGGCAGGACCCGCTCGCCGTTGCTGGTGATCACGACGACGGGGAACGCCGCACAGCGCACCAGCCCGTGGTGGACGAACGCCGTGCCGTCCGGATCGTCGGTGTGCACCTCGGCGTCCGGCATCCGGGCGCGCATGCGGGCCAGTTCGGAAATCCGGTACTCGCCCTCCTCGAAGACGCTCAGGAGGTCGCCCACGAGATCCACGTCGGCCTTGTCGATTTCGTCGATCAGCAGCACCCGCGGTACGACCCGGGGGAGTAACGCCGTTCCCAGAGGCCCTAGTTGGATGTAGTCGCCGATGTTGTGCAGTCCGTCGGAGCCCAGCTCGGCGGGCGGTTTCCCGGCAGTCTCGCCGGATAACGCCCCGAGGGCGGGACCCAGCAGGGCTCCGCGGGCGGCGGCCTCCTGGACCCGGCCGATGGCGTCGTAGGAGTAGAGGCCTTCCTTGAGGGTGCTGCGGCTGGTGATGTTCCACCGCAGCACCCGGCCAAGGCCCAGCTCACGGCTGACGCAATGGGCGAGGCTGGACTTCCCGATGCCGGGCGGGCCCGCGACGATCAACGGGCGGCGCAGCATCAACGCGGCGTTGACCAGGTCCTTCTCCTGCACGGAGGCGCTGCGCGGCACGGGGCCGTCGGCCGGTCCCAGCCGTCGGGTGAATTCCGCCTCGTCCTGCGGCGCCGGCTCCTCGATGAGTGGTTCGCCGGAGAAACGCCGCCACGGAGGGGGAGGCGGCAGCAGGTCGATTCCCGGTGCGTCCTCGCGTGGCCGGCCCGTGCCCCGGTAGATGTGCCAGGCACCGGGATCGACGACGGTGCCGTCGGCCGCTGCCGGATCGTGCAGACCCCTGTCGGCCATCGACCGTCCCCCAAACCTGAGTCGTGCGCGGAGCGGTGCACATCCGTACGACCGAGCCACCTCCCGTCCAACGTCCCTCGCTCCGCCGCGAGTTGACGCACGCCCGGACGCGCGGGGAGCTCAACCCGCCGATTCCGGGACCTCGGGGAGGCGGCTCGGATCGTCCCACAGCACAGCTATGCGAGAGCGCATGGCACCCTCGAGCCCATCGTCCCGTGTTCCGGGAGAGAAGTGCAAGCGCGTCACATGGTCGAGTAGAGCATCCCAGCCGCCCGCGTCGGACAGTGTGTGCACCACGGCGTGTTCCCGGTCGCTGAGCGCCCCCTCGTGCGCCCACAGCAGCACCGGCAGGCCCACCTGCAACCCCAGCACCAGCTCTCGGCGGCCCGCCTCGTCGTCGGGCGGTGAGCCGAGGGTCATCAGGGCGATGGACGGGTCCTGCTTCAACTTCGTGTACAGACGCCGTCGTTGGGTACCGTCGCCCTGCTCGCAGCGGTGCACGCTCGCCCCGCTGCCACCGGTGAGCACCTGCCAGCGCTCGTTCCAGACGCGGTGGAGATGCAGGGCGTCCATCCGTTCCAGGCTTCTTATGACGACCTTGTACTCCATCCCGAAGGGCGCGGCGAAGGCCGCGTCCTCCGCCACCGAGCCGAAGGGAGCCGCGCGCGGCCACTCCTCCACGGGGGTGTTCACCATGTCCACCGGAAGGATGAACTCGAGAACGACGCCTCCCCGGTGATGCCGCAGCCGTGCCTCCTCCTGGTCGACCAGGGCGGCCACCCGGGCCGGCACGTCGCTCAGCGACAGCCTCCGGTCGTCGCGCTGACGCGGCTCCCAGGAGCCTCCCCTACTGGTCCAGCAGGTGAGCCACACCTGCTCGGCGGAGTCCTCGCACGGATGCAGCCGGACCACGAGATAGGCCGTCCCGTCCGCCGCGTCCCGCCAACGACCGGTGGTGCGACGGACGTTGTCCAGCAGACGCATGGCCTCCACGCCCTCGTCCACCGAGGCGCGCACGTCCCGGCTGAGCCACTGGCGCAGCGCGTCACCGGGCTCGGGGCCGACGACGTAGGCCACTTCCTGCACGAAGCGCACGCTCCGGGAGACGCCGTCGGGCGGCACATTGCAGTTCTCCAGCAGCTCGTACGCCTCCCAGGCCGTGCGCACGCTCGCGGGCAGCGGCCCGAAGCCGTCCCCGGCGGCGAAGGCGAAGATCCGCTCCAGCTCGGGGACGTTCTGCCGGTCAAGACCGGCCAGGAGCGAGGCGAGTTCGCGCCGCTGCTTGGAGTCGCCCAGGTGCGGGGCGGGGCCGCCGGCCAGGGCGGCCGCCTGCTCCGAAGGCAGGTCGTAGTGGGCCAGGAACCGCACCGCGCCCGTCAGTTCCCGCCAGCCCTCGGGGACACCTCCGAAGACCTTCACCATCTCGACCAGATGGGGCTTCTTCTCGTCGAACTCCGCGACGGAGAGCCGTTGTCCCAGGCGCTCCAGGGCGGTTTCGACGCACAGCCGGCGCGAGCGCACGGTGTCCAGCACGGGCACCTTCATGAGCGCGTCGACGAGCTGTGCGGCACGTTCGGTGCGGGAGACCGGGTCACCCGCACCCGGACTCCACCAGGGGCGTTCGGACATGTCAGGCATCGCCGCCCAACCGGTCCGGCCAGAGGGCGTGTGCCGCCCGGGCGAAGTCCCGTGCGGTGACGGAGTCGCCCTCGAGCTTGCGCACGGCACGCACCAGCTCGGCGGGGCCGTCCGGATAGTCACCGCATCGGCGCACCAGGTGGAACAGCTGCAACCGCGGTACGTCGTCACGGGGCACCGTGCCGGAGATGCCGACGGGCAGTACGGACAGCAGGCGGCGGGCGTCGGCGGCGGCGGACCCGGTGGCCATGAGCGTGTCGACGAGGTCCCAGGCGTCCACGGACACGGGGCCGGCCGCGGCGGCCGGGGGCGGTGGCGCGAAGGGGGTTCCGGAGAGCAGCCCGAGGGGGATCATCCACGCGACGCGCGTAGGGGCCGGTCCGACCGCGTTCAGCACGGACGCCACCACGCCGACGACCTGGCCCCGGGCCTCGTCCCACACTCCCGCTCCACTGAATCCGCGTTCGATGCGGGCGCCCCGGCCGTCGTCGCCCTCGAGCTGCATCCAGCCCGGATGCGTCCCGCCGACCGCCACCGTCCTGGCCCGCGCCCACACGCCGTCGGGCACGGTGGCGGGGTGCCCGTACACGAGGACCGCGGCGCCGTCACCGGCCGGGCCGTCCGCGACGGGCGTCGGGCCGGCGCCCGGGGGCGGTGGGCTGTCCAGCGCCAGTACGGCCAGGTCCCCGGCGGGCGGGTGCCGGAACCAGCCGCCCGGGGCCACGCGGGCGGTCACGCGGTGTCCGGGAGACGCCGGGAAGTCCACCGGGAAGGCACCCTCCGGGGCTTCCTCCAGCCGACGGCACCTCAGCGCGCTCTCCACGACATGGGCGCACGTGACGGCAAGCCGGTCGGTGAGCAGTACGGCGGCGCCCGCGACGGCGGTCCGGGCCGGCCCGGACAGCTGCCGGGGAACGGTGCCGGTCCCCGGCCTCGACGGATCGGCGACGATGCTCCCGCCGGCCGGCCGCAGCTCCGGTAACTCTCCCGCCTCCGCGGTGTCCGGGCCGGCCAGTACCCTCATCCGCCACGGCGCCCTGCCCGCCCCGTGGGCGGGCGGGTCCGAGAACCCCGGTCCTTCTCCTGCCATGTCCACGTGCCCCCTCACGCGTACGCCGGGCAGTGTGCCGTGCCGCCCCACTGCCCGGGTCTGTCAGGTTAAGGCGTTCCCCGATGCGTGGGTACCGTACCCACGCGGAACCGTTGGCGGTCAACGGCCATCGGTGAGGGTGGGACGGCGGGGCGGGATAATTCGGCGGACGTCCGGGCCCCGGACAGGTAGGTTCCCTGGTGTTCGAAGGGGGAGCCACGTGGCGAAGCTGAATCAGATCATCGCGGTCGAGAAGGGTGTCAAGAGCAAGTCGCTCCAGGACATCACCGCCGCGCACCACAAGGTGCAGAAGCCCGCGCTGCTGGCCGGTATCTCGCGTACCTACCAGCCCAAGGACGAGGAGGGCGAGCAGTTGCCGCCCGAGTCCACGCGGGTGCAGGTGCAGGGCGAGGACGTGCTGCGGGAGATGGCTGCCTCGCTGACGCGGCTGTTCGACGTGACGGCCACCAAGGACTGGGCGAACTGCACGGCCCGGGCGGACGTCACGGTCGACGGGCGGACCGTCGTGGCCGACGTGCCGGTCAGTTATCTGCTCTTCCTGGAGAAGCAGCTCACCGATCTGCACACCTTCGTCAAGAAGCTCCCCACCCTCGACGCCGCCGAGTCCTGGTCCCACGACCCGTCCACGGACTGGTGGAAGACGGACCCCGTGCGGACCATCCGCACCAAGAAGGTCCCGCGCAACCACGTCAAGGCGGAGGCGACCGAGAAGCACCCGGCGCAGGTCGAGGTGTACTACGAGGACGTGCCCATCGGGTACTGGACGACCGTGAAGTTCTCCGGGGCGCTCCCCGCGCGGCGGGTCAACGAGCTCGTCGAGCGGGTCGAGAAGCTCCAGCAGGCGGTGAAGTTCGCCCGCGAGGAGGCCAACAGTGCCGAAGTCACCGACCAGCGGGTCGGGGACGCGGTGTTCGGGTACCTGTTCGGCTGATGCCGGACGCGGGTACCGCGACCGAGAACGCCCCCGCGTGCGAGCGCGGGGGTGCGCTACGGGGCACGGGCGGGATTGAGGACCGGTTCGTGCCAGGAGCGCAAGCTGAAACTGAAGTTCAGCCTGAAAGCGCGGCTCGCCGAGACGGCGGCCGCGGTCAATCTCAGACTCTCGCTCCAGTCTCAGCATTGCCGCCGATCGCCGGATCGACCGGGGACGGACAACGCCATCGGATGCGAGTTCGAATCTCGTCTGCACCTCTCTCACGGTGCGGTAGTTCAAAGGAAGAACACGACGGCTTGATGACTGATCCGTCCTCTTAAACGCCACCGGCGTGCGCAATTGGGTGGCATCCCCAGGGGCCCGGGAGCTGGATACGACTCCCGGGCTCCGCCACGTCATGCCCAGGCCGCGACCAGGAGCATCGGGTAGGCCAGGCTCAGGGAGCCCGTGGTCAGGCCGACGGCGCACTGGACCCGGTGGAGCCCCCGGCCGAGCCCGAGCAGTGCGAAGGTGACGGCCAGGCTGCCGAAGAGCAGGGGGATCGCGATGCCGAGGAGGCCGGCGAACACGGCGGCGGCCAGTGCGGCCGTTCCGAGGGCGAGGGAGACGGGGCCGTAGAGGGTTGCCGGGCTGTCCGCGGATCCGGTGGCCATGGGGGCTCCTTGCTCGAGGTCGTCTGCGTCCAAGGGTATCCCGGT
Organism: Streptomyces malachitofuscus; assembly: GCF_014650055.1. Taxonomy (GTDB): domain Bacteria; phylum Actinomycetota; class Actinomycetes; order Streptomycetales; family Streptomycetaceae; genus Streptomyces; species Streptomyces malachitofuscus. The sequence continues at coordinate 582,253 of NZ_BMUF01000002.1, read as the reverse complement.
GATTTGAACGCGTTCAAATCGGGGTTAGGGTGGTCCTCGTCGAAGGGCAGGGGCTGATGAGGATCGTGATTCCCGGCGGGACCGGGCAGGTGGGGACCGTGCTGAACCGCGCGCTGAGCGCGGCCGGGCACGAGGTCGTGGTGCTGACCAGGCGGCCGACGGCGCCGGGCGAGGTGCACTGGGACGGCAGGACGCCGGGGCCGTGGACCGAGGCGATCGACGGCAGCGACGTCGTGATCAACCTGGCCGGCCGCAGCGTGAGCTGCCGGTACACCCCGGCCAACCTCCGCGCCATGATGGACTCGCGGGTGCTGTCCACCCGCGCCGTCGGCGAGGCGATCGGCGCCGCGGCGCGGCCTCCGCGGGTCTGGCTCCAGATGAGCACCGCCACCGTCTACGCCCACCGTTTCGACGCGCCCAACGACGAGGCGACCGGTGCGATCGGCGGAACCGAGTCCGATGTACCGGGCTACTGGTCCTACAGCGTCGACATCGCCAGGGCCTGGGAGCGTGAGCAGGAAGAGGCCGCAGCCCCGCACACGCGCAAGGTGGCCCTGCGCGCCGCCATGGTGATGAGCCCCGACCGGGGCGGCGTCTTCGACGTCCTGTCGTGGCTGACCCGCCTCGGCCTCGGCGGGCCGGTCGCGGGCGGTGCGCAGTACGTGTCGTGGATCCACGACCGCGACTTCGTCCGCGCGGTGGAGTTCCTCATCGCCCGGGACGACCTCACCGGCGCGGTGAACCTGGCGGCCCCCGAGCCGCTGCCGCAGCGCGTGTTCATGCGTGACCTGCGCAGGGCGTGGCGCATGCCGGCGGGACTGCCCGCGACGCGGTGGATGGCCGAGCTGGGCGCCTTCGCCCTGCGCTCGGACACCGAACTGCTGCTCAAGAGCCGGCGGGTCGTCCCCGGCCGGCTGCTCGAGGCGGGCTTCGGTTTCGCCTACCCGCGGTGGCCGGAGGCGGCCCACGACCTGGTGCGGCGCCGGCGGGGCCCGGGGCGGGGCCTGCGTGGTGCGGGGCGCGCGGCGGTGAGCTGAGCGTCCTCGGGTTCTGCTGCCGTGGAGTTGGGGCGACCTCTACGACCCGGACACCCGCACCTGGGCGTTCGTGCGGCAGCCGTTCCACCCACCGGTGCGTACCCGCGGTCCCGCGCGGGTCCACCCCCAACCCGGTGGCGTGGAACGGCTGCCGCCTCCCCCCTGGACATGGCCTGCGGAAGACCTCTGCTCCAAGTGTGAAGCTTTGGTGTAGGAGAGTTGAGCATAAGTCCACTACCGGCCGCAATGGGGCGGACGTTGAAACTCCGTTTGTGGAAGGTCTGCGCCCGTGCGGCCGGTCCGCCGACGCTCAGCCCCGGCCCACGTACGGCATCGCCGTCGCCAGGACCGTCGCGAACTGCACATTCGCCTCCAGCGGCAGCTCCGCCATGTGCCGCACCGTGCGGGCCACGTCCGCGACATCCATCACCGGCTCGGGCACGGTCTCGCCGTTCGCCTGGAGGGCGCCGGTCTCCATGCGCCGCGTCATGTCGGTCGCCGCGTTGCCGATGTCGATCTGGCCCACCGCGATCCGGTACGGCCGCCCGTCCAGCGACAGCGACTTGGTGAGGCCCGTCAGCGCGTGCTTGGTGGCGGTGTAGGCGACCGAGAGGGGGCGCGGGGCGTGCGCCGAGACGGAGCCGTTGTTGATGATCCGGCCGCCCTGGGGGTCCTGCTCCTTCATCTGCCGGTACGCCGCCTGCGCGCACAGGAACGCCCCGTTCAGGTTGGTGTCCACCACGTGCCGCCAGGCCTCGTAGGGCAGTTCCTCCACCGGCACCCCGCCGGGGCCGAACGTGCCCGCGTTGTTGAACAGCAGGTCCACGCGGCCGAAGCGCCCGACCGTCGCCGTGAACAGCCCGCTCACGTCCTCGGGACGTGACACGTCCGTCCGTACGGCGAGCGCCCCGCCTCCGCCGGACCCGCGCGCGGCGAGCGCCGCGGTCTCCTCCAGTGTCTCCTCGCGGCGTCCCGCCAGCGCCACCGACCAGCCCGCGCGCAGCAGCTCCACCGCCACCGCGCGCCCGATGCCGGAACCCGCCCCGGTCACCACCGCGACCCCTGCCCGTCCGTCCGTTTCCTTGGCGTTCATGGCCCCGCAGCGTACGGGAGGGTCCGCCATGCGGAACTCATACGACCGTCATCCGGATGCTGTGTACGCGTCAACCGAGCGTCGTTCCCGCCCACTCGAATTCCTTCCGCATCCACACGCCAGGGGAGGAACGGATGACACCCGAGGTCCGCCAGTCACCGCACGCGCCCGAACTGAGGGCGGCCGCCCGGCACATCGGCCGCCGGCGCTTTCTGACCACCACCGGCGCCGCCGCCGCGCTCGCCTTCGCGGTCAACGTGCCCGGCGCGGGCACCGCGGCCGCCGCCGAACTCGACGCCGCACGGATCACCGACGACCCCTTCACCCTCGGCGTCGCCTCCGGCGACCCCCACCCCGACTCCGTCCTGCTCTGGACCCGCCTGGCCCCGGTCCCGTACGGGGCCGACGGTGGACTGCCCGCGCAGCGCGTCGGCGTCGACTGGGAAATCGCCCTCGACGAACGGTTCCGCCGCGTCGTCAGAAGGGGCAGGGCCACCGCCCACCCCGAGTTCCACCACACCGTGCACGTCGAGGCCGGCCGTCTCGCCCCCGGCCAGGTCTACTACTACCGCTTCCGGGCGGGCCGCTTCGTCAGCCCCGTCGGCCGCACCCGCACCGCGCCCGCCCGCCACAGCCGGGCCGCCGGACTCACCTTCGGCGTGGTCTCCTGCCAGCGCTACGACCAGGGCTACTGGACCGCCTACCGGCACCTGGCCGACGAGGACCTCGACGTCGTGTTCCACCTCGGCGACTACCTCTACGAGTACGCGGTCAACGACGTCGCCGGGGCCCGCGCCTACCCCTCCGGCACCCTTCCCGGCCTGTTCGCGCGGGAGACGGTGACGCTGGAGGACTACCGGCTGCGGTACGCCCTCTACAAGTCCGACCCCGACCTGCGGGCCGCGCACGCCGCGCACCCCTTCGTCGTCACCTGGGACGACCACGAGACCGAGAACAACTACGCCGACGGCACCCCGGAGAACAGCGTCCCGCCGGAGGAGTTCCTGCTGCGCCGGGCCGCCGCCTACCGCGCCTACTGGGAGAACATGCCGCTGCGCCGCCCCCAGCTCCCCGACGGCCCCGACCTGCAGCTGTACCGCCGCCTGCACTGGGGCCGGCTGGCCCAGTTCGACGTGCTCGACACCCGGCAGTACCGATCGAACCAGGCCTACGGCGACGGCTGGCAGTACCCGGGCCCCGAGTCCGAGGACCCCTCGCGCACCCTCACCGGCGACGCCCAGGAACGCTGGCTGATCAACGGCTGGCACCGCTCGGACGCCCTGTGGAACGTGGTGCCCCAGCAGGTCACCTTCTCCCAGCGGTACGACACCACCACACCGCCGTCGAAGGTCTCCATGGACTCCTGGGACGGCTACCCCGCCTCCCGCGAGCGGGTCCTGGCCGGCGCGCAGGCCGCCGGTGTCGAGAACCTCATGGTCCTCACCGGCGACGTGCACGTGCACTACGCCATGGACATCAAGCGCGACTTCTCCGACCCGGACTCCCGCACGGTGGGCACGGAGATCGTCACGACCTCCGTCTCCAGCGGCGGCAACGGCTCCGCGAAACCGGCCAACTGGGACCGGATCACGGCCGCCAACCCGCACATGAAGTTCTACAACGGCCTGCGCGGCTACACGACCGTCTCGCTCGGCCGGGAGCGGGCGCGCGCCGACTTCAGGACGGTGTCCCACGTGACCACGCAGGGCGCGCCGCTCACGACCGCCGCCTCCTTCGTGACGGAGGCGGGGGAGCCGGGGCTCAAGCCGGCGTGACCTCCGGAATTCCGGCGGTCTCTCCCGGGTAGCGGACGCCGACGCGGTCCCGGATCGCGTCGAGCGTCCGCATCACGGCGAGGGTGCCGTCGAGCGGCACCAGCGGCGACTCGGTCTCGCCCGCCCGCAGGGCCCGCATCACCTCCGCGGCCTCGTGCTTGAGGCTGCTGCGGGGGCCGTCGGCGGGGTCGGCCGCGAACTCCTCGGGGTCACGGCCGCTCCGGTGCAGGGTGAACCGGTCCGGGAAGAAGAAGCCGTACGGGATGTCGATCCGGCCCCGCGAACCGGTGATCGACGCGGAGGTCGCCGTACCGCCGACGATGGAGCAGTGCACCGAAGCGAGAGCGCCGCTCTCCCACGAGAGCAGTGCCCCCGTCTGCAGATCGACGCCCTCATCCGAGAGCACCGCTCGCGCCGCGATGTCCGACGGCTCCCCGAGCAGCAGCTGCGTGAACGACACCGGGTACACACCGAGATCCAGCAGCGCGCCCCCGCCCAGCGCGGGGTCCCGCAGCCGGTGCGAGGCGGGGAAGGGGCCCTCCAGCCCGAAGTCCGCCTGGACGCTGCGCACCTCGCCGATCGCCCCGTCGTCCACCAGCGCCTTGAGCCGCCGCATCATGGGGTTGCAGTACATCCACATGGCCTCCATCAGGAAGCGCCCGTTGTCCCGCGCCAGCGCGACGAGCTCCTCGGCCTCCCGCGTGTTCAGCGTGAACGGCTTCTCGCACAGCACGTTCCGCCCGGCCTCCAGCATCAGCCCGGCCGCCGCCCGGTGCGCCGAGTGCGGCGTGGCGACGTAGACGACGTCCAGCTCCTCGTCCCGCGCCAGCGACTCCCAGTCGCCGTACGCCCGCGGTATCCCGAACCGTTCCGCGAACGCCTTCGCCGACTCCGCCGAGCGGGACGCCACCGCCACGATCTCCGCGTCCGGCATGTCGACCAGATCCGCCACGAAGGTCGCGGCCATCCCGCCGGTCGCCAGGATCCCCCAGCGCGTTTTCCGCTCGGTCATTCGTCCCACCCTGCTCGTGTGTTGTGCCAACTCTGTGATCGTCCCACTCTCATGGAAGCGCTCCCATGACATCGTCGTCGACGTGGAGCACTCCGCACGAGCTGAGAGCATAGGGAGCCGATGGCATGAAAAGGGAGGGGTCACGTGCCTGAGGGCGGGGCATTCATACCGAAAACGGCAGAAAGCAGTACACCTGACGCAGCATCGACAGCGGCCGTCCCGGACGGGAAGACGATCCCGCCGGGAAACCGCACCACCTCCGCCCGCCGCACCAGCCTGCTGGTCACCCTCCTCCTGGGCGGCCTGACCGCCACCCCACCGCTGGCGATGGACATGTACCTCCCCGCGCTGCCGGAGGTCACCCAGTCCCTGCACGCGCCCGCCGCGACGGTCCAGCTCACCCTCACCGCCTGCCTGGCCGGCATGGCGTTCGGGCAGCTCGTGGTCGGTCCGATGAGCGACCGCTGGGGCCGTCGCCGGCCGCTGCTCGTCGGCCTCGCGGTCTACGTCGTCGCCACCGCGCTGTGCGCGTTCGCGCCGACCGTCGAACTCCTCGTCGCCTGCCGGCTCGCGCAGGGCCTGGCGGGCGCCGCGGGCATCGTCATCGCCCGTGCGGTCGCCCGTGACCTGTACGACGGCGTGACCATGGCCCGCTTCTTCTCCACGCTGATGCTGATCTCCGGGGTCGCGCCGATCGTGGCGCCGCTCATCGGCGGACAGATCCTGCGGGTCACGGACTGGCGGGGCGTGTTCGCCGTCCTCACCGTGGTCGGGGTGTCCCTGGCGGTCGTCGTCTGGGCGAAGCTGCCGGAGACACTGCCCCCCGCCGAACGGCACGACGGGGGCGTCGGCGAGGCCCTCGGCTCGATGCGCCGGCTCCTCGCCGACCGGGTCTTCGCCGGCTACATGCTCGCCGGCGGTTTCGGCTTCGCGTCCCTCTTCGCGTACGTCGCGGCCTCCCCGTTCGTCGTGCAGGAGATCTACGGCGCCTCCCCCCAGACGTTCAGCCTGCTGTTCGGACTCAACTCGATCGGCCTGATGATCATGGGTCAGGTCAACGGGAAGATCCTGGTCGGGCGGGTCCGGCTGGACAAGGTGCTCGGCGTCGGTCTCACCGTCGTGATCGCCGCGGCGACCGCGCTGCTGCTGCTGTCCCTGGGCGTGTTCGGCGAGGCGGGGCTGGCGCCCATGGCGGCCGCCCTGTTCGTCCTGATGTCCGCGATGGGCGTCATCCTGCCCAACACCCAGACCCTCCCGCTGATGCGCGCCCGGCACGCGGCCGGTTCCGCGTCGGCCCTGCTCGGTACGACGGCCTTCCTCATCGGCGCGATCGCGTCACCGCTGGTGGGGATCGCGGGTGAGGACACGGCCGTTCCGATGGCCGTCGTCCAGCTGGTCGCCGCCCTGGTGGCGATGGGCTGCTTCCTGGGAATGTGCCGTCCGTGGAACGAGCGGACGGGAGCGAAGGGCGGGGGCATCTGAGCGCGCCGCGACTTCGCCACGGCACACCGGAACGCGCCGGGCTCGACGCCGGGGAGCTCCGGCACCTGGTCCGTGAGGTCCACGCCCGCACCGGAGGCGAACGCCCCTGGGCGGCGGGCGCCGTCGTGGTCGTCGGGCGCGGCCCGGTGCTCGCCGTGCACGAGGCGGCGGGCTGGGCGGTGCGCTACGCCGCCCACGACGAACGGACGGACACCCCGGTCGAACTGCCCCCCGCCGCACGCGTCCCGATGACCGTCGACACCCCCTTCGACCTCGCCTCCCTGACCAAGCTGTTCACCTCCGTGGCGGCGGTGCAGCAGATCGAGCGGGGCACGCTGGGCATCGACGCGCGGGTGGGCGCGTACCTCCCGGACTTCACCGCCGCCGTACGGCACGGCATCACCGTCCGGCAGCTCCTCACCCACACCTCGGGGCTGCGCCCCGAGCTCCCGCTGTACGCCTGCGCCGACGACGCGGAACGGCTGGAGCTCCTCCGCGCGGAGCGGCCCATCGGCGTGCCGGGCACGTACTGCTACTCCGACCTCAACATGCTGCTCCTGCAGCATGTCCTGGAACGCCTCACCGGCCGGGCGCTCGACGTCCTGGTGCGGGACGGCATCACACGGCCGCTCGGCATGACCGCGACCGCCTTCGGACCGTGTCCGTCCGCCGCCGCGACCGAGGACCAGCGGCGGCCGTGGGCCAAGGCGGAGCGGGGGATGCTGCGGGGGGAGGTGCACGACGAGAACGCCTGGGCGCTGGGCGGGGTCGCCGGCCATGCCGGCCTCTTCTCCACCGGCCGCGACCTGGCGGTCTTCTGCCGCACCCTGCTGGCCGGCGGCTCCTACGGCCCCGCCCGTATCCTCGGCCCCGACTTCGTGGACCTGCTGTTCACCCCGCCCGGCCTGGGCTTCGCCCTGGACCAGCCCTGGTTCATGGGGGAACTGGCGGGCCGGGGCGCCGCGGGCCACACGGGCTTCACGGGCACGTCCCTCGTCCTGGACCGCGCCACGGACACCTATGTGATCCTCCTGGCCAACACGGTCCACCCCCGCCGCCCGCTGTCCCCGGACAGCAGACCGAGGGCGGAGGCGGCGACCCGGGTGGCGCGGGCGGTGCGGGCGGCGGGGCGCGGAGCGGCCGGTTCCGGTCAGTAGACTCACCGGGTGAACGCCTCCACCTCGCTCAGCGTCGACGAAACCCTGCGCTCCGCCCTCGCCGGGCTGCTGGACGGGCTTCCGGCGCGGCAGGCCGCGGGGGCCGTCGAGCGGCTGATCGCCAACTACCGGGGTGCCACCCCGACCGAGGCGCCGATCCTCCGGGACCGGGCCGACGTGGCCGCGTACGCCGCCTACCGCATGCCCGCGACCTTCGAGGCGGTGCGGTCGGCCCTGGAGGCGTTCGCGGACGCCGTGCCCGGCTGGGTGCCGGGCGGCCATGTGGACGTCGGCGGCGGCACCGGCGCGGCGGCGTGGGCGGTGAGCGCGACCTGGGACGGGGAGCGCCCCGTGGCCGTCCTCGACTGGGCGGAACCCGCACTCGCCCTCGGCCGGGAACTCGCCGCCGCCAACCCCGCGCTCCGCGCGGCCCGCTGGCAGCGCTCTCGTATCGGAACGGCGCTCACCATCGAGAGCACCGATCTCGTCACTGTCTCCTACGTCCTCAACGAGCTCACCGCCCCCGACCGTGCCGCCCTCGTCGACGCCGCCGCCCGCGCCGCGCAGGCCGTCGTGATCGTCGAACCCGGCACCCCCGACGGCTACACCCGGGTCATCGAGGCCCGCGACCGCCTGCTCTCCGCCGGTTTCCACGTCGCCGCCCCCTGCCCGCACAGCGCCGCCTGCCCCATCGCCCCCGGCACGGACTGGTGCCACTTCTCCGCGAGGGTCAGCCGTTCCTCGCTGCACCGCCAGGTCAAGGGCGGCTCCCTCGCCTACGAGGACGAGAAGTTCAGCTATGTGGCCGCCACCCGGGTCCCGGTCGCCCCGGCGCCCGCCCGGATCGTCCGCAAGCCGCAGATCCGCAAGGGCCAGGTCCTCCTCGACCTCTGCGAGAAGGATCCGTCCCTGCGCCGCACCACCGTCACCAAACGCCACGGCGACCTGTACCGGGCGGCCCGGGACACCGACTGGGGCTCCTCCTGGCCGCCGGCCACCGAGGCTTGACCGGCCCGCCTCAGCCCCCGTGGCGAGACGCTCCGTCTTGTCGTCCTGGTAGATTCGACGCATGGCCCACAACCAGTCCGCCCCCGACGCCACCCGCCGCAGCGAGCGCTCCCGGCGGGCCATCTACGACGCCGCCCTCGCCCTGGTCGCCGAGGTCGGCTACCCGAAGACCACCATCGAGGGCATCGCCTCCCGTGCCGGCGTGGGCAAGCAGACCATCTACCGATGGTGGCCGTCGAAGGCGGACGTGCTCCTCGAGGCGTTCCTGGACCTGAGCGAGCAGGCGGCCGAGGAAGCCGCCCAGGACCACAGGGGCACCGGCGGGGCGCCCGCCGGGACGCAGCAATACGCCATCCCGGACACCGGTGACCTCGCCGCCGACCTCAAGTACGTCCTGCGCGCCACGGTCGACGAACTCCGCAACCCCGCCTTCGAGGCCCCCTCCCGCGCCCTGGCCGCGGAGGGCGTCGTCAACGAGGAACTGGGCCGCAGATTCGTCGCCCGGCTCCTGGAACCCCAGCTCCAGCTCTACGTCGACCGCCTGCGCTCGGCCCAGGAGGCCGGGGACGTCCGCCCCGACCTCGATCCGCGCATCGCCCTGGAACTCTTCGTCTCCCCCCTCGCCCAGCGCTGGCTCCAGCACACGGGCCCGGTCACCTACGACTACACCGACACCCTCGTCGACTACGCCCTCCACGGCCTCACTCCCCGCTGACCGGGCCCCGCGCAGTCACCGCCCCAGCGCCGCGCTCACCGACCCCGGCCCCCGTACCGGGTGCCGCGCCAGTCGGCCGGGGGTGTCCGTGATGATGCCGTTGCAGCCGAGGGCCAGGGCCCGGTCGCGCTGGGCCGGGGTGACCACCGTGTGGGCCCACACCCGGGGGATGCCCGAGCGCACCGCGCGCCGCAGATCGGCGTCCGGCGCCCGGATGTCGACGTCGAGCAGATCGACGTAGGAGCGCCAGCGCTCGGGGCGGTCGGTGCGCAGCTGCCGGGCCGAGCGCCACAGCTGGGCCGGCAGACCCAGCTCGTGGACCCGGCGGGCGACCTCGGGATCGTTGGTGTTGACGAACACCGAGCGGGTCAGGCCGCGCGACCGGATCAGCTCGGCCACCCGGCCGAGCCCGCGCGGATCCTTCACCTCCAGCATCAGCACGATTCGCCCGCCCAGGCGGTCCAGCACCTCGGCGACCGTCGGCGGCCGCTCCGAGCGCCAGCTCCCCGGCAGCCGGTCGCGCGGCCGCAGCCGTACGCCCCGCCACTCACCCGCGTCCAGGCCCCGGACCTCGCCGCCCAGAAAGGTCGTGCGGTTCAGGGTGGCGTCATGGAGGACAACCGGCGTGCCGTCCCGCAGCACCCGGGTGTCGAAGTCGAGCACGTGCGCGGTACCGCGCCGGTACGCCGCCATCAGCCCCGACATGCTGTTCTCCGGCACCTCGCGCGCCCCGCCCCGATGGGCGGCGTACGGGATCCGGGGCAGCGAGTCGACCGTCAGCGGTCCGCGGCCCCACTCCAGCGGCGGACCGCCGCCGTGGCCGCCCGTGAGGGTCAGCGAGACCACGGACGCCACGGCCGCGAGCCCCGTCGACGCGATCCAAGTGACCATGCCGACCACGGTAGGGGCGCACATCCCGGGACACTCCGCAATGACACCCGCTCCGGACACCCCGCGCGCCCCCGCGAGCGCCCCCTTCGCCCCACCGGACCCCCCTCGTCCGCTCCGTTCACCCTCGTCCGACCTGCGCCGATTGTGGGCTACGGCCCCCCGATGCGCACGACCGTGGGACCATAGGGCATGCTGATGCGCACGACGGCGAGGCGAGGGGATAGATGAGCGCGGAGTTCGGCGGCCGGAGCGGCCGACAGGGCAGACTCTCCCAGTGGCTGCGCGGACGACGCACGCAGCAGGCCGCCGACGAGGGCGGCCGTGAGGCCCTGCTGCTCGCCGCCGCCGGGGCGGGACTGCCGCTCGCGCCCGCCGCCCACCCCGCCGCCGGATACGGCTGCTCCTGCGACCGTGTGGGCTGTCCCACCCCGGCCCGGCACCCGGTGTCGTTCGCCTGGCAGACGCAGTCCACCACCGACCGCGCGCAGATCGAGCGCTGGGCCCGCCACCAGCCGCAGGCCAACTTCATCACCGCGACCGGCATGGTGCACGACGTCCTCGACGTCCCCCTCGACGCGGGCCGCGAGGCGCTCACCCGCCTGCTCGACGCCGGCATCGAGGTCGGCCCCGTCGCCGAGAGCGACGACGGCCGCATGCTGTTCTTCACCCTCACCCGCGGCACCCCCGAGGACGAGGACGAGTGGTGGCCGTGCGAGCTGGACTGCCACCCGGAGACCATGGACGAGCACCCCGGACTGCGCTGGCACTGCCGGGGCTCCTACGTCCTCGTACCGCCCGCCCGGCTGCCCGGCGACGACGGCCGGTCGGTGCACTGGGTGCGCGGCCCCGAACACGAGCTCCCGGACCCGCTGAGCCTGCTGGAGGTCCTCACCGACTCCTGCGCCCGCCACGGGGGCGAGCACTCCGACCAGGCCGGCACGGCCTGGCCCCTGCGCCGCTGAGCCGGACGCCGGCCCTACTCGCCCTTCGCCGACGTCAGCCCCTGGATGCGCCCCAGGACCTCCACCGCCCCGTCGGCCGGATCCAGCGCCACCTCGTTGGAGACGAACTCCAACGTCAGCGACTGCCTGATCTCACCGGTCGTCAGCGCCAGCACGTCCTTGTTCGGCGTCGGCACCGACGCCCCCTCCGCGGCGGTCTGCTTCTCGAAGTGCCGCGTGGTGAAGAACACCAGCGCCCCGCCGTCCTCGGTGCGCAGCGCCAGCGGGGCGTAGTCGCCGTTCGTCATCGGCTCGTCGATGTACTGCCTGGCCAGCCCCGGCCGTTCCGCCTTCTTCCCGCGCGCGTCCCGCCACGCGCTGGTGTGCGGGCCGCCCGAGAACACCTCCCCGCCGTCCTTGAGGTACGACGCGTAGTCCTTGCTCAACTCGCCCGGCGGCACCGCCACGTCGGTGGCGTTCGCGGGCACGGCCTCCGCCCAGCCGTCCTCGTCCGTCCTGAACTCGGGTATGTCCTCCGGGGCCACCAGCGTCAGATACGCCGCTTCCCACGGCTCGTCCAGCCCGTTGCGGGTGAACACCAGCAGCCAGCGCGTCTCGCCGCCCTTGTTGCCGGCCGCGTCCGCGAGGAACCAGCGCGGCCAGCCGGCCTTCGCGGGGATGGTGAACTTCGCGTCCGTCAGCTTCAGCGGAACGTGCCGCGGATTGCCCTCCGGGCTGTTGGCCCGCCCGGCCTTCAGCCGCGCCGCGTCGATGTCGGCGAGGGCACCGGTGGTGTGATCGGCGTCCAGGGAACCGTCGTACGCCTTGTCGGCCGCGTTGTAGGCGGCCGTGAACTCCTCCAGCGCCTTCGCCGCCTCGGCGCGGGTGGTGGCCGGGAGCACCTCGCGCTCACCGTGCACCACCACACAGCCGCTCGCCGTCAGCGACAAAGCGGTCAACGACGCGGCCGTGAACACGCACTTGTGGAGGCCGCGCAGCCCGCGGTGCCTTCGAAGGCCGAGATCCCTGCTCATCCGGTTCCTTCACCTTCCCCTTCCCGGAGGCGAACCCTACCCGCGAGATGAAGGACATGGCGACCACGCTGACCAAGGAGGCCGCGGAGGTCCTCGGCAGCGCGAGCTACGAGGGCGCGGCCGGCGACCCCCTGACGGTGCTCCAGAAGACCAAGCCGTCCCCCACACCGACGACCACCCCGCCCACCACCACCCCGCCGACGTCTCCGTCACCGAAGCCCACGGCGACCCCCACCACGTCCCCGACGACGAAGGCCCCGTCCCCGACCGCGACCACCACTCCGCCCGCCACCAAGGGCGAGATAGCCGACGGCACCCTCGGCTGGGGCGTGAAGCAGTCCTTCCGTGCCTACGTCGTCGGCCCGGTCGCCCAGGGCAAGGTCACCGTGTCGGCAGGCGCGACGCAGGCCGCGGGCAACGGCGCCTTCACCTTCACCGACGCGACCGGCACGTACGACACGGCCGCGGACACCCTGAAGGCCGGCTTCAAGGGCGCGGTGAACTTCAAGGGCCACGAGGAGAACGGAAAGTACGGCCTCGACCTCACCCTGACCGACCTGAAGGCGACGCTCACCGACGGCACCGGCGAACTGTCGGCCGACGTCACCAGCCTCGGCGAGCGCTCGCAGGATGTCGTCGTGGCCGAACTGAAGGCGAAGTCACCGGACCTGACCGCGAAGAACGACGTCATCACCGTCAACGACGTGTCCGCGACGCTCACCGAGGCCGGCGCGAAGGCCTTCGGCGACTTCTACCCGGCCGGCACGGCCCTCGACCCGGTGGCCGTCTCGGTCGCCCTGACCGACGGCGCGGACTTGCCCGCCGGAACGGGCGGCAGCACGGGCTCCGGCACGACGGGTGGCTCCGGGACCACGCGTTCGACGACCGGAGGCGTGGGCTCGACCATCGGCGGCGGCAGCCTCGCCAGCACCGGCTCGGACGTCCCGGTGGCCGCCCTCGGCACGGCGGCCGGGGTCGCGGTGGCGGCGGGCGCGGGCATCGTCCTCGCCCTGCGCAGGCGCGCCACGACGGTCGAGTAGACCGCGGGCCGACCCACCGCCCCGGGCGATGCTTGAATGCCCTCGTGACTGACTACGACGTGCTGCGGGTCTTCTGCGGCCCCCGGGGCGGGTACGGCAATGAACTCGGTGTCGTCCGCGAGGGTTCGGTGATGCGGGAGCGGGCGGACCGCCAGGCGTTCGCCGCGAAACTCGGCTTCAGCGAGACCGTGTTCGTCGACGACCCCGAGCGCGGGGTGATCGACATCTACACCCCCACCCTGCGGCTGCCCTTCGCCGGCCACCCCTGCGTCGGCACGGCCTGGTTGCTCGACGTGCCCGAACTGGTCGTGCCCGCCGGGGTGGTGGGCGCCCGGCAGGACGGGGAGTTCTGCTGGATCGAGGCACGCGCGGAGTGGGTGCCGCCACGCACCCTGCGGCAGTACGCCACCGCCGCGGAGGTCGACGACCTGCCCGTGCCGCCGAAGGGGGAGTGGATCTACGCCTGGGCGTGGCTGGACGAGCCGGCCGGCCGTATCCGCGCCCGCGCGTTCCCGGGCCGGGACGACGGCATCGACGAGGACGAGGCGACGGGCGCGGCGGCGCTGCTGCTCACCGACCGCCTGGGCCGCGCCCTGAACATCACCCAGGGCACGGGCTCCCAGATCCTCACGGCCCCCCAGCCGGAGGGCTGGACGGAAATCGGCGGCCGCGTCCACCTGGAACGCTGATCCGTCATGCCGACAGCGGGAACTCCTCGCCCAGCGCCCGGAAGACCTCCGTGTTGAGCGCGAACGCCCGCTTGCACTCGGCCACGATCCGCTGCTTCTCCAGGTCGTCCACCGGGACGGCGTCCAGCAGCTCGCGGTAGCCCCGCTTGAAGGCGGCCGGGTTGGAGATCCCCTCGAAGACGTAGAAGCGGACGCCGTCGCCCTTGCGTTCGAAGCCCCAGGTCTTCTCGGCCTTGCCGCGGATGATCTGGCCGCCGGAGAGGTCGCCCAGGTAGCGGGTGTAGTGGTGGGCGATGTAGCCGGCCGGCCAGTCACGGGCGCACGCGGCCACCCGCTCGGCGTAGGTCCGGGTGGCGGGCAGGGCGGTCAGCGTCGAGCGCCAGTCCGGGCCGCGCAGATGCGCCAGGTCCTGCTCCAGCGCCGCCAGCCGGAACAGTTCCGGCCGGATGAACGGGCCCGCCACCGGATCCGACGCCAGCCCCGGCGCGCCGGACTCCAGTGCCTCGTACACGAACCACAGCTGCTCGGTGTAGCGCGCATAGGCGTCCACGCCCAGCCGGCCGCCGAGCAGATCGCTCATGAACGTCGAGGTCTCCGCCTCCACGTGCTGCTCGTGGGAGGCGGTGCGGATGAGGGTCGAGAAGGAGTCCATGGTCGAATTTTCTATGGTTAGGCTTACCTAAGTCAATGCCTTGCCGACGGTCTGTCGGGAACCTCCCCTCCATCATCCCCGCACAAACGAGGGCCCGCCCTCCGGAAGAGGGCGGGCCCGTGACGAGCGTGCGGGACGGCTACGGCAGCGTGAGGATGTCCGCCCCCGTGTCCGTCACCACCAGCGTGTGCTCGAACTGCGCCGTGCGCCTGCGGTCCTTCGTCACGACCGTCCAGCCGTCGTCCCACATGTCGTACTCGTGGGTCCCCAGCGTCAGCATCGGCTCGATCGTGAACGTCATCCCCGGCTGGATCACCGTCGTCGCGTGCGGACTGTCGTAGTGGGGGATGATCAGCCCCGAGTGGAACGACGAGTTGATCCCGTGCCCGGTGAAGTCGCGCACCACCCCGTACCCGAACCTCTTCGCGTACGACTCGATCACCCGGCCGATGATGTTGATCTGCCGGCCCGGCTTGACCGCCTTGATCGCGCGGTTGAGCGACTCGCGCGTCCGCTCCACCAGCAGCCGGCTCTCCTCGTCCACCTCGCCGACCAGGTAGGTCGCGTTGTTGTCGCCGTGCACCCCGCCGATGTACGCCGTCACGTCCAGGTTGACGATGTCCCCGTCGCGCAGCACCGTCGAGTCCGGGATGCCGTGGCAGATCACCTCGTTGACCGACGCGCACAGGGACTTGGGGAAACCCCGGTAGCCGAGCGTCGACGGATAGGCACCGTGGTCGCACATGTACTCGTGCGCCACCCGGTCCAGCTCGTCCGTCGTCACACCCGGCGCGATGTGCTTCGCGGCCTCCTCCATCGCCCGCGCGGCGATCCGCCCGGCGGTCCGCATCGCCTCGATCGTCTCGGGCGTCTGCACCTCCGGTCCGGTGTACGGCGTCGGGGCGGGCTTGCCGACGTACTCGGGACGCCGGATGTTCCCGGGCACGGAACGGGTGGGGGACAGCTCCCCCGGAACGAGCAGCGACTGGCCAGACATGCCGGCGAGTCTAATTCAGCGGCGATGGGGGACCATCCTCATGGCGAAGTGGCGAGAGGAGCCGGTCATGCCCCTGTTCAAGAAGCGGACGGTCGGAAAGCCGGGCGAGTGGTACTACTGCCTGGAACACCGGAAGGTCGAGGAGGGCCCCGACTGCCCCGGCAAGGACCGTTTCGGCCCGTACGCCAGCCGCACCGAGGCCGAACACGCCATGGAGACGGCCCGCGAGCGCAACCTCCAGTGGGAGAACGACCCCAAGTGGCACGACGCCCCGACGGCCGGGCGCGACGACGACTGACCCGGCCTGCCCCGCTACCAGCGCGTGGGCGGCGGGGCTGTCAGCAGGTCGGCCAGTCTCGACAGCCGGTCCCGGAACCGGCGGGGCCCCCGGCGGGCCGGCAGGGCGTTCTCCCCGGCCGCCGCGCTCACCAGGTGCTGCACCGTGTCGAGGTCCAGCTCGGAGCCCTCCGGCACGGGCAGGACCTCGTGCGCCAGCGCCGGCAGCTCCCCCTCGCCGGGGCCCAGGGACAGCAGCGTCGCCCCGGCCCGCCGGGCGTCACAGATCCGCTCGAGCAGCGGGGCGGGCGGCTCCCCGGGCGCCACCACCAGCAGCGTCTCGCCCCGGCGCGCCGCCTCCAGCCGCCCGGGACCCACCGCCAGATGCGCGGGGTCCGAGGGGCGCGCGTCATGCCGTACCAGCGTCGGGGCCAGCTCCGGCGTGCCCGACCACGCGGCCTCGTCCGCCAGGTGCGCCGCCAGATGCCACGGCTCGTAGTCCGGCGTACCCACGAGCAGCAGCCCGCCGCCGTGCGAGACCACCGAGCCGCGCAGCGTCCCCGCGAAGTGCCGGGTGGCGCCCAGCCACTGCGTCCCGGCGAGCACATCCCGCAGCAGCGCGACCCGTACGGCATCCATGCGGCCGTATCCTGCCCCAACCGCTCCCCCCTGTCCCGCCGTTCGGCCCGGATTCGCCCGACCCGGGGACACCGTCCACGACCCCGTGACGGCGCTCACGCGGGCCGGAAACGGCGCCGTCACGGACGTAGAGTCGCCCCATGACCTCTACCGACAGGGCACAGCAGCCCGCGAAGGCCCCCGCCAAGGACCCCTGGGACCTGCCCGACGTGTCCGGGCTCGTCGTCGGCGTGCTCGGCGGCACCGGGCCGCAGGGCAAGGGCCTCGCATACCGGCTTGCCAAGGCCGGCCAGAAGGTGATCATTGGCTCCCGGGCCGCCGAGCGCGCGCAGGCCGCCGCCACGGAACTCGGGTACGGCATCGAGGGCGCCGACAACGCCGAGACCGCCCGCCGCAGCGACATCGTGATCGTCGCCGTGCCCTGGGACGGCCACGGCAAGACCCTGGAGTCCCTGCGCGAGGAACTGGCCGGCAAGCTCGTCGTCGACTGCGTCAACCCGCTCGGCTTCGACAAGCAGGGCGCCTACGCGCTGAAGCCGGAGGAGGGCAGCGCCGCCCAGCAGGCCGCCGCGCTGCTCCCGGACTCCCGGGTCACCGCCGCCTTCCACCATCTGTCGGCCGTCCTGCTCCAGGACCCGGAGATCGACGAGATCGACACCGACGTGATGGTGCTCGGCGAGGCTCGGGCCGATGTCGAGACCGTGCAGGCGCTGGCCGGACGGATCCCCGGCATGCGGGGCATCTTCGCCGGACGGCTGCGCAACGCCCACCAGGTGGAGTCGCTGGTCGCCAACCTGATCTCCGTCAACCGGCGCTACAAGGCGCACGCCGGGCTCCGCGTCACGGACGTATGAGGCGATGGGGGACACTGGACGCCGTAGCAGTGTCCCCCGACAGGAGCCCCCGCCCATGCCCCGCCTCGCCCTCTACGCCCTCGCCGTGTGCCTCCTCGCCGTCGCCGCGGCCGTCGTCTCCTTCGTCCGGGGCAGTGTGTTCATCGGCGTCGTCTGGGTGCTGCTGGCGGGCCTGTCGTCCAACATGACCTGGTACTACGTGCGGCGCGGGCGGGCCGGGCGGGACGAGGGGCCGGTCACGGGCTGACCGAGCAGACCCCGCTCGGGTCGCGCCAGAAGCGGAACAGCTCGTAACCGCAGTACGTGTCGAACTCGTGGATCCCCAGGGACCCCAGCAGCGAGTCGACGACGTCGAAGAACGCGCCGTTCACCTCGGGCACCCACAGCAGCGCGAACACGAACAGCAGCCCGAACGGGGCGAACGGCTCCACCTGGCGCCGGACGTCGTACGACAGCCAGGGCTCGATCACGCCGTAGCCGTCAAGACCCGGCACCGGCAGGAAGTTCAGGATCGCGGCCGTCACCTGGAGCAGCGCCAGGAAGGCCAGCGCGAACCGGAAGTCGGCCGGTACGCCGTCCAGCGCGTCCAGCCAGAACGGCGCCGTGCACACCACCGCGAACAGCACGTTCGTCAGCGGACCGGCCGCCGAGATCAGACTGTGCCGCCACCGCCCCCGGATCCGGTCGCGCTCGATGAACACGGCACCGCCCGGCAGACCGATCCCGCCCATGATCACGAACACCACGGGGAGCACGATGCTCAGCAGGGCGTGCGTGTACTTCATGGGGTTCAGCGTGAGATAGCCCTTCGTACCCACCGATATGTCACCGCTGTGCAGCGCGGTGCGCGCGTGCGCGTACTCGTGCAGACACAGGGAGACGATCCAGGCGGCCGTCACGAACAGGAACACCGCGACGCCCGGCTGAGCGGCGAACCCGGTCCAGGTGGCCCATCCGGTGACCGCCGTGACGGCCAGGATCCCCAGGAAGACCGGGCTGATCCTCCGGTCGCTGTGGCGGGTGGCGGCGGTGGTCATGGGACTCCCTGGACTGTCGGGCACGCGGGAAACACGCGGGGGACCGCCCGACCGTACCGGGCGCACCGGGAAAACGTCTCGCGCCGACGCCCGGTTCCGTGCAAGGTGGGGCGGCCCGGCCACCGCCCGCACCGGTGACCGCCCGCCGGGACGGCGCCGACCCACCGCCCCCCGCACCGCCGCGACCACCACCGGAGACAATGGACCCCGTGCGCTACCGCATCCTCGGCACCACTCAGGCACTCCGTCCCGACGGCACCGCCGTCCCGGTCGGCGGGGCGCGGCTGCGCGCGCTGCTGACCGTGCTCGCCCTGCGGCCGGGGCGCACGGTCCCCGTGGGCCTCCTGGTCGACGAGGTGTGGGACGGTGACCCGCCGGCCGACGCGACCGGCGCACTGCAGGCCCTGGTCGGCCGGCTGCGGCGGGTGCTCGGCGCCGACGCGATCGCCTCCGTCGACGGCGGCTACCGTCTGACCGCCGCGCCCGACGACGTCGACCTGCACCGTTTCGAGCGGCTGGCCGGCGAGGGCCTGCGCGCCCTGACCGACGGCGACCCCGCCAAGGCGGCCGTCGTGCTCGACGACGCCCTCGCCCTGTGGCGCGGCGGCCCGGCCCTGGCCGGCCTGCCCGACCGCACCGCCGACGCGGCCCGAGTCGAGACCCGGCACCTGGACGTGCTGCGCGCCCGGCACACCGCCGCCCTCGCCCTCGGCGAGGCCGAGCAGGCCCTGCCCGAACTCACCGCGCTGTGCGAGAGCCACCCCCTCGACGAGCCCCTCCAGGCGCTGCGGCTGCGCGCCCTGCGCGACACCGGCCGCACCGCCGAGGCCCTCGCCGCCTACGACGACGTGCGCCACCTGCTGGCCGACCGTCTCGGCTCCGACCCCGGCGCCGAACTGCGGGCGCTCCACGCCGAGCTGCTGGCACCCGGGCCGGGACCCGCACCCGAGAGCCGCAGGCACGGGCCGCCCGGCAACCTGCGGGCCCGGCTGACCTCGTTCGTCGGCCGTGAAGCCGACATCGAGACCCTCCACGCGGACCTCGCCGCCGCCCGGCTGGTCACGCTCCTCGGACCCGGCGGCGCGGGCAAGACCCGGCTGTCCCAGGAGGCCGCCGAAACCGTACGGCAGACCGTCCCCGACGGCGTGTGGCTCGCCGAACTCGCCCCCGTCGACGACCCCGACGCCGTCCCCGAAGCCGTCCTCACCGCCGTCGGCGCCCGCGAGACCGTCCTGTACGGCGCGGGCGCCGAGACCATGCGGGCCGTCGCGGACCGGCACACCGACCCCGTGGAACGTCTCGCCGAACACTGCGGCCCCCGCCGCATGCTGCTGATCCTCGACAACTGCGAACACGTCGTCGAGGCGGCCGCCCACCTCGTCGAGGCGCTGCTGGAACGCTGCCCCCGCCTCACCGTCCTCGCCACCAGCCGCGAACCCCTCGGTGTGCGCGGGGAGTTGCTGCGGCCGGTGGAGCCGCTGCCCGAGCCGGTCGCCCTGCGCCTGCTCGCCGACCGCGGGGCCGCGGCCCGCCCGGGCTTCCGCACCGACGCCGACGAGGACACCGCGGAGGCCTGCGCGGAGATCTGCCGCCGCCTCGACGGACTGCCCCTGGCCATCGAACTCGCCGCCGCCCGGCTGCGCATGCTCACCCCGCGCCAGATCGCCGACCGGCTCGACGACCGCTTCCGCCTGCTCACCGGCGGCAGCCGCACCGTCCTGCCCCGGCAGCAGACCCTGCGGGCCGTCGTCGACTGGTCCTGGGACCTGCTCGACGAGGACGAACGCGACGTCCTCGGCCGCATGTCGGTCTTCGCGGGCGGCTGCGACCTCGCCGCCGCCGAGGCCGTGTGCGGACCGGTCGCGCTCGACGCGCTCGGCTCCCTCGTCGACAAGTCCCTGGTGGTGGCCGTCCCCTCGGGCGACGGCGGGATGCGCTACCGGCTCCTGGAGACCGTCGCCGAGTACGCCGGTGAACGCCTCGACGAAACCGGCCGGCGCGCGGAGGCGGAGCGGGCGCATCTGACGTACTTCCGTGAGGTCGTCCGCACCACCGAGCCGATGCTGCGCGGCGCGCAGCAGGTGTCCGCCATCGCCCTGCTGGAGCAGGAGTACGAGAACGTGCGCACCGCCCTGCGCCACGCCGTCGCCCTGCGCGACGAACAGGAGGCGCTCTGCATCACCCTGTCGCTGACCTGGTACTGGCAGATGCGCGACCTGCGCATCGAGGCCCGCAACTGGTGCTCCGAGGTGATGGCCCTCGCACCCGACCCGTTCACCGAACCCGTGCGGCCCGCCGCCCCGCTGTGGCAGCGCTGCACCGACAGCCCGCCCCCGATGACCGGCGAGGTCCTCGCCGAGGCCCGCCGCGGGGTGCACCTGGCCCATCTGGCCCACATGGACACCGAACTCGACGACTGGCAGACCCCGCAGGCACAGCACAAGCTGCGCCTGGTGGGCGCGACCTACGAGCCGGGCATGCCGCAGGTCTGCCGTCCGCCCGGCCTGCTCTGGGTGTTCGCCGTGATGCTGACCGGCGACATGGAGCGGCTGCGCCAGGTGGTCGACGCGGCCATCCGCACCTGCCGGGCGAACCCCGGGTTCGAGTGGGAACTGGCCTCCAACCTCCAGCTGCGCGCCAACTTCCTCGCCAACCGCAGCGACTGGGCCGGTGACGCCCGCCGCGACGCCGACGAGGCCCTGGAGATCCACCGCCGGCTCGGCGACAGCTGGGGCATCGCCGAGGCGCACTCCGCACGCGGTGAGGCCCTCGAACGCGCCGGTGCGCACCAGGAGGCCGCCGCCGACTACGAGGCGGCGATCGAGCACGCCGAACGCCTCGGCGCCCGGGCCCACACCGCCATCCTCACCGCCCGGCTGGGCAGCGCGCTGCTGGAGGCGGGCGAGGCGGAGCGCGGCGAGCGGCTGCTGCGAGGGGTCATCGACGACGTCAAGGGCAGGCACACCGAGGCGCTGCCCGCCGCCCGGCTCTTCCTGACCGGCTGGCTCTGCATGACCGGGCGCACGGCCGAGGCCCGGGAGCATCTGCGGGCGCTGCGCGAGGAGTTCCGCATCGCGCACTACGTCGTCTTCGACGCGTTCATCCTCGGTGCAGAGGCCTGGCTGGAGGTGGCCGAAGGCAACGACGAACGGGCCCTGGAGATCACCCGCGAGGCGATCCGGCAGGCCGGCGACCCGCTGTCCGCCGCCATGGCGCCCCACATGCGCTCCGCGTACGTCACCACGGGCGCCATCGCCCTCGCCGGAATCGACGGTGGACGGCACGCCCGGGACGCGGCCCGCTGCCTCGGCGCCGCCGACTCCTGGCTGCCGCCCGGACACCAGTCCGGGCAGGTGGAACGCGAGGTGCGCGCACGCGCGGAGACACGTGTCCGGGCGGTACTCGGCGCCGCGTACGACACCGCGTACGCCGAGGGCGCCGGCTTCTCCCCGGAGGAGGCCGCCGCCCTGCTCGAACCGGCGTGATCAGGTCTTCGTACGGAACTTGTGGATCGCGATCGGCGCCATCACGGCCGTGATCCCCACCGACCAGCCCAGTGTCATCCACAGGTCGTCGGCGACCGGACCGCCCACCATCAGCCCGCGCGCGGCGTCAGCCAGCGAGGACAGCGGGTTGTACTCGGTGAAGTTCTGCAGCCAGCCGGGCATCGACTGCGGCGGCGCGAAGATCGACGAGCCGAACTGCAGCGGCATCAGCACCAGGAAGCCCATCGCCTGCACCGACTGGGCGTTCTTCATCACCACACCCAGGGTGAGGAAGATCCACATCAGGGCCGAGCCGAACACCGCGGACAGCCCCACGGCCGCGAACAGCCCGGGCCAGTGGGTGATGTCGAAGCCGACCAGCACACCGACGACCAGCAGGATCGCGGTGGCGATCAGCATCCGCATCATCTCGACCGAGATCTTGGCGAACAGCACCGAGCCACGGCCGATCGGCAGCGACCGGAAGCGGTCCATGACCCCGGTGTTGAAGTCCTGGTTGAACCCGGTGCCCACGCCCTGGGCCATGTTCATGCCCATCATGGCCATCAGTCCGGGCACGATGTACTGCACGTACGCCTCCTGCCCGCCGCCCAGCGACTGCCCGATCGAGCCGCCGAAGACGTACACGAACAGCAGGGTGAAGACGATCGGGAACAGCACGGCGTCGAACATCGACTCCGGGTCCTGCCGGATCCACAGCAGATTGCGGCGCACGAGAGCGCCGGTGTGCCGCACATGGGCACGCAGCGGGATACGCGCGTCCGCGCGGAGGTCGGTGCTCAGGGTGGTGGCGCTCATACGGCGACCGCCTCCTCGTGGGTCTCGGCGGGCACGGCGTCCTGCGGGGCACCGGCACGGTGGCCGGTGAGGGACAGGAACACCTCGTCCAGGCTGGGCAGTTCGGTGCTGATGGAGCTGATCGTGATCCCGCGCGCGGTGACCGAGCCGACCACGGCGGTCAGCTGCTCGTCACTCAGCACCGGAACCAGCACCGCGCCCCGCTCGGTGTCCACCACGGTGCCGGCGAGCCCGGTGATGCCCTGCGCGTCGAGGGTGTCCGCCAGCGGACGCAACTGCAGCGGATCGGCCGGTCGGATCCGCAGCGTACGGCCGCCGACCTTGGCCTTCAGCTGCTCGATGCCGCCGCTCGCGATGACCTTGCCCCGGTCCACGACGGTCAGCTCGGAGGCGAGCTGCTCGGCCTCCTCCATGTACTGGGTGGTCAGCAGCACCGTCACCCCGTCCCCGACCAGCCGCTTGACCTCGTCCCACACCTCGTTGCGGGTACGGGGGTCAAGACCCGTGGTCGGCTCGTCCAGGTACAGCACGGCCGGCCGGCCGATCATCGAGGCGGCCAGGTCCAGCCGGCGCCGCATGCCGCCGGAGTAGGTGGACACCGGCCGCCGGGCCGCCTCGGTGAGCGAGAACCGCTCCAGCAGCTCGTCGGCACGGGCGCGTGCCTCCTTGCGGGGCAGGTCGAGCAGCCGCCCGATCAGATACAGGTTCTCCCAGCCCGGAAGCTTCTCGTCCACGGAGGCGTACTGCCCGGTCAGCCCGATCACCCGGCGCAGCTGCCGGGGCTGGCGGACCACGTCGTACCCGGCCACGGTGGCCTGCCCGGCCGTCGGTGCGAGCAGGGTCGACAGAATGCGCACCAGCGTGGTCTTCCCGGCCCCGTTCGGCCCGAGCACCCCCATCACGGTGCCCTCACGCACCTCCAGGTCGACCCCGTCCAGCGCCTTGGTCTCCCCGTAGTGCTTGACCAGCCCCCGTACGGAAACGGCGCTCCCCGGTTCCTTGTCGTTTCGCGTCATGCCGACGACACTCCCACCCCCCGCCGACAAACCACCGACATCCCACCGACAAGTCAGCCGACGGCACCGACAACTCCCGCATGGCTACCGCAACCATCAATCGAGGCACCCCAACGGCGCGCACCACCTCCGCGAGAGCGGCGCCGGCTCAGGCGCAAAAAAGGTGTCGGCCCCGCCGACGGGGGAAGATCAGCGGGGCCGACAGGTGGTGCCGCATTGGCTCAACGGCAGCGCGAGCGCTCAGTGCACGGAGTGCGCCTCCGTCGGAAACGCCCCGCCGACCACATCCTCCGCGAACGCCTTCGCCGCCCCGCTCATGACCTCACGCAGATCCGCGTACTGCTTGACGAACTTGGGCACACGCCCGCCCGTCAGCCCCAGCATGTCGGTCCACACCAGCACCTGCGCGTCCGTCTCCGCCCCCGCCCCGATCCCGACGGTCGGAATCTGCAGCATCCGCGTCACCTCGGCCGCCAGCTCCGCCGGCACCAGCTCCAGCACCACCGCGAACGCGCCCGCGTCCTGCACGGCCTTGGCGTCCCGCAGCAGCTGCTGAGCCGCCTCCTCGCCGCGCCCCTGCACCCGGTAGCCCATCGCGTTCACCGACTGCGGGGTCAGCCCGATGTGGGCCATCACCGGAATCCCGGACTCCACCAGCAGTTCGATCTGCCGGTGCGACCGCTCGCCGCCCTCCAGCTTCACGGCGCCCACACCGGCCTCCTTGACCAGCCGGGTCGCCGAGCGCAGCGCCTGCACCGGCCCCTCCTGGTACGAGCCGAAGGGCAGGTCGCCCACGATCAGGGCGCGAGAGGTGCCCCGTACGACCGCGGCGGACAGCATGGTCATCTCGTCGAGGGTGACGGGCACGGTGGTGTCGTACCCGAGGTGGCAGTTGCCCGCGGAGTCGCCGACGAGCATGACCGGAATGCCGGCCTCGTCGAACACGGACGCGGTCATCGCGTCGTACGCGGTGAGCATGGGCCACTTCTCGCCGCGCTCCTTGGCGGCGGCGATGTCACGGACAGTGATACGGCGCGTGCCCTTGCCCCCGTACAGCGTCCTGCCGTCGGAGGGGGAACCGGACGTCGTCCCGGTCTGGGCAGCCGAAAGCTGCGTCATTGAACCGTCTCCCTACACGTCATCTCGAGGCGCCCTGACGGCGTCCCCGGACCACGTCCATGGTGGCACCTGGACCGCCGGAGGGCCAGAGGCGGCCCCGGAGGCCCGTATGAGCCCCCTCACCAGCGCCTGCGCACCCGGTGACCCTTCATCGTCCCGGCAAGAACGGGCAAGAATCGGGCAAAACGCAATCGATACGAGACGGTCTCGTATCGGAATTCGCTACGCTGGACCCCATGACTTCACCTGCCGCCCCTGCCCGCCGGGTCCCGGAAGCCGTGCACCGGCGCCGCTGGGCGATCCTCGGCGTGCTGATGCTGAGCCTGCTGATCGTCGTCCTGGACAACTCGATCCTGAACGTCGCCATCAAGACGATCTCCACCCCCGCCCCCGCCGGTCTGGGCGCCACGCAGAGCGAGCTGGAGTGGGCCATCAACGCCTACACGCTCGTCTTCGCCGGCCTGCTCTTCACCGCGGGACTGCTGGGCGACCGGCTCGGCCGCAGGAAGGTGCTGATCGGCGGTCTCGCCGTGTTCGGCATCGGCTCGGCACTCGCCGCGTTCTCGGGCTCCCCGGCGGAGCTGATCGGCTTCCGCGCGGTGATGGGCCTGGGCGCGGCGTTCGTCATGCCGGCCACCCTGGCCGTCCTGATGAACGTCTTCGAACGCGACGAACAGCCCAAGGCCATCGGCATCTGGGCGGGCGGAGTGGGCCTGGCCATCGCCATCGGCCCGATCACCGGCGGACTGCTCCTGGACCACTTCTGGTGGGGCTCGGTCTTCCTCGTCAACGTCCCGATCGTCGTCCTCGCCGTCGCCCTGATGCTGTGGCTGGTCCCCGACTCCCGCGATCCGCGGCCCGGCCGGATCGACCCCGTCGGTGTCGTGCTCTCGGTGACCGGCCTGGTCCTGCTGGTCTACGGCATCATCAAGGGCGGACAGCTCGCCGACTTCACCGACGGCACCGTGCTGACGACGATCGGCGCCGGTCTCGCCGTCCTGGCCGCGTTCGTGGTGTTCGAGAAGCGCAGCGACCACCCGTCCATCGACATCACCTACTTCAGGAACAAGGTGTTCTCCGCCGCGATCGTCGCGATCGCGCTGGTCTTCTTCGCGCTCATGGGCGTGACGTTCTTCGCGGTGTTCTACACCCAGAGCGTGCGCGGCTACTCGCCGCTGGAGACGGGCCTGCTGTTGCTGCCGCTGGCCGCGGCCCAGATGTTCTTCGCGCCCCGGGCGCGCCTCCTGGTGGACCGGTTCGGCAACAAGGCCACCACCACCGCAGGCCTTCTCCTGCTCGCCGCGACGCTGGCCGCCTTCGGGATCCTGGACGGGGACACGCCGATCTGGATCCTGGAGGTCGTCTTCCTCCTGATGGGCACCGGCATGGCGCAGGTGATGACGCCCGTCAGCGTCGTCGTCATGCAGGCCCTGCCGCGGGAGAAGGCCGGCTCGGCGTCCGCGCTCAGCAACACCTTCCGCCAGGTCGGCGGCGCCCTCGGCATCGCCGTACTCGGCTCGGTGCTGTCCACCGCCTACCGCACCGACATCGAGGACAAGCTGGGTCTGCTGCCCCCCGGCGCCCGGCACGCCGCCGGGGAGTCCATCGAGGCCACCCTGGCCGTCGCCGACCGGCTCGGCCCGCGCGGCGAGGCCCTGGCCGGCGCCGCCGACGCCGCGTTCCTGCACGCCATGCACGTCACGGCCCTGTGGGGAGCGGGCGTCGCGGTACTGGGCGCGGTCGTCGTCGCCGTCTTCCTGCCCGGCCGGATGCCCGCGCCCGAAGAGGACGACCAGAAACCGGACTTCGTGACGGCGGCGGACTGAAAACCCACGGCCGGCGGGCCGTTGCCGACGCCGACCGGGGAGAATCACCGCAGCCCACCGAAAGGATCCGACGACGTGAGTCCGGCCGACACCGACCCCCGGCAGGAGGCACCCCCACGGGGCCGCCCCCGCAGCGAGGCGGTCGAACGCGCCATCATCGAAACGGCGATGAAGCTCCTGGAGGACGGCGTGCCCCTCGCGGAACTCTCCATCGAGCGCATCGCCCGCACCGCGGGCGTCGGCAAGGCCACCATCTACCGCCGCTGGAACGGCAAGGAGGACCTCTTCGTCGACGTCATGCGCGCCGCCGAGCCGCCCGACCCCGAGCTCCCCGGCACCTCCATGCGCGACGACCTCGTCGTGCTGCTGGAATCCCTGCGGCTGCGCGGCCTGGCCGGCCGGACCTCGGCGATCCTGCACAACGTGCACGCCCAGATGAAGAGCAGCCCCAACCTCTGGGCGGCCTACCACAACACCGTCATCCTGCCCCGCCGCAGGCTCGGCCTCGAGGTGCTGCGCCGGGGCCGGGACAACGGCGAACTGCGCGCCGACGTCGACCTGGAACTCCTCAACGACATCGTCGTGGGCCCGATCCTGGTCCGCACGGTCATGCGCCCGGACGCCGACCTCCCGGACGACCTGGCCGAACGGGTCGTGG
The DNA here is from genome assembly GCF_014650055.1 of Streptomyces malachitofuscus. GTDB lineage: Bacteria > Actinomycetota > Actinomycetes > Streptomycetales > Streptomycetaceae > Streptomyces > Streptomyces malachitofuscus. The sequence continues at coordinate 555,001 of NZ_BMUF01000002.1, read as the reverse complement.
ACACCCTCCTCGAGGGACTACGCCCCGTCAAACCCTAGACGGCGAGCCCCCGGCCGCAATGTGCGCGTTTCGTCACAGACGCCACCCGGCACACCCCCACCCGGAACTCCCCGAGCGTCCCCGTACGTCCTCGCCCCCGTACGGCCGCCCCGCGGCGGCAGGAAAGGCACCGGACATCCCCTAGGGTCTTACGGACACGGGGGCGACGGTGTGCACGGCAGGTTGTGAGGCGACGGTATGGCGCAGCAGGCGTACATGACGGAGACGGACAACGGAGGCTCGGGGCCCGAGCAGCCGGCTTCCCGGCTTCGACGCCTGTGGGACCGCGTGAGCGAGGGCTGGCGCGGCGACCGCCGCGTCTGGCGCCGGGGACTGTTCGTGGCGGCGGGCGCGGCCCTCCTCTCCCTGGTCATGCTGGCCCACGCGCAGATCCCCAACGCGATCGGCAATCTGGGCAGCCTGGTCGAGACGTTCCTGCCCTGGCTGGGTCTGCTCATCCCGGTGCTGCTCGTCCTCGCGGTGCTCCGCAAGTCGGCGACGGCACTGATCGCCACGATCCTGCCCGCGGCCGTCTGGCTGAACCTCTTCGGCGGTCTGCTCACCGACAAGAACGCCGAGGGCGGCGACCTGACGGTGGCCACCCACAACGTCAACGCCGACAACCCGGACCCGTCCCGCACCGCCCGCGACGTGGCCTCCTCGGGCGCGGACGTGCTGGCCCTCGAGGAGCTCAAGGCCTCGAAGGTCCCGGCCTACGAGTCGGCGCTGGCGCCGACGTACAAATACCACGCGGTGGTCGGAACCGTGGGCCTGTGGAGCAAGTACCCCCTGAGCGACGTGAAGGCCGTGGACATCCGGCTCGGCTGGAAGCGGGCGATGCGCGCCACGGTGACGGCCCCCAGCGGCCGGGTCGCCGTCTACGTCGCCCACCTCCCCTCGGTCCGGGTGAAGATGGAGGCCGGCTTCACGGCCCGCCAGCGCGACAAGAGCGCCGACGCCCTGGGCGAGGCCATCGCCGCGGAACGCCTGCCGAACGTCGTCCTGCTCGGCGACCTGAACGGCACGATGAACGACCGCGCCCTGAACGCCGTCACCTCGCAGATGCGCTCCACCCAGGGCGCCGTGGGCAGCGGCTTCGGCTTCAGCTGGCCGGCGTCGTTCCCGATGGCGCGGATCGACCAGATCCTGGTCAAGGGCGCCGAACCGGAGGCGTCCTGGACCCTCCCGGCCACGGCCAGCGACCACCTCCCGATCGCCGCGCGTGTGAAGGTCACCACACCGGACAACTGAAACCCCAGGTCAGGCCTGTCCTTTCACTCCCCGGCCACCTCACCGCAACGTGCCGGGAACACGGGACCTGAGAGACTTTGTTCCGCACGTGAACATATAGCTCTCTCCGAAAGGTCGCAGTCCATGCCTTTGGCCCTGCTCGCCCTTGCCGTGGGTGCCTTCGGCATCGGTACCACCGAGTTCGTCATGATGGGGCTGCTCCCCGACGTGGCGAACGACCTGGGCATCTCCATCCCCAGCGCGGGCCACCTGGTCTCGGCCTACGCCCTCGGCGTGGTCGTCGGTGCCCCGCTGCTGGCCGCGGCCACCGCACGGATGCCCCGCCGCACGGTCCTGATCGCCCTCATGGCCCTCTTCGTGGCGGGCAACGCGCTCTCGGCGTTCGCCCCCGACCACACCTGGCTCCTGGCCGCCCGCTTCCTCAGCGGTCTGCCGCACGGCGCGTTCTTCGGCGTGGGCGCGGTGGTCGCCACGACGATGGCGGCCCCGGACCGCAGGGCCCGCTCCGTCTCCCTGATGTTCCTCGGCCTGACCATGGCCAACGTGGCGGGTGTCCCCGTGGCCACGCTCATGGGCCAGCACTTCGGCTGGCGGGCCACCTTCCTCGCCGTGAGCGCGATCGGCCTCGCCGCGATAGCGTCCCTGGCCCTCCTGATCCCGCGGGAGAACACGCCCGCCCCCAGGGCCGCGCTCCGCGGCGAACTGGCGGCCCTGCGCTCACTGCCGGTCTGGCTGGCCCTCGGTACGACGGTGGCGGGCTTCGGAGCCCTCTTCGCGGCGTACAGCTACATCACCCCGATGCTGACCGACGCCGCGGGCTACGCCGAGACGAGCGTGACGCTGCTGCTGGCCCTGTTCGGCGTGGGCGCGACGGCCGGCAACCTGCTGGGCGGACGCCTGGCCGACCACTCCCTGCGGGCCACCCTCTTCGGCGGACTGGCGTCACTGACGGCGATCCTCGCGCTGTTCCCGCTGCTGATGCGGACGGAGATCAGTGCGGCGGTGGCGGTGACGCTGCTGGGCACGGCGGCGTTCGTGACGGGGTCGCCGTTGCAGCTGATGGTCATGGAGAAGGCCTCCGCGGCACCGTCGCTGGCGTCCTCCGCGAACCAGGCGGCCTTCAACCTGGCGAACGCGGGGGGTGCGTGGGTCGGCGGCCTGGCCCTGTCGTCCGGCTTCGGACCGACCTCCCCGGCGGTGGCGGGGGCGCTGCTGTCCGCCTTCGGCATCGGGGTGGCGTGTGTCGCGTACGCGGTGGACCGGGGTTCCGTCCGGGTCGCTCGGCGCGAGCGGGTGATCGCGAGGCGAGTACGCCGCCCCCTGGACGCCGTGCGCTGACCTGGTCGGGCGGTGCGTTTGGGCGCGGTGCGCGGGCGTGAGCCGGGGCGGGGTGCAGCTCCGGCGTCTGCGCGGTGCCCGGCGTGGGTGCGGGCCGGGGGGTCGTTGCGCAAGCCCGGCGCCTCACCGCTGCCGCGTGGGTGCCGGCCGGGGGTGTCCGCGCAGCCCGGCGCCCGCGGGGTGCCGTCGCGCCCACCCTCCCCCACTCTCGGCTTCGCTCGAGCGGGGGGACCCCCATCGCCCTGGGGGTACCTCCCAGGCCCTTAAGGCACTGGGGGAGGCACGACTGCCCGCGACTCACGGGGAGGGGGCGGGGTGGGGGTGTTCGCCCGCAGTGGCCGGCGCGTCCGCGCCCCGCACCTCCATCGACAAGCACAATCGCGCCAGTCCGAGGACAGACACCCCCACCCCGCCCCCGCACCACCCATCCACCGTGGGCGCTACGCGCACCCCCACCGGAGGGACAGCTGCGCCGCAGGCGTCGGGCGCGCACCCCCACCGGAGGGACTCAACCCTCGCGCCAGCCGTTGGTGATCGGCAGCCGGCGGTCCTTCCCGAAGCCCTTCGGCGAGATCTTCGTCCCCGGCGGATACTGCCGCCGCTTGTACTCCGCCCGGTCCACCATCCGCAGCGTCTTCGTCACCAGCTCCGCCTCGAACCCGGCCGCGACGATCTCGTCGGCCCCCCGGTCCCGGTCCACGTACAGCGCCAGGATCGCGTCCAGCACCGGATAGTCCGGCAGCGAGTCCGTGTCCACCTGCCCCGGCCGCAGCTCCGCACTCGGCGGTTTGGAGATCGAGTTCTCCGGAATCGGCGGCGTCTGCCCCCGCTCCACCGCCGCCCGGTTGCGCCACTCCGCCAGCCGGAACACCGACGTCTTGTACACGTCCTTGATCGGCCCGTACGCGCCCACCGAGTCCCCGTACAGCGTCGAGTACCCCACCGCCAGCTCCGACTTGTTCCCCGGCGCCAGCACGATGTGCCCCTCCTGGTTGGAGATCGCCATCAGCAGCGTCCCCCGCAGCCGCGACTGCAGATTCTCCTCCGCCAGCCCCGTCAGCCCCAGCGCCCCCATGTACGCGTCGAACATCGGCTCGATCGCCACGGTCCGGTAGTTCAGCCCGGTCCGCCGCGCCAGCTCCGCCGCGTCGTCCTTCGAGTGCTCGGACGAGTACTTCGACGGCATCGACACGCCGTACACGTTCTCCGCGCCCACCGCATCGCACGCGATCGCGGCGACCAGCGCCGAGTCGATCCCCCCGGACAACCCGATCAGCACCGACCGGAACCCGTTCTTCGCGACATACGCCCGCAGCCCCACGACCAGCGCGGAGTACACCTCCTCGTCGTCGTCGAGCCGCTCGGCGTACCCCCCGGCCGCCCCCGCCGACCCGGCGTCGTACGCCGGCACAGGCTCCTCCGACAGCACGACCCGCTCGATCCGCAGCCCGTCGTCCACGACCCCTGTCGGCGCATCGGCCATCGCACCCGGCAGGTCGAGATCGACCACGACACACGCCTCGGCGAACTGCGGCGCCCGCGCCACCACCTCACCGTCACCGTCCACCACGATCGAGTCCCCGTCGAAGACGAGCTCGTCCTGCCCGCCCATCATCGCGAGGTACGCGGTCGTGCACCCGGCCTCCTGCGCCCGCTTGCGCACGAGCTCCAGCCGGGTGTCGTCCTTGTCCCGCTCGTACGGCGAGGCGTTGATCGACAGCAGCAGCCCGGCCCGCGCCGACCGCGCCGCGGGGACCCGCCCCCCGTCCTGCCAGAGGTCCTCGCAGATGGCGAGCGCGACATCCACACCCCGGACCCGCACCACCGGCATGGTGTCGCCGGGCACGAAGTACCGGAACTCGTCGAAGACGCCGTAGTTCGGCAGGTGGTGCTTGGCGAAGCTGAGTACCACCTCACCCCCGTACAGCACGGCGCCGGCGTTCTGCGGCGCACCGGCCGGCTGCCCGTACTTCGGCTGGGCGGCGGCGCTGCGGTCGAGATACCCGACGATCACAGGAAGGTCGCCGAACCCCTCCTCGGCGAGCCGTGCCGCCAGCGAGCGCAGCTCGGCCCGCGAGGCTTCCACGAACGACGACCGGAGGGCGAGATCCTCGACGGGGTACCCGGTCAGCACCATCTCCGGGAACGCGACGAGGTGCGCTCCCTGTTCGGCGGAGTGCCGGGTCCAGCGGACAATCGTTTCGGCGTTACCGGCGAGATCACCGACGCTCGAGTCGATCTGATTCAGGGCGAGACGTAGTTGAGGCACGAGCCCCAGTGTAATCGTCAAAACGACGCGATGTCGCGACCCCCACCCTCTCTACGACTCCCCGGCCTCAGCCCCCCGCTCCTCCAGCATCCGGGCCATCAACGCGATCTCCGACTCCTGCGCCTCCACCATCCCCCGCGCGAGCCGCTTCTCGACCCCCACCTCGCACGCGCTGACACACCCCTGAGCCATGTGGACCCCACCCTGGTGATGGTCCGTCATGAGCTGCAGATAGAAGACCTCGGCCGCCTTTCCGCTCAGCGACCCCAGCCGCTCCATCTCGGCGTTCGTCGCCATTCCCGGCATCAGCGCCCCGTCCGCGTCCTTGCCGGAGGCCCTGTCACCCATCCCCATCCAGGTCATGGGCGGATCCGAGGACACCTTGGGAAGCTCCCACAGGTCGAGCCAGCCGAGCAGCATGCCCCGCTGGTTGGCCTGCGTCTGGGCGATGTCGTACGCGAGCCTGCGGACCGCCTCGTCGTCCGTCCGGTCCCGCACGATGTACGACATCTCGACGGCCTGCTGGTGATGGACGGCCATGTCCCGGGCGAACCCGGCATCCGCGGAGTCCGCGGCCGGAACCGTCCCCGACGACCCCTCGTCCCCGGCGACCGCGAAGGTGATCGCACCGGCCGCGACGAGCACGGTGGCCGCGGCGCCGGCGATCAGCCCGAACTTCCTCACTTGGACAGCCCGTTCGTGCAGGCGGCCCCCGGCTCGGGCGTCTGCTGACCCTGGACGAACTTCTCGAGGAACGCGTCCACGTCCGGGTCCTCCGCGCCGGTCACCGCGCGCTGGTGCCCCCAGGCGGTGAGCATGATGGCGTCCTTCTGCCCGTCGACCGGACTCATCAGGGTGTACGGCGTCTTCTTCACCTTCGCGGCGAGCGCGTCGACGTCGGCCTTGTCGGCATCGGCGTTGTACGTCACCCACACGGCACCGTGCTCGAGCGAGTGCACGGCGTTGGTGTCGTTGATCTCGTCGGTGTAGACGTCCCCGTTGCAGTTCATCCACACGGGGTTGTGGTCACCGCCGACGGGAGGCGTGACGGGGTAGTCCACGGCCTTGGTCACGTGGTTGCGCGCCAGCTCGCCTTCCCAGGTCCGTACGCCGTCCTTGCCCGTGACGAACTTGCCCGGGTTCTTCGAGCCCTCCGCCGCGCTGCTGCCGCCGTCGTCCGACTGCGACTGGATGAGCACCACACCGCCGACCACGAGTCCGGCGACGACGACCACGCTCGCGCCGATGGTGAGGATCCGGGCGCGGCGCTCGCGGGCCTGTTCGGCGCGCCGCATCTCCTCTATGCGTGCCGTGCGTGCCGCGCTGCTCTTCTTGGCGGAGCCCATGGGAGTGTCCTTCGGGGGAGAGGAGTAGGACGAACGGACCAGCTGATCGTAATGGGAAGCCGGGCCCCGCCGTAGAGGGCAACAGAATCACCCACCCGAAGCCACGACCCGCCCCGCCCCACCCCACCCGAAGCCGCGACCCGCCCCACCACTCGAAGCCCCCACCCGCCCCACCCAAGGTCAGGAGTCCACGACCCGCCCCACCCGTTACGAACACGGACCCGAACAGGCAGGATGGCCCCCAGAGCGGTACACCTGTCGTGTGCGAGGCGTTCAGGCCACGGCCAGTCGTCCGATCGAGGTCGGCAACGCGTATGAAACGCTGGTGTGGTGGGATGCGCGTGTGCCCGCTCGTACGCTCGCCCGCCTTCCGTGGGCGGGCGCGGACAGGCGGCCTGACCGGCAAGGATGGGGAATCGGAAGATGGACAAGCAGCAGGAGTTCGTGCTCCGGACGTTGGAGGAGCGCGACATCCGGTTCGTGCGCCTGTGGTTCACCGACGTGCTGGGCTTCCTCAAGTCCGTGGCCGTCGCCCCCGCCGAGCTCGAGCAGGCGTTCGACGAGGGCATCGGCTTCGACGGCTCGGCCATCGAGGGCTTCGCCCGGGTGTACGAGTCCGACATGATCGCCAAGCCCGACCCGTCGACGTTCCAGATCCTCCCCTGGCGCGCCGAGGCCCCCGGCACGGCCCGAATGTTCTGCGACATTCTGATGCCGGACGGCTCCCCGTCCTTCGCGGACCCGCGCTACGTGCTCAAGCGGGCCCTCGCCCGCACCTCCGACCTGGGCTTCACGTTCTACACCCACCCGGAGATCGAGTTCTTCCTGCTGAAGGACAAGCCGCTCGACGGCAGCCGCCCGACCCCCGCGGACAACTCGGGCTACTTCGACCACACCCCGCAGAACGTCGGGATGGACTTCCGCCGCCAGGCGATCACCATGCTGGAGTCGATGGGCATCTCGGTGGAGTTCTCCCACCACGAGGGCGCCCCCGGCCAGCAGGAGATCGACCTGCGCTACGCGGACGCGCTCTCCACGGCGGACAACATCATGACGTTCCGCCTGGTCATGAAGCAGGTGGCGCTGGAACAGGGCGTCCAGGCGACCTTCATGCCCAAGCCCTTCTCCGAGCACCCGGGCTCCGGCATGCACACCCACCTCTCCCTCTTCGAGGGCGACCGCAACGCCTTCTACGAGTCCGGCGCGGAGTACCAGCTCTCCAAGGTCGGCCGCTCCTTCATCGCGGGTCTGCTGCGGCACGCGGCGGAGATCTCGGCGGTCACCAACCAGTGGGTCAACAGCTACAAGCGCATCTGGGGCGGCTCGGAGCGCACCGCGGGCGCCGGCGGCGAGGCCCCGTCGTACATCTGCTGGGGCCACAACAACCGCAGCGCCCTCGTCCGCGTCCCGATGTACAAGCCCGGCAAGACCGGCTCGGCGCGCGTGGAGGTCCGCTCCCTCGACTCCGGGGCCAACCCGTACCTGGCCTACGCCCTGCTGCTGGCGGCCGGCCTGAAGGGCATCGAGGAGGGATACGAGCTCCCGCCGGGCGCCGAGGACGACGTCTGGGCCCTCTCCGACGCGGAACGCCGTGCGCTCGGCATCGAGCCGCTGCCGCAGAACCTGGGCGAGGCCCTGAGCCTGATGCAGCGCAGCGACCTGGCCGCCGAAACCCTCGGCGAGCACGTCTTCGACTTCTTCCTGCGCAACAAGAAGCAGGAGTGGGAGGAGTACCGCTCCGAGGTCACCGCCTTCGAACTCCGCAAGAACCTGCCGGTGCTGTAGCCGCGGGTCGGTACTGCCGATGCCGGGGGCCGACGGTCGTAACCCTCGGCCCCCGTCCGAGCGGCCGGCGGTCAGCCCATGCTCTTCGCGCCGTCCAGGGACTCGCGGAGGATGTCGGCGTGGCCCGCGTGCTGGGCGGTCTCGGCGATGATGTGGAGCAGCACCCTGCGGGCCGTCCACCGTGCCTCGGACTCGAACCACGGGGCCTTGGGCAGGGGCCACGAGGCGTCCAGGTCGGGCAGCGCGGCGACCAGCTCGTCGGTCCGGCGGGCCACCTCGGCGTAGTCCGCCAGCACGCCGGCCAGCGTCTCACCGGGCAGCATGCGGAACTCGTCGTCCCGCCTGGCCCAGTCCTCCTCGGTCATGGCCGTGAAGTCGCCCATCACCGAGGGGCCGTTGCGGATGAAGTCCACCCAGTTCCGCTCGACCGAGGCGACGTGCTTGATCAGCCCGCCCAGACAGAGCTCCCCGGCGGTGGTCCGCAGCCCGGCCTGCTCGTCGGTGAGATCACGGGTGGTGAAGCGCAGGAAGTGCCGGTGCTTGGCGAGCGTCTCCAGCAGGTCGGCGCGCTCACCGGTGACCGCCGGGGAAGCGGTCGCGTCGGGGGTGGTGGTCGTCTCGGTCACGCTCATGGTCGTCGCCCTTCGTGATGTTCGTCTTCCTGGTCCGTCGTCCGGGGACCACGCTAGGGGCGATCTAGGTCAGATCACGTCCTAGATACGAGCTTCGCCCACCAGTAAAAACGGAAGTCGGCCTTCCGTAACTGCACCGAGCCTTGCCAGCCCCACGGGCGTGGCCCTACTGTCGCGACGAACGTACAGAAAGCGCTTTCTCGCCGATGGGTACGGCCCACCCCGCCCCCGCTCATCGGTCTATCTGTCATGCGCATGACAGGCGCACACGATGACTTGACCCTTGACTCGCTTGACCCCTGACTCGGAAGAAGAAAGGCGAGACGAGAATGAGACGATCAGTCGCCGTGCGACTCTCCGCGTTACTGGCCACGGGCGCCCTCGCGGCCGCGACCGGCGTGGCCCTGTCGACCTCCATGGCCTCAGCGGCAACCGGTGGCGTCACCGGCTTCGCGACCCAGAACGGCGGAACCACCGGCGGTGCCGGCGGCCAGACGGTCCGGGCCACCACCGGCACCGCGATCCACCAGGCACTGTGCGGCCGGGCCAGCAGCTCCACCCCGATCACCATCCAGGTCGAGGGCACCATCAACCACGGCAACACCAGCAAGGTGTCCGGCGACAGCTGCAGCACCGCCGCCGACAGGATCGAGCTCAAGCAGATCAGCAACGTGACGATCGTCGGTGTCGGAAACGGTGCCGTCTTCGACCAACTGGGCATCCACATCCGGGAGTCCAGCAACATCATCATCCAGAACGTGACCGTCCGGAACGTCAAGAAGTCCGGCTCGCCCACGTCGAACGGCGGCGACGCCATCGGCATGGAAAGCGATGTCCGCAACGTCTGGGTCGACCACACCACGCTGGAGGCGTCCGGCGGCGAGTCGGAGGGCTACGACGGCCTCTTCGACATGAAGGACAACACCCAGTACGTGACGCTGTCCTACAGCACCCTGCGCAACTCCGGCCGCGGCGGCCTGATCGGCTCCAGCGAGAGCGACCGCTCCAACGGCTACGTCACGTTCCACCACAACCTGTACGAGAACCTCGACTCCCGTACGCCTCTCCTGCGCGGCGGCATCGCGCACATCTACAACAACCACTACAAGAACCTGAACGAGTCCGGGATCAACTCCCGGGCGGGCGCCCGCGCCAAGGTGGACAACAACTACTTCGAGGACTCCAAGGACGTCCTCGGCACGTTCTACACCGACGAGGCCGGCTACTGGCAGGTCAGCGGCAACATCTTCGACAACGTGACCTGGTCCGAGCGCGAGGGCGACAACAACCCGGCCGGCCCGAACCCGACGTCGAACACCTCGGTGAGCATCCCGTACGCGTACACCCTCGACGCGGCCGACTGCGTGCCGAGCGTGGTGAGCCGGACGGCGGGCGCCAACAATGGCCTGAAGGTCTCCGACGGCAGCTGCACCCCGCAGACCCCGGACCCGACCGACCCCGGTCCGACGGACCCGGACCCGACCGACCCCGATCCCGACCCCACCGACCCGGACCCGACCGACCCGCCCACCGGCACCAACCTCAGCATCGGCGCGGGCTCCGACGGCTCCTCCAAGGCCGACGGCACCAGCTACGGCAACGTCCGTGACGGCGACATGAGCACCTACTGGTCGCCCTCCGGCTCGACCGGCTCGGTCTCGGTCAAGTGGGGCTCGGCCACCACGGTCTCCAAGGTCGACATCCGTGAGGCGGCGGGCTCCGAGGGCAGGATCGGCTCCTACCGCGTCATCAACCACGACACCGGCGCCGTCCTGGCCTCGGGCAGCGGAGCGGGCGTCATCGGCTTCGCCCCTACCTCGCTGAAGAAGATCACCTTCGAGATCACGAGCTCGTCCGGCACCCCGAGGGTCGCCGAGTTCGAGACCTACGCGGGATGACAAGCCGATGACAGGCCCCTGCCCCGGCCGCACCGGCCGGGGCAGGACTTCCTCCGGTCCCGGACGCCTCACGTACGGCCGGAACGGTTCCCGGCCTCGTCCTTGAGGCTGCGGCCGGACTCGCGGGCCTGATCGGTGACCTGGCCGGCCTGGCCACGGGCCTCGTCCTGGGTGGTACGGGCCGCCTGCTGCGCGGTGTCCTTCACCTCCGCGGCCGCGCTCTGCGTCACCTCCATCGCGCCTTCCTTCAGGTGCTGCGCGGACTCGGTGGCGGCCTCCCTGACGGGCTCCAGCGCCTCGGCGCCGCGCTCCATCAGCTCGGACGCCTTCCGCTGCTCCTTCTCGGAGGCCGGCACCATCGAAGCGGCCAGCAGGCCCACACCGAAGGCCACCAGCCCGGCGGCCATCGGGTTGCCCTGGGTCTGACGGCGGGCCATCTCGGGTGTCTGCTGGACGGCCTGTCCCGCCTGGCCGGCGACCTCGCGTGCGGAGTCGGCCGCCCGCCCGGTGCCCTCCTGCACCGAACCGGCCGCCGAACCCGCCGCGGACTGCACCGAGCCGGACGCCGAGCGGGCGGTGTCGGCCATGCCGTGCGCCGTGTACGAGGCGGTGCCCATGACGCGGTCACGGACGCCCGACACCGTGCGACGCATCCTCGCCTTGCGGCGCCGTGCCATGCGGCGCGGGCTGGTCCGGTCGGCGAGCCGGTCCACGTCCGCGGAGAGCTGGTTCCGCGTGGCCGCGATCTCGGCCCTCATGTGGTCGGATGACGTGCCCATTCCGCGTCCTCCTTCAGGGTCTGGACGGTCTGCTCGGGCTTCGGGGAGACGGTGCGCATCTTCGTGCGGCCCATCTGGTACAGCACCGCCGCGGCAACGGCCCACAGGGCGGCGATGATCAGGGCGGCCCAGCCGTCGTCCATCACGGCGGCGAGACCGAACATGGCCGCCAGTGACAGGAACAGCAGGACCATGTAGCCCGCGAACCCCGCACCGCCGAACATGCCTGCGGCCTTGCCCGCCTTGGTGCCTTCCTCCTTGATCTCGGCCTTGGCCAGTTCCACCTCCTGGCGGAAGAGGACCTGCAGATCGGAGGTCACCCGGGACAGCAGCTCACCCGTGGACCTCTCCTGGACCTGCGGCTCGGCGGAGCGGGCCCGGGACAGCGGTGACATCGTGGCCATCTCATGCCTCCGGGAACGGGCGGCCCGGCGTGCCGGCGGGCGGTGAACCGGCGGCGGGCGGTGAACCGGGGGCCGGCGGGGTGGACGGTGCGGGCGGTGCCGTGCCCGGGGGTGGCGCGACCGGCAGGGGCTCGGCGACCGGCGCCGCGGCCACCTGCCGCTGCCCGTTGCCGTCGGCCCGGGACGCCGTCTGTGTCACCTTCGCCAGGCGTCCGACGGCCAGTCCGGCCAGCAGCGCGCCGCCGAGGAACGCGCCGGGACGGCGCCGGGCGAAGCCCTGGAGGTCGGCGACCAGGCCCTCGACGCCCTGCCGCTCCAGATAGTCGGCGGCCCGCTGCCCCTTGTCGCCGGCCCGGGCCGCCAGGCTCCGGGCGGGCGAGTCGCTCCCGGCGTGTGCGGCGAGGTCGGAGAAATCGTTCGCCCACTGCCGCAGCGTTCCGGCCGCCCGCCTGGTCTGCCCGTCCGCCTCTTCGATCGCGCGGCCGCGCAGGTCCTCGATGACCGTGCCCGCCTGCTGCCGGGCCTCGCCCACGACGGTCCGGGCCTGTTCCGCCGCGGTCCCCGCGACCTGACCGGCGGCCTGCTTGGCCTGGCCTGCCGTCGCGGAGGTCTCTGCCTTGACCTTCTCTCCGGTGCTTCCGGATCCGGTACGTACGGACTCACTCATCGGCGCTTCCCCTCATCGGATGTGCGCGTACGGCCCGTGCCCGGTGACCCGGTGTGGGCCGGAGCTCGCGCTTCCGGCCGCACACGTGGCCGTCCGTCCCCGATCGAGTGGCCATTCGGGATGGTTTGACACGCTTTGAGGGGAACGCGTGTGATGCAGTGTGCGCAGGGTGTCGGGAGAGGCGCGGCCGCGGGGCTCCGCTACGCCTCCGCCTGCTCCGTCAGCACCTTGTGCAGCGGCTCCTCCGCCCGTCGGCGGTACTCCTGGACCGCCCAGCCGTTGCCGTCCGGGTCGGTGAAGTACATGAAGGTGGCGCCGTCGGACTCGGCGTACTGGACCGGTTCGGAGACGTCCAGGCCTCGCTCGACCAGTTCCGCGTGGGCGGCCTTGATGTCGGCGACGCAGAGCTGGAGCCCCTGGTAGGAGCCGGGGGCCGGGGTGGGCCCCGGGGTCGATTCCCAGAGGGTGTCGCCGAGGGCGATCGAACAGCCGGAGCCGGGCGGGGTCAGCTGGACGATGCGCATGCCCGGCATGACCTCCTGGTCGATGTCGACGTGGAAGCCGACCTTGTCCCGGTAGAAGTCCCTGGCCCGGTCGATGTCGCTCACCGGGAGCGGGATCACTTCGAGGGTCATGTCCATGAAAACTCCGGCTTCCTCGTCGGATACGGCTTCAGCCGAACCGCCACCTCGTCTGGCTGAACGGCTCTCCCTTACCGAATCCGAAAACGGTCCGTGGCGCCACCGAAAACACCACAGCGCGGCCCGGGCCGTGATGGAAGTGCCCGTCGCGCACCTCGAAGTGCCAGAAGCTGCCGTACTTCTCCTCCCACGCCGCCGCCAGCTCGCGCAGCCGCGCATCCTCGCCGACCCGTACGGCCTCGCCCTCCACGACCACGTCGTAGCCCCTGTTCCAGGTGTTGGTGCCGGTGGTCAGCACGACGTGCGGGTTCTCCGCCAGGTTGCGGGCCTTGCGCTCGTCCGGCCCGGTGCAGAAGTGCAGCGCGCCCGCCGACCAGACGGCCGGGAGCGGCGTGACGTGGGGGCGCCCGTCGGGGCGGACCGTGGAGATCCAGAACAGTTCCGCCTCGGTGATCAGCCGCTCCACCTCGGACCAGGGCGGCGAACCTGCTTCCGGATCGCTGTAGCGCGGGTCGAGGCGGGTCTCGGGAATGCCGTTCATGGGACCTCCATCGCGGGCCGTCGGTACATCCCTACCTCCGTGGGACCCCGTCCGACGCCGGAACTCATCGCAGGCCACCCCGGGGCCGCGCGCTCGTACTCCGGCTAGGCTCATGGCCGTACGACCCAGATCCGAGGCACGAGGGAGACCGGGGATGACGTCGGCGCCGGGGCGCAGGAGCAGTATCTTCACGCGGCTGCTCCGGCACGGCTTCACCGATCCGTCCGCCGCCGAGCGGCTGCTGGACAGCGACGAGCTGGCGCCCGTGCGCAACGACCCGGTCCTGCTGGACGCCCTCGGCCGCACCGCAGACCCCGACCTCGCCCTGGTGGGACTCGTACGGCTGCTGGAGGCGCAGGACGGCGCCACCGCCCGCCAGGAACTGCTGGACACCCTGATAGCCGCCAAGCCGCTGCGGGACCGGCTGCTCGGGGTGCTCGGCGCCTCCGAGGCACTCGCCGGCCACCTCGCCCGGCACCCGAGCGACTGGCAGGCCCTGGTCACCTACGAGCCGCGCGATCTGCACCCCGGCATCGAGGAGTTCGAGCGCGGCCTCGCCGCCGCCGACGACCCCGTGTCCCTGCGCGTCGCCTACCGGCGCTGTCTGCTGTCCATCGCCGCCCGTGACGTCTGCGGCACCATCGAGGTCGCCGAGACCGCCGCCGAGCTGGCCGACCTCGCCACCGCCACCCTGCGCGCCGCCCTCGCCCTCGCCGGGGCCGCCGCGCCCGAGGACGCCGCGCTGTGCCGGCTCGCGGTGATCGCGATGGGCAAGTGCGGGGGACACGAGCTGAACTACGTCTCCGACGTCGACGTCATCTTCGTCGGCGAGGCCGTGGACGGGGCCGACGAGGACAAGGCGCTGCGCGCCGCGACCCGGCTCGCCTCGCACATGATGCGGATCTGCTCCGAGACCACCGTCGAGGGCTCCATCTGGCCCGTCGACGCCAATCTCCGCCCCGAGGGCCGCAACGGGCCGCTGGTGCGCACCCTCGCCTCCCACCTCGCCTACTACCAGCGCTGGGCCAAGACCTGGGAGTTCCAGGCGCTGCTCAAGGCCCGCCCGGTCGCCGGCGACCTGCCGCTGGGCGAGGAGTACGTCCGGGCGCTCCAGCCGCTGGTGTGGCAGGCCGCCGAGCGGGAGAACTTCGTCGCCGACGTGCAGAAGATGCGCCGCCGGGTGGTGGAGAACATCCCCGCCGCCGAGATCGACCGCCAGCTCAAGCTCGGCCCGGGTGGCCTGCGGGACGTGGAGTTCGCCGTACAGCTGCTCCAGCTGGTGCACGGCCGTGCCGACGCCTCGCTGCGCAGCGGCACCACCCTCGACGCGCTGAAGGCCCTCGCCGCCGGCGGCTACGTCGGCCGTGCGGACGCCGCCCAGCTCGACGACGCCTACCGCTTCCTGCGCTCCATGGAGCACCGCATCCAGCTCTACCGGCTGCGCCGCACCCACCTCGTCCCCGAGGACGAGGCCGATCTGCGGCGCCTGGCCCGCTCCCTCGACCTGCGCACCGACCCGGTCGCCACCCTGACCCGGGAGTGGAGGCGGCACTCCTCCGTCGTACGGCGGCTGCACGAGAAGCTGTTCTACCGGCCGCTGCTGGACGCCGTCGCGGCGCTCGCCCCCGGCGAGGCCCGGCTCAGCGCGGAGGCGGCCCGCGAGCGCATGGTGGCCCTCGGGTACGCCGACCCGGCGGCCGCGCTGCGCCACCTGGAGGCGCTGGCGTCCGGCGTCACCCGCAAGGCCGCCATCCAGCGCACCCTGCTGCCGGTGCTGCTCGGCTGGTTCGCGGACTCCGCCGACCCGGACGCCGGACTGCTCAACTTCCGCAAGGTCTCCGACGCGCTCGGCAAGACCCCCTGGTACCTGCGGCTGCTGCGCGACGAGGGAGCGGCCGCCGAGAACCTGGCCCGCGTGCTGTCCGCCGGGCGGCTCGCCCCCGACCTGCTGATGCGCGCCCCCGAGGCGGTGGCCCTGCTCGGCGACGGCGACGGCGGGGGACTGACCCCCCGCCCCCGCGCCCACCTGGAGCAGGAGATCCTCGCCGCCGTCCGCCGCGCCGACAACGCCGTCCAGGGCGTCACGGCCGCCCGCGGTGTGCGCCGCCGGGAGCTGTTCCGTACGTCCGCCGCCGACATCGTCGGCTCCTACGGCACCGAGTCCCAGCCCGCCGAGGCCGACCAGGGCGCCCTGGTGGACCTGGTGGGCGGCGCGGTGTCCGACCTGACGGCCGCCACCCTCGCCGGCACGCTCCGCGCGGTGGTCCGCGAGGGCTGGGGGGACACCCTCCCCACCCGCTTCGCGATCATCGGCATGGGCCGCTTCGGCGGGCACGAGCTGGGCTACGGCTCCGACGCGGACGTGCTGTTCGTGCACGAGCCGCGCGAGGGCGTGGACGAACGGGAGGCGGCCGGGGCGGCGGGCAAGGTCGTCGCCGAGATGCGCCGGCTGCTCCAGATCCCCAGCGCCGATCCGCCGCTGCTGATCGACGCCGACCTGCGCCCGGAGGGCAAGTCCGGCCCGCTGGTGCGCACCCTCGCGTCGTACGAGGCGTACTACCGCCGCTGGTCGCTGGTGTGGGAGCGGCACGCGCTGCTGCGCGCCGAGCATGTCGCCGGGGACGAGGACCTCGGCCGCCGCTTCATCGAGCTGATCGACCCGCTGCGCTACCCGGCCGACGGGCTCGACGAGGAGGCGGTCCGCGAGATCCGGCGGCTGAAGGCCCGTATGGAGTCCGAACGGCTGCCGCGCGGCGCCGACCCCAAGCTGCACGCCAAGCTCGGCCCGGGCGGGCTGTCCGACGTGGAGTGGACCGTGCAGCTGCTCCAGCTGCGGCACGGCGCGCAGGAGCCGGCGCTGCGCACCACCCGGACGCGCGAGGCGCTGGCCGCCGCCCGCACGGCCGGACTGATCTCCGAGGACGACGCCGGCATCCTCGACGAGGCCTGGGTGCTGGCCACCCGCGTGCGCAACGCGGTGATGCTGGTCAAGGGCCGCGCGGGGGACACCTTCCCCACCCAGCCCCGCGAACTGGGCGCCGTCGGCCGCTACCTGGGCTACGGCCCCGGCCACGCGGGCGACATGCTCGACGCGTACCGGCGTACGGCGCGACGGGCGCGGGGCGTGGTGGAGGAGCTGTTCTACGGAGGGGCGTGACGGAGGTCCCGGAGGTCAGGGGCACGGCCCCGCGTGACGCAGGGCCCCGCATCACCCCTGCTTCGGCACCGGGATCCGCTCCGGCGCCCGTTTGCCCCGCCCCGTCCGCTTCTCCCGTTCGGGCACCAGCCTCGGCAGGGCGTACGGCTGCCGGCCGTACCAGAGCACTGCGACGCCGTAGCCGACGGCCAGGCAGACGCCGCCGCCCACCGCGTCCAGCCAGAAGTGGTTGGCGGTGGCGACGATGACCACCAGCGTGGCCGCCGGGTACACCAGCCCCAGCACCCGCGCCCACGGGACCGTGGCCAGCGCGAAGATCGTCAGACCGCACCACACGGACCAGCCGATGTGCATCGACGGCATCGCGGCGTACTGGTTGGACATGTTCTTCAGATCGCCGGAGGCCATCGAACCCCAGGTCTGGTGGACCAGCACGGTGTCGATGAAGTCCTGGCCGTTCATCAGCCGGGGCGGGGCGAGCGGATACAGGTAGTAGCCGACCAGGGCGATGCCCGTCGTGGTGAAGAGGACCAGCCGGGTCGCCGCGTACCGGCCCGGATGACTACGGTAGAGCCACACCAGGACACCCAGCGTGACCACGAAGTGCAGGGTGGCGTAGTAGTAGTTCATGCCGACGACGAGCCAAGTCACCGAGTTCACGGCATGGTTGACGGACTCCTCGAACGCCGTGCCGAGCTGCTGCTCCAGGCGCCAGATCCAGTCGGCGTTGCGCAGCGCCTCGGCGCGCTGTTCGGGAACGGCGTTGCGGATGAGCGAGTACGTCCAGTAACTCACCGCGATCAGCAGGATCTCGAACCACAACCGGGGGCGGCGGGGGGTGCGCCGACGGCGCAGCCGGCCCGGCCCCGTCGTCTCCTCCGCGACGGGATGCGCTGCGGCCTCTTCCCGGCCTTCCAGCGTTGTCACGGTCGTGTCACCCATGGGCACAGAGTCTGCCAGAAAAGACGTCCCCCTCGGATCATCCCTCGGTCGGGCCCGGCCCGCATGTTGTCCCCCGGGAACAGGCGTCCGCCCTCCTACCGTGGCAGTGCGCGAAAGGCCGTTTCTCCGCCTCAGGGACGATTCCGCTCCCCAGGGGCGGAAGCGGTCGAACCGCGCACCACCAGCTCCGGCATGAACACGAACTCGCTGTGCGGCGCGGGCGTTCCGCCGATCTCCTCGAGCAGGGTGCGCACCGCCGCCTGGCCCATCGCGGGGACCGGCTTGCGGACCGTGGTCAGCGGCGGATCGGTGAAGGCGATCAGCGGCGAGTCGTCGAAACCGACCACCGAGATGTCCTTCGGCACGTCCAGTCCGCGCTGGCGGGCCGCCCGTATCGCGCCCAGCGCCATCATGTCGCTCGCGCACACCACCGCCGTGCAGTCGCGGTCCATCAGAGCGTTGGCGGCGGCCTGGCCGCCCTCCAGCGTGTACAGGGAGTGCTGGATCAGCTCGGTCTCGACCGTCTCGGCACTCAGGCCCAGTTGCTCCTGCACCGTGCGGACGAAGCCCTCTATCTTGCGCTGCACCGGCACGAACCGCTTCGGCCCGAGCGCCAGCCCGATGCGGGTGTGTCCGAGCGAGGCGAGGTGCGTCACGGCGAGCGCCATGGCGGCCCGGTCGTCGGGGGAGATGAACGGCGCCTGCACCTTCGGCGAGAAGCCGTCGACGAGCACGAACGGCACGCCCTGCGCCCGCAGTCGCTCGTAGCGCTGCATGTCGGCGGTGGTGTCGGCGTGCAGTCCGGAGACATAGATGATGCCGGCCACGCCGCGGTCCACGAGCATCTCCGTCAGCTCGTCCTCCGTCGACCCGCCCGGGGTCTGGGTGGCGAGCACGGGGGTGTAGCCCTGGCGCGTCAGCGCCTGCCCGATGACCTGGGCCAGCGCCGGGAAGATCGGGTTCTCCAGCTCGGGGGTGATCAGCCCGACCAGGCCCTCGCTGCGCTGCCGCAGCCGCACCGGGCGCTCGTAGCCCAGCACGTCGAGGGCGGCGAGCACGGACTGGCGGGTGGTGGCGGCGACGCCCGGCTTCCCGTTCAGGACCCGGCTGACGGTCGCCTCGCTCACCCCCGCCTGAGCAGCGATATCAGCAAGCCGTGTGGTCACAGGACTGGACTGTATCTGCCGTTTCTCCCCTTGCACACCGATCGGACGCCTGGTGCGCGCCGTCGGACGGCCCGCTGCGGGCTGCTGGGTCATCGCGATCCCTCAAGTCGTGGTCGGCGTCCGGTCCGCAAGGGATGATTCCCGCGGCGGCAACGGATGGCAAGTGCTTGCAGAGTCTTGCACAACAGTCCGAACCCCTGTCGTACGGGCGGAAACCCGGGTCGCGGCACGGTCGAGGAGAGGTCACGGCGGCATAACTCTCGGCGTCTCTTGCAAAACTTTTCTGCAAGGTCTTTCGGAACGGTTCCATCGCTGTTACGTTCACGTCGCCCGGCGGCGGCAACGGCGCGGTCGGCAAGTCAGCGGGACGGCAGACGGGGCCGACCCGCGGGTCCTCGTCAGGGCCCACCTCACGGGCTTAACCCTCAAGGAGAACCTCATGCGGCGTGGCATAGCGGCCACCGCGCTGGTGGCGTCCCTCGCCCTCGCGGCGACGGCCTGCGGCGGAGACAGCGACAGCGGCGACTCGGCCGACGGCCCGGTCACCATCACCTGGTGGGACACCTCCAACGCGACCAACGAGGCGCCGACCTACCAGGCCCTGGTCAAGGAGTTCGAGGCCGCCAACAAGAACATCAAGGTCGAGTACGTCAACGTCCCCTTCGACCAGGCGCAGAACAAGTTCGACACCGCCGCCGGTTCCAAGGGCGCCCCCGACGTGCTGCGCTCCGAGGTCGGCTGGACCCCCGCCTTCGCCAAGAAGGGCTTCTTCCTGCCCCTGGACGGCACCGAGGCCCTCGCCGAGCAGGACAAGTTCAAGCCCAACCTGGTCGAGCAGGCCAAGTACGAGGGCAAGACCTACGGCGTCCCCTTCACCACGGACACCCTCGCCTTCGTCTACAACAAGGCCCTCTTCGAGAAGGCCGGCGTCGAGGCCCCCAAGACGTGGGAGGACCTGAAGAAGGCCGCCGCCACCGTCAAGGACAAGACCGGCGTCGACGGCTACTGGGGCTCCACCGCCGCCTACTACGCCCAGCCCTTCCTGTACGGCGAGGGCACCGACACGGTCGACGCCGACGCCAAGAAGATCACCGTCAAGTCCGCCGAGGCCGAGAAGGCGTACGGCACCTGGCTGAGCCTCTTCAAGGGCAAGGGCCTGCACAAGGCCGACGTCACCGCTGACGCCTACGCCCACATCCAGGACGCGTTCGTCAACGGCAAGGTGGCCTCGATCATCCAGGGCCCGTGGGAGATCACCAACTTCTACAAGGGCTCCGCCTTCAAGGACAAGAACAACCTCGGCATCGCCACCGTCCCGGCCGGCTCCACCGGCAAGGCCGGCGCCCCCACCGGCGGCCACAACCTGTCCGTCTACGCCGGCTCCAGCAAGGGCAAGCAGGAGGCCGCGCTGAAGTTCGTGAACTTCATGACCTCGGCCAAGGCGCAGGAGACCATCGCGCTGAAGAACTCCACGCTGCCCACGCGTGACGACGCCTACACCGACAAGGTCAAGGCGGACCCGGGCATCGCCGGCTACCAGACGGTCCTCTCCGCCGCCCAGCCGCGCCCGGCCCTGCCCGAGTACAGCTCGCTGTGGACGCCGCTGGACGACGAGCTCCCGCAGATCGCGAGCGGCAAGGAGTCCCTGGACAAGGGCCTCGGTGACGCGGAGACCGCGATCGCCAAGCTGGTGCCGGACTTCAGCAAGTAATGCCCGCGTGGCCGCCGGACCCGCTTCCCGGAGGGGAGGGTCCGGCGGCCGCCGGCCTGTGTGCCGTACTCCTTGATCATCCAGAAGGTGCCGAACCATGACAGTCGCCATCGACCGCGCGACCGGCAAGCGCCGCGGTGACCGCGCGCCCCGCCCCGGGCCGGTCCACCGCCTGAAGCACGCGTACCAGAAGCACTGGTACGCCTACGCCATGATCGCGCCGGTGGCCATCGTGCTCGGCGTCATCGTGCTGTACCCCCTGGCCTACGGCTTCTACCTCACGCTCACCGACGCGGACAGCCTCAACTCGGCCCGCACCATCGGCGTCAACGAGATCGAGGCCACCTACAAGTTCATCGGCATCGACAACTACGCCGACATCCTGTGGGGCGAGACGGCCTACGACCGCTTCTGGTCGCACTTCATCTGGACGATCGTGTGGACGGCCGCCTGTGTCGCCCTGCACTACGGCATCGGCCTGGGCCTCGCCCTGCTGCTCAACCAGAAGCTGCGCGGCCGCACCCTCTACCGGCTGGTCCTGATCCTGCCGTGGGCCGTGCCGACCTTCGTCACCGTCTTCGGCTGGCGCTTCATGCTCGCCGACGCCGGCATCATCAACTCCGGCCTGGACTTCCTCGGCCTGCCCACCCCGGCGTGGCTGGAGGACACCTTCTGGCAGCGCGTCGCCGCCATCATGGTCAACACCTGGTGCGGTGTGCCCTTCATGATGATCTCCCTGCTCGGCGGGCTGCAGTCCATCGACGCCAGCCTGTACGAGGCGGCCGAGATGGACGGCGCGAGCGCCTGGCAGCGGTTCCGCCACGTCACCCTGCCCGGCCTGCGCTCGGTCAGCTCCACCGTGGTGCTGCTCGGCATCATCTGGACGTTCAACCAGTTCGCGATCATCTTCCTGCTGTTCGGCAACACCGCGCCGGACGCGCAGATCCTCGTGACCTGGGCCTACCAGCTCGGCTTCGGACAGCAGCCGCGCGAGTTCGCCGAGTCCGCGGCCTACGGCATGCTGCTGCTGGCCATCCTGATCGTCTTCACCTCCTTCTACCGCCGCTGGCTGAACCGCAATGAGCAGCAGCTCGCGATCTGAGGCAGGAGTCCCCATGAGCACCCCGACCGTCACCACCGCTGCTCCCGCGGACCGGCCCGCCGACGACCCGCGCCCGCCCCGCAAGGCGCGCCGGCGCGGCGAGAGCAGCCCCGCGGCCCGCCTCACCTCGCACGGCATCCTGATCGTCGCCAGTCTGATCGCGCTGTTCCCGGTTGCCTGGCTGGTCTTCCTGTCCCTCGGCCCCGACAAGGACGACTATCTGCGTCCCGGCGGCATCTGGGGCAAGATGACGCTCGACAACTACTCGTTCGTGCTGCAGAACACGAACTTCTTCGACTGGCTCAAGAGCTCGCTGATCGTCTCGCTCGGTACCACGGTCATCGGTGTCCTGGTCGCCGCGACCACCGGCTACGCCGTCTCCCGCATGCGCTTCCCGGGCTACAAGAAGTTCATGTGGGTGCTGCTGGTCACCCAGATGTTCCCCGTGGCAGTCCTGATGGTGCCGATGTACCAGATCCTCTCGGATCTGCAGCTCATCGACAGTTACCTTGGACTCGTACTCGTCTATTGCTCGACGGCGGTGCCGTACTGCGCCTGGCTGATGAAGGGCTACTTCGACACCATCCCGTTCGAGATCGACGAGGCGGGACGCGTCGACGGGCTGACCCCCTTCGGCACGTTCGCGCGGCTGATCCTGCCGCTCGCCAAGCCCGGGCTGGCGGTCGCCGCGTTCTACAGCTTCATCACCGCGTTCGGCGAGGTCGCCTTCGCCACGACGTTCATGCTCGACGACGAGAAGTACACCCTCGCGGTCGGTCTGCAGAGCTTCGTCAGCGAGCACGACGCACAGCGCAACCTCATGGCCGCCACCGCGGTCCTGATCGCGATACCGGTCTCCGCGTTCTTCTACCTCGTGCAGAAGAACCTGGTCACCGGCCTCACCGCCGGCGGCACGAAGGGCTGACCCCCTTCGCAGCACGACTCCCGCGCGCCTGACTCGCGCGGGTAGGCGGCCGCGGTGCCCATCCGACCCCGCTGTCACCGCGGCCGCCTCGTCTCCCCGCCGCCGACCCACTCGCCACCCGACGAACTCGTATCAAGGACGACATGAGCCAGCAGCACTCCGCCGCCCCGGCCCCGACCCCCACGACCGACGCGGCCGTCGCCACCGTCGCCCGGCGCCACGACTGGTGGCGCGACGCGGTGATCTACCAGGTGTACCCGCGCAGCTTCGCCGACAGCAACGGCGACGGCATGGGAGACCTGGAAGGCATCCGCTCCCGCCTGCCGTACCTGCGCGACCTCGGCGTGGACGCCGTGTGGCTCAGCCCCTTCTACGCCTCCCCGCAGGCCGACGCCGGCTACGACGTCGCGGACTACCGCGCCGTCGACCCGATGTTCGGCACCCTGCTCGACGCGGACGCGCTGATCCGCGACGCCCACGCGCTGGGCCTGCGCATCATCGTCGACCTCGTGCCCAACCACTCCTCCGACCAGCACGAGTGGTTCAAGCGCGCCCTCGCCGAGGGCCCCGGCTCGCCCTCGCGCGACCGCTACCACTTCCGCCCCGGCAAGGGCGCGAACGGCGAACTGCCGCCCAACGACTGGGAGTCGATCTTCGGCGGCCCCGCCTGGACCCGGGTCACCGAGCCCGACGGCACCCCCGGCGAGTGGTACCTGCACCTCTTCGCGCCCGAGCAGCCCGACTTCAACTGGGAGCACCCGGCGGTCGGCGACGAGTTCCGCTCCATCCTGCGGTTCTGGCTGGACATGGGCGTGGACGGCTTCCGCATCGACGTCGCCCACGGCATGGTGAAGGCCGAGGGCCTGCCCGACCTTGGATCCCATGAGCAGCTGAAGCTGCTGGGCAACGATGTCATGCCGTTCTTCGACCAGGACGGCGTGCACGACATCTACCGGCAGTGGCGGCTCATCCTCGACGAGTACTCCGGCGAGCGGATTTTCGTCGCGGAAGCATGGACCCCGACCGTCGAGCGCACCGCGAACTACGTACGCCCCGACGAGCTGCACCAGGCGTTCAACTTCCAGTACCTGGGGACGCACTGGGACGCCGAGGAGCTGCGCACGGTCATCGACCGCACGCTGGACGCCATGCGTCCGGTCGGCGCCCCCGCCACCTGGGTGCTGTCCAACCACGACGTCACCCGGCACGCCACCCGCTTCGCCAACCCGCCCGGCCTCGGCACCCAGATCCGCCTGGCCGGCGACCGTGAGCTGGGCCTGCGCCGGGCGCGTGCGGCGACGCTGCTGATGCTGGCGCTGCCCGGCTCGGCCTACGTCTACCAGGGCGAGGAGCTCGGTCTGCCGGACGTCGTGGACCTGCCGGACGAGGTGCGCCAGGACCCGGCGTACTTCCGGGGCGCGGGCCAGGACGGCTTCCGCGACGGCTGCCGGGTGCCGATCCCGTGGACCCGGGAGGGCTCCTCGTACGGCTTCGGGGACGGCGGCAGCTGGCTTCCGCAGCCGGAGGGCTGGGGGGAGCTGAGCATCGAGGCGCAGACCGGCGACCCCGGTTCGACCCTGGAGCTGTACCGGTCCGCGCTCGCCGTGCGCCGGGACCAGGCCGACCTGGGCGCGGGCGACGCGGTGGAGTGGCTGCGGGCGCCCGAGGGCGTCCTGGCCTTCCGGCGCGGGGAGTTCGTGTGCGTCGCCAACACCACGGGGGAGTCGGTGACCGTCCCGGCGTACGGGCGGGTGCTGATCGCCAGCGGTGAGGTGGCGGAGACGGCCGGCGAGGCGAAGGTCCCGGCGGACACCACCGTGTGGTGGACCACGGGCTGACGTTCGTCCGCCCCGCAACTTTTTTCATACAAGTCGGTACGGCCCGCTGCCCTTCCGGGTGGCGGGCCTCTAACATCTGCGTTGCCGCAAGGTTGCTGAAGCTTTCTGCAAGAAGCTTCAACCAACTCCGGCGGTATCCCCACACCCTTCGATGAAGAAGGAACCCCACATGGCACGCAGAACCCTCTCCGCGGCCGTCGCCCTCGCGGCCGCCTCGGTTGTCATGGCCCCAACCGGTGCGGAGGCGTCCCCGCCCGGCACCAGGGACGTGACCGCCGTCCTCTTCGAGTGGAACTTCGCCTCCGTCGCCCGCGAGTGCACCACCACCCTCGGTCCCGCGGGATACGGATACGTCCAGGTCTCCCCGCCCGCCGAGCACATACAGGGCCCGCAGTGGTGGACGTCGTACCAGCCCGTGAGCTACCGGATCGCCGGCCGGCTCGGTGACCGCGCCGCGTTCAAGAGCATGGTGGACACGTGTCACGCGGCGGGCGTCAAGGTCGTCGCCGACACGGTCATCAACCACATGTCCGCGGGCAGCGGCACGGGCACCGGCGGCTCGTCGTACTCGAAGTACGACTACCCCGGCGTGTACTCCTCCTGGGACTTCGACAACTGCACCTCGCAGATCAACAACTACGGCGACCGCTGGAACGTCCAGAACTGCGAACTGGTCGGCCTCGCCGACCTCGACACCGGCGAGGACTACGTCCGCGGAGCCATCGCCCGGTACATGAACGACCTGCTCTCGCTCGGTGTGGACGGCTTCCGTATCGACGCGGCCAAGCACATGCCGGCGGCCGACCTGGCCAACATCAAGTCCCGGCTGAGCAACCCCTCCGTCTACTGGAAGCAGGAGGTCATCCACGGCGCCGGAGAGGCCGTCCAGCCCACCGAGTACACGGGCAACGGAGACGTCCAGGAGTTCCGCTACGCCTACGACCTCAAGCGGGTCTTCAACAACGAGAACCTCGCCTACCTGAAGAACTACGGCGAGGGCTGGGGCTACATGAACAGCTCCGTCTCCGGCGTCTTCGTCGACAACCACGACACCGAACGCAACGGCAGCACGCTGTCCTACAAGGACAACGCCAACTACACCCTGGCCAACGTCTTCATGCTGGCCTGGCCCTACGGCGCCCCGGACATCAACTCCGGGTACGAGTTCTCCGACCACGACGCCGGACCGCCCAACGGAGGCCGGGTCGACGCCTGCTGGCAGAGCGGCTGGAAGTGCCAGCACGCCTGGCCGGAGATCAAGTCCATGGTCGCCTTCCGCAACGCGACCCGGGGCCAGGCGGTCACCAACTGGTGGGACAACGGCGGCGACGCGATCGCCTTCGGCCGCGGCAGCAAGGGCTTCGTGGCCATCAACCACGAGTCCGGCTCACTGACCCGCACCTACCAGACGTCCCTGCCCGCGGGGACGTACTGCAACGTCCAGAACAACACCCCGGTGACGGTGGACGGCTCGGGCCGGCTGACCGCCACCCTGGGCTCCAACACGGCCCTCGCGGTGTACGCGGGCAAGTCGGGCTGCTGAACACGCGCGCGTCGCGCCGCCGTTCACGGGCGGCGGCGCGACGCGCCTCCGCGATGTAAGTCCTTACCGTTACTTTCATAACCCTTGCTGTAAAGCTTTCAACGGCGATACGGTCACGCGGACGCTCCGGTGATGTGGCCGAAACAGGCCACCGCTGTGGCGTGGGGTCGGACCCAATGAGCCGTAAGCGCAAGGAGTTCACTGCCTTGATACCCAGATGGCCCGCGCCCCCGGGGCGCCGCACCGCACGGGGGCGACGCGTCGCCGCCGTCACCGTGGCCGCGCTCGCCGCCGCCCTGGTGCAGCCGCTCGCCGCCCGCGCCGACACACCGCCCGCGCCCCCCTCGGACGCGCAGCTCGCCAAGGAGCCCGCGCGGCACGACCTGACCCGCGAGCAGTTCTACTTCGTCCTGCCGGACCGTTTCGCCAACGGGGACGGCGGTAACGACCGCGGCGGACTGACCGGTTCACGCCTGACCACCGGGTACGACCCCACCGACAAGGGCTTCTACCAGGGTGGCGACCTCAAGGGCCTGACGAAGCGGCTCGACTACATCAAGGGACTCGGCACCACCGCCATCTGGATGGCGCCGATCTTCAAGAACCAGCCCGTGCAGGGCACCGGCAAGGACGCCTCCGCCGGTTACCACGGTTACTGGATCACCGACTTCACCCAGGTCGACCCGCACTTCGGCACCAACCAGGACCTCGAGACCCTCATCGACAAGGCCCACGCCAAGGGCATGAAGGTCTTCTTCGACGTCATCACCAACCACACCGCCGACGTCGTCGACTACGAGGAGAAGTCCTACGGTTACCTCTCCAAGGGCGCCTTCCCGTACCTGACGAAGGACGGCGAGCCCTTCGACGACGCCGACTACGCCGACGGCGACCGCAGGTTCCCGCGCGTGGACGCCGGCTCGTTCCCCCGCACCCCGGTGGTGCCCGGCGCCAAGAAGCGGATCAAGGTCCCGTCCTGGCTCAACGACCCCGCGATGTACCACAACCGGGGCGACTCCACCTTCGCCGGCGAGTCCGCCGAGTACGGCGACTTCTCCGGCCTCGACGACCTGTGGACCGAGCGTCCCGAGGTCGTCGACGGCATGGAGAAGATCTACCAGCGGTGGGTGAAGGACTTCGACATCGACGGCTTCCGGATCGACACCGTGAAGCACGTCAACATGGAGTTCTGGACCCAGTGGGCCACCGCCCTGGACTCCTACGCCGCCAAGAAGGGCCGCGACGACTTCTTCATGTTCGGCGAGGTCTACTCCGCCGACACGGACGTCACCGCCCCGTACGTCACCGAGGGCCGCCTCGACGCCACGCTCGACTTCCCCTTCCAGGAAGCGGCCCGGCAGTACGCCTCCCAGGGCGGCAGCGCGAAGAAGCTGGCCTCGGTCTTCGGCGACGACCACAAGTACACGACCGGCCGGGCCAACGCCTACGAGCAGGTCACCTTTCTCGGCAACCACGACATGGGCCGCATCGGCACGTTCCTGAAGCAGGACAACCCGAAGGCCTCCGACGCCGAGCTGCTGAAGAAGGACATGCTCGCCAACGAGCTGATGTTCCTCAGCCGCGGCAACCCGGTCGTCTACTACGGCGACGAGCAGGGCTTCACCGGTGCCGGCGGCGACAAGGACGCCCGCCAGACCCTGTTCGCCTCCCGCACGGCCGACTACCTCGACGACGACCTGATCGGCACCGGCCGCACCCACGCCGAGGACACCTACGACACGCGAGCACCGCTCTATGAGCAGATCAGTGCTCTCGCCAAGCTCCGCAAGGCGCACCCGGCCCTCACCGACGGCATCCAGCAGGAGCGGTACGCCGCCGACGGCGCGGGCGTCTACGCCTTCTCCCGCACCGGCACCGGCAAGGACACCACCGAGTACGTGGTCGCCTTCAACAATGCCGCCGAGGCCCGGGAGGCCACCTTCGCGACCGGCTCCGCCCGGATGACGTTCAAGGGCATCCACGGCACCGACGCCACCGTCACCAGCGACGCCGACAAGAAGATCACCGTCACCGTCCCGGCCGGCCGGGCGGTCGTCCTCAAGGCCGCCGGCCCGCTCGACCGGCCCGCCGCGAAGCCCACGGTCACCCTCCGTGCCCCCGACGCCGGCGCCACCGGCACCGTCGAACTCACCGCCGACGTCGAGGGCGGCCGGCTCAACCGGGTCGTCTTCGCCGCCCAGACCGGCAACGGCAGGTGGCAGACGCTCGGCTCCGCCGACCACGCTCCCCACAAGGTCACCCACACCATCGGCGAGGACGTCCCCGCCGGCACCGCCCTGCGCTACAAGGCCGTCGTGATCGACTCGGCCGGCCGCACCGCGAGCGCCCTGGCAGCCTCCTCCACCGGCACCCCGCCTGTGCCCGAGCCGCCCACCGCCGCCTCCCGCGACTACGCGATCGTCCACTACAAGCGCACGGACGGCGACTACGACGACTGGGGCCTGTACGCCTGGGGCGACCTGGCGGACGGCGAGGCCACCGAATGGCCGGACAGTCACCCCTTCACCGGCCGGGACGCCTACGGCGCCTTCGCGTACGTCAAGCTCAAGCCGGGCGCGTCCGACCTCGGCTTCCTCGTCATCGACAAGGAGGGCAACAAGGACGTCGCCACCGACCGCACGATCGACCTCACCAGAACCGGTGAGATCTGGATCGAGCAGGGCAAGGAGACCGTCACCGCCGAGCGGCCCGAGTACCCCGCCCAGGACACGACCAAGGCGGTGCTCCACTACCAGCGCGCCGACGGCGACTACGACGGCTGGGGGCTGCACACCTGGACCGGTGCCGCGAACCCCACCGACTGGTCGAAGCCCCTTCAGCCGGTGAAGACTGATGCCTATGGCGCTGTCTTCGAGGTGCCGCTCGCCGAGGGTGCCACCAGCCTCAGCTACATCATCCACAAGGGCGACGAGAAGGACCTCCCGTCCGACCAGTCGCTGGACCTCAAGGCCAACGGCCATGAGGTGTGGCTGTTGAACGGCCAGGAGAAGTACCTGCTGCCGCAGCCCGCGGGCTCCGCGGCCGCCCTCGACCTCGCCACCTCCAAGGCGGTCTGGATCGACCGCGACACCGTCGTCTGGAACGGCTCCGAGGCCGCCGCCTCCACCCAGCTCCTCGCCTCCCGCACCGGTTCCATCAAGGTGCAGGACGGCGCGCCGGCCAGCGATGACGCGCGCTGGATCCGGCTGACGAGCGCGAAGCTCACCGACGCCCAGAAGGCGAAGTTCCCGCACCTGAAGGACGGCACCGCCTGGTCCGTCGACGCTCGCGACCGGGACCGGGTGCGCGAGGCCCTGCGTGGCCAGGTCGTCGCGAGCCAGCGGGCCGCCAACGGCGCCGTGCTCGCGGCGACCGGTGTGCAGATCGCGGGCGTCCTCGACGACCTCTACGCCGCCGACGCCACGAAGACCGAGCTCGGCCCGGTCTTCCGCCACGGCCGGCCCACCCTCTCGGTGTGGGCGCCGACCGCGCAGAAGGTCTCCCTGGAGATCGGCGGCCGCACCGTCCGGATGCGCCGCGACGACGGCACCGGCGTCTGGTCCGTCACCGGACCGGGCTCCTGGAAGGGCAAGGAGTACCGGTACGCGGTGACGGTGTGGGCGCCCCCCGCCGGTGAGATCGTCACCAACAAGGTCACCGACCCCTACTCGGTCGCCCTGACCACCGACTCCGAGCGCAGCCTCGTCGTCGACCTCGGCGACCGGTCCCTGAAGCCGCGTGCGTGGTCGACGTACGACAAGCCCAAGGCGGTGCCGCTGAAGGACGCGCAGATCCAGGAGCTGCACATCCGGGACTTCTCCGTGGCGGACCGCACGGCGGACCACCGGGGCACCTACCTCGCCTTCACCGACGAGGACAGCGACGGCAGCAAGCACCTGCGCGAGCTGGCGAAGGCCGGCACCTCCTACGTGCACCTGCTGCCGGCGTTCGACATCGCCACCATCCCCGAGAAGAAGTCCGACCAGCAGACCGTCGACTGCGACCTCGCCTCCTACCCGGCCGACTCCGACCAGCAGCAGGAGTGCGTGGCGAAGGCGGCCGCCAAGGACGCCTACAACTGGGGCTACGACCCGTACCACTACACCGTCCCTGAGGGCTCCTACGCCACCGACCCGGACGGCACCGCCCGCACCGTCGAGTTCCGGAAGATGGTCAAGGCGCTCAACGAGGACGGCCTGCGGGTCGTGATGGACGTGGTCTACAACCACACCGCCGCGAGCGGCCAGGCGAAGACGTCCGTCCTGGACCGGATCGTGCCCGGCTACTACCAGCGGCTCCTCGCCGACGGCTCGGTCGCCAACAGCACCTGCTGCGCCAACACGGCGACCGAGAACGCCATGATGGGCAAGCTGGTCGTCGACTCGGTCGTCACCTGGGCCAAGGAGTACAAGGTCGACGGCTTCCGCTTCGACCTGATGGGCCACCACCCGAAGGCCAACATGCTGGCCGTGCGCAAGGCCCTGGACGAGCTCACCCTCGCCAAGGACGGCGTCGACGGCAAGAAGATCATCCTCTACGGCGAGGGCTGGAACTTCGGCGAGATCGCCGACGACGCACGCTTCGTGCAGGCCACGCAGAAGAACATGGCCGGCA
Source organism: Streptomyces malachitofuscus (assembly GCF_014650055.1). Classification (GTDB taxonomy): domain Bacteria; phylum Actinomycetota; class Actinomycetes; order Streptomycetales; family Streptomycetaceae; genus Streptomyces; species Streptomyces malachitofuscus. The sequence goes on along the minus strand of NZ_BMUF01000002.1, from coordinate 524,413 downwards.
CCGGCATCGCCACCTTCTCCGACCGGGCCCGTGACGCCGTGCGCGGCGGCGGCCCCTTCGACGAGGACCCCGGAGTGCAGGGCTTCGCCTCCGGCCTCTACACCGACCCCAACTCCTCGACGGGCAACGGCACCGAGGCCGAGCAGAAGGCCCGCCTGCTGCACTACCAGGACCTCATCAAGGTCGGTCTGAGCGGCAACCTCGCCGACTACACCTTCACCGACACCAGCGGCAAGGAGGTCAAGGGCTCCCAGGTCGACTACAACGGCTCGCCCGCCGGATACGCGGACGCGCCCGGCGACGCCCTCGCCTACGCGGACGCGCACGACAACGAGTCGCTGTTCGACGCGCTCGCCTTCAAGCTGCCGAAGGACACCCCCGCCGCGGACCGGGCGCGCATGCAGGTCCTCGCCATGGCGACGGCCACCCTCTCGCAGGGCCCGGCCCTCTCCCAGGCGGGCACCGACCTGCTGCGCTCCAAGTCCCTGGACCGCAACTCCTACGACAGCGGCGACTGGTTCAACGCCATCCACTGGAACTGCGCGGACGGCAACGGCTTCGGCCGCGGACTGCCGCCGGCCGCCGACAACAAGGACAAGTGGCTCTACGCCAAGCCGCTGCTCGGCGCGGTACAGGTCGGCTGCCCGCAGATCGAGGGCACCTCGGCCGCCTACCGGGACCTGCTGACGATCCGCTCGACGGAGAAGGTCTTCTCCCTCGACACCGCGGGAGAGGTCCAGTCCCGGCTGTCCTTCCCGCTCTCCGGCAAGGACGAGACGCCCGGTGTGATCACGATGAGGCTCGGTGACCTGGTCGTCGTCTTCAACGCCACGCCCGAGCGGCAGGAACAGCGCGTCGCCGCGCTCGCCGGGACGGGCCACGGTCTGCACCCGGTGCAGGCGGCGGGCGGGGACGCGGTCGTGAAGACCTCGTCCTACGCCAAGGGCACCGGCACGTTCACCGTCCCGGCGCGCACGGTCGCCGTGTTCACCGCGGCCGGCTGATCCCTGTCGGAAGCTGCGGCTAGTGTGAGCCCTCCTGACCGAAACAGGAGGGCTCATGCCGCAGATCACCGTCGACTACTCCGAGCGTCTGGCGGACGGCTTCGACCGGCCCGCCTTCGCGCGGGACCTGCACACCGCCGTCGTGGAGATCGCGGCCGCCAAGCCGCCGGCGTGCAAGACCCGGTTCCGGCGGACCGAGGACGTCGTGGTCGGCCCCGACACCGACGGGCACGCCCTCGTGCACGTGCACATCGGCCTGCTGGCCGGCCGCACCGACGACACCAAGGCCCGGCTCACCGAGGCCGTGCTGGACCTGCTGCGGCAGTACGTCAAGCCGGACGGGGGCCGGCTGCTGCACGCCTCCGCCGAGGTACGCGACCTGGACGCGTCGTACCGGAAGTTCGAGGGCGAGTAGGCCCGTACGCGGTCGGGCGGGGCTCAGGACAGGTCGCGGCGGCCCAGCCAGGCCGGCCGTACCGGCACGCCGTCCTCGTCCACCTCGGCGGGGTCGAACGCCGCTCGGTCCACCTCGGCGGGAGGCTCGGCCGGGGCGGGCTTCCCGGCAGCCTCCGGGCGCGGATCGGGGGACGTGTCGGAGTCGGCCGGCAGTTCCCCCACGGTGAACCGGGTGGCGAACGTCTGCCACGCCCCTTCGACCACGAGCAGGAAGCCGTCACCTGTTCGCAGCAGCCGGCGGCGCCGAGGGCTCGACGGGTGCTCCGGTACGTAGCTGCGGGCCTGCCGCTCCAGCTCCGCCAGCGCCTCCTCGCGGGACCCTCCGACATGCGCCGGCACCCGGGCCACCATGTGCTTGCGCTGCCCGATGCCCTGGGTCGTCTCGACGACCAGAGCCCACGTGGGGCGGGTGCTCACCGGCCCGCGAGCGCGATGAGCCGGACCGCCAGGTCCGTGAACGGCCCGTCGCCCGGCTCGTTCTTGAGCAGTCCGCGCAGCAGCGTGGCCAGCTCCTCGTCCCGCGCGGCGGCCACGGCGGCCAGCGCGGCGAAGTCCTGCACCAGTTGCGCCTCCAGCTCGTCACGCGGCACCCGCCGCCCGTCCAGCCAGATCAGCGCCGTCGACTCGACGAGCGAGATCCAGGAGCGTACGACCAGTTCCAGCCGCGCCGGCGCCGGGCCCACCACGCCCATGTGCGACAGCATCTGGTCATACGCGGCCTGCCGCACGGAGTCGATCAGGGCGTTCGTGGCGGAGGAGCCGACGGCGGGACCGCCCCGCATCAGGGCGGCGAAACCGGGCCCGTGCTCCTCCACGAAGTCGAAGAACCGGGCCATCACCCGCCGCAGCCGCGACCCCAGCGGGCCCTCGTGCGGCTCCATGAACCGGGACGCCAGATCCTCCGAGGCACGCCTCAACGCCGCCTCGTACAGGCTGAGTTTGCCGGGGAAGTAGTGATAGACCAGCGGGCGGGAGATGCCCGCCCGCGACGCTATCTCGTCGATCGAGACCTCGTCGGGGGAGCGCCGGCTGAACAGTTCGAGGGCCACGCCGATCAACTGCTGCCGCCGCTCCTCGACTCCCATCCTGCGCCGCACCCCGGTAGTCATACGAACACCTTACCGATCGATTCCGGCCGCTCTCGGTCCAGACCAGCCGACGGTGTTCATCCGGTCAACGCAGCCCGCTGATCGACCGCCCGTCGTCCAGTCTGCCCACCAGGTCCGCCCGGGCACCCTTCTTCGCGCGGAGGGTCAGCAGGGAACCCCGGGCCGACCCCTCGACGCCGCCCGTCGCCCTGACCGAGGCCGTGTCGCTGCTGCCGGCGGCCAGCAGGTACCAGGCGCCCGCCTCGGACTTCCACAGCACCCCGGCGAGCACCCGCGGCTCCCGCTCCCCGCACGCCGGTACGTCCTCGGCCTTCGCCGCCACCGCCCCGAACCGCGCGCCGGGCGTGTGGAACTGCGCCAGCACCCGCGCCCCGCCGCCCCGCCAGGTCTCCGCGCGAGTGCAGACCCACTCCGCCCGCCTGCTCGCGCCGGGCAGCGGCTGCTCGGCGAACGCCCAGACGTTCACGCTCCGCACGCCCGCCGAACGCACCGCGCCCAGCGAGCAGGCGTACGGTGCCCAGGTGCGCAGCGCCTTCGCGGCGGACGCGTCGGTGACCGCGCCGGGCCGCCCGGCGGTCAGCCGGGCCGGGACCAGCTCGCCGAGGTCGGTCAGCAGCCGGGTGCCGGTGGCGTCGGTCAGTTCCAGCACGTTCCACGAGGTGCAGGAGCCGTCCTTCGACGCGGGACCGGCCAGGGGCGAGGTCACTCCGTCGACGAGGGCGAGGGCCATCGCGCCGGAGCCCGGCTCGCGCAGGTCCCGCTCACCCGCCTCACGCACCCAGGGGGCGGTCAGATAGCGGACGTTGCCGTCGGTCCGGCTCAGCACCACCGCGCTCGACCCGGCCCGCCCGGCACCGTCGACCCGGGCGAGGTCCAGTGCGGCGCCCCGGGTGCCGTCCGCCGGCTCGGCGTACCGGACGACGCGCAGACCGTCGTGGAGGATCACCACCCGCGCGGTGCCGACCGTCCCCGCGTACAGCAGCTGGGGCGGTCCCGCCGGGCCGCCGGAGGGGGTGCCCGGGGTCGCCGAGACCTGAACGGTGCTCCCCGGGCGGGCCCAGACGGCGAGGGCGCGGCGCAGCAGGGGCCGGTCGCCGGTGAGACGGCCGCGCGCGGGCCACACGGAGAAGTCGGTGCGCGCGGAGGTCTTCCACGCGTCGGGGGACACCCGGGTCAGCTTCCCCGGATCCAGCGCGGCCTGCGCGGCCGGGTTCCGTGCGTACGGGGGAGCGGCGGCACCGTCGGGACCCCAGCCGTCGCCCGGCAGGCCGACCAGCGTCCCGCACACCAGCAGCGCGGCCCCGCCGACCAGCGCGGCCTTCAGATGCCGGCGGCGGCGCAGCAGATCTGTGGGCCGGGCCTGGAGCGAACAGGCGTCGAACTCGCAGGAGTCGAGCAGCCGGTACGCGTCGCGGACCCGGTCCGCCTCGTCCAGCGCGGCGTCCACGTCGGTGACGCCCGCGGCGGTGAGCACCGCGCGCACGTCACCGTCCGGGAGCCGCTCCAGTCCGCGCAGCGCGTGCGCGGCGCGGGCCGGCCCGGACAGGGCCGACAGGCGCTGGTCCAGCGCGAGTTCGTCGGCGCCGCCCGGGCGCGGGAACAGCTTCAGCCCCCACACCTGGGGGAGCAGCGGCGGCAACTGCGCCCGTTTCGGCCACGCGGCGCGCGTCAGTGGCCGGCCCGCCTCCAGTGCCGTGCGCACCACCTGCAGCCGGACCAGCGCATAGCCGGGACCCCGGTCGCGCCCGGCCGACTGGGCGGGGATCACCGGCGCGGGGGTACGGCCGCGGGGCAGCGCCCGCTGCACCAGGGAGTGCGCGGTGAGCACCCGCCTGCTCCGTCCCATGCGGGCGGGCAGCACCAGGTAGGCGAGCCGGACGAGCCGCGGATAGTGCTCGACGAGCGCGGCCTCTGCCTGCTCGACGTCCACGCCGGGGCCGGCCGGGGAGGAGGGCACCGAGGGCGGGACGACATCCTGTGACTGCACGTTCAGCAGAACGAGCGAGCGGGTGGATGGTCACCTGACCGCCTCGCCCGGCGGAATTTGAGCGCTGCGGTCCTCGGGGACGTATCGAAGGCCGAGGGCCCCGCGCCGGGGCTCCGTGCGGCGTGTCGCCGTCACGATGCCGCCGTCAAGGACCGGAGGAACACATGAGGCTGACCCGACCGATGCTCGCGCTGACCGGCGCGGTCGCGGCCCTGGCGCTGGCGGGCTGCGGATCCGGCGACGGCGGCGGGGACGAGGTGCCGCCCACCGCCACCGGCAGCCTGGAGCACCTGGCCGCCGAGGTGAAGTGCAAGCCGAACATGCAGACCGACGCCGACACCATCCGCCAGGCCCTGTGCAAGAAGGGCGGCGAGAAGTACGTCCTCGCCACCTTCTCCACCGACCGCGGACAGCGCGAGTGGCTCAACACGGCGAAGGACTACGGCGGTCACTACCTCGTCGGCCGCAAGTGGGTCGCCGTCGGTCACGAGGACGTGGTCGCCGAGCTCCGGGGAGAGCTCGGCGGCACCCTGGAGGAGGGCATGGACCACAGCGGCAAGAACCACGGCGGCGGTTCGGGCGACGGCGGTTCCGGTGAGAGCGGTTCCGGTGACGGTGGCGGACACGCGGACGGGCACTCCGGTCACGGCGGCTGATCACCGCCCGCGCGTCGCACCGGGGCAGCACGAAGGAGGGCCGGTGGCGGGGAATCCCCGCCACCGGCCCTCCCTCATCGGCGACCGGCGGAACCGCTACTGACAGTCCTCACCGCTGTTGATGCACTCGACCACCTGGTTCATCAGGTTCTCGTCCATGACGTTGATGAAGTCGTTGTGATCGGTGATCGGCTTGTGCAGCTGCTCCGGGAAGCTGTCCACCGCGTACGGATTCTGCACCTGGCCGTTCTCGATGACCGGGGTGGGAATGTCGTACACGAGGCGGACCTGCAGCTGCGGGATGGCCTGGAAGTTGTTCGGGCAGCTGCCGTCGGCCTGGACGAACGCCATGTGGTCCCGGTGGTTGGCGCTGTCGATGTTCTGGCCGTCCCAGCAGCTCTGGAAGTTGCTGGTCCGCACGACCTGGCTGCCCTCGGGGCACAGCGGGTACTTGTCCGTCACCTGCCGGTCCTCGAAGCCGGTGCAACTCCACGAGGTGTTGGCGTTGGCGTTGCCGTTGACGAAGGACTTGGCGTCACCGGTGATGATACGCAGGAACTTCGGCATCGCCACGACGTCGCCCTGCTTGTTGCCGACGAACGTGAGCTCGGCCTGCTGGGGCTTGAGGATCCGGCCCACGTTGCCCTCGGCGCCGCCGCCCTGGTCGTTGGCGTCGAACTCCTGGGTGCCGTCCTGAAGCCGCAGCACCGGCCAGTAGTACGTGGACTTGTCGCCCTGGTTCTGGCAGGAGGTCTCGGCGTTGGCCAGGTCCTCGTCGCTGGAGAAGGCGTCGTTGTCCTGGTTGCCGACGTAGTCGTGCACATGGTGCGCGCCGTTGTCGACACCCGGGGCCGCGATCAGGTTGTCGCTGTTGAATATGTTGTTCTCGTTGGTACCGCACTCGGTGGTGAAGGTACCGGTGGAACCGGTGTCCCCGTTGGCCGCCAGCCCGTTCTGCAGATCGCGGGAGTTCGGCTGGACGTCGTTGATGTCGATGAAGTCCTCGGCCACCGGGCCCGCTGCCCCGTTGCCGTTGTCGTCCTGGTTCTGGCCGCCGTCACCCTGGTCCTGGCCGCCGTCCTGGCCGTTGCCGTCCTGGTTCTGGCCGCCGTTCTGGCCGTCGCCGTTCTGGCCGTCGCCGTTCTGGCCGTCGCCCTGCTGCTGGTCGGCGGGGCGGCCGGTGCAGCCGGCCAGACGGTCCAGGCCGTCGTCGGCCTGCCCGCCGGCCCGGTTGATCTCCAGCTTGATGCGGTCGATCAGCGCCTTCCGCCGGTCCTTGAGCGGACCCAGAATGGAGTTCTGGACGAACTGCGGATCCCCGGCCTGCGCCCGGCGCGTGGTGACCAGCCGCTGGTAGGCGTCGGTGATCTGCTGGTCCATCGAGGCCAGCTCCCCGTCCACCTCACCGCGGGCCCGGTCCGGCACGTTCGAGAGCTGCTGACCGACGTCCGGGCAGTCGATCGTGGCGACCTGGGCCCCGCTCGACTTCGTCCGGTTGTGGCCTCCGTTCTCCTCGTGTGCCGAGGCATAGAAGTTGGCCCAGATCAGCCCGCCCCCACCGAGCGCTAGGGCCGCCGTTGCGGCTATGGCCTTGTTGGCCAGCGGCGTGCGGCGTTTTCTTGTGTTGCGTCCCATGGAACTCCTCTGACTTCCTTGCGGGGCATCCCATTGCGGGGCATCGAGGCGCCCGTTAGGAGTGAAGCGGCTCCCTTGAGTACGGCAACCGCCCCACGGGTGTTCACCCGTCACGGAAATCGGTGAGAAGTCAGTACGGTCCCGGGGGTTTCAACAGCCCCTGAAATACCGGGAGTTGCGGATCACCCACCCGGGGTGAAGCAACGGGTCCGGTTTCACCGGCCATGGTCGAGAAAGGCGAGAACCGCCAGCACGCGCCGGTTGTCGTCGTCCGAGACCTCAAGCCCCAGTTTGGCGAAGATGTTGGCGGTGTGCTTCGCGATCGCCCGTTCCGTCACCACCAGCCTGGCCGCGATCGCCGCGTTGGTCCGCCCCTGCGCCATCAGCTCCAGCACCTCCAGCTCCCGGGGCGTCAGCCGCGCCAGCGGCCGGTCGTTCCCGGACCGCCGTGCCAGCAGCTGCTGGATCACCTGCGGATCCATCGCCGTACCCCCCGACGCCACCCGCCGTACGGCGTCCACGAACTGCTCCGCGTCGAACACCCGGTCCTTCAGCAGATAGCCCACCCCACCGCTGCCGTCCGCCAGCAGCTCCCGCGCGTACAGCTGTTCCACGTGCTGCGAGAGCACCAGCACCGGCAGCCCCGGACGCCTGCGCCGCGCCTCCAGCGCGCACTGCAGCCCTTCGTCGGTGTGCGTCGGCGGCAGGCGTACGTCCACGACCGCCACGTCGGGCTCCTGCTCCGCCAGCGCCCGGGTCAGCTCGGGCCCGGACTCCACCGCCGCCGCGATCTCGAAGTCATGGGCCTGAAGCAGCCGGACGAGTCCGTCGCGCAGCAGGAACAGGTCTTCGGCTAGGACAACGCGCAAGGGATCTCCAGGGTGACCATCGTGGGACCGCCCGCGGGGCTGCCGACGGCCAGGACGCCGTCGAATGTACCCAGCCGCCGCTCCACCCCGGTCAGTCCGGAGCCGGCCCCGATCACCGCGCCGCCCTTGCCGTTGTCGGTGACCGTCACCCGCAGCCGGCCGTCGGTGTGGTGCAGGTCGACCCAGATCCGGTCCGCCCCGGAGTGCTTCACCGCGTTGGTGAGGACCTCGCCCACCGCGAAGTACGCGGCCGACTCCACGGGCGCCTCGGCCCGTCCGGGCAGCTCCACGTTCACCTCGGTGGCCACCGGCAGCCGCAGCGCCAGTGCCCGCACCGCGTCCCCGAGCCCGCGCTCGGCCAGCACCGGCGGATGGATGCCGCGTACCAGCTCACGCAGTTCGGTCAGCGCCTCCGCGGACGACTGCCGGGCGTGCGCCAGCAGTTCACGCGCCTTCGCCGGGTCCTTCTCGATCAGCGCCTCGATCGTCCCCAGATCCATGCCCATGGCGACCAGCCGCGCCTGCGCCCCGTCGTGCAGGTCCCGCTCGATGCGCCGCAGTTCGGCGGCGGAGGTGTCCACGGCGTCCCGCCGGGTCTCGGTCAGCACCCGCACCCGCTCGGTCAGCTCGCCCTGGTGCGAGCCGAGCACGGCCCGCGTGAGCAGGAAGTGGACGTGCAGCATGCGCGCGGAGAAGAAGTGCGCGAAGAACATCAGGACCAGGGCGAGGGCTCCGGCGCCGAGCGCGGACGTCTGGTCCGAGACCCGCACGAAGCCGTACCAGTAGCCGTCCGGCATCACCCGCCACAGGCCGATCGCCAGTGCGAACCCCTCCAGCGGGTAGACCAGCAGCGCGAACGGCAGCAGCGCGGTGACGAAGCCGGCGGTCATGTCCACCGGCAGCCACCGCAGGTCCCGCCAGGTCGCCGGGTCGCGGAGCATCCCGAACGTCCGCCCCCACGGGTTGGCGTCCCGCGGCAGCGGCCGGTACGACGGCGGGATCCGCACCCCGCCCCACTCGGCCGCCAGTACCCGCCGCCAGTTCGCGAACGTCCGCACACCCCGCAGCACGTACGGCGTGGTGACGATGCCGATCCCGACGGGGATCAGCGCGATGGACACGGCGGACAGGACGAAGCACAGCACCGCTCCCGGCAGCGACACCAGGGCGAGCGCCAGCCCCCGTATCGCGGAGAGTGCCATGCCCCGCCCGCCGGTCCGCCCCTGGCCGTTCTTCGTTTCGGTGGTCATGGCTCAAGTCTGGCCCGGCGGCACGGGCGGAGCACTGGGCCGGGCACCCGGCCCGGGGGTGGTGCTGACCCCACCCCCTCAGGCGGTTTGAAGCACCTTCGCCTCCACCTGGGGGTCGAGCCCCTTGACGGTCCGGTCCGCGCGCTGCGGCGCGGTGCCGCCGAGCCCCGTCAGCCAGCGCCAGGTGTCGGCCACGGTCTCGGCGACCGGACGGCAGCGCAGTCCCGTCGCGACCGCCCGGGAGACGTCGGCCGAGTGCAGCGCGTCGTGCAGATCACTGCCCGGCGGCACCCATACCGGCAGCTGCGTCCAGGGCTCGATGCCCGCCTCGAGGATCACCTCCGGCGCGGTCCACCGCAGCTCGGCCGGACCGCCGGTCACCTCGACGCACGCTTCGAGCAGCTCGCCCATCGTGGTGTGGCCCTGCGGGGACATCAGGTTGCACGGCCCGCTCAGCTCCCGCTCGGCCGCCCCGAGGATCCACTCCGCGAGATCGCGGACGTCGACGTACTGCAGGGGCAGCTCTCGCGGGCCCGGGGCGAGTACGGGCCCGCCGCGTGCCATCCGGTTCAGCCACCAGGGCAGCCGGCCCACGTTCTCGTACGGCCCGATGAGCAGCCCGGACCGCACCAGCAGCGACCGGTCCGCGCCGAAGGCGTCCACGGCGGCCAGCTCGCCGCCCCGCTTGTCCCGCGCGTAGTCCGTGAGATCCGCGTCGGCGGACGCGTCCCGCACCAGGGGAGCGTCCTCGGTGTACCCGGCGGGCCGGGGCCACGCGTACACCGAGCAGCTCGACACGTACACGTACCGCCCGGCGCGGCCCCGCAGCAGCCGTGCCGCGTCCCGCACCGCGCGCGGGGCGGACGACCACGTGTCGACGACGACGTCCCACTCCCCGGGGTCCTCGTCGAGCGCGGCCAGACCGTCGAGCGCGGTGCGGTCGCCCAGCAGCGTCCGTGCGCCCGGCGGTGACTCGTGCCGTCCCCGGTGGAAGATTGTCACCTCCCAGCCCCGTTCGAGGGCCGCCTCGGCGACGGCCCGGCCCGCGAACTCCGTACCACCCAGCAACAGAAGTCTCATGCCGGCGACTCTGCCCGCCCGGGCGGCCCGGGGGAACGGGAATCTGCTGTCGGCAGACGCCGCGAGGGGCGCCCACCGGTATCGGCGGGCGCCCCTCGCGGCGACTGCGGTGCGGATCAGACCTGGCCGGCCTTCTCCAGCGCGGTGCAGCACGTGTCGACCAGCAGACGGGTCACCACGTACGGGTCGACGTTGGCGTTCGGACGGCGGTCCTCGATGTAGCCCTTGCCGTCCTTCTCGACCTGCCACGGGATGCGCACCGAGGCACCGCGGTCGGAGACGCCGTAGGAGTACTCGTTCCACGGGGCGGTCTCGTGCAGACCGGTGAGACGGTCGTCGATGCCGGCGCCGTAGTTCTTGACGTGGTCGAGGGGCTTGGAGCCCTCGCCCAGCGACTCGGCGGCGGTGATGATCGCGTCGTAGGACTCGCGCATCGCCTTGGTGGAGAAGTTGGTGTGCGCGCCGGCGCCGTTCCAGTCGCCCTTGACCGGCTTGGGGTCCAGGGTGGCGGAGACCTCGAAGTCCTCGGCGGTGCGGTAGAGCAGCCAGCGGGCCACCCACAGCTGGTCGGAGACCTCCAGCGGGGACAGCGGGCCCACCTGGAACTCCCACTGGCCGGGCATGACCTCGGCGTTGATGCCGGAGATGCCCAGGCCCGCCTTCAGGCAGTTCTCCAGGTGCGCCTCGACGACGTCACGGCCGAAGATCTCGTCCGAGCCGACACCGCAGTAGTAGCCGCCCTGCGCGGCCGGGAAGCCGCCCTCGGGGAAGCCGAGCGGGCGGGAGCCCTTGAAGAAGGTGTACTCCTGCTCGATGCCGAAGATCGGCTCCTGGGCGGCGAACTTCTCGGCGACCTCGGCCAGCGCGGCACGGGTGTTGGACTCGTGCGGCGTCATGTCCGTGTTGAGGACCTCGCACAGCACCAGGACGTCGTCACCGCCGCGGATCGGGTCCGGGCAGACGAACACCGGCTTGAGGACGCGGTCGGAGGCGTGCCCCTTGGCCTGGTTGGTGGAGGAACCGTCGAAGCCCCAGATCGGCAGGTCCGCGCCCTTGGCGTCGTCGCCCAGGATCTTCGTCTTGGAACGCAGCTTGGCGGTCGGCTCGGTGCCGTCGATCCAGATGTACTCGGCCTTGAAGCTCACGGTCCACATCCTTCGGGGGTGGGTCTGGGCGCTTGTGCGGGTGCTGCGGCGCTGCGGCACTGGGGCGCCGCCGTCGATGCCCGCAGCCTGTCAACAGGCGATTTCCCGGCCATTGCCCGAATGTGAACCCCGTGTTACCTGACATGCGGTGTGCCCCGCCGCACTCCGTGAGCGCGCGCGGGAAGGCGGGCGGAGTGTATGCGAGGGCAGGCGAAGGGCCCGCCGCTCCCGACCCCGGAGCGGCGGGCCCTGCCTACGGAACCCGGGACCTCACCCCACCTTCTCGATCACCGCGCGCCGGATCAGGAACTTGCCGGCCTCGCGGACCTGCTCGAAGGCCGCGTTGTTGAGCAGCACACAGCTGCCGGACACCGAGGTGACCTCCACCGTCGTGGACTTGTTGTTGTCCAGGTTGGTGACCTTCAGCTTCGTACCGGCCGGGAACTGGTTGCTGGACGCCGCAGGGGCGCCGTCCTCACCGGAGAGGGTGACGGTGGAGCCGTTGCACACCTGCTCACCCACGGCCGCGGCACCGTCACCACCGGCCTGCTCGCCCTGGCCGCCCTGGTCGCCCTGGGCCGGCTGGGACGGGGCGGGCTGCTCCGGCTGCGCGGTCTGGGAGTCCTGAGCCGACTCCCCAACCGTGCACCCGGACGCCTCCTGCTGAACCTTGATCTGGGCGATGACCGCCTCGCGGTTGGCGATCCGCGCCTCCGACTGCGCGTCGGGATTGGCCCGCTGGCCCTCGATGAACTTCTCGTTGTTGCCGAGCGCGGTGGCGAGCCCCTGACAGACGGTCGAGTCCGCCGCCGACTTGGTGGTGGCCGCCGGCGGGGAGGCGTTCGACGTCGTCGCCATGACGAAGGCGCCGCCTCCCGCCACCGTGGCGGCGCTCAGCAACAGCGCGAGCTTCTTCTTCGGACCGAGAGTTCTCCTGCGCGACATGCGCGCCTCCTCGAAGAGGTAGGGGGGCGTACGCCGCTATGTACGAGATACCGAACGGAGTTACTCAGCGGTCGGGCCAAGTCGCCCAAGTGGCCTGCGTCACACGTCGGTTCGGCGGGCGAGGGCGTCCCGTACGGCCTCCTCCGTCCGGCCGACCACCGCCGTGCCGTCGTCCGCCGTGATGATCGGCCGCTGGATCAGTTTGGGGTGCGCGGCGAGGGCCGCGATCCAGCGGTCCCGCGTACCGGCCTCCCGCTCCCACTCCTTGAGCCCCAGTTCCGTGGCGACCGCCTCCTGGGTCCGGGTGATGTCCCACGGCTCGAGTCCGAGCCGCTCCAGCACCTCCCGGATCTCCTCCTCGCCGGGCACCTCCTCCAGATACCGCCGCACGGTGTACTCGGCCCCCTCGGCGTCGAGCAGGCTGAGGGCGCTACGGCACTTGGAACAGGCGGGATTGATCCAGATCTCCATACCGCACACGGTACGCCGTCCCCCTCTGTTCGAATTTGCCGCCGTCTCGCGCGTGTCCGGCGGGAGTGCTGTGACGCAGCGACAAAACCCGTGTCCACCAGCCCATTTGTTGGCTTGAGCAGGTCTGCTGATTGTCAGTGGCGGGCAGTAAACTGTCAGCAGTGTTCGAGGGAGTCACCGGGGTCGTCGTGGACCCCGGCGGGCCGCCCCGACCGCGACAGGAGGATGCCCGTGCCCGCTGCCGCACTGAAGCCGAAGCCCCAGCCCACCCAGTCCACCGCCAAGCGTCCCGTGCTGCTCGAAATGCCCTGCGCCCCGGTGGAGAAGCGTCCGCTGCCGCCGGGCCGCCCGCGTGAGTGGTACGTCACGCACAACCGCCGGCTCAAGGCGATGCGGCTCGCCATCGCCCTGCTCGACTCCGGCGTCTACCTGCCCAACCAGGCGCGCAACGAGACGATACGGAGCACGGCGGAGCTGATCGGCGTGCACCCGCCGTCGGACACCACGTGCCACATGGTGCGCGCGTTCATGCGCTACAACCGCTGAGACCGGGACCGTCGCCGGGCGCCTCCGCCGCGGGGCGCCCGGCACCGTCGTGCCGCACGCCGGACGTGCGCTGTCGCCCTCGGTGTCTGCCTGGTCGGCTCGGCCCTGACCTGTCTCGCCTCCCTGGACGCCTACGAGCGCTACCGGCAGGCGGTGGAGACCCCCGCCGACTTCCGGCTGTACCCCAGGGACGGCGACACCCTCGACCGCTCGCCGGCCGCCGTGACCGTGTTGCGCAGGGCGGAGGTCGTCGAAGGCAACCGCAGCGCGCGGTCTCCGACCTCGACCTCCGCACCGTCCGGTCCGGTACCGGCCTGACCGCCCGCAGCGGCTCCCTCGACCGCCTCGCACCCGGCCATGTCGTCGTGGACGCCGACCACGCCCACGAGCTCGACGTGCGGGCCGGCGACCGGGTGACGCTCACCTTCGAGGGCCGCCCCGTCCACCTCACCGTCGCGGCGACGCTGCCCGGGGCGTGATCCTACGGAGGCAACTTCTTCGTCCCCGCCGCGGACCTCACCCGCATGGGAGCGGACCCGGCGCCGACCACGGTCACCGCAAACGCCCCGGAGGACGGCGCGCAGGGGCGGATCCGGGCGCAGCGTGCCGTCACCGACACCCTGACCGGTCCGGAGCGCGGCGACGACCGGGTCGTCGCCGCCGAGGACGCGGCCGCACAGGACACGGGCTCGGACGACCTGCGGACGACGGCCACGACGGCGGTCCTGCTCCTGGGCCTGACGGTCCTGGTGGCGGTCGCCGGAGTCGCGACCTCGGTCTGGCCCTCGGTGTGCCGTAACCCTGGCTGGTGGTCCGTGTCGCCGAGACGAGCACCCCCTTCACCGTCCCCGTGGGGCAGCTCGCGGCGGTCCTCTTCGCCCTCGTCATGGTGACCGGGCCGGAACGGTGCCCGCCCTCCGCGCCTCCCGCACCTCCCCGACGGTCGCCGTCGCCCGGAGCGACCAGGTCGCGCCCGGGGGATCAGTACGGGCGGAAGTTGATGTAGCCGAGCAGCACGATCACCGCGACGACACAGCCGAGCACCACCGCCGTCGACACCCACGACGAGCGGCCCGCCGAGCCCCGGTGCTCCGGCTCGCCCCGGAACGGGACCGGTCCGGGCGGGTTGTCCTTCCACCGGGCGGCGAGCATGCGGGCCCGTGCCGACGGCTCCTTGTGCTCGGCGCCGTCCGCCCACTTGATGTCGAACTCCCGCTCCTCGTCGTCCCTCTCGGACATCCCCGTGACCTTCTCTCGAACAGCAGTGTCAGATAAAGGATCCCTCCCCGGGCGCGGAGAGGGAAGCTTTCCGGACACACGACGGCGCCCCCGCCCCTGGAGGATCCAGGCACGGGGGCGCCGTCGGCCGGTCACACGTCGAAGTACATCTCGAACTCGTGCGGGTGCGGGCGGAGCTGGAGCGGGGCGATCTCGTTCTCCCGCTTGAAGTCGATCCACGTCTCGATCAGGTCCGGCGTGAACACGTCGCCCTGCAGGAGGAACTCGTGGTCGGCCTCGAGGCGGTCGAGGACGGCGCCGAGGGAGGTCGGGACCTGGGCCACGTTCGCGTGCTCCTCGGGAGCCAGCTCGTAGAGGTCCTTGTCGATCGGCTCGGCCGGCTCGATCTTGTTCTTGATGCCGTCCAGGCCCGCGAGGAGCAGCGCCGAGAAGGCCAGGTACGGGTTGCCGGAGGCGTCCGGGGCGCGGAACTCCACGCGCTTGGCCTTCGGGTTGGAACCGGTGATCGGGATGCGCATCGCGGCGGAGCGGTTGCGCTGCGAGTACACCAGGTTCACCGGGGCCTCGAAGCCGGGCACCAGGCGGTGGTAGGAGTTCACCGTCGGGTTGGTGAAGGCCAGCAGCGACGGGGCGTGCTTGAGGATGCCGCCGATGTAGTAGCGGGCGGTGTCCGACAGACCGGCGTAGCCCTGCTCGTCGTAGAAGAGCGGCTCGCCGCCCGCCCACAGCGACTGGTGGACGTGCATGCCCGAACCGTTGTCACCGAAGATCGGCTTCGGCATGAAGGTCGCGGTCTTGCCGTTGCGCCAGGCGACGTTCTTCACGATGTACTTGAAGAGCTGCAGGTCGTCGGCGGCGGCCAGCAGGGTGTTGAACTTGTAGTTGATCTCGGCCTGGCCGGCGGTGCCCACCTCGTGGTGCTGACGCTCGACCTTCAGGCCGGCCTTGGCCAGCTCCAGGGAGATCTCGGCGCGCAGGTCGGCGAAGTGGTCGACCGGCGGAACCGGGAAGTAGCCGCCCTTGTAGCGGACCTTGTAGCCGCGGTTGTCCTCCAGCGCGCCGGTGTTCCAGGCGCCCGCCTCGGAGTCGATGTGGTAGAAGGACTCGTTCTCGGAGGTCTTGAAGCGCACGCTGTCGAAGACGTAGAACTCGGCCTCGGGACCGAAGTACGCGGTGTCCGCGATACCGGTCGAGGCGAGGTAGGCCTCGGCCTTCTTGGCCACGTTGCGCGGGTCACGGGAGTACTGCTCGCCCGTGATGGGGTCGTGGATGAAGAAGTTGATGTTCAGCGTCTTGTCGCGGCGGAACGGGTCGACCCGGGCCGTCGAGACGTCGGCGCGCAGTGCCATGTCGGACTCGTGGATGGCCTGGAAACCACGGATCGAGGATCCGTCGAAGGCCAGTTCCTCGTCGGGGTCGAACGCCTCCGCCGGCACCGTGACGTGCTGCATCACACCCGGGAGGTCGCAGAACCGGACGTCGATGAACTTGACGTCCTCGTCCGCGATGAACTTCTTGGCCTCGTCGGCGTTCTGGAACATCCAGCTCCTCCTACTCCCGACCGTCCCGCCGGGGTGGTAGATCGTTCGTGCGGCCAGTGCGGGTGGCACACGCTGCACTCGACCCTAGGGACGGGTCATTTCTCGTGCGTGACCCATTTGTTTCGCACAAGTTAACCGGGCCCACTCCCACGGTAGCCCCGACGCACCCCGCCGTCCTGTGGTCATATCCGGGCGCAGTACCGTGGACGGGTGGACAACAGGCAAGCAATCGGATCATGGCTGTCCGGGCCGCGTGCGGCGCTGGAGGAAGCCGGTGCCGAGTTCGGATACCGGGGCGAGCAGCTGGGGCTGCCGGAGCACGGCCCGGGCTCGATCGCACGCCCCGGCCGCAGGCTCGGCGCCCTCGCCGTGGACTGGGGTCTGTGCATGCTGATCGCATACGGTCTGATCACCGACGGCTACGACGGACAGACGACCGGTAACTGGGCGCTGCTGGTGTTCCTGGTGCTGAGCGTCCTCACCGTGGGCACGGTCGGCTTCACCCCGGGCAAGCGTCTGTTCGGGCTGCGGGTGATCGCCGTGGACAACGGCCGGGTCCAGCCGCTGCGCGGACTGGTGCGCTCGGCCCTGCTGTGCCTGGCCGTGCCGGCCCTCATCTGGGACCGCGACGGGCGCGGGCTGCACGACCGGCTGGCCCGCACGGTCGAGGTCCGGGTCTGAGCCGGGGACGCGGGGGCGGTCCGATACGACGACGGGGGGCGCCGGAATCTCTTCCGGCGCCCCCCGTCGTCATGTCCGGGAGCTGACGGGTCTCAGCGGCCGCGCGGTCCGCCGCCCTTCGGCAGCTTCATGCCCTTGGGCATCGGGCCCTTCGGCAGCGGCATGTTGCTCATCAGGTCGCCCAGGGCGCGCAGCCGGTCGTTGGTCGCGGTGACCTGCGGGCCGGTGAGCACGCGCGGGAGCTTGAGCATGGTCGTGCGCAGCTTCTTCAGCTCGACCTGGCCCTCGCCCGTCCCCACGATCAGATCGTGCACCGGGACGTCCGCGACGATGCGGTTCATCTTCTTCTTCTCGGCGGCCAGCAGGCCCTTCACCCGGTTCGGGTTGCCCTCGGCGACCAGCACGATGCCGGCCTTGCCGACCGCCCGGTGCACCACGTCCTGGCTGCGGTTCATCGCCACCGCCGGGGTGGTCGTCCAGCCCCGGCCGATGTTGTCGAGCACGGCCGCGGCGGCGCCCGGCTGTCCCTCCATCTGCCCGAAGGCCGCTCGCTCGGCCCGGCGCCCGAACACGATCGCCGTCGCGAGGAAGGCGAGCAGAAGGCCCAGGATGCCGAGATAGATGGGGTGCCCGATCAAGAAGCCGATCGCGAGGAAGACACCGAAGGTGACGATTCCGACAGCCGCGAGTACAAGACCGATCTTCTTGTCGGCCCTGCGGGTCATCTTGTAGGTCAGGGCGATCTGCTTCAGTCGCCCGGGGTTCGCAGCGTCCGCTGCGGTTTCCTTCCTCGCCATGCCATGAAGTCTACGTGTCCCCCGGAGTGCCCTCGACGGCAGTGCCGGGGCGGCCGGGTTCGGCGGGCGGATCAGGGACGGGTGGTCACGGTCCGGTCGAGGACGCGCTGGGTCTCGATCCGGTCCTTGGCGCGACGGCGGTCCTCGAGGACGGAGGTCCAGGCGTTGCGCCGGGCGGTGCGCTGGCCGCCGCTCATCAGCAGCGACTCGACGGCGCGCAACGCGGTGGTGAAGGACGGGATGGCGGTGGCGCGGACAGGCGCGGCCTGCATGGTGGAGGTCTCCCTCGGTGCCGACGGGTAGGGGTGTGCGTGCTGTGATTCCAGGCTCACTGACTGGTGTTACCAGGGCGTGACCGGCCGGTCAAACAGGCATGAAGCCTCCGTGCGGGCCCCCGGAACGCCGACGCGGTCCCGACCTGTGCCCTCATCTGCGAGGACGGTCGGGACCGCGTGCTCTCGGCCATTACTGGCCGGTAGGGCCTTGTGCGTGAGTTCACACGTTGTCGGAGGTGTGCCGCCGGAGGTGCGTCAGACCGCCTGGGAGGCGACGTAAGCGCCACGCTTTTCGATGGCCATCCGGTACAGCCGGCCGGCGCGGTACGAGGAGCGGACCAGCGGGCCGGACATCACGCCGGAGAAGCCGATCTGCTCGGCCTCCTCCTTCAGCTCCACGAACTCGTGCGGCTTCACCCAGCGCTCCACGGGGTGGTGGCGCACGGAGGGCCGCAGGTACTGGGTGATGGTGACCAGCTCGCAGCCGGCGTCGTGCAGCTGCCTCAGCGCCTCGCTGACCTCCTCGCGGGTCTCGCCCATGCCGAGGATCAGGTTGGACTTGGTGACCAGGCCGTAGTCGCGGGCGTCGGTGATGACCTTCAGCGAGCGGTCGTAGCGGAAGCCGGGGCGGATCCGCTTGAAGATCCGGGGGACCGTCTCGACGTTGTGCGCGAAGACCTCGGGGCGGGAGGAGAAGACCTCCGCGAGCTGCTCCGGGACCGCGTTGAAGTCCGGGGCCAGCAGCTCGACCTTGGTGCGGCCCTCCGCGCGGTCCGCGGTCTGCGCGTGGATCTGGCGCACGGTCTCCGCGTACAGCCAGGCGCCGCCGTCCTCCAGGTCGTCGCGGGCGACGCCGGTGATCGTGGCGTAGTTCAGGTCCATGGTGACCACGGACTCGCCCACGCGGCGCGGCTCGTCACGGTCGAGGGCCTCGGGCTTGCCGGTGTCGATCTGGCAGAAGTCGCAGCGCCGGGTGCACTGGTCGCCGCCGATGAGGAAGGTGGCCTCGCGGTCCTCCCAGCACTCGTAGATGTTCGGACAGCCGGCTTCCTGGCAGACCGTGTGCAGCCCCTCGCTCTTGACGAGGTTCTGCATCTTGGAGTACTCGGGGCCCATTTTCGCCCGGGTCTTGATCCACTCGGGCTTGCGCTCGATGGGGGTCTGGCTGTTGCGGACCTCCAGGCGCAGCATCTTGCGTCCGTCGGGTGCGACTGCGGACACGACCGGCTCCCTAGCGATTGATTCTTCGGCGTGCTCAAGCGTACGCCCGTTGATTTGAATGCCCGGCGAGGGTGTCGGCCTGCTGAGGCCGGCCGCCCCCCGTCCTCGTCGGGGCCTGTTACGCCTGGACGTGCAACGCCGGGCGGGCGGCTTTTATGCCGGTGTCCTCTCGATCTCCCGCGGCTTGAGATCCGCGTTCTCCAGGATGTCGCGGAGGTGGCGTTCGACGACGGGGAGCACCTCCTCGATCGTGATGTCACGGCCCAGCTCGGCCGCGAGGGAGGCGACACCCGCGTCCCGGATCCCGCACGGGATGATCCTGTCGAACCACTTGTTGTCGGGGTTCACGTTCAGTGCGAAGCCGTGCATCGTGACGCCCTTGGCCACGCGGATGCCGATCGCCGCGATCTTGCGGTCCTCGCGGCGCTGGCCGGCGTTGGAGGGGGCGTACTCCGGTCCGTTGAGACGGGGGTCGAACTCGTCGTCGTCCAGACGGGGGTCGAAGTCCAGGGAGAGGCCGCCGAGGGCGGGGCGCTGCTCGACCGGGTCGCCGAGGACCCAGACGCCGCTGCGGCCCTCGACCCGGGTGGTCTCCAGGCCGAACTCCGCGCAGGTGCGGATCAGGGCCTCCTCCAGACGGCGGACGTGCGCGACCACGTCCACCGGGCGGGGCAGCTTCTGGATCGGGTAGCCCACCAGCTGGCCGGGACCGTGCCAGGTGATCTTGCCGCCGCGGTCCACGTCGATGACCGGGGTGCCGTCGAGGGGGCGCTCGCTCGCCTCGGTGCGGCGCCCTGCCGTGTAGACCGGGGGGTGCTCCAGGAGGATGACGGTGTCGGGCACCTCGTCGGCGAACCGTGCCGCGTGCACCCGGCGCTGCTCGTCCCAGGCCACCTGATAGTCGACGGCCTCGGCCCCGAAGCCCATCCGGACGAACCGCAACGCACTCACCGCTAGCGCCTCCCTAGAAGGTCGTCAGGCGCGAAACGCGCCCACGCCACTGTACGACCGTTCGGGGGGTGGTGGTCGGTGGGTGTCCTGTGGTCGGTCTGTGGGCGGTCCTGTGGCCGGTCTGCGGGCGAGCTTCGTCAGCTTTCGGGCAATTCTCACACGATCGGATGAATGGGGGTCGTTACTTGCGATCGGGTGTTTACTCTCCGCTACATTCGCGCCGTCCCATGAGGCCATAAGGGCTGCTCACAGGCAATCCGGGCACACCAATAGCCGGAAGGCAGGAGACCGCACCGCAGATGACGGAACGACCCGCGCAGCGCACCCCCAACCGACAGCTCGCCGCGCTCATCGCAGAAGCGGGGTTCTCCAACGCGGGACTCGCCCGTCGCGTGGACCAGCTCGGTCTCGAACACGGGCTCGACCTGAGATACGACAAGACATCCGTGACGCGCTGGCTGCGCGGCCAGCAGCCGAGGGGAACGACGCCGGCGTTGATCGCCGAGGTCTTCACCCGGCGTCTCGGGCGCCGCCTGACCGCCCAGGACCTGGGGCTGGACGCCTGCGCTCCCGTGTACGCGGGACTGGAGTTCGCGGCCACCCCGGAAGAGGCCGTCGACATCGTCAGCGGGCTGTGGCGCAAGGACTCCGGCAGCCATGCGGAGCTGCGCAAGATCGCCTTCACCTCGGCGGGGCTGGTGGTGCCGAGCCGGGACTGGCTGATCGGGCGGGCCGACGACAAGGTGGCCCGCGCGGAGCCGCCGGTGCGGGTGCCCGCGCAGGCGCGGCCCGCGGCCCGGGCGGTGGCGCCGCCGTCCGCGCTCGCGGCCCGTCGGGGCGCCGCGGCGGAACGAGGGCCCGGGCACCGGGTCAGCGGCGGTGACATCGCCGCGCTGCGGTCGGTGGGAGAGCTGTTCCGCACCCTCGACGACGCGTACGGGGGCGGGCACGCCCGGCAGGCCCTGGTGCGGTACCTGGAGCACGAGTGCGAGCCGATGCTGCGGGGCACCTACGGCGAGCAGACCGGGCGCCGCCTGTTCGCCGCCGCGGCGGATCTGACCCGGCTGGCCGGGTGGACGTCGTACGACATCGCCGCGCACGGGCTCGCGCAGCGCTACTTCGTGCAGGCGCTGCGGCTCGCGCAGGCGGCGGGGGACCGGGCCTACGGTGCGTATGTCCTGGTCACCATGAGCCGGCAGGCCGTCTACCTCGGGCACGGGCGGGAGGCGGTGCAGCTCGCCCGGGTCGCCCAGCAGGGGGCGGGGAGTTCGGCGCCGCCCGCCGTGCAGGCGCTGCTGCACGCCGCGGAGGCGCGGGGGCACGGGGTGCTGGGGGAGGTGCGGGCCTGCACGGCCGCGCTGGCGCGCGCGGAACGTGCGCTGGAAGGGGCGCGGCCCGGGGACGAGGTGCCGTACTGGGCGCGCTTCTTCGACGAGGCCCAGCTCGCGGACGAGTTCGGGCACTGTCACCGGGATCTGCAGCAGTACCGGGCCGCCGCGCAGCATGCGGAGCGCTCGCTGCAACTGCGGGCGCCGGGGTATGCGCGCAGCCGGCTGTTCTGCCGGGTGGTGCTGGCCACGGCCCGGCTGGGTCTTGGCGAGCTCGACCAGGCCTGCCAGCTGGCGGCGGAGGCGGCGGCGCAGGCGGCCGAGATGCGGTCCGTGCGGGCGGTGGAGTACGTCCGTGACTTCGAACGCAAGCTGGAGCCGTACCGGGATGCGGCTCCCGTGCGTACGTATCGCGACAGGACCGCGGCTTACGTGTGAGGGGGTGCGCGTCTCGTGCCTGCGGCGCCGCCGGCCCTTCGGTGGGGGTGCGCGTAGCGCCCACGGTGGGTGGGTGGTGCGGGGCCGGGGCGTGTGCGGCTGCTCGGACCAGCGGTCGGTAACGCCGGAGGGGCTGACTCACCAGCCCGTCCGGCGTTGAGGACGAGGCCCGTTCAGGGCCGAAGGGGGTCCGGGGGCGCAGCCCCGGGGACGGGACGGGAAAGGGCGGCGGGGGCGCACACGTCTGACGTCGTCCGGGCGCGCGCTCAGGTCAAGGGCCGGCCCATCAGGATGTCGTCGACGTATTCGCCGTCCACGTAGAACTCGCCCGGCTGTACGCCTTCCACGACGAAGCCCTCCGACTCGTAGAGCTTGCGGGCGGGGGTGTTGTGGCCGAGCACGCGCAGGGTGATCCGGCGGGCGCCGTGCTTCCTTGCGTCCGCGACGGCGGCCCGTACCAGGGCCCGGCCCACGCCGAGGCCGCGTGCCTCCGCCAGGACGGCGAGGCCGCGGATCTGCCGTACGTGCGCGTTGGAGGCGAGTTCGGTGGGGTGGCCGAGACGGACGTACCCCACGAGCCTTCCCTCGTGCTCGGCGACCCGATGGTCCCCGGGGCCGGAGCGCTCGCTGAAGAAGGAGTCGTACGACGGCTGCGGCGGCGGGGTCACGGCGTGGACGGGTGACCAGGTCTCGTGGTCGATGCGGGCCAGTTCGCCCTCGTCGTCCGGACGGGCGATGCGTATGTGCAGCTCGGGCATGTGGGCCACTGTACGACCGGAATGCACCGTCATCTCCGTGATTTACGGGGTGAGAGGGGCAGGATGGGCGGCATGGAACGAGCGCGAATCGCGGTGGCCGGGGCGTCCGGGCTCATCGGTGGCGCCCTGGCCCGGTCCCTGACGGCGGACGGGCACACGGTGGTGCGGCTGGTGCGGCGGGCGCCGCAGGGAGCGGACGAGGTCCGGTGGGATCCGGAGCGGGGATCTGTGGACGCCGAGGGGCTCGCGGGATGCGACGCCGTGGTGAACCTGGCGGGCGCCGGCGTCGGCAACCGGCGCTGGACGGAGGCGTACAAGGAGCGGATCCGCGCCGGACGGGTGCGGGGCACCGCGGCACTCGCCGAGGCCGTCGCCGGGCTGCCCGCGGACGTGCGGCCGCGGGTGTTCCTGAACGGCAGCGCGATCGGCTACTACGGCGAGACCGGTGACCGGCCGGTCGACGAGAGCGCCCCGCCCGGCACGGGCTTCCTTCCGCACCTGTGCGTGGAGTGGGAGGCGGCCGCACAGGCGGCCGGTGTCCGGACGGTGTTCGCGCGGACCGGGCTGGTGGTGGCGCGCGGCGGTGGCGCGTGGGGCAGGTTGTTCCCGCTGTTCCGGGCGGGGCTCGGTGGGCGGATGGGCGATGGGCGCCAGTACTGGTCGTTCATCGCCCTGCACGACGAGGTGGCGGCCCTGCGTCACCTTCTCGACCATGAGGGGCTGTCCGGTGCGTTCAATCTGACGTCGCCTCATCCGGTGACCAACCGTGAGGTCACCGAGGCGATGTCCCATGTGCTGCGTCGGCCGGCGGTGTTCGCGGTGCCCGCGCCGGTGCTGCGGACGGTGCTCGGCGAGATGGCCGGGGAGGTGCTCGGCAGCGCCCGGGTGCTGCCGACGCGGCTGCTGGAGTCGGGGTTCCGGTTCGCGTTCCCCCGGATCGAGGGAGCCGTACGGGCGGCGTTGTGAAACTGAGCCCTCTTCGACCACTTGGTGCCCATACGGCGTCCGTATGCGACCGTCGTGCGCCCGTGCACTGCCCATGCGCGACTGACCCGGTGACCGATCACGGTCCTAACCTCGACCAGAACTCGGGTATCCCTGGGGCCTGTTGAGGGCATGACGTCTCCAGCGCCCGCGCAACCTCGAGGAGGGGCACGTGCTTGAGCCCACGTACCAGGCGGACGTCGTCGTCGTGGGAGCCGGGATCGCCGGACTCTCCGCGGCGCGACGACTGACCAGCGCAGGAGTCACGACCGTCGTCCTGGAGGCAGCCCATGAGGTGGGCGGTCGCATGGCGACCGAGAAGGTCGACGGCTTCCGGCTCGACAGGATCGGGCGGTTGCTGTCCACGGCGCATCCGGAACTACGGCCGGGCCCCGAAGGGCCCGCGCTGCTGCCCTTCGACCCCGGGGTCCTGCTGCACAGCGACGGACGGCACCATCGTGCCGGCGTACAGCCGGGTGCGCGGGCGCGCGGCACCAGGAGCGCACTCCATGCGGTACGCGCCCTGGCGAGCGCCCCCCGGGCGGGAGCCGGCCCCCGAAGGCCGGCGGCCGTACCCGGACGGCAGGTGTCCGTGCCCCGCCGCCGCAGCGGCGCCCCGCTGGGCACGGCGATGGACCAGGCCCGGCTCGGGGCCGCGCTCGCCCGGCTCGCGGGCACACCCGTCGAACGGCTGCTGGCCCGGCCCGAACTGCCCGCCGCCGAGGCGCTGGTGGCCCGGGGTCTGCCCGCCCGCACGATCGACGGCTTCCTGCGCCCGCTCCTCGCCGCCCTGCTGTGCGACCCGGACCTCACCACGTCCAGCCGGTGCGCGGATCTGGCGCTGCACGCGTTCGCGAGCGGGCGGCTGTGTCTGCCCGAGGGCGGCGCGGAGGCGTTGCCGCAGCAGCTGGCGCGGACGCTGCCGCCCGGCACGGTGCGCACCGGGGTGCGGGTGACGTCCGTGTCGACGACATCGGTGGCGACCGCGGAGCACGGGGAGTTCCGGTGCGGCGCGGTGCTGATCGCCACCGGTGCGCGGGCGGCGGCCGAACTGCTGCCCGGGCTGCGGGTGCCGGACTTCCACCCGGTGACCGTGGTGCACCACACGACCGACGAGCCGCCCGCCACCGGCGCGTCGCTGCTGCTGGACGCCGACCGGGGCGGGCCGGTCGCGTACACGGCCGTCGTGAGCCGCGTCGACCCGTCCCGGGCACCGGCCGGCCGCACCCTGGTGACGTCCACGGTGCTGGGCCCCTCGGTGCCGGGGATCGACACCGCCGTACGCATGCACCTGGCCCGGCTGTACGGGGTGTCGACGGCGCGCTGGGAGACGCTGGCCGTGCGTCACACCGCGGATGCGGTGCCCGCGATGCGCCCGCCGCTCGATCTGCGGCGGCCGGTGCGGCTGCTGGCGGGGCTGTACGTGTGCGGGGACCACCGGGACACCGGGACGGTCGAGGGCGCCCTGCGGTCGGCTCAGCGCGCCACGGCCGCGCTCCTGACCGACCTGGGCGTGAACCGGCCGCTGCACACGGCGGATCCGGTGCCGACCGCCCGGGCAGCATGAGGGCGCCGCGCCGGCGGACGCGTCACGAGGTCACCAGCGGGCCCGTGTCCACCGGCGCCGTCGCGTCCGCCGCGCGCTCCGCGTCGTCCGCCACCTCGTCGGCCGTCAGGACGTAGCCGGTCTCGGCGTCCGAGGTGGAGCGCGCGAACACCACGCCGTACACCTGGCCGCCGGTGGTCAGCAGCGGGCCGCCGGAGTTGCCGGGGCGGACGGTGGAGCGGATCGAGTAGATCTCGCGGGTGACCGTCGCGTCGTTGTAGATGTTCTGCCCGCGTGCCTGCACCCGGTTGGCGACCGTCGCCGCCTGCAGGTTCAGATCGCCGTCCTGCGGATAGCCCGCGACGACCGCGGAATCGCCCCGGTCGGCGTCGTCGTCGAACTCCAGGACGGGCGCCCGCAGCTCCGGCACGTACAGCACGGCCACGTCCTTGCGCGGGTCGAAGAGCACCACCCGCGCGTCGTACGTCCGCCCGACCCCGCCCACGCGCACGGTCGGATCGTCGATGCCGGCCACCACATGGGCGTTGGTCATCACATGCTCCCGCGCGTACACGAAGCCGCTGCCCTCACGGCCCTGGGTGCCGGCGACGCCCTCCACCTTCACCGTGCTGCGCTGCGCGGCGCGGGTGGCGGCCGCGGTGACGCTGTCGCCGGTGGGCGCGGCGACCTCGGCGGTCGACTCGTTCTCGAACGGGTTGAACACCTGCGGGAAGCCCGCCTCGGTGAGCGCCGAGGTGGCTCGCGAGAACCAGCCGGGGGTGGTGTCCGGCATCGTGTCCTGCACCGCGCCCAGCAGCCGCGAGTCCCGGATCGCCGACGTGACCAGCGGGGAGGAGGACGCGCCCAGCACGCTCGCCGCCACCCACGCCACGATCAGCACCGCCACCGAGTTGGCGACCGCCCCGCCGACCCCGTCCGCCACCCTCAGCGGCCCCCGGTCCAGCTCCCGCCGCAGCCGCAGCGCCAGCCGCCCCGCCAGCTCATGGCCCACCACCGCCGGCAGCAGCACCGTGAACACCGCCGTCACCGTCGCCCGGGTGGTCGCCGGCGTGACCAAATCCATGATCCACGGCAGGATCCACAC
The DNA here is from genome assembly GCF_014650055.1 of Streptomyces malachitofuscus. Lineage (GTDB taxonomy): Bacteria > Actinomycetota > Actinomycetes > Streptomycetales > Streptomycetaceae > Streptomyces > Streptomyces malachitofuscus. Next base: position 498,396 of record NZ_BMUF01000002.1, on the reverse strand, counting down.
GCCGACGACCGCGCCGCCCACGAAACCGGCCAGTGAGACACAGCCGGCCAGCAGCCCGCGCCGGTAACCGGACGCCGCGTAGGCCAGGACGACCAGCAACAGCAGGATGTCGAGCAGGTCCACGCACGCCGCCTTTCTCTCGGGACCACCGGACCCTTCAATACGGGGCGGAGGGGCCCGGTGATCAGCCTCGCGCGGCTGACCACCGGGAAGCGGTCGTACGCGCGTGTACTCGGAAGTACGCCGCGGACCCGGACGATGGTTCCGCCGCGGACCGGACCGCGGGTCCACCGGTTGGCACGGCCACGTCGCGGGCTCGCCCGATCGGACCCACAGTGAAAGGCATGCGTGTACTCAGAAGACCAAAAGGGGGAATGCGGCTGCGTCTCGCTTCCCGAATATCCCGCAGGACCGGCGGCGCCGGCGTGCCCCGATCCGTCAAGGTGCTGCTCGGCTGCGTGCCGGGCTTCGCCGCGGCTGTCGCCCTGGTGTTGTGCGCGTACGGCGTCGAGCGGGCCGTGGAGCCCTCGGCCGCGGCCCCCGTTCGCAAAACGGCCGCCTACACGGCGCCCCAGCCGCACATCGTGCCGAGAGCGGTCTGGGTGGGCGACGCCGACCGCGAACAGCCGCCTCCGCGCTACGACGACAAGGTCGTCGCCGTCTTCGTGCACCATACCGACTCGCCCAACGACTACGACTGCGCCGAGGCCCCCGCCCACATACGCAGCCTCTACGAGGGCCAGACCACCGCTCGGGGCTGGGACGACATCGGCTACAACTTCCTCGTCGACCGCTGCGGCACCGTCTACGAGGGCCGCGCGGGCGGCGCAGGCCGTCCCGTCACCGGCGCCCACACCTTGGGCTTCAACCACCGCACCACCGGCATAGCCGCGCTCGGCACCTTCAGCGCCGGGGTGCCCGTGCCGCCCGCGATGGAGCGCGCGATCGCCGAGCTGGCCGCCTGGAAGCTCGGTACGTCCGGCACCGACCCGCGATCCGACGTCCGGCTGGTCTCCAGCAACGGCGGAAGCCGGTACGCGACCGGCACCACCGCGATGCTGCCCGCCCTCGCGGGCCACAGCGACGGCTACATGACGAGCTGTCCGGGGGCAGCCCTGCAAGCCCGTCTGCCGCAGATCAGGGAGATGGCGGCGGAGCTGCAGGGCCGCAAGCCGGACGCCGGAGGCCGGCAGGAGCGGCAGGAAATGGTGCAGAAGGCGACGCAGAAGGAGAACAGCCGGATCGCGGGGGCCCCGAGGTGAGCGCCATTCCGTTCAGCAGCTCCCCGGCTCAGTCCCGGAACCGTTCCCAGAGCCGCGGATAACGTTCGGCGAGCAGCGCCTCGTTCTCGAAGTCGAGCGGTGTGCCCTCCGGCTCCGCCGGAGCCGGAGGGAGCTCGAGATCGGGTGCCACCGTCCCGGTGAGCTGCTCGTACGCCTCGTCCGCCGCGTAACCCAGGTCCTCGCCGTCGCCGTCGATCTCCTCGTCGAAGTCGTCGTCCAGCAGGTCGGCCAGCGCGTCCGGATCGTGCAGCGCGCCCTCGAAGACCTCCCTGCCCTGGCCGATCAGCCAGCACCGGAAGAAGTCGAACGCGTCGTCGCTGGCCCCGTCGAGGAGTACCCACGCGGCGCCCCACAGATCCCAGTGGTAGGCGCGGTGGTAGCGCGACTCGAAGTGACGGGCGAAGTCCAGGACCGCCTCCGGGTCCAGCCGTACCAGCCGCTCCACGAGCAGGTCCGCCTGCTCCTCGGGGTCGCCCTCGGCGTCCTCCCGGGCAGTGTCCACCAGCTCCCAGAACTCCGTCTCGTCCATCACGGGTCAAGCATCGGCCCTGAGGCCTGCAGACGCACCCGCAGTGCGGAGGAAAAGGGGCGCGGGGAACTGCGCGAACGGGGTCCGGGGCGGAGCCCCCGGGGACGGGACGGGAAGGGGCGGCGGGGGCGAGAAAACCCGGGTCCGAGCAGCGGCAACCCTCGCTCACCCCCCGTACAACTCCGCCAGCCGCGCAGCTTCCCGCGCGAACCGCTCCCGCAACTCCGCGGGCGCCAGCACCTCCACCTCCGCCCCCAGCGCGGTCAGCTGCGTATGGGCGACCTCCTCGGACTCCACCGGCAACGTCACCGTCACCCGCCCGCCGCGGTCCGGCTCACCCGCCCGCGCCAGCGCCTCCCGCGCGGACAGCGGATCCACGACGTGCGGAAGCCGGCGCGCCCCCTCCGCCGACAGCCGCACCACCACCTCCGCTCGCAGGATCGACCGCGCGAACTGCTCCGCCCGCTCCTCCCAGAACGCCGGCAGATCGAACTCCTCCGCGCGCTCGAAACGCTCCTCGCCCGCCTCCACCGCCGTGAACCGGTCGATCCGGTACACCCGGAAGGACCCGCCCCCGGCCACCCGCGCGCACAGGTACCAGGCACCCGCCTTGAGCACGAGCCCGTACGGCTCCAGCTCCCGCTCCACGTCGTGCTCGCCGCGCCGGTAGCGGGCGGTGATCCGCCGGTCGTCCCACACCGCGTCCGCGACCGCCGGCAGCAGTGCGGGCGTCGCCGGCTCGTGGAACCAGTTCGGGGCGTCCAGATGGAACCGCTGCGCCGCCGTCCGGGAGGCGTCCCGGAGGGAGGGCAGCAGGGCGGCCGACACCTTCAGCCGGGCCGCCGAGGCCGCGTCCTCCAGCCCCATCTCGCGCAGCGCCCCCGGCACCCCGGACAGGAACAGTGCCTCCGCCTCGCTGCGGGCCAGCCCGGTCAGCCGCGTCCGGTACCCGCCGACCAGCCGGTACCCGCCGATCCGCCCCCGGTCCGCGTACACCGGCACCCCGGCCTCCGACAGCGCCTGCGCGTCCCGGGTGACCGTGCGCTCCGACACCTCCAGCTCCCGCGCCAGTTCGGCGGCGGTCATCGAGGGCCGGGACTGCAGCAGCAGCACCATTCTGATCAGCCGGGCAGCACGCATGCGCCCCATCATGCAGGAGACCCCCGCCGGGGCGGGGGTCTCCTGCCGGGTGACCGGTCCTTACAGGCCGTACTTCTCGCGCGCTTCCTTCACGGCCGTCGCCTTGACCTCGCCGCGCCGGGCGAGCTGGGCCAGGGCGGCGACGACGATGGACTCGGCGTCGACACCGAAGTGGCGGCGGGCCGCGTCACGGGTGTCCGACAGGCCGAAGCCGTCGGCGCCCAGCGACGTGTAGTCCTGCTCGACCCACTGCGCGATCTGGTCCGGGACCTGACGCATGTAGTCGGAGACCGCCAGCACCGGACCCTCGGCGCCCTGCAGCGCCTGCCGGACGAACGGCACCCGGTCCTCGCCGCGCAGCAGCGCCTCGTCCGCCTCCATGGCGTCCCGGCGCAGCTCGGTCCACGAGGTCGCCGACCACACGTCGGCGGCCACGCCCCACTCCTCGGCGAGCAGCTGCTGCGCCTTCAGCGCCCAGTGGATCGCCGTACCGGAGCCGAGCAGCTGGATGCGCGGCGCGATGGGGGTCCCCCCGGGCTCGAGCGAAGCCGAGAGCTTGGGGGAGGCCGGGGCCAGGCCCGCGGACTCCGCCGTGTTGAAGCGGTACAGGCCCTTGACGATGCCCTCGTCGATGCCGGCCGCCTGCGGCTTGGCGGGCTGCGGCAGCGGCTCGTTGTAGACCGTCAGGTAGTAGAAGACGTTCTGGTCCTCGTCCGGCTTGCCCTCGCCGAACATCCGGCGCAGACCCTCCTTGACGATGACACCGATCTCGTACGCGAACGCCGGGTCGTACGTCAGGGACGCCGGGTTGGTCGCCGCGATGACCGGGGAGTGGCCGTCGGCGTGCTGGAGGCCCTCGCCGGTCAGCGTGGTGCGGCCCGCGGTGGCGCCGACCAGGAAGCCGCGGCCGAGCTGGTCGCCGAGCTGCCACATCTGGTCGCCGGTGCGCTGCCAGCCGAACATCGAGTAGTAGATGTAGAACGGGATCATCGTCTCGCCGTGCGTCGCGTACGACGTCGACGCGGCGATGAACTCGGCCATGGCGCCGGCCTCGGTGATCCCCTCGTTGAAGATCTGGCCGTTCTTGGCTTCCTTGTAGTACATCAGCTGGTCGCGGTCGACCGGCTCGTACGTCTGGCCCATCGGCGAGTAGATGCCGAGGGACGGGAAGAGGCTCTCCATACCGAAGGTGCGCGCCTCGTCGGGGACGATCGGCACCCAGCGCCTGCCGGTCTCCTTGTCGCGGACCAGGTCCTTGACCAGGCGGACGAAGGCCATGGTGGTGGCCACGTTCTGCGAGCCGGAGCCCTTGTCGAAGGCGGTGAACGCCTTGTCGGCGGGCTGCGGCAGCGGAGCGACCGGGTGCACGCGGCGGGCCGGGGCCGGACCGCCGAGGGCGGCGCGGCGCTCCTGGAGGTAGCGGACCTCGGGGGAGTCGGCGCCCGGGTGCACGTAGGGAACCTGGCCGTCGACGAACTGGGAGTCCGAGACCGGCAGCTCCAGCCGGTCGCGCATCGCCTTGAACTCGTCCACCGTCAGCTTCTTCATCTGGTGGTTGGCGTTCTTCGAGGCGAAGCCCTCACCGAGGGTGTGGCCCTTCACGGTCTGCGCGAGGATCACGGTCGGCGCGCCCTTGTGGGCGAGCGCGGCCTTGTACGCGGCGTAGACCTTGCGGGCCTCGTGGCCGCCGCGGGAGAGGTGGAAGCACTCGAGGATCTTGTCGTCGCTCAGCAGCTTCGCCATCTCGGCGAGCGCCGGGTCCTTGCCGAAGAAGTCCTCGCGGATGTAGGCGGCGTCGCGCGTCTGGTACGTCTGCACCTGCGCGTCCGGTACCTCGCGCAGCCGGCGTACGAGGGCGCCGGTGGTGTCGAGCTGGAACAGCTCGTCCCACGCCGTGCCCCAGAGCGTCTTGATGACGTTCCAGCCGGCGCCGCGGAACTGGGCCTCCAGCTCCTGCACGATCTTGAAGTTGGCGCGGACCGGTCCGTCGAGGCGCTGCAGGTTGCAGTTGATGACGAAGGTCAGGTTGTCGAGCTGCTCGCGGGAGGCGAGGGTGAGCGCGGTCGTCGACTCGGGCTCGTCCATCTCGCCGTCACCGAGGAACGCCCAGACGTGGGAGTCGGAGACGTCCTTGATGCCGCGGCTGGTCAGATAGCGGTTGAAGCGGGCCTGGTAGATCGCGGAGATCGGCCCGAGGCCCATCGACACGGTGGGGAACTCCCACAGCCAGGGCAGCCGGCGCGGGTGCGGGTACGACGGCAGTCCGTTGCCGCCCGCCTCACGGCGGAAGTTGTCGAGCTGCTCCTCGCCGATCCGGCCGTCGAGGAAGGCACGGGCGTAGATGCCGGGGGAGGCGTGGCCCTGGATGTAGAGCTGGTCGCCCGAGCCGTCGCCCTCCTTGCCGCGGAAGAAGTGGTTGAAGCCGGTCTCGTACAGCCAGGCAGCGGAGGCGAAGGTGGCGATGTGACCGCCGACGCCGTACTTGCTGCCGCGGGTCACCATCGCGGCCGCGTTCCAGCGGTTCCAGGCGGTGATCCGCTGCTCCATCGCCTCGTCGCCGTCGACGGCGGGCTCGGCGGAGGTGGGGATGGTGTTGACGTAATCGGTCTCGAGGAGCTTCGGCAGCGCGATGCCGGCGCCCTCGGCGCGCTCCAGGGTGCGGCGCATCAGGTACGCGGCACGGTGCGGCCCGGCCGCCTTGGTGACGGCGTCCAGGGAGGCCTGCCACTCGGCGGTCTCCTCGGGGTCGCGGTCCGGGAGCTGGTCGAGCTCGCTCGGCTGGATGGCCTTGGGGTCGGTCATGTCGCCGCCTTCCTCAGTCGAAGGGGGTTCCCTCATCGGTAAGGGTTCGGGGGTGCCCTTGGTCTTTGGCAGGACAGGGCTGGGACTTCGGTGGAAGTCCGCTGGCGACAATAACTCCCTGATCGATGATCGATCAAAGGGTTGAGGTCCAAAACCTCTTGATCACGAGAAAGTCGGCACGGGGTGTCTCCGACGGTGGCACGGGGTGACTGCCTCTGGGGGTTGTTTGCGCAGGTGAGGCTTGTATGGCGCGTTCGAGCACGGGTGCTTCGGAGGTGTGGCGGCCGCGGCCCGGTGGGGCTTGATCGCGCAGTTCCCCGCGCCCCTTCAGGGGCGCGGGGCTGTGTCGATTTGCGGCTCCGCCGCGTGGGCGCGAAAAGGGAGTCTGGGGGGGCGGAGCCCCCCCCACAACCGCGGAGCCTACGCCCGCGGCGCGCACCCGAGCACATGCGCCTTCACCAGTTCCGCGATCCGCGGGTCGCGGCGACGGAACGCCGCCACCAGCTCCTCGTGCTCCTCCGCGTACGACTGCTGCACCGTCCCCAGCCACCGTATCGACAGCGCCGTGAACACCTCGATCCCCAGCCCCTCCCACGTGTGCAGCAGTACCGAGTTGCCCGCGGCCCGCACCAGCTCCCGGTGGAACGCCACCGTGTGCCGCACCTGTCCGGTCCCGTCCGACATCCGGTCCGCCTCGTACAGCGCGGCGACGTGAGGCTCCAGTGCGGAGCAGTCCTCCGCCAGCCGCCCCGCCGCCAGCTCCGCCGCGATCGCCTCCAGACCGGCCCGGACGGGGTAGCTCTCCTCCAGGTCGGCGGCCGTCAGATTCCGCACCCGCACGCCCTTGTTCGGCGCCGACTCGATCAGCCGCAGGGACTCCAGCTCACGCAGCGCCTCCCGGACGGGCGTCTGGCTGACCTCCAGCTCCGTCGCGATCCGCCGCTCCACGATCCGCTCGCCCGGCTTCCATCGTCCGCTGATGATCCCTTCCAGGATGTGCTCGCGGATCTGTTCGCGCAGCGAGTGGACGACGGGCGCGGTCATGAGGGCTCCTTAGGAAGGGGCCCACAGGCCCCCGGGGGGCTTTGACGCTTAGACAATACGGCCGTCGGCCCACGCCGGAGGGGCGCACAGGGGCGCTTTCGCCCAGGTGAGACGAGACTTACACGCCGTCCTCGCTGCGCCGACCAGGTGGCTTTGTGTGATCATCTGACCGCTGATGCGTGTCGCGCGCCACGGATGAGTCGTCCGTTCCAAAGATGATCCTGCAATTTTTCCCTCGGATCGGACGGGACAGGAACGACGATGATGCGAGCCAAATGGCCCAGACCCTCGCGCCCGCGAGTCTCGGCCCGACGACACGGTCTCCGACTGGGCGGCGCGATGATCTTCGCCGTCGCACTGGTCGGCGTTTCGCCGGCCGGTGTCGCGGCGGCCCCCGGCCTCGGCTGGGACGGCCCCGACCCCGGCAAGTGCGGCTACGGCCACCACGACCCCTGCAAGGGCGAGCCCGGTCCTCCCGGGCCCGCCGGTCCTCCCGGGCCCGCCGGTCCTCCCGGGCCCGCCGGTCCCTCTGGACCCGCCGGGCCGTGTGTGAGCATCGACAGCTACAACCGCGGCTCGCAGCAGTACACCGGAATCATCAACCCCGACAGTGACATCAGGGTCGGCACCCGGGGCCTCCAGCCGAACCCGGGCATGTACACGTGGTCGAACCTGTCGGACAACCAGAACGCCCCGACGAACGCCTGCACCATCACGGTGACCGAGCAGGGGAACACCCTGAACGTCCAGGTGATCACCACCACCGGCGCGGTGGTCGAGACGTTCTGCAACGTCCCCGGCAACCAGCTCGTGTGCAACGCCCCGTGGACCCCGGTCAGCCCGCAGCCGCCGGCCTGACCCCCGCCGTTCGAAAACCACGGGTCCACGCCCCACACGCAGGTGCCCCCACCCGCGAACTCCGGGTGGGGGCACCGACGTATGCCTCGACGGCTGACGCCTACAGGCCGAGCTCGACCTCGAACTCGCCGGCCTCCAGGATCGCCTTGACCGCCGTCAGGTAACGGGCCGCGTCGGCACCGTCCACCAGGCGGTGGTCGTAGGAGAGGGTCAGGTAGGTCATGTCGCGGACGCCGATGACCGTGCCCTCCTCCGTCTCGATGACGGCCGGACGCTTCACCGTGGCGCCGATGCCGAGGATCGCGACCTGGCCCGGGGGCACGATGATCGTGTCGAACAGCGCGCCGCGCGAACCGGTGTTGCTGATGGTGAAGGTCGCGCCGGACAGCTCGTCCGGGGTGATCTTGTTGCCGCGGACCTTGCCCGCCAGCTCCGCCGTGGCCTTGGCGATGCCGGCCAGGTTGAGGTCACCGGCGTTCTTGATGACCGGGGTCATCAGGCCCTTCTCGGAGTCCACCGCGATACCGATGTTCTCGGTGTCGAAGTAGGTGATGGTCCCCTCGGCCTCGTTGATCTTGGCGTTGATCGGCGCGTGGGCCTTCAGCGCCTGGGCCGCGGCCTTGACGAAGAACGGCATCGGGGAGAGCTTGACGCCCTCACGGGCCGCGAACGCGTCCTTGGCGCGGGCGCGCAGCTTCATCAGACGGGTGACGTCGACCTCGACCACCGAGGACAGCTGGGCCTGCTCGTGCAGGGCCTTGACCATGTTGTCGCCGATGACCTTGCGGATCCGCGGCATCTTCACGGTCTGGCCGCGCAGCGGGGAGGCCTCCAGGACGGGGGCCTTCTTCGCGGCGGGCGCGGCGGGGGCGGCGGCCGGAGCCGGAGCGGCGGCCTTCGCGGCCTCGGCGGCGGCGATGACGTCCTGCTTGCGGATGCGGCCGCCGACGCCGGTGCCCTTGACGGTGGACAGGTCGACGCCGTTCTCGGCGGCGAGCTTGCGCACCAGCGGGGTCACGTAGGCGCCCTCGTCCGTGGCCTGGGCGGCAGCCGGGGCCGGAGCCGCGGGAGCCTGCGGGGCCGGGGCCGGGGCCGGGGCCGGAGCAGGCGCCGGGGCGGCCTGCTGCGGAGCCGGGGCAGGAGCCGGGGTGGGAGCGGGCGCCGGGGTGGGGGCGGGCGCCGGGGCGGCCGGAGCCGGGGCGGGCTCGGGCTGCGCCGGGGCCTCGTGGGCGGCCGGGGCGGGCGCGGCGGCCGGAGCGGCACCGGCCTCGCCGATGACGGCGAGCTTGGCGCCGACCTCGGCCGTCTCGTCCTCGCCGACCACGATCTCCAGCAGCGTGCCGGACGCGGGGGCGGGGATCTCGGTGTCGACCTTGTCCGTCGACACCTCCAGCAGCGGCTCGTCGGCCTCGACGGTGTCACCGACCGACTTCAGCCAGCGGGTGACGGTGCCCTCGGTGACGGACTCGCCGAGCGCCGGCAGGACCACGTCCGTGCCCTGCGCGGAGCCGCCGCCGGCCGCGGCCTCGGCGCTGGGCGCCGGAGCCGGGGCGGGCTGTTCGGTGGACGGCTGGGCCTGCGGCTCCGGCGCGGGGGCCGGCGGGGCCGCCTGCTCGGCCGCGGGGGCCTCGGTGGCCGCGGGGGCGCCGCTGCCGTCGTCGATCAGGGCCAGCTCGGCGCCGACCTCGACGGTCTCGTCCTCGGCGACCTTGATGGAGGACAGCACGCCGGAGGCGGGTGCGGGAATCTCGGTGTCGACCTTGTCGGTGGAGACCTCGAGCAGCGGCTCGTCGGCCTCGACGCGCTCGCCCTCGGCCTTCAGCCAGCGGGTGACAGTGCCCTCGGTGACGCTCTCGCCGAGCGCCGGAAGGGTTACGGAAACCGCCATGGTTTCGGTTGCTCCTTAGAAGTGCGGAAGTCTGTGTCGTCGCGCCCGGTGACTGAGGGCGTCAGTCGTGCGCGTGGAGGGGCTTTCCGGCCAGGGCCAGGTGGGCCTCGCCGAGCGCCTCGCTCTGCGTCGGGTGGGCGTGGATCAGCTGGGCGACCTCGGCCGGCAGCGCCTCCCAGTTGTAGATCAGCTGGGCCTCGCCGACCTGCTCGCCCATGCGGTCGCCGACCATGTGGACGCCGACCACCGCACCGTCCTTGACCTGGACGAGCTTGATCTCGCCCGCGGTCTGGAGGATCTTGCTCCTGCCGTTGCCCGCCAGGTTGTACTTCAGGGCGACGACCTTGTCCGCACCGTAGATCTCCTTGGCCTTGGCCTCGGTGATGCCCACGGAGGCGACCTCGGGGTGGCAGTAGGTCACCCGGGGGACGCCGTCGTAGTCGATCGGGACGGTCTTCAGACCGGCCAGCCGCTCCGCCACCAGGATGCCCTCCGCGAAGCCGACGTGCGCGAGCTGGAGGGTCGGGACCAGGTCGCCGACGGCGGAGATGGTCGGAACGTTGGTGCGCATGTACTCGTCGACGAGGACGTAGCCGCGGTCCATGGCGACCCCGGCCTCCTCGTAGCCCAGGCCCTGGGAGACCGGGCCGCGGCCGATGGCGACGAGCAGGATCTCGGCCTCGAACTCCTTGCCGTCGGCGAGGGTGACCTTGACGCCGTCCTGGGTGTACTCCGCCTTCTGGAAGAAGGTGCCCAGGTTGAACTTGATGCCGCGCTTGCGGAACGCGCGCTCCAGCAGCTTGGAGGAGTTCTCGTCCTCCACCGGGACGAGGTGCTTCAGACCCTCGACGATCGTCACCTCGGTGCCGAACGACTTCCACGCGGAGGCGAACTCGACGCCGATGACACCGCCGCCCAGGATGATCGCGGACTTCGGCACGCGGTCCAGGACGAGGGCGTGGTCGGAGGAGATGATCCGGTCGCCGTCGATGTTCAGGCCCGGCAGCGACTTCGGCACGGAACCGGTCGCGAGCAGGATGTGGCGGCCCTGGATGCGCTGACCGTTCACGTCCACGGAGGTCGGGGAGGACAGCCGGCCCTCACCCTCGATGTACGTCACCTTGCGGGAGGCGACGAGACCCTGCAGGCCCTTGTACAGACCGGAGATGACTCCGTCCTTGTACTTGTGGACGCCCGCGATGTCGATGCCCTCGAAGGTCGCCTTGACACCGACCGCCTCGCTCTCGCGGGCCTGGTCGGCGATCTCGCCGGCGTGCAGCAGGGCTTTGGTGGGGATGCATCCTCGGTGCAGGCAGGTACCGCCGACCTTGTCCTTCTCGATCAGGGCGACGTCCAGGCCCAGCTGCGCCCCGCGCAGGGCCGCGGCGTAACCACCGCTGCCACCGCCGAGGATCACTAGGTCGAAAACGGTGCTGGCGTCGTTCGCCACGTCACGTCCTCCATGCATGTGCGCCACGCCGGTCTCCAGTGACCGGTCGGCGGCTGGTGTCCGGCCGCTCATTGTTCTCGGCCCTTAGGTGGGGCCCTGTCCTGCCGAGCCCTATCCTCGCACTTGTCGGGGCGGTACGAGACGCGGGGCCGTGGTGTGAGACGTCCCACTTCCGGTGACGGGGCCTCGCCCTACCCGCGCGCGAGGCCCCGCCGTCCGAAGGAGCGTCAGCTCAGGTCGCCGGCGGCGGCCCGCTCCGCGAGGCGGACCAGGGTGCGCACCGCCGAGCCCGTACCGCCCTTGGGCGTGTACCCGAAAGGACCGCTTTCGTTGAAGGCCGGGCCCGCGATGTCGATGTGCGCCCAGGTGATGCCCTCGCCGACGAACTCGCGCAGGAACAGGCCGGCGACCAGCCCGCCGCCCATCCGCTCACCCATGTTGGCGATGTCGGCCGTGGCCGAGTCCATCCCCTTGCGCAGGTGCTCCGGCAGCGGCATCTGCCAGGCCGGCTCGCCCGCTTCCTCGGCGGCCTCGTGCACCGCGGAACGGAACGCGTCGTCGTTCGCCATGATCCCGAACGTGCGGTTGCCCAGCGCCAGCACCATCGCGCCGGTCAGGGTCGCGACGTCCACGATCGCGTCCGGCTTCTCCTGCGAGGCGGCCCACAGCGCGTCCGCGAGGACGAGACGGCCCTCGGCGTCGGTGTTGAGCACCTCCACGGTCTTGCCGCTGAACATGCGCAGCACGTCGCCCGGGCGCGTCGCCGAGCCGGACGGCATGTTCTCGGCCAGCGCCAGCCAGCCGGTGACGTTGACCTCCAGGCCCAGGCGGGCGGCGGCGACGACCGCGGCGAACACGGCGGCGGCACCGCTCATGTCGCACTTCATCGTCTCGTTGTGGCCGGCCGGCTTCAGCGAGATGCCGCCCGAGTCGTAGGTGATGCCCTTGCCGACGAGGGCGAGGTGCTTCTTCGCCTTGGACGAGGTGTACGACAGCTTCACCAGACGCGGCCCGGACGCCGACCCGGCGCCGACGCCGAGGATGCCGCCGTAGCCGCCCTTGGTGAGAGCCTTCTCGTCGAGTACCTGCACCTTGATGCCGTGCTCCTTGGCCGCCGCCTGGGCGATGGCCGCGAACGCCTCCGGGTCGAGGTCGTTCGGCGGGGTGTTGATCAGGTCGCGGGCACGGTTGAGCTCCTCGGCGACGGCGGTGGCACGCGCGACGGCGGCCTTGTACGCCTTGTCGCGGGGCTTGCCGCCCAGCAGCGCCGCCTCGGCGAGCGGGCCCTTGCCGTTCTTGCCGTTCTCGGCGGAGCCGCCGTTCTCCTTGTAGGCGTCGAAGGAGTACGCGCCGAGCAGCACGCCCTCCGCGACCGCGCCGGCGTCCGCCGCGTCCGCCAGGGGCAGCGCGAACGCGGCCTTCTTGGTGCCGGCGAGGGCGCGGGCGGCCACACCGGCCGCCTTGCGCAGCGCCTCGGCGTCGTAGCCGGAGTCCTTCTCGGGCTGGGCGCCGAGGCCCACCGCCACCACGAGCGGCGCCTTGAAGCCGGCCGGCGCGGGGAGCTTCGTCACCTCGCCCTCGGCACCGGACGCGCCGAGGGTCTCCAGGACGCCGGCGAGCCTGCCGTCGTACGCCTGGTCCACGGCCTCGGCGCCCGGTGCGACGACCGGGCCTGCGGGCTTGGCGGCAGAGCCCTTGGCGACACCGATGACGATCGCGTCGGCCCGCAGGCCGGGGACCGCGGCGGTGCTGAGAGTGAGAGCAGTCACGGTGGTGAAATCTCGCTTCCGATGTGAAGTTGCTGTGGCCGAAAGGTGTGGGTCGACCGGGCCCGGCAGCCGACCCTAATCGCGCTGTGCGGGTGCGGTCCCGCCGGGGCCTTCCCCGGTGCGGCGAACACTCGGGACGAGGGTACGCGCGTATGTGCGTCCGCTCATTCCTGCGGGGGTTCACCTTCGGTTGACGTCCCGGCCATGTCCGGGACCCCCTCGGCGCACCGCCGGGCGGTCATGATCATCCTTGAAGTCCCTGTGCGGCGGCCACGCCGCCGCCCGTCCCCCTGGAGGACGCCCGGTGCGACGACCGTCCCTGCTTCTCATGCTGCTCGCCCTGCTGGCGGCCTGCACCACCGCGCCGGGGTCCGACGCGAAGGCGCCGCCCGGTGACCGCTGGCGGCCCCGGCCGGGCACGGCCTGGCAGTGGCAGCTCAGCGGGCGGCTCGACACCTCCGTCGATGTCCCGGTCTACGACATCGACGGCTTCGACCACTCCGCGGACACGGTCGCGAAGCTGCACCGCGACGGCCGCAAGGTCATCTGCTACCTCTCCACCGGCGCCTGGGAGGACTTCCGCCCGGACGCCGACGACTTCCCGAGGGCGGTGATCGGCCGGGGCAACGGCTGGGAGGGCGAGCGATGGCTCGACATCCGCCGGACCGACGTGCTGGAGCCGCTCATGGCGCGGCGCCTCGACATGTGCCGCGACAAGGGCTTCGACGCGGTGGAGCCGGACAACATGGACGGCTACCGCAACCGCACCGGCTTCCCGCTCACCGCCGGCGACCAGCTGCGCTACAACCGCCTCGTGGCCCGGCTCGCCCATGAGCGGGGACTGTCCGTCGGGCTGAAGAACGACCTCGGCCAGATCCCGGAGCTGGTCGGCGACTTCGACTTCGCGGTCAACGAGCAGTGCGCCCAGTACGGCGAGTGCGACGCGCTGACCCCGTTCGTCGAGGCGGACAAGGCGGTCTTCCACGTCGAGTACGAGCTGCCCACCGGCCGCTTCTGCGCCGACTCCCGGCGCCTGAAGCTGAGTTCGCTGCTCAAGCGGTACGAACTGGATGCGTGGCGTCGGGCCTGCTGAGGCCGAGGCCGGTCACGGCGGTGCCCGCCACCCGGTCGGCGAGGGAGCGGCGCGCGGGACCCAGCACCGGCAGCGCGTTGAACAGGAAGAGGGCCACCGCGACCGCCCACACCAGGACCGACAGCGCGATCTGGCCCTCCACCAGCAGGACGCAGGCCACGGCGTACACGGCGACGTCCGTGGCCGTGGTCACCGCCGCCCTGAGCGCCGCCCGGCCGGGCATCCGCGGGGTGACCTTCAGTCCGGTCAGCGCCTTGCCGACCGTGCGCCCGGCGAGGGCGAGGCACACCCACTGGTAGAGGAACGTCGCGACGATCAGCAGCCCGAAGGCCTGCTCGACGTAGAGCACCGACTTGTCCCACAGGGACAGGCCGAGGCCCTCGGAGGCGTCGACCACGTCGCCGCGCGAGGTCAGCAGGTCGAAGCCGCCGCGGGCGGCGAGTTCGGGCACGTCGGTGACGAGCGCGGATATCCGCTGGAAGGTGAGCACCGCGAGCGCCGAGGCCAGCGCCACGACCAGCGCGAAGTCGACGAGCCAGGCCAAGGCACGACGGAATTTCGGCATCAACGTCCCCCGTTCTGTGGTGATTCCGGCGGTCACGCTAGCCGCGGGGCCCGGGGGATCGCAGAGGATCGGGGAGATCGTTTCAACCCAGTGACATGACGACGAGCGCGGTCGTCGCCGCGGTCTCCGCGAGCCCGCCGAACACGTCGCCGGTGACCCCGCCGAACCGGCGGACGCAGTGCCGCAGCAGGAGTTCACCGGCGGCGACGGCCAGGACGACCGCGGCGACGGCCCGGACGATGTCGTCCGCCCCCATGAGCGCGCCCGCGGCCGCGGCGGCCCCGGCCACCGCGAGCGCGACCGGCACCGCGCCCGCCGGCGGCACCGCTCCCGCGACCGCCGCGCCCAGCCCCTCCGGTCGCGCCGGCGGCACGCCCGCGCGGGCGGCCAGGGTGAGGGCCAGCCGGGCCACGACCGCCGACACCACGGCCGCCAGCGCCCCGCGCGCCCAGGAGTCCCCGTACGCCTGCGCCAGCGCGGCCGCCTGGGCCAGCAGGACCAGGAGCAGCGTGATCACCCCGAACGGCCCGATGTCCGACTGCTTCATGATCCGCAGGGCGTCCTCGGCGGGCCTGCCGCTGCCGAGCCCGTCGGCGGTGTCGGCCAGCCCGTCGAGATGCAGGCCCCGGGTCAGGGCGGCCGGTACGGCGACGGTGGCGACGGCGGCGAGCGGCGCGCCCGCGCCGAGGGCCAGCAACAGACATCCCGCGGCGGCGGCCGCGACACCGACCGCGAGCCCGGCCAGCGGGGCGCACAGCATTCCCGCGCGGGCGGCCGGCCGGTCCCAGCGGGTGACCCGGACCGGGAGCACGGTGAGCGTGCCGAAGGCGAAGCGCAGGCCGTCGGCGGGAGAGGCGGAGGGGGCGGGCACCGGCGCAGATTACCCCTCGGTCATCAAGAGGCTCACGGCCGCCGTGGATAAAGTGCCCATATGGGACATTGGCTGGACCGGAACATCATCGAGCCCGGCAAGCTGCCGCTGCTCCTCGCACTGGCCGCCTTCGTCCTCACGTTCGTGATCACCCGGGTCATCACGCGTCTGATCCGGGCCGGCAAGGGCCCGTTCGGCAACGTCACGGCCGGCGCCGTGCACATCCACCACGTGGTGCCCGGCGTCATCCTCACCGTCATCGGCGGCTTCGGCGCGGTGGCGGGCGGCCGGCACGGCTTCGGCTCGGCGCTCAGTGCGGTGCTGTTCGGTGTGGGCGCGGGGCTGGTCCTGGACGAGTTCGCGCTCATCCTGCATCTCGACGACGTGTACTGGACCGAGGCGGGCCGCAAAAGCGTGGAGATGGTCGTCCTCACCGCCGCCCTGGTCGGCCTGCTGCTGGCCGGCTTCACGCCGTTCGGCGTCAACGACCTGTCCGAGGACGAGCTCCAGAACCGTGCGGGCGTCGCCGGGACCGTCGGGGTGAACTTCCTCTTCGCGCTGATCGCGCTGAGCAAGGGCAAGGCGCGGCTCGCGGTCTTCGGGGTGGTCATCCCGCTCGTGGCGCTGATCGGCTCGGTGCGGCTGGCGCGGCCGGGGTCCTTGTGGGCCCGGCGCTTCTACGGGCGCCGCCCCCGCGCCCGAGCCCGGGCCATCCTGCGGTCCTACCGCCACGACCGCCGCTGGTCCGGCCCCCGCCGCGCGGTGGAGGACTGGCTCGGCGGCAAACCGGACCCACCCCGCCCTCTGGAACGCGGCTGACTTCTCTCGCCCCCGCCGCCCCTTTGACCCCGAACGCGCGGGTGGGTGGGTGGTTGCTCGCGCGGTTCCCCGCGCCCCTTCAGGGGCGCGGGGCTGTATCGACATGCGGCTCCGCCGCGTGGGCGCGAAGGGGGTCTGGGGGCGCAGTCCCCAGGGTTGGGACGGGAAGGGGCGGCGGGGGCGAAGAAACCCTTCGAGCCCCGCCTCCCGAGGGCTCACGCCTCTTCCACGCCCGCCTCCGCCTCCGCCTCCGCGTGCAGGCTCATCGGCCCGTAGATCTCCGTCGTGTCCTCCAGCAGCCGCACCTGGTCGGCCCCGCCCTCCGCGAGGGCTTTCCAGTTCTCCCCGATCCAGGACTCGGCGTCCCCCTGTGTGGAGAACTCCTCCGGCGGCACCGCGGGCTCGACCTGCGTCCCGTCGGCCTTCTCGAACCGCCACGTCCATGCCGCCATGTACGCCTCCCATGGGTCTGAGCACACTGCACGACAGAAGCCGGATCTTGGTCCGGCTCCTGACCAAGAGCGTAGTCGGACGCGCATCGGCTGTGGGCGCAGGTGAGAATCGGGGCGTGGAACTGACTCTGCTCGGCACCGGCGCCCCCGCGGGGCTCCCCCGCCCCGACTGTCCCTGCGCCGCGTGCGCGTCCGCGCTCGGTACGGACGCGCGGGCGGCCACCTCCCTGCTCGTGGACGGGGCGCTGCTGCTCGACCTGACGCCGGGCGCGGCGTTCGCGGCCGCCCGCGCGGGGCGTTCGCTGGCCGGCGTCCGCCAGGTACTGCTGTCGCACCCCCACGACGGCCCCGCGGTCGAGGTGCCGGCCGGGCTGCCGCAGCCGGGACGGGTGCCGGACGGGCGGGAGTTGGCGCTGCTGACGGGCCATCGGGTGCGGGCGGTGGCGCTGGACTCGCCCGGCACCGGCTATGCCGTGACCGGCCCGGACGGGCAGCGCCTGCTGTACCTGCCGCCGGGCGGGGCGCCGGCCGGTCTTGAGGAGCCGGCCGAGTCGTACGCGATGGTGCTGCTGGACGTCGTGGGGCGCCCGGACGCCCTGGCGCGGCTGCGGGAGGTGGGCGCGGTGGGCCCGACCACGGACGTCGTCGCCGTTCATCTGGACCACGACGTGCCGCCGGGCGCCGAGCTGCGGCGGCGGCTCGCGGCGGCCGGGGCGCGTGCCGTGCCGGACGGGACCACGCTGGAGGTGGGCGCCTACGAGGACGTGCCCGACGTGCCTCGCCGGACCCTGGTGGTGGGCGGGGCGCGCTCGGGCAAGTCCGTGGAGGCCGAGCGGCGGCTGGAGTCGTTCCCCGAGGTGCTGTACGTGGCGACCGGCGGGTCGCGCAACGGGGACACCGAGTGGGCGGCGCGGGTGACGGCGCATCAGGAGCGGCGGCCGGGGTCGTGGCGGACCGTGGAGACCTGCGATCTGGTGCCGCTGCTCAAGGACGACGGGCCGCCGCTGCTGATCGACTGCCTGTCGTTGTGGCTGACGGACGCGATGGACTCCGTGGGGGCGTGGGACGACGCCGAGTGGGCGGACGGCGGGGAGCGGGCGCTCCGCGAGCGGGTGCGGGCGCTGACGGAGGCGGTGCGCGAAACCCGGCGGACGGTGGTCGCCGTGTCCAACGAGGTGGGCTCGGGCATCGTGCCCGCCACCGCGTCCGGCCGCCGGTACCGGGACGAACTGGGGCGGCTGAACGCGGCGTTCGCTCAGGAGTGCGAACAGGTGCTGCTGGTGGTGGCGGGGCAGGCGGTCGTCCTGCGGGGGTGACCCGGCCCGGAGTCAGCGCCTGGGCGGCGCCGGCGGCTTCCGCGCGATGATCCGGTAGGCGTTGGCGAACGGGGTGTGACGCACCAGGGGCGCCAGCGCCAGGTCGGTCACCGCCGCGGCGATCACCAGCGGGGTGCCCGCGCGGAGCAGCACCGTGCGCAGGTGCTGCTGCAACGGGGTCGGCGGGATGGCACGCCAGGGGGTGTCCGGGGCGGGCAGCGTGTGGGAGAGGGCGAGGGCGGTCAGCCCGGCCAGGTCGTGCGGTACGTGCGCGGCACGGTGCCCGTCCGTGACGAGCGTGCAGCCGCGTTTCTCGAGCTCCGCGCGGAGGTTGCGCCGGGGCAGGAGGTGGAGCCGGCGGGGCTGGTCGTAGGGCAGCCACCAGCGGCCGAACAGGGCGGCGAAGGCGCAGCGCGGGTCCAGGGTCTCGATGAGCAGATGGCCGCCGGGGCGCAGCGCGTCGAGGGCCGCGTGGAGCTCCGCCCGGGGGTCCGTGGTGTGCTCCAGGTGGTGCAGCAGGCTGACCACGTCGTAGCGTCCGGCCAGCCGGGCCAGGACCTTCGGGTCGGTCAGCGGCCCGATGTGCGCCTCCTCGACGCGGCCGAGCGTACGGGCCTTCTCGACGCGCGCGGTGAGGTCGGTGCCGTCGAAGGCGGTGTACGGGAAGAACTCCCGCGCGGTCTGCGGGAAGCGGGCGAGCCCGGTGCCGACGTCCAGCCAGCTCTCCGGTTCGCCGAAGGGGAGCATCGCGCGGGCGGCGGCGCGACGGCGGTGGCGTACGGCGTGCAGGGCGAGGACGCGTTCGGTGGCGGGGTCGCGGGGCGCGCCGCGCACGGCCCGCCGGTAGAAGGCGAGGCCCTCGGCGGTGAGGCGGGGGTTCTGGAAGGTGTGGCCGCAGTCCCGGCACTCGTCGACGGTGAACAGTCCGGGCCGGTGCCGGCGCAGGTCACCGGTTCTCAGCCGGTTGCGCAGCCGCGCGGAGCCGCACCAGGGGCAGTCCGCGCGGCGGGGCTCGTGCACCCGCGCGGAGCCGTGGGGGGCGGGGATCGCGGCGTCTGGGGTGGGTGCGGACATGGGCGGCTCCCGGCGTGAGGACGTACGGCGCGGACGATGTCCGGCAATCCGAGCAAAACGTTACGTATGGGAGGGCCTTCGGGGGTGGAGCGGCGCCGGGGCGGCGTGGTGGGGGTGAGGCCGCGTGCGCGGGGCTGACCGGTGGGACGTGGTGTTCGATCAGGGCCGGTACTGTTCGGCGAATGAGCTCGCTTGATATCGACGACTTCACCGATCTGATCGAGCGTCCGGACGGCGGGGTGCGCCGTGACGCGGAGGCGCGCCGGGAGCGCCAGGTCGTGCCGCCCGGGTCACTGGGCCGCCTCGACGACCTGGGCGAGTGGCTGGCGGCGGCGCAGTCGGCGGTGCCGGTGCGGCCGATCGAACGGCCGCGGGTGGTGCTGTTCGCCGGCGATCACGGGATCGCCGAGCTGGGAGTCTCCGCGCGGGCGGCGGGCAGCGCCGCGGAACTGGTGCGGGAGGTCCTGGACGGCGGCCGTCCGGTGTCCGTGCTGGCTCGGCGGCTGGGCGTGCCGGTGCGGGTGGTCGACATGGCCCTGGACTGCGATCCCGCGTCACTGCCCGAGGAGGTCGTACGGCACCGGGTGCGGCGGGGCAGCGGGCGCATCGACATCGAGGACGCGCTGAGCGCGGAGGAGGCCGAGGCGGCGTTCCGCGCGGGGATGGCCGTCGCGGACGAGGAGGCCGACTCCGGTACGGATCTGGTGGTGCTCGGCGATGTGAGCGTGGGCGGCACCACGGCGGCGGGTGTGCTGGTGGCGGCGCTGTGCGGCACGGACGCGTCGGTGGTGACCGGGCGCGGAGGGCTGGCGATCGACGACCTGGCGTGGATGCGCAAGTGTGCGGCGATCCGTGACGCGTTGCGGCGGGCGCGGCCGGTGCTGGGCGACCAGTTGCAGCTGCTGGCGACGGTGGGCGGGGCCGACCTGACCGCGACCACGGGGTTCCTGCTGCAGTCCGCGGTGCGGAAGATGCCGGTCCTGCTGGACGGGGTGGTGTCGGCGTCGTGCGCGCTGGTGGCGCAGCGGGTGGCGTTCCGGTCGCCGGACTGGTGGCTGGCGGCGCAGTCGAGCGGGGAGCCGGGGCAGGCGAAGGCGCTGGACCGGATGGCGCTGGAGCCCCTGCTGGCGCAGGGGGTGACCGTCGGCGAGGGGACGGGGGCGCTGCTCGCGCTTCCGTTGGTCCAGGCGGCGGCGGCGCTGGCAGCGGAGCTGCCGGAGGAGCCGGTGAAGTCCGACTGACCCAGGGTGGGTCTCCGCCCCTCTTTTCTCGCCCCCGCCGCCCCTTCCCTCCCCCACTCTCGGCTTCGCTCGAGCGGGAGGTACCCCCATCGTCCCTGGGGGCTGCGCCCCCAGACCCCCTTTGCGCCCACGCGGCGGAGCCGCATGTCGATACAGCCCCGCGCCCCCTCAGGGGCGCGGGGAACTGCGCGATCGACCCCCACCCACCCGCGCGTTCGGGGTAAAAGGGGCAGCCCCCCTTGAGAGGACGGGACGGGAGAGGGCGGCGGGGGCGAGAAAAAAGGTTCTGTCGTCCGGGGCTGAGGGCTCAGCCCCGGACCCCGCACAAGTGCAGCAGCGAGGCGACGCCCCGATACGGATCCGTCCGCCCCGCCCGGTCCTCGACCGACAGCAGCGCGTCCAGGTCGGACGGAGGAACCGCCTCGTCCGCCACCGTGTCCGCGAAGACCCGCACGCCGTACCAGGTGTGCAGCGGCGCCCCGATCCCCGCGAGCGTCGACGTCAGCCTCTTCAGCCCGTACGTCGCCGTCGCCGTGCACAAATCCGCCAGCGCCCCGGCCCAGTCGCCGGACAGCCCCGCCCGCATCGCCGGCGCGTCGCCGTTGCGCACCAGCAGGGACAGCAGCCCGCCGGGCGCCAGCATCCGGGCCACCCCGGCCAGCAACGCGTCCGGCTCCTCGACATGCATGAGCACGCCATGACACAGCACCACGTCGAAGCTGCCCGGCAGGAAGTGCACACCGGTGTCCCCGGCCTGCCCCTCGATGATCCGCATCCGTTCCCGGATGCCCTCCGGTTCCCCGGCGAGGTTCTCCCGCGCGGTGGCGATCATCGCCGCGTCGTGTTCGACACCGGTCACCTGGTGACCGGCCCGGGCCAGCCGGAGCGCCTGCGCCCCCCGGCCCATGCCCACGTCGAGCACCCGCAGCCGCCGGCCGACCGGGAAGCGCCCGACTATCTGCTCCTCCAGCTGGCGGGCCACCAGCTCCTGCCGCACGACGTCGCGCAGACCGCCGGGCCCGCCCAGCCGGTCCGGTGCCGCGCCGTCGGCGAACGGCGTGGTGCTCAGGGCCGCTCCCCGCGCTTGACCTGGGGCTTGGGCAGCCGCAGTCGGCGCATCTGGAGCGAGCGCATCAGGGCGTAGGCCACGGCACCGCGCCGGTTGTCGTCGGGGAAGCGCTCGGCCAGCTGCTTCTTCAGCCGGAAGCCGGTCACGATCGAGTCGAGCACGATCATCACGATGACCACCAGCCACAGCAGCAGCGCGACGTTCTGCAACTGGGGCACCTGGACCATGCTCAGCACCAGGATGACCACGGCCATCGGCAGGAAGTACTCCGCGATGTTGAACCGCGAGTCCACGAAGTCACGCGCGAACCGGCGCACCGGCCCCTTGTCACGGGCGGGCAGATAGCGCTCGTCGCCGCTGGCCAGCGCCTGGCGCTGACGCTCCAGCGCGGCACGGCGCTCCTCCCGCTGGCGCTTGGCGGCCTCCTTGCGCGTCATCGACGTGTTGGCCACGCTGCGACGCTGCGACTGGGCCACGCTGCGCTTGGGCGTGGGGCGGCCCTTCGGGGCCTCCGGGTGACGGGGCTGCTTGGAGTCGGTCACCGTCGCCTTGTCGGCGACCGATGCCTTCTCTTCCTTGGCACGGCTACGGAACACAAAACCCAAGGGTACGGGGTGCCCGGGGTTGGACCCCAGCCCCGTGGGGAACGATCCGGCAACACCGGACGTCTCCAAAAGGACAGAGGGGACGTAGTGGAGGTCTCCGGGACGTCCGTCCGGCGGGCCCCGGGAACCACCTACTCCTCACGCCGGAGCAGGAGAGCAGACAGTCGTCCTTGGGGATGAGCGCATCCGTCCCCGAACAGTGCGGTAATGGATGCAGGGCCCGTACTGTGGGTTCTGTTGCAGTCGCTGGAGCTGGAGTCCGTCAGAAGGGGGCGCGCGAAGCCCATGAGCGGTGTCATGAAGCGTATGGGGATGATCTTCCGCGCGAAGGCGAACAAGGCCCTTGACCGGGCCGAGGACCCGCGCGAAACCCTCGATTACTCGTACCAGAAGCAGCTGGAGCTGCTCCAGAAGGTCCGCCGGGGCGTCGCCGACGTGGCGACCTCGCGCAAGCGTCTGGAGCTCCAGCTCAACCAGCTCCAGTCCCAGTCGGGCAAGCTGGAGGACCAGGGCCGCAAGGCGCTCGCGCTCGGCCGTGAGGACCTGGCGCGCGAGGCGCTCTCCCGCCGCGCCGCGCTCCAGCAGCAGGTGACGGACCTGGAGACCCAGCACGCCACGCTCCAGGGCGAGGAGGAGAAGCTCACCCTCGCCGCCCAGCGCCTCCAGGCCAAGGTGGACGCCTTCCGCACCAAGAAGGAGACCATCAAGGCCACGTACACCGCCGCCCAGGCACAGACCCGGATCGGCGAGGCCTTCTCCGGCATCTCCGAGGAGATGGGCGACGTCGGGCTGGCCATCCAGCGGGCCGAGGACAAGACCGCCCAGCTCCAGGCGCGGGCCGGCGCGATCGACGAGCTGCTCGCCTCCGGCGCCCTCGACGACCAGTCCGGGATGCACAAGGACGACATCCAGGCCGAGCTGGACCGGCTCTCCGGTGGTACTGATGTAGAGCTGGAACTGCAGCGGATGAAGGCCGAGCTGGCCGGAGGCGGTACCGGTGACCGACAGGCCATCGAGGGCGGCGACGCGACGCAGCAGCCCCAGCAGCAGCCGCAGGACACCCCGCGCTTCGACAAGCAGTAGCCCACGCCGAGGAGGGCGACATGATCGTACGGATCATGGGGGAGGGGCAGGTGACGCTGGCCGAGAGCCGGCTCGCCGAGCTGAACAAGCTGGACGAGGAACTGCTCGCCGAGATGGAGAACGGCGACGGGCCCGGCTTCCGCGCCACCCTGAAGGCGCTGCTGGCCAAGGTCCACGAACTCGGCGAGCCGCTGCCGGACGACGCCCTGGAGCCCTCCGACCTGATCCTGCCGTCTCCCGACGCGACGCTCGAGGAGGTCCAGGAGCTCCTGAGCGACGACGGTCTCATCCCCGGAGCGTCCTAGGACCTGCGCGCCGCCCCCGGTGCCCCGGTCCCCGGGGGTGCGCGACCCCACCCGGCCGGTGGAACCCCGGCTACCGTAAACAGCCGTGAGCACCCTGACACGCGCCCGGTGCCGACTCCGGGCGCACCCCTTCGCACTGGACGCCGCCATCGCCACCGGCGTCCTCGTGTGCATGATCGCCGGATCCTTCGTCGCCCCGCACAGCTCCGACGGCGTCAGCTGGCAGCTCCGCACCCCCGACCCGCTCAGCCTGGTCCTGATGACCCTCGGCGCCGCCGCGCTCGTCTTCCGCCGCCGCGCCCCCCGCACGGTGCTCGCGCTGGCCGGCGCCGCCTCCGTGACCGAGTCCGTCACCGGCGACCCCCGCGCCCCTGTCGTCATGTGCGCCGTCGTAGCGCTCTACACCGTCGCCTCCGCCACCGACCGCCCCACCACCTGGCGGATCGGCCTGCTCACCATGACCGTCCTCACCGGCACCGCGATGGCGGTCGGCCCGCTGCCCTGGTACGCCCAGGAGAACCTGGCGATCTTCGCCTGGACCGGCATCGGCGCCACCGCCGGGGACGCCGTACGCAGCCGGCGCGCCTTCGTCCAGGCGATCCGCGAACGCGCGGAACGGGCCGAGCGCACCCGCGAGGAGGAGGCCCGCCGCCGGGTCGCCGAGGAGCGCCTGCGCATCGCCCGCGACCTGCACGACGTGGTCGCCCACCACATCGCCCTCGTCAACGTCCAGGCCGGGGTCGCCGCCCATGTCATGGACAAGCGGCCCGACCAGGCCAAGGAGGCCCTCGCCCATGTGCGCGAGGCCAGCCGCTCCGCGCTGGGCGAGCTGCGTGCCACCGTCGGCCTGCTGCGCCAGTCCGGCGACCCCGCGGCGCCCACCGAGCCCGCGCCCGGCCTGGACCGCCTCGACGAGCTCGCGGGGACGTTCCGCAGCGCGGGACTGCGCGTCGAGGTCGCCCGCGCCGACCAGGGCACCGAACTTCCCGCCGCCGTCGACCTGGCCGCCTACCGGATCGTGCAGGAGGCCCTGACCAACGTGCAGAAACACGCCGGCACCGAGGCCCGGGCGGAGATCAGCGTCGTACGGGTCGGACCGCACATCGAGATCACGGTCCTCGACGACGGCAGCGGCGACGACCACGACCCGGCACCCGGCGGCGGGCACGGGCTGCTCGGCATGCGCGAGCGCGTCACCGCCCTGCGCGGCACCCTCACCACCGGTCCCCGCTACGGCGGCGGTTTCCGCGTCCATGCGATCCTTCCCGTCAAGACCCGCACGTCCGCAGCCGAGGACGGCCACCCGTGACCACCGCGCCGCTGGAGCCCGTATGACGATCCGTGTCCTGCTCGCCGACGACCAGGCGCTGCTGCGCAGCGCCTTCCGCGTGCTCGTCGACTCCGAGCCGGACATGGAGGTGGTCGGGGAGGCGTCCGACGGCGCGGAGGCGGTCCGGCTGGCCCGGGAGCAGCGCGCCGACGTCGTCCTCATGGACATCCGGATGCCCGGCACCGACGGGCTGGCCGCCACCCGCATGATCAGCGCGGATCCCGAACTCGCCGGGGTCCGGGTGGTGATACTGACGACCTTCGAGGTCGACGACTACGTGGTGGAGTCGCTGCGGGCCGGCGCCTCCGGCTTCCTCGGCAAGGGATCCGAACCCGACGAGATGCTGAACGCGATCCGGATCGCCGCCGAGGGGGAGGCACTGCTGTCCCCGGTGGCCACCAAGGGCCTGATCGCCCGCTTCCTCGCCCAGGAGGGCCCGGGCGGCGACGGGGACCCGGCCCGCGCCGAACGGCTCGAGTCGCTCACCGTGCGCGAGCGGGAGGTGCTGGTGCAGGTGGCCGGCGGGCACTCCAACGACGAGATCGCCGAACGCCTCGAGGTCAGCCCGCTGACCGTGAAGACCCACGTCAATCGCGCCATGGCCAAACTGGGCGCCCGTGACCGGGCCCAGCTGGTGGTCACCGCCTACGAGTCGGGTCTGGTCCGTCCAAGGGTGGAGTGAACCCCGCGGGGCGTACTGCGGCGGGAGTATGCGCCGCATAAGGAATTGGACCTCGGGTCTACGGATCGGCCCCCGGCGATGGCCCAGGGTGTAGATCGGGCGCCCACTTGCGCGCGCCCGCCTCCCGGACTTCTGCCGCTCCACGGAAAAGAGACACTGACCATGTCCTGGCTGTCCAGATTCAGCCTCGCGCAACGAGCGCTGATCGGACTGATGTCGATCATCGCGCTCGTCTTCGGGGCGATCGCGATACCCCAGCTCAAGCAGCAGCTGCTGCCGACCATCGAACTGCCCATGGTGTCCGTGATCGCGCCGTACCAGGGCGCGTCCCCGGACGTGGTCGAGGCGCAGGTCGTCGAACCCATCGAGGACAGCCTGGAGGCCGTCGACGCCATCTCCGGCGTCACCTCCACGGCGAGCGAGGGCAACGCCGTGATCATGGCGTCCTTCGACTACGGCAACAACACCCAGCAGCTCGTCGCCGACGTCCAGCAGGCCGTCAACCGGGCGGGCGCCCGCCTCCCGGACGACGTCGACCCGCAGGTCGTCGCCGGTTCCACCGACGACATCCCGACCGTGGTGCTCGCGGTCTCCTCCGACCAGGACCAGCAGGCGCTCGCCGACGAGCTGGACCGGACCGTGGTGCCCTCGCTGGAGGGCATCGAGGGCGTCGGCCAGGTCTCGGTGGAGGGCGTGCGCGACCTCCAGGTCACCGTCACCCCGGACACCGCGAAGCTGACGGAGGCGGGTCTCACCACCCAGTCGCTGTCCCAGGCCCTCCAGGCGGGCGGGGCGACCGTCCCGGCCGGCTCCTTCGACGAGGACGGCGCCAACCGCACCGTCCAGGTCGGCGGCGGCTTCACCTCGCTGAAGCAGATCGAGGACCTGATGGTCACCGGTGAGCCCGGCAAGGGCGAGCCGGTCCGCCTCGGCGACGTCGCCACCGTGAAGGAGGAGGAGTCCCGGGCCGACTCCCTCACCCGCACCAACGGCAAGCCCAGCCTCGCCGTCATGGCGACGATGGACCACGACGGCAGCGCCGTCGCCATCTCCGACGCCGTCCAGGACAAGCTTCCCGAACTGCGCGAGGACCTGGGCGACGGCGCCACCCTGACCGTCGTCAGCGACCAGGGCCCGGCCGTGGCCAAGGCCATCGAAGGCCTGACCACCGAGGGCGCGCTCGGTCTGCTCTTCGCCGTCCTGGTGATCCTGGTCTTCCTGGCGTCGGTCCGCTCCACCCTCGTCACGGCGGTGTCCATCCCGCTGTCCGTGGTCCTCGCCCTGATCGTGCTGTGGACCCGCGACCTGTCGCTGAACATGCTGACGCTGGGCGCCCTGACCATCGCCATCGGCCGGGTCGTCGACGACTCCATCGTCGTGCTGGAGAACATCAAGCGGCACCTCGGCTACGGCGAGGAGCGCCAAGAGGCGATCATGAAGGCGGTGCGCGAGGTGGCCGGCGCGGTCACGTCCGCGACGCTCACCACGGTCGCCGTCTTCCTCCCGATCGGCCTGGTCGGCGGCATGGTGGGCGAGCTGTTCGGCTCCTTCAGCCTCACCGTCACCGCCGCGCTGCTGGCGTCCCTGCTGGTCTCCCTGACCGTCGTCCCGGTGCTGTCGTACTGGTTCCTGCGCGCGCCGAAGGGCACACCGGAGGACGCCGAGGAGGCGCGCCGCGTCGCCGAGGAGAAGGAGGCCAGGAGCCGCCTCCAGCGCATGTACCTCTCGGTGCTGCGCTTCGCCACCCGCCGCAGGCTGGCGAGCCTCGCCATCGCGGTCGTCGTGCTGATCGGCACCTTCGCCATGGCGCCGCTGCTGAAGACGAACTTCTTCGATCCGGGCCAGCAGCAGGTTCTCACCGTCCGTCAGGAGCTGGAGCCCGGCACCAGCCTGGCCGCGACCGACGCCCAGGCCGCGAAGGTCGAGAAGCTCCTCTCGGACACCGAGGGCGTCAAGGACTACCAGGTGACGGTCGGCTCGTCCGGCTTCATGGCGGCCTTCGGCGGCGGTACGGACACCAACCAGGCCACGTACCAGGTGATGCTGGAGGACGACGCGTCCTCCGAGGACGTGACGGACGGCATCGAGAAGGGCCTCGAAGAGCTCGACGGCATCGGCACCACCACCGTGGCCGCCGGTGACGGCTTCGGCAACCAGGACCTCAGCGTGGTCGTCAAGGCGGCCGACGCGCAGGTGCTGCGCAATGCGGCGGACCAGGTCCGGGACGCGGTCGCCTCCCTGGACGACGTCACGGACGTCACCAGCGACCTGGCGCAGAGCGTGCCCCGCATCTCCGTGAAGGCCAACGACCGGGCCGCCGAGGCCGGGTTCAACGACCAGACCCTCGGTGTGGCCGTCGCCCAGGCGGTGCGCGGCACCCCGGCCACCACGGTGGTCCTCGACGACACCGAGCGCGACGTCGTCATCCGCTCGGCGAAGCCGGCCACCACCGTGGCCGAGCTGAGGAACCTGCGCCTCGGCCCGGTGAAGCTGAGCGACGTCGCCACCGTCGGGGTGGTGGACGGCCCGGTCTCCATGACCCGCATCGACGGCCAGCGCGCGGCCACGATCACCGCGAAGCCGACCGGGGACAACACGGGTGCGGTGGGCACGGAGCTTCAGCAGAAGATCGACGGGCTGACGCTGCCCGCGGGCGCCACGGCGGAGATCGGCGGCGTGACCGAGGACCAGGACGAGGCGTTCCTCAACCTGGGCCTGGCGATGCTGGCCGCGATCGCGATCGTCTTCATGCTGCTGGTCGGCACCTTCCGGTCGCTCGCCCAGCCGCTGATCCTGCTGGTCTCCATCCCGTTCGCGGCGACCGGCGCGATCGGCCTGCTGCTGGTCACCGGCACGCCGATGGGCGTCCCGGCGATGATCGGCATGCTGATGCTGATCGGCATCGTGGTCACCAACGCGATCGTGCTGATCGACCTCATCAACCAGTACCGCAAGCAGGGGTACGGCGTTGTCGAGGCCGTACTCGAGGGTGGCCGCCACCGTCTGCGGCCGATCCTGATGACGGCCCTGGCGACCATCTTCGCCCTGCTGCCGATGGCACTGGGCGTCACCGGTGAGGGCGGCTTCATCGCCCAGCCGCTGGCCGTGGTGGTGATCGGCGGTCTGGTCACGTCGACGCTGCTGACCCTGCTGCTGGTGCCGACGCTCTACGCGATGCTGGAGCTCCGCAAGGAGCGGCGCGCGAAGAAGCGGGCGGCGAAGAAGGGCGGGGCGGCGCAGGGGGAGACCTCCCAGGAGCCCGCACCGGCGCAGGTCTGACACACCGGCACGACGAAGGCCCCGCCCGCATCACCTCGGTGACGCGGGCGGGGCCTTCCGTCATGGGGTCCCGCTACGGCAGCGCCAGCATCCGCTCCAGCGCCAGCTTGGCGAAGGCCTCCGTCTCCTTGTCCACCTCGATGCGGTTGACCAGGTTGCCCTCGGCGAGGGACTCCAGGGCCCACACGAGGTGGGGGAGGTCGATGCGGTTCATGGTGGAGCAGAAGCAGACCGTCTTGTCGAGGAAGACGATCTCCTTGCCCTCGGGCGCGAAACGGTTCGCCAGGCGGCGGACGAGGTTCAGCTCGGTCCCGATGGCCCACTTGGAGCCGGCCGGGGCCGCCTCCAGCGTCCTGATGATGTACTCCGTCGAGCCGACGTAGTCCGCGGCGGCCACGACCTCGTGCTTGCACTCGGGGTGGACCAGGACGTTCACACCCGGCATGCGGTCGCGCACGTCGTTGACCGAGTCGAGGCTGAACCGGCCGTGCACCGAGCAGTGGCCGCGCCACAGGATCATCTTGGCGCCGCGGAGCTCGTCCGTGGTCAGCCCGCCGTTCGGCTTGTGCGGGTTGTAGACGACGCAGTCCTCCAGGGACATCCCCATGTCCCGCACCGCCGTGTTGCGGCCCAGGTGCTGATCGGGGAGGAAGAGGACCTTCTCACCCTGCTCGAAGGCCCAGTCGAGGGCGCGGCGGGCGTTGGAGGAGGTGCAGATGGTGCCGCCGTGCTTGCCCGTGAAGGCCTTGATGTCGGCGGAGGAGTTCATGTACGAGACGGGGACGACCTGCTCGGCCATCCCGGCCTCGGTCAGCACGTCCCAGCACTCGGCGACCTGCTCGGCGGTGGCCATGTCGGCCATGGAGCAGCCGGCCGCGAGGTCGGGCAGGACGACCTTCTGGTCGTCACCGGTGAGGATGTCCGCCGACTCGGCCATGAAGTGCACACCGCAGAAGACGATGTACTCGGCCTCCGGGCGCGCGGCGGCGTCCCGGGCCAGCTTGAAGGAGTCGCCCGTGACGTCGGCGAACTGGATGACCTCGTCGCGCTGGTAGTGGTGGCCGAGCACGAAGACCTTGTCCCCGAGCTTCTCCTTGGCCGCGCGGGCACGCTCCACCAGGTCCGGGTCGGACGGGGAGGGGAGGTCGCCGGGACACTCCACACCGCGCTCGCTCTTCGGGTCGGCCTCACGGCCGAGGAGCAGCAGGGCGAGGGGCGTCGGCTGTACGTCGAGCTCCTGGGTCTGGGCGGTGGTCACGACACGCACCCTTTCTGTTCTGGCGACTTCTCGTCGAAATGACGCTATCTATCATAACCGGTTCACGTCACTTTGACGACGGCCATAGCGTCCATGTGACGTGAATCCCGGTCGGCGCCGGTTCATTCCCGAAGGGCCCCACAGGAGCCGGTTTCCGCTCCGCACGGCGTGTGCGAGCATGAAGAGCGAGGCGAGGAAATCACGCGCCCGGCCCGGAATGAATCCGCGGTCCCGCCGGTTGCAACCGTCGGCAAGCAGTCTCCGTACAACCCGGGAGAGATGTAGATGTCCGTATCGGACGAGACCACCACCGTCACCGACGGCATCGTCCTGACCGACGCCGCCGCGTCCAAGGTCAAGGCCCTGCTCGACCAGGAAGGCCGTGACGACCTCGCCCTGCGCGTCGCCGTCCAGCCCGGCGGCTGCTCCGGCCTGCGCTACCAGCTCTTCTTCGACGAGCGCTCGCTCGACGGTGACGTGCTGAAGGACTTCGGCGGTGTGAAGGTCGTCACCGACCGCATGAGCGCCCCGTACCTGGGCGGCGCCACCATCGACTTCGTCGACACCATCGAGAAGCAGGGCTTCACGATCGACAACCCGAACGCCACCGGCTCCTGCGCCTGCGGCGACTCCTTCAGCTGAGCCGGGTCCTTCCCAGGCAGCGCAGCCCGAAGGCGGCGGCCCCTTCCGACGGGGCCGCCGCCTTCGGGCTTTCTCCGTCCGGTACTACCGGGTGGGCGGTGCCGGCAGCCGGGCGCCGTCCTTGTGCAGCGGCACCGGCTCGCCGTCCGGGTCCACCACCTTCCGGTCCCCGAGCGGCTCGTCCAGCTCCACCGTCTCCTGGTACTGCTTGGCGATCATGATGCAGACCTTGTCCGGCCACGGCGTCTCGGTCACCCGCACCGTCACCCGGTCACCGCTCCCGCGCGCCGTCACCTTGTAGTCGGCGCACACACCGCCCGTGAAGACCACGGTCAGCTCCTTGCCCTGGGCGGTGTAACCCTCGACCTCCACCTCCCGGGTCGACGGCGCCGCGGTCGGCTCGTCACCCGGCTCCGAAGGCCGCGGGCTCTCCTCACCGGACTGCGACCGTGGCGCGAGGAACTCCGGGTCGACCGCCGGATGCGTCACCGTGAACGCCTCCTGCGCGCCCGCCGGCCGCACCTCGAACAGCCACGACGGCACGAGGGCGGGCCGCCCGTCCACGGAGTGCGCGGCCAGCCCGAACACCGCGGCGTCGACCGCGACGGTGTCCCCGGCCGGCTTCGTCGCCGGACCGCACTCCTCCTGCTGCCGGTCCTCCTCCAGCGGCACGGAGGTGGCACAGCCGCCGATGTCCGCGGTGCGCCCGGCGCCCGGGGCCGCGTTCATCAGCTCCAGCGCCTCCTTGGCGTCCACCACGGGGTAGACGTCCCCCTTCACCGGCTCCGCGAGCCGGCCGTTGGCCCCGACCACCTCGCCCGTGGCGCCGACGACCACGCCGGTCGTCCAGCCGTACGTCGGCAGCCCGCCGACCTCGGGGTCGGCGTTCACCACCCGCTTGCCGCCCATGATCCGGCTCGCGTCCAGCTTCGCGTCGTCCTGCCCCGCGGCCTTCAGCACGGGCGCCGCGGCCTTCTTCGCGGCGGCCTCGCTCACCACGGGGCCCTCACCGCCGGACGGCTTGCACGTGGCGCCCTTGCAGTTGTCGGTGCCCGGGGTGTTCCGGCTGAACGTCCACGACCCGGGAGCCTGCCGGTCCACCCGCAGCGTGGGCCCGGAGCCGTCCTGTCCGCCGATCCGCCAGGCCGCGCCCTCCGCGACCGGCTTGCCGTCGAGCCCCAGCGCCCTCGCCAGCGTGAGGACCTGCTGCTGGGTGACCTGGCCGCGGGCCCGGTACACGGGAGCGGAGCCGGGACCGTCCGGGAGCGCGCCGTCGGCGCGGTAGGTGGCGCCGTACGGGTTGGGCTCACCCGGCGCGATGCCGTTCGCGGCTTCCTCGGAGGGGCCGTCGAGGGCGAGCGGCGGGGGAGTGGCGTCACCGTTGGCGCCCGGGACCGTGGAGCCGCCTCCCGCGTCACCGGAGGCGCTCGCGGCGAGATAGGCCCCGCCGCCTCCGACGAGCAGCACGGCGGCGGCCACGGAGGCGATCAGCGCGGGCGAACGCCGCCGTGCCGGGCCCTCGGCGGGCTCCGCACCGGAGCGGGGGCCGCCGGCCGGGTGGTCCCCGACGACGGTCTCCTCGTCACCGGACTCGTCACCGGGCTCGTCACCGGACTCGGGACGGGTCTCGGGATCCATCTCGGGACTGTCCTCCGCGGGCTCCTCGGCAGCGGCTTCCGGCTCGGTCGTCTCCGGCTGGGTGGCGTCCGGCTCCGGGGTGTCCGGCTCGATCGCGTCCGGCTTCGTCGCCTCCGGCTCCGGGGTGTCCGGCTCCCCGGTCCTGCCCGATGCGCCCCCGGTGTCGCGCGTGCTGCCGGCGGCGGCGCGCGCCTCGGCGTCGTCGTTGTCGGGTCGCTCGGTGTTCACCGCATCGCTCCTTCGGCTGCACAACTGTCCCGGTAGACCCATGCCCGGTCACACCGGAGCTGCTGAAGGGTCGTATCCCGCATCCCCTTTACGGGGGACAGCGATGGGACGCAGCGGGGGAGCGCACGGTTCCCGGGCGTCGGCTCAGTCGCCGTACTCCGACATCGCGTCCAGCAGCCGGGCGGACGCGGGCGGCACGCTCACGCCGTGGATCAGGGACGGCGACACGGGCCGGGCCGCCGCCCGCTCCGGCACCGTCCAGTGGGGAACCATCCGGGCGCAGTCACCGCGCAGCGACGCCAGGCCGCCTTCGAGATCGGCGGGGGCGGAGGCGTGGACCTTGATGTTCGTCATGTCGGCACCGTATGCACGGTGAAGGTCACGAAGAAAGATCTACTATCGGGTAGTTTTGGCTGCTTCTACGGGTCGCTCCCACCCGGTAGCGTGAAGTGTCAACCCGCCTCCCCCCAGGAGAATCCACGCCGTGCGCATCGCAGTCACCGGCTCCATCGCCACCGACCACCTCATGACCTTCCCCGGCCGCTTCGCCGACCAGTTCGTAGCGGACCAGCTGCACACGGTCTCGCTGTCCTTCCTGGTCGACAACCTCGACGTGCGCCGGGGCGGCGTGGGCGCGAACATCGCCTTCGGGATGGGCCAGCTCGGCACCCGCCCGATCCTGGTCGGGGCCGCGGGCTTCGACTTCGACGAGTACCGGGCCTGGCTGGACCGGCACGGCGTCGACACCGACTCCGTCCGCATCTCCGACACCCTGCACACCGCGCGCTTCGTGTGCACCACGGACGCCGACCACAACCAGATCGGCTCCTTCTACACGGGCGCGATGAGCGAGGCCCGCCTCATCGAGCTGAAGACCGTCGCCGACCGCGTGGGCGGCCTCGACCTGGTCCTCATCGGCGCGGACGACCCGGAGGGCATGCTCCGGCACACCGAGGAGTGCCGCTCCCGGGGCATTCCGTTCGCCGCCGACTTCTCCCAGCAGATCGCCCGGATGAACGGCGAGGAGATCCGGATACTGCTGGAGGGTGCGACGTACCTCTTCTCCAACGAGTACGAGAAGGGGCTCATCGAGACGAAGACCGGCTGGAGCGACGCGGAGATCCTCGACCGGGTCGGCCACCGGGTCACCACGCTCGGGGCGCGCGGGGTCCGCATCGAGCGGGCCGGCGAGGAGACGATCGAGGTCGGCTGCCCCGACGAGGAGCGCAAGGCCGACCCGACCGGCGTGGGCGACGCCTTCCGCGCGGGGTTCCTGTCCGGGCTGGCGTGGGGCGTCTCGCTGGAGCGGGCGGCGCAGGTCGGCTGCATGCTGGCGACGCTCGTCATCGAGACGGTCGGCACGCAGGAGTACCAGCTGCGCCGGGGGCACTTCATGGAGCGCTTCACGAAGGCGTACGGGGACGAGGCGGCGCAGGAGGTGCGGGCGCACCTGAGCTGAACCGACCGTGCGGGTGCGGGTGCGTGGGGGCTGGTCGCGCAGTTCCCCGCGCCCCCAAGACGCGCGGATCCTCGCGCCCCTGGTTGGGTCGTGGGCTGTGGTGTCCCTGCGTGCGCGGTTCCTCGCGCCCCCAAGATGCGGGGTTGGCTGCGTCCCTGGTTGGGTCGTGGGCTGTGGTGTCCCTGCGTGCGCGGTTCCTCGCGCCCCCAAGATGCGGGGTTGGCTGCGTCCCTGGTTGGGTCGTGGGCTGTGGTGTCCCTGCGTGCGCGGTTCCTCGCGCCCCCAAGATGCGGGGTTGGCTGCGTCCCTGGTTGGGTCGTGGGCTGTGGTGTCCCTGCGTGCGCGGTTCCTCGCGCCCCCAAGATGCGGGGTTGGCTGCGCTCCTGGTTGGGTCGTGGGCCGTGTTGTCCCTGCGCGCCCCCAGGGGGGTCAGCTGGTTCTGCGGATCAGGTAGGCGGTGCCTTGGGGGGCCGGTTCCTCGCCCAGGTACTCCTGGCCGCGCATCTCGCACCACGCCGGGATGTCCAGCCGGGCCGCCTCGTCGTCGGACAGGACGCGGACCGTGCCGCCCACCGGGACGTCCCCGATCACCTTGGCCAGCTCGATCACCGGAATCGGGCAGCGCCGGCCCAGCGCGTCCACCACCAGGGCGTCGTCCCGCTCCTGCGTCACCAGGTCGCCCGCGGACACCGGCGCCCCCAGCTTCTCCCGCACCCCGGCCACCAGCCCCGGCAGCACGGTCAGGAACCGCTCGACGTCCTCCTCCCGCGTCCCCGGCGGCAGCGAGACCCGGACGTTGCCCTCGCTGAGCACCCCCATCGCCCTGAGCACATGGCTCGGCGTCAGCGTGCTGCTCGTGCACGACGACCCGGAGGACACGGAGAAGTCCGCACGGTCCAGCTCGTGCAGCAGGGTCTCCCCGTCGACGTACAGACAGGAGAACGTGACGATCCCGGGCAGCCGCCGCCGCGGATCGCCGACCACCTCCACGTCCGGCACCAGCCGGGGCACCCGCGCCCGGATCCGCTCCGTCAGCTCCCGCAACCGTGCCGACTCCTCGGCCGCCTCCGCCCGCACGGCCCGCAGGGACGCCGCCGCGGCCACGATGGCCGGCAGGTTCTCGAACCCGGCCGCCCGCCCCGACTCCCGTTCGTCGCGCGGCCCCTGGGGCGCGAAGCGCACCCCCTTGCGTACGACGAGCAGCCCCACCCCCGACGGCCCGCCCCACTTGTGCGCGCTCGCCGCGAGCAGCGACCAGCCGCCCTCCACCGGCCCCCAGCCCAGCGACTGGGCCGCGTCCACCAGCAGCGGCACCCCCGCCGCCCGGCAGGCCTCGGCCACCTCCGCCACCGGCTGCACCGTCCCCACCTCGTGGTTGGCCGACTGCAGACACGCCAGCGCGGTGTCCGGCCGCAGCGCCTCGGCGTACCCGGACGGGCTCACCGCTCCCGTGCGGTCCACCGCGACCTCGGTGACCGACCCCCCGGCGGCCTCGTGAACTTCCGCCGTATGGAGCACAGAAGAGTGTTCGACCGCGGACACGATCAGGTGACGCCCGGCGCGCCGTCGCCCGGCCAGCGCCCCCGCGATCCCGTCGTGCACCGCCCGGGTACCGGACGACGTGAACACCAGCTCGTCCGCCCGGCACCCCACCGCCTCCGCCGCGGCCTCCCGCGCCGCGTCCAGCAGCAACCGCGCCCGCCGCCCCTCCCGATAGAGCCGCGCGGGATCCGCCCACCCCTCGTCGAGAGAGGCCGACAGGGCCTGCCGGGCAACGGGATGCAAAGGGGCGGCGGAAGCGGCATCGAAGTAGGACACACAGCCACGCTAAACCCCCCAGGGGCGCGGGGAACTGCGCGATCAGCCACGACGACGCCGCGGCCGCCACGCAAACCCGCACCCCCGGGTGTTGAGGCGCTCGGTGTAACCCGCGGCGCGTATGGCCCCCCTCCCCGCAACCCCCCGGAGGGCGTCGGCTAGGGTTTGGTCCGCATAAACATCCAAACCCCTGCCCGACGCAGGGCGGCGACCGACCAGCGAGAAGGCCGCAGCCGATCCGCGCGGGCGAGACTCTCGGGAAGGCGCTACGTGAGTCCCAACGGCTCCGACCTCCCCCACGGCCCGAAGGGCGTGGGAGGTACCCCCATGCCGCGGCGCCCGATGCGGCGGAAGCTGCTGCAGGCACTGACCGCGGGCCTGGTCCTGGCGACCGCCACCGGTTGCACATGGGAGGACTTCCCCCGCCTTGGTATGCCCACCCCCACCACGGAAGAGGCTCCGCGGATCCTCTCCCTGTGGCAGGGATCCTGGGCCGCCGCGCTCGTCGTCGGCGTGCTGGTGTGGGGCCTGATCCTGTGGAGTGCTTTCTTCCACCGGCGCAGCCGCACCAAGGTGGAGGTTCCTCCGCAGACCCGGTACAACATGCCCATCGAGGCGCTGTACACGGTGGTTCCGCTCATCATCGTCTCGGTGTTCTTCTACTTCACCGCGCGTGACGAATCCGAGCTCCTGAAGCTCGAGAAGAGTCCCGACGTCACCATCAACGTGGTCGGCTTCCAGTGGAGCTGGTGCTTCAACTACGTCGAGAACGTCGAGGGTTCCACGGGCGACGCCAAGACGTCCAAGGAGCTCGAGTCGGTTCCGGAACGCTACAAGAACGCCTTCCCGGCCGACGCCGGTGGTGTCTACGACTGCGGTGTCCCCGGTACCCGGAACCCGCAGACCAACAACCCGGGCCCCACCCTGTGGCTGCCCGAGGGCAAGCGGGTCCGCTTCGTGCTGACCTCGCGTGATGTCATCCACTCCTTCTGGGTGGTGCCGTTCCTCATGAAGCAGGACGTCATCCCCGGCCACCCCAACGCCTTCGAGGTGACCCCCAACCGTGAGGGCACCTTCCTCGGCAAGTGCGCCGAGCTCTGCGGCGTCGACCACTCCCGGATGCTGTTCA
Source organism: Streptomyces malachitofuscus (assembly GCF_014650055.1). Classification (GTDB taxonomy): domain Bacteria; phylum Actinomycetota; class Actinomycetes; order Streptomycetales; family Streptomycetaceae; genus Streptomyces; species Streptomyces malachitofuscus. The sequence continues at coordinate 461,677 of NZ_BMUF01000002.1, read as the reverse complement.
ACGTGAAGGTCGTCTCCCCCGAGCGCTACGAGCAGCACCTGAAGGACCTTGTGAAGAAGGGGCAGACCGGTTACGTGCCGTCTGGCATCTCCCAGACGGAGCACGAGAAGAACCGGGAGGCGAACATCCTGTGAGCATCCTCAACGAACCCCAGGGTGCCGCGGCAGCAGGGTCCCACTACCAGGACGAGCTGCCGGTGCGGCGCCAGAGCCGTGGCGAGGTCGTCATCAAGTGGCTGACGACCACCGACCACAAGACGATCGGCACGCTGTACCTGGTGACGTCGTTCGTGTTCTTCGTCATCGGTGGCGTCATGGCCCTGGTCATGCGCGCCGAGCTGGCCCGTCCGGGCCTGCAGATCGTGTCGAACGAACAGTTCAACCAGGCGTTCACGATGCACGGCACGATCATGCTGCTGATGTTCGCGACGCCGCTGTTCGCCGGTTTCGCCAACTGGATCATGCCGCTGCAGATCGGCGCGCCCGACGTGGCGTTCCCGCGGCTGAACATGTTCGCCTACTGGCTGTACCTCTTCGGTTCGCTGATCGCGGTCGGTGGGTTCCTCACCCCGGACGGCGCGGCCGACTTCGGCTGGTTCGCCTACTCCCCGCTGTCGGACGCGGTCCGCTCGCCGGGCATCGGCGCCGACATGTGGATCATGGGTCTGGCCTTCTCCGGCTTCGGCACGATCCTCGGCTCGGTCAACTTCATCACCACGATCATCTGCATGCGCGCTCCGGGCATGACGATGTTCCGCATGCCGATCTTCACCTGGAACGTGCTGCTGACCGGTGTGCTGGTCCTGCTCGCCTTCCCGGTCCTCGCCGCCGCGCTGTTCGCGCTGGAGGCCGACCGCAAGTTCGGCGCACACATCTTCGACTCGGCCAACGGCGGTGCGCTGCTCTGGCAGCACCTGTTCTGGTTCTTCGGCCATCCCGAGGTGTACATCATCGCGCTGCCGTTCTTCGGCATCGTCTCCGAGATCATCCCGGTCTTCTCCCGCAAGCCGATGTTCGGCTACATGGGTCTGATCGGCGCGACCATCGCGATCGCGGGTCTGTCGGTGACGGTGTGGGCGCACCACATGTACGTCACGGGCGGTGTGCTGCTGCCGTTCTTCTCCTTCATGACCTTCCTGATCGCGGTCCCGACCGGTGTGAAGTTCTTCAACTGGATCGGCACCATGTGGAAGGGCAGTCTCTCCTTCGAGACGCCGATGCTGTGGACGCTGGGCTTCCTGATCACCTTCACCTTCGGTGGTCTGACCGGCGTCATCCTGGCCTCGCCGCCGCTGGACTTCCACGTCTCCGACTCCTACTTCGTGGTGGCGCACTTCCACTACGTGGTGTTCGGCACCGTGGTGTTCGCGATGTTCGCCGGCTTCCACTTCTGGTGGCCGAAGTTCACCGGCAAGCTGCTCGACGAGCGGCTCGGCAAGATCACCTTCTGGACGCTGTTCATCGGCTTCCACGGCACCTTCCTCGTCCAGCACTGGCTGGGTGTCGAGGGCATGCCGCGCCGGTACGCCGACTACCTGGCGGCCGACGGCTTCACCGCCCTGAACACGGTGTCCACGATCGCCTCGTTCCTGCTCGGCCTGTCGCTGCTGCCGTTCTTCTACAACGTCTGGAAGACGGCCAAGTACGGCAAGCCGGTCGGCGTCGACGACCCGTGGGGCTACGGCCGCTCCCTGGAGTGGGCGACCTCCAGCCCGCCGCCGCGGCACAACTTCATCACCCTGCCGCGTATCCGCAGCGAATCGCCGGCGTTCGACCTGCACCACCCGGAGATCGCCGCACTCGACGAGCTCGAGAACGCCGGTCACGGTGAGAAGGCCCTCTCCGGCGGCAAGGAGGCCGGCAAGTGAAGATCCAGGGCAAGATGTTCATGTGGCTGAGCGTCTTCTTCCTCCTCGTGGCCGTGGTCTACGGCGTGTGGTCGAAGGAGCCGGTCGGCACCACCGGCCTCTTCCTGGCGTTCGGCCTGAGCATCATGATCGGCTTCTACCTGGGCTTCACCGCCCGGCGGGTCGACGTGGGCGCGCAGGACAACAAGGAAGCGGACGTCGCCGACGACTCCGGCGAGGTCGGGTTCTTCAGCCCGCACAGCTGGCAGCCGCTGTCCCTCGCCGTGGGTGGCGCCCTGGCCTTCATGGGCGTCGCGATCGGCTGGTGGCTGATGTACTTCTCGGCGCCGCTGCTCCTGATCGGCATCTGGGGCTGGGTCTTCGAGTACTACCGCGGTGAGAACCGCACCCAGTAACACGCCGCACGGCACTTCGGGGCCCGGACACTCCGTCAGGAGCGTCCGGGCCCCCGCTTTTCCGCACGGCCTCACCCGTTCGGGCCGTCCAGTGAGCCAAGGCCCGCGCCGCTTCCTAGCGTGAGGCCATGAGACACACGAAGTCCCCCCGTGGCGCGGGCGCCGGCCGGAGCCGCCTCGCCGGCTGCACGCTGCTGGTGATCGCCCTCGGCGCGGGCGTCACCGGCTGCTCCTCCGACGGCCACCCGCTGTCCGCCGAGCCGTACGACGCGGCCGACCGGATCTCCTTCAGCGTCTCCGCCGACGAGGGCAAGCCGGCCGACCCCGACAAGCCCCTGGAGATCGTCGCCGAGGACTCCGACGGGCGGATCACGGACGTCACCGCCGTGGACGCCGCGGGACGCCACGTGGCGGGCGAACTGGCCGCCGACGGCAGCCGCTGGCACAGCACCACCCCGCTGGCCGCCGGCGCCCAGTACACGGTGCGGGTGAGCACCGAGGACGAGGACGGGGCCCCCGGCCGCAAGGTCCTCACCTTCACGACGGGCAGGCCCGCCGCCACCAAGCGCCTGGCCGTCACCTTCGGCCCCGAGGCGGGCACGTACGGCGTCGGCCAGCCCGTCACCGCCGAGCTCAACGAACCCGTCAGGGACCCGGCCCAGCGAGCCGTCGTGGAACGCGCCCTCAAGGTCGACTCCACGCCCGCCGTGACCGGCACCTGGCACTGGGTCGACGACAAGAAGCTGCACTACCGGCCGAAGGAGTACTGGCCCGCCCACGCCACCATCGAGGTCCGCAGCAACCTGGAGGGCATCAAGGTCGGCGACCGGCTCCGGGGCGCCGCGTCCAAGCCGCTGACGCTGCGCACCGGCGACCGGGTCATAGCCCTCACCGACGCCGCCGCGCACCGGCTGACGGTCATCAAGAACGGCGAGGAGATCAAGCAGCTCCCGGTCACCACCGGCAAGCCCGGCTTCGAGACCCGCAACGGCGTCAAGGTGGTGCTCGCCAAGGAACCCTTCGTACGCATGCGCAGCAGCACCGTCGGCATCGCCGAGGGCTCGGCGGAGTCGTACGACCTGGACGTCCGCTTCGCCACCCGGGTGACCTGGAGCGGCGAGTACGTGCACGCCGCCCCGTGGTCCGTCGGCTCCCAGGGCTACGCCAACGTCAGCCACGGCTGTGTCGGCATGAGCACCGCCAACGCCGAGTGGTTCTTCGACACCGTCCGCCAGGGCGACATCGTCGAGGTGGTCAACTCGGCCGGCGACACGATGGAACCCTTCGGCAACGGCTTCGGCGACTGGAACCTCGACTGGCCCAAATGGCAAGCAGGCAGCGCCCTGACCACCGACAAAGCCCCCAGCACGGCCGAGCAGGCCCGCCTGAGGCCACAGAGCGTGTGAACGACCCCAGGGGCAGCACCCTCAGGGGCGCGGGGAACTGCGCGATAAGCCACAACGGACCCGCAGCCGCAGTACTACAACAGCAAGCCCCGAACCCTCAGGCGCTCTGCAAATGCTTCTGCCGCAGCAGGGACGCCAACGCCGACGCAAACTCCACAGGCTCGACCGGCAAGGTCACCGCCGCCTCCGCCCGACTCCACGTCGCCAACCACGCATCCTGCGGCCGCCCGATCAGCACCAGCACCGGCGGGGCGTTGAACACCTCGTCCTTGATCTGGCGGCACAGCCCCATGCCGCCCATCGGCACGGCCTCACCGTCCAGCACGCACACGTCGATGCCGCCCCGCTCCAGCTCCGTGAGGACCGCGGCATGGGTGGCACACTCCACGAACTCCACTACGGGCACGTCCGGAGCCGGCCGCCGCCCGGTGGCGAGGCGCACCTGCTCCCGGGTGTTGGCGTCGTCGCTGTAGACCAGCACCGTGGCGGTCGCCTGCATTGTTCCTCCACGCGTAAGAGAGAGGGCACGGCTCTGTCGGGAACTTCGGGTACCGATGGCGCGGATGCTACCCCCTCGGACCGCTTGTCAACACTGGTTCGGACACCTCTTCGACGGCCCTCGGCGAGGGCCCCCGGTGGGCCATCCGGGCAGTCCAGGAGGGGGGAACACACCGAACGGCACCCCCGGGAGTGAGGGCGGGATAAGCGACCGACATAATGTCGGCGTGGCGACAGCAACGACAGTAGATACCGGGCACGCGCACCCGTCGGTCAACCGACCGAACCTCACCAGCGTCGGAACCATCATCTGGCTGAGTTCCGAGCTGATGTTCTTCGCGGCCCTCTTCGCGATGTACTTCACCCTGCGATCGGTGACCGGACCCGACTTCTGGTCGGAGAAGGCCGACCTGCTGAACTTCCCGTTCTCGGCGACGAACACCACGATCCTGGTGCTCTCCTCGCTCACCTGCCAGCTCGGCGTGTTCGCCGCCGAGCGGGGTGACGTGAAGAAGCTCCGGATGTGGTTCATCGTCACCTTCATCATGGGCGCCGTCTTCATCGGCGGTCAGGTGTTCGAGTACACCGAGCTGGTCAAGCACGAGGGTCTGTCCCTCTCCTCCGACCCCTACGGCTCGGCGTTCTACCTGACCACCGGCTTCCACGGCCTGCACGTGACGGGCGGTCTCATTGCCTTCCTGCTGGTCCTGGGCCGCACCTACGCGGCCCGGAGGTTCACGCATGACCAGGCGACCGCGGCCATCGTCGTGTCCTATTACTGGCACTTCGTCGACGTCGTCTGGATCGGCCTCTTCGCCACGATCTACATGATCAAGTAGCGGGCCACATCCGCGCGCGCTGCACGCAGCGCACCAACCAGAAGCATCGACGCAGAAGATCCTGACACCGGGGTAATCCGTGAAAAAGCTCTCCGCACGACGACGCCACCCGCTGGCGGCGCTCGTCGTCCTACTCCTCGCGCTGGCATGCACCGGGGGGCTCTACGCCGTGTTCGCACCCGCGGACAAGGCGCAGGCCGACGAAACCGCCCAGTCCCTCACCATCGAGGAGGGCAAGAAGCTCTACGCGGTCGGCTGCGCCAGCTGCCACGGCACCGGCGGTCAGGGCACCTCCGACGGTCCGAGCCTGGTGGGCGTGGGTGCCGCCGCAGTCGACTTCCAGGTGAGCACCGGGCGTATGCCGGCCGCCACCTCGCAGGCCGCGCAGATCCCGGACAAGCCGGCCGTCTACACCCAGGCCGAGATCGACCAGCTGGCGGCGTACATCGCCTCCCTGGGCGCCGGCCCGGCCGTCCCCACCGAGGAGCAGTACGGCCCCGAGGGCGCCGACAGCGCCAAGGGCGGTGAACTGTTCCGCAACAACTGCGCGCAGTGCCACAACTTCACCGGCAAGGGCGGTGCGCTCACGCACGGCAAGTACGCCCCGAGCCTCGAGGACGTCGCGCCGAAGCACATCTACGAGGCCATGCTCACCGGCCCGCAGAACATGCCCTCCTTCCCCGACAGCACGCTGTCGGAGCAGAACAAGAAGGACATCATCGCGTACCTGAACGCGGTCAACAGCGATGAGACCGACAGCCCCGGCGGCCTTTCGCTCGGCGGACTGGGCCCGGTCTCCGAGGGTCTGTTCGCGTGGGTCTTCGGACTGGGCGCGCTGATCGCGGTCGCCGTCTGGGTCGCCGCTCGGACCGCAAAGGCCAAGAAGTCATGAGTAGCCAAGACATTCCCGAAGAGAACCTGCCCGCAGCGCAGGACACCGCACACGGCGCCGTGAAGCTGGCGGACGAGAAGAACCCGTTCGCCGACCCGGGCCTGCCCCCGCACGAGCACCGGGTCCAGGACATCGACGAGCGGGCCGCCAAGCGGTCCGAGCGCACGGTCGCCCTGCTGTTCACGCTGTCGATGCTGGCCACCGTCGGCTTCATCGCCGCGTATGTGACGATCCCGGTCGACAAGTCGGTCTACATCTGGCCGCTCGGTCACATCAGCGCGCTGAACTTCGCGCTCGGCATGACCCTCGGTATCGCCCTGTTCGCCATCGGCGCCGGCGCGGTCCACTGGGCCCGCACGCTGATGTCGGACCACGAGATCGCCGACGAGCGTCACCCGATCGAGGCCTCCCCCGAGGTCAAGGCGAAGGTCATGGACGACTTCCGCCAGGGTGCCAAGGAGTCCGCGCTCGGCCGCCGCAAGCTGATCCGCAACACGATGTTCGGTGCGCTCGCCCTGTTCCCGCTCTCCGGCGTGGTGCTGCTGCGCGACCTCGGGCCGCTGCCCGGGACCAAGCTGCGCCACACCCTGTGGTCCAAGGGCAAGCTGCTCGTCAACATGAACACGAACGAGCCGCTGCGGCCGTCCGACCTCATCGTGGGCTCGCTGACCTTCGCCAAGCCCGAGGGCCTGGAGGAGCACGACCACGGCTTCCAGACCGAGATCGCCAAGGCCGCGCTGATGCTGGTCCGCATCCAGCCGGACAACATCAAGGACAAGCGGTCGCTCGAGTGGTCCCACGAGGGCATCCTCGCGTACTCGAAGATCTGCACCCACGTCGGTTGCCCGATCTCCCTGTACGAGCAGCAGACGCATCACGCGCTGTGCCCCTGTCACCAGTCCACCTTCGACCTCGCCGACGGTGCCCGGGTCATCTTCGGTCCCGCCGGTCACGCCCTGCCGCAGCTGCGCATCGGCGTGAACGACGAGGGCTACCTCGAAGCGCTCGGCGACTTCGACGAGCCCGTCGGTCCTGCCTTCTGGGAGCGCGGATGAGTACCACAACGACCCCCGAGTCCCGCTCGCGCGGGAAGGCACCGGCCGGCGAAAAGGTCGCCGACTGGGCTGACGGCCGGCTGGGGATCTACTCCCTGGCCAAGGCCAACATGCGGAAGATCTTCCCCGACCACTGGTCGTTCATGCTGGGTGAGGTCTGCCTCTACAGCTTCCTCATCATCATCCTCACGGGTGTGTACCTGACGCTGTTCTTCCACCCGTCGATGAACGAGGTGGAGTACCACGGCAGCTACGTCCCGCTGCAGGGCCAGCTGATGAGTGAGGCCTACAAGTCGACGCTGGACATCAGCTTCGACGTCCGTGGCGGTCTGCTGATCCGGCAGATCCACCACTGGGCCGCGCTGGTCTTCCTGGCCGGCATGTTCGTGCACATGATGCGCGTGTTCTTCACCGGCGCGTTCCGCAAGCCGCGTGAGATCAACTGGCTGTTCGGCTTCCTGCTGTTCGTCCTGGGCATGTTCACCGGCTTCACCGGCTACTCGCTCCCGGACGACCTGCTCTCCGGCACCGGTATCCGCTTCATGGAGGGCGCGATCCTGTCCGTGCCGATCGTCGGCACGTACATCTCGTTCTTCCTCTTCGGCGGCGAGTTCCCCGGCGACGACTTCGTGGCCAGGTTCTTCTCGATCCACGTCCTGCTGTTGCCGGGCATCATGCTCGGCCTCGTGGTGGCGCACCTGATCCTGGTCTTCTACCACAAGCACACGCAGTTCGCGGGCCCCGGCAAGACGAACAAGAACGTCGTCGGCATGCCGCTGCTCCCGGTGTACATGGCCAAGGCCGGAGGCTTCTTCTTCCTGGTCTTCGGTGTGCTCGCGGCCGTCTCGGCGATCGCCACGATCAACCCGATCTGGTCCATCGGCCCCTACCGGCCCGACATGGTGTCCACGGGCGCCCAGCCGGACTGGTACATGGGCTTCTCCGAGGGCCTGATCCGTGTCATGCCGGGCTGGGAGATCAACTTCTGGGGTCACACGCTCGTCCTGGGTGTGTTCATCCCGCTGATGATCTTCCCGCTGGTCCTGGTCGCCATCGCGGTGTACCCGTTCATCGAGTCCTGGATCACCGGTGACAAGCGCGAGCACCACATCCTGGACCGCCCGCGCAACGCCCCGACGCGCACCGCCTTCGGCGTCGCCTGGATCACGCTGTACTTCGTGCTCCTCGTCGGTGGTGGCAACGACATCTGGGCCACCCACTTCCACCTGTCGATCAACGCCATCACCTGGTTCGTGCGGATCGCGTTCTTCGTCGCTCCGGTCCTGGCGTTCATCGTCACGAAGCGGATCTGCCTCGGCCTGCAGCGCCGGGACAAGGACAAGGTGCTGCACGGCCGCGAGTCGGGCATCATCAAGCGCCTGCCGCACGGCGAGTTCATCGAGGTGCACGAGCCGCTCAGCCAGGAGCAGCTGCACACCCTCACCGCGCACGAGCAGTACAAGCCGCTCGAGCTCGGCCCGGAGGTCGACGAGAACGGCGTCCGGCGCAAGGTGAAGATGACCGAGAAGCTGCGCGCCAAGCTCAGCAAGGGGTACTACGGCGAGGAGTCGCAGATCCCGAAGCCGACCGTCGAGGAGTACAAGGAGATCACGAGCGGCCACGGCCACCACTGATCGCCTTCAGCGCCTCACCCCAGTCGCCACACGACGGCGAAGGGCCCCCGTCCGTTCTGCGGACGGGGGCCCTTCGCCGTCCCCGGAGCTGGATAGGGTGGAGCCCGGGACCCCTCCGGTCCCCAGGACTCACATCCACGACCATCAGGAGCGGCCATGAGCGCTGTGACCCCCGCTGGAGGCGACACCGCGGCGGGCCGCTCCTGGCCCGCCCTGCTGAACGGACTGCTGGACGGCCGGGACCTGTCCGCCGACGACACCGCCTGGGCGATGGACCTGATCATGCGCGGCGAGGCGACCGACGCGCAGATCGCCGGCTTCGCGGTCTCCCTGCGGGCCAAGGGCGAGACCGTCGAGGAGATCACCGGCTGTGTACGGGCGCTGTACGACCACGCCAATGTGATCGAGGTGCCGGGCGCGACGGTCGACATCGTCGGCACCGGCGGCGACGGCGCCAAGACGGTCAACATCTCCACGATGTCCTCGATCGTGGTGGCCGGCACCGGCGCCAAGGTCGTCAAGCACGGCAACCGGGCCGCGTCCTCCGCCTCCGGCGCCTCCGACGTCCTGGAAAAGCTCGGCGTCAACCTCGAACTGACCCCGCGACGGGTCGCCGAGGTCGCCGAGGAGGCCGGGATCACCTTCTGCTTCGCCGTCAAGTTCCACCCGGCGCTGCGCCACGTCGCCGCCGCCCGCGGCCAGCTGGGCATCCGCACGGTGTTCAACTTCCTCGGCCCGCTGGCCAATCCGGCGAAGGTCAAGGCCCAGGCGGTCGGGGTCGCAGACCCCCGGATGGCGCCCATCATGGCGGGAGTCTTCGCCGGACGCGGACACTCCTCGCTGGTGTTCCGCGGCGACGACGGCCTGGACGAGCTGACCACCACCGCCACCTCCAAGGTGTGGGTGGTCCGCGACGGCAAGGTCGCCGAGGAGACCTTCGACCCGCGCGACGTCGGGATCGACCTCGTGCCCGTCGAGGCGCTGCGCGGCGCCGACGCCTCCTACAACGCGGAGGTCGCCCGCCGCCTGCTGGACGGCGAACAGGGCCCGGTGCGGGACGCGGTGCTGCTGAACTCGGCGGCGGCGCTGGTCGCCCTGGAGCCGGGCCCGGGCACGCTGACCGAACAGATCCGCGCCGGGATGGCGAAGGCGGCCGAGGCGATCGACTCGGGGGCCGCCAAGCGGGTCCTGGAGCGCTGGGTGGCCGTCACCAACGCGTGAGCCGCCCTCACGGTGTGATGTCCCGCGATCCGGACACGGGTTGCGGGACATCGATCACCTCACGTATTTTCCTAGCCAGGTCATGAGCGACAGCCATCAGGCCCCGGCCGGCTGTCCGGCAACCCTCCGTCCGTGGCGGGGTGCCCCGGGTGAAGACCAGGCCGTGAGCAGCAAGGCCCACGGCAAGCGCGGACCCCTCGAAACACCAGGGGTCCTGGTCGTCGAGGAGCCTTCCGTGAGCAAGCGAATGCGCTAGGGCTGCCGAGCCCCGCCTCCGCACACCCTCTTGCCCTTTTCTCCTCCGCGCTGGAGCGATGCCTGCTCGCGCGAGGATTCCGCCTGCCCCACGGGAGTTCCGCCATGTCCGTCTCCGCCGTCGCCGCCGACCCGACCGTCCGTGCCCCGCTGCCCGTCCTGGGCCGGGACGTCACCGTCCCCCTCGTCACCGGCGGTGAAGTCACCTACGCCGCCCTCGACTACGCGGCCAGCGCGCCCGCCCTCCAGCGCGTGTGGGACGACGTGGCCGCCTACGCGCCGTACTACGGCAGCGTCCACCGGGGCGCCGGCTACCTCTCCCAGCTCTCCACCGACCTGTTCGAGAACGCCCGCAGGACCGTCGCCGAGTTCCTCGACTGCCGTACCGGGGACCAGGTGGTCTTCACCCGGTCCACCACCGACTCCCTGAACCTGCTCGCCGCGGCGCTCCCCGACGGCTGCGAGGTCTTCGTCTTCGAGACCGAGCACCACGCCTCACTGCTGCCCTGGCGCGACGCCCGCGTCACCTACCTCGACGCCCCGGCCGGCCCGCGCCAGGCCGTGGAGACCCTCGAACGCGCCCTCGCCGACCGGGACCCGCACGGCCCGGCCCTGGTGTGTGTCACCGGCGCCTCCAACGTCACCGGTGAGCTGTGGCCGGTACGGGAACTGGCCGCCGCCGCCCACGCGCACGGCGCGCGCATCGTGCTGGACGCCGCCCAGCTCGCCCCGCACCACCCGGTGAGCGTGAGCGCCCTCGACGTCGACTGGGTCGCCTTCTCCGGGCACAAGCTGTACGCGCCCTTCGGCTCCGGTGTGCTGGCCGGACGGGCCGACTGGCTGCGGGCGGCCGAGCCCTACCTCGCGGGCGGCGGCGCCAGCCGCACGGTCACCCGGCGCGCGGACGGGGGAGTGGACGTGGAGTGGCACGACAGCGCCGCCCGCCACGAGGCCGGCTCGCCCAACGTCATCGGCGCCTACGCCCTCGCCTCCGCCTGCAGGGCGCTCACCGAGGCCGGCTTCGAGGCGCTGGCCGCGCGCGAGGAGCGGCTGATCCGCACGGTGCGCGAAGGGCTCGCGGACGTTCCCGAGGTGCGGTTCCTTTCGCTGTTCGGGGACGACGCCCCGCGCGTCGGTGTGCTGTCCTTCGTCGTCGAGGGCTGGAACAGCTCCCACTTCGCCGCCGCGCTGTCCGCCGAGTACGGCATCGGCGTACGGGACGGGCTCTTCTGCGCGCACCCGCTGGTGCGGCGGCTGCTCGGCAGCGGGCCGGGGGCCCAGGGCGAGTGCGGTGCGCCCGAGGCGGCGGCGCCGGGGGAGAAGTCGCTCAACGCGATCCGGGTCAGCTTCGGTGCGGGTACCCCGGACGAGCACGTGGAGCGTTTCGTGCGGGCGGTACGGGAGCTGGTCCGGAACGGCGCGCGCTGGACGTACCACACGGTGGACGGTCGCTGCGTCCCCGACACGTCTGCCTGACAGCGCCCGGGGGCGCTGCCCCCGGACCCCGCTCCTCAAACGCCGGAGGGGCTGAACTCAGCCCGTCCGGCGTTTGAGGACGAGGCCCGAAGGGCCGAAAGGGGGTCTGGGGGCGCAGCCCCCGGGGTCGGGACGGGAAGGGGCGGCGGGGGCGAGATCAGCCGCGGGCGGGCACGGGGAGGCGGGCGCCCAAAACGATCATCCGCAGCGCACGCTCCGTCGCGTCGGTGAGCAGCTCCGCCCCCCGCACCAACGCCTCCCCCAGAGCCATCGGCGCAGGCAGAATGCCATGACAGGCATCCACCCCCGGCACCTCCCCCGCCCCCTCACCCAGCGTCCCCGCCAACGCCAGCACCGGCCGCCCCGACAGCTTGGCGCGCCGCGCCACCTCCGCCGGGACCTTGCCGCGCGGCGTCTGGTGGTCCAGCGCACCCTCCGCGGTGACGACCAGATCGGCACGCGCCAGCCGGGCGTCCAGGTCGAGATGGTCCAGCAGGACGTGGAAGCGCGGCAGGAGCGACGCCCCCAGGGCGGCGAGTCCGGCACCCAGCCCGCCCGAGGCGCCCGTGCCCCGCCCGAGCCGCAGATCGATGCCGGGGACGGCGAGATCGCGGGTGAGGACCCGCGCCCAGTTCTCCAGCCCCGCCGACAGTTCCTCGACCTGTGCCGGCGTCGCCCCCTTCTGCGGACCGAACACCCGGGCCACGCCCCGCTCGCCGCACAGCACGTTGTAGGGGTTGCAGGCGACCAGGAGCTCCACGTCCGCGATGCGGGGATCGAGACCGGTCGGATCGATCCGCGCCAGCCGGGTCAACTCACCCCCTCCGGGGCCCAGTTCGAAGCCGTCCGCGTCCACCAGCCGGGCGCCGAGCGCCTGGAGCGCCCCCGCACCCCCGTCGGACGTGCCCGAGTCGCCGCAGCCGACCAGGATCCGCCGCACGCCCTGGTCGAGCGCGGCGCGGATCAGTTCCCCGACGCCGTACGTGGTCGTGGCGCCCGGGTCGCGCCGGGTGCGGGGGACCAGGGAGAGGCCGGCGACCGCCGCCATCTCCACCACCGCCGTGTCCCGGGAGCCGAGCAGCGCGAAGTGGGTGCCGACCGGTTCGCCGACCGGGCCGGTGGCGGCCAGCGCGACCAGCCGCCCGCCGGTCGCCGAGGCCAGCGCCGAGGCCGTGCCCTCACCGCCGTCCACCAGTGGGATCCGGTCGATCTCGGCGTCCGGGAGTACCCGGCGCACGCCCGCCGCGATGGCGTCGGCGGCGGCCTGGGCGGACAGTGACTCCTTGAAGCCGCTGGGGGCGACCACGACACGGTTCAGCATGACGGGAACTCCTTATCGAGTCACGGGGACGCCGAGCAGCGGCCACACCGCGACGGCGAACAGCAGGACCAGGGCGGCGGTGAGCGGTGCCAGCACGGCGGACAGCCGCAGCAGGTCGCGCGGGGTGTAGGTGGGGGTGCCGGGGATCTCCGCGAAGAGCGTGACCGGCTTCGCGGAGGCCGGGAGCGTGTGGCAGAAGCCGGCGGCGGCGGTGGAGGCGAGTGCCGCCGCGACCGGGTTCACCCCGGCGCCCACGGCGGCCGCGACCACCAGCGGGACCAGCACGGAGGAACGGGCGGAGCGGGACTGGAGCAACAGATGGGCCGCCGTGCTGACCGCGACGACGACCGTCAGGAACGTCACCGGGCCGATCCCCGCCGGCAACCCGCCGACCAGCCATGCCGCCGCCCCCGACTCGGCGAGCGCGACGCCCATCGCCATCGTCGCCGCCATGAACAGCAGCAGTGACCAGGGCACCGTCTTCAGCGCGTCCTTCAGCCGTACGGTGCCCAGCGCCGGCGAGGCGGCCACCACCGCGCCTATCAGCGCGACCACGGCCGGCGACACCCGGTGCAGCGGCTCGCTGCACCACAGGGCGACGACCGTGGCCAGCAGCAGGGCGCAGCGCTTCTCGGCCTGGGTCCAGGGACCGGTGACCGGACGGTCGCTGTGCCGCTGGATCTCCTCGGCGCTGATGTGCACGGGTGCCTTGCGGTCGGCGCGCCGGGTGATGGTCGCCAGCACGGCCTCGGCGGCGAGATGGGAGGAGGCCACGGCCAGCGGCAGCCCCAGCAGCAGCCACTCCGTGAAGCCGACCCGGTCGCCGGTGGCCTCCCACAGCACCGACACGGTGATCAGATGCGCACCCGCACCGATCAGTGTCGCCACCGCGGACAGCAGGATCACGGTCGGGAACAGCAGAGCCAGCATCACGACCAGTCGTTTCCGGTCGGCGAGCGCCTTGGCGAGGGCCAGGAACACCGGCAGGGCCAGCGCGGCCCGGCCCGAGGTGGCGGGCACCGCGAAGGCCGTCACGACGAGCGCGGCCGTCGTCAGGTGCGTCAACTGCCGCACCGTACGCGCCCCGCCGACCAGAAAGGCCGCCGCCCGGCCCGCGAGCCCGGTCCGGGTGACCGCGGCCGCCAGCACGAAGGCGCAGATCAGCAGCCACACCGTCGAGTCGCCCAGGGTGCCGAACAGGGTGTCGCTGCTGATCACCCCGGTCACCGTGAGCGCGAGTCCGGCGCCCAGCGCGATGTAGGTGTCGTCGATCGGCGTGCCGATCCACGCACAGGTCGCCAGCGCGAACACGGCGAGGGTGAACCGCGCGTCCCCGCCGAGGCCGGGAAAGTTGCCGGGGACGGCGAGCAGGGCGCACAGCGACAGGGCCGCGCACAGGGCGGCGGTCAGTCGGGGATTCAGCGTCACGTCATCGACGATTCACGTGGGCCATGAGCCGTCGATGAGCCGAAGATGAAGGGAACTTCACCGGGCGGGGGCCGCCCCGTTGGGGGCCGTCAGGCGGGCAGCCGGTAACCCATGCCGCGGACCGTCTCCACCTTCTCCGCGCCGAGCTTCTTGCGCAGCGCCCGCACGTACACGTCCACGATGTTGGAGCCCGGGTCGAAGTCGTAGCCCCACACGTGGGAGAGGATCTGTTCGCGGGAGAGTACCTGCCCGGGGTGCCTCAGGAACAGTTCCAGGAGCACGAATTCACGGGCCGTCAGATCCACGGTGCGGTCCCCGGCGCGGGCCCGGCGGGTGCGCAGGTCCAGGCTCAGCGAACCGGACCTCAGCACCGTCACCTCCGGCGCCCGGGCCGCCGTACGCAGCCGCAGCCGTACCCGTGCGAGCAGTTCCTCGAAACGGAACGGCTTGGTCATCCAGTCGTCGGCGCCGCCCTCCAGACCGGCCACCGTGTCCCGCACGGAGTCCCGCGCGGTCAGCACGATCACCGGGGTGGTCACCCGGGACTCGCGCAGCTCGCGCAGCACCGTGAAGCCGTCCCGGCCGGGCAGCCCGATGTCCAGGACGATCAGGTCGAACCCGCCGGTGAGCGCGTATGCGTGGCCGGCCTCGCCGTCACCGACGACGGTGGTGGTGAAGCCGTTCGCGCGCAGCCCCTTCTCCACGAAGGAGGCGATGCGCTCCTCGTCCTCGACGATCAGAATCCGGTTCACCTGTGTGCCTCTTCCAGCGTCAGTACGAAGGTGGCGCCGCCGCCCTCGGTGTCGTGCAGGCGGACCCGCCCGCCGTGGCCCTCGGCGATCGCCCTGACGATCGACAGGCCGAGCCCCGCTCCCGAACCCCGGGTGCCGCGCCGGGAGGTGCCGCGCCGGAAGCGTTCGAAGATCAGCTCCCGGTCCTGCGGCCGGACCCCGGGCCCGGAGTCGGCCACGTACAGCTCGATGCGCGAGCCCTCGGCGCGGGAGCCGATGCGGATGGTCTGCCCGGCCGTGGTGTGCTGCACCGCGTTCTGCGCCAGCTGCACCATCGCCTGGGTGATCCGCTGCGGATCCAGCTCCGCCTCCCGGTCGGCTATGTCCGTGAGCTGCCAGTCGCGTTCGCCCAGGGTGCGTGCCTTGACGTAGACGTCGGCGGTGAGTTCGGCGAGCTGCACCGGCTCGGGGGTGACGAAGTCGGGGCGCTCGGCCTTGGCGAGCAGCAGCAGGTCCTCCACGATGCGGCTCATCCGGTCCAGTTCGTCGGTGACGAGGCGGACCGTCTCCTCGCGCTCGGCCGGGTCGTCGCCCATCAGCTCGAGATGGCCGCGCACGATGGTGATCGGGGTGCGCAGCTCGTGTCCGGCGTCGTCGACGAACTGGCGCTGGGCGGCGAAGGCCCGCTCCAGCCGGTCGAGCATCGCGTTGAACGTCTCGGCGAGGGCCGCGATGTCGTCGTGGCCGCGTACCGCGATACGGCGGGTCAGGTCCTGCTCGGTGAGCTGCGCGGCGGCGGTGCGCACCAGCCGTACGGGCTGCAGGATGCGTCCGGCGACCGCCCAGCCGATGCCGGTGGTCAGCAGCAGGGCGACCCCGGAGATGGCGAGCAGGACGCGGAACACCTCGTTCACCCGGGCCACTTCGCGCTCGGGGTGGAAGGCCACGACGAACGCCGCCTCCGGGTCGCCGCCGCCGTGCCGGGCCACGGACACCTTGGCCCAGCGGATCTCGCCCTCGGGCCGGTGCAGCACCCCCGACGCGTCGGGGGAGGCGAAGATGCGGCGCCGGGCGTCGGGATCCCGGTGCAGGGGGAGCGCGACGGGGAGGTCGCGCGGCTGGATGATCTGCGCCGGGCCCCCGCTCCCGCGGGCCACGAGACCGATCAGCTCCTCGTCGGGGTCGGCGTACTGGCGTTCCAGGAAGACCCGCAGCAGCCGGTCCGGGTCGGTGAAGGGCGCGCCCGTCTCCGGGTCGAAGCCCCGCTGCTCGAAGTTGGCGAACTCGCCGGTCTCCTGGGTGAGCAGCCCGTTGATCCGGTCGTCGACGTCCCGCAGCAGGAAGGAACGGGTGGTCATGGCGACCGAGGCGAGCGCGACCGTCATGACGAACAGCAGCCAGAGCAGGATGCGGACCCGGGCGGAGATCCGCCGGCGGACACGGTCAGCCGTCGTCGTCCGGTCCGTCGTCGCCGCCGGGGCCGTCGTCATCGTCATCACCCGCTGGGCTGTCGGTCACCGGGGGCCGGGAGACGACCTCGTCGCTCGGCGTCGGTTCGGGGCCTGTGGACGAGGCCGTGGGGGTCGGAGTGGGCGAGCCGCTGTCCAGTTCGACCCGCGGCGGCACCTTGGGCGGCTCGGGCGAGTCGGCGAGCGCGAAGCTGGTCGCGGCGACGCCCAGCGGAATCAGCACGACGGCGGCGAGGGCCGCCATCCGGCGAGTGAAGACCATGCCCCGATCCTGCGCACCGCACCGGAGCCCCGGGATGAATCCCAGATGAGGAACTCTTCATCCCCTCACTGCATCCAGCCCCTCCGGCGTTTGAGGAGCGGGGTCCGGGGCGGAGCCCCGGGTCGGGACGGGAAGGGGCGGCGGGGGCGAACAAGCGCCTGGGACACCCCCCGCCCGCGGAACTCTAACTGTCCAGCCCGATGGCGAACGCCGCCTCCAGGTCGTGCTGCGAGTACGTCCGGAACGCCACATGCGTGTCGGTCCCCTCGACCCCCGGAATCTTGCTGATCCGACCGGGGATGACCTCCGCCAGATCCTCGTGCTCCCGCACCCGGACCATGGCGATGAGGTCGTATGTCCCGGTGACGGAGAACACCTCGCTGACGCTGTCCAGCGCGGCGATCTGTTCCGCGATCTCGGGGATCCGGTCCACGCTGGTCTTGATGAGGACGATCGCGGTGATCACGGCTGGTTCTCTCCCTCGGGGGCCGGAGCAGGGGCGGACGCGGACTTCACTGTAGTCGCCCTGCCGCAGCACACCCACGCACAGCCGAAGCCCAGCCCGAACCCCACCAGGTGCGCCAGATACGCCACCCCGGGCCCGTCGGCCGCCCGTCCCGCCGCCGCCCACTGCAGCGCCGCCCAGAACGGCAGCACCACCCACGCCGGCAGGCGCACCGGCAGGAAGAACAGGAACGGCAGAAGACTGGTGACCCGCGCCCGCGGGAACAGGAAGAGGAACGCGCCGAGCACCGCCGAGATCGCCCCGGAGGCACCGACCAGGGAACGCTCGGAGTCCGCGTTGGCGGCGGCGTACCCCAGCAGTGCCAGATAACCGCACCCGGCGTAGCACAGGGCGAACCGCACCCGGCCCATCCGTGCCTCGGCCATCGCTCCGAAGACGTGGAGGAACAGCATGTTGCCGAGCAGATGCACCCAGCTTCCGTGCACGAACAGCGCCGTGGCCGGCGTGAGGACGGCCCCGGGGGATCCTTCGAACAGGTCTGCGGGGATCACGCCCCAGCGCCGGAAATAGGCCCGCTGCGCCGCGAGCAGCTCCTCCCCGGAACCGTCGGCCGGATGGAGTCCCGAGGCCGGGCCGATCAGGAAGACCAGGCAGCACAGCACGATGAGGGTGCGGGTCACCGGCGCGGAGCTGCCCCGGATCGCCGTGGCGGCCGACGCGCCCCAGTTTCGGATCATGGACACAGAGCATGGCGTAACCGGGCGCAACCGCACATACTGCCTCGCCGCCGTGGACGGGCGGGCGGCGGGGACCCGCCAGGCCGTAGGGTTACGTGCCACACGCACCGGGCGGCCCGGTGCGTCACGGACACTGGAAGGAAGGCGAACAGCCACGATGACGGTTCCTCTGCCGACCGCCTCGACGCGGTGGCGCTGCACCCTCTGCGGCAACCTCACCCGCTTCGACGTGACCCGCTCGTCGAAGGTCGTCGAGTACGTCCACCTCGACCTGGCCGGAGAGCCCAAGGTCGAGGAGCGCGAGGTGCTCGACGAGACGATCGAGTCGGTGCGATGCCGCTGGTGCAACGCCGTGGACCAGGTGGAACTCGTGGACAGGCCGGGCGCCGGCTCCTGACGCGGAGCGGGCCCGCTGACGGCGACCCCGCACACGGGGCCGCACACAGGCATTGGGGTGTGACGGATGGTGGAGACCACGGGCGGGGGGCCGCAGGACGGCGCCGCCGAGGTGCTCGACCGTCCGCTGCCCGACGGAGTGCGCCGCCGGGTCGTCCAGATCGTCGCCGACGGCTTCGGCGGTCTCACCGTCACCGAGCTGCCCGCCCAGCTCCGGCAGTACGCCCGGTTCGCGCCGAACCGCCGCGCCAAGTTCGCCGGCAACGCCATGGCGGCGGCCCTGGAGACCGATCCGCTGTTCCGGCAGCGCATCGGGGAGAAGCTCAGAGAAGCCCAGCCGGAACTGACCGGCGCCCTCGACTCCGGCTCCCCGCCCCCGGCCGCGGACCCGCTCGACGTGGCGGCCGCGGCCTATGTGCTCCGCCCGGCCGGCTGGGTCAAGCTGGTGACCGCCGCCGGCGAGGAGGCCCAGCGCGCCCACGCCGAACGCGCCGATGAGGAGACCCGCGCCGAGCTGGAGCGGCTGCGCGACGAACTCGCCCGGGCCCGTGAGCACACCAGGTCGGAGACCGAGCGGCTGCGCGCCGAGCTGGAGGCGGCGAAGAAGGAGGCCGAGTCGCTGCACCGCAAGCTGCGCTCCGCCCACAGCGACGTCAAGCGCGGCGAGGCCGCCCTGCGCAAACTGCGGGGCGAGATGGAGTCGGTGCGCGCCGAGGGCCACGCCCAGGTGTCGGCCGCCGAGAGCGAGAGCCGGCGGCTCAAGGCGCGGCTCGGCGAGACCGAGGCCGCGCTGGAGGCCGCGCGCCGGGCCGCCCGCGAGGGCCGCAGCGTCGAGGACATGCGGGTACGGCTGCTGCTGGACACCGTGCTGGACGCCGCCCAGGGGCTGCGGCGCGAGCTGGCGCTGCCTCCCGTCTCCGTCCGGCCCGCCGAGACGGTGGACGCCGTGGAGCCGGGGCGCATGACCCCCAAGGACATCGCCGCCCGCGCGCTGTCCGAGGACGATCCGGCGATCCTGAACCAGCTGCTGGCGCTGCCGCAGGCCCATCTGGTCGTCGACGGCTACAACGTCACCAAGACCGGCTATCCCCAGATGCCCCTGGAGAAGCAGCGCCTGCGCCTGCTGGGCCAGCTCGCCCAGCTCGCCGCACAGACCGGCGCCGAGGTCACCTGCGTCTTCGACGGCGCCGAACTGGCCGCACCGGTGCTGCTGGCGCCGCCGCGCGGCGTGCGCGTGCTGTTCTCCAAGCCCGGCGTCACCGCCGACGAACTGATCCGCCAGCTGGTGCGCGCGGAGCCGCCGGGGCGCCCCGTCATCGTCGCCTCCACCGACCGGGAGGTCGCCGACGGGGTCGCCCGCGCCGGCGCACGCCCCGTCGCGTCGGCGGTGCTCCTCAAGAGGCTTTCCTAGTATCTGATTCACATCCGTCCCCCGTGCAACTTAACGGGTCTATGCCCGAATTGACGGAACCGTCACGCAACGTAGCGTCAATCGGGCATCACTGCAGGTGAGTTGAGGCCAAATAAACCCGCTGTAACGGAGATTTTGTGTCCGGGGATTTGAACTGATCACAAGAGAATCACTAGGGTCTGCCTTCGAACCCGCGCTCGCGCGATCACTCTCGAGAAGGAGCTCGTCTCCGTGGCGTCCCACCGTCGTCCCAAGCAGCCGAGCCGCGCACGTGTGACCGTGCTCACCACCGCTGCTGCAGCTGCCGTCGTCATGAGCTCGCAGGCCGCCAACGCCGCTCCCAGCGAGAAGCCGAGCAAGGACGAGGTCAAGGCCAAGGTCGACAAGCTCTACGAGCAGGCGGAACAGGCCACCGAGAAGTACAACGGCGCCAAGGAGAAGCAGGAGAAGCTCCAGAAGGAGATCTCCACGATCCAGGACAACGTCGCCAAGGGCCAGCAGGAGCTCAACGACCTGCGCGACGGCCTCGGCACGATGGCCAGCGCCCAGTACCGCAGCGGCGGCATAGACCCCTCCCTGCAGCTCTTCCTCTCCGCCGACCCGGACGACTACCTCGACAAGGCGTCCACCCTCGACCAGCTGAGCACGCAGCAGGTCGACGCGCTGAAGAAGATCCAGGAGAAGCAGCGCGAACTCGCCCAGCAGCGCTCCGAGGCGTCCGAGAAGCTCAAGGACCTCGCCTCCACCCGCACCGAACTGGGCAAGAAGAAGAAGGAAGTCCAGGGCAAGCTCTCCTCCGCGCAGAAGCTGCTCAACAGCCTCACCGCCGAGGAGAAGGCCCAGCTCGCCGAGGAGCAGAACCGCGCCACCCGCGCCAGCGAGCGCGACGCCCTCTCGGTCAACGTCCCGCCCGGCTCCGGACGCGCCGCCGCGGCCTTCGCCGCCGCCCAGAGCAAGCTCGGCTCGCCCTACGTGTACGGCGCCACCGGCCCGTCCTCCTTCGACTGCTCCGGCCTCACCTCCTGGGCGTACGCGCAGGCCGGTGTCGGACTGCCGCGCACCTCCCAGGCCCAGACCGGCGCCGGCACCAAGATCTACTCGACGAGCCAGCTCAAGGTCGGCGACCTGGTCTTCTTCTTCAACGACCTGCACCACGTGGGCCTCTACGCGGGCAACGGCCAGATCATCCACGCCCCCCGCACCGGCACCGTCGTGCGCTACGAGTCGATGAACACCATCGGCGGCCCGTTCATGTTCGGCGTCCGCGTCTAGCGTTCGCCCGCAGCAGGACCCGACCCCTGGGCGAGGGCCCGGTGCGCCCGTTAGGGGGAATCGCACCGGTGCCGATCGTCCCCACGCCCCGCCTCCGACGCAGGTCACAGGCGGGGCGTCACCGTACGTACGTGCTCCGGCCGTTGGTCCGCCCGCCGCCCCCGACGCTACTGTCTGCCGCGTTTCCCCGTCCGCCAGCGGAAGGAGCACGGCTTCCCGTGGGGTCCCATCGCCGTACCGCACCGTCCTCCGGATCCGACCGGTCCGCCGTCGTCGCCCTCGGCCTGCTGTCCGCGGCGGCCACCACCCTCGGCGCGGTCCCGGCCGCGGCGACGCCGCACGACGACACCCGGACCGAGGTGGACCGCCTCTACCAGGAGGCCGAGAAGGCCACCGAGGCGTACAACGCGGCCGACGAGCGCGCCGACGGACTGCGCCGGCAGATCGCCACCGCGCAGGACGGGATCGCCCGCAAGCAGCACCGCGTCAACACCATGCGCGAGTCGCTGGGGTCGCTGGCCGGTGTCCAGTACCGCTCCGGCGGCCTGGAACCCGCCCTCGCCCTGCTGCTCTCCGACGACCCGGAGGACTACCTGGAGCGGGCCTCCGTCCTCGACCGGATCTCCGTCCACCAGGCCGGTGAGCTGAGCAGGCTCCGGGCGGCCCTGCGGTCCCTCGCCCAGGACCGCGCGGAGGCGGCCGGCAAGCTCCGGGCGCTGGAGAAGAGCCGCAAGGCCGTCGCCGCCCACAAGCGGACCGTCGAGAGCAAGCTCGCCGAGGCCCGCCGGCTGCTCAACTCCCTCCCGGCCGGCGAACGCGCCGCCTGGAGCCGGGCCGGCCGCTCCGCCCGCACCGACCTGCTCGGGCCCGGCGGCGCCCCCGCCTCGGGCCGCGCGGCAGCCGCCGTCGCCGCCGCCCGCTCCGCCCTCGGCAAGCCCTACGTGTGGGGCGCCAACGGCCCCGGCGGCTTCGACTGCTCCGGACTCACCCAGTGGTCGTACGCCCAGGCCGGGGTCGCCCTGCCGCGCACCTCGCAGGCCCAGCGGTACGCCGGCCGGCAGGTCCCGCTCTCCGAGGCGCGCCCCGGCGACCTGGTCGTCTACCGCTCCGACGCCTCCCACGTCGGGATGTACATGGGCAACGGCCAGGTGATCCACGCGCCCTACCCCGGCGCCCCCGTGCGCTACGACCCGGTCGGGATGATGCCCGTCTCGTCGGTCACCAGGGTCTGACCGGGACGGCTCCTCGCCCGTACCCTCGGAAAGGTGGCTGATCGACGGCGGGTGACGGGCGCGTCCTTGGTGGCGCTGTGTCTGCTGCTCGTCTCCCTCGTCTCGTGCGGTGGCGGCAGCACCGTCGAGGGCGCCCGCGCGGAGGTGCAGTCGCTCCTCGACCGGCGCGCGGAGGCGGTCCTCGAACGGGACGCCACCGCCTACGCCCGCACCGGCACGCGGGCCGGGTTCGACAACCTGCGCGCGGTCCCGCTCGCGGACTGGTCCTACCGGGTCACGTCACTGGACCGCACCGGCGACAGCGCCACCGTCTCCGCCGACCTCAGCTACCGCGTCGAGGGCTACGACCGTTCGCCGGTCGTCACCGCCCGCTCCCTCGGGCTGAGCCGGGACCGGGACGGCCACTGGACGGTCGACTCCGACCGCCCCGCGCGGAAGTCCGGCCAGCAGCTGTGGGACCAGGGCCCGGCGCGGGCCGTCCGGGGCGAACGCAGCCTGGTGCTGGGCGTCGGACAGCCCGCCGACAAGCTGCGCGAATACGCCGCGCTGGCAGACCGCGCGGTGCCCGCCGTGTCCGACGCCTGGGGCCCGGAATGGACCGGGCGCGTCCTCGTCATGGTCCCGGAGTCCCTGGAGGGCATGGCGGGCCTGCTGGGCTCACCCGCCTCCTCCTACCGGGGCATCGCCGCCGTCACCACCGGTGCCACCGGCACGGACGGGCGGGCACCGGCGGACCGGGTCATCGTCAACCCGGACGCCTTCGGGCTGCTCGGCGACTCGGGTCGGCAGGTCGTCCTCACCCACGAGACCACCCACGTCGCCACCCGCGCCCACACCTCGCCCGCGACCCCGCTGTGGCTGTCCGAGGGGTACGCCGACTGGGTCGGCTACCGCGACGGCGACCGGGGTCCCGCCGAGGCCGCACCGGAGCTCGCCTACGCGGTGAGCCAGGGCGAGGTGCCCGGCGCCCTCCCCACTGACGAGGACTTCGGCTTCTCGGGCGACGCGGACGGCCTCGCCCGCGCCTACGAGGGCGGCTGGCTGGCCTGCCGCCTGATCGCCGACCGCTGGGGCGAGCAGCGCCTCGGCGAGTTCTACCGCGCGGTGGGCGCGCACAAGGACCGCGAGGGTGCGGTGGAGTCCGCGATGAACCGCGTCCTGGGCACCACCCCGGAGGACTTCACCCTCCAATGGCACGACTACCTGAAAACCACCCTGACCTGACCCTTGTGGGGCGGCTGCGGGCCGGTGGTCGTATGCCTGCGGCGCCACTGTCCCTCCGGTGGGGGTGCGCGTAGCGCCCACGGTGGGTGGGTGGTGCGGGGCCGGGTCGGGGGTGTCCGTCCTCGGACTGGCGCGAGGGGGTTTCCTGGTGGGGGTGCGGGGCGCGGACGCGCCAGCCACTGCGGGCGAACACCCCCGCCCCGTCCCCTCCCCGCCGTAGGCGTTCCCACGGCCCGCCGCACCACCGCTCTCGCGTTCCCGCGGCCGCCGCGCCGCCGCTCCCGCGATCCGCGGGCAGTCGTGCCGCTGGGGCGGCACGGGTGGGCGCGACGGCACCCCGCACGCGCCGGGCTGCGCACCCCACCCCGGGTCAGCAGTCACGCGGCCGGCGTCGAGGCGCCGGGCTGCGCGGACACCCCCCGGCCCACCCCCACGCCGCCTACGACGACACCGGCGTCTCTGCCGCACGGGCCGGCTCCGGCACCGACGGGATCTCCCGCCGACGCGGCACCGTCGTGCACCACAGCACCCGAGCCGCGATCACCGTCGCCACGACCAGCAACCCGTTGCGAATCACCAGCAACGAAATGCCCAGCGCATCGCTCGCCACGACATGCGCGAACCACAACGGAAACTCCAGCACCGTCACCAGGCAGGCCCCCAGCACCAGCCCCACCGGCACCCCCATCCGGCTCCCGCGGAAGCACAGACAGACCGCCCCCAGCCCCACCAGCCACACCATGTACTGCGGACTGATCACCCGGCTCGTGGTCGTGAACATCAGCACCCCCACGAACGCGGCATCAGCGACCGTGTGCGCCTCGAAACGATTCGCCAGCACCCTCCACAGCACCAGCCACCCCAGCGCCACCCCCGTCAGGAACAGCGCCCCCGTGCTCACCCAGCTCACATACGGCCCGAGAAACTCCACCGAGCCGTAGTTGAGCAGCACCTCGCCCTCCCAGCCGTGATGCCGCGCCACATGAAAGACCAAGGCCCCCAGCGACTCCACCTCCGTCCCCCGGTCCCGCTGGAACCCGAGGAACGCGAACGCCCCCGGCATCAGCACGGCGAACAGCACGGCCACGCCGACACCCGTCACCCCCGCCGACACCCACGCCCCGCGCCGCCGCACCGCGAGCAGGAGCAATGCCGGCCACACCTTCACCAACGCCCCGAACCCCGCCAGCGCCCCCAGCACCCGCGGATGCCGGCCGGCGGCCAGCAGCCCGGCCACCGCCACCGCCGTCACCATCACGTCGTACCGCGCGTACACCGTCGGCCCGAGCAGCGGCACGCCCGCCACCCACACCCGGGCCCCGCGACGCGCCCGCCCGGGACCGCGGCCGGCGTGCAGCAGCATCGCCAGCGTGATCAGGTCGGCGACGCAGGCCAGCACGAAGAACGCGGTCGCGTACTCCAGGAACGGCAGCAGAGCGGGGGAGAGGACCGCCAGCGCCGCCGCGGGCGGGTACTGCCAGGTCACGTCGTCCAGCGGAAACGTTCCGGTACGCAGGACGTCGTACCAGCCCTGGTAGATCACCGACACGTCGCTGGTGACGTCCGGCCCCGGAAAGACGATCACCTTGAGCACGCAGAGCAGCAGTACCGTTCTCGTCAGCGCCCAGATGCCCAGGAGCCACGCCAGGGACCCTCGTGCGGCCGTCGTCTCCACGTGTTCCCTGCCCGTCCGGTGTGCCGTCGTGAGGGGCCATGATGTCCCGGACACCGGTGTACGTGCCACAGAGCACCGCCGTGGCGTACGCCGAAAACACCGTTCGGTAGGGTCTGCGACGATGCACAAGACCCTGATCGTGACCAACGACTTCCCGCCCCGGCCCGGCGGCATCCAGGCGTTCCTGCACAACATGGCGCTGCGGCTGGACCCGGAGCGCCTCGTCGTCTACGCCTCCACCTGGAAGCGCTCCCGGGAGGGCGTCGAGGCGACCGCCGCCTTCGACGCCGAGCAGCCCTTCACCGTCGTACGCGACCGTACGCCGATGCTGCTGCCGACCCCGGCCGTCACCCGGCGGGCCGTCGGGCTGCTGCGCGAACACGGCTGCACCTCGGTGTGGTTCGGGGCGGCGGCGCCGCTCGGCCTGATGGCACCGGCCCTGCGCCGCGCGGGCGCGCAGCGGATCGTCGCCACCACCCACGGCCACGAGGCCGGCTGGGCCCAGCTCCCCGCCGCACGGCAACTGCTGCGCCGGATCGGGGAGTCCACGGACACGATCACCTACCTCGGCGAGTACACGCGCTCCCGGATCGCCTCGGCGCTCACCCCCGAGGCCGCCGCGCGGATGGTGCAGCTGCCGCCCGGGGTCGACGAGAAGACCTTCCACCCCGGCTCGGGCGGCGACGAGGTGCGGGCGCGTCTCGGGCTGACCGACCGCCCGGTGGTCGTGTGCGTCTCACGGCTGGTGCCGCGCAAGGGCCAGGACACGCTGATCCGGGCCATGCCCGCGATCCTGGCCGCCGAACCGGACGCCGTGCTGCTGATCGTCGGCGGCGGCCCCTACGAGAAGGACCTGCGCCGCCTCGCCCACGACACGGACGTCGGTGCCTCCGTCCGCTTCACCGGCTCCGTCCCCTGGTCCGAGCTGCCCGCCCACTACGGCGCCGGCGACGTCTTCGCCATGCCGTGCCGTACCCGCCGCGGGGGACTGGACGTCGAGGGCCTCGGCATCGTCTACCTGGAGGCGTCCGCGACCGGCCTCCCCGTCGTGGCCGGCGACTCCGGCGGCGCCCCCGACGCGGTCCTCGACGGCGAAACCGGCTGGGTCGTCCCCGGCGACTCCCCGACCGAGACGGCCGACCGCATCACCACCCTCCTCGCCGACGAGGAACTCCGCCGGCGCATGGGCGAGCGCGGCAGGGAATGGGTCGAACAGAAGTGGCGCTGGGACCTACTGGCGGACGAACTGAAGCGGCTGCTCTGAGAGAGCGGCTGCTCCGCAGACCCCGCCAGGGTCAACCTCCCAGGGGCGCGGGGAACTGCGCGAGAAACCACACTCAACCCGCACTCGCCGACGCACCGTATCCGGCACCCCATCAGGCCCCCCGAAAAACGCAGCGAAATCTACTTCGCGTAAATCGCCTCGATCTCGTGCGCGTAATCCTTGGCGACAACATTCCGCTTCAGCTTCAGCGACGGAGTCAGGTGCCCCGACTCCTCCGTGAACTGCGCCGGCAGAATCCGGAACTTCCGCACCGACTCCGCCTTCGACACCGCGGCGTTCCCGTCGTCGATCGCCGACTGGATCGCCGCCAGCAGATCCGGGTCCTCGCTCAGCGAAGCCGCCGTCGACCCGGCGGGCTTCCCGTGCTCGTCGGCCCACCGGCCCAGGAACTCCTCGTCGATGGTGACCAGCGCGCCCACGAACGGCCGCCCGTCGCCCACCACCATGCACTCCGCCACCAGCGCGTGCGCGCGGATCCGGTCCTCGATGACCGCCGGGGCGACGTTCTTGCCGCCCGCCGTCACCAGTATCTCCTTCTTCCGGCCGGTGATCCGCAGATAGCCGTCCTCGTCCAGCGTGCCGATGTCCCCGGTGTGGAACCAGCCGTCGGCCAGCGCCTCGGCCGTGGCGCCCGGGTTGTTCCAGTACTCCTTGAACAGGTGCTCGCCGTGCAGCAGCACCTCACCGTCGTCCGCTATCCGGATGACGGAGCCGGGCAGCGGCTGGCCGACCGTGCCGATCTTCTGACGGTCCCACGGGTTGAACGCGGTGGCAGCGCAGGACTCGGTCAGACCGTAGCCCTCCAGCACGCTGAAGCCGATGCCGCGGAAGAAGTGGCCCAGACGCTCGCCCAGCGGGGCACCGCCCGAGATGGCGTACTCGCCGCGCCCGCCCAGCACCGCGCGCAGCTTGCCGTAGACAAGCCTGTCGAACACCTTGTGCTTGATCTTCAGGCCCACCGACGGCCCGGACGGCGTGTCCAGCGCCTGGCTGTAGGCGATCGCCGTGTCCGCCGCCTTGTCGAAGATCTTGCCCTTGCCGTCGGCCTGCGCCTTGGCCCGCGCCGAGTTGTAGACCTTCTCGAACACCCGGGGCACGCCGAGGATCAGCGTCGGGCGGAACGAGGCCAGTTCATCGGTGAGGTTCTTGATGTCGGGCACACAGCCCAACTTGATCGGGGCCACCATCGGCGCGATCTGCACCATCCGCCCGAAGACGTGCGCGAGCGGGAGGAACAGCAGCACCGAGCACTCGCCGGTGCGGAACAGCGGACGCAGCCGCTCCACGATGTTGCCGCACTCCGCGAAGAAGCTGCGGTGGGTGAGCACACACCCCTTGGGACGGCCGGTGGTACCGGAGGTGTAGACGATGGTCGCCGGGTCGTCCGCCTTCGCGACCGAGCTGCGCTCCTCGACCGTCTCGTCCGTGACGCCCTGTCCGAGCCGGCCCAGTTCCTCCAGGCCGCCGGCCTCGATCTGCCACAGGTTCTTCAGCGCGGGCAGCCGGTCGCGCACCGATTCCACGGTCGCCGCGTGGGCGTCGAGCTCCACGAAGCAGGCGGTGACGCCGGAGTCGCCGAGGATCCACGCCACCTGCTCCGGCGAGCTGGTCTCGTACACCGGCACGGTGATCCCGCCGGCGCTCCAGATCGCGAAGTCCAGCAATGTCCACTCGTAGCGGGTCCGGGACATCAGGCCCACCCGGTCGCCGGGCTGCACACCCGCGGCGATCATGCCCTTGGCGGCCGCCCGCACCTCCGCGAGGAAGGTGGTGGCGGTCACGTCCTGCCACGTCCCGCCGACCTTGCGGGCGATCACGGCGACGTCGGGATGCTGCGCGGCGTTTCTGCGGACGATGTCGGTCAGGTTTCCGTCCGTGGGGACCTCGTACAAAGCCGGAAGGCTGAACTCGCGCAAGACTGCTGCTCCTCTTAGGGCGCCGGCGCCACGACGTTGTGCGATGCGACGGTGCGGTCCAAGGCTCGGGCGGGTGCTCGCGAATTCACAAGTTGAAATCCCGAGCACGACTGGACTGCCCGGACGTTACCCGCCGGTATGGCTTCTACGACAGGGGGTCCCCGCCAGATGTTCGCTGCGTCACACAGGTTGGTTTCCATTGCGCACAGTAGTCCACCCCTGAACCGACGAGCCAGTAACCGCAGGTCCGCCCGCCATTGTTCACGCCTGCCGCACACGCTTACCCTTGATCGCCATGGCATCGACACCAGGCGGCAACCGGCGGGCCCGCGTCCACGTGGTCAGTGATGTGCACGGCAACGCCCGTGACCTCGCGCGGGCAGGCGAGGGCGCCGACGCCCTCATCTGCCTGGGCGACCTGGTGCTCTTCCTCGACTACGCCGACCACTCGCGCGGCATCTTCCCCGACCTGTTCGGCACCGAGAACGCCGACCGCATCGTCGAGCTGCGCACCGCCCGCCGCTTCGAGGAGGCGCGCGAGTTCCAGCGCCGGCTCTGGGCCGGGATCGAGATGGACAGGGCCGCGGCGATCGAGAAGGCGGTGCGCAAGCAGTACGCCGAGCTGTTCGCCGCCTTCCCCACTCCTACGTACGCCACCTACGGCAACGTCGACATCCCGCCCCTGTGGCCGGAGTACGCGGGCCCCGGCACCACCGTCCTCGACGGACAGCGGGTGGAGATCGGCGGCCGGACCTTCGGCTTCGTCGGCGGCGGCCTGCGCACACCCATGCGCACGCCGTACGAGATCGACGACGAGGAGTACGCGGCGAAGATCGAGGCCGTCGGCGAGGTCGACGTGCTGTGCACCCACATTCCCCCGGAGGTGCCGGACCTCGTCTACGACACCGTCGCCCGCCGCTTCGAGCGCGGCAGCCGGGCCCTGCTGGAGGCGATCCGCCGCACCCGGCCCCGCTACTCCCTCTTCGGCCATGTCCACCAGCCGCTGGTGCGGCGCATGCGCATCGGCGCCACCGAATGCGTCAACGTGGGCCACTTCGCGAGCACCGGACGGCCCTGGGCGCTCGAATGGTGAGGCCGGAAGGGTGCGGACGCCCCAGGTCGGGTGAGTTCGGCCGGTCCGGCGCACGGTAGCCTTCCGCTGCACGCGCGTGCGCTGCACGGCGACGACGACTACCGGCCCGCATCTGGAGGAGCCACGGCGATGGCGGAACACACCAGCTCGAGCATCACGATCGAGGCGGCACCGGCCGACGTCATGGGGGTGATCGCCGACTTCGCCCGTTATCCCGACTGGACGGGCGAGGTGAAGGAGGCGGAGGTCCTCAAGACCGACGCGGAGGGCCGCGCCGAGCAGGTGCGTCTCGTCATGGACGCGGGCGCGATCAAGGACGACCAGGTCCTGGCGTACACCTGGACCGGCGGACACGAGGTCTCCTGGACCCTGGTGAAGTCCCAGATGCTCCGCTCCCTCGACGGCTCCTACGTCCTCACCCCGGCCGCCCCGGGCACGACGGAGGTCACCTACCGCCTCACCGTCGACGTCAAGATCCCCATGCTCGGCATGATCAAGCGCAAGGCGGAAAAGGTCATCATCGACCGAGCCCTGGCCGGCCTGAAAAAGCGCGTCGAGTCCCACCCGTAGCCCCCGCGCTGCCCGCGCCGCCGCAGCTGCGGGCAGTCGTGCCTCCCCCAGTGCCTTAAGGGCCTGGGAGGTACCCCCAGGGCGATGGGGGTCCCCCCGCTCGAGCGATGTCGAGAGTGGGGGAGGGTGGGCGCAGCGGCACCCCGCATGCGCGGGCAAGCGGAACCCGCCCCCGCCCGGCGTCCGTTACCGTTCACCCCCATGCGCACCCTCCTGATCACGGGCCCCGGCGGCAGCGGCCGCACCACAACCGCCGCCGCCACCGCGCTGACCGCAGCCCGCGAGGGCACCCGCACCCTGCTCCTCACCACCGACCGCACGGACACCGTCCGCCCCCTGCTGGGCAACGACCCCCCACCCCACCTCACCGTCCGTCACGTCGACCCCGCCCCCGCCTTCCGCGCCGACCTCGCCGCCCTCCAGACCCGAGCCGCCCCCGCCCTGGACCTCCTCGGCGCCTCCCGCCTCGAACCCGACGAGATCAGCCCTCTCCCCGGCGCCGAGGAACTCGCCGTCCTCCGCGCCCTGCGCGACGCCACACTGGCCGACGAGCCCCACGACCTCGTCGTCGTGGACCTCCCACCCACCCCCCGCGCCCTCGCCCTCCTCGCCCTCCCCGAGGAACTCCGCCGCCACCTGCGCCGCCTCCTCCCACCCGAGCGCCAGGCGGCCCGCGCCCTGCGCCCCATGCTCGGCCGCCTCGCCGGCGTCCCGCTGCCCGCCGACTGGCTGTACGAGACGGCAGCCCGCCTGGACCTGCAGCTCGCCGCCGTCGAGGCCGTGCTCGCCGACCGCGACACCGTCGTACGCCTGGTCGCCGAACCCGGCCCCGCCGGTGCCGAGGCCGTCCGCACCGCGACCCTCGGACTGGCCCTCCGCGGACTGCGCACCGACAGGCTCCTCGCGAACCGCGTCCTCCCGGAGAGCGACGGCGACAGCTGGCTCGCCGCCCCCGTCGCCCAGCAGCGCAAGACGCTGGAGGAGTGGCGCGAGTCCTACGACGTCCACCCGGTCCCCCACCTCGGCCGCGACCCGCGCGGCACGGACGACCTCGCCGCGCTCGCGGTTCCGGGCGCCCCGACGGTGACCGGCACCGCGGACTGGCCGGTCACCGACCACCTCGCCGAGGACGGCGTCCTCGTCTGGCACCTCCCCCTCCCCGGCGCCCGCCGCGACGAGCTCGACCTCATGCGGCGCGGCGACGACATCGTCGTCACCGTCGGCCCGTTCCGCCGCACGGTCCCCCTGCCGTCCGCCCTGCGCCGCTGCAGCGTCGACGGCGCGGCCCTGCGCGAGGGCGAGCTGCGCATCCGGTTCCGGCCGGATCCCGCGCTGTGGCCGCGTACCCGCTGAAGCCACCTGGCCCGTTCGGGTAACGTCGATGGGGCCACCGCAGTCGAAGGAGTCCGTCATGAGCGAACAGCTCCCCCCGCCCGAAGACGCCGGGGACGAGATCGTCGACAAGCCGGTGGACGACGTAGAGGCGGCCGCCCCCGAAACCCACGCCGACGCCTGGGCGACCGCCGTCGCCGAGGACCTGGAGGCGGAGAAGGCCCGTCGCCGCGCCCAGCACGGCCCGCCCGCCGGTTCCGCCGCGGACGAACTGAAAAAGCTCGTCGACGCGGTCGCCGACAAGCTCTCCGGCCTGCAGTCGCCGCTCTTCGGCGCCGTCGCCGGGCCCGCCGCGCAGCAGGTGGTGCGACAGGTCGTCCAGCAGGCCAAGGCCGCCGTCGAACCCGTCATCGAACGCAACCCCGACGTCTTCGACCACCTGGCCGCCGCCGGCAACGAACTCCTCGCCGCCTACCGCTCCGCCGTGCAGGACCAGGAGCGCCGCTGGACCTCCCGCGACACCGATCCGCGCGACCTGGACGAGCGCCGGGACCGCGGCGACGACCCCGGCACCGCCCCCGGCGAGCACATCGACCTCGACTGACCGCACGGTCCCCGGCGGGACCATGATCCCCGCCGGGCCGCCCACCGTGCGGACACCGGGCTTCCCGGCCCGGCGGCTCGGGTACCGTTGGCGGTAGCGGGGCTCGACCGAACTGAGGGATTCATGGGACTCACCATCGGCGTCGATATCGGCGGCACCAAGATCGCGGCCGGAGTGGTCGACGAGGACGGCAACATCCTCTCGACCCACAAGGTGCCGACCCCGGGCACGCCCGAGGGGATCGTGGACGCCATCGCCTCCGCGGTGGAAGGAGCACGCGCCGGACACGACATCGTCGGCGTGGGCATCGGCGCGGCCGGCTATGTCAACCGCCAGCGTTCCGAGGTCTACTTCGCCCCCAACATCCACTGGCGCAACGAGCCGCTCAAGGAGAAGGTCGAGGCCCGCGTGGGTCTCCCGGTGGTCGTGGAGAACGACGCCAACGCCGCCGCCTGGGGCGAGTACAAGTTCGGCGCCGGCAAGGGCCACCGCAACGTCATCTGCATCACGCTCGGCACCGGCCTCGGCGGCGGCGTGATCATCGGCAACAAGCTGCGCCGGGGCCACTTCGGTGTGGCCGCCGAGTTCGGCCACATCCGCATGGTGCCGGACGGCCTGCTGTGCGGCTGCGGCTCGCAGGGCTGCTGGGAGCAGTACGCCTCCGGCCGCGCCCTCGTCCGCTACGCCAAGCAGCGCGCCAACGCCACCCCCGAGAACGCCGAGACACTGCTGTCCCTCGGCAACGGCACCCCGGAGGGCATCGAGGGCAAGCACGTCTCCATGGCCGCCCGCCAGGGCGACCGGGTGGCCGTCGACTCCTACCGCGAGCTGGCCCGCTGGGTCGGCGCCGGCCTCGCCGACCTGGCCTCCCTCTTCGACCCGTCCGCCTTCATCGTCGGCGGCGGCCTCTCCGACGAGGGCGAACTGGTCCTGGGCCCGATCCGCAAGTCCTACAAGCGCTGGCTGGTCGGCGGCAACTGGCGTCCGGTCGCCGACGTCCTCGGCGCCCAGCTCGGCAACAAGGCGGGTCTGGTGGGCGCGGCCGACCTGGCCCGGGAACCCGACCCGGTCATGTGACACCCCTGTCCACCCGCACGGCCGCGCCCGCCTGATCCCCTCCGGGGACGGCGGGCGCAGCCGTGACCGCCCCCGACGCGACGAGCAGCCAGGTGGAAGTCGCCGGTGGAGTCATGCAGCGCACCCCGTGCCCGGGGCGAAGGCCAGGCCCAGGAACCCGACGGCCGTCAGCGTGGTGGTCCACGCCAAGCCCTGACGCATGTTCCGGCCCTCACCGAGCTGCATGGCATTCCGCGGGCCTACCTCGCCAAACGCCTGCAAGCACTGTCCCGTGCGGGAATCGTCCAGGCGACAGCCGGTCAGGTCGGCGGTCACGCCCTCACCCGGCCCGCGGCCTCGGTCACCATGCTCGAAGTGGTCCAGGCCATCGACGGCGCCGAGCCGGCGTACCGGTGCACGGAGATCCGGCAGCGCGGCCCCCTGGCCGTTCCCGCCGAGCAGTGCGGACGCCCGTGTGCCATCGCCCGCGCCATGGCGGAAGCGCAGGAAGCGTGGTACCGCGCCCTCGGCGCCGTGTCGATCGCGGACCTGGCCGCCGGCATCGACAGCGACAGCGACGGCACGGCGATGGCGGACGTCCACCGCTGGCTGGCGGCCTCCCACCGCTGACCGCCGGCCGTTGCGGGCAGGCACAGGTGGGGAAGACGGCGGTCGCGCTGTGCACGTATGAGCTCCGCCGCCGACGCGACGTCCACGCGTGGCGCGCCGGTCGGCGTATCTTGATCCGCATGGCGACGACTCCGCTGCTGCCCGACTCCCGGACCGAGTCCGATGGTTCGGCCGTGATCCGGGTGCTGAGCTACAACATCCGTTCGATGCGGGACGACACCGGCGCGCTCGCCCGGGTGATCACCGCCTGCGCGCCCGATCTGGTTCTGCTGCAGGAGGCGCCTCGGTTCTTCCGGTGGCGGAAGAAGCTCGCGGCGCTGGCGTCCGAGTCCGGGCTGGTGATCCTCTCCGGGGGTGCCACCGCCGCCGGGCCCGCGATCCTGTGCTCGCTGCGGGCGACCGTCGAGCGGACCGAGGATGTGCTGCTGCCGCTCACCCCGGGGCAGCACCGGCGCGGGTTCGCCACCGCCGTCGTGCGGTTCGGCGGGGCGCGGGTCGGGGTGCTGAGCTGTCATCTGTCGCTGCGGAACGACGAGCGCTACGAGCAGGGCGGCATGCTGCTCGACCGGCTCGCGGGGATGGGCGTCGAGCACGCCGTCGCCGGGGGCGACCTCAACGAGCGGCCGGGTGGGCGTACCTTCCGGCGGCTGGCCGAGTCGCTGACCGACTGCTGGGCCGCGGCGCCCTGGGGCGGTGAACACACCTGGACCCGGGACGAACCGCACCGGCGGATCGACGCCCTCTTCGCCACCAAGGGCGTGGAGGTGCTGGGGTGCGGGGTGCCGCTGGACCAGCCCGGGGTGAGGGAAAGCGACCTCGCGGCGGCCACGGACCATCTTCCGGTCCTGGCCGCCCTGCGGGTGTCGGCCGCTTAGCCGGCGGTCAGACCACCGCACCCCGTCCCGGGTCGTCGTCGTCCTCGTCGTCCGTGCGCATGCGCATCACCAGCGTGGCGAAGCCGCCCAGGAAGCCGCCGATGCACACGGTGGTCAGCCACCAGGTCATCTCCCAGCCGAGCAGGATCGCCACCAGGAGCAGCACCGGGCCGCCGAGCACACCGAGCCAGGCGAACTTCGACGTGACGTCCGTCTCCGGCAGCGGCGGCGGCTCCGGCGGTACGAAGTGGCCCTCGTCCGTCTCGTCGAGGTCGTCGTCCGACGGCTCGGCCACGCTGTAGTCGCGCGGGCCGCCGACCCCGGGGGCGAAGGAGACGGAGCCGCCGAGCGGCTTGGCGGGCTTGTCCTCGGCCTTCCGGGGCGCCTCGGACTCCACCTCGTCGTTGTTCTCGGACTCCAGCAGCGCCAGGTCCTCGATCGACTTGAACGGCTTGGCGCCCGGCGGGTCCGGCGGCTCGTCGCCGTACCCGGCGACGATCGCCTCCCAGGCGGCGGCCTCGTCGAAGGGGGCGCCCTTCTCCTCCGGCTCGCGGCCTTCTCGGTCCGAGTCGTGCTCAGCCACCTGTGGTCGTCCCTTCCTTGCCGAGACCGGGCCCCTGCTCCTTGACGGCGCCGGGCGCCAGTCGGCCGATGAACGCGGTGCTCTCCTCGAAGATCCGCTCCGCGTCATGGTCCAACGTCGCCACGTGGTAGCTCTGTTCCAGCAGGATCTCCGTGACGTCCGTCGACGACACCCGGCCCAGGATGCGCGCCGAGTCCGCGGGCGGCACCACATGGTCCTGCGGGCTGCGCATCAGCAGCAGCGGCTGCGTGACCTGGGGCAGCTCGCCGTCGACGAGACGGAAGAAGTTCCGCAGCGAGTGCGCCGCGTGCAGCGGCACCCGGTCGTAGCCGAGCTCCCTGCTCTGCGGCTTGGCGATGTCGCTCGCGATGCCCTTCGTGGCCGGGACGAGATGCCGGAGCACGGGCAGGGCGTGCGCGGCCACGCCGTGCACCTTGTTCGCCGGGTTGACGACCATCACCCCGCGCACCGCGTCCCCGTGCCGCGCGGCCAGCCGCAGCGCCAGCGCGCCGCCCATCGACAGCCCGGCCACGAAGACCCGCGCGCTGCGGTCCCGCAGCAGCCGCAGCTCGCGGTCCACCTCCGCGTACCAGTCCTGCCAGCCGGTGACCCCGAGGTCCCGCCAGCGGGTGCCGTGCCCGGGCAGCAGCGGCAGCGAGACGGTCAGGTCGCGCTCGGCGAGGTGCTCCGCCCAGGGGCGCAGCGACTGCGGCGAACCGGTGAAGCCGTGGCAGAGGAGAACGGCGGTCTCCCCGCCCTCGTGGCGGAACGGCTCGGCTCCGGTCAG
This sequence comes from Streptomyces malachitofuscus, assembly GCF_014650055.1. Classification (GTDB taxonomy): domain Bacteria; phylum Actinomycetota; class Actinomycetes; order Streptomycetales; family Streptomycetaceae; genus Streptomyces; species Streptomyces malachitofuscus. The sequence goes on along the minus strand of NZ_BMUF01000002.1, from coordinate 425,784 downwards.
GAGCGGCACCTTCGGCCTCCTGTTCGTATGAGGATGCGCATGCGGGTTCGTAGAGGCTCGTCACGGAGAGCAGAGACGGCACACGGATTGCAGGACCTTCACCGTACGCGACCGCACTGACACCGACCAGGGCCGTCGGGTCCTTTCGCGGTCCTCCGGGATATGGTCTGACCAACACGCACAGGAGGCACTCGGTTGTTGTACGGCACGATGAAGGTCGCCATCGGAGGGCCGCTGAAGCTCGCCTTCAGGCCCTGGGTGGAGGGCCTGGAGAACATCCCCGCCGAGGGCCCGGCCATCCTGGCCAGCAATCACCTGTCGTTCTCCGACTCCTTCTTCCTGCCGGCCGTACTGGACCGCAAGGTCACCTTCATCGCCAAGGCCGAGTACTTCACCACACCGGGAGTGAAGGGCCGGATGACGGCCGCCTTCTTCAAAGGCGTGGGCCAGCTCCCGGTGGACCGTTCCGGCGCGCGTGGCGCCGGTGAGGCCGCGATCAAGAGCGGCATAGAGGTGCTGGAGCGCGGCGAGCTGTTCGGCATCTATCCGGAGGGCACCCGCTCGCCCGACGGCCGCCTGTACCGCGGCAAGCCGGGCGGCCTCGCGCGCGTGGCGCTGGCCACCGGCGCGCCCGTGCTCCCGGTCGCCATGATCGACACCGAGAAGATCCAGCCGCCCGGGCAGGTCATGCCGAAGCTGATGCGGCCCGGCATCCGGATCGGCAGGCCGCTGGACTTCAGCCGCTACCAGGGCATGGAGCACGACCGCTTCGTCCTCCGCGCGGTGACCGACGAGGTCATGTACGAGATCATGAAGCTCTCCGGCCAGGAGTACGTCGACATGTACGCCACCGCCATGAAGCGGCAGCTCGCGGAGGCGGCCAAGGCGGAGAGGGAAGCGGAGAAGGCGGCGAAGGCCGCCCTCGCCCGCACGGAGAAGGAACAGGCCGAGAAGCTGAGGGCCGCGATGGAGCAGGCCGACCGGGAGCGGAACGAGAGACGGTCCGGTCCCTAGCATCGGCTCGGGGCGGGAGTTTGGGGGGACCATGACCAAGCGCGAGAGAGTCATGCGGATGTCGGTCGAACAGCCGCTGTGGCGCGCGCTCGCCGGCTACCGGGTCCTCACCATGATCTACGCGGTCGGCCTGTTCGCCGCCGCGCACGACGAGTTCGCGCGCCCCTGGCTCGCCGCCGGCTTCTTCGCCGTCCTGGTGGTGTGGACCCTGGTCACCCTGCCCAAGGTCGCGAGCGCCGCGGCCTGCACCAAGCGCTTCCTCACCGCCGACCTGACCCTCGCCCTCACCGGCATCCTGCTCACCCCCGTCGCCGACGCCCACGAACGCGTGCAGGCGGGCGGTCCGACCCTGCCCTCCATCTGGACCGCCGGATCGGTGCTCGCCTTCGCCATCAAGGGCGGCTGGCGCTGGGCCGCCCTCGCCTCCACCCTCGTCGCCGTCGCCAACCTGATCGAGCGCGGCGGCCCCGCCCGCGACACCGTGCACAACGTGATCCTGGTCTGGGTCGCCTCCATCGCCATCGGCTACGTCGTCGAGGTGGCCCGCGCCTCCGAGCGCACCCTCGCCCGCGCCCTGGAGATCGAGGCCGCCACCCGGGAGCGGGAACGCCTCGCGCGGGACATCCACGACAGCGTCCTCCAGGTGCTGGCCATGGTGCAGCGGCGCGGTGCCGTGATCGGCGGCGAGGCCGCGGAACTCGGCCGGCTGGCCGGCGAGCAGGAGGTGGCGCTGCGCACCCTGGTCTCCGGCGGCCTCGTACCGGTCTCCCGGGTCTCGGAGGACGCCGCGCAGGGAGCGGTCGTACGGGCCGTGGAACAGGACGAGGACGACGTCGACGACCGGCCGGTCGACCTGCGCGCACTGCTCGCGCCCTTCGCCGACGCCCTGGTCAGCCTCGCCGAACCGGGGGCGCCGGTCCTGCTGGCACCGGCCGCCGCGCGGGAGGTCGCCGCCGCCGTCGGGGCCGCCCTGGACAATGTCCGCAAGCACGCCGGCGAGCAGGCCCGCGCGTGGATCCTGGTCGAGGACGAACCGGACGAGGTGATCGTCACCGTCCGCGACGACGGCCCCGGCATCCCCGAGGGACGGCTCGCCCAGGCCGAGGGGGAGGGACGCCTCGGCGTGGCCCTGTCCATCCGGGGCCGGCTGCGCGACCTCGGCGGCAGCGCGGAACTGGTCTCGGTACCGGGCCAGGGCACGGAGGTCGAGCTGAAGGTGCCCAAGGAGACGCAGAACGTGAACGACCCGCGGGGGAAGGCGGAACAGCGATGACGGACACCACCGGGAAGCACGGGGACCCGATCAAGGTGATGGTGGTCGACGACCACCCCATGTGGCGCGACGCCGTCGCCCGCGACCTGTCCGAGTCGGGCTTCGAGGTCGTCGCCACCGCCGGCGACGGGGAGCAGGCGGTGCGCCGCGCCAAGGCCGCCGCTCCGGACGTCCTCGTCCTCGACCTGAACCTGCCCGGCAAGCCCGGCGTCCAGGTCTGCAAGGAGGTGGTCGCCGCGAACGGCGCCGTCCGCGTGCTCGTCCTGTCGGCCAGCGGAGAGCACGCCGACGTGCTGGAGGCCGTGAAGTCCGGCGCCACCGGCTACCTGCTGAAGTCCGCGTCCACCGAGGACCTGCGGGACGCCGTCCGCCGTACCGCCGTCGGCGACCCGGTGTTCACCCCCGGCCTCGCCGGGCTGGTCCTCGGCGAGTACCGCCGCCTCGCCTCCGAACCGGCCGGCGCCGCCCCCGCCGACGGCGAACCGGGGACACCCCGGCTCACCGACCGCGAGACCGAGGTGCTGCGCCTGGTCGCCAAGGGGCTGAGCTACAAGCAGATCGCCGAACGGCTCGTCATCTCCCACCGCACCGTGCAGAACCACGTCCAGAACACCCTGGGCAAGCTGCAGCTCCACAACCGCGTGGAGCTCGTCCGCTACGCCATAGAGCGCGGCTTGGACGACGAATAGCCCCGGAAAGGCACAACAGCCCCCTCCCGCTCAGGAATTGACCGTCCCGACCATGTCGATGTGACCCGGATCACCCTTACCGTGCCAGGTGGGAACGAACGGCATTTCGGCAACCATGGCGAAGGGACACTTCCATGCGGGTCGGAGTACTGACCGGAGGCGGCGACTGCCCCGGGCTCAACGCCGTCATCCGGGCCATCGTCCGCAAGGGCGTCCAGGAGTACGGCTACGACTTCACCGGATTCCGGGACGGCTGGCGCGGCCCCCTCGACGGGCACACCGTCCCCCTCGACATCCCCGCCGTGCGCGGCATCCTGCCCCGCGGCGGCACGATCCTCGGCTCCTCCCGGACCAATCCGCTGAACGAGGAGGACGGCATCCGGCGGATCAAGGACAACCTCGCCGCACTCGGTGTGGACGCCCTCATCACCATCGGCGGCGAGGACACCCTCGGCGTCGCCACCCGCCTCCACGACGAGTACGGCATTCCGTGCGTGGGCGTGCCCAAGACCATCGACAACGACCTCTCGGCCACCGACTACACCTTCGGCTTCGACACCGCCGTCGGCATCGCCACCGAGGCCATCGACCGGCTGCACACCACCGCGGAGTCGCACATGCGGGTCCTGGTGGTGGAGGTGATGGGCCGTCACGCGGGCTGGATCGCCCTCCACTCGGGTCTGGCCGGCGGTGCCAACGTCATCCTCGTCCCCGAGCACCCCTTCGACGTCGACGAGGTGTGCGCCTGGGTGACGTCCCGGTTCCGCGCCTCGTACGCGCCGATCGTGGTCGTCGCCGAGGGCGCCGTGCCGAGGGACGGCGACATGGTGCTCAAGGACCAGTCGCTGGACTCCTTCGGACACGTCCGGCTCTCCGGGGTCGGCGAATGGCTCGCCAAGCAGATCGAGAAACGCACCGGCAACGAGGCGCGCACCACCGTGCTCGGGCACGTCCAGCGGGGCGGCACGCCCAGCGCCTTCGACCGCTGGCTCGCCACCCGCTTCGGGCTGCACGCCATCGACTGCGTCCGCGACGGAGACTTCGGCAAGATGGTCGCGCTGAGCGGCACGGACATCGTGCGGGTGCCGATCGCGGCGGCCACGGCCCAGCTGAAGACGGTGCACCCGGACCTCTACAAGGAGGTAGGCGTCTTCTTCGGCTGACCCGTTGGTCGCGGGCAGTCGTGCCTCCCCCAGTGCCTTAAGGGCCTGGGAGGTACCCCCAGGGCGATGGGCGTCCCCCCGCTCGAGCGAAGCCGAGAGTGGGGGAGGGTGGGCGCGACGGCACCCGCAAGCGCCGGGCCGCGCACCTCACCCCCGCCCAGCGACAACCCCGACCACTGCCCCATTCGGCCCAAGCCCTCCCACCGAGCGCCCCCGTATATTCGCCAGTACGGCAACTGCCAACAAACCCGGCACCCCCCCCGGAGGGACCCCGTGGAGATCCTCGCGTTCGGCGTACAAGCAGACGAGAGGCCCCTGGTGGAGCGAGCCTTCGAGGGCCACCACGACGTGCACGCCGTGGACGTCTTCCTCAACACGGACACCGCCCCCATCGCCGCCGGCCACGAGATCATCTCCACCAGCGTCAACTGCGACCTCGGCGCCGAGGTGCTGTCCGGCCTCGCGGCCGGCGGCACCCGGATGGTCGCCCAGCGCTCCACCGGCTTCAACAACATCGACCTGGAGGTCGCCGAGCGGCTCGGCCTGACGATCGCCCGGGTCTCGTACTACTCGCCGTACTCGGTCGCCGAGTTCGCCTGGGCCCTCGCGATGGCGGTCAACCGCCGCGTCGTCCGCGCCGCCATCCGCACCCGCGACTTCGACTTCCGGCTCGACGGACTGATGGGCCGCGACATGCACGGCCGCACCGTGGGCATCCTCGGCACCGGCAAGATCGGCGAGGCGTTCGCCCGGATCGCCCACGGTTTCGGCATGCGTCTGCTGGGCTGGGACGTCGCCGAGAACCCCGCCTGCCGGGAGCTCGGCATGACCTACGTCCCCAAGGACCAGCTCCTCGCCGAGTCCGACCTGGTCAGCCTGCACGTCCCGCTGCTGCCCGCCACCCAGCACCTTGTCGACGCCGCCGCCCTGAAGACCATGCGGGACGACGCGATCCTGGTGAACTCCAGCCGGGGCGGTCTCATCGACACCGCGGCCCTCGTCGCCGAACTGCGCGAGGGCCGCTTCACGGGCGTCGGCCTGGACGTGTACGAGGCGGAGGCGGGCCTGTTCTTCCTCGACAAGTCGCTGGAGGCCGTCGACGACGACACCCTGGCCCGCCTGGTCACCTTCCCGAACGTCCTCGTGACCTCCCACCAGGCGTACTACACGGAGGACGCCGTCGGACAGATCGTCGGGACGACGGTGAACAACGTCCTCGACTACACCGCCGGCCGCCGCTCCGAGAACGTACTGGTGCCGCGCAGCTGACCCATCAGCTCCCGCACGACCGCCGCGCCGTTCAGGGTCAGCACCGACTCGGGATGGAACTGCAGCGACGCGAACCCCGCGCCCCGCAGGGCGTGCACCTCGCCGTTGGCGGCGCGGCTCACCTCGACGCCGTGTGCGGCCAGCTCCCGCGCGGCGTCCTCGTCGCAGTGCGCCACGAAGCTGTTGTAGAAGCCGACCGTCTCCGGCCGCCCGAACAGATCGATCTCCGTCTGCGCCCCCTGGTACGGCACCTCCTTGCGTACGATCTCCAGGCCCAGCTCGGCCGCGATCAGCTCGTGGCCGAGGCAGACGCCGAGGACGCCGTGCCGGTTGCCGCCGACGACCTCGGCGGTCAGCGCGCGCAGAAACCGCATCTTCGGGTCGGCCGTGTCGGACGGGTCGCCCGGACCGGGACCCAGCACCAGCGGCCCCTCGTGCGCGAGCACCGTCTCCCGCAGGCCCGGCTCGTCGTACCGGCGCACGGTCACCTCCAGACCGGCGGCGCGCAGCACGTGGGCGAGCATCGCGGTGAAGGTGTCCTCCCCGTCGACGACCAGCGCATGACCGGTCAGCGCGTCGGAACGCTCCTGCATCCGCAGCCAGAACGGCGCCAGCGAGGCCCGGCGCCCGTCCAGCGCCGCCCGGACCCGCGGGTCGTCGGCCAGCCCCGGCCGTACGGACTCCGTGCGCGGCCGTCCCGGGCGCACGCCCAGCGCGGCCAGCACCCCGGCCGCCTTGGCGTGGGTCTCCGCCACCTCGCCCGCCGGGTCGGAGCCGCGCACCAGCGTGGCCCCGACCGGCACCCGCAGCCGCCCGTCCGCGTCGATGTCGGCGGTGCGGATCAGGATGGGGGAGTCCAGGGTCTGGGCACCGCCCTCGTCGCGGCCGATGAGGGCGAGCGCGCCCGCGTAGTAGCGCCGTCCGCCGGTCTCGTGCCGCTCGATCACCCGGCAGGCGTTCTGCACCGGCGACCCGGTGACGGTCGCCGCGAACATCGTCTCCTTCAGCACCTCGCGCACATCCAGCGAGCTCCGGCCGCGCAGCTCGTACTCGGTGTGCGCGAGGTGCGCCATCTCCTTGAGGCGGGGGCCGATCACGACCCCGCCCATGTCGCCGACGGTGCACATCATCTTGAGCTCCTCGTCGACGACCATCGACAGCTCCTCGATCTCCTTGCCGTCGGCGAGGAAGTCCAGCAGGTGCTCGGGGGTCGGCCCCTCGGCCGGATAGCGGTACGTCCCGCTGATCGGGTTCATCACGACCGTCCCGCCGGACGCCCGTACGTGCACCTCGGGGCTGGCCCCGACCAGGGTCCGCTCCCCGGTGTGCACGACGAACGTCCAGTACGCGCCCCGCTCGCCCTCGAGGAGCCGCCGGAACAGCGCGAGGGCGTCGGCCCGCCCGAACCCGGGGATCTCGCCCTCGTAGGTCCGCCGGATCACGAAGTTGGCGCCCTCGCCCCGGCCGATCTCCTCGTCGAGGACCCGGCCGACGATCCGCGCGTACTCCTCGTCGCCGACGTCGAAGCCGCCGCCCTCGACGCGGACGTCGTGGGCGGGGAGCCGGTCGAGGGCCTCGGCGAGCGGGATCTCGTGGCGCTCCTCGGGCGTCAGCACCAGCAGCGGGGTGCCGTCGTCACGGACGTCGAAGCCGCGCTCGCGGATCTGCCGGAAGGGGACGAGCGCCAGCCCCTCGTCGGGCAGGTCGGCCAGGCGCTCCCGGTCGGCGACCGGCCCGATCAGCAGCTCGACCACCTCGTGGTCGTGCCCCGGGGTGCGGCGGCGCAGCAGGGCGAAGGGGCGGTCGTCGTGGGGAAGCTGTGCCAGGTCCATGGTGGGCGTTCCTCGTTTCGTCTCGGTCATGAGCGGGCTGTCACGACCGTCGGAGGAACGACCCCGGGAAACACCGAAGGCCGCCCCTCGGGCGGCCTTCGCGAAGTCTGTGCGTACGCGCAGTCAGTGGGCCGCCGGGAGAGCGGTCCACCACCAGGTGCGGGTCGAGTGCGCGAACATGGCCCCGACCCTAGCGCATCTCGGACCGATGCGGCCCTTGTCTCATTTGTTGAGCGCCGGGATGGACGACCGATCCGACCCCGTAATGTGGGTTCCGTGACCGTGAACGCTAAGACCAGCGCGAGCGCTGGCAACACCTGGCGAAACCTGCCCGCGGCGCAGCAGCCCGAGTACCCCGACGCCGAGGCTCTGCGCGCAGTGATCGCGGACCTCGAGTCGTATCCGCCGCTCGTCTTCGCGGGCGAGTGCGACCAGCTGCGCGCCCGGATGGCGGCCGTCGCCAAGGGAGAGGCGTTCCTCCTCCAGGGCGGCGACTGCGCCGAGGCCTTCGACGCGGTGTCCGCCGACCACATCCGCAACAAGCTGAAGACGCTGCTCCAGATGGGCGCCGTGCTCACGTACGCCGCCTCCGTGCCCGTGGTGAAGGTGGGCCGGATCGCCGGCCAGTACTCCAAGCCGCGCTCCAAGCCCACCGAGACCCGTGACGGCGTGACGCTGCCCACCTACCGGGGCGACTCCGTCAACGGGTTCGACTTCACCGAGGAGGCCCGGGTCCCGGACCCCGAGCGGCTGAAGCGCATGTACCACGCGTCGGCGTCCACGCTGAACCTGGTGCGCGCCTTCACCACCGGCGGTTACGCCGACCTGCGCCAGGTGCACGCCTGGAACCAGGACTTCGTGAAGTCGTCCCCCTCCGGCCAGCGCTACGAGCAGCTGGCCCGGGAGATCGACCAGGCGCTGAACTTCATGCAGGCCTGCGGCGCGGAGCCGGAGGAGTTCAAGACCGTCGAGTTCTTCTCCTCGCACGAGGCGCTGCTGCTCGACTACGAGTCCGCGCTCACCCGTGTCGACTCGCGCACCGGACAGCTGTACGACGTCTCCGGGCACATGGTGTGGATCGGTGAGCGCACCCGACAGCTGGACCACGCGCACATCGAGTTCGCGTCCCGGATCCGCAACCCGATCGGCATCAAGCTCGGCCCGAGCACGACGGCCGAGGAGGCGCTGCAGTACATCGAGCGCCTCGACCCCGAGCGTGAGCCCGGCCGGCTGACCTTCATCGTCCGGATGGGCGCGGACAAGATCCGTGACAAGCTCCCCGAGCTGGTCGAGAAGGTCACCGCGTCCGGTGCCACCGTGGCCTGGGTGACCGACCCGATGCACGGCAACACCTTCGAGGCGGCCTCCGGCCACAAGACCCGCCGCTTCGACGACGTGCTCGACGAGGTGAAGGGCTTCTTCGAGGTCCACAAGGAGCTCGGCACCCACCCGGGCGGCATTCATGTGGAGCTCACGGGCGACGACGTCACCGAGTGCGTGGGCGGCGGCGACGAGATCTTCGTCGACGATCTGCACCAGCGCTACGAGACGGCCTGCGACCCGCGGCTCAACCGCAGCCAGTCGCTGGACCTGGCGTTCCTCGTCGCGGAGATGTACCGCGACCAGTAGCGGAACCTGGCCGGTGACACGGCGGACGGGGTGGGGCGTGTATCACACAGGATGCCGCCCCACCCCCCTTTTTTGTGCCTCTGGGTGGCGGGTAAGGTTAGGTTAGCCTCACCGATCAGGGGTCGGTACGGCTCGACCCAGCACTTCGTCGGGAGGTGACCCGCGTGTTCGTCTGCAGCTGCTTCGGCGTGACCGAGGAACAGGTGAAGGGGCACGCGGAGGCCGGAGCGTGCACGCCTCGGCAGATCGCCTCCGCCTGCAAGGCCGGCACCGACTGCGGCGGCTGCGTACGGCGCATCCAGGCGCTGCTCGGCCGCGGCGCGTGCCCCCGCCGGCAACTGATCGACCAGGGCGAGCCGCCGCTCACCACGGAGCTCCCGGAAGCCGCCTGAGCGCGTCCCGGGGACCGTCGGCTAGTGCGTCGTGCCCGGGCCTGAGGCGTCGGGCTGGGACTGCTCGATGACCGTCGACAGGTAGAGCGCCTCGCCCAGCTTCTCGATCAGTTCCAGCTGGGTGTCCAGATAGTCGATGTGGTGCTCCTCGTCGGCCAGGATCGCCTCGAAGACGTTGGCCGACGTGATGTCGCCCTTGTTGCGCATGACCTCCACACCGCGGCGCAGCCGGTCGATCGCCTCCACCTCGATCTCCCGGTCGGCCTGGAACATCTCGGTGACGGTCTGCCCGACCCGGACGTGGAACAGCCGCTGGTAGTTCGGCAGGCCGTCGAGCAGCAGGATGCGGTCGGTGAGCAGCTCCGCGTGCCGCATCTCGTCGAAGGACTCGGCGCGCGTGTACTCGGCGAGTTTCGTCCAGCCCTTGTGGTCCTGCAGCTTCGAGTGCAGGAAGTACTGGTTGATCGCCGTGAGCTCGGCGGTCAGCTGCTCGTTGAGGAATTCGATGACCTCGGGGTCGCCCTGCATCGCTTGGGCTCCTTCCGCGCGGGGAACTGGCAGGTTGGGCCGCATGATTGCACCGGCGAGGGAGATCGTCCAGTAAGTCTTGACTTAGTAAGTAAGTACATGCTTAGTCGTTTTTGAACCTGATTGCCCGATTGTTCCTGGCCCGGTTCAGGGGCATCGCCCCCGGTCTGTCAGGATGGAGACATGGGTCAGCCGGCGGAACGCGAATCGGGGGAGCGCGCATCAGAAGGAGCGGCGCGGTTCGAGCTCCCGCCGGGGCAGCGACTGCAGAAGGGCTGGCCGGTCACGCACTACGGGCCGGTCCCCAAGTTCCGGCCCGAGCGGTGGGAGTTCCGGGTCTTCGGCGCCACCGCCGACGGTGAGAAGCACTGCTGGAACCACGAGGAGTTCACGGCCCTGCCGTACGCCACCGTCGTGGCCGACCTGCACTGCGTCACCAAGTTCAGCATGGTCGGAGCCGAGTGGGGCGGAATCCCGGCACGCACCGTCGTCGACCTCGCCCCGCCCGCACCCGACGTCACCCATGTGATGGTGTGGGCGGAGTACGGATTCAGCTCCAACCTCCGGCTCGCCGACTTCATGTCCTCGCGAGCCCTCTTCGCCACCCACAAGGACGGCGAGCTGCTGACCGCCGAGCACGGCTTCCCGCTGCGGCTGATCGTCCCCCATCTGTACGCCTGGAAAGGCCCCAAATGGGTGCGCGGCGTGGAGTACATGACCACCGACCGGCGTGGCTTCTGGGAGGAACGCGGCTACCACAACCTCGGCGACCCCTGGAAGGAACAGCGCTACTCCTACCAGGAGGAACCCGGCGACGGCCCCGAGCTCTGACCGCCGTACGTCTCAGCCGTCCCGGAGCTTCTTCAGCCGCTCCACGTCAGCCGCGTGTCCCTCCTTGCCGCCGGGCGTCTCGATGACCAGCGGTACGCCCTCGGTCGCCGGGTGCGTCATCAGCGCCCGGAACGGGTCCTCGCCGATGTGACCGGCGCCGATGTTCGCGTGGCGGTCCTTGTGGGCGCCCACCACATCCATGGAGTCATTGGCGTGGATCAGCTTCAGCCGCCCCTCGCCGACGGTCTCCACCAGCAGATCCAGCGTCTGGTGCATTCCGACCGGCCCGGTCAGATCGTGCCCGGCCGCGAAGACATGGCAGGTGTCCAGGCAGACCCCCAGCTTCGGATGGGCGTCCAGCGCCTCGAAGTACGGCCCGAAGTCCCAGGTCCGTGAGCACAGCGAGGAGCCCTGGCCCGCCGTCGACTCCAGCAGCAGGAACGGGTCGTCGTCATGGGTGAGCTCCTCGAGCAGCGGCAGCATCCGCTCCCGCACCTGCCTCAGCGCCACCGACCGCTCACGTCCGCCGGTCGCGCTGCCCGTGTGGACCACCACGCCCAGCGCGCCGATCTCCCGCCCGCGCCGCAGCGAGTGCCGCAGCGACTCCACGGACCGCTCCACGGTCGCCTCGGTGTGGGAACCGAAGTTGATCAGATACGGGGCGTGCACGTACGCCGGGATCGACTCGGCGGCGCAGGCCGCGCGGAACGCCTCGTCCTGCCTCGGGTTGCCGGCCGGGGTGGCCCAGCCGCGCGGATTGGCGACGAAGACCTGCACGGTCTCGGCGCGCAGCTCACGGGCGTAGGACAGACCGACGGAATGCAGGCCGCCGGCCACGGGCACATGGCCGCCGATCGGGTTGCGGACGGGGCCGGACGGGTGACTCTTCACGCGTCAAGGGTGTCATGTACGAGCGCGTCCCCGGGACGGCCCCTCCCGTCAGCGGATCTCGATGGTGATCGTCGAACCCTTGGGCGCGGTGTCGCCGCCGTCCACGGACTGCCCCTCCACGGTGTCGCCGAACAGACCCAGCAGTCCGCGGTCCTCGTCCACCCGGAACCCGGCGCCCTCCAGCTTCTCCTTGGCCTCGTCCACGCTGTCGCCGACCACGTCCGGCACCTCGACCATCTCGGGGCCCTTGGACGGCGTCAGCGTCACGGTGTCGCCCTCGGCGGCCCGGCTGCCGGGGCCCGGGTTCTGCCGGGCCACCTCGCCCGCGTCGTGCTCGGAGTTGACCCGCTCGGCGGCGATCTCCACCTTCAGGCCCGCCTCCTCCAGCTCGGCACGCGCGTCCTCCGGGTCGTCACCGGTCACATCGGGCACGTCCACGGGGCTGCCCTTGCTCACGGCCAGCGCCACCGCCGAGCCCGCCCGGACCTTGGTGCCCTTGCCCGGCTCCGTGGAGATCACCGAACCGGCGGGCACGGTCTCGCTGAACTCCCGGGTCGACATACCTGGCTTCAGGCCCTCGTCCTCCAGCAGCGACCGCGCCTTGTCCAGCGGATAGCCGTCCAGGTCCGGCACCCGCACGGTCTGCGGGCCCTTCGAGATCGTCAGCGACACCGAGTCGTTGCTGCGGATGCGGGCGCCGGCCTTCGGGTCGGTGCCGACCACCTTGCCCCGCTCCACCGTGTCGCTGTACGCCTCCTTCACCTCGCCGACGTCCAGCCCGACGTCCGCCAGCCGGCCCCGGGCCTCCTTCTCGGTCTTCGCCAGCAGCGGCGGGACCTTGGTGAACTGGCCGGAGTTGATGTACCACACGCCCGCGCCGAGCCCGAGCACCAGCAGCACGGCCACGACGATCGCCATCGGGCCGCGCCGCAGCGCCGTACGCCGCCGGGGCGGCAGCGGCGGCGGGGACCGGAACCGGCTGGTGTGGTGCACCGGGCCCGCGCCCTCGTCCTCGTTGACGGGCAGCGGGCGGGGCATCGTCAGCGCGCGCGGGATGACGCTCGTACGGTCATCCGCGTTGTCGTGGTGGTCGTGCTCCGACATCAGCGCCTGCGGCGGCACCGCGTCGAGCTGCTCGTCACCCAGCCGCCCGCGCGCGTCGCGGGCCTGCGCGAGCAGCGCCACCGCGTCGTGCGGACGCACCTCGGGAGTGCGCGCGGTCGCCGAGGCGACCAGTTCGTCCAGCTCGTACGCCATACCCGGCACGGCGGCCGAGGGCGGCGGCACGTCGTCGTGGAGATGCTTGTAGAGCACGATCGCGGGGGAGTCGCCGTCGTGCGGCTTCTCGCCGGTCAGCATCTCGTAGAGCAGGATCCCGCAGGCGTAGACGTCCACGCGGGGGTCGGCGGTGCCGTGCTCGATCTGCTCCGGGGCCAGGTACGAGACCGTGCCCAGCACGGTGCCCGTGGTGTTCGTCACCGAGTCCACCGCGCGGACCAGCCCGAAGTCGGCGACCTTGACCCGGCCGTCGTCCCCGATCAGCACGTTCTCGGGCTTCATGTCCCGGTGCACGAACCCGGCCCGGTGCGCGGCACCGAGCGCGGCCAGCACCGGCTCCAGGATGTCCAGGGCGGCCCGCGGCTGGAGCGCCCCGCGCTCGCGCAGCACGTCGCGCAGGGTGCAGCCGGCGATGTACTCCATCGCCAGGTAGACGTACGCGCCGTCGGTGCCCTGGTCGAAGACCTGCACCACGTTCGGGTGGGCCAGGCGGGCCACCGACTTCGCCTCGCGGATGAAGCGCTCGACGAAGGAGGCGTCGGCGGCGAGGGAGGGGTGCATCACCTTGAGCGCGAGGATCCGGTCGAGGCGGGTGTCCACGGCCCGGTAGACCGTGGCCATCCCGCCGACCGCGATCCGCGCGTCGACGCGGTAGCGGCCGTCGAGCACCTGCCCGACCAGAGGGTCCTGAAGGGTCGTGTCCACGCAGCGAGTCTACGAGGCACGACGGACACTCCCGACCGGTTGATCCCCTGTTGAAGCGGACCTGTGACGTGTGTCGCACCGCTGTCACTGCCGGCAGTCGTCCACGCGGCTGCGGGCAGTCGTGCCTCCCCCAGTGCCTCAAGGGCCTGGGAGGTACCCCCAGGGCGATGGGGGTACCTCCCGCTCATGGGGGTCCCCCCGCCCGAGCGCAGCCGAGGGTGGGGGAGAAGCCGAGAGTGGGGGAGGCACCTGTCAGCGCCGGAAAGCGATCCCACCCCCGCCCGGCCACAGCTCCGGCACCGTCAGAACGCCGGCCGCTCCGGATCCAGCACCGCCAAGCCCTCCGCAGGAGACGACGCCGTCGCGAACCACCGCCGCGGAATCCGCCCCGCCAGCCGCGCGAGCCGCCCCGCCTCCACCGCCCCCCGCATGGCAGCGGCCATCACCACCGGCTCCTGCGCCCGCGTCACGGCCGACGCCAGCATCACCCCCGCACACCCCAGCTCCATCGCCAGCGCCACGTCGGACGCCGTCCCCGCCCCCGCGTCGAGGATCACCGGCACCCCCGCCCGCTCCACGATCAGCTCGAAGTTGTGCGGGTTGCGGATCCCCAGACCGGACCCGATCGGCGACCCCAACGGCATGACCGCCGCGCACCCGACGTCCTCCAGCTTCCGCGCCAGCACGGGATCGTCGTTCGTGTACGGCAGCACGGTGAACCCGTCGTCGACCAGCGTCTCCGCCGCGTCCAGCAGCTCGACCGGGTCCGGCAGCAGCGTCCGCTCGTCCGCGATCACCTCCAGCTTGACCAGGTCCGTGCCCAGCGCCTCCCGTGCCAGCCGTGCCGTCAGCACGGCCTCCCCTGCGGTGAAGCAGCCCGCGGTGTTGGGCAGCACCCGGATCCCGAGCCGCTCCAGCACCGACAGCACCGACCCCTGCACCGAGGGGTCGACCCGCCGCATCGCGACGGTCGTGAGCTCCGTACCGGACGCCACCAGCGCCCGCTCCAGCACGTCGAGGCTCGGCGCTCCTCCCGTGCCCATGATCAGACGGGACGTGAAGGACGTACCGCCGAGGACGAACGGATCGTCGGCCATGGTCAGCCTCCTTGGACGGCGGTGAGGACCTCCACCCGGTCCCCCTCCGCGAGGGGGGTGGTGGCCCATTGCGCGCGCGGGACGACGGTTTCGTTGAGGGCGGCGGCCACACCCGAGGGCGCCGCGGTGAGCGTGGTGACGACCGTGTCGAGGGCCGTGCCGGGTTCGATCCGCCGGCGCTCCCCGTTGACGGAGATGTTCATGCGGGCTGCTCCGTGAGGACGGCGGCGCCGAAGCGCCGGGGGGTGAAGGGACGTGCCTCCTCCGGCAGTTCACCGGTGGTCAGGACGTCCGCCATGGCGTCGCCGGTGACCGGCGTCAGCAGAACGCCGTTGCGGTAGTGGCCGGTTGCCAGCAGGAGCCCCTCGAGCTCCGTCGGGCCGAGCAGCGGCGCGTTGTCGGGGGACCCCGGGCGTAGTCCGGCCCGGGTCTCGGCGAGCGGCAGTTCGGTGATCCCGGGGACCAGCTCATGGGCGTCGCGCAGCAACGCGTACACGCCGCCCGCGGTCACCGTGGTGTCCCAGCCCAGCTCCTCGCTCGTCGCTCCGATCACCAGCTCGCCGTTCTCGCGCGGGACGAGGTAGACATGGCTGCCGCGCACCACGGCCCGCACGGTCCGGCTCAGGAAGGGCCCGTGGCGCTCGGGCATGGTCAGCCGCAGCACCTGCCCCTTCACAGGGCGCACGGGCGGCAGCACGTCCTTCGGGACGCCCGCGAGCCGTCCGCTGAGGCTGCCGGCGGCGAGTACCACCTGCCCCGCGCCCAGCTCCACGCCGTCGGCGGTGACCACGCCCGTCGCACGGCCGCCCGCGACGACGAGCCGCTCGGCCCGCGTCCGGCGGACGGTCACACCGGAACGCTCACACGCGGTGACGAGGGCGGCCGCCAGCCGGCGCGGATCGATCTGGTGGTCGCCGTCCACCCGCAGCCCGCCGCGCACCCCCGGCGCGAGCATCGGCTCCAGGCGCCGGCACTCGCGCCCGGACAGCCACTGCGCGTCCAGGCCCGAGCGCTGCTGGAGTGCGTGCAGTTCCCGCAGATGGGCGCGGTCGTCGGCGTCCAGGGCCACCGCGAGGGTGCCGCACCTGCGGTAGCCGAGGTCCGTACCGGTGAGCTCGGTCAGCTCGGCCGCGAAATCGGGATAGCGCCGCGCGGAGGCGAGGTTCAGACCGAGCAGGGTCTCCTCGCCGTAGTGCAGCTCCGTGACGGCGGCCAGCATCCCGGCGGCCACCTGGGCGGCGCCGCCGCCCGGCTCGGGTTCCACCACGGTCGTGGCGAGACCGCGCTGCGCGGCCCGCCAGGCCGTGACCAGTCCGATGATTCCGCCCCCGACGACGAGGACGTCTGAGGTACGCGTGGGCGACATGGGCGTCCAGCCCCTCCCTTCGCCGGCATGACCCGGATCAGGTTCGTACGGTCGGAGGCCGCCAGCCTCCCTCTCAGCCCGGTGCGTCCGGGCTCCCGCGAGTGCTTTACGTTGGCCACCCTAGCCCTCGGGACAGCACGCTTGTAAGGGAGCCTCCGCGTGGCACGATCGCTCGACGGACTCGTCCTCGCCCCTGTGGCCGACCAGGCTCCGGGCCAGGTCGGCACCCGCACCCGGTTCGTCTACCACGAGCGGGACGGTGAGATCTGGGCCGACTACGCGGGCGGCGACGTCGTGCGCGGGCACCTGGTCGGCAGCCGCGCGGGGGACCGGCTCGACTTCCGTTACGTGCAGCTCAAGCGGGACGGATCCACATCCTCGGGGCACTGTGTGTCGACCGTCGTGGAGCTGCCCGACGGGCGGGTGCGGCTCGAGGAGACCTGGGAGTGGGAGTCGCAGCCCGGCAGCGGGACGAGCGTGGTGGAGGAGCTCGAACCCGTGGATGCCGAGCCGGGTGCTTAAGGTGACCGGGTGAGCGAGCAGACGCAGGAACCGGGACGTTCCCAGCCGCGGCGTGTCGTGGTGGCGGGTGCGGGCATGGCCGGAGTGCAGACCGCGGCCGCCCTGCGGGAGCAGGGCTTCACCGGCACCGTGACCCTGATCGGCGCGGAGCCCCACCAGCCCTACGACCGGCCGCCGTTGTCCAAGGCGGTCCTGCTCGGCACGGCCGAGAGTTCCGCCTTCGACGTGGACTTCGAGGAACTCGGCATCGAACTGCGCCTCGGCTGCGAGGTGCTGGGTCTGCGTCCCGCGGACCACGAGCTGGACACGGAGGCCGGGCCCGTCCCCTACGACGTCCTGGTGATCGCCACCGGCG
Source organism: Streptomyces malachitofuscus (assembly GCF_014650055.1). Classification (GTDB taxonomy): domain Bacteria; phylum Actinomycetota; class Actinomycetes; order Streptomycetales; family Streptomycetaceae; genus Streptomyces; species Streptomyces malachitofuscus. The sequence continues at coordinate 408,950 of NZ_BMUF01000002.1, read as the reverse complement.
CGGAACCGGTCCGGCTGCCGGGCACCGAGGGCGTCCCCGGGGTGCATCTGCTGCGCACCCTGGACGACGCCGAACGCCTGCGGCCGGTGCTCGCGCGGCAGCACGACATCGTGGTGGTCGGCGCCGGCTGGATCGGCGCGGAGTTCGCCACGGCGGCCCGCGAGGCGGGCTGCGCGGTCACCGTCGTGGAGGCCGAGGAACGGCCGCTGGTCGAGGCGCTGCCCGCCGAGGTGGCCGTCCCCATGACCGCCTGGTACGCCGAGGCGGGCGTCACCCTGCGCACCCGCGCGCGCGTGGAGCGCGTCGAGCCCGGTGAGGTCGTCCTGGACGACGGGACGCGGCTGCCCGCGGGTGCGGTGGTCGTCGGCATCGGGGCCCGGCCCGCCACCGCCTGGCTGGCGGGCTCCGGGGTCGAGCTCGGCGCGCGGGGCGAGGTCGTGGCCGACCGCGGTCTGCTGACCTCGGTGCCGGACGTGTACGCGGTCGGCGACTGCGCGTCCTTCCCGTCCGGCCGTTACGGCGAGCGCCTGCTGGTCCACCACTGGGACAACGCCCTGCAGGGGCCCCGCACGGTCGCCGCGAACATCCTCGGCGTGCCCGCAGGCCGGGCCCCGGCGGTGTACGACCCGGTGCCCTACTTCTGGTCCGAGCAGTTCGGGCGTTTCGTCCAGTACGCGGGCCACCACGCGGACGCCGACCGGACCGTGTGGCGCGGCGACCCGGCCGAGCCGGCGTGGAGCGTGTGCTGGCTGCGCGGTTCCCGCCTGGTCGCGCTGCTCGCGGTGGGGCGGCCCCGGGACCTGGCGCAGGGGCGCCGGCTCATCGAGGCGGGGACGGCCATGGACCCGGAGCTGATCGCCGACCCCGGACGGCCCCTGAAGTCGGCGACGGCGTGAACCGCGGGCGCACGTCGCGGGGCCGACGCGTCCGCCCGGGTGGCGGGGGCTGACTTCCGACTGTCAGTGGCAGGTGGCAGGCTTGTCCCCGTGACCGAGATTGACGCAAAGATCGATGCTCTCGTCCCCGCCTGGCTCACTCTCCCCGACATCGCCGAACAGTTCGGCGTCGAGGTGACGCGCGTCCGGCAGCTGGTCAAGGAGGGCCAGCTCATCGCCGTACGCCGAGGTGAGAACCGCGCGCTGCACGTCCCCGCCGCCTTCATCGACGGGGACAAGGTGGTCAAGGGCCTGACCGGCACCCTGACGCTCCTGCGGGACGACGGCTTCACGGTCGAAGAGATGCTGGAATGGCTCTTCACCCCCGACCCGACCCTGCCGGGCACGCCCGCGCAGGCGCTCGGCGAGAACCGCGGTACGGAGGTGAAGCGCCGGGCCCAGGCGCTCGCGGTCTGACCCGCACTCGACCGACAGACGACCGGACAGCAGCCCCGCCGGCAGGGGCACGCGCCCCGGCCGACGGGGGTCCCTGCCCGCGCGGGTGGGTGTGTCGCGGCCGGCCGGGGCGGCATAGGGTCCGTTGCGGTGTGCGCTCCCTCGCCCCTCGTGGGCGGGTGCGCCCCGACGACGTACCGGGTCCCGCCCGGTCCGTGCACCACCGACATCCCGGGGGGACACCCGTATGACCGACACCGTCCGAGACCGGCTCGCCGACGCCCGGGTCTATCTCTGCACCGACGCCCGCAAGCGGCAGGGGGACCTCCCGGAGTTCCTGGACGCGGTCCTGGCCGGCGGGGTCGACATCGTGCAGTTGCGGGACAAGGGCATGGAGGCCGGTGAGGAGCTGGAGCACCTGGCGGTCCTCGCCGACGCCTGCGCCCGGCACGGCAAGCTGCTCGCGGTCAACGACCGCGCGGACGTCGCCCACGCCGCCGGCGCCGACGTTCTCCACCTCGGCCAGGGCGACCTGCCCGTTCCCGCCGCGCGGGCCCTCCTCGGCCCGGACATCCTGATCGGCCGCTCGACCCACGCCGAGTCCGAGGCCGCCGCGGCCGCCGTCCAGCCCGGCGTGGACTACTTCTGCACCGGCCCCTGCTGGCCCACCCCCACCAAGCCGGGCCGGCACGCCCCCGGCCTCGGCCTGGTCCGCCACACCGCCGCCCTCGGCACCGACCGCCCCTGGTTCGCCATCGGCGGCATCGACCTCGGCAACCTCGACCAGGTCCTGGAGGCCGGAGCCCGACGGGTCGTCGTGGTGCGCGCCCTCACCGAGGCGGACGACCCGGGCGCCGCGGCCGCCGCCTTCGCCGAGCGCCTGAGGGAAGTCGCCCCGGACGCGGGATGACGCCCCGCCGCACCCCCGGTCGTCTCAACTTCGTCCACACTGTGGACAGCAAGTCGGCAAATCGGACAAAAGTCCTGCTTCTGGTTGGGGGACCGCCGCCCCCTGGCTAACCTGCCGGTATGGCCCTCGGAACCGCATCCACCAGGACTGATCGCGCCCGCACCGTGCGCGACATGCTCGCCGCCGGAAAGACGACGTACTCGTTCGAGTTCTGGGCCCCCAAGACGGAGAAGGGCGAGCGCAACCTCTGGAACGCGCTCCGCAGGGTCGAGGCCGTCGCCCCCAGTTTCGTCTCCGTCACCTACGGCGCGGGCGGTTCCACCCGCGCCGGCACGGTCAAGGCGACCGAGCAGATCGCCGCCGACACCACCCTCACCCCGGTCGCCCACCTCACGGCCGTCGACCACTCCATCGCCGAGCTGCGCAACATCATCGGCCAGTACGCCGACGCCGGGATCCGCAACATGCTCGCCGTGCGCGGGGACCCGCCCGGCGACCCCATGGGCGACTGGGTGCCGCACCCGCAGGGCCTGACCTATGCCGCCGAACTCGTCCAGCTCATCAAGGAGTCGGGCGACTTCTGCGTCGGCGTCGCCGCCTTCCCGGAGATGCACCCGCGCTCGGCGGACTGGGACACCGACGTCGCCCACTTCGTCGACAAGTGCCGGGCCGGCGCCGACTACGCGATCACGCAGATGTTCTTCCAGCCCGAGTCCTACCTGCGCCTGCGTGACCGAGTACACGCGGCGGGCTGCGAAACCCCGGTGATCCCCGAGGTCATGCCGGTGACCAGCGTGAAGATGCTGGAACGGTTGCCAAAGCTCAGTAATGCCTCGTTCCCCGACGCCCTCAAAGAGCGCATCCTCACAGCGAAGGACGATCCGGCGGCGGTACGCTCCATTGGTATCGACTTCGCCACGGAGTTCTGTGCGCGGTTGCTGGCCGAGGGAGTGCCGGGACTGCATTTCATCACGCTGAACAACTCCACGGCGACGCTGGAAATCTACGAGAACCTGGGCCTGCACCACCCACCGCGGGCCTAGACCGGTCGCACGGATATACGACACACTGCGTAGCGACCACTGGGAGAGGGGCGTACATGGGCTGGACGGTCCTCTACATCGCGTTCGGCATCGTCGCGCTGTGGTTGCTCGGCGAGGTGCTGCTGCAGTACAAGGCGCGCCTGCGCTGGCGGCTGCTCGCCTTCGCGGGCTTCCTCGGTGTCGTGCTCGGTGTGCTGATCCCCTCCGTGATCGTCATCGGTCTCGGCGCCGCGGCCTTCGCCGTCGGCCAGACCTACGTCACGCTGTCGTTCCGCCGCGGCTTCCAGGCGGGCTGGGCGGTCAACGCGCCGCTGCTGGCCGGCGCCAAGGGGCGTCGCGGCGACCCCGGGCGCCAGGAGCCCACCCTGGAGGTCTCCGACCTGGAGACGTCCCGCGGCGGCCACGGCGACGACGACCGCGCCGCCTACGGCCCGGACGACGACTACGAGCGCGACGACGTGTTCACCCCCGCCCGGCCGACGGCGGCCGAGACCACGTCCGTCTACGAGCCGCAGCCCATGCCCGACGACACCGGCTCCTACGGCGTCTACGGCGACCAGGGGTACGCGGCCCCGTCCCAGGACCAGTACGCGGCGGCCGCCCAGGGCGCCGACCAGAACTACGCCTACGACTACTCCGGCTACGGCCAGCAGCAGGGCTACGACACCACGGGCCAGCAGTACGCCGCCTACTCCGACCCGTACATCGGCAACACGACCTACGGCGGCACGTCGTACGACACCGGGTACACCGACCAGCAGCAGTACGGCCAGCAGGGCTACACCCAGGACCCGTACGCCGCGGGCTACGGAGGCGAGACCCCGGCCGGCGGCCTGTGGGTCCCGCAGCAGCGCAGCACCGACGACCCGTACGGCGGTGAACTGCCCCCGGAGCAGCAGCAGTACCCGTACCAGGGCGACGGACAGACCCACGGCAACGGGTACGACGAGCAGTACCGTTTCTGACGGGCGCTCACTGCGACCCGCGGAACTCCGGCCCCTCCACGATCAGCCCGGCGACCAGCGCCCCCGACATCCCGGCGTGCGGCAGCCCGCCGCCCGGATGGGACCAGCCGCCGACCGTGAACAGCCCTGGCAGCCGGGTGCTGTTGGACGGCTGGAGCAGCCGCCCGCCCGCGGCGGCCAGCGCCGGCACCGGCACGGCACCGCCTTCCGAGCCCGTCTCCCCGGCGATGTCGGCCGGGGTGCGCACCTCGTGCCGCAGCAGCCGGTCACGCAGCCCGGGTATCGCCCGCCCGGCGGCGGTGATCAGCTTCTCGGCATGGGCCTCCGGAGTGCCCCCGGCGCCCACGGGCACCACCGCCGTGACCGTCGCCGCCTCGTGGCCGGCGTCCGGGACCAGTGCCGGATCGTCCGGTCTGAGGACCGTCACCGTGGGGTGCGCGGGCAGTCCGCCCGACGCACCGGACAGCGACTCCAGTTCCGCCCCGCGGTCCTGCGTGTGCACCACCGTGCGGTGCGGTGTGCCCTCCGGGCGCCCGCCCCGCAGCGCCAGCAGCACCGTCACGCGGCTCGCCGGCCCGCGCCGGCCGGGAACCTCGCCGTCACCGCGCACCCGCGTCTCCCGGACCAGCCGGTCCAGCACCTCGGGCGCCACCCCGGCGACCACGAGGTCCGCCTCCGCCACCGTGCCGTCGGCGAGCTCCAGCCCCGCCGCCCTGCCGTCCTTCTCCAGCACCCCGGTGACCTCCGTGCCGAAGCGGAACTCCACCCGGCGGGCCAGACACCGCTCGTACACCGCCCGCGCCAGCTCCCGCATACCGCCCCGGACGTACCAGGTGCCGAACGCGTGCTCCATGTAGGGCAGCACGGCCGCGCTCGCCGGGGTCTCCCGGGGATCGAGACCGTGCGCGAGCGCGTAACTCTCCAGGAGGGCGGTCAGCCGGGGATCGCGCAGCTCCCACGCCCCCACCTCGGCCAGCGTGCCCGCCGTGCGCGTGCGCAGCAGCCTCTTGTGCGGGACCGCCGGATACGGCTCGCGCTCGGCCAGGACCTGCCAGTTGGGCCACAGCGGCTCCTCCAGCAGCGGCCGGCGCGCACGGTCCCAGGCCTCCCGGGCCCGCACCAGGAAGTCGCCCCAGCGCCGGGCGGCGGCCGGGCCGAGGCTCTCCTCCAGGGCGGAGACGACGCCCGCGCGGGAGGCATTGGGCAGCGACACGCGCGTACCGTCCGCGAACACGTGGTGCGACGACGGATCCACCTGGACGAGCTCGACGCACGCCTCCAGCGGCTCCTTGCCCGTCTTCACGAACAGATCGCGGTACACCGCGGGCAGCGGGAGCAGCCCCGGTCCGGCGTCGAAGGAGAACCCGTCCCACTCCACCCGGCGCAGGGCGCCGCCGTACGTCTCCGTCCGCTCGTGCACCACCACCCGGTGGCCCGCGACGGCCAGCCGGGCGGCGGCCGCCATCGCGCCCATCCCGGCGCCGATCACCGCAATCCGTGCCATGTCAGGGACCTTATCCGCCCGCACCGACAGTCCGTCCCCGAGTACCCGCGCCCCCGCCGGGGTGACCACCCGGCGACAGGGAGTGGTGGGCGCGGGTGCGCAGGAGTGAGTACCCGTACCTAGCCGCGTAGTTGAGTACGCGCGCGGATGGGGGTCGACCTGCGGGAACGAGAGAGTGGAGACCACGGAGAGGGGCACGACTCCGGAACCGGCGACACGGGGCGCCGGAACGGCGACGGGCCCGCGATCCGCTCCTTCCGCCGGCACCGTCGGCGGGAGCGAGGCACGGGGGAACCCGGGGGACGACCGCAACGGGGGTCCACGGGGGGACGTACGGGGGAGCAAGGAAGGCGCCGGTCCGGCCGGTGGCCCGCGGGGGACGCGGCCACCGCGGGCCGGCGCTTTCGTGTGCCGGGGGGCTCAGCGGCGGCCGCTGACCCGCCCCTGCAGCAGCCGGGACAGCGCCGCGTGCACATCGTCCAGCGAGCGCTCCGGCTGGAAGGACCGCCAGTCCAGCGCGGCCACCAGCACCATGCCCACCAGCGCGGCGGCCGTCAGCGGGACGTCGATCTCCTCGCTGAACTCGCCGTTCGCCACGCCCTCGCGCAACACCTCCTCCACCACCGCCACGGCCTGCTGGCGCACCACCATCAGCGTGGACTGCCAGGCCCGGTTGGTGCGCCACAGCTCGGCCACGTACAGCTGGGTGAAGGCCGGGTAGCGGTCGATGAAGACCAGCCCCGCGCGGATCATCGCGTCCAGGGCGTCGACCCTGCTGCCGCCCCGCGCGGCGGTCGTCTCGGCCGCGTCCCGCAGCGAGGCGGTCAGCAGACCGACCCCGTGCCGCAGCAGCTCCTCGAAGAGGACCGACTTGCTCGCGAAGTTGTAGTAGACCGTGCCCTTCGCGACTCCCGCCCGTTCGGCGATCTCGTCCACGGTGGTGGCCGAGAAGCCCTGCTCGGCGATGAGGGTGACGGCCGCCTCGTAGAGCTTCTGCCGGGTGGCCTCGCGGCGGGCACTGCCGCCCGGCGTGGTGCTGCTGCTTTCCATGGCCCTGATTCTCACAGGAGCCCCGGCGCGCCCGTTCACAGGCTCAGCTCCGGGTGCAGCCGGGAAAGCGTCCACACCTGACGGCGGCGGGCCGACAGCGCGGTCAGCGCCACGGCGCCCGCGGTGAAGGCCGTCAGTACGGCGCAGGCCTCCCACACCGGTCCGAGGCCGCCGCCCGTGATGAGCCGCCGGAGCGCCTCGACGACGTGGGTCATCGGCAGGAACGGGTGCAGCGCGTTGAAGAACGGCGGGCTCGTCTGAACGGGGTACGTGCCGCCCGCGGAGGTCAGCTGGAGCATCAGCAGCGCGAGAACGAGGATCCGGCCGGCCGCCCCGAAGCGCGCGTTCAGCCACTGCACGAGCGCCGCGAAGCACGCCGCCACCAGGAACAGGAAGCCCACCGTCCCGGCCGCCCGGGCCATCTGCAGCCCGAGCGCCCAGTGCAGCACCGACATCAGCGCCAGCGTCTGCAGCACCCCGATCGCCACCACGGGCAGCCAGCCCGCGAGCGCGATCCGCCACGCCGAGGCGCCCGCCGCGAGGGCACGCCGGTTCATCGGCGCGATCAGCATGTACGCCACCATCGCGCCCACCCACAGCGACAGCGGGATGAAGTACGGGGCGAAACCGGTGCCGTAGTTGGGCGCCTTGTGCGGGTCGCTCGAGACCAGCCGCACCGGGTCGGCCATCACCTCGGTGCGCAGGTCCCGGTCCCGCTTGTCGTAGTCGGGGATCTTCTCGGCGCCGTCGTGCAGGCCGCCGGCGAGCTCACCGGAGCCGTCGACGAGCTTGTACAGGCCGCCCTTGAGATCGTCCGCGCCCGTCTTCAGCTCGCCGACGCCCTTGTCGAGGTCCCGGGCGCCGGTCTCGGCGGTGCCGAGCCCCTTGTTCAGCTTCTTCGCGCCCGCGGCGACCTTGCCGGCGCCCGTGTTGAGCTTGTTGATCCGGGTCACGGCGTCCTCGAGGTCCTCGGAGAGGTGCGGGGCACGGCCGGCGAGCGTCCGGGCCTGCTTCTCCAGGGTGGCGAGCCGGCCGTCGAGCTTCTTCAGGTCGTCGCGGTGGTCGGTGACCAGGGCACTGACGTCGTCGGCGACGGTCGCCGCCGCGGCCACCGCGTCCTTGGCCTTCTTCAGGTCCGTGCAGGCGGGGTCGGGCACGGCGGCATCCTCGCAGCGCGCCCTGTGGACGCCGTCCACGGTGGCGGACGCCGCGCGGGCGTCCTTCGCGGCGGCCGGTGCCCCTCCCTTCAGCGCGTCGAGATCGTCGCGGAGGTCGCCGGCCGAGTCGGCGACGAACCGCGCGGTCTTCCCGATGGCCTTCTCGTTGTCCTTCAGGAACGGGCCCGCTTCGGCGTCGAGCGCGTTCACCTTCTCGGCGAGCCTCCGCGTCCCGTCCGCGACCTTCTTGGAACCGTCCTCCAGGTCGCCGGCGCCCTTGTGGAGGTCCTTGAGGCCCTTGGACAGCTTCCCGCTGCCCTTGCGGGCGTCCGACAGACCGTCGGCGAGGTCCTTGGAGCCCTTCTCCGCCTTCCCGATGCCGCCGTTCAGCTTGTCGGCGCCCTTCGCCGCCTTCACGGTCTCGCCGTGGATGTCGGAGAACGAGACGAAGATCCGGTCCAGGAAGGACCGCGACGTCTTGGTGGACGCCGCCCGGCGCACCTCGCCGAAGACCGTCCGGGAGATCTGCCCGACGATGTAGTTGTTGGCGTCGTTCGTCCGCACCCGCAGCGCGCCGGTCTCGGGGGAGTCGCCCGAACTGGAGGCGATACGGCGGCTGAAGTCGGCCGGCATGGTCAGCGACAGGTAGTAGGTGCCGTCCTCCACGCCTCGCCGGGCCTCCTCGGCGCTCACCTCCCGCCAGTCGAAGGTGCCGCTGTCGCGCAGCCCGTCGGCGATGTCGTCGCCCGCGGTGAGGCGTTCGCCGTCGGCGGTCGCCCCCTCGTCGTCGTTCACCAGCGCCGCCGGGATCCGGTCCAGACGGTCGTACGGATCCCAGAACGACCACAGGTACAGGGCGCCGTACAGCAGCGGCAGCACCAGCAGGGCGACCAGCGCCGCGCGGGGCAGCGTGCCCCGGCCGAAGCGCCGGAGCTCAAGAGCGGCCAGTTTCGGCGAGCGCATCGGCTGCCGCCTCCTTCTCCTCGTCGTGCCGGGCGGCTCCGGTGCGGACGGTCACCGCGTCGCCCGGTGCCTCGCTGCACACGGCCAGCACGGTGGTGCCGGTTTCGGTGACGGACCTCAGCAGGGCCCAGATCTCGTCCCGTTCGGCAGGGGAGAGCTTCAAGTCGGCGTCGTCCACACCGAGCAGTCCGGGGCGGCCCAGCAGCGCCAGCGCGAGCGACAGCCGCAGCGCCTCCACCCGCTCCAGGTCCCGTACGGCCGTCCGCGGGCCCTTGGGCAGGGTCGCGAGGTCGAGTCCGGCGGTGGCCGGCGCGGTGTCGAGCCGCCGCTTCTCCTCGCGCGTGCGCTCTCCGCGCCGCAGCGGGGCGAGCGGGAACGGGCCCCCGAAGCGCCGTAGCAGCAGCGCCTGTTCCCGCAGGTGCTCCCCGACGGTGAGCGCCGGGTCGAGGTCGGTCACGCCGGTGACGTGCGCGAGGGCGCTGCGGCGGCGGACGGCGGCCATGCGCCTGGGCAGTTCGAGCCCGCCGACCGCGGCCGCGCCCTCCGTGGGCCGCATCCGCCCGGTGAGCGCGAGCAGCAGGCAGGTGCGGCCCGAACCGGAAGGCCCCTCCACCGCGATCAGCGAGCCGGGCCCCGCGTCGGCCGAGACCCCGCGGAACACCCAGCCGCGTGGTCCCTCGAGGCCGAAGTCGTCGGCCGTGACGGCAAGTCCGGGCGGACCGTCCACCAAGCGCCCCCTTTGTGGAACTTTTTGAACTGACTGGTCAGTGCAAAAACTAGCTCGAACTGTCGGTCGAAGCAAAAGCGCAGGTCAGAACGGATTGTCAGTGGCATACCTCACGATGTGTGCATACGGCACCCCGTCTCGGGGCGTGCCGTCACGAAGACGACAGGAGGTTCGTCATGGCCAACTCGTCCGCAGCCGCCGCTCGTCGGCGCCGCGCATCCGGCCCTGCCCCCTCACTGAACGGCCCGGCGAGCGACATCCACCCCGTGCTGCGCCGCGCCGCGGCCCCGCCCGCCGCCCTCGACCTGCTCGCCCAGGCCCGTGCCGGACTCGACGAGGCCACCGTCCTCGAGACATCGAACGAGCGCTACGCGACGGCCCACCTCGCCGCCCTGCGCACCGCCGCAGCCGTGCTCGCCGCGCGCGGCCGGCCCGAGACCTCGCCCCGCAGCCGGGCCAAGATACGGAGCGCCTGGGAAGTGCTCCCCGAGATCGCGCCCGAGCTCACCGAATGGAGCGCCCTGTTCGCCTCGGGGGCCGGCCGCCGCGCCCGCGCCGAGGCGGGCATCCAGGGCGCGGCGAGCGCCCGCGACGCCGACGACCTGATACGGGACGTGGCGATGTTCCTCCGCCTGGTGGAACGCATGCTGGTCCTCCAGCCGATCCTCCCCCCGCCCCGCACCGACCCCGAGGACCCCGGCGACATGCCGGACGCGGGCTGAGTCCCCCCAGGGGGCGGCCAGGTGACCGGTGCCCACGCCGCAGGCCATAGGGTGGGCAGCACTGAAGCCCAACCGCCCCGCCACCACACCAGGCGGTGCCCCGCCGAGGAGTCACTACCGTGTCGGACCCGATGCGACCCCGCGCCGCTCTCCGTACCGCCGTGGTCTGGGAGGTCCTCCAGGACGCTTTGGAACGCCGGGTCAAGGCGACCGGACGCCAGGCGCTGGACGTCCTCGACACCGGCGGTGGCAGCGGCAACTTCGCGGTGCCGCTCGCCCGCCTCGGCCACCGCGTGACCGTCGTCGACCCCAGCCCCAACGCCCTGTTCGCCCTGGAGCGCCGCGCCGCCGAGGACGGCGTCGCCGACCGGGTCAAGGGCGTCCAGGGCGACGCCCACGGTCTCTTCGACGTGGCCGAGCGCGGCGGCTACGACGTCGTGCTGTGCCACGGCGTCCTGGAGTACGTCGACGACCCGGCCGAGGGCGTCCGCAACGCGGTGGCGGCCCTGCGCCCCGAGGGCGTCCTCAGCCTGCTCGCCGCGGGTCTCGGCGGCGCCGTGCTCGCCCGGGCCCTCGCCGGTCACTTCTCCGAGGCCCAGCAGGCGCTCGACGACCCGAACGGCCGATGGGGCACGGGCGACCCCATGCCGCGCCGCTTCACGGCCGAGCAGCTCACCGGACTCGTGGAGGGCGCGGGCCTCCGGGTCGGCGCCGTGCACGGCGTGCGGGTCTTCGCCGATCTCGTCCCCGGCGTCCTCGTGGACACCGAGCCCGGCGCACTGGACGCCCTGCTGAAGCTGGAGGCCGCCGCGGCCGAGCTGGCCGCCTTCCACTCCGTGGCGACCCAGCTCCATGTCCTCGGTGAGACGCAGGAGACCTCCGGGGCCTGAGTGAACACAGTGACGCGCCCGCTGATCAGCGGCGCGTCCGGTGGTACCCCGGCGCATGGAGTGCGCCACAGGCCCCCCGAATGGCGGCCGGTCGCCGTATGATCGAGGGAGACCGCCCGGCATGACGGGTCGGCCGCCGGGGAATGAGAAGCCTCAGTGGGCCGGGACGTGATGGCTGGTACCGGTTGGCCAATTGGCGTAGAGGGGCGGGTTTCACGGGGGCGATTCCCTGCCTATCCTGAAGGGACCCCCCGGGTCGCCCCGGCGACTGCACGATGAGGAGGACTCCGTGCCGCTCTCGGAGCACGAGCAGCGCATGCTCGAGCAAATGGAGCGAGCGCTGTACGCCGAAGATCCCAAGTTCGCGACGGCGCTCGAGGGAAGCGGACTGCGTACGTACACCCGGCGACGGGTCTACCAGGCGGTCGCGGGCTTCCTCGTGGGTATTGCGCTCCTCATGGCCGGTATGGTCGCCCAGCAGGTCTGGCTCAGTGTCGTGGGATTCCTTGTGATGCTGGGCTGCGCGGTACTCGCCGTGACCGGCTGGCGCAAGGCACCCAAGCCGGGCGAGCAGGGCGCCGGTGCCACAGGTACCCCACAGGCGAGTCGTCAGGGGAGACAGCGTCGCTCCATGATGGACCGCATCGAAGAGCGCTGGCAGCGGCGCCGTGACGAGCAGGGCGGCGGCCGCTAGCCCCCACCCCACGAAGACATGGTTGAGGGGGTGACCACCGAGTCGGTGGTCACCCCCTCAACCATGTCCACAGCCTGCTTCGCGCTCCGCGCCCCGCTCCCGCGGCCCCCTGAGCCGTGCCTCCCCCAGTGCCTCAAGGGCCTGGGTGGTACCCCCAGGGCGATGGGGGTACCTCCCGCTCATGGGGGTCCCCCCGCCCGAGCGCAGCCGAGGGTGGGGGAGAAGCCGAGAGTGGGGGAGGCACCCCGCAAGCGCCGGGCTGCGCGAACACCCCCGACCCACAAACGCAGGGCCCCTGCACAGCACCCGGTGGTGCGACCCACCGGCGCTTGCAAGGGCCCTGCGCCGAGCGCTCAGCCCTGCTGCCGGAACGGCCGCCGCCATGCCGGCCGCGCCGCAAGCAGCCGGTCGCGGACTCCCGACCACCACGCCGACACGGCCCAGCCGACCCGTACCACCGACCGCGGAGCGACCACCGCACGCACCCGCGCCCGCCGTCCCGCCGCCGCCCGCAGCCCCGCGATCGCCTGGCGCACATCATCCGCCGGACCCGCGGCCGGCCGCGGTCGCGGCGCGTACAGCACCTGCTCCACGGCGTCCGCGACCCGGTGCACCGATGCCGCTCCGCTCTCGTCGAGACGGCCGAGCCGCACGATCCGGGCGGCCGCCTTGCGCGGAGTCAGCGACTCGTCCGGCGAGATGCCGTGGTCCCACGCCGAGTCGGTCAGCTCCTCCCACACGGCGAGGATGTGCGGCGCCGCGTCCGCCTCCGACCTGCCGTGCCCGCCCAGCCGCACCGCCCGGGTCCGCAGCCGCCACAGCATCGGCGACAGCGGCACCAGCAGGACGGCGAGACCGGCCAGCGCCCACAGCAGCACCGCGTACCACTTCGGTCCGTCGCCACCGGTGGGCAGGGCCGCCTGCGGCGACTCGCTGCCGCACCCGTCCAGCAGCCTGCGCTGCGCCGTGCAGCTCGCGCTCTCCGAGGGCGCCGTGGACGGCTCCTCGGGCGCCGCCTCGGACGGCCGGGCCGGATCGGGCGCCGTGCTGTCCGCCGGGTCCGGCACCGTGTACGGCGGCGTGGACCCACGGGTCGGGGTCGGCTCGAAGCGGGTCCAGCCGACGCCCTCGAAGTACAGCTCCGGCCAGGCGTGCGCGTCCCGCAGCCCGACCGAGATGGTGCCGTCCGCCTGCGGCGTACCGGGCGCGAAGCCCACCGCGACCCGCGCCGGTATGCCCAGCGAGCGGGCCATCGACGCCATCGCGAAGGAGAAGTGCACACAGAAGCCCTGCTTGTCCCGCAGGAACCGGGCGATCGCCCGGGGGCCGCTGCCGACGTCCACCTCGGTGTCGTACTCGAAACCGCCCTTCAGCGTGAAGTACTCCTGCAGCGCCACCGCCTGGTCGTAGGCGTTGTCCGCACCCTCGGTGACCTCACGCGCGGTCTCGGCCACCACGGCCGGCAGCGAGCCCGGCAGCTCGGTGTACTCGCGCTTCAGGGCCGGCGGCGGCTCCGGCGCACCGGCCAGCTGCTCCGCCGTCGGCTGGACGTTCAGGCTGCGCACCTCGTACGTCACACCGCGCGTGTCCTGGCCGTGGTCGCCCACCAGCGTCATGCCGACCGGCTCGTAGCGCCAGTCGCCCCGGATGCTGACCCCGCTCGGCGGGTACGGCATCGGAAGCCAGGTCTGGCCGTACCAGTCGGCCACCGAGATCGACGTGGCGACCTCCGCGCGCCCTGTGCCGGGGCCGAGGCCGGGCGGGGTGGGGAAGGCGCCGTCGGGCACCGCGGTGATGGACCGCTTCGACGGCTTCCACGTGGTGCCGTCGAAGTTGTCCAGGGACACGATCCGCAGATACAGGTCCGAGGTGTCCGCCATCTCGGAGCGCACCGACAGCACCTGGCGGTCGTCCTCCACGTTCAGCGAGTCGCGCAGCGACACCAGCGGGTTCACCGCGGAGATGGTGCCGCCCCCGCCGCCGCCCGAGCCCACGCCCGAGCCGGCCGGGTCCAGCAGACCGCCGTTCATCGCGGGCAGACCGAGTGGTGCCACCAGGGCGATGCCCAGCGCGAGCACACCGATCCGCCGTCCGGTGCGCACGGGTGCCATGGCGCCCGGCCGGTCGTCGTGGGGCGCGCGGCCCGGCCCGGCGAACACCCGCCCCCACTGGGAGAGCCGGTCGCGCCCCTCGGCGAGCAGCAGCATCAGATAGCCGGCCGCCGCCAGCAGGAACCACAGCCAGTCGATGCCGTTGTCGGACAGCCCCGCGGCCACCGAGTACAGGGCGAGCAGCGGCAGCCCGGCCGGGGCCGCGCTGCGGAAGGTCACCGCGAGGGTGTCCACCAGCAGCCCGATGATCAGGAACCCGCCGATCAGCATCAGCCGGATGCCGTCGGACAGCGGCGCCGGGATCGAGTACCGGCTGACGTCGTCGCCGCCCTGCTCCAGGAGTTCGGCGAAGTAGCGGAAGGTGTCCGGGCCGGGTATCAGCCCCGCGAGGGCGTGCTCCCGCGCGAAGGCCAGGGTCAGCAGCACCAGCGTCACCAGGACCTGCGCGGCCACCGTCACCGGACGCGCCAGCGGCACCCTGCGGGTGGCCGCGCCCACGCCCGACTGCACGGCCAGCAGGAACGCCGCCTGGACGAGCCAGGTCGACGGTTCGACCAGCGGCAGCAGGGCACACGCCGCCATCAGCGTCGCCGCCCAGGCACAGATGGTCAGCCTCGCCCGCCCGCTGATCACGGTCCCTCCCCACCGCTCGCCGCGGCCAGGCCCGACCGGTCCCGGTCCGCCTGCCGCCACAGCTCGTTCAGCGAGGCACCGCGCGGCACGCCCAGGGCCGTCCAGCCCGCCTCGCGCAGCATCCGCAGCCGCCCCTCGCCACTGTCCAACGGACCGGACACGTCGGCCGGTTCCCGCAGCCACGTCTCACTGTTCAGCACGAAGGCCAGCGCGCCCCCGCTGCGCTGCCGCATCCGGGCGAGCACCGCGGCCTGCTCCTCGTCGAGATCGCCGAGGAAGGCCACCAGCAGCCCCTCGTTCCCGCCGCGCAGCACGTCGTAGGCGCGCGACAGGCCGTCCTCGTCGGAGTGGTCCACCACGGCGAGGGTGTCCATCATCAGCCCGGCCGCGTCCGCCGACTCCTGGTTCACCCCGGCGAAGCCGTCGGAGCCGTCGCCCGGTACCGAGGTGCCGGTGTCGGTCAGCAGCCGCACCGAGAAACCCCGCTCCAGCATGTGCACCAGCACGGAGGCCGCACCGGACACCGCCCACTCGAACGCCGAGTCCGGTCCCGCGCCCTCGTAGGCGATGGCCCGGGTGTCCAGGAGCACCGTGCACCGGGCGCGCTGCGGCTGCTCCTCGCGGCGCACCATCAGCTCGCCGTAGCGCGCGGTGGAACGCCAGTGCACCCGGCGCAGATCGTCGCCGTAGCGGTAGCCGCGCGGGATCACGTCGTCCTCGCCGGCCAGTGCCAGCGAACGCTGCCGCCCGTCGCCGTAGCCCTTCGCCTCGCCGCTCAGCCGCACCGGTGGCAGCGGCTCCACGCGCGGGACCACGGTGAGCGTGTCGTACGTGGAGAAGGAGCGGCTCAGCTCGCACATCCCGAACGGGTCGGACAGCCGCAGCTGGAGCGGGCCCAGCGGATAGCGGCCGCGCAGGTCGGAGCGGACCCGGTAGGACACCTCGCGGCGGCCGCCCGCCTCCACCCGGTCCAGCACGAACCGCGGGCGCGGACCGAGCACGTAGGGCACCCGGTCCTGGAGCATCAGCAGGCCGGTCGGCAGCCGCGAGACATTTTCCATCCGCAGATGGACCCGCGCCTCGGAGCCGGCCGGCACCCGCCCGGGGGAGAGCCGGCGGCTGCCGGCGACCCGGTAGCGGGTGCGGTACAGCACGCCCGCGCACACCAGCGGCAGCACCGCCAGCAGCAGCCCGACCCGCAGCAGATCGCTCTGCCCGAGCACATACGCGCAGATCGCGGCGGCCACGCCGGCGGCCAGGAAGGAGCGCCCGCGGGTGGTGAGCCCCGCCAGAGCGGTCCTGACACCGCTCTGGTCGCCCGTGTCGCCGTCCGCGTGGACGGCGCCGGCGGTGGTCATCACAGCCTCCGGGGCGGCTGCTGGCCGTAGCCCGGACCGCCGCGGCCGAGGCCCGTCCGCTGCGGGGTGTCCGCGGGCACCGCGGTGTGCTGGAGGATCTCCTGCACCACCTGCTCGGCGGTGCGGCGGTTGAGCTGGGCCTGGGCGGTGGGCAGCAGCCGGTGGGCGAGTACGGCGACGGCGAGCGCCTGCACATCGTCCGGCAGTGCGTAGTCCCGGCCGCCGAGGGCCGCCGAGGCCTTCGCCGCGCGCAGCAGATGCAGCGTCGCACGCGGCGAGGCGCCGAGTCTGAGATCGGGATGCGTGCGGGTGGCGGCGACCAGGTCCACCGCGTACCGGCGGATCGGGTCGGCCACGTACACGTCGCGCACCGCCTCGATCAGCTTCAGTATCTCGTGCGCGTGCGCCACCGGCTGGAGGCTCTCCAGCGGGGAGACGCCACCGTGCACGTCCAGCATCTGCAGCTCGGCCTCCGCGCTCGGGTAGCCGACCGAGACGCGGGCCATGAAGCGGTCGCGCTGGGCCTCCGGCAGCGGGTAGGTGCCCTCCATCTCGACCGGGTTCTGCGTGGCCACGACCATGAACGGGCTGGGCAGCTCGTAGGTCTTGCCGTCGATGGTGACCTGGCGCTCCTCCATCGACTCCAGCAGCGCGGACTGCGTCTTCGGCGACGCGCGGTTGATCTCGTCGCCGATCACCACCTGCGCGAAGATGGCACCCGGCTTGAACTCGAAGTCACGGCGCTGCTGGTCCCAGATGGACACACCGGTGATGTCCGAGGGCAGCAGGTCCGGCGTGAACTGGATCCGCCGCACCGAACAGTCGATCGACCGTGCCAGTGCCTTGGCCAGCATCGTCTTGCCGACTCCCGGGACATCCTCGATGAGCAGATGTCCCTCGGCGAGCAGTACGGTCAGCGAGAGCCGTACGACCTCGGGCTTTCCCTCGATCACGCCTTCCACCGAATCCCGCACGCGCTCCACGACGGCGGTCAGATCAGTGAGGCTCGCTCGATCGTCATAGGTCGTCACCCGGCCCTCCTCGGCCTTTCCCCACGCTCCGCGAAGGAGCGGGGAACCCCAAATGTCCCGGGCCGACGCCTACTGTGCGGACCGGCCCACCCCGAATCACGGACACCACGCGGGAAAAGTTCCGCGTGGCACCACTCCCGCATTCTTGCCGCCGTTACCGATTCGTGTCACTCGCCTGTGGACAACTGACAGCGATATGTCAGGTCTTACGACCGGAAACGGCTCCGGAACTCAGATTGTCCCCGGGGCGGGCGGCCGGGTCACGCCGGGTCGACCTCGCGCAGCAGGCCCGACTTCACGTCGAAGACGAATCCGCGCACGTCGTCGGTGTGCAGCAGGAACGGCGAGGTGCGCACCCGCTGCATCGACTGGCGCACGTCCTGGTCGACGTCCCGGAAGGCCTCCACGGCCCAGGCGGGGCGCTGGCCCACCTCCATCTCCAGGTCGTGCCGGAACTCCTCCGTGAGGGACTCCAGGCCGCAGTTGGTGTGGTGGATGAGGACGACGCTGCGGGTACCGAGCGCCCGCTGGCTGATGGTCAGCGAGCGGATCACGTCGTCGGTGACGACTCCGCCCGCGTTGCGGATGGTGTGGCAGTCGCCGAGCGCGAGGCCCAGCGCGGCGTGCAGGTCCAGCCGGGCGTCCATGCACGCCACCACGGCCACGTTCAGCACGGGGCGGGCGTCCATCCCGGGGTCGGTGAAGGCTGCCGCGTACTGCTCGTTGGCCTCGACCAGACGGTCGGTGACCGTGCCGGAGGAGGTGGCGGCGTTCGTGGAGCCGGCGGGAACCGAGGCGGAAGTCGTCATACTCAAGACGGTAATGGTCGTGAGGGCGACAGGCCCGTCGTGAGACGGGACAAAGAACACCAGTGATCGTTGTTGTGAGGCAATCCACAGGAGTGGTGTGACCCCCCTCCCAAGGGGGATTCACCCGGTATATCCCTTGACTCGCCGCGGGGGCCGCGACGCGCAGGCCGGTTGATTGACCGGGCGGGGCCGTGGACTAAAGTGACCGAAGCGGGAGGCGAGACTGCCCGCTGCACTGATTTCTCCCCGGAGATCCCGGCCACGACCAGGGGGTCTCCCCGCGTGCGCGGCGCGTACGTACGGCTCGGCCTCCTCCCGCCGCCGCTCGGCCGACGCTCCGGCGCCGGCCGCCCCTTCACCGGGGGAGGGCGGGGACCCGGCGGTGCGTGGACGCCCGCCGAGTTTGAGAGGGCCACTTGAGCCAGAGTCGACACGTCCCGGTGATGCTCCAGCGGTGCCTGGATCTGCTGGCGCCCGCCCTGGAGCGGCCCGGATCGGTGGTCGTCGACTGCACCCTCGGCCTCGGCGGCCACAGCGAGGCCCTGCTCCGGCGGTTCTCCGAGGCGCGGCTCGTCGCCCTGGACCGCGACAAGGAGGCCCTGCGCCTGTCCGGCGAGCGGCTCGCCCCCTTCGGCGAGCGGGCCACCCTGGTGCACGCCGTCTACGACGAGCTCCCCGACGTGCTCGCCCGGCTCGGCATCGCCCGGGTGGCGGGCGTCCTGTTCGACCTCGGCGTGTCCTCCATGCAGCTCGACGAGGCCGACCGCGGTTTCGCCTACGCCCAGGACGCCCCCCTGGACATGCGCATGGACCAGACGACGGGCGTCAGCGCCGCCGAGGTCCTCAACACCTACCCGCCCGGCGAGCTCGTCCGCATCCTGCGCGCCTACGGCGAGGAGAAGCAGGCCAAGCGGATCGTGTCCGCCGTGGTGCGCGAGCGCGAGAAGGAGCCCTTCACCAACAGCGCGCGCCTGGTCGAGCTGATCCGCGACGCGCTGCCCCAGGCCGCCAAGCGCACCGGAGGCAACCCGGCCAAGCGCACCTTCCAGGCCCTGCGGATCGAGGTCAACGGCGAGCTGTCGGTGCTGGAGCGGGCGATCCCGGCGGCCGTGAAGGCCCTCGCCGTGGGCGGACGGATCGCCGTGCTGTCGTACCACTCCCTGGAGGACCGCCTCGTCAAGCAGGTGTTCGCGGCGGGCGCCGCCACCACCGCCCCGCCCGGGCTCCCGGTCGTCCCCGAGCAGTACCAGCCCCGGCTCAAGCTGCTCACGCGCGGTGCCGAACTTCCCACCGAGGAGGAGATCGCGGAGAACCGCCGCGCGGCGCCCGCGCGGCTGCGCGGCGCCGAGCGGATCCGGGAGGACGTCGGGTGAGGTGCGGGCGGTGAGACCCGGACGGTGAGGCACCGGCCGCGCGGGCGGCGGGTGACGGGCCGGGCGGCGTACGGGTGGGACAAGCGAACTCAGGGGAGCGTGAGTGAGTAGGAAACCCGAACTGAAGGGGCGACCTGAGCTGAAGGGGAGGGCGGCCCGGCTCGCGCAGCTCCTGCCCACCGGACGCGCCCAGGCGGCACGCACTCCGTTCGTCCTCCTCGTCGTCCTGCTCCTCGGCGGCGGCCTGATCGGCCTCCTGGTGCTGAACTCCGCGCTCAGCGAGGGCGCCTTCCAGCTCGACGACCTCAAGCGGGAGACCAAGAACCTCACCGACGAGGAACAGGCCCTGCAACGGGACATCGACGCCTACTCCGCGCCCGACGCCCTCCAGCGCCGCGCCCGCGAACTCGGCATGGTGCCCGGCGGCGACCCCGCCTTCCTCGGCCCCGACGGCAAGGTCAAGGGCGTCCCCAGCGCCGCCTCCGCGGCCCGCGCCCCCCTGGTCCTCGCCCCCGAGGCCCTGGCCACCGCGACGGTCCCGCCGCCCGCCTCGGCGCCGAGCCCCCGTCCCACCCCCTCCTCATCGACCCCCGGCAGGTGACGGAAGTGTCCGACAGGGAACCGCCCCGCCGCCGGGTGCCCGGACCCGCCCGGCCCGCCCGGCAGGGCGCCGCCCGGCGCCCGGGACCCGGCGCCCGCCCGGCCCGCAGGCCCGCCGGACCCCGTCCCGCGGCGCCCAAGGTCATCCGCCTGGGCAGCCACCGGCCCCGGCTGCGCCTGATCGGTGTCGCCCTGACCCTGGTCCTGCTCGCCTTCGTCGTACGCCTGTTCCAGGTGCAGGCCGTCGACGCGAGCACCTACGCGGGCAAGGCCGAGCAGAACCGCTACGTCGGCCAGGTGCTGGCCGCGGAACGCGGGGAGATCACCGACCGCCACGGCGTGGCCCTTGCGACCAGCGAGGACGCCTACGACATCACCGCCGACCCGACGATGTTCACCCCGGACGAACTGGAGGTCGCCGACGGTCCCGAGCAGGCCGCCGCCCTCCTCGCGCCGATCCTCGGCGAGGACCAGGACGACCTGGTCAGGAAGCTCCGGCCGGAGAACAGGACACTGCGCTACGTCAAGCTGGCCGGCCGCCAGACCCCGCAGGTCTGGAAGCAGATCAAGGACCTGAAGGCCGGCCTCGCGAAGAAGGCGGAGAGCGACGACTCCACCGCCAACGTCCTGGCCGGCGTCTTCTCCGTGCCCACCAGCAAGCGGGTGTACCCCAACAACGAACTCGCCGCCGGGATACTGGGCTGGGTCAACGCCGCGGGCAAGGGCGCCGGCGGCATCGAGCTCCAGCTGGACAAGCGGCTGGCCGGTGAGGACGGCAAGATCCGCTACGCCCAGTCCGGCGGCCGTCTGGTCCCGACCGCGGGCTCCACCGAGACCCCGGCCGTGCCCGGCAGCGACGTCGAGCTCACCATCCACCGTGACATCCAGTGGGCCGCCCAGAACGCGATCAGCAAGCAGGTGAGGGAGTCCGCGGCCGACCGCGGCTACGTCATCGTCCAGGACACCCGCACCGGCGAGGTCCTCGCGATGGCCAACGCGCCCGGGTTCGACCCCAACAACCTCTCCGAGGCCGATCCGAAGGCGCTCGGCAACGCGGCCGTCCAGGACGCCTTCGAACCCGGCTCCACGGCCAAGGTCCTCTCCATGGCCGCCGTCCTCGAGGAGAACGTCGCCACGCCGGGGACCCATGTGGTCGTGCCCAACCGGCTGCACCGCGGCGACCGGCTCTTCAAGGACGACATCGACCACCCGACGTGGTACCTCACGCTCAACGGCGTGCTCGCCAAGTCCAGCAACATCGGCACCATCCTCGCCACCGGCCAGCTGGGCAGGACCCAGTCCCAGGCCAACAAGGTGCTGTACGACTACCTGCGCAAGTTCGGCCTCGGCAGCCACACCGGACTGGGCTTCCCCGGCGAGACCAAGGGCATCCTCGCCCCGCCCGGCGCGTGGTCCACCTCGCAGCAGTACACGATTCCTTTCGGCCAGGGCGTCTCCATCAACGCCATGCAGGCCGCCTCCGTCTACTCGACCATCGCCAACGGCGGCGTCCGCGTCGAACCCACCCTCGTCCGCGGCTCCAAGGGGCCCGACGGACGCTTCACCCCCGCACCGAAGCCCAAGGAGACCCGGGTCGTCAGCGAGAAGACGGCGAAGACGCTCGCCCGGATGCTGGAGTCGGTCGTGGACGACGAGGAAGGCACCGGCACCAAGGCGCGCATCCCGGGCTACCGGGTCGCGGGGAAGACCGGTACGGCGAACCGCGTGGATCCGGCCACCGGCAAGTACCACGGCTACACCTCGTCCTTCGCCGGGTTCGCGCCCGCCGACAAGCCCAGGATCACCGTCTACTGCGTCATCCAGAACGCCACCGAGGGCAGCTACTTCGGCGGCCAGATCTGCGGCCCGGTGTACAAGCAGGTCATGGCGTTCGCCCTGAAGACACTCCAGGTGCCGCCCACCGGCGCCGCCCCCGCCGACCTCCCGGTCACCTTCAAGCCCTGACCCGTACCGAGCACCGAGCCACCAGGAACCACCTCGTGACAACGATCACCCCCGACCCCGGGAACCAGAGCACCTCCCGCACCTCGCTTGGCTCACCTGCCGGTGGGCCCGGTACGCTCACCGCCGTGCCACACGCTGATCAGTCCCAATCCACCCAGAAGGGCCACCCCGTGACATATCCGGGACCGCCCCGGCCGGTTCAGGTCTCCGCCACACCCCTCGCGGAACTCGCCGGTCAGCTGGGTACCCCCGCGCCGGAACGGACCGCCGAGGTCACGGGCATCACCCACGACTCGCGCGCCGTCCGCCCGGGCGACCTGTACGCGGCCCTCCCCGGCGCCCGCGCCCACGGCGCCGACTTCGTCACCCAGGCCGCCGGCCTCGGCGCGGTCGCCGTGCTGACCGACCCGTCCGGCGTCGAGCGCGTCGCCCGCACCGGCCTGCCCGCGCTGGTGGTGGACGACCCCCGCGCGCGCATGGGCGAGCTGGCCGCCACCATCTACGGCCACCCGGGCCGCGATCTGCTCCAGATCGGCATCACCGGCACCTCGGGCAAGACCACCACCGCCTATCTGGTCGAGGGCGGCCTGAAGACCGTCCGGAGCACCGGTCTGATCGGCACCGTGGAGATGCGCATCGGCGACGAGCGCATCAAGTCCGAACGCACCACGCCCGAGGCCACCGACCTCCAGGCGCTGTTCGCCGTCATGCGCGAGCGCGGCACCGACGCGGTCGCCATGGAGGTCTCCAGCCACGCCCTGGTCCTCGGGCGGGTCGACGGCTGTGTCTTCGACATCGCCGTCTTCACCAACCTCAGCCCGGAGCACATGGAGTTCCACTCCGGGATGGAGGACTACTTCCAGGCCAAGGCGCAGTTGTTCACGCCCGCCCGCAGCAGGCTCGGTGTGGTCAACGTGGACGACGAGTACGGCCGCCGCCTCGCCAAGGAGGCCGGCGTCCCGGTCGTCACCTACTCCGCCGAGGGGCACCCCGACGCCGACTGGCGTGCCGAGGACGTCGAGGTCGGCCCGATGGACTCGACGTTCACCGTGGTCGGTCCCAAGGACGAGCGGATCACCGCCCGCTCGCCGCTGCCGGGCCCCTTCAACGTGGCCAACACCCTCGCCGCGGTCGTCGCCCTCGCCGCCGCCGGCCTCGACCCGCAGGCCGCCGCCGACGGCGTGGCCGCCGTGCCGGGCGTGCCCGGCCGCCTGGAGCGCGTCGACGTGGGCCAGCCGTACCTGGCGGTCGTGGACTACGCCCACAAGACGGACGCCGTGGAGTCGGTGCTGCGCGCCCTGCGCAAGGTCACCGAGGGCCGGGTGCACGTCGTGCTCGGCTGCGGCGGAGACCGTGACACGACCAAGCGGGAGCCCATGGGCGCCGCCGTCGCGCGGCTCGCCGACACCGCCGTACTGACCTCCGACAACCCCCGCTCCGAGGACCCCCTGGCGATTCTGGCCACCATGCTCCAGGGCGCGGCCTCCGTGCCCGCCCACGAGCGCGGCGAGGTGCAGGTCTTCGAGGACCGGGCCGCCGCGATCGCCGCCGCCGTCGCCCGGGCCGAGCCCGGCGACACGGTGCTGGTCGCGGGCAAGGGCCATGAGCAGGGACAGGACATCGCCGGGGTGGTGCGTCCCTTCGACGACCGCCAGGTGCTTCGCGAAGCCATCAAGAAGACCCAGGGATGAACTTGTGATCGCCCTCTCCCTCGCCGAGATCGCAGAAGTCGTCGGCGGGCAGACGCACGACATACCGGACCCGTCCGTGCAGGTCACCGGGCCGGTGGTCCGGGACTCGCGGGAGGCGGGCCCCGGCAGCCTGTTCGTCGCCTTCGTCGGCGAGCGCGTGGACGGACACGACTACGCGGCCGCGGTCGTCGAGGCGGGAGCGGCCGCCGTGCTGGCCTCCCGCCCTGTCGGCGTGCCCGCGATCGTCGTGGAGGACGTCCAGGCCGCGCTCGGGGCCCTCGCCCGGCATGTCGTCGGCCGGCTCGGCGCCACCCTCGTCGCGCTGACCGGATCGGCCGGCAAGACCAGTACCAAGGACCTGATCGCCCAGGTGCTGCGGAGCAAGGCGCCGACCGTGTTCACCCCCGGCTCGCTCAACAACGAGATCGGGCTGCCGCTCACCGCGCTCACCGCCACCGAGGAGACGAAGTTCCTCGTGCTGGAGATGGGAGCGCGCGGAATCGGCCATATCCGGTACCTCACCGGTCTGACCCCGCCGAGGGTCGGCCTGGTGCTGAACGTCGGCTCCGCCCACATCGGGGAGTTCGGCGGCCGGGAGCAGATCGCCGAGGCCAAGGGCGAACTGGTCGAGGCCCTGCCCCCGGCCGAGGAGGGGGGCGCCGCGATCCTCAACGCGGACGACCCCCTCGTAAGGGCCATGGCCGCCCGTACGAAGGCGAAGGTGATCCTTTTCGGAGAGTCCGACGAAGCGGACGTTCGGGCCGAGAACGTGCGACTCACGGACAGCGGACAGCCCTCCTTCAGGCTTCACACACCCTCCGGTGCATCCGATGTGACCATGCGCCTGTACGGTGAGCATCACGTGTCGAACGCGCTCGCCGCGGCCGCCGTCGCCCACGAGTTGGGCATGTCCGCAGACGAGATCGCCCGCGCGCTCTCCGAGGCGGGCTCCCTCTCCCGCTGGCGGATGGAGGTCACCGAGCGCCCGGACGGCGTGACGGTCGTCAACGACGCCTACAACGCGAACCCCGAGTCCATGAAGGCCGCGCTGCGCGCGCTGGTGGCCATGGGCAAGGGGCGTCGTACGTGGGCGGTGCTCGGCAAGATGGCCGAGCTCGGGGACGAGGCGCTCGCCGAGCACGACGCGGTCGGACGGCTCGCCGTCCGGCTCAACGTCAGCAAGCTCGTCGCGGTCGGGGGCAGGGAAGCCGCCTGGCTGCAACTGGGCGCATATAACGAGGGTTCGTGGGGTGAGGAGTCGGTGCACGTGTCCGACGCACAGGCGGCGGTCGACCTGTTGCGCAGCCAATTGCGCCCGGGAGACGTCGTTCTCGTGAAGGCGTCCCGTTCGGTCGGACTCGAGAGCGTGGCGCAGGCGCTGCTCGAGACCGGTGCCGAGGGCGAGGTCGCAGCCCGATGATGAATCAGATCCTGTTCTCAGGAGTCATTGGCCTCTTCCTGACGCTGGTCGGCACCCCGCTGCTGATCAAGCTGCTCGCCCGCAAGGGGTACGGGCAGTACATCCGCGACGACGGCCCGCGCGAGCACGCCAGCAAGCGCGGTACGCCGACGATGGGCGGTATCGCCTTCATCCTGGCGACGGTCGCCGCTTACTTCCTGTCGAAGCTCATCACCGGCAAGTCGCCGACCTACTCCGGTGTGCTGGTGCTCGGCCTGATGGTCGGCATGGGCCTGGTCGGCTTCCTCGACGACTACATCAAGATCGTCAAGCGGCGTTCGCTGGGTCTGCGGGCCAAGGCGAAGATGGCCGGACAGCTTCTCGGCGGTATCGCCTTCGCGGTGCTCTCGCTGCAGTTCGCGGACTCCCGCGGCAACACCCCGGCCTCCACCAAGCTGTCGTTCATCACGGACTTCGGCTGGACCATCGGCCCGGTGCTGTTCGTGGTCTGGGCGCTGTTCATGATCCTCGCGATGTCGAACGGCGTGAACCTCACCGACGGTCTCGACGGCCTCGCCACCGGTGCCTCCGTCCTGGTCTTCGGCGCCTACACGTTCATCGGCGTCTGGCAGTGGCAGGAGTCCTGCGCCAACGCGGGGACCCTGACCAACCCGGGCGCCTGTTACGAGGTCCGTGACCCGCTCGACCTGGCGGTGGTCTCCGCCGCGCTGATGGGCAGCTGCCTGGGCTTCCTCTGGTGGAACACCTCGCCCGCCAAGATCTTCATGGGTGACACCGGTTCGCTGGCGCTCGGCGGTGTGCTCGCGGGTCTCGCGATCTGCTCCCGCACCGAGCTGCTGCTGGCGATCCTCGGCGGTCTGTTCGTCCTCATCACCATGTCGGTGGTCATCCAGGTCGGCTCGTTCCGGCTCACCGGGAAGCGGGTCTTCCGGATGGCGCCGCTCCAGCACCACTTCGAACTCAAAGGCTGGTCCGAAGTCCTTGTGGTGGTCCGCTTCTGGATCATCCAGGGCATCTGTGTGATCGTCGGACTGGGCCTCTTCTACGCGGGATGGGCAGCGGACAAGTGACCGACTGGCAGGGGAAGAACGTCACCGTCGCCGGACTCGGCGTCTCCGGCGTCCCGGCGGCCAAGGTGCTGCGCGGGCTCGGCGCGAAGGTGACCGTCGTCAACGACGGCGACGACGCACGCGCGCGGGAGCAGGCGGCGGAACTGGAGGCGCTCGGCGTCACCGTGCGCCTCGGTGACGGCGCCACCCTGCCCGACGGCACCGAACTGATCGTCACCGCCCCGGGTTGGAAGCCGGACAAGCCGCTCTTCGCGGCGGCGGACGCGGCCGGGGTGCCGGTGTGGGGCGACGTCGAACTCGCCTGGCGGCTCAGGAAGCCCGGCGCGGCCCCGTGGCTCGCGGTCACCGGCACCAACGGCAAGACCACCACCGTTCAGATGCTCGCCTCCATCCTGAAGGCGGCCGGCCTGCGCACCGCGGCCGTCGGCAACATCGGCGTCTCCCTCCTCGACGCGGTGCTCGGCGAGGAGGAGTACGACGTGCTCGCCGTGGAGCTGTCCAGCTACCAGCTCCACTGGGCGCCGTCCCTGCGCGCCCACTCCGCGGCGGTGCTCAACCTCGCCCCCGACCACCTGGACTGGCACGGCTCCATGGAGGCGTACGCCAAGGACAAGGGCCGCGTCTACGAGGGCAATCGCGTCGCCTGCGTCTACAACGTGGCCGACAAGGCCACCGAGGACCTGGTCCGCGAGGCCGACGTCGAGGAGGGCTGCCGCGCCGTCGGCTTCACGCTGGGCACCCCGGGTCCCTCCCAACTCGGCGTCGTGGAGGGCCTCCTGGTCGACCGAGCCTTCGTCGAGAACCGGCACAAGAACGCCCAGGAGCTCGCCGAGGTCTCCGACGTCAGGCCCCCGGCCCCGCACAACATCGCCAACGCCCTTGCGGCCGCCGCCCTGGCGCGCGCCTACGGGGTGCCCGCGGGCGCCGTACGGGACGGACTGCGGGCCTTCACCCCGGACGCCCACCGCATCGCGCACGTCGCCGATCTCGACGGCGTCGCCTACGTCGACGACTCCAAGGCGACCAACACACACGCCGCCGGGGCCTCGTTGGCCGCGTACGAGTCGATCGTGTGGATCGCCGGCGGCCTCGCCAAGGGCGCCACCTTCGACGAGCTGGTCGCGGACTCGGCGAAGCGGCTGCGCGGTGCCGTGCTGATCGGCAGGGACCGGGCCCTGATCCGCGAAGCCCTCGCGCGACACGCCCCGGAAGTACCCGTCGTCGACCTCGACCGGACCGACACTGGGGCGATGCTCCAGGCTGTCCAGGAGGCGAAGCGGCTCGCACGGCCCGGCGACACGGTACTGCTGGCCCCCGCCTGCGCCTCGATGGACATGTTCGCCAACTACAACAAGCGCGGTGACGCGTTCGCACAGGCGGTGCGCGAGCTCGGCGCCTGACCCCCGGCCGCCTGGCGCCGGGCGATCTTGGGAGGGACGCGTGGGCCCTAGAGCCTGTAGGCCGGCAAGGGGCGGAGGCCGGGATGCCCGGTAGCCGTACCGGCCGCCCGCCCGTGCAGCGGGCCGCCCGGGGGCCCGTCGTCCCCGGCCCGCCGCGCGAGAACCCCGTGCGCACCCTCGTCACCAGGGCGCGCAGGGCCTGGGACCGTCCGCTGACCGCCTACTACCTCATCCTCGGCGGCAGTCTGCTGATCACCGTGCTGGGTCTGGTGATGGTCTACTCGGCCTCCCAGATCACGGCGCTGCAGATGTCGCTGCCGGGCTCGTACTTCTTCCGCAAGCAGCTCCTGGCGGCCGTGATCGGCGCCGTGCTGCTGCTGGTGGCCTCCCGGATGCCGGTGAAGCTGCACCGTGCGCTGGCCTATCCCATCCTCGCGGGCGCCGTCTTCCTGATGGCCCTGGTGCAGGTGCCGGGGATAGGAGTCTCGGTCAACGGCAACCAGAACTGGATCGCCCTCGGCAGCTCCTTCCAGCTGCAGCCCAGTGAGTTCGGCAAGCTCGCGCTGGTGCTGTGGGGCGCCGATCTGCTGGCCCGCAAGCAGGACAAGCGGCTGCTGACCCAGTGGAAGCACATGCTGGTGCCGCTGGTGCCGGCCGCCTTCATGCTGCTCGGGCTGATCATGCTGGGCGGCGACATGGGGACGGCGATCATCCTCACCGCGGTCCTGTTCGGCCTGCTCTGGCTGGCCGGAGCACCGACGCGGCTGTTCGTCGGCGTACTGTCCGTCGCCGCGCTGCTCGGTGCGATCCTCATCCGCACCAGCCCCAACCGCATGGCCCGGCTCGCCTGTCTCGGCGCCACCGAACCGCAGTCGGGCCCGGTGGACTGCTGGCAGGCCGTGCACGGGATCTACGCCCTCGCCTCCGGCGGCATCTTCGGTTCCGGGCTCGGTGCAAGCGTGGAGAAATGGGGCCAACTGCCCGAAGCGCACACGGACTTCATCTTCGCCGTCACCGGTGAGGAACTGGGCCTGGCGGGGACGCTGTCGGTACTCGCCCTCTTCGCGGCTCTAGGCTATGCGGGTATCCGCGTGGCCGGACGCACGGAGGACCCCTTCGTGAGGTATGCCGCGGGAGGCGTGACCACCTGGATCATGGCCCAGGCCGTGATCAACATCGGTGCGGTGCTCGGCCTGCTGCCGATCGCCGGTGTCCCGCTCCCGCTGTTCTCCTACGGAGGGTCCGCCCTGCTGCCGACCATGTTCGCCATCGGGTTGCTGATCGCCTTCGCGCGTGAGGACCCCGCTGCGCGGATGGCGCTTGCGATGCGGCAACCCCGCTTTGGTAAAAAGCGGATCGGGGGTTCTCAGCGGCCCCGGAGATGGAACACGATGCGACGGCGCGCCCCGAGGGTGCGTTCGTCCGGAGAGCGGTGAATTTCGGTGCATGTCGTACTCGCCGGCGGAGGAACCGCGGGCCACATCGAGCCCGCGCTCGCCCTCGCGGACGCCCTGCGCAGGCAGGATCCGACCGTGGGCATCACGGCCCTGGGCACGGAGCGCGGCCTCGAGACCCGTCTCGTACCCGAGCGCGGGTACGAGCTGGCGCTGATCCCCGCCGTACCGCTGCCACGCAAGCCCACCCCCGAGCTGATCACCGTCCCGGGCCGGCTGCGCGGCACCATCAAGGCGACCGAGCAGATCCTGGAGCGCACCAAGGCGGACGCCGTGGTGGGCTTCGGCGGCTACGTCGCCCTGCCCGGTTATCTCGCGGCCAAGCGCCTGGGTGTGCCGATCGTCGTCCACGAGGCCAACGCCCGCCCCGGCCTGGCCAACAAGATCGGCTCCCGGTACGCCGCCCAGGTCGCCGTCTCCACGCCCGACAGCAAGCTGCGCAACTCCCGCTACATCGGCATCCCGCTGCGCCGCTCCGTGGCCACCCTGGACCGGGCGGCCGTGCGCCCCGAGGCCCGCGCGGCGTTCGGGCTCGACCCCAACCTCCCGACGCTGCTGGTCTCCGGCGGTTCGCAGGGCGCCCGCCGGCTCAACGAGGTCGTGCAGCAGGTCGCTCCGTGGCTTCAGCAGGCCGGAATCCAGATCCTGCACGCGGTCGGCCCGAAGAACGAACTGCCGCAGGTCCAGCAGATGCCCGGCATGCCCCCCTACATCCCGGTAAGTTACCTGGACCGGATGGATCTCGCGTACGCCGCTGCCGACATGATGCTCTGCCGCGCGGGCGCGATGACCGTCGCCGAACTCTCCGCCGTCGGGCTCCCGGCCGCCTATGTGCCGCTGCCCATCGGCAACGGCGAACAGCGGCTCAACGCCCAGCCGGTGGTCAAGGCCGGCGGCGGACTGCTGGTCGACGACGCGGAACTGACGCCGGAGTGGGTGCAGCAGAACGTGCTGCCGGTGCTCGCCGACCCGCACCGGCTGTACGAGATGTCCCGCGCCGCCGCCGAGTTCGGCCGCCGGGACGCCGACGACCTGCTCGTCGGCATGGTGTACGAGGCGATCGCCGCCCGTGCACACCGTTAGACGCGTATGACGGAAGGCAGGGAGCGTGGCCGGATCGACCACCGCGGAGCGCGGTGAACGCAAGCGGGAGTCGTCCGGCCCGCCGCCCGCCAGGCGGTTCGGGCGACGGCGCCTTCGTCGGATCATCGCATCGGCCGTTGTCCTGCTGTTCCTCGGCAGCGGGGCGTTCTGGCTGCTGTACGGGTCGGACCTGGTGCGCGTGGAGCGGGTCTCCGTGTCGGGCACCGGGGTTCTCACACCGGCCCAGGTGCGCGAAGCCGCCGACGTTCCCCTCGGGGAACAGCTGATCTCCGTCGACACCGAGGCGATCGAGGCCCGGCTCGTCAGGGCATTGCCCCGAATTGACACGATTGACGTGGTCCGTTCCTGGCCGCACGAAATCACGCTGAAAGTTACGGAACGCACCCCCGTTCTTCTCATCCACAAAGCGGGGAAGTTCATCGAAGTGGATGACGAAGGTGTCCGGTTCGCCACGGTTTCCAAGGCTCCCAAAGGCGTGGCCCAGCTGAAACTGGAAGCGTCCGGCAGCGGTTCCACGGCGGCGAGTCTGCGCCGCTTCGGCGAGGACCGGCTGACGCGGGAGGCGGTGCGGGTGGCGGGCGCCCTTCCGGACTCCGTGGCGCGGGCGACGCGGAGCGTCAAGGTCCGTTCCTACGACGACATCTCGCTGGAACTGGCGGACGGCCGTACGGTCGACTGGGGAAGCAGTGAGAAGGGTGCCGCCAAGGGCCGTACTCTCACCGCGCTGATGAAAGCGGAGCCCCGCGCGCGGCACTTCGACGTCAGCGTTCCCACCGCTCCGGCGTCATCAGGGAGTTGACGCGCATCAGTGCAGGCCAGCACCCTGGTTGGGCAGCGCTACGGCTGATCACATAGGGTGAAAAGAAAAACGGGAGGTTCGGCGTGTTCGTTGAACGTGCGCCACTTGTCGACTTAGTGTCCTGTTCAGAAGACTCCAGGGAACAGACACACTGGTAACCCTAAACTTCACCGTTAGGGTTCGGGTCGGCGATACGGACCGTCCCATTCGGCATCAGTCGTCGGACCGCGGCGCACCCGCGAGAAGGCGACACGTAACTCGAGGCGAGAGGCCTTCGACGTGGCAGCACCGCAGAACTACCTCGCAGTCATCAAAGTCATCGGTGTCGGCGGCGGTGGTGTCAATGCCATCAACCGGATGATCGAGGTCGGTCTCAAGGGCGTCGAGTTCATCGCCATCAACACCGACGCGCAAGCTCTGTTGATGAGCGACGCCGACGTCAAGCTCGACGTCGGCCGTGAACTCACCCGCGGACTCGGCGCCGGAGCCAACCCGGCCGTCGGCCGCAAGGCCGCCGAGGACCACCGCGAGGAGATCGAGGAGGTCCTCAAGGGGGCCGACATGGTCTTCGTGACGGCCGGTGAGGGTGGCGGCACCGGCACTGGCGGCGCGCCCGTCGTGGCCAACATCGCCCGCTCGCTCGGCGCCCTGACCATCGGTGTGGTCACGCGCCCGTTCACCTTCGAGGGACGGCGCCGGGCCAACCAGGCCGAGGACGGCATCGCCGAGCTCCGCGAAGAGGTCGACACCCTCATCGTGATCCCGAACGACCGGCTGCTGTCCATCTCCGACCGTCAGGTGTCGGTCCTCGACGCCTTCAAGTCGGCGGACCAGGTTCTGCTCTCCGGTGTCCAGGGCATCACCGACCTGATCACCACCCCCGGTCTGATCAACCTCGACTTCGCCGACGTCAAGTCGGTCATGTCCGAGGCCGGCTCCGCCCTCATGGGCATCGGCTCGGCCCGCGGCGACGACCGCGCGGTGGCCGCCGCCGAGATGGCCATCTCCTCGCCGCTGCTGGAAGCCTCCATCGACGGCGCCCGCGGCGTGCTGCTCTCCATCTCCGGCGGCAGCGACCTCGGTCTCTTCGAGATCAACGAGGCCGCCCAGCTGGTCAGCGAGGCCGCCCACCCCGAGGCCAACATCATCTTCGGTGCGGTGATCGACGACGCGCTCGGCGACGAGGTCCGGGTCACCGTGATCGCCGCCGGGTTCGACGGCGGCCAGCCGCCCTCCAAGCGGGACAACGTCCTCGGCTCGTCCTCGGCCAAGCGCGAGGAGCCGGCCCCGGCCCGGCAGCCCGAGAGCCGCCCGTCCTTCGGCTCGCTCGGCAGCGTCACGCCGAAGGAGGACCCGGAGCCGGTGGCCCCGGAGCCGGTGAACGACATCCCGGTCGCCCAGCCCCCGGTCCCGCCGTCGCGGAGCTACGACAGCGCGGCCGAGGAACTGGACGTGCCGGACTTCCTGAAGTGATAGGACGGCGCGAGAGCGTGAGCGGCGCGCACTTCGCCTTCACCGACCGGTGGGGCGGGGTGAGCGCCGCTCCGTATGAGGAGCTCAACCTCGGCGGAGCCGTCGGCGACGACCCCGGCGCCGTACGCACCAACCGCGAACTGACCGCCAAGTCCCTCGGCGTGGACCCGGCCCGCGTGGTCTGGATGAACCAGGTGCACGGGGCCGACGCCGTCGTGGTCGACGAGCCCTGGGGCGACCGCCCGGTCCCCGAGGTCGACGCGATCGTCACCGCCCGGCGCGGACTCGCCCTCGCGGTGCTCACCGCCGACTGCGTGCCGGTGCTGCTCGCCGACCCCGTGGCCAAAGTGGCGGCCGCCGCCCACGCGGGCCGGCCCGGACTGGTCGCCGGGGTGGTTCCCGCAGCCGTACGGGCCATGACCGGACTCGGCGCCGACCCGGCCCGGATCGTCGTCCGCACCGGACCCGCCGTGTGCGGCCGGTGCTACGAGGTGCCCGGGACGATGCGTGCCGAGGTGGCCGCCGTCGAACCGGCGGCGCACGCCGAGACGAGCTGGGGCACGCCGGCGGTCGACGTGGCCGCGGGTGTGCACGCCCAGCTCGAACGGCTGGGCGTGCGCGACCGGGAGCAGTCGCCGGTGTGCACGCTGGAGTCGGCGGATCACTTCTCGTACCGCCGCGACCGCACCACGGGGCGGCTCGCGGGTTATGTGTGGCTGGACTGATGGGACATGACGGACCGTAAGGGCGAACTCGCCTCGAACCTGGCGAGAGTGGAGGAGCGGATCACCGCGGCGTGCGCCGCCGCCGGACGGGCGCGCGACGAGGTGACCCTCATCGTGGTCACCAAGACGTACCCCGCGAGCGATGTGCGGATCCTGTCGGAACTCGGTGTGCGCCATGTCGCCGAGAACCGCGACCAGGATGCCGCCCCCAAGGCGGCGGAGTGTGCGGATCTGCCCCTTACGTGGCACTTCGTCGGTCAGCTTCAAACCAACAAGGTGCGTTCGGTGGTCGGTTATGCCGATCTGGTGCAGTCCGTCGACCGTTCCCGACTGGTGACGGCCCTCTCCAAGGAGGCCGTGCGGGCCGGGCGCGAAATCGGCTGTCTGATCCAGGTGGCGTTCGACGCCGGCGCGAGCGGACGGGGCGAGCGCGGAGGCGTCGCGCCCGGCGGACTCGAGGAGTTGGCCGGCCTGGTCGCCGGGGCCGAAGGGCTGCGGCTCGACGGCCTCATGACCGTCGCCCCGCTCACCGGCGAGTACGCGGGACGGGAACGGGCGGCGTTCGAGCGGTTGATGGATTTGTCGACCGACCTGCGCCGGGCTCATCCGGCTGCGAACATGGTCTCGGCAGGGATGAGTGCGGACCTCGAACAGGCCGTGGCCGCCGGAGCGACACATGTGCGCGTCGGCAGTGCGGTACTCGGAGTCCGCCCCAGGCTCGGGTAACGTCGCCAAGAAGTCGGACCACAGCAGAAAATATGGTCAGTTCCGCCGAACAGCGGACGTAAAGACCTAGTGGATCGCGGGCACTTGGCGGTCGTCAGCGGATCCACCACAGAGCGGAGGACTCGGAGCATGGCCGGCGCGATGCGCAAGATGGCGGTCTACCTCGGCCTCGTGGAGGACGATGGTTACGACGGCCGCGGATTCGACCCAGACGACGACTTTGAACCCGAACTCGACCCGGAGCCCGAGCGGGACCACCGGCGGCACGAACCGCCGCACCAGTCCCACGGCTCACATCAGTCACAAAGGGACGAAGAGGTGCGAGTCGTACACCCTCCCGCGCCGCGCGAACCGGTCGCCCGATCCGCTTCGCTCGCCGCGGAATCGCCACGCCCGGCGCGGATCGCGCCCGTGGCATCCATCACACAAGAACGCGCAAGCCTGGAGAAGAACGCACCGGTGATCATGCCCAAGGTCGTGTCGGAACGAGAGCCTTACCGGATCACCACGCTTCACCCCCGGACCTACAACGAGGCCCGTACCATCGGGGAACACTTCCGTGAAGGCACTCCGGTGATCATGAATCTGACTGAGATGGATGACACAGACGCGAAGCGACTTGTCGACTTTGCGGCCGGTTTGGTGTTTGGTCTTCACGGCAGCATCGAGCGGGTGACGCAGAAGGTGTTCCTGTTGTCGCCTGCTAACGTCGATGTCACGGCGGAGGACAAGGCCCGCATCGCAGAGGGCGGGTTCTTCAACCAGAGCTGAGACGCAGGACCGGACCGAGCAGTGCACAGGGGAGAGGGAAAAGCAGGCCATGAGCGTGTTCGCGCAGGTGATCTACATCGCGCTGATGGTGTTCCTCATCGTGCTGATCTTCCGTTTGGTCATGGACTACGTGTTCCAGTTCGCCCGCTCATGGCAACCCGGCAAGGCGATGGTGGTCGTCCTGGAGGCCACCTACACTGTCACCGATCCACCGCTGAAGCTTCTGCGGCGGTTCATCCCGCCGCTGCGTCTCGGGGGCGTGGCGCTCGACCTGTCCTTCTTCGTCCTGATGATCATCGTCTACATCCTGATCTCGATCGTGGGCAATCTCGCGAGGTGACTGTGGACGATACGGTCTTGCCGACTGCCGATGACTACGTTGAGGTGAAGAGATGCCGTTGACCCCCGAGGACGTGCGGAACAAGCAGTTCACGACCGTCCGCCTCCGAGAAGGCTATGACGAGGACGAGGTCGATGCCTTCCTCGACGAGGTCGAAGCCGAACTGACGCGCCTGCTCCGCGAGAACGAGGACCTGCGCGCCAAGCTGGCCGCGGCCACGCGCGCTGCTGCCCAGAACCAGCAGAACATGCGGAAGCCTCCCGAGCCGCAGGACCAGCAGCAACAGCAGGGGCCGCCGCAGGGCATGCCCCAGCAGGGGATGCCCCAGCAGGGCATGCGAGGTCCCGGCGCTCCCGTGCCCGCCGGCATATCGGGCCCGCCGCAGCAGCAGATGGGTGGCCCCATGGGTGGCCCGCCCCAGCTGCCGAGCGGTGCTCCTCAGCTGCCCGCCGGCCCCGGCGGACAGGGCGGCCCGCAGGGTCCCGGCCCCATGGGCCAGGGTCCCGGGCCGATGGGCCAGGGCGGCCCGATGCAGGGGCAGATGGGCCCTGGTGGCCCGATGGGTGGCCCCATGGGCGGCCCCGGTCTTCCCGGTCAGGGAGGCCCCGGCGGCGACAGCGCCGCGCGGGTGCTGTCGCTGGCGCAGCAGACCGCCGACCAGGCGATCGCGGAGGCCCGTTCCGAGGCCAACAAGATCGTGGGCGAGGCGCGTTCGCGTGCCGAGGGTCTCGAGCGGGACGCCCGTGCCAAGGCCGACGCCCTGGAGCGGGACGCGCAGGAGAAGCACCGCGTCGCGATGGGCTCCCTGGAGTCCGCCCGCGCCACGCTGGAGCGCAAGGTCGAGGACCTGCGCGGCTTCGAGCGCGAGTACCGCACGCGGCTGAAGTCCTACCTGGAGTCGCAGCTGCGTCAGCTGGAGACCCAGGCGGACGACTCGCTCGCCCCGCCGCGCCAGCCCGCGAGTGCCGCGCCGTCGCTGCCGCCGTCCCCGGCGCCCTCGATGGCTCCGGCCGGTGCCGGTGCGCCGTCCTACGGCGGCAACCAGACGATGGGCGGCGGCCCCGGCGGTCCGTCCGGTCCGTCGTACGGCGGTCAGCAGCAGATGCAGCCGGCCATGACGCAGCCCATGGCGCCGGTGCGTCCGCAGGGCCCGTCGCCGATGGGTCAGGCGCCCTCGCCGATGCGCGGCTTCCTGATCGACGAGGACGACAACTGACGGCCCCTGTGGTCATGAATACGGCGTAGCAGTCGGCAGCGTTCAGGGCGGGGCCCCGGGTACACCAACCCGGGGCCCCGCCCTTTCGCTACGCGTGTTCACGGGGTTTGCGGTGTTTGTTCGGACCTGGGTGCGGTGTCCGACGTACGCAACGCCGAAGGCCCGGGCCCACCAAGATTTTTCTCGGTGGGCCCGGGCCTTCGGCCTGCGGCTGCCCGGGTGTTACGCCTTGCGCAGGCGGAACGTCAGGGACAGCCCCTCGTCGGTGAACGGCGCGCCGTACGTGTCGTCCGCCTCGCCCCGGTCGAAGTCCGTGGCGAGAACCTCGTCGGCGATCAGCTGCGCGTGCTCCGTCACGGCGGAGACCGTCGCGGGGTCGGCGGCCGTCCAGCGCAGGGCGATGCGGTCGGCCACGTCGAGGCCGCTGTTCTTGCGGGCCTCCTGGATCAGCCGGATCGCGTCACGGGCGAGGCCCGCCCGGCGCAGCTCCTCGGTGATCTCCAGGTCGAGGGCGACCGTGGCACCGGCGTCGGACGCCACCGACCAGCCCTCGCGCGGGGTCTCCGTGATGATCACCTCGTCCGGGGCGAGGGTGATCGTCTCCCCGTCGACCTCCACCGAGGCCGTGCCCTCGCGCAGCGCCAGGGACAGGGCGGCGGCGTCCGCGTTCGCGACCGCCTTGGCCACGTCCTGGACCCGCTTGCCGAACCGCTTGCCCAGCGCGCGGAAGTTGGCCTTCGCCGTGGTGTCCACCAGCGAGCCGCCCACCTCGGACAGCGACGCAAGCGACTCGACGTTCAGCTCCTCGGTGATCTGGGTGTGCAGCTCCGGGTCGAGAGCGGTGAAGCCGCCCGCCGCGATCAGCGCGCGCTTCAGCGGCTGGCGGGTCTTCACGCCCGACTCCGCGCGGGTGGCCCGCCCCAGCTCCACCAGGCGCCGCACCAGCACCATCTGCTTCGACAGCTCCGGGTCGATCGCGGACAGGTCCGCCTCCGGCCAGGACGCCAGGTGCACCGACTCCGGGGCGCCCGGGGTGACCGGGACGACCAGGTCCTGCCAGACCCGCTCGGTGATGAACGGGGTCAGCGGGGCCATCAGCTTGGTGACCGTCTCCACGACCTCGTGCAGGGTGCGCAGCGCGGCCTTGTCGCCCTGCCAGAAGCGGCGGCGCGAACGGCGCACGTACCAGTTGGACAGGTCGTCGACGAACGCGGACAGCAGCTTGCCGGCCCGCTGGGTGTCGTAGCCGTCCAGCGCCTGGGTCACCTGGTCGGTGAGCGCGTGCAGTTCGGAAAGCAGCCAGCGGTCGAGCACGGGACGGTCGGCGGGGGCCGGGTCGGCCTCGCTCGGCGCCCAGTTCGACGTACGGGCGTACAGGGCCTGGAAGGCGACCGTGTTCCAGTACGTCAGCAGGGTCTTGCGGACGACCTCCTGGATGGTGCCGTGGCCCACCCTGCGGGCCGCCCACGGGGAACCGCCGGCCGCCATGAACCAGCGGACCGCGTCGGCGCCGTGCTGCTCCATGAGCGGGATCGGCTGCAGGATGTTGCCCAGGTTCTTGGACATCTTGCGGCCGTCCTCGGCGAGGATGTGGCCCAGGCAGACGACGTTCTCGTACGACGACTTGTCGAAGACGAGCGTGCCGACCGCCATCAGCGTGTAGAACCAGCCGCGGGTCTGGTCGATGGCCTCGCAGATGAACTGCGCCGGGTAGCGGGCCTCGAACAGTTCCTTGTTCTTGTACGGGTAGCCCCACTGCGCGAACGGCATCGAGCCCGAGTCGTACCAGGCGTCGATGACCTCGGGCACGCGCGTGGCCGTCTTCCCGCAGCCGTCGTGGCGGCAGGCGAACGTGACCTCGTCGATGAACGGGCGGTGCGGGTCGAGGCCGGACTGGTCGGTGCCGGTCAGCTCGGTGAGCTCCGCCCGGGAGCCGACGACCGTGAGGTGGTCGTCCTCGCAGCGCCAGATGGGCAGCGGGGTGCCCCAGTAGCGGTTGCGGGACAGCGCCCAGTCGATGTTGTTGTTCAGCCAGTCGCCGTACCGGCCGTTCTTGACCGTGTCCGGGAACCAGTTGGTGTTCTCGTTCTCCTGGAGCAGCCGGTCCTTGATGGCGGTGGTGCGGATGTACCACGACGGCTGCGCGTAGTAGAGCAGCGCGGTGTGGCAGCGCCAGCAGTGCGGGTAGCTGTGCTCGTACGGAAGGTGCTTGAGGAGCAGGCCGCGCTGCTGGAGGTCCTCGGTGAGCTTCTCGTCGGCCTTCTTGAAGAAGACGCCGCCGATCAGGGGGACGTCCTCCTCGAACGTGCCGTCGGGGCGGACGGGGTTCACCACGGGCAGGCCGTAGGAGCGGCAGACCTTGAGGTCGTCCTCACCGAAGGCGGGGGACTGGTGGACCAGACCGGTGCCGTCCTCGGTGGTGACGTAGTCGGCGTTGACGACGTAGTGCGCCGGCTCGGGGAACTCCACCAGCTCGAAGGGCCGCCGGTACGACCAGCGCTCCATCTCGGCGCCCGTGAACGACTGGCCGGTGGTCTCCCAGCCCTCGCCGAGCGCCTTGGCGAGCAGCGGCTCGGCGACGACCAGCTTCTCCTCGCCGTTCGTGGCGACGACGTAGGTGACCTCGGGGTGCGCGGCGACGGCCGTGTTGGAGACCAGGGTCCAGGGCGTGGTCGTCCACACCACGAGCGCGGCCTCGCCGGCCAGCGGGCCTGAGGTGAGCGGGAAACGGACGTAGACGGACGGGTCGACGACCGACTCGTAGCCCTGCGCCAGCTCGTGGTCGGACAGGCCGGTGCCGCAGCGGGGGCACCAGGGGGCGACGCGGTGGTCCTGCACCAGCAGGCCCTTGTTGAAGATCTCCTTCAGCGACCACCAGACGGACTCGATGTACTCGGGGTCCATCGTGCGGTACGGGTTCTGCAGGTCGGCCCAGTAGCCCATGCGGGTCGTGAGCTCTTCGAAGGCGTCGGTGTGGCGGGTCACGGACTCGCGGCACTTGGCGTTGAACTCGGCGATGCCGTACGCCTCGATGTCCTGCTTGCCGGCGAAGCCGAGCTCCTTCTCCACGGCGAGCTCCACGGGGAGGCCGTGGCAGTCCCAGCCGGCCTTGCGGGCCACGTGGTAGCCGCGCATGGTGCGGAAGCGGGGGAAGACGTCCTTGAAGACGCGGGCCTCGATGTGGTGGGCGCCGGGCATGCCGTTGGCGGTGGGCGGGCCCTCGTAGAACACCCACTCGGGGCGACCCTCGGACTGCTCCAGGCTCTTGGCGAAGATCTTCTGCTCGCGCCAGAAGTCGAGCACCGCGTGCTCGAGGGCGGGCAGGTCGACCTGGGCTGGTACCTGGCGGTACGTCGGCGATGTCATCAGCGGGCTTCCTCCGGCGGACTTGCTGCCTTCCGTCCGGAGGGACGAGAGCTGTTTCGATCTCTACGCCGCCGTCGGCGCGCTCCCGCGGTACCACCCTCCTTGGCTCCCCGGTGCATCGTCCGCTCCGGTGAGCCCCCTCATTGGGGTCGCGATGCCGGT
This sequence comes from Streptomyces malachitofuscus, assembly GCF_014650055.1. GTDB lineage: Bacteria > Actinomycetota > Actinomycetes > Streptomycetales > Streptomycetaceae > Streptomyces > Streptomyces malachitofuscus. Next base: position 369,397 of record NZ_BMUF01000002.1, on the reverse strand, counting down.
TCTACCGCCCCGTACGGGGTTTCTTCCGGCGGCTCCGGGGTGATCTTCACGTCGCGCTCGCCCCCGGGCTCACACCGTCCCCGGGTCGCTCTGGGCTGCGTACGCCGCTACTCGTCCCCATCCACGCTTCTCGCTCCGCCCAGTGTACGGCGCGGCGCGGACAACGGCCGACGGTTTTCCGGTGGGCGTATGCCCTGGCATGCCCCGAATGGCGAGGTACGCGTGTTCGGATCCTCGGACGTGCGCCGGGTCGGCATACCCGGCGGGGAGCTGGGCACAACGGATGCAGGCTCGCCGCGCGGCGTCCGCGGGGCGGGGGAATCGGGCGGTGCGCCCCGTTGCCGCGGGACTCAAGTCGATTTATCGTCCCAGCACGATTCGCGCGCAAGATCACAATATGTGAAGGGGCCGCGGCCATGGTGGCGAAGAGGACCGCTGTACAGCAGTCGGCGCCGTCCGGCGGGCCCGGCCCGGCTCCGGGCGGCGGCGCCCCCAGGGACGCGGGCGCGAAGCCGCCCGCGGGGATGGAGAGACCTGGTCCGCACTCCACGGCGAAGAAGCCGGCCGCTGGTGCGTCGGGGGCGGGCTCCGCGGAGAACCCGCCGCCCGGGGAGGCCGCCGCGAAGGAGGCGTCTGCGGGGCACTCGGCGGCACGCACGCCGCCCGCGGGTGCGTCGGCGCAGGGGGTGCCTGCGGGGGAGGCGGCGTCGGGGGCGGGCCCCACGGGGAATCTGCCACCCGGGGAGGTCGCCGCCAGGAGGGCGCCGGCCAAGAAGGCCTCGGCCAAGAAGGCACCGGCCAAGAAGGTGGCCGCCGGGAAAGCGGCCTCGATGAAGGCGCCCGCGGGCGTCTCGGCGCAGGTGACGCCTGCCGACGGGGGAGCGCCGGAAGGGGCTCCGGCGAAGCAGGCGCCCGGCAAGAAGGCGCCCGGCAAGAAGGCGCCCGGCAAGCAGGCGCCCGGCAAGAAGGCGGCGGCGGGGAAGTCGCCCGCGAAGAAGGCGTCGGCCAAGAAGGCCGCCTCCAAGAAGGCCCCGGCGAAGAAGACGCCCGGCCGATCGGCGGGTGCCGCTTCCGAGGCGGTGGCATCCGGGCGGGACGAGGCGCACGAGGGGACGTCCGCGCGGGCGGCCGGGAAGGCGGGGGCGCGGGAGGGGGCTGCCGCGCGGCGCGGCGGCTCCGGTGGGGAGCGCGAGGGCGCTGCCGGGACCAGTGGGTCCACTCAGGATGTGGCCGGGCACAGCGCGGCCGATGACGCGGGCGCGGCCGAGGCCGCGGCGCAGACGGGAGTGACGACGGTGGGTGCGAAGAAGACCCCTGGCCCGGCGGCCACGGCGGCCACGGCGGCGAAGACCGCCGTACCCAAGGCCCGGATCGGCGCGGCGGAGCCGGGCGAGCTCGCGGTGCGCCCGGGCGAGGAGCCCTGGACTCCGGAAGAGGTCGAGGAGGCCCGGGCCGAGCTGATGTCCGAGGTGCTGCGGCTGCGCGAGGAGATCATCTCCTCCGAGCAGTCGCTGGCCGGCCTGATGCGGGACTCCGGCGACGGCGCGGGCGACGACGACGCCGACACCGGCACCAAGAACATCACGCGCGAGCACGAACTCGCGCTGGCCGCGAACGCGCGGGAGATGCTCAGCCAGTTCGAGCGCGCCCTCCAGCGCCTCGACGCCGGCACCTACGGCCTGTGCGAGAGCTGCGGCAACCCCATCGGAAAGGCCCGTATGCAGGCCTTCCCCCGGGCCACCCTGTGCGTCGAGTGCAAGCAGAAGCAGGAGCGCCGGTACTGATCGGCGGCCCCGCAGGTCGTGCCGTACCCTCGTCCTCAGTCAGGTACCTAGGCTGAGGGACTCACGTGGCAGAGGCGGAGCGCATCATCGGTACGCCGGACACCCCGGACGCGGACCGGGACGAGCAGGACCGGGACGGGCAGGAGCGGGCCGGCACCGACGGGACGGCGGCGGAGACCGAGCGGCCCCGCGGCAAGCGGCGGGTCGCCGTGCTCTTCGCCGTCGCCGTCTTCGCCTATGCCCTCGATCTGATCAGCAAGATGATCGTGGTCGCCAAGCTGGAGCACCACGAGCCCATCGAGATCATCGGGGACTGGCTGAGGTTCGAGGCGATCCGCAACGCCGGCGCGGCCTTCGGCTTCGGCGAGGCCTTCACCGTGATCTTCACGGTGATCGCCGCGGCCGTGATCGTGGTGATCATCCGCCTCGCCCGCAAGCTCTACAGCCTGCCCTGGGCGATCGCGCTCGGCCTGCTCCTGGGCGGTGCCCTCGGCAACCTCACCGACCGGATCTTCCGCTCCCCGGGTGTCTTCGAGGGCGCGGTGGTCGACTTCATCGCGCCCAAGCACTTCGCCGTGTTCAACCTGGCGGACTCGGCGATCGTGTGCGGCGGCATTTTGATCGTGCTGCTGTCGTTCCGGGGCCTCGACCCGGACGGCACCGTCCACAAGGACTGAACGCGCGTACGGGGTTGCCGGACCCGTCCGGCATACTCGACGGGTGAGCACGATTCCCGAGATCCGTACCCTGCCCGTGCCCGACGGCCTGGAGGGCGAGCGCGTCGACGCCGCCATCTCCCGGATGTTCGGCTTCTCCCGCACCAAGGCCGCCGAGCTCGCCGCGGCGGGGAAGGTCACGGTCGACGGATCGGTGGTCGGCAAGTCCGAGCGGGTCAGCGGCGGTGCCTGGCTCGAGGTGGAGATGCCGCAGGCGCCCGCGCCGGTGCAGGTCGTCGCCGAGCCGGTCGAGGGCATGGAGATCGTGCACGACGACGACGACGTCGTCGTGATCGTCAAGCCCGTCGGCGTCGCCGCTCACCCCTCGCCCGGCTGGACCGGTCCCACGGTGATCGGCGGTCTCGCCGCCGCCGGGTACCGCATCTCGACGTCCGGCGCCGCCGAGCGCCAGGGGATCGTGCACCGCCTCGACGTCGGCACCTCCGGGCTGATGGTGGTCGCCAAGTCGGAGTACGCGTACACGTCGCTGAAGCGCCAGTTCAAGGAGCGCACGGTCGACAAGCGCTACCACACGCTCGTCCAGGGGCACCCCGACCCCACCAGCGGCACCATCGACGCCCCCATCGGCCGCCACCCGCAGCACGACTACAAGTGGGCGGTCACCGCCGACGGCAAGCCGTCCGTCACCCACTACGACCTCATCGAGGCCTTCCGCGCCGCCTCCCTCCTCGACGTCAAGCTGGAGACCGGCCGCACGCACCAGATCCGCGTCCACATGGCCGCCCACCGGCACCCCTGCGTCGGCGACCTCACCTACGGCGCCGACCCCACGCTCGCCAAGCGGCTCCGCCTGACCCGTCAGTGGCTGCACGCGGTGCGGCTCGGCTTCGAGCACCCCGGTGACGGGCAGTGGGTGGAGTTCGGCTGCGACTACCCCGAGGACCTGCAGAAGGCCCTGGACCAGGTCCGCGAGGAGACCTACGCATGACCCGCCCGTACGTCGTCCGCGTGGCGCACGGGCCCGCGGACCGCGAGGCGTGCTTCGCCGTGCGCAAGGACGTCTTCGTCGCCGAGCAGGGCGTCCCCGAGGACATCGAGTACGACGCCCACGACGCCGGCGCGGTGCATGTGCTGGCGATCCGGGAGGACGGCACACCGCTCGGCACCGGACGGCTGTTGCACGGCGCGGCGGCCGCGGCGAAGAACGGCGGCGACCCGGCGGTCGGCTCCCTGGGCCGGCTCGCGGTGACGCGCGAGGCGCGCGGTCTCGGCGTCGGGGCGGCCCTGGTGCGGGCCATCGAGGAGGCGGCTCGCGACCACGGGCTCACCGCCGTCGACCTGCACGCGCAGACCCACGCCCTCGGCTTCTACGAGCGGCTGGGCTACGAGGCCTACGGCCCCGAGTTCCCGGACGCGGGGATGCCGCACCGGGCGATGCGGCGCGCGCTGTAGGCCGGATCCCGTAAACGTCCTGGTGGGGCGGCGGCGTGGCAGGCTGGAAGTCCGCTGACCGACCGTCGACCCCCGGGAGCGCTGACCGTGGATCAGTTGGCCCTGCTCTTCGTCCTGTTGCTCGGGGCCGTGGTGAGCGTCCCGGTGGGGGAGCGGCTCCGGCTGCCGGCGCCGGTGCTGATGACGGTCCTCGGGATCGTGCTGGCGCTGCTGGAGTTCGTCCCGAACGTCGACGTCCCGCCGGAACTGATCCTTCCGTTGGTGCTGCCGCCCCTGCTCTACGCCGCCGTGCGCCGGACGTCCTGGCGCCAGTTCGCGGCGAACGTCCGGCCGATCCTCCTGCTGGCCGTGGCGCTGGTCTTCGTCACCACGCTCTGTGTGGCCGTCGTCGCCCACGCGATCGTGCCGGGGCTGCCGCTGGCCGCCGCCGTCGCCCTGGGCGCCCTGGTGGCGCCGCCCGACCCGGTCGCGGCGACCGCCGTCGCCGGGAAGCTGGGGCTGCCGCGCCGGCTGGTGTCGATCCTGGAGGGCGAGGGTCTGTTCAACGACGTCACCGCCATCGTGCTCTACCACGTGGCGATCGCCGCCGCCGTGAGCGGCACCTTCTCGCCCTGGGAGGCCGGTCTCGACCTGGTGCTGTCGGCCGTCGTGGCGGTCGTGGTCGGGCTCGTGCTCGGCTGGGGCACCAACAAGCTGATGAGCCTGCTCGGGGACCCCACCCTCCAGGTGGCCCTGACCCTCCTCGTGCCGTTCGCCTCCTACGTCCTGGCCGAGGAACTGCACGGCTCGGGCGTGCTCGGGGTGCTCGTCACCGCGCTGTTCCTCGTGGAGTACGCCACCGACGCCGACGACGTCATGGCCCGGCTCGCCGGGCACACCTTCTGGGACATCGTGGACACCCTCGTCACCGGCGTCGCGTTCGGCCTGGTCGGCCTCGAACTGCACAACGCGGTCGACACCGCGGAGGGCCACTGGGGAGAGCTGCTCACCTGGGCGGCGGCGGTCGTGGGCGTGGTCGTCCTGGTCCGGCTGGCGTGGCTGCTGCCGGCGACCTGGCTGACGAAGCGGCTGCACACCGCGCGGGACGTCGGCGAGGACATCCCGGTGAGCTGGCGCGAGACCGTGGTGATGTGGTGGTCGGGCATGCGCGGGGTGGCCTCCGTCGCGCTGGTCCTCGCCATTCCCCTCGAGACCGACAGCGGTGGCGACTTCCCCGCCCGGGGCGAGATGGTCTTCATCGCGTTCGGCGTGGTGCTGGCCACGCTGCTGGTGCAGGGACTGTCCCTGCCGTGGCTGGTGAACCGGCTCGGCGTGCGGGGCGACACCGGGCGCGAGAAGGAGTTCGAGCGCCGGCTGGCGGTCCGGGCGGCGAAGGCGGCGAAGCGGAGGCTGCGGGAGATCGAGGACGTCGAGGACCTGCCGGAGGAGCTGTCCGAGCAGATGCTGCGCAGGGCCTACGACGTCGGGGTGCGGATCAACCCGGACATGGCGGAGGACGAGAGGCGGGAGGCGACCCGGCAGCGGGCGCGGCGGCTGAAGCGGGTGCGGCGCATCGAGGCGGAGATGCTGAGCGCCGCCCGGCACGAGGTGCTGTCGGCCCGCAGCGAACAGGGCGCCGACCCCGAGGTGGTGGACCGGGTGCTGCGCCATCTGGACGTGCGGAGTCTGCGGTGAGCGCGCGCAGACACAGGCGTCGGCGGCGGTCGGTTTGTAGGGTCTGGGCATGACTCGGAACGTTGTGATCAGCGGGGGCGGTACCGGCATCGGACTGGCCACCGCGCGGGTGTTCGCCGCGGACGGCGACCAGGTGCTGCTGCTCGGCCGGCGCAAGGACGTCCTGGAGCGTGCGGAGGTGCCGGGCGCCCTGACCTACGCCGCCGACCTGGCCGACCCGGAGGCCGTCCGGGGTGTGGCGGGCTTCGTGGGCCGCGAGTTCGGGGCCGTGGACGTACTGATCCACAGTGCCGGGGGCAACGGGCTGCTGGAACCACCGGTCGGCGGCGACGACCCGCTCGACGCGGTCGCCCGCGAGTGGACGGTCAACTTCCGGCTCAATGTGCTGACCGCCGTGCTCCTCACGGAGGCCCTGAAGGACCGGCTCGCCGAGCCCGGCGGCCGGGTGCTGTTCCTCAGCTCCATCGCGGCCTACCGCGGCTCCGGACGGGGGTCGTACGCGGCGGCCAAGGCGTCGCTGCACCCGTATGCCCATGACCTCGCCCGGAGTCTCGGCCCGCACGGCATCACCGTCAACGTGGTCGCCCCCGGCTACATCGAGGACACGGAGTTCTTCGGCGACGGCATGGACGAGGAGCGGCGGGCCCGGCTGATCGCCGAGACGTCGGACAAGCGGCCGGGGACGCCCGGGGATGTCGCGGCGACCCTGCACTGGCTCGCCTCCCCGGGCGCCGGACACATCACCTCGCAGATCATCCAGGTCAACGGCGGCGCCGAACGCGGTCACTGAGGACCGCTGCGCTCCCTCGGATGCTGGTGCACCCGGCGGGCCGCCGGTACACCGTCGGGGGAGCGCCGGCCGTTGGACCCGGGCGGCAGCACCGCGTCGGCCGCGTTGACCCGGGGCAGGGCGTAGGGGTGCTCGGCGGTCAGCCAGCGGATCATCTGCTCGCGGACCGTGACCCGCACCGTCCAGATGTCGTCCGCGTCCTTGGCCGTCGCCAGCGCCCGCACCTCCATGGTGCTGGGGGTGCTGTCCGTCACGGTCAGGTTGTAGGCGCGGCCGTCCCAGGCCGGGCATTCACGGAGGATGTCGCGGAGCTTGTCGCGCATCGCGTCCAGCGGGGCCGAGTGGTCGAGGTGCCAGAAGACGGTGCCGGTCATCTGCGGGGTGCCGCGCGACCAGTTCTCGAACGGCTTGGACGTGAAGTACGACACCGGCATGGTGATCCGGCGCTCGTCCCAGGTGCGGACGGTCAGGAAGGTGAGGGTGATCTCCTCCACCGTGCCCCACTCGCCGTCCACGATCACCGTGTCGCCGATGCGGACCATGTCGCCGAAGGCGATCTGCAGCCCGGCGAACATGTTGCCCAGCGTGGACTGGGCGGCAACACCGGCGACGATGCCGAGGATGCCGGCCGAGGCCAGCAGCGAGGCCCCGGCCGCGCGCATCGCGGGGAAGGTCAGCAGCATCGCGGCCACCGCCACCACCCCGACGACCGCGGTCACCACGCGCTGGATGAGCGTCACCTGGGTGCGCACCCGGCGCACCCGGGCGGGATCCCGCTCGCGATGGTTGCTGGCGTACCGCGAGTACGACGTCTCGACGACCGCCGCCGCGACACGGATCGCCAGCCAGGCGGCCGCACCGATCAGCACCAGCGTCAGGATCCTGCCGATGGCGACCTCGTGGTCCGGCAGCAGCCGCGCCTCGTCGTACGACCCTCTGAGCAGCGCCGCGCAGAGGACCAGCTGGTAGGGGACACGGCCGCGGCGCAGCAGGCCCCACAGCGGCGTCTCGTGGTGGCGTTCGTCGGCCTTGCGCAGCAGCAGATCGGTGGCCCAGCCGAGCAGCAGCGTGAGCACGACCGATCCGCCGACCACGATCAGTGGGCGGAGCACGTCATCCATGCTCCCGAACCTAACCGGCTCCGCGCGGGCATGAACATGTGACTTCCGTACCATCCCGGGTACTGCCGCGATCCGGGTTCCTCACACCCGGCTGGCACCATGGGCTGCATGAACATCATGCTCTTTCACTCGACCTACGGTCCGCGGCCCGCGGTGGCCCGGGCCGCCGACCGGCTGCGCGCGGCGGGACACGAGGTGTGGACGCCCGACCTCTTCGAGGGCCGCACGTTCGACTCGGTCGAGGAGGGCATGGCGTACAAGGAGGAGACCGGCAAGGACGAGCTGCTGAAGCGGGCGGTGCTGGCCGCCGCGCCGTACTCGGAGCGCGGGCTGGTGTACGCGGGATTCTCCTTCGGCGCCTCCGTCGCCCAGACGCTGGCCCTCGGCGACGAGAAGGCTCGGGGACTGCTGCTCCTGCACGGCACGTCCGACATCGCGGAGAACACCACGGTGGACGAGCTGCCGGTGCAGCTGCACGTCGCCGAGCCCGACCCGTTCGAGACCGACGACTGGCTCACCGCCTGGTATCTGCTGATGGGCCGGGCCGGTGCCGACGTCGAGGTGTACCGGTACGCGGGCGCGGGCCACCTCTACACCGACCCGGACCTGCCGGACTACGACGAGGAGGCCGCCGAGGCCACCTGGCGGGTGGCTCTCGGCTTCCTCGGGTCGCTGGAGAGCTGAACCGGGCGGACCGGACCGGTCAGACCGGGTCGTAGGTGCGCTCGGCCTTCTGCGTGCCGCTGCGGGTGCGGTAGGAGCGGGCCCACGCCGCCGTGGCGTCCGTCTCCGTGCGGCTGGACAGCACGTAGTAGTCCATCTGCGCCCGCTCGGCGGTGATGTCCAGTACGCCGTAGCCGTGGCGGTCGGTGTCCACCCAGTGGACGTGCCGGTTGGCGGCCCGGATGAGCGGGGAGGCGAGCGCGGTGACGGTGCCCTCGGGAACCCTGACGATGTCGTCGAGGTTGTCGGAGGTGACCGAGGTGACGACGAACTCCGTGGCGGCGGAGGGCGACAGCGGATAGGTCCCGGCGTTCACCGGCACGTCGTTGGCCCACGCCATGTGGATGTCGCCGGTGAGGAAGACCGTGTTGCGGATGGCGTTCGCCCGTAGATGGGCGAGGAGTTCACGGCGGTCGTCGGTGTAGCCGTCCCACTGGTCGGTGTTGAGGGCGAGCCCTTCCTGCGGCAGGCCCAGCAGCTTCGCCAGGGGCTTCAGCAGGCTCGCGGGGAGGGAGCCCACCGAGAACGGCGAGATCATCACCGAGGTGCCGACGAGCCGCCAGGTGGTGTCGGAGGCCGCCAGGCCCGCCTTCAGCCAGTCCAGCTGGGCACGTCCGGTGAGCGTGCGGTCCGGGTCGTCGACGTCGCCGTCGCCGGTGGAGACCTGCTGGGAGCGGAACGAGCGCAGATCCAGCAGGGACAGGTCGGCGAGCCTGCCGAAGCGCAGCCGGCGGTAGGTGGTGCCGGCCAGCGCGGGGCGTACCGGCATCCACTCGAAGTAGGCCTGCTTGGCGGCTGCCTGGCGGGCGGCCCAGGTGCCCTCCGCGCCCTCGGTGTGGTTCCCGGCACCGCCCGACCAGGTGTCGTTGGCGATCTCGTGGTCGTCCCAGATGGCGACGACCGGCGCCTTGGCGTGCAGAGCCTGGAGGTCGGGGTCGGTCCTGTACGTGGCGTGCCGGACGCGGTAGTCGGCGAGGGTGACGATCTCGTGGGCGGGGGCGTGCGGACGGACGGCCGAGCCGCGGGTGCCGTACTCGCCGGTGGCGTACTCGTAGATGTAGTCGCCCAGGTGCAGCCAGGCGTCCAGGTCGCTCCGGGCCGCGAGATGACGGTACGCGGAGAAGTGCCCGGCCTCCCAGTTGGAGCAGGACACCACACCGAAGCGGAGACCGGGCACGGCGGCGTCGGCGGCCGGGGCGGTGCGGGTGCGGGCGGCGGGCGAGTCGGTGCCGCCGGAGGAGAAGCGGAACCAGTAGTCGGTGGCCGGTTGCAGGCCGCGGATGTCCGCCTTGACGGTGTGGTCGGAGGCGGCGGTGGCGAGGGTCGAGCCCCGCGCGACGACTTCGGTGAACGCCTTGTCCCGGGCGACGGTCCAGCTCACCTCGGTATCGGGCCCGAGCCCCGAGCCGGGTATCGCCTCCGGTACCGGGGTCACCCGGGTCCAGAGCAGGATGCCGTCCGGCAGCGGATCGCCGGAGGCGACCCCGTGCAGGAAGGCGGGGGCCTGCCGGGCCGCCCGGGCGGGCAGTGCGGCGGCGAGCGGTCCGGCCAGCGCCGCGGTGGCGGCGGCTGCCTTGACGACCGTACGGCGGCGCGGGGACAGGGAGTCGGCGTCCGCGGTGGCGGAGACTGCGCTCTCGGATGATCTGTGTCGACTGGTCACAGCCCAACAGGTTACTGACAGGTACACGCCAGAGCGGGCGAACTCGCGAAAGTTCGCCCGCTCTTCGGCAAGCCGTCGGCCGGCCGGGGGTCAGCCCTTGAGCGCCTTGTCGACCGCCGTGTTGAACTCGGCCACCGTCATCGGCGCGTTCTTGCCGTCGGAACCGGTGAGCTTCTCGCCGTCCATCTTCAGCGTCGGGGTGCCCTGGACGTCGCTGTCGTCGAACGTGTCGGACATCTCCAGCGCCCACCTGTCGTAGGTGCCGTCGTTCACGTCCGCCTGGAACTCCTTGTTGTCCTTCAGGGCGTCGACGGTGTTGGCGACCTTGATCAGGTACGCGTCGTCCTTGAACTTGTCGTCCGTCTCCTCGGGGTGGTACTCGGCCGAGTACAGGGCGCTCTTGTAGGCCAGGAACGCCTCGGGGCTGACGTTCAGCGCCGCGCCCAGGGCGCTCAGCGCGTTCTTGGAGCCCTCACCCGTCAGATTGCGGTCGAGGAACGAGGCGCCTATGAAGCGGACCTTGTACTTGCCGTCCTCGACGTCCTTCTCGATGGTCTCGCCGACCGTCTGCTCGAACGTGGCGCAGATCGGGCAGCGCGGGTCCTCGTACAGCTCGAGGGTCTTCTTCGCGTCGGACTTGCCGACGACGACGGTCGTGCCGTTCTCGCCGCTGGTGTTGGCCGGCTTGACGAGCTTGGCGTCCTTCGCGGCCTCCCAGGCGCTGGGCTTGTTGGCCTGGACGACCGCGTAGCCGATGCCGCCGGCCGCGGCCAGGACGCCCACGACCGAGAGGGCGACCACGATCTGCCGCTTGGCCTTCGCCTGCTTCGCCTGGCGCTCGCGCTCCTGGCGCAGTCGCTCTCGGGCCGCCGTCTTCGCCGCCTGGCTGTTCCGCTTGCTCATGGTGATGTCTCCACGGGGGACGCACACGGTCGTGTGCGGGATACGTAAGGGGGACTGCTGGTGCTCGGGTCGGGTCGCCGGCCTCAGGCGCGGGCGGCGACGGAGCACGGCGGTCCGCGCCGTCCCAGGGAGTGCGCGAGCAGCAGCGTCCGGGCGACGGCGGTGCGGCGGACCGGGCGGCCCGGACGCAGCGCACCGGGGGCCCGGCGCACGGTCACCGCCGCGACCGCCAGCAGCAGCGGACGGAACGTCGTCGCGGCGACCGCGCTCAGCAGCTGCGCCAGCGCCCGTTCGCCGCGGCGCAGCCAGGCGGCGGCCAGCAGGCCCACCCCGATGTGCGCGCCGAGCAGCATCCAGGCGGTGGCCGGGTCGGCCTGGGCGAGCAGTGCCGCCAGCCGGTCGCCGCCCTCGGCCGCGGGTCCGGTGACCCGGGCGAGCGGCGCGCCCACGCTGGTGCCGTCGCCGCACAGCACGTCGAAGCCGACGGAGCGCAGCGGGCCCGCGACGGGCCCGCCCATCCGGCCGTAGCAGATGTGCTGGCCGGTGGTGAAGACCGTGTCGGCGGCCAGCTCCAGCGGGATCAGCAGGGCGGCGATCCGCCCGAAGGAACGCTCCCGCCCCGCCAGGGCGTACGCCAGGAGGAAGACGGCGGCGGCGACCGCGGCCACCGCGTTCACCGGCAGCGGAGCCCCGGACAGCAGCACGTGCGACGCGCTGCTGAGCGTCACGACGACTGCCGTGAACAGCGCCGCGCGGACGGCTCTGAGCTGGGTTCCGGATATGTCCATGGCGGGATCGAGTGTGTCACGTGCTCCGGTAAGGGATCCCTAAAGGGTTCCTGTGGATGTCCCGATGGTTACAGTCCCGGAATCCTGCCGTTGCGGAACAGGTCCAGGAAGATCTGGTGGTCGGCGCGTGCGCGGGCGCCGTAGCCGTGGGCGAAGTCCACCAGCAGCGGGATCAGGGAGTCCTCGTCGGCGGCGATCGCCGCGTCGATGGCGCGCTCGGTGGAGAACGGCACCAGGGACTCGCCGGAGGTGTCGTCCGCCGCCGCGTGCATCGCCGCCGTGGCACGGCCCAGGTCGGCGACGACCAGGGCGATCTCCTCCGGGTCGTCGATGTCGCTCCAGTCCAGGTCCACCGCGTACGGCGAGACCTCGGCGACCAGCTGGCCCGAGCCGTCCAGCTCCGTCCAGCCCAGCCACGGGTCGGCGTGCGCCTGGAGGGCGCGCTGCGAGATCACCGTGCGGTGCCCCTCGTGCTGGAAGTAGTCCCGGATCGCCGGGTCGGTGATGTGCCGGGAGACCGCGGGGGTCTGGGCCTGCTTGATGTAGATCACGACGTCGTTCTCCAGGGCGTCGCTGTGCCCCTCCAGCAGGATGTTGTACGACGGCAGCCCGGCCGAGCCGATGCCGATGCCGCGACGGCCCACGACGTCCTTCACACGGTAGGAGTCCGGGCGGGCCAGCGAGGCGTCCGGCAGCGTCTCCAGATAGCCGTCGAAGGCCGCGAGCACCTTGTAGCGCGTGGCGGCGTCCAGCTCGACGGCGCCGCCGCCGGAGGAGAAGCGGCGCTCGAAGTCGCGGATCTCGGTCATCGAGTCCAGCAGCCCGAATCGGGTCAGCGAGCGGGCGTCGCGCAGCGCGTCGAGCAGCGGGCCCTGGGCGGTGTCCAGGGTGAAGGGCGGCACCTCGTCGCTCTTCGCGCCGGTGGCCAGCGCGTGGATGCGCTCCCGGTAGGCGGCCGCGTAGATCGTGACCAGCTCGCCGATCTGCTCGTCGCTGAGCGCCTTGGCGTAGCCGATCAGCGCCACGGAGGCCGCGAAGCGCTTGAGGTCCCAGGTGAAGGGGCCGACGTAGGCCTCGTCGAAGTCGTTGACGTTGAAGACCAGGCGGCCGTTGGAGTCCATGTACGTGCCGAAGTTCTCCGCGTGGAGATCGCCGTGGATCCACACGCGCGAGGTGCGCTCGTCCAGGTAGGGCCCGCCGCGCCGCTCGGCGTCCAGATCCTGGTAGAAGAGGCACGCCGTCCCACGGTAGAAGGCGAACGCCGACGCCGCCATCTTCCGGAACTTCACCCGGAACGCGGCCGGGTCGGCGGCCAGGAGCTCGCCGAAGGCGGTGTCGAGGGCGGCGAGGATCTCCTCACCGCGGTGCTCGTCGTTGAGCTGCGGGACCGACATCGCTTTGTGCCTCCAGGTGCGGAATTCTCGGGACGGCTGGTCCGTCCCCTGCCTAACGTGCGACGCGTCACGGGAGTGCCCGCGCCACCGCCCGAAGGTACGTCGGGACGGGCGTGTCGTGTCAGTCCCTGGGCATAGACTTCGACGCTGACCCCCGGACCGTCCGCCCGCCCGTCACCGCCTGTTCTCCCAGGAGGCCGCACCGTGTCAAAGCCGCCGTTCACGCACCTGCACGTCCACACCCAGTACTCGCTGCTGGACGGTGCCGCGCGGCTGAAGGACATGTTCAACGCCTGCAACGAGATGGGCATGACGCACATCGCCATGTCCGACCACGGCAACCTGCACGGGGCGTACGACTTCTTCCATTCCGCCCAGAAGGCCGGAGTCACCCCGATCATCGGGATCGAGGCGTATGTCGCTCCCGAGTCCCGGCGCAACAAGCGCAAGATCCAGTGGGGCCAGCCGCACCAGAAGCGGGACGACGTCTCCGGTTCCGGTGGTTACACCCACAAGACGATGTGGGCGGTGAACAGCACCGGACTGCACAACCTCTTCCGGCTCTCCTCCGACGCGTACGCCGAGGGCTGGCTGCAGAAGTGGCCCCGGATGGACAAGGAGACCATCGCGCGGTGGTCCGAGGGCATCGTCGCCTCCACCGGCTGCCCCTCCGGCGAGGTGCAGACCCGGCTGCGGCTCGGCCACTTCGACGAGGCCCTCAAGGCGGCCGCCGACTACCAGGACATCTTCGGCAAGGACCGCTACTTCCTGGAGCTGATGGACCACGGCATCGAGATCGAGCACCGGGTCCGCGACGGTCTGCTGGAGATCGGCAAGAAGCTCGGCATCCCCCCGCTGGTCACCAACGACTCGCACTACACGTACGCGCACGAGGCGGGCGCCCACGACGCGCTGCTGTGCATCCAGACCGGCAAGAACCTCTCCGACCCCGACCGCTTCAAGTTCGACGGCACCGGCTACTACCTGAAGTCCACCGACGAGATGTACGCCATCGACTCGTCGGACGCCTGGCAGCAGGGCTGCGCCAACACCCGGCTGATCGCCGAGATGGTCGACACCACGGGCATGTTCGAAAAGCGCGACCTGATGCCCAAGTTCGACATCCCGGAGGGCTACACCGAGGTCAGCTGGTTCCGCGAGGAGACCATGCGGGGCATGCACCGCCGGTTCCCCGACGGCATCCCGGACGACCGCATGAAGCAGGTCGAGTACGAGATGGACACCATCATCTCGATGGGCTTCCCGGGCTACTTCCTCGTGGTCGCCGACTTCATCATGTGGGCCAAGAAGCAGGGCATCGCGGTCGGCCCCGGCCGTGGCTCCGCGGCCGGCTCGATCGTCGCCTACGCCCTCGGCATCACCGACCTCGACCCGATCCCGCACGGTCTGATCTTCGAGCGGTTCCTCAACCCCGAGCGCATCTCCATGCCCGATGTCGACATCGACTTCGACGAGCGCCGGCGCGTCGAGGTGATCCGGTACGTGACGGAGAAGTACGGCGCCGACAAGGTCGCCATGATCGGCACCTACGGCACCATCAAGGCCAAGAACGCCATCAAGGACTCCGCGCGCGTGCTGGGCTACCCGTACGCGATGGGCGACCGGCTCACCAAGGCGATGCCCGCCGACGTCCTCGGCAAGGGCATCCCGCTGTCCGGCATCACGGACCCGAACCACCCCCGGTACTCGGAGGCGGGCGAGATCCGCGGGATGTACGAGAACGAGCCGGACGTGAAGAAGGTGATCGACACCGCGCGCGGTGTGGAGGGCCTGGTCCGGCAGATGGGCGTGCACGCCGCCGGTGTGATCATGTCCAGCGAGACCATCACCGACCACGTCCCGGTCTGGGTGCGGCACACCGACGGCGTGACCATCACGCAGTGGGACTACCCGAGCTGCGAGTCGCTCGGCCTGCTGAAGATGGACTTCCTGGGCCTGCGCAACCTGACCATCATGGACGACGCCGTCAAGATGGTGAAGGCCAACAAGGGCGTCGACATCGACCTGCTGTCGCTGCCCCTGGACGACCCGACGACCTTCGAACTCCTCCAGCGCGGCGACACCCTCGGCGTGTTCCAGTTCGACGGCGGACCGATGCGCTCCCTGCTCCGGCTGATGAAGCCGGACAACTTCGAGGACATCTCCGCCGTGTCGGCCCTGTACCGGCCGGGCCCGATGGGCATGAACTCGCACACCAACTACGCCCTGCGCAAGAACGGCCAGCAGGAGATCACGCCGATCCACCCCGAGCTGGAGGCGCCGCTCAAGGAGGTCCTGGACGTCACCTACGGCCTGATCGTGTACCAGGAGCAGGTGCAGAAGGCCGCCCAGATCATCGCCGGCTACTCGCTCGGCGAGGCCGACATCCTCCGCCGGGTGATGGGCAAGAAGAAGCCCGAGGAGCTGGCGAAGAACTTCACCATCTTCCAGGCCGGCGCCCGCAGGAACGGCTACAGCGACGAGGCCATCCAGGCGCTGTGGGACGTGCTGGTGCCCTTCGCCGGGTACGCCTTCAACAAGGCGCACTCGGCCGCGTACGGACTGGTGTCGTACTGGACCGCCTATCTGAAGGCGAACCACCCCGCCGAGTACATGGCCGCGCTGCTCACCTCGGTGAAGGACGACAAGGACAAGTCGGCGGTCTACCTCAACGAGTGCCGCCGCATGGGCATCAAGGTGCTCCCGCCGAACGTCAACGAGTCCGAGTCCAACTTCGCCGCGCAGGGCGACGACGTGATCCTCTTCGGCCTGTCGGCGGTGCGCAACGTCGGCACCAACGTCGTGGAGTCCATCATCAAGTGCCGCAAGGCCAAGGGGAAGTACACCTCCTTCCCCGACTACCTCGACAAGGTCGACGCGGTCGTCTGCAACAAGCGGACCACGGAGTCGCTGATCAAGGCCGGCGCCTTCGACTCCATGGGGCACACCCGCAAGGGCCTCACCGCCCAGTACGAACCGATGATCGACAACGTGGTCGCGGTGAAGCGCAAGGAGGCCGAGGGCCAGTTCGACCTCTTCGGCGGCATGGGCGAGCAGGAGACCAGCGAGCCGGGCTTCGGTCTCGACGTCACCTTCACCGACGACGAGTGGGACAAGACGTACCTCCTCGCGCAGGAGCGCGAGATGCTCGGCCTGTACGTCTCCGACCACCCGCTGTTCGGTCTGGAGCACGTGCTGTCCGACAAGGCCGACGCGGGCATCTCGCAGCTCACCGGAGGTGACTTCGGCGACGGGGCGGTGGTCACCATCGGCGGGATCATCTCGGGCCTGCAGCGCAAGATGACCAAGCAGGGCAACGCCTGGGCGATCGCCACGGTGGAGGACCTCGCGGGCTCCATCGAGTGCATGTTCTTCCCGGCGACGTACCAGCTCGTCTCGACGCAACTGGTCGAGGACGCCGTGGTCTTCGTCAAGGGGCGGCTGGACAAGCGGGAGGACGTGCCGCGGCTGGTCGCCATGGAGCTGATGGTCCCCGACCTGTCCAACGCGGGCACCAACGCACCTGTGGTGCTCACGATCCCGGCGACCCGCGTGACGCCGCCGATGGTCAGCCGGCTCGGGGAGATCCTCACGCACCACAAGGGCGACAGCGAGGTCCGGATCAAGCTCCAGGGGCCGACGAAGACGACGGTGCTGCGCCTCGACCGGCACCGCGTCAAGCCGGACCCGGCGCTCTTCGGCGACCTGAAGGTCCTCCTCGGACCGTCCTGCCTCGCGGGCTAGCGGATCCCGTCCGGCCCACGCGCCTGAGGGGCGCACCCGGTGGTGGGTGCGCCCCTCTCTCCCGTACCCGGGCCGCAACGGCCCGTCACGCGGATGTCAGTTGTGGCCGAAGCGCTTCTGCCGGCCCTTGCCTCGGCCCACCTCGCCGGGCATGACCTGCGTGGTGCGCTGCTCGTCCGGCGTCTCCATCGTGGACGGCTGCGACGTGCGCGGGGTGCGCTCGGCCTGGGGCTGCTTACGGTCACGGTTCTTGTTCTTGGCCATGGTGATGCCTCCTGTGGGGGACTAGGGGCCAGGGCCGGATTCAGATTCACACAGCCCGATAACCCACGCATGTCGGACAATTACCGTGTGTGACCGCTGAGGGGTCGGGGAGGAAGTGTGGAAACGCCACGCCGAAGATCGAGTTCGGGCCGTTAACCCCGGCGTGGTCGGGCAGACTCGAAGCAAGCCCGAAGCAAACCTCCCGGAAAGAGGGTGGATCGCGTGGACCGCTGCATCGTCCTGGTGGACGCCGGGTATCTGCTGGGGGCCGCCGCCAGTCTCCTCGCCGGGGAGCCTTCGCGGTCCCGCATCACCGTGGACCACGCGGCCCTCATCCAGGGGCTGCGCGACCGCGCCGAGAACGACACGCGGCAGCCCCTGCTGCGCATCTACTGGTTCGACGGCGCCCCCGACCGCGTCCCGCAGCCCGAGCACCGCAGGCTGCGCGTGATGCCCCGGGTCACCGTCCGGCTGGGGGCGCTGACCCGCAGCGACGGCCGCTGGGCGCAGAAGGGTGTCGACGCCGCGATGCACGCCGAGCTGACGGAGCTGGCCCGCAACCGCGCCTGCTCCGACATCGTGCTGGTCACCGGGGACGGTGATCTGCTGCCCGGGATGATGGCGGCCAAGGAGCACGGCGTCGCCGTCCACCTGTGGGCCGTGCAGGCCGCCGACGGCGACTACAACCAGTCCGAGGACCTGGTGGCCGAGGCCGACGAACGCCGGGTGCTGGACCGGGCGTGGATCACCCAGGCGGTACGGGCCAAGGAGTTCACCGGGGTGTGCGCACCGGCGCCCGCGCCCCGTCCCGAGATCGCCGCGATCCTCTCCGCCCCGCTGCCGGACTCCGCGCTCGCCGCGGCGGCCGAGCGGACGGCGCAGGAACCGCAGCACCCGGGTGCCGCCGCGCACAACGGCACCGCCGAGCGGGCGCCCACCGCGAAGGGGGTGCCCACGCCGAAGGACCTGGCGGCGCTGCGCAGCCCCGGCCCGCACCAGCCCCAGCAGCCCTCCTCCGCGACGCTGCGCTGGTCGTCCGACAAGGGCTGGGTGGACCGGCCCGTCGCCGAGCCGCCCGACGCCGCCTCCATGCCGACGCTCGCCCAGCTGACCACGGCGGAGCAGCGGTGGGCGGACCGCGAGGAGGACATCACCACCGTCGGCGGGGACCCCTTCGAGGTGGGGCAGGTCTTCGCCAGGCGCTGGGTGGAGCGGCTCGGTGACCAGAGCCACATCCAGAAACTGTCCGCGATGTACCCGCGCATCCCGCACCGGGTCGACGGCGAGCTGTTGCGCTACGCGGCGCGCTTCGGGCTGCTCGCCCACAAGGACGACCAGATCGACGAGCGCGACCGGTACGCCATCCGGGCGGGCTTCTGGCGCGAGCTGGACCTGCGCACCGGCACGGAACGGGCTCCCGCCGGGGACTGAGGGCGGGGCGCGCCCCGGTGACCCGGTTCCGGGGGCTCCGCCCCCGCGCCCCCGCCAGTAGGCTCCCACCCCCTGGACCGCCGGCCTGTGCCCACCCACCACCCGACGCGGTGAACTGCACGGGCGAGCCACGGCGTGTCTCCGAGGGGCCGGTTCCGGGGGCTCCGCCAGGGGACTCCCGTCTGTGCCCGCTGACCGCCCGGCGCGGTGAACTGTGAGGGCGGGCCGCGGTGTCGGTTTGGGTGGGGGCGTGAGGTGCGGGGGTTCGGAGGGGTATGGCGTGAATGCGGGGCAAGGGTGCCCCGGGAGCCGGGCCGGCCCGCGGACCCCGTAGGCTCGTCCCTTGTGAGTACGCGCGCGGCACAGGGCTTCCGGCAGGGTGGTGATGTCGTGTGTGCGGTGCGCGGGCTGACCAAGACCTACCCGGCGGTGCGCGGCCGGCGCGGGGTGCCCGCGACGCCCGAGGTCAGGGCCACCGACGACGTGGCGCTCGACATCCGGCGCGGTGAGATCTTCGGACTGCTCGGACCGAACGGCGCCGGCAAGTCCACCCTCGTACGCCAGCTGACCGGCCTGATGCGGCCCGACAGCGGCAGTGTGGACATCCTCGGCCACGACATCGTGCGTCACCCCGAGCGGGCCTCCCGCATCCTCGCCTACCTCGGCCAGGAGTCCAGCGCCCTCGACGAGCTGACCGTGTCCCTCGCCGCCGAGACCACCGGCCGGCTGCGCGGGCTCGACGCGCGCCGGGCGCGGGCCGAGCGGGACGACGTCCTCGACGAACTGGGGCTCGCCCCGCTCGCCGGGCGCCCGCTGCGGAAGCTCTCCGGGGGCCAGCGCCGGCTCGCCTGCTTCGCCGCCGCGCTGGTGGGGGAGCGCCCCCTGCTGGTGCTCGACGAGCCCACCACCGGCATGGACCCGGTGGCCCGGCGCGCGGTGTGGGCCGCCGTCGACCGGCGCCGCGCCGAGCACGGCTCGACCGTCCTGCTGGTCACCCACAACGTCATCGAGGCCGAGACCGTCCTCGACCGGGTCGCGGTCCTCGACCGCGGCCGGGTCATCGCCTGCGACACCCCGTCCGGGCTCAAGGAGCAGGTCGCCGGCGAGGTCCGGGTCGACCTCGTGTGGCGCGAGGCCGCGCCCCTGCACGTGCCCGAGGTCGCCGCGCTGCGCGACCGGGTCGTCGAGTCCGGCCGCCGCTGGACCCTGCGGCTGGCGCCCGAGGAGGCCCGCGCGGTCGTCGCCACCGTCACCGGCGGGGCCGCCTTCGCCGCCCTGGACGACTTCACGCTGGCCACGCCCAGCCTGGAGGACGTCTACCTGGCGCTGGGCGGCGCCGTACGGCAGGGACTGGTGAAGGCGTGAGCACACGGGCCGTGTCATCCGTAGGGAACAGGACGACCGCCGGAGCCGATCCGGGCGAACCTCCGACCGAAGGGGAGCAGCACGACGTGAGTGTCGTACCCGCCGAAGTCCTGCCGGGAGGCGCCCTGGCCGTGGAGGAGGCCGCGCCGGAGGCGGCCGAGCTCGGCCCCCGGGCACGGCTGTGGCCGTCGCTGGCCGCCGTGTACCGGGCGCAGCTCTCCCGGGCCCGGGTCGCGCGGATCCCGCTGCTGTTCGTGGCGACGTTCCAGTCGATCGGCATCATGATCCTGATGCGCGGGGTCGTGGACGGCGGCGGCGAGGCGCAGGCCGTGGTCGCCGGCTCGGCGGTACTGGTCGTCGCCTTCGTCGCGCTGAACCTCCTCGCGCAGTACTTCGGCCAGCTGCGGGCCAGCGGCGGGCTCGACCACTACGCCACCCTGCCCGTGCCGCCGGCGGCCGTGGTGCTGGGCGCGGCGGGCGCGTACGCGTCCTTCACCGTGCCGGGGACCGTGGTGACCGCCGTCTTCGGCTGCGCGCTGTTCGGGCTGCCGCTGGCGCACCTGTGGATCCTGATCGCGGTGATCCCGCTCGCGGGCGCCGCGCTCGCCGGGCTCGGAGCGGCCCTCGGTCTGCTCGCGCCCCGGCCGGAGCTGGCCACACTGCTCGGCCAGCTCGGTATGTCCGCGGCGCTGCTGCTGGGCGTGCTGCCGCCGGAGCGGATGCCGGAGGCGGTGCGCCTCGCCCGTGACCTGCTGCCGTCGACGTACGGCGTCGAGGCCTTCGCGCGGACCTTCGGACCGCATCCCGACTGGGCCCATGTCCTCGGTGACCTCGCCGTCTGCGGGGTGGTCGGCGTGATCTCGCTGGCCGTGGCGACGTGGGCGTACCGCAGGGCAGCCGTCCGGTGACGCGCCGCACAGCCGGGCCTGGCACGATGGCAGGGTGAGCGCTCCACTGACACCACCACCGCCCCCGCACGAGCATTCCGCGCAGGACGCGTGGGAGCCGCCGTCCGACGGGCCCGCGGCCGACTCGGCCCGGCACGCCGGCGCCTCCGCGTACCCCGGGCACCCCGGGTATCCCGGTCCCGGGGTTCCCCGGCACGGCTGGTGGCACGACCCTGACGGTCCCGGCATGAAGCAGGAACTGCGGGAGGCCGCCGTGACCGCGGTGGCGGTGGCGCTCGGCGGAGTGCTGCTCGGGGTGCTGTGGTGGTGGCTGGCGCCGCGCGTTCCGCTGGTGGGTGACGTGGTCGGCGGTAACTGGGCCGTCTACCTCGAGGACTCCGAGGGCGAGCAGGGCATCGGGGTGGACGGGACGTTCACGCTGCTCGCTCTGGCGTTCGGTGCGGTGAGCGCGCTGGTCGTGTTCCTGGTGCGGCGGCGCGGCGGTGTGCCGCTGGTGGTGGCGCTGGCGGTGGGAGGACTGCTGGGGTCCGTGCTGGCGTGGCGGCTGGGAGTGTGGCTCGGGCCTGCGGAGGACGTGATCGCGCAGGCGAAGAGCGTGGGCGAGGGGGTGACCTTCGACGCGCCGTTGGAGCTGGGTGCGAAGGGGGCGCTGCTGGCGTGGCCGTTCGCGGGGCTGGTGCTGCATCTGGGGTTGACGGCGTTGTTCGGGCCGCGGGATCCGGAGCAGTTCGCTCCGCGGGTGGGGGCGTAGCCTTCCGGGTGCCCGGTGTTGTCGCTGGGCGGGGGGTGTTCGCGCAGCCCGGCGCCTGCGGGGTGCTGCCTTCCCCACTCTCGGCTCGGCTCGAGCGGGAGGTACCCCCACCGCCCACCCTCCCCCACTCTCGGCTTCTC
Organism: Streptomyces malachitofuscus; assembly: GCF_014650055.1. Lineage (GTDB taxonomy): Bacteria > Actinomycetota > Actinomycetes > Streptomycetales > Streptomycetaceae > Streptomyces > Streptomyces malachitofuscus. Next base: position 347,825 of record NZ_BMUF01000002.1, on the reverse strand, counting down.
CCCCACCCTCGGCTGCGCTCGGGCGGGGGACCCCCATGAGCGGGGGGACCCCCATCGCCATGGGGGTACCTCCCAGGCTCTTAAGGCACTGGGGGAGGCACGATGGCCCGCGGAGAGCGCGGCGTGGGTGTCCACGGAGGGCGTGGCGTGGATGCTCGCGGTTGCGGGGAGGGGTCAGGCGGGGCGGCGGCCGTGGTTGGCCCGGCGTTTCCTGATGCGCCAGCGGCGTTTGCGGGTTCGCTTCGACATGTCCCTTTTCACTAGCCGAGGAAGGGACCGGCGTCGAGGGGCTGAACGCGCCCGATAGGGGCCAGGGTCGCGGCCGTCAGCTTCGCCAGGTCGGCCGGGGAGAGTTCGACCTCCAGGCCCCGGCGGCCGGCCGAGACGCAGATCGTCTCGTGCAGCGTGGCCGACTCGTCCACGACCGTCGGCAGCTTCTTGCGCTGGCCCAGCGGCGAGATCCCGCCGCGCACATACCCGGTGGTGCGTTCCGCCAGCGCCGGATCGGCCATCGCCGCCCGCTTGCCGCCGGCCGCCGACGCCAGGGCCTTCAGATCCAGTTGGCCCGCCACCGGCACCACCGCCACCGTCAGCGTCCCGTCGACGTCCGCCACCAGCGTCTTGAACACGCGGTCCGGCGAGACCCCCATCGCCTCGGCCGCCTCCTCGCCGTAGGAGGGGTGGGAGGGGTCGTGGTCGTAGGAGTGCACCGTGAACGGCACCCCCGCCGCGGTGAGCGCCACCGTCGCCGGGGTTCCCCCGGGCTGCTGCTTCTTGGACTTCTTCGCCATTCCGGCCGGTACCCCAGACAGTCGTACGTCAGTTGAGACTCATCGGGCCGCGCGTCAGCTCCGACGCCGGCAACGACGGCAGATTACGGATGATGGCCGTCTCCGTGCGAAGGAGTTTCAGCTCGTCCCGGAGCCGGGACGCCGTGTCCGGCGCCTGGAGCAGGCGCTGCCGCGTCGGCGTGTCCAGCATCATCGCGGCGGCGACCAGGTAGGAGACCACACCGGGCTCGTCCGGCAGCTCCGCGCCGGTCGCCAGCGAGCGCTCCCGCGCCCCCGCCAGCCGCTTCTGGTACTGGCGGAACGCCCGCAGCACCCCCTCCGCCAGGGCCCCCGACTCCTCGCCGGGATCCTCCTCCACCGGCTCCAGTTCGGCCGTCAGAAACGGCCCCGAGGCGTCGACCGACAGCAGCCGCACCCGGTTCGTCCCGGTCGCCAGTACCTCGAAGGTGCCGTCGGCCCGCTCCCGGACGGTCGCCGCGTCGGCGATACAGCCCACCTTGTGGAAGGCGCGCAGCGGATCGGCGCCGAAGCCCGCCGCGGGGCCCCGGTCGGGCACGGCGGTCGGGTCGGGCAGCCCAGGTGCGCTCGGAGCCACTTCGTGGCCGTCGCGGATCGCCACGACGGCGAACCGGCGCGGCTCGTCCTCGGGAGTCTTCAGCAGCTCGCGCATCATGGCGCGGTAGCGCTCCTCGAAGACGTTGAGCGGGAGCACGAGCCCCGGGAACAGCACCGTGTTCAGGGGGAAGAGCGGGAGCCGGACGGTGGTCACGACGCAAAAGCCTAATGGTCGCCGGAGCCGAGTCGTCCTCCCCGCCCATTCCCCGGACGGCCGAAGGCCGGGACGGAGCCGCCGGATCCGGCCGCGGAGGAGCCGGACGCGACGGTGGCGCGCACCTTCTGACGCATCTCCAGGAACCGCCCGAGCGGGTCGTCCGTGCCCCGCTCCCAGGGGAAGGACGTGGCGTAGGGCCCGGTCAGACGCAGCTGTTCGAGGGCGTCCTGCCAGCGCTCCAGCCGCACCAAAACGTAGGTCAGCAGGTTGCGCAGCTCGGCCGGCCAGGGCTGTCCGGCGGGCAGCCGGGCGGACAGGGCCGCGGCGCGGTCGGCCGCCGCGTCCAGCCGTTCCCGCGGCACCTCGGGACCGCAGCCGTCCGTCAGATAGCCGTACGCCGCCCGCAGCGGCAGCGCCTGCGTGAGCGCACCCTCCGGCGCGTCCTGCGCGGCACGGTCCGCGAAGTCGAAGCACTCCCGGTGCGAACCGTGCCACGAGGACGCCAGATAGCGCAGGGCCGCCACATGACAGCCGTGGTGGTGCGGGGCGCGCCGAACCGCCGCCTCCCACAGCTCCTCGAAGTAGGTGTGGCCGGCCCGCGCGCCCCGGGCGTGGTCCAGGGCGAGCCGCCATGGCACCGGGTCCCGGCCGTCCGCCCGGGCGGCGGCCGTGATCAGCGGGCTCACCTCGCGCAGCAGCTCGGCCCGCGCCGGTGAGTCCCAGGCGCGGTCCACGGCCCGCTGGGCGTCCACCAGCAGTCCGTCCGGGTCACGCGGGGCGAGGGCGCGCCAGGTGTCCAGCCACTCCGGACGCGAGCGCGCGAACGTGGCCAGCCGCCGCACATACCGGTCCCGGTGCTCCCAGGCTCCCGTGCGCCGGGTGGCGGCGAGCAGTTCCACGGCGGGCGCGTGGTCCCCGGCCGCGGCCCCGACCAGCGCCGGGCCCAGCGCGTCGTCGGGCGCGTCGAGGAGCACCTCGTCGTCGCCGGGCAAGACGGCGGGGACGGGGGACGCGGCGCCCGTCGACTTACCTCGCACCCGGGACGTACGGGTGAACGCGTGCAGCAGAGCCATGGTGCCGACCATTGAAAGACCGCAGGTCACAGCGGCGCCAGAGGGCGCGCGCAACTCGTGGAAGGTTGTACGGGGTTCGGTCAAGGCCCGGTAAAAAGCAGACGGTCCCTCACGTTGCGCCGGCCTCCCGGACCTCACCGGCCTCACGGGTCACACGCGGAGGGACTACGTGCGCCGCAGTGTGCGGGTCGCGCCCGCCGCAACCGTCGTCGCCAGGATCCAGCCCAGCAGGATGAACGCCGCCGACAGCCATTGCCAGCCGCCGCGCAGCTGCCAGAAGCCGACCTGGCCCAGATCGATCACCGGCAGCAGCAGGTCCAGCGCGAACAGCGCCGGGTTCCAGGCCGGGTGCTCACCGCTCTTCAGGGGCGGGTGGTCCGCGCGGGCGAAGGCCAGCGAACCGGCCGCCCACAGCACCGCCATCCACACCGCGGCCCGGCCCGGCCGGTAGCCGTAGGCCACCGTCCAGTCCTGCGCGTAGCCCCACAGCTTGGCCGCGAACGGCAGGCTCTCGCGGCGGCGGCGCTGCTTGGCGAGCAGCACCTCCCGGGCGTCCTCGTCCTCCCCGCCCTCCCGCAGCACCGCGGCCAGCCGCTCGTACGGCTCCGGGTTGTACTCGGCGCTCGCCGCGTCCACCCAGCGCAGCCGCAGCGCCAGCGGGAACGGGCCGCGCGGCACCAGGTTCTCGTAGGTGAAGCCGCCCATGTGCAGCCGGCCGGGGCCCGGCCAGCTGTCCGCCCGGTCCATCAGGTTCACCACCTTCGCCCCCGACAGCACCACCCGGCCGCGCGCCGGCCGCTCCCCGAGGAAGCGCAGCTCCGGCGTCTGCACCCGGCGCAGCGACAGCTCCTGCTCGTCGGTGAAGGTGAACCGCGCCCCCTCGAAGTCGACAGCGTCCCCGAACCGCCCGTCGTCCAGCCGCACCCCGCCCTCGCACTCGAACCGCTGGATCCGCGTCCCGCGCGCCGGGGTCATCCCGCTGCGCGCCTGGGCGCCCACCCCCGCCGGCGTCAGATACAGCGAGCGCTCGACGGTCAGCTGCGGCGCGTTCAGCGCGAGCCGGGAGTGCGGGTCGCCCAGCCGCGCACCGCGCAGGCTCAGCGAGACGCCTATCGTCGCGCTGCGCAGGCTCAGCTCGCCGTGCGACTCCAGCATCTCCGCCTGGAGGTCCTGGCCGACGTTCATCCCGTCCGCGGCGATCGAGCGGCCGCTGCGGTCCCGGTGCACGATCGCCTGGTTGAGCAGCAGATCCGTGCCGATCCTGGCGTCCGTGAGCCGTATGCCGCCCAGGAACCGGCAGCGCGGCAGATGCAGATCCCCCTCGGTGTGCAGCCGGGCCGCCTCCAGGCGCGGTATCGAGCAGTCCACCATCCGCACGGTCGTGAAGCGGGCCTCCGGCAGCAGCACGTCCCGCTCGAAGCGGCAGCCGCGCAGCTCCACGTACGGCACCACGGTGCCGCCCGCCAGGTCCAGCGGGCCGCTGATCCGCACCCCGACCAGCTTCAGCGACGACACCCGGCCGGCCAGCGCGGGCGGACCGTCCAGCAGCAGCCAGCACACCACGCGCGCCCGGACCGTCCGCTCCGGTCCCCACGGATGCCCTCCGTGCGGATCGTCGACGACGGTGTCGCCGCTGCTCAGGTCGTAGACGCTGCCGTTGCGGAAGGCCTGCCACATCCCGGCCTCCGTGGCGGTCAGGTCCTCGGGTGGCTCTCCGCCGCCCGGTCCCACCCCCTCGGTCACGGAACTCCCCTCCTCCTCACATACTCGTCGGTTCGTTCCTTCGTACAACCGGTGATGCCCGGTGCGGTGACCCGTTGAACACGGAAAGTGAAGGAGATCTCGAAAGTATGCGCGGACCGTTACCACGGCGGGCTCGTATCAACCATTGGAACGCGAGGACGGCCCACCGCGCGGGTCTGAGAGAATTGAGCATGTGATCTCGCGAATCGATCTGCGCGGCGACGCCCTCCCCGAGGGCCCCGCCCTGCGCGACCTGCTGCCCCGAGCCGACTTCGACGTCGCGGCCGCCCTGGAGAAGGTGCGGCCCATCTGCGAGGACGTGCATCATCGGGGCGACGCGGCGCTGATCGACTTCGCCAAGAGGTTCGACGGCGTGGAGCTCGACCAGGTGAGGGTCCCGGCCGCCGTCCTCACGCGCGCCCTGGAGGAACTGGACCCGGCCGTGCGCGCCGCACTGGAGGAGTCCATCCGCCGGGCCCGGCTCGTCCACCGCGAGCAGCGCCGCACCACCCACACCACCCAGGTCGTGCCCGGCGGCACGGTCACCGAGAAGTGGGTCCCGGTCGACCGCGTCGGCCTGTACGCGCCGGGCGGCCGCTCCGTGTACCCGTCCTCGGTGATCATGAACGCCGTGCCCGCCCAGGAGGCCGGAGTCCCGTCCGTGGCGCTCGCCTCACCCGCCCAGGCCGACTTCGGCGGGCTGCCGCACCCGACGATCCTCGCCGCGTGCGCCCTGCTCGGTGTGGACGAGGTCTACGCGGCCGGCGGCGCCACCGCCGTCGCGATGTTCGCGTACGGCACCGAGTCCTGCCCGCCGGCGAACATGGTCACCGGCCCCGGCAACATCTGGGTGGCCGCCGCCAAGCGCTACTTCACCGGCCGCATCGGCATCGACGCCGAGGCCGGCCCCACCGAGATCGCCATCCTCGCCGACTCCACCGCCGACCCGGTGCACGTGGCCGCCGACCTGATCAGCCAGGCCGAGCACGACCCGCTGGCCGCCGCCGTCCTGGTCACCGACTCCGCCGACCTCGCGGACGCGGTGGAGAAGGAACTGGAGCCCCAGGTCAAGGCCACCCGGCACATCGACGACCGGATCGTCCCGGCCCTGTCCGGCCGCCAGTCCGCCATCGTCCTGGTCGACGGCCTCGACGAGGGCCTGCGCGTCGTCGACGCCTACGGCGCCGAGCACCTGGAGATCCAGACCGCCGACGCCGCCGCGCTCGCCGACCGGGTGCGCAACGCCGGAGCGGTCTTCGTCGGCCCCTGGTCCCCGGTCTCCCTCGGCGACTACGCGGCCGGCTCCAACCACGTGCTGCCCACCGGTGGCTGCGCCTGCCACTCCTCGGGCCTGTCCGTCCAGTCCTTCCTGCGCGGCATCCACATCGTCGACTACACGGAGGACGCGCTGGCCGAGGTCGCGCACCACGTGGTCACGCTGGCGGAGGCGGAGGACCTGCCCGCGCACGGCGCGGCGATCAAGGCCAGGTTTGTCGGAGACGAACGAATGGCGCGCGGCTGGAAGGTGCCTGAGAACAAGTGAGCTTCGGAATCGACGATCTTCCCGTACGGGACGAGCTGCGCGGCAAGTCCCCCTACGGCGCGCCCCAGCTGGACGTCCCCGTACGGCTGAACACCAACGAGAACCCCTACCCGCTGCCCGAGCCGCTGGTCGAGCGGATCGCCGAGCGGGTCCGCGAGGCCGCCCGGCACCTCAACCGCTACCCCGACCGGGACGCGGTCGAACTGCGCACCAGGCTGGCCGAGTACCTGACGAAGACCGCCGGACACCCGGTCGGCGTCGAGAACGTGTGGGCCGCCAACGGCTCCAACGAGGTCATCCAGCAGCTGCTGCAGACCTTCGGCGGACCGGGCCGTACCGCCATCGGCTTCGAACCCTCGTACTCGATGCACGGCCTGATCGCGCGCGGCACCGGCACCGGCTGGATCTCCGGGCCGCGCAACGAGGACTTCACCATCGACCTCGCCGCCGCGCGGAAGGCGATCGCCGAGCACCGGCCCGACGTCGTCTTCGTCACCACCCCCAACAACCCCACCGGCAACGCGGTGCCCGCGGAGACGGTCCTCGCGCTCCACGACGCAGCCCAGTCCGCCAAGCCGTCGATGGTCGTCGTCGACGAGGCGTACGTCGAGTTCAGCCACGGCGACTCGCTCCTCCCGCTGCTCGACGGCCGCCCCAACCTGGTGATCTCCCGCACCATGTCGAAGGCGTTCGGCGCGGCCGGCCTGCGCCTCGGCTATCTGGCCGCGCACCCGGCCGTCGTCGACGCCGTCCAGCTGGTCCGGCTGCCCTACCACCTCTCGGCCGTCACCCAGGCCACCGCGCTGGCGGCCCTCGAACACACCGACACGCTGCTGAAGTACGTCGAGCAGCTGAAGGCCGAGCGCGACCGGCTGGTCGCCGAACTGCGCGCGCTCGGCTACGACGTCACCGAGTCCGACGCGAACTTCGTCCAGTTCGGCAGGTTCGAGGACTCCCACGCCGTCTGGCGCAGGATCCTCGACCGGGGCGTCCTGGTCCGGGACAACGGCGTACCGGGATGGCTGCGGGTCACCGCGGGCACCCCGGCCGAAAACGACGCGTTCCTCGACGCGGTACGTGAGTTGAAGAAGGAGCAAGGTTCATGACCCGCGTAGGGCGCGTGGAGCGCACCACCAAGGAAACGACCGTCCTCGTCGAGATCGACCTCGACGGCACCGGGAAGACCGAGATCTCCACCGGGGTCGGCTTCTACGACCACATGCTCGACCAGCTCGGCCGGCACGGTCTGTTCGACCTCACCGTGAAGACCGAGGGCGACCTGCACATCGACTCCCACCACACCATCGAGGACACCGCCCTCGCGCTCGGCGCCGCCTTCAAGCAGGCGCTCGGCGACAAGGTGGGCATCTACCGCTTCGGCAACTGCACGGTCCCGCTGGACGAGTCCCTCGCCCAGGTCACCGTCGACCTCTCCGGCCGCCCGTACCTCGTGCACACCGAGCCCGAGAACATGGCGCCCATGATCGGCGCTTACGACGTGACCATGACCCGGCACATCCTGGAGTCCTTCGTCGCCCAGGCCCAGATCGCGCTGCACGTGCACGTGCCCTACGGGCGCAACGCGCACCACATCGTGGAATGCCAGTTCAAGGCGCTCGCCCGCGCCCTGCGCTACGCGTCCGAGCGCGACCCCCGCGCGGCCGGCATCCTGCCCTCCACGAAGGGCGCGCTGTAAGCCATGAACGGTCTGTCCACCGTGCTGATCGTCGTCGGCCTGTTCTTCGTCGGCGGGATCATCTCGTTCGTGAAGCAGAAGATGCCCACGAGCCTCATCGTGCTGCTCTCCATCGGCGCCGCGATGTGTCTCGTCACGGGACTTCTCCGGCTGGAGGTGTGAGGCCTTGAGCACCACCAGGAAGGTCGTGGTCTTCGACTACGGCTTCGGCAACGTCCGCTCCGCCGAGCGCGCCCTCGCCCGCGCGGGAGCCGACGTGGAGATCACCCGGGACTTCGACCGGGCGATGAACGCCGACGGGCTGCTGGTGCCCGGCGTCGGCGCCTTCGCCGCCTGCATGAAGGGGCTGAAGGAGGCGCGCGGCGACTGGATCGTCGACCGCCGGCTCTCCGGCGGCCGCCCCGTGATGGGCATCTGCGTCGGCATGCAGATCCTCTTCGCGCGGGGCATCGAACACGGCGTGGAGAGCGAGGGCCTCGACGAGTGGCCCGGCTCGGTCGAGCCGCTCCAGGCCGAGATCGTGCCCCACATGGGCTGGAACACCGTGGACGCCCCGGACGGCTCCGAGCTGTTCGCCGGCCTCGACGCGGACGCCCGCTTCTACTTCGTGCACTCCTACGCCGTCCACGACTGGACGCTCGAGACCACGAATCCGGCGATGCGCGCCCCCCTGGTCACCTGGTCCACCCACGGCAAGCCCTTCGTGGCCGCGGTCGAGAACGGCGCCCTGTGGGCCACCCAGTTCCACCCCGAGAAGTCCGGCGACGCCGGTGCCCAGCTCCTCACCAACTGGATCGGAACCCTGTAGAGACATGGCCAAGCTCGAACTCCTCCCCGCCGTCGACGTCCGCGACGGCCAGGCCGTCCGCCTCGTGCACGGCGAGTCCGGGACGGAAACGTCGTACGGCTCCCCGCTGGAGGCGGCCCTCGCCTGGCAGCGCTCGGGCGCCGAGTGGCTGCACCTGGTCGACCTGGACGCCGCGTTCGGCACCGGCGACAACCGTGCGCTGATCGCCGAGGTCACCGGGGCGATGGACATCAAGGTCGAGCTGTCCGGCGGCATCCGCGACGACGACACCCTCGCCGCCGCCCTCGCCACCGGCTGCACCCGCGTCAACCTCGGCACCGCCGCCCTGGAGACCCCCGAGTGGGTCGCCCGGGTCATCGCCGAGCACGGCGAGAAGATCGCCGTCGGCCTCGACGTCCGCGGCACCACACTGCGCGGCCGCGGCTGGACCCGCGACGGCGGCGACCTCTACGAGACGCTGGAGCGCCTCAACAAGGAGGGCTGCGCCCGCTACGTCGTCACCGACATCGCCAAGGACGGCACCCTCCAGGGCCCCAACCTGGAGCTGCTGAAGAACGTCTGCGCCGCCACCGACCGCCCGGTCGTCGCCTCCGGCGGGGTCTCCTCCCTCGACGACCTGCGCGCCATCGCCGGGCTCGTCCCGCTCGGCGTCGAGGGCGCCATCGTGGGCAAGGCCCTCTACGCCAAGGCGTTCACGCTGGAAGAGGCCCTGGAGGCCACGTCTTGACGAAGGACACAGGCCGATGACGTCCGACGCCGTACGGCGCGTGCAGAGCGGGAATCCCTGGGAGGAGACCCTCGGCTCCGCGCGCGCCGTGGCGGCGGGCGACCGCGTCCTGGTGGCGGGCACGACCGCCTTCCGGGGCGACGTGCTCCACGGGGAGGGCGACCCGTACGAGCAGGCCAAGGTGGCCTTCACCCTCGCGCTGGAGGCGATCGGCGAGTTCGGGCTCGGCATCGAGTCCGTGATCCGCACCCGCATCCATCTCGCCCACGCACGGGACGTCGACGCGGCCGGGCGCGCGCACAAGGAGCTCTTCGACCCGGTGCGCCCGGTCACCACCCTCCTGGTGGTCGAGGGCTTCGTCGACTCGCGCGTACTGGTCTCAGTGGAACTCGAAGCATTCAGAGGAGCCGTGGATTCATGACCCTGGCGGTCCGAGTCATCCCCTGCCTGGACGTGGACAACGGCCGGGTCGTCAAGGGCGTCAACTTCCAGAACCTGCGCGACGCGGGCGACCCCGTCGAGATGGCCAAGGTGTACGACGCCGAGGGCGCCGACGAGCTGACGTTCCTGGACATCACCGCCTCGTCCGGCAACCGCGAGACGACCTACGACGTGGTGCGCCGCACCGCCGAGCAGGTGTTCATCCCGCTCACCGTCGGCGGCGGCGTCCGCACCACCGAGGACGTGGACAAGCTGCTCCGCGCGGGCGCCGACAAGGTGGGCGTCAACACGGCGGCCATCGCCCGGCCCGACCTCATCCGCGAGATCGCGGAACGCTTCGGCCGGCAGGTCCTGGTGCTCTCGGTCGACGCCCGGCGCACCGACTCCGGCTCCTTCGAGGTCACCACGCACGGCGGCCGCCGCGGCACCGGCATCGACGCCGTCGAGTGGGCGCACCGCGCCGCCGAACTGGGCGCGGGCGAGATCCTGCTGAACTCCATGGACGCCGACGGCACCAAGGACGGCTACGACCTGGAGATGCTCGCCGCCGTCCGCAAGCACGTCACCGTGCCGGTGATCGCCTCCGGCGGCGCCGGAAAGCTCGCCGACTTCCCGCCCGCGGTCGCGGCGGGCGCCGACGCCGTGCTGGCCGCCTCGGTCTTCCACTTCGGCGACCTGCGCATCGGCCAGGTCAAGGCGACGCTGCGGGAGGCCGGCCACCCGGTGCGGTGAGGTCAGCCGACCGGCTGGGCCAGCTGGACGAGGTTGCCGACCGTGTCGTCCAGGACCGCGGAGAGCACCGGGCCCTGCTCCCGCGGGTCCTGCACGAAGTGGACCCCCTCTCCGCGCAGCCGCTCGTACTCCGCGCGGAGGTCGTCCACGGAGAACACGATCGCGGGCAGCCCCGCCTCCCGCACCGCCCGGCGGTACGGCTCGGCGATGGACCCCTGCCCCGGCTCCAGCAGCAGTTCGAGATCCCGCTGGGCGCCCTCGCGCGCCCCCACGGTGACGAACAGCATGCCGTCGCCCATATCCATGTGGGTACGGGTCTCGAAGCCGAGGACATCGGTGTAGAAGGCGTGCGCCTTCGCCACGTCGTCCACGTACACGCTGGTCATGGCCACTTTGATCACGAGCTGCGCCTTTCGGGTGTGGATCAGATGCCGAGCTGTTTGGTCTCCCGCAGCTTCGCGATCGCGTTCTCGTCGCCGTCCAGCTCGACCTTGGCCGCGCTCTGCCGGCCGTAGGCGAACAGCACCAGCTCGGACGGCTCCCCGGTCACCGTGACCACCGGGGCACCGCGGTGGGCCACCACCGTCTGGCCGTCCGGACGGCGCAGCACCAGTCCCGTCGGGACACCACGGCCCATCAGGCGCGCGGAGCGTTCGAGACGCGACCACAGGGCGTCCTGGAACACCGGGTCCAGCTCGCGCGGCGTCCATTCGGGCTGGGCCCGGCGGACGTCCTCGGTGTGGACGTAGAACTCCACGATGTTCGACAGCTCGTCGACCTGCTTCAGCGAGAAGGGCGAGAAGCGCGGCGGACCGGTCCGGATCAGCTGGATCAGTTCCTCGTACGGCTTGGCGGTGAACTCCGCCATCACCCGCTCCAGGCGCGACGCGAGCTGCTTGACCAGCATTCCGCCCGCCGCGTCGGGACGGCGCTCGCGCACCACCACGTGGGCGGCCAGATCCCGGGTGGTCCAGCCCTCGCACAGGGTGGGGGCCTCCGGGCCCGTGGTCTCCAGCAGATCGGCCAGGAGAAGTCGTTCACGCTTGGCATGGGTCGACATGCAGGCCAGCCTACGACCGGGCGCCGGGTCCGCCCAGTGGACGGTGCCCCGGTCCGCTCGGCCGGGCGCGGCACAATGGTCCCCATGACCAGCAAGTCCCGGCCCAGCCGCCTCGGCCCGGAGATCGCCGCGCGGCTCAAGCGCAGCCCCGACGGCCTCCTGCCCGCCATCGCCCAGCAGTACGACACCGGAGAGGTGCTGATGCTGGGCTGGATGGATGACGAGGCGCTGCATCGCACGCTGACCACCGGCCGCTGCACCTACTGGTCGCGCAGCCGTCAGGAGTACTGGGTCAAGGGTGACACCTCCGGGCACGTCCAGTGGGTCAAGTCGGTAGCCCTGGACTGTGACGCCGACACCGTGCTGGTCAAGGTCGACCAGGTCGGCGCCGCCTGCCACACCGGCGCCCGCACCTGCTTCGACGCCGACGTGCTGGTGGCGAACGTCCCCGCCGCGGATCAGTAGGGTCTGCCGCCATGGACCTCGAGACCTTCCGCAAGCTCGCCACCGACCGCCGCGTCATCCCGGTCACCCGCAAGCTCCTCGCCGACGGCGACACCCCGGTCGCCCTGTACCGCAAACTCGCCGGCGAGCGCCCCGGCACCTTCCTGCTCGAGTCGGCGGAGAACGGCAGGTCCTGGTCCCGCTACTCCTTCGTCGGCGTCCGCAGCGCCGCCACCCTCACCGAACGCGACGGGCGGGCGCAGTGGGAGGGCACCCCGCCCGTCGGCGTCCCCGTGGACGGCGACCCGCTGGCCGCGCTGCGGTCCACCCTGCAGGCCCTGCACACCCCCCGCGACCTCGCCCACGACCTGGGCCTGCCGCCCTTCACCGGCGGCATGGTCGGCTACCTCGGCTACGACATCGTGCGCCGCCTGGAGAAGATCGGCCCCGGCGAGCGGGACGACCTGAAGCTGCCCGAACTGACCATGCTGCTCACCAGCGACCTGGCCGTCATGGACCACTGGGAGGGATCGGTCTGGCTGATCGCCAACGCGATCAACCACAACGACCTGGAGACCGGCGTCGACGAGGCGTACGCCGACGCCGTGGCCCGGCTCGACGCCATGGAGGCCGACCTCACCCGCGCGGTGGCCCAGCCGCCCGCCGTGCTGCCGCCCTCCGAACTGCCCGAGTACACCGCGCGGTGGGGCGGCCCCGACTTCCGGCGGGCCGTGGACGACGTCAAGGAACGCATCCGTGCGGGCGAGGCCTTCCAGGTCGTGCCCTCGCAGCGGTTCGAGACGGAGTGCACCGCGAGCGCCCTCGACGTCTACCGGGTGCTGCGGGCCACCAACCCGTCGCCGTACATGTACCTGTTCCGCTTCGACGGCTTCGACGTGGCCGGATCCTCCCCCGAGGCCCTGGTCAAGGTCGAGGACGGGCGGGCCATGGTCCACCCCATCGCCGGCACCCGGCACCGCGGCGCCACCCCGCAGGAGGACCAGGCCCTCGCCGACGAACTCCTCGCCGACCCCAAGGAGCGCGCCGAGCACCTCATGCTCGTCGACCTGGGCCGCAACGACCTCGGACGCGTCTGCGAACCCGGCTCCGTCGAGGTCGTCGACTTCATGTCCATCGAGCGGTACTCGCACGTCATGCACATCGTGTCCACGGTCACCGGCCGCGTCACCGGTGACCGCACCGCCTTCGACGTGCTCACCGCCTGCTTCCCGGCCGGCACGCTCTCCGGTGCGCCCAAGCCCCGCGCGATGCAGATCATCGACGAACTGGAACCGTCCCGGCGCGGCCTGTACGGCGGCTGTGTCGGTTATCTCGACTTCGCCGGCGACTCCGACACGGCCATCGCCATCCGCACCGCCCTGCTGCGGGACGGAACCGCCCATGTGCAGGCGGGAGCCGGGATCGTCGCGGACTCCGACCCGGTCGCCGAGGACACCGAGTGCCGCAACAAGGCCGCGGCCGTGCTGCGCGCCGTTCACACCGCGAACCGGCTGGGAAAGGCGTGAGACGAACCCCCGGGTGACGGTTCGCCCGGGGTTCAGGCGATAGTGGATGTCGTGACTGCTGTACCCACCCCCCGTTCCGGGGCCGCCGCCACCGCCAGGACCGGCCGCCTCAGCCTCGCCGCCGCCCTGCTCTCCGGCGCCCTCGGCGCCGCCGTGGTCCTCCTCGCCACCCGGCAGCAGTGGTCGGAGGGCACCACGACGGTCGCCGGCGGCGCGTTCCCCCTGACCGCCAAAGGCAGCGACGTCACCGGCGTCCCCGCCGCCCTGGCCGTCGTGGGCCTGGCCGCGCTCGTCGCCGTCTTCGCCGTGCGCCGGGCCGGCCGCTTCGCCGTCGCCGCGCTGCTCGCGCTCTCCGGCGCGGGCACGATCACGGCGGCGCTGCTCGGGGCGTCGGACCGCGCGGCGCTGAACGAGCAGGCGGCCCAGGCGTCCGGCGACACAGCGGCGACGGTCGACGCCCTCAGCCACACGGCGTGGCCGTACGTCGCCGCCGCGGGCGGTGTGCTGCTGCTGGTGGCGGGGCTGCTGGCACTGCGGTACGGGAGGCTGTGGCCGGCGATGTCCGGCCGCTACGAGCGGGGCGGGGCGGAGGCGCGGCCGCGCCGCAAGCAGGCCGCCGCGGTCGACCCGGACCGTCCGGAGGACCTCTGGAAGGCACTGGACAGGGGCGAGGACCCCACGGGCGCGTAGCGCCCGACCGCGGGCAGGCGCAGCCGGGGCGGCCGCGCAGCGCCCCCCGGCCCACCCCGGGGCACGGCGGCCGCGTGTGTGCGGGACAATGACGGGGAGCGTCCTGCTCAGACACGCACACAGCAACGAGGAGCAAGCAATGGCGGGCAGCAGCCACGGTCACACCCCGGCCGCCTGGACCGGTGTCATCATCGCCTTCATCGGTTTCTGCGCCGGTGGCGCCTTCATGGTGATGGACCAGCCCGTGGGCTTCTGGGCGAGCATGGGCGTGGTTCTCCTCGGCGGCGTCGTCGGCGCCGTCATGCGCTCGATGGGCATGGGCCAGCCGAAGAGCAACCACCCCGTCCACCAGGTCACCGGCGACCGCGCGCCGGCCGGCGCAGAGGGCTGAGCGGCACCACCGCACACCGCACTCCGGACAGGGGCGGCGGCCCGCACGGCGGAGCCGGAACCGCCCCTGACCCGCGTTCGGGGCACAATGCACAGCGTGAACGCCCCCAGTCCCCGCGCGCCCCGCGGCAGGGCGGCCCGGCTGGCCGTCCCCGCCGCCGTGTTCGCGGCCGTCGCCGGAGCCTTCGCCTACGTCGGGACCGTGGACCCCAACGAGCCCGGTCACTACCCCGTCTGTCCGCTGCTCCACCTCACCGGCCTGTACTGCCCCGGCTGCGGCGGACTGCGCAGCGCGCACGCGGTCGTCCACGGCGACCTCCTCGCCGCGCTCCAGGCCAACGCGCCCGCCGTCGTCGGATACGCGGGCTGCGCCGTGCTGTGGACCGTCTGGGTGATCCGCGCGGCGCGCGGCGGGCCGCCGCCGCGGATCGATCCGCCACCGGTGCTCCTGTGGTCCCTGGGAGCGTTGATGCTGACTTTCACGGTTGTCCGGAACCTGCCGTTCGGCGGCTGGTTGCATCCTTGATCAAACCCTGAACGTCCAGGTAGTGGGACCGGCGTCAACCGGATGCGAGGCATACGCCCTGCTGCGGATACCATCGCAGTGACCATCGAAGACCGACCGTCAGGAAGGGGGCCGCTCGCGTGAGTGTGCTCGACGAGATCATCGACGGAGTCCGTGCCGACCTCGCGGAGCGGCAGGCGCGCGTCAGCCTCGACGAGCTCAAGGAGCGTGCGGCGAAGGCCCCCGCGGCCAAGGACGGCGTGGCCGCCCTGCGCGGCGACGGCGTCAAGGTGATCTGCGAGGTCAAGCGGTCCAGCCCGTCCAAGGGCGCGCTGGCCGCGATCGCCGACCCGGCGGGACTCGCCGCGGACTACGAGGCGGGCGGCGCCGCCGTCATCTCCGTCCTCACCGAACAGCGCCGCTTCGGCGGTTCGCTCGAGGACCTCGAGGCCGTCCGTGCGCGCGTGGACATCCCCGTGCTGCGCAAGGACTTCATCGTCACCTCGTACCAGCTCTGGGAGGCCCGTGCCTACGGCGCCGACCTCGCCCTGCTGATCGTCGCCGCCCTCGACCAGCCGGCCCTGGAGTCGCTGATCGAGCGCGCCGAGTCCATCGGGCTCACCCCGCTCGTCGAGGTCCACGACGAGGACGAGGTCGAGCGCGCGGTCGACGCGGGCGCCAAGGTCATCGGGATCAACGCGCGCAACCTCAAGACCCTCGAGGTCGACCGCGGAACCTTCGAGCGGGTGGCCCCCGAGATCCCCGCCCACCTGGTCAAGGTCGCCGAGTCCGGCGTCCGCGGCCCGCACGACCTCATCGCCTACGCCAACGCGGGGGCCGACGCGGTCCTGGTCGGTGAGTCCCTGGTCACCGGCAAGGACCCGAAGACGGCCGTCTCCGACCTGGTGGCAGCGGGCGAGCACCCGGCCCTCCGCCACGGCCGCGGCTGATCCACCGGTAGGCTGGCCGCGATGACTGTCCCGCTGACCCTGACGACCAGGGACCCGTACGCGCGTCTCGCGCGTGGCTGCCGCCCTCGTGGCTGCCGCGCCCCCGCACGAAGGGTCCACGGCCGCAGGGTGCGCTATGTGATCGGTGATGAGCCGGGCCAGGTCAACGGCATGCGATGGCAGCAGCCAACCTAGGGGCGCGGGGAACTGCGCGACCGGCCACGACGGGCCGGTAGCCGACACACGACACCCGCCCCCACGGCGATTAGTCACGTCAGACACTCACCGTGAGGTTCACGCATGCCCAGCAACTTCTTCATCCCCGACCCGGAGCGGCAGACTCCCAGCCCCGAAGGCTACTTCGGGGCGTACGGCGGCAAGTTCATCCCCGAGGCCCTCGTCGCCGCCGTCGACCAGGTCGCCGTCGAGTACGACAAGGCCAAGTCCGACCCCGAGTTCGCCCGGGAGCTCGACGACCTCCTGGTCCACTACACCGGCCGGCCCAGCTCGCTCACCGAGGTCCCCCGGTTCGCCGAGCACGCCGGCGGAGCGAGGATCTTCCTCAAGCGAGAGGACCTGAACCACACCGGCTCGCACAAGATCAACAACGTGCTCGGCCAGGCCCTCCTGACCAAGCGCATGGGCAAGACCCGCGTCATCGCCGAGACCGGCGCCGGCCAGCACGGCGTGGCCACCGCCACCGCCTGCGCCCTCTTCGGTCTCGACTGCACGATCTACATGGGTGAGATCGACACGCAGCGCCAGGCCCTCAACGTGGCCCGGATGCGCATGCTCGGCGCCGAGGTCATCGCCGTGAAGTCCGGCAGCCGCACCCTGAAGGACGCCATCAACGAGGCGTTCCGGGACTGGGTCGCCAACGTCGACCACACCCACTACCTCTTCGGCACGGTCGCGGGACCGCACCCCTTCCCGGCGATGGTGCGCGACTTCCACCGGGTCATCGGGGTCGAGGCCCGCCGCCAGCTCCTGGAACGCGCCGGACGTCTGCCCGACGCCGCCATCGCCTGCGTCGGCGGCGGCTCCAACGCCATCGGCCTGTTCCACGCCTTCATCCCCGACACGGACGTACGGCTCATCGGCTGCGAGCCCGCCGGACACGGCATCGAGAGCGGCGAGCACGCGGCCACCCTCACCGCGGGCGAGCCCGGCATCCTGCACGGCTCCCGGTCCTACGTCCTCCAGGACGACGAGGGCCAGATCACCGAGCCGTACTCGATCTCGGCCGGCCTGGACTACCCGGGCATCGGGCCCGAGCACGCCTACCTCAAGGACAGCGGCCGCGGCGAGTACCGCGCGGTCACCGACGACGCCGCCATGCGGGCGCTGCGCCTGCTGTCGCGCACCGAGGGCATCATCCCGGCCATCGAGAGCGCCCACGCGCTGGCCGGCGCCCTGGAGGTCGGCAGGGAGCTGGGCCCGGACGGCCTGATCGTGGTCAACCTGTCGGGGCGCGGCGACAAGGACATGGACACCGCCGCGCGCTACTTCGGCCTGTACGACACCGACGCCGAGGTCGCCGCCGACGAGGCCGGCACCGCCGAGATCGAGGGGGACGCCAAGTGAGCGGGAACGTGCAGCTGCTGAACGACACCCTCGCCGCGGCGAAGTCCGAGGGCCGCGCCGCCCTCATCGCCTACCTCCCGGCCGGGTTCCCCACCGTGGACGGCGGCATCGAGGCGGTCAAGGCGGCCCTGGAGGGCGGCGCCGACGTCGTCGAGGTGGGCCTGCCGCACAGCGACCCCGTCCTGGACGGCCCGGTCATCCAGACCGCCGACGACATCGCCCTGCGCGGCGGGGTGAAGATCGCCGACGTGATGCGCACGGTACGCGAGGCGCACGCGGCGACCGGCAAGCCGATCCTGGTCATGACGTACTGGAACCCCATCGACCGCTACGGCGTCGAGCGGTTCACCACCGAGCTCGCCGAGGCGGGCGGCGCCGGGTGCATCCTGCCCGACCTGCCCGTGCAGGAGTCGGCGCTGTGGCGGGAGCACGCGGAGAAGCACGGGCTCGCCACCGTCTTCGTGGTCGCGCCCAGCAGCAGGGACGAGCGGCTCGCCGAGATCACCGCGGCCGGCAGCGGCTTCGTCTACGCCGCCTCCCTGATGGGTGTCACCGGCACCCGCGAGTCGGTCGGCGCCCAGGCCGAGGACCTGGTGCGGCGCACCCGCGCCACCACCGACATCCCGGTCTGCGTCGGCCTGGGCGTCTCCAACGCCGCCCAGGCCGCCGAGGTCGCCGGCTTCGCCGACGGCGTGATCGTCGGTTCGGCCTTCGTCAAGCGGATGCTGGACGCCCCCGACGACGCGGCCGGGATCGAGGCCGTGCGCGCCCTCGCCGGTGACCTGGCCAAGGGAGTGCGCCGACAGGTGTGACCGGCCGGGTGTCCGCAGGCAGTCATACGGATCCCCCGTAAGGGTGGACCTGGGACCGGGGAGGCGCTGTGCGCCTCCCCGGTTCGTTCTGCGGGGTGTGAGCGAGAAGAACCGTGAGGGAAAGCGCACCGCCAGGGAGCGGCTGGCGGTCGAGCGCGAGAAGCAGAAGGCGGCGGAGAAGCGACGCCGCGCCCTGATCGTGGGCGCGAGCGTGGTCTGTGTCCTGGCACTCGCGGCGGTGATCGGGGTCATCGCCGCCAACTCCGGAGGGGACGAGGAGAACGAGGCGTCCGGCCCCGTCGTGGCTCCCTCGGGGGCCCTGGGCAAGGACGGCCTCGCCATCCCGGTCGGCAAGGAGAGCGCCAAGGCCACGCTCACGGTGTGGGAGGACTTCCGCTGCCCGGCCTGCAAGGCGTTCGAGCAGAACTACAGCCCGACGATCCATGAGCTGACCGACGCCGGTCAGCTGAAGGTCGAGTACCACCTGGTCACACTGATCGACGGAGGACTGGGCGGCTCCGGCTCCCTCAACTCGGCCAACGCCGCCGCCTGCTCCCAGGATGCCGGGAAGTTCACCGCGTACCACGACGTGCTGTTCCAGAACCAGCCGATGGAGAGCGACGACGCCTTCGCCGACAAGGACAAGCTGATCGAGCTGGCCGGCAAGGTCGACGGGCTCGACACCCCGGCATTCCGCTCCTGCGTGGAGGACGGCACCCACAACAGCTGGGTCGTGAAGTCGAACGAGGCCTTCCAGAAGGGCGGCTTCAGCGGCACGCCGACCGTCCTGTTCGACGGCAGGAACATCTACCAGGACCGCTCGATGACGCCCGAGAAGCTGAAGCAGATGGTCGAGGAGGCCAACAAGGGGTAGCTCCCGTCTCCCAGGGAATTCCGATGTTCCTGTTATGGAGCCGTTGCCGGGCCGCCCACCGCGCGGCCGGTCCGGCACGGTAGCGTCGACCTTGCCATGGAACTTGCCTACATTCCCAGCCCGTCGAGCGGGGTGCTGTACCTCGGCCCCGTTCCGCTGCGCGGCTACGCGTTCTGCATCATCATCGGCGTCTTCGTTGCCGTCTGGCTCGGCAACAAGCGCTGGGTCGCCCGGGGCGGGCGGGCCGGCACGGTGGCCGACATCGCTGTCTGGGCGGTGCCCTTCGGCCTGATCGGCGGCCGGCTCTACCACGTGATCACGGACTACCAGCTGTACTTCAGCGAGGGCCGTGACTGGGTGGACGCCTTCAAGATCTGGGAGGGCGGCCTCGGCATCTGGGGCGCGATCGCCTTCGGTGCGCTGGGCGCCTGGATCGGCTGCCGGCGCCGGGGCATCGCGCTGCCCGCCTACGCCGACGCCGTCGCGCCGGGCATCGCCTTCGCGCAGGCGATCGGCCGCTGGGGCAACTGGTTCAACCAGGAGCTGTACGGGCGGTCCACGGATCTGCCGTGGGCGGTGGAGATCACGTCCTCCTCCGACGGGCGGACCCCGGGTACGTACCACCCGACCTTCCTGTACGAGTCGCTGTGGTGCATCGGTGTGGCCCTGCTGGTGATCTGGGCGGACCGCCGCTTCAAGCTCGGGCACGGGCGGGCGTTCGCGCTGTACGTCGCCGCGTACTGCGCGGGGCGGTTCTGGATCGAGTACATGCGGGTCGACGAGGCGCACGAGATTCTCGGGCTGCGGCTGAACAACTGGACCTCGGTCCTGGTCTTCCTGCTGGCGGTGCTGTACATCGTGCTGTCTGCGCGGAAGCGGCCGGGGCGGGAGGACGTGGTGGAGCCGGGGGGCTCCGGTGGGGGCGAAGTCGAGGGCGAGGGTGCTTCTTCGGTGAAGGAGGACTCCGAGTCCGCTGTGGACTCCGAGGAGTCGGAGGACTCGGAGGGCTCCGGCGATTCCAAGAACTCCGAGGACTCCGAGGGCTCCGAGGAGTCCGAGGATTCCAAGGACGGGGCCGGGTCGGCGAAGAAGAGCTGACCGGTTGTCGTACTGCGGCGAGGGCGCCCGGGTTTCCGGGCGCCCTCGGTGCGTGTGGGCCGGGGGTGTTCGCGCAGCGCGGCGCTCGCGGGGTGCCGTCGCGCCCACCCGTGCCGCCCTGCGGCACGATTGCCCGCGGTCGGGTGGGAGTGGGGTGCCGTCGCGCCCACCCGTGCCGCCCTGCGGCACGATTGCCCGCGGTCGGGTGGGAGTGGGGTGCCGTCGCGCCCACCCGTGCCGCCCTGCGGCACGATTGCCCGCGGTCGGGTGGGAGTGGGGTGCTGTCGCGCTCACCCGTGTCGTTCTGCGGCGCGATTGCCCGCGGTCGGGTTTCAGGGTTTTTGGGCCAGGGTCAGGGTGCGGTGGGCTGCTGTGACTACTGCTGCGTCGATGAAGGTGCCGTTGGGGAGGGCCTGGGCGCCCTGGGTCGTGGCTGCGGCCTTGATGATCGTTTCCGCTTGTTCGATCTCCTGCTCCGTGGGCAGATAGGCCTGCTCGATCACCGGGAGCTGACGCGGGTGGATCGCGGCGCGGCCCAGGAAGCCCAGGGCACGGCCGCGGGCGCAGGAGGCCCTGAGCCCCTCCAGGTCACGCGTGTCGGGATGGACGGACTGGGTGGGCGGGGCCAGGCGCGCCGCCCGTGCGGCGACGACCACCCGGGAGCGGGACCAGTCGAGGCCCGCGTCGTCGCGTACGCCCAGGTCCGCCCGTAGGTCCGCCTCCCCGATGGCGATACCGCGCACGGACGGGTGGGCGGTGGCCACGGCATGGGCGCGTTCGATGCCGAGGGCCGTCTCCAGGAGGGCGTACAGGGGCAGCATGCTCCCGTTGGCGGACACCGCCCGGCGTGCGACGCGTACGACGTCGGACGGGGACGACACCTTGGGGAGGCGCAGTCCGGACAGTCCGGGCGCCGGGGCGACGGCCGCGAGGTCGTCGCGGGCCCAGGGGCCGGACAGGGCGTTGACGCGGACGTGGACGGGGACCGGTTGCGGGTCGCGCAGCAGTTCGGCGGTGGCCGACCGGGCGTACGCCTTGCGGTCGGGGGCGACCGCGTCCTCCAGGTCGATCACCACGACGTCCGCACCGGAGGTGAGTGCCTTGGCCACCACGGCGGGACGGTCGCCGGGAGCGTACAGCCAGGTCAGCGGGAAGCCCTTCACAGAGCGCCCTCCGCGCGGAGCTCCGCGAGGTCGGCGGGGGTGAGACCGAGGCCGGTCAGGATCTCCTCGGTGTCCGCGCCGTGCGGGCGGCCCGCCCAGCGGATCGCGCCCGGCGTGCCGGAGAGCCGGAACAGGACGTTCTGCATTCGCAGCGGCCCCAGTTCGGGATCGTCGACGGTGGTGATCGTGTCCAGGGCCTGGTACTGCGGGTCCGCCATGACGTCCCGTACGTCCTGGACGGGGGCCACGGCCGCCTCCGCCTTCTCGAAGGCCGCCAGGACGTCCGCGCGGGTGTGCCGGGCGATCCAGCCGCCGACCGCCTCGTCCAGGACGTCCGCGTGCCGGGCGCGGTCCTCGCCGGTGGCGAACCAGGGTTCGTCGATCAGGTCCGGCCGCCCCACCAGCACCATCACGCGCTCGGCGATCGACTGGGCCGAGGTGGAGACGGCGACCCAGGTGCCGTCGGCGGTGAGATAGGTGCCGCGCGGGGCGTTGTTCCGGGAGCGGTTGCCGGTGCGGGGCTGGACGTGACCGAGTTGGTCGTACCAGGTCGGCTGGGGTCCCAGCGCGGTCAGGATCGGCTCGATCAGGGACATGTCGACGACCTGGCCCTCTCCGGTGCGCTCGCGCGCGGCCAGGGCGGTCATCACCGCGTACGCCGTGGTCAGACCGGCGATGGAGTCCGCCAGGCCGAACGGGGGCAGGGTCGGCGGTGCGTCCGGTTCACCGGTGATCGCGGCGAAGCCGCTCATCGCCTCCGCGAGGGTGCCGAAGCCCGGGCGGTGCGCGTACGGGCCGAACTGGCCGAAGCCGGTGACCCTGGCCAGGACCAGGCGGGGATTGACCGCGGACAGCTCGGGCCAGCCCAGGTCCCACTTCTCCAGGGTGCCGGGGCGGAAGTTCTCGATGACGACGTCGGCGGTCCCGGCCAGGCGCAGGAGGACGGCGCGGCCGCCGGGCTTGGACAGGTCGAGGGTGAGGGTGCGCTTGTTGCGGCCGAGCACCTTCCACCACAGGCCGATCCCGTTCTTCGACGGGCCGTGGCCACGGGACGGGTCCGGTTTGCGCGGATGCTCGACCTTGATGACCTCCGCGCCGAAGTCGCCGAGCATGGTCGCGGCGAGCGGTCCGGCGAAGAGGGTGGCGAGGTCCAGCACGCGCAGCCCGGTCAGCGGGGGATCGGCGGGGGCGGGGACGGCCGGTGGGACGGTGGTCGGGTCGGAGGGCGTCATGGGCGGGAGGCCTCCAGATGGGTCAGACGGGCCAGGGTGTCGAAGCCGGAGCCGTCGAAGCCGGCGACGGAGGTGGCCAGACGGTTCTTCAGCGGGGCCGTCCAGCGTTCGGGCAGCGCACGGGGCGAACCCGCGAGCAGGCCGGCGATGCTGCCGGCGGTCGCGCCGTTGGAGTCGGTGTCCCAGCCGCCCGACACCGCGCGGCAGACGGAGCCGGTGAAGTCGCCGTCGGCGTGGGTGAGGGCGGCGGCGATCAGGGCGGTGTTGGGGACGGCGTGCACCCAGTGGTGGGTGGCGGCGTGGGTGGCGTGCAGCAGATCGACGACGGTGGCGAAGTCGGCGTGTTCATGGGCCAGTTCGATGGCCTGCCGGACGGCACGGGCGAGCCGGGAGCGGGGCGGGACGACGGTGAGTCCGGTGCGCAGGCAGGCGTGGACGGCGTGGGGGCCGGCGAGGGCGGTCGCGGCGGCGGCGATGACCGCGGCCGTGAACATCGCCGCGTAGACGCCGTTGGCGGTGTGGGTGAGGGTGGCGTCGCGGTGCGCCTGGGCGGCTGCGGCGGCCGGGTCGCCGGGGTTGGTCCAGCCGTGCATGTCGGCGCGGATCAGGGCACCGATCCACTCGCGGAACGGGTTGCGGTGGCGGGCGGTGCGCGGGGGTTCCAGGCCGCTGAGGAGGTTGCGGTACGCGATGCGTTCGGCGGTGAAGGTGCGGCCGGCGGGGAGTTCGTCGAGCCAGACACGGGCCACGTCGTTGGTGGTGAAGCCGCGTCCGTGGCGCCGCAGGACGAGGAGGGCGAGGAGGGGGTAGTTGAGGTCGTCGTCCTCGGGCATGCCGTCGATGTTCTCGGCGAGGGAGGTGGGCGCGGAGCGCCGGTTCCAGGGGTGGCGGGCGAGGAGGTCCTCGGGAACGCCCCGGGCGGTGAAGTAGGTGGTCAGGGGCCAGTTGCCGGCGGCCCGGGCGAGGTGGCGGATGGCGGAGAGGGGGAGTTTCTCCACCGGTTTGCCCAGGAGGCAGCCGACCGCTCTGCCGAGCCAGGCGGCTTCCAGGGCGTCGGGGTCCGCCGGCCGCGGACCGTGGCCGCTCGCGGGGTGTGCGGGCCAGTCGGGACAGAGGGATGTGATGCCGGTCAGGTCGGTCGGCTCATCGTCGGCCAGGGCGCCGGGGAGGTCGGCGAGTTCGTCGAGGAGGTCGGCGGCCAGCCGGCGCAGGTACGGGGAGGCAGGCTCGGGGGAGGCACCCGCGGTGAGGGGGGCCTCGGGACCGCCCGCCGCCCGCCAGCGGGCGGCGATCGCCGAGGACTCCCGGCCGTCCTGGGCGGCCTGGCGCAACTCGTGCCCGATCAGGTCCTCCGGCTGCACCCAGGTCAGCCGGAGCATTCCGGCCCTCCCAGCCGCGTGAACGCCTCCTCGTGGGCGCGGCGGCGGTCCACGTCGCGGGCGAAGATCTCGCGGGTCACGGCGGTGAGCGTCGCCGCCGGTTCCCACAGGTCCAGGCGGCTGGCCTCCGCCACCGTCTTGGCCCACTCCTCGGGGACCGGTGAGCCGAGGGCGCCGGTCACGGCACCGGCCATCGTGGCGATGGAGTCGCAGTCGCGGCCGTAGTTCACGGCACCGAGCACCGCGTGCCGGAAGTCGCCGCGGGCCATGACCACCATGCCCAGCGCCACGGGGAGTTCCTCGACGGCGTGCAGCCGGGACGGCCGCCGGGCGCCCAGGGAGGGGGAGCGGTAGTCGGGGCCCACGGTGTCGTACGGGGCCACCGCCTCCCGCAGCGGGCGCAGCGCCGACTCGAAGTCCGTGTACCGCGAGGCCACGTCGCAGACCTGCTCGATCGCCGCCCGGGTGCCGTCCTTGGCCAGCGACAGACAGGCGGCGACCACCGAGTCCGCCGTCGCGCCCGGTGCGCACGCCGCCGCCACGGCCGCCGCGAGGACACCGGCCGCCTCCCTGCCGTACGACGACTGGTGGGCGCCCGCGACATCCAGCGCCTCGGCGTAGGCGGCGGACGGGTGGGCCGCGTTGACCAGCCCGACCGGGGCCATGTACATCGCGGCCCCGCAGTTGACGATGTTGCCGACGCCCGCCTCGCGCGGGTCGACGTGGCCGTAGTGCAGCCGGGCCACGAGCCACTTCTCGGCGAGGAAGATCCGGTGCAGGGGGATCGTCTCCGCCTCCAGTTCCGGGATCCAGCGCGGGTTCGTCATCAGATCCGGGACCAGGTGGTCGGCGACGGCATAGGCGTCCAGATGGTCGCGGACCTTCGCGTACACGCGGATCAGCGCGTGCGTCATCAACGTGTCGTCGGTGACGTGGCCGTCGCCCTTGTGATACGGCGCGATGGGACGGGCGGTGCGCCACGCGTCGCCGTTCCACGGGCCGACGACGCCGTGCACGCGTCCGCCGTGGCGCTCGGCGATCTGCTCGGGGGAGTAGCCCTCGACCGGCCCGCCGAGCGCGTCGCCGACGGCGGCTCCGACGAGGGCTCCGGTGATCCGCTCGTCCAGAGGGAGACCCCGGTTGTCGCTTTGTGGCTGTTCGCGCTTCATGCCCGCATCATCCTCCCGGGTGGGCCGGGTACGCGGCTTCCAGGAGCCCGGCGAGTTCCACCAGGTCCGTTCCGGTGAGCCGGGGGAGTGCGCAACCGGAGAGGGTGCGGCAGCTCTCCCGCCACGACGCGGGGATCGCCGCGCCGCCGCCCAGCGCGCCCGTGAGGGCGCCGACCAGCGCCGGGGCGGAGTCCGCGACCCTGGACAGACAGGCCGCCGCGGGGACCGCCTCCGCGATACGGCCCCGGGCGGCGACGGTGAGGGCGAGCGCGACGGGGACGGTCTCCGCGGCGGCGATGCCGTAGCTGTACACGTGGTCGACGATCTGGTGCTCCAGCGGCGGTACGAGGGCGAAGGCGCTGTCGGCGTCCGCCGCGAGCTCGAGGGCGTGCCGGGCGTTGCGGCCGATCTCCGTGTCCTCGGGCAGCTCGGCGCAGGCCGCGGCGACGCAGGCGTGCGGGTCCGCTCCGGTCAGCGCGAGCGCGACGGCGGCGGCCATGGCCCGTGCGCCGTGCACACCGTCGCCGTCCTGGGTGTAGCGGGCGTCGAACTCGGCGAGGTCGGCGGCGGCCGCGGGGGCGCCGGGATGGGCGACGGCCAGCACACAGGCGCGTACGCAGGCCGCGTCGTCGAAGTAGTGCGGGTTGTCGTGGCCGGTGGCGGGCGGGCGCAGGCCGGTGGCGAGGTTGCCGAGGCCGGCGCGGACGGAGATGCGGGCGCGCAGGGGGAGCACGGCGGACTCGGTCTCGGGCGCGCGGTCCGCTGCCGCGGCGATCTCGCCGGCGACGGTGTTCCAGGTCAGGTCGATGGCCGCGCGGGTGCGGCGTTCGCGGCTCAGGTCGCCGAAGGCGGTCTCGTCGCCGGCCCGCAGAACGGCCTCCGCGGCGAAGGCCGCCCATTCGGCGTCGTCGGAGGGGCCGAGGCGGAGGGGTTCGGAGGGCTGGTTCAGGGCGATGGGGACGGGGAGGGTGGTGGTGGCGTTCTGTTCGGCGAAGGTGTCGAGCTCGCGGGTGAGGCGTCTGGTCCACTCCGGCATGCGGGCGGCTCGGTGACGGGCGGCGGGCCAGCCGGCGGCGTCGCCTGCGGCGAGGCCGAGCAGGAGGCCCTCGATTTTCGCCTGCGGCGGCTGTTCGGGGGCCTGGGCGAGTGCCTGCGGCGCGGGTTCGGGGGCCTCGGCTTCTCCTTCGGCGCGGGTGTTCCCACCCCCACCACCCGTGCGGCTTTCGATGTCGGGTGCGGGTGGCCCCTGGGGGCCGATCTCGCCGTCGGTGGGTGCGGGTGCGGGTGCGGGTGCGGGTGCCGGTGCGGGTGCCGGTGCCGGTGGGGTGGTCCCGTCGTGGGTCGGTGCCGGTGGGGTGGTCCCGGGGTGCGGCGGGGCGGGTGGGGTTTGGGTGGTGTCGGTGGTCATGACCTGGGCTCCGGGGTCAGGAGGTCCGCGATGTCGAGGACGTGGTGGCCCGCCATGGCGGGGAGGCAGGTGCCCCGGGCCGGGGTGATGGCCGTCGCCCAGGCCTCGGGAACGGCGGCGACGCCCCGGGTCGCTCCCGCCAGCGCCCCCGCCACCGCCGCCGTCGTGTCGGCGTCGCGGCCCATGTTGACGGCCGTCAGCACCGCCTGCTCGAAGTCCCCGTCCGCCGCCGCGTACGCGCCGAAGGCGAGGGCGACCGCCTCGGGGGCCAGGTCGGTCCACGGATAGCCGCCGATCACCACGGCGGAGCGGACCGCGCGTTCGCCGAGGTGAGCCGCGGTGACGGCGCGACGCAGTGAGCGGGCGGTCCAGGAGTCCTCCGGCACCACCGCCAGCGCCGAGGCCACCACCGCGACCACCGGCGCCCCGGCCATCGCCGCCGCGACCCCTGCCGCGACCGCCTGACCGCCGTAGATGCCCTCGCCGTCATGGCTGACCGAGCCGTCGATCGCCGCCAGCCGGGCCGCCTCGTCGGGGCGGCCCGCCGCGAACACCCCGTGCGGCGCCGCCCGCATCGCCAGCCCGTCGCTCCAGGCGTGCCGGTGCTGGGCGGAGATGGGAGCCGCCAGCCCCCGGCGCAGGTTCTCCAGCGTGCCGCGCTCGCTGAAGCCGGCGCCCCGGAAGGGACCCTCGGCGCGGTCCGCGATCCACTCGTGCCAGGCGGCCTCGACGTGCGCCGCGGTGAGCGCCGAGCCGTGCCGGGCCAGCAACAGGCCCGAGAAGATCGCGTACTCGGTGTCGTCCGTGCCCGCCGGGCGGTCGGTCACGTAGCCCGTGATGCGGCCCCATCGCGCGCGGATCTCGGAGGGCTTCATGTTCTCGGCCGGGGCGCCCAACGCATCGCCGACGGCCAGACCGAGCAGTGCGCCGCGTGCCCGCTCGCGCGGCCCCAGGGCGTCCCCGGGCGCCGGGACAGAGGGGATGCAGGCGGTCGATGCCATCGCGGCTCTCCTCTCAGGTGCGCCCCGTAAGAGGCGCGGAGCCCTTTGCGGAACTGTCCCCGGTGCGGTGTCCCGCGCAGCCTCACCGGTCTCAGCGTCACCCGGTCGACATCTGTGCGTTCATCTACACAAACGAGCGAATCATGCAAAACCGCAGGTTAGCCCAGCCTTTCCTTGCTGGCGGGAGGGAATGGGAAGGCGTAGATTGAGTGTTGTCGAAGAGTAGAACTTGTCCAAAGAAGACTCTGGGGGACGCAGGCATGGCCATCATCGAGACCGAGGCGACGCTGCACGAGGCGCACCGCGACAACCACACGCACCGGGATGTGAACGGCGGCTGGCTGCGCCCCGCGGTCTTCGGTGCCATGGACGGACTGGTCTCCAACCTCGCCCTGATGACCGGCGTCGCAGGCGGCGCCGTCAGTCAGCAGACGGTCGTCCTCAGCGGTCTGGCCGGACTGGCCGCCGGCGCCTTCTCCATGGCGGCCGGCGAGTACACCTCCGTGGCCTCCCAGCGTGAGCTGGTCGAGGCCGAGCTGGCCGTCGAACGGCGCGAGCTGCGCAAGCACCCGAAGGACGAGGAGGCCGAACTCGCCGCGCTCTACGAGGCCCGCGGTGTCGAGCCCGGCCTGGCCCGTGAGGTCGCCCGGCAGCTCTCGAAGGACCCCGAGCAGGCCCTGGAGATCCACGCCCGCGAGGAACTGGGCATCGACCCCGGTGACCTTCCCTCGCCCACCGTCGCCGCCGTGTCCAGCTTCGGTTCCTTCGCGGTGGGCGCCCTGCTGCCCGTGCTGCCGTACCTGCTCGGCGCGAGCAGCCTGTGGCCGGCCGTGCTGCTGGCGCTGCTCGGCCTCTTCCTGTGCGGCGCGGTGGTGGCCAAGGTGACCGCGCGCACCTGGTGGTACAGCGGTCTGCGGCAGCTCGCCCTGGGCGGCGCGGCGGCCGGTGTGACGTACGCCCTGGGCACGTTGTTCGGAACGGCCATAGGATAATGCCCCTCGTGCCTATGCGATGAGCCGCATAAGTAGCCGTTACTTGCTGGTTTCGGCTGCATGACCACTGGGCATGAGCCGTAAGCGCTGTGGGCAATGAGGCCGACGGCGTGCCCGCGGGACGGGCGAAGGAGCTCTTTCCCGCCATGACCGGCGGACATCGATCTGTCCGGCCCGGTCTCCATAGCTTCCACCGCCAGGCGCGGAACCCCCGCCGCGACCCGTGTGGTGTCCGCATGCTGGAACGGAGTGTCCCGGTTTCCGAGAACCGCTCCATCATGTAACCTGCACCAAATTTTGCACCTGAACGCGAGGGCCAACGTCGTCCCTCGGCACCTGCACATGCCATTTGACGACGACGGGAGAGCCGATGCGTACGCCGCGCCAGCCGTCCCAGCATTCCCCGAGCGACCGCCCGAACTGGTCGTTCATGGATGCTCGCCCTGCTGCGCAGGGTATGTACGACCCCCGCAACGAGCACGACGCCTGCGGCGTCGGCTTCGTCGCCACCCTCACCGGCGAGGCGTCCCACACCCTGGTCGAGCAGGCCCTCACCGTCCTGCGCAACCTCGAACACCGCGGCGCCACCGGCTCCGAGCCGGACTCCGGCGACGGCGCGGGGATCCTCTCCCAGGTGCCCGACGCCTTCTTCCGCGAGGTGGCCGGATTCGACCTGCCCGAGGCCGGCGGTTACGCCGTCGGCATCGCCTTCCTCCCGGAGGACGGCACCGACGCCACCGTCGCCCGGATCGAGGAGATCGCCGCCGACGAGGACCTGACCGTCCTCGGCTGGCGCGAGGTGCCGGTCGCGCCCCAGCTGCTCGGTGCCACCGCCCGTTCGACGATGCCGGTGTTCCGGCAGATCTTCGTCAGCGCCGGGCAGAGCCGGGGCATCGAGCTCGACCGCAAGGCGTTCGTGCTGCGCAAGCGCGCCGAGCGGGAGGCGGGCGTCTACTTCCCGTCCCTGTCGGCCCGCACGATCGTCTACAAGGGCATGCTGACCACCGGTCAGCTCGAGCCGTTCTTCCCGGACCTGTCCGACCGCCGCTTCGGCTCCGCCATCGCGCTGGTGCACTCCCGGTTCTCCACGAACACCTTCCCGTCGTGGCCGCTCGCGCACCCGTACCGCTTCGTCGCGCACAACGGTGAGATCAACACCGTCAAGGGCAACCGCAACTGGATGCGCGCCCGCGAGTCCCAGCTCGTCTCGGACCTGTTCGGGGGCGAGGACAAGAACCTCGAGCGCATCTTCCCGGTCTGTACGCCCGACGCCTCCGACTCCGCCTCCTTCGACGAGGTCCTGGAGCTGCTGCACCTGGGCGGCCGTTCCCTGCCGCACTCCGTGCTGATGATGATCCCGGAGGCGTGGGAGAACCACGACTCCATGGACCCCGCGCGGCGCGCCTTCTACCAGTACCACTCCACGATGATGGAGCCCTGGGACGGCCCCGCCTGCGTCACCTTCACCGACGGCACCCAGGTCGGCGCCGTGCTCGACCGCAACGGTCTGCGCCCCGGCCGCTACTGGGTCACCGACGACGGTCTGGTCGTCCTCGGCTCCGAGGTCGGCGTGCTCGACATCGACCCGGCGAAGGTCGTCCGCAAGGGCCGCCTCCAGCCCGGCCGCATGTTCCTCGTCGACACCGCCGAGCACCGCATCATCGAGGACGACGAGATCAAGGCCGCCCTCGCCGCCGAGCACCCCTACGCGGAGTGGCTCGAGGCCGGCGAGATCGAGCTGTCCGACCTGCCCGAGCGCGAGCACATCGTGCACACCCACGCCTCGGTCACCCGCCGCCAGCAGACCTTCGGCTACACCGAGGAGGAACTGCGGGTCCTGATCGCGCCGATGGCCAAGGCCGGCGCCGAGCCGATCGGCTCGATGGGCACCGACTCGCCGATCGCCGCGCTGAGCGAGCGCCCGCGGCTGCTCTTCGACTACTTCACCCAGCTGTTCGCCCAGGTCACCAACCCGCCGCTGGACGCGATCCGCGAGGAGCTGGTCACCTCCCTGCACTCCTCGCTGGGCCCGCAGGGCAACCTGCTGGAGCCGACCGCCGCGGCCTGCCGCAGCGTCACGCTGCCCTTCCCGGTGATCGACAACGACGAGCTGGCCAAGCTCATCCACATCAACGCCGACGGGGACATGCCCGGCTTCAAGGCCGCGACCCTCTCCGGCCTGTACCGGGTCTCGGGCGGCGGCGATGCCCTCGCCGAGCGCATCGAGGCGATCTGCGCCGAGGCCGACGCCGCCATAGAGAACGGCGCCCGTCTCATCGTCCTGTCCGACCGGCACTCCGACGCCGAGCACGCGCCGATCCCGTCGCTGCTGCTCACCGCGGCCGTCCACCACCACCTGATCCGCACCAAGCAGCGCACCCACGTGGGCCTGCTGGTGGAGGCCGGTGACGTCCGCGAGGTCCACCACGTCGCCCTGCTCATCGGCTACGGCGCCGCCGCCGTCAACCCCTACCTGGCGATGGAGTCCGTCGAGGACCTGGTCCGCGCGGGCACGTTCCTGCCGGACGTCGAGCCCGAGAAGGCCATCCGCAACCTGATCTACGCCCTCGGCAAGGGCGTGCTGAAGGTCATGTCCAAGATGGGCATCTCGACGGTCGCCTCCTACCGCGGCGCCCAGGTCTTCGAGGCCGTCGGCCTGGCGGAGGACTTCGTCGAGAAGTACTTCAACGGCACCGCCACCAAGATCGGCGGCGTCGGCATCGACGTCATCGCCAAGGAGGTCGCCGCCCGCCACGCCAAGGCCTACCCGGCCTCCGGCATCGCGCCCGCGCACCGGGCGCTGGAGATCGGCGGCGAGTACCAGTGGCGCCGTGAGGGCGAGCCGCACCTGTTCGACCCGGAGACGGTCTTCCGGCTCCAGCACTCCACGCGCGCCGGCCGCTACGACATCTTCAAGCAGTACACCGAGCGCGTGAACGAGCAGTCCGAGCGGCTGATGACGCTCCGCGGCCTCTTCGGCTTCAAGTCCGGCCGTGGACCGATCCCGCTCGACGAGGTCGAGCCGGTCTCCGAGATCGTCAAGCGGTTCTCCACCGGCGCCATGTCGTACGGCTCCATCTCCCAGGAGGCGCACGAGACCCTCGCCATCGCCATGAACCAGCTGGGCGGCAAGTCCAACACCGGTGAGGGCGGCGAGGACCCGGAGCGCCTGTACGACCCGGCCCGCCGGTCGTCCATCAAGCAGGTCGCCTCCGGCCGCTTCGGCGTGACCTCGGAGTACCTGGTCAACTCCGACGACATCCAGATCAAGATGGCCCAGGGCGCCAAGCCCGGTGAGGGCGGCCAGCTGCCCGGCCACAAGGTCTACCCGTGGGTGGCCAAGACGCGTCACTCGACGCCGGGCGTGGGTCTCATCTCCCCGCCGCCGCACCACGACATCTACTCCATCGAGGACCTCGCCCAGCTGATCCACGACCTGAAGAACGCCAACCCCCAGGCGCGCATTCACGTCAAGCTGGTCTCCGAGGTCGGCGTCGGCACCGTCGCCGCGGGTGTGTCGAAGGCCCACGCGGACGTCGTGCTGATCTCCGGCCACGACGGCGGCACGGGCGCCTCCCCGCTCACCTCGCTGAAGCACGCCGGCGGTCCCTGGGAGCTCGGCCTCGCCGAGACCCAGCAGACCCTGCTGCTCAACGGCCTGCGCGACCGGATCGTCGTGCAGACCGACGGTCAGCTCAAGACCGGCCGCGACGTGGTCATCGCCGCCCTGCTCGGCGCCGAGGAGTTCGGCTTCGCCACCGCCCCGCTGGTCGTCTCCGGCTGCGTCATGATGCGCGTCTGCCACCTGGACACCTGCCCGGTCGGCATCGCCACGCAGAACCCGGTGCTGCGCGACCGGTACTCGGGCAAGGCCGAGTACGTCGTGAACTTCTTCCGGTTCATCGCCGAGGAGGTCCGCGAGCTCCTCGCCGAGCTGGGCTTCCGCTCCATCGAGGAGGCCGTCGGTCACGCCGAGGTCCTCGACGTGACCCGCGCGGTGAACCACTGGAAGGCGCAGGGCCTGGAGCTGGAGCCGCTGTTCCACGTGCCCGAGCTGCCCGAGGGCGCCGTCCGCCACCAGGCGGTCGCCCAGGACCACGGCCTGGAGAAGGCGCTCGACAACGAGCTGATCAAGCTCGCCGCCGACGCGCTCTCCGCCTCCGGCTCCGAGGACGCCCAGCCGGTGCGCGCCCAGGTCGCCATCCGCAACATCAACCGCACGGTCGGCACCATGCTCGGCCACGAGGTGACCAAGAAGTTCGGCGGTGCGGGCCTGCCCGACGACACCATCGACATCACCTTCACCGGCTCCGCCGGCCAGTCCTTCGGCGCCTTCGTCCCGCGCGGTGTCACGCTGCGCCTGGAGGGCGACGCCAACGACTACGTCGGCAAGGGCCTGTCCGGCGGCCGGATCGTGGTCCGCCCGGACCGCGCGGCCGACCACCTCGCCGAGTACTCCACCATCGCGGGCAACACGATCGCGTACGGCGCGACCGGCGGCGAGATGTTCCTGCGCGGCCGTACGGGCGAGCGGTTCTGCGTCCGCAACTCCGGCGCGCTGGTCGTCTCCGAGGGCGTGGGCGACCACGGCTGCGAGTACATGACCGGCGGACACGCGGTCGTCCTCGGCGAGACCGGGCGCAACTTCGCGGCCGGCATGTCCGGCGGCATCGCCTACGTCATCGACCTGGACCGGGACAACGTCAACGCCGGCAACCTGTCCGCCGTCCACGAACTGGACGACGACGACAAGCGGTGGCTGCACGACGTGGTCCGCCGGCACCAGGAGGAGACGGGCTCCACCGTCGCCGAGAAGCTGCTCGCCGAGTGGGACACCGCCGTACAGCGCTTCAGCAAGATCATCCCCAGCACGTACAAGGCAGTGCTCGCCGCCAAGGACGCCGCCGAGCGAGCCGGTCTGTCCGAGACCGAGATCACCGAGAAGATGATGGAGGCGGCGATCAATGGCTGACCCGAAGGGCTTTCTGAACCACGGCCGCGAGGTCGCCAGGTCCCGTCCGGTCGAGGAGCGCAAGAAGGACTGGAACGAGGTCTACGTCCCCGGCTCCCTGCTGCCGATCATCAGCAAGCAGGCGAGCCGCTGCATGGACTGCGGCATTCCGTTCTGCCACAACGGCTGCCCGCTCGGGAACCTCATCCCCGAGTGGAACGACTACGCCTACCGCGAGGACTGGGGCGCCGCCTCCGAGCGGCTGCACGCCACCAACAACTTCCCGGAGTTCACCGGGCGGCTGTGCCCGGCTCCCTGTGAGTCGGCGTGCGTGCTCGGCATCAACCAGCCGCCGGTCACCATCAAGAACGTCGAGGTCTCGATCATCGACAAGGCGTGGGAGACCGGGGACGTCGCCCCGCAGATCCCCGAGCGCCTGTCCGGCAAGACCGTCGCGGTCGTCGGCTCCGGACCCGCCGGTCTGGCCGCCGCCCAGCAGCTGACCCGGGCCGGCCACACGGTCGCCGTCTACGAGCGCGCCGACCGCATCGGCGGCCTGCTCCGCTACGGCATCCCCGAGTTCAAGATGGAGAAGCGGCACATCAACCGCCGTATCGAGCAGATGCGCGCGGAGGGCACCAAGTTCCGCACCGGTGTCGAGATCGGCCGCGACATGCCGGCGACGGCGCTGCGCAAGCGGTACGACGCCGTGGTCCTGGCCGTCGGCGCGACGACCGCCCGCGACCTGCCGGTGCCGGGCCGTGAGCTCAAGGGCATCCACCAGGCCATGGAGTACCTGCCGCTGGCCAACAAGGTGCAGGAGGGCGACTACGTCGCCCCGCCGATCTCGGCCGAGGGCAAGCACGTCGTGGTGATCGGCGGCGGCGACACCGGCGCCGACTGCGTGGGCACCGCCCACCGCCAGGGCGCGGCCTCCGTCACCCAGCTGGAGATCATGCCCCGCCCCAGCGAGGAGCGGAACCCGGTCTCCCAGCCGTGGCCGACCTTCCCGATGCTCTACAAGGTCACGTCGGCCCACGAGGAGGGCGGTGAGCGGGTCTACTCCGTCTCCACCACCCACTTCGAGGGCGACGAGGACGGCAACGTCCAGTGGCTGCACATGAGCGAGGTCGAGTTCGTCGACGGCAGGCTCACCTCGAAGCCGGGCACCGAGCGCAAGATCCCGGCGCAGCTGGTCACCCTCGCCATGGGCTTCACCGGCACCGACCGGGACAACGGGATGGTCGACCAGTTCGGCCTGGAGCTCGACGAGCGCGGTAACATCGCTCGCGACGCCGACTTCCAGACCAATGTGCCGGGTGTGTTCGTCGCCGGTGACGCCGGCCGCGGCCAGTCGCTCATCGTGTGGGCGATCGCCGAGGGCCGCTCGGCCGCGCGGGGCTGCGACCGCTTCCTCACCGGGGCGAGCGAGCTGCCGGCCCCGATCCGCCCGACGGACCGCGCGCTGACGGTCTGACGGAGCGGCTCACAACAGGACCCTGACGGTCCCTCGGATACGTCCCGTACAAAGGCGTACGGAACACCAGGTGGCGCCTGCCCGCCAGTCCCCGACCGGACGACTGGGCAGGCGCCCCCGCATGTCCGGCTCACGCCACCTTGTAGGGCGTCCCGTACATCGTCCACTCCAGCGGGGTGTCCAGGTCCAGGTTGCCGTCGTTGAGGAAACGGCGCTGGGCGGTGTCCACGCGGCTGGTGTCGTGCTCGGGGTGCAGCTCCCGCATCGCCTTGCGGCGGACGTCGAGGAAGGCCGACAGGTACGCCTTCTCGTCGCCGCCCTCGGCAGGTGTGTCCGCCCGCTTCATGGCCGCCGCGCGGATGCCGCCGAAGCTCGTGGCGTCGTCACCGGGGCCGTGGTAGACGATCGCGTCGTAGTAGATGAACTGGCCCAGCGCGGACAGCCCGTCCCGCTCGGCCCGTCGTACCGCCGGGCCGAAGTACTCCGTGTCCCGCTTGGCGTCCTGCGCGGCACGGAACTCGGGACGCTTCGCCTCTGCCTTCCACGCCGCCGTGAAGCCCGGGTCCAGGCCCTCGTGCGAGTCCGTCCCGTCGACCTGGCGCAGCGCCGGCAGATAGCGGGCGAGGCCGTTGCCGGGATGGTCCTCGGTGTACTCCTCGACCAGGGTGAGCAGATCGTGCGTGCCCGTGCAGAAGCCGATGATGCCCGCGGTGTAACCCTGGCCGTCGCCTATGTCCTCGATGTAGCCGTAGGCGCTGCGCCAGTCGAGCGTGCCGTTCTCGGCACTGGCGACTATCTGCTGCGCGAGCTCCTTCTTGGCGGGGCCGGCCAGACCCGCCGCCTTCTCCTTCTTCGCGGGCGCGGGTGAGTCGGTGGACGAGCAGCCCGTCACCGCGAGAGCGACGACGGACAGGGTCGCGAGCAGGGCACGTTTCATGGGGCAAGCGTACGAAACAGACGGTTCAGACAGCGCCGTTGCCCAGCGCCGCGGCCTTCCCCAGGGCCAGCACGGCCAGCAGGCCCAGCAGGGCGGCACAGGCCGCCGCCTGGATCAGCACCCGGTGCCTGCCTCGGGGGACGTAGGCGAAGACCAGCGCCACCGCACCGCCCGCCAGCAGCCCGCCGAGATGGCCCTCCCAGGACGTGACGACCGCGGAGATCACCAGCCACAGCAGCAGCCCCGCCATGAACCGGTTGACCTGGCCCAGGTCGGCGCCGACGCGCCGTGCCACGACGTAGTACGCGGCCCCCACGCCGAAGATCGCACCGGACGCGCCGACCACGGCGTCCCCGGGCGCGACGAGCAGCACCAGCACCGAACCGCCCAGCGCCGACAGCAGATACAGGGCGAGATGGTGCACCCGGCCCAGCATCGGCTCCACGAGCCGGCCCAGATTCCACAGCGCCACCATGTTCATCACGATGTGCAGGACACCGAACGTCCCCTCCGTGGGCGGCAGATGCAGGAACGCCCCGGTCAGCAGCCGGTACCACTCCCCGTCCACCACCCCCTCGGGGGTGAAGCCCCCGGGGTACGGGTCGACCCACACATAGTGCTCGCCGTCCGGTCCCAGCAGCCCCGCGCCCACCATCGCGAACCGGTCCACGATCTCCGGCCGCACCAACTCCGCCAGATACACCAGCACATTGAGGGCGATCAGCACATACGTCACCACGGGCACCGCCGACACGGTGCCGCCCACCACGGTGCGGGCCCGGCGTACCGAGCGCGCGCCCTCCTTCACGCACTCGGGGCACTGGTGGCCCACGGCCGCCTCCCGCATGCAGTCGGGGCAGATGTACCGCTCGCAGCGCGTGCAGCGGACGTGGCACTCCACCTCGGGATGGCGGTAGCAAGTGGTGACGGTGGACTCGGAATCCACGGGCCGGCTCCTCGGGAGGGACGGGGACGGACATGAGCCGGTGGGGACGGCGGCGAACAAAATAGCGAACGCCGGTGGACGGAGTGAGGGGCGGGGTGAGGGTGCCGTACCCTCGGGGCCAGTTCCGGTGACCGAGGGGGAGTCCATGGCCGCGATCAGTCTGCGCAAGATCGAGGAGACCGCGCCCGCGCTGGTCAGCCTCTACAAGACCGCCGGAGCGTCACTCGCCCAGCACGGCATGGACGGTCTGCGTGCCGCCGTCTATCTCGTGGTCGACTACTCCGGCTCGATGAAGCCGTACTACAAGGACGGCAGCGTGCAGGCGCTCGCCGACCGGGTGCTGGGCCTGTCGGCCCATCTGGACGACGACGGCACGGTGCCGGTCGTGTTCTTCTCCACCGACGTCGACGCCGTCACGGACATCGCCCTGGCCGATCACCGGGGCCGCATCAAGCGGATCGTGGCCGGTCTGGGGCACATGGGCAGGACCAGCTACCACCTCGCGATGGATGCGGTCATCGACCACTACCTGGACAGCGGCTCCGCCGACCCCGCGCTGGTGGTCTTCCAGACCGACGGCGGCCCCATCAACAAGCTCGCCGCGGAGAAGTACCTGTGCAAGGCCGCCCGGCTGCCGCTCTTCTGGCAGTTCATCGGCTTCGGCGACCCGCACAGCAAGCAGTTCGACTACCTCCGCAGGCTCGACGACCTGGCCGTCCCGGCCAAACGCCCCGTGGACAACGCGGGCTTCTTCCACGCGGGCGAGAACCCGGCCAAGGTCCCGGACACGGACCTCTACGACCAACTGGTGGCGGAATTCCCCAAGTGGCTGGCGGAAGCCCGAGCACAGGGAATCGTGCGGTAGAGAAGTGTGCCTCAGGGGCGCGGGTCTGTACCGATGTGCGGCTCCGCCGCGTGGGCGCGACAAGCCACGACGGGCCCGCACCCGAAGGAATGACCCACGAGACCCCTAGGTGTCACACTCCAGCACCGTGCGACACAACCCGCACCGCGCCCGCACACGCCCCTTCACCGGAACCCGGATCCGCTGATGACAGGTAGGGCACGGGAACGACACCCGCAACTGATCGCCGCCCGTGAAGTGGTACGCCACATCGTGCCGCCCCCCGTCCGCCACGGAGTGGTCCTGCGCATGCCGCCGGTCCCGCGCGTACCGCCTCCGCCCCGCCCACCCCGCGGAGCGCAACGGCGGCTGCTCCCCGTCCCGCCGCGCCAGCGTCATCCCCTTCCCGTACGCCGTGTACGCCTGCGGGCTGGTGAACCACACCGACGGGTCCTCCCCGAACAGCAGCGACCGCTTCGCCAGCACGTACCCGAACTCCTCCGGCGTGAGGTACCCCAGCTTCTGCGACGACGCCCCGTCCTCCCGGAACGCGTCCAGGAGCAGCCACCCCGCCCCCAGATACGTCGCCGTCGTGTCCGTCAGGATCTCGTTGTCCCGTGTCCCCGGGAACGACAGCCCCAGCCGGTGCAGATACACATGCGCCACCTCGTGCGCCAGCGCCGCCCCGATGTCCCGCCGATGCGTACGGAACCGGTCGTTCAGCTCGATGAAGTACTCGGGCCCCGCCGCGAGTTCCACGTTCGCGGCATGCGTCATCTCCCGGAACCCGACGATCAGCCGGGCGTCCGGCAGCCGGTAGTGCCGCACCATCTCGCGGGCCACCCGCTGCGCACCCAGGTGAAGATCGTCCGTGTCGCAGAACGCCACGTCGGCCGGCGCCACGCTCACCGAGAACGCGCGGACCGTGTCGTACGACAGCCGTCTGTACAGCGCGGTGACGGCCTCCCGCACCGTCTGAAGATGCGGGTAGCCGTGCTCCACCGGTCCGCCGTTCGCCACGTCGCACCCCCGAGCGCGCCCAGAACCCGATTCCACTGTACGGGCCCGCCCGGGCGGGCGCCCCGGCCGCAGGGACCCGGCTCCCGGCCGCACCGTAGGCTGACACCCCATGACCACCAGCAACGCCGCGGGCGGTGACGTCGACCCCGCCGTCCACGAGGAACTCACCCGGCTGCGCGAGAGCATCGACAACATCGACGCGGCCGTGATCCACATGCTCGCCGAACGCTTCAAGTGCACCCAGCAGGTCGGCCGTCTCAAGGCCGAGCACCGGCTGCCGCCCGCCGACCCGGGCCGCGAGGCCCGCCAGATCGCCCGGCTGCGCGCCCTCGCCGGCAACGCCAGACTCGACCCTGCCTTCGCCGAGAAGTTCCTCAACTTCATCATCGCCGAGGTGATCCGCCACCACGAACGGATCGCCGACGACACCGCGGGCGGCGCCACGCCCTCAGCGAACCGGACCACAACCTTCTCCGCCGGGGAGTGACAGGGCGGCCCGGGCGGGGCATGCTGCGCTGTGCACTCCTTGTCAGCCGACGAGCACCGCCCGTCAGCGTCCGGACCGCCGTCCGGTCCCTTACGAGGAGGGATGTGCGCCATGCCGCCCAACGCCCGGATCCTCATCGTCGACGACCACGAGGACACCCTGTACGCCCTGGAGAGCGCCCTGGCCCCGCTGGGTCACCTGCTGGGCCGGGCCACCAGCGGCGACGAGGCCCTCAAACAGCTGCTGCGGGGAAACGTGGGCCTGCTGCTCCTGGACGTGCACATGCCCGGCACCGGCGGCCTCGACGTCGTGCGCTACATGCGGCGTCTGGAACAGACCCAGCACATCCCCGTCGTGCTGCTCACCGGCTTCGCCCGCGACGGGCAGCTGGGCGCCGCCGCCTACGCCCTCGGCGTCGCCGACCTCGTCACCAAGCCCGTCGACCCCTGGGCCCTGCGCACCAAGATCCGTCACCTCTACGACGCCCACCAGCGGCGGCTCGCCCTGGAGGCCGAGATCCGCGCCCTGCGCGCCCGGCTCGAGGAACGCAACGCCACCCCCGTGCATCCCGCCCTGCCCCACCCGCACGCGCACGTGGCGCCCGGCCGGCCCGCGGGGGCGCAGTCCGGGGAGCTCGAACGAGACCGGACATAGGCCGCGTACCCGATCCGCCTCTGTGCCCCGGCAACGGCATCAGGCAGCATGGCCTGCATGTCCGTACTGACGCGCGACGAAGCGCAGAACCGAGCACAGCTCATCGACGTCCACCGCTACACGGTCGAGCTCGATCTGACCACCGGGGACGAGACGTTCGACTCCCGCACCCTGATCAGGTTCGGCGCCCGCACGGACGCGGACACCTTCGTCGAGATCAAGCCCGCCGAGCTGCGCTCCGTCACCCTCGACGGACAGCCCCTGGACCCCGACACCCTCGACGGCAACCGGCTGCCGCTGAAGAACCTCACCGCCGGTGAACACGAGCTGCGCGTCGAGGCGACCATGCGCTACTCCCGCACCGGCGAGGGCATGCACCGCTTCACCGATCCCACCGACGGCGAGACCTACGTCTACACGCAGCTGTTCATGGAGGACGTCCAGCGCGTCTTCGCCGCCTTCGACCAGCCCGACCTCAAGGCCGTCTTCGAGCTGTCCCTCACCGCCCCCCAGGGCTGGACCGTCCTCGCCAACGGCGTCACCGAGCACATCGGCAAGGGCGTGTGGCGGGCCGCTCCCACCCCGCCGATCTCCACCTACCTCGTGGCCGTCGCCGCCGGCCCCTGGCACTCCGTGCGCACCGAGCACCGCGGCCTGCCCTTCGGCATCCACTGCCGCCGCTCGCTGGCCCCGTACCTCGACGCCGACGCCGAGGAACTCCTCGACATCACCCGCGCCTGCTTCGACCGCTACCACGAGAAGTTCGAGGAGCCCTACCCCTTCGACTCCTACGACCAGGCCTTCGTCCCCGAGTTCAACGCGGGCGCCATGGAGAACCCCGGACTTGTCACCTTCCGCGACGAGTTCGTCTACCGCTCCGCCGTCACCGACACCGAGCGCCAGACCCGCGCCATGGTCGTCGCCCACGAGATGGCCCACATGTGGTTCGGCGACCTCGTCACCCTCAAGTGGTGGGACGACATCTGGCTGAACGAGTCCTTCGCCGAGTACATGGGCTATCAGACCCTGACCGAGGCCACCCGCTTCACCGACACCTGGACCGACTTCGGCGTCACCCGCAAGCCCTGGGGCTACGACGCCGACCAGCGGCCGTCCACCCACCCCGTGGCCCCCGAGAGCGTCGAGGACACCGCCTCCGCCCTGCAGAACTTCGACGGCATCTCCTACGCCAAGGGCGCCTCCGCCCTGCGGCAGCTCGTCGCCTGGCTCGGCGAGAAGGACTTCCTGGCCGGTATCAACACCCACTTCGCCCGGCACCGGTTCGCCAACGCCACCCTCGCCGACTTCATCGACTCCCTCGCCTCCGCCACCGAACGCGACGTCCACGCCTGGGCCGACGCGTGGCTGCGCACCACCGGCGTCGACACCCTCGTCCCCGAACCGGCCAACGGCGACAACGCCTACTGGCACCTGGACATCACGCACCTGGGGGACCGCGGGATCCAGCGGGGGCCCGACCCCGCCAAGGACCGCCCCGGGATGAAGCACGCCGGCACGCTCGTCTCCTCCGGCAGCAAGCGCCCGCACCGCATCACCATCGGCGTCTACGACCACGACCTCCACGACGCCGGCGGGCTGGTCCTGCGCGACCGCTTCGAGGCGGACATCCCCGCCGACAGGAACGTCGCCTTCAGCCCCGGCGGCACCCGCCCCGCCCTCGTCGTCCTCAACGACGGCGACCTCACCTACGCCAAGATCCGCTTCGACGCCGAGTCCCTGGACACCCTGCGCACCCGGCTCTCCGGGCTGCCCGACCCCCTCACCCGCGCCGTGGTGTGGAACGCCCTCCGGGACGCCGTCCGCGACGGCGACCTGCCCGCCGCGGACTTCCTGGACATCGCCCGCGCCCACCTCCCGCACGAGACGGACCTCGCCCTGGTCCAGGGCGTCCTCGCCTTCGCCTCCGTCCACATCGCCGACCGCTATCTCACCCCCGACCGGCGGCCGGCCGCGCTGGCCACCCTCACCGAGCTGTGCCGCGACCTCATCCGGCGCACCGAGGACGGCGACCACCCCGGGCTGCGGCTGATCGCCGTGCGGCACCGCATCGACACCGCCGCCCACCCGGACGCCCTCGCCGCCTGGCTCGCCGAGGGCACCGTCCCCGGTGGCCCAGAACTCGACCCCGAGCTGCGCTGGCGCGTCCTCGCCCGCCTCGCCGTGCTCGGCGCCGTCGACGAGGAGGCGATCGCCGAGGAGCTCCGCCGCGACCCGAGTGCCGCCGGCCGGGAGGGCGCCGCCCGCTGCCGCGCCGCCCTGCCCGACGCGGAGGCCAAGGCCCGCGCCTGGGACGCCATGTTCGGCTCCGACGACCTGTCGAACTACCTGTTCACGGCCACCGCCCAGGGCTTCTGGCAGCCCGAACAGGCCGAGCTGGTACGCCCCTACGTGGCCCGCTACTACAAGGACGCCGTCGCCCTCGCCGCGCGCCGCGGACCCGCCATCGCCGCGGCCGTCGGCCGCTGGGCCTTCCCCGCCCACGCGGTCGACGCCGAGCACCTCAAGCTCGGCGAGAAGTGTCTGCGCAAGGCCGATCCGACCCCCGCCCTGCGCCGCAAGCTCGTCGACCATCTCGACGACCTGGCCCGCGCCCTGCGCGTTCAGCAGGCCTAGGGCCGCCCGGGGGCGCCGCCGGCCGGCTCGGCGGCGTCCCCGCACAGGCCTCGCCAACCGGGACGTACCCCCTTTTGGGTCGGATCCCCGGGCTTTCCGGGCGCGGCACCTCATCCCCGTACAAGCTGGAGCCCTC
Source organism: Streptomyces malachitofuscus (assembly GCF_014650055.1). Lineage (GTDB taxonomy): Bacteria > Actinomycetota > Actinomycetes > Streptomycetales > Streptomycetaceae > Streptomyces > Streptomyces malachitofuscus. The sequence goes on along the minus strand of NZ_BMUF01000002.1, from coordinate 305,136 downwards.
CCGCGCACCACCCCGGAGGGCCCATGAGCACGCCGCCACCCCTCGCCTCGGGCCCTCAAGGCCCCCGTCACCTGCGGCCGTTGCTCGACACCGTCCTCGACGCCCTGCACACCGGCAGCGGCGCGCGGAACGGACCGCTGCCCGCCGGGGGACCCGCCACCGTCACCGCGGCGGTCCTGGACGCGGTCGGTGAGGTCCTGCCCGACCAGGGCGACCCCGACGCCCTGCGCACCCTGGTCCGGGTCCTCGCCGAGGGCGCCGCCGACCCCGCCCACCCGTGGTGCGCCGCCCACCTGCACTGCCCGCCCCTCGCCGTCGCGGCCGCCGCCGATCTCGCCGCCTCGGTCCTCAACCCCTCCCTCGACTCCTGGGACCAGGCCCCCGCCGCCTCCGCCCTGGAAGCCCTCGTCACCCAGGCTCTCGCCCGCGAGGCCGGCCACACCGACAGCCTCGTCACCACCGGCGGCACCGAAGCCAACCAGCTCGCGCTCCTCCTTGCGCGCGAACTCCTCGGCGGCACCGTGCGGCTCGTCCACGCGGCCGGCGCCCACCACTCACTGCCCCGCGCCGCCTGGCTCCTCGGCCTGCCCGACCCCGTCGAGATCCCCGCCCCCGCCGGCACCCTCGACCCCGCCGCCCTCGACGACGCCCTGACCCACCTGCCCGGCCCCCACCTGGTCGCCGCCACCGCCGGCACCACCGACGCCGGCCTCATCGACCCGCTGCCCGAGATCGCCGCCCGCTGCGCCGCCCACGGCGCCCGCCTGCACATCGACGCCGCCTACGGAGGGGCCCTGCTCTTCAGCGACCTCCACCGGCCCGCGCTCGCCGGCCTCGACGCCGCCCACACCATCACCCTCGACCTGCACAAACTCGGCTGGCAGCCCGTCCCGGCAGGCCTCCTGACCGTCCGCGACCCCGGGGAGCTCACGGTCCTCGCGCACCACGCCGACTACCTCAACGCCGACGACGACACCGACGCCGGACTCCCCGACCTCCTCGGCCGCTCCCTGCGCACCACCCGGCGCCCGGACGTCCTCAAGATCGCCGTCACCCTCAGGACCCTCGGCCGCGCCGGCCTCGGCGCCCTCGTCGACCAGGTCTGCGCCCACGCCCGGGAGTTCGCCCGGCTGGTCCGGGACGACCCGCGCCTCGAACTCCACGACCGGCCCGTCATCAGCACCGTCCTCTTCCGGCCCGCCGACGCCGACGACACCGGCGTCGCGGCGCTGCGCCGGCACCTCCTCACCACCGGCCGCGCCGTCCTCGGCCGCGCCCGCGCCGACGGCCGGCTGTGGCTCAAGGCCACCCTCCTCAACCCCGCCGTGCGCACCGACGACCTGACCGGCCTCCTCACCCTCGTCCACCAGGCCCACGCGGAAGGACCCCGATGACCACGCCCCACGCGACCGTCCACGACCTCGTCGGCATCGGCATCGGCCCCTTCAACCTCTCGCTGGCCGCCCTCGCCCACCCCCTCCCCGCGCTCCGCACCGCCTTCTACGACCGGCGCCCCCACTTCACCTGGCATCCCGGCCTGCTCCTCGACGACGCCACCCTCCAGGTGCCCTTCCTCGCCGACCTCGTGACGCTCGCCGACCCCACCAGCCCCTGGACCTTCCTCAACCACCTCAGGGCCCGCGAACGGCTCTACCCCTTCTACTTCGCCGAGCACTTCCACATCCGCCGCACCGAGTACGACGCCTACTGCCGCTGGGTCGCCGACCACCTCCCGGCACTCCACTTCGGCCACCATGTGGACACCGTCCGCTGGAACCCCGAACGCGCCCTGTTCGAGGCGGAGTTCATCCGACCGGCCCCCGACGGCGGGGGCGTGGTGGCCGGCCGCGTCGACGCACGCAACGTCGTGCTCGGCGTCGGCACCGAACCCTGGACGCCCGAGCCGTTCCGCCCGCTCGCCGGCACCCCCGGACCGCTCGTCGTCCACTCCGACGACTACCTCTCCCACCGTGCGACGCTCCTCGCCGCGGGCCACATCACGGTCATCGGCACCGGACAGTCCGGCGCGGAGATCTACCTCGACCTGCTGCGCCACCGGCCCACCGGACAGGAACGGCTCCACTGGATCGGCCGCACCGAGGCGTTCGCGCCCATGGAGTACTCCAAACTCGGCCTCGAACACTTCACCCCCGACCACACCCGCTACTTCCACGCCCTCCCCGAACCCGTCCGGGACCGGCTCGTCCCCGCGCAGTGGCAGCTGCACAAAGGCATCGACGCCGCCACCATCGCCGCCATCCACGACGAGCTCTACCGGCGCACCCTCGAAGGCGGCTGGCCCGACACCGTCCTCACCCCCGCCGTCCACGTCCGCACCGCACGCCGCACCGGCCGGGCGGGCATCGAACTCGGCCTCGAGCACACCCGGCAGCGCACCCGCACCCGGCTCACCACCGATGCCGTGGTCCTTGCCACCGGCCACCGCGCACGCCCCCTGGACCGGCTCCTCGCCCCCCTCGAACCCCACCTGCGCCGCGACCGCGCCGGCCGGCCCCGCATCGACGCACACTTCCGCCTGGTCCTCGACCGCGCCGTCACCGGCAGCGTCTACGTCCAGAACGCCGAACTCCACACCCACGGCGTCGGCACACCCGACCTGGGACTCGCCGCCTGGCGCAGCGCCACGATCCTCAACCACCTCACCGGCCGCCGCGTCTACGCCTTGCCCGCCCGCACCGCCTTCACCACCTTCGGCCTCCTCCCGCCGACGCCGGAGGTCCCGCCCGCCCGGCGGAGCACACGGCTCGGCGCCCTGGCGGACGGGACCCCACGTCACCCGTAGCGGAGGAGGACGGTCAGAACACCGGCGTGCCGTCCCGCGTCAGCTTCCAGTCCACCGACGCGAAGTCCCTCGGGTCCAGCACGCCCTTCTCCGTGACCCACTCCGCGATCCGCGTCCGGATCTCCGTGGACTCCGACCACAGTTCCTTCGCCGACGCCACGTGCGGGAACGCGCCGCCACCGTTGGCCCGGTAGTTGTTCACCGCGAAGACGAACCGCTGTCCGTCGTCCAGCGCCGCGCCCTCGAACGTGACGTTCCTGATCCGGGAGCCGGCCGGCTGCGCGATGTCGATCTCGTACCGCAGGCCCGACACGTAGTCGTAGTTGTAGTCGGGGCGGCCGTTCGCGTTCGTCAGCCGGTCGACGTCCACCGGCGCACCGGCCGCCGTCTGCGCGAAGTACTCCGCCGAGTACTCCAGGTACGCCTTGACCTGCGCGCCCGTCATCAGCTTCGCCACCAGCGTGTTGTCGTACACGTACAGGCTCGACAGATCCCGGATCGTCACCTCGCCCGCCGGGATCTCCGACGTCCGCGAGAACGGCGACGCCTGCGACAGCACCGGAAGCGAGGCGTACTCCGTGCCCGCCAGCGCCGCCCGGACCACGTCCTCCTGCACCTTGCTGATCAGGTCGATGATCGGCGCGTCCTTGTACCGCGCCTCCACCGTCGTGAGCGTCTCGGTCGCCGACCCCACCACCTGGTTGACGTACTCCACGACCTGCGCGTGCTCGTCGCCGAGCAGCCGGGTGATCCGCGGGTCGTCCGCCACCGCCGCCGCGTTCCGCAGCGACGCCTTCACCGACTCCACCCGCCAGCGGCCCCGCTCGAGGACCAGCTCGAAGTCGAACAGCGACAGCCGCTCCGCGTAGCACAGCGGCTCCGACAGCACGACGTCCCGGCCCGTCTCCTCATTGGTCACCCGCAGTTCCGCGATCTCCTGGTGCGCGTGCCCGACCAGGATCGCGTCGATCCCCGGCACCTGCCGCGCCACGTTCGCCGCCGCGTTCTCCACGTACGGCAGCTGGTCACCGTACGACGACGTCCCCGACGACCCCGAGTGCGCCGACACCACCACGACGTCCGCGCCCATCGACCGCAGCTTCGGCACCCACTTGGCCGCCTGCTCCTCCAGACCCGGGAACGTCAGCTTGCCCTGCACATAGGCCTTGTCCCAGATCGCGATGCCCGGGTTCGTCAGCCCCAGCACCGCCACCTTCACCGGGGGAGCGCCCTTCACAGGGAACTTCTTGATGAAGTACGGCGGGAACGCGGGCTTCAGCGTCTTCGCGTCCAGCGCGTTCGCCCCCAGCAGCGGGAAGTCGCACTGCTCCTCGAACTTCCGCAGCGTCTCGATGCCGTAGTTGAACTCGTGGTTGCCGAGCGCCACGGCGTCGTACCCGATGGCGTTCATCGCCTGCGCCATCGGATGCACCGGCCCGCCCTCGGCGGTGATCGGGTCCACCTTGGCGTAGTAGTACGTCAGCGGCGTGCCCTGGATGGTGTCGCCCGCGTCCAGGAGCAGTGTGTTGCGGCGGCCCTTCTCCTCGCGGACCTGGTTCACCAGCGTCGAAACCCGGGCCAGGCCCTGCGCGTTGCCCGCGGTGTCCGTGTACTCGGCGTCCTTGAAGTAGTCCCAGTTGAAGACGTGCCCGTGCAGGTCCGTCGTGCCCATCACGGTCAGCGCGTACCGCTTCATGCGCTTCCTTCCCCGTCCCGCCTCGGCTGCCCCGGCCGCGGGAACCGCCGCCGTGCCCGTCAGCGCCACCCCCGCCCCTGTCACGGCGGACCTCTTCAGAAACTTCCGGCGGTTCAACGGCATCTCAGGTTCTCCTCGCACACGACGAACAACGCGCGTAGATTCGCCCGACGATTCTGACCTGAACACGCCCACCGGAACAGCCCCCTCAGGTTGCGATCCGGTGAGAATCGCCGCGGGCGCGCCGTCAGTGGTGGAGCGACCAGCCGCGTTCGCGGAGGAGCTCGCTCAGGGCGGGGGCCGCGGCGGGGGCCACCATGAGCTGTACCAGACCCGCCTGCCGGCCGGTCGCGTGGTCGATGCGCACGTCCTCGATGTTGATGCCCGCGCGTCCGGTGTCCGCGAGGATCCGCGCCAGTTCGCCCGGCCGGTCGCTGATGAGGACGGCCACCGTCTCGTAGGAGGCGGGCGCCTCCCCGTGCTTGCCCGGCATACGTCCCCGGCCCAAGTTGCCCCGGCGCAGCACGTCCTCGATGCCCGCCGCACCGTCGCGCTGCTTGGCCTCGTCGGCGGACTGCAGGGCCCGCAGCGACTCGACGGTCTCCTCCAGATCGGCCGCCACCCCCGCGAGCACCTCGGCGACGGGCCCGGCGTTGGCGGAGAGGATCTCGGTCCACATCCGGGGATCGGAGGCGGCGATCCGGGTCACGTCGCGGATGCCCTGGCCGCACAGCCGCACCGCCGTCTCGTCCGCGGCCTCCAGCCGGGCGGCCACCATCGAGGAGACGAGCTGGGGTGTGTGCGAGACGAGGGCGACGGCCCGGTCGTGCTCGGCGGCGTCCATGACCACGGGCACGGCGCGGCAGAGCGCGACCAGTTCGAGGCCGAGGTTCAGTACCTCGGTGTCCGTGTCCGGCATCGGGGTGAGCACCCACGGCCGGCCCTCGAAGAGATCGGCGCTCGCCGCGAGCGGGCCCGAACTCTCCTTGCCCGCCATCGGATGCGTGCCGATGTACGAGCGGAGATCGAGCCCCGGATCCGCCAGTTCGTGCCGGATCCCGCGCTTGACACCGGCGACGTCGGCATAGCCGCGCGCCACTTGCGCGCGCATGGCTCCGGCCAGCACCGGGGCGGTGTGCGCGGGCGGTACCGCCACGAGCGCGAGATCGACACGGCCGGGCGGCGGCGCGTCGCTGCCGGCGCCGAGGGCCACCGCCGTCCGGGCCCGGTCCGGGTCGTGGTCGGCAAGGTGGACCGTGACGCCCCGCCCGGCGAGCGCCAGGGCCGCGGACGTGCCGATCAGCCCGGTTCCGATGACCAGGGCGGTCCTCATCGGACGCCCTCCCCGGGCCGGACCGCCGTGCGGCGGGGGAGGGTTCCGCGTTCTTCGTGCCGCTGCTCGGTGTTCACGTGCTCCGTCCAGGATGTCGTGGGGACCCGTCACCGCGAGGGTGCGGGGTGGGGCGTCAGTCGTCCCAGTGGTCGAGAACGCGGCGCCGCATCTGCTCCGGATACGCCTGGGCGAACGAACTGTGCGGGAGCCTGCCTTCGCCCGGGGCGGGCAGCAGCCCGTCGTGGAAGACGATCGGGCCGGACTGCAGGGCCCGCTCCTCGGGCGTGTAGCAGTTCAGCAGCGGGTGGACGAAGCCGTACCACGCCTCCGACCGGTCCAGCGGGTGGATACGGGTGGCCAGTGCCCACAGCAGGTCGGTGTCGTCGGACGGGTCGACGTCGTCGTCCAGGACGAAGGTGGCCGCCGTGGCCCGGCCCGAGTGGGACTCGGAGAGCACCTTGCCGATCCGGTGCGTGAACTCGGCCGAGCCGACACCGGGCAACCGCTCCCGCCAGTCCTGCGGGACGGTGACCACCATCCAGTGCGACGCCGCGCGCAGCGGCGACCAGGCGGTGGTCACCGGCAGTCCGGCGGCGCGCAGTTCCGCCAGCACCTCGGCCGCCTGACCGACCCCGGTCACGGTGTGGAACTCGTCGACCGGACGGCCCTCGGCCACCAGCGGCCAGATCGGGTCGTCGCGGTGGGTGATGGCCTCCACCGTGTACACCGGCTGCATCGACGTCTCGGTGGAGCCGTACCCGGCGAACTCGCCGAACGGGCCCTCCCGCGCGTCACGGCCGACGGACAGGTGCCCCTCGACGACGATCTCCGCGCCCGCGGGCACCTCCAGGTCCACCGTCTCGCACCGCACGACGTCGACCGGTGCGCCGTGCAGCGCCCCGATGTAACCGGCCTCGTCGACCCCCGGAGGCAGGGGGATGCCCCCGACGAACGGGATGGCCGGGTCGCCGCCCTGCACCAGCGCGTACGGCATCGGCTCGCCGGTCTCCACCCACTCCTGCCAGATCATGCCGATGTGCTGCGCCGGTATCACCAGGCCGGTCATGCGGGTGCCGTCGATCAGCATGATCCGGGCGATGGACCAGTTGGTCCACCGGCCGTCCGGCGTCCTGGCGACGATGATCCCCCAGGTGTTGGCGTAGGCGCCGCCGTCGAACGCGTGGACACGGGGCACCGGGAAGCGGTCGAGGGTGGCGTCGTCGCCCAGCAGGACGTTCTGCTTGCAGGGCGCGTCCTCCCGCGCGACCTGCCGAGGCGGCACGGGCCGGACGTCGCGGGCGCGGGCCAGGTGGTCGACCAGTTCGGCCGCGGTGGTCCCGGCGGGCAGTCCGACGGACAGGGCGACCCGGGCCAGCGGCCGGCCGGCGGCGGCACTGAGCGCGGCGGGCGCGCCGAGCAGCCGGAAACCCGGCGCGACCCCCTCCACGTTCTCGAACAGCGGGGCGGGCGACTGCCGTTCGCAGGACAGCCGGGTGATCGCGGCGGCCTCCAGGTCGGCGCTCACCGGGCGCCCGACGCGACGGAGGTCGCCGAGCGCCTCCAACGCGTCGAGGTAGCCGCGCAGATCGCCGAACCGGATCGCCGGTCCGGTCGCGGAGCCGGCCGTGGGGTCGGTCGTGGGGCTGGTCATGAACGGGCGCTCCTCTGCTTCGTGCCGTTGCGGCGCACCACGGGGACATCGGCCGCGGGTTCGGGCCGGCCGCCCGGCGGCCGCGGGAAGCCGTCCCAGCGCCGGGCTCCGGCGGTCTCGATCCCGAACTGGTCGAGAACCCGCACGACGATGTGGCCGACGATGTCGTCGACCGACTCCGGACGGTTGTAGAAGGCGGGCATGGGGGGCACGATCGAGACGCCCATGCGGGCGAGTTCCAGCATGTTCGTCAGATGGACCTCGTTGAGCGGGGTCTCCCTCGGCACCAGCACCATCCGGCGCCGCTCCTTGAGCGTCACATCGGCGGCGCGGCCCATCAGCCCGTCGGCGTATCCGGCCCGGATGCCGGCCAGCGTCTTCATGCTGCACGGGACGATCACCATGCCGTCGGCGGGGAACGAGCCGGAGGAGATCGCCGCCCCCTGGTCGTCGGGTGAGTAGGTGACGTCGGCCAGCGCGGCCACGTCGCGGGCGCTCAGGCCGGTCTCCAGCTCCACCGTGGCGCGCGCCCAGCGGCTGAGCACCAGGTGCGTCTCCACCCGAGGATTCCCGCGCAGCTCGGTCAGCAGTCGCACGCCCAGCACCGCGCCGGTGGCGCCGGTCATTCCCACGATCAGTCGCATCCTGCCCCCGCAGCAATCTTCCGTGTACGGAATATCCTTGTACTGAATATACTGCTCGCCATGACGGACACAAGCCCCCGACCGCGGCCACAACTGGAGGAAGCCCTGCCGCATCAGCTGCGCAGGGCCGGACAGGCGTGGACCGCGCTGTGGCAGCAGCGCCTGCCCGACCTGACCAGTCCTCAGTTCGCGGTCCTGCTCACGCTGGACGACCACGGTGCCCTGGACCAGTCCGAGCTGGGCGCCCTGGCGGCGGTCGACCGCTCCACGCTCACCGTCCTGCTGGACCGCCTGGAGGCGCGCGGACTGGTGACCAAGGAGATGGACCCGGCCAACCGCAGGCGCCGCATCGTCGCCCTCACCGGTGCCGGCCGCCGGCGGCTGACCGAGGCGGTCGAGGAGGCCGCGCACCTGCACGCACGGGTGGAGGCGCTGCTGGGCGAGCGGCGGATGGGTCAACTCGTCGGCATGCTGCGCGTCCTGGGAGACATGACGGCCGAGTCCGCGCCCGGCGCGCACGGGCCCGGGCGGCCGGAAACGGGGGGTTCGCGCCCCTGACCCCCACTTCCCCTCAATGAAGGGATGGGCCCTCCCGGCCGGTGCTGGAAGTGTGATCGGCGAATCGACCGGCTCCGCCTGGGAGGGCTGACCCATGCACAGACCGGGTCCCGGGACACCGGCCCGCGCCCGTTACCGCCATCCCCCTTCCGGTCCTCCGTCCGAGCGGGGCCCCGCGCCCGCGAAGCCGTCGATTCCCTGTGGACGCCGGCTCGGCGTCCCTGACGAATCCTGGAAGGGATGACTTGCGATGACGACCACCAGCGCGGTGCAGGCCCCGCCGCGAAGCACACCCGGTGCGGGTTCGACCGGGCTCAGGCTCGGCGCCCTCTTCGGCCCCGTGATCTTCGGAGTGACGGCCGCCGGTGTGGCGTTGCCCGACGTCGCCATGTCGATGGAGGTCCGCCCGGCCGTCGCCGGATGGGTGCTGACGGCGCACGCCCTCGCGCTCGGCGTGGGCACCGCGTTCTTCGGACGGCTCTCCGAGAAGTGGGGCGTCCGCAACACCCTCCTCACCGGCGCCCTGTTCCTCGCCGTCGGCGCGGCGCTGTGCCTGGCCGCCCCGAACTTCGGCACCTTGATCGCCGGCCGGTTCGTCCAGGCGGCGGGCTCCGGCGCCGTCACCTCCAGCGCCCTCACCCTGGCCTCGGGGGCGATGCCCGAACACCGTACGAAGATCCTCGGGATCTTCGGAGCGTCCATGGCGCTCTTCTCCTCCACGGCCACCCTCATGGGCGGCATGGTGACGGACTGGATGCACTGGCGGCTCACGCTGGTGCTGCCGGCCCTCTCCCTGTTGCTGGTCCCCTTCTGCCTGGACCTCGCGGCCTCCCGCCCCGGCTACGGCAAGGCCGTCGACGTGCGGGGCGGCGTCCTGCTGGGCACCGGCGCCACCTCGCTCCTGCTGCTCATCCAGGCGTCCTCCCTCGACCTCGACACCCCGCTGGTCATCGCGCTGGCACTGCTCCTCGTGCTGTCGGTGGCGGGCCTGGTGGCGCACATCGGCAGGCGGCCCGACGGTTTCCTCTCGCGCGAACTGGCCACCGACCGGACCTTCCTGGTCTCCGCGATGATCGGCATCGGTGGTTACGCCGGGCTGTTCGCCGCGATGTACGCGGTGCCGCAGATCCTCGCCGTGCAGTACGGCTGGGGCGTGTTCAAGATCGGCGCCTGGCTGCTGCCGGGCGCGGTGGTCGGCGCGGTCGCCGCCCGTGTGGCCAGCAAGATGACCGCCGGCAAGGGCGGCAGCCTGCTGCTGACCGGGACCGCCGTGAGCTGCGCGGCGTTCCTGGGGATCGTCGGTCTCGTCGACGGCGGCATCGTCGTCATGCTGATCGGCACCTCGATGGGCATGGCGACGTTCGCCGCCACCCAGGTACTCACCACCGCCGTGCTGTCCAGCCGGCTCGAGCCCGCTCAGCGCGGTGGCGCGATGGGCGTGCTCAACCTGCTGTTCTTCGTGGGCGGCGGCATCGGCTCCGCCGCGGCCGGAACGCTCTCCGAACACATGGAGCTCACCAGCGCGCTCGCCACCGTCGCGGCCCTCCCCCTGCTCGCGGCGCTGGTCGCCCCGATGCTTCCGCCCGCCCGGGCCCAGCAGGAGGCCTGACCCGGCCGTGCCGGCGCGGTCATGAGAACGCCCCTTCCCCGGCCCGTCTCGTCGGGGACCGGGGGAGGGGCGTGGTCGCGGACTCGTTCAGGAGGCCGCCGCGCACGAATCGCCGTCGTTCAGACCCAGCCACAGGGACAGGATCCGCCGCAGCCCGTCGCGTTCGACGCGGAGCTGATCGTTCTCCAGCCGCAGCTGCTCGATCGGGTCGGCCGGGACGGCGTTCGGCGAGCGCCGCGGCAGCAGCGCGACGCCGGGCGTACGGCCCGGCCGGCCGTCGGAACGAGGGGGAGGAGGCGCCGGCATGTCCGGGGGAGACGCCGTCGAGGAGAGCTGACCGACCAGGATCGACTGGTGCAGGACGTGCAGGTCCCGGGCCGGCTCGATGCCGAGGTCCTCGGAGAACCGCATGCGCACGGAGCGGAAGGTCTGCAGGGCGTCCGCCTGACGGCCCGAGCGGTACAGCGCCAGCATCAGCTGGGCGCAAGCGCGCTCCCGAAAGGGGTTCTCGGTGACGAAACCGGTGAGATCGCCGATGATCTGCTGATGCCGCCCCAGCCTCAGCGCCACGTCGAAGTACTCCTCCCGCACCGTCAGCCGGTCCTCGTTGAGCTTGACGACGAGCGAGGCGAGCGCCGAGCTGTCGAGACCCGCGGCGACCGGTCCGCGCCACAGCGCGAGCGCGGACCGCAACAGCCGCTCGGCGCGATCCAGTTGGTCGTCGCGGACCATCGCCCGTCCCTGGGCGACCAACCGCTCGAACGTGAACAGGTCCAGAGCGTCGCCGTGCACACTGATCCGGTAGCAGGACGGGTGCGTCTCGATCACACTGTCGCGCTCGCTCCCCCTGAGCAGGCGGCGCAGTCCGGAGACGCAGATACGGATCTGTCCGTGGGCGGACGCGGGCGGATGCTCGTCCCACATCGCGTCGACGAGCCGGTCGAGACTGACCATCTGATTCGGCTGGAGCAACAGGGCGGCCAGTAATTTCTGCCTGCGGACCCCGTTGATGTCGATGCGTTCTCCGCCGTTCGTCACGAGCAGCGGGCCAAGTATTCGGAATGCATAGTCGGCGCACATATCCATACCCCCGGTAGTGATGTGCGATAGGTGAATTGCGGGCGATCGGCGTCCGCACCTGTGCCGATACAGCTGCCATCGGCTGTGTGGAACGGCCGATGGCAACTGTTGTTTCCCGGTTCTTCAGGGAACTATTCGTAGCGGTAGAACTTCGTGTGATCCAGCAGATCGGCCGGCGTCATGGTGTACCAGGGAGCGAGTTCGGTGTGCAGCGAGGGCACGTCCGGGTGCTCCTCCACCGGCAGGTACTGCGGAACGTCCGGGTGCTGCTGCTGCCATGTCGACCAGGCCTTGTCGAGGAAGCAGTGGTGCAGGAAGAAGATCGGGTCGTTGGGCGACCCGATGTACAGCATGTGACCGCCGACCCAGGTGTGTCCGGCGCCGTGCAGCTTGCCGAGGTTGGCCTCGTGGGGGAACTTCGCGTACCCCTCGAGATGGTTGCGCAGGGACTGCGTCTCGGTGCCGTAGCCGGACGTGTAGTTGTAGGGCGGGGTGTCGTACGTCGGGATGGCGAGGGTGTCCTCCAGCTCCTTCGCCGTGGGCAGATCGGGGTTGGTGGTGCCGAAGTCGCGGACGAGGTAGTCCCGGTCGTCCGCCGTGTAGTGGCCGTTGAACGCGGGGTGCTCGTCGCCGACCGGGACCACGCTGACGTTGAGCCGCCAGCCGTTGCAGCGGGCGAACGGTCCCGTCATGACCTTGCGGTCCCCGGGCCGGCCGTTGCCGCCCATGAAGTCGTCGGCCCACAGCGGCGAGTCCGGGCTCTGGTCCCTGGTCCAGTCCCAGTACGGGATGGTGACGGTGGGGTCGAACCGCTGGAGCGCCCTCTCCAGGATCAGCAGGTACTGGCGGTGCCACGGGAACAGACCCGGGCTCATGTGACCCCAGCGCCTGCCGACGCCGCCGTCCTTGTCCAGGTAGTCGCCCGAGTTGATGCGTATGTGGATCCGCACCAGCTCGTCGTAGACGCCCGACTCCTTCACCCGGAGCAGCGCGCGGATGAAACGCTTCTTCTCCCTGGCGGTCATGTCGAGGTGGTTCTTGCGTACGGGAACCATCGGCTTCTTCCTTCTCGGTCCTCTCACGTCCGGGTCAGGCATGGTGGTGGCCGGCGGACGGCAGGAGGTTCGCCCCGCGCAGCTCGTCGACGGCCTTGCGGCCCGCGGCCAGCGGGGTCGGCTCGAACCGGTAGTGGCACATCGCGCTGAGGTAGGCGCCCTCACCCAGCTTCATCAGGTGCAGCTCCCTGCCGTCGATGTGCACCTTCTCGCTGCTCTTCGACACGGTGATCGTGCGGCCCTTGTACCGCTCCGTGTACAGATCCCCGGACCCCTCGGCCGCCCGGGGCGCGGCCGCGTCGTCGTGCGCGGCGGCCCAGGTGTTGCCCGCGTGTATGACGCCGGCGGGCGCCGCCACCACAGCGGCGGCGCCCGCAATGCCCTTCACCACATCACGTCGTTTCACGATTGTCCTCCCCATTTAAACCACCAAAGAGTGCTAAACGTCCCCGCCAGCCTTCCAACGGGATATATCCGATGGATATCGCGCGCCGGTCGCCGCGCGGCCGTGACAGGACCGCGCGGCACCTGGTCCGGGTCAGAATCCGGAAGGACGTGGCGCGATGTTGTGGTTGAACCGGAAAAGATTCCTCGGATCAACTTTCGCCTTGATTTCGGCCAGCCGGGCGAAAGTGGCCGGTTCATATCCGCTCTCGGCCAGATCCGCGGTGTCGGGACTGGCGAGGAAATTGAGATAGCGGCGCCCGGTGCCCCACGCGGCCATGCCGTCCACCACGAGCGGGGGCCGGTCGTCCGGGAGGGAGAGGGTCGACAGCGCGAACGCGGCGTCCCGGTGGTCGACGGCGTTCGGCACCTCGGGCGGCCGGCCGACCGCGCCGCCCAGCTGCCGCAGTTCCACGGTCAGGTCGATGCAGTCGGCGCTCGGACCGGCCAGCGCGAGCAGCGCGTCCGTCGCCGCCCCGTCCAGCTCACGCAGCATCATCGACCGCTCGCTGTAGGGGATCGGTTCGGTCGGATCGTTGTGGATCTCCCCGCACCGCGTGTACGGCATGTCGGCCAGCGTGTCGGCGACCAGCGGGCCCGCGGCGCGCAGCGGCTCGGCCAGCTTCTTCCCCTCCTCCGCCGAGCCCAGGTGGGCGATCCGGACGTGCACGGTCAGCCGGCCGCGCAGGAAGGGCGGGATCGCCTCGACGTCCGGCAGCCGCAGCAGCGCCAGGGAGGAGGTGAGGTCCTCGGGCACGGCCGGCGTCCAGTCCCGCCAGGCGTGCATCACCTCCGCGGCGGCCTCCCCGGCGAAGTAGAGCCCGCCGCCGTACAGCCGCGACACCGGTACGAGGCCGAACTCGAGCGCGGTGACGACGCCGAAGTTGCCCTTGCCGCCGCGCACCGCCCAGAAGAGGTCGGTGTCCCGGTCGGCGGTGGCCCGGTGCGACTCCCCGTCGGGGGTGACGATCTCCACGGCGGTGACCCGGTCGGCGGCGTAACCGTACCTGCGGGCCATCAGCCCGAGTCCGCCGCCGAGGGTGTAGCCGATCACCCCGGTGAGCGGGGACGAGCCGTTGAGCGGGGCGAGGCCGTGCTCGGCGGCCGCCTCGATCACCTCGAACCACTGGGCACCGGCCGCCACCCGGGCGGTCCTCGCATCCGGGTCGATGCGCACGCCCCGCATCCGGCGGGTGTTGATCAGCAGCCCGCAGTCCGCCGCGGTGGACGGGCCGTGCCCGGTGGCCTGGACGGCGACCGGCATGCCGCGGGCAGCGGCGAAGCCCACCGCCTCGCGCACGTCCTCGGCTCCGGCCACGACCGCCATCAGGTCCGGGGAGTGCTCGGTGATCTGGTTGAAGCCCTCCAGTTCGAGGCCGAAGTCGTCGTCCCCCGGCAGCAGGACCTGGCCGCGGAGCCGTTCGGAGAGTTCCTCCGCGGCCGGGCGCACGATGCTCTTGCCTGTCGTCATCCTCAGTCCTCCCGTACCCGGTTGTCTGTCGGGACGGGAACGACTGTTCCAACCACGGCTGCCGTGTCCCATCCCCCGTTTGAGGAGGATTCGGGCGCACGCCGCGGGGGCGGACCCGGCCGGCGTCAGCGCAGGGGCGTGACCCGGTCGGGCGTCCGGTGCCGACCGGCGGACCCGCCCCGCATCACCGCACCGAGTTCCTCCAGGTCCTCGTGGACGAGGGCCTGGGGTCCGTCGCACAGCGCGGTCGTCGGGTCGGGGTGGACGTCGACGATGACGCCGTCGGCGCCCACGGCCAGCGCCGCCCGGGTGAGGGGCAGCACCAGGTCACGCCGCCCGCCCGAGTGGGACGGGTCGACGATGACGGGAAGGTGCGACAGCCGCTGGACGATGGGCACGGCGGCGATGTCCAGTGTGTTGCGCGTGGCCGTCTCGAACGTCCGGATACCGCGTTCGCACAGCACGATGCCGAGATTGCCGCGCTGCGCCACGTACTCGGCGGCCATCAGCCACTCCTCGACGGTCCCGGACATCCCCCGCTTGAGCATGACCGGCTTGCCCACGTCGCCCACGGCCTGCAGCAGCGCGAAGTTCTGCGCGTTGCGCGTACCGATCTGCAGCATGTCCGCGTAGGAGGCGACGAGTTCGACGTCATGGGCGTCGACCACCTCGGTGACGATCGGCAGTCCGGTCTCGGCCCGCACGTCGGCGAGGATCCTCAGCCCCGCCTCTCCCAGGCCCTGGAAGGCGTAGGGGGACGTTCTGGGCTTGAAGGCGCCGCCCCGCAGCACGGTCGCGCCCGCCGCCCGGGCCATGAGCGCCGCCCGCAGCGTCTGCTCCGGGGTCTCCACCGCACAGGGCCCGGCGATCAGCGTCGGCGCTCCGGGACCGATCGGCACCCCGCCCACGCGGACCACCGACCGGTCCGGGTGGCTCTGCCTGCTGATCAGCTTGTAGGGCACGGAGATGCGCAGCACCTCCGCCACCCCGCGCAGGGCGCCGAGGTTGAGCGTGCCGAACTGCTCGACGTCGCCGACCAGTCCGACGACGGTGCGGCTGGTGCCGCGGCTGACGAACGCCTCGCCGCCCGCCGACTCGACCCGCGCGACGACCGCGGCGAGGTCCGCCGGCGTCGCCTGCGGCATCATCACGATCACCATGTCTCAACCCCGCACAACGGCCTGCCCCCAGTCCTCGTCGGGCCCGAACAGCTTGCGCGGCTTCATGGCGTCCAGCCGTTCCGCCAGCAACGCGGTCGGCACCAGCGTGCCCTCGGGCACCGCGCCGGCCACACAGGGCACCCCGAGTTCCGCCTCGACGGACGCGGCGAGCGACGCGGCGGCCGCCTCGCCGTCCGGACCGGGCACCTCGATCTCGACGACCAGACGGTCCCGTTCGGCCCTGGCCCGCCAGAACAGCACGCCGTAGGAGGCGGGGAGCCGGTACACCAGCTCCTCGACCTGGATCTGCCCGAGGCGCCGCCCGGCGACCGTGCACCCCTGGCCGAGCCGGCCCCTGACTCGCACCGTGGGGAGCCGCCACCCGCACGGGCAGTCCTCGTACCGCAGCTCCACCAGATCCTCGAGGTTGTAGCGCACCAGCGGCATCGCCTCGCGGTACAGCGGGGTGATGACCAGCTGGCCGGCGCCCTCGGCCGTGATGTCGCCGGTCTGCGGGTCGTAGATCTCCGGCAGCACCCGGTCGGCCCAGAAGTGCATCCGGCCGTACGGGCAGTCGCTGCCGAGCGGGCCCACCTCGGTGCAGCCGTACTCCTCGATGACCGGGGCGCCCCAGAGCTCCTCGATCCGGCGGCGGCGCGCGCTGCTCATCGGCTCGCCCGCCACGTACAGCGCCCGCAGCGACGGGAAGGAGCCGACGGGGTGGCCGGCGGCCTTGGCCGCCGCCACCCACATCAGGCTCTCGCTCGGCGTGGACCAGGTCAGGGTCACCTCGAGGTCGCGCAGCACGCGGACGACCCGCGCGTAGGGGACCGCGAGCGAGCGGCAGTCGCCGGGGACGACGGTCGCGCCGCCGCGCATGGCCGCCCAGTGGGCCATGTGCCCGGCGAGCACCAGCCCGTAGGGGATGCGCACCAGCATGGTGTCCCGGGGGCCGAGCGGCACGGTCTTGCGGAGGAACCGGTCGGCCAGATCGGTCCACTCCGCCTCCGTGAAGTAGGCGGGAGTGGGGTTGCCGGTGCTGCCGCTGGACTCGTGGTAGGTGGCCAGGCGCTCCCTGGGCACGCCGAGCATGCCGAAGGGGTAGCTGTCGCGCAGGTCCGACTTCCCGGTGAGCCCCACCGTCGCCAGTTCCTGCCCGGGGCGAAGGCGCCGCGCGTAGAAGGGCGAGTTCAGGGCGTGCCGCAGGGTCGGCTCGATCCGCTCCTGTTGAAGCGCCCGCAGTTCGCCGAAGGTCTTCCAGTCGCCGATGGCCGGCAGCGCGCCGGCCGCCTCGGCGTTCACGGCGACGGTCACAGGTCCACGCCCCTTCGTGCGGCCTCGGTGACGGCACCGGAGGAGATCATCTCCACCACCGCGGCGATGTCGTCGTCCATCTGCCGGTCCTTGGCGGCGAAGGGCACCTCCTTGCGGATGCGCGTGTGCACGGCCCTGGTCCGCGGGCTCATCTCCTCCACCCCGCGCAGTTCGACGGCCTGACAGGCCGCGAGCAGATGGATGGCCGCGACCTCACGGGTCAGTTCGATGACGTCGCGAGCGTCCCGCGCCGCTATCGGGGCCATGCTGACCTTGTCCTGGTTGTGCGCCTCGGTGGAGCGGGAGAAGGTGGACGCCGGGCCCGCGTGCTTGAGCGCCTCGGCGGTGAGCGCGGAGCACGCGATCTGCATGCCCTTGAAACCGTGCTGCAGCCCCGCCTCGGTGTCGTCGTCGGCCACCCGGGCGATCAGGTTGGGCGTGAGGCCGTTGTTGAACTTCTCGTCGACCAGGAGCGCGACCTGCCGGTCGAGCAGGTCGGCGACGCCGGCGACGGCGGTCTTCAGCGCGTCCATCGCGGTGACGACGTGCCCGCCGTAGAAGTTGCCGCCGCTGTACACGGCGCCCGTGGAGGGGTCGAACAGCGGGTTGTCGCTGGAGGAGTTGATCTCCACCGTCATCCAGGTACGGACCCAGTCCAGCATGTCCCGCAGCACGCCGTTGACGTGCGGGGCGCAGCGCAGTGAGTAGCGGTCCTGGATGCTGCGCGTGAGCTTCTGGTAGTGCCGGCCGTCCAGCGGGAGGTTCAGGTCGACGACCTGGTCGTACGTCATCGCCAGCGCGGAGCCCTCGAGCAGCTCGTGGATGAGCGCGGCACTGGCGCCCTGGCCGCTGTGCGGCTTCTCGTCGTGGATGAACGGCGCGTAGTGGCCCCGGTTGCCCAGCATGCCCTCGCTCGCCAGGGCGGTGCAGACGTCCGCCACCTCGGCGAGTTCGGCCGCCGCCTCGGTGTTCAGCACGGCGAACGCCGAGCTGAAGGAGGTGCCGTTGATCAGCGCGAGACCGTCCTTGGCCTCCAGCGTCACGGGCACCAGGCCCAGTTCGGCCAGCACGTCCGCGGTCGGGCGCAGCTCGCCCCGGTGGCGCACCGTGCCCTGGCCGGTCAGCGCGTGGGCGAGATAGCAGAGCGGCACGAGGTCGCCGCTGGCGCCGACCGAACCGCGCTCGGGGATGGCGGGCAGGACGTCGTGCCGGAGGAACTCCAGCAGCAGGTCCACGACGGGGAGGCTGACGCCCGAGTTGCCCCGGGCCAGGCAGTTGGCGCGGATCAGCAGGGTGGCGCGCACGACCTCGTCGGAGGCCAGCGGGCCGGTTCCGTTCAGGTGGTAGCGGATCAGCTCGTTCTGCAGCCGGGCGGTCTTCTCCGGCGATATCTGCCGGTTGACGCTGTCGCCGAACCCCGTCGTCACCCCGTAGATGGGCTTGCCGGTCGCGAGGATCTCCAGCTTCAGGTTCCGGGAGGCGTTCATGGCCCGTAACGCGTCCCCGGAGACCGCGAACTCCGAACCTTCGCGGGATGCGGCGGCCACCGTCTGGCCGATGGTCAGGCCGTGCCCGTCAATCTTCATGGTCGTCACTTGTGGACACCTTTCTAGCCGGTTGCCCACGAGTGTTGACCGCCGATGTTCCCCGTCGATATCGGACGCGCCCCGCACGCGATATGCGGACGAGAGGCCGGAGATACCCGCCCTCAGCAGGGTGGTTCCAAGACCGGCACGGAGAAATGAGGGACCCCCATGATCTCCAATGGCGCGTTCGGCAGGCGGCTGCGTCTGCGGCGCCTCTTCCGAAACGATTCCCGAAGACTGCTCGTCGTGCCGCTGGACCATTCGGTGAGCGACGGACCGATCACCGGCGGCGAGGGGCTCGACGCGCTCGTGGGCCGGCTGGCCACCAACGGGGTGGACGCGGTGGTCCTGCACAAGGGCAGCCTCCGGCACGTCGATCCCGCCTGGTTCGGCAGTACGTCGCTCATCGTCCATCTGAGCGCCGGCACCGTGCACGCCTCCGACCCGGACGCCAAGTACCTCGTGGCCGGCGTCGAGGAGAGCCTGCGGCTGGGCGCGGACGCGGTGAGCGTGCACGTCAACCTGGGCTCGGACGGCGAGCGGCAGCAGATCACCGACCTGGCCGCGGTCGCGGACGCCTGCGACCGCTGGAACGTGCCGCTGCTGGCGATGATGTACCCCCGCGGCCCCCGGATCACCGATCCGCGCGACCCCGCGCTGGTCGCCCACGCGGTGACGCTCGCCAGCGATCTCGGTGCCGACCTGGTGAAGGCCCCGTACGTCGGCTCGGTGACGGAGATGAAGGAAATCACCTCCCGCTCTCCCGTCCCGGTCATCACCGTCGGCGGTCCCCGCAACGACGACGAGGGCCAGGTCCTGGCACAGGTCGGCGAGGCGCTGAGCGCCGGCGTCGCGGGAGTGGCCATGGGCCGCAACGTCTTCGAGGCGCCCGACCCCGGCCTCATGGCCGCGAAGCTGGCCCATCTCATCCACAGTGAGTGACCTCTAGGAGCCCTACGCATGAAGCTCAGTTGGCTGGACATCCGGAACCTCGACGAGGCGCGGGACGCCATCGTCCAGGAGGCGCTGCATCAGCGGATCGACGGCATCGTCGCGGCGGACCCGGAACCCCTCGAGGGTCTCCCCCCGACCGTCACCAAGGTGCTGTTCCCCCGGGGCAAGGCGCTCCCGGAGGACTTCGGCGAGGCCACCGTGGTCATCGTGGACCCCGACTTCCACCACGTCACCCCCGCGGAGCTGGCGATCCGGCACCCGGGGCTGGAGTTCGGCCGGTTCGTGGAGATCACCGACGCGAAGACGCTGGAGGACGCCTGCCAGTCGGCGCGCACCGAGCAGTGGAGCCTGCTGCTGTTCCGCGACCCCACCAAGATCCCGCTGGAGATCGTCATCGCGGCGTCCGCCGCCTCCCGGGGCAGCCTGATCACGGTCGCGGCCGACGTCGAGGAGGCCGAGATCATCTTCGGGGTGCTGGAGCACGGCTCCGACGGCGTCATGATGGCTCCCCGCAAGGTCGGGGACGCGACCGCCCTGAAGACGGTGGTGAACGCCGAGACGCCCGACCTGGCCCTGACCGAACTCCAGGTCGTCAGCACCGAGCACGTCGGCATGGGGGAGCGGGCCTGCGTCGACACCTGCACCTACTTCCGCAAGGACGAGGGCATCCTGGTCGGGTCGCACTCCAAGGGCATGATCCTGTGCGTCAGCGAGACCCACCCGCTGCCGTACATGCCCACCCGCCCGTTCCGGGTGAACGCCGGCGCCATCCACTCGTACACGCTGTCCAAGGACGGCCGCACCAACTACCTCAGCGAGCTGAAGGCGGGCAGCAAGATCGTGGCCGCCGACGTCGAGGGGCGCACCCGGCTCGTCACCGTGGGCCGGGTCAAGATCGAGACCAGGCCGCTGATCTCGGTGAACGCGGTGTCCGCCGACGGCCGCGAGGTCAACCTCATCCTGCAGGACGACTGGCACGTACGGGTGCTGGGCCCGGGCGGCACCGTCCTCAACAGCACCGAGCTCAAGCCCGGCGACATCGTGCTCGGCTTCCTGCCGACGGAGGACCGGCATGTCGGCTACCCGCTCGACGAGTTCTGCCTCGAGACCTGACGTGGTGGAGGCACTCCTGTTCGTCCCGGTCCGGGCCGACGGCTCCGACGGCGCGCCGGCCGTCGTGCGCACGGCCCGGCCGGGCGCCGGCCGGGCCCGGGTGGGCCTCGCCTTCACCCGCGAGGAACGGCTGCACGCGGCGCTGGGTCCCACCCATCGGTGGATCCGGCTGTCGTGGCCCGCCCTCCTCGCGCTGCTCCGGCCGCTCGGCATCCGTGACGTCCGGATCGACCCGCTCTACGTCGGACCGGAGATGCCGAGCGTCCCGGAACCGCCGGCCGCGGATCCGTGGGCGGACGGGCCCGTCCTGGCCGGGACGCCCCGCCACGCGCAGTGGCTTCCGGACGAAGTGTGGTGACGGCGGGCCGTCACCGGCCCGGGACCGCCCAAGTGGCGTACCGTGGTGTGACGTTGGGGAAAGGCAAGGCTCAGCTCATCATCCGCAGGCCATCGGGGAACGGGGTGCCGGAGCATGCCCACGGTCGGACGCGACGAACTCATCACCCGTGCCGGACGTGCCGACAGCCCGCACACGCTGTTCAGCACGCTCGCGACACAACTGCGCAGGGCGGTCCCGTACGACGCCGCCGTCTGGCGGGCCACGGACCCGGAGACCGGGATGCTCACCTCGCCGGTCTTCGCGGAGAACATCGAGGACCACAGCTGCGCCGTCTACTGGCAGTACGAGCTGTTCACCGAGAAGGTCAACCTGTTCCGGGACCTCGCGCTGGCGCCGGTGCCGGTGGCGAGCCTGTGGGCGGCCACCGGGGGTGAGCCCGAGCGCAGTTCCCTGTACCGGGGCTTCCTGGCGCCGCGCGGGGTGCACGACGAACTGCGGGCCGTGCTGCGGGTGGACGGCCGGCCGCACGGGTACGTCAGTCTGTTCCGCGAGACGGGGCGGCCCGAGTTCAGCGCCGGGGAACGCGCGTTCCTGGAGGATCTGGGCACACCGGTCGCCCGTCTGCTCCGGGGGTACGCCAAGCAGCGCCCCGAGCCCTCCGAAGGCGCTCTGACCGGCACCGGCCTGCTGCTGTTCGACGCCGACGGCGCCCTGGTGTCGGCCAACGACGAGGCGCGGTGCTATCTGGAGGAGATGCCGGAGGGTCCCGCCTCGCTCACCGCACTCGGGATCCGCGTACCGCTGTGGGTGCACGGCACCGCCATGCGGGCCAGGGCGATCGCGCAGGAGGGCGGCGGCGACACCGCGCGGATCCGGATGCGCACCCGCACCGGGCGCTGGCTGGTCTGTCACGCGTCCTGCCTGCGGGGGGCCGACGGGCGGCTGGGCGTCTCCGCGGTGATCATCGAACGCGCCCCGGTCTCCGACGTCACACCGCTCGTCGTACAGGCCTACGAGCTGTCGGAACGCGAGTTCGAGGTCACCCAGAGGGTGGCGCGCGGCCTGTCCACCAGCGGAATCTCCCAGGAGCTCCATCTGTCGCCGCACACCGTGCGCGACCACATCAAGGCGATATTCGGCAAGCTCGGCGTATCCAGCCGCGGCGAGTTGGTGGGCCAGTTGTTCACCGAGTACTACGATCCCGCGCCCTCGCCCTCCTCCGCCCCCGGCCGACGGGGCTGACGGGCCCCCTCGGCCGTACGCGCTTCACCCGTGCGGCCGCCCCGGGCCCGAGCCGGCCTCCGCATGCTCATCGGAGCGGCCCGGCGCACAATTCAACACTTGTCAATAACCTTTCAGCGGCAAGCCGTTGAGTCGTCACCCGCAACCAAATCGCTACCCACCGGTAAGGCCTAGGCTCGAAACATGCGCCGAGCGAAAATCGTCTGCACCCTGGGCCCCGCCACCGACTCGTACGACCAGATCAAAGCCCTGGTCGACGCCGGCATGGACGTGGCCCGATTCAACCTCAGCCACGGCGGTCACGCCGAGCACGAGGAGCGCTACCAGCGGGTCCGAAAGGCCGCCGACGAAACCGGCCGCAGCGTCGGCCTCCTCGCCGACCTTCAAGGCCCGAAGATCCGCCTCGGCCGCTTCACCGAAGGTCCCGTACTCCTTGAACGCGGCGACAGCTTCACCATCACCGTCGAGGACGGCGTCGAAGGCGACCGCCACACCTGCGGCACCACCTACGCCGGACTCGCCACCGACGTCACCACCGGTGAACGCATCCTCGTCGACGACGGCAAGGTCACCCTGGAGGTCGCCGCCGTCGACGGCCCCCGGGTCCGCACCACCGTCATCGAGGGCGGCATGGTCTCCGACCACAAGGGGCTCAACCTCCCCGGCGTCGCCGTGTCGGTCCCCGCGCTCTCCAAGAAGGACGAGGACGACCTCCGCTGGGCCCTGCGCACCGGCTTCGACGTGATCGCCCTGTCCTTCGTGCGCAGCGGACGCGACATCCGGGACGTCCACCGCATCATGGACGAGGAAGGCCGCCGCCTCCCCGTCATCGCCAAGATCGAGAAGCCCCAGGCGGTCGACAACATCGACGACATCGTCGCCGCCTTCGACGGCATCATGGTGGCCCGCGGGGACCTCGGCGTCGAGATGCCGCTCGAACAGGTGCCCATCGTCCAGAAGCGCGCCGTCAAACTCGCCAAGCGCAACGCCAAACCGGTCATCGTCGCCACCCAGATGCTCGACTCGATGATCGACAACGCGCGCCCCACCCGTGCCGAGGCGTCCGACGTCGCCAACGCCGTCATCGACGGCACCGACGCCGTCATGCTCTCCGGCGAGACCAGCGTCGGCAAGCACGCCGTCGACACCGTCCGCACCATGGCGCGCATCGTCGAGGCGGCCGAGGAGGACATCCTCGCCAAGGGGCTCCCGCCCCTCACCGAGCGCAACAAGCCCCGCACCCAGGGAGGCGCGGTCGCCCGCGCGGCGGCCGAGATGGGGGACTTCCTCGGCGCCCGCTTCCTGGTCGCCTTCACCCAGTCCGGCGACACCGCCCGCCGGCTGTCCCGCTACCGCTCCCCGATTCCGGTCCTCGCCTTCACGCCCGATCCGGCCACCCGCTCCCAACTCAGCCTCACCTGGGGCGTGGAGACCTTCCTCGGGCCCCATGTGGAGACCACGGACGCGATGGTCGACCAGGTCGACGACCTGCTCCTGCGGTACGCCCGCTGCGCCAAGGGCGACACCGTGGTGATCACGGCGGGTTCCCCTCCGGGAGTCCCCGGCTCGACGAACCTCGTCCGGGTCCACCACATCGGTGAGGACGACAGCCCCAGGTAGGGAACCACGGTGCGAGCGCGGCGAACGGCCCGCCGACGCGCGACAGAAAAGCGGATGTTCACCGAAACGGTGGACATCCGCTGTCAAATGGTGACCTTGGATACAAAGGAAAAGTACCCCGGGTCGGATTCGAACCGACGCTGGATGGTGTTTGAGACCATTGCCTCTACCGCTGGGCTACCGGGGCGCCCTGCAAAACGAAGGTCGACGGTTACCCGCCGTGCCCCCACCTTACCGCAGCTGGGTACGCTCTTGTCAGCAGTACCGGTCTGCCCCGCACCAAGGAGCCCACGTGAGCGCCCCCGAGTCGCCCCAGCCTGTAGACGTGCCCGACGACGACAAGTCGCACGTGCCTCCGATGACGACGCGTGTCGTGATCGCCGAGGACGAGGCCCTGATCCGGCTCGATCTCAAAGAGATGCTGGAGGAGGAGGGCTACACCGTCGTCGGTGAGGCGGGGGACGGCGAGCAGGCCGTCGAGCTGGCCCGGGAGCACCGGCCCGACCTGGTGATCCTCGACGTGAAGATGCCCAAGCTGGACGGCATCTCCGCGGCGGAGAAGATCGCCGAGGAGAGCATCGCCCCGGTGCTCATGCTGACCGCGTTCTCGCAGCGGGACCTGGTGGAGCGGGCACGGGACGCGGGAGCGATGGCGTACCTGGTGAAGCCGTTCAGCAAGAGCGACGTGGTGCCGGCGATCGAGATGGCGGTGTCGCGGTTCACGGAGCTCAAGGAGCTGGAGCGCGAGGTCGCGGATCTGAGCCTGCGGCTGGAGACGCGCAAGCTGGTGGACCGCGCCAAGTCGGTGCTTCAGACGCAGTACGGGCTGACGGAGCCGGCGGCGTTCCGGTGGATCCAGAAGACGTCAATGGACCGGCGCATGTCGATGCAGCAGGTGGCCCAGGCGGTCATCGACGACGCCGAGGAGAAGAAGGCGTCGAAGGGCTAGAGCCGGCCGGCACGCAGAGGCCCGCGTCCCCCGCACCGTGCGGGGGACGCGGGCCTCTGCGTGTGCCTCAGTCCTCGCCGAGGTAGGCCTTGCGGACCGACTCGTCGTGCAGGAGGTCCTGTCCGCTGCCGGAGAGGACGATGTTGCCGACCTCCATGACGTGACCGTGGTCCGCCAGGGAGAGGGCCGCCTGGGCGTTCTGCTCGACGAGCAGGATGGTGGTGCCCTGGGACTTCAGCTCGGAGATGGTCGCCATGATCTTCTGCATCATGATCGGCGAGAGCCCCATGGAGGGCTCGTCGAGCATGAGCAGCTGGGGCTGGGACATCAGCGCCCTGCCCATGGCGAGCATCTGCTGCTCACCGCCGGAGAGGGTTCCGGCGGCCTGCTTGCGGCGTTCCCCGAGGATGGGGAAGAGGTCGTAGGCGCGCTGGATGTCCTTCTCGATGCCCGCCTTGTCGCTGCGCAGGAAGGCACCGAGGCGGAGGTTGTCCTCGATGGTCATGCGCGGGAAGATGTGCCGCCCCTCGGGGGAGTGGGCGAGCCCGAGGGAGACGATCTTGTGGGCGGGGATCTTCTTGAGCGACCTGCCGTTGAACTTGATCTGGCCGCCGACGGGCTTGAGGAGCCCGGAGAGCGTGCGCAGGGTGGTGGTCTTGCCGGCGCCGTTGGTGCCGATGAGGGTGACCACTTCGCCCGCGTTGACGCTGAACGAGATGCCCTTGACGGCCTGGATCTTGCCGTAGGCGACTTTGAGGTCCTCGACTTCGAGGAGTGCGGTCATCGGTCGTTCTCCTTGCCGGGCGCGGCGTCCGTGGTGGCCTCGGCCTCGGCCTGGGCCTCGGCCGCGGCTTCGGCGGCTTCGACCTCGGCGGCCTCGGCGGCGCCGGGGTCGTTCTCCATGGGTTCGCCGATGTAGGCGGCGATGACGCGCTCGTCGCCCTGGACGGTGGCCGGGTCGCCCTCGACGAGCTTCTGGCCCTGGACGAGGACGGCGACGCGGTCGCAGAGGTTGAAGATGAACCGCATGTCGTGCTCGATCACGAGGACGGCGATGCCCTGGTCGCGGATGGCGAAGATGAGCTCCTCGGCCGCCCGGGTCTCCTGGGGGTTCATGCCGGCGGTGGGCTCGTCGAGGAGCAGCAGCCCCGGTTCGCTGGCGAGGGCGCGGGCGATCTCCAGCTTGCGCTGCTCGCCGTAGGGGAGGTTGCGCGCGAGGTGGTCGGCCTTGGCATCGAGGCCGACGAACTCCAGGAGTTCCATGGCCCGTGCCCGGGAGGCCGCCTCGGCCTTGTGGAAGCCCGGTCCGCGCAGGACGGCCGACCAGAAGCCCTCCTTGGTCCGCGTGTGGCGGCCGACGAGGACGTTCTCCAGAACCGTCATGTTGGCGAAGAGCCGGATGTTCTGGAACGTCCGGGCGATGCCGGCGGCGGTGACCTTGAAGGACTTGGGCGGCAGGACCTTGCCCTTGTAGCGGACCTCGCCCTCGGTGGGGATGTAGAGGCCGGTCAGGCAGTTGAAGAAGGTGGTCTTGCCGGCGCCGTTGGGGCCGATGAGACCGACGATCTCGCCGCTGCTGACGGTGAGGTCGACGTCGCGGACGGCGGTGAGACCGCCGAAGCGCATGGTCACGCCGCGTGCGTCGAGGACCGTGGTGCCGGGGGCGGGTGCGCCCGGTGCGGTGTCCTTGGTGGTGGTGTCGGTGGTCATGGTGGTCAGGCCCCTGTCTTGCTCAGGACGGTGGGCGCTTCGGCCTCTTCGTGGAACTCCAGTTGGCGGCGCCGGTTGGGGATGAGGCCCTCGGGACGGAAGCGCATCAGCAGCACGAGTGCGAGACCGAAGGCGAGGAGCTGGTAATCGCCCAGGAACTGGAGCTTGTTGGGGATCAGGAAGAGCAGCGCGGCTCCGATGAGGGGCCCGGCGATGGTGCCCATGCCGCCGAGGACGACCGCGGCGAGCAGGAAGGCCGAGTTGGGCGGGGTGGTTCCGGCGAACAGGTACTGCTCGGGAGTCACGGTGTAGGTGACGTGCGCCTGCACGGTGCCGGCGAGACCGGCGAGGGTGGCGCCGACCGCGAAGGCGATGAGCTTGACCCGGAAGCCGTGGATGCCCATGGCCTCGGCCGCCGTCTCGTCCTCGCGGATGGCGACCCAGGCACGGCCGATACGGGAGTCGCCGCTGCGCCGGAAGACGAGGACGACGACGGCCGTGATGAGCAGCATCAGGAAGAAGTAGTTGGCGAACCGGCCGATGGTGAAGCCGGCGACGTCGTGCTGCACCCCGAGGTCGAAACCGAGGATCTTCAGGTCCGGGATGGACGCGATGCCGTTGGAGCCGTTGGTGAGGTCCGGTCCGGAGGTGCCGTCGGTGTTGTTGGCCGCGATCCGGAAGATCTCACCGAAGCCGAGGGTGACGATGGCGAGGTAGTCGCCGCGCAGCCGCAGCGTCGGGGCGCCGATGAGGACGCCGAAGACGAGGGAGGCGACGGCTCCGACGAGCACGGCGGCCCAGAAGGGGAAGTGGACGCCGAACGGCGAGCTGGGGGAGCCGGAGACCAGCGCGGCGGCGTAGGCGCCGACACCCAGGAAGGCGACGTAGCCGAGGTCGAGCAGGCCGGCCAGGCCGACGACGATGTTCAGACCCAGGGCGACGGTGGCGAAGATGAGGATGTAGACGCCGAGGGTGGCGTACTGGTCGTCGGTCTGGGTGAACGGGAAGCAGGCCGCCGCGATGAACGCGCCGCAGACGGTGATGTTCGTGTGCCGCGCGGTGATCTGCGAGGCGTGGGCGATCAGACCGGAGCGGTTGAGCGCGGCGAATCCGAAGCCGGCGGTGATCAGGAAGCCGACGAAGAGCTCGTCGTACTCGGTGCCGATGCCGTACGTGAAGACGACCAGGGCGAGGGCGAGGACGCCGACGATGATCAGGATCTCGACGTAGGACGGCAGGGTCCGCACGGGGCGCGGGCTGCCGGAGGCGAAGGCCGCGCGCAGGACGGCCAGGCTGTGGCCGGTCTTGTGCCTGAACTGCTCCCAGCCGCTGTCGTCCGGGTCGAACGGGTCGGGTTCGGGCCGCTCGAAGGGCAGGGCGAGGGCGCCGAGGAGGGCGATCAGGGTGGCGGCGGCGACGACGTAGCCGCCCGGCTCGAGGTTGACGAGTCCGCCGAGGTCGAAGCTGATCGCGAGGACGGTGTACCAGGCGGTGGCGAAGGTGCCGAGCACGGCGTACTTGACGGCCGCGTCGGCGCCGGCCGGAGTGAGCCAGCCCAGTCCCTTGACGCCGTAGGAGGCGAGTCCGAAGAGCGTGGCGAGCGTGCCGCCCACGAGGACGAGCACCTGGAGGCCGCCCGGGTAGCCGTAGTAGGTGAGGTCGCCGGGGAACGCGGCGGTCCAGGTCCAGGCGAGGAAGGTGGAGACGACGGCGAGGGCGCTGCCGCCGGTGGCGAGGGCGCGGCCGAGGTGCGGGGGGATGCCGATGAGGCCGGTGGCGGTGCTCGCGGCGGGGGTGGCCGCGGTCTTGGAAGCGGTGGTCTGTGTGGTCATCGGTGTCACGCCCTGTCCGCAACGCGCTCGCCGAGCAGGCCCTGCGGCCTGAACAGCAGCACGAGGATGAGGAGAATGAAGGCCCAGACGTCGGCCCAGGACTGGCTGCCGAACTTGTCCAGACCGGGTATGTCGGCGATGTAGGCGGTGGCCAGGGTTTCGGCGATGCCGAGGACCACACCGCCGATCATGGCGCCGTAGATGTTGCCGATGCCGCCGAGGACCGCCGCGGTGAAGGCCTTGAGACCGAGGATGAAGCCCATCTTGAAGTCGATCTGGCCGTACTTGAGGCCGTTGGCGACGCCACCGATGGCGGCGAAGACGGCACCGAGGGCGAAGGCGACGACGATGATGCGGTCGGTGTTGACGCCCATGAGCTTGGCGGTGTCCGGGTCCTGGGCGGTGGCCTGCATGCCGCGTCCGGTGCGGGTGCGCATCACGAAGTAGGCGAGGAAGGCCATGCTGATCGGCGCGGCGACGAGGAGGAAGATGTCACCGGTCTGCAGCGTGGCGCCGCCGATGGTGAAGGGACCGCCGTCGATCTGGGGAAAGGGGAGCTTGGACTTCGCGTTGGGGTAGAAGGCCCAGATGGCCTGCTGGAGCGCGAGGGAGAGCCCGATGGCGGTGATGAGCGGGGCGAGGCGGGGAGCGCCGCGCAGGGGACGGTAGGCGAACCGTTCCGCTCCGATGGCGACCAGAACGGAGACGATCATTGCGCCGAGCAGCATCAGGGGGAGGGAGACCCAGATGGAGGTGCCGTCGGGCAGAAGGTACATGTGTACCGTGAGTGCGCCGAAGGCTCCGACCATGAAGATCTCGCCGTGCGCGAAGTTGATGAGCTGGACAATGCCGTAGACCATCGTGTAGCCGATGGCGATCAGCCCGTACATGGATCCCAGTAGCAGGCCGTTGACCAGCTGCTGCGGCAGTTCGTTCACCGCATGTCCTCCGAGACTTTCGGAATATTCGACGGATGGGGCCGGATGCGAGTCCGCGCGGGGCGCCAGTGGAACAGCGCCCCGCGCGGCTCGTGGGAGTGGTGCGGGCGGAGGTCAGCCGGTGAAGGTGCCCGACTTCACCGTGGCCCAGTCGCCGTCCTTGACGGAGTAGACGGTGAGCTGCTTGTTGGTGGCGTCACCGAACTCGTCGAAGGAGACCTTGCCGGTCACACCGTCGAAGGAGACGTTCTGCATGGCGTCGACGACCTTGGCGCGGGCGTCGTCGGGCAGCTTCCCGTCGTTGTCCTCGACGACCTTCTTGACGGCCTCGATGATCGCCCAGGCGGAGTCGTAGGAGTAGCCGCCGTACGCCTCGTAGGCCTCCTTGTATCCGGCCGCCTTGTAGTTGGCGACGAACTCCTTGGCGGAGGGAAGCTCCTCGACGGGCGCGCCGACCGAGGTGGCCAGGTCGCCGGTGCCCGCGGCGCCGGCCAGCTTGATGAAGTCGGCGCTGTAGATGCCGTCACCGCCGACCAGCGGGATCTTGGCGCCGGCTTCCTTGATCTGCTTGCTCAGCGGGCCGGCCTGCGGGTACTCGCCGCCGTAGTAGACGACGTCGGCGCCCGAGTTCTTGACCTTGGTGGCGACAGCGTTGAAGTCCTTGCTGTCGGGGTTGATGTGCTCCGTGCCGACGACCTTGCCACCGAGCTTCTTGAACTCCTCGGTGAAGGTGGCGGCGAGGCCGGCGCCGTAGGTCTTCTTGTCGTCGATGACGAAGACCTTCTTCTTCTTGGCGTCGTTGAAGACGTACTGCGCGGCGAACGGGCCCTGGATGGCGTCCGTGGTCGCGGTGCGGAAGTACGACTTGTACGGCCGGGCCTTCTCCTTCTGCCAGTTCACGCCCTGGGTGAGGGCGGGGTTGGTGTTGGCAGGGGAGACCTCGACCAGTTTGGCCTGGTCGAACACCTTCTGCATGGACTCGCCGACAGAGGAGTTCAGCGGACCGACCACGCCGAGGACGTCGTCGTTGGCGACGAGCTTGGTGGCGTTCTGCTGGCCGACGGAGGCCTGGCCCTGGTCGTCGAGTGCCTCGATCTTGAAGGTGACGCCCTCGACGTACTTCTCCTTGTTGGCGGTCTTCGCCGCGAGGTCCACGGAGTTCTTGATGCCGAGGCCCAGCGCGGACAGGTCGCCGGTCAGCGGCGCGTCGACGCCGATGACCACGGTGGTGCCACCGTTGCCGGAGTCCGAGCTGCCGCCGCCGTCGTCGTCGCGCGAGCCGCAGGCGGTGAGGGTGAGTGCTCCCGCCGCCAGCGCGGCGGTGATGGCGATGAGCGAACGTTGACGCACGATCCAGTCCTTTCACCTGACAGCCGCTTCCCGGTGGAAACGGCCGAGTCGAGCGCTGGGCCGACGTGTGAATCGGGTGGCGCGGTGACTGGCCGTGACTCTAAGCGTGTGTAGGGAATGCGGAGGAGACTCTGGCCAAGGCTGTGACGCTCTTGTTATGACACGACGTATTGCAGAGCGGTACTGAGTGGGGGGAACGGCTGAATTCTCGCCGTTTTGCCCTGTCCGGATGCTGAGAAACCGCAGGACCCGGCCGGGTCGGTTCAGGTGTCTCGGACGTTTTGGTGATTACCCGAAGTCGTTGCTGCAGGCTACCTGCAGGGCGCGGGAGAGGTCCTGTGCGTACTGTGACCCGAGGATGAAGCTGTGGTCCTCGATTGCGCGCGTATTACGTAAAGTTACATCCAGGAAAGGGAGTCCGGCGTTCCGTGGCACTTTTCCGCATTCCGTCACCCGCATGGTGATCGTGATCTTGCGCGGCGCTCCCGCTTCTGTCCGGAAAGGGGTGCGGGGGCTGGATGTCACGGACAGTCCGGCGTACGGCTGGGATATTCGTACGACGGTGACCGGAGGGCCGGATTCCAAGGTCATCTCCACGTCGAAGGAAAAGTTCCGCGGGTCGCTCCCGCCGCCTGTGGCCTGCGGTTTCAGGTAGTCGACGGCGGTCACCTGACTCGGGTGGGGCGGGTCCGGCGGCGGCTGCGGCCGGGGGCGGGTGAGATAGAGGTAACCGCTGCCCGCGAGGACGGCGGAGGCGAGCAGCGTACCGAGCGCGGCCCTGCGGTGCCGCTCGAAGTTCCGTAGGGGGGAGCCGCGTTGGGGGCGGTGCGCAACGGGGGCGGTCCGGACCCGGGTGCCCTCGCCCGGCTCCACCGGGCCGACCCCGCTCACCGCCAGGGCCCTTCGCCCGGCCCGCCGGCCCGGTACCGCTCGGCGCACCCCTCACGCGCCTGACGGTCGATCAACTCTCCGACGTCGTCCGCCCCTTGACGCTTTGCGGCCCGCGCGGAATCGACCACCTCGCGCAGGATGTCGTACTGCCCGCCGGACAGCCCCATGGACTGGTAGTCGCCGTAGGCGCGGTCGTCCAGCACCTCGCGCGACCAGTGGCCGACGATGCTCGCGCACAGCTCCTCGTCGGACGTGGTCCGCGGTGACGGCGAGGCCGTGCCCGCGCCGTCCGCCCCCGCCGAAGCGGTCGCGCGGCCCGCGTGGCCGGAATCCGGCCCAGCGCAGCCGGTCAGCGTCGAACACACCAGCAGCGCTGCCGCGAAGGGCGCGGCGAACGCCCCCGCCCACGCCCGAGAGGTGCCTCCCCGTCGCATGCCCCGAACGCTAGGACGCCGCCCGGCCGGAGGCAATGGCGGTGGGGCGGGGAGCGCCCGGGGGCCGGCCGGCAGCGGTCGGGGGAGGACCGGGGGAGCCCTCTGTTCGGCAGCGGTTGGAGGGCGCCCGGGGAGCCTTGCGTCCGGCAGCGGCTAGAGGGGGCCGGGGGAGTCCCCCGCCCGGCAGCCGTCAGGGGAGCACCCGAGGGGCCTCCCCGTCCGGCAGTCGTCAGCCCGCCGCCCGCTCCGCGTCGCCGGGGTTCACGTCCCGCAGCAGACAGGTCAGCCGCGCGGTGCACACCCGCTTGTCCGCCTCGTCGGTGATGACGATCTCGTACGTCGCCGTGGACCGCCCCCGGTGCACCGGCGTCGCGACCCCGGTGACCAGACCGGAGCGGACACCGCGGTGGTGCGTGCAGTTGAGGTCGACGCCGACCGCGATCTTGGTGCTGCCGCCGTGCAGCATCGAGCCCACCGACCCCAGCGTCTCGGCCAGCACGGCCGAGGCGCCGCCGTGCAGCAGCCCGTACGGCTGGGTGTTGCCCTCCACCGGCATCGTCCCCACGACCCGCTCCGCCGAGGCCTCGAGGATCTGCACGCCCATCCGCGTGCCCAGATGGCCCGCCGAGAACAGCGCCGGCAGGTCCACACCGAGCGCGGCGTACTCGTCGATGACCTCCTGCGGGAACTTCACCTGCTGCTGCTCGCCCATGGGCCCGGCTCCATTCGTGCTGCGTCGTACGGCTGTCTGCTGAGCGAACGCTCAGTCGGTCGCCGATTGTTCCAGACGTACCACCACGGACTTGCTGGCCGGGGTGTTGCTGGTGTCCGCGGTGGCGTCCAGCGGCACCAGGACGTTCGTCTCCGGGTAGTACGCGGCGGCACAGCCCCGCGCCGTCGGATAGTGCACGACACGGAAGCCGGGCGCCCTGCGCTCCACGCCGTCCTTCCACTCGCCGACGAGATCGACGTAGCTGCCGTCCACCAGGCGCAGCTCCCGCGCGTCCTCCGGGTTGACCAGCACCACCCGGCGGCCGTTCCTGATCCCTCGGTAACGGTCGTCGAGGCCGTAGATCGTGGTGTTGTACTGGTCGTGCGAGCGCAGCGTCTGCAACAGCAGCCGGCCCTCGGGCAGCTCGGGGAACTCCACCGGAGCCGCGGTGAAGTTGGCCTTGCCGGTGGCGGTGGGGAAACGCCGCTCGTCGCGCGGGGCGTGCGGCAGCGCAAAGCCTCCCGGGCGCGCCACGCGCGCGTTGAAGTCCTCGAAGCCGGGGACCACCCGCGCGATGCGGTCGCGGATCGTCGCGTAGTCCTTCTCGAACTCCTCCCAGGGCACGGTGCTGCTCCCGCCGAGGACCCGGCGGGCCAGCCGGCACACGATCGCCGGCTCGGACAGCAGATGCGGGCTCGCCGGTTCCAGCCGGCCGCGCGAGGCGTGCACCATCCCCATGGAGTCCTCGACGGTCACGAACTGCTCGCCGCCGTCCTGGACATCGCGCTCCGTGCGGCCGAGCGTCGGCAGGACCAGGGCCCGCGCACCGGTGACGGTGTGCGAGCGGTTCAGCTTGGTCGACACATGCACCGTCAGCCGGGCGCGGCGCATCGCCGCCTCGGTGACCTCCGTGTCGGGGGAGGCGGAGACGAAGTTGCCGCCCATGGCGAAGAAGACCTTCGCCTTCCCGTCGCGCAGCGCGCGGATGGCCCGCACCACGTCGTAGCCGTGCTCGCGCGGCGGTGCGAAACCGAACTCCTTCTCCAGGGCGTCCAGGAACGCCGGCGCGGGCCGTTCGAAGATGCCCATGGTGCGGTCGCCCTGCACATTGGAGTGGCCGCGCACCGGGCACACGCCCGCGCCCGGGCGGCCGATGTTGCCGCGCAGCAGAAGGAAGTTGACGACCTCCCGGATCATCGGCACGGAGTGCTTGTGCTGCGTGAGGCCCATCGCCCAGCAGACGATGACGCGCTTCGACTCGAGGACCATCCGCAGACACTGCTCGATGTCCCCGCGCGTGAGACCGGTCGCGGTGAGCGTCCCGTCCCAGTCGGCGGCGCGGGCCGCCTCGGCGAACTCCTCGAAGCCGTGCGTGTGCTCGCGCACGAACTCCTCGTCGACCGCACCCGGTGTGTCGAGGATCAGCCGGTTGAGGAGCCGGAAGAGCGCCTGGTCGCCGCCGATGCGGATCTGCAGGAACAGGTCGGTCAGGGCGGCGCCGGTGGTGAGCCCCTTGGGCGTCTGCGGATTCTTGAAGCGCTCCAGGCCCGCCTCGGGCAGCGGATTGACGCTGACGATCCGCGCGCCGTTCTCCTTCGCCTTCTCCAGGGCGGACAGCATGCGCGGATGGTTGGTGCCCGGGTTCTGGCCGGCGACGATGATCAGGTCGGCCTTGTGGAGGTCCTCCAACAGCACGCTGCCCTTGCCCACGCCGATGGTCTCGGACAGGGCCGAGCCGGAGGACTCGTGGCACATGTTCGAGCAGTCGGGAAGGTTGTTGGTGCCCAGCTGCCGGGCGAACAACTGGTAGAGGAAGGCGGCCTCGTTGCTGGTGCGTCCCGAGGTGTAGAAGACGGCCTCGTCGGGGGAGGAGAGGGCGGCGATCTCCTCGGCGACGATGTCGAAGGCACGCTCCCAGGTGACCGGCTCGTAGTGCTCACCGCCCTCGGGCAGATACATGGGGTGCGTCAGCCGCCCCTGCTGCCCCAGCCAGTAGCCGCTGCGGCCGGACAGGTCGGCCACCGGGTGCGCGGCGAAGAACTCCGGGGTGACCCGGCGCAGGGTGGCCTCCTCGGCCACGGCCTTCGCGCCGTTCTCACAGAACTCCGCCTTGTGCCGGTGCTCCGGCTCCGGCCAGGCGCAGCCCGGGCAGTCGAAGCCGTCCTTCTGGTTGACACTGAGCAGTGTCAGCGCCGTGCGCTTCACACCCATCTGCTGCTGCGCCATCCGCAGGGTGTGCCCGATAGCCGGCAGCCCGGCTGCCGCCCGCTTCGGCCCGGCGACCTGCGGCGCGTCCTGAACCGGATCACCCTTGGGCGGCTTCGTTGCCATAGCGCACTCCTGTTCACGCACACGTGTGAGGTACGTCTCCGATCCTCCCACGGCCCCCCGAACAGCCCGTCCGGCACTCGAGGACGAGGCCCGCCGCCCAGCCCGTCCGGCGTTCGAGGACGAGGCCCGCGGGGCCGAAGGGGGTCTGGGGGGCGCAGCCCCCAGGGACGAGGGGGGTACCTCCCGCTCGAGCGAAGCCGAGAGTGGGGGAGGGAAGGGGCGGAGGGGGCGAATCCACACGGCGGCACAGCGGACGGAACCGAGTGTCAGTGGCACGTGGCAGGATCGGACACGTGGCAGAGACAGCATCGAAGAAGACCGACCAGACCCCTGGCGCCCGCCCGCGACTGATGCTCATGGACGGGCACTCGCTCGCGTACCGCGCGTTCTTCGCGCTGCCCGCGGAGAACTTCACCACCGCGACCGGCCAGCCGACGAACGCGATCTACGGCTTCGCGTCGATGCTGGCCAACACGCTGCGTGACGAGGCGCCCACGCATTTCGCGGTCGCCTTCGACGTGTCCCGCAAGACCTGGCGCTCGGAGGAGTTCACCGAGTACAAGGCGAACCGCTCCAAGACCCCGGACGAGTTCAAGGGGCAGGTCGAGCTGATCGGCGAGCTGCTCGACGCGATGCACGCCGAGCGCTTCGCCGTCGAGGGGTACGAGGCGGACGACGTCATCGCGACCCTCGCCACCCAGGCCGAGGCCGAGGGCTTCGAGGTGCTGATCGTCACCGGCGACCGGGACTCCTTCCAGCTGGTGTCCGAGCACACCACGGTGCTCTACCCGACGAAGGGCGTCTCCGAGCTGACCCGGTTCACCCCGGAGAAGGTCTTCGAGAAGTACGGCCTGACGCCGGCCCAGTACCCCGACTTCGCGGCGCTGCGCGGCGACCCGTCCGACAACCTCCCCGGCATCCCGGGCGTCGGAGAGAAGACGGCCGCGAAGTGGATCAACCAGTTCGGTTCCTTCGCCGACCTCGTCGAGCGTGTCGACGAGGTCAAGGGCAAGGCGGGGCAGAATCTGCGCGACCACCTGGAAGCCGTCAAGCTCAACCGCCGGCTCACCGAGCTGGAGCGCCGGGTCGAGCTGCCCAAGGGCGTCTCCCACCTCGAGCGCACCGCCTACGACCGCAAGGCCGTGGCGATGATCCTGGACACCCTGGAGATCAGGAACCCCTCACTGCGCGAGCGTCTGTTCGCCGTCGACCCGGGCGCGGAGGAGGCCGAGACCACCCCGGTCGTCACGGACGGTGTGGAGCTCGACGGCACCGTGCTGGGCGCGGGAGAGCTGGCCGGCTGGCTCACCGAGCACGACGCGGGCCCTCTCGGGGTCGCCACCGTCGACACATGGGCGCTCGGCACCGGCTCGGTCGCCGAGGTCGCGCTCGCCGCGGCCACCGGACCCGCCGCCTGGTTCGACCCGGCCGAGCTGGACGAGACCGACGAGCGGGCGTTCGCCGCCTGGCTCGCCGACGCGACCAAGCCCAAGGTGTTCCACAACGCCAAGGGCGCGATGCGCGTCTTCGCCGAGCACGGCTGGACCATCGAGGGCGTCACCATGGACACCGCGCTCGCCGCGTACCTGGTGAAGCCGGGCCGCCGCTCCTTCGACCTGGACGCGCTGTCCCTCGAGTACCTGCACCGCGAGCTGGCACCCGCCGCCGCGCCCGACGGCCAGCTCGCCTTCGGCGCGGACGACGGAGCGGAGGCCGAGGCACTGATGGTGCAGGCCCGCACCATCGTCGACCTCGGAGAGGCCTTCGGGGGCCGCCTGGCCGAGGTGGGCGCGGCGGACCTGCTCCGCGACGTGGAGCTGCCCACGTCCGCGCTGCTGGCCCGCATGGAGCGGCACGGCATCGCGGCCGACCGGGCCCATCTGGAAGCCATGGAGCAGATGTTCGCGGGCGCCGTGCAGCAGGCGGTGAAGGAGGCGCACGCGGCGGCGGGCCACGAGTTCAACCTGGGCTCGCCCAAGCAGCTCCAGGAAGTCCTCTTCGGCGAACTGGCCCTGCCCAAGACCAAGAAGACGAAGACCGGCTACACCACCGACGCCGACGCCCTGGCCTGGCTGGCCGGCCAGACGGACAACGAACTGCCGGTGATCATGCTCCGCCATCGCGAGCAGGCGAAGCTGCGGGTCACCGTCGAGGGTCTGATCAAGACGATCGCGGCGGACGGCCGGATCCACACCACGTTCAACCAGACGGTGGCCGCGACGGGCCGTCTGTCCTCCACGGACCCCAACCTGCAGAACATCCCGGTGCGCACGGACGAGGGCCGCGCGATCCGCCGCGGGTTCGTCGTCGGCGAGGGCTTCGAGGCGCTCCTCACCGCGGACTACAGCCAGATCGAACTGCGCGTGATGGCCCACCTCTCCGAGGACGCCGGCCTGACCGAGGCGTTCACCTCGGGCGAGGACCTGCACACCACGGCGGCCGCCCAGGTCTTCTCGGTCGAGCAGTCCGCGGTCGACGCGGAGATGCGCCGCAAGATCAAGGCCATGTCGTACGGCCTGGCGTACGGACTGTCGGCCTTCGGCCTCTCCCAGCAGCTGAACATCGAGGCGGCCGAGGCGCGCGCCCTGATGGACGCCTACTTCGAGCGGTTCGGCGGTGTACGGGACTATCTGCAGCGGGTCGTCGCCGAGGCCCGGGCCACCGGCTACACGGCGACGCTGTTCGGCCGCCGCCGCTATCTGCCCGACCTCAACAGCGACAACCGCCAGCGCCGGGAGGCGGCGGAGCGCATGGCGCTCAACGCGCCGATCCAGGGCACGGCGGCGGACATCGTCAAGATCGCCATGCTGAACGTGGACCGCGCGCTGCGCGAGGCGGACCTGCGCTCCCGCATGCTCCTCCAGGTGCACGACGAAATCGTCCTGGAACTCGCCCCCGGCGAGCGCTCCGCCGTGGAGGAACTGGTCCGCCGCGAGATGGCGTCCGCGGTCCGCCTCCGCGTCCCCCTGGGCGTGTCGGTGGGCGTGGGCCCGGACTGGGAGTCGGCGGCGCACTGAGCGGACCGAGGCCCTCGGACCATGCCGTCAGTCGAGGTCGGACAGGTCGAGGACGAAGCGGTGGCGCACATCGTTGCGCCCGAGCCGTTCGAGGGCCTCGTTCACCCGCGCCGAGGGCAGCAGCTCGATGTCCGCGGTGACACCGTGTTCGGCGCAGAAGTCCAGCATGGCGGCGGTGGCGGGCAGACCACCGCTGCCCGCCGAGCTGAGCTTCTTGCGCCCCACGAGCAGGTCCAGGGTCTCCACGGCGACGGGACCGAGGTGCCCCAGCTGGCTGAGTGTGCCGTCCATGGCGACGAGCCGCAGATAGGGGCCGAGGTCGTGCGGGGCCGAGACGGTGTCGATGACGATGTCGAAGCGGTCGCGTGCCGCGGCCATCTGCTCCGGGTCGGTGGAGACGATGAATCCGCCGGCCCCGAGACGGCGGGCGTCGTCGGCCTTCTCCGGTGAGCGGCTGACGACGGAGGTGTCGGCGCCGCGTGCGACGGCGAGTTTGACCGCGAGGTGGCCCAGTCCGCCCAGCCCCGCGACGGCGACCCGGGTCCCCGGGCCCGCACCGAGGGCCTCCAGCGGTTCCCACACGGTGATGCCCGCGCAGAGCAGGGGAGCGGCGGCGGCCGGGTCCAGCCCCGCCGGGAGGGGATGGGCGAACCGGTCGCGGACGACGTACTCCCGGGAGAAGCCGCCCAGCGTGGTCGAACCGTCGTGCCGGTCGGTGCCGTTGTAGGTCAGTGTCGGGTGGGCGTGACAGAAGTTCTCCTGGCCGGCCCGGCACATGGCGCACTCGCCGCACGAGTCGACGATGTTGCCCACCGCGACCGGGTCGCCGACGGCGAAGCGCGTGACGGCCGTACCGGTCTCGGTCACCACACCCGTGAACTCGTGCCCCGGCACCAGGGCCGTGGCCTCCGCACCGTCGCGGGCGCCGACGGCGTGCAGGTCGGTGTGGCACACGCCGCAGTAGTCCACCCGGACGGCGAGATCGTCGGGACGCAGTTCGCGCCGCTTCAGGGGAGTCCGGCGCAACGTCCTCGACGGTCCGTGTGCCATCCAGCCGACGGTGGTCCTCATGGCAGTCCCCTCAGACAGACTGTTCGGTCTATTACACCGTAGGCTCATCGGCGGCGGCAAAGCAAACCGACTGTTCTGTTGTGACGCTGCTAGGCTCCACGGCATGGCCGACCTCCCCCTGACCGCGCGCGGAGCGGCAACGTACAGGCGCATCGTCGACGTGGCGATCAAGGAATTCGCCGAGTACGGGATCGCCGGGGCGCGCGTCGAGCGGATCGTCGCCGGGGCGCGCACCAACAAGGCGCAGTTGTACGCCTACTTCGGCAGCAAGGACGGGCTGTTCGACGCCATCTTCCTCGGCTCGCTCGACAGCATCGTGAACGTCGTCCCGATCGACGCCGCCGACCTCGCGGACTGGGCCGTACGCCTCTACGACGAGTACCTGCGCCGCCCCGACCTGATCCGGCTGGCCACCTGGGCCCGCCTCGAGCGACGTCCCGCCGGCCATCTCGTCGACGACGCCGACCGCCGTGACGACCGCAAACTGCGTGCCATCGCCGAGGCGCAGGCCGCGGGCCTGGTGCGCCAGGGGAACCCGTTCGACCTGATGGCCATGGTCATCGCCATGTCCATGGCCTGGTCACCGGTCAGCAACGTCTACGCGGCGACCGTCGAGGAACCGCCCGAAACCCACGCCCGCCGCCGAGCCCTACTCCGCGAGAGCGTCCACCGGGCCATGTCCCCGACCGAGCCCTGACCGGCGCGTAAGCCGGGTGAGGGGCGCGTGCCCTCCTGCGGCCCCGCCCGCCTCCCGGCCGGAGCTTCACCCGCGTGGCCCTCGCGGGAGGGCCGGGGGGTGGCTCTGCCGACAGGATGCGACGCATGGGTATACGCATGCTTCATCGCACAGCGGCACCCCCGCGGGCCGACGCCGACGGACCCACCCTCGAGGCGTTTCCGCCGGTTCCGGTCTTCGCGGCCGCCGCAAGTACCGCCCGCATCCCGGTCACCCTCGCGACAGCCCTGCGGAACGCCACCGCAAACCTCGGACGTCGCATCACCGACGGCGGATGGCGCACCGGCCGCACCGCCGGCGCGGTACTCCCCGGCGAGCAGCCACCGTGGCGGCTGTGGGCCGAACTGGCCCGCGCCTACCTCACCCTCGTGGTCACCTGGCTGCCTCGGCCCCGCCCCGTCCGCACCGTCACCGTGTTCGTCGCGGCGAGCGAGACCCTCAGCGTGCGGCCGTACGGCTCTCCGGCCGGGTATCGGAGTCTGCAGAGCCCGCCGTGGCCGGGGCCGGACGCCACGCCCTGACGGCCACCGCGTACAGCGGCAGCGCGAGAACGAGCCCCGCGCCCGCACCGAAGCAGACCGTCGGGATCAGTTCCCAGGGCTTCGCGGTCGACCCCCAGTAGGCCCACCACCGCGAGGCCCGCTGCACCGCCCCCACCGCCGCACACCCGCCGAGCAGCGCCACCGCCCACCACCGGTCGCCGGGCGAGAGCACGGGCACCCCCGCCGACCCGGCCGCCGCCGGTGCCGTACGGCGCAGCGCCCGCGCCACGAACAGCGCGATCACGACCGCCGCCACCGCCGAACCGCCGTACTGCAGGTACCAGTACAGCGGCGAGCCCGCGATCTCCTCGCCCAGCACGGGAAACAAGCGCATCCCCCACCGGTCGAGATGCGTGAACGCGTCCCACACGACGTGCGTCGACGCGCCCAGCACGGCCGAGACGTACCAGCGCGCCACCAGCGACACCCCCGCGCGCGCACGCGGCGCACCGCACCGCAGAAGTGCCGCCGTCCGGCCCTGCCGGCCTCGCGGCAACAGCGCCACCAGCGGTTCGCGCACCAGCAGCCACAGACCCACCAGCGCCCAGGCGATGAGCACATCGACCGTGAAGACGCCCCAGAAGGCGTGCGTCACGTCGCCGAACCGCATCGCCTCCGACAGGACACTCGCCGCGTAATAGGTCATGTCGGGAGCGAAGCTCCCCGCGACCAGCACCGCGGGGACCAGGGCGCCCCGGCCGCTCCCGTCGGTGCGTATCCCCGGCAGGACCGCCGCGGCATGGCTGAGCGTGAACGGCAACTGGACTCCTCGCGGCAGACTTTGGCCGGGCGCTCGGGGCCCGTTGATCGGAAGGCCCCAGTATGCCCGGACACTCGTCCTGGCCCTTGCCGCACCATCAACGTGGCCAATGGGTGAATATCGGGCACGAACGGGTGTCCGGGCAAAGGAAGTTGTCGTAGGGTCGCGAGGGTCGTCACGCCGGAACGACCGCGAAGGGCAACCGGCGGGGCGGGCGGAACGTCACAACAGGGCGGGCACAACACACGTTGACGGGCGCCACAGCGCCCACGGGAGGGGTTCACTCTATGGCGGCGCATTTCGGCAGGAGGCTGCGCAAGGGAGCGGCAACCACCGCCGTGGCCGCGGCAGCGGTGGCGGCCCTGTCCGCATCCCAGGCCCCGGGCGTGACGGCCGACGGCCAGGGCAGACAGACCACCGCCGACACCACGCCCTCGCCCGAGGAGGCCGCCGACAGCGCGACCGGCAATTCGCCGTACTACACGGATCTGCCGCCCCTCAACAGCCCCAACCCCTCCCCGAGTGCCGGAACGGGCCCGGGTGACCGGACCGCCTCGGAGGCCGGCATACCCGCGACGGTCCTCGACGCCTACAAGAAGGCCGAGGCCGCGCTGCGCGAGAAGAAGCCGGGCTGCAATCTGCCCTGGCAACTCCTCGCCGCCATCGGCAAGGTGGAGTCCGGTCAGGCCCGCGGCGGACGCGTCTCCGCCGACGGCACCACGCTCTCCCCGATCCTCGGCCCGCAGCTGGACGGCAACGGCTTCGCCCTCATCAAGGACACCGACAACGGTGCCTACGACGGCAACAGCACCTACGACCAGGCCGTCGGCCCCATGCAGTTCATCCCCTCCACCTGGGCGTGGGCGGGCCGGGACGGCAACGGCGACGGGCGCGAGGACCCCAACAACATCTACGACGCCGCACTCTCCGCCGGCCACTACCTGTGCCGCAACGGGTGGGACCTGTCCGACCGGGGCGACCTGCGGAAGGCCATCCTCAGCTACAACAACTCGACGGACTATCTGAACACCGTCCTGCGGTGGCTGGAGTACTACCGCAAGGGCACCCACGAGATCCCGGACGGCACCGGCTCGCTGCCCGTGGACCGCAGCGACGACGGCACGGTGCGCCCCTCCCCGTCGTCCTCGGCCACTCCGCCCGCGCCGAAGCCCGGCACCAAGCCGGGCAACAAGCCCGGCACCGAGCCGGGCGGCTCCCGCCCGAGCCCCGGGCCCGGCACCCCCGGCACCGGCAGCCCGACCACGCCGCCGCCCACCACGCCCCCTCCGACCACCACCCCTCCGACGCCCACCGACACGGTGGACCACCTGGAGGACGCCGGCACCGGAGCGCTCACGGCGATGGCGGGCGACGCGTTCACCAAGAGGATCAGCACCCGCGCCGAGACGGACGCCGGCAAGGCCGTGGCCAAGGTGCGGATCCGCTTCACCATCCTCGGCGACACCGGCACCACCTTCGCCGGCGGCGAGAACGTGGCCACCGTCGTCACCGGCTCGTCGGGCGTCGCCGTGGCACCCGCGCTCCAGGCCGGTGAGACGCCGGGCTCGTTCACCGTCCGTGCCGTCGTCGTGGGCCGCGCCGTTCCCGGTGTCGGCTACCAGGCCAAGGTCACCGAGCGCGCCGCCGACACTCTCGTCCGCACCGGCGACGCTGCGCTGACCTGCACCCCCGGCGGCACCTTCGCCACAGCGGTCGAGGTGAGGGCCAC
Organism: Streptomyces malachitofuscus; assembly: GCF_014650055.1. Lineage (GTDB taxonomy): Bacteria > Actinomycetota > Actinomycetes > Streptomycetales > Streptomycetaceae > Streptomyces > Streptomyces malachitofuscus. The sequence goes on along the minus strand of NZ_BMUF01000002.1, from coordinate 262,461 downwards.
GTACGGCGGTGCCGCCGCCGACAAGGTCGCCGCCACCGCCACGCTCATCACATCGGCCGACAACCCGGCCGAGAACGACAAGGGCCCCTACTTCAAGGACGCCGACGGCAAGGCCGTCCGCACGCTGAGCGGCCTGAAGACGGACGCGGACGGCCTGCTGAAGCTGCCGCAGCTGTACGCGGACGACACCACCGGCACGTTCCTGCTCCGCGTCACCACCGCGGGCGGGGCGGCCCTCACCGTCGAACTGACCGTGGCGGCGGCCGAGACGCCGTCCCCGAGCCCGTCGACGAGCAGCCCCACCGCCTGACAACGCCCACGAGCGAAGGCGCCCCTCCCGTACGTCGGAGGGGCGCCTTCGCTCACCGCGCGAGCCGCGCCTTGGTGTGCCGGGTCGGCTCGGCGGTGGCCGGATCCTCCGGCCACGGATGCTTGGGATAGCGCCCGCGCAGTTCGGCCCGAACGCCCTTGTAACCCTCCCGCCAGAAGGACGCGAGGTCGGCGGTCACGGCGGCCGGCCGCCCGGCCGGGGACAGCAGATGCACCAGAAGCGGCACTCCGGCAGCCCGGGGCGACTCGTGCAGCCCGAACATCTCCTGGAGCTTCACCGCCAGCACCGGCTGCTCCGGGTCGGAGTAGTCGATCCGGATCCGGGACCCGCTGGGCACGGTGATCCGCTCGGGCGCGAGCTCGTCGAGCCGCGCGGCCTGCCCGGAGGCCCAGGGCAGCAGCCGCCCGAGCGCCTCGCCGGCGTCGATCCGCGCGAGGTCGGCCCGCCGGCGGGCCCGGCTCAGCTCCGGCTCCAGCCACTCCTCCACGCGCGCGTGCAGCGCCTCGTCGGACACTTCGGGCCATGGCTCGCCGAGCCGCTTGTGCAGGAACGCCAGCCGCTGCCGCAGCACGACCGCCCCGGCGGGCCACCGCAGCAGCCCGAACCCCTCCCGGCGCAGCCCGTCCAGCAGCGCGGCCCGTACGAGCGAGGGATCGGCGCCGGTGTGCGGCCGTACGGCCAGCTCCACCGCCCCGAGCCGCTCCACCCGCCGCGCGACGACGTCCCCGTCCGCCCAGTGCACCTCCTCGCGGCTCTCCAGCAGCGCGCCCGCCGCGTACCGCGCGATGTACTCGTCGACGGCCGCGCCGAGCCCCACGCGCGCGTGCCCGCGCCCCACGGGCCGGTCGGCCACGGCGACGGCGAGCCACTCCGCTCCCCGCAGCCCGGACCCCGCCCCCACCTCGGCCCTTGTCCCGGCCACCATCAGATACGACCCGCCGTCGACCCGGGCGACCCGCTCGGGAAACGCCAGCGCGACAACGACCCCGACCCGCCCGTCCTCCCCGACCCCCGGAGCCACCACCGCCGGGCGCGGCCCCGGGGCGCCCTGGAAGCTCCCTTCAGCGCTCGTCCGGTCATCCGGGCCGGTCCGCTCGGGGTGGTGGGCGCCGTCCCGGTGGGTGGGGGTGGACGGAGCGGGAAGCGCGGGGCCCGGGGTGGCCGGGGAGTGTCCTTCGGCGGTCCGGGTGTCCGGGGTGGTCCGCTCGGGGTGGTGGGCGCCGTCCCGGTGGGTGGGGGTGGACGGAGCGGGAAGCGCGGGGCCCGGGGTGGCCGGGGGGTGACCTTCGGCGGTCCGGGTGTCCGGGGTGGTGCGCTCGGGGTGGTGGGCGTCGTCTCCGTGGGTGGGGGTGGACGGAGTGGGGAGTCCGGGGGTCCCGGGGGGCGCTGCGGTGGAGGTCTGGTCCGGCCGAGTCGGCAGGGTGTACTCGGCGGCCCCCGAGGACGGCCCGGGAGCCAGCCTGCGCAGCCGGCGGGTCTCCGTGCGCCAGCGGGCGGCGTACGCGTCACCGCCGCGCCGGGCGGTCCGCAGCGCGCCGGCGAGGTCGTCCCCGTAGCCGCGCGGCGGCTCCTCGCCGATCAGGGCGACCACCTCGGCGGCGAGCTCCGCGCCCACCACCGGCGCCGCGTCCAGCAGCGCCCGCCCCAGCCGGGGGTGCAGCCCCAGCCCCGCCAGCCGGACGCCCCGTTCCGTGGCACGCCCGCCGGGACCGACCGCCCCGATCGCCGTCAGGACGGAGCGGGCGGCCGCCATGGCCCCGCCGGGCGGGGGATCCAGCAGGGCCAGCCCGGAGGCGTCGGGATCGCCCCAGCACGCCGCCTGGAGGGCGAACGCCGTCAGGTCGGCCACCTTGATCTCGGGAGAGGGGAACCGCGGCAGCCGCGCGTCCTCGGCCTCCGCCCAGCAGCGGTACACCGCCCCCGGCGCCTCGCGCCCCGCGCGGCCCGCCCGCTGCCGCCCCGCGGCCCGCGAGGCCCGGACGGTCGTCAGCGCGCTCAGCCCCCGCGCGTGATCGACACGCGGCTCCCGTGCGAGCCCCGAGTCCACGACCACCCGCACCCCGGGAACCGTCAGCGACGACTCCGCCACCGAGGTGGCCAGCACCACCCGGCGGCGCTCCCCGGCGGACAGCACCGCGTCCTGCACGGCGGCCGGCGCCCTGCCGTGCACCTGGAGCACCTCGGCACCGCCGAGGTCGCCCAGCAGCCCGGCCACCCGGGCGATCTCGCCCACGCCGGGCAGGAACGCCAGCACGTCCCCCTCGCGCTCGGCCAGCGCCCGCCGCACCACCGACGCCACATGCGCCAGGAGCGCCGGGTCGACCTGCATGCCGTGCGGCGGGCGCACCTCCCGCGCGGGAGGCGCCCACACCACCTCCACCGGGTACGCGGCCCCGCGCGCCTCGACGACCGGCGCGCCGCCCAGCAGCCGCGCCCACCCTTCCGCGTCCGTGGTCGCCGACGCCGCCACCAGCCGCAGCTCGGGACGGAGCGTCTCGCGCACGTCCCACAGGAACGCCGCCGCCGTGTCCGCGTCCAGATGCCGCTCGTGGCACTCGTCGAGCACCACCACGTCCACACCGGTCAGTTCCTGGTCGCGCTGCAGGCGCTGCAGGAGCACACCGGTCGTGACGACCTCCACGCGCGTGCGCCGCCCGACCGTCCGCTCCCCGCGCACCGTGAAACCGACCGACTCGCCGACCCGCTCGCCCAGCAGCCACGCCATCCGCCGCGCCGCCGCGCGGGCCGCGATCCGCCGCGGCTCGGCGACCACCACCCGCCGCGCGGGCCCCGCGCCGAGCAGCCCCGCCAGCGCCAACGGCACCAGGGTCGTCTTGCCCGTCCCGGGCGGCGCCACCAGCACCGCGGTGCCGTGCGCGTCGAGGGCGTCGGTCAGCCCGGGCAGGGCATCGCGTACGGGAAGGGCGTCCAGGGCGTCGTAACGGATCACGCACTCAGTCCCGCACGCACACGAAGACCGCCGTGCCCGGGATCAGGTTCCCGCGCAGCGGGGACCAGCCTCCCCATTCGGAGGTGTTCCACGCCGGCCACTCCGGCTCCACCAGGTCCACCAGCCGGAACCCCGAGGCGACGACGTCCCGGACCCGGTCCCCGAGCGTCCTGTGGTGCTCGACGTACACCGCGCGGCCCTCCTCGTCCTGCTCGACGTAGGGCGTGCGGTCGAAGTACGACGCCGAGACGCTCAGTCCCTCCGGCCCCGGCTCGTCGGGGAACGCCCAGCGGATGGGATGCGTGACCGAGAAGACCAGCCGGCCGCCCGGGCGCAGCACCCGGCGCACCTCCCGCAGCACCAGCCGCGGGTCGGCCACGAAGGGCAGCGCCCCGTACGCCGAGCAGACCAGGTCGAAGGAGCCGTCGGCGAAGGGCAGCGCGCCCGCGTCGGCGCACACCAGGGGGAACGGCCCGCCGATGCGCAGCGCGTGCTGCAGCTGCCGGTGCGAGATGTCCAGCGCCACCGGACGCGCCCCCTGGGCGGCGAGCCAGCGCGAGCACTGCGCCGCGCCGGCGCCGAGCTCCAGGACGTCCCGCCCCTTCAGCTCCTCCGGCGGGCCGAGCAGCTCTGCCTCCACCTCGTCCAGACCCTCGGGACCCCACACGAAGCGGTCGTCGCCGAGGAACGTGCCGTGCTCGGTCTGGTACTCGTCGGCGTTGCGGTCCCACCAGCCCCGGTTGGCGCGTGAGCTCTCCGTGACATCGGCCGCCCGCCGGGTCGCCTCCGGTTCGGGCGCTTCGGGCTCTTGGATGATCGGCTCCCTCGTCGTACTCTTCCGTCCAGCCGGACCCCGGCGTCGCCGAAGGGCGCTCCCGAACCCTGCGCGGTTCCGGGCCGCACCTGACGTGCGCGTTCCGCCATGCGGGGGAATTGTGCCGGTTATGCGGCGATCCGCCCCGGGTGGGCGGCTTCGCGCATTGACCCTGTCCGGCTGCCCCCGTATGCTACAAGTTGCGCTGCGAGCCTGCGTGCCTCAGACGTAGCAGGCTGCGCTCGCATCTGTTGTATGTCCCCTCGGTTCTCGAGGCGTCATCACTGGTAAACGGTGGGACGCTTCCTTGGCTGTCCGGCTTCTGCAGAGCGAAACGGGCTCCGGCGTAGCAGTACCTACGACTTCAATGTCCGTACCGGAGCCCTTTCCCACATGACGAGCAGCACCGAGACCACCGCCACCACCCCGCAGGTAGCGGTCAACGACATCGGTAACGAGGAAGCCTTCCTCGCCGCGATCGACGAGACGATCAAGTACTTCAACGACGGCGACATCGTCGACGGCGTCATCGTGAAGGTCGACCGGGACGAGGTCCTGCTCGACATCGGTTACAAGACCGAAGGCGTTATCCCGAGCCGCGAGCTCTCGATCAAGCACGACGTCGACCCCAACGAGGTCGTCGCCGTCGGCGACGAGATCGAGGCCCTTGTCCTCCAGAAGGAGGACAAGGAAGGCCGCCTGATCCTCTCGAAGAAGCGCGCCCAGTACGAGCGTGCCTGGGGCACCATCGAGAAGATCAAGGAAGAGGACGGGATCGTCACCGGTACCGTCATCGAGGTCGTCAAGGGTGGTCTCATCCTCGACATCGGCCTCCGTGGCTTCCTCCCGGCCTCCCTGGTCGAGATGCGCCGCGTCCGCGACCTCCAGCCCTACGTGGGCAAGGAGCTCGAGGCCAAGATCATCGAGCTGGACAAGAACCGCAACAACGTGGTCCTGTCCCGCCGTGCCTGGCTGGAGCAGACCCAGTCCGAGGTCCGCCAGACGTTCCTCACCACCCTCCAGAAGGGTCAGGTCCGTTCCGGCGTCGTCTCCTCGATCGTCAACTTCGGTGCCTTCGTGGACCTGGGTGGCGTCGACGGTCTGGTCCACGTCTCCGAGCTCTCCTGGAAGCACATCGACCACCCGTCCGAGGTTGTCGAGGTCGGCCAGGAAGTCACCGTCGAGGTTCTCGACGTCGACATGGACCGCGAGCGTGTCTCCCTGTCGCTGAAGGCGACCCAGGAAGACCCGTGGCAGCAGTTCGCCCGCACCCACCAGATCGGCCAGGTCGTGCCCGGCAAGGTCACGAAGCTGGTTCCGTTCGGTGCGTTCGTCCGCGTGGACGAGGGCATCGAGGGTCTGGTCCACATCTCCGAGCTGGCCGAGCGCCACGTGGAGATCCCGGAGCAGGTCGTCCAGGTCAACGACGAGATCTTCGTCAAGGTCATCGACATCGACCTCGAGCGCCGTCGCATCAGCCTCTCGCTGAAGCAGGCCAACGAGTCCTTCGGTGCCGACCCGTCGGCGGTCGAGTTCGACCCGACCCTGTACGGCATGGCCGCGTCCTACGACGACCAGGGCAACTACATCTACCCCGAGGGCTTCGACCCCGAGACCAACGACTGGCTCGAGGGCTACGAGAAGCAGCGCGAGGAGTGGGAGCGCCAGTACGCCGAGGCGCAGCAGCGCTTCGAGCAGCACCAGGCGCAGGTCATCAAGTCCCGCGAGGCGGACGCCCAGGCCGCTGCCGAGGGTGGCGAGGCCGCCGCTCCGGTCGCGTCCGGTGGCGGTTCGTACTCCTCCGAGGGTGGCGACCAGTCCGGTGCGCTGGCTTCGGACGAGGCGCTCGCCGCTCTGCGCGAGAAGCTGGCGGGCGGACAGAGCTGACGCTCTGCGCTGACGCCTAGCCGTTGACTGAGGGGCCGTACCTTTTGGGGTGCGGCCCCTCAGTGCTGCCCCTCCGGGCGGTGGGCCGGCTGCCGGCCGGTCGAGGCTTGTTGCGCAGTTCCCCGCGCCCCTGAGGATGCCGTCGGCACCTGACGGGAAGGCGCCCCGTTCCCTCATGGGGAGTTGGCGCTGTCGGGGAATGTCAGTGCCGCCTGCCACGTTGTGTTGTACGAACACGAGGAGGAGCGGTCACTGTGCTTGATCCGCAGGGTTTGTACGCATGGGAGCCGAAAGGGCTCGGCGTCGTCGACATGGCGCTGGCCCAGGAGTCGGCCGGACTTGTCATGCTCTACCACTTCGACGGATACATCGACGCGGGCGAGACCGGGGACCAGATCGTCGACCGGCTGCTCGGTTCGCTGCCCCACCAGGTCGTCGCCCGGTTCGACCACGACCGGCTGGTCGACTACCGCGCCCGGCGTCCGCTGCTGACCTTCACCCGCGACCGCTGGAGCGACTACGAGGTGCCCGCCATCGAGGTGCGCCTCGTCCAGGACGCCACCGGGGCGCCCTTCCTGCTGCTGTCCGGGCCCGAACCGGACATCGAGTGGGAGCGCTTCGCCGCCGCCGTCCAGCAGATCGTGGAGCGGCTCGGCGTACGCCTGTCGGTGAACTTCCACGGCATCCCCATGGGCGTCCCGCACACCCGCCCGGTCGGCATCACCCCGCACGGCAACCGCGTCGACCTCGTCCCGGCGGGCAACAGCCCCTTCGACGAGGCCCAGGTGCCCGGCAGCGCGGAGGCCCTCGTCGAATACCGGCTGATGCAGGCCGGACACGACGTCCTGGGCGTCGCCGCGCATGTGCCGCACTACATCGCCCGGTCCCCGTACCCAGACGCGGCCCTGACCGCCCTGGAGGCCATCACGGCCGCCACCGGCCTGGTCCTGCCCGGAGTCGCGCACGCGTTGCGCACCGACGCCCACCGCACCCAGACCGAGATCGACCGCCAGATCCAGGAGGGCGACGACGAGCTCACCGCCCTCGTACAGGGCCTCGAGCACCAGTACGACGCGGCGGCGGGCGCGGAGACCCGGGGCAACATGCTCGCCGAGCCGGTGGAGATCCCGTCCGCCGACGAGATCGGCCGCGAGTTCGAGCGCTTCCTCGCGGAGCGGGAGGGCGAGAACTGACGCCCCGCGGCCCCGGTGCCGCAGGCAGGCCCTAGGCTGCTGTGCATGCTGACAGTGGGGCTGACCGGCGGCATCGGTGCCGGCAAGAGCGAGGTGTCGCGGCTGCTCGTCGAGTGCGGCGCCGTGCTGATCGACGCGGACCGCATCGCGCGTGAGGTCGTCGCGCCGGGGACACCGGGGCTCGCCGCCGTCGTCGACGCGTTCGGCGAGGACGTCCTCACCGCGGACGGCAGCCTCGACCGGCCGAAACTGGGCTCCGTCGTCTTCGCCGACCCGGAGAAGCTGGCCCTCCTCAACTCGATCGTCCACCCCCTGGTGGGCGCCCGCTCCCGCGAGCTGGAGGAGGCCGCCGCGGAGGACGCCGTGGTCGTCCACGACGTCCCCCTCCTCACGGAGAACGGCCTTGCGCCCCTCTACGACCTGGTGATCGTCGTCGACGCGAGCCCCGCCACCCAGCTCGAGCGGCTCGTGGGCCGGCGCGGCATGACCGAGGAGGACGCCCGGGCACGGATGGCCGCCCAGGCGACCCGCGAGCAGCGCCGGGCGATCGCCGACATCGTCATCGACAACGACGGCCCCCTCGACGAGCTGGAACAACGCGTCAAGGACGTGTGGTCCGAGCTCGCCCACCGGGCCCGCGCGTCCCGGCAGCCGTCCCAGGAATAGCGGACCGCGGGCGGGGCGTTGAACCCGTTCAGCGAGGGAAGGATTCCGCCGTGCCCGAGACCAGCGGTTCGACCGGACGTACGCCGGAGACGCATGTCATCGACTTCCGTGCCGCCGAGCACCTGCTCGCCTCCCGGGACCCGCGGGGCGCGGTCAAACTGCTCGACGGCGTGATCGACGTCCACCCCGAGAACACCGCCGCCCGCCTGCTGCGGGCCCGCGCCTTCTTCGCCGCGGCCCAGCTGCGGCCCGCCGAGCTGGAGTTCTCCCTCGTCCTGGAGCGCGAGCCGGACAACGCCTTCGCCCACTTCGCGCTCGCCCGCACCTACCAGCGGCAGGGCCGCTCCCACCCGGCCAAGCGGCACTTCCGGCTGGCGGCGGCACTGGACCCCAACCCGGAGTACCTGAAGGCCGCCCGCTTCGAGGAGTGACGGACGACCCGTACTAAGGCTTCGGCGGCTCGTACGGAGGGACGTCGCGCCCCGGCTGAAAGTGCGGCCCCTGGCGGATGTGCCGGAGGACGACGGCCATGTCGGCCGTGACGAGCAGCCACAGCACCCCGCACGCGAGCGCCCAGCCGGGATGGCCCGCGAGGGCGAAGGCGACCGTCCCGGCCACCGTCCAGACCTCGCCCCACACGCTGAGCCAGAACCGCATCCGCAGTGCACTGCGCGCGGTCGCCGGCTCACTGCCCGTACGCATCGTCCTCACCACCGCTCCCGGCCGGTCCCGCCCGCGACCTGCGGCTGCGGCGCGGAAGCCTTGCGCCGTCCGGGTGCCCCGGAACCCTCGCCTCACCGCCCGGCCGAGCATGGCGCTCACTCGGACGGGTGAATCCGCGAGGTGGGGGAACGGGCGTGCGGACGCGGTCCGTTGGACGGGCATGGAGCTGAAAATGCGTGAGGGGTACGAGGGGACGGGGCCCGGGGCGATCACTCCGGACGGCTGTGCGGTGGAGGTCTATGCGCGGCTGCCCGTCGGGGACGAGCCGGACATCATCGCCGCCGCCGTGCAGGCCGGGGCGCGGGTGCTGGAGCTGGGCAGCGGTGTGGGGCGCATGACGCACGCACTGCTGGAGCGCGGCTTCGACGTCACGGCGGTGGACGAGTCCGCCGAGATGCTGGAGCGGGTGCGCGGCGCCCGGACGATATGCGACTCGATCGAGAAGCTCGACCTCGGCGAGACGTTCGATGTGGTGCTTCTCGCCTCCTTCCTGGTGCACACGGGGGACGTCGAGGTACGGCGGGGCATGCTGCGCACGTGCGTACGACATCTGGCGAAGGGCGGATGCGTACTGATCCAGCGGGAGGGCGAGGACTACCACCGCGATGTGCCGCGCGAGCGGGTCGACCCGGCCGGCTTCACCGTGCGCATCCTGTCGGTGGAGCCGGTCGGCGACGGAGTCGACTCGGTGCACGCGGAGTACGTGTTCCCGGACGCGGTCTGGACCCAGACCTTCCGCGCCCGCCCGCTGACGAAGCAGCAGTTCGAGGAGGCGCTGGGGGAGGCGGGCCTGAGGGTGGACCGGTATCTGACGGAGGACCGGGTGTGGGTGAGAGCCGTCCCGGCGGACGACGACCGAACGAGGAAATAGCTTCGGGGAGCGATGAGTTCGCGGGCGAAGGGCGGTCTACCTCTCCGACACCGAACGGACCGCATCCCCAGGAGCCCCTCATGTCCGAGACCACCGCCCGCACCGCGACCACCGCCTCTGCCGCCGTGTCCCCGGGGGGCGTTGTCGCCGAGTCCGCGACGCCTCGCGGGCGGCGTGCCCGTATCGCGCTGCGCGCAGTACAGGTGCTGCTCGCACTGTTCTTCGCGACCGCCAGCGCGCTGCCCAAGCTGATCGCGCACTCGACCGCCCTCGAGCCCTTCGAGGAGATGGGCTGGGGCAGCATGGGCATGTACGCCATCGGCCTGCTCGAACTGGCAGGGGCCATCGGCCTGTTGGTGCCCGTGCTCCAGTCGGCGGCGGCCACGGGCCTGGCCGCGCTGATGGTGGGTGCGTTCGTGACGCAGATCACGGTCTTCGACGGCGAACACGCGGCGACCCCGCTCATCCTGCTGATTCCGCTCGTCCTCATCGCCTGGGCCCGCCGGTCCCACAACGCGGACCTGCTCACCCTGCTGCGCCGCCGGCCCTGACCGTCGGCCCGAACCAGGCTCCACCCGCCCGCTCCCTGGGCGGTGGGGCCGTCCCCGGCCGGGAGAACGGGCCGGGGCCCTGGCGTGCGGGCGGGGTTTCTGCCGCCGCGCTGGAGCCTGTTCGCGGTGGCGGGCAGCGGTTTGTGCAGGGCGGGCCCGGGCTTCCGTCCGTGCCCGGCCGGTCGGGGCCGTGGGGTGCCGGCGGCAGTGTCCGTCGTCGGGGCGGGTTACCGTGCGGCGGCGATGTCGTCGGCGTTCTTTGCGGGCCGGTGCGAGGCGCTTTCCCGTGTCCGGCCGGTCGGGGCCGTGGGGTGCCGGCGGCAGTGTCCGTCGTCGGGGCGGGTTACCGTGCGGCGGCGATGTCGTCGGCGTTCTCCGCCGGCCGGTCCGAGGCGCTCTCCCGCGTCCGGCCGGTCAAGGCCGGTTCGTGCCGCCGGTGTCCCGGCCGCGGGACGGACGGCCGCCCTTCGTGCCCCGGGTGCCCGAGCCGCCACGGCCACCGGCCCCGCCCGGCACCGTGCCGCGGCCGGCCGCGCGGCGCCCTCCCGGCGCGGCGCCCGGGTCACCGGCGCCGCTCTCACCGGGCCCGCCGAATCCGCCCGGGCCGCCGAGCCCGCGCAGTCGTTCCATCTCGCGGCGGTCGCGCTTGGTCGGGCGGCCCGCGCCGCGGTCGCGGACACCGGCCGGGGCGACGGCCTCGCGGGGCGGAGGGGGCGGCGAGTTGTCTACGTAGCACTGGACGGCCACCGGAGCACCCACCCGCTTGCGGATCAGCCGCTTGACGACGACGATCCGCTCCCGGGTCTCGGCCCGCAGCCGCACCTCGTCGCCGACGCGCACGGAGTGCGAGGGCTTCACCCGCTCGCCGTTCACCCGGACGTGCCCGCCCCGGCAGGCGGCGGCGCCGAGGGACCGCGTCTTGACCAGACGCACCGACCAGATCCAGCTGTCGATCCGCACGGACTCACCGGCCCCCGGCCCTGCCGCCTCGACGGCGGCCACCGCAGCGGCGGTTCCGGGGTCCTCGGCACTCTCAGAAGCCATGGTCCCGACCCTAACCCCGGGGCCACCGCCGGTGCGGAAATTTTCCGGCCGCGGGCAGCACCTACCGTGGAGCCATGGACCCCAGCGGCCTCTCCCGTCTCGACCAGCGCATCGCCGGCTGCCGTGCCTGCCCCCGGCTGGTCGACTGGCGTGAGGAGGTCGCCCGTACCAAGCGCGCCGCGTTCGCGGACTGGACGTACTGGGGCAGGCCGGTACCCGGATTCGGACCGCCGGACGCCCGGCTGCTGATCGTCGGGCTGGCACCGGCGGCGCACGGCGGCAACCGCACGGGCCGGATGTTCACCGGGGACCGTTCCGGGGACGTGCTGTACCAGGCCCTGTACGACGTCGGGCTCGCCTCGCAGCCGACCTCCGTGCACGCGGCGGACGGCCTGCGGCTGTACGGCGTACGCGTCACCTCGCCCGTGCACTGCGCCCCGCCCGCCAACAAGCCCACCCCCGAGGAGCGGGACGCCTGCCGGCCCTGGCTGGTGCAGGAGCTGCACCTGCTGCGCCCCACGGTCCGGGCCGCCCTCGTCCTCGGTGCCTTCGGCTGGCAGGCCGCCCTGCCCGCGTTCGCCGAGGCCGGCTGGACCGTACCCCGCCCCCGGCCCGCCTTCGCGCACGGCGCCCGCGTCACGCTGGAGGCCCCCGACGGCCCGGGCCTCGACCTGTTCGGCTGCTTCCACGTCAGCCAGCGCAACACCTTCACCGGCCGGCTCACCCCCGAGATGCTCCGGGAAGTACTGCGCACCGCGGCCGGCGCGGCGGGACTGGGTACACCGGAAAGCAGGTGAGCGGTACGCCCGCCGCGTCCGACGCCGGGGCCCGGGTGACCTACGGCCGCCACACGTACCGCACGTCCGGCTCCCGCTCCTCGTTGCCGGAGCCGTCGGTCCACTCCACGGCCGTGAATCCGTGCCGCTCGTAGAAGCGATGGGCCGGCGCGTTGACCTGGAAGGTCCACAGGGCGAGCCCTGCGGGGCTGCGCTGCTTGGCCAGCGCGACGAACCGGTCACCGAGCCCGCGCCCGCGCCACCCGGGGTCGAGGTACAGCTGGTCCAGCTCCTCACCTTCCAGCACCAGCACGCCGACGACGCCCTCGTCGGCCGTCTCCGCCACCCACGTCTCACGCAGGGGCACCAGAACGTGCCGGAAGTACTCCCGGACCTCGTCGTCGGACCGGGGCCGGACCACGGTCGGCAGCGCGGCGGCGAAGGACCGCAGCCACACGCAGGCCGCGGCCCCGGCATCGGCGGGCAGGGCCCGGCGCAGCGTGACGGCCCCCTCGGGGACCGTCACGACCCGGCGCCGTCGGGGACGACCGCCGTCGCCGTGATCTCCACGAGCTGCCCGGTGTAGCCGAGGCAGGCCACACCGATCAGGGTCGACGAGTGGGGCCCGGTGCTCAGCCCGGACGCCTCGACGACCTCCCACACGGCGGAGAGCACGGCGGGCTCACCGCTCACCACGTACACATCGGTCGTGACGACCCGGTCCGGGGAGCTGCCCACCGCCCTCAGCTGTTCCTCGAGGTTGGCGATCACCTGCCGGGCCTGGAGTACCGGATCGCCCTCGCCGACCAGCTTCCCGTCCGCGTCCAGCGGGACGGAACCGGCGAGGAACGCCAGCCTGGTGCCCGCCTCGACGACGGAGGCGTGGGAGTAGGAGGGCGGCGGGAACAGGGTGGGAACGGTGACGCGCTGGATCACGGCGGCTCCTGGAGCGGTGGACGGTCGACGCCGTGGTCGATCGTCCACCGGCCCGCCCGCCGCCGCATCCGAATTACGGCCCAGGCCTCGGAACGGCTCCCGCGCGCCTCGGGGCTACGGGCGCAGCACCACCTTGGTGTAGCCCTCGATCCGCTTGTCGAACTTGTCGTAGGCGGACGGCGCCTGGTCCAGGGGCAGTTCGTGGGAGACGACGAAGCTCGGCTTCGCCCTGCCCTCGATGATCATGTCGCGCAGGAACCGGTTGTAGCGCTTCACGTTGCACTGTCCGGTGCCCATCCGCAGGCCCTTCTCGAAGAGCTTGCCGACCGCGACGAGGAGCATGCCCTGCTTGGACTGCTCGTCCGGGGCGCCGGGGTCGGAGGGGACGTAGAGCCCGGGCACCCCGAGCATGCCGGTGGCCCGCACCGTACGGATGAGGGAGTTCAGCACGGTCGCCGGTTCCTCGCGGTCCGTGCCGCCGCCGGCCGACGCCTGGTAGCCGACGGCGTCGATGCCCTTGTCGGTGCCCATGCCCTCGGTCTGCGCGTGGATCTGCTCGACCGGGTCGCCCTTGGAGAAGTCGATCGGGATCGCGCCGATCTCCTCGGCCTTCTGCAGCCGCTCGGGGACCCGGTCCACGACGAACACCTTCCGTGCGCCGCGCAGCAGCGCCGAGTAGGCCGCCATGAGACCGACCGGGCCCGCGCCGTACACCGTGACGCTCTCGCCGGGGCGGACCTGAGCGAGTTCACAGCCGTGGTAGCCCGTGGGGAAGATGTCGGCGAGCAGGATGAAGTCGTTCTCGTGTTCCTGCCCCGGCGGCAGTTTCAGGCAGTTGAAGTCGGCGTAGGGCACACGCAGGTATTCGGCCTGCCCGCCCTTCCACGGCCCCATCGCGACGTAGCCGTAGGCGCCGCCCGGGAAACCGGGATTGACGGTCAGACAGTATCCGGTGAACCCCTCGACACAGTTGGTGCAGAATCCGCAGGCGACGTTGAAGGGCATGACCACACGGTCGCCCTCCTTGAGCCCGGTGACGCCCGGGCCGGCCTCCGCGACGGTCCCCATGTTCTCGTGGCCGAAGGTGATGCCGGGCTCGGCGGCGGTGCGGCCCTCGTACATATGCAGGTCGGAGCCGCAGATGGCGGTCGAGGTGATCCGTACGATCACGTCGTTCGGATGCTGGATGGTGGGGTTGTCGACTTCTTCGACCGCGACTTCGAACGGTCCCTTGTACACGACGGCCTTCATGACCACGACCTCCACTCGGTGGCGTATGTGTCCGGTTGCCGCGCCTCTCCCGATGGTCCGCGTGACCGATATCTCATGATTCTCCGGTCCGCCGAACGGGGCAAGCCGGTAATAATTCCTGAATATCGTTTTCGGCGTCGTCCGGTACGAACCGGCGCCGTACCCCGAGTCGTATCGCGAGAGGAAAGGGCGGAGATGGCAGCGCAGAGGCTGGGAACACTCCTTGTCGCCGTGCCCGGGCTGTCCGGCACCACCTATCCGCCGGGCACGACGGTGACCGTCCGCGGTCGCGGTGCCACGGTCGACGGCTATGTGAACGGCGACTGGCTCCCGCTGTCGTGGTGGGAGTTCTCCGACGGACTCCGCGAGGACATCGCCGACCGCTGACCCGCGGCCCCGCCGGTCAGGTCCTCAGGTGACCTTGACCCAGTCCATGGTGCGTTCCACGGCCCGCTTCCAGTCCTGGTAGCCCTCCTGGCGGCGTTCCTCGCTCCACTGCGGCTCCCAGCGCTTCGACTCCTGCCAGTGAGTGCGCAGCTCGTCGGTGTCGCGCCAGAAGCCCACGGCGAGCCCGGCGGCGTAGGCGGCGCCCAGCGCGGTGGTCTCGGCGACCACGGGACGGCTGACCGGCACGCCCAGCACATCGGCCTGGATCTGCATGCACAGGTCGTTCGCGGTGACGCCGCCGTCGACCTTGAGCACGTCCAGATGCACACCCGAGTCCTGCTCCATGGCCTCGACGACGTCACGGCTCTGGTAGCAGATGGCCTCCAGCGTGGCCCGCGCGATGTGACCGCCGGTGTTGTACCGGGACAGCCCCACCATGGCGCCGCGGGCGTCGGAACGCCAGTAGGGGGCGAACAGGCCGGAGAAGGCGGGAACGAAGTACATCCCGCCGTTGTCCTCCACCGTGCGCGCCAGCTGCTCGCTGTCCGGGGCGCTTCCGATGATCTTCAGCTGGTCGCGCAGCCACTGCACGGCGGCGCCGGTGACGGCGATGGAGCCCTCCAGCGCGTAGACCACCGGACTGCCGGCGAACTGGTACGCGACCGTCGTCAGCAGCCCGCTGCGCGAGCGCACCAGCTCGGTGCCGGTGTTGAGCACGAGGAAGTTGCCCGTCCCGTAGGTGTTCTTGGCCTCGCCGGGGGAGAAGCAGACCTGGCCGACGGTGGCCGCGTGCTGGTCGCCGAGCACGCCGGTGATCGGGACGGCGGCGCCCAGCGGCCGGGAGGTGCGGGCCTGACCGAACGCATCGGGGTGGGACGAGGGATGGATGGCCGGCAGCATGGAGCGCGGGATGCCGAAGATCCCCAGCAGTTCGTCGTCCCAGTCCAGGGTCTCCAGGTTCATCAGCATGGTGCGGCTGGCGTTGGTCACGTCCGTGGCGTGCACACCGCCGTTGGGTCCGCCGGTGAGGTTCCACAGCACCCAGGCGTCCGTGTTGCCGAACAGGGCATGGCCCGCCTCGGCGGCCTCGCGCAGCCCGTCCACGTTCTCCAGCAGCCACTTGATCTTGCCGCCCGAGAAGTACGTGGCCGGCGGCAGTCCGGCCTTGTGGCGGATGACGTCGCCGTGGCCGTCGCGTTCGAGGGCGGCGGCGATGCGGTCGGTGCGGGTGTCCTGCCAGACGATCGCGTTGTAGTACGGGCGGCCGGTGCGCGGGTCCCAGACCACCGTCGTCTCGCGCTGGTTGGTGATACCGATGGCGCGCAGGTCGCCGGCCGTGAGACCGCCGTCCCGCAGGGCGTTCTGGATCACCGTGTTGGTGCGCTCCCAGATCTCCACCGGGTCGTGCTCGACCCATCCGGACTTCGGCAGGATCTGCTGGTGTTCGAGCTGGTGCTTCGCCACCTCGTTCCCCGAGTGGTCGAAGATCATGAAGCGGGTGCTGGTGGTCCCCTGGTCCACCGCGCCGACGAATTCGGGCATCGCTGCCACCTCTCCTGGTGTGACGACAGGGCCTGAGGACTACGGTTCCTCGGTGGCCGGGCCTTCCTCCTGCGCCCCCGCCCTGGCGTTGATCACCGGCTTGATGATCAGGTCGTACACGCCGACACCGACGACGCCGCCGATCAGCGGGCCCACGATGGGAATCCACCAGTAGCTGCTGAACCACCCGAATGTTCCGGGTAGTGCGATCGAGCCCCATCCCTCGAAGTAGGTGAACAGCCGTGGCCCGAAATCTCGCGCGGGATTGATCGCGTATCCGGCATTGGTGCCGAACGTCAGTCCGATCACGACGACCACGAGGCCGATGAGGAAAGGATGCAGATTCGACAGCGGGGCCACGTTACGCAGGTCGATGAGCGCGCAGACGAGCAGAAGAAGGATTCCGGTTCCCACGATCTGGTCGAGCAGCGGACCCCACCAGGAATCCCCGAAATACTCGGCGGGGAATGTCGCGAAGATGGAGTAGGTGGCCAGTGATTCGTCCCGTGGGACTCCTGCGGTGGTCTCGGCCGCGTCGATGGCCCACCGGTAGCAGGCGTAGACGAGCGCGGCTCCGGCGAAGGCGCCCACCACCTGGGCCAGCCAGTACGGCAGGACCTTCCGCCAGGGGAAGTCCCCGCGTACGGCGAAGGCCAGCGTCACCGCGGGGTTGATGTGGGCGCCGCTGATGCCGCCGGCCACATAGACACCGAACACCACGGCGAGGCCCCAGCCCCAGGCGATGATGAGCCAGTTGGCCGGCCCGAATTCCACCGCCTGTCGTCCCGACCCGGGTAGGCCGACCACGGCGACGGCCACAGAACCGGCGCCCAGCAGAAGCAGGACGAACGTTCCCAGAAACTCGGCGAGCATTTCACCGCCGACGCCTTCTTTATAACCGCGTCTACGTGCAGTGCGTTCAGCCATCGGCTCTCCTCGGCAGGAATGGCGCGGGCCTTTCCTCCCCCTACCGGGAGCGTAGGCGTATGGCGGTGATCGGGCGCGCGGGGAGTCATATTTACCTCCAATAGAGCAATCCGCACCGTCACCACGGCGGTGGCCCGAGGCGGCCCCCAGGTGGGTCCACGGACACCACGGCACCCTCCGGATCGTCACCTCCCGGCAACACGGCCGTTCACCTGCCTGCCACCGCACCGGTTACCGTGGGGGCCACGTTTCCCCGCCCGGTCAGTGTCGTCCGTGAGCTCGATTCCGATTCCGACGCGACGACCGGAGCCCCGTGAGCCGTTCCACCCGTGCCGTTCCCCCTTGGCTCGCCCATGCCCTGCGGGCCCAGCGGGGGCCGGTCGCCTGGGGCGCGGTCGCGCGGGGCGCGCTGGGCGGCGGGCCCCTGCTGCTCGCGGCCGTCCTGGCGGGGCGGCCCACCCTCGGGGTCGTCGCCGCCATCGGTGCCATGTTCGCCGGCATCAACGACCGTCCCGGCAGCCGGCGGTCCTCGGTCGGGCGGATCGGGGGTCCCGCGCTCGCGGGCGCGGCCGGGCTGGCCGTCGGGACGTACGCGGGCGACCACCTCGCGGCCGTACCTCTCACGCTGCTGCTGACCGGGCTCGGACTGATCGCCGGTGCGGTCAGCGCGCCGGGGCCCGTGGGCTCCGCCGTGGGCACCCAGTTGCTGGTCGGTGCGGCCGTCGGGGCCGGGATGCCGCTGCCCGAACCGGGCTGGCTGCGGGCGCTCGCCCTGCTCGCCGGCGCCGGATGGCTCCTGCTGCTGCGGCTGGCGCTGCCGGAGTCGCTGGCCGGCACCTTCCGGCTGGACTTCCGCTTCGACGGCGAACGGGGCGCCGTCGCCGCGGTGTACGACGCCGTCGCCGCGCTGCTCGACTCCACCGGGACGCAGCACGCCACCGCACGCCGGGCCGCGCTCACGGCCGCCCTCGACCAGGCACAGGACGCGCTCACCGGGCCCCGGCTGCGGCGGTACGCCTCCTCCGCGGCCGAACGCCGGCTGCACGCGCAGTACGCCGCCGCCCTGCCGCTCGCCGAAGCCGCGACCGCACTGGCCTGGGCGGGTGAGGCCGTACCGGCCCGCGCGTCCGAAGGCCCCCGGCGCCTGGCCGCCGCCGTACGCGGCGGCGCCCCGACCGGGCCGTTGCCCGCCCCCTCCCGGTCCGCGCCCGCCCTGCGCGCCCTGGACGACGCCCTGCTGCGCGCCGCGGAAGCCTTCGACTCGGGCGCGGGCGGCGACCTGCACAGCCGCAAGCGGTCCCGGGCCGACCGGCTGCGGACCGTCACCGGCGCCCGGGGCCGGGAGTACGGAATGCGGGTCGCCCTCTGCTTCGGTGCCGGCGTCGCCATCGCCCAGGCCCTGCACCACGCCCGCTGGTACGGGCAGCACGCGCACTGGTACTGGCTGCCCGCCACCGCCGTGTTCCTGGTCAAGCCCGACCTCGGGCCGCTCGCGTCCCGGGTGCTGTCCCGGGCCGCCGGGACCGTGTTCGGCGCGCTCCTGTTCGCCGCCTTCGCCGCGGTGCTGCCCCGGCCGGGAGGGCTGGTCGCCCTGGTCGTGGTGAGCGGGGCGCTGATCCCCTTCGCCGCGCGGCACTTCGCCGCGCAGACCGCCGTCGTCACCGTGCTGGTACTCGCCCTGGTGATGGCCGCCGGCGAACCGCAGGCCTCCGTCGGCCGGATCGGCGAAACCCTGCTGGCCTGCGCCGTCGTGCTGGTCGTCGGCCATCTCCCGACGCCGGGCCGGCGTGGTGACGCCATCCGGGCCCGGCTCACGGAAGCGGGCGACGCCGCACAGGCCTACCTCGACCACGTCCTCGGCGGCTCCGACGACCGCGAGGCCCGCTGGGCCCTGCGCCGCGAGGCGTACCGCGCCCTCGCGGAAGCCCGCACGGCCATCGCCCTCGCCTCCGCCGAACTGCCCACGCTCGCCCGGCACGCGGACGGCACCGACGAGATCGCCGCCACCCTGGAACTGCTCGTCGACACCACCACCGCCTGCGCCGTCCACCTCGACGACACCGGCGGGCTCGGCCCTCGGCACCTGGCACGGCTCACCGAACTGCGCGACGAACTCACCCGGCGCCACCAACGCGCGGGGCTCCCCTCGCCCGCACTGCGCGTCGCCGGGTGACGACCCCGCTCAGGCCACCCGCACCCACACCGGTGCGTGGTCCGACCCCGGCGTGCCGCGACGCTCCCCGGGGTCCGCGCCGACCGACGGCAGCCGCGGCGGGCCCTCGTCCGGCAGCCCCGTGCCCGCCGTCGTCACCCGGCGCACCAGGCGGTGACTGAGCAGCACATGGTCGATCAGCTCCCGGCGCCCGGAGTTCACCCGTGAATAGCGCTGCGCCGCCGGGATGAGCGGGGCGACGTCCCACAGCCGCGCGGCGTCGCCGTTGTCCGGACGGTCGTATCCGGGCGTGCCGATCTCCGAACCTGGCGGGCCGAGCAGGATCTGCGTGGTCGCCGCCTGCACCTCGTCGTTGAGGTCGCCGAGGACCGCCACGTCCCGGTCCCGCCCGTCACCGTCGAGCAACTCGTCCGCCAGGGCGCGCAGCGCCGCCGCCTCCGCCGCCCGCCGGTACAGGGCGTAGGCGCCGTAGCGGGCCCGTTCGCCCTCGTCACGCGGATGGAACCGGTTGTCCGGATACGACAGCAGCTTGGACTTCAGATGAGCGACCGCCACCCGCAGCGGCGACCCGTCCTCACCCGTCACCTCCACCGCGAGGAAGCCCCGGCCCGCCGCCCCTGCCGTCAGCCCCGAGTCGTCCGTCTGGACCGGGTGCAGCTTCGGCGGGAACGCCGCGGTGTCGGCGATCACGGTCAGCTCCGTACGGCTCAGGAAGCCGACCCGTATGCCCCGGCCGTCCGCGTGCTCGGACAGGGCGATCCGCCAGTCGTCGTCCAGCATCCCGGCCAGATCCTCCAGCGCGCCGGGATCGCCGACCTCCTGCACGCCGAGCAGCGCCGGATCCAGTTCCGTGATCACGGCCGCGAGCGCGGCCAGTTTCGACTCGTACGCGGCCTCGTCCTCGGGTCCGAAAGGGCCGCCGGGCCGGTAGAGGTTCTCCAGGTTCCAGGTGCCGAGGAGCATTCAGGGCCCCTTTCAGCCGTGGGCGGGCTCGTGGTGAGGCCAGGGTGCGCGCCCGGCCCGCCCCGCGACAGAGCCGCGACGGGATGTCGCGGTTCGGCTCACTCCGGGTCAGGAACGCGTCGTACGTTGTCGGGATGACGCCTTCTGCCGTGGAGAGTCCCGCCGGGCTCATCATCACCGGATGCACCGTCCTCACGCACGACGATCAAGAACGGACCGTTTTCGCCGAGGACGCCGCCGTCGTCGTACGCGACGGGGTCGTGGCGGAGCTGACCCGCGCCGAGGCGGTCGTGGGACGGGCTGCCGAGGAGTGGATCGACGGCCGGGGGCAGGTTGCCCTGCCCGGCCTGATCAACTGTCACACGCACGCTCCGATGGTGGCCCTGCGCGGTCTCGCCGAGGACCTGCCGACGGAGCAGTGGTTCAACGACGTCGTCTGGCCCGTGGAGTCCAACCTCACCGAGCGGGACGTGGAACTGGGGGCGTGGCTCGCCTGCGCGGAGATGATCCGGGGCGGCGTCACCTGCTTCGCCGACCACTACTTCGCCATGGACGCGGTCGCCGCCGTGGTCGCCGAGTGCGGGATGCGGGCGCTGCTGGGGGAGGCGTACTTCTCCTCCCAGGGCGCCCAGGGGCGCGAGCGTTCACTCGAGTTCGCGCTGCGGCACCGCGGCTCGGCGGACGGCCGCATCACCACCGCGCTCGCCCCGCACGCCCCCTACACCGTGAACGACGCCGACCTCGCCGCCACCGCCGAACTGGCCCGTACCCACGGGCTGTCCGTCCATCTGCACGCCGCCGAGAACCGCGACCAGACCGAGGCCTCCCTCGCCCGGCACGGCGTCACCCCCGTCGAGGTCCTGTCCCGCACCGGGATCCTCGACACGGACGTGCTCATCGCCCACGGCACCGGCATTGTCGAGAGCGATCTGCCGCTTCTGGAGCGTGCGGAGGGACGTACCGCCGTGGCCACCGCGCCCCGCGGCTACCTCAAGTTCGCCTGGCCCACCACCACACCGGTGCGGGCGCTGCGGGACATCGGCATCCCGGTGGGGCTCGCCACGGACGGCGCCGCCTCCAACAACTCCCTCGACGTGTGGGAGTCGATGGCCCTCACCTCCCTGATCCAGAAGTCGACGGAGGACGACCCCCGCTGGCTGACCTCTCGTCAGGCCCTGCACCACGCCACGCTGCAGAGCGCCCGCGCGGTCGGGCTCGCGGGCAGCGTCGGCGGCATCGCGCCCGGCCACCGCGCCGACATCGTCCTCGTCGATCTCACCGGCCCGCACACCCAGCCGGTCCACGACCTCGCCGCGACCCTGGTGCACAGCGCCCGCGCCGCCGACGTCCGTACGACGATCGTCGACGGCCGCGTCCTCATGCGGGACCGGGAGCTGCTCACCATCGACGTGCCCGAGGTGCTGCGGGAGCTGGGGGAGCGGCTGCCGGCGCTGGTCGACCGGAGCCACGGACGGCGCATCCAGGACTACGACACCTGAAAACGTCCACGGCCGGGCGATGACTTCGGAGCGCGCTCGCAGTCACCCCTTGCAACGGGACCGTTGCACAGGAGGAACCATGTCACTTCCGGAGATCGTCTCGCGCGCCGAGTGGCGCGCGGCGCGCGAGGAACTGCTGGCCAAGGAGAAGGCCGTCACCCGCGCGCGGGACGCGCTCAACGCCGAGCGGCGCCGGCTGCCGATGGTCCTGATCGACCGGGAGTACGTCTTCGAGGGCGGCGACGGCAAGGCCACGCTGCTGGATCTGTTCCAGGGGCGCCGGCAGCTCGTCGTCCACCACTTCATGTTCGCCCCCGAATGGGAGGCCGGGTGCCGCGGCTGCTCCGCGTTCCTGGACCAGATCGGGCATCTCGCCCACCTCGGCGCCCGCGGCACCTCCTTCGCCGCGGTCTCCCGGGCGCCGTACACGAGGATCCTGCCGTTCAAGGCGCGGATGGGGTGGACGGTGCCCTGGTACTCCTCGTACCCCGGCGTCTTCAACGAGGACTTCGACGTGACCCTCGAGTACGAGGGGGAGCTGGTCGAGCGGTCGGGGCTGAGCTGCTTCCTGAGGGACGGCGACCGGGTCTTCCACACGTACTCGGCCTACGGGCGGGGCCTCGAAGGGTTCGGCTCGACCACCAGCCTGTTGGACCTCACCGCGCTCGGCAGGCAGGAGGCGTGGGAGGAACCCAAGGGGCGCGCGTCGGCTCTCGGGGCGCCTGCGGGAGGGGAGCGTGTCCGCTATCACGACGAGTACGACGACTGATACGGAAGGTGACGGATTACTCCGAAAAGCTGAGAGCCCGCTCACACGTGGCGGTGAACGGGTGTCAACTACGTCTCAGTACCGTCACTGAGCGAGGCGTTCGCCCCATGGTTGGCGTTTAACTCTACGAGTACAGCGCTACATGGAGGTGGCAGGGTGAACGGGCGAACGGTGCTCGAACGCTTTCCCGCAGGTGGACCGCGCGGCTCATGGCCGGCGGAGGAGTTCGCGCATGCGCGGCGCCTGGAGGGACTGCCCGCCGAGGTTGTCATGGACCTCGCTACCGACATGTTCCTGGTGATCGTCCGCGGCGACGGCGGCGTCGGTGATGTGACGGCGTGAGCGGACGCACGGCGACGGGGGCCTGAACGGCGTCGAGGGCATCCGGGAAGGTGGCCGAGGGCGTCGCCAGGCTGCCTACGCGCTGACCGGACGGGACCAGGCGGGGGTGGTGTCCGTCAGGCGGCACAGAGCCAGATAGAGGGGTATCGGCGGCGTGTAGGGGAGCGTGCCGTCGGGACGGTGGATCAGACCGGGCAGCTCGGGGGCCTCGGTGTCGGGGAGGACCGCACCGGCCGCGTAGTGCG
This sequence comes from Streptomyces malachitofuscus, assembly GCF_014650055.1. Lineage (GTDB taxonomy): Bacteria > Actinomycetota > Actinomycetes > Streptomycetales > Streptomycetaceae > Streptomyces > Streptomyces malachitofuscus. The sequence goes on along the minus strand of NZ_BMUF01000002.1, from coordinate 239,621 downwards.
CGGGGGCGGGCCACTCCAGCGCGTAGTCGGAGTCGGACGGGACCAGCCACCACCAGTGCGCCTCATCGGCGTAGACGCAGCCCACCCGGGGCAGCCGGGGCAGCACCAGCGGGCCGAAGCGGGCGGGTACCGCCACCGCGTCGCAGCCCATGGGCGCCGTCATGCCGTCGGGTACCGGCAGCCGCCGGGGGGTGGCCGGGGTGTTCCGTCCGCGCTGGAGGCGGACCAGCGAGTTCAGGCTCAGCACCCGGGTGCCACAGGCGCCTGTCACGCCCGGCCCCCGTCCCGGTGGACGCGTTGGTGCGGAGTGAAGTCCGACGTCGCCGCCGGGTGCGCGTCCGGGGCGGCCGCCGGTGTCCGTGCCGGACGGTGCGACTGGGTGGTCCCGCCGCCGTTTCCCTCGTTGTCGCCGTCGTCCGGGCCGTCCGCCGTGCCGGGCTTGGGCCGGGCGCCCCAGCCCAGGTCGTTGCGGGGTTCCGCGGGGTCGAGCGGAGTGTCCGCCTCGCGGGGAAGGTCGGCCCAGACCAGCAGTCCGGGACCGTGCTCGTGGGCGCCCCAGGCATGACACAGGGCGTCGACGAGGAGCAATCCCCTCCCGTGCTCCTCCTCCGGTCGCTGCCGGGTGTTCGCCCGCGGCAGGTCCGGTGCGCAGCCCTCGTCCCGCACGGCTATGCGCACCAGATCGTCGCCGTCGTGCAGTTCGCAGACTATGTGGCTGCTCGCGGTGTGCACGATGGCGTTGGTGACCAGTTCGGAGACGACCAGTTCCGCCGTGTCGCAGATGTCCTCGCACACCGACCAGCCGGTCAGCCGTGCCCTCGTCAGGCGTCTGGCCTGAGCCGGGGAACCCGGATGAGCGGCCAGTTCGAAACGGAACCGGCGCTCGGCAGCGGCCCCCGAGAGGGCGGGTGCCGAGGCGGCGCCGAGGCCGACGGAACCTGCGGCGGCGTCTGTTCCTAAGGGCGCGGACGGAATCACGCTTGCCACTATCGCCCCGCCGTGAACACTTGGCAAGTGTCACTCTGAAAAATGCAGAGTGCTGTGTGACGGTCTGGAAGGCCGTGGCACACTGCTCGCAACAGCACCTCGCGCGGCGCCAGTTGGGATCGCCGGAGATTTGTTCGAACGAAAGTTCGATTCGAATAGGTCTTCGAAAGGATCTTCGAATGGCGCCGCCGGGCTGTCAGGATTTGTTCGAGGGAGGTGGAGTATGAGCGAACCCCGGTCCGCGCCGACGGTGGGACAGGTCGTTCTCGGCCGGCGCCTGCTGGACCTGCGAGAACGCGCGGGACTCAAGCGCGAGGAGGCCGCCCGCATCCTCCGGGTCGCCCCCGCCACCGTGCGCCGCATGGAGATGGCCGAGGTCGCGCTCAAAATCCCCTACCTCCAGCTCCTCCTGAAGGCGTACGGCGTCTGTGACGACGAGGCCGACGCCTTCGTGCAGCTGGCGGAGGACGCCAACCGCCCCGGCTGGTGGCAGCGCTTCCACGACATCCTGCCCGGCTGGTTCTCGATGTACGTCAGCCTGGAGGGTGCCGCCTCCCTCATCCGCAGCTACGAACCCCACTTCGTCCCCGGAGTGCTCCAGACCGAGGACTACGCGCGCGGCGTACTGCGTTCCGGCGCCATAGGGCAGACCCGGCCCGAGGACATCGAGCGCCACGTCGACCTGCGCATGCAACGGCAGGAACTGCTCACCCGTAAGGACGCGCCCCGGCTGTGGGTCGTGATGGACGAGACCGCGCTCCGCCGCCAGGTCGGCGGCCCGGAGGTGATGCGTGCGCAGATCGACAAGCTGCTCGAGGCCGCGAAGCTGCCCAATGTGACGCTGCAGGTCGCGACCTTCGCCGGCGGGCCGCACCCCGGCACGTACGGGCCGTTCGTGCTGTTCCGATTTGCCATGCCCGAACTGCCGGACATGGTCTACAGCGAGTACCTGACCGGCGCCGTCTACCTGGACGCGCGCACCGAGGTGGCGACCCACCTCGAGGTCATGGACCGCATGGCGGCACAGGCCGCTACGGCACATCGCACGAAGGAGATCCTCCGGGATCTCCGCAAGGAGCTGTGAATGGAACTCATGAAGCCCCCGAAGCCCCTGCCCCGCCCGCAGGCGCACACCGGAAGGATCTACAACGGCATGCCCGCGCGGGAACTGGGCAGCGAGGGCTGGCACAAGCCGTGGAGCGGCGGCAACGGAGGGAACTGCCTGGAGGCGATGAAGCTCGACGACGGCCGGATCGCCGTACGCCAGTCCACCGATCCGGACGGTCCCGCGCTCATCTACACCTCCGCGGAGATGACGGCCTTCATCGAGGGAGCGAAGGCGGGAGAGGCGGATTTCCTGCTGTCCTGAGAACTGTTGTCCGCTCTACCTTTGCGTTCCCCCTTCTGATTTGGCACTGACTTGACCACTAACAGTTGCAGGAAGTTACGGAGTCCGTCATGACCGGGCAGCCCCCCGTGGAGATCGACACCAGCAGACCGCACCCCGCCCGCATGTACGACTGGTACCTCGGAGGCAAGGACAACTATCCGGTCGACGAGGAGATGGGCCGGCAGATGCTGGCCCTCGAACCCCGGACGCCGGTGATGGCGCGGGTGAACCGCGCGTTCATGCACCGGGCGACGCGCTGGCTGGCCGGCCAGGGCACGCGCCAGTTCCTCGACATCGGCACCGGCATCCCCACCGAGCCCAATCTGCACCAGGTGGCCCAGGAGATCGTGCCGGACGCCCGTGTCGTGTACTGCGACAACGACCCCATCGTGCTGGCCCACGCGGGGGCCCTGCTGCGGGGCACGGACGAGGGGGTGACCGAGTACCTCCAGGCCGATGTACGGGATCCGGACGTCATCCTGGAGGGCGCGCGGAGGATCCTCGACTTCGACGAGCCGATCGCCCTGTCGCTCATCGCTCTGCTGCACTTCATCCCCGACGAGGACGGGGCGCACGAGCTGGTCGGGCGGCTGCTGGCGGAGCTTCCCTCCGGCAGCCACCTGGTCGTCACCCACGCGACGGCCGACTTCACCCCCGAGTTGTCGAAGGCGGCCGTCGAGAAGTTCAGGGCCGCCGGCGTCACCCTGGCGCTGCGTTCGCGGGAGGAGTTCACCCGCCTCTTCGACGGCCTGGACCTCGTCGACCCGGGTGTGCGGGTCCCCCACGAGTGGCACCCCGAACTGGGGGAGCCCGTCCCGGGCCAGGACGACGGCGTCATCCCCGGCTACGGAGCGGTCGCCCGCAAGCCGTGACCACGAGGCAGCCCGCGGGCAGCGACCGCCATCGCGCCCGCGAGCCGTCCTCGCGGCTCCCGCAGACCTCCCCCGGCAGGCACCGGCGAAGGGAGAGGGCTCACACCGTCATGGGGCGGTCGTAAGGACCGATCGGCGCCGGCAGCCGACTCGGCGAGTGGGTCAGGTAGCGGTCGACGGCCGCCGCCACCGCCCGCCCCTCGGCGATCGCCCACACGATCAACGACTGCCCACGCGCGGCGTCCCCCGCCGCGAACACCCCCGGCACATTCGTGGCGAAGCCGGCGTCCCGCGCGATCGTGCCCCGAGGATCCAGCGCCAGCCCCAGCCGGTCGACGAGCCCGTCACTCCGATCGGGTCCGGAGAAACCCAGCGCGAGCAGCACGAGATCGACGGGCAGCGTCCGCTCCGTATCCGGCACGGCCCGGCGCCCGGAGTCCACCTCGACCAGCCGCAACGCGCACACGCGCCCCTTGGCATCCCCCTCGAACCGCAGCGTCGACGCCGCGAACACCCGCGCATCCGCGTCCGCCGTCGGCGCCGTCCGCAACGCCCCCGCCTCCTCGTGCGCCGGGGACAGCCGGTACAGCTTCGGATACGTCGGCCACGGCTCGGCGTCCTCGTCCCGCTCACTCGCCGGCCGGCCGTAGATGTCGAGCTGGGTGACCGAGGCGGCACCCTCACGCACGGCCGTCCCCAGACAGTCCGCCCCCGTGTCACCGCCGCCGACGATGACGACGTGCCGGCCCGCGGCGGACAACGGCGACGACTCCAGGTCCCCCGCGCACACCCGGTTGGCCAGCGGCAGATACTCCATCGCCTGGTGGATTCCGCCGAGTTCACGCCCCGGCACCGGCAGCTCCCGCCAGGCGGTCGCACCTGTGGCGATCACCACGGCGTCGTAACGGGCCCGCAGCTCCGTCGCGTCCACGTCCCGCCCGACCGTCGTGGAGGTACGGAACTTCGTCCCCTCCGCGCGCATCTGCTCCACACGCCGGTCCAGATGCCGCTTCTCCATCTTGAACTCGGGGATGCCGTACCGCATCAGCCCGCCGATCCGGTCGTCCCGCTCGTACACGGCGACGGTGTGACCCGCCCGGGTCAACTGCTGGGCAGCGGCCAGCCCGGTGGGTCCGGAGCCGATGACCGCGACCGTCCGGCCGGAGAGGCGCTCCGGCGGCGCCGGCGGCGCGAAGCCCTCCGCCCAGGCCCGGTCGGCGATGGCGCACTCGACGTTCTTGATGGTGACCGCCGGCTGATTGATGGCCAGCACACAGCCCGCCTCGCAGGGCGCCGGACACAACCGCCCGGTGAACTCGGGGAAGTTGTTGGTGGCGTGCAGCCGCTCCGCCGCCGCCCGCCAGTCCTCACGCGAGACCAGGTCGTTCCACTCGGGGATGAGGTTGCCCAGCGGACAGGCCTGGTGGCAGAAGGGCACACCGCAGTCCATGCAGCGGTCGGCCTGTCCGCCGATGATGGGCAGCAGCGCCCCGGGGACATGGACCTCGTCCCAGTCGCGAACCCGTTCCGCCACCGGCCTGCGCGGCCATTCCTCGCGGGGAGTGGTCAGGAATCCCTTGGGATCGGCCATGGCCGTCTTCCTTGCGTGCGCGGGTGACAGGCCGTGCGTCGTCGGGCGGCACTCTTCCGGCCACGATACGTCCGCCCGTCCACGTCCGCAGAGTGCCCGGAGAGCGCTTGCCCCGACGCCGAGGTGTTTCCGAGGCCGGCGGGCCCGTCAGCCGGTGAGCGCCAGGACGTACGCCAGCGCAGCCCCGGCCGACGCGAGCGTGCGGACGTGGTTCCACATCGTCCACTCGCGCACATAGACCGGCCAGTACGCGGCCGCCTCCGGGCTCCCCGGCTCCAGCCGGGCCAGCGCGTCGTTGCGCGGTATGTTCGCGACCACGGTCGGTCCGAACGACCCCAGCAGGTACAGGGCGCCACCCACCAGCAGCTCCACCGCCCCCTCGCCGGGCCACAGCACGAACGTCACCACCGTGAGCACCGCACACAGCACCGCCGAGCCCAGGAACACCAGCATGAAGGCCGGCCGCACCGCCGCCACGTTCACCGCCTGCATCGCGGCCACGCCCTGCGCGGGCGGCAGCGCCGCGAGCCCCCTCATCACGAAGGTCGAGAAGGCGCAGAAGACCCCGGCGGCCAGCCCCGTCCCGACCACACCCAGCACCGTCAGCACGTAGTACGGCCCGTCGATCATGTCGTCACCCCAGTCCGGTGGCCGGAATCCGTCCCGGCCACCACCGTCACCCCAAGTGAATGCGAACCGGACCGCGCCCGGCCATGGCCGAGGGACGCGGACGCATGCGCGAGCGTCCAGGGCGGGGAGGCACCCTCCGTCGGGCGACGGGAGCGAGGGAGGCGGGCCCGCCGGCCCTCACCCGGTGGAACCCAGCCCCTCCTCCGACCACCCCCTGAGCACCGTCTCCACCGCTGCCGCGATCCTGCGCCGCGCCTCGTGCCGCGGCACCCCGCTCATCAGCAGGCGGTCGTAGGGCGTGTCCAGATGCCGTACGGACGCCACGACCGCCGCCGTCACCGCCCGCTCGGACAGCGCCCGGCCGGCCGCGCTCCTCCCCACCCGTCCGCTGCCACGGACCGAGGCATGGGCGGCGACGGCGCGGGCGCGCACCTCCGGGCAGCCGGGGAACAGCCGCCGTATCTCCGCCGCGAACGCCTCGGTGAACCGCACGTCCTCGGCGGCCCGCCGCCGGGCGTCCCGCATCCGGCGCCTCCGGCGTGCCTCCGCGTCCGCGAGACAGCGCCGCTCCGCACGGGCCAGCGCCTCCTCCTCGACCAGCACGCCCTGCCGCTCGTACCGCCCCCTGCGCCGGTTGAACCGCACGACCACCGCCGACAGCGAGCTCTCCTCCCGCGACCGGCGGGTGAGCGCCGTGTCGCCCCGTGGAAGGAAAACGAGGTGGCCGAGGTCGGCACAGTCGAGACAACGCGGTACCCCGTTCTCCATGACGAGCAGGGGGAGCGGGCCACGACGGCAGCCGGCGCAGTGCCGTTCCCGCAGCGGCTGCTGGACGACAAGCCCGGCGAACCGAGGGGGAGTTGCGCGGGATGCCATGACAGGATCCTTCCCCCCGACCGGCCGCGAGCCACGTTCCGGACGCCGGGCTGACGCATTATGGCGGTGTGCGACTCGAAGCGATCACCTGGGACCGGCTCGGCGACCTCCTCGCCGAGCGCCTGCTGGAGCTGAAGACCGCCGACGGCGGTCCCTGGCCCCGGGTCGCCCTCGACGGCGCCCCGGCCGCCCGGCCCGGGGACCTCGCGGAGCGAGTCGCCCAGGCACTGCGGATACGCGGCCGGCCCTCCCTCGTCGTCGGCACCGACGGCTTTCTGCGCCCCGCCTCGGTCCGGCTCGAGTACGGCCACCAGGACGTGGAGTCCTACTACGACGGCTGGTACGACACCGGCGCCCTGTGGCGCGAGGTGTTCGGCCCCCTCGAACCCGGCGGGAACGGCCGGGTGCTGCCCGATCTGTGGGACCCCGTCACCGACCGCGCCACCCGCAGCCCCTACGCCGTTTTGCCACCCGGTGGCGTGCTGTTGCTGCACGGTCCTCTCCTTCTGCGCCACTGGTTCCCCTTCGACCTGAGCGTCCACCTCCTCCTCTCCCCGGGCGCGCTCCGCCGCCGTACCGCCGAGGCCGAGCACTGGACCCTCCCCGCGTTCGAACGCTACGAGCGGGAGAGCGACCCGGCCGGCACGGCCGACGTCCTGGTGCGGGCCGACGATCCCCGCCACCCGGCCTGGCGCGGCTGACACCGGCGCGGCAGGGCGGCCGCGGGCCCGGCGCGAGCCCCCCGGGTGCCGTCCGCGGGCGGCGCGACGAGAATGAGGGGCGTCGGGACTCGCGGTGCGTCCGCGCCGCGCCGGCCGTCCGGCACCGGGAGGTACCCATGACCACCGCCGGAGACATCATGCACCGCGGCGCCCAGTGGATCCCCGCACACGAAACCCTCGACCGCGCGGCCCAGTTGATGCGCGAGCTCAACGTCGGCGCCTTGCCCATCAGCGACGAGAACGAGCGGCTCTGCGGCATCCTCACCGACCGCGACATCGTCGTCGGCTGTGTCGCCATGGGGCACGACCCCGCCCAGGTCACCGCCGGCGACATGGCCAAGGGCACCCCGCGCTGGATCGAGGCGGACGCAGACGTGGACGAGGTCCTGTACGAGATGCAGACCCACCGGATCCGCAGGCTGCCCGTCATCGACGACAAGCGTCTGGTCGGCATGATCAGCGAGGCCGATCTCGCCCGCCATCTGACGGAGGGCCAGATCGCCACGTGGGCCGAGAACGTCTACGCGAAGTCCTCCACCGGCTGAGGCCGGGGGACACCGTCACAGCCAGCGGCTGCGCCGGAACGCCCGGTACAGCAGCAGACACGCCACGGATATCACCCCGATGACCATGCCGTAGCCGTATCTCCAGTGCAGCTCCGGCATGTGGTCGAAGTTCATGCCGTACATCCCGCAGACCATCGTCGGCACCGCCACGATGGCCGCCCACGCGGTGATCTTGCGCATGTCCTCGTTCTGCGCCACCGTGACCTGCGCCAGATGCGCCTGAAGAATCGAGTTGATCAGCTCGTCGAACGCCGCTATCTGCTCCTTCGCCCGCAGCAGATGGTCGGCGACATCGCGGAAGTACGCCTGTATCTCCGGGGCGACGACCCGGATCGGCCGTGTGGCGAGCTCCTCCAGCGGCCGGCCGAGCGGGAACACCGCCCGCTTCAGCTCGAGCAGTTCCCGCTTGAGCTGGTAGATGCGGCCGGGATCGACCCGCGCGCCGTGCTCCGCGAACACATCCGTCTCGACCTGGTCGATGTCCTCCTGGACCGAGTCGATGACAGAGAGATAGTCGTCGACCACATGGTCCGCGATCGCGTGCAGCACCGTGGACGGACCCTGGGCGAGCTGCCCGGGATCGGACTCCAGCCCCTCGCGCAGAGGTCCCAGCGAGCCGTGCCGTCCGTGCCGCACGGTGACCACGAAGTCCTCACCGAGGAACACCATGATCTCTCCGGTGTCCACCACTTCACTGTTCGCGGTGAGTTCCTCGTGCTCGACGTAGCAGACCGTCTTGAACACGGCGAACAGCGTCTCCCCGTACCGCTCCAGCTTCGGCCGCTGATGGGCCTCGACGGCGTCCTCCACCGCCAGCGGGTGCAGGTCGAACAGCTCGGCGATGCCGGCGAACTCCCGGTCGGTCGGCTCGTGCAGCCCCAGCCAGACGAACCCCTCCCCCTCCCTGCGGACCTGCTTCACCGCGTCCACCAGAGCGCCGCGGGCGGAGACGCGGTGACCGTCCCGGTAGGTGACGCAGTTGACCACCGAGGAGCCCAGCGGGGACCGGGCCGGATGGCTCAGATCCACTCGAGGACGCCGCCGGGCCAGCCCGGCCACCCGGCGCAGCCCGCCGACTTTGCCGAGACTCCTGACCTTCCGCAGATTCCCTGCCATGGACATGTGGCCCCCTCGTGTGGTTCCCCCGCGCCGATCCTTTTCCCGCGTCCGGCTCGCCAGTCTGCCAGTCCCCGGGGAACCACGTGCGAGCCTGTGGACAGGGACCGTTCCGCTTTGTTCCTGCTTGTGGACAAAGGGAGTTCGCCCGATGAGGCGTCCCCCGTCAGGCGAGCGCCGGCGGGCGGCCCCCCGTCCGTTCCACTGCCTGCGCGCCCGCCCGGCAGCCCTCCACCGCCGCCTCTCGCGGTTCGGCGCCCGCGAGCAGGGCCGCGAGGAACGCGCCGGTGAAGGCGTCACCGGCACCGGTGGTGTCACGGGGTGTGGACGGCACGGCCGGGACCCGGGCACACACCTCGCCGGACCGCGCGATCAGCGCACCGTCCGCGCCCTGTGTTGCCACCACCAGCGGGACATGGCGGCTCAGCCGCGCCGCCGCGTCCGCGGCATCGGAAACGCCCGTCAGCATGCATGCCTCGTCGCGGCTGGGCAGCAGCACGTCCACGCCCTCGACGAGTGCCAGGAAGCGGTCGATGCCCAGCGCGCCGAGGAACCCGGCAGACGCCGGATCCAGACTCACCGGCACCCCCCGCGCACGCGCCGTCTTCAACGCCACCGCGACGAAGGCCCGGCTCTCCTCGGCGAAGAGCAGGTAACCCGACAGATGCAGCCGCCCCACCCCGCCCAGCAAGGTGTCCGACCAGTCACCGGGACCGAGCCGCAGTGACGCCCCGCTGTCGGTGAGGAAGGTCCGCTCGGCCGCCGCGTCCTCGTCGACCAGGCAGATCACCGTCCCCGTCGGCGCCTGCTCGTCCACGACGAGCAGCGGACGGACCCCGCAGGAGGTCAGCTCCCGTTCGTGCCAGGCCGCCGCGTCCGCACCCACCCGCCCGACGAGCCGGACCTCGATGCCGCCCCGGCGCGCCGCCCAGCAGGCCACATTGGCACCCGCGCCACCCGGCACCGTCCGGACCGCCGCCGCCGTGTCCGTCCCCGAGGCGAGCGGCCCCCGGTACCGGGCGACCACATCGGTGATCACATCACCGGCGACCAGCAACGCGCCCGCCCGTACGACCCCCGGCACTCCCGTCACTCCCCGGCGGCCCAGGCGGCGGCGACCCGGGCCGCGAGACGCGCATTGCCCCGGACCGCGGCCAGGTTCGCGGCGAGGGAGGCACCGTCGGTGTGGCGGACGAGATGAGCGAGGAGGAACGGGGTGACCCCCTGACCGGTGACGCCCTCCGCCTCACACGCGCGCAGCGCCTCGTCCAGCACCCGCGCGTGCACCCCGGGATCCAACTGCTCGGCCTCGGGCACCGGATTGGCCACGATCAGCGACGACTCGGTCCCGCCGAGCGCGTCCTGCGCCCGCATGGCGGCCGCCACCTGCCCCGGCGTGTCCAGCCGCCAGTCCACGGGATGCCCCGAGTCCGACAGATAGAAGCCCGGGAATCGGTCCGTGCCGTACCCGGCGACCGCCACCCCCAGCGTCTCCAGCCGCTGCAGGGTCGCGGGCACGTCCAGGATCGACTTCACCCCCGCGCACACCACGGTGATCCGGGTACGCGCCAGCAGACCCAGGTCGGCCGACTCGTCCTGGGTCACCGTCCACTCCCGGTGCACCCCGCCGAGCCCTCCGGTGGCGAACACCCGTATGCCCGCGCGCGCCGCGAGCAGAGCGGTGGCGGACACCGTGGTCGCCCCGCTCCCGCCGGCCGCCACCACGAGCGGCAGATCCCGATGCCCCAGCTTGCGGATTCCCTCCCCGCCCGCGATCCGCTCCAGCTGCTCCTTGTCCAGGCCGATCCGGGGCCGCCCGTCCAGCACGGCGATCGTCGCCGGTACCGCTCCCTCCTGCCGTACGGCCGTCTCCAGCTCCAGCGCCACCTGGAGATTGCGCGGCCGGGGCAGTCCGTGCGCGATGATCGTGGACTCCAGGGCCACCACCGGCCGGCCCGCGGCGATCGCCTCCCGCACCTCTTCGGACACCATGAGCACCACGAGCCTGCCTCCTGTCTGCCGCCTCTCCCTCATCTCTGGCGGTCCGCGCCCCGGGCCAAACCCCTTGCGTGCCGTCACCCGGGTCACGGAGGCTGGCGGCCATGACGGACAACACGACTCGCCTCGACCACATCGTCCTGTGGGTGCGTGATCCCATCGCCAGTGCCGGTTTCTACGAGAAGAGCGTGGGCCTGGAGCCCGTGAGGCTCACCGACTTCTCGGTGGGCGAGGCACCCTTCCCCTCGGTCCGCGTCAACGAGGAGACCATCCTCGACCTCATGCCGTCGGCCATGGCGGAGCGCATGACGATGCTTCCCGGCGCCGTCGAGAGCTCCGGCCACCCCGTGAACCACGTCTGCCTGTCCCTGCCGGCCGACCGGTTCGACGCACTTCGCAGCCGCCTCGAAGAGCAGTCCGTACCGGTGACGGACCTCTCGCACGACTCCTTCGGCGCGCGCGGCCTGGCCAAACGCAGCTTCTACTTCCGTGACCCGGACGGCAACGTGTTCGAGGCGCGGCACTACGACTGACCCGGTGTCCCGCGGCTGCCCGGGCCGTCAGAACAGCGGCTCGGGCAGCACACCCTCCAGGGCGAGCAGCCGCCTCTTCGTCTCCAGCCCGCCCCCGAAACCGCCGATGCCGCCGTCGCTCTCCACGACCCGGTGGCAGGGCACGACGACGGGCAGGGGATTGGCGCCCATGGCCATGCCCACGGCCTGCGCGGCACCCGGCTGACCCACCCGCCCGGCCAGATCGCCGTACCCGACGACCGCGCCGAACGGCACCCCGGCGGCCAGCTCCCGCAGCACCTCCCGGTTGAAGCCCGATATCAGCGACCAGTCCAGTGGCAGCTCGAAGGACTGCCGCCCGCCCGCGAAGTACGCCTGAAGCTGACGTATCGCCTCGGCCAGCAGCGGGGAGTCCGGCTCCTCGACCGGTGTGGCGCCGAGCCGGGACGCCAGCCGCTCCAGAGCGCGCTCGCGCACCTCGTCTCCGGCGTGGAACACGACGTTGACCAGGCCCTCGCGGGTCGCGGCCAGCAGCAGCGGGCCGATGCCGGTCTCCATCACGGCCCACACGACCCGCTGCTCGTTCTGCCCATGGCTGTCCATGCGCCCCACCGTACGACTCGCCACCGACAACGCCGGGCGAGCGCCGGTCACATGGGCGGACCGTCAGCCGCCGACCGCGTCCCGCACCACGTCGGGCGTGTTGGTGATGATCCCGTCCACCTGGAACCCGGCGACCCGCCGAGCCGCGGCCGCGTCGTTCACCGTCCAGGTGAACACCTCCATCCGCTTGCCGTGCGGACCCCGGAAGCCGTGCACGGCGGCGACGTAGGCGGCGGTGAGCGAGCCGTGCGAGGGATTGATCTGGTCGGTGAACGCAGCGTACGAGGGCAGGTCCGCGACCGGCGGCGTCCCGAGGAATCCGGTCTTCACGGCGGGCTTCAGCTCATGGACCGTCCGTACGCTGTCCGCGCTGAAGCTCTGCACGATCAGCCGGCGCCTCACGTGCGACCGGTCGAGCCACCCCTCGTTGCTCAGCGTCTTGAGGGTCTCCCGCTCGATGCCCGGGTAGAGCTGGGGGTTCTTGAGCTCCAGGAGCAGCTTCTGGTCGTACCGCTCCATGCGGTGCAGGAACTGCTCGAGCGTCGGAACGCGCGCGCCCGCGTACGCCGGGTCGAACCAGCTGCCCGCGTCCAGCCGGGCGATCTCCGCGGCGGTGAAGTCCTTCACCTTCCACGGAGCACGGTCGGGGAAGACCTCCTCGACGTCCGTGGTGCGCTGCAGGCTGTCGTCGTGGAGGACGACGAGTTCACCGTCCTTCGTGCGCTGGACGTCGTTCTCCACCCACTCGACACCGAGGGCGGCCGCCTTGTCGACGGCCGCGAGCGTGTTCTCGGGCGCGTACGCGGAGGCGCCGCGATGAGCGACGATCTCTATGGGGGGGCCGCCGCTTTCGGCGGCGCGTGCGGGGGAGAGCGGGAGCAGGAGGGCGACGGTACCCAGGAGCGCGGTGGTCGAGGCGGCGACAGCGCGTGCGTGCATGCGTACTCCTCGCGTTGAACGGTCACGGTCAGATCAACTGTGACAGCAGAGGGTCAACACGAGACGGGTGCAGGATGGCCACAGATTGAACGGAGTTGCCCTAACTCCGCACACTGGTGCCACACACCTGGGGCAAGGGCGTGTTTCTTTGCCGGAAAGTCGTTCGACCATTCCGGTGGGGGACATACTCTCTGCGTCAACCCTGGCCGCCGTCGCGGTCCTGGGAGGGGGACCACATAGGGTCATTGCGGGACGAACAGGGCGGGAAGGGCAGCCGCGCATGCAAGGCACGGTCGACGGATTTAGTTACGGCCTGGTCACGCCGCTGGTGGCCTTTCTCATGGCCTGCCTCGGCGGTGCCCTGGGCCTGCGCTGCACCACCAGATCCAGAACGGCTCCCCGGTCCTGGCGCGCCGGCTGGCTCGCCCTGGGCTCCGTGGCCATCGGCTCCGGCATATGGACGATGCACTTCATCGGCATGATGGGCTTCACGATCGAGGGCACCCCGATCCACTACGACCGGGCCATGACGTTCGCCAGCCTCGCCGTGGGAATCGTCATGGTGGGCATAGGGATCTTCATCGTGGGCTACCGGGGCGCCTCCGGAACGGCCCTGTTCACCGGCGGCACCGTCACCGGCCTCGGCATCGCCTCGATGCACTACCTCGGCATGGCCGGCATGAGCCTTGACGGCCGGCTCGAGTACGACACCCTCGTCGTCGCCGCCTCCGTGGCCATAGCCATGGCCGCAGCCACCGCCGCCCTGTGGGCGGCCGGACAGGTGAGGGGCGTCCTGTGGAGCGTGGGCGCGAGTCTCGTCATGGGGGTCGCGGTCACCGGCATGCACTACACCGGCATGGCCTCACTCCACGTCCACGTCCACGGCACCGCCACCCCTGCCGCGGGGGAGTCCGCGGGCAACCTGCTCGGCCCCCTGATGGTCGGCCCGCTCGCCTTCCTCGTGCTGGCGGGCATCGTGGTGATCTTCGACCCGCTGATCGTCGCGGGCGGACCGGGCACACCGCCCGCCGAGCGCAAGCCCGGCATCCCCGCCCACCCCCCGGCCCACCACCGTCCGGCGCGCTCGCGACTGCGCCTGCGCGGTCCCGTGGAACACCGTTCCCGCACCCCGCAACGACGCTGATCCGGACCCGTTGTCAGTGGGGGGTCGTACGGTGGATGACATGCGGCCCGTTTCCCAGATCGAACGCACGGTGGCGCCCTTCGAGGTCGTCAGCCCCTACCAGCCGAGCGGCGACCAGCCGACGGCCATCGCCGACCTCGCCCGGCGCATCGAAGCAGGTGAGAAGGACGTCGTCCTGCTCGGCGCGACCGGCACCGGCAAGTCCGCCACCACCGCGTGGATGATCGAGAAGCTCCAGCGCCCCACCCTGGTGATGGCGCCGAACAAGACCCTCGCCGCACAGCTGGCCAACGAGTTCCGCGAGCTGCTGCCGAACAACGCCGTCGAGTACTTCGTCTCGTACTACGACTACTACCAGCCCGAGGCGTACGTCCCGCAGTCGGACACCTACATCGAGAAGGACTCCTCGATCAACGAGGAGGTCGAACGGCTGCGCCACTCGGCGACCAACTCGCTGCTCACCCGCCGCGACGTCGTCGTGGTGGCCTCCGTCTCCTGCATCTACGGCCTGGGCACGCCGCAGGAGTACGTGGACCGCATGGTCCCCCTCCGCGTCGGCGACGAGGTCGACCGCGACGAACTGCTGCGCCGCTTCGTGGACATCCAGTACACGCGCAACGACATGGCCTTCACCCGCGGCACCTTCCGCGTCCGGGGCGACACCATCGAGATCTTCCCGGTCTACGAGGAGCTCGCCGTCCGCATCGAGATGTTCGGCGACGAGATCGAGGCGCTGTCCACACTGCACCCCCTCACCGGCGAGATCATCAGCGACGACCAGCAGCTGTACGTCTTCCCCGCCTCCCACTACGTCGCGGGACCCGAGCGGCTGGAGCGCGCGGTCAACGACATCGAGAAGGAGCTCGGCGAGCGCCTGACCGAGCTGGAGAAGCAGGGCAAGCTGCTGGAGGCCCAGCGGCTGCGCATGCGGACCACCTACGACATCGAGATGCTCCGCCAGATCGGCTCCTGCTCCGGTGTGGAGAACTACTCGATGCACTTCGACGGCCGTTCGCCCGGCTCGCCGCCGAACACCCTGCTGGACTACTTCCCGGACGACTTCCTCCTCGTCATCGACGAGTCGCACGTCACCGTCCCGCAGATCGGCGCCATGTACGAGGGCGACGCCTCCCGCAAGCGCACCCTGGTCGACCACGGCTTCCGGCTCCCCTCCGCCCTGGACAACCGCCCGCTGAAGTGGGAGGAGTTCCAGGAGCGCATCGGCCAGGCCGTCTATCTGTCGGCCACTCCCGGACAGTACGAGCTCTCCCGCGCGGACGGATTCGTCGAGCAGATCATCCGCCCCACCGGCCTTGTCGATCCCGAGGTCGTGGTCAAGCCCACCGAGGGCCAGATCGACGACCTGGTCCACGAGATCCGCGCGCGCGTGGAGAAGGACGAACGCGTCCTGGTCACCACGCTCACCAAGAAGATGGCCGAGGACCTCACCGACTACTTCCTGGAACTCGGCATCCAGGTGCGCTACCTGCACAGCGACGTCGACACCCTGCGCCGGGTGGAGCTGCTGCGGGAGCTGCGCAGCGGTGAGTACGACGTCCTCGTCGGCATCAACCTGCTGCGTGAGGGCCTCGACCTCCCCGAGGTGTCCCTGGTGGCGATCCTCGACGCCGACAAGGAGGGTTTCCTGCGTTCGGGCACCTCCCTGATCCAGACCATCGGCCGCGCGGCGCGCAACGTCTCCGGCCAGGTCCATATGTACGCCGACAAGATCACCCCGGCGATGGAGAAGGCCATCGACGAGACCAACCGCCGCCGGGAGAAGCAGATCGCGTACAACCAGGCCAACGGCATCGATCCGCAGCCCCTGCGCAAGAAGATCAACGACATCGTCGCGCAGATCGCCCGAGAGGACATCGACACCGAGCAGCTGCTGGGATCGGGCTACCGCCAGGCCAAGAAGGACGGCGGCGGCACCAAGGCGCCCGTGCCCTCCCTCGGCACCAAGGCCGCCAAGGGCGCGAAGAACGCCAAGGGGGCCAAGGGCAAGGCCGCCGAAACCGTGCCGACCGACCGTCCCGCCGCCGACCTCGCCGAGCAGATCGAGGAGCTCACCACGCGGATGCGGGCCGCCGCCGCGGACCTCCAGTTCGAGATCGCCGCCCGGCTGCGCGACGAGGTGTCGGAGATGAAGAAGGAACTGCGGCAGATGCAGGAGGCCGGCCTGTCCTGACGTCCGCACACGCGATGTGTTGCAAGAACGACACAAAGTGCGGACCTGAGTACGTCACTGTCAGCGCTCCTGCGTAGGGTTCTGGTCAACCGCGGCTCCGCGGCAACAGGGGAAGTTCGAGAGGGGAATCAGCGCGTGACCGTCAACATGACCAAGGGTCAGGCCATCAGTCTGCAGAAGAACGACGGCGGCAGCCTGACCGCGGTGCGCATGGGTCTCGGCTGGCAGGCGGCTCCCCGTCGCGGCCTGTTCGGCTCGCGCACCCGGGAGATCGACCTGGACGCCTCGGCCGTCCTGTTCGCCGACAAGCAGCCCGTCGACGTCGTCTTCTTCCGCCACCTCGTGAGCGACGACGGCTCCGTGCGCCACACCGGTGACAACCTCGTCGGCGGTGTCGGCCAGGGCGGCGACGACGAGGCCATCCTCGTCGACCTGTCGCGGGTCCCGGTCCACATCGACCAGATCGTCTTCACCGTGAACTCCTTCACGGGCCAGACGTTCCAGGAGGTGCAGAACGCGTTCTGCCGCCTCGTCGACGAGACCAACGGCCAGGAGCTCGCCCGCTACACGCTG
Organism: Streptomyces malachitofuscus; assembly: GCF_014650055.1. Classification (GTDB taxonomy): domain Bacteria; phylum Actinomycetota; class Actinomycetes; order Streptomycetales; family Streptomycetaceae; genus Streptomyces; species Streptomyces malachitofuscus. The sequence continues at coordinate 222,911 of NZ_BMUF01000002.1, read as the reverse complement.
GCCGGCGGCGGCGCCTACACGGCCCAGATCATGGCCAAGGTGCACCGCACCGGCACGGGCTGGACGATGACGGCGCTCGGCAACCCGGCCAACGGCCGCACCTTCCAGGACCTGATGCCGGCGATCCTGCCGGTCCTCTAGGCATCCGAAGGCTCACCGGCCCCGGCGGGCCGGTGAGCGGCACACGATCCATCACACGCGACACGGGGGGACCAAGGCGATGACGGCCGAGCTGGTGCGGGGACAGAACCACCCGCTCTTCCAGTCCCGTCTCGAGATCAGGATCTCGGCCGGCACGCCGATCGTGGCCGCGGCCGCGCTCGGCGACGAGAACGGCAGGATCCGCGGGACCGCATGGGTGGCCCACCCGGGTGCCCCCACCCAGCCCGGTCTCGAGGTGTCCCGTCAGGCGGCCGCGGACCACCGTCTCGCGGTGGACCTGGACGCCATGACGGACGCGGTCCACCGCGTCAGCGTGCTGCTCGCCCTGCCCGCCCCGGCCGGCGCCCCCGGGCCGTCCCGGTTCGGCGCCGTGGCGGCCCCCTTCGTCGCCGTCACCGGTCTGGACGGCGACGAGGTCGCCAGCTACACCATCACGGGCCTGGAGGCGGAGTCGGCCGTCGTCGCGCTGGAGCTGTACCGGCGGCAGGGCGCCTGGAAGGTGCGCGCCGTCGGCCAGGGTTACGCGGGCGGCCTGACCGAACTCCTCACCGACCAGGGCCTGCCCGAGGCCGTGCAGCTCGCGGGCAGCATCAACGAGGCGGTCGCGCAGGGGCTCGCCCGCTCCGTGCAGGCGCCCCCGCCCCGCACCTCCGACGGCGACCGCTCCCGGCAGGCGGCCGCCCCCGCGGTCGGCCCGGACCAGGGCGGCACCGCACCCCAGGGCGCCACCGGCCCCGTTCCGCCGTCGTACGGCGGGCAGCCGGCCGGCGGGCCCGGACAGGACGGACCGCAGCCGGCGTACGGCGGAGCCGGCACCGCGGACCCGTCCACGGCCACCGGCGGCGGCCCGGTCAACTACAGCCATCCCCGCAGGCAGACCTCCGCCCCGCCGCCCCCGCCCGCCGCGCCGCAGCCCCGGCCCGGTCAGCCGGCGCAACCCGTGGCAGGAGACGCGACCGGATGGTCCATGGAGGAGCGGCTCTACAACCAGGTCTGGGGCATGTTCGAGGACCTGGCCCGCACCACCGCCGCCTACCGGAGCGCCGTCGACTTCGCCGAGTCCCGCATGGACAAGGAGCTCGAGCAGGCCCTGTCCGACCCGCGCAGCCGGATCGGCGGCCAGGGCGATGCCGCCCGCGAGAGCGCCCGGGCCCGGCACGCCGAGCTCGTCGGCCAGGCCCGGGAGTCCCTCGACCGGGACCTCGCCCAGCTCGTCGCCGAGGCCGACGTCGTCGAACCCGCACTGCCCCCGGCGTTCGCCCGCTGGGACAACCCCGCCTGGCACGCCTACCGGGTGCCGATGGAGATACCCATGGCACTCCGCCTGGGCGACCTCCGCCTCCCCGAGGCCGAGCGGATCCGCATCCCCATGCTGCTCCGGCTGCCTCTGGAGCGCGGCCTGTGGATCGACAGCGGACGGACCGACGGCATCGACGGATCGTTCACCGACTCGCACGACATGCGGCGCCTCGCCATGGAGACGGCGGTGGCGCACGCGGCCCGGCTGCTCGCCGTCTATCCGGCGGGCGAGTTCACGGTGCACGTCATCGACCCGGCCGGCTCCGGTGCGCAGGCACTGGCACCGCTGACGCAGACCGGTGTGCTGGCGGCCCCGCCCGCCCAGGGCGCCGCGGGCGTGACGGACGTGCTGAGCCGGCTCACCCAGCGGGTCGACCTGGTGCAGATGGCGCTGCGCGGAGGCGCCCCGGACGCGCTGCCGCCCGGCTTCGACACCTCCCAGCAGCTGCTCGTCGTCAACGACTTCCCGCACGGCTTCGACGACCGGGCCGTGAACCAGCTGCGCTACCTCGCCGACGAGGGCCCGTCCGTCGGTGTCCATCTGATGATGGTCGCCGACCGCGAGGAGTCGGCGGGCTACGGCCCGCTGCTCGACCCGCTGTGGCGTTCGCTGCTGCGTCTGACGCCCGTGCCCGACGACCATCTGGCCGACCCGTGGGTGGGGCACGCCTGGACGTACGAGCCGCCCCTCGTGCCGCCGGGCAGCCAGGTTCTCCACCAGGTGCTCACCCAGGTCGCCGCGGCCCGCCGCTCATGGAACCGGTGACCCCCCGCACCTTGTGACGCCCCTTTGGCCAAGCTCAAGCAAAGCTTGTGACCTGGGACTTTGTATGTTTCTTTACTTGAGCCTTTACCAATCCTTGGTGGTTGGGTACTGTTGACCGCACGGAGGGGAGTACTCCCTGTCTGTGCGGCGACCCCGTCAATACGGATCAGGCCAGATCCCGGGGCGTCGGCCCGAAGGACCGTCCGAGCGCACACCGGCGCTCGAGGCCCGGGTGGAAGAGACCTCCGGCAGCGACGACGCTGACATTTGCCGTGTGACGTATCTGCCGGAGGCGCAGTGGATGTTTCCATGACCCTGTGGGTCTTGACGATCGTGGGCCTGATCGCCCTGATCGCGGTCGACTTCTTCATCGGCCGCAAACCGCATGACGTGTCCATCAAGGAAGCCGGGATCTGGACCATCGTCTGGATCGTCCTGGCCGGGCTGTTCGGTCTGGGCCTGCTGATCTGGGGCGGGGGACAGCCCGCGGGCGAGTTCTTCGCCGGTTACATCACCGAGAAGTCGCTGAGCGTCGACAACCTCTTCGTCTTCGTCCTGATCATGGCGAAGTTCGCAGTGCCGTCGCAGTACCAGCAGCGAGTGCTTCTCGTCGGCGTGCTCATCGCCCTGGTGCTGCGCGCGATCTTCATCGCCGCCGGCGCCGCGATCATCGCCAGCTTCTCCTGGGTGTTCTACATCTTCGGAGCCTTCCTGATCTGGACCGCCTGGAAGCTCATCCAGGAGGCCCGGGCCGACGAGGAAGACGAGGAGTACGAGGAGAACAAGCTGCTCAAGGCCGCCGAGCGCCGCTTCGGTGTGGCCGACCGGTACCACGGCACCAAGCTGTGGATCGAGCAGAACGGCAAGCGGGTCATGACCCCCATGCTCGTCGTCATGCTCGCCATCGGCACCACGGACGTCCTGTTCGCGCTCGACTCGATCCCCGCGATCTTCGGTCTGACGCAGGACCCGTACATCGTGTTCACGGCGAACGCGTTCGCACTGATGGGCCTCAGGCAGCTGTACTTCCTCATCGGCGGACTGCTGCGGAAGCTGGTCCACCTCTCCTACGGGCTGTCGATCATCCTCGGATTCATCGGCGTGAAGCTCGTGCTCCACGCACTGCACGAGTCCGGGGTGCACGTCCCCGAGATCAGCATCCCCGTCTCGCTGGGCGTGATCTGCTCGGTCCTGGTCGTCACCACGATCACCAGCCTCCGGGCCTCCCGCAAGCAGGCCGAAGCGGCCGGAGACCGAGGCGATGCCCCGGTGAAGAACGACATCGACGTCTGACCCGGTCGGACCAGGAAACACGGGCACCGGGAGCGGAGGGCAGCACAACGCCGACCATCGCTCCCGGTGCCCTCATGTTTTCCCCCGGCGCCGCGCTCCGGCGCCGACCGAACACCACGCGTACGAGGAGGCCATGCGTGACCTTGACGACCCCGGGACGATCACAGCGGTGCAGCGGAGCTCCGCACTCCGGCAGGGTGCGACACCTCGCCCCGTCTGGGACGATCGCACCATGATCGGTCGGCTCAGGCCACTCGCGACGCAGTGGACGACCGTCGTGCCCGTGCTCGCCGTGGTGCTGCTGGCGCTGACCTGGGGCCGGGACCTGCCCGGCTGGATCGTCGTGGTGGTGACCCTGGTCCTCGCGGCGTCCGTGCTGGCGGCCGTGCACCATGCCGAGGTGGTGGCCCACAGGGTGGGTGAGCCCTTCGGCTCCCTGGTCCTGGCGGTAGCCGTCACCGTCATCGAAGTGGCGCTGATCGTCACGCTGATGATCGACGGCGGGGACAAGAGTGCGACCCTCGCCAGGGACACCGTGTTCGCGGCCGTCATGATCACCGTCAACGGCATTCTCGGCCTGAGCCTGCTGGTGGGCTCACTGCGCCACGGCACGGCGGTCTTCAACTCGGAAGGCACCGGAGCGGCTCTCGCCACCGTGGCCACCCTGGCGACCCTCAGCCTGGTCCTGCCGACGTTCACCACGAGCAAGCCCGGGCCGGAGTTCTCCACCGTGCAACTCTCGTTCGCGGCGGTCTCCTCGCTGATCCTCTACGCCCTGTTCGTCGCGACCCAGACCGTCAGACATCGCGACTACTTCCTGCCGATAGTCAAGCAGGGCGAGGTGGCCAAACCGGAGGAGCACGCCGCGGCGCCCTCCACCCGCACCGCCCTGATCAGTCTGACCCTGCTGGGCCTGGCCCTGATCGGTGTGGTCGGCCTCGCCAAGGGAGTCTCGCCCACCATCGAGTCGGGAGTGGAGGCCGCCGGGCTGCCCCACTCCGTCGTCGGTGTGATCATCGCCCTGCTGGTCCTCCTCCCGGAGACCATCGCCGCGGTGCGCGCCGCGCGCCGCGACCAGGTGCAGACCAGCATGAACCTCGCGCTCGGCTCGGCGATGGCCAGCATCGGCCTGACCATCCCCGCCGTTGCGCTGGCCTCCCTCTGGCTGCCAGGACCCCTCGTCCTCGGCCTCGGCAACACCCATATGGTGCTGCTCGCCCTGACCATGGTGGTCGGTGCGCTGACGGTGGTGCCCGGCCGGGCGACACCACTCCAGGGCGGAGTGCACCTGGTACTGCTCGCCGCCTATCTGGAGCTGGCGGTCAACCCGTAGAACGACGTGCGGATCGGCAGGGGTGCCGCGCGGGGACCCAACGGCCCTGCGCGGCACCGTGATAGACCGGGGGCGAGCGGCGGCCCCGGGGAGGGCTGCCCCGTCCCGACGGACCGGAGGAACCGTGCCCCGCAACCTGGCCAGCGCCCCGATCATGATCCTCAACGGGCCCAACCTGAACCTGCTCGGACAGCGCCAGCCGGAGATCTACGGCTCCGACACGCTCGCCGACGTGGAGGCGATGTGCGCCAAGGCGGCGGCCGCGCACAACGGCACGGTGGACCTGCGCCAGTCCAACCACGAGGGCCAGTTGGTGGACTGGATCCACGAGGCCCGGCTGAACCACTGCGGGGTCGTCATCAATCCCGGCGCCTACTCGCACACCTCGGTCGCGATTCTGGACGCCCTCAACGCCTGTGACGGACTGCCCGTGATCGAGGTCCACATCTCCAACATCCACCGGCGCGAGTCCTTCCGGCACCACTCGTACGTCTCGCTGCGCGCCGACGGGGTCATCGCGGGGTGCGGAGTGCAGGGATACGTGTTCGCGGTGGAGCGGATCGCCGCGCTCGCCGGACCGGGACGGGCCGAGGCGTAGGCGCCGCTCCGTTCACCAGCCCCGCGCGCGCCACTCCGGCAGATGCGGGCGCTCCGCGCCCAGGGTGGTGTCGTTGCCGTGGCCGGGGTAGACCCACGTCTCGTCCGGCAGGACCTCGAAGATCTTGGTCTCCACGTCGTGCATCAGACTGGCGAACGCCTTCGGGTCCTTGTGGGTGTTGCCCACACCGCCCGGGAACAGGCAGTCCCCGGTGAACACATGCGGATGCCCGTAAGGATCGTCGTAGACCAGAGCGATCGAGCCGGGTGTGTGTCCGACCAGACGGCGGGCGGTGAGCTCCACCCGTCCCACGCGGATGATGTCGCCGTCGTCGACCAGTACGTCGGTCGGCACCGGGATGCCCTCGGCGTCCTCCCGGCCCGCGTGGGTGCGGGCACCGGTGGCCGCCACGACCTCGGCGAGCGCCTGCCAGTGGTCGCCGTGCCGGTGGGTGGTGACGACGGACGCGATGCCGTCGTCACCGATCGTGCCCAGCAGGGCCCCCGCGTCGTTGGCCGCGTCGATCAGCAGCTGCTCGTCGGTGGCCCGGCAACGCAGCAGATAGGCGTTGTTGTCCATGGGGCCGACCGCGACCTTCGTGATCATCAGGTCCTTGAGTTCGTGCACGTCGGCTGGGCCGCCGACCCTCACCCGACCGCTGTACGTCATGCACGTCAGCCTATAGCGGGAACCCGCGCCCGACAGGCGCTACAGCGGGGGAAGCGACGGAAGTCCGCCGCCCTTCACCGCCAGACCGGAGCCGTCGCGGCGGCCGGCGAGCCAGCCCAGCAGGTCGGCCGGCGTCCCCTCGACCGTCACGGGTCCGCCGTCCGCCCCGCCGCCGGTCGTCCAGGTCCTGCCGTCCACGGTGGCCAGGGCGGTCACCGGCACGTCCCGGTGACCGGTGAACCGGGCCGCGAGGAAGTCGATCTCCCGCTCGGTGAACTCCTCCGGCAGGTCCTCCAGCTCGTAGCCGATCCCGAGGTCCACATGGTGCAGTTCCACCTCGGCCCAGCGCCGGAACGGCACCCGCTCCGCGCGGTCGGTGATGCCGTTGCGCAGTTCGACCGTGCGCGACCAGTCCGCCGGGGCATCGCCCGCCGCGCGGAAGCGCTCCGCGCTCTCCCGCAGGTCGGCGAGGTGGGCGTCGAGGGGGCGCGGGGCGCCCTGCTCGATGTCGGCGTCCCGGGCCTCGCCGGAGACGTACATCGGCCGGCCCTCCAGCACGTTCACCAGGGCGTCCGCGTTGCGGGCCAGGTGGGCCAGCACATGGCCCCGGGTCCAGCCGGGCAGGCGTGACGACTGGGTCACAGCCGCGTTGTCCAGGGTGCCGACCGCGGTGAGCAGCCGTTCGGTAGCGGCTTGTACAGACGCCAGGTCATCAGCGTGATCAATCATGGTGCTGACCCTAGCTCGGTCACACCTTCGGGTGAAGGTGGTGAACCGGCACGCAAAATCGAATGCACGTGCTATATGGTCGGGTGCGGCGTCGGGCATGCTGGAGAGCCGGGGTTTGTTGACAACCCGTGAATCCGAACCGGCGTTGTCAGTGGCTCCCCCTAGTCTGAGAAAGACGGGGGCCCCGCCCCTGTCACTTCTCTCAAGAAAGGTGCGGACCGGCGTGGCCGACCGTCTCATCGTCCGTGGAGCGCGCGAGCACAACCTCAAGAACGTCTCGCTCGATCTCCCGCGCGACTCGCTCATCGTCTTCACGGGCCTGTCGGGGTCGGGCAAGTCCTCGCTGGCCTTCGACACCATCTTCGCGGAGGGGCAGCGGCGCTACGTGGAGTCGCTCTCCTCGTACGCCCGGCAGTTCCTCGGCCAGATGGACAAGCCGGACGTCGACTTCATCGAGGGCCTGTCCCCGGCGGTCTCCATCGACCAGAAGTCGACCTCCCGCAACCCGCGCTCCACCGTCGGCACCATCACCGAGGTCTACGACTACCTGCGCCTGCTCTTCGCGCGCATCGGCAAGCCGCACTGCCCCGAATGCGGCCGGCCGATCTCCCGCCAGTCCCCCCAGGCCATCGTCGACAAGGTCCTGCAGCTGCCGGAGGGCAGCCGCTTCCAGGTGCTCTCCCCCCTGGTGCGCGAGCGCAAGGGCGAGTTCGTCGACCTCTTCTCCGATCTCCAGACCAAGGGTTACTCGCGCGCGCGGGTGGACGGGGAGACGATCCAGCTCTCCCAGCCGCCCACGCTGAAGAAGCAGGAGAAGCACACCATCGAGGTGGTCGTCGACCGCCTCACGGTCAAGGACAGCGCCAAGCGCCGCCTCACCGACTCCGTGGAGACCGCCCTCGGCCTGTCCGGCGGCATGGTCGTGCTCGACTTCGTCGACCTCCCCGCGGACGACCCCGAGCGCGAGCGGATGTACTCCGAGCACCTGTACTGCCCGTACGACGACCTGTCCTTCGAGGAGCTCGAGCCGCGCTCCTTCTCCTTCAACTCGCCCTTCGGCGCCTGCCCCGAGTGCACCGGCATCGGTACGCGCATGGAGGTCGACCCCGAGCTGATCGTGCCCGACCCGGACAAGAGCCTGGACGAGGGCGCCATCCACCCGTGGTCGCACGGCCACACCAAGGACTACTTCGACCGCCTGATCGGCGCCCTCGCGGACGCCCTGGGCTTCCGTACGGACATCCCCTTCGGGGGACTGCCGCAGCGCGCCAGGAAGGCCCTGCTGCACGGCCACAAGACCCAGGTCGAGGTCCGCTACCGCAACCGCTACGGCCGCGAGCGCCGGTACACCACGGCCTTCGAGGGAGCCGTCCCCTTCGTCAAGCGCCGGCACAGCGAAGCGGAGAGCGACGCCAGCAGGGAGCGCTTCGAGGGCTACATGCGCGAGGTGCCCTGCCCCTCCTGTGAGGGCACCCGGCTCAAGCCGGTCGTCCTCGCCGTCACGGTCATGGGCAAGTCCATCGCCGAGGTCTCCGGGATGTCCATCAGCGACTGCGCGGACTTCCTGGGCGAGCTGAAGCTCACCGCACGCGACAAGAAGATCGCCGAGCGCGTGCTCAAGGAGGTCAACGAGCGGCTGCGTTTCCTGGTCGACGTCGGTCTGGACTACCTCTCGCTCAACCGCGCGGCGGGCACGCTCTCCGGAGGTGAGGCCCAGCGCATCCGCCTGGCCACCCAGATCGGCTCCGGACTCGTCGGCGTGCTCTACGTCCTCGACGAGCCGTCCATCGGCCTGCACCAGCGCGACAACCACCGTCTGATCGAGACCCTGGTCCGGCTGCGCGACATGGGCAACACCCTCATCGTCGTCGAGCACGACGAGGACACCATCAAGGTCGCCGACTGGATCGTCGACATCGGCCCCGGCGCCGGTGAGCACGGCGGCAAGGTCGTGCACAGCGGCTCCCTGAAGGAGCTGCTGGCCAACGCCGAGTCGCAGACCGGCCAGTACCTGGCCGGCAAGAAGGCCATTCCGCTGCCCGACATCCGCCGCCCGCACGACCCGTCGCGCCGGCTCACGGTGCACGGCGCCCGCGAGAACAACCTCCAGGACATCGACGTGTCCTTCCCGCTGGGTGTCTTCACCGCGGTCACGGGCGTGTCCGGCTCCGGCAAGTCCACCCTGGTCAACGACATCCTCTACACGCACCTGGCGCGCGAGCTGAACGGCGCGCGGAGCGTCCCCGGCCGGCACACGCGCGTGGACGGCGACGACCTCGTCGACAAGGTCGTCCACGTCGACCAGTCGCCCATCGGCCGCACCCCGCGCTCCAACCCGGCGACCTACACCGGTGTCTTCGACCATGTGCGCAAGCTGTTCGCCGAGACGACGGAGGCGAAGGTCCGCGGCTACATGCCGGGCCGCTTCTCCTTCAACGTCAAGGGCGGCCGCTGCGAGAACTGCGCGGGCGACGGCACGATCAAGATCGAGATGAACTTCCTCCCGGACGTGTACGTCCCGTGCGAGGTCTGCCACGGCGCCCGCTACAACCGGGAGACCCTGGAGGTCCACTACAAGGGCAAGTCCATCGCCGACGTGCTGAACATGCCGATCGAGGAGGCCATGCACTTCTTCGAGGCGGTCCCGGCGATCTCCCGCCACCTCAGGACGCTCAACGACGTCGGCCTCGGCTATGTCCGCCTGGGCCAGTCCGCGACCACCCTGTCCGGCGGTGAGGCGCAGCGCGTGAAGCTCGCCAGCGAGCTGCAGAAGCGCTCCACCGGCCGCACGGTCTACGTCCTGGACGAGCCGACCACCGGTCTGCACTTCGAGGACATCAGCAAGCTGCTGACGGTCCTCTCCGGCCTGGTAGACAAGGGCAACACGGTCATCGTCATCGAGCACAACCTGGACGTGATCAAGACCGCCGACTGGGTCGTCGACATGGGTCCCGAAGGCGGTTCCGGCGGCGGCCTGGTCGTCGCGGAGGGCACGCCCGAGCAAGTGGCGGGCGTTCCGGCGAGCCACACCGGCAAGTTCCTGAGGGAGATCCTGGGATCGGACCGGATCAGCGACGCCACCCAGGTGCGGGCCCCGCGCAAGACGGCGGCGAAGAAGACGGTCGCCGCCAGCGCCACCACCCGGAAGACGGCCACGAAGACGGTCGCCGCCAAGAAGACGGCCACCAAGGCCGCCGCGAAGAAGGCGACGCGGGCACCCAAGGCCTGACCGGCCGCCCGCGCCGACACACACGGAAGCGCCGTGCCGCGCAGGGGACCGGGCGTCCCCGCGCGGCACGGCGCTCGGTGCGTCAGACGCCCTCCGGCTCCAGCTCGTGCGCATACGGCGGTTCCGCCCCCGCGCGCGAGCACGTGATCGCCGCCGCGCGGGCCGCGAAGCCGAGCAGGCCGGTCCAGCCCTCCGCCCCCAGGGCGTCCACGCCCTCGTCACTGAGCGCTCCGCGGCTCGCGAGGCCGTGCAGCAGCGCCGCGTTCACCGTGTCACCGGCGCCGATCGTGTCCACCACCCGCACCCGCTCACCCGGCACGGCGTACTCCTCGCCCGCGCGGGTGAACACCGTCAGGCCGTCCCCGCCCCGGGTGATCACGACCGCCGCGGGACCGGCCGTCAGCCACTCCCGCGGCGACCCGCCGAGCCACCGGGCGTCCTCCTCGGACAGCTTCAGCAGCGACACCGACGGCAGCCAGCTCCTGAACCGGGCCCGGTAGGCGTCGGCATCCGGGATCAGCCCCGCCCGGACGTTGGGGTCCAGCGCCGTGAACACGCCCTGTGCGGAGGCGGTGCGCATCAGCTCCTCGTAGGCGCTCGCACCGGGCTCCAGCACCAGCGAGCAGGTCCCGAAGGACACCGCGCGGGTGCCGGCCGGCAGCGCATCGGGCGCCGTGAACAGGCGGTCCGCGGTCCCTTCCACGTAGAAGGAGTACGCGGCCGAACCGTCCGTGCCGACGGTGGCCACGGCGAGCGTCGTCGGTTCGTCGCCCCGCTGCACCGACGCCACGTCCACCCCGGTCTCCCGCAGCCGGTCCAGCAGTGCCTCGCCGAAGCCGTCACGGGACACCCGGGAGCAGAAGGCGGCGGGGGAGCCCAGGCGGCCCAGCGCCACCGCGGTGTTGAAGGGGCCGCCGCCGAGCGCCGGCGTCAGCGCCGCGAGCGCACCCGCGCCGCGCGGTACCAGGTCGATCAGTGCCTCACCGGCTACGACGATCACGAGAGGGGTCCTTTCTCGGTGGGCTCGGGGTCCTCGGAGCGTGCGGGCTGCTCCGGTTCGTCCTGGCAGCCGCAGGAGGTGCGGTGCACGAACGCGCACGGGAGCCGTTCGGTCCGCGCGGGGCGGTCCGGCTCGGCGAGACGGTCCAGGAGCACCCGCACGGCACGGGCACCGATGTCCCTGCTGGGCTGGGCCACGGCCGTGAGGCGGGGCGAGAACAGGTCCGCCCACGCGAAGTCGTCGAAGCAGCACAGGGCGATGTCCTCGGGCACGGACAGCCCATGGGCGCGCAGGGCCCGCAGCGCGCCGATCGTCATGGCGTTGTTCGCGGTGACCAGCGCGGTGGGACGCGAGCCGAGGGCCAGCAGGGCGGCGGTGGCCCGTTCCGCCCCCTCCGACCGGGAGTCGCCGTGCACCAGGATCCGCTCGTCGTACGGCAGACCGGCGGCGGCCAGCCCGTGCCGGTACCCGGTGATCCGCTCGGCGGTCGTGCTGAGGCCCGGCAGCCCCGCGACCAGGGCGATACGGCGGTGTCCGAGACCGGCGAGATGCGTGACCAGGCGGGACGTCGGTCCGGTGCTCTCGGCGCAGACCTGGTCGAAGCGGGGGCCGCCGTCGCCCGCGGGGTCGTCGACCAGCCGGTCCAGGAACACGGCGGGCACGCGGTGGCGGCCGAGGTAGGTGAGGAGTTCGCGCGGCCGCGCGGAGGGCGCGACGATCAGGCCCTCCACGCGGCGTTCGTGCAGCAGCTGGACGACCTTGCGCTCGTGCGCGGGGTCGTCGTGCGGGTCGGCGATGAGGAGGCTGTAGCCGTGTTCCAGGGCGGCGGCCTCGACGCCTTGCAGGATCTCGGTGAAGTAGGGGTTGCTGATCGCCGACACCGCGAGGCCGATGGACCGGGTCCGGGAGGTCACCAGGGAGCGGGCGAGGGTGTTGGGGGTGTAGCCGAGTTCCTCGATGGCGTCGAGGACCGCCTGGCGGGTGTGGGGGCGGACCGGGCGGGTGTCGTTGAGCACGTGGGAGACGGTGGCGACGGAGACGCCGGCGTGGCGGGCCACGTCTGTCATGGTCGCCATCGTGGGGGTCCCTCCGGGAGTGCGGTTCGTGTACTGGGTGGGGACCGTATCCCATTCGATGGGTGGTCGTAAACGTTTGCGTAAGCGTTTACGCAGCGGGCGCGGGTCGGGGATGGGTTGTCGAACCCGGAGCTTGCAGGGTGCGCTGCGTCGGTGTGGGCGGGAGCGTTCGCGCAGCCCGGCGTCGGCGGGGTGCCGTCGCGCCCACCCTCCCCCACTCTCGCCTTCTCCCCCACTCTCGACTTCGCTCGAGCGGGAGGTACCCCCATGAGCGGGGGGACCCCATCGCCCTGGGGGTACCTCCCAGGCCCTTAAGGCACTGGGGGAGGCACGACTGCCCGTGGGAGCGGCGGGAGCGGTGCGGGGGCTGAGGGAGTCGCGGGAGCGGCGGGGTCGGGGCGTGTGGTCCGTACCCGGGCGTCCGGGGTGCGGGGGGTCTCGGTATCGTCGCTGGTGATCGAGTGTTCGTTTCGTACTGCCCGTGGAGCCGTATGTCCGTCCGACCCGTCGCGAGCCGCCGTGCCGTTCTGCGGGGTGCTGCCCTCACCCCCGTCGCCGGACTGGGCCTCACCGCGTGCAAGGGCGACGCCGACGACCGGTCGGCGCCGTTGAGCGAGCCCGTCGAGCTCGGGCCCGAGAGCGAGGTCGCCGAGGGCGGGGCGAAGCTGTACCGGGATCACAACGTCGTGGTCAGCCGGAGCGGTGACGGAACGCTCAAGGCGTACGACACCGTCTGCACGCACGCGGGCTGCCCGATCAACAAGCTGGACGGGACGAAGCTGATCTGCCCCTGTCACGGCAGCGAGTTCGACGCCACGACCGGAAAGGTGCTGCGCGAGCCGGCCGTGGCCCCGCTGCAGCCGCTGGTCGTGGAGGTCGAGAACGGCACGCTGATCGCCAAGCCGCAGACCTGACCGCGGTCACTCCCAGTCCCAGGAGATCCCCACATAGCCCGACCGCACCCGCGGTTCCACCAGGTGGACCGAGCGGTGCCGTGCGCTGAGCGGCAGCTCCTGACGTCCCCCGCGCGGTGCCGCCGCCGAGTGCTGGGTGAAACGGTGGCAGCGCACCGGGAGCACCCCGGGTTCGAAGCACACCTGGAGCGCGTACTGGCCGCCGGGGGAGTCCGCCCCGCGCAGATACTCGCGCGAGACGCCCGTCGTGCCGTCCTCGACGGCGTAGCGGAAGAGGAAGGTGTCACCGGCCCGCAGCCGGGTGTCGAAGAGGAGCTCGGCGGCGAGCACGCCGGTGTCGTGGTGCCAACGCACGCGGCCGATGCGGCAGTTCTCCAGGGCGTGCACACGCATCCGCTCCGGTGCGGAGCCCGGATCGCCGTAATGGACGGCCACATGGCGGTCGACGCCGTCCCGGTGTGCGCGCACGATGTGGTGCGACTCGCGTTCCGCCAGTTCGCGGCGGGCACCGACGCGCACCCGCTCGTGGTGGCCCAGGGTATGCAGCCCGCCGTCGCGCGGCGCGCCGAGCTCGTCCAGCAGCTGCTCCAGGACGCCCGACGCCTCCACCAGGGACCGGTAGGACCGGCCGGGGGAACGCCGGTCCGCCGTCCGCTCGTCCGACTCGGCGAGGAGGCGGATCAGCGACTCCTCCGGCAGCTGCAGGATCTCCTCCAGCGCCCGTACGGCGCGCAGGGACTCCGGGCGCTGCGGGCGGCGGGCGCCCTGCTGCCAGTAACTCAGACTGGTGACGCCTACCTTCACGCCGTGGCGCGACAGATGGTGCTGCACCCGCTGCAACGGCAATCCCCGCGCCGCTATCGCGGCGCGCAGGGCGACGTGGAACGGTCCGCCGCTCAGGGCCGAGTCCAGTTCCGCGGTGGCGGCGTCCGCGTGCTGTGTGGCGTGCGGCATGCAGGGGCCTTTCTGTGAATGTCCACAACGGCTGGTCAGACCGTTCGCGCGGGGCACCCAGGAGCCCGCCCCCGTCGGCGCGGCGAAGCCTTCACATCCGTACGCCGTCGTTCAGGGCCCCGAGTTCCCCCGCATTGAAGCGTGTTGACCAAGTCCCGACAACACCTGAGGCCCAACAGCGGCGCACACCTGCCGGGGGCCGCACCGGCCCCTGGGCCGGCACGGCCCCCGGGGCACGTACCGTGATGCGGTTTTCGTCAGGCTCTACGCCTCGCCGGTTGCGTCCGGCTCCCGGAGACCGAGCCGCAGACGCTTCGCGCGCACGATGTCCGGATCGCGTGGGTCGAGGGACTCGACGGTCGCGGACATCTCGTCGGCGTACCGGCGGGACCGGGCCGGCCGCCGTGGTTTCTCGATCCGCGTCCGTCGCATTCGACCAGCCCTCCGACTCGTGACCGCCCTCATGTCCGCCATGTCCGCCTTCGTGACGTCTCCCGATCGTTTGAAGGGCGGAACCCCCACCTTCCCGCTTCCCGACCGCCGTAACCCATCCGGAGCCCGCCGGGCCCCGGCTGTCCACAGCCCCGCCGCGGTGTCGGTCCCCGCCAGTAGGGTGTGAGACATGGCCGACCCCTCCAGCTACCGCCCCAAACCGGGTGAGATCCCCGACTCGCCGGGGGTCTACCGGTTCCGTGACGAGCACCGCCGGGTGATCTACGTCGGAAAGGCGAAAAGCCTGCGCCAGCGCCTGGCGAACTACTTCCAGGACCTGGCCGGACTGCACCCGCGCACCCGCTCGATGGTCACCACGGCCGCGTCCGTGGAGTGGACGGTGGTGTCCACGGAGGTCGAGGCGCTCCAGCTGGAGTACTCCTGGATCAAGGAGTACGACCCCCGGTTCAACGTGAAGTACCGCGACGACAAGAGCTACCCCTACCTCGCGGTGACGATGAACGAGGACTTCCCGCGCGTCCAGGTGATGCGCGGTCACAAGAAGAAGGGCGTCCGCTACTTCGGCCCGTACGCGCACGCGTGGGCGATCCGCGACACCGTGGACCTGATGCTGCGCGTGTTCCCGGTGCGCACCTGCTCGGCGGGCGTCTTCAAGAACGCCTCCCGCACCGGCCGCCCCTGTCTGCTCGGCTACATCGGCAAGTGCTCGGCGCCCTGCGTGGACCGCATCTCCGCCGAGGACCACCGGGAACTGGCCGAGGAGTTCTGCGACTTCATGGCCGGCCGCACGGGCACGTACCTCCGCCGGCTGGAGCGGCAGATGGCGGAGGCCGCCGAGGAGATGGAGTACGAGCGGGCCGCGCGGCTCCGCGACGACATAGGGGCCTTGAAGAAGGCCATGGAGAAGAACGCCGTCGTGCTCGCCGACGCGACCGACGCCGATCTGATCGCGGTCGCCGAGGACGAGCTGGAGGCGGCCGTCCAGATCTTCCACGTCCGCGGCGGACGCGTGCGCGGCCAGCGCGGCTGGGTCACCGACAAGGTCGAGGAGATCACCACCGGCGCCCTGGTCGAGCACGCCCTCCAGCAGCTCTACGGCGAGGAGACCGGCGACGCGGTCCCCCGGGAGGTCCTGGTCCCCGCCCTGCCGGACCCCGTGGACCCGGTCCAGCAGTGGCTGACCGGGCGGCGCGGCTCGGGCGTCTCCCTGCGCATCCCGCAGCGCGGCGACAAGAAGGCCCTGATGGAGACCGTGCAGCGCAACGCCCAGCAGGCGCTCGTGCTGCACAAGACCAAGCGCGCCTCCGACCTCACCACGCGCTCCCGCGCGCTGGAGGAGATCACCGACGCCCTGGACCTGGACAGCGCCCCGCTGAGGATCGAGTGCTACGACATCTCGCATCTCCAGGGCGACGACGTGGTGGCCTCCATGGTCGTCTTCGAGGACGGACTGGCCCGCAAGAGCGAGTACCGGCGCTTCCAGATCAAAGGTCGTGTCGGAGACACGCAGATCTGGCACGGCGCCGGGCAGGACGACGTCCGCTCCATGCACGAGGTGATCACCCGCCGGTTCCGGCGCTACCTCGCGGAGAAGGAGCGGACGGGGGAGTGGACCGACGGCGATGGGCCCGAGGCCGGGGACCCGGGCACCGGGGAGGCCGCCGGAGGTCTCGCCGAGCCGCCCGCGAGCACACTCGCCGAGGACGACGGCCGGCCGAGGCGTTTCGCCTACCCGCCGCAGCTCGTGGTGGTCGACGGCGGTGCGCCGCAGGTCGCGGCGGCCCAGCGGGCACTCGACGAGCTCGGTATCGACGACATCGCCGTGTGCGGTCTCGCCAAGCGGCTGGAGGAGGTCTGGCTGCCGGGCGACGACGACCCGGTGGTGCTCCCGCGCACCAGCGAGGGCCTGTATCTGCTCCAGCGGGTCCGTGACGAGGCGCACCGCTTCGCGATCACCTATCAGCGCACCAAGCGGGCCAAGCGCTTCCGCTCCAGCCCCCTGGACGACGTGCCCGGCCTCGGCGACACCCGTAAGCAGGCACTGCTGAAGCACTTCGGTTCGTTGAAGAAGCTGCGATCGGCGACAATCGACCAGATCTGCGAGGTTCCGGGCATAGGCCGCAAGACGGCCGAGACGATCGCCGGGGCCCTCGCGCGGGCGGCGCCCGCCGCCCCCGCCGTGAACACGGCCACGGGCGAGATCATGGATGACACGGAAGAACCCGGGCAGGCGACGGGTTCTCCCGGGGAGCCCGTGTCCACGGGCGCCCCGGACGAACGACGGGGGCAGGAACGATGACGGAGCACGAGACAGGACGCGCGACGGAGCAGGACGGGGCGCGGCAGCACACCGGCGGGACCGCGACCCCCGGGTCCGCCCGCCAGGACAACGGAGCACAGGTGAAGACGGGCAAGGAACAGACCGGGGTCCCCGAGGCGGGCATCCCCGAGCTGGTGATCATCTCCGGCATGTCCGGGGCCGGCCGCTCGACGGCCGCGAAGTGTCTGGAGGACCTGGGCTGGTTCGTCGTCGACAACCTGCCCCCCGCGCTGATCACCACCATGGTGGAGCTCGGCGCGCGTTCCCAGGGCAACGTGGCGCGCATCGCCGTCGTCGTCGACGTGCGCGGCCGGCGCTTCTTCGACAATCTGCGCGAGTCCCTCGCCGACCTCGACGCCCGGGGCGTCACCCGGCGGACCGTCTTCCTGGAGTCCTCCGACGAGGCCCTGGTGCGCCGCTTCGAGTCCGTGCGCCGCCCGCACCCCCTGCAGGGTGACGGCCGGATCGTCGACGGCATCGCCGCCGAGCGGGAGCTGCTGCGCGAGCTGCGCGGCGACGCCGACCTGGTGATCGACACCTCCAGCCTCAACGTGCACGAGCTGCGCGCCAAGATGGACGCCCAGTTCGCCGGCGAGGAGGAACCCGAGCTGCGGGCCACCGTCATGTCCTTCGGCTTCAAGTACGGCCTCCCGGTCGACGCCGACCTCGTCGTGGACATGCGGTTCCTGCCCAACCCGCACTGGGTTCCGGAGCTGCGCCCCTACACCGGCCTCAACGAGGAGGTGGCGTCGTACGTCTTCAACCAGCCCGGCGCCAAGGAGTTCCTCGACCGGTACGCCGAGATGCTGCGCCTGGTCGCCGCCGGCTACCGCCGTGAGGGCAAGCGCTACGTGACCATCGCGGTCGGCTGCACGGGAGGCAAGCACCGTTCGGTCGCCATGTCGGAGAAGCTCGCCGCCCGGCTCGCCGCCGAGGGCGTGGAGACGGTGGTCGTCCACCGGGACATGGGACGGGAATGACGCGACGTACTCCGCGGCTGAGCCGGCTGCGCAGAGCGGTCCCCGAGGGCCGCGCCGGCCGGCCGGTCGAGACCCGTGGCGCCAGACCGCGCCGCCGGGGCACCCAGCCCAAGGTCGTCGCCCTCGGCGGCGGCATGGGCCTGTCCGCCTCGCTCGCCGCCCTGCGCCGGATCACCGGTGACCTCACCGCCGTGGTCACCGTCGCCGACGACGGCGGTTCCAGCGGACGCCTGCGCGACGAACTGGGCGTGCTGCCGCCCGGTGACCTGCGCAAAGCGCTGGCCGCGCTGTGCGGCGACGACGACTGGGGGCAGACCTGGGCCCGCGTCATCCAGCACCGCTTCCAGTCCCAGGGCGATTTGCACGAGCACGCGGTCGGCAATCTGCTGATCGTCGCCCTGTGGGAACAGCTCGGCGACCACGTGCAGGCGCTGGACCTGGTGGGACGGCTGCTCGGGGCGCACGGCCGGGTGCTGCCCATGTCCGCCGTGCCGCTCGAGCTCCAGGCCCGGGTCCTCGGCCACGACCCGGAGCGCCCCGACGACGTCGACACCGTCCGCGGACAGGCCACCGTCGCGCTCACCCCCGGCGAGGTGCAGTCCGTGCACCTCGTGCCGAACGATCCGCCCGCGGTCCCCGAGGCGGTCGCCGCGGTCCTCGACGCCGACTGGGTGGTGCTCGGGCCCGGCTCCTGGTTCTCCTCGGTCATCCCGCACCTGCTCGTGCCCGAACTGCTGGACGCCCTCATCGAGACCAAGGCGCGCCGGGTACTCTCGCTGAACCTCGCGCCGCAGCCGGGAGAAACCGAGGGCTTCTCCCCGCAGCGTCATTTGGAGGTTTTGGGACGACACGCCCCTAAACTCGCCCTGGACGTGGTGCTGGCCGACGAGGCCGCCGTGCCCGACCGCGATTCGCTGACCGAGGCCGCCGAGCGGTTCGGCGCCGCGGTCGAGCTGGCCCCGGTGGCCCGGCCCGACGGAAGCCCCCGGCACGATCCGGAGCTGTTGGCCGCCGCGTACGACCGTATTTTTCGGATGCATGGAAGGATCGGCCCATGGCGATGACGGCAGCGGTGAAGGACGAGATCAGCCGGCTCCCCGTCACCCGTACCTGCTGCAGGAAGGCGGAGGTCTCCGCCATTCTGCGGTTCGCCGGCGGCCTCCACCTGGTCAGCGGGCGCATCGTGATCGAGGCGGAGCTGGACACCGCGATGGCGGCCCGCCGCCTCAAGCGGGACATCCTGGAGATCTTCGGCCACAGCTCCGAACTGATCGTGATGGCGCCCGGCGGACTGCGCCGTGGCTCGCGCTACGTCGTCCGGGTGGTCGCGGGCGGCGATCAGCTGGCCCGGCAGACCGGTCTGGTCGACGGCCGGGGCCGCCCGATCCGCGGCCTGCCCCCGCAGGTGGTCTCGGGAGCCACCTGCGACGCCGAGGCGGCCTGGCGCGGTGCCTTCCTGGCCCACGGCTCGCTCACCGAGCCCGGCCGCTCCTCGTCCCTGGAGGTGACCTGCCCCGGCCCCGAGGCGGCGCTCGCCCTGGTCGGCGCGGCCCGCAGACTGCACATCGGCGCCAAGGCCCGTGAGGTGCGGGGGGTGGACCGCGTGGTGGTCCGCGACGGCGACGCGATCGGCGCGCTGCTCACCCGGCTCGGTGCGCACGAGTCGGTGCTGGCCTGGGAGGAGCGCCGGATGCGCCGCGAGGTGCGGGCCACGGCGAACCGGCTGGCCAACTTCGACGACGCCAACCTGCGCCGCTCCGCCCGGGCGGCGGTGGCGGCCGGTGCCCGGGTCCAGCGCGCGCTGGAGATCCTCGGCGACGACGTTCCCGAGCACCTCGCCGCGGCCGGCCGGCTGCGCATGGAGCACAAGCAGGCCTCCCTGGAGGAGCTGGGCGCGCTCGCCGACCCGCCGCTCACCAAGGACGCCGTGGCCGGCCGGATCCGCCGGCTGCTGGCCATGGCCGACAAGCGCGCCTCCGACCTCGGCATCCCGGGCACCGAGGCCAACCTCAGCGAGGAGCTGGCCGACAACCTCGTCGGCTGACACCACGTCAGAAGACCGGCGCCGTCATCCACTTGGGTGGCCGGCGCCGGTTTTCGTGTGTCGTGACGGCACCCTTGACTCGATCATGTTGTGTCATGAGCCTGGCATCTGTTCGCTGCTGTGGCGGACCACTCTCTGGGGGGCTCATGAGACACAGAGCGAGATCGATCCTCGCTGTCGGCACGCTCCTGATCGGCGGAGCGAGCCTCGCACCCATCGCCCAGGCACAGCCCGGAAACCCCGCGGCCTCCGACCCCGAGGAAGTCAAGGTCTTCCGCGCCGACGTCACCAAGGAACAGGTGTCCCTGCTCCTGGCGGCCGGGCAGGACGGCCATGAACTCGGCGAGCGGGTGCCCGACGAGGGCACCGCCACCGTCGAGGTCTATCTGACCGACGGACAGGCCGAGAAACTGGAGCAACAGGGCGTCGGCCTCACCGAGCACACACTCTCCGACCGCGCCGTGAACCGCGTCGAGGACGCCGCCGAGGGCGTGTTCCGCCCGTACAGCGGAAAGGGCGGCATCCAGGAGGAGATCCTCCGCACCGCACGGGAGCACCCGGACCTCACCAAGGTCGTTTCCATCGGCAAGACGGTCGAGGGCCAGGACATCCTCGCCCTGAAGCTCACCAAGAAGGCCAGGAAGACCGGGGACGGCTCGAAACCGGCCGTCCTCTACATGTCCAATCAGCACGCACGTGAGTGGATCACCCCGGAGATGACCCGGCGGCTGATGCACCACTACCTGGACAAGTACAGGACGGACAAGCGGATCAGGAAGATCGTCGACACCACGGAACTGTGGTTCGTCCTCTCCGCCAACCCCGACGGCTACGACTACACGTTCGCCGACGACGACAACCGCCTGTGGCGCAAGAACCTGCGGGACGTCAACGGCGACGGCGCCATCAGCACCGGCGACGGCGTCGACCTCAACCGCAACTTCTCCTACAAGTGGGGCTACGACGACGAGGGCTCGTCCCCCAACCCCACCAGCCAGACCTACCGCGGCGCGAGCCCGGGCTCCGAACCGGAGACCAAGGCCATCGACGCCTTCCAGAAGCGCATCGGCTTCACCTACGGCATCAACTACCACTCGGCCGCAGAGCTCCTCCTCTACGGGGTCGGCTGGCAGGTGGCCACGCCGACCCCCGACGACGTCCTCTACGAGGCCCTCGCCGGCACGCCCGGCAACTCGGCGATCCCCGGCTACCACCCGCAGCTCTCCTCCGAGCTCTACACCACCAACGGTGAGGCGGACGGCCACGCGGCCAACGTCAACGGCATGGCGATGTTCACCCCCGAGATGTCGACCTGCCAGACCGTGTCCGACGCCGACCCCGACGACGAGTGGAACGCCCGCGACTGCCGGTCGGGCTTCAACTTCCCCGACGACGAGAAGCTGATCCAGCAGGAGTTCGCCAAGAACATCCCGTTCGCGCTCTCCGTCGCCGAGTCCGCCGCCCACCCCGACCGGCCGTCCTCCTCGGTCGGCCTGGAGGCCGCCGACTTCACCCCGGCCGAGTTCACCACGTCCTACGCGCGCGGAGCCGGCCAGGAGGTCTCCGTGGTCGCCCGCAAAGCCGTCCGCGACAAGGAGCTCAAGTACCGCGTCAACGGCGGCCGTACGCACGACGTCGACCTCAGGCGCTGGCGGGGCGGCGAGCGGTACGGCGGCGAGGACAACCTCTACTTCGACGAGTACCGGGCCAAGGTGAGGCACGGCAAGCCGGGCGACAAGGTCGAGGTGTGGTTCACCGGAGAGGCCCGCAGGGGCCGGAACGTCTCCAGCGAGCACTTCACCTACACCGTGGCCGAACGGCCCCGCGCGGACGTCCTCGTCGTCTCCGAGGAGGGCGCGAAGGCCACCCAGACCCAGAAGTACGTCGACGCGCTCAGGGCCAACGGCCGCCGCGCGGCGGTCTGGGACGTGGCCGAGCGGGGCGCCCCGGACGCGCTCGGGGTGCTGAGCCACTTCCACACGGTCGTGCACCACACCGGCGCCGCGACCCCGGGCGTCGCCACCCAGCTCCAGCTGCGGGCCTTCCTCAACGAGGGCGGCCGGCTGATCGAGGCGGGCGAGCAGGCGGGCGGCAGCGTCGACCTCGGCGGCGGCACGCCGTCCGACGACTTCAGCCAGTACTACCTGGGCGCCTACAGCCGCACCTCCACCCCCGGGGTCAGCGCGTTCACCGGTTCCGGCGGACTGGGCGGCTTCACCGGCCCGCTCGGCGACGCGCCCGGCAACCCGCTGGACGGGGTCGGCACCTACGGTGTCACCTCCGACGAACTGCCCGCCGAGGACCATCCGCAGTTCGCGAGCGCCGGCGCCGGGCAGTTCCCCGGGACGGTCAACCCGTACGGGCCCTACGCCGGCTCCTCCATGGCGGCGGCCGTGCACACCGACGACGGCTACAAGCGCCTCACCCGCACCGTCGACCTCACCGGTGTCACCGCCGCCGAGCGGCCCACCCTGCGCACCCAATTGCTGTGGGACACCGAGCCGGGCTACGACAACGTCATCGTCGAGGCGCACACCGCCGGCGCCGACGACTGGACGACCCTGCCCGAGGCCGGCGGGGCGACCCGCACCACCGTGCCGAGCGAGTGCGCGGCCGGGTTCTACATGGGCGAGCACCCCTGGCTGGAGCACTACCTGACCCTCGGCGACGGCGGCTGCACCGCGACCGGCACCACCGGTTCCTGGAACAGCCTCACCGGGTCGTCCAGCGGCTGGCAGCAGGTCGACTTCGACCTGAGCGCCTACGCCGGGAAGACGGTCGAGGTCTCCCTCGCCTACGTCACCGACCCGGGCAGCGGCGGCCACGGCGTCCTCGCCGACGAGGCCTCCCTCGTCGTCGGCGGCACGGCCACCGGGACCGAGGGCTTCGAGACCTCCCTCGGTGTCTGGAGGGTCTCCGGGCCTCCCGCGGGCAGCCCGGCCGTCCTGAAGGACTGGACCCGCACCGGAGCGCTGTTCCGGACGTACGGAGCGGTCACCACCGACGACACCGTGCTGCTGGGCTTCGGGCTGGAGCACCTGACCTCCGCGGCCGACCGGTCCGCCCTGCTGAGGAAGGCGCTCGCCGCCCTCGAGAGGTGACACGAGAGGTCAACGGGGACCCACGATCCGTAGCGAAATGGGGTGAGAAGGGCGTGTCGGCGAGGGCGGTCCGTACCCTACTGACGGGTACGGACCGCCCTGCCGGGTATGGGGCAACTCGATGTCACGACCGGGGCCCCGGAGAGGTAGGGTCGACAGTGGTCGGGGACATCCCAAATACAGCTCGCCGGCGTCACAGCCGGCGTACCAACGAGGAGATCGGTTCGTGACGATCCGCGTAGGCATCAACGGGTTTGGCCGCATCGGTCGCAACTACTTCCGCGCATTGCTGGAGCAGGGCGCCGACATCGAGATCGTGGCCGTCAACGACCTGGGTGACACGGCGACCACTGCACACCTGCTGAAGTACGACACCATTCTGGGCCGCCTCAAGCAGGAGGTCTCGCACACCGAGGACACCATCACCGTCGGCGACAAGACGGTCAAGGTCCTCTCCGAGCGCAACCCCGCCGACATTCCGTGGGGCGAGCTGGGCGTCGACATCGTCATCGAGTCGACCGGCATCTTCACCAAGAAGGAAGACGCCGAGAAGCACATCGCCGGCGGCGCCAAGAAGGTCATCATCTCCGCCCCGGCGAAGAACGAGGACATCACCCTCGTCATGGGCGTGAACCACGACCAGTACGACGCGGCGAACCACCACGTCATCTCCAACGCCTCCTGCACCACCAACTGCGTGGCGCCGATGGCGAAGGTCCTCGACGAGAACTTCGGCATCGTCAAGGGCCTGATGACGACGGTCCACGCGTACACGAACGACCAGCGCATCCTGGACTTCCCGCACAAGGACCTGCGCCGCGCCCGTGCCGCCGCCGAGAACATCATCCCGACCACCACCGGTGCCGCGAAGGCCACCGCCCTGGTGCTGCCGCAGCTCAAGGGCAAGCTGGACGGCATGGCCATGCGCGTCCCGGTCCCGACCGGCTCCGTCACGGACCTGGTGGTCGAGCTCTCCCGCGAGGTCACCAAGGAAGAGGTCAACGCCGCCTTCCAGAAGGCCGCCGAGGGCGAGCTGAAGGGCTACCTCGAGTACACCGAGGACGCGATCGTCTCCTCCGACATCGTCAACGCCCCGGCGTCCTGCACCTTCGACTCCTCCCTGACCATGGTCCAGGAGGGCAAGAACGTGAAGGTCATCGGCTGGTACGACAACGAGTGGGGCTACAGCAACCGCCTCGTCGACCTGACGGTCTTCGTGGGCAACCAGCTCTGAGCGTGGAGCAGGCGGCCTGATATGAGTGCAGGGCTCGGCCGGCGCGGCAACGCGCTGTCCGAGCCCTGACGCACGTATCGGAACGGTTGCCCTCTTTCGATCACGAGCGATCACGAGCGAACACGAGCTCTAGCCAGGGAGCCCCTATGAAGACGATCGACGAACTCCTCTCCGAAGGTGTCGCGGGCAAGCGGGTCTTCGTCCGCGCCGACCTCAACGTGCCGCTGGACGGCACCACCATCACCGACGACGGCCGCATCCGCGCCGTGGTGCCCACCGTCAAGGCCCTCGCCGAGGCGGGCGCCCGCGTGGTCGTGGCCTCGCACCTCGGCCGCCCCAAGGGCGCCCCGGACCCCGCCTTCTCGCTCGCCCCGGCCGCCGCGCGCCTCGGCGAACTCCTCGGCGCCGACGTCGCCTTCGCCACCGACACGGTCGGCGACTCCGCCACTTCCACCGTCGCCGGCCTCGCCGACGGACAGGTCGCGGTCATCGAGAACCTGCGCTTCAACGCCGGCGAGACGTTCAAGGACGACGCCGAGCGCGGCGCCTTCGCCGACCGGCTGGCCGCCCTCGCCGACGTCTACGTCGGCGACGGCTTCGGCGCGGTCCACCGCAAGCACGCCTCGGTCTTCGACCTCCCGGCCCGGCTGCCGCACTACGCCGGCTACCTCATCGCCACCGAGGTCGGCGTGCTGAAGAAGCTCACCGACGACGTCAAGCGGCCCTACGTCGTCGCCCTCGGCGGCGCCAAGGTCTCCGACAAGCTCGCCGTCATCGACCAGCTGCTCGGCAAGGCCGACCGCATCCTCATCGGCGGCGGCATGGCCTACACCTTCCTCAAGGCCCAGGGCCACGAGATCGGCTCCTCCCTGCTGCAGGAGGACCAGATCCCCGCCGTACGGGAGTACCTGGAGCGCGCGGAGAAGAACGGCGTCGAGCTGGTACTGCCGGTCGACACGCTGGTCGCCGCGGAGTTCCCCGACATGAAGGCCAAGGCGCCCTCCCACCCCGCCACCGTCGCCGCGGACGCCATCCCGGCCGGCCACATGGGTCTGGACATCGGTCCCGAGACCCGCAAGCTGTACGCCTCGAAGCTCGCCGACGCCGCCACCGTCTTCTGGAACGGCCCCATGGGCGTCTTCGAGCACCCCGACTACGCCGAGGGCACCAAGGCGGTCGCCCAGGCCCTCATCGACTCCCCGGGCTTCACCGTGGTGGGCGGCGGAGACTCCGCCGCGGCGGTCCGTACCCTGGGCTTCGACGAGCAGGCATTCGGCCACATCTCGACCGGAGGCGGCGCCTCCCTCGAATACCTCGAGGGCAAGACGCTCCCCGGCCTCGCCGCACTGGAGGACTGACCCTCAATGACCACCCGTACGCCGCTGATGGCGGGCAACTGGAAGATGAACCTCAACCACCTCGAGGCCATCGCCCACGTCCAGAAGCTCGCCTTCGCCCTGGCCGACAAGGACTACGAGGCCGTCGAGGTCGCCGTCCTGCCGCCCTTCACCGACCTGCGCTCCGTGCAGACCCTCGTCGACGGCGACAAGCTGAAGATCAAGTACGGCGCCCAGGACATCTCGGCGCACGACGGCGGGGCCTACACCGGCGAGATCTCCGGTCCGATGCTGGCCAAGCTGAAGTGCACCTACGTGGCGATCGGCCACTCCGAGCGCCGCCAGTACCACGCGGAGACCGACGAGATCGTCAACGCCAAGGTGAAGGCCGCCTACAAGCACGGCATCACCCCCATCCTCTGCGTCGGCGAGGAGCTGGAGGTCCGCGAGGCGGGCAACCACGTCTCCCACACCCTCGCCCAGGTCGAGGGCGGTCTGAAGGACCTCCCGGCCGAGCAGGCCGAGTCGGTCGTGATCGCCTACGAGCCGGTGTGGGCCATCGGCACCGGCAAGGTCTGCGGCGCCGAGGACGCCCAGGAGGTCTGCGCCGCCATCCGCGGCAAGCTGGCCGAGCTCTACACCCAGGAGCTGGCCGACCAGGTCCGCATCCAGTACGGCGGCTCGGTCAAGTCCGGCAACGTCGCCGAGATCATGGCGCAGGCCGACATCGACGGTGCCCTGGTCGGCGGCGCCTCGCTGGACGCCGACGAGTTCGTCAAGATCATTCGATTCCGCGACCAGTGAGCCGCACGGTCGGCGGCTCGACACCGGCTGGGAGCGCCCCGGAGGCGAATCGGGAAGCTGCGAGTATGCGGTAACGACGATTCGTCGTACCCTTGCGGGGTCCAGCAGTGTGCTGGGCCCCGCGTCGTCCATCCGAATCCGAGGAAGTTGGTCCAGCCGTGGTTATGGGGTTCTCCATCGCCCTGATCGTCTTCAGCCTGCTGCTGATGCTGCTGGTGCTGATGCACAAGGGGAAGGGCGGCGGCCTCTCCGACATGTTCGGTGGTGGCATGCAGTCCTCCGTCGGCGGCTCCTCGGTCGCCGAGCGCAACCTCGACCGGATCACCGTCGTGGTCGGTCTGCTCTGGTTCGCGTGCATCGTCGTGCTCGGCATCATGATGAAGGTCAACAACTGACCCGAGGGCACAATCCGCCCGCACGACCCACGCATTCCCCACGTAACGCCCCATGTTCGGTACGCGCAGCGGAGCGCGGCCTATCATGGGGCTTGCGTCTGGATGCGGGGACAGGTAACTCCTATCACTGGACGCGCGTTGGGCCTTACGTAGACTGAGGCGCTCGCAGCGAAGCGGAACGCCGACTCGCTTCGCGGCACCATTACGCAGGGAGTTACGACCGTGGCAAGTGGCAACGCGATCCGGGGAAGCCGGGTCGGGGCGGGGCCGATGGGCGAGGCCGAGCGCGGCGAGTCCGCGCCGCGGCTGCGCGTCTCCTTCTGGTGCTCCAACGGGCACGAGACACAGCCGAGCTTCGCAAGCGACGCGCAGGTGCCCGATACCTGGGACTGCCCCCGCTGCGGCTTTCCGGCCGGACAGGACCGCGACAATCCCCCGGACCCGCCGCGCACCGAGCCGTACAAGACCCACCTCGCCTATGTACGGGAGCGGCGCAGCGACGCGGACGGTGAGGCGATCCTCGCCGAGGCGCTCGCCAAGCTGCGGGGCGAGATCTAGACCGGCCCGGACTCCGGACACCTTCGGTCCTCTTCACCGCTGATCAATTAGGTTGGGAACAGCCGGCACAGCGGGGACATTTAAGGAAGAAGGCTGAAGTCCGAGATGAACGCAGACGGCCGTACCAGGCTCAACCAGACGCCCGAGTGGACCGCACTGGCCAAGCACCGCGAGGAGCTCGGCGAGGTGCGGCTGCGCGAGCTGTTCGCCGCCGACCCCGGCCGCGGCACCGGGTACACCCTCCGGGTCGGTGACCTGTACGTCGACTACTCCAAGCACCTGGTCACCGACGAGACCCTGCGACTGCTGCGAGAGCTGGCCGCCGCCACCGACGTGTTCGGGCTGCGCGACGCCATGTTCCGCGGCGAGAAGATCAACACCACCGAGAACCGGGCCGTGCTGCACACCGCGCTGCGGGCCGCCCCGGACGCGGTGATCGAGGTCGACGGGGAGAACGTCGTCCCGGCCGTGCACGCCGTGCTCGACAAGATGGCCGACTTCGCCGGCCGCGTCCGCTCCGGCGAGTGGACCGGCCACACCGGCAGGCGCATCCGCAACGTCGTCAACGTCGGCATCGGCGGCTCCGACCTCGGCCCCGCCATGGCGTACGAGGTGCTGCGCGCCTGGACCGACCGTGACCTCACCGTCCGCTTCGTGTCCAACGTCGACGGCGCCGACCTGCACGAGGCCGTCCGGGATCTGGACCCGGCCGAGACGCTGTTCGTCATCGCGTCCAAGACCTTCACCACCATCGAGACGGTCACCAACGCCACCTCCGCGCGGTCCTGGCTGCTCAAGGGCCTCGGAGGCGACGAGAAGGCGGTCGCCCGGCACTTCGTCGCGCTGTCGACGAACGCGGAGAAGGTCGCCGAGTTCGGCATCGACACGGCGAACATGTTCGAGTTCTGGGACTGGGTCGGCGGACGCTACTCCTACGACTCCGCCATCGGCCTGTCCCTGATGATCGCCATCGGCCCGGACCGCTTCCGGGAGATGCTCGACGGGTTCCGCATCGTCGACGAGCACTTCCGCACCGCCCCCGCCGAGTCCAACGTGCCGCTGCTGCTGGGCCTGCTCGGCGTCTGGTACGGGAACTTCCACGACGCCCAGTCGCACGCGGTGCTGCCGTACTCGCACTACCTGTCGAAGTTCACCGCCTACCTCCAGCAACTCGACATGGAGTCCAACGGCAAGTACGTCGGTCGGGACGGCCGCGAGGTGGAGTGGCAGACCGGTCCGGTGGTGTGGGGCACCCCGGGCACCAACGGGCAGCACGCCTACTACCAGTTGATCCACCAGGGGACGAAGCTGATCCCGGCCGACTTCATCGGCTTCGCCGAGCCCGTCGCCGAGCTGAGCGACGAACTCAAGGCCCAGCACGACCTGTTGATGGCCAACTTCTTCGCCCAGACCCAGGCCCTCGCTTTCGGCAAGACACCGGACGAGGTGCGCGGTGAAGGGGTGCCTGAGGAGCTCGTCCCGCACAAGACGTTCAAGGGCGACCACCCCACCACCACGATCCTCGCGCGTGAGCTCACCCCGTCCGTGCTCGGCCAGCTCGTCGCGCTGTACGAGCACAAGGTGTTCGTCCAGGGCGCGATCTGGAACATCGACTCCTTCGACCAATGGGGCGTCGAGCTGGGCAAGGTCCTCGCCAAGCGCGTGGAGCCCGCCCTTACCGAAGGCGCCGAGGTGCCGGGACTGGACGCCTCCACCAAGGCCTTGGTCGCCACCTACCGGGAGCTGCGCGGCCGGCAGTGATCACGATGCGGACAAGCGGGCGGCGGGGCGCCGTCCGCTTGTCGTAGACTCCCCGGCGATCATCACGGCGAGCGCTCGGGGGAGCACAAGGTGGCACGTACGCCCGGCAGTTGGACCGGCGGCACACTCACGGTCCGGTCCTTCCTGAAGCCCCATCACGTGGCGAAGGCGGTGTTCCACCCCGCGTGGATCCCGCCGTCGCTCGACCCGACCGTCGAGCGTCTCAAGCGGATCCGGGTCATCGCCGGGGCGGTCGCGTCCATCGGCGTCTACACCGTCCTGGAGGGCGGCTTCGACATCACGGAGCTGCTGGAGAACGCGCTGACGGCCTCCGCGGTGCTGCTGTTCCTCACCCCGATGACCGTCGGCGTGATGCTCTTCGTCTGGCGACGCACCGGCACCGTGCGCCAGCTGCGCGTGTCGCTCCTCAACTCCCTGAAACTGCTGCTGCTGTTCATAGGCTGCGTGGTCGCGCTGGTGCTGCTGGTGCAGACGACGAACGCCTCCGGCAACCCGCTGGTGATCATCGGCATCGGCTTCACGATGATGTGGATGCTCGTCTTCGTCGCCCACGGGGCCGTACGGGTCTCCGGCAACTTCTTCGGCACGGCGGCCGTGCACCGCTGTCTGCCGGCGCTGCTCGCCACGGTGACCAGCTGGCTCATGGCGATCCCCGACCTCGTCACCGGCGATCTGCACGGGCTCAGCTTCACCATGGGCATCGTCTTCATCCTGGGCGCACCCGTCACCGTGACGGCGATCGCCCTGCTGGAGACGGGACGGCTGAAGCGGCGCTACGGCATCCGGCTGGGCACGCATCCGGCGAGCCTGCCGCCGATGCCGCCGCCCGTGCCGCCGACGGTGCTGCCCCACGTACCGCCCCAGGGGAACCCCTACGTCCGCGGCTGGGGCGGCTGACGCCGGAGCTGTTCGCCCCCGCCGCCCCTTCCCGTTCCCGTCCCTCGGGGGCGCTGCCCCCGGACCCCCGCTCCTCAAACGCCGGAGGGGCTGACATCGGCGGGGGTGAAAAAAGTCAGGCCACCGCGCTCAGGGTGTCCGCGAGACGGCGGCGGGCCGCTCGTGCGGCCGGGAGGGCGGCGAGGGCGGCGGCGCCCAGCACCGCGGCCGTGCCGAGCAGCAGCAGGAGGACGGGGGAGGGCGCCTGGGCGATCCCGGCCCCGATGCCGCTCGACCGTCCCTGGGCGTCGATCAGCCAGTGCGCCAGCGGCAGTCCGAGCGCCGTGGCGAGGAGCACCGCCGCGAAGGCGGTACCGGCGGTCGCCGTGACCGTCACCGCGGTGATCTGCCGGGGAGAGAGGCCGACGGCCTTGAGCGCCAGCAGATCGCGCTCGCCCTCGCGCACCGTGCCGCCGATCGCCGTCAGTAGTTCGATCAGTCCGATCAGCGCGAGGACCGCGATCAGGCCGAGGACGACCGCGCGCAGCGGGGACAGCCCGTCGGCCGGGTTGGCCACGGTGTGCACGTCCAGGTGGCCGCGGCCCGCCGCGTCCAGCCGGGCGGCGACCGCGTCCGGGTCGGCACCGGGGTCCAGCCGGAGCTGGTAGACACTCGGCCGCAGGTCCGGGTCGTTGGCGCGGAGGGTGTCGAGCGAGGTGGAGATGACCCGGCCGGCGTTCTCCGGTTCGATGCTGCGGCCCACGATGTGCAGGATCTGCGGCTGGTCGCCGACCGTCATCCGCACCCAGTCGCCGACCCGGACGTGCAGCAGGTCGAGCAGCCCCTGCCCGGCCACCGCCTCGTCCGGCCCGCGCGCGGCGCGCCCCTCGGCCAGCGTGAACGGGTACGGCTCCCGGGCGGTGCCGAGCCCCCGCAGGGCGATGGTGGCGGTCTGGCCCGGGACCAGGGCGGCCACCTCGACACCCGGGTAGGCGGCGGCGACCTGCGGATCGCCCTCCAGCAGGGCGCGGGTCTCCCGGTCGCCCAGCGAGGCGTCGGCACGCACCCCGAGCGCCGTGGGCATGCCCATCCGCTCGGGGCTGCTCTGGAAGCGGTCGATGGTGGTCCACGCGCTCAGCGCCACCACGATCAGCAGCAGCGGCAGCGCCAGCCTGCCCACCGCGCCCAGCGAACGCGGTCGGCGCGTGAACGCCTTGTGCCAGCCCAGGACGAGCGCCGGGGGCACCCGTGCGCCCAGCGCCCGCCGGGCCACGCCGGTCAGCCGTCCGGCCGGGGGCGCCACGGAGCGGGGCACCGGCACCGGTGGGATCCGCCCCGCCCGCCAGGCGGCCAGCCCGGTGGTGGCGCCGATGAACAGCACCGCCCCCACCGGCACCACGAACAGCGCCACGGTGTGCCCGGGCAGCCCCTGCCACACGCCGACCGCGTCCCCGAGCCGCCCCGGCACGGCGCTGCCCAGTGCCTCGGTGAGCGCGGCGGCGGCCACGGCGCCGAGCAGGGCGTAGACCAGGTGCTGGATCAGGAAGACACGGACGACCTGGCCGGGTGTGAAGCCGATCGCCTTGAGGACGGAGATGTCCCGCAGATGTCCCCGGATCCGGGTGGCGATCGCCCCGTGCACGGCGAGACCGGCGGCGACCAGCGCGCCCAGTCCGAACAGGCCCAGCACCTGGCCGAGCAGCCTGTTGTCGCCCTGCGCCTCGGCCCGCGCCTGCTGCCAGGTGGCGACCTCGCCGATCGCCCCGGCGCCCAGCTCGGTCACCGCCCGCTGCACGGCGTACCCGGTGTCGCCCGGGTCGGTCAGCCGCAGCCCCACCACCTGGCCGCCCGGGTCCGTCACGGCCGAGGGCAGCGCCCACACCAGGCCCGCCCGCTCACCCGGCCGGTAGCGCGGCTCGGCGCTGTCGGCGATGCCCACCACGGTCAGCTCCCGCGCCGTGCCGGGCACGGTGAGCGTGTCGCCGGGGGCCGTGAGCAGCGCCCGCGCGAGGCGGCTCTCCAGGACCACCCCGTCGGGGGTGGCCGGGTCCAGCCAGTGCCCGGACGTGATCAACGGGCGGCCCACGTCGGGCCGCCCGGAAGTGCCGCGCAGCTCCACCGAGGCACGGCCGCCCTGCGAGGCGACGGTGACCGAGGCCGTGGGGTAGGGGCCGGCCACGGAGTCCACGCCGTCCAGGCCGGCCAGCCTGCCGGCGTCGGCGGCGGCGGTGGTGTGCAGCGTGACGTGCGCGCCGCGGGCCTGGGTGAACACGCGCTGCCAGGGGTTGGTGGCGTACCCGAACAGGGCCGTGGCCAGCAGCAGGGACGCGACGATGCCCGCGGTGGCGAGGACCAGGAACAGTGCCTCGCCGCGGTGCGTCCGCAGGTCGGAGTGCGCCCAGCGCAGGGTCGCTCGCACGGGCCTCAGCCCCTCGCGGGTCGGTCGTGGAGGCGCATGTCAGTCCTTGAGCTCCAGCACGCCCGATATGCCGGTCCGGCGCGGCGGCGTGCCGCCGTCGAGTTCGGCGTCGTCGGCGATCCGGCCGTCGAAGAAGCTGATCACCCGGTCCGCGGCGCTCGCCAGCCGTGCGTCGTGCGTGACCAGCAGGATGGTCTGCCCCCGCCGGTGGAAGCGGGACAGCAGCCGCATCACCTCGCGGGTGCCCTTGCTGTCCAGGCTGCCAGCGGGCTCGTCGGCCAGCAGCAGCGGGGGATGGTTGACCAACGCCCGGGCCAGGGCGACCCGCTGCTGCTCACCGCCGGACAGCTCGCCCGGCATGCTGCGCTCCTTGCCCTCGAGACCCAGCTCGGCCAGGAGCTCCTCCCGCCCGGCGCGGGCCTTCTTCGGCGGCACTCCGGCGAGCAGCGCGGGCAGCTCCACGTTGTCGGCGACCGACAGATCGGAGACCAGGTTGAAGAACTGGAAGACGATGCCGATGCGCTTGCGGCGCTCGACCGCCCAGCGGGCCTCGCTGTAGCCGTCGGTGCACTCGCCGTCCAGCCAGATGCTGCCCGCGTCGGGCCGCTGGAGCCCGCCGAGCAGATGCAGCAGGGTCGACTTCCCCGCACCGGACGGACCGGTGATCGCCACGAACTCGCCCGCCGTCACCCTCAGGTCGACGCCGCGCACGGCATGCGCCGGGGCGCCCTCGCCGTGGTGCGTCTTGACCAGGCCTTCGGCGCGCAGCACGGGAGCGGTGCTCTCACTCACTCCAGCTCCTCCAGCTCTTCCTGGCACCGCTCCAGCCAGTCGAGGTCGGCCTGCAGATGCAGCATCGCGCCCTCGATCAGCAGTTGGGAGATGCGGTTGTCCCGGTCCTCGGCGGCGGCCAGCTTCGACAGCTGCCGCATGGTGTTCAGGTACTGGCGCCGCTGTCTGTTGATCAGGGCGATCTGGTCGGCGAGACCGGTCTGCGGGGCCAGGGCCAGTTTCATGAAGAACTCGTCCCGCACCCGCGGCTCGTCCGCCGTCTCCTCGTACCAGGCGCGCAGCGCCTCCCGCCCGGCGTCGGTGAGGTGGTAGACCTTCTTGTTGGGCCGGCTCGACTGCTCGACGTCCTCGCCCTCGATCAGTCCGGTCTTCTCGAGGCGGCCGAGGGTGACGTAGATCTGGCCGACGTTCGGCTGAGGGTACGCGGAGCCCAGCAGTTGCTCAAGGTCCTGCTTGAGCTCATAGCCGTGGGCAGGGCCGCGGGCGAGCAGGGCCAGGAGGGGCAGCCGCACTCGAGCTCTCCTCCTCGCGCATCCTGGGTAATGTGCCGCAGGACCTAGTATCGCCCATACCTAACGGGTATACATGGCCTCTGACCCCGGCAAGGGTGCCCGGGTGCCGGTGTACAGGGAGGAACCTATGCGGTGGATGCATGCCGCGGGTAGGGCCCTTCTCGTCCTGATCGTCGTCCTGACCGGTCATGTCGCCTCCGGAGCGCGGGCCGACCAGGCCGACGCGGACGGTCGCGGCCCCCTGACCCTGGCCACCGCCGGTGACCTCACCGGCTACCTCGGTTCCGTGCTGGACGGCTGGAACCGCACCCATCCCGGCGAGGAGGCCAGTCTCGTCGAGCTGCCGGACTCGGCCGACGAGACGCGCGCGCAGATGATCACCGATCTGCGCGGCGGCGACCGCGGCCGGTTCGACGTGCTCAACATCGACGTCAGCTGGACCTCGGAGTTCGCCGCCGCGGGCTGGATCCGTCCACTGCCCCGCGACCGCTTCCCGCTCGACACCTTCCTCCCGCCGGTCGTGCACACGGCGACCTACGACGACCGGCTCTTCGCCGTGCCGTACGTCACCAACGCCGGGCTGCTGCTGTACCGCAAGGACGTCCTCGCCGAAGCGGGCGTCCCGCCGCCGCGCACCTGGGCCGACCTGGAACGGGCCGCGAAGACCCTGGCCCCCGAGCACGGTCTGGACGGCTATGCGGGCCAGTTCCTGCCCTACGAGGGGCTGACCGTGAACGCGGCTGAGGCCGTCTACTCGGCGGGCGGCACCATCCTCGGCGACGAGGGCCAGCGCGTCACCGTGAACTCCCGGGCGGCCCGGGAGGGGATCGGCTTCCTCGCCCGCGGGGTCCGCGAGGGCTGGATCCCGGAGGAGGCGCTGGCGTACAAGGAGGAGGAGTCCAAGCGGGCCTTCCAGGACGGCCGGCTGCTCTTCCTGCGGAACTGGCCCTACGCCTACGTCGCCGCCTCCGCCCCGGGCTCCGAGGTCGCCGGCAAGGTCGGCGCCGTACCGCTGCCGGGGCCGGACGGCCCGGGCACCAGCGTCCTCGGCGGCTCCAATCTGGCCGTCAGCAGTCACGCCCGGCACCCCGACTCCGCCGCGCGACTGATCGCGTACCTCACCAGCGAGCGCGTCCAGCGCCAGGTGCTCACGCGCGGCGCGCTGCCGCCCGTACGGGCGGACCTGTACGACGATCCGGAACTGGTCCGGCGGTTCCCGTATCTGCCGACCCTGCGCGAGAGTGTGCGGGCCGCCGCTCCGCGCCCCAAGAGCCCGCACTACGACCAGGTGAGCCTGGTGGTGCAGGCGGTGGTGCACGACGCGATGACCGGGCGGGAGACGCCCGAGGCCGCGGTGCGCCGGCTGGCGGGCGAGCTCGCCGCGGTCTCCTCCCGCTGACCGCTCTCCCGACTTCCTAGTTACATGTTAGGTAACGCGGACGTCTCGAATGTGTCCGTTACGCGTGTATATGCCCTGGTCTGATCACCCCAACCGCGCGGTAGCTTGCGTAAGTTCATTGACACCCTCTCGATACCCCTACCTAACATGCATGCATAACGAACAGCGCTCCTCACAGACAGGTCAATGGGGTGAACAGGCACCACTGGTGGCGTGACGCGGTGATCTATCAGGTGTACGTCCGCAGCTTTCTGGACAGCACCGGCGACGGCATCGGCGATCTCGCAGGGGTCAGGGCGGGGCTGCCGTACCTGAAGAAGCTCGGCGTGGACGGGATCTGGCTGAGCCCCTTTTACCCCTCGCCGCAGCACGACCACGGCTACGACGTGGCCGACTACCGCGACGTCGACCCGGTCTTCGGCGACCTCGCGGAATTCGACCTGCTGGTGACCGCCGCCCGCCGGCTCGGCATCAAGGTCCTGCTGGACATCGTCCCGAACCACTGCTCCAACGAGCACCCGTGGTTCCGCGAGGCCCTCGCCGCCGCCCCCGGCAGCCCCGAACGCGCCCGCTTCCACTTCGCCGACGGCCGCGGACCGGACGGCACGGAGCCGCCCAACAACTGGCACGCCATGTTCGGGGGCCCCGCCTGGACCCGCGTCACCGAGCCGGACGGCCGCCCCGGCCAGTGGTACCTGCACATGTTCACGCCCGAGCAGCCGGACTGGAACTGGCGCGACCCCGAGGTCGCCGCCGAGTTCGAGCGCACCCTCCGCTTCTGGCTGGACCGGGGGGTCGACGGCTTCCGCATCGACGTCGCGGCCGGCCTGTTCAAGCACCCCGAACTGCCCGACTCCCCGGACCCGGAGGCCGACGCCCGCACCCGCGACTCGGTCAACCCGCTCGCCTGGAACCAGCCCGAGGTCCACGACGTGTGGCGGCACTGGCGCGCGGTGTGCGAGGAGTACACCGCCCGCGACGGCCGCGAACGCCTCCTGGTCGGCGAGGTCTCCGTCCCCACCGCCCGCGAGCACGCCCGGTACGTCCGCCCCGACGAGCTCCACCAGGCCTTCTTCTTCGACCTGCTCGGCGCCCAGTGGGACGCCGACGCCTTCCGCAAGGTCATCTCCGAGGCCATGGAGGACATCGCCGGCACCGGCTCGACCGTCACCTGGGTCCTCAACAACCACGACCAGGTCCGCACCGTCACCCGCTACGGCGAACCCGCCGACGGCAGTGGCATCGGCGCCGCCCGCGCCCGCGCCGCCGCCCTGCTCATGCTCGCCCTCCCCGGCGCCGCGTACATCTACCAGGGCGAGGAGCTGGGGCTGCCCGAGGTCGTCGACCTGCCGGACGACGTGCTCACCGACCCGATATTCCGCCGCACCGGCAGCCGTGCCCGCATCAGGGACGGCTGCAGGGTGCCGCTGCCCTGGTCGGGACAGGCCTCCCCGTTCGGCTTCACCTCCGGCGCCGAGAGCGCCAAACCGTGGCTGCCGCAGCCCGAGTACTTCGCCGAGTACGCCACCCACCGCGCCCTCGCCGACACCCGCTCCTCCTGGCATCTGTACCGCGACGGTCTGCAACTGCGCGCCGCGCTGCACCAGCTGGGCGAGGGCACGCTGCGCTGGCTGGACACCCAGCCCGGAGTCCTCGCCTTCACCCGCGGCGACGACCTGGTCTGCGCCGTCAACTTCGGCACCGCCCCCGTACCCGCTCCGGTCGCCGGCACCCCACTGCTCGCCAGCGGTCCCTGCCCGCCCGGAGTGCTCCCCGGCTCCACCGCCGCCTGGTGGATCGACGGCTCCTGAGAAGCACGTCAGGTCAACTCCCGCACCCCCCGAAGGGACATCGATGATGATGCGACGACGTACCACCCTGCTCAGCGGATGCACCGCCCTCGTCCTCGCGCTCGGCGCGACCGCCTGCGGCGGCGGCGACCCCGTCTCGGCCGGCGGCGGCGACAAGTCGCTCGACGGGCAGACCGTCACCGTGGCCGGTGTCTGGTCCGGCAGCGAGCAGAAGAACTTCCAGAAGGTGCTCGACGCCTTCACCGAGAAGACCGGCGCCAAGACCCAGTTCGTCTCCACCGGCGACAACGTCTCCACCGTCGTCGGCAGCAAGATCGAAGGCGGCAACGCCCCCGACGTCGTCATGGTCCCGCAGGTCGGCGTGCTCAAGCAGTTCGCCGACAAGGGCTGGCTGAAGCCGCTGGACCAGAAGGTGCAGACCACCGTGGGCGCCAACTTCGCCGAGGTGTGGCAGAACTACGGCAGCGTCGACGGCACCCTGTACGGCCTCTACTTCAAGGCCGCCCACAAGTCGACCGTCTGGTACAGCCCCGCCGCCCTCGAACAGGCCGGCGTCACCCCGCCGAAGACCTACGACGCCATGCTGAAGGACGGGCGGACCATCTCCGACTCCGGACTCGCCGCCTTCTCCGTCGCCGGACAGGACGGCTGGACCCTCACCGACTGGTTCGAGAACGTCTACCTCTCCCAGGCCGGGCCCGAGAAGTACGACGCCCTCGCCGCCCACGAGATCAAGTGGACCGACCCGACGGTGGTCGAGGCGCTCACCACCCTCGGCAAGCTCTTCAAGGACAAGCAGCTCATCGCGGGCGGCCAGAAGGCAGCCCTCAACACCGACTTCCCCGGCTCCGTGGAGAAGGTCTTCGGCCCCGAGGCCGAGGCCGCCATGGTCTACGAGGGCGACTTCGTCGCGGGCGTCGCCAAGGACCAGTTCGGCAAGAAGATCGGCACCGACGCGAACTTCTTCCCCTTCCCGCCGGTCGGTGACGGCAAGGCACCCGTGGTCAGCGGCGGCGACGCGGCCGTCGTCCTGAAGGACGGCAAGAACAGCAAGGCGGGCATGGCGCTCCTGGAGTACCTGGCGACCCCCGAGGCCGCCGCCGTATGGGCCGAGGCGGGCGGCTTCCTCTCCCCGAACAAGAAGCTCGACCCCTCCGCCTACGGCGACGACGTCACCCGCGCCACCGCCGAGTCCCTGATCGCCGCCGGTGACTCCGTCCGCTTCGACATGTCCGACCAGGCCCCGGCCGCCTTCGGCGGCACCAAGGGCGCCGGCGAGTGGAAGATCCTCCAGGACTTCCTGCGGAACCCCGCCGACCCGGCGAAGACCGCGGCCGAGCTCGAGGCCGCCGCGGCCAAGGCCTACGGGAACTGACGGCCATGACCGCCACCATGGTGAAAGAGGCGAGCCCTCCGGCACCTGTGCCTCCCGGCGGCGCGCGCGGCCGACGCCTGCGCCGCCGGGGGCGGGTCATCGCCCTGCTGTTCGTGTTCCCCGCGCTGCTCCTGCTGGGCGCGCTGGTGGTGTACCCGGTGCTGTTCTCCATCGGCCGCAGCTTCTTCGACGCCTCCGGCAACGAGTTCGTCGGCGGGGAGAACTACGCCGAGATGTTCCGCGACCCGACCAACCTCAAGGCCGTCCGGAACACGGCCATCTGGGTCGTCGTGGCGCCCACCCTCCTGACCGGGCTCGGCCTGGTCCTGGCCGTCCTGGTGGAGAAGGTCCGCTGGGCCACCGCCTTCAAGCTGCTGCTGTTCATGCCGATGGCGGTCTCCTTCCTCGCCGCCGGCATCATCTTCCGGCTCGCCTACGACCAGGACCCCGACAAGGGCGTGCTCAACGCCGCCGTCGTCTCCGTCCACGACGCCTTCAAAGGCACCTCCTCCTACCCGACCGCCCGCGCCCGCGACGGCGAGGGGGAGGGCCTGACCAAGCAGGCGGACGGCTCGTACGTCACCGGCGCGGACGTCTCACCCGGCGGCACGGCGACGCTCGGGCTGGTCGGGGTCGCCCCCAAGGACCTGCCGGGCGACGCCCGGCCCGCCGCCCCGGCGGCAGCGGACGCGGCCGGCTCCGACGAGGTGCGCGGCGTGGTGTACCTCGACTTCACCCCCGGCGGGGGAGGGAAGCCGGGCGTGGTCGACCCCGAGGAGAGCGGACTGCCCGGGATGACGGTGGAAGCGGTGCGCGACGGGAAGACCGTCGCCGAGACGACCACCGGGGCGGACGGCTCCTTCAGCTTCACCGGACTGGACAGCGGCTCCTACGCGATGAAGCTGCCGTCCGCGAACTTCGCGGCACCCTACGAGGGCATCTCCTGGCTCGGCCCGGCGCTCGTCACGCCGGCGATCATCGGAGCGTATCTATGGATATGGACCGGTTTCGCGATGGTGCTCATCGGCGCGGGCCTCGCGGCCCTGCCGCGCGACGCGCTGGAGGCAGCGCGCATGGACGGTGCCAACGAATGGCAGATCTTCCGCCGCATCACCGTTCCGCTGCTGGCCCCCGTGCTGACCGTCGTCTTCGTGACCCTGGTCATCAACGTCATGAAGGTCTTCGACCTGGTTTACATCATCGCGCCGGGACCCGTGCAGGAGGACGCGACCGTGCTGGCGACGCAGATGTGGCTGGTGTCGTTCGGCGGTGGCAACAACCAGGGCCTCGGAAGCGCGCTCGGTGTGCTGCTCCTGCTCCTGGTCATCCCCGCCATGGTGTTCAACGTCCGTCGCTTCAAAAGGAGTCAGCGATGAACGTCGTCCGGCGCGGTCTGGGCAACGCGGTGGTGCAGGCCTTCCTGGTGGTGATCGGGCTGGTGTGGCTGACCCCGCTGGCCGGTCTGTTCCTGTCCTCCCTGCGGTCCGCCGAGGACACGGCCAAGGGCGGGTGGTGGACCGTGTTCACCAGCCCGGGGCAGCTGTCCTTCGACAACTACTCGGCGCTGCTGGAGAACTCGGGCATCACCCAGGCGTTCTGGAACACCGTGCTGATCTCGGTGCCGACGACCGTGCTGGTCGTGGTCGTCGCCGCGCTCGCCGGATACGCCTTCGCCTGGCTGGACTTCCCGGCGCGCGAGCCCATCTTCCTCGTCGTCGTCGCGCTGCTGGTCGTGCCCGTGCAGATCGGGCTGCTGCCGGTCGCCAAACTCTTCGGGCAACTGGGGCTGTTCGGGACGATTCCGGGTGTCGTGCTGTTCCATGTGGCCTACGGGCTGCCGTTCGCGGTGTTCCTGCTGCGCAACTACTTCGCCGAGATACCGAAGGAGATGCTGGAGGCGGCGCGGATGGACGGCGGGAGCGAGTGGCGTATCTTCACCCGGCTGGTGCTGCCGGTGGGGCGGCCGGCGATCGCCAGCCTCGCGATCTTCCAGTTCCTGTGGGTGTGGAACGACATGCTGGTCGCGCTGTTGTTCGCGGACAGTTCCTCGCAGCCGTTGACGGTGCAGCTGCAGTCGCAGATCCGGCAGTTCGGGAGCAACATCGATGTGCTCGCGCCGGGGGCGTTTCTGTCGCTGGTGGTGCCGGTGGTCGTGTTCTTCGCGTTCCAGCGGCACTTCGTGCAGGGGGTCATGGCGGGGTCCGTGAAGTAGGGGGCGCGGGTGGGTGGGGCGGCGGGGGCTTTTTTCGCCCCCGCCGCCCCTTCCCTCCCCCGCTCTCGGCTTCGCTCGAGCGGGGGGACCCCCATCGTCCTCCGGGGGCTGCGCCCCCGAACCCCCCTTTCGGCCTGAACGGCCTCGTCCTCAAGCTCCCCAGAGGGGGTACCCCCAGACGGGCTCTCTATGGTGACGCCGGTGGGTAGAGGGACCGTGGTAGCTGGGACGCTGCCGGTCTGTCCAGGAGCCACAGGGTGCGGGTGCGGCCGTGGGCGCCTGCTGCGGGGGACTGGATCTCGCCCGCGCCCGAGAGGGCGATGGCTGCCGCTTCCGCCTTGTCCTCGCCTGCCGCCAGGAGCCAGACCTCCCGGGCCGCACGGATCGCGGGGAGGGTCAGGGTGACCCTCGTCGGCGGGGGCTTGGGGGCGCCGTGGACGCCCACCACCGTGCGTTCCGTCTCCCGGACCGCGGGGAGCTCCGGGAAGAGGGAGGCCACGTGCGTGTCCGGGCCGACGCCCAGCAGCAGCACGTCGAAGGCCGGGACGGGGCCGTGGTTCTCCGG
This sequence comes from Streptomyces malachitofuscus, assembly GCF_014650055.1. Lineage (GTDB taxonomy): Bacteria > Actinomycetota > Actinomycetes > Streptomycetales > Streptomycetaceae > Streptomyces > Streptomyces malachitofuscus. Next base: position 181,920 of record NZ_BMUF01000002.1, on the reverse strand, counting down.
GGCCGCCGCCGCGGCCAGTTCCTCCGCGTAGGCGGCCGCCGCCGCGTCCACGTCCGTGCCGTGCGGGCCGTCCGACGCGGGCATGGCGTGCACGCGCTTCGGGTCCAGCGGCACCGCGTCGAGCAGTGCCTCACGGGCCTGGGTGACATTGCGGTCCGGGTCGCCCTCGGGCAGGAACCGTTCGTCGCCCCACCACAGGTCGAGCCGGGACCAGTCGATCGCGTCCCGGGCCGGGGCCGCGGCCAGCGCGGCCAGCAGGCCGTTGCCGTTGCGGCCCCCGGTCAGGACCACGGACGCCGCACCCCGGGAGGCCTGCGCGTCCACGATCCTGGTGATCAGTCGGGCCGCCGCGGCCTGCGCCATCAGCTCCTTGTCCCGGTGCACGACGAGCTGCGGTGCCGTGGTCACTTCGCCGCCGCCTTCTTCACCGGCGCCTGCGCCGTCGCCCGGTCCGCGGGAGCTTTCGCAGCCGACTCGACGGGCGCGGGGACCGCTTCCCGTTCTCCTTTGGCCGGCGGGCCGGAGCCGTCCGGGGACTTCAGGCGTTCCACGCCGTAGCGCAGGGCGGAGGCGTAGGTGTCGTCCGGGTCCAGACGGCGCAGCTCCTCCGCGATCAGCTCCGCCGTGTCACGGCGCTTGAGCGCCACCGCCCGCTTGGGCTGGCCCTGAATGGACAGCGTCGCCAGTGAGCCGTCGGCGCGGTCCAGGACGATCGGGCCGCAGTCGGTGTCCATGCGGACCGCGGTGAGTCCCGGGCCGCCGGAGTGCGCGCGCTTGACGGGGACGTCCAGCCGGTCCGCGAGCCACATCGCCAGCAGTTCGCAGCTCGGGTTGAACTCCTCGCCCTCCACCTCCACGCCCTGCACCTCGCAGGCGACCTGGTCCAGCGCCGCCGCCAGCATCGAACGCCAGGGCGTGATGCGGGTCCACGACAGGTCCGTGTCACCGGGGGTGTAGGCGTCCGCGCGGGCGGCGAGCTCCTTCACCGGCTGCTCGCAGGCGTAGGTGTCGGTCACCCGGCGCTGGGCCAGCGCGCCCAGCGGGTCGTTCGCCGGGTCCAGCGGTGCGTTGACCGGCCACCACACCACCACCGGGGCGTCCGGCAGCAGCAGCGGCAGCACCACCGACTGGGCGTGGTCGACGACCTCGCCGTAGAGGCGGAGCACCACCGTCTCGCCGGTTCCGGCGTCCGCGCCGACCCGGACCTCGGCGTCCAGGCGCGACTGCGTGCGGTCCCGCGGGGAGCGGGAGACACGCTTGATGACCACGAGCGTGCGCGAGGGGTGCTCGCGCGAGGCATCGCTCGCCGCCTTCAGCGCGTCGTAGGCGTTCTCCTCGTCCGTCACGATGACCAGCGTGAGCACCATGCCGACGGCGGGGGTGCCGATGGCACGCCGGCCCTTGACCAGCGCCTTGTTGATCTTGCTGGCCGTGGTGTCCGTGAGGTCTGTTTTCATGGCCGGCGCCAGCTCCGTCCGTCTCGCTCGAGCATTTCGTCCGCCTCGACGGGCCCCCACGTGCCGGCCGGGTACTGGGCCGGCCTGCCGTTGGTGTCCCAGTACTCCTCGATCGGGTCGAGGATCTTCCAGGACAGCTCGACCTCCTCCGTGCGCGGGAAGAGGTTGGAGTCACCCAGGAGGACGTCCAGGATCAGCCGCTCGTACGCCTCCGGGCTGGACTCGGTGAACGACTCGCCGTAGGCGAAGTCCATCGACACGTCCCGGATCTCCATCGACGTGCCCGGCACCTTGGAGCCGAAGCGGACGGTGACGCCCTCGTCGGGCTGGACGCGGATGACGATCGCGTTCGAGCCCAGTTCCTCGGTGGCCGTCGTGTCGAAGGGGGAGTGCGGCGCCCGCTGGAACACCACCGCGATCTCGGTGACCCGGCGGCCGAGCCGCTTGCCGGTGCGCAGATAGAAGGGGACACCCGCCCAGCGGCGGTTGTCGATGCCCAGTCTGATCGCCGCGTAGGTGTCGGTCTTCGAGGAGGGGTCGATGCCCTCCTCCTCCAGATACCCGACCGCCTTCGCGCCGCCCTGCCAGCCGGCCGCGTACTGCCCGCGCACGGTGTCCCGGCCCAGGTCCTTCGGCAGCCGGACGGCACCGAGCACCTTGGTCTTCTCCGCGGCCAGCGCGTCCGCGTCGAAGGAGGCGGGCTCCTCCATCGCGGTCAGCGCCAGGAGTTGGAGCAGGTGGTTCTGGATGACGTCGCGGGCGGCGCCGATGCCGTCGTAGTAGCCGGCCCGGCCGCCGATGCCGATGTCCTCGGCCATGGTGATCTGCACATGGTCGACGAACGAGCGGTTCCAGATCGGCTCGAACATCGTGTTGGCGAAGCGCAGCGCCAGAATGTTCTGGACGGTCTCCTTGCCCAGGTAGTGGTCGATCCGGAACACCTGGTCCGGGGCGAACACCTCATGGACGATCGCGTTCAGCTCCTCGGCCGACTTCAGGTCGTGGCCGAACGGCTTCTCGATGACCGCGCGCCGCCAGGAGCCGTCGGTCTGGTCGGCCAGCCCGTGCTTCTTCAGCTGCTGGATGACCACCGGGAAGGAACGCGGCGGCACCGACAGATAGAACGCGAAGTTGCCGCCCGTGCCCTGGGCCTTGTCCAGCTCCTCGATCGTGCCGCGCAGCCGCTCGAAGGACTCGTCGTCGTCGAAGGTGCCCTGCACGAAGCGCATGCCCTGGATGAGCTGCTGCCAGACCTCCTCGCGGAACGGGGTCCGGGCGTGCTCCTTGACCGCGTCGTGCACCTCCTGGGCGAAGTCCTCGTTCGCCCACTCCCGGCGGGCGAAGCCCACCAGGGAGAAGCCCGGCGGCAGCAGCCCCCGGTTGGCCAGGTCGTACACGGCCGGCATCAGCTTCTTGCGCGACAGGTCGCCCGTGACGCCGAAGATGACCAGGCCCGACGGCCCCGCGATACGCGGGAGCCGTCGGTCCGCAGGGTCACGCAGCGGGTTGCTGCTCGACAAGGTTTCAGCCCTCCGACGGGGCGAGGCGCTGCAGCTCCGCCTCGGTCGACTTCAGCAGGTCGTTCCAGGACGCCTCGAACTTGTCGACGCCCTCGTCCTCCAGAAGCTGCACCACCTCGTCGTAGGAGATGCCGAGCGCCTCGACCGCGTCGAGGTCGGCGCGGGCCTGCTCGTAGGTGCCGGAGACGGTGTTGCCCCGGATGTCGCCCTGCTCCTCGGTGGCGAACAGCGTCGCCTCCGGCATGGTGTTCACCGTGTTCGGCGCCACCAGCTCGTCGACGTACATGGTCGCCTTGTACGCCTTGTCCTTCACACCGGTCGACGCCCACAGCGGACGCTGCTTGTTGGCGCCCTCGCGCTCCAGGGCGCTCCAGCGGTCGGTGGAGAAGACCTCCTCGTACGCCTGGTAGGCCAGGCGCGCGTTGGCGATGGCGGCCTTGCCGCGCAGCGCCTTGGCCTCGTCGGTGCCCAGCGCGTCGATCCGCTTGTCGATCTCGGTGTCCACGCGGGACACGAAGAAGGACGCCACGGAGTGGATCTTCGACAGGTCCAGGCCGCGCTCCTTGGCCTTCTCCAGGCCGGTCAGGAACGCGTCCATCACCTTGCGGTAGCGCTCCAGGGAGAAGATCAGCGTGACGTTGACGCTGATGCCCAGGCCGATGGTCTCGGCGATGGCCGGGATGCCCGCCTCGGTCGCCGGGATCTTGATAAGGGTGTTGGGGCGGTCCACCAGCCAGGCCAGCTGCTTGGCCTCGGCGACCGTGGCGCGCGTATTGTGCGCCAGCCGCGGGTCGACCTCGATCGAGACCCGGCCGTCCCGGCCGTCGGTGGCGTCGAAGACCGGGCGCATGATGTCGGCGGCGTCGCGGACGTCCGCCGTGGTGATCATGCGGACGGCCTCTTCGACGGTGACCTTGCGGGCGGCGAGGTCGGTCAGCTGGGTGTCGTAGCCGTCGCCCTCGGAGATCGCCTTCTGGAAGATCGTCGGGTTGGTGGTGACGCCCACGACATGCTGCTGGTCCATCAGCTCGGCGAGGTTGCCGGACGTGATCCGCTTGCGCGACAGGTCGTCCAGCCAGATCGCGACGCCTTCGTCGGAAAGGCGCTTGAGTGCGTCCGTCATGGAAATTACATCTCCTACGTGTCGTATATGGGCGTCAGCGCTGGGCTGCGGCGATCCCAGTAGTTGAATCAAGCACAGCCCGGGCGACGGCCGCCACGTTCTCGGCGGTGAAGCCGAACTCCTTGAACAGCACCTTGCCGTCGGCGGAGGCCCCGAAGTGCTCCAGGGACACGATGCGGCCGGCGTCCCCCACGTACTTGTGCCAGGTGAGGCCGATCCCCGCCTCGACGGCCACGCGTGCCTTCACGGAGGGCGGCAGGACGCTGTCCCGGTACCCCTGGTCCTGCTCCTCGAACCACTCCACGGACGGCATGGACACCACGCGCGTGGGCACGCCGTCGGCCTGGAGCCGCTCGCGTGCCTCGACGGCGACGTGCACCTCGGAACCGGTCGCGATCAGGACGACCTCCGGCTCACCGCCCTCGGCGTCGAACAGGACGTAGCCGCCCTTGGCCGCGTCCTCGTTCGGCTCGTACGTCGGCACGCCCTGGCGGGTCAGCGCCAGACCGTGCGGGGTGCCCTTGCCGAACTCCTTCGTCCAGCGGGTGAGGATCTCCCGCCAGGCGATCGCGGTCTCGTTGGCGTCCGCCGGACGGACCACGTTGAGGCCGGGGATGGCGCGCAGCGAGGCCAGGTGCTCGACCGGCTGGTGCGTCGGGCCGTCCTCGCCCAGGCCGATGGAGTCGTGCGTCCACACGTACGTCACCGGCAGGTGCATCAGCGCCGACAGCCGCACCGCGTTGCGCATGTAGTCGGAGAACACCAGGAAGGTGCCGCCGTAGATCCGGGTGTTGCCGTGCAGCGCGATGCCGTTCATCTCCGCGGCCATGGCGTGCTCGCGGATGCCGAAGTGGATCGTGCGGCCGTACGGGTCGGCCTCGGGCAGCGGGTTGTCCGCCGGGAGGAACGACGACGTCTTGTCGATCGTGGTGTTGTTGGAGCCCGCGAGGTCGGCCGAACCGCCCCACAGCTCCGGGATCACCGCGCCGAGCGCCTGCAGCACCTTGCCGGAGGCGGCGCGCGTGGCGACGCCCTTGCCCGGCTCGAAGACCGGGATCGAGTCCTGCCAGCCCTTGGGCAGCTCACCCGCGGCGATCCGGTCGTACTCGGCGGCGCGCTCGGGGTTGTTGTCCCGCCACTGCTGGAAGGACTTCTCCCACACCGCGCGGGCCGCCTGGCCCCGCTCCAGCGCCTTGCGGGTGTGACCGATGACCTCGTCGGTCACCTCGAACGTCTGCTCCGGGTCGAAGCCCAGCACGCGCTTGGTCGCGGCGACCTCGTCGTCGCCGAGCGCCGAGCCGTGCGCGGCCTCGGTGTTCTGCGCGTTCGGCGCGGGCCAGGCGATGATCGACCGCATGGCGATGAAGGACGGCTTGTCCGTGACCTTCTTCGCCTCCTGGATCGCGTCGTAGATCGCGTTCGGGTCCAGGTCGCCGTCCGGCTTCGGCGCGACACGCTGCACGTGCCAGCCGTACGCCTCGTACCGCTTGGTGACGTCCTCGGAGACGGCCGTCTCCGTGTCGCCCTCGATGGAGATGTGGTTGTCGTCCCACAGCAGCACCAGGTTGCCCAGCTTCTGGTGCCCGGCCAGCGAGGACGCCTCGGCGGAGATGCCCTCCTGGAGGCAGCCGTCACCGGCGATGCAGTAGACGAAGTGGTCGAAGGGGGACTCACCCGTGGGAGCCTCCGGGTCGAACAGACCGCGCTCGTAGCGGGCGGCCATCGCCATGCCCACCGCGTTGGCGACACCCTGGCCCAGCGGGCCGGTCGTGGTCTCCACGCCCGTGGTGTGGCCGTACTCCGGGTGACCCGGCGTCTTCGAGCCCCAGGTGCGGAAGGACTTCAGGTCGTCCAGCTCCAGGCCGAAACCGGCCAGGTACAGCTGGGTGTACAGGGTCAGGGACGAGTGGCCGGCGGACAGCACGAAACGGTCGCGCCCTACCCAGTCGGCGTCCGCCGGGTCGTGCCGCATCACCTTCTGGAAGAGGGTGTAGGCGGCAGGTGCCAGGCTCATCGCCGTACCCGGATGGCCGTTACCGACCTTCTGTACGGCATCGGCGGCCAGGACGCGGGCGGTGTCGACGGCCCGCTGGTCCAACTCGGTCCACTCGAGGTCTGTGGTGGTCGGCTTGGTGCTCACCCTGAGTCAGGGCTCCTCTCCACATGAATTCGGATGCCGGTGGCTGCCCACCGACGAGGTCGAGCCTACCCCCGTAGGACGTGCGTTTTTTCGAGTCATTCCAGAGTGCGGGCACTCCTTTGGATCCGCCTCCTGACTGGGAAGTTTCCGCATTCGGCAGATGAATACGGAGCCGCTCATCCGGGTGCTCAATCGAGCTTGGAGGCGCACCTCGGAGGGCGTCTTCCAACACGAGCGGACCCCCGCGAATGTCCGGGTCTGGGCAACGTCTAGAGTGGCGTGGTACGCGCGAGCCTTTACCGCCACTTCACCTGTGGAGGCTTGCTGGGATGTCTCTGTAGGGGTGTACGTGACGGCCGTTGAATCCCGTCCAGCCGGGGTGCTGGGGACCAGTCAGAGCCCTGCCCATCGGCCGTTCGGGGCCCGGGCGATGGCCTTCGTGGCCCTCACCAAGCCGCGGATCATCGAACTGCTGCTCATCACCACCGTGCCGGTGATGTTCCTGGCGCAGCGGGGCGTGCCCGACCTGACGCTGGTGCTGCTGACCTGCGTCGGCGGCTACCTGTCGGCGGGCGGCGCGAACGCGCTGAACATGTACATCGACCGCGACATCGACGCGCTGATGGACCGCACCTCGCAGCGGCCCCTGGTCACCGGGATGGTCAGCCCACGCGAGTGCCTCGTCTTCGGCATCTCCCTGGCGGTCGTCTCGACGCTGCTGTTCGGTCTCACCGTCAACTGGCTGTCCGCCTGGCTCGCCCTCGGCGCGCTCCTCTTCTACGTCGTCGTCTACACGATGATCCTCAAGCGGCGTACGTCGCAGAACATCGTGTGGGGCGGCATCGCCGGCTGCATGCCGGTGCTGATCGGCTGGTCCGCGGTCACCAACTCCATGGCGTGGGCGCCGGTCATCCTCTTCTTCGTCATCTTCTTCTGGACGCCGCCGCACTACTGGCCGCTGTCCATGAAGGTGAAGGACGACTACGCGCGCGTCGGCGTGCCGATGCTGCCGGTCATCGCCTCCAACAAGGTCGTCGCCAAGCAGATCGTGGCCTACAGCTGGGTCATGGTCGCGGTGTCGCTGCTGCTCACCCCGCTCGGCTACACCGGCTGGTTCTACACGGCCGTCGCCCTCGCGTCGGGCGGCTGGTGGCTGTGGGAGGCGCACGCCCTCCTGCACCGCGCCAAGTCCGGGGTGACGGGCGGCAAGCTCAAGGAGATGCGGCTGTTCCACTGGTCCATCACCTACGTGTCCCTTCTCTTCGTGGCGGTCGCGGTGGATCCCTTCCTGCGCTAGGGCCTGTCTTTTGGATCACGCCGCAGACGCGGGGCCCTGCGACATGATCCAAACGACAGACCCTAGCCGCTTCCGGAACGCCGCTCGGGCGGGGTACGTGGTCAAGGCCACGGACCCCGCCCGTCGCCGTTTGATCTACCCGTCGGTAGCATTCCGTTCATGGCAGACACGCAGCAGGTGGACCCGAAGGCCGAGCAGAAGGCGGCGCGGCTCGCCAAGCAGATCGGCGGCTTCGCCAAGGCGCACGGCGGTGCCGAGGGCCAGATCGCGTACCTCGGGCAGCGCGGCGCCCGGATCGTCCTCGTCGGCGAGGACGGCGACTGGGGGGACGTGTTCGCCCCGTCGGTGGAGATCGCCGAGAAGGCCGTCGAGAAGGCGGGCATCACCGTCCACGAGGACTTCGACGGCGAGTTCGCGGCGAAGGTGAGGACGGGCCCGTACGAGTGGAAGAGGATGGCCGGCATCCAGCTGGGCGGCTGAGCGACGCCCCCAGGGGGCGCGGGGCCGCCGGACACCCCGCACCCCGTGGACGCTCCCGCGCCACCTCACCCCCGGTTCACCCGTTAGGACCTGTGAAGCACCGACACACGGTCCCGTCACGGGGAGTCCCGGATGATCGACACGCCCTCACTCGTGGACCAGTACTGCCACGGAGTGCTCCGCACGGAACTGGGCCTCGGCACCTTCGAGGCCCAGCTCGCCCGCACCGAGGGACCGCCCGCCCCCGGCACCACGCTCTTCGACACCCAGACCGGGTTCGCCGTACGCCGCTGGTGCCCGCCCCTGCTCGGCCTGGAGCCGCACTGTCCGCCCGCCCGGTACCTCGCCCGGCGCCGTGAGCTGGGCATGATCGAGGCGGGGCGCAGGCTGCTGCGGGGCAGCGGCATCACCGCCTACCTCGTCGACACCGGGCTGCCCGAGGACCTCACCGGCCCCACCGAGCTGGGCCGGGCGGGAGGCGCCGACGCCCACGAGATCGTCCGTCTGGAACAGCTCGCCGAACAGGTCGCCGACACCTCCGGCACCGTCGAGTCCTTTCTCGCCAACCTCGCCGAGTCCGTGCACGGCGCCGCCGCCCACGCCATCGCCTTCACCTCCGTCGCCGGGTCACGGCACGGGCTGGCGCTCGCCCCCGAGCCGCCCGGCCCCGGCGAGGTGCGCGGAGCGGCGGGGCGCTGGCTGGCCGGGCGCCGGGCCGGGGACGAGCTGAGCGACCCGGTGCTGCTGCGGCACGTGCTCTGGATCGCGGTCGCCTCCGGCCTGCCCCTCCAGCTCCACGCCGGTCTCGGCGCGCCGGGCGCCCGCATCGACCGCACCGATCCGGTGCTGCTGACCGACTTCGTCCGGGCCACCGCGGGGCTCGGCACCGACCTCGTCCTGCTGCACGGCTACCCGTACCACCGGCACGCCGCCCACCTCGCCGGCGTCTTCCCGCACGTCTACGCCGACTGCGGCGCCGCACTGGTCCGCACCGGCGCCCGCGCGGCGACCGTCCTCGCGGAGATCCTGGAGCTCGCGCCCTTCGGCAAGATCCTCTTCTCCAGCGGCGCCCGCGGACTGCCCGAACTGCATGTGGTCGGCGCCCGTCTGTTCCGCGAGGCGCTCGGCCGGGTGCTCGGCACCTGGGTGGCCGAGGGCGCGTGGTCGCGCGGCGACGCCCAGCGGGTGGCCGGCATGATCGCCGCCGGGAACGCGGGCAGGGTGTACGGGCTGGGCTGAGACGTGAGGACCGGGCGCCCGCCGACCGACACCGTGCCCGCCCGCACGCCGGGACACCGCCGCGGGCGCCGCCATCTCACCTGGGCGCACGAGCAGCCGTTCACGTGCCCCGTCACGCCGGTCACCCGGAACGAGCCGCACACCGTCGGCCGGGTCCTGCACAGGGCGCCGCCCGCGGCCGCGCCGGCCGCCGGGAAGTGGGCGCCACGCCGGGCCCGGCCGACCCGTGACTACCGGGGAGCGGCGATCGACGCGCTCGTGGCCGGCTCCTGGGCGACCGGCGCGGCCGCCGCCCCCGGTGCCATCTCCTCCGGGCGCTCGCGCAGCGACAGCAGGACCCGGAGTACCCAGATCCACATCACGCACGACCCGAACATGTGCAGGCCCACCAGCACCTCGGGGAGGTCGGTGAAGTACTGCACATAGCCGATGGCGCCCTGCGCGAGCAGGATCAGGAAGAGTTCGCGGGTGCGGTCCAGGGGGCTCGCGGGGGCGTCGACCGCCTTCAGGACGAACCACAGGGCGAACGTCAGCGTCACCACGATCCACGCCAGCACGGCGTGCAGCTTGCTGACCGTCTCCCAGTCCAGGGGCATCCGCGGTACCTCGCTGGAGTCACCCGCGTGCGGGCCCGCGCCGGTGACCACCGTGCCGACCGCGATCAGCAGCACGGAGGCGGCGACCAGGAACCACACCAACTGCTGCACGGCCTTGCCGACCAGCGGCCGCGGCTCGGCGTCGCCCTCGCGGGTGCGCTGCCACATCACCGTGGCGACCGCGATCAGCGCCGAGGACAGCAGGAAGTGCGCCGCGACCGTGTACGGGTTCAGGCCGACGAGGACCACGATGCCGCCGAGGATCGCGTTGCCCATCACGACCCAGAACTGCGCCCAGCCCAGCAGGGTCAGACTGCGCCGGTACGGCTTCTGGGAGCGGGCCGCGATGATCGCCCAGCCGACCGCGGCGCAGAGCACGTACGTCAGCAGGCGGTTGCCGAACTCGATGACGCCGTGCAGCCCCATCTCGCTGGTCGTGGTGAGCGAGTCGTCGGTGCACTTGGGCCAGGTCGGGCAGCCGAGGCCCGAGCCGGTCAGCCGTACGGCACCGCCGGTGACCACGATGACCACCGACATGACGAGCGCGGCGAGGGCCGCCCGCCGGACCGTCCGGGGGTCCGGGGTCCAGCGTGCGGCGATGAAGGCGAGCGGGTTGCGCAGGGCCGCCTGGGCGTCGGCGCGGGTCACGTTTGGCACGCGTCCCATCGTATGCGGCCGCTTGTGCACGCTTTCACGAGGGTCCGTCCCGGCCATGCCGCCTACTCCCAGCGGAAGAACTTCCCGGCCGCCGCGAGGCCGGCGACCGCCCACACGGCGAGAATCCCGAGGCTTCCCCAGGGGATCCCGGCGCCGTGCTGGAGCACGTCCCGCAGGCCCTCCGAGAGCGCGGAGATCGGCAGCAGGCCGAGCACGTCCTGCGCCGCGTCCGGGAACTCGTCCAGCGGTACGACCACCCCGCCGCCGACGAGCAGCAGCAGGAACACCAGGTTGGCGGCGGCGAGCGTAGCCTCCGCCCTGAGCGTGCCCGCCATCAGCAGGCCCAGCCCGGAGAACGCGGCCGTGCCCAGGACCAGCAGCAGGAACACCGCGACGGGGCTGCCCTGCGGGGACCAGCCGAGCGCGAGGGCGATCACGGTCACCAGGAGCACCTGGAGGACCTCGGTGACCAGCACCGACAGCGTCTTCGCGGTCATCAGGCCCCAGCGTGGCAGCGGCGACGCGGCCAGCCGCTTCAGCACGCCGTAGCGGCGTTCGAAGCCGGTCGCGATGGCCTGGCCGGTGAACGCCGTCGACATCACGGCGAGCGCGAGAATGCCGGGGGCGAGGAAGTCGACCGCCTCGCCGTCGCCGGTGTCCACCACGTCCACGGTGCTGAAGAGCACCAGCAGCAGCGTGGGGATGATCACCGTCAGCAGCAGCTGCTCGCCGTTGCGCAGCAGCATCCTCGTCTCGAGCACGGCCTGCGCGGCGATCATGCGGGCCAGCGGTGCCGCACCCGGCTTGGGGGAATAGGTCCCGGTGGCGGTCACGCGCGCAACTCCTTGCCCGTCAGTTCCGGGCTGTGTCTTCCCGGGGGGCAACACCCGGACCCCCGGCCGGTCTCCGTCTGGGCGGAAATCATCCGCGCAACTCCTTGCCCGTCAGTTCCAGGCTGTGTCTTCCCGGGGGGCAACCCCCGGACCCCCGGCCGGTCTCCGTCTGGGCGGACATCATCCGCGCAACTCCTTGCCCGTCAGTTCCAGGCTGTGTCTCCCCGGGGGGCAACCCCCGGACCCCCGGCCGGTCTCCGTCTGGGCGGAAATCATCCGCGCAACTCCTTGCCCGTCAGTTCCAGAAAGACGTCCTCGAGGGTGTGCCGCTCCACCGAGATCCGGTCCGGCATCACCCCGTGCTGTGCGCACCAGGACGTCACCGTGGCGAGCAGCTGAGGGTCGACCTTGCCGGCGACCCGGTACGAGCCGGGGGCCACCTCGGCGGCCGTGGAGTCGGACGGCAGGGCCTTGAGCAGCGAGAGGACGTCCAGTCCCGGGCGCCCGGAGAAGCGCAGGGTGTTCTCGGCACCGCCCTTGCACAGCTCCTCCGGGGAGCCCTGGGCGATGACGCGGCCGGCGTCGATGATCGCCACGTCGTCGGCGAGCTGTTCGGCCTCGTCCATGTAGTGCGTGGTGAGGATGACGGACACGCCGTCGGTGCGCAGATCGCGTACGAGGTCCCAGGTGGCGCGGCGGGCCTGCGGGTCGAGGCCGGCCGTCGGTTCGTCGAGGAAGACCAGTTCCGGGCGGCCGACCACGGCCATGGCCAGGGCGAGCCGCTGCTGCTGGCCGCCGGAGAGCCGCCGGTACGAGGTGCGGCCGCAGGAGCCGAGCCCCAGCCGCTCGATCAGCGCGTCCACGTCCAGCGGATGGGCGTGGAGCTTCGCCACGTGCCGCAGCATCTCCTCGGCCCGGGCGCCCGAGTAGACGCCGCCGGACTGGAGCATCACTCCCAGGCGGGGCCGCAGCTCCGCCGCCTGTGCCACCGGGTCGAGGCCCAGGACGCGCACCGTGCCGGAGTCCGGCCGCCGGTACCCCTCGCAGGTCTCGACCGTGGTCGTCTTGCCCGCTCCGTTGGGGCCGAGCACGGCGGTCACGCCCTGCCGGGCCACCAGGTCGAGGCCGTTCACCGCGGTCTTCGTGCCGTACCGCTTCACCAGGGCCTGCACCTGGACCACGGGCTCACTTCGCATGGGTCACGAGTCTAGGGAGGCGGTCGCGGCCTCAGACCGCGGGGTGCTCCAGTTCCTCCTCCCGGGGCCGGTGCACCGGCAGCCACCGCTCGGCGTAGGCCACGGCGTCCGCCACGGGGAACAGCCGGGCCTCGGCCGCCCCGGCCCTGCCGCGTACGACGGCACGGTCGCGTTCGAAGTCGTGGCCCAGCTCGTCGAACCGTTCGGAGGTGATCGACACCTCGGTCACCGTCTCCCAGCCGTCGGGCGCGGGGCGCCCCACCTGCACGCGCGGGGACGGGACCCGGTATTCCGCGAGGTGGAAGCTGGTGCAGCTGTCGTATCCGGCGCCGAGCAGCAGAACCCGCGCGGCGAGCCGTTCCAGCGTTGCCAGGGGGCTGAGCTCGCCCAGCCGGCAGTCGGTCGCGTGTCCGGCGACGACCTCCGCCGCGCGGGCTCCCACCGCGGCGAACGACGTCTGCGGATGCGCGCTGCGCAGCGCCCCCGGCCAGGTCCGCACGGTCTCCGGGATCACGCCGACCCCGCGCGAGGGCGTGGTCAGCGGGTCGTAGGCGGGCATCGTGGCCCGGATGTCCGCCCACCACTCCTCGGGCACCGGCGGTGCCTGCCACAGCGCGGGATCGGAGAGGTGGCCGGACTGCGTGGGGACCACCAGCGTGCCGTCCGGGCCGAGCGCGTCGAGCAGCGCGCGGACGACCGTGACCGGTCCGCCGTTCACCCAGCCGAGGGAGCTGAGCGAGGAGTGGACGAGAAGGATCTCGCCGGGCCGGACACCGAGCTCGCGCAGCTGTGTGGACAGGGTGTCCCGGGTGACAAGAGGGCCGGTCGGAGGGGGTGTGGGCATGGTCCCGGAGTGTTCCGGACACCGTCCGCGGGCGCCACCGATTTGATCGATCAAAGATCGTTTCCGCAGGTCAAATTAGGTTTACCTAAGTGATGCAGCGCACCTTCGGGTCGTCCGGGCGCGGCTTGCCCGGCTCAGACGAATTACGCAACAATGGCGTTGTGAAAAACGTCGGCGAGGCTTCCCACGAGGAACTGGCAACCGGTGAGCGGTCCACCCGCAACCGCGTCGCCCGCTCCATCCTGGACCACGGCCCGTCGACCGTCGCCGAGCTGGCCGACCGACTCGGACTCACCCAGGCGGCCGTACGCCGGCATCTGGACGCACTGGCCGCCGACAACGTGGTGGAAGCCCGTGAACGGCGGGTCTACGGCGCACGCACGCGCGGGCGCCCGGCCAAGGTGTTCGCCCTGACCGACTGCGGACGCGACGCCTTCGACCAGTCCTACGACAAGCTGGCCGTGGACGCCCTGCGCTGGATCGGCGAGCGGGAGGGCGGAAGCGAGGCGATCGCCGCCTTCGCCCGCGCCCGGATCGCCGCCCAGGCGGGGGCCTACCGGAAGGCGGTCGCCGCCGCGGCGCCCGAGGACCGTACGGAAGCGCTGGCCAAGGCCCTGAGCGCGGACGGGTACGCTGCGACTGCGCGCAGCGCACCGGTCGGCGAGCAGCTCTGCCAGCACCACTGCCCGGTCGCCCACGCCGCCGAGGAATTTCCGCAGCTGTGCGAGGCGGAGACGGAATTTTTCGCCGAGCTTCTCGGTACGCATGTGCAGCGACTGGCCACCATCGCGCACGGTGACGGCGTCTGCACGACGTTCATCCCCGAGATTTCCCACCACGCATCTGAAAGCACGTCCGGGAGGAACCCCGCATGACTCTCCCCACGGAGACTGCCCACCCCGAGCTGGAGGGTCTGGGCAACTACGAGTACGGCTGGGCCGACCGTGACGAGGCCGGTGCGTCGGCGCGCCGCGGTCTGAACGAGGACGTCGTCCGGGACATCTCCGCGAAGAAGGACGAGCCGGAGTGGATGACCAAGCTCCGTCTCAAGGGCCTGCGCCTGTTCGAGAAGAAGCCCATGCCGAACTGGGGCTCCGACCTCTCCGGCATCGACTTCGACAACATCAAGTACTTCGTGCGCTCCACGGAGAAGCAGGCGGAGTCCTGGGAGGACCTGCCCGAGGACATCAAGAACACCTACGACAAGCTGGGCATCCCGGAGGCCGAGAAGAAGCGCCTCGTCGCCGGTGTCGCCGCTCAGTACGAGTCGGAGGTCGTCTACCACCAGATCCGTGAGGACCTGGAGGAGCAGGGCGTCATCTTCCTCGACACCGACACGGCGCTGAAGGAGCACCCGGAGCTCTTCAAGGAGTACTTCGGCACCGTCATCCCCGTCGGCGACAACAAGTTCGCGTCGCTGAACTCCGCCGTGTGGTCCGGCGGCTCCTTCATCTACGTGCCGCCGGGCGTGCACGTCGAGATCCCGCTCCAGGCCTACTTCCGGATCAACACCGAGAACATGGGCCAGTTCGAGCGGACCCTGATCATCGTCGACGAGGGTGCCTACGTGCACTACGTCGAGGGCTGCACCGCCCCGATCTACAAGTCGGACTCGCTGCACTCCGCGGTCGTCGAGATCATCGTCAAGAAGAACGCCCGCTGCCGCTACACGACCATCCAGAACTGGTCGAACAACGTCTACAACCTGGTCACCAAGCGCGCCGTGGCCTACGAGGGCGCGACCATGGAGTGGGTCGACGGCAACATCGGCTCCAAGGTGACGATGAAGTACCCGGCCGTCTACCTGATGGGCGAGCACGCCAAGGGCGAGACGCTGTCCATCGCCTTCGCCGGCGAGGGCCAGCACCAGGACGCGGGCGCCAAGATGGTCCACATGGCCCCGAACACCTCGTCCAACATCGTCTCCAAGTCGGTGGCGCGCGGCGGTGGCCGTACCTCCTACCGCGGTCTGATCGAGATCGGCGAGGGCGCCCCGGGCGCCAAGTCCAACGTGCTGTGCGACGCGCTGCTCGTCGACACCATCTCCCGCTCGGACACCTACCCCTACGTGGACGTCCGCGAGGACGACGTGTCCATGGGCCACGAGGCGACCGTCTCCAAGGTCTCCGAGGACCAGCTCTTCTACCTGATGAGCCGCGGCATGTCGGAGGACGAGGCGATGGCGATGATCGTGCGCGGCTTCGTCGAGCCGATCGCCAAGGAACTGCCCATGGAGTACGCGCTCGAGCTCAACCGGCTGATCGAGCTGCAGATGGAAGGCGCGGTCGGCTAAAGCACCACGCCGTTCCGTCAAGCCCCTTACGCAAAGGAAAGCGAGCACTACGACAGCCATGGCTGAGGCTCAGAACATCCCCGTGGGTTCCACGACCGCGGGCTCGATCGCGGTGGCCGCCGAGTCGACCGTCGCCACCCGTATGAGCGCGCCCCCGTCCTTCGACGTGGCGGACTTCGCCGTCCCCCACGGCCGTGAGGAGGAGTGGCGGTTCACCCCGCTGGAGCGGCTGCGCGGTCTGCACGACGGCACCGCCACCGCCACCGGCGAGGGCGTCAAGGTCGCCGTCGAGGCCCCCGAGGGCGTCACCGTCGAGACCGTCGGCCGCGACGACGCCCGGCTCGGCCGCGCGGGCACGCCGGTGGACCGCGTCGCCGCCCAGGCGTACTCCGCCTTCGAGCGGGCCTCGGTCGTGACCGTGCCGAAGGAGACCGTGCTCACCGAGCCGATCCGCATCGCGGTGCACGGCGAGGGCGGCACCGCCTACGGCCACCAGCTGATCGAGCTCGGCGCCTTCGCCGAGGCCCTCGTGGTCATCGACCACACCGGGGACGCGGTGCTCGCCGCCAACGTCGACTTCGTCCTCGGCGACGGCGCCAAGCTCACCGTCGTCTCCGTCCAGGACTGGGACGACAAGGCCGTGCACGTCGCCCAGCACAACGCCCTGGTCGGCCGCGACGCCTCCTTCAAGTCGGTCGTCGTCACCTTCGGCGGCGACGTCGTACGCCTCCACCCGCGCGTGATCTACGCCGGCCCCGGCGGCGAGGCCGAGCTGTTCGGCCTGTACTTCACCGACGCCGGCCAGCACCAGGAGCACCGTCTCCTGGTCGACCACAACGTGCCGCACTGCAAGTCCAACGTCGTCTACAAGGGCGCGCTCCAGGGCGACGAGGCGCACGCCGTGTGGATCGGTGACGTGCTCATCGAGGCCAAGGCCGAGGGCACCGACACCTACGAGATGAACCGCAACCTGGTCCTCACCGACGGCGCCCGCGTCGACTCCGTGCCCAACCTGGAGATCGAGACCGGCGAGATCGTCGGCGCCGGCCACGCCTCCGCGACCGGCCGCTTCGACGACGAGCAGCTCTTCTACCTGATGGCCCGCGGCATCCCGGAGAAGGACGCCCGCCGTCTGGTGGTCCGCGGCTTCTTCGCCGAGCTCGTCCAGCAGATCGGCGTTCCGGACATCGAGGAGCGTCTGATCGCCAAGATCGAGGAGGAGCTGGAGGCGGCGGTCGCATGACCTTCGTACGCGCCTGCGGGCTGAGCGAGCTGGAGGAGGACACCCCGAAGCGGGTGGAACTCGACGGCACGCCGGTCTCCATCGTGCAGACCGAGGGCGAGGTGTTCGCGATCCACGACATCTGCTCGCACGCGAACGTCTCCCTCTCGGAGGGCGAGGTGGACGACTGCCACATCGAGTGCTGGCTGCACGGCTCGCGTTTCGACCTCCGTTCCGGCAAGCCCGACGCCCTTCCGGCGACGCGCCCGGTCCCCGTATACCCCGTAAAGATCGAAGGGGACGACGTGCTCGTCTCCGTCACCCAGGAGTCCTGAGGCACCCATGGCAACGCTTGAAATCCGAGACCTGCACGTCACCGTCGAGGTCGAGAACGGCACGAAGGAAATCCTCAAGGGTGTCGACCTCACCGTGAAGCAGGGCGAGACGCACGCCATCATGGGCCCGAACGGCTCCGGCAAGTCGACCCTCGCCTACTCCCTCGCGGGTCACCCCAAGTACACGATCACCGGCGGCACCGTCACCCTCGACGGCGAGGACGTCCTGGAGATGTCCGTCGACGAGCGTGCCCGGGCCGGCCTGTTCCTCGCCATGCAGTACCCGGTCGAGGTCCCCGGCGTCTCCGTCTCCAACTTCCTGCGCACCTCCGCCACCGCCATCCGCGGCGAGGCCCCCAAGCTGCGCACCTGGGTGAAGGAGGTCAAGGAGGCCATGGAGCGCCTCAACATGGACCCCGCCTTCGCCGAGCGCAACGTCAACGAGGGCTTCTCCGGCGGTGAGAAGAAGCGCCACGAGATCCTCCAGCTCGAGCTGCTCAAGCCGAAGGTCGCGATCCTCGACGAGACCGACTCCGGCCTGGACGTCGACGCCCTGCGCGTCGTCTCCGAGGGCGTCAACCGCGTCCGCGAGTCCGGCGAGGTCGGCACCCTGCTGATCACGCACTACACGCGCATCCTGCGCTACATCAAGCCCGACCACGTGCACGTGTTCGCGAACGGTCGCATCGCCGAGTCCGGCGGCGCGGAGCTCGCCGACCAGCTCGAGGCCGAGGGCTACGACAAGTACGTGAAGGGTGGCGCATCCGAGTGACACAGCTGCCGGGCCTCCTCGACACCGAGGCGATCCGCAAGGACTTCCCCGTCCTGGACCGACAGGTCCACGACGGACGGAAGCTCGTGTACCTGGACAACGCGGCGACCAGCCAGAAGCCGCGCCAGGTGCTGGACGCCCTGAGCGAGTACTACGAGCGCTACAACGCCAACGTCCACCGCGGTGTGCATGTGCTCGCCGAGGAGGCCACGGCGCTGTACGAGGGTGCGCGCGACAAGGTGGCGGAGTTCGTCAACGCCCCCTCGCGCGACGAGGTGATCTTCACCAAGAACGCCTCGGAGTCGCTCAACCTCGTGGCCAACATGCTCGGCTGGGCCGACGAGCCCTACCGGGTGGACCACGAGACCGAGATCGTCATCACCGAGATGGAGCACCACTCCAACATCGTGCCGTGGCAGCTGCTGGCGCAGCGCACGGGCGCGAAGCTGAAGTGGTTCGGCCTCACCGACGACGGCCGGCTCGACCTGTCGAACATCGACGAGATCATCACGGAGAAGACGAAGGTCGTCTCCTTCGTGCTGGTGTCCAACATCCTGGGCACGGTCAACCCGGTCGAGGCGATAGTGCGCCGCGCCCAGGAGGTCGGCGCGCTGGTCTGCGTCGACGCCTCCCAGGCCGCGCCGCACATGCCGCTGGACGTGCAGGCCCTCCAGGCCGACTTCGTGGCCTTCACCGGTCACAAGATGTGCGGCCCGACCGGCATCGGCGTCCTCTGGGGCCGCCAGGAGCTGCTGGAGGACCTGCCTCCGTTCCTCGGCGGCGGCGAGATGATCGAGACCGTGTCGATGAGCTCGTCGACCTACGCCCCGGCCCCGCACAAGTTCGAGGCGGGCACCCCGCCGATCGCCCAGGCGGTCGGACTCGGCGCGGCGATCGACTACCTGTCGGCCATCGGCATGGACAAGATCCTCGCCCATGAGCACGCGATCACCGAGTACGCGGTCAAGCGGCTGGCCGAGGTCCCGGACCTGCGCATCATCGGCCCCGCCACGGCCGAGGACCGCGGCGCCGCGATCTCGTTCACCCTGGGTGACATCCACCCGCACGACGTGGGCCAGGTCCTCGACGAGCAGGGCATCGCGGTACGCGTGGGTCATCACTGCGCCCGCCCCGTCTGCCTGCGGTACGGAATTCCTGCGACCACGCGAGCGTCGTTCTATCTGTACTCCACGCCGGCCGAGATCGACGCACTGGTCGACGGCCTGGAGCACGTACGGAACTTCTTCGGATGAGGGGCTGAGGCGTGAAGCTGGACTCGATGTACCAGGACGTCATCCTGGACCACTACAAGAACCCGCACGGGCGTGGTCTGAGGGACGGCGACGCCGAGGTGCACCACGTCAACCCGACGTGCGGTGACGAGATCACGCTGCGCGTGAAGTACGACGGCACGACGATCAGCGACGTCAGCTACGAGGGGCAGGGCTGCTCGATCAGCCAGGCCTCCGCCTCCGTGCTGAACGACCTGCTGGTCGGCAAGGATCTCGCCGAGGCGCAGCGGATCCAGGGGACCTTCCTGGAACTGATGCAGTCCAAGGGGAGGATCGAGCCCGACGACGCGATGGAGGAGATCCTGGAGGACGCGGTCGCGTTCGCCGGGGTGTCCAAGTACCCGGCCCGGGTGAAGTGCGCCCTCCTCAGCTGGATGGCGTGGAAGGACGCGACGGCCCAGGCGCTGGGCGCCGACGCCGAAAGGACTACGGCATGAGCGAGACCCTGGAGATGAAGCCGGCCTCGGAGGAGGAGCTCCGCGAGGCCCTGATGGACGTCGTCGACCCCGAACTGGGCATCGACGTCGTCAACCTCGGCCTCATCTACGGCATCCACGTCGACGACTCCAATGTGGCGACCGTCGACATGACCCTGACCTCCGCGGCCTGCCCGCTGACGGACGTCATCGAGGACCAGGCCAAGTCCGCCACGGACGGTCTGGTCAGCGAGCTGCGCATCAACTGGGTGTGGATGCCGCCGTGGGGCCCCGACAAGATCACGGACGACGGACGCGAGCAGCTCCGGGCGTTGGGGTTCAACGTCTGAGACACGCTTCGACGACAACGGCGGTGCCTTTTGGTGCCGCCGTTGTCGTGTTTTCACCCCCGTGCCGTTGTGTACGCCCGTACATTCGCTGTGTACGCTCGTACGCATGGGATATCTGCTGCTGTCCGGCGCCATCGTCGCCGAGGTGTGCGCCACCACCGCCATGAAGTACAGCGAGGGCTTCAGCAGGCTCTGGCCCTCGCTGCTGACCGTGGCCGGCTACCTGGTCTCCTTCGCGCTGCTCGCCCAGACCCTGCGCACCGTCGCCATCGGCACCGCGTACGCGATCTGGGCCGGCGTGGGCACCGCCGCCATCGCCACGATCGGCATCGTGTTCCTGGGGGAGGGGCTCACCGCCGCCAGGGCCGCCGGCATCGCCCTGATCATCATCGGAGTCGTGGTGCTGAACCTGGGAGGGGCGCACTGATGGCCCGGCGCCACGACCCCGAGCGACGGCAGCGGATCATCGACGCGGCGATCCGGGTGGTGGGCCGCAGCGGCATCGCCGGTCTCAGCCACCGCAGCGTCGCCGCCGAGGCCGACGTCCCGCTCGGCTCCACCACGTACCACTTCAAGACCCTCGACGAGCTCATGGTCGCCGCCCTGCGCCAGACCAACGAGGGCTTCGCCAAGGTGGTCGCCTCGCGCGGCGGTCTGGCGGACCCCGGCAGCGACCTCGCGGCCGAACTCGCCGCCCTGATCGGCGAATGGCTGGCCGGTGAGCGCACCGGAGTGGAGCTGGAGTACGAGCTGTATCTGGCCGCCCTGCGCCGCCCCGCACTGCGCCCGGTCGCGGCCGAGTGGTGTGAGGGCGTCGCCGAGCAACTGTCCTGCCGCACCGACCCGGTCACCGCCCGGGCGCTGGTCGCGCTGGTGGACGGCATCTGTCTCCAGGTGCTGCTGACCGGCAGGCCGTACGACGAGGGGTACGCCCGGGAGGTGCTGGGACGGATGATCGTGGCGGGCCGTTCGCCCGCCACGTGAGATGCCGGGGGACCGGTTCGCGTCCGTGGCCGCCGGACGGTTAGGTTGCCCTTATGACCGACACGACTGCTCAGAGCACCACCGGCGCAGTGGCCGCCGGCCTCGCCACCGTCGCCGCCGACGGCACCGTTCTCGACACGTGGTTCCCCGCCCCCGAACTCGTCGCCGACCCCGGCCCGTCCGGCACCGAGCGGCTCTCCGCCGAGCGCGCCGCCGAACTGCTCGGCGGCGGCGCCACCGCGGCGGTCGGCCCCGACGCCCGCCGCGGTGTCGAGGTCGTCGCGGTCCGCACGGTCATCTCCTCGCTGGACGAGAAGCCGGTCGACGCGCACGACGTCTATCTGCGCCTCCACCTGCTCTCCCACCGCCTGGTCGAGCCGCACGGCCAGAACCTCGACGGCATCTTCGCCCACCTCGCCAACGTCGCCTGGACCTCGCTCGGCCCGGTCGCCGTGGACGACCTGGAGAAGGTCCGGCTCAACGCCCGCGCCGAGGGCCTGCACCTCGCCGTCACCTCCGTCGACAAGTTCCCGCGCATGACGGACTACGTCGCCCCCAAGGGCGTCCGGATCGCCGACGCCGACCGGGTACGGCTCGGTGCGCACCTCGCCGAGGGCACCACCGTCATGCACGAGGGCTTCGTCAACTTCAACGCCGGCACCCTCGGCACGTCGATGGTCGAAGGCCGCATCTCGGCCGGCGTCGTCATCGGCGACGGCTCCGACATCGGCGGCGGCGCCTCCACCATGGGCACCCTGTCCGGCGGCGGCAACGTCCGCATCTCCGTCGGCGAGCGGTGCCTGATCGGCGCCGAGGCGGGCGTCGGCATCGCCCTCGGTGACGAGTGCGTGGTCGAGGCGGGGCTGTACGTCACCGCGGGTACCCGCGTCACCATGCCCGACGGCGAGGTCGTCAAGGCACGCGAGCTGTCCGGCGCCTCCAACATCCTGTTCCGCCGCAACTCCGTCACCGGCACGGTCGAGGCGCGCCCCAACAACGCGGTCTGGGGCGGCCTGAACGAGGTCCTCCACAGCCACAACTGACCCCGCCGTCACGCCCGTACGGGTTACTCCCCGTGACTTATGGGTCGTTTAGGCAGATGAACGGGTGGACACAGGGTCCGATCAGACGCCGGGACGACTGACATACAGGAAATGGGGACGGGCGATGACGAACAAGTGGGTGTGGGGTGCGCTGCGCTGCGCCGTCGGTGTGATGGGTGTGGTGGCGGTGCTGATGCTGTGCGGCACGCTCGCGGGCACCGCACACGCGGACGAGACGTCCACGGGCTCGGACAACGGTCACCGCGTGGCACTGGTCAACGCCGACGTCGGGCAGATCGACGACCCCGCGGAGGACGTGCTGGAGCACTTCCTGCTGTTCGGGGACGGATACCTCTGGGACTGAGGCGCACGGGCCGTCCGCACGGGCCGGATCCCCACCCGGTGGGGATCCGGCCCGTGCGTCGTCGGAGGCGTCAGACGGCCGCCGGGTCGAGGGCGCGCCTGAGTTCCGCGGTCGTGCCGGGCCCGGCCGGCCGCAGCGGCGGGCGGACCGGGCCGGCGGGGAGGCCCAGTTCGGCGAGGAGGGCCTTGGCGGTGACCGTGCCGGGGAGGCCGCTCGCCATCATCGCCTCGACGAGGGGCGTCATCCGCTGCTGGAGGCGGGCCGCGCCGGCGGTGTCCCCCGTGTCGAACGCGTCCAGGACGGCGCTGACGCGGTCCGGGGCCACGTTGGCCACCGTGCTGATGCAGCCGGCGCCGCCGACCGCGTACAGGGCGAGATTGAGCTCGTCGGACCCCGCGTAGTAGGCGAGGCCGGTGCTCGGGATCAGCTTCTGCGCGGACAGGAAGTCGTACGAACAGTCCTTCACCGCCACGATCCGCGGATGCTCGGCGAGGCGCAGCAGCGAGTCCGGTGCGATGCGGACGCCCGTGCGGGAGGGGATGTCGTACAGGGCCAGGGGGAGGTCCGTGGTGTCGGCGATCTCCAGGAAGTGCGCCTCGACCGCGTCCTGCGGGGGGAGGCTGTAGTACGGGGCCGACACCAGGAGGCCGTCGGCGCCCGCCTTCTCGGCCTCGCGGGCCAGCCGGGCGGTGTGGGCCGTGTCGGGGGTGCCGACGCCCGCGACGATCGTCGCTCGGCTGCCGACGGCTTGGCGTACCGCCGTGACGAGGGCCGACTTCTCGGCGTCCGTGGTGGTGGGGGACTCGCCCGTGGTGCCGGACAGGACCAGGCCGTCGCAGCCGCGGGTGACCAGGTGGTCGGCCAGCCGCTGGGCGCCGTCGAGGTCGAGCGCGCCGGCCGGGGTGAACGGGGTGATCATCGCGCACAGGGTGCGGCCGAAAGGGGTCATGGGGGTAGTGTCGGCCCCCGAGGCGTGAAGTTCTACTTATCTGTTGTTACCGGTATAGGTAAGCGTTGCTTCATGGATAGACGGAGGTCGGCGGGGGTACTCGGGTCTCCCCGACCCGAGAGGAGGCGCATCGTGACCGGAACCATGGAGCGACGGCCGGTTCGCGACGAGCACAGCGTGGGCGAGCTCGTCGGGCAGGCCACCGAACAGATCTCACGGCTCGCACGGCAGGAAGTGGCACTCGCCAAGGAAGAGCTGGCGGAGAAGGGCCGTCGTGCCGGGCGCGGCGGCGGGATGCTGGGGGCGGCGGGCGCGTTCGGCTACGCGGGGCTGCTTGCGCTGGCCGGTACGGGTGTCGCTGCGCTGGACCTGGTGCTGCCTCTGTGGGCCGCGGCGCTGATCGTCACGGGCGTGCTGTTCCTCGTCGCCGGAGTGCTGGCCCTCGCCGGCCGCGGTCAGCTGCGCCGGGCCACGCCGCCCAAGCCGGAGAAGACGCTGGGCAGCGTGAAGGCCGATGTGGACGAGATCAAGGGAAGGGCGCACCGATGACACACGACGTGAGGCGTGCGGGGGCCCGTGAAGGGGCCCACGTGGACGCGCAGGCGGAGGCTGCGGCGCCGGGCCGGGGCGCCAAGGGGCCCGACGAGCTGCGGCGGCAGATCGAGCAGACGCGGCATGAACTCGGCGACACCGTCGAGGAGTTGGCCGGGAAGATGGACGTCAAGGGGCGGGCGAAGGCGCGGGCCGACGACCTCCGGGACCGGGCCGGTGCGATGACCGTGCAGATGCGCAGCAGTGCCGCCCACGCCGGAGAGGCGGGGATGCGGTACCGCAAGCCGGTGATGATCGCGGGCGCGGTGGTGGCCGCGGTGGTGGGTGCGGTGATGGTGCGACGCCACCGTTGCTGAGGCCTACGCCTGCGCCGCATCGTTCGTTGCGTGGGGTCTGGTGAGCGCCCACGGTTCGGGGTGGGGCGGGGCCGGGGCGGGTGCCCCCGCCCCGTCCCCTCACCGCCGTGGGCGGCTGCCCCTCTACGGGCGGAAGCGCAAAATCTGTGGGTCGTGGTCGCTGATCTGGTCGTGGAACTCCGCGTTGATGTGCACGCTGTCGTAGCTGAAGCGGCGGATGGACGGCGTGATCAGGATCTGGTCCAGGACCTGGCTGTTGCCCTGGTAGACGTACGAGTAACGCTCCGAGCGGGGGAGTGACTTGACGGCCGACCAGAGGGTGTTCCGGCCCTCGAGGATGTCGGTCGTCTCCGAGAACTCGAAGTCGTTGATGTCGCCGAGGACCACGACCTTGGCGTTCTTCTGTGTCTTGAGGATCTTCGCGGTGAAGTCGTGCACCGCCTCGGCCTGGAGGTGACGCTGGGTCTCCGAGCCGCGGGACGGCGGCTGGTACGCGGAGGTCAGGCCCTGGTCGCCGCCCTTCGAGGAGAAGTGGTTGGCGATGACGATGACGGTGCGGCCCCGGAAGGTGAACTCACCGGCCAGCGGCTTGCGGCTGTCCTCGAACGCCTCGGACGTCGGGTCGATCCGGCCGGGGGAGGTCGTCAGGGCCGCCTTGCCGCGGACCCGGGTGACGTCGGTGGGGGTGGTGGCGTCCCCGCCGGGACGGTCGGTGAAGGAGACCCGGTCCGGGTTGAACAGGAACGCCTGGCGGATGTTGCCGCCCGGCTGGCCGCCGTCCTGCTTGTCGGCCGGGTCGATGGCGCGCCACTCGTAGCGCGGGCCGCCCGCCGCCTCGATGGCCTCGATCAGCCGGGCCAGGGTCAGGTCGGCGGCGACCGTGCCGTCGTCGGTGGCGCCGTTGTTGTCCTGGATCTCCTCCAGGGACACGATGTCGGGCGACCTGAGGTTGTTCACGATCGCGGCGGCGTGGGCGGCGAAGGTGTCGTCCGAGGGGTCGAGGTTCTCGACGTTGTAGGTCGCGACGGCCAGTTCCGACCGGTGCTGTCTGCGGGTCGTCTCGCGCTGCAGATCCCCGCTTCTCAGGGTGCCCAGCTCGTCGGCCACCAGGGTGTAGCCGCCGAACTGGTTGTAGTCCAGGGGGCCCGTGGTCTCGCCGGTGAGGGTGTCGCCGACGTTCGCGTCGGGGAAGTCGGCCGCCTTGCCCAGCGACTGGATCTGGAGGCGGCCGGTGTTCTGCGAGCCGTACGAGCCGTAGACGGTGCCGCCCCGGAGGTTGCGGTGCTCCCAGGGCTTCACCGTGACCCAGAGCTCCGTGTACGGGTCGGTGGCGCCCACCACCCGGGTGTCGGAGACCTGGACGTTCATGCCCTCCAGGGACTCGTAGAGGTCCAGGGCGTAGGCCGAGGGGCGCAGTGGGAGGTCGTTGATCGAGCCGTTCGGCACGGGGGCGTAGGCCGCCGGGACGGAACGCGAGGTGACCGGTGTCGCGGCCGGCACCGCGTTGCCGCTGGAGACGACCGTGAAGGCCGGGCGGGTGATCTCGGTCAGGGACTGGTTGCCGGAGGACGTGCCGCCGGGGACGTACTCCGAGACCGTGCCGGACACCGTGACGGCGTCGCCGACCGCGACGCCCTTCGGCGTGGAGCCCGTGAAGACGAAGACCCCCTCGCTGGTGGCCGGGTCCGCGTCCGGGGCGGGGTCCTGGATCCAGAAGCCGCGTGACGAGCCGTAGGTGCGGACGCCGGTGACGATTCCGGCCACATCGGCGACCTGCTCGCCGGCGTACGGCGATATGCGGGTGTCGCCCTGGATGTCATGGATGCGCACGGAGTCCGCGTGCGCGGGCGAGGTGAGGACGACGGTGGACGCCGCGGTGCACACGGCGGCGACGGTGAGCGCGGCGAGACGCGCGGACGACTTGCTGGGCAACGGAATTCCCTCCGGGAACGTGATCTACGCCGGGACGAGGGTGGAGCGTGGGTCACTCCCTGTCTACGCGCGTCAATCTCCAGCCTGGCCAAGCCACTTGTCAAGGTTTCGGCCACGTACGCTCACCGAAGAGGAGATGAAGTGGGCGGCATGGGTGGAAATCCGTCTAGGCTGAGCGGCTGAGTCGTAAGAGGCCCTAGGAGAAACAAGCCGATGTCAGACAGCTCCATCCTGCCGCCGGTGCGGCTGCGTCCCGAAGCGGAGCTGGCGCGCGACGCCCTGTCCACCCCGGTGCTCTCCCGGGCCGCGCGGCTCGCCCGCTGGGCCGGGCCCGCGACCCGCGTGGACGCGGGGGGCGGGCTCGTCGAGGAGCAGTTGCCGCGGGCCGCCGCGGAGCTGGGACTGACCGGGGACGACGCCGCCGCATACGCCAGTGAGGCCTGGCGCGTCGCCGTCGACACCGGGCTCGTCGAGGTCGTCGACGAGGAGGAGGGGACGGTCGCGGCGGGCGCCGAACTCGCGGTGCTCACCGGGGGTTCGCCGCAGGACGTGCTGGGCGTCTGGCTCGCCGCCCTGGAGACGGTGCTCGGCGACGCGAGCGTCCCCGATCTGGGCGGGCTCGTCGACGCCATCGCCGAGGGTGAGGGCTCCGGGCAGCTCGACCTCGACGCCCTCGACTGGGATCCCGAGGCCGAGGCCGAGTTCCTGGACGGGGTGCTCGGCAACCTCTACCTGCTGACGGCCGGGGAGGAAAACCCCTCCGGGACGCCCGTGCCGCTGCCCGCGCTGGCCGCGTCGGTGATCGTGCCCGGCGACATGGCCGAACCCACCAATGACGTCCTGGAGCAGGTGTCCGACGCGATGATGCGCCTGGACGACCAGTTCCGCGTGCTGGAGCCCGTGGGACTCGTGGAGTACCAGCCGGTCGACGAGGCGCTCATGGCCGACGCCGACGAGGAGCCCGCCGCACCGGAGGACGACACCGACGTCTCCCGCTACGGCATGGTGCGGCTCACCCCGCTCGGGCTCTACGGGCTGCGCGCCCGGCTGCTGGAGGCCGGATTCGAGGCGCCGGCGGTCGGCGACCTCGCCGACAAGGGCGCCGACGCGCTGCTCGACGGCACGGCCGGCTTCCCGCCGGTGGCGGCCCACGCGGAGACCGAGCAGTGGCTCGCCCGGCGCGAACCCCTAGCGTCCGCACGGGAGTTGCTGGCGGCGGCGCGCGGGGCCGACGAGGGCGCGCCGCTGCGGCGACTTCGCTGCCAGCAGGCCCTGTCGCTGGTCGGCGGCTCCGCCGAACCCGCGCTGCGGGAGGTGCTGGACGATCCCGAACTGGGCGGGCTGGCGCGAGTGTGGCTGGCCGAGCACGGGGCCGCCGACGTGCCGCCGCCGTCCGAGGCCATGATCTTCTGGCTGACCATCGACACGGTGGCCGCCCAGCTCGCCGCGGAGGGCAACTCGGAGGAGCTGCGCTCCCTGGTGGAAGGGCTGGCACAGCAGCACAGCGGCTTCTTCGAGGCCGTCTGGCGGGTGGACCACCCGGCCACCGCGGACGTGCTGGAGGCCATGGGACGGCTGCACCCGGACAAGAAGGTCGCCAAGGAGGCGCGGAAGGCCGCCTTCAAGGCGCGCTCGCAGCACGGCGGCTGAGCTTCACGGGAGCGGGGAGTGCCGTGACCCCCGGCGTTCAACCCGCGTTCAGGTAGGGGCGGGAGCCTGACGGGCGCACGGCCCACGGCCCTGTCCACCGTCACCTGGAGACAGCATGTCGCTCACCCGCAGGGACTTCGCCAGAACATCCGCGATCACCGGTGCCGGGATCGCGCTGGCGGGCACTGCCGGCGCCCTCGCCTCCGCGCCCCACGCCCTCGCCTCCGCCGGTATCGCCGGAGAAGCCGCCGGCCGGGACGGGGGCGTGGGGTACGGGCCGCTCGTGCCGGACCCGGAGGGGCTCCTCGCCCTGCCCGCCGGGTTCACCTACCGCGTCCTCACCCACGCCGGGCGGACCCGCCTGGAAACCGGTGAGTTCACGCCCGCCGAGCACGACGGAACGGCCGCCTTCCCCGGCCCGCGCGGCAGCACCCTGCTGGTCAACAACCACGAGATGGACGGCCCGCGCGACGAGGCCGAGTTCCCGGTGCCGCTCACCGAGGGCCTCGTCTACGACCCCGCCGCACCCGGCGGCTGCACGATCGTCGAGGTGCGCCCCGACGGAAGCGTCGCCGAATGGGTCGGCATCGCCGGCACCGCCAACAACTGCGCGGGCGGCAGCACCCCGTGGGGCACCTGGCTCACCTGCGAGGAGAACTCCGACCGGGCCGGCGAGAACGGCATGACCGAGGACCACGGCTATGTCTTCGAGGTCGACCCCGCCGACCGGCGCGCCAACCGCGACCCCAGGCCGCTGAAGTTCTTCGGCCGCTACGACCACGAGGCCGTCGTCATCGACCCCCGGCGCGGCCACGCCTACCTCACCGAGGACGCCGACGGGCCCAACGGCCTCTTCTACCGCTGGACCCCGCCGGAGGGCTTCCGCCACGGTCCGCGCCGGCTCCGCACCCTCGCCGACGACGCCGGTGTCCTCCAGGCGCCCAAGTGCTACGACTCCGGCGGCCGGTACGTCGACGACCTCTCCCGGGCCACGCGGACCGGCACGGTGTA
This sequence comes from Streptomyces malachitofuscus, assembly GCF_014650055.1. GTDB lineage: Bacteria > Actinomycetota > Actinomycetes > Streptomycetales > Streptomycetaceae > Streptomyces > Streptomyces malachitofuscus. The sequence continues at coordinate 153,017 of NZ_BMUF01000002.1, read as the reverse complement.
CGGCGTCGACTGGGTGGACGTGCCCGACCGTGACGCCCGCGAGGTGCCCGTCCGCGAACAGTTCGGCCCCGGCCGGGTCACCCGGGGCCGCAAACTCGAGGGCATGTGGTGGGGCGACGGCGGGGCGTACATCGTCTCCTCCTACGCCCGCGAGGAGAGCCCCGTACAGCACGACGGCCAGGTCTGGTTCTACGACCCCAAGCGCCGCACCCTGACCCTGAAACTCCTGCTCGGCGCCCACCGGGACCCGGCGCGGGACGGCGCCTTCGACGGTCCCGACAACATCACCGTCTCGCCGTACGGCGGCCTGATCGTCGCCGAGGACGGGGACGGCGCGCAGCACCTGTTCGGGGCGACCGACAGCGGCCGCACCTACCCCATCGCCCGCAACGAACTGAACATCGGCACCGAACAGGAGCCGGAGTTCAGTGAATTCACCGGCGTGACCTTCTCGCCCGACGGCAGGACCCTGTACGCCAACATCCAGGAACCGGGCATCATGGTCGCCATCACGGGTCCGTGGAAGCGCCAGAAGCGCCGGTGATTAATTCGCTCGCCTGGACGAGGGCCGCCCTCCTAAAGTGATGCACGTCCAGGTGCGAAGGCAGGACCTACTTCCACTGATAATGGGGCGGTCGCGGGTTCGAGTCCCGTCACCGGCACAACGCGCCGGTGTAGCTCAGGGGTCAGAGCACCTTCGTCGGTTCCGCCGGCCTCGATCTCTGGACACCACAACTTCATGCACCTCCCGGTGCGCGGGCTGCGGCTACTTCTTCTCTTCAAAGAATCCGATGCCGCCGCCGACTTGATCTCGGGAGGCGCAGTACTTGGTGGGTGCCCGGTGCGCAGGCAGCGGATACTTCTCCGGATCAGGTTCACTGCGGGTTCGAATCCCGTCATCGGCCCAGGGTCGATGTGGCGGAAAGGGAAGACGCGCCTGACATGTTCCGCAGCCGACTCGTTTCTCGGCCACCCACCTTTGCCGCGCCTTCCTCCACCATCGAGGGAATTCGGGGGAATTCACCATGGCGCGATTCAACACCCGGGCCGCCAAGCCGCAGCCGACGTCGCGCGTGACGTCCACCGGCCGTGTGCTGCGTACCTACCAGGGCGGCCGTGGCCGCGAGCGCGACGCGCGCTCGGAGCTCTTCCTGCTCTCGGTGGCCAACTTCGTGATGCAGCAGACCTTCTACGAGAGCGGCGACCACCGCGACGACCGGTTTGCGAAGCTCGTGCGTGAGCTCGCGGTGACCGATCCGGCCTGGACGGCCGGACTGCTCGGCTGGCTGCGCGGCGAGGGCAACCTGCGCACCGCGTCGATCGTGGGGGCCGCCGAGTACGTCAAGGCCCGCCTGGAGGCCGGTGCGACCGACGGTCCGTCGAACCGCAGGGTCGTGGACTCCGTGCTGCGGCGGCCCGACGAGCCCGGCGAGCTGCTCGCCTACTGGACGGCGACCTACGGCCGGAACATTCCGAAGCCGGTCAAGCGCGGGGTCGCCGACGCCGTGCGCCGGCTCTACGGGGGCAAGGCCCTGCTGAAGTACGACACCGCGTCCAAGGGTTACCGGTTCGGCGACATCCTGAACCTGGTGCACGCCGCTCCCGACCCGGACAAGCCGTGGCAGGGCGAGCTGTTCCGGTACGCCCTCGACCGCCGGCACCACCCGGACACCGCGGAGCCGCCCGCCTCGAACCGCGTCCTCACCGCCCACCGCGCGCTGATGGCGCTGCCCGTCGAGGAGCGGCGCGCGGTCGTCACGGCGCCCGACGGTGCCGAGCGGCTCGCCGCCGCGGGCCTCACCTGGGAGGCGCTGGCGGGCTGGCTGCAGGGACCGATGGACAAGGCGGCCTGGGAGGCCGTCATCCCGTCCATGGGCCCGATGGCGCTCGTGCGCAACCTGCGGAACTTCGACGAGGCCGGGGTCCGCGACGAGGTGGCCGCTCAGGTCGCCGCGCGCATCGCCGACCCCGCGGAGGTCGCCCGGTCGCGGCAGTTCCCCTTCCGGTACCTCGCCGCGTACCGGCACGCGCCGTCGCTGCGCTGGTCGTACCCGCTGGAGCAGGCGCTCGGCCACTCGCTGGCCAACGTGCCCGCGCTGCCCGGCCGGACGCTGGTCCTCGTGGACCGCTCGGGTTCGATGTTCTACTCGCGGATGTCGGACCGCTCCGAGCTCACCCGCGCCGACGCGGCGGCCGTCTTCGGCACGGCGCTCGCGCTGCGGGCCGCGAAGGCGGACCTCGTCGAGTTCGGCTCGACGAGCAAGCCGGTGCGGTTGCGCCGGGGCGAGTCGGTGCCGAGGATCCTCGACCGGTTCGGGGACCTCGGCGGCACCGACACGACCGAGGCGGTGCGCCGGCACTACAAGGGGCACGACCGGGTGCTGATCGTCACCGACGAGCAGTACGCCCACAGCCACTACGGCGACCCGACCGAGCAGGTCCCGCCGCAGGTGCCGGTGTACACCTGGAACCTGGCCGGATACCGCGCGGGCCACGGTCCGTCCGGCACGGCGAACCGGCACACCTTCGGGGGACTGTCGGACGCCGCCTTCCGGATGGTGCCGCTGCTCGAGGCCGGCCGGGACGCCGACTGGCCCTGGGCGGCATGAGAACGGCGGGTGCCCTCTCAGGGCACCCGCCGTCGCTTATCGGCGGCGGTGGTTACAGCGCCTGGGCGGACGGCTTGACCATGCCGCGGACCGTGCGCGACTTCACGAAGTCGCCCATCGCGGTCATCTCCCACTCGCCGGAGAACTGGCGGATCAGCTTCGCCATCATCACGCCCGTCTGCGGTTCGGCGCCGGTGAGGTCGAAGCGGACCAGCTCCTCGCCGGTGGTGGCGTCCAGGAGGCGGCAGTAGGCCTTGGCGACCTCCGTGAACTTCTGGCCGGAGAAGGAGTTGACGGTGAAGACCAGGCCGCTGACCTCCATGGGGAGGCGGCCGAGGTCGACGGTGATCACCTCGTCGTCCCCGCCGCCCTCGCCGGTGAGGTTGTCGCCGGAGTGGCGGATCGCGCCGTTCAGGATCTGCAGCTTGCCGAAGTAGCAGCTGTCGATGTGGTTGCGCTGCGGGCCGTAGGCGATGACCGAGGCGTCCAGGTCGATGTCCTTGCCGCGGTAGGCCGGCTCCCAGCCGAGACCCATCTTGACCTGGGAGAGCAGCGGGCGGCCGCCCTTCATCAGGGAGACGGTCTGGTTCTTCTGCAGGCTGACCCGGCCCTTGTCGAGGTTGATCTTCCCGGTGCCGGGAGCGGCGGCGGGAGGGGCCGGCGGCGCGGCGGGGGCGGGGGGCGCCTGCGGGGCGGCCATCGGCGGGGCGGGCGGGGCCGCGGGCGGGGCGGGGGCGGCTGCCGGCTGGGCCGGGGCGGCCGGTTCCTCGACCGTGACGCCGAAGTCGGTGGCGATGCCGGCGAGGCCGTTGGCGTAGCCCTGGCCGACGGCGCGGGCCTTCCAGGCGCCGTTGCGCAGGTAGATCTCGACGACCACGAGTGCGGTCTCGGAGCCGAGGCGCGGGGGAGTGAAGGTCGCCAGGACCGTGCCGTCGTCCGCGCCGCGGATGGTGGCCGTCGGTTCGATGCCCTGGAAGGTCTGGCCGGCGGCGTCGGGGCTCGCGGTGACGACGATCTTCTCGATGCCGGGGGGTACGGCCGCGGTGTCGACCGTGATGGCGTCGGGGGTGGTGCCGCCGCCGGAGCGGTAGGTCACGCCGGGGCCGGTGGGCTGGTTGTAGAAGATGAAGTCGTCGTCGGAGCGCACCTTGCCGTCGGCGGTGAGCAGCAGGCCCGATACGTCTAGCCGCACGGGGGCGGCGACGTCCACCGTCACTCGGGCGGTGGGGAGGGGGATGTTCGAGCCGGGGGTCATAGCTGTCATGCCTGAGTGAACGAGCGAGGGCGTTTTACCGTTCCCTTACCTGTGGTCCGATCGAGGGGTGCGTTCGCCCCCGCCACCCGCCCCCCCCGTCGCCGGGGGCGCAGCCCCCAGGGACGGGCTGACATCCAGCCCCTCCGGCGTTTGAGGAGCGGGGTCTGGGGCGGAGCCCCAGGTCGGGACGGGAAGGGGCGGCGGGGGCGAAGGAGGCCTAGGGGACCACCACGATCTTCCGGCCGACGCCCGCCGCGAACTGGTCCAGGGCCTGGGGGTACTGGTCCAGGGGGAGGCGGTCGCTGATGAAGACGTCCGGGTTCAGCACGCCGCCCGCGAACAACTCCGCCGCGCGCTCGTAGCTGTGCAGCACGGCCATCGACCCGGTGATCGTGATCTCCTGGTTGTAGATCCGGTACGGATCGATATGCACCCGCGTCGCATAGTCCGCGACCCCGAACTGCAGAAACGTGCCTGCCTTGGAGACCCGATCCAGTCCGTCCTGGATCGCCGCCGCGTTCCCCGTCGCGTCGATGACGAGGTCCCATCCCTGCGGCCGGTCCAGCTCGTCCGGGGTCGCCGCGGAGGCGGAGACACCCAGCTGCCGCGCCGTCTCGAGCCGCGTCGGGTTCACATCGACCATGTCCACGCTCGCCGCCCCGGTCCGCTTGGCGAGCTCCAGCATCATCAGACCCATGGTTCCGGACCCGTAGATCAGCACATGGGCACCGAGCCGCGACTGGAGCACGTCGTAACCGCGCACCGCGCAGGAGAGGGGCTCGATCAGCGCCGCGTCCTGGGTGCGGACGTGCTCGGGGAGCTTGACGCAGTTCGCCACGGGCGCCACGGCGTACTGGGCCGCGCCGCCCGCCGTGGTGACGCCGATCGCCGCCCAGCGCTCGCAGAGGTTGTTGTGGCCGGTACGGCAGTAGCGGCACTCGTGGCAGTAAAGGGAGGGGTCCACCGCCACCCGGTCGCCGACGGACACCTCCGTGACCTGGGAGCCGACGCCGACCACCTCGCCGGCGAACTCGTGCCCCGGCACGATCGGGAGTTTGGGCGCGAACTCGCCCTGGAGGATGTGCAGGTCCGTGCCGCACAGTCCGCAGGCCGCGACCTCGACGACGACATCGCGCGGTCCTGGCGTCGGGTCCGGGACCTCGGCGACGACGGCCTTGCCCACGGACTCGATGACGGCGGCCTTCATTTCACGGCTCCCAACGACAGGCCCTGGACGAGTTTGTCCTGGGCGGCGAACCCCGCGGCGAGCACCGGCAGGGAGATGACGAGCGACGCGGCGCACACCTTGGCCAGGAACAGGCCCTGGCTGGTGATGAAGCCGGTCAGGAAGACGGGGGCGGTCTCGGCGACCACGCCCGTCAGGACTCGGGCGAACAGCAGTTCGTTCCAGCTGAAGATGAAGCAGATCAGCGCCGTCGCCGCGATGCCGGGCAGGGCGATCGGCGCGACCACGCGTCCCAGGACGGTGGGGAGTTTCGCCCCGTCGATCTGGGCCGCCTCGATGATCGCGACCGGCACCTCGGCGAGGAAGGACTGCATCATCCACACCGCGATCGGCAGGTTCATCGCCGTGTACAGGATGACCAGCGCCCAGATGTTGTCGAGCAGGCCGGTGTTCTTGGCGAAGAGGTAGATGGGCAGCAGACCGGCCACCAGCGGCAGCATCTTGGTGGAGAGGAAGAAGAACAGGACATCGGTCCACTTCTTCACCGGCCGGATGGACAGCGCGTACGCGGCGGGCACGGCCAGGAGCAGCGTCAGCAGCGTGGAGACCACCGAGGCGGTCATGGAGTTGATCATCGCCGGCCAGGGGCTGGCGCCCCCGGTCAGCCCGAAGAACTCGCGGTAGCTGTCCAGGGTCAGCGGGGCGGTCACCGAGGGCGGGTTGGTCGCCGCGTCGGCCTCGGAGTGGAAGGACGTGAGGACCATCCACAGCAGGGGCGCCACGAAGACGAGACCGGCCAGCCAGGCGACGATGCCCAGGGCGCTTCCCCGGAGCCGGCCGCCCGGCCGGGACCGCCGGGCCGGGGCGGTGGGAGTGGTGCTGGCGACGGTGGCCATCAGCGGGACACCTCCTCGCGGAACAGCGACGACACGACGCGCAGGGCGAAGGTCGCCAGGATGATCGAGCCGATCACGACGATGACGCCGGCCGCGGAGGCGAGACCGTTCTCGTGGGCCTGGTAGAAGGTCTGGTAGATCGTGTACGGCAGGTTGGCGGTGCCCAGCCCGCCGGAGGTGATCGTGAACACCGCGTCGAAGTTCTGCACGATGTAGATCGAGCCGAGCAGCACGCCCAGTTCGAGATAGCGGCGCAGATGCGGCAGCGTGATGTGGACGAACACCTGCCAGTCGCTCGCGCCGTCCATCCGGGCGGCCTCGATCAGCTGGGGGTCGCGGCTCTGCAGCCCGGCGAGCAGGATCAGCATCATGAAGGGCGTCCACTGCCAGATCAGCGAGGCCTCGACCGCCATCAGCGGCATCTCGGAGATCCAGTCGGGCTGCGCGGCCCCGTCCCCGCCGATCGCGTGCAGAATGCCGTTGAACAGGCCGTACTCCGGGTTGAACAACACGTGCTTCCACAGCAGGGCGGCGGCGACCGGCACCAGCAGGAACGGGGCGATGAGCATGGTGCGCACCGCGGCCCGGCCGCGGAAGCGGCGGTCGAGCAGGAGTGCGAGGAGCAGCCCGAGGAGCAGGCTGATCAGCACCACGGTGACGGTGAGCAGGATGGTCGTCCAGATCGACTTCCGCAGGGCGGGGTCGCTCAGCACCTCGCCGTAGTTGGCGAAGCCGGCGAAGCTGCGGTCGTCCGGGTAGAGCGCGTTCCAGTCGAGGAACGAGATCACCAGCGTGGCCACGAAGGGCAGCTGCGTCACGACGATCATGAAGATCAGCGCGGGCAGCAGCGGGGCCCGGGTGGCCCAGGCGCGCATGCGGTTCGGCGGCGGCGCCGCCGCTCGCGGGGGAGCGGCGGCGGGCCGGGCCGTCTTCGTCAGGGTCATGATGCCTCGTACTTCTCGGCGACGGCCTCGGCGAGCTTCTGGGCCTTGCCCAGGGCGCTGTCCACCGACTGGCGTCCGGCGATGGCGGCGCTGATCTCCTGGGAGACCTTGGTGCCGAGGTCGGTGAACTCGGGGATGCCGACGAACTGGATGCCGGGCGCGGGCCGGGGCTGCACACCCGGGTCCTCGGGCTTGGCGCTCGCGATGGCGTCCCGGGTGACATCGGCGAAGGCGGCGGCCTGCTCGCGGTACTCCGGGATGTCGTAGGTCGACGCCCGCTTGCCGGCCGGCACGTTCGCCCAGCCGATCTTCTCGCCGACGAGCTTCTCGTACTCCTTGCCGGACGCCCACGAGATGAACTTCCAGGCGTCCTCGGCGTTGTCGGACGCCTTCTGGATGCCCCACGCCCAGGTGTAGAGCCAGCCCGAGCTGTCGGTCTTCTCGACCGGTGCGGGGACGTAGCCGATCTTGCCCTTGACCGGGGAGCCGTCCGCCTCCAGGGAACCGGCGCCGGCCGTGGCGTCGTACCACATGGCGGTCTTGCCCTGGGTCATGTTGTTCAGGCACTCGGCGTAGCCGGACTGGGCCGCGCCGGCCTCGCCGTGCTCGCGCACCAGGTCGACGTAGAACTGCGTGGCCTCCTTGAACTCCTTGGAGTCCAGGCGGGGGGTCCAGTCCTCCTCGAACCAGGTGCCGCCGAAGGTGTTCACCACGGTGGTCAGCGGGGCCATGACCTCGCCCCAGCCGGGCAGGCCGCGCAGGCAGATGCCCTTCATCTCGGAGCTCGAGGCGTCCACCTTCTCGGCGAGGTCGGCGACCTCCTTCCAGGTGGGCTTCTCGGGCATGGTCAGCCCTTCCTTCTCGAAGACGTCCTTGCGGTACATCAGGAAGGAGGACTCGCCGTAGAACGGCTCGCCGTAGAGCTTGCCGTCCTCCGCGGTGAGGGCCTTGGTCATCGGCGGCAGGACGTCGTCCTGGTCGAATGCGGTGTCGCCGTCGACGTACGAGTCGAGGGAGTGGAGCCAGCCGTTCTTGGCGTAGATGGGGATCTCGTAGTTGCTGAGCGTGGCGACGTCGTACTGGCCGGCCTGGTTGGCGAAGTCCTGACTGATCTTGTCTCTGACGTCGTTCTCCGGCAGTACCGTGAAGTTCACCTTGATGCCGGTGTCCTTGGTGAAGTTGTCGGCGGTGAGCTTCTGCAGCTCGACCATCTGCGGGTTGTTCACCATCAGGACGTTGATGGACCGGCCGTCGGACGATGCGGACCCGCCGGCGCCCGAACAGGCCGCGAGCGGAGTGATCAGCGCCGCTGATGCGGCCACGGCGAAGAGGCTGCGAGGTATGCGTCGGCTCTCGGTTCGCATGCGGTACTCCTGGTTGTATCTGGACAAAACGGGAGCTGTGGGGTGGTGCGGGCCCGCAGTGGGCGGCAGGCCCGGTGATGCGGGGACGTGTGATGCGGCGGCTCGGCCGTCAGACGCGGATGACCTGCGGGCCGAGCAGGGAGTGGCGGTGGGCTTCCGCGGCGGGGAGCAGGGTGCTGGTGACGATCGCTTCCAGTGCGCCGATCTCGGCGAAGCGGCAGAAGCTGACCGCTCCGAACTTGGTGTGCACGCCCGCGAAGACGGTGCGCCGCGCCGACCGGATGGCCTGCGCCTTCACCTCGCTGACCGCCGGGTCGGGCGTGGTCAGCCCGTGTTCGCGGGAGATGCCGTTGGCGCCGATGAACGCCAGGTCGATGACGAATCCGGCCAGCATCTTCGTGGTCCAGTGGTCGACGGTCGCCAGCGTGCCGGAGCGGACCCGGCCGCCGAGCAGCAGCACGGAGAAGTTCTCGGCCTCGGCGAGGGCTCCGGCGGTCGGCAGGCTCGCGGTGACCACGGTCAGTGACCGGTCACGGGGCAGGGCCTCGGCGATGAGCTGTGGGGTGAAGCCCTCGTCGATGAAGACCGTCTCGGCGTCGCCGAGCAGGTCGGCCGCGGCGGCCGCGATCCTGCGCTTCTCGGGGACGTGGCTGGTGGCGCGGAAGGCGAGCGTCGTCTCGAAGCCGGCGCTCTCCACGGGGCAGGCGCCGCCATGGGTGCGGCGGAGCAGGCCGTGGTCCTCCAGGACCCGCAGGTCCCGGCGGACGGTTTCCCGGGCCACGCCCAGGTCGGTGGCGAGCGCGGTGACCTCGACGGAGCCGGTGGCCCGCGCCACGCGGACGATCTCCCGCTGGCGTTCCTCGGCGGTCTTCGCCGCTCTGGCCGTCGTCATCGCCGACACCCGCTTCCGTACGTGCTTCCTTGCCTGATCGCCTCCGGCCGGCCGAGCGGAGGTGCCCGTTCGGGCCCGGTGGCGTCCATGGGGCAAGTTGTACAGCGGTGCTCGCCTGCTGAACAGGCCTGTTACGGATCCGATGCTGCCCGCTTGTGCCCGTTTGGCGCGATGGCTGCCCGTCTTCGACCTGCGTGCCCGCAGGCCTGGACGTGAGTTCGGGCAGCGCGGATGCCCGAATGCGGGAGCGGACGGGCCCGTTCGGTGCCCGTCCGCTCCTGTGAAGGGTGTGAATCCGCCCGTACCGGCCGGTCAGTAGGGCCAGATGGGCGGGTCGGTCACGAAGTGGCCGCCCAGGCAGGCGTGCGCCGGGTCGTCGGGGTCCAGCTCGCCCTGCTCGGCGATCAGCTTCTCGGCGTACGGCTCGGAGTCGTCCTGCGGCTCGTAGCCGAGCGCCCGGGCGGAGGTGAGGTCCCACCACAGGCGGGTGTTGGCGGAGGAGCCGTGGACGACGGTGTGGCCGACGTTGTCGGCGGTCAGGGCCGCGTGGAAGAGACGGGCGCCGTCGGCGGGGCTCATCCACACCGAGAGCATGCGCACGCTGGTCGGCTCGGGGAAGCAGGAGCCGATGCGCACGGAGACCGTCTCCAGGCCGTGCTTGTCCCAGTAGAGCTGGGCCAGGTCCTCGCCGAAGCACTTGGACAGTCCGTAGAAGGTGTCCGGGCGGCGCGGGGTGTCGACGGGGATCAGGGGGTCGTCGCCCCGGGGGCGGGGGGTGTAGCCGACGGCGTGGTTGGAGGAGGCGAAGACGACGCGCCCGACGCCTTCCTCGCGGGCCGCCTCGTACAGGTTGTACGTGCCCTCGACATTGGCCTTGAGGATCTTGTCGAACGAGGCTTCGAGGGAGATCCCCGCGAGGTGGACGATCGCGTCGACGCCGCGGACCGCCTCGCGTACGGCGTCCCTGTCGGCCAGGTCCGCGACGATCGCGTCGGGCTCGCCGTCGACCGGGCGCAGGTCGAGCAGGCGCAGGGTGTAGCCGTGCTCCGGGAGCAGTCCCCGCATCAGGGTGCCGAGTCCTCCGGCGGCGCCGGTGAGCAGAACGGTGCGGGGAGCGGGCATCCTCGGGTCTCCTTGCGGCGGCGGCCGTGGCGTGCGTACACATGAGCGCACGGCATTCATATGCGTGGACACGCTAGGGAGGTGGGGCGCGGCTCGTCAAGTATCCCGGACGCATGCCTTGCGTGCCTGCGGTCCGCGTGAATTCACCGGTGTGCGGCGAGGTGTGGCGCTTGACCGGCCTCACTGGGGGGTCGTAGCGTGGGGCGCGTTCAGAAATATGGACGTGAATCAAGAATATGGACCAGGGAGAGCTTGTGACGCCAGCCCCTCTCGCCGCCCGACTCACCGTCCCCAGCGGGCCGTTGTTCTTCCCGGTCACCGCGTACGGGCCCGACGGCGCCGTCGATCTCGACACCTACCGCCGCCATGTGCGGCGCGGGGTGGAGGCCGGCGCCGCCGCGGTGTTCGCCTGCTGCGGCACCGGTGAGTTCCACGCGCTGACGCCCGAGGAGTTCGAGAGCTGCGTCCGGGCCGCCGTGGAGGCCGCCGGGGGGCGCGTCCCGGTCGTCGCCGGCGCCGGCTACGGCACCGCGCTCGCGGTCCGCTACGCCCGGCTCGCGGAGGGCGCCGGGGCCGACGGGCTGCTCGCCATGCCGCCGTACCTGGTCAAGGCGGGACAGGAGGGGCTCCTGCGGCACTACCGCGAGGTGGCCGCCGCGACCTCGCTGCCCGTGATCGTCTACCAGCGCGACAACGCCGTCTTCACGCCCGGGACCGTCGTCGGACTGGCCCGCACCGACGGGATCATCGGCCTCAAGGACGGTCTCGGCGACCTCGACCTGATGCAGCGGATCGTCAGCGCCGTACGCGCGGAGACCGCGGAGGACTTCCTCTACTTCAACGGCCTGCCCACCGCCGAACTCACCCAGGCCGCCTACCGGGGCATCGGCGTCACCCTGTACTCGTCCGCCGTGTTCTGCTTCGCGCCCGAGATCGCCCTCGCCTGCCACACCGCCTTCCGCACCGGGGACTCGGCCACCGCCGACCGTCTGATCGACGGCTTCTACCGGCCGTTCGTCGAGCTGCGCGCCAAGGGGGCCGGCTACGCCGTCTCCCTCGTCAAGGCCGGCGTGCGGATGCGGGGCCTCGACGTGGGGGAGGTGCGGCCACCGCTGCACGAACCCGCCGGGGATCATGTCAAGCAGCTCGCCCTGCTGATCGAGCGAGGACACGCGCTGCTCGAGGAGGACCTGTGAAGGCATCGGCATTCGTCTACCCCTGGGACGTCAACGGCGACCCGGAGGCACCCGCGCGGATCGCCGCACTCGGCACCGCGCAGGTGACGCTCGCCTCGGCCTACCACTCCACCCGCGCGCTGACCCCCCGTCACCCGCGCCACCGCATCGTCACCGCCGAGCACGCGGCCGTGCTCTACCCGCCGGGCGAGCGCTGGTCCGGCCGCACCCTGCGCCCGTACGCGGCCGGGGACTGGGCGCCCGGCGACGCCTTCGGCCAGGCCGCGGAGGCGCTCGCGGGCGCGGGCCTCGAGGTGCACACCTGGGTGGTGCTCGCGCACAACTCCCGCCTCGGCGCCGAACATCCGGACACCTCGGTGGTCAACGCCTACGGCGACCGATACCCCTGGGCCCCGTGCATCGCCCAGCCCGCCACGCGCGCGTACCTCGTCGACCTGGCCGCCGAGGCCGCCGTACGCCCCGGAGCGCACGGCACCGAACTGGAGTCCCTCGGCTGGTACGGGCTCCAGCATCTGCACGCCCACGACAAGACCGCCGGGGTGCCGCTCGGGGACGCCGGGCAGTACCTGATGTCCCTGTGCTTCTGCCCGGCCTGCCGCACCGGCTACGACGGCCGGGGCCTGGACGCGGACGCGCTCGCCCACGCGGTACGGGCCGCGCTGGAACCGGTGTGGCGGGGGGCGCCCTCCGACGGGGGATGGGCGGGCGTGGAGAAGCTCCTCGGCGAGACCCCGGCGAACGCCACGCGCGCGTGGCGCGACGCAACGGCCCGCACACTCCAGGAGGCTGCGGTCCGGGCCGTACGGGAGGCCGCGCCCGAAGGCTTCCAGGTGCTGCTGCATGCGGACCCGGTGTCCTACCACTGCGGTGCCAACGCGGGCGTCGACCCGGCGCACATCCTCTCCGTCGCCGACGGCGTGGTCGTGCCCTGCACCGGCGGCCCCGGCCTGCTGGCCCCGTTCGCGCGGGAGGCCCGCGAGGGCGCGGTGCTCGCCGCCAACTTCACGGTGGTCTCCGGCATGGGCGGCAGCCCGGCCGGCCTCGCGGCCGCCGCGACGGAGGCCCGCGGCCTGGGCGCGACGGAACTGCGCCTGTATCACGCCGGGTTGGCGTCGGACGGAGACCTGTCGGCGGTGCGCTCGGCACTCACCACCCTCTGACCGGCCACGGCTCCCTGCCGGGCGGCGTGCGATGCCTTCCCCGCAGCGTCGTGGCCCGGTGCCGGCCGCGGCGCTGCGTACGGCGGGCACCGGGCTTCGGGTGCGTGGGGCCCGGACCCCGGTTCGTGCAGCCTTGCGGCCGGAGCGGTCCGGGCGACGGCGAGTGCCGGTGTGTGAAGGACGTGGGCCCATGGGCCGGGACCTGGCCGCGGCGGCGGGCCCGAGAAGCGGTTCCCGGGTCGCAAACGGCTGGCCGCGGGTGAGGCGTGCGGGACCGAGGCCGGGGCCGGAGCGGGCCGGGCGACGCGTGAAAGGCGCGGGTCCCGAATCGTGCGGGTCGGGGCGCGGCCGTGGTGGTGGGCCCGGTACGCGAGGGCCGGGGCGCGGCACGGCTGGTCGCGGGTGAGGCGTGGGAGCCCGACGCCGCCGATCCGGGTCGGGATCCGGCACCGTTGGAGCACCCCCGTGCGGTGGGCGCGGATCACGTGGGCGTCGGGCTGCGCAGGAGCGTGGCCGTGGCCGCCAGGGTGGCGCCCAGCGCGGCCAGCAGCAGGCGGTGGTCGACCAGTTCGACCAGGGCCGCGCCCGCGGCCAGACCGAGGACGTTCGGGGTGAACACCAGGGTGTTGGCCGTGGCGGTCACCCGGCCCAGCAGCGGCGCCGGGGTCTCGAGCTGCACTGCGGTCAGTGTGGCGATCAGGACGGCCGGCAGGCCCACGCCGATCCCCGCGCTGCACACCCACGCCAGTGGGTCGTGCGGCACCGCGCGCAGCGCCACCGCGACCGCCAGCACCGCGATGCCGTACGCCGCGAAGCGCCGCGGGCCGAAGCGGCGCAGGGCAGGGCCGGACAGCAGGCCGACCGCGATCGAGCCCGCGCCCTGGACGGCGTACAGCACACCGGCGTAGGCGGGGGAGTGGCCGAGGTCCTCCACCACGGCGTAGACCAGTGCCCCGCTGACGCCCGCGCACAGCATCGTGGCGCCGCCCGCCGACACGAGCGGGCGCAGCACCGGGTGCGACCACAGGTGACGGACCCCCTCGGCGGTCTGCTCCCGGCGGCTGCCCGCCGGCGGTGCCGGCCGGTCCTCCCGTACGCGCAGGGACGCGTAGACCACCGTGGCCAGCAGGAAGGTGACCGCGTCCAAGGCGGCGACGCCCGCCCCGCCGTACGCCGCGTAGAGACCCGCGCCGGCCAGCGGGGCCAGCAGCTTCATCCCCTCGTTGGCGGTCATCCGCAGCCCGTTGAAGTCGCCGAGCAGGGAGCGGTCCACCGCGGTGGCGATCAGTGCCGACTCGGCCGCGTCATGGACGGCGCCTGCCGCCCCGTACACGACCAGCACCGCGTACAGCAGCCACAGGCCGTGCGGTGAGTCGACGGTGCACAGGGTGAGCAGCAGCGCCGCCATGAGCAGGCTCGTGACGATCAGCAGCGGCCGTCGGCGCACCCGGTCGGCGAGCGTCCCCAGCAGCGGCCCGGCCAGGGTCGGCGCCCACATCGCCAGCATGCACAGGGCCGCGAGACCGTCCGAGCCGGTGAGGTCCTTGACCCACACGCCCGAGGCCAGCCACAGCGCGGAGGTGCCGAACCCGGAGATCACCACCCCCGCCAGGTAGAGCCCGGAATTGCGGTCCCGCACCACGCGGACCGCCGTCCATGTCGTCGTCATGCCTGCTCATCGTGGTTCTAAGGCGGGACGACGGGCATCGGGCAGATGCCTCAGGAGGGAGACGGGGGGCAGCGGCCGACGGGCACGCGCGGTACGTCACCCGGACCATGTGAAGGGGACGGATATCCGTGTGGACGGGAAGAGGGGTTCCGATGGAATGGACGCTCGAAGTGATCGTGGTGCCGGTGTCCGACGCGGACCGGGCCAAGGAGTTCTACACCGACCGGTGCGGCTTCCACTGCGACGTCGACGTCTCGCCCTTCGAGGGCGCCCGCTTCGTGCAGCTCACCCCACCCGGCTCGCGGTGTTCCATCGTCCTGGAGGCGGGCCTGCCGCAGTCACCCGGCCGGCGGAGGATGGCGCCCGGTTCGCTCGAGGGCCTGCAGCTCTGCGTCACGGACATCGAGGCGGCCAGGGACGCGCTCGCGGACCGAGGCGTCGACGCCGGCCCGGTGCGGCACGTGGGGCCGAACGGCTGGGAGGAGGGCCGGGGGACCGAGACCTGGAACTCCTTCCTCTTCTTCCAGGACCCGGACGGCAACGGCTGGGTGGTCCAGGAGGCCCCGAGCCCGCTCGCCGAGCGCTGACGCGCACCGCGTGGCCACCGATGAGTTCCGCCGGCGAACCCGGTCCACCCTTCAGGACCTGAGCTGAGCTGTGAGGAGCCGGACATGACCGACACGAACACCCTCGATCTCGGACCGCAGACGCGTGTCGTCGCACGTCTCGCCGAGGGGGTGTCAGACGACCGGCTGTCCGGCCCGACGCCCTGTCCGGAGCTGGCGGTGCGGAATCTGCTGGGGCACCTGCTCGGACTGGCCGTGGCCTTCCGCGATGCCGCGCGCAAGGACTTCGGAGCCACGACCGACACCAGCCCCGACGCGGCCGTACCGGACATCGGGCCGGGGTGGCGCGAGGAGCTGCCCAAGGTGCTGGACGAGCTGGCCGAGGCGTGGCGGGAGCCGGGCGCCCGCACCGGGATGACCCGCGCGGGCGGCGTGGACCTGCCCGGCGAGGTCGCGGCCGCCGTCGCCGTGGACGAACTGGTGATCCACGGCTGGGACCTGGCCCGCGCGACCGGCCAGGAGTACACCCCCGACCCCGCCGCGCTGCGGGCGTCCCACGACTTCCTCCTCGCCGCCGTGGACGAGCCCGGCCGGGACGAGATCTTCGGCCCCGTGGTGCCGGTCCCGTCCGCCGCACCGCTGCTCGACCGGACGATCGGCCTGAGCGGCAGGAACCCGGACTGGACGCCGGAAGGACGCTGACCTGGGCTGGGGCAGGCCCCAGCCTCCGTCCCCGCCCCGGTCCACGCACAGCAGACCGGGGCCGTCCGGGTCCGGCGTGGCGCCGGGCCCGCCCCCCGAGTGAGGCGCCGGGCCCGCCCCCGGATAGGCGCCGGACGCCCCCGGTCGAAGCGACCCCACGTTTCTTTGGTCAGAAGCATTGACGAAATCCCAGGCCCCTCTTACGGTCATCCGCGTCGTACTTCGTACGTCATATATGAGACGCGATACGCGAGATACGCGAGATCCGAGAGGCGCGCATGACCTCTGTGCCCACGCCGATCCCCTCCCGCACGCAGTACGTGCTGGAGGAGATCAAACGCCGCATCCTCACCGGCCGGTTGACACCGGGCCAAGCCCTGGTCGAGACCGACCTCGCCGCACAGTTCGGGGTGTCCAAGACCCCGGTGCGCGAGGCGCTCAAGACCCTGGCCGGCACGGGTCTGGTGGTGATGAGCCAGTACAAGGGCGTCACGGTGCGCATGGTCGACGCGGACATGGCGCGCGAGGTCTACGACGTGCGCCTGCTCCTCGAACCCGAGGCGCTCAAGCGCGCCGTGCGCCGTGGCGCCTCCCTGGAGGCCGCACGCGACGCGCTGACCCGCGCCGACGACGCCACCGACACGGCCGAACGGTCGCTGGCCAACCGCGAGTTCCACCGTGCCCTCTACGTGCCGTGCGGCAACCCGCTGCTCGGCCGGATGCTCGACGAGGTCCGTGACCAGGCCGCCCTCGTCTCGGCCGTCGCCTGGGCCGCCGACCCCTCCTGGGAGCGGGAGGCGGACGAGCACCGGGAGATCCTGCGCCTCGCCCTCGACGGGGACGCGGACGGCGCGGCGCGCGCCCTGCACTCGCACATCGCGTCGTTCGTGCGACGAGCCTTCCCCGAGGCGGACTTCGAGGCGGCCCCGGAAGCCCAGAAAGAGGACGGTCAGGCATGACAACGACGTTCG
Organism: Streptomyces malachitofuscus; assembly: GCF_014650055.1. Lineage (GTDB taxonomy): Bacteria > Actinomycetota > Actinomycetes > Streptomycetales > Streptomycetaceae > Streptomyces > Streptomyces malachitofuscus. The sequence continues at coordinate 136,485 of NZ_BMUF01000002.1, read as the reverse complement.
AGACCCAGCGTGCGGCCCTGGCCGACGTGGTGGCGATCCCGGTGACCCCGTTCGCCGAGGACGGCTCCGTCGACCCGGGCACCTACCGGGCCCTGCTGCGTCGTCTCCTCGACGGTGGCATCACGACCCTCACCCCCAACGGCAACACCGGCGAGTTCTACGCCCTGACCCCCGAAGAGCGCCGCCTGGTCACGGAACTGACCGTCGACGAGGCCGGCGGCCGCTCGGTGATCCTGGTCGGCGTGGGCCACGACGTGCCCACCGCCGTCGACTCCGCACGCCACGCCCGTGAACTCGGCGCGCAGATGGTGATGGTGCACCAGCCCGTCCACCCCTACGTCTCCCAGAGCGGCTGGGTCGACTACCACCGCGCCATCGCCGACGCCGTGCCCGAGCTCGGCGTCGTCCCCTACATACGCAACGGCCAGCTCACCGGCGCCCGGCTCGCCGAACTCGCGGACAGCTGCCCCAACGTCATCGGCGTCAAGTACGCCGTGCCGGACGCGGCGAGGTTCGCCGCCTTCGCCCGGGACGCGGGCCTGGAGCGGTTCGTGTGGGTGGCGGGGCTCGCCGAGCCGTACGCCCCCTCCTACTTCTCGGCCGGCGCCACCGGCTTCACCTCCGGGCTGGTCAACGTCGCCCCGTCCGTCTCGCTGAACATGATCGAGGCGCTGCGTTCCGGCGACTACCCGACCGCCATGAAGGTGTGGGAGCAGATCCGCCGCTTCGAGGAACTGCGCGCCGCCAACGGCTCCGCCAACAACGTCACCGTCGTCAAGGAGGCCCTCGCCTCCCTCGGCCTGTGCCGCCGCGAGGTGCGCCCGCCGAGCAGACCGCTGCCGGAGAGCGAGCGCGCCGAGGTCGCCGCCATCGCCGCCGGGTGGTCCCTGTGAGGTCGCCCGAACAGCTCCGCAGCCACCAGTGGTACGGCACCGACGGACTGCGCTCCTTCAGCCACCGCGCCCGCACCCGCCAGCTCGGCTATCTGCCCGAGGAGCACCTCGGCAAGCCCGTCGTCGCGATCCTCAACACCTGGTCCGACATCAACCCCTGCCACGTCCACCTGCGCGACCGCGCGCAGGCCGTGAAGCGGGGGGTGTGGCAGGCGGGCGGCTTCCCCCTGGAGTTCCCGGTCTCCACCCTCAGCGAGACCTTCCAGAAGCCGACCCCCATGCTCTACCGCAACCTCCTCGCCATGGAGACCGAGGAACTGCTGCGGTCGTACCCGGTCGACGGGGCCGTGCTGATGGGCGGCTGCGACAAGTCCACGCCCGCCCTGCTGATGGGTGCCGCCAGCGCCGACCTGCCCACCGTCTTCGTGCCCGCGGGGCCCATGCTGCCCGGACACTGGCGCGGCGAGACCCTCGGGTCCGGTACCGACATGTGGAAGTACTGGGACGACAAGCGGGCCGGTGTCATCGGCGACTGCGAGATGCAGGAACTGGAGAGCGGCCTGGCCCGCTCGCCCGGTCACTGCATGACGATGGGTACGGCGTCCACACTGACGGCCGTCGCCGAGGCCCTCGGTGTCACCGTGCCGGGCGCCTCCAGCATCCCCGCCGTCGACTCCGGGCACGACCGGATGGCCGCGAAGGCGGGCATGACGATCGTCGAACTGGTCCACAAGGACCGGAAGCTGAGCGACATCCTCACCGCGGACGCCTTCGAGGACGCGGTCACGACCGTCCTCGGACTCGGCGGCTCCACCAACGCCGTCATCCATCTGATCGCCATGGCCGGACGCGCCGGCGTCAAGCTCACCCTCGACGACTTCGACCGCATCGCCCGCACCGTCCCGGTGCTGGCCAACGTGCGGCCCGGTGGACAGAAGTACCTGATGGAGGACTTCCACTTCGCGGGCGGACTGCCCGGATTCCTCTCCCGGATACCCGACCTGCTCCACCTCGAGAGGCCCACCGTCTGCCACGACACCCTGCGCGAGCAGATCGCCGGCGCGCAGGTGCACGACGACGACGTCATCCGCCCCCGCGACACCCCGGTGGCCGGCGAGGGCGGGGTCGCCGTGCTCCGCGGCAACCTCTGCCCGGACGGCGCCGTCATCAAGCACATCGCCGCCGAGCCCCATCTGCTGCGGCACACCGGTCCCGCCGTCGTCTTCGACGACTACAAGGAGATGCAGCGGACCATCAACGACCCGGCGCTCAACATCACCGCCGACAGCGTGCTGGTGCTGCGCAACGCCGGTCCCAAGGGCGGCCCGGGCATGCCCGAGTACGGGATGCTGCCCCTGCCCGACCACCTGCTCAAGCAGGGCGTGCGGGACATGGTGCGGATCTCCGACGCCCGGATGAGCGGCACGAGTTACGGCGCCTGCGTGCTGCACATCGCCCCGGAGTCGTACGTCGGCGGGCCGCTGGCGCTGGTGCGCACCGGCGACCCGATCACCCTCGACGTCGAGAACCGCACGCTCCGGCTCGACGTGGACGACGAGGAGCTTCAGCGCCGCAGGGCGCGGTGGACGCCGCCGCCCGCGCGTTACGAGCGCGGTTACGGCGCGCTCTACAACGACCAGATCACCCAGGCCGACACCGGCTGCGACTTCGAGTTCCTCGCCCGTCCGGGCACCGTCCAGGACCCCTACGCGGGCTGACCCGCCGTCCGCGGGGCCGAACCTCGCACACCTACGAAGAAAGCGCTTCCCCCGCACGCGCACCACACAGCACGACGTACCGAGAAACGGAGAACAGTCATGGCCCAAGCCGCAGCCGTGGCGAAACCGCCCGCGCCACCCCGGCGGCGCCGTGCCTCCGCCACGCCCCGCAGGCTCCCGTACCTGCTGATCGCGCCGGCCGCCCTGCTCATGCTGGGGTTCATCGCGTACCCGGTCCTCAGCGTCTTCTACTACAGCCTGCAGGACTACAACCCCACCAAGCCGTGGCGCAACGGCTTCGCGGGCTTCGACAACTTCACCCGCATCTTCACCGAGGATCCGCTGTTCTGGGACTCCCTCGTCTTCAGCGCCAAGTGGGTCTTCGTCGAGGTCGGACTGCAGCTGCTGTTCGGACTGGCCCTCGCCCTCATCGTCAACCAGACCTTCGTCGGCCGCGGACTGGGCCGCGCCCTCGTCTTCTCCCCGTGGGCCGTCTCCGGCGTGCTGACCTCCGCGATCTGGGTGCTCCTCTACAACTCCCAGACCGGCATCACCCGTTACCTCGCGGACATGGGGATCGGCGACTACGGCGTCAGCTGGCTGTCGGACACCTCCACCGTCTTCCCGGCCGCGGTCGTCGCCGACCTGTGGCGCGGCGTCCCCTTCTTCGCGATCCTCATCCTCGCCGACCTCCAGTCCGTCTCGAAGGACCTCTACGAGGCCGCCGAGGTCGACGGCGCGAGCCGCTTCAAGCAGTTCTGGCACATCACGCTGCCGCATCTGAAGGACGCCATCATCCTGTCCACGCTGCTGCGCATGGTGTGGGAGTTCAACAACGTCGACCTGCTCTACACGCTGACCGGCGGCGGCCCGGCGGGCGTGACCACGACGCTGCCGCTGTACATCGCCAACACCTCGGTCGACGCCCATGACTTCGGCTACGCGTCGGCCCTGACCACGGTGGCGTTCGTGATCCTGCTCTTCTGCTCGATGGTCTACCTGCGCCTGAGCAAGTTCGGAGGCGAGAAGTGATCACCAAGGAGGCCACCGCGGCCGCCCCCGCCCCCGCGCCCGCCGCCCCCGAGCCGCCGCGGCCGGCGAAGAAGCGCCCGGCCTGGGACGAGGCACCCCGCTGGCAGATCTACCTGCCCCTGGGGATCTACCTCGTGTTCACCCTCATTCCCTTCTACTGGATCCTGCTCTTCGCGCTGCGCCCGGCCGGTTCGACCTCGCTCGTGCCCTGGCCGATGACCACCGTCCACTTCGAGAAGGTCTGGACGGACCGCAGCTTCGGCACCTTCTTCCAGAACAGCGTGCTGGTCGGCGTCGCCACCCTGATCATGACGACGCTGGTGGCCCTGGCCGGCGGATACGCGCTCGCCCGGTTCGACTTCAAGGTCAAGCGGGCGTTCATGCTGGCCCTGCTCTGCTCCCAGTTCGTGCCCGGCGCTCTGCTCCTGGTCCCGCTGTTCGAGATCTTCGCCGAACTGCAGATGATCAACTCCCTCGGCAGCGTCATCATCGCCGAGACGGTCTTCCAGCTGCCGCTGTCGATGATCCTGATCAGCAACTTCATCAAGAACGTGCCGTACTCGCTGGAGGAGGCCGCCTGGGTCGACGGCTGCAACCGGATGCGGGCCTTCCGTGTGGTCGTCCTGCCGCTGCTGCGGCCCGGTCTGATCGCCGTCGGCTCCTTCGCCTTCGTCCACTCCTGGAACCACTTCCTGTTCGCCCTGATGTTCCTCAACAACCAGGAGAAGCAGACCATCCCGGTCGGCCTCAACACCCTGATGAGCGCGGACAGCGTCGACCTCGGCGCACTCGCGGCGGGCGGCATCATCGCCGCCGTCCCGGTGGTGATCGTGTTCGCCTTCATCCAGAAGTGGCTGATCACCGGCTTCAGCGCGGGGGCGGTGAAGGGATGACGTCCCGTACGCCCGTTCCCGTCGTCCTCGCCGGTGCCCGCGGTCACGGCCGCTGGCACGTGGAGAACATCCGCCGGCTCCAGAAACAGGGAGTCGTACGGCTGGCCGGGGTCTGCGAGCTCACCCCGCTCACCGAGGACGAGTTCGGCGGGGAACTCCCCGAGCAGTCGGCCGACTTCGGCGCGCTGCTCGACTCCACCGGCGCCCGGGCCGCGGTGATCTGCACCCCGATCCCCACCCACACCGACCTCGCCCTCGCGGCGGCATCGCGGGGTGTGCACATCCTGCTGGAGAAGCCGCCGGCACCGTCGTACGCCGAGTTCCGCCGGATGGCCGACGGGGTCGCCGCGGCCGGGACCGCCTGCCAGATCGGCTTCCAGTCGCTGGGCTCGCACGCCGTGCCCGCGATCCGCGCCCTGGTCGCCGAGGGCGCCGTCGGCCGGGTGGTGGGCATCGGCGGGGCCGGTGCCTGGGTGCGGCCCGAGGCCTACTTCCGGCGGGCGCCCTGGGCCGGCCGGCGCCGGCTGCACGGCGCCGACGTGGTCGACGGGGCGCTCACCAACCCGCTGGCCCACGCCGTCGCCACCGCCCTCGCGCTCGCCGGCAGCAACCGCGCCGAGGACGTCGCCGGCATCGAGACCGAGCTGCTGCGCGCCAACGACATCGAGTCCGACGACACCTCCTGCGTCCGGGTCACCACCGCACAGGGCGGTTCGGTCACCGTCGCCGCGACGCTGTGCGCCGAGCGGGCGGACGAGCCGTACGTCATGGTGCACGGCACCGCCGGCCGGATCACCCTCTGGTACAAGCAGGACCGCGTACTGCTCCAGCGCGCGGACCACGGCCCCGAGGAGCTGTGGTTCGACCGCACCGACCTGCTGGAGAACCTCGTCGCCCATCTCACGGACGGCACTCCGCTGCTGGTCACCCCGGACGACACCGGCGCCTTCATGCGGGTCGTCGAGGCGATCCGCACGGCTCCCGACCCGGCCCCGCTGCCCGCCGGCGCCTGGCACCGCGTCCCGGGCGAGGACCGCCGGGTCGTGCCCGGCATCGACGGTCTCGTCGCGGCCGCCGCCGACACCTTGTCCCTCTACTCCGAGCTGGGCGCCCCCTGGGCGCTGCCCGGCCACCACCTGCCGAAAGAGGTGAGCACCCGATGACCGGCAACGACTCCGTGGTGCTGCGCGTCGCGGGCCGGCCCGTCGGCCGGTACGTCACCCGGCCCGAGCTGCCCGCCCGGCTCTCCCCGCGGCCCTACCTGCACCCCGTCACCACTCTGGCCGGCACGGCCGTCACCGAACTGAGCCCCGCCGACCACACCCACCACCTCGGCGTCGGTGTCGCCGTTCCCGACGTCGAGGGGTTCAACTTCTGGGGCGGACGCACCTACGTCCGCGACCGGGGCCCGACCGAGCTGGACAACCACGGCTCCCAGCGGCACGACGCCTACCAGCTGCGCGATCCCGACGGATTCGTCGAGGAGCTGCGCTGGATGGCCGCGCCCGGCGAGCTGCTGCGCGAGCGCCGCACGGTCGCCGCCACCCCGCTCACCGACACCGCCTGGGCGCTGGACCTCACCTTCTCCCTCACCAACGTCACCGCCGGCCCGCTGTCCATCGGCAGCCCCGCGACCAACGGCCGCCCCGGCGCCGCCTACGGCGGCTTCTTCTGGCGGGCCCGCAAGGAGGGGACGACACCGGACGTCTTCACCGCCGGCGCCGAGGGGGAGCGCGAGGTCCACGGCAGGCCGGCCGACTGGCTCGCGCTCGCCGGGTCCACCTGGACCCTGGTCTTCGCCGGTGCGACCGGGCCGACCCGGCGCGACCCCTGGTTCGTCCGCACCGCCGAGTACCCGGGCGTCGGCTCGTCCCTCGCCCACGACGCCCGGCTGCCGGTGCCGCCCGGCGAGACCGTCGTCCGCCGGATCGTCACGGTGGTCGCCGACGGCCGCCTCGGCAGGGACGAGACCGCCGCCCTGGTCCGCAAGGCGGTGAGCCCATGAGCGCCGGGCGCACGGAGTCCACCTACCGCAACCCGGTCCTGAACGCCGACTGGTCCGATCCGGACGTGATCCGTGTCGGCGACGACTTCTACCTGACCGCCTCCAGCTTCGGACGCGTCCCCGGTCTGCCCCTGCTCCACTCCCGCGACCTGGTCGACTGGACCCTCGTCGGCCACGCCCTGGACCGGCTCGAGCCCGAGGCCGAGTTCGCGGTGCCCCGGCACGACTGCGGGGTCTGGGCCCCCGCCCTGCGCCACCACGACGACCGCTTCTGGATCTTCTGGGGCGACCCCGACCAGGGCATCTTCCAGGTCAACGCCCCCCGGATCCGCGGCCCCTGGAGCCGGCCGCACCTGGTGAAGGCCGGCAAGGGACTGATCGACCCCTGCCCGCTGTGGGACGACGAGACCGGCGAGGCCTACCTCGTGCACGCCTGGGCCAAGTCCCGCTCCCGCATCAAGAACCGCCTCACCGGCCACCGGATGCACCCGCACGGCACCGAACTCCTCGACGAGGGCAAGGTGATCGTCGACGGCGACCGCATCCCCGGCTGGTTCACCCTGGAGGGGCCCAAGCTCTACCGGCACGACGGCTGGTTCTGGATCCTCGCCCCCGCCGGGGGAGTCGAGACCGGGTGGCAGGGCGCCTTCCGCTCCCGCGCGTTCTTCGGGCCGTACGAGGAGAAGGTGGTCCTGGAACAGCGGGACACCGACGCCAACGGCCCGCACCAGGGCGGCTGGGTGCGCACCCCCTCGGGGGAGGACTGGTTCCTGCACTTCCAGCAACGCGGGGCGTACGGCCGTGTCGTGCACCTCCAGCCGATGCGCTGGGACCCGGAGGGCTGGCCGGTGCTCGGGGACGACGGCGCCCCCGTCGCGGAGCACCGCCGTCCGGACCTGCCCGCGCAGCCGCCCGCCATGCCCGCCACCGACGACGACTTCCCCGGCGGCCGTCACGGCCGGCAGTGGCAGTGGACCGCCAATCCCCGGGACGGCTGGGCCACCCAGCACTCCGCCGACGGGCTGCGGCTGACCTGCGTACGGTCCGCCGACGCAGACGACCTGCGCAGACTGCCCAACGTCCTCACCCAGCGGCTGCCCGGCACACCGTGCACCGTCGAGGTGGAGCTGCGGCTCGACAGCGAGGAGCCCGGGGCACGCGCGGGACTCGCGGTCCTCGGGGACGCCTACCGCTGGATCGGGCTCCAGCGGGGCGCCGACGGCACGGTGCACCTGGTGCACCGGTTCGCCGAGACGGTCGCGGAGAGGGAACGGGACGCCGCTCACGCGCAGCCGGCTCCCGGCGGCCGGGCCCGGCTGCGCATCGACGTCGACGACGGTGCGCGCTGCCGCTTCTCGTACGACACCGGGGACGGCCTGCGCCCCTCCGGCCAGGTCTTCGCCGCCACGCCCTGGCGCTGGGTCGGTGCCCTGCTCGGTCTGGTCGCCCTGGCGCCCTCCGGCCAGGGACACGCCGGCACCGCCACGTTCACGCAGTTCAGGATCCGTATCCAGAAGAAGAGAGCCGACCAATGAAGATCAGCATTCTCGGAAACAGCACCGGCAGAGGCCGTCGCACATCGGCCGCCGTCGCCCTGGGTGCCGTGCTCGCGCTGACCGCCACCGCCTGCGGCGACGACGGCAGCGGCGCGGGCGACGGTGCCGAGGGCAGCGGCAAGGGCGAGATCATCTTCTGGGACAACAACGGCGGTGTGCGCACCGAGATCTGGAAGCAGATCATCGCCGACTTCGAGAAGGCCAACCCGGACATCGACGTCCAGTACGTCGGCATCGCCTCCACCGAGTACCAGTCCAAGGTCGACACCGCCATCCAGGGCGGGGGTCTGCCGGACGTCGGCGGCATCAGCGCCTCGATGCTCGCGGGCTTCGCCGCCCAGGGCGCCCTCGACCCGCTGGACGACCGGCTCGGCGAGTCGTCCCTCAGCGGCAAGCTCAACAAGGACATGATCGAGTCGTTGCGGGCGGCCGGCGGCGGCGACGACAAGCTGTACTCGGTCCCCACCTCGGCCAACAACGGTGTCCTCTACTACCGCACCGACCTCTTCGAGAAGGCGGGCCTGGAGGAGCCGACCACCTGGGACCGGTTCTACGAGGCCGCGGAGAAGCTCACCGACAAGGGCGCCAACAAGTTCGGCTACACCATCCGCGGTGGTGCCGGCTCCATCGCCCAGGCCCTGGACGCGATGTACGGCCAGTCCGGCATCACCTCCTTCTGGGACTCCACCGGCAAGAAGACCACGGTCAACGACCCGAAGAACGTCGAGGCCCTGGAGAAGTACGCGGGTCTGTTCAAGAAGGTCACCCCCGCCGCCGACCTCAACAACGACTTCACCAAGATGGTCGCGCAGTGGGACTCCGGCGAGATCGGCATGCTGAACCACAACCTCGGTTCCTACCAGGACCATGTGAAGGCCCTCGGTGCCGACAGGTTCCGGGGCATTCCGCAGCCGACCGGGCCCGGCGGCAAGCGCGTCCAGGTCTCCAACCCGGTCGACGGCATCGGCTTGTTCAAGACCTCCAAGAACAAGGAGGCCGCCTGGAAGTTCATCGAGTTCGCCACGTCGGCGCAGTCCAACTCGAAGTTCAACGAGTCGGCGGGGCAGGTGCCGGCGCACCTGGACGCCGCGAAGGACGAGTGGATCGGCAAGGCCGAGCCCACGAAGCTGGCGGCGGACGCGTTGAGCGACGGGTCCACGAGCATCGTGCAGCTGCCGTACTACCTGCCGGACTGGAACACGATCTCCAAGGCGGAGAACGAGCCGAACTTCCAGAAGGTGCTACTGGGGGACATGAGCGCGAAGGAGTTCCTGGACGGGCTGGCCGAGCAGCTGAACGAGGCGCAGGCGGAATGGGACGAGCAGATGGGCTGATCGCGGCCGGACACGCCGTGGGACGGCCTGTCGGCTGCGGGCTGCGGGCCGTCCCGGGCTGACGAGGCCGTCGGCCGACACCCCTGGACCATGGAGAAGGAGAGCCGCAACATGCACAGATCTGAATGGCATGGGCATGCCACATTGAGAGCCGCCTCGGTGGCCGGCTGCGCCGCCCTCGTGCTGGCCCTGACCGGCACCGGCGCCCAGGCCCACTCCCCGTCGCACCACCACCGTGACGCCGCCCGGCAGACACTGGGCGCGGGCGACGGCTGGGCCTCCCACGGCACCGGCACCACCGGAGGCGCCCACGCCGACCGCGAGCACGTCCACACCGTGCGCACCTGGGCCGAGTTCAAGGCGGCCCTGGCGGACGGCGGAGACACCCCGAAGATCATCAAGGTGAAGGGGACCATCGACGCGGTCTCCGAGGGCTGCGAGGCGTTCGCCGCGCCCGGCTACGACTTCGACGCCTACCTGGAGGCGTACGCGCCGGAGACCTGGGGCCTGGAGCGTGACCTGAGCGCCGAGCCCGACGACAGCCCGGAGGGGCTGCGTAGGGCGTCCGCCGCCCGGCAGGACGCGGCCGTCAAGGCGGACATCCCGTCCAACACCACGATCATCGGAGTCGGCAGGAACGCCGCCATCAAGGGCGCCGGCCTGCAGATCAAGGGCGTGGACAACGTCATCGTCCGCAACCTCACCCTCGAGAGCCCGATCGACTGCTTCCCGCAGTGGGACCCGACCGACGGCAGCCGGGGCAACTGGAACTCCGAGTACGACACCGTCGTCGTGTACGGCTCCACCCATGTCTGGCTGGACCACAACACCTTCACCGACGGCGAGCACCCCGACAGCGAGGCCCCGACCCACTTCGGCATGCTCTACCAGCAGCACGACGGCGAGCTGGACATCGTCCGGGGCGCCGACTACGTCACCGCCTCCTGGAACGTCTTCACCGAGCACGACAAGACGGTCCTCATCGGCAACAGCGACAGCGAGTCCACCGCCGTCGGCGACCGGGGCAGGCTCAAGACGACCTTCCACCACAACCTGTTCTCGAACCTGGTCGAGCGCGCACCGCGCGTCCGCTTCGGACAGGTCGACGTGTACAACAACCACTTCGTGGCGGAGGACGGCTACTCCTACAGCTTCGGCATCGGCAAGGAGTCCCAACTCGTCGCCGAGCACAACGCCTTCACCCTGGCGAAGGGCATCAGCCCGGCGAAGATCCTCAAGAAGTGGAGCGAGGCACCGGTCACCGCAGCCCACAACGTGGTCAACGGCAGGCGCACGGACCTGATCGCCGTGCACAACGCGGAGATCCCGGCCGAGACCCTCCGGCCCGGCGCCGGCTGGACGCCCACCCTGCGCACCGCGGTCCACCCCGCCTGGGCGGTCCCGGTGCTGGTCGAGCTCGGCGCGGGCGCCGGCCGCATCCGCTGACCTCGCCGACAGCCGGCCGGGGCGGTCCGTCCCCCCACGGACCGCCCCGGCCCGTCCGACGTCCCCAAGGAGCACCCGCATGCCCACACCGCTGTCCAGAAGGAACTTCCTGCTCACCGGCGCCACGGCCGGGTCCGTGCTCGCGCTGTCCGCCGCCCCGGCGCAGGCCGGGCGCCGGCCGCGCGGCCCGTTCGGCCGCTACGGCTCACCGTCCGACCGCCTCACCCCGAGGACCCTGTACGTCCACCCGCGCGGCGCCGGCGACTTCACCACCGTCCAGGCCGCCGTGACCGCGGCCACCGGCACCGGACGCACCCTGGTCATCGCGCCCGGGGTCTACCGCGAGACGGTCTCGGTCGACGCCGACCGCACCGGCATGACCTGGCTCGGCGCCTCCGACGACCCCCGTGACGTGGTGATCGTCTTCGACAACGCGGCCGGCACCCCCAAACCGGACGGCTCCGGTACCTACGGCACCTCCGGCTCGGCCACCACCACCCTGCGCCCCGACGGCTTCACCGCCCTGCGGATCACCTTCGCCAACGACTGGCTGCGCACCGACCTCCCCGGCACCAGCGGCACCCAGGCCGTCGCCCTCAAGGTGCAGGGCGACCGCAGCGCCTTCCTCCACTGCCGCTTCCTCGGGCACCAGGACACCCTGTACGCCGACACCCGCTCCCTGGACACCTTCGCCCGCCAGTACTTCGCCCACTGCTACGCCGAGGGTGACGTCGACTTCGTCTTCGGCCGGGCCACCGCCGTCTTCGAGCACTGCCACTTCCGCACCCTGGTCCGCCCCGACCTCTCGGCCGCGCCCCACGGCTTCGTCTTCGCGCCCTCCACCGCGGGTGCCAACCCCCGCGGCTACCTGGTCACCCGCAGCAGGATCAGCAGCGAGGCGCCCGACGGCCACTACAAGCTGGCCCGCCCCTGGGTGCCCAGCTCCGACACCACCGCCCGTCCCATGCTCACCGTGCGCGAGACCCACCTCGCCGCGGGTATCGACGCCGTCGCGCCCTACGCCGACATGCGGGACGCCCACCCCTGGCAGGAGCAGCGGTTCCGGGAGTACCGCAACACCGGACCGGGCGCCGCCATCACCGTGCCGGAGAACCGGCCCCAGCTCACCCGCGCCGAGGCAGCCGCGCACACCGGGAAGACGTACCTCGGCGACTGGCGGCCCCGCGGATGACCGCCGTACCCGGCCCGCCCGCACTGTTCCGGGCGCTCAGGGACGACCTGGAGTTCCCGCTGGCCTGGGGCACCTCGCCGCTCCGCGACTTCGGACAGTGGCGCCGGACGGCCCGTGCCAAGGTCGGGGAACTGCTCGTCGTGCCCGAGCCGGAGGCGGTCCCCTACGCGGCCGAGTACACGCCCGGACCCGAAGCGGACGGCTACCGGCGGCAGTTGGTGACCCTCTCGCTCACCCGCCACACCCGGGCCCGCGGCGCCCTGCTCACCCCGCACGGCACCGGTCCCTTCCCGGCCGTCCTGCTGCTGCACGACCACGGCTCCCGGTTCGACATCGGCAAGGAGAAGTGCGTCCGGCCCTGGTACGACGACACCCGGCTGGCCTCCGCCGAGGAGTGGGCCGGGCGGTACTACGGCGGACGCTTCACGGGCGACGAACTCGCCCGGCGCGGCCATGTGGTGCTCTGCCTCGACGCGCTCGGCTGGGGTGAACGGGGGCCCCTCGGCTACGGGCAGCAGCAGGCGCTGGCGAGCAACCTCTACCACCTCGGCTCCTCCCTCGCCGGACTCCACGCCCGCGAGGACCAGCGGGCCGCCGCCTTCCTGGCGGGACTGGAGAGCGTGGACGCCCGCCGGGTCGCCGCCGCCGGATTCTCCATGGGCGGCTACCGCGCCTGGCAGGCCGCCGCGCTCGGCGACCACGTCGCGGCGGCGGCGAGCGTGTCCTGGATGACGGGGCTCAAGGAGATGATGGTCCCCGGGAACAACACCCTGCGCGGACAGTCGGCGTTCCACATGCTGCACCCCGGGCTCGCCCGGCACCTCGACATCCCCGATGTGGCGAGCATGGCCGCGCCGAAGCCGATGCTGTTCCTCGGCGGTGAGCAGGACCACCTGTTCACCGCCGAGGGCGTACGGACCGCCTACGGGAAACTGCGTGCCGTGTGGCGCGGCCTGGGCGCGGCCGACCGGCTCCGCACGGAGACCTGGCCGGGCATCGGGCACTCCTTCCCGCCGCGCATGCAGGACGAGGTGTTCGCGTGGCTGGACTCCGTCACCGCCGCACCGTCCTAGCAGTGTCCCCGCGTGCACATGTGCGGAAGTTCTGACGGCGCCTGACCCACCGGCATGCGAATCCGTAACACGAACCACACCTGAACGAGGTTCGGCGCGGGCACAATCAGCCGGCATCCGCCCACCGATCTTCCAGCTTCGAGGAGCAGTCGCATGTCCGAGGCGCAGCAGAAGGCCGACCCGCCGGCATCCGGACCACCCCCGGCGAACGGCCTCGACCGGTTCTTCCGGATATCCGAGCGCGGCTCCACCTTCGGCCGGGAGATACGCGGCGGCTTCGCCACGTTCTTCACCATGGCCTACATCCTCGTCCTGAATCCCCTCATCCTGGGCAGCGCGAAGGACAAGTTCGGCGAGCAGCTCGACGCCGTCCAGCTCACCACCGCCACCGCACTGGTGGCCGCCGTGATGACCGTCATCATGGGCGTCGGGGGCAATCTGCCGCTCGCGCTCGCCGCCGGACTGGGCCTGAACGCCGTCGTCGCCTTCCAGATCGCCCCCCTGATGAGCTGGGACGACGCGATGGGCCTGATCGTGCTGGAGGGCCTGCTCATCTGCCTCCTGGTGGTGACCGGGCTGCGCGAGGCGGTCATGCACGCCATCCCGCAACCGCTGAAACAGGCGATCAGCGTCGGCATCGGCCTGTTCATCGCCCTGATCGGCTTCGTCGACGCCGGCTTCGTCAGCCGCATCCCGGACGCCGCCGGCACCACGGTGCCGGTCCAGCTGGGCAGCACCGGCACCCTCACCGGCTGGCCGATGCTCGTGTTCTGCCTCGGCGTGCTGCTCACCGTCGCACTGCTCGCCCGCAAGGTGCGCGGCGCCATCCTCATCAGCATCGTCACCATGACACTGGTGGCGATCGTCATCAACTCGCTCGCCGACGTGAGCACCTGGGGACTGACCACACCCGAGTGGCCCGACCAGGTGGTCGACGCCCCCGACTTCGGCCTCATCGGCGAGTTCAGCCTGTTCGGCGCGTTCGGACAGGCCGGCGCCGTCACCGTCGTCCTGCTGGTGTTCACGCTGATCCTGTCCGACTTCTTCGACACCATGGGCACCGTCGTCGGCGTCAGCGCCGAGGCCGGACTGCTCGACGAGCAGGGCAAGGTGCCGGGCCTCGGCCGGGTGCTGCTCATCGACGGTGCCGCGGCCGTCGCGGGCGGCGCCTCCTCCGCCTCGTCGGCGACCTCGTACATCGAGTCCGCGGCCGGTGTCGGCGAGGGAGCCCGCACCGGCTTCGCCAACCTGGTCACCGGCTCACTGTTCGGCCTGGCGCTGTTCCTGACCCCGCTGCTGACCATCGTCCCGCTCCAGGCGGCCGCCCCCGCCCTGGTCGCCGTCGGCTTCCTGATGATGACCCAGGTCAAACACATCGAGTGGGACCGCTACGAGATCGCCATCCCGGCGTTCCTCACCATCGCCGTGATGCCGTTCACCTACTCCATCACCAACGGCATCGGCGCCGGCTTCGTCGCCTACGTCGTCATCAAGACGGTGCTGGGCCGGGCGAAGGAGGTCCACTGGCTGCTGTGGGGCGCCTCCGCGCTGTTCCTGGTGTACTTCGCGATCGACCCGATCGAGCAGCTCCTCGGCGTCGGGTAGCCGCGGGCGCGCACGGAGACGGGCCGCCCCCGGGGGGAGAGGGCGGCCCGTCCGTACAGACGGCCTGACGGTCCGGAAGGTTCAGTCCCGCAGCGCCGCCTCCATCGCCGCCTTGGCGATGGGGGCCGCCAGACCGTTGCCGCTGACCTCCGAGCGGGCCGCGTCCGACTGCTCCACCACGACCGCCACGGCGACCTCCCGGTCGGAGGAGTCCGACTCCGCGTACGAGGTGAACCACGCGTACGGCGTCTTGCTGTTGTTCTCGCCGTGCTGCGCGGTGCCCGTCTTGCCGCCGACGGTGGCGCCGGAGATCTGCGCGTTGGACCCCGTGCCCTCCTCGACGACCGTGCGCATCGCCGACTGGAGCTGCTCGGCGGTCGAGGAACTGACGATCCGCTCCGTGCCGGCCTCCTCGTCGTAGTCCTTCAGCACATCGCCGCCGCGGTCGGTGACCCGGCTGACCATATGGGGCGACACCATCTCCCCGCCGTTGGCTATCGCCGCCGACACCATCGCCATCTGCAGCGGGGTGGCGGTCACGTCGAACTGACCGATTCCGGTGAGCGCGGTCTGCGACGGCTCCATGTCCGAGGGATAGACGCTGGTGTAGGCGCGCACCGGCACGTCCTGCGTCTCGTCGTTGAAGCCGAACTTCTCGGCCATCGCCCGCACCTTGTCCTGGCCCAGGCTGACGGCCGTCTTCGCGAAGACGTTGTTGCACGAGTACTGGAGCGCGACCCGGAGCGAGGCGTTCTCACACGGCGCGTCGGGGTTCTCGTTGGTGAGGTCCGTGACCGTGCCCGGCAGCGTGTACGGGTCGGGGCTGTCGGTCTTCTCGTCCACCGACGCGTACAGCCCGTCCTCCAGCGCGGCCGCCGCGACGACCAGCTTGAACGTCGAACCCGGCGGCAGCGGCTGTCGCAGCGCCCGGTTGGTGAGCGGCTTGTCCGGGTCCGCGGTGAGCTTCTTCCAGGCCTCGCCCGCGGTGTTGGCGTCGGTCAGCGACGCCGGATCGTAGGACGGGGTCGACACCACCGCGAGGATCCGGCCCGTCCCCGGGTCGATCGCCACGGCCGCGCCCTTCTTGTCGCCCAGCGCCTCGTACGCCGCCTTCTGCACCGCGGGGTCGATGGTCGTCACCACGTTGCCCGGATCCGCCCGCCGGTTGGTGACCGTGTCCATCACCGTCTTCAGACGCGGGTCCGTGCCGTTGAGCAGGTCCGCGTAGATGCCCTCCAGTTGCGTCGGTGCGTAGGCCTGCGAGGCGTAGCCCGTCACGGCCGCGTACAGCCGGCCGTTCTCGTAGGTGCGTTTGTACGCGAGATCGCCTCCCTCCGTCCGCGCCGAGCCGGTGACCGACTCACCGGCCACGATGATGTTCCCGAGCGGCTCCGCGTACGTCTCGATCGCGTTGCGCCGGTTGTCCTTGTCCTCCGCCAGTGCCCGGCCCTCGTAGAACTGCACCCAGGTCGCCCTGATCAGCAGGGCGAACACCAGCAGCAGCGTGAAGACCGAAGCACGCCTGATCGTCTTGTTCATCGCGTTCGGACAGACGAGCGGAAGGGGGCGCATCGTTCCCCTGCGCCCGGTTTCTCATCGTGTGTTCATGAAGCCCGCCTCATAGGCCGCGATGACGGCCTGGGTGCGGTCCCGGGCACCCGTCTTGGCCAGCACCGACGCCACGTGCGTCTTCACGGTGGCGGGGCCGACCTCCATCCGCCGGGCGATCTCCGCGTTGGTCAGCCCGCCCGCCATGTGCCGCAGCACCTCGCTCTCGCGGCCGGTCAGCCGCGCCACCCAGCCGGGAGGCGAGGGGCGGGCGCGCGCGTGCTCGGCGGCCAGGGCGCGCACGGCCGCCGGGAACAGCAGCGTGTCGCTGCGGGACACCAGCCGCACCGCCCCGACCAGCGCGTCGGCCTCCACCCGCTTGAGGAGGAAGCCGGCGGCTCCGACCCGCAGGGCGTCGTACACGTAGGAGTCGTTCTCGAAGGTGGTGACGACGATGATCCGCGGCGGCCCGTCGGCACCGGCGAGGATCTGTTCGGTGGCGCGGATGCCGTCGGTCCCCGGCATGCGTACGTCCATCAGCACCACGTCCGGCCGCTGTTCCCGCACCACGGCCACCGCCTCCGCCCCCGTGGCCGCCTCACCGACCACGTCCAGATCCGGCTCGGCGGACAGGATGGCCCGCAGCGCGGTGCGCACCATGCGCTCGTCGTCGGCGAGGACGACACGGATCGGGGCGGGGCCGGTCATGAGGGCTCCTCGAGAGGGTGACGGGGTCCGGCGGGACCGGGTGCGGACGGCGGGGGTGTCAGGGGCAGCCGTACATGCAGGCGCCAGATGCCGTCCACCGGGCCGGCCCGTGCCGTGCCGCCCAGCAGACGGGTGCGGGAGGCGATGCCGGTCAGTCCGTGGCCGCCGCCGGGGCGGGGGGCGGCAGGTGACGTGAGGGGGTTCTCGACGGTGATCTCCAGGTGGCCGTCCCGCAGTTCGGCGCGCACGCCGACCCCGACGCTCCCGCCCGCGTGCTTGAGGGCGTTGGTCAGTCCCTCCTGGACGATGCGGTAGGCCTCGCGGGAGAGCACCGGAGGCAGCGTCTCCAGCGGCGCGCCGATCGTGGCCGTCACCGTGCGCCCCGCGGCCCGGGTGCGGCGCAGCAGGCCGTCCAGATCGGCGGCGAGCGTGGGCGCCGGGGCCGTACCGGGCGCGTCGCCGTCGCGCAGCACCCCGAGCACCGCGTCGAGTTCGCCGACGGTGCGCCGGGTGGTCTCCTCGATCGCCGCGAGGGCCTCCCGGACGAACTCCGGGTCGGTGTCCAGGACCCGGCGGGCCGCGCTCGCCTGCAGGGTCACCGCGCTCAGCGCGTGCCCCACCGAGTCGTGCAGCTCGCGCGCCAGCCGGTTGCGCACGGCGAGGTCGGCGGCGCGTGCCTCGGCGGCGGCGAGCCGGTCCTCGGGGGTCGGGCCGAGCAGCGCGGGCGCCCAGCGGGCGAGCAGCGCGCCCGCCCCCGCCGCACAGCCCGCCAGCGCGAGCAGCGACAGCACGCCCGCGACCGGAGCGAGCGTCAGTGCCCATGGGTGCCCGAAGACCTCCGGCAGCCCGAGCCGGGTGTCCCACGGTCCCGCGGCGAGCGGCAGCACGATCAGCACGGCCGCGAACGGCGGCAGTGCCAGCGACATCCCGGCGACGATCCCGCCGGCCCCCAGATGCACCGTGAACCACAGCGCCGTACGGGCCTTGGCCGCCCGGCCGCGGGCGGGTCCTTCGGCGAGCAGGGCCGCGTCCACCCCGCACAGCCAGCGCACCGCGGCGCCCTCCAGCGGCCGGGTCAGCGGGAAGAGCGAGGTGACGGCGGCGAGCGGCAGACCCACGGCGAACGAGGCGAGCTGGAGCAGGGGCGACGAGAAGACCTGGGTGGAGCCGGACACGGGGCCGACGACGACCGCGCCGACCAGGACGTAGGGCATGGCGAGCGCGCCGCCCAGGATCAGATGGATCCAGCGCAGCCGCGCCCGCCGGCCGAACAGCGGCCGCAGGAACCCCCTCATGCCGCCGGGCGCCGCGCGGACCGCGCCGCGAGGAAGTGGGCGCCGACGGTGGCGACGAGGAGGCCGGTGATCATCTGGCCAGCGTAGGTCAGCAGCATCAGGGCCGTCGGGCGGTCGGCGGGATCTCCCCCGGAGAGCAGCGCGGCCGCCGCCATCCAGCCGCCCCAGCAGGCCACGGCACCGGACCCGGCCCCCGCGAGGACGAGCGGCACCCGCACCGGCAGCGCCGGGACCCGCCGGAAGGCCAGCACCAGGCCTCCGGCGACCGCCGCCAGGAGGAAGACGGCGTACAGGGTCTCCAGGACGTGGAAGTCGCTGCCCCGGTCCGCGGCGACGCCCTCCCCGAGCCCGGTGGTGCCGCCGAAGGCCCACATCGTCCGCAGGGTCAGCGGGAACAGCGCGACCACGGCGGCGGCCACCGCCACCGCCCGCTGTGCCCTTCCCGCCGGCCGCGCGGGCAGGTCGCGCATCCGGCCGCGCCACAGGTGGCCCCAGCGGTCCCGGGCGTACAGCACGAAGAGCCCGCCCAGCGCCAGGCCCTGCACGATGAACCCCACGTAGACGACGGCGAACACCCAGGCGTGCAGGAAGGGCTCGCCGTCCCCGCCGGAGGTGCCCGCGGCGCTCCCGCCGAACGCGCGCACCAGCAGCTGGAGCGGATAGCCGGCCATGACGGGTGCCAGCAGCCCCGTCGCCACCCACATCGGCACCGCGAGCAGCCAGGCGGGCACCGAGCGGCCCCACGGCCGGGTCAGCAGCAGCGCGAGCACGATCACCGCGCCGTCCATCAGGATCGTGAGGACGTTGGCGACGGCCATCGAGGCGGGGTGGTCGAGGAGCGGGCTGCCCGCCGGGATGCCGGTGCGACTGCCCGCCACCCACGCGGTCTTGAGGGTCAGGTACGGCAGGCAGGCCGTCACGGCGACGGCGCGCAGCAGCCTGCGGGAGCGAGGGAGCGTACCGGAGCCGGTGACGGCGGCGGGGGCGAGTGTCTGCGACATGGCCTCACCATCCCGCGCGGTGAGCGGCCGGCGCGTCCTGCACGGCGACGATCCGCCTCCGCCGCGCGGGGGAGACCCGGGTCAGCCGTCCAGTGTGAGCACCAGCTCGTCGATCTCCGCACCCCGCGCGGGGGCGTATCCGGTGGCCCGCGCGGACACGTCGAAGCCGCACCGCTCCAGCACCCGCCGCGACCCCGCGTTGTCCGCCGCCACCCGCGCGTACAGCGGGCGTTCGGTCACCTCGGACAGCAGACCGCGCAGCGCGGCCGTGGCGATGCCCTTGCCCCAGTAGGCGCGGTCGACCCAGTACGTCACCTCGCGCTCACCCGGCTCCCCGTAGACCGACACGTGCCCCACCACGTCACCGTCGGCCAGCACCGTGCGCACCACGATCTCCGGCGAGCTGCGGATGTGCGCCCAGTGGGCGTCGAAGCGGTCCTGGTCGGCCGGGTCCTCGGGGGTGAAGGCCGCCATGTGCAGCGCCTCCGGGTCGTTCAACTGCCGGTAGAACACGGGCAGATCACTGTCGTGCACCGGGCGCAGGGCGACATCCACGGGTCAGAGCCTCCGGGTGGCCAGGGTCAGCCGGTCGCGGGCGTCGAACAGGGCGTCCTTGACCATCTGCTCGTGGGCGGGGGTGAGCCGGGCCACCGGCACCGAGCAGCTGATCGCGTCCCGCGCGGGGGTGCGGTACGGGATCGCCACACCGAAGCAGCGCAGCCCCAGCGTGTTCTCCTCGCGGTCCACGGCGAAGCCCTGTTCCCGCACCAGGTGCAGCTCCTCGATGAGCTTCTCCCGGTCGGTGATGGTGTTCTCGGTCAGGGCGGGCAGCGTCTCCGGGAGCATCTTGCGCACCTGCTCGTCGGAGTACGTGCTCAGCAGCGCCTTGCCGAGCGAGGTCGAGTGGGCGGGCAGCCGGCGGCCGACCCGGGTGAAGGGGCGCAGGTAGTGCTGCGACTGGCGGGTGGCCAGATAGACGACGTTGGTGCCGTCGAGGCGGGCGAGGTGGATGGTCTCGGTGGTGTCGTCCGACAGCCGGTCCAGCGTGGGCCGGGCCGCCGCGACGACCTCGTCGCCGTCGATGTAGGACGTGCCCACCAGCAGGGCCCGGACGCCGATGCCGTACCGCGTGCCGGTCGCGTCCGTCTCCACCCACCCGAGCTCCACGAGCGTGCGCAGCAGCATGTACAGGCTCGACTTGGGATAGCCGACCGCTTCCTGGACCGCCGCCAGGGAGTGCATGCCGGGGCGCCCGGCGAAGTATTCGAGCAGTTCAACGGTCCGCACCGCGGACTTGACCTGCGCCCCGCCGCCTGTCTCGCCAGCCGACATCGCCCTTGACCCCTTCGTTCGCCGGGAAATAGTCTCCACAGCAAGTTCATCCATGGAGACAGTGTTCAGTATATCGAACACCCGGTGGATGGCGTACATACTGCGGCATTGCATGCGGCAATCAAGTGGAGGGACCGCCGGTGGCAGCAGCACCAGTCTGGAGTGTCGACCCCCGAACCGGGAAGCAGCGGGAACAGGTTGCGGTGGAGGCCACAGCCCAGGAGGTGGATGCCGCCGTCCGCGCCGCGCACGACGCGCACGGCGCGCTGACCGACCGCACCGTCCGCGCCGCCTTCCTGCGCACCGCCGCCGAGGAGCTCGAGGCGGCCAGGGACCAGCTCGTCGAGGCCGCCGACGCGGAGACCGCGCTCGGCCCGGTCCGGCTCACCGGCGAACTCGCCCGGACCTGCTACCAGCTGCGGGCCTTCGCCGGCATCGTCGACGAGGGAGCCTTCCTCGACGTCGTCATCAACCACCCCGACGACACCGCGACCCCGCCCGTTCCGGATCTGCGCCGCTACAAGATCCCGCTGGGCGTCGTCGCCGTCTACTCCGCGTCCAACTTCCCCTTCGCCTTCTCCGTGGCCGGCGGCGACACCGCGAGCGCGCTCGCGGCCGGCTGCCCGGTCGTCGTCAAGGCCCACCCCGACCACCCCGGGCTGTCCGAGCTGGTGGCCAAGGTGCTGCGCCGGGCCGCCGCCCGGCACGGCATGCCCGACGGCGTGCTGGGTCTGGTGCACGGCTTCGACGCCGGCCTGGAGCTGATCAGGCACCCGCTGGTCTCGGCGGCCGGTTTCACCGGTTCCGTCCGCGGCGGCCGCGCCCTGTTCGACGCGGCCGCCGCCCGGCCCGTCCCCATCCCCTTCCACGGCGAGCTGGGCTCCCTGAACCCGGTCGTCGTCACCGAGGCCGCGGCGGCCGAGCGCGGCGAGGCGATCGGCGCCGGGCTGGCCGGTTCGATGACGCTGGGCGTCGGCCAGTTCTGCGTGAAGCCCGGCCTCGTCCTCGCCCCCGCGGGACCGGCCGGTGACGCGCTGCTCAAGTCCCTGACCGACGCCGTCAGCGACACCGACGCGGGCGTCCTGCTGGACCACCGCATGCGCGACAACTTCGTCGCCGGTGTCGCCGAGCGCGGCCGGCTGCCCGACGTGGACTCCCCGGTGACCCCGGGCGCCGGCGGCGAGCACACCGTCAGCGCGGGCTTCCTCACCGTCCCGGCGAGCCGGCTGGCCCAGGAGGGCGAGCACGACCTGCTCCTGGAGGAGTGCTTCGGGCCGGTCACCGTGGTGGCCCGCTACGAGGACGACAGCGAGGTGCGGGGTGTGCTGTCGCGGCTGCCGGGCAACCTCACGGCGACCGTGCAGCTGTCCGCCGAGGAGGCGGCGGGGGAGGGCCGCGGGGCCGAACTGGTACGGGAACTGACCCCGCTGGCCGGGCGGGTGCTGGTCAACGGCTGGCCCACGGGCGTCGCGGTCGCCCCGGCCCAGCACCACGGCGGCCCGTACCCGGCGACCACCTCCACGTCCACGTCGGTGGGCGGCACGGCCATCGAGCGGTGGCTGCGGCCGGTCGTCTACCAGGGGACGCCGGAGGCCCTGCTGCCCGAGGAGCTGAAGGACGACAACCCCCTGGGCCTGCCCCGGAGGTTCAACGGCCGGCTGGAGCGCTGAGCCCCGCCGCCGAACGCCCGTCGTCCGCCCCGCCGGGTAGTCGCCGCGGAACGCCGCCTCCGCCCCCGGGGCGGCGCACGCACACCGTCGCGCGGCCGGTGCTCCCGGCGGAGGTGGCTGTCCCGCACAAATTTGAGGTCGGTTCGGGGTTCGTGTCCCTGGGCCGGGAGCGTCGCCGGCGTCGGGGTGGCGTGTGAGTGCTGTCGGGGGCCGGTCGGCCGGTGCGGTCGGGGTCAGGCCGGCTCCAGGCCCGCGTCCCGGGCCAGGAGTGCCGCCTGCACCCTGTTGTCGCAGTCGAGCTTGGTCAGGATCCGGCTGACGTACGTCTTCACCGTGGCCTCGCTCATGTGCAGGCGGGCGCCCGCGTCCGCGTTGGACAGGCCCTCGCCCAGCAGGGCCAGCACCTCGCGTTCGCGTGCCGTCAGGCCGGCCAGACGCCGGCGGGCCTCCTCGGCGCGCACGGTCGCGGCGGGGGAGGCGAGCGTGTCCACCACGTGCCGGGTGGCGGCCGGGGACAGATAGGCGTTGCCGGCCGCCGCCGCGCGCACCGCGTGGATCAGCTCCTGCGGCGCGGAGTCCTTCAGCAGGAAGCCCGCGCTGCCGTGGCCGAGCGCCCGCAGGACGTTGTCGCGCTCCCCGAACGTCGTCAGGATCAGCACGCGCACCCGCGGCGCGGCGCGGCCGATCTCGGCCAGCGCGGTCAGCCCGTCCATCACGGGCATCTGGATGTCCAGCAGGGCCACGTCGACCGCCGTGCCGCGCACGGTCTCCACCGCCTCCCGGCCGTCCCGCGCCTCGGCCACGACGTCGATGTCGTCCGCGGAGGTGAGGATCATTTTGATGCCGGCCCTGATGAGCGGCTCGTCGTCGGCGACGAGGACCCGGATCACGCGGCCTCCTGCGCGGTGTCGGTATGACAAACGGATGATGGGGCCCGCTCATCATGCACGATGCCGTCAGGCGTGCGGCGACGTACCGACGGGTCAGATCTCGTGCGGGTAGGACTCCTTGGAGGACAGCTTCCCGTCGCGGAAGCAGAAGCGGTAGACGATGTCGTCCTCGTCGTCCACGAAGTGCTCGCAGACCGCGTCCTCGGGCAGCGGCGGGCCGTCCTCCTCCACGCCGTCGGTGAGCAGCGAGTCCCCGTCCGGGAACTTCTTCCGGAGGTCCGCCTCCGCGTCGCCCACCTCGGCCGACTCGTAGACACTCGCCGGGATGACGCCGCTCTCCACCTCGTCCAGCAGTTTCGACACACCCCAGACCAGGAGAGCGCCGACGCCCACGACGAGGACGACGGCGGTGAGGGCGCACCCGAGGGCGACGTTCTTCTTGCTGCTCATGATGGCGGCGAACTCCTTCTGCGGATCGGAGCGGAACTCGGTGACCGCTCCACCGTCGCCCGCCGGGTCCTCGCCGTTCTGCCCCCGGAAGTCGTCGTCCGCGGCGACGGAAGTCGCGCCGTCCGGGCGGGCCACCGTCTCGCCGCTGCCGTAGGGCAGCACTCCGGCGAGCCGGAACCCGCCGTCGGGTGTGGGACCGGTGTGCACCATGCCCCCGACCAGCCGGGCCCGCTCCGCGAGGCCCGCCAGTCCCTGGCCGCCGCTGATCGCGGGCGGTCCCGCGGGCGCTCCGGCCGGCACCGGGCCGTTGGCCACCTCCACCACCAGGCTGTCCGGTTCGTAGCGCAGCGCCACGGTGATCGGGGCACCCGGCGCGTGCTTGTGCGCGTTGGTCAGGCCCTCCTGCGCGATGCGGTACACCGCGTGGTCGGCGGCGGGCGCGAGGGGCCGCCGGGTGCCGGAGCGGCGCAGCTCCACCGTCGCGCCCGCGGCCCGCGACGACTCCACCAGCCGGTCGACTGACGCCGCCGAGCGGGCCGCCGAAGGCGCGGTGTCCTCCCGGTCCGGCTCGGACGCTCCCCCGTCGTCCCGCAGGATGCCCACGGCCTCACGCAGCTCCCGCATCGCCGTCCTGGAGGCCTCCCGGAGGATGCCCACCCCCTCCCGCTGGCGGTCGGACAGGTCCGGGTCCACCTCCAGCGCCCCGGCATGCACGGCGATCAGGGCGAGCTGGTGGCCGAGGCTGTCGTGCATGTCCTGGGCGATGCGCTGCCGTTCCAGCAGCCGGGCCTGACGTGCCACCATCGCCTGCTCGCGCACCAGTTGGGCGTTGTGCCGCCGCAGGGCGTCGAGCAGGGCATGGCGCTGGGCGCGGTACCGGGAGGCGAGCCCCGGCACGACCGCCAGCACCAGGAAGGGCGTGGCGCTGAGCACGGCCGTCAGCAGCAGCGACAGCCCCAGGCCGTCGTCGGCCGCGGTGGCGACGGTGAGGGCGAAGTAGAGGCCCAGCCCGGCCGCGTACGCGGCCAGCGCGTGCCACGGGCGCTTGATGCGGCTGCCCGCCGACCAGCTCGCGCAGATCAGCAGCGCGAACGTGCCCGCGACCGACCCGGCCAGGGCCGACGAGACCATCAGCACCGTCGCCGGCAGCGCGCGCCGGGCGAGCGACAGCACGGCGACGCACAGGGCCAGGGCGCCGCCCTTCACGGCGGACCCGGACTGCGTCGTATAAAGGAGGCCCGCCGTCCCGCAGAGCACCAGGGCGAGGACGGCCTCCCCGACGATCCGTCCGGGGGGCCAGGGGGAGGCGGCGGCGAGCCGGGAACGGAGCGGCAGGCCTGGGCGGGGTGTCTCGCTTACGTCCACGCGCAGACCATAGAGGGCCGCCCCCGGGCGCCCGCGTCCCCCCTTCGGCTCGGTCCCGGACGACGAAAGAGGACACGCCGCCGCCTGATCCCCCTCACCTTTGGTGGCAGCGGGCGTCGACTTATGGAGACTGCGCCGGCCCGGGCCGCGGGGGCAGGATGGCTGCGCCGGACGCGAAGACAGGCCCTGGGAAATCGACGACTGCGGGAGCGGATCAGTGGACAGCATGCGAGGCCGGACGAACGACCGTTTCACCGTCCGGCAGAGGACCACCCTCATGATCAACCGGTATGTGGTGACCGAGACGCTGCCGGACGGCTCCGACGGCAGGGTCCTCGCTTTCGCCGAGCAGAAGCGGATGACGCTCAGGGAACGGATGACCTTCTACACCGACGAGTCCCGGCGGGAGGTCCTGTTCACCGCCTCCGCACGCCAGGTCGTCGACCTCGGCGCCGTCTACGACGTACGGGACGCGGGGGACCGTGCCCTCGGCACCTTCCGCAAGAAGTTCGCCGCGTCCCTGCTGCGCTCGACGTGGGAGCTGGACCAGCCGGGCTCGGTCACCGCCGTCGGGCGGGAACGCAACCGGTTCGTGGCCGTGGCCCGCAGGCTCTGGGAGCTGCTGCCGCTCGACCTGGTGCCGTTCGTGTGGCCGTACCATTTCGACTTCACCTCCGACGGCGGACCGGTGATGAGGGTCGACAAGAAGATCGGACTGCGCGACCGCTACGTCGTCGACGTCACCTCCCCCGATCTCGACCTGCGCCTCGCCATCGCCCAGGCCGTCGCCCTCGACGCACTCCAGTCCCGCTGACCGGACCCCCCGGCCCCCGGCGCCGGACGCCGCCTGGAAGAATTCCGGCATGGACCTGGACATCCCCGAACTCCCCTTTCCGCTGCGCACATACGGCCCCGAGGGCTCCTGGTCCTACGAGGACGGCGTCCTCACCGGATGGGCGGGGCCCCGGCAGGACCGCTTCGTGCCGCCCACCGGCGAGGCCCTGGACCCCGCGGCGGACGCGCCCCGTCTCCTCGGCGCGCCCGAGGGCGACTTCCAGCTGATCGCCCGGGTCACGGTCGGCTTCGCCGCCTCCTTCGACGCCGGCGTGCTCTACGTCCACGTCGGTGAGCGGGCCTGGGCCAAGCTCTGCCTGGAGTACTCGCCGGACGTGCCCACACTGTGCACGGTGGTCACCCGGGGGCACTCCGACGACGCCAACTCCTTCACCGTGGACGGCAGTTCCATCTGGCTCCGGGTGAGCCGCACCGGCCGGGCCTTCGCCTTCCACGCCTCGCGCGACGGCGAGCGCTGGACCTTCGTCCGGCTCTTCACCCTCGGTGACGAGAAGGAGACCGGAGCCGCACTGGTCGGCTTCATGACCCAGTCCCCGATGGGGGAGGGCTGTGTGGTGACGTACGACCACATCGAGTACCGCTTCCACTGGCCGCGTGATCTGCGGGACGGCAGCTGAGGGAATGAAAGCAGCTGCTTGAAGGTTCACTCAGTTACGGAGGGAGTCTCCGCACCCGTACGACCCTGGAGAGAGCCGACTCATGCGCGTCGAGATCTGGAGCGACATCGCCTGCCCCTGGTGCTATGTCGGAAAGGCCCGTTTCGAGAAGGCGCTGGCCTCCTTCCCGCACCGTGCGCAGGTCGAGGTGGTGCACCGTGCCTTCGAGCTGGACCCGGGGCGGGCCAAGGACGATGTCCAGCAGGTGATCCCCATGCTCGTCAAGAAGTACGGGATGAGCGAGGCGCAGGCCGAGGCCGCCCAGGACAACCTGAGCGCCCAGGCCGCCGCAGAGGGCCTGCCCTTCGGCGCCGGGGGCCGCGACAGCGGCAACACCTTCGACATGCACCGTCTGCTGCACTTCGCCCGCGAGCAGGGCCGCCAGACGGAGCTGCTCGACCTGCTGTACAAGGCGAACTTCGCCGAGGAGCGCTCCGTCTTCAACGACGACGAACGGCTCGTCGGGCTGGCCGTCGAGGCCGGCCTCGACGCGGACGCCGTGCGCAAGGTCCTCGCCGACCCGGAGGCGTACGCCGAGGAGGTCCGCGCGGACGAGCGCGAGGCCGCGCAGCTCGGCGCGCGAGGCGTGCCGTTCTTCGTGCTCGACCGCACGTACGGCGTCTCCGGCGCCCAGCCCGCCGAGGTCTTCGCCCAGGCACTGAACCAGGCCTGGGGCGACCGCCCGCCGCTGCAGATGGCCGGCGGCGACGCGGAGGCCTGTGGCCCGGACGGATGCGCGGTGCCCCAGCAGTAGGCGGAGCCCCGCGGCGGCTGAAGCCGCAGGTCGGCGCGTATGCATAAGGCTTCCTTTGCGATACCGCGCAGAATTCGGCAATGGACGGGGAGGTCCCGGGGCCGCAGAGTGGTTCCATGGAGACCTTCGAGAGCCTCGTCCGTGCCGAGTTCACCCCGGAGAACACCTATCTGAACACCGCGAGCAACGCCCTCCTGCCGGCCCGCACCGTGGCGGCGCTCCAGGACGCCGTGCGGATCCGCGCGGAGGGCCGTTCGCTGGACCCGCTGTTCGCCGACGTCGAGGCCTGCCGTGCCGCCTACGCCCGGCTGGCCGGAGTCCCGGCCGGGCGGGTGGCGGCCGGGGCGACGGTCGCCCTGCACACCGCGCTGATCGCGGCCTCGCTGCCGCCGGGCGCCGAAGTCCTCACCGCGGAGGGCGACTTCACCTCCGTGCTGAACCCCTTCCACGCCCGCGGCGACCTCAAGGTGCGGGCGGTGCCGCTGGAGCGGCTCGCCGACTCCGTGCGGCCCGGCACCGCGCTGGTCGCGGTCAGCGCCGCACAGTCCGCCGACGGCCGGATCGCCGACCTGGCCGCGCTGAGCGAGGCGGCCCGCGCCCACGGCGCCCGCACCTACGTCGACTTCTCCCAGGCGGCCGGCTGGCTCCCGGTGACGGCCGACGCGTACGACTACAGCGTCACCATCACCTTCAAGTGGCTGCTCGGCCCGCACGGGGCGGCCTTCCTCGTCGTGCCCGAGGACTTCGGCGATCTGACGCCGGTGCAGGCGGGCTGGGTCGCCGGGGAGAACCCGTGGGACAGCTGCTACGGCCCCGTCACCGAACTCGCCCGCTCCGCACGGCGGTTCGACTCCAGCCCCGCCCTGTTCG
The DNA here is from genome assembly GCF_014650055.1 of Streptomyces malachitofuscus. Classification (GTDB taxonomy): domain Bacteria; phylum Actinomycetota; class Actinomycetes; order Streptomycetales; family Streptomycetaceae; genus Streptomyces; species Streptomyces malachitofuscus. The sequence continues at coordinate 108,344 of NZ_BMUF01000002.1, read as the reverse complement.
ACTACGCGGGGCTGCGGGCCTCCCTCGGACTGGTCGAGGAGCTTGGCGTGGACGCCATCCGCGCCCACGACCTGGCCCTCGCCGACCGGTTCCGCGCCGGGCTCGCGACCCTGGGCCACCGGCCCGTGCCCGCACCCGGTTCACCGATCGTGTCCGTGCCCGGACTCGGCCGGCTTCAGCCCGAGCTGGCCGAGGCCGGGATCCAGGTGTCGAACCGCGCGGGCAATCTCCGGGCGTCCTTCCACCTGTACAACACGGCCGACGACGTGGACCGGCTGCTGGACGCACTGTCCCGCTGACCGGCGCCGGGCACACGGCAGCGGGCCGGTGCCTCCTTGTCCCACACGAGGAGGCCCGGCCCGCAGTCTGTGGTGCGCCTACCGCACGGGGGTGAAGTCCCGCGCCCCGATGCTGTGCCGTCCGGGGGCAACCCCCGGGCCCCCGGCCGGGGTCGGCTCACTGCACGGGGGTGAAGTCCCGCGCCCCGATGCTGTGCCGTCCGGGGGCAACCCCCGGGCCCCCGGCCGGGGTCGGCTCACTGCACGGGGGTGAAGTCCCGCGCCCCGATGCTGTGCCGTCCGGGGGCAACCCCCGGACCCCCGGCCGGGGTCGGCTCACCGCACCGGGGTGAAGTCCCGCGCCCCGATGAACTCCGGCCGCCGGATCGGGGCCGCGAACGGCTCGACCGCCGCGTTCTCGACGCTGTTGAACACGATGAACACGTTGCTGCGCGGGAACGGCGTGATGTTGTCCCCGGAGCCGTGCATGGCGTTGCAGTCGAACCAGGTCGCCGAGCCGGCCTTGCCGGTGAACAGCTTGATGCCGTACTCAGACGCCATCTTCGTCAGCGCCTCGTCGGACGGCGTCCCCGCGTCCTGCATCTGCAGGGACTTCTTGTAGTTGTCCTTCGGCGTGGCCCCCGCGCACCCGAGGAACGTCTTGTGCGACCCCGGCATGATCATGAGACCGCCGTTGGTGTCGTAGTTCTCGGTGAGCGCGATCGAGACCGAGATGGTGCGCATGTTCGGCAGGCCGTCCTCGGCGTGCCAGGTCTCGAAGTCGGAGTGCCAGTAGAAGCCGCTGGCGCCGAAGCCCGGCTTGACGTTGATACGCGACTGGTGGACGTAGACGTCGGAGCCGAGGATCTGCCGGGCCCGCCCGACGACCCGCTCGTCGCGCACCAGCTTCGCGAACACCTCGCTGATCTTGTGCACTTCGAAGACGGACCGGATCTCCTTGGACTTCGGCTCCACGATCGAGCGCTCGTCCGCACGGATCTCCGGGTCGGTGGTCAGCCGCTCGAGCTCGCGCTGGTACTCGCCGACCTCGTCCGGACCGATGAGCTGGTCGATGGCGAGGAAGCCGTCGCGGTCCAGGGCCTGCAGGTCAGCGGCCGAGACGGGGCCGGGGGTGTCCGGGGAGCCCCAGACGACCGGGTCCTGCCGGGGAGTGGCCACCTCGGTGGCGCCGCGGGTGGGGTAGAGATCGGTGACGTTCGTGGTCGTGGTCACGGTGACTCACACCTCCTCGGTGAGCAGCGGGTAGACGCCGTTCTCGTCGTGGTCCTCCCGTCCGGTGACGGGCGGGTTGAAGACACAGATGCAGTGGAAGTCCTCCTTGACCTTGAGCGTGTGCCGCTCGTGGCCGTTGAGGAGGTACATGGTCCCGGGCGTGATGGTGTACGTCTTCCCGGTCTCGCGGTCGGTCAGTTCGGCCTCGCCCTTGGTGCAGACGACGGCCTCGATGTGGTTCGCGTACCACATCGACGTCTCCGTACCCGCGTACAGGATCGTCTCGTGCAGGGAGAAGCCGACCTTCTCCTTGGCGAGGACGATGCGCTTGCTCTCCCACGTGCCGGACGCGGATTTCACGTGCCGGTCGGTGCCTTCGATCTCCTTGAACGAACGGACGATCACGGTGTTGCGATGCCTCCTCGGCTCGGATGCGTGTTTCAGGCGGTTTCGCGGACGGCGCGGGCGAGGGTCCGCAGGCCCTCGTCCAGTTCGTCCGGGGTGATGGTCAGCGCGGGGAGCAGCTTGACGACCTCGCTCTCGGGGCCGGACGTCTCGATCAGCAGCCCGAGTTCGAAGGCGCGCTTGGCGATGCGGCCGGCGCGGTCCTTGTCGTGGAACTCCATGCCCCACACCAGGCCCCGGCCGCGGTACTCCTTCACGTCGGCGAGGTTCTCCTCGGTGATGGCGATCATCGCCTGCTCGACCTGCTCACCGCGCGAGCGGGTCTGCTTCTCCATCGCGGACCCGTCGGCCCAGTAGGCCTCCAGTGCCGCGGTGGCCGTGACGAAGGCGGGGTTGTTGCCGCGGAAGGTGCCGTTGTGCTCGCCCGGCTCCCAGACGTCCAGTTCGGGCTTGAACAGCGTCAGCGCCATCGGCAGTCCGTAGCCGCTGATCGACTTGGACACGGTGACGATGTCGGGCGTGATGCCTGCCTCCTCGAAGGAGAAGAAGGCACCGGTGCGGCCGCAGCCCATCTGGATGTCGTCGACGATGAGCAGCATGTCCTGGCGTTCGCACAGCTCGGCCAGGGCGCGCAGCCACTCGGGCCGGGCGACGTTGATGCCGCCCTCGCCCTGGACGGTCTCGACGATCACGGCGGCGGGCTTGTTGAGGCCGGAGCCCTGGTCCTCCAGGAGCCGCTCGAACCACAGGAAGTCCGGCACCTTGCCGTCGAAGTAGTTGTCGAACGGCATGGGCGTGCCGTGCACCAGCGGGATGCCGGCGCCGGCCCGCTTGAAGGCGTTGCCGGTCACGGCGAGCGAGCCCAGCGACATGCCGTGGAAGGCGTTGGTGAACGACACGATCGCCTCGCGCCCCTTCACCTTCCGCGCCAGCTTCAGCGCGGACTCCACGGCGTTGGTGCCCGTCGGGCCCGGGAACATGACCTTGTACGGCAGGTCGCGCGGGCGCAGGATCCAGTTCTGGAAGGACTCCAGGAAGGTGCGCTTGGCGGTCGTCGACATGTCGAGGCCGTGGGTGACGCCGTCGCGCTCCAGGTAGTCGATGAGCGCGCGTTTCAGCACGGGGTTGTTGTGCCCGTAGTTGAGTGAGCCGGCTCCGGCGAAGAAGTCGAGGTACTCGTGGCCGTCCTCGTCGTACATGCGGCTGCCGTGCGCACGGTCGAAGACGGCGGGCCAGCCGCGGCAGTAGCTTCGCACCTCGGACTCGAGGGTCTCGAAGACGCTGAGATCGGGCTGGGTGATGGTCACGACGAATCGCTCCTCGGTGGCGTGGGAGGTCAGAGGGAGTCGGAAGATCGGGGGTGCGGGCCGTGCGGGCCGGCGGGTCAGAGCGCGAACGGTCCGATGCGGTACAGGACCTCGGGGTCGTGCGGCCCGTCGGGGAACTGTCCGGCGTCGAACAGCACCTCGCGCTCCAGCAGGGCGCCGTGGCGCTCCGCGAACGCGGTGAACAGGCGCTCGGACGCGGTGTTGCCCGGCGTGATGGTGGTCTCCACGGTGTCCACGCCGTGCTCCGCGGCGGTCCGGGCGGCCAGACCGTCGAGCAGGGCGGCGGCGAGGCCGCGGCCGCGGTACGACGCGTCGACCGCGACCTGCCAGACGAGCAGGGTGCGCGGGCTGTCCGGGCGCAGATATCCGCTGACGAAGCCGATCGGCTCTCCGCGCTCGTCGCGAGCGACGGCCGAGGTGGCGGCGAAGTCGCGGCACCACAGCAGATAGCTGTACGACGAGTTCAGGTCGAGAACCTTCGAGTCCCTGGCTATCCGCCACAGCACGGCTCCGTCCGCCACGGTGGGGCGGTCGATTTGCAGGTCTGCTTGTGCGGCAGTCATGCGAATTGAACTTACCGAGGTAAATTCAAAATTGCATCGTCTGTCGGGGTTACGCAGGAGCTCGATCTGTGTTATCGCGCGGGCGGGCGGGTCCGCGCGAGGACTCGACCATATGTCCCGTTTCTCCTGGTGTATAGGGTGCAAAACGGGCGCGGTGTGGAACCGGTCACAAGTATGTAACTCCGGTGACGCCCCGCTTCCCCTTCTCGAAATCGTGGCGTTTAGGACCGGGGAAAGCGGGCAGAAGAAGACGGGAAGCTGCTCCGCAAGGTAATCGAGAAATAAGCGAAAGAATGACGCTGGAGAATGCGCGCCAAGGATTCCGATAATCGCACGGAATTCCAGGACGGGCGATCAGCCCCAGGCCGCTTCCACGGCCCGCAGGGCACCCTCCGTATCCACGTCGAGCCCGTGCTCGCCGAGCGCCGCTCCCAGCGCCGTCAGGCTCGACCGCACCACGCCGGGCGTCGCCTCGGGGCCGTAGTGGTTGACGCGGATCATCTCCTTGGCGAGCGCGCCCCCGCCCGCGGCCAGCGGAACGGCGGGGTCCGCGGCCAGCGCGCGGGCCACCAGGTCCGCGGCCACCGTGCCGGCCGGTGCCCGCAGCGTCGTGGCGACGGGTGCGGCCTCCGCCGCGTCGTGGACGTACGGCGTGAGACCCCCGCCCAGCGCCAGGGCGCCCGCCCGCGTCGCCGCCGCGGCCGACGCGTGCCGGGCCATCACGACGTCCGGGCCGACCGCCTCGATGCGCTCCACGCACGCCTGGAGCGCCAGCATCTCCAGCTGGGCCGGCGCGTGCAGCAGCGTCCTGCGGCCGCCGTCGATCCAGCGCTCCTTCCAGTCCAGCAGGGAGAGGTAGGAGCGGCGCGGTGCCCGCGGGTTCGCCGCCATCCGCGCCCATGCGCGTTCGCTCACCGAGACCGCCGACACCCCGGCCGGGCCGCCCATCGCCTTCTGGGCGCCGATCACGCACAGGTCCACGCCCCACGCGTCCGGCAGCACCGGCTCCGCGCCGATCGAGGCCACCGCGTCCAGGTAGAACAGCGCCCCGTGCTCCCGCACCACCTCGCCGATCTCCGCGACCGGGTTGGTGTTCCCGGTCGCCGCCTCCGCGTGCACCAGGGACACGAAGTCGATCTCCGGGTGCTCCGCGAACGCGGCCCTGACCTGCTCGGCCGTCACCGCCGTGTGGAAGGGCACCGTCAGGTCGATCACGGTGGCGCCGCAGACCCGCAGCCAGTCACCGAAGGTCTGCCCGTAGGGGCCGGTGATGACGTTCAGCGCGGTGGTGCCGGGGCCGGCGGTCGCGCGGATCGCGCCCTCCAGCGGCAGCAGCGCCTCGCCCTGCATGATCACGACGTCCTGCCGGGTGTCCAGCAGCCGTGCCACCCGGTCCTCGATCGAGGCGAAGTGCGCGGCGCTCAGCGGGGGCAGACCGAGGAGAAGGTGGGTCACGGCGGGGCTCTCTCTGCTTCGCGACTGCGCGGGTACGACGCAGTCGAGGGTAAACCGTCGCCCACGGGGAAGCGGATCGCAGGGTTCTTAGGCCGTACCGCCCCGCTGCCATCGGTTTGGTTTGAGGACCTCAAACCTCTCCTTATAATCGGAACCCACAGTTCCCTGACAGGAGGCCCCCGTGAAGACGCTCCTCGGCCGCCGGACCCGTGTTCTGGCCGCCACCACCGCGACGGCCGGGCTGGTGCTCCTGACCGCCTGCACCTCCAGCGACGACGGAGGCAGCGGTTCCACGACCGCCGCCGGCGGGGTCGAGCTCGTCAAGGCGGGGCAGCTCACCACCTGCACCCACCTTCCGTACCCGCCCTTCCAGTCGGAGATCGACGGCAAGGTCCAGGGCTTCGACGTCGCGCTGATCGACCTGGTCGCCGACGACCTCGGGGTGAAGCAGCAGATCCTCGACACGCCCTTCGAGAACTTCAAGACCGGCGCCTTCCTCAACTCCGGCGAGTGCGACCTGGCCGCGGCCGGGATGACCATCACCGAGGAGCGGAAGAAGAACGTCGACTTCTCCGACCCGTACTTCAACGCCACCCAGGCCGTCCTCGTCGACAAGGACAGCGGCGTCACCTCCCTCGCCGACGTGAAGTCCAAGAACGTCAAGCTCGGCGCGCAGGCGCAGACCACCGGCGAGGACTACGTCAAGGGCGAGGGCTTCGACCCGGTCTCCTTCGAGTCCTCCGACGCCGTCCTCAACGGCCTGCGTACCGGCCAGGTCAAGGCCGTCGTCATCGACTACCCCGTCGTCCAGGGCTGGCTGAAGGACCAGGCCAACGCGGACGCCTTCCAGGTCGCCGAGCAGATCGACACCGGCGAGCAGTACGGCTTCACGGTGAAGAAGGGCAACACGGCCCTGCGCGAGGCCGTGAACAAGGCACTCGCGGACGCCAAGGCCGACGGCACGTACAAGAAGCTGTACGAGCAGTGGATCGGCCCGTACGACGAGTCCGCCGCCTCGCCGGCGGCATCCTGATTCCATGACCGACACGGAGAAGCAGCAACTCCAGCCGAAGAAGAAGGGCCTGACCCGGCGCCAGAAGCGCAGCCTGTCGCGCGGCGTCCAGTACGCCGTGTTCGTCGCGGCCGTGATCGCCTTCGCGGTCGCGGCCGACTGGGACCGGCTGCAGAACCAGTTCGCGCAGGCCGACATCGCCGAGCGGATGTTCCCCGACGTCATCACGCTGGCGCTGAAGAACACCGTCCTCTACACGGTCACCGGCTTCGCCGTCGGGCTCGCCCTCGGCATGCTGATCGCGCTGATGCGGCTGTCGTCCGTCGGGCCCTACCGCTGGATCGCCGGGATCTACATCGAGATCTTCCGCGGCCTGCCCGCGCTGCTGATCTTCATCTTCATCGGCGTCGCCGTGCCGCTCGCCTTCCCGGGCACGGAGATCATCGGCGGCACCTACGGCAAGGTCGCCCTGGCGCTCGGCCTGGTGGCCGCCGCGTACATGGCGGAGACGATCAGGGCCGGCATCCAGGCGGTGCCCAAGGGGCAGATGGAGGCCGCCCGGTCCCTGGGCTTCTCGCCCGCCCGGGCCATGGTCTCCATCATCATCCCGCAGGCCTTCCGGATCATCCTCCCGCCGCTCACCAACGAACTCGTCCTGCTCTTCAAGGACTCCTCGCTGGTCCTCTTCCTCGGCGTCACCCTGGAGGAGCGCGAACTGTCCAAGTACGGCCGCGACCTGGCCAGCCAGACCGCCAACTCCACCCCGATCCTGGTGGCCGGACTGTGCTACCTGCTGATCACCATCCCGCTCGGCTTCGTCGTGCGCCGGATGGAGGCCAAGGCCCAGGAGGCCGTGAAATGAGCCGACCGGAGATCCGCGTCAGCGGTCTGCACAAGTCCTTCGGCGACAACGAGGTGCTGCGCGGCATCGACCTGGAGATCGGCCAGGGCGAGGTCGTCTGCGTCATCGGCCCGTCCGGCTCGGGCAAGTCGACCCTGCTGCGGTGCGTGAACCTCCTGGAGGAACCCACCAAGGGCCAGGTCTTCGTCGGCGGTACGGAGCTCACCGACCCGGACGTCGACATCGATGCCGTACGCCGCCGCATCGGCATGGTCTTCCAGCAGTTCAACCTGTTCCCGCACCTCACGGTCACCGAGAACCTGACGCTGCCGCAGCGCCGGGTGCTGCGCCGGGACAAGGCGGAGGCCGCGCGGGTCGCCGCCGAGAACCTGCGGCGCGTCGGCCTCGCCGAGAAGGCGGACGCCTACCCGTCCTCCCTCTCCGGCGGCCAGCAGCAGCGCGTCGCCATCGCCCGCGCGCTGGCCATGGGCCCCGAGGTGATGCTGTTCGACGAGCCGACCTCGGCGCTCGACCCCGAGCTGGTCGGCGACGTCCTCGCGGTGATGCGGATGCTCGCGAACGAGGGCATGACGATGATGGTCGTCACCCACGAGATGACCTTCGCCCGCGAGGTCGCCGACCGGGTCGTCTTCATGGACGGCGGAGTGATCGTCGAGGACGGCACTCCGGACCGGGTCATCGGCGACCCGCGGCACGAACGCACCCGCCACTTCCTCTCCCGCCTCCTGGACCCCGCCATGGCGGACGTGGAGGAGGAGACCTCGGACCAGGTGGGCAAGTCCGAGTAGCGTCTTATTAGGGTGCCGGGTATGAGCCAACGCGCGGTGCTGCACGTGAAGGGGCGGATCCTCGTCGGCCCGGACGAGGTCCGCGACGAGCTGTGGGTCGTCGACGGCCGGATCTCCTACGACCGCCCGGCCGGCGCCCGCGACGTGCGCACCGTCGACGGCTGGGTGCTGCCCGGCCTCGTCGACGCCCACTGCCACGTGGGACTCGACCGGCACGGCGCGGTCCCCGAGGACGTCGCCGAGAAGCAGGCGCTCACCGACCGCGACGCCGGCGCCCTGCTGCTGCGCGACGCGGGCTCGCCCTCCGACACCCGGTGGATCGACGACCGCGACGACCTGCCGAAGATCATCCGGGCCGGCCGGCACATCGCCCGCACCCGCCGCTACATCCGGAACTACGCCTGGGAGGTCGAGCCCGACGACCTCGTCGCGTACGTCGCCCAGGAGGCCCGGCGCGGCGACGGCTGGGTGAAGCTGGTCGGCGACTGGATCGACCGCGACCTGGGCGACCTGTCCGCCTGCTGGCCGCGCGGCGCCGTCGAGGCGGCGATCGCCGAGGCGCACCGGCTGGGCGCCCGCGTCACCGCGCACTGCTTCGCCGAGGACTCCCTGCGGGACCTGGTCGAGGCCGGCATCGACTGCGTCGAGCACGCGACGGGTCTGACCGACGAGACCATCCCGCTCTTCGCCGAGCGGGGCGTGGCGATCGTCCCCACCCTCGTCAACATCGCCACCTTCCCCGCGCTCGCCGACGGCGGTGAGTCGAAGTTCCCGCGCTGGTCGGCCCATATGCGCCGGCTCCACGAACGCCGCTACGACACCGTGCGCTCCGCCTACGACGCCGGCATCCCCGTCTTCGTCGGCACGGACGCCGGCGGGACGCTCCCGCACGGTCTCGCCGCCGACGAGGTCGCGGAACTGGCCAACGCCGGCATCCCTCCCGTCGAGGCCCTGGCCGCCGGCACCTGGGCGGCCCGGAAGTGGCTCGGCCGACCCGGCCTGGAGGAGGGCGCCCCGGCGGACCTGGTGGTCTACGGCGCCGACCCGCGCGCGGACGTCCGGGTGCTCACGGATCCGCGCCGGGTGGTGCTGAACGGGCGCGTCATCGGGTAGGAGCGCCCGCCCGGCGGGACACACAGGGGTGACGGCGGGGAACAGCCGTGCCCCGTGATTCGAACGCATCCGCCAACCCGCCTCGAAGGAGTGAAGAGTCGGCGGATCGCTGACGGTCCGCCGTGCGCGCGGACATTCTTTCCGGGTCCCAGTCATGTCTCATGGGGGTCCCACCGCCTTGAACACCATCAACTTCCGTATCCCCGCACGCCGTTGGGCGATCGTCGCCGTGGCCACCGCCCTCGCCGCGGGGCCCGCGGCCCTGGCCGGCGCGGGCTCCGCGCACGCCACCGAGGAGCAGGGCAGCGCGAGCGCCGCCGTGCTGCGCACCGGGCTCGACGTCTCCCTGCTCAACAAGACCGTCCACGCCCCGCTCTCCGTCTCCCTCAACGAGGTGCGGGCACCGCAGAGCGCGCGGAAGACGGCCCTCACCGCCAGCCTGGACGGCGTCGACGGGGGCAGGCCGTTCAGCGTGCTGCGGGCGGAGGTGGCCGACGCGAAGGCGACGGTCAACGGCGACCGTGCGGAGGCGTCCACCACCCTCGCCAAGGCCCGGCTCCATGTCCCCGGACTGCCGCTGCTGTCGGTCGTCGAGCTCGAGACGGTCGGCTCGAAGGCCGTCTGCGAGGCGGGGAGGACGCCGCACGCCTCGGTGACGCTGCCGGCCTCGGTGACGGTCCTCGGCAAGCGGGTCTCGCTGACCTCCGGTGGCCCCACGGAGGTGGAGGTGCCGGGGGTCGGGTCGGTCCGGCTGGACCTGTCGAAGACGTCGACGACCTCGACGACGGCCGCGGCGACGGCGCTGCGACTCGACGTGTCCGTCAATCCGTTGAAGCTGAACGTCGCCGAGGTGGAGGGCACGGTCACGCTGGCGGAGGCGAAGTGTGAGGTTCCTGCCGCAGCGGGCGCCGCGGAGGATTCCGCCGACGTCCGGCCGCAGGGGGCGCGAGAGGAGGCGGCCGCACCCGAGGAGGCGAACCTCGCCGAGACGGGCGGGGACTCTCTGACGCCGTACATCGCGGGCGGCGCGGTCGCCCTGCTGGCGGCAGGAGGAGGCGCGGTGGCATTGGCCCGCCGGGGGCGCGCCGACTGAGACCGTCCTCGCCCCCGCCGCCCCTTCCCGTCCCGACCCCGGGGGCGCTGCCCCCGGACCCCCGCTCCTCAAACGCCGGACGGGCTGAAAATTTCAGCCCGTCCGGCGTTTGAGGACGAGGCCCGAAGGGCCGAAAAGGGGGGTCTGGGGGCGCAGCCCCCAGGGACGGGACGGGAAGGGGCGGCGGGGGCGATTCAAACCCGCCCCAGCGACCTGCCCAGTGCGGCCAGGAAACCATCCGTCGTCCGACGGTCCCGTACCGCCAGGCGCAGCCACTCCTCACCCAGCCCCGGAAACGTGTCCCCGCGCCGCACCGCATAACCGAGATCACGCAACCGTCCCCGCACCACCGCCGCCCGCGGCAGCCGGACCAGCACGAAGGGCCCCTCGGCGGGCCCCGCGACCCGAAGCCCCCGGTCGGTGAACTCCCGCAATCCCGCCAGCAGATACGCACGGTCCACCGCGACCCGACGCGCCGCGTCCGCCGCCTCCACGAGCGCCCGCGGCCCCACGCACGCCTCCGCCGCCGCCAGCGCCGGCGTGGACACCGGCCACAGCGGCTGCGCGCGCTCCAGTTCCGCGACGGTCTCCGGGGCGGCCAGGACGTAGCCGATCCGCAGCCCCGCCAGCCCCCACGTCTTGGTCAGGCTGCGCAGGACGACGAGACCGGGGACGTCCGTACGACCGGCCAGCGCCTCGCGCTCGTCCGGCACCGCGTCCATGAACGCCTCGTCCACCACCAGCGTCCGCCCGGGACGGGCCAGCCGGGTGACGTCGGCGGCCGGGTGAAGCACCGACGTCGGGTTCGTCGGGTTGCCGATCACCACCAGGTCCGCGACCTCGGGCACCGCCGCCGGGTCCAGCCGGAAACCGTCCGCCTCCCGCAGCAGCACCCGTTCCACCGTGTGCCCGGCGTCCCGCAGCGCCGCCTCCGGCTCGGTGAACTGCGGATGCACCACCACCGGCCGCGACACCTTCAGCGCCCGCGCCAGCAGCACGAACGCCTCCGCCGCGCCCGCCGTCAGCAGCACCCGCTCCACGGGCAGCCCGTGCCGCGCCGCCACCGCCGCCCGCGCGGCCCGCCCGTCAGGGTAGGCGGCGAGCCCCGCCAGCGACGCCGCGACGCGCTCCCGCAGCCACGCCGGGGGCGTGTCCGCGCGGACGTTCACCGCGAGGTCGACGAGCGCGCCGCCGTCGTCGCGGACCTCGGCGTCGCCGTGATGGCGCAGGTCGTGACCGGACGCCGGTTCAGTGGGCATGGCTGTGGGCGTGCGTGTGACCATGCCCGTGATGATGGTGACCGTCGTCGTCGGGATGGAAATGCGGCTGCTGCGGCAGCCCCACCTTGTCCTCGAAGCCCGGCAGCGCGATCCGGTACACGCACGAGTCGCAGTTCATCCGGAGATCGCCCTTCACGGCCTCCTCGTACCGCTCCATCACCAGATCCAGGAGCTCCGGCTCCGGACCGATCACGTCCGCCGACCGCACCACCGTCTCCGGGTGCGCCGCCGCCCACTGTTCGGTCTGCCGCCGCACCCGGTCCGGCAGGATCCCGGTGAACAGGAAGTACGGCAGGACCACGACCCTGCGCGCCCCCAAACGTACGCAGCGGTCCAGCCCGCCCGGCACGTCCGGCGCCGCCAGCGACACGAACGCCGTCTCCACGCCCGCGTAACCGCGCCCCTCCCACAGCAGCCGCGCCGCCTTGAACACCTCGGCGTTGGCGTCCGGATCCGTCGACCCGCGCCCCACCAGCAGCACGGTCACCTCGGCGGGATCCCAGGACGGGTCGACCGCCTCCGCCAGCCGCCGCTCGAGCACGCTCAGCAGCGCGGGGTGGGGGCCCAGCGGACGACCGTAGGTGTACGAGATGCCCGGGTGGCGTTCCTTCTCGCGGGCCAGCGCCGCCGGGATGTCCCCCTTGGCGTGCCCGGCGGACACCAGCATCAGCGGCACGGCGGCGAACCGCCGCACCCCCCGCTCGACCAGCTCGCCGACGGCCTCGCCCAGCGGCGGCGGGGAGAGCTCGATGAAGCCTCCGGCGACGGGCAGTTCGGGGTGGCGGCGCCCCAGCTCCCGCACGAAGTCGCGGAACGCCTCCGCTCCGGCGTCGTCCCGGGTGCCGTGTCCGGCGATGAGCAGGGCGGGCGGGGTGGTCACAGGGTCTCCTCGGCTGAAATCGGGTGGTACAGCAGGGCGTTGAGCGCGGCCGCGGCGACCGCGGACCCGCCCTTCTCGGACACGTTGCTCACGGCGGGCAGTCCGCTCTCCCGCAGGGCGGCCTTGGACTCGGCGGCGCCGACGAAGCCGACCGGCAGACCGACGACGAGGGCGGGGGAGGCGCCCAGGGCCAGCAGCTCCTCCAGGGCGGTCGGCGCACAGCCGATCACCCACAGCGCGCCCGGACCGACCTCCTCGTACGCCAGCCGCACGGCGTGCGCCGAACGCGTCAGCCCGGGACCGGCGACGGCGTCCTTGAGCCGGCACACGGTCTCCCGGCGGGTGATACCCGCCGCAACCATCTCCACGTCCACCACGACCGGCGCCCCGGCGTGCAGCGCGGCATGGGCCCGCACCAGGTCCGCCTCGTCCATGACGAGGTCGGAGGCGTACTCCAGGTCGGCGGCGGAGTGGATGACGCGCTCCACCACCGCCCGGGTCAGCGGCGGGAAGTGCGACGTGTCCAGGCGGGCACGCAGCCGCCGGAAGGACTCCTGCTCGATGGGGTGCACCACGCGGTTCACCGGGCCTCCTCCTGCCAGCGGTAGCCACGCGGGGTGACCATGCGTCCCGCGATCTCCCGGGTCGCCGTGTTGCCCACGGTCACGACCGTCATCATGTCGACCGTCGCCGGATCGAGCGCGGCCAGTGTGGTCAGCCGGCTCGACTCGTCCGCGCGGGACGCGTTGCGCACGACTCCGACCGGCGTCGCCGGCGCCCGGTGCTCGGCGAGGATGCCGAGGGCCTTCGGCAACTGCCAGTCACGGCCCCGGCTGCGCGGGTTGTAGAACGTCACCACGATGTCGGCCTCGGCCGCCGCCCGTACCCGCCGCTCGATGACCTCCCACGGCGTGTGCAGGTCGGACAGGCTGATCGACACGTGGTCGTGGCCCAGCGGCGCCCCCAGGACCGCGCCGGCCGCCAGCGCCGCCGTCACACCGGGCACCCCGACCACGTCGATGTCGTCCGATGCCTCGGCGAGCGCCGGGGACGCCATGGCGTACACGCCCGCGTCCCCGCTGCCGATCAGCGCGACCGCCTGACCGCGCCGGGCCTCGGCGACGGCCGTGCGGGCCCGCTCCTCCTCCGCCCCGAGACCCGACTCCAGCACCCGCGTGCCGGGCCGCAGCAGATCACGGATCTGGTCGACGTACTGGTCGAGGCCGACCAGGACGGAGGCGCGTCGCAGTTCGGCCTTCGCCCGCGGGGTGAGCAGGTCCCGGGCACCCGGCCCGAGCCCCACCACCGCCAGCCGCCCCCGCCCCGGACGCCGTACCACCGCACAGGTCGCCATCGCGGGACGTGCCGCCGACTTCCGCTTGGGCACGAGGAGTTCGCCCCCGCGTACCAGCGCGGCGGCCTCCGCGACCGACGGGGTGCCGACGGCGGCCAGCGGGGCGTCGGACGGGTTGGGCACGTCGACCCGCGCCAACTCCTCGGCGCCGTACGTCACCAGGGGCACCCCGAGGCGCCGGGCCGCCTCCACGATGCCCTCCTCACCGGCCTTGGCGTCCACGGTGGCCAGCTCGGCGAGCGACGCCGCCGACAGCCCGGCCTCGCGCAGCGCGTCCTCGACCAGGCCGAGCACCTCCTCCACGGGGGCACCCTTCGACGCGCCGACGCCGACGACGAGGGTGGGCGGCCGCAGCACGGCCTCCCGCTCGCCCGGTTCGACCAGCCGGTCCGTGACCCGGATCGTGTACGACCCCTCGTCCGCGACCGGCAGCGGCGGCAGCGGCCAGGTCACCTCGGGACGCAGCGCGACCGCCTTCCCGTCCAGCAGGGCCCGCGACACGGCGGCGACGTTCCCCTCCACCGGCAGACCGAGGGTGTCCAGACCCGGCAGGCCGGCCGCGTCGGTCGCCGTCGTCACCACCGGCTCCGCGCCCAGCACCTCGCCGACCGCACGGGCGAGTTCGTTGGCCCCGCCGCCGTGCCCGCCCAGCAGCGACACGGCGAACCGTCCGCCCTCGTCGACACAGACCACGCCCGGATCGCTCGCCTTGCCGGCCAGCAGCGGCGCCACCAGCCGCACCACGGCACCCGTGGCGAGGAAGCACACCAGCCGCTCGCACTCGGCGAACGCGGCCCGTACGGCGTCGGGCACGGGGCCCTCGTACACACGCGTACGGTCCGGCCACGCGGCGGCCAGCCGGTCCCGCGCCGCTGCTCCCGCCGCGGTGGCGGAGATGAGGCCGATCACTGGTCCACTCCTTCGGTACGGCCGTGGGGCCGGACGCCCCACAGCAGGAAAACAGGATTGGCCGCCGCGAGCCGGGTCACGTCCCCCGGCAGCGGCGCCAGCCGCGACGACTGCAACAGCACCCCGTCGCAGCCGAACCCGGCGCCGGTCAGCGCCTCGCGCACGGCCGGCACCCGGTCGAGTGCGGCCAGCGCGACCACCACCGTCCGCCGGGCCCGCCGCGCGCACGCCGTGACGACGGCCGGCAGCTCCCGCCCGCCCCCGCCGACGAACACCGCGTCGGGATCGCCGACGAGGCCGGCCAGCGCCTGAGGCGCCGTCCCGTGCACCACCCGCACGTCGACGCCGTGCGCGGCGGCATTGGCACGGACGCGCTCCACCCCGTCCGGGGTCTTCTCCACGGCGGTGACGGCGGCACCGAGCCGGGCGCACTCCACGGCGACGGACCCCGACCCCGCGCCGACGTCCCACACCAGCTCACCGGGGCGCGGCCCGAGCCGGGCCAGCGCCAGCGCCCGCACCTCGAATTTGGTGATCATGGAGTCGCGGTGTGCGAACTCGCTCTCCGCCAGCGCCCATCCGGCGGGCCCGTCCTGCGCACCGGCGACCGTGCGCACCGGCCCCAGCGCCCGCGCCTCGTCCAGACACAGCACCACGTTCACCGCCGTGCCCCAGTCCCGGGCGGCGGCCTCGGCGGGCGTCACCCGCTCCACCCGCTCCTGCGCGCTGCCGAGCGCGGAGGCGACGACCAGCACCCGCGCGTGGTCCCGCAGCGCTGCCCCCAGCTCGGCCGGGCCGGCCCCCGGCCCCGTCAGCACGGCCACCTTCGGCCGGGCCCGGCACAGGTGCACCGCCGTCCGCGGGTCCCTGCCGTGCGCGCTGACCACCACGGCGTCGTCCCACGGCAGGCCCACCCGGGCGAACGCCGCGGCCACCGACGGGACACCGGGCCGGACGTCGAGCCGCTCCGGCCCGAACCGCTCGGCCAGCGCCCGCACGATCCCGAAGAAGCCGGGGTCGCCCGACGCCAGCACCACGACCGGCCGCTCCTCGGCGACGTACTTCTCCACGGTGTCGAGCGCGGGCGCCAGCGGCCCGAGCACCACCCGCTCGGCCCCCTCGGGCAGCCGTACGGCGTCCAGATGCCGCCGCCCGCCGACCACCAGCTCCGCCCCGGCCGCCACGTCGGCGCCGGCCGGCGCCCCGGCCCCCATTCCGACGACGGTGATCATGTGCTCGCACCCCGCGAACGCAACTCCCGGCGGGCCTGCGGATCGGCCTTGCGGAAACCGTGGAAGTGACCGGGGTGGTACAGGTGCGAACGGGTGCCGTGGGCGTCGAGCGCCGGGCCGACCAGGAACAGCGTGTGCTTCCACAGCTTGTGCTCCTTGACCGTCTCCTCCAGCGTGCCGATCGTGCACTTCACGACCAGCTCCTCCGGCCAGGTCGCCTGATACGCGACGACGACCGGCGTGCTCGTCGGATAACCGCCCTCCAGCAGCTCCCGCACCAGCTGCCCGCTGCGGGCGGCCGACAGGAAGACCGCCATGGTCGTGCCGTGCCGCGCGAACTCCCGGACCTCCTCGCCGGGCGGCATCGGCGTCTTTCCGCCGCCGAGCCGGGTCAGCACGACCGACTGCGCCACCTCGGGAATGGTCAGCTCGCGCCGGGCGAGCGCCGCGACGGCCGAGAAGGACGACACCCCGGGCACGACCTCGGTCGCGATGCCGAGCTCCGCGCACCGGTCGAGCTGCTCCTGCGTCCCGCCCCACAGCGCGGGGTCCCCGGAGTGGATGCGGGCGACCTTCAGCCCTCCCTCCCGGGCCCTGCGGTAGACGGCCACGACGTCCTCCAGGGACATCGTCGCCGAGTCGAGGATCTCGGCGTCCTCCCGGGCGTGCTGGAGGACCTCCTCCTGCACCAGGCTGGCGGCCCAGATGACGACGTCGGCGTCGGCGATGGCGCGGGCGGCGCGGAACGTCAGCAGATCGGCGGCGCCGGGGCCGGCCCCGACGAAGGTCACCTTGCCGGTGGGGGCGTCGGCCATGGGAACGGTTCCTCTCCTGCGAGTGGTAGAAGTCGGTGGGTGGTGAGCGGCTGTCACGCGTGCGCGAGCGGCCGCGGATCGGATACGAAGAGCACATGGCGGTCTTCGTCGCGCTCGGCGCGTTCCTGATGACGCTGGCCGGCGGCTGGTCGGCACACCGCGTGACCGACCGCCGCCATCTGGTGCTGGGCCTGGCCGGCGGGCTGATGCTGGGCGTCGTGGGCCTGGAACTCCTCCCGGAGTCCCTGGAAGCGGCGGGCACCGAGGTGCACGGCGTCCCCGTGGCCCTGCTGCTGTTCGTCGCGGGCTTCCTCCTCGCCCATCTGGTGGAACGCCTGCTGGCCCACCGACAGGCCGCCCACGGAGCGGGGGAGACGAACGGCCGCACGCCCGAGGTGGGCCTCACGGCCGCCGCCGCGATGGTCGGCCACAGCGCGATGGACGGTGTGGCGATCGGCGCCGCCTTCCAGGTCGGCGGGGGCATGGGCGCCGCCGTGGCGGTGGCCGTGATCGCGCACGACTTCGCGGACGGCTTCAACACGTACACGCTCACCCACGTCTACGGCAACGCCCGCCGCCGCGCGCTGATGATGCTGTTCGCGGATGCGGCGGCTCCGGTCGTCGGAGCCGCCTCGACGCTGTTCTTCACCATCCCCGAGCCCCTGCTCGGCGGCTATCTCGGCCTGTTCGGCGGCGCGCTGCTGTACCTCGCGGCCGCCGAGATCCTGCCCGAGGCCCACCACGAACACCCGGCCCGGTCCACCCTGCTGTGCACGGTCGCGGGTGCGCTGTTCATCTGGCTGGTGGTGGGCGCCGCACACTGACGATCCGCCGCGCCTCACAGTTTGCCGCCCCGGCCGCCGTCACGCCGGGGCGGCGCGATGAGCGTCGACAGATACGGCAGCGGCGCCCCGTCCAGCTCGGCGGCCGGCCGCACGGACTCCTCGGGCAGCCCCAGCGCCGACCCCCACACCGCGTCCCCGATCCGCCCGGTCTCCCGCAGCGCCTCGGCGACCTCACCGGCCTGCCGCCCGAACTTGTACGCGACGACGGTCCCGGGCCCGGCGAGGGCGTCCTTCAACACGGCGGCCCCGGCGGTCACCGGGACCAGCGTGAGCGGCTCGGTCCCCTCGGTCAGCACGGCCCCGGAACGCGCCGCGAGATCCTGCATGGCGGTGATCCCCGGAACGGTCTCGACGACGACGTCCGGCACCGCCTCCACCAGGGTCTGCGCGAGATACGTGAACGTCGAGTACACGTTGGGATCCCCGATGGTCGCGAACGCCACGGCCCCGTGCTCCCGCAGCAGCCCCGCGACCCGCTCACCGGCGGCGTCCCAGGCCGCCTCGCGCCGCGCCCGGTCGGTCCGCTCGTTCAGCGCGAACACCACCCGGACGACCTTCTCGCCGGGCACGTAGTGCAGCACGGTCGCCTCGGCCCGCCCGCGTTCACCGGTGTCCATCACGGGTACGACGACGACATCGGCGTCCCGCAGCGCGTTGACCCCCTTGACGGTCACCAGCTCCGGATCCCCGGGCCCCACTCCGACCCCGATCAGCCTGCTGCTCATGACGTCCGGCACCTCTCCACGAACCGACGGGCGACACCGGGCTCGGACGCCCAGTGCGTGTGCAGATAACTCGCGTGCACACCGCGCTGTACGAATCCCTCGACACGCCGCTCGGGCGTCCGCATCCCCCACGCCGGAGCCGCTCCGGCCCCCGGCTCCACGACGGTCCGGTGGAACTCGTGCCCCCGCATCCGGGTCCCGGCGCCGGCCAGCGCACTGTCGCTCACGGCCACGGCGTCGCGGTATCCCAGGGTCAGCCGCTCCGACATCCGCGCGGAGGCGTCCAGCACACCGCACATGGGCAGCCCGTCCAGCTCCCGGCACAGATACAGCAGCCCCGCACACTCGGCCGCGACGGGAGCACCGCCGAGGGCGAGTTCGGCAACCGCCTTGCGCAGCGACTCGTTGCCGGACAACTCCGAGGCGTACACCTCGGGGAACCCGCCCCCGATGACAACCCCGGCCGTCCCCTCGGGCAACTCCTCGTCCCGCAACGGATCAAAGGCGACGACCTCGGCCCCCGCAGCGGACAGCAACTCGCCGTGCTCGGCATAGGAGAACGTGAACGCGGCCCCACCGGCAACGGCCACCCTTACAGCCCCTCCGGCACCATCCAGCCCGTCCGGCGATTGAGGACGAGGCCCGTCCAGGGCCGGACGGGGGTCCGGGGGCAGAGCCCCCGGGGACGGGACGGGAAGGGGCGGCGGGGGCGAAGAAGCCAAAGCCCCACCCGCATCCCAAGCCGCACCGGCCAACGCCCCCGCACTCCGCGCCAGCGCGACCAGCGCCGACAGATCACACCCGTCGGCCACCTGCGCGCCCATCGCCGCGACGGCCTCGACAGCCAAGGACCCCCGCTCGGCAACCGGCACCAGCCCCAGATGCCGCGCCGGCGTCTCCACCTGAGCGGCCCGCCGCAGAACCCCCAGCACAGGAACCCCCACGGACTCCAGCGCCTCCCGCAACAACCCCTCATGCCGGTCCGAGGCGACCTTGTTCAGGATCACGCCCCCGACCTGAACCTCCGGATCCCAGCTCACGAACCCGTGCACCAGCGCCGCCACCGACCGCGACTGCGACGACGCGTCGACTACCAGCACCACCGGCGCCCGCAGCAGCTTCGCCACGTGCGCGGTGGACGCCAGCTCCCCTTCCCCCGCCGCCCCGTCGTACAGCCCCATCACGCCCTCGACCACGGCGATGTCGCACCCGTCCGCCCCGTGCGCGAACAGCGGAGCGATCAGCTCCGGCCCGCACAGATACGCGTCGAGGTTCCGCCCCACCCGCCCGGTGGCCAACGCGTGGTACCCGGGATCGATGTAGTCGGGCCCCACCTTGTGCGGAGACACGGCGAACCCCCGCGCGGACAGCGCGGCCATCAACCCCGTGGCGACGGTGGTCTTGCCGCTCCCCGACGCGGGCGCGGCGATCACCAACCGCGGGACGGAGCTCACCACTCGATGCCCCTCTGCCCCTTCTGCCCGACGTCCATGGGGTGCTTCACCTTGGACATGTCGGTGACGAGGTCGGCGAACCCGACGAGCTTCTCCGGCGCGTTCCGCCCGGTGATCACGACGTGCTGCGTCCCCGGCCGCTCCCGCAGCACGGACACGACCTCATCGGTGTCCACCCACCCCCAGTGCATCGGATAGGCGAACTCGTCGAGCACGTAGAGCTTGTACGTCTCGGCGGCAAGGTCCCGCTTGACCTGCTCCCAGCCCTCGCGGGCCTTCTCCTCGTTGCTGAAGTTGTCCCCCTGCAGCTCGCGCTGCACCCACGACCAGCCCTCGCCCATCTTGTGCCAGTCGACGGACCCGCCCTCGCCGGAGGCGCCGAGCACCCGCAGCGCGTTCTCCTCGCCGACCTTCCACTTCGCCGACTTGACGAACTGGAACACCCCGATCGGCCACCCCTGGTTCCAGGCCCGCAGGGCGAGCCCGAACGCAGCGGTGGACTTGCCCTTCCCCACACCCGTGTGCACGACGACCAGCGGGCGGTTGCGCCGCTGTCGGGTCGTCAGCCCGTCGTCCGGTACGACACTCGGCTGCCCCTTCGGCATTACGCGGCCCTCCTCTGCACGTCCTTCACCAGCCCGGCGATGCTGTCCGCCCGCAGCTCGTCCAGCGTCACGGCGCTGCCACCCAGCTCACCGGCCAGCCGTCCGGCGAGCCCCAGCCGCACCGGCCCCGACTCGCAGTCCACGACCACGGAGGCGACCCCGTCGGCGGCGAACAGCCGCGCCGCACGCGAGGCCAGCGCGACCGGCTCCGGCCCGCCCGTCGCCCGCCCGTCGGTCACCACCACGACCAGCGCCCGGCGCGCCGGGTCCCGCAGCCGCTCCACCCGCAGCACGTCGTGCGCCCTGAGCAGCCCCGCCGCCAGCGGGGTCCGCCCACCGGTCGGCAGCGACTCCAGCCGCGCCGCCGCGGCGTCCACCGACGACGTGGGCGGCAGCGCCACGTCGGCCGCCGCCCCCCGGAAGGTCACCAGACCCACCTTGTCGCGCCGCTGGTAGGCGTCGAGCAGCAGCGACACCACGGCGCCCTTCACAGCACTCATCCGCTGCCGCGCGGCCATGGACCCGGAGGCGTCCACCACGAACAGCACGAGGTTCGACTCACGCCCCTCGCGGGTGGCCTGCCGCAGATCGTCCCGCCGCACCACCAGCCCCGGCCCGGACCGTCCCCGCGCCCGCTGGTGCGGAGCCGCCGCCCGCACGGTGGCGGCCAGGTGCAGCTTGGTCAGCGCACCGCTCGGCCGCCGCGCCCCCGTGGTCCGCCCGTGCTCGGTCCGCGCCCGTGACCGCCGCCCGGCGGCACCCTCTCCGATCCCGGGCACACTCAGCACCTTGGTGCGGAACGGCTCCGCGGCCCCCACGGGCGCCCGCTCACCGGAGCCGGCCCCGGCGGGCTGCGACGGACCGGCCTCCTCGTCCTCGGCCGGCGCTCCCGCGTCACCGCCGCCCTCCGGGCCCTCCGCGGGCGGCTGCCCGCCACCCCCGTCGGGCCCGTCCGGCCCGTCCGGGTCCGGGTCGGGCTCGTCGTCGCCCCCGAACTCCTCCAGCGTCTCGTCGAGCTTGTCCTCGTCCAGGCCCGGCGCGTCGAAGGGGTTCCGCCTGCGCCGGTGGGGGAGGGCCAGCAGCGCCGCCTGCCGCACGTCCTCGGCGAGCACGTCCGTCCGCCCGGCCCAGGCGGCCAGCGCGGTCGCCGTACGCGCCATCACGATGTCGGCCCGCATGCCGTCCACCTCGAACGCGGCACAGGTGGCCGCGATCTGCCGCAGTGCCCCGTCCCCGAGCCGCACCGACGGCAACAGCTCCCGCGCCGCCACGATCCGCGCCCGTACGGCGGCCTCCTCGTCGGCCCACCGCGCGGCGAAGGCGGCGGGGTCGTCGTCGTACGCGAGCCGCCGCCGTACGACCTCCACCCGCTGGTCGGGTTCGCGCGAGGCGGCCACCTCGACGGTCAGCCCGAACCGGTCGAGGAGCTGCGGCCGCAGCTCGCCCTCCTCCGGGTTCATGGTCCCGACGAGCAGGAACCGTGCCGCGTGCCGTACGGAGACGCCCTCCCGCTCGACGTACGAGGCACCCATCGCCGCCGCGTCCAGCAGCAGGTCGACCAAGTGGTCGTGGAGGAGGTTGACCTCGTCGACGTAGAGGATCCCCCGGTGTGCGGCGGCGAGCAGCCCCGGCTCGAACGCCTTCACGCCCTCCGCCAGCGCCCGCTCGATGTCGAGCGCGCCGACCAGCCGGTCCTCGGAGGCGCCGACGGGCAGTTCGACCATGCGGGCGGGCCGTGCGGCACCGCCCCCGCTCTCGTGCGGGCCGTCCGGGCAGCCGGGGTCCGGGACCGCGGGGTCGCAGGAGAACCGGCAGCCGGGCACCACGGCGACCTCCGGCAGCAGCGCCGAAAGCGCGCGCACCGCCGTCGACTTGGCCGTGCCCTTCTCACCGCGCACCAGCACCCCGCCGACCGCCGGGGAGACGGCGTTCAGCAGCAGCGCGAGCCGCAGGTCGTCCTGGCCGACGACGGCCGTGAACGGAAAGGGAGTGGTCACTGGTCGTCGCCCTCCAGATCGTCTTCGAGTTCCAGATAGGTGGCGCGCAGCCGCTCCAGCGTGTCCGCGTCCGGCTCCGCCCACAGCCCCCGGTCGGCGGCCTCCAGCAGCCGTTCGGTGATGCCGCGCAGCGCCCAGGGGTTGGACTTCTTCATGAAGTCCCGGTTCTCCGCGTCGAAGACGTACTCCGCGCTGAGCTTCTCGTACATCCAGTCGTCCACGACCCCGGCCGTGGCGTCGTACCCGAAGAGGTAGTCGACGGTGGCCGCCATCTCGAAGGCGCCCTTGTAGCCGTGCCGCCGCATCGCCGCCATCCAGCGCGGGTTGACCACCCGGGCCCGGAAGACCCGGTGCGTCTCCTCGCCGAGCGTGCGGGTTCTCACCTGGTCGGGGGTCGCCGAATCGCCCACGTACGCCTCGGGACTGGCCCCCGTCAGGTGGCGCACCATGGCGACCATGCCGCCGTGGTACTGGAAGTAGTCGTCGGCGTCGACCAGATCGTGCTCGCGCGTGTCGACGTTCTTCGCCGCCACGGCGATCCGCTTGAACGCCGTCTCCATGTCCCCGCGCGCGGCCCGCCCGTCGAGCCCGCGTCCGTAGGCGTAGCCGCCCCACACCGCGTACACCTCGGCGAGGTCCGCGTCCGACCGCCAGTTGCGCGCGTCGATCAACGGCAGCAGCCCCGCCCCGTACGCCCCCGGCTTCGAGCCGAAGATGCGGGCCGTGGCCCGGCGCCGGTCGCCGTGCCCGGCGGTGTCCTCGTCCACGTGGGCGCGTACGTAGTTCCGGTCGGCCGGCTCGTCCAGCTCCGCCACCGCCCGCACCGCGTCGTCGATCAGCCCCACGACGTGCGGGAACGCATCCCGGAAGAACCCGGAGATGCGGACGGTGACGTCGATGCGCGGCCGGCCCAGCTCCTCGAGGCCGACCACCTCGAACCCGGTCACCCGCCGCGACGCGTCGTCCCACACCGGACGGCACCCCAGCAGCGCCAGGATCTCGGCGATGTCGTCGCCCTGGGTGCGCATCGCGGACGTGCCCCACACCGTCAGGCCCACGGACTTCGGGTACTCACCCGTGTCCTGCAGGTACCGCTGCACCAGCGAGTCCGCGAGCGACTGCCCGACCTCCCAGCTCAGCCGCGACGGAATCGCCTTGGGGTCGACGGAGTAGAAGTTCCGCCCGGTCGGCAGGACATTGACCAGTCCGCGTGTGGGCGAGCCCGACGGCCCCGCCGGCACGTAACCGCCGTCCAGGGCCCGCAGGATGTGCCCGATCTCGTCCGTCGTCCGGGCCAGCCGGGGCACGACCTCCTCGCACGCGAACCGCACCACGGCCACCGCGTCGGGGAGTTCCGTGCCCAGCACCTCGCCCACCAGCGCGGGGGCGGCGTCGGCCGTCCAGCCGCGTTCCTCCATTCCCTCCGCGATCCGCCGGCAGAGCCGCTCCAGCAGGTCGATCGCGTCGGCACCGGTGCGCGCCGGGCCGTCCACCAGGTCCGTCAGCTCCACCGGCACCTTCACCGGCGCCCCCGGCTCGGCCAGCAGTTCCTTCTCCGCCAGCCCGAAGTGCGCGGCCAGCGCGGCCCGCAGACCCGGCAGCGCGTTCGCCTGCCCGCCCCACACCTGCGAGGCGCGCAGGACCGCCAGCACCAGGTTCACGCGCGGCTCGCCGGCCGGGCCGCCGCCGAGAATGTGCAGGCCGTCCCTGATCTGCACGTCCTTGATCTCGCACAGGTAGCCGTCGATGTGCATGACGAACTCGTCGAAGGCGTCGTCGTCCGGCTGGTCGTCCACATGCAGGTCGTGGTGGAGCTCGGCGGCCTTCACCAGCGTCCAGATCTGCGCCCTGACCGCCGGTGCCTTCGCCGGGTCCAGGTCGGAGACCAGCGCGTACTCGTCGAGCAGCTGCTCCAGCTTCGCGAGATCGCCGTAGGTGTCGGCCCGCGCCATCGGCGGCACCAGGTGGTCGACGACCGTGGCGTGCCCGCGCCGCTTGGCCTGCGTGCCCTCGCCGGGGTCGTTGACGATGAACGGGTAGATCAGCGGCAGGTCGCCGAGGACCGCGTCCGGCGCGCACCCGGCGCCCAGGCCCAGCCCCTTGCCCGGCAGCCACTCCATCGTGCCGTGCTTGCCCATGTGCACGATCGCGTCGGCGCCGAAACTGTTCTCCAGCCAGCGGTAGGCCGCCATGTAGTGGTGCGACGGCGGCATGTCGGGGTCGTGGTAGATCGCGATCGGGTTCTCCCCGAAGCCGCGCGGCGGCTGGATCATCACCACGACGTTCCCGAAGTGCAGCGACGCGAGGACGATGTCCTCCCCGTCGACGTACAGCGACCCGGGCGGCTCGCCCCACGCCTCGCGCATCCCGTCCCGCAGCTCCGGGTCGAGCTTCTCGAACCAGGCCCGGTAGTCCGCCAGCGGCACCCGCGCGGGCGCGGCGGCCAGCTGCTCCTCGGTCAGCCACTCGACGTCGTGCCCGCCGGCCTCGATCAGCCGGTGGATCAACTCGTCGCCGTTGTCGGGGTATTCGGTCAGGGCGTAACCCGCGTCCCGCAGCGCGTCCAGCACCCGCACCGCCGAGGCCGGGGTGTCGAGCCCCACCGCGTTGCCGACCCGCGAGTGCTTCGTCGGGTACGCGGTGAAGACCAGCGCCAGCTTCTTCTCGGCGTTCGGCTTGTGCCCCAGCCGGGCGTGCCGTACGGCGATCCCGGCCACCCGCGCGGCCCGCTCCGGGTCGGCGACGTACACCGGGACGTCGTCGGGGCCCTGCTCCTTGAAGGAGAACGGGACCGTGATCAGTCGGCCGTCGAACTCCGGGATGGCGACCTGCATCGCCGCGTCCATGGGGGACAGGGCCGCGTCGGACTCCTCCCACGCGGCGCGCGAGGACGTCAGGCAGAGCCCTTGCAGCACCGGCACGTTCAGCTCGGCGAGCGCCCCGATGTCCCAGGCCTCCTCGTCACCGCCCGCCGACGCCTGCGAGGCGTGCGTGCCACCGGCCGCGAGCACGGTGGCGACCAGGGTGTCGGCCCGTGCCAGCAGCTCGTACAGCTCCGGGTCGGCGCCGCGCAGCGAACCGCAGTAGACGGGAAGGGCGTTGGCGCCCCGCGCCTCGATCGCGTCGCACAGCGTGTCCACGAAGGCGGTGTTGCCGCTCAGTTCGTGCGCCCGGTAGAAGAGCACGCCGACCGTCGGGCGGCCCTGCTCCAGGGGGCGTTCGCCGTGGACGCCGAACTCCGGCATCGCACGCGGCTGTTCGAACCCCTCGCCGGTCAGCAGCACGGTGTCCGACAGGAACCGGGCCAGCTCGGTCAGGTTCTCCGGGCCGCCCTCGACGAGGTACCGCAGCGCCTCCGCGACCACACCGGCCGGCACCGTCGACTCGGCCATGAGTTCCGCGTCCGGCACGGTCTCCCCGCCGAGCAGCACCGCCGGGATCCCGGACGCCTTCAGCGCGGCGAGCCCGTCCTCCCAGGCGCGCTTGCCGCCCAGCAGCCGTACGACGGCGAGGTCCGCCCCGTCCAGCAGCGCGGGCAGCTCGTCCTCGACGTCCACGCGGGTCGGGTTGCCGATCCGGTAGGGGGCGCCGGAGGCACGGGCCGCCAGCAGGTCCGTGTCGGCGGTCGACAACAACAACACAGTGCTCATGCGGGCGCTCCCGGTGGAATGAAGGGCAGTCCTTGTGGCGCGCCGGACTCGATGAGCCGCCACAGCGCGTCCGTGTCCGCGTGCTGTTCGATCAGGTCGCCGAGCCGGTCGAGCTGCTCCTCGCGCAGCGCGGCGAACGAGGTGTCGGGGGCCGGTACGAAGCGGCGTCCCGCGGCCCGCGCCACCTCGCGCAGGAAGGCCCGCCGGAAACCGTCCGACTCCAGCGAGCCGTGCCAGTGAGTGCCCCAGGTCTGCCCGACCCGGCAGCCGTCCAGGAAGGGCTCCCCGCCCAGCACGTCGGCGACCCCGTGATGAATCTCGTACCCCTCCACGGGCTCCCCGAGGGCTTCCCCCTCGGGCCGGGCGAGCGTCTTGTCGTCGGCGAACCGCACCCGTACGGGCAGCACGCCGAGCCCGTCGACGTGCCCCCGCCGGCTCTCCACGTCGTCCTCGATGTGCTCCCCGAGCACCTGGAAGCCCCCGCAGATCCCCAGCACGGGCCGCCCCTCGGCCGCCCGCCGCGCCAGCGCGTCCGCCAGCCCGCGCTCCCGCAGCCACTGCAGCGCCCGTACGGTGCCGCGCGTCCCCGGCACGACGACGAGGTCGGCGTCGGCCAGCTCCTCGGGGCGGTCCACGAACCGCACCACGACACCCGGTTCGGCGGCGAGCGCGTCCACGTCCGTGAAGTTGGACATCAGCGGGACCGCGCACACGGCGACCCGCAGCACGTCCTCGCCGACCGGGGCGGCCACCGCGGACTCCCGCACGGTGCCGCGCAGCGACACCCTCAGGCCGTCCTCCTCGTCGATGCCGAGCCCGTGCCGGAAGGGCAGCACGCCGTACGTCCGCCGTCCGGTCAGGCCGTTCAGCATGTCCAGACCGGGTTCCAGGAGCGACACATCGCCCCGGAACTTGTTCACCAGGAACCCGGCGACCAGGTTCTGGTCCTCGGGGGAGAGCAGCGCGACGGTGCCGAAGAACGACGCGAAGACGCCGCCCCGGTCGATGTCGCCGACCACCAGGACCGGCAGTCCGGCACCCCGGGCGATCCCCATGTTCACGATGTCGGTGCGCCGCAGATTGATCTCGGCCGGGCTGCCGGCCCCCTCACAGATCACCGCGTCATACGTGCCCCGCAACTGCTCCAGACAGTCCAGCACCGTGCCGAGGAGCTGTTGCTGCCGCCCGCCGTGGTACCCGCGGGCGCTCATCTCGCCGACCGGCCTGCCCAGCAGCACCACCTGGCTGGACCGTTCGCCGCCCGGCTTGAGCAGCACCGGGTTCATCAGCGCGGTCGGCTCGACGCGGCAGGCCTGGGCCTGCATGGCCTGCGCCCGCCCGATCTCCGCGCCCTCCCGCGTCACGAACGAGTTCAGCGACATGTTCTGCGCCTTGAACGGCGCGACCTTGACGCCCTGCCGCACCAGCCACCGGCAGATCCCGGCAGTCACCACGCTCTTGCCGGCGTCCGAGGTGGTCCCGGCGACCAGCAGCCCCCCACCGCTCACGATGCACGTCCTTTCATGACGCTCCGCGCGGCGGCGCCGACCCCGAGCGCGAGCCAGCCGACCCGCCGCGAGAGCCGTACCGCCCGCTCGATGTCGGACACGGCCACGGCACGCCCGCCGCCGCCCAGGACCGGCCGGTGCTCGACCCGTCCGCCGTAGGAGAGGGTCCCGCCGAGCCGTACGCCGAGCGCGCCCGCGAAGGATGCCTCGACGGGTCCGGCGTTGGGGCTCGGGTGCTTCGCCGCGTCCGCGCGCCACGCCCGTACGGCTCCGCGCGGGTCGGGTCCGGCGAGGGCGGCGAGTACGGCGGTCAGCCGCGCCCCCGGCCAGCCGGCGACGTCGTCGAGGCGGGCGGAGGCCCAGCCGTAGCGGAGGTGGCGGGGGGACTTGTGGCCGACCATGGCGTCCAGCGTGTTGACCGCCCGGAACCCGAGCAGGCCCGGCACCCCGGCGACGGCACCCCACACCAGCGCGCCCACCACGGCGTCGGAGGTGTTCTCCGCGACGGACTCGACCACCGCGCGGGCGATGCCGTCGGCGTCCAGCGCCTGCGGATCCCGGCCGCACAGATGGGGCAGCCGGGCCCGGGCCGCCTCGACGTCCCCGGCCTCCAGGGCCCGCCCGATGGCGCGGGCCTCACGGGCCAGCGAGGTCCCGCCGACGACGGCCCAGGTGGCGACACCGGTCAGGGCGGCGGAGGCGGCGGGGGAGGAGCGTACGCAGCGGGAGGCGAGGGCACCCAGCGCGACGGTCCCGCCGACGCACACGGCGGTGTGCACGGCGCCCCGGCCCCGGTCGTCCCGCCACAGCACCCGTTCCACGGCGGCCGCGGCCCGTCCGAAAGCGGCGACCGGGTGCCCTCGGCGGGGATCGCCGAGCAGCAGGTCGCCGAGGAGGCCGGCGGCGGCGCCGTACGCGAACACGCGATCGGCACCCATGGGTTCAGCCGGTGACGGATCCGGAGGGAGCGGTCCCGGAGCGGGGTGGTACGTCGCTGGTCGACCTCGACTGGCAGCCGCGCATGGCGATATGTCCTCACTCAGGGTGTCCGCGCCCTGGTTCGACGAGACCGGCGGTGAGAGTTCCTGGCTCCCGGGGCGTGCACCCCGGTGACAGTGGCGGGACCGCGCCGGAATCGCACCGGCTTCCTCTCCTGCCGCCGTAATGGCTGAGGCAGTCCACCACGGCCCCCGAAGGGCCGTCAACTTGCCGTTGACCTGCGAGGCTGAAGTGTGCTGAGCCCCACAGAGAGGCGCCGGTGGGTGAACCGCGGGCGGGCCGCGCACACGCCGGCGGGCGGTGCGGGAGCTACGGCTCCCGCACCGCCCGCCGGATGGATGCGCTCTGCGGTCAGGCCATGATCAGGTAGATCCCGTATCCCACCGCCGCCGCGCACGCCGCGAAGCAGGCGTAGGCGCCGGTGACCGCCAGGGCCGCGGACTGGCCCTGTGCGGCGGCCCGCTCGCGGCGGGACAGACCGGAGATGCCGAGGGTGAACAGGGCCACCAGGGCCACGGTGACCACGAGGCTGACGCCGAAGACGGAACCGAGGGCCGCCCAGTCGATCTTCATGGTGCTCTACTTCCTTCGTACCGGGTCGCGGTCAGACGGTGGTCGTGGCCGACGGAGCCGCCGGGTCGGCGGACGCCGGAGCCGGGATCGTGGCCGAGAGCTCGTCGGTCACGGTGCCCGCCGGGGGAGGGGTGACCGCGGCCATCGCCTGCGTGACGACGCCGGACGGCTCCTCGCCGGGCACGTCGTGGTCGTTGACGTTGGTGTGGTCGATGACCTCGCGCCGGGAGATCTTCCAGATGGCGGCACTGGACGCGACCAGGAAGACGGCCACGAGGGCGGTGCCCCAGTCGCCGAAGCCGCAGACCCACTCGGCGAGCGCGGCGACGAGGGCCGCCGCCGGCAGCGTCAGACCCCAGGCGACGAACATCCGGGTGGCGGTCGACCAGCGGACGACACCGCCCTTGCGGCCCAGGCCCGCACCCATCACGGAACCGGAAACGGAATGCGTGGTGGAGAGGGAGAAGCCGAGGTGCGAGGAGGCCAGGATGACCGTCGCGGCGCTGGTCTGGGCGGCGAAGCCCTGCTGCGGCTGGAGATCGGTCAGACCCTTGCCCATGGTGCGGATGATGCGCCAGCCGCCGAGGTAGGTGCCGAGCGCGATGGCGATGCCCGCCGAGAGGATGACCCACATGGGCGGGTCGGAGTCGGGGGCGAGGGTGCCGCCGGCCACCAGGGCCAGGGTGATGATGCCCATCGTCTTCTGGGCGTCGTTGGTGCCGTGGGCCAGGGAGACCAGTCCGGCGGAGGCGATCTGCCCCGCACGGTAGCCCTTCTTGGAGGCCTCGCCGTCGGCGTTCCTGCCCAGGCGGTAGGTGAGGCGGGTGGCGAACATCGCGGCGAGGCCGGCCACCAGCGGGGCGGCGATCGCGGGGATCAGCACCTTGGTGACGAGGACGTCGCCGTGCACCGCGCCGAAGCCGGCGGAGGCGACCGTGGCGCCGATCAGGCCGCCCATGAGCGCGTGCGAGGAGCTGGACGGCAGGCCGACCAGCCAGGTCAGGAGGTTCCAGAGGATCGCGCCGACCAATGCGGCGAAGATGACCTCGGGACGGATGCCGGCCTCGTCGACGAGGCCCTTGGAGATCGTGTTGGCGACCTCCACCGAGAGGAATGCGCCGACAAGGTTCAGCACGGCGGACATGGCCACCGCGACCTTGGGCTTGAGCGCACCGGTCGAAATGGTCGTTGCCATCGCGTTCGCGGTGTCGTGGAAACCGTTCGTGAAATCGAACGCGAGTGCGGTTACCACCACAATCGCGAGGATCAGCGAGAAGCTTTCCATTTACCCAGGCAATCGTTCGAGGTCATTGGCTGGTCGAACGTAGGTAACCAGGGTGAACGGAAGATGAACTGGAATCGGCATCGTGGTGACCGTAAGAGGGGGTGCCCGCTCCGCCGGATGGCCGGGCCCCGGACCGGATCGCCGCCTGGCAGGATCGCGTCATGACTGAGCAGCGAGGGGACGGCCGGAGACATGCGGCCGAGGAGGAGACCCGTGCCTGGGCGGAGCTCGTGGAGACCGCGCGCCGGAGCGTCGCCGACGGACTCGTCGTCGGTACCTCCGGCAATGTCTCGGTACGGGTCGGCGAGACGGTCCTGGTCACCCCGTCGGGGGTGCCGTACGACCGGCTGACACCGGACGACGTGACCGGTGTCGACCTGGCCGGCCGGCAGGTGCTCGGCTCCCTGGTCCCGACCAGTGAGCTTCCCATGCATCTCGCGGTGTACCGCACCACCGCCGCGCGTGCCGTCGTGCACACGCACGCCGTGCACGCCACGGCCGTCTCCACGCTCGTCGACGACCTGCCGCTGATCCACTACATGGCGGCGGCCCTCGGCGGCCCCGTCCGGGTCGCCGGCTACGCCACGTACGGCACCGACCGGCTGGCCGAAAGCATGCTCCGCGCCCTCGACGGCCGCACCGGATGCCTGCTGCAGAACCACGGCACGATCACCCACGGGGCGACTCTCGCCCAGGCCTACGACCGCACGGCCCAGCTGGAGTGGATGTGCCGCGTCTGGCTGACCGCGTCCTCGGTCCCGGGTCTGACCCCGCACCTGCTGACCCATGAACAACTGGCGGAGGCGACCGAACGCCTGAGCGGCTACGGCCAGCAGACCTCCAGCCCGTCCGGGGGTCCCCCCTCTGGGCGAGTTTGAGGACGAGGCCCGAAGGGCCGAGGGGGGTCCGGGGGCGCAGCCCCCCGGGGTCGGGACGGGAAGGGGCGGCGGGGGCGAAAAACCCACCCCCCCCCGCCCCCACCCGCGCGTCGGCCCACTGGCCGGGTACCCGTCCCGACATGACACTGGAAAGCGTGCGCACTGTCAGAGCGACGGCCGCTGCCGTCACCGCCGTGATAGGCGCCGGCGCCGCCGCGGTGGCCGCCGGCCGCTTCGCCAGCGATGCCGCCCTCAGGATCCCGCCGGGCGGCCCCCTGCCCACCGAACCCGGGCTCACCGTCCACGCCACCGCCGCCGGCCAGGTCACCCTCACCCGGGACCTCGCCGCGCTGCGCCCCGGCCGCCACGGTCTCGCCGGTGACGGCTTCCACGCGGTGGTCGGACCCGTGCTGTCCGGCACCTCGAACCCCGCCGACACCGTCGTCCGCCGGCTGGAGCGGGTCACGCACGGCACCCTCGAACCCGGCGACCGCGGCTGGTTCACCCCGGCCCTGCACGTCGGCGACCCGGGAACCGCACTCGGCCTGGACCACACCGATCTCGACGTCCCCGGCGAACTGGGGCCCCTGCCCGTCTGGTTCGTGCCGGGCGCCCGGGACACCTGGGTGATCGCCGTCCACGGCCTGGGAACCACCCGGGAACACGCCCTGAACGTCCTGGAACTCCTGCACCGCCACCGCTTCCCGGTGCTCGTCCCCGCCTACCGGGGCGACCCCGGCGCCCCGCACTCACCGGACCGCCTCAACCACCTCGGGGAGACCGAGTGGCGCGATCTGGACGCCGTGCTCCGGCACGCGGTGAGTTCCGGCGCCCGGCAGGTGATCCTGTACGGCTGGTCCACCGGCGCGACCATGGCGCTGCGCGCCGCCGCCCGCTCCGAGGTCCGCGAACGCGTCGCCGGCCTCGTCCTCGACTCCCCGGTGCTCAACTGGGAGGCCACCCTGCGCGCCCTCGCCGCCGCCCACCACACCCCGAGCGCGCTGCTGCCGCTGGCCGTCCGCGCCGCACAGGGCCGCACCGGTCTGTACGGCGACCGCAGGCCCGGTGCCGTCCACCTGGACCGCATCGGTGTCCCCACGCAGATCATCCACGGTCCCGACGACGCGGTGGCCCCCTGGCGGTTCTCCCGCGGGCTCGCCGCCGCCCAGCCGAACTTCATCACCCTGCTCCCCGTCAGGGGCGCCCCCCACGCCGCCATGTGGAACGCCGGCCCGGAGGCGTACGAGGAGTCCCTGCGACGCTTCCTCACCCCCTTGATGTGAGGCCGGTTCCGGGGATTCCGTTTAGCGCCGTATCACTGGCCTGATTCCGTCCCTGCCGCCGCATCCGGGCCCGGGGCGCGGGCCCTCCCCGGGCTCCCGTCGACATTCCGTTTGGGTTTTCGGACCGTCAACCGCAAGACTGCACCCGTGACGTCCCGTATCCCGCGCGACTCCAGGCTTCGACTCGTCCGCCCGCGACCCCTGGCCGCCGCCCCCACAGCGATCAACCAGCGGCGCTCGCGCCGCCCCGCGCCCCGCCCCCCGGAGGGCACCCCCGCACCGGCGGAGCTGGCCAGAATGGCGCGTTCCTGTCTGGCCGCGGCGGCCCGCGTCGCCCGCTGGGCCGACGCCGCCCTCGGCCCCGGCCGGGACGGCGCCACCGCCGACGGCAAGGCCACCCTCTCCGACGCGACCGCCGAACGCGCGGCCCGCGCCCTGGGCCTGACCTCCGCTCAGGTCCGTGCCGACTGGGACACCGCCCGCCTGGCCGGCCTGATCGAGGTGCACGGCGACACGGCCCGCCCCGGCTGGCGGCTGCGCGCCTGGGACCGCGACGACAGCGCCGTACTGCGCGGCTGGGTCGCCCTGTGCGACGCCTGGTCGCTCGCCCACCCCGAGCCCGAGGAGTACGAGCCCGCCGCCGTCGCCGAGGTCGTCACGGCCATGCCGCAGGTGCTCTCCTTCCTCCAGCTGTCCGCCGGGCCCGTCCCCGTGCCGCAGCTCCTCGACCTCCTGCAGCAGCGCGTCACCGAGCTCCGTACGGAGCGCTGCGAGATCGACTACGTGCCGCAGCCGGACGAGGCGCCCGAACCTCCGGAGAACCGGCCCGGTACCGGGCCCGGTCTCCAGCGGCCCCGTCCCGCCCTCGCCGAGCCGGCCGCCGACGCCCCCCTCGAACCGCTGCTCGACTGGGCGCTGCGCGCCCTCGCCTCCGTCGGCGCCCTCACGTACGGCGACGGACAGGCCACCCTCACCCCGCTGGGCAGCTGGGCGGTGTGGGTCAAGCTGGAGCAGATCTGCGTCGCCGCGCAGAGCCCCGCCGGGAACATCGAGCAGAGCGCCGAGGACATGCTGCGCGGCTGTGCCCAGCTGCGCCCCAACGCGGCCCGCGCCGAATACCGCGCCTGGCTCGCCGCCCGGCCGGTCGGCAGCGCCGTCACCGAGCTGATCGGCGCCGCCCGGGGCGAGGACGCCCTGCTGCGCGGCCTCGCCTTCGAGGCGCTGCGCGTGGTCGGCGCCCCCGCCGAACCCGAGGTCCGCACCGTGCTCGACGAGCCGGCGCTGCGGCCGTACGCCCTGCTGTGGCTCGCCGAGCACGACGGCGCCGACCCCGAGGACGCCCACGCGGTCCTCACCCGCCAGGAGGCCACCTGGCTCTGGGTGGACACCGCCGCCGCCGTCGCCGACCACGGCGAGGCCCCGCTGCTGGTCCGCCACCTGGAGTCCGCGGTCCAGCCGACCGTCCCCGCCCTGCTCACCGAGGTGCGGGCCGTGGGCCACCCGCGCACCGTGCAGGTCCTGGTGGCCCTGGCCGCCGCGCACCCCGACCCCGCTCTGGCGAAGGCGGTCCGCAGAGCCGCCTTCCAGGTCCACACCGGCGGCTGAGCCGGCCCCGCCCCGCCGACGCCTTGGCTGTCCCGCGGAGCCGACCTTGGAGCCGCGGCCTCCGGCCCGGACCGGAGCGTGCCCCTGGACTGGAGCGGGTCCCGGGAGTCTGCGGCTGCCTCTGGACCGGTGCAGGCCGTCAGGAGCCCGCGGCTGCCCTCCACGGGCCGGTGGGTGCCGGCCTGCTGGGCATGGGTCAGGTGCCGGTCTCCGGCGCGTACGTGCCGAAGCTCCAGATGTTGCCCTCGAGGTCTCGGGCCATGTAGTCCCGTGAGCCGTAGTCCTGGTCCGTCGGGGGCATCAGGATCTCCGCGCCCTGCTCCACCGCACGCCGGTGGTGTGCGTCGACGTCGTCCACGACGACGTACACCCCGGCCGGGCCCGCGCCCTTCATCGCCGTGTCGAACACTCCGCCGCGGCCCCTGGAACCCAGCATCACCACGCCGTTGCCCTGCACCAGCTCGGCGTGCATCACCGCCCCGTCCTCGCCCTCGTACACCGACAGCTCCGTGAAGCCGAAGGCCTCCGTCAGCTGCCGGATCGCCGCCTTCGCGTCCCCGTACAGCAGCGTGGGAACGATGCTCGGACGCCCGCCGCCCGTGCCTGCCATGGCGATCACTTCCTCGTGTCTCACGTACACCGGAATGTCCAGTTGCCGCCCAGTCTGGCACCGGGCACCGACAACGGCCGGGACGCCCGCACGGAGAAAAAGCGGTTGCACGGCCCCGTTAGAATGGCTCGTATGGCCATTCTCCTCGCGCATTAGACGGCGGGAACGTCCTCAGCCGCCCACCGCCACCCCAACCTGCCCTGGAGTCTGTCCGTGATCTCCGCCTCCGGCATCGAGCTGCGCGCCGGTGCCCGCGTCCTCATCGAAAGCGCCACCTTCCGCATCGCCAAGGGCGACCGCATCGGCCTGGTCGGCCGCAACGGCGCGGGCAAGACCACCCTCACCAAGGTCCTCGCCGGCCAGGGCATCCCCGCCGCCGGGAACGTCACCCGCTCCGGCGAGGTCGGCTACCTCCCGCAGGACCCCCGCACCGGCGACCTCGACGTCCTCGCCCGCGACCGCATCCTCTCCGCCCGCGGCCTCGACGTACTGATCCGCAAGATGCGCGAGAACGAGCAGCGCATCGCCAACGGCCAGGGCGCCACCCGTGAGAAGGCCCTCAGGCAGTACGAGCGCCAGGAGACCGAGTTCCTCACCAAGGGCGGATACGCCGCCGAGGCCGAGGCCGCCACCATCGCCGCCGCGCTCAACCTGCCCGACCGCGTGCTGGGCCAGCCCCTGCACACCCTCTCCGGCGGTCAGCGCCGCCGCGTCGAGCTCGCCCGGATCCTGTTCTCCGACGCGGACACCCTGCTGCTCGACGAGCCCACCAACCACCTCGACGCCGACTCGATCGTCTGGCTGCGCGACTACCTCAAGACCTACCGCGGCGGCTTCATCGTCATCTCCCACGACGTGGACCTGGTCGAGACGGTCGTCAACAAGGTGTTCTACCTGGACGCCAACCGCGCCACCATCGACGTCTACAACATGGGCTGGAAGCTGTACCAGCAGCAGCGCGAGGCCGACGAGAAGCGCCGCCGGCGCGAGCGCCAGAACGCCGAGAAGAAGGCCGCCGCGCTCAACGCGCAGGCCGACAAGATGCGCGCCAAGGCCACCAAGACGGTCGCCGCGCAGAACATGGCCCGCCGCGCGGAGCGCCTGCTGTCCGGCCTGGAGGACGTCCGCCAGTCCGACAAGGTCGCCAAGCTGCGCTTCCCCGAGCCCTCGCCCTGCGGCAAGACCCCGCTGATGGCCGAGGGCCTGTCGAAGTCGTACGGCTCCCTGGAGATCTTCACCGACGTCAGCCTGGCCATCGACAAGGGCTCCCGGGTCGTCATCCTCGGCCTCAACGGCGCCGGCAAGACGACCCTGCTGCGGCTCCTGGGCGGGGTGGAACAGCCCGACACGGGCGCCGTCGTCCCCGGCCACGGCCTCAAGCTCGGCTACTACGCGCAGGAGCACGAGACCCTCGACCCCGACCGCACGGTGCTGGAGAACATGCGCTCCGCCGCGCCCGACATGGACCTCGTCGAGGTCCGCAAGGTGCTCGGCTCGTTCCTGTTCTCCGGCGACGACGTGGACAAGCCGGCCGGTGTCCTCTCCGGCGGCGAGAAGACCCGTCTCGCGCTCGCGACCCTCGTCGTGTCGTCGGCCAACGTGCTGCTCCTCGACGAGCCGACCAACAACCTCGATCCGGCCAGCCGCGAGGAGATCCTCGGCGCCCTGCGCACGTACAAGGGCGCGGTCGTCCTCGTCACCCACGACGAGGGCGCCGTCGAGGCGCTCCAGCCGGAGCGGATCATCCTGCTGCCGGACGGTGTCGAGGACCTGTGGGGCTCCGACTACGCGGACCTGGTCGCCCTCGCCTGACCCGCCGGACCGGTCAGCAGCGGTTGATCGAAGGCGTGATCCACAGCGTATGGATCATTCGGCCCATCGGTGATCCATCATTCGTGTGAGATCTCCTCATCCCGAGGTGTGTCCTACACCGATTTCGCGGCCGAGCCCCCGGACGACCGGGGCTCGGCCGTCGCGTACTTCTGACCTGGCACTTCGCGGAAGAACCCGATTGGAGGTATCGACGGCACCTCGCGGAATGGAGGGTTCCGGATGTGGGGACGCGCTCCTGTCGTCACAACCTTGTCTCATCGACCTTGCCGAATGGGTGGCCATGACGGCCGGGAGGGGTGATCATGAGGAGACCAGAGCGCACTTCCCATGAGGAGGCACGGGTGGCCGAGACTCTGAAGAAGGGCAGCCGGGTGACCGGCGCCGCGCGCGACAAGCTCGCGGCAGACCTGAAGAAGAAGTACGACGCCGGTGCGAGCATCCGGGCGTTGGCCGAGGAGACCGGCCGCTCGTATGGCTTTGTGCACCGCATGCTCAGCGAGTCGGGCGTCACGCTCCGAGGGCGTGGCGGGGCGACACGGGGCAAAAAGGCTCCTTCGGCCTGACCCCCGGCGCCACGAGACCCGATGGTGGCCACCCGGTCGGCCGACCGACCGGCCGGGTGGTTACTGTGCAGTCACTTAGACGACCGCACCCATCGGAGGCGCCCCATGGCTTCGTCCGCCCAGGACCTCGGTCCGGTACTCGACAAGGACGGCGTACGGCTCACCGTCGACGACGCGATCGCCACGGTGACGCTGACCAACCCGGCCAAGCGCAATGCGCAGAGCCCCGCTCTGTGGCGGGCGCTGACCGAGGCGGGCCGGCTGCTGCCCGGTTCCGTCCGGGTCGTGGTGCTGCGCGGGGAGGGCAAGTCCTTCTCCGCCGGGCTCGACCGACAGATGTTCACGCCCGAGGGAATCGAGGGCGAGCCGTCGTTCATCGACCTCGCACGCGGTGACGACGCCGAGCTGGACGCCACCATCGCCGTCTTCCAGGAGGCGTTCACCTGGTGGCGGCGCAGCGACATCGTGTCCATCGCCGCCGTGCAGGGACACGCCATCGGGGCCGGATTCCAGCTGGCCCTCGCCTGTGACCTGCGCGTCGTCGCGGACGATGTGCAGTTCGCCATGCGCGAGACCAGCCTCGGTCTCGTCCCCGACCTGACCGGCACGCACCCCTTGGTCGGACTCGTCGGCTACGCCCGCGCGCTGGAGATCTGCGCGACCGGGCGCTTCGTCACGGCCGAGGAGTCGGTGAGCACCGGACTGGCCAACCTCGCCGTGCCCGCCGCCGACCTGGACGCGGCCGTCCAGGACCTCGCCGCGGCGCTCCTGGCGGCTCCCCGCGACGCCGTGATCGAGACGAAGGCCCTGCTGCGCGGCGCCCAGGACCGCACCTTCGAGGAGCAGCGCACCGCCGAGCGCGCCGCCCAGGCCCGCCGCCTGCGCGACCTGGCCGGCCTCGGCGAGTAGCGGCACCACGACCGCCGGGATGCGGCCGCTCGGCCCTCCCGCGCGACCGTGCACCGATCGGGTGTATGCCGCCCGGCACTTCGGTCGAGCGGCGGTGAGCTGAGCGGCCGGCGGTCGCCCGTGCGGGCGTGACTTTGGGTCGGCCGGGGCAGTTCGGTCGTTGCGCGGCGAGTTGAGCGGCTGCCGGTCGGTCATGCGGGCGTGACTTTGGGTCGGCGGGGGTGCTTCGGTCGAGCGCGGTGAGCTGGGCGGCCGGCGGTTGGCCACTCGGGCGTGACTTTGCGCCGGCCGGGGCGCCTCAGTCGAGCGCGGTCACCAGAACGGCCGCCGTGGGCCGGTCCGGCAGGGAGGCGGTCACGGCCGCGCGGACGGCCCTGGCCACCTCCAGCGGGCGGTGGTCCACCAGGACCGCGAGGTCCACGCGCGCGTGGCGATGGGGCAGGGCCGCCCCGCCCGGCTGACCGGACGCGGACAGATGGACCGGGCGGCCGAGCGTGCCCGTCAGCCGGCTCACCCCCGGAACGGCGAGCGCTGCCGCCGCGACACGGCCGGCCTCCGCGTCACCCGAATCCGGTGGCTCGGGCGCGGGCTCCCGCTCCGCGGCGTCGGACGGCACCGGCGGTTCCGTGTCCAGCAGCTCCGTCACCCGCAGATCCACCTCCGTGACCGCCAGTCCGATCCGTTCCGCCGCCGCCTCGGCCAGCACCGTACGCAGCAGCGACGCCGTCACCGGCAGCGGCTGCGACGCCGTGGCCGCGAACTGGGCGGTCAGCCGCAACGGGCCCGGCGGCAGCGCGCTCGGCGGAGGCGGCACCACCGGCTCACCGGCCTCCTCGGGACCGGCGGGCCCGATCCGCAGTCCGTCCAGGCGCACGCCGGGCGCGCCACGCGCCGCCGCGCGCCGCAGCAGCACGGTCGCCGCCCGCTCCGCGATCCACGCGCCGTCGCGCGGCCCACCCAGGGGCACGATCCTGCCCAGCCCCACCTGCTGCCGTACCGCCTGCGTCCATCGGTCCGCCGTCACTCCTCCAGCCTGCCGCATTCCTGGCGCGATGCCGGGCAACCGTGCATACGGTTGTCGGAGGAGGACGACCGAAGGGATGTACGGCGATGACCGACATGACCGAGGGAGGCTCGGTACGGGCCCCCGACTCCGAGAAGAACCTCGAAACCACCCCGCGCAAGAGCCAGGGAACCCGGCGCGGCGGCGGTGACCCCGCCACGCGCGGCCGTACCACCATCGCCGACGGCGTCGTGGAGAAGATCGCCGGGCTGGCCGCCCGGGACGTGCTCGGCGTCCACGCCATGGGCAGCGGGCTGTCGCGGACGTTCGGAGCCGTGCGCGACCGCGTGCCCGGCGGCTCCAAGTCCGTGACGCGCGGAGTGAAGGCCGAGGTCGGCGAGGTGCAGACCGCACTCGACCTGGAGATCGTCGTCGACTACGGCGTGTCCATCGCCGACGTCGCCAGGGCCGTGCGGGAGAACGTCATCGCGGCGGTCGAGCGGATGACCGGCCTCGAGGTGGTCGAGGTCAACATCGCGGTGAGCGACGTGAAGCTGCCCGACGAGGAGGACGAGGAACCGGAGACCCGCCTCCAGTGAGGCTCGGTGAGCGGAGGAGCGCACCATGAACATGGCCGTGGTCGGCATGATCGCCGGCATGGCGCTGGGCTTCGCCGGATACTTCGGCGGCTTCGGGGCCTTCCTGCTGGTGGCGGCCCTGGGCGCCGTCGGATTCGTCGTCGGCCGGTTCCTCGAGGGGGACCTGGAACTCGGCGACTTCTTCCGGTCCCGTGACGAACGGCGGCGGTGACGACCGTGAGCACGGGGACCGCCGAACTCGGCGGGAACCCGGCCGCCGTCGCGGCGGGCGAGCGCGGGGAGACCAGGATCGCCGACCGGGTGGTCGCGAAGATCGCCTCGCAGGCTGCCCGTGAGGCGATCGGCGCCCTCCCGCCGGGGGCGGCACCGCCGCACGCGAGCGTGGTCGTACGCCACGACGCCGCCCGCGTCCGCGTGCACATCGAACTCGACTACCCCGGCGACATCGGCGGCCGGTGCGCACGGGTACGGCGCCGCGTGGTCGACCGGGTGCGCGAGCTGGCGGGCATGGCCGTGCCGGAGGTCGTCGTCCACGTGGAACGGCTGCATCTGACGGCTGCGCCCGGCGCGGAACACGGGAGGACGCCATGAGCGAACCCCACGGCACGGTTCTGGAACAGCACCCGCCGTCCGCCGACGGCGGAGGGGACGGGGCGAGCGGGCGCGACGACGGGCACCGGCGCTTCTGGTCCGCCCGCCGGGTCCCGGCGGGACTCCTCGCGCTGGTTCTCCTGGTGATCGCGGGCATGTTCCTGTACGACGTCGTCGCCGTGCGCGCCCACCGGGACGGGATGAGCTGGCGCCGCGAACTGGCCGGGCAACTGGCGCAACGGCCCCTGGACGACGTCTGGGTGCTGACCGGCGCCGCGGTCGCCGCCGCGCTCGGACTCTGGCTGCTCCTGCTCGCGGTGACGCCCGGCCTGCGCGCTCTGCTCCCGATGCGCCGCACCCATTCCGACGTCCGCGCGGGACTGCACCGCGCCGCCGCCGAGATGGTGCTGCGGGACCGGGTCATGGAGGTGGCCGGCGTGCAGTCCGTGCAGGTCAGGGTGAAGCGCGCCCGCGCCGATGTCCGCGCGGTGTCGCACTTCCGTGAACTGGACGACGTACGGGCGGACGTGACCGAGGTGCTCGACGAAGCCGTCAGAGGGCTGGGCCTGGCCCGGCCGCCCGCGCTGTCGCTGCAGGTGCGGCGGCCCGGCCGAAAGGGGCGATAGCGGTGCTCGGGAGTGTCAACCGTGTGCTGCTCGCGATCGCGGGCCTGGTGCTGATCGCCCTCGGCGGGTCGGTGCTGGCGATCGGACTCGGGGCGCCCGCGCCCTCCTGGTGGCTGCACCACGGACGGGACGACGTGCTGCTCGACGACGCCGAGCGGACCCGGTGGCAGGACGAAGGCTGGTGGTGGCCGGTGGTCATCGCCGCGCTCGCCGTGCTGGTCCTGCTCTGTCTGTGGTGGCTGCTCGCGGTGCTGCGCCGACGGCGACTGACGGAGATCCTGGTCGACACGGGCGACGGGGAGGGCGCGGCGCTGCGCGGCCGGGCCCTGGAACACGTCCTCGCCGAGGAGGCGAACCGCCAGGAGGGTGTCGCCCAGGCCCACGTCGTGCTGACCGGCCGCCGCGGCAGTCCGGCGGCCCGGGTGCTCCTCACCCTGGAACCCCACGTGGACCCGGGCACCGCCCTGCACACCCTCACCACAGGCGCCCTCACCCACGCCCGCGACTCCTCAGGCCTCCCCGAACTCCCCACAGAGGTCCGCCTACGAGCCCAAAAACACGGCGCAGAACGAGTGGCTTGACGGAACCGCGGGCATGCGTGCCTCCCCCAGTGCCCCAAAGGCCTGGGCGGTACCCCCATGGCGGCACGGGTGGGCGATGGGGGTCCCCCCGCTCGAGCGAAGCCGAGAGTGGGGGAGGCACCCCGCAAACGCCGGGCTGCGCGAACGCCCCCCGGCCCGCACCGGCACCGGGCGCCCGAATGGCCCCGCCCTCAGAACCCGTGCCGGTACCCACCGTCCACCGGCAGCATGACCCCCGACAGATAGGAAGCCGCCGGCGACAGCAGGAACGCCGCCGTCCGCCCGAACTCCCCCGGCGTC
Source organism: Streptomyces malachitofuscus (assembly GCF_014650055.1). GTDB lineage: Bacteria > Actinomycetota > Actinomycetes > Streptomycetales > Streptomycetaceae > Streptomyces > Streptomyces malachitofuscus. Next base: position 66,722 of record NZ_BMUF01000002.1, on the reverse strand, counting down.
CCGTACCGCCGCAACGGAATCCGGGACTCGGCCGCCTGCCGCGTGGCCTCCGGATCCGCGGACAGCGAATCCAGCTCCCGCACCCGGTCCGTGTCGATCCGCCCCGGCAGCAGTCCCACCACTCGGATCCCCCGCGGCCCCAGTTCGTCCGCCAGCGACTTCGCGAACCCCGCAAGCCCGGGCCGGAGCCCGTTCGAGATCGTCAGCCCGGGAATCGGCTCGTGCACCGACCCCGACAGCACGAACCCGATGACACCCCCCTCGCCCAGCTCCTCCGCCGCGGCCCGCGCCATCCGCACCGCACCCAGGAACACCGACTCGAACGCCGACTGCCACTGCTCGTCGGTGGTGTCGGCGACGAACCCCGGCGGCGGCCCGCCCACACTGACGAGGATGCCGTCGAAGCGCCCGAACCGCTCCCGCGCGGTCGCGATCAGCCGCGCCGGCGCCTCCGGGTCGGCGTTGTCGACGGCCACCCCGACCACGTCCGGCCCCAGCGCGGCCGCCGCCTCCGCGACGGACTTCTCCTCCCGCCCCGTGACGACAACCTTCGCGCCGTCGGCGACGAGCTCCCGCGCGGAGGCGTTGCCCAGGCCGCGGGTCGCCCCGGTGACGACGTACACCCGGTCCTTCAGTCCAAGATCCATGGCCCTATCCTGCCTCCTCGTCCCCGAACAGGGCGAGGGCGGTGTTCACCAGGCCGATGTGGCTGAACGCCTGCGGGAAGTTGCCCAGCAGCCGGTCGCCGACCGGGTCGTACTCCTCCGCCAGCAGCCCCACGTCGTTGGCCAGTCCCAGCAGCCGTTCGAACAGCTCGCGGGCCTCCTTCGTCCGGCCGGTCATGTGCAGGGCGTCCGCCAGCCAGAAGGAGCACACCAGGAAGGTGCCCTCCTGGCCGGGCAGCCCGTCGACGGCCGTGGCGTCCGGGGTGTAGCGGCGTACGAAGCCGTCCTGTCCCAGCTCGGAGCGGACCGCCTCGATGGTGCCGAGCACCCGGGGGTCGTCGGGCGGCAGGAAGCCAACCCGGGGGATCAGCAGCAGCGCCGCGTCGAGTTCACGCGAGCCGTAGGACTGCGTGAAGGTGTTCCGCTCGGGGTCGTACCCCTTGTCGCACACCTCCCGGTGCACCTCGTCCCGCAGCTCCCGCCAGCCGTCCAGGTCACCCTCGAGATCCGGGAACTCCTCCATGGCGCGCACCGCGCGGTCGGCCGCCACCCACACCATCACCTTGGAGTGCACGAAGTGGCGCCGGCCGCTCCGTACCTCCCACAGCCCTTCGTCCGGCTGCCGCCACGCCGTGCGCAGGAAGCCCAGCAGCACCGACTGCAGCGCCCACACGTCCGGCTGTGCGGACAGCCCCGAACGGCGGGCCAGCGCCAGGGAGTCCACGACCTCCCCGTACACATCGAGCTGGAGCTGGTTCACGGCGTCGTTGCCGACCCGCACCGGCCTGGCGCCGCCGAAGCCGGACAGCCACGGCAGTTCGAACTCCGGCAGCCGCCGCTCACCCGCGAGCCCGTACATGATCTGCAGGTCCGCCGGATCGCCCGCCACCGCGCGGAGCAGCCAGTTGCGCCAGGCCTCCGCCTCGCTCTGGTACCCGGCGGCCAGCAGCGCCTTCAGGGTCAGCGTGGAGTCGCGCAGCCAGCAGAAGCGGTAGTCCCAGTTGCGGACACCGCCCGGCTCCTCCGGCAGGGAGGTGGTGGGCGCGGCCACGATGCCGCCCGTGGGACGGTACGTGAGCGCCTTGAGCGTGATCAGCGAGCGGACCACCGCGTCCCGGTGCGGGCCGTCGTAACGGCAGTGCGCCGCCCAGCTCTGCCAGTCCTTGACGCTGTGCCGCAGCGACGCGTACGGGTCGACCAGCGGGGGCCGCGGCTCGTGGGAGGGGTGCCAGGTGAGCACGAACGCGACCCGCTCGCCCTCCTTCACCGTGAACTCCGAGAAGGTGCCCATGTCCTCGCCCCAGGTCGGCACCTCGGGAACGCTGCGCAGCCACGCCGAGTCGGGTCCGGCCACCGCCACCCGGTGCCCGTCGGCCTTGCGCACCCAGGGCACGACCGAGCCGTAGTCGAAACGCAGCCGGAGTGTGCTGCGCACGGTCACCTCACCCCGTACGCCTTGCACGATCCGCACCAGGTCGGGTGCGCGGTGCCGTTGCGGCATCAGGTCGGTGACCAGCACCGTCCCTTGCGGGGTCGTCCACTCGGTGTCCAGGACGAGGGTGTCCTCGCGGTAGGACCGGCGGGTGTACCGGTCCGCGCCGACCGGCGCGATCCGCCAGTGTCCGTTGCTCTCGTCCCCGAGCAGCCGCGCGAAGCAGGCCGCCGAGTCGAAGCGGGGCAGGCAGAGCCAGTCGACCGAGCCGTCCGCGCCCACCAGGGCAGCGGTCTGTTCGTCGCCGATGAGCGCGTAGTCCTCGATACGGTGCACGGGGTGCGGGTTCCCGGCCATCGAGGGCCGCAATCAGGGGAGGCGCCGGGGGAGTGACGGACCGTCGGCCGCCGCGGCACCGTTGCCGTTGAAGATCACACCGGGGTCGGAGGGCGCCTGGTTGAGCACCCACAGGCCGATCAGCGTGGCCAGCGCGAAGACGACCGCGACGAGCACGGTGAGGACGAGCCGCCGCCGGCGTTCCCGGCGCAGCCACTCGCCGCGCGCCGTACGGTAGGCGTCGGGGTCGGGCAGCACCCCTCCGGCCAGCGCCTGCAGGGCGTCGCGCAGTTCCCGTTCGGTGCGCTCCGTACCCGGCGGACGGGGCGGCTCCTCCCGGTCGTGGTCCGTGCGGTCCGGACTGGTGCCATGCGACCCAGTCGCATCTCGATGCGTCATCGCCGGGCCTCCATCGCCTGGGTCAGCGCGGCGATGCCGCGCGAGGTGTGCGTCTTGACGGAACCACGGGAGATCCCCATCGCGGCGGCTATCTCGCTCTCCTTCAGCCCCAGCCAGTGCCGCAGCACCAGCGCCTCGCGCTGCCGCGCCGGAAGGTGCTGGAGCGCGTCGATCAGCACCCGCTGGTCGTCGTGGAGCAGCGCGGTGTTCTCGGCGGAGGCCACGGTCTCGTCGACCGGGGCCGGCGGACGCTCCTCGTGCCGCCGGGCGACCTGGAGGTGGCGTATCCGCATCCGGGTCAGATTGCAGACGGTGGACCGCAGATACGCCTCCGCCGCGGCCACGTCCTTCAGCCGCCGCCACTTGCGGTAGATCTGGTAGTACGCCTCGGCCACCACGTTCTCCGGGTCGTCGGCGCCCAGCAGCACGGCGAGCCGCAGCATCGAGGAGTAGTGCAGCTCGAAGAGGCGGGCGACGCCGGCCTCCCGCTCCAGGTCGGCCGGATCGCCGACGGCGGGCCCCAGCGGCCCGGCCGGGACCGCTGCCGGAGGAGGAGGCGGCGGAGCCGGAGCCGGGGCCGGGGCCGGGGCCGGGGACAGAGTGGTCCGGGATTGCTGTCTGCGTCTCACGTGTTGTTCGCTCCCGTCTCCGGACGTCGCCCGGCCATCAGGTGGGACGGCAGGTCGGTGGCGTCGGCGCCGCGCGGGACGCCGAGCCGGGCGAGGGCCGCGGTGCCGGCGACCGCGACGGTCAGATTCAGCAGCAGGGCGGCGACACCGGCGTAGATCTCCAGGGGCCCGGCGCCGGTGTCGAGCGGCACGATCGAGGAGAACCCCTCCCGCACCACCAGATACGTCCCGGCCACCATGCCCACGGCCCATCCGGCGAGCAGCGCCCGCGGATGCAGCCAGCGCGTGTACAGCCCGACCGCCACCGCCGGGAAGATCTGCAGGATCCACACCCCGCCGAGCAGCTGCAGGTTGATCGCGTCCTGGTCGCGCAGCCCGAACACGAACGCGACGGCCCCGAGCTTCGCGGTCAGCGACACCGCCTTGGCGACCCGCACCTGCCGCTTCGGCGTGGCCGTCGGATGGACGTACTCGACATACACGTTCCGTACGAAGCTGGTCGCCGCGGCGATCGACATCACGGCCGCCGGCACCAGCGCGCCCACGACGATCGCGCCGAAGACCAGTCCGGCCAGCGGGCCCGGCATCAGCCGGTCGACCAGCATCGGCACCGCCGCCTCGGCGCCGCCCTCGGGCGCCCGCACTCCGGCCGCCAGGGCCGCGATGCCGAGGAACCCGAACAGTGCGAGCAGCGCGGTCCAGGCGGGCAGCCCCGCCGACACCTTGCGCAGGGTGCGGCCGCCGTCGGCGGCGAACCCGGCGGTGAGCACATGCGGGTACATCAGCAGGGCCAGCGCGGAGCCGAGCGCGAGCGTGGCGTAGGCGGGCTGCTGCTCCGGCGACAGCAGCAGCGGGGAGTGCGCCGCGTCCGTGCCGCCGAGCGCACGCGCCGCCCCGTCGAAGACCGCGCCGAAACCGCCGAAGCGCCGCAGGACCAGCCAGCAGACGGCGGTCAGCGACACGAACACCGCCACCGCCTTCAGGGCGGAGATCACCGTGGGCGCCCGCAGCCCGTGCCGGTAGGTGGCGACGGCCAGCCCCGCGAACACGGCCACCATCACGAGGTCGCCGGTGGCTCCGCTCGGATACAGTCCGCCCGCGGTGAGCACCGCGCGGATGCCGAGCAGCTGGAGCGCCAGGTACGGCATCGTCGCCAGGATGCCGGTCAGCGCCACGACCAGGGCCAGCGGCGGCGATCCGTACCGGCCGCGCACGAAGTCGGCGGCGGTGATGTAGCCGTGCCGCCGCGCCACGCTCCACAGCCGGCTGAGCAGGACGAACGCGAGCGGGCAGACGATCACCGTGTACGGCACCGCGAAGAAGGCGGGGGCGCCGTTGCCGTACGCCAGGCCCGGTACGGCGGTGAAGGTGTACGCCGTGTAGATCGTCCCGCCGAGCAGCAGCCAGGTCCAGCCGGCGCCGAGACTCCGGTCGGCGAGCGCCCAGCCCTCCAGCGAGGGCAGCCGGTCGCTCGGGCGGAGCCGTCGCGCGGTGACGGCGAGCAGCGACGCCCCGCCGATCACGGCGAGGAACGTCGCGGTCATGGCTGTGTCGGCCATGAATCACCGTCCTTGGTGTGCTGTGCCCTCGGGGGAGAGTTGCGCGGACGGCCCGTCCGGATGACAGAAACCGGCGGGACATCCGTCCGGAACGTGGCGTCAACACATCCGACCGGTGCGCCACTCTCGCACACAACGCCGCGCATCGGGAGGGCGGCGCAGGTCACAGCACGCAGCGGTCGTTCCCGGCCACGGATCGTGTCTCCGGTCCGGAAGCCGCTACACCGCCGCCGGTTCGGTCTCCTCGGCCTCCGTGGTCCCGTCCGCCGCCCGTTCCCGGGCCTCCCTGCGGACCAGGACGACCCAGCCGGCCGGCACCGCCGCGGCGAACAGCCACCACTGGATGGCGTACGCGTAGTTCAGGGCCGCGTTCTCCTTGCCGGGGTTCCCGAGCGGTTCCGGGGTGCCGTTCTCCGGCTCGGGCGCCGTCTGCGCCACATAGCCGCCGAGCACCGGGGCGCCGAGGCGCTCCGCCTCCTGCTCGCTGTTGATCAGCATGATCTGCCGCTCGGGCAGGCCCTCGAGGTTCTTGATGCCGCTCGCCTCGGTCGTCTCGTCGGGCATGAGCCGGCCCTTGATCGTGACCTCGCCGCGCGGCGGTGCGGGAACCTCGGGGAAGGCGGTCTGGCTCGGCCCGTCCGCCGGGATCCAGCCCCGGTTGACGAGCAGCACCCTGCCGTCGTCGAGCACGAAGGGGGTGAGGACGTGGAAGCCGACCTTGTCGTCGGCGTTGGTGCGGCGGCGCACGACGACCTCGTCATCCGTGTCGAAGCGCCCCTTCGCGGTCACGGTGCGGTACCGCTCGGCGCGGGTCACGGCGTCCCCCGGCGCGGCGAGCTGTTCCACGGGCACCGGATCGGCGGTCAGCGCGTCGGTGACCAGCTGGTTCCGGGCCGAACGCTCCCCGTGGCGGTCCATCTGCCAGGTGCCCAGCCAGATCATCGTGGGGATGAGAAGGAGGGCGACCAGTGTGATGATCACCCATTGGCGGGACAGCAGGAAGCGGTACACCCCACGACCGTACAACCCGGCCGCGGGGTGCATTCAGGCGGGTACGTCCCTTCACACCCGGTCGACGATGCCCGCCTTTCCCTCCGCGCGGGCGCAGTGGGCGCCGCAGTACCAGTGACCGTCCGCCTCGACGCCCTGGCCGATGATCTGCACCCGGCAGTGCTCGCAGATCGGGGCCATGCGGTGGATCGCGCAGGAGAAGCAGTCGAAGACGTGCACCGCGCCCTGCGCGTGCACCTCGAAGGTCATTCCGTAGCTGTTGCCGCAAACTTCGCATGTCGCCATGCGCCACAGCGTGAGCCGTCGGCCCGGCGGGGGCGAGCGGGCGGCGGGCGAGTCGCCCGCCAATCACCCGTCCGTACGGTCCGCCGGCTCCACGTCCCCGAGCAGCTGGCCGAACGCCGCCTCGTCGACGACAGGGGTGCCGTACTGCCGGGCCTTGACCACCTTGGACGTGCCCGAGTCCGGGTCGTTGGTGACGAGCAGGCTCGTCAGCCGGGACAGGCTGGTGGCCACATGCAGGCCCGCCTCGGTCGCGCGGTCCTCCAGCAGGTCCCGCTCGACGGAGGTGTCCCCGGAGAATGCCACCCGCATCCCCTGCTTGAGCCGCTTGCCCGGCTCGTAGCGCCCGGGGTTGGGATGAGGGCACGCGGGCCGCTTGCGGGACGGGCGCCAACTGGTCGGCCGGTAGCCCCCGGGGCCCGCCTGCTGCCCGATCCGGGGCCGGTCCGTCCACTCGGTCAGCGGCCGGCACTCGTGCAGCGGCAGCCGTACGCCCCCCGCGGCCGCGGCCCGCAGACTGGGCCGGAACGCCTCCGCCAGCACGCGTGCGTCGTCCAGCGCGTGGTGCGCCCGCCGCTGTACGACACCGAAGTGCGCGGCGAGCGACTCCAGCTTGTGGTTGGGCAGCGGAAGCTTCAGCTCCTTGGAGAGGGCGATGGTGCACAGCCGCTGCTTCACCGGTGCCTCGCCGCGCGCGCGGGCGTACTCCCGGGCGATCATCTGCCAGTCGAAGACGGCGTTGTGCGCCACCAGCACCCGGCCCTCCAGCCGGGTCGCGAACTCCGCGGCGATGTCCTGGAAGAGGGGCGCCCCTTCGAGTACGTCGCTCGTCAAACCGTGGATCCACACCGGGCCCGGGTCCCGCTCCGGATTGACCACCGTGTACCAGTGGTCCTCGACCTCGCCGCGCGCGTCCAGCCGGTAGACGGCCGCGGAGATGATGCGGTCGTCCCGGGCCAGCCCCGTGGTCTCCACGTCAACGACCGCGTATCCCTGGGGATACGCGGCCGGCCACGCGGTGGGGGAGGAGGCTGTGACGGAGAGGTCTTCGAGCATGGTTCATGAGGATACGGGCCGCGACTGACACTCCTGTCCGTCAGGTGCCCCGCACGGGCCGCCCGTTCGGATTCCGGACATGTCCGGAAGGGTGTCGAGGGCCGGTCACCGGCGTCCCGTCACCAGCGGATCGGCACCGGCAGCGCCGTCAGCAGTCCCGACACCGCGACCACCAGGGCGAGCAGGTACACCTCCGCCCGCGCGGGTGAACTCGCGCTCAGCGGGTCGGCCGCGCGGGCCAGCCGGATCCGGGCCCACAGCGCGAGCGCGGCGACACCGGCCATCAGGATCACCTTGGCGAGCAGCACACGCCCGTACGCCGTCTCCGTCAACTGCTCCAGAATCGTCTCCGACGGCATCCGGCGCAGCGAACTGCACACGCCCGTCGCGGTGATGGCGGCGAGCAGCGCGGCCGCGACGCGCGCGTAGCGGCCCAGCAGCGCCGCGCCCGCCTCCGCCTTCTGCCAGACCTTCAGCGTGCGCAGTACGTACACCAGACCGCCCACCCAGAGCGACGCGCAGGTCAGGTGGACCACCGTCAGCCCGGAACCGATCATCGGGCTGTACTCGGTGGTGGGGTGGGCGCGCAGCGCCTCCGCGACGACGATCGCGGCCAGGGGCCACACCTGTGTGGCGGGACGGCCGGACGCGGCGCACAGGGCCGCCGCGAGGAAGCCGTTGACCTCCAGCAGGGCGAGTTTGCCGTCCCGGGAGTCGTAGAGGCCGCCGACGTCGATGTCGGCGAGGCTGCCGGGCACCAGGTTGCCGGTGGCCACGACGGAGGCGAGTCCGAGGGCGGCCACGAAACCGACGGTGTTCGCGACCGTGGACCAGCCGCGGGGCAGCGTGTCCGGGGCGCCGGGCACGGAGCGGGCCAGCCGTCGCACGAAGAGTTCGCCGACGGATATGGACAGCGCCGCGAACAGCACCGTGCGCAGCAGGGCGATGCCGCCGGTGCCGGGCGCGTCGGCCTCCCCGGTGCCGTGCAGCGCCGGGGACGGGCCGAGGAGCGGTATCAGCGCGCCCAGCGCCACCAGTACGAGTACGGCAGTGGCCCGCCCGGCCCCGGGGCGCCGGGCGCCCCTGTGTGCACCGGTCCTCCCGGCCCTGGGTTTCGTCAGAGTCACCCCAGGATCTTCACAAGATCACACACTTCTGGGCAAGTGAGGGGCGAAATGCGAACTTTGCGCTTCCGGTCGTCTCCGCGGGGTTGTCACCGCCACCGCGCGGGGTCCGCTCCCCAACTGCCCGGCGGCCGCGCCCAGTCACGCGGGCCGCCGTCGAACGTCACCGCCGGCAGGGCGTGACGCAGCCTGCCCAGCGGACCGACCGTCTCGGTCAGCCAGGCCTCCGGGGTCACCTCACCGGCATCCGGTCCGTCCACGGCGCCCGCGCCGTCCGCCGCCTCCTGCAGCCACCCCGCCGTCCGCGCCAGCGCCACCCGTACGAGCCTGCTCCCGCCCTCCTCCGTCTGCTCGGTGAGCGCCCGCAGCACACCGGCCGCCAGCAGGTACCCCGTGCCGTGGTCGAGCGCCTGCGCCGGCAGCGCACCCGGCCGCCCCCGGGTCCCTTCGGCCGCGGCGATGCCCGTGGCCGCCTGGACCAGGCTGTCGAAGCCGCGTCGGCCGCCCCAGGGCCCGTGCCCGCCCCACGCCGACAGTTCGGCCACCACCACCCCCGGGCGCCGCCCGGCCCGCTCCCGCGCGGTCAGCCCGAAGCGGTCCAGGGCGCCCGGACGGTATCCGGTGACCACCACGTCCGCCGCCGCGAGCAACTCCTCGAAGGTGTCCCGGTCCGCCTCGAGGTCCAGCAGTGCCGACCGTTTCCCGAAGCCGGTGTCGGCGTGCTGGTCGGGGAGTTCGGGCAGGCCGGGGGAGTCCACGCGCAGGACGTCCGCGCCGAGCAGGGCGAGCGTGCGGGTGGCGACCGGTCCCGCGATGACCCGGGTCAGGTCCAGCACCCGCAGCCCGGCGGCGGGCAGCAGCGGATCCCGGTCCACCGGGGTGAACTCCCGCGCGGGGGAGCGGTCCAGACGCGCGCGTTCGACCAGGGGGCGGGTCCGCAGCACCGCGCCCTGGCCGTGTGCCGCCCATTCCTCGGGCGTACGCAGGGCGACGGCGAGGCCTCCCGCCGCGAACACCGACTCCTCCACCTCCCGCGCGGAGCGTTCCGCGAGCGCCGCCGCCACCGCGTCCGGGTCCTCCGCCGCGCCGAGCGCGGTCAGCAAGCGGGCCCGGTGGTGCGGATAGTTGGCATGCGTGCGCACCCATCCGTCGGCCGTGCGCCAGAAACGCGACAGCGGGGCGAAGGTCTCCGGTGCCCGTCCGTCGATCCGCAGGTGCCGCTCGCCGGTGAACGCCGTCGCCACCGCCCCGTCGTCCACCCGCACCGCCGGCACCTCCCCGCCCGCGCGCCGGGCCCCGAGCTCGGCGGCGGCCAGCGCGCAGGCGCCCACACAGGCGCGCGCCAGCTCCCGCACCGGCAACCGGGCCCGCAGCGCACCGGGACGTTCGACGGTCGACACATGGGAGAGAAGGGCGGGATCGCCGCCCAGGGCGGACCAGACGTACGCCATGTGACTCATGACTGCCACTATGCAGTATTGACTCGATCAATATGGCGGTCGCCGGGCGGCACCGGAACAGCGGAAGGGCCGGGCGCAGCCGCCCGGCCCTCGCTGTCATGACTCCCGCAGGACTACCGCGTCACCGCGTCCAGCGCGTCGGCGGTGCCCCAGCCGTAGAAGCCGTTGCGGTTCTTCGGGCCCTCGCACACCGCGTCGACCTTGCCGTCGCCGTTGATGTCGTACGGGTCCGTGCACGCGGTGGCGTCGGCCTCCGCGTACAGCAGCGCCTTCACCAGCGCGGGCGGAGCGTAGGGGTGCGTCGACTTGATCAGCGCGGCGACGCCCGCGACATGCGGGGACGCCATCGACGTACCCGCCATGTAGCCCCACTTGCCGCCCGGCAGCGTGCCCAGAATCAGACCGCTGGTGGCGGGCGGGGCGGGCGTCTGGTAGGCCGTCGAGTCGCCGCCGGGCGCGGCGATGTCCACGACGCCCCGTCCGTAGTTGGAGAAGGACGACTTCAGCCCCTTGGCGCCGGTCGCCGCGACCGTCACCACACCCGGCAGCTGGGTCGGGATGTCGAGGCACTCGGTCGGGTCGATCACCCGGTCCGACGGGGTGCCGTCGTTCGGGGACACCGGGTCGGTGATCTCGTCGGCCGCGAGGTCGTAGTTCTCGTTGCCGGCCGCCGCCACGTTGACCGCGCCCTTGCGCTCCGCGTACCGGGTGGCCCGGGTGACCGCCTCGAGGAGCGCCTTCTGGTCCGGGTCGTCCTTGCAGTTGAAGTACCAGGGGTCGGTGTAATAGCTGTTGTTGGTGACGTCGACCCCGTGCTCGGCCGCCCACATGAAGCCGCACACCACGGCCTCGGTGTAGAAGTACCCGTCCGGGTTGGACACCTTGATGCCCGAGACCTTCACCCCGGGTGCGACACCGGTCATGCCGATGCCGTTCTTGGCGGCGGCGATCTCACCGGCGACATGGGTGCCGTGCGGGCTCTCGTCCGCGCCCGGCCGCCAGGCGCCGTCGCTCGTGTCCGGCTTGCCCGACACACAGTTGACCGACGCGTCCCGGTCGAAGTTGGGCGCGATGTCCGGGTGGGTGTCGTCCACGCCGGTGTCGATGACGGCGACGGTGACCTTCGAACTGCCCAGCGACTTCTCGTGCGCCTTGTCCGCCTTGATGGCGGGCAGGTCCCACTGCAGGCCCTGGAGCGGGTCCTGCCCCTCGACGGCCTCCGCCTGCGCCTCGGCGGCCTCGGAGGCGCTGAGCACCTTCGGGGCGCCCATGTCCGTGGTGGCAGCCGACGGCAGCGGAGCGTTGCGGGTGGCACCCGCCGACTGCACACCGGGCACCTTGCGGACGGTCTTCGCGAAGTCGGCGTTCGAGGAGTGGACGACGATGACGCCGATCCTGTCGTACGACGTCACGATCGTGCCGCCGGCCTTGGCGATCGCCTTCTTCACGTGCGCCGGCGCGCCGTGCCCGCCGCGGACGTTGACCACATAGCTGAGCGAGGCCGCGTCGGCTTCCGCGGCGGCCGCGGCCGGGCGGCCGTCGGCCGGGGCGGCGGTGGCCGCGGTGTTCGGCAGGAACGCGAGCGCGGTCGCCATGGCCATCCCGGCCGGGACGACGAGCGCGCGGCGGTGGCGCGGGTGAGGCGCTGTCATGAAGTCTCCAGTTCGTTCACTGTTGCGGAGGGACGGGCGGGAACCGCGGGAGCGCACGCTCACTTGACGGCGCGCAGCGCGTCGACGATGCCGAAGCCGTAGAAACCGTTGACCCGGTCGCCGCCCTCGCATGTCGCGTCCTGCGTCCCGTCACCGTCCTGGTCGTACGACTCCGGGCAGCCCGGATTGTTCGCCTGCGCCTTCAGGAGCGCCTGCAGCATCGCAGGGGAGGCCCACGGGTGCTTGGACTTCAGCAGCGCGGCGACACCGGCGGCGTGCGGCGAGGCCATCGAAGTGCCCTGCAGGAAGGCGTACTCGCCGTTCGGCATGGTGGACAGGATGCGGCCGTCCTTGGACGGCGTGTCCGGCAGCTGGTAGCGGCGGTCGCCGCCCGGCGCCGCGACGTCGACGACGCCCTTGCCGTACGTGGAGTAGTACGACTTGAGGTTCTGCACACCCGTCGCGCTGACCGTGACGATGCCCGGCAGCTGGGTCGGCACGTCGAAGCACTCGCTCGGGTCGATGGTGCGCGTCACCGGAGTGGTGTCGTTGGGGCTGGATTCGTCGACGATCGCGTCGGAGGCCAGGTCGTGGTTGGAGTTGCCGGCCGAGGCAAGGTGCAGCGTGCCCTTGCGCTGCGCGTACAGCTGGGCACGGTTGACCGCGTCGACGATCGCCCGCTGGTCGGGGTCGTCCATGCAGTTGTACAGCCACGGGTCCACGTAGTAGCTGTTGTTGGTGATCTCCACGCCGTGGTCTGCGGCGAACATGAACGCGCAGACGACGTTCTCCGGGTAGAACAGGCCGTTGTCCGGGTCGCTGACCTTGATGCCGGCCACCTTGACGCCGGGCGCGACACCGGCGACGCCGACGCCGTTACGGGCCGCGGCGATCTCACCGGCGACATGGGTGCCGTGGTAGTCGTCGTCCGTGTAGGGCCGCCAGGCGCCCTCACTGGTGTCCGCCTTGCCGCCGACGCAGTTGGCCGACTGGGCGGCGGAGAAGTTCGGGGCGAGGTCGGGGTGGGTGTCGTCGACGCCGGTGTCGATCACGGCGACGGTCACCTTGCGGCTGCCCGGGTTGATCTTCGCGGCCTTGTCGGCGCCTATGGCGCGCAGGTCCCACTGGTCGGCCTCGAGCGGCTCGCTGCCGGGGACGTCCGCGGAGGCGGCCTTCGTCCGCGCGGCCTCGGCGGCCGTCACGTAGTCGGCGGCGCCCTCGTCGGTCGTCCCGGCGCGGGTCAGCGGCGCGGTGCGGGTGGCGCCGGCCGACTGCACGCCCCGCGCCCGGCGGATCTCCTTGCCGAAGTCGGGGTTGGCCGAGTGGACGACGATCACACCGATCCTGTCGTACGTGACCACGACGGTCCCGTCGGCCGCGGCGATCGCCCGCTTCACGGAGGCGATCGTGCGGCGGTCCGCCTTGGTGTTGACGACGTACGCCAGGGCGGGCGCGTCCGTCGCCTGCTCGGCCGACACCGTCTGCGGGGCCGCCGACGCCGCCGCCGGCAGGAAGCCGAGCGAGGCGGTCAGGGACAGCACGACGGGCACGGCGAGGGCGAGCCGGCGTCTGGAACGCAGATGAGCCATGGGGTCTCCACATCATCCGGAAACGAAACCGGCCCGAGACACAGGGTGGTGCTCGGGCAGGTACATGACGGGGTGGTGCAGGGTGAAGCTATCCCGCGCGCTCGCTGGCCAGCAATCATTTGCCGGGAACGTCTTGGGAAAACGGCGGCGGAAAAGAAGCGCCGACAGTTGAACCGGTCCTCGCGTGGCGCCGTGCCCTTGGGCAGGAAGCGCGAGCAGACTCGCCTTTCGTCCCCGCCCGAACCACAGCAACGCGAGGAGACTCCGTGGCCGCCGAAGCACCGCCCCCCTCGACAGAACAACACAAACTCCCCACGCCCGAGGAGTTCACCGAGGTGCAGGAGAGCGCTGAGTTCGGTGAACTGCGCCGCTCCTACCGCTCCTTCGCCTTCCCGCTGACCATCGCCTTCATCGTCTGGTACCTGCTGTACGTCCTGCTCTCCAACTACGCGGGCGGCTTCATGGGCGCCAAGCTGGTCGGCAACATCAACGTCGCCTTCGTCTTCGGCGTCCTGCAGTTCGTCACCACGTTCCTCATCGCGTGGTGGTACTCCCGGCACGCCGCCGCCAAGCTCGACCCCAAGGCCGAGGCCATCAAGACCCGTATGGAGGGCGGCGCATGAGCCCCTCGATCACCCATGTCACCCTCGCCGCGAACGAGGCGAGCGAACACCGGGCGCTGATCATCACGTTGTTCGCCCTGTTCGTCGTCGCCACCCTCGGCATCACCGTGTGGGCGGGCCGGCAGACCAAGGACGCCGCGGACTTCTACGCCGGCGGACGCCAGTTCAGCGCCTTCCAGAACGGACTCGCGGTCTCCGGCGACTACATGTCGGCCGCGTCCTTCCTCGGCATCGCGGGCGCCATCGCCCTCTTCGGCTACGACGGCTTCCTGTACTCCATCGGCTTCCTGGTCGCCTGGCTGGTCGCCCTCCTCCTGGTCGCCGAGCCGCTGCGGAACTCCGGCCGCTACACGATGGGCGACGTCCTCGCCTACCGCATGCGCCAGCGCCCGGTGCGCACCGCCGCCGGCACCTCCACCATCGTCGTGTCGATCTTCTACCTGCTGGCCCAGATGGCGGGCGCGGGCGTCCTCGTCTCCCTGCTGCTCGGCATCACCTCCGACGCCGGCAAGATCCTCATCGTCGCGCTCGTCGGTGTCCTGATGATCGTGTACGTCTCCATCGGCGGTATGAAGGGCACCACCTGGGTCCAGATGGTCAAGGCCGTGCTGCTCATCGGCGGCACGATCCTCATTACGTTCCTGGTGCTGCTGAAGTTCAACTTCAACATCTCCGACCTGCTGGGCAGTGCCGCCGAGAACAGCGGCAAGGGCGAGGCCTTCCTCGAGCCCGGCCTGCAGTACGGCGCCGACGGCACCACCAAGCTGGACTTCATCTCCCTCGGCATCGCCCTGGTGCTCGGCACCGCCGGTCTGCCGCACATCCTGATCCGCTTCTACACGGTGCCCAACGCCAAGGCCGCCCGGAAGTCCGTGAACTGGGCCATCGGCATCATCGGCGGCTTCTACCTGATGACCATCGCCCTCGGCTTCGGCGCCGCCGCACTGATCTCACAGGACGAGATCATCGCGTCCAACCCGTCCGGGAACACGGCCGCGCCGCTGCTCGCCCTGCACCTGGGCGGCGTCGACTCGGCCTGGGGCGCGATCCTGCTGGCCACCATCTCGGCGGTCGCCTTCGCGACGATCCTCGCCGTGGTCGCCGGACTCACGCTCGCCTCGTCGTCCTCCTTCGCGCACGACATCTACGCCAACGTCATCCGCAAGGGGCAGGCCACCGAGAAGGAGGAGATGAAGGCGGCCCGCTGGGCGACCGTCCTCATCGGCATCGTCTCCATCGCGCTCGGCGCCCTCGCCCGCGACCTCAACGTGGCCGGTCTGGTCGCGCTGGCCTTCGCGGTCGCCGCGTCCGCCAACCTGCCGACCATCCTCTACAGCCTGTTCTGGAAGCGGTTCACCACCCAGGGCGCCCTGTGGTCGATCTACGGCGGCCTCATCGTCGCCGTCGGCCTGGTGCTCTTCTCGCCCGTGGTCTCCGGCGACCCCAAGGCGATGTTCCCGGACGTCGACTTCGCCTGGTTCCCGCTGAAGAACCCGGGCATCATCTCCATCCCGTTCGGCTTCCTGATGGGCTGGCTCGGCACCGTCCTGTCCAAGGAGGAGCCGGACGTCAAGAAGTACGCGGAGCTGGAGGTCCGGTCCCTGACCGGCACCGGCGCCCACTGATCCACCCGCCTCGGACGGCCGCGTCGTACGGACCCTGTAGGTCCCTACGACGCGGCCGTCGGCATCTCGTCATATCGGGTCGATGTGGGTTGTCGGTGGCGTCACGTAGGCTCATTGGTACGAGACAGGAGTGATCCGCGTCGAGGGAGGGGGCCCACGTGCTCATCGACACCTACGGCCGAGTGGCCACCGACCTGAGGGTCTCGCTGACCGACCGGTGCAATCTGCGCTGCACCTACTGCATGCCCGAGGAGGGGCTGCAGTGGCTGGCCAAGCCCGACCTGCTGACCGACGACGAGATCGTGCGCCTCATCGGCATCGCCGTCACCTCCCTGGGCATCGAGGAGGTCCGGTTCACCGGTGGCGAGCCCCTGCTCCGCCCCGGACTGGTCGGCATCGTCGAGCGGGTCGCCGCGCTGGAGCCCCGCCCCCAGATGTCCCTCACCACCAACGGCATCGGCCTGCGGCGCACCGCGGCCGCCCTGAAGTCGGCGGGCCTGGACCGGGTCAACGTCTCCCTGGACACCCTCCGTCCCGATGTCTTCAAGACGCTCACCCGCCGCGACCGCCACCGGGACGTCATCGACGGCCTGTACGCGGCCCGCGAGGCCGGCCTGACGCCCGTCAAGGTCAACGCGGTCCTGATGCCGGGGCTCAACGACGACGAGGCCCCCGACCTCCTCGCCTGGGCCGTGGAGCACGACTACGAGCTGCGCTTCATCGAGCAGATGCCCCTCGACGCCCAGCACGGCTGGAAGCGCGACGGCATGATCACCGCCGGGGACATCCTGGCCTCCCTGCGCACCCGCTTCGAGCTCACCCCCGAAGGCGACGAGGCGCGCGGCTCCGCACCGGCCGAGCGCTGGCTGGTGGACGGCGGCCCGCACCGGGTCGGCGTCATCGCCTCCGTCACCCGCCCCTTCTGCGCGGCCTGCGACCGCACCCGCCTCACCGCCGACGGCCAGGTCCGCACGTGCCTGTTCGCGACCGAGGAGACGGACCTGCGCGCTGCCCTGCGCTCCGACGCCCCCGACGAGGAGATCGCCCGCATCTGGAAACTCGCCATGTGGGGCAAGAAGGCGGGCGCGGGCCTGGACGACCCCACCTTCGTCCAGCCGGACCGGCCCATGTCTGCCATCGGAGGCTAGCCGACAAGGGCGGACGACGCCTAAGGTT
Organism: Streptomyces malachitofuscus; assembly: GCF_014650055.1. Classification (GTDB taxonomy): domain Bacteria; phylum Actinomycetota; class Actinomycetes; order Streptomycetales; family Streptomycetaceae; genus Streptomyces; species Streptomyces malachitofuscus. Next base: position 50,104 of record NZ_BMUF01000002.1, on the reverse strand, counting down.
GCCACGCAACACACGGGGCCGCGCCCGGGCAGGCGCGACCCCGCTACGGCCCGCCGGAAGGCGAGCCGTCAGACCGAGGCAACGGTCTGACGATGTTGCAACCGGTGCTCGGCTACAGGCTGTGCCGGTCGCTCCACCAGGAGCTGAGCGCGGCGCCGGCAAGGCGCCCCAGCAGCCCCATCAGGAACGACCACGCGGCCTGGGCCGAGCGTTTTTCTTTCCCCTTCCGTCCATCGACCATGTGCCTACTCCTGGGCTCCGCGTGCGCGGCCTGGTGCCGCGGACTGGGGTGCCGGGGCCCGGAGTTGCTCGGCGATGGTGGCCGGGCGCCGGGAGTATGTCACGGGCCACTTGGCCCCCGGCACCGGAAACCCGTGACTGATCTGAGCTTTTTCCCGAGCGCGGCGGAGGGCCGGGGCTCAGAGGCCTCGCGTCTCCCACTCCTTCAGAGGAACGACCTCCTTCAGGAACCCCCGCACCCCCAGGAACTGCGAGAGATGCTCCCGGTGCTCCTCGCAGGCGATCCATGTCTTGCGGCGCTCGGGAGTGTGGATCTTGGGGTTGTTCCACGCCAGGGCGTAGACCGCGGCGGCTCGGCAGCCCTTGGCGGAACAGATCGGGGTCTCGGGATCGGGGAGCATCACACACCGACCCTAACCCCCTGGGAAAAGGCGACGCCGAGCAGCCACGGGGGGAGCTGCCCGGCGTCGGTCCGTCGCTCCGACGGGGGATGCGGAGCGCGTACGCAGTATGTCACGGGTCACCCCGCCCCCGGCACCGGAAGCACATGATTGATCTGAGCTTTTCTTGAGCTTGGCGGGGAAATGCCTTCCGCTCGGCGCCGTTTCCCCTCACGCTCCGATCTTCACGACCGCTCGGGCCGCTCCGTTCGTTCGCCCGGCACGCGCTCCGACGCCACATCTTCCGCATCGGGTTCCGCGGAACCGTCGTTCGTCCGCGGCGGTGCGATCATCGGCTTCATCGGGGTCGTCACGAAGGTCGACGGCAGCGACGGCGCGTTCTCGCGCCCGGCGTTGGCGATCACCACCGCGATGTACGGCAGTACCGCCCCGAGGACCAGCGCGACGATCGCGACATGCCGCTCCACGTTCCACAGGGTCGCCGCGAGGATGACCGAGATCGTACGGACGACCATCGAGATCACATACCGGCGCTGCCGGCCGCGCACGTCTTCCTGGAGGCCCGTCCGGGCGCCGGTGATCCGGAACACCTGGACGCTGCCGCCGCCATGTTGCTTCCGCATCACATTCCACCATCCGCCCGCAGAGGACCGTCCCCGCCCTGACCGCCCCACGCCCCCGTCGGGGAGCTCGGGTCCGGACAGGTCCACGGTACGCCGCCCCCACCCGGGCCACGAGCCCGGGTCCGCCCCCGACCCGGCCGCACGGCCTGCGCCGTCGCACGTACGCGCCACCCGACATGCGGCGTACCGCTTCTCACCCGAAACTGGTCGCAATGCTCGCGTCAAGCCGTACTAGGAGGCATCCATGGGCTGGTTGTGGGCGATCATCGTGGGTTTCGTGCTCGGTCTTCTGGCCAAGGCCGTGATCCCCGGCAAGCAGCACATCCCGCTGTGGCTGGCCACCATCTGCGGCATGATCGGTGCCGTCGTGGGCAACGCCATCGCCCGGGGCTTCGGCATCGAGGAGACGCGCGGCATCGACTGGGGCCGGCACATCTTCCAGCTGGGCGCCGCCATCGTCGTCGTCCTGCTCGCGGAGATGCTGTACAACGCGATGCAGCGCAGGAAGCACGAGCGGCAGCGCGCCTGATCCGCCGGCGCACGGGCGGCCGAGGAGCGGCCCCCGGCAGCCGGCCGGCGAAGGGGCGGCCCCCGGCGTCCACCGGAAACCGCCCCTGAGCCGGCCGTCGCTCAGCCGGCCGTGACCTCCACCGCGGCCAGGTTCTTCTTGCCCCGGCGCAGCACCAGCCAGCGCCCGTGCAGCAGGTCCTCCTTCGCCGGCACGGCGTCCTCGGCGGTGACCTTGACGTTGTTCACGTAGGCGCCGCCCTCCTTCACCGTGCGCCGCGCGGCCGATTTGCTCGCCACCAGACCGACCTCGGCGAACAGGTCGACGACCGGGCCGAGCTCGGCCACCCGGACGTGCGGCACCTCGGAGAGCGCCGCCGCCAGCGTCCGGTCGTCCAGCTCCGTCAGCTCGCCCTGGCCGAAGAGGGCCTTGGACGCGGCGATCACGGCGGCCGTCTGGTCGGCGCCGTGCACCAGCGTCGTCAGCTCCTCCGCCAGCGCGCGCTGCGCGGCCCGGGCCTGCGGCCGCTCCTCGGTCTGCCGCTCCAGCTCCTCCAGCTCCTCGCGGGACTTGAAGGAGAGGATCCGCATGTAGCCCGAGATGTCCCGGTCGTCCACGTTCAGCCAGAACTGGTAGAACGCGTACGGCGTCGTCATCTCCGGGTCCAGCCAGACGGCCCCGCTCTCGGTCTTGCCGAACTTGGTGCCGTCCGCCTTGGTCATCAGCGGCGTGGCGTAGGCGTGGGCGACGGCGTCCGGTTCCAGCCGGTGCAGCAGGTCCAGGCCGGCCGTGAGGTTGCCCCACTGGTCGCTGCCGCCCTGCTGCATCGTGCAGCCGTAGCGCCGGTAGAGCTGGAGGAAGTCCATCGCCTGGAGCAGCTGGTAGCTGAACTCCGTGTAGCTGATGCCCTCGGAGGACTCCAGACGCCGGGCGACCGAGTCCTTCGTCAGCATCTTGTTGACGCGGAAGTGTTTGCCGATGTCCCGCAGGAACTCGATCGCGGAGAGGTTCTGCGTCCAGTCGAGGTTGTTGACCATGGTGGCCGCGTTCTCGCCCTCGAAGGACAGGAACGGCTCGATCTGGCCGCGCAGCCGCTCCACCCAGCCCGCGACCGTCTCCGGCGAGTTCAGCGTGCGCTCGGCCGTCGGCCGCGGGTCGCCGATCTGCCCGGTCGCGCCGCCGACCAGCGCCAGCGGCCGGTGGCCGGCCTGCTGGAGCCGGCGCAGGGTGAGCACCTGCACCAGATGCCCCACGTGCAGCGACGGCGCGGTCGGGTCGAAGCCGCAATAGAACGTGACGGGACCGTCCGCGAGCGCCTTACGCAAAGCGTCCTCGTCAGTGGACTGGGCGAACAGCCCGCGCCACTTCAGCTCGTCGACGATGTCCGTCACGGTTCTCGTGTCTCCTCGATGATCTTCGGCCGGTCGGGTGACGGCCGCTTGCGAACGCCTACGAGGTTATACGCCCTGGCTGACAGAGCTCATATTGAAATCGGGGACGCGCAGCGCCGGCATCGCCGCCCTGGTGAACCAGTCGCCCCACTCCCTGGGCAACGTCTTCTCCGTACGGCCCGCCTCCGTCGCCCGGCCCAGCAGATCCACCGGCGACTCGTTGAACCGGAAGTTGTTCACCTCGCCGGTCACCTCGCCGTTCTCGACGAGATAGACGCCGTCCCGGGTCAGCCCCGTGAGCAGCAGCGTCGCCGGGTCGACCTCCCGGATGTACCAGAGGCAGGTCAGCAGCAGCCCGCGCTCCGTGGCCGCGACCATGTCCTCCAGGGACCGGTCGCCACCGCCGTCGAGGATCAGGTTCTCGATCCCGGGCGCCACCGGCAGCCCGGTCAGGTCCGCGCCGTGCCTGCTGGTCGTCAGCCGGTTCAGCTCGCCCTCGCGGATCCACTCCGTGGCCGACAGCGGCAGCCCGTTGTCGAACACCGACTGGTCGCCGCCGGAGGAGTGCGCGATCACGAACGGCGCCGACTCCAGACCCGGCGCGTTCGGATCGCTGCGCAGGGTCAGCGGCAGCCCGGCCAGCTTCTCGCCGACCCGGGTGTCACCGCCCGGCTTGGAGAACACCGTGCGCCCCTCGGCCGCGTCCCGCCCGGAGGCCGACCACAGCTGGTAGATCAGCAGGTCCGCCACCGCGGTCGGCGGCAGCAGCGTCTCGTAGCGGCCGGCCGGCAGCTCGAGCCGCCGCTCCGCCCACCCCAGCCGTACGGCCAGCTCGGCGTCGAGCGCCGCGGGGTCGACGTCCTTGAAGTCCCGCGTGGAGCGCCCCGCCCACGCCGACCGGGTACGGTCCGGCGACTTGGCGTTCAGCTCCAGCGTGCCGTTGGGCTGGTCGTGCCGCAGCCGCAGCCCCGCCGATGTGCCGAGGTAGGTGGAGACCAGCTCGTGGTTCGCGAACCCGTACAGCTCCCGTCCGCCGGCACGCGCGCGTGCGAACGCCTCGCCCAGCGCCGGGGCGAAGTCGGCGAACACCGCGGAGGAGGTCTCCGCGGGCGCCTCGGTGAACTCGGGGGACGGGGCCACGCCCGTGACCAGCGGCTGCGCGTCCTCGGCGGGGCCCGCGCCCCGCGCGGCGTCCTCGGCGGCCCGCACCAGCGGCTCCAGCTCATCCACGGTCACCGCGGACCGGGACACCACCCCGGACGCCGTGCCCTGGGCGCCGTCCACCGTGGCGATCACGGTGAGCGTGCGTCCGCGCGTGACGCCGTTCGTGGTGAGCGCGTTGCCCGCCCAGCGCAGATTGGCGGTCGACTCCTCGTCGGCGATCACCACACAGCCGTCCGCCCGGGACAGTTCGAGAGCGCGCTCGACGATCTCGTGCGGCTTGTTGGTGCGTGCGCTCATCGACCGGCCTCCTGCGTGGTGTTGAGGATGTTGACTCCCTTGAAGAGGGCGGACGGGCAGCCGTGCGAGACCGCCGCGACCTGCCCCGGCTGGGCCTTGCCGCAGTTGAAGGCACCGCCCAGGACATATGTCTGCGGGCCGCCGACCGCGGCCATGGAACCCCAGAAGTCCGTGGTCGTCGCCTGGTACGCGACGTCCCGCAGCTGCCCCGCCAGCCGCCCGTTCTCGATCCGGTAGAAGCGCTGCCCGGTGAACTGGAAGTTGTACCGCTGCATGTCGATCGACCACGACCGGTCACCGACGACGTAGATGCCCCGGTCCACGCCCCCGATCAGGTCCTCCGTCGACATCCCCGCCGGATCCGGCCGCAGCGACACATTGGCCATGCGCTGCACCGGCACATGACCGGGGGAGTCCGCGAACGCGCACCCGTTGGACCGCTCGAAGCCGGTCAGCTTCGCGATCCGCCGGTCCAGCTGGTAGCCGACCAGCGTGCCGTCCTTCACCAGGTCCCAGGACTGTGCCTCGACGCCCTCGTCGTCGTAGCCGACGGTGGCCAGTCCGTGCTCGGCGGTGCGGTCGCCGGTGACGTTCATCAGCTCGGAGCCGTACTTCAGCTTGCCCAGCAGATCGAAGGTGGCGAACGAGGTACCGGCGTACGCCGCCTCGTAGCCGAGCGCGCGGTCCAGCTCGGTGGCGTGCCCGATGGACTCGTGGATGGTCAGCCACAGGTTGGACGGGTCCACCACGAGGTCGTACAGCCCCGGCTCGACGCTCGGCGCCCGCATCTTCTCCGCGAGCAGCTCCGGGATCCGTTCCAGCTCCTCTTCCCAGTCCCAGCCGGTGCCCCGCAGATACTCCCAGCCGCGGCCGACGGGCGGCGCGATCGTGCGCATGGAGTCGAACTCGCCGCTGGAGTCGTCGACGGACACCGCCGTGAGCACCGGGTGCAGGCGGACCCGCTGCTGTGTCGTGACGGTTCCGGCCGTATCGGCGTAGAACTTGTTCTCGTGCACGGTGAGCAGCGAGGCGTCGACATGGTCCACCCCGCCCGCCGCCAGCAACCGGGCGCTCCACTCGGCCAGCAGCCCGGTCTTCTCCCCGTCGGGCACCGTGAACGGATCGATCTCGTACGACGACACCCAGGTCTTCTCGGAGTGCACCGGCTCGGCCGCCAGCTCCACCCTCTCGTCGGAACCGGCCGCCCGGATCACCTGCGCGGACAGCTTCGCCATCGCCACGGCCTGCGAGGCGACCTTGGCGGCGGCGTCCGGGGTCAGATCCACCCCGGACGCGAATCCCCAGGTCCCGCCGTGCACCACGCGCACCGCGTAGCCGAGGTCGGTGGTGTCCGACGACCCGGCGGGCTTGGCGTCCCTCAGCCGCCAGGAGGCGCTGCGCACCCGCTCCAGGCGGAAGTCCGCGTGCTCCGCCCCCAGCGACCGCGCGCGGGCGAGCGCGGCGTCGGCGAGGGGGCGCAGGGGGAGTGCCAGGAATGACTGTTCGATGTCATGGGGCACGGGTGGGAATCCCTTCGGGGCTTGCCTGTAGTGACCATCGGAGGCAGTGAACCATGTCTCGTGTGTCGGGCTCCCCTTGAATTCTGGACGGCAGGACTGGCGAACCACCGCCGAAAGGGGTGGGGCAGGGCAGTAGGGTGGATCAGTTGCGTGGTCCGTCTCCCGGCGGGGGCCTGCTTGAAGGACGCGCCACGCGACCGAACGGACACACGTGATCAAGGGGGCCGGCCGAGCCATGGACGTCTTCGGTGTCCACCATGACCTCATCGCCGAGTACGAGGCGTTCACCAGCTCCCTCGTAGCCGTGCGGGACCCGGACATCGAGAATCACCTCGCCGGCGAGCGCGAGCGCAAGACCCGTTGGCCCGACCCCAAGCTCGCGCTGAACCCCACCTTCCGCACCGGCGGAACGGTCGCCTCGCTGTGCGACGACGGTCTGCTGCACCCGATGTGCCGGGAGTACTTCCGGCACAAGAAGCACCCGGACGACCCCGGCAGCCGCACCCTCTCCCTCCACCGGCACCAGCGCGAGGCCATCATCATGGCCGACCGCGGACACTCGTACGTGCTGACCACGGGTACCGGCTCGGGCAAGAGCCTGACCTACATCGTGCCGATCGTCCACGAGGTGCTGCGGAACCCGAATCCCGACGGGATCTCGGCGATCGTCGTCTACCCCATGAACGCGCTGGCCAACAGCCAGCTCCACGAGCTGGAGAAGTACCTCACCTGGGGCGTCCCCGAGGACCGCCGCAAGGTGACCTTCGCACGGTACACCGGCCAGGAGGACTCCGAGCAGAAACTCCAGGTCCTGCGGAACAAGCCGGACATCCTGCTCACCAACTACGTGATGCTGGAGTACCTCCTCACCCGCCCCGACGAACGGCGGGAGCTGATCGGCGCCGCTCGCGGCCTGCGCTTCCTCGCCCTCGACGAGCTGCACACCTACCGGGGCCGTCAGGGAGCCGACGTCGCCCTGCTCGTCCGCCGGCTGCGAGACGCCTGCGAGGCACCCGGTCTGCAGTGCATCGGCACGTCGGCCACGATGGCGACCGGCGTCACCTTCGCCGAGACCCGGGAGGAGATCGCCGGCGTCGCCACACGCCTGTTCGGTACGAAGATCGAACCGGAGCGTGTCATCGGTGAGACCCTGGAGCGTTCGACCGACCCGGGCCCCGATGCCGTACCCGGGGTGCACCCCCGCGAACCTCTCGCCGACGCGGTCCGCCGCGCCGCCGCCACCCCCCACGCGCTTCCGTCCGACTACGAGGACCTGAGCCGCGACCCCCTCGCGGTCTGGGTCGAGGACACCGTGGGGCTGGCCGTCGAGGAGCCCAGCGGGCGGCTCGTCCGCCGCCCTCCGCTGACAATCCCGCAGGCGTCCGCGCTGCTCGCAGACGCGAGCGGAGAGCCCGCCGATATGTGTCACCGGGCCATCGAGACCGTACTGCGTGTCGGTGCGAAGGCCGTGCACCCAGAGCTGGAAAAGCCCTTGTTCGCCTTCCGGCTGCACCAGTTCCTGTCCAAGGGCGACACCGTCTACGTCAGTTTCGAGCCACCCGGTCGGCGCCACCTCACCAGCCAGTACCAGACCCGGGTCCCCGATCACCGCGACAAGCCGCTCGTCCCCCTGCACTTCTGCCGCGACTGCGGCAAGGAGTACCTGGTGGTCACCCGCCCCGCCGAGCACGAGGGCGCGGTGTTCGAGGCCCGGGAGGACCCGGACGCCCCGGCCGCCGACGGTGACGGTTTCCTCTACGTCAGCGACGACCGGCCCTGGCCCGACGCACAGGACGAGGACGCCGTGTTCCGGCGCCTCCCTGCGAGCTGGGTCGAGACGGACGACGACGGTCGGTCGACGGTCCTGAAGGCCCGGTCCGGAGACCTTCCCGAGGAGGTGTGGGTCGGGCCGGACGGCCGGGCCACCGAGCCCGGCACGGGCCTGCGCGCCTGGTGGATCGCCGCTCCGTTCCGCTTCTGCCTGCACTGCCGCACCTCGTACGAGCAACTGCGGCTCAAGGACCTCGCCAAGCTGGGCACCTTCTCCGCGGAGGGCCGCAGCTCCGCCGTCTCCCTGATCAGTTCCCGCGTCGTGCGCTCCCTGCGCGACCAGCAGGACCTGACGAAGAGGGCACGCAAACTGCTCACCTTCGTCGACAACCGGCAGGACGCCAGCCTCCAGGCGGGCCACTTCAACGACTTCGCCCTGGTCAGCCAAGTACGTGGCGCCCTGTACCAGGCCCTGGAGACGGCGGGGGAGCAGGGTCTGACCTACGACCGGCTGCCCCAAGCGGTGTTCGACACCCTCGACCTCCCGCTGGAGACGTACGCCAAGGCGCCGACCGCCAAGTTCCACCAGCGCGACCTCGCCCACTCGGCACTGCGCGAGATCCTCGCCTACCGCGTCTACGCCGACCTGGAGCGCGGCTGGCGCGTCACCATGCCCAACCTCTCCCAGACCGGCCTGCTGCGCTTCGACTACACGTCCCTCACCGAGATCGCGAGCGACCCCGAGAGCTGGGAGGGCTGCCACCCCCTTCTCACCGGTGACACGCCCGCCCACCGCGAGCAGCTGGCCCGCGACCTCCTCGACGAACTCCGGCGCTCCCTCGCGGTGGACGTGGACTGCCTCACCCAGGAGGGCTTCGACCGGCTCGGCAACATCAGCCAGGCGCATCTCGTGGCTCCCTGGGCCCTCTCCCCGCGCGAGCCGCGTGTCCGCGCCCGCCTGGCCTACGCGGGCCCCGGCCGGACCGGTGCGGCGGCCGACACCGTGCATCTCAGCGGACTCGGCGGGTACGGCCGCTACCTGCGCCGCGTCGGCCAGTTCGCCGCCGTCCCCGGCCAGGCGGGCAGGCGCATCCCGGTCGCCGACGCCGACGCGGTCATCCGCGACCTGATGCGGGTGCTGCGCGAGTGCGGGCTGCTGGCCGTCGTCCAGGAGGAGCGTGACGGCTCCTACGGCCACCAGCTGCGGGCCTCCGCCCTGCGCTGGCTCCCCGGCGACGGCGCGAGACCCGAACCGGACCCGGTGCGCAAGGTGACCGACGCGGAGGCCGACGTCCGCGTCAACCCGTACTTCCGCGACCTCTACCGCGCCGGGACCGCCGGACTCACCGGCATAAGGGCGCACGAGCACACCGCGCAGGTGGACGCCACGACCCGCCGTGTCCGTGAGGACGCGTTCCGCGAAGGGGACCTGGAGATCCTCTACTGCTCGCCGACGATGGAACTGGGCGTGGACATCGCCGAGCTGAACGCGGTCGGGATGCGCAACGTCCCCCCGACCCCGGCCAACTACGCGCAGCGCTCCGGACGCGCCGGCCGCGGTGGCCAGCCCGCCCTTGTCACCACCTACTGCTCGACCGGTTCCCCTCACGACCAGTACTACTTCCGACGCCCGGGTCTCATGGTGTCCGGCAGCGTCACCCCGCCCCGGCTCGACCTGGCCAACGAGGAGCTGATCCGCTCCCACGTCCACGCGGTCTGGCTCGCCGAGACGGGCGTCCACCTCGGCAGCCGCCTCACCGACGTGCTCGACGCGGAGAACGCGGGGACCGGGGACGCCGCTGGCCGCTGGCCGCTGGGCCTGCTGCCGCGGGTGCGCGCCGACCTGGACAGCGAGACGGCCCGGCTGCGTGCCATCGGCAGGGCCACCGAGGTCCTCACCCCGCTCCACGACGAGCTCTCGGGCTCCTCGTGGTGGCACGAGGGCTGGGTCGAGCGCACCGTCCGCCAGGCGCTCGCCAGTCTCGACGAGGCGTGCGAGCGCTGGCGCCGCCTCTACCGCACCGCGCGGAGCGAGGTGGAACAGCAGCACCAACGAGCCAACGACCTCTCCCTCAGCCGCAGGGACCGCGACCGCGCCGCGGCGCGGCGGGCCGAGGCCGAGAACCAGCTGAAACTGCTGCGCAACGAGGCCGACAGCGGGTCGTACACCGACTTCTACACCTACCGCTACTTCGCCTCCGAAGGCTTCCTGCCCGGCTACTCCTTCCCCCGCCTGCCCCTGGCCGCCTACGTGCCCGGCGAGCGTTCGGCCGGGATGTACGGGCAGCGCAACGGCGCCTACATCCAGCGCCCCCGCTTCATCGCGATTGGCGAGTTCGGCCCCGGCGCGCTGATCTACCACGAGGGCAACCGCTACACCATCGACCGCGTGACCGTCCCGATGGGCGACCGCCCCGGACAGGTGGCGACCAGCGACATCAGGCTCTGCGAGGCCTGCGGCTACTGGCACGACCGCGTCGACGGCGCCGACCGCTGCGAGAACTGCGCTGTCCCGCTCCACCGCACCCTGCCGAAACTGATGCAGCTCACGCAGGTGCACGCCGAGCCCCGCCGCCGGATCTCCTCCGACGAGGAGGAGCGCCTCAAGCGGGGGTTCGACCTGCGGACCGTATACCGGTATGCGCCCGGTGGCGTGCACCGGGCACAGGTGCGCGGCGCGGACGGGGCGCCTCTCGCGCAGGTCTCCTACGGGGACTCGGCGAGCGTCCGTGTCCTCAACCTCGGCTACCGCAAGCGTGACGCCCAGGACCGCTCGGGGCAGGGCTTCTGGCTCGACCCCGTCAGCGGTAGATGGCTTTCGGAGGGCAAGGCGGCGCGTCTTGCCCAGGAGGAGTCCGCGGAGGAGGAGTCGCTGGCGTCCTTCGACCGCGCGCAGCGCACCCTCCAGGTCATCCCCTACGCGCAGGACACCAAGAACATCGCCGTGGTGCGGCTGGCCGAGCCGGTCGACGACCTCACCGCCGTCTCCCTGCGCTATGCCTTGGAGCGCGGCATCGAGGCGCACTTCCAGCTGGAGGACTCCGAGCTGGAGAGCGAGGACCTCCCCGACGCCGAGCGGCGCGGCCGAACCCTCTTCGTCGAGAGCGCCGAGGGCGGAGCGGGCGTGCTGCGCCGCCTGTACGACGACGAGAAGGCCCTCGCCCTGGTGGCGAAGGAAGCCCTGCGGATCATCCACTACGACGAGGACGGCAAGGACCTCGACCGGGCCGAGGGCGCCGCCGAGCGCTGCGAACTCGGCTGCTACGACTGCCTGCTGTCGTACTCCAACCAGGGCTTCCACCGCCGCATCGACCGGCACCGTGCCGCCCCGTGGCTGGTGGCACTGGCCCACTCCGTCACCAGGGACGAGTCACGCCCGGAGCGTCCGCGGCCTTCGACGGCACCCGCCCCGCGCCCGGAGCCGGCACCGGACACCCCCGTCGAGGCGTTCGTGCGCCTGCTCGCCGACGGCGGTCACCGGCTCCCCGACGAGACGGCCACCGACGTCGCCGACGCGGTCTTCCACCTCCCCGGCGCCGAGGTCGCCGTGTTCCTGGAGTACGACGGCGCACGCCGGCTCGGCGAGCAGGACGAGTACCGCATGATGGACGACGGCTGGCTGGTGATCAGGGCCGGAGCCGAACCCGAATGGAAGGACACCGTGCGCGCATACCCGGACGTCTTCGGCGTCGGCCGTGACCACAGGGGAGGCGACCGATGAGCGCCCAGGCCGGCCACTCGCCCGGCACCCTTGTACGTGCCCGGGACCGTGACTGGGTCGTCCTCCCGGGCAGCACCGAGGACCTGGTCCTCGCCCAGCCTTTGGACGGCGACCGCGAGTTCGTGGCGGCCCTCTTCCCCGACGAGGTCCGCGAGCCGGGCTTCGGCCGCCCGCGGGCCCTGCCCGGCGAGGCCGGCGACTTCGCCTCCGCCTCCCTCCTGCGCACCGCCCTGCGCATCGCCTCCACGGCGGGCGCCGGCCCCTTCCGCTCCCTGAACGCGGTCGCCGTCGAACCCCGCCGCTACCAGCTGGTCCCGCTGATGATGGCGCTGCGCATGGACCCCGTACGCCTCCTGATCGGCGACGACGTCGGCATCGGCAAGACCGTCGAGTCCGCGCTGATCGCGAAGGAGCTCATGGAGCAGGGCTCCGCCCGCAACATGACCGTGCTCTGCTCGCCCTCGCTCGCCGAGCAGTGGCAGCGCGAGCTGCGCGACAAGTTCGGCATGGACCCCGAGCTGGTCCTCCCGTCCACGGCCGCACGGCTGCAGAAGGCGATCGACGACCCCGACCGGTCGATCTTCGACCACTACCCGGTCACGGTCGTCTCCACCGACTTCATCAAGCAGGACGAGCGCCGTGACGCCTTCCGCCACCACTGCCCCGACGTGCTGATCGTCGACGAGGCGCACACCTGCGTGGGCACCGGCGGCAACGAGCAGCAGAAACGGTACGAACTGCTGTCCGCGCTCGCCGACCGCACCGACCGCGACCGCCACCTCATTCTCGTCACCGCCACCCCGCACAGCGGCGACCCGCAGGCGTTCGCCAAGCTCACCGGTCTCCTTGATCCGTCCCTGCGTACCCTGGACACCACCCGGTCCGCCGACCGCGACAAGCTGGCCCGCCACTTCGTGCAGCGCCGCCGCCACGACATCAAGCGGTACCTCGACCAGGACACGCCCTTCCCCGAGGACCGGGACACCCAGGACGCCCTCTACCGGCTCGACGCCGACTACGCGCGCTTCGTCGCCGACATCCTCGCCCACACCCGCCAGCAGGTCCGCGGCCCCGGCGGCGACCATCACCAGCGCATGTCCTGGTGGACGGCGCTCACCCTGCTGCGCTGCGTCCTGTCCTCGCCTGCCGCTGCCGCGGCGACCCTGCGCGCCCGCTCCCTGATCGCCGCCACCCGCACCCCGGCCGAGGCCGACAGGCTGGGCCGGGCCGCCGCCTTCGAACTCGCCGACGACGAGACGGCCGAAGGCATGGACGTGGTGCCCGGCTCCCTCCCGTCCCTCCCGGACGAGGACGCCGCCACCCCGGGAACACCCCGCGAGGGACGCACGGGCGAGGCCAAGACCCTCACCGACTTCGCCGACCGCGCGGACGCCCTCGCCGGCCCCGCGACGGACGCCAAACTGCGCACCCTCGTCGACCGGGTCAAGCGGCAACTGGTCGACGGCTACGACCCGATCGTCTTCTGCCACTACATCCCGACCGCCGAGTACGTGGCCCGGCACCTCAAGGCGGAGCTGGGCCGCAGCGCGAGCGTGGAGGCGGTCACCGGCACCCTGCACCCCGACGCCCGGCAGGCCCGCGTCGACGAGCTGACGGCCCGGCGCGGCCGGCACGTCCTGGTCGCCACCGACTGCCTCTCCGAGGGCGTCAACCTCCAGGAGCACTTCGGCGCCGTCATCCACTACGACCTGTCCTGGAACCCCACGCGTCACCTCCAGCGCGCGGGCCGCGTCGACCGGTTCGGCCAGCCCCGCCGCCGCGTCCGCGAGATCACCGTCTACGACACCGACACCGGCATCGACGGACTCGTCCTGAAGGTCCTCATCCAGAAGCACAAGGACATCGCCGATCAGACCGGTGTGGCCGTCCTCGTCCCCGACCAGGGCCGGGGCGTCCTGGAAGCCCTCGCCAGCGCGCTGCTGCTGCGGGGAAAGCAGCCCGAGGGCCAGCTCACCCTCGACTTCGAGGACGACCCCGACTTCGGCCGGGCCCGTGAGGCCCTCCACAAGGAGTGGGAGTCGGCCGCCGAACGCGAGTCGAAGGTCCTCACCAAGTTCGCCCACATCGGCCTGCGCCCCGAGGAGGTGGAAGCCGAACTGGACGCGCTGCGCCAGGCGCTGGGCGACCCCGGCGACATCGCCACCTTCGCCCGCGAGTCCCTGGCCCAGCTGGGCGCCCAGCCGATCGGCGACGCCCGCGACCGGGGCTTCAAGGCCCCCGTGGACCCGCTGCCCACCGGCCTCAAACACGCCCTCGGCTTCTACGAGGACTCCGACCAGACCGCCGCGCCCGGCGGAGCGGCCAGGGCGAAGGCCAAGGGCCGCGCCAAGGCGGCCGCCCGCGACCTCGTCTTCCGCGAGGACTTCCCCGTGGCACGAGGTGAGCACGCCCTGTCCCGCACCGACCCCGCGGTGCGCGCCCTCGCCCGCTACCTCCTCGACGCGGCCGTCGACACCGGCCTGCCCCCCGAGGAACGCCCCGCCCGCCGCCTCGGCGTGATCCGCACCCGTGCCGTCGACCGCCGCACGGTCCTGCTGCTCGCCCGCTACCGCTTCCGCCTCACCCTGCCCGGCCGCACGGCGAGCGACGATCCGCGCGTCCTGGTCGCCGACGACGCCCAGGTCCTCGCCTGGCGCACCGGCGACGACGGCGGCCGCACCTGGCTGTCCGACGAGGAGACCGCCGCCCTGCTCACCGCCACCCCCGACCTGAACACCCTGCCCGCCCTGCGCGACCAGCAGGCCGCCCGCGCCGCCGCGGAGCTCGACGACGACGAGATCAACGACCACCTGAGGGCCCGCGGACAGCTCCTCGCGGACCGGCTGCGCGATGCCCACCAGCGGGTCCGCGAGGCCGCCGGCCAGCGCGGACGCGAACGCGGCGCCGCCGCCGTCCGCCGCATCGACGTCCAGCCGTCCGGCGACCCGGACCTGCTCGGCGTGTACGTGTACCTCAGTGCCCCGGCCGCACAGCAGCCCGCCTCCGGAGGAGACCGGTGACCGCCCTCGCCCCCGACCGCCTCCCCGCCTCCGCCGCCGTACGCGTCGAGGGCGGACTGCTCTCCGCGGACCTCCTCACCAAGATCCGCGCCGGCGACCCCGAACTGCCCGGCAGCGCCCCCGCCGACTACGGGCTCGGACGCGGCGTGCGCATCGAGGACGCCGCGAGCCGCAAGTGGAACGCGCTGCGCGCCGCCTACACCTCCTTCCAGGAGGAGCTGAGGGAACTCGACGGCAAGGCCGACCCCACCAAGGCGACCCGCGTCTGGCTCCTCACCCTCCTGGAGGAACTGGGCTACGGCCGCCTCGCCCCCCGGCGCGGCGGCATCCGGCTGCCCGACCGCCGCGAGCCGTACCAGGTCAGCCACCAGTGGATGGACCACCTCCCCGTCCACCTCCTGGGCTGGACCACGCCCCTCGACCGCTGGTCGGCCGGCAGCGCCCGCGCCCCCCAGTCGATGATGCAGGAGCTGCTCAACGCCTCCCCGAAGTATCTGTGGGGTGTCCTCTCCAACGGCAAGGTGTTGCGCCTGCTGCGCGACTCCACGGCCCTCGTCGGTTCCGCGTACGTCGAGTTCGACCTCGAAGCGATCTTCGGCGGCGGGGACTTCTCCGACTTCCTGCTGATGTACGCGCTGCTGCACGCCTCCCGCCTGGAACTGGTGCCCAAGCCCGAGAAGAAGCGCCGGGGCACGGCGGCGGCAGCCGTGGCGGAGGAGGAAGAGGGCGACGAGGAGGAGGGCGACGGCCTCGCCACCCCCGACGAGCTTCCGCTGACCCCCGCGGACTGCCGCCTGGAGTGGTGGCGCGACTTCGCCGTCGAGACCGGCATCCGCTCCCGCAACCTCCTGCGCGACCAGGTCGCCAAGGCGCTGAACGTCCTCGGCACGGGCTTCCTCCAGAACAACCCACACCTGGCCGAGGCGATCACGGCCGGAGGCCGCCGCGCCCTGGACGACTTCCACCACGAACTGCTCCGCCTCGCCTACCAGCTGATCTTCCTCTTCGTCGCCGAGGACCGCGACGCACTGCTCGAACACCCCGGCCCCAAGGCCACCAAGGCGCAGGTCAAGGCGAACCAGGCGGCCCGCGAGCGCTACGCGCTGTACTTCTCCACCGCCAGGCTGCGCCGGATCGCCTCCCGTCGGAAGGGCGACCACCACACCGACCTGTGGCAGGGCCTCGTCCGCGTCCTGAACGCCCTCGGCACCATCGGCGGGGAACCCGCGCTGGCACTCCCCGAACTCGGCGGCCTCTACTACCTTCCCGAGCCCGACGAGATCGACCAGGAGGCCCAGGCCACCCGCCTCCCGGGCAGCCCGGAACCCCTGCGGGCCGCGAAGCTCCCCAACGAGCGCCTGCTGGAGGCCGTGCGCCTGCTCTCCCGCATCAAGGACAAGGGCCGCACCACCCGCGTCGACTACCGTCACCTGGGCGCCGAGGAGCTCGGCAGCGTCTACGAGTCCCTGCTGGAACTCGTCCCCGCCCGCGAGCCGGAGAACGAGCTGTTCGAGCTCAAGGACCTCGTCGCGGGCAACAAGCGCAAGCTGACGGGCTCCTACTACACCCCGTCGTCCCTCATCGAGAAGCTCCTCGACACCGCACTCGACCCGGTCATAGAGCGGTACGCCGCCTCCGGCGTCCCGGACCACCTGCTGGAGATCGACTTCGTCGACCCGTCCTGTGGCTCCGGGCACTTCCTCGTCGCGGCGGCCCGGCGCATCGCCCTGCGGTACGCGGTGATGCAGCACGGCGAGAGCCAGCCGGCCCCCGAGCGGGTCCGCGAGGCGATGGCCAAGGTCGTACGGCACTGCGTCCACGGCGTCGACATCAACCCGCTCGCCGCCGAACTGGCCAAGGTGTCGCTGTGGCTGGAGTCGCTGACACCCGGTGAGCCCCTCGCCTACCTGGACGACCGGATCAAGACGGGGAACGCCTTGCTGGGGGCGACCCCGGCCGTCCTGGAGCAGGGCATCCCGGACGGCGCCTTCGAGAAGCTGGAGGGCGACGAACAGAAGGTCCTCACCGAGCTGCGTAAGCAGAACGACCGGGAGCGCAAGGGTGCGGAGCACCTTCCGTTCGCCGAGCGGGTCGTACGGACGAGCACGGCGACGGTGCGGGTGGAGGCGGAGAAGGTCGCGAAGATCGGCGACCACAGCCTCGCCGAGGTGCGCCAACACGCCCGCGCCCACAAGGAGTTCGAGAAGCGGCCCGAACTGCGGCACCTGAAGCGGGTCGCGGACGTGTGGTGCGCGTCGTTCCTGTGGCCCAAGCACAAGGGCGCCCCCGCGCCCATCACGACGAACGTGCTGCGGGCCGTCGAGAAGGACGTGGAGGACGGGCCGCTACCGGACGAGGGTGCGGAGGCGATGCTGCGGGACATCGTCCGCCGCAACCAGTTCTTCCACTGGCACCTGGAGTTCCCGCGCGTCTTCCGCGTGGAGGAGTCCGTGGCCGACGACGTCAACCCGGAGACCGGCTGGCAGGGCGGCTTCGACGCGGTGCTGGGCAACCCGCCGTGGGAGCGGGTCAAGATCCAGAAGAAGGAGTGGTTCGCGGCGCGGGACGAGAAGATCGCCGCGGCGGCCACGGCCAGCATCCGCGACCGCATGATCGAGGCGCTGGCGACCAGCGTGGACGAGGAGGGCCGCCCGAACGGGGGCGACCGGCAGCTGTACGTGGAGTACCAGTTCGACCAGCGGGAGTCCAAGGGGCAGGTCACCATGTACCGGAAGTCGGGCCTGTTCCCGAAGACCGGCTTGGGTGACGTGAACACGTACGCCGTCTTCGCGGAGAAGGCGCGGCAGTTGATCGGCCCGGAGGGGATGGCGGGGCTGGTCCTTCCTACGGGGATCGCGACGGACAAGACGACGGCGGGGTTCTTCTCGGATCTGGTGGAGCGGCGGCAGATGGTGGCTGTGCTGGACTTCGAGAACGAGGAGAAGCTGTTTCCGGCAGTTCATCACTCCTATCGGTACTGCCTGTTCACGGTCAGCGGTGCAAAGTTGCCGACCGAGAAGACGCGCCTGGCCTTTCGGGCGCGGCGCCCTGATCAGTTGGACTCTCGGCAGTTCGAGCTGAACGCGGAGGGATTTCGCACGATCAACCCCAACACGATGACTGCACCAGTGTGTGAGAGCCCCGAACATCTACGAGTTCTGCAAGGCCAGCATGAGGCTGCCAAGGGTGTGTTGTGGACGGGCGAGCGCAATCCGTGGGAACTCCGGCTGGTTCGGATGTTCCACATGTCTGATGACTCGGGATACTTCTGGTCCAAAAAGGCCCTCGAAGAAATGGGATGGACCCGTGAAGGCAACCTGTTCCGCGAGGGAGATCGAAGGGCGCTTCCGCTATACGAAGCCAAGTTGATCCACCACTTCGACTCCCGGTTCAGCACCTACGAAAATGCCACCGAGGCGCAGCTCCGAGTCAATACGCTGCCGCGCCTGTCAGACGGGGATCATCGAGACCCAACCCGGCTTCCGATGCCGTGCCACTGGATGGACGAAGAACTCGTCGAAGAGTGGATGGCGGGCGACACACGCAAGTCGAGACCGGCGTGGGGGCATAACTGGGTGCTTGCCTGGCGAGACGTGTGCCGGGCGGTGGATGACCGAACGGTGATTCCGTCAGTGCTCCCAAGGGTGGCGGTGGGGCATACGACGCCATTTATGCTGGCCAATGAGACGACACTGCCATTGGCTTGCCTGCTTGCGAACCTTTCCTCCTTCGCATTGGATTTTTCTGCACGACAGAAGATGCAGGGAGCCCATCTCACGTACACCTATCTGGAGCAGCTACCCGTCCTGGCGCCCACGGTCTACGCCTTTTCCGCCCCTTGGACCCAAGACGCCCCCCTCGCCGTCTGGATCCGCCCCCGAGTTCTCGAACTCACCTACACCTCCTACGAGATGGCCCCCTGGGCGAAGTACCTCGGCGACGACGGTCCACCGTTCGTCTGGGACGAGAGGCGCCGTTTCCTGATGCGCGCGGAGTTGGACGCTGCGTACTTCCACCTGTACGGGATCGCGCGCGCGGACGTGGACCTGGTGCTGGACAGCTTCCGGGCGTTCAAGAACAAGCAGCCCGCCGTCTTCCAGGACACGAAGGACGAGATCGTCCGCGTCTACGAGGCGATGGCCGAGGGGCGGCCCTTCACCCACCCCTCCCTCACCCCGCCCCCCGCTCAGGGCCCGCGCCACCCTCCGGGCATCAGCCCGCTGACCCGCGTCCTCCCGGCCGGGGGCCCGCCGAACCCCCAGACCGCATCGGCGGCTAAGAAGAAGCGGCGGGGTAAGTCCGCCCCCGACCAACTGGGCGGAGGCCTGTTCGGCCTGGACGAGGTCGAGGGCGGCAACGTTCAGCTCGACATGCTCAACATGTTCGGTGAGGCCGAGCAGGAGTAGCCCTCGTGGGCGCAGACCAGCGGGCGGGTACGGGAACGGCTCCCGTGCCCGCCCGCTGGTGTCACGTACGACGCGACCTCAGTCGTCCAGAGAGACGTCGGCCGCGAGTGCCGCGAACGCCACCCAAGCGGTCGGCGCGACGACGAGAGGGCGGATGCGCTTGTCCTTGGAGTCGCGAATGTGGACCGCCTCGGGGCGCACGGCGACCTCGACGCAGTTGTCCCCATCTCCGCCGCTGTAGCTGCTCTTGAACCAGTTCAGCTCAGTGGTGGTACTCATAGCGCTCCTCGCATCCGTTCCAGGAGGTTCACCGTAGCCCGGCAGTCCAGGGCCTGGGAACGCAGCTTGCCATAGCGCTGATGGAGGACGCTCACCTCGCCGGGATCTGCAATCAGACTGCTCGACCGGTGTCCCTCGATGTAACCGAACCACTGGTGTCCCGGTGCCTCAGCCATATACAGCTGGCCATCGACTCCGCAGTGGTCTTCCTGATGCAGCGGCATGATCTGGATCTCGACGTTGGTCCTGTCACCCATGTTCAGCAAGTGGTCGATGACAGCCCTGGTGACCGAAGCGCCGCCGACCCCGCGCTCCAGAATGGCCTGTTCGATGATGAACGTAAAGGCGGTGTTCGGCCGCTCAGTCAAGAGCGTCTGGCGCTCAAGCCGTGCGGCCACCTTGCGATCGACCTGTTCCTGGGTGAACGGCGGAAGCTGACGTGCGAACACAGCCCTGGCGTACTCCTCCGGCTGCAACAACCCAGGAACCGCCCGGCACTCATACGCGTACAAGGAGATCGCCTCCTCCTCGATCCCCGCCCACTGCCGGAACCACGACGCCAGCCCCGCCCTCCGCGTCAGACTCTTCGCCGCCGCAGTGAGCACCTTGACCGCAACCGGCCCCAACACCTCCTCCGCCCGCCCCGGCAGGTCCGCCGGCGGGAACCGCTTCCCCTGCTCGATCTTGGCGACGTACGCGGCCGAGTACCGCACCCGCACCGCGAACTCCTCCTGCGTCAGGCCGGACTCCTCGCGCAGGGCCTTGAGGACCGCGCCGAAGGTCTTCAGACTGTCGGAGAGTTCCGCCTCCGTGCCGTTCGCGATCGCGCCGCCGTTCCCGCCTCCACCCTGGTCCGCCCTCATCGCCCCGTGCCTCCCGTGTCCGCGCTTTCACGCCCCGCTCAACCCCGCCCGGCCCGCCCAGGGTCACGGGGAGTTACCCACCCAGTCCAGAGTGTGCACCGATACAGTCACGCCTGTATGGGTGTCGTCCCTGTTGAGGGTCGGGAGCGGCCCGGAACGCTGGCCGCATGCCAGCACCACGGGCCCAAGAGGCCGTAACCGTAAGTGTGTTCGCCCAGCGCTTCTCCGCCACGCGCCGCGGCGCGCGTCTCGCCCGCAGACTCGCCACCCACCGGCTCGACCTGTGGGACCTGCCCTACGGCAGCCCGGCCTCCGACACCGTCACCCTCGTCGTGGCCGAACTCGCCTCCAACGCGGTCCTCCACGGCCACGTCCCGGGGCGCGACTTCGAGCTGCGGCTCACGTACGACCGGACCGCGGGCCTCGTCCGCGTCGAGGTGTCCGACACCCACCCGGGGCACCCGGAGATTCCCGTGTCGGCGGGCCCGCCGTCCGCGGACACCGACGGCGGGAGAGGCCTGCTCCTCGTGGAAGCCGTCGCCGACCGCTGGGCCGTGGCCGGGCGGACGGGGCCGGGAAAGACCGTGTGGGCCGAGTGCGAAGTGCGCGTCCCGGACGACCCGTGTCCTGTTCGGCCGTAGTTGACGATCATCTTCCGCAACGCCCCGCTACGCGTGCCGAGTTGTGATTTCGGCCAGTGTCAGTAGGGGCGGGTAGGCTTGTCGGCCAGTTCGAGTTGACGGTCAGCTCTGCGACGGGCGACGGCTTGTGGAGGCGTACGTGGTCGGACGTGAGGTCGCTGCGGCGGACCATCCGAGCAAGGAGGTCAGGGCGGTCCTCAAGCGGCTCGTCGCCGACGGGTGGACGCTCGCGTCGGAGGCTCACTGGGGCACGCTGTACTGCCCGTGCCCGGACCACTGCACGGTGATCCGGGTCGGCGGCACACCGAAGAATCCCAGCCAGGAAGCTCGTCGAATAGCCCGCAAGGCGAAGTGGTGCCCGCTGCCTCCGGACGACCCCCGTGCGGCCCTCCGTGGCGGCGTTGGCAATTGACAACACTGTCGGGCTCGGCAAAACTTGCGTCCGTGGGGGGTTCCCTGGAGCGAGAGGCCGCAGATACCGGAACCAGGAAGAGCGAACAGGCATACGCATGGGGGACTGGGGCGTCATGGAGTATGAGTTTCACTTCGTCGTGGACGGGATCGAGGTGGACGACGACAAGGCCGTCGCGATCGTCCACGACACCTTCGACGGGGTCCTGACCCGTCATCGTGGCCGCCACTTCCTGGACGTCTCCGAGAGCGGGGTCAACGCGATCGACGCGGCCCACCGCATCGTCGTACGGCTGCGCAAGTCCCTGCCCGCCCTGAGGCTGCTGCGCACCGATCCCGACCTCGTCGGCGTCTCCGACATCGCGGAGCGTGTCGACCGTTCCCGGCAGAACGTCCAGCAGTGGGTGAGCGGTGAGCGGCGGCAGGACAAGCTGCCCTTCCCGGACCCCGAGGGGATCACCGGACGCTCGCCGGTGTGGCGCTGGGGAGACGTCAACGCCTGGCTCGCCCAGTTCGGCGAGGGGGACGACGTCCACCCACCCACCCGCGAAGAGGCCCTGACCATCGACTTCCTGTTGCCCAAGTGGCAGCGCACCCTGGACGACGGCCTCCCCCTGGTCCACTTCGTGGCCGCCGAGACCGGGGACGGCCGGGAGGGGGAGCGCGAGACCGTCCAGCGGCTGCTGGAGGGCACGCTGGCGCTGCCCGGCGTGCTGGAGCGGATCGCCGCGTTCCCCGTCCCCAGGACGGAGCGGCAACGGCTCACCGTCGTGTGCGCGGTCCTCACCGACCGGCTGAGCAGCGTGGTGTCCCGCATCGGCCACGACGAGGTGCTGGCGGTTCTCGCCTACCAGGGCGCGGAGAGCGAGCTGCACCTGCAGCCCGTCGGCACGCCGCAGGCCCCGGGCGCCGTTCCGGTCTCCCGCCTCGGCCTCAGCCGCGACGCCACGGTCGGTGACCTCCTGCTCGTCCAGACGAACGGCCCCGACGACATCCCGGTCACGCCGATCACCCCGGTCGGCCTGGACTGAGTCCGGGCGCCGCAGTCACCCCCGTACCTGCGAAGAATGGACGCCGTGCCCAGCATCACGACCGTCGTCGCCCAGGCCCTGCACACCGCCGCGACCGTCCTGCGGGAGGAAGCACCCCAGGACGGCATGGTCTTCGGGGAACTGTGGGATCGGATCCTCGCGCGGAGCCCGGGGCTGCGGGAGGACTGGGCACAGGTCATGCGTGACTCCTCGCAGGAGGTCGTCACCCCCTTCAAGAGCTACGTGAACCGGTGGGCGAGCAACCTCGTCAGGGCCGGTTGGCTGTACCGGGGCGGGCGCCGCTGGCAGCTGACCGGAATCGGCGTCGACGCCCTCGACCGCATTCCCGACCCCGTCGACTTTTCTTTAGAGGCGGCGCGGCGCTACCGGAGGTGGGAGCGGCAGCAGCGTGAGGTCTCCGTGGCGGTGACCGCCCTCGAACAGCTTCCTGACGGCGGTTACTGGGTCGTCTTGGAGGAGGTGGCCGCGGAGTTCGGTGTCGCCCCCGACGTCCTGGCGACGGTGCTGCGCGGCACGCGCCCTCCGGGCTGGTACCTGGCGCTCGGCGAGGACGGACAGGCGGGGGCGGGACTGCCTCTGCTGCCGCACGAGCGCGACCAGTGGCGTTCCCTGCTCGACGAGGAAGGCGTCCTCGACGCCGGCCGCAGCAGCCTGGACACCGTCCGTGCCCTGCCCGAGCGACGGATGCCCGTCTGGGAGGCGCTCAAGGCTGCCAAGCAACCACTCGAAGAGACGGCGGCCGACGAGGATGCTCCCCGCCAGCTCTGGATCGTCCGGGGCGTGGACGCCGTCACCGGCGTGCCCCTCGTCCGGGGACCGTGGCGCGACGACTCGAAGGTCACCCTCGACACGGGCTTCCCGCCCCCGGCCGCAGCGGCCCGGGACCTGGACAGTGTCCGTAGGGCCGTGGAAACCGCCCTCCCCGCCACCGGACCCGCGCGCAGGGAGGCCGTCGCCCGGGAACTCGACGCCTTCCTCAACCGCATGCGCAAGGGCGACATCGTGCTGTCCACCGACGGCTTCGAGACGTACGTCGGAGTGGTCGACGGCCCGGCGGTCCACACCGCGGAACGGCTGGAGCGCCCCGTCGACTGGCGCAACCTGAACAAGCCCCTGGACTTCCTCAAGGACCTGCCCTCCGGGCTCGCGAGCGTCGTCCAGGACGCGGACTCCCAGGTCCTGGAGGCCACCGAGTACGCCGAGACCGTCCTCGCCCTGATCGGCGACATGCCGCGCACCGCCGCCTCGCTGCCCACGGGCCCGGCCGTCCTGCCCGACGCCACCCCCGAACTGGCCGAGGCGCTCCACATGCCCGACACCACCTGGCTCCAGGACTGCGTCGAACTCCTCCGCGCCACCCCGCAGCTGATCTTCCACGGGCCGCCCGGCACCGGGAAGACGTACACGGCGCTCGCCCTCGCCCGCCACCTGGCCGGCGCCTCCAGCGCCACGAACGTACGCCTCGTCCAGTTCCACCCCGCCTACTCCTACGAGGACTTCTTCGAGGGCATCCGCCCGCGCCTGGGCGGCGGCCAGGACGGCGACGCGGGCGGCGGGCTCGCCTACGACCTGGTCCGGGGCCCGCTGCGCAAACTCGCCGACGAGGCGGAGCGACGCCCGGCCGAGGTGTTCGTCCTGGTCGTCGACGAGATAAACCGGGGCCACCTCGCGAAGATCTTCGGCGAGCTGTACTTCCTCCTGGAGTACCGCAACGAGCGCGTCCACCTGCTCTACGGCTCCGACGACGGCCGGGGTTTCCGCCTCCCGCCCAACCTGTACATCCTCGGAACCATGAACACCGTCGACCGCTCGGTGGCGTACATGGACGCGGCCATGCGCCGCCGCTTCTCCTTCATGGAACTCCACCCCGACACCCCACCGGTCGCCGGACTGCTGGACTCCTGGCTGCGCAGGCGGGCGGAGGAACGGGGCGAGAACCCGGGTACGTACGACGACTCCCACGCCCGCCTCCTCAACGAGATCAACCGCCTCCTCGCCGACGGCAGCCCAGGGGACCGCTCCTTCCGCGTCGGCCCCTCGTACTTCATGCAGGACCTCGCCCACGCAGGTGACGGCGCCCTCGAACGGCTGTGGAAGACCCAGATCATTCCGCTCCTCACCGAGCACCACTGGGGCGACGGCACCGACGTGGAAGCCGTCTACGGGCTCCCCGTCCTGCGCACACGACTGAACATCCCGCCGCCCGCGAACGCGGGTCCCGCCGACAGCGCGGACGACTCCGCGGACGACCCCGCGAACCAGTGACCGCCCGCCGCACCCAGCCCCGCCACTGCCGCGACGCCGCCCTGCGCGTCGGCCTCGCGGAGGGCGCCGGCTGGACCGTATGGACCCTCACCCCGGCCCAGGTCACCACGCTCGCCGAGCACGACCGGCTCCTCCAGATGCATCCGCAGACGGCCACCCGCTGGCGACTGAAGGCCAAGGACCGGGTGGGTTCCGTCCGCCTGGGCACCGGCGACGGCACGGTCCAGCTGACCCATCAGTCCCAAGGTGCCCGTCGACCGGCTTCTGCACCTGATCGCGTACGCCCCCGACCGTGTCACGTTCGACCCGCGCCCCGTCGCCGCCGACCCGCGCCCCGACCTCCTCCCCGCCCTCGCGCACGCCTTCGTCTCCGCCGCTGACCGTGCCCTGGAGCACGGAGTCCTGCACGACTACCGGGAGACGCACGACACGCTGCCCGTCGTCCGGGGCCGCATCCGCCACGCCGACCAGCTCCGCCGCAGGCCGGGCGTGCCCGCGCCCCTGGAGGTCGTCTACGACGACCACACCCCCGACACACCGGAGAACCGCCTCCTCCTCGCAGCCGCCCGCCGCCTCCTCCGCGTGCCCGGCATCGATCCCGCGCCACGCGCCGCCCTCCAACGGCTCACCGCCCGCCTGGACGGAGTGCGCGTCCTGCCCGCGGGCGCCCCCGCCCCCCGCTGGACGCCCGACCGGCGCAACGCCCGCTACGCGCACGCCCTCGCCCTGGCGGAACTCGTCCTGCGCGGTGCCTCGTACGAACTCGGCGACGGCCGGGAGATCGCCGTGGACGGGATGCTGGTGACCATGTGGCGGCTCTTCGAGGCCTATCTGGCCCGAGCTGTCGGGGAGGCGCTGCGCCACCGCGTCGGCGGCAGACCCGAGCCGCAGGACCGGAACTTCTCCCTCGACACCGCCGGCAGGCACGTGCTCAAGCCCGACCTGGTGCACTACCTGCCGTCGCCGCGGGACGGGGCCCTCCGCCAGGCTGTGGTTCTCGACGCCAAGTTCAAGACCAAGCCCCAGCGGGACGACCTCTACCAGATGACCGCCTACTGCGTACGCCTCGGTCTCACCGAGGGGCACCTCGTCTACGCCTCGGGCAGGGCCGGGGTCGTGGAGGTGCCGGTGGGGGAGGGGCGGCTGAGGATCTGGCGGCACGTCGTCGACCTCTCCCGTCCCTGGCGGAACCTGGCCGCGGACATCGACGCCCTCGCCGAGTCGGTCGCCATCGCGCGTGGCAGCGGCACCCTCTGAAGGCGAGCACGGCGGGTCGCATGTAGGTACCCTCATGGATATGTACGCACAACCTGCTTGCTGTGAGGGGAGCGCGGTATGAGCACCATTTCCGTCCGCGAGTTCTCGTACAACCCCAGCGCGGTCTTCGCCCGTGTCGAGAAGGGCGAGGCGATCGAGGTCACCCGGCACGGCAACGTGATCGCCATACTGTCACCGGCCGGCAGCCCCATGGAGCGGTACGCGCACCTGGTGGCGCAGGGGAAGATCAAGCTGAAGCCGGTGACCGCCGCAGAGCGGCACAGCATGCCGCACTACGAGGTGCCGGAAGACGTCGACCCCGTGGCGCTCCTGCTGGCCGAGCGCGAAGAGGACGACCGTTGATCTACATGGACACGTCCGCCCTGGTCACCTGGATGACCCGGCGCAGCCACTGGGGCGCGCTGGACGCCTTCCTCCAGGGACGGGCCACGGAGCCGCTGGCCACCAGCACGCTCGGCTTCGTGGAGACCGTACGGACCCTGCACCTCATGGGGCACTTCCCGAAGGCCATGGAGGATCTGGACGCCCGGATCACCGAAATTCTCCTCACCCGAGAGGTGCGCGATGCGGCGGCTCTGCTGGTCGGGCGTCTGAGGACGCTGGACGCGATTCACGTCGCCAGCGCACTTTCCCTGCGGGACGACCTGACCGCCCTGGTGACCTACGACCGCAGGATGCTCGAGACGGCTCGCGCCGAAGGGCTGTCGGCTCACGCACCAGGTATGGCGGACTGACGGCGGCGCCGGACTGTAGGAACCCGACAGGAGGCCACGGGAGCCACTGTCGGTGCCCGAATGTTCCGGGGCGGACCGGGACCGATAGGTTTTCGGTGAAGCCGCCTGTCATCCAGGTGTCCGGGCGGGTGAACCAGACCGCTATCGAAAGGGTGATCCGTTGAGCCGCTCGGTTCTCGTCACCGGAGGCAACCGGGGCATCGGCCTCGCCATCGCCCGCGCGTTCGCCGACGCCGGCGACAAGGTCGCCATCACATACCGTTCGGGGGAGCCGCCGGCCGCCCTCGCCGAGCTGGGCTGTCTCGCCGTCAAGTGCGACATCACCGACTCCGAGCAGGTGGAGCAGGCCTACAAGGAGATCGAGGAGGCGCACGGCACCGTCGAGGTGCTCGTGGCCAACGCCGGCGTCACCAAGGACCAGCTCCTGATGCGCATGTCCGAGGAGGACTTCACCTCGGTCGTCGACACCAACCTCACCGGCACCTTCCGGGTCGTCAAGCGCGCCAACCGCGGCATGCTGCGCGCCAAGAAGGGCCGTGTCGTGCTGATCTCGTCGGTCGTCGGGCTGCTCGGCT
This sequence comes from Streptomyces malachitofuscus, assembly GCF_014650055.1. GTDB lineage: Bacteria > Actinomycetota > Actinomycetes > Streptomycetales > Streptomycetaceae > Streptomyces > Streptomyces malachitofuscus. Next base: position 22,945 of record NZ_BMUF01000002.1, on the reverse strand, counting down.
CCGCGGGGCAGGCGAACTACGCCGCCTCCAAGGCCGGCCTCGTCGGCTTCGCGCGCTCCCTCGCCCGTGAGCTGGGCTCGCGCAACATCACCTTCAACGTCGTCGCGCCCGGCTTCGTCGACACCGACATGACCAAGGTGCTCACCGAGGAGCAGCGCACGGGCATCGTGTCGCAGGTGCCGCTGGGCCGGTACGCGAAGCCGGAGGAGATCGCCGCGGCCGTGCGGTTCCTCGCCTCGGACGACGCCTCGTACATCACTGGAGCCGTCATTCCCGTTGACGGCGGACTGGGAATGGGTCACTGAACACCATGAGCGGAATTCTCGAGGGCAAGCGCGTCCTGATCTCCGGAGTGCTGATGGAGTCCTCCATCGCCTTCCACGCCGCCAAGCTGGCCCAGGAGCAGGGCGCCGAGATCATCCTGACCGCGTTCCCGCGGCCCACCCTGACCGAGCGCATCGCCAAGAAGCTCCCGCGGCCCACCAAGGTCATCGAGCTCGACGTCACCAACGAGGAGCACCTGGGCCGGCTGGCCGACGTGGTCGGCGAGGAGCTCGGCGGTCTCGACGGCGTCGTGCACTCCATCGGTTTCGCCCCGCAGGACGCCCTCGGCGGCAACTTCCTCAACACGCCGTTCGAGTCGGTCGCCACGGCCATGCACGTCTCGGCGTACTCCCTGAAGTCGCTGACCATGGCCTGTCTGCCGCTGATGCAGAACGGCGGCTCGGTCGTCGGCCTCACCTTCGACGCGCAGTTCGCCTGGCCGCAGTACGACTGGATGGGCCCGGCCAAGGCCGCCCTGGAGGCCACCAGCCGCTACATCGCGCGTGACCTGGGCAAGCAGAACATCCGCTGCAACCTCATCTCCGCGGGCCCGCTCGGCTCCATGGCCGCCAAGTCCATCCCGGGCTTCGGCGAGCTGGCCTCCGTGTGGGACACCCGTTCCCCGCTGGAGTGGGACCTGAAGGATCCCGAGCCGGCCGGCCGCGGCATCGTCGCCCTGCTGAGCGACTGGTTCCCGAAGACCACGGGCGAGATCATCCACGTGGACGGCGGCCTGCACGCCATCGGCGCCTGACGCACGCCTCACGAGGGCCCGCTTCCTCCAAGGGAGCGGGCCCTCCGGCACATCACCGCGGACCGGGACCGGCCCGGCGCGGGTCAGCCACCGGAGGACGAACCGAACCGTCCCGGACGGCACACGAACGGATAGGCGGCGGCCTCCTCGGCCGCCGTGGCCGCGTCGCCCGCGCGGATCGCGTCCACCAGCCGCCCGTGGTCCATGTGCGTCTCCGGGGACATGTCCTCGCCCACGTCCTCGCGCAGCCAGTCCCGCAGCACCTCGCTCAGGTCCGCGTACATCGCGGTCATCACGTCGTTGTGCGAGGCGGCCACCACGGCGAGGTGGAACGTCGCGTCCGCCGCCACGAACGCCTCCGCCTCACCCGACTCCCAGGCCTCCTCCCGGCGCAGCAGCAGGGTGTCGAGCTGCTTGAGATCCTTCTCCGTACGCCGCTCGGCGGCCAGCCGTGCCGCGGCCGACTCCAGGGTGGAACGCAACTCGGCGATGTGCCGCGGATCCGCGCCGGCGAAGCGCCGGTGCATCACGCCCGCCAGCTCGCTCGTGGCCACCACGTACGTGCCCGAACCCTGGCGGATGTCCAGCAGCCCGTTGTGCGCCAGCGCGCGGACGGCCTCGCGGACCGTGTTCCTGGCCACACCCAGCTGCTCGACCAGCTCCGGCTCGGTCGGGATGCGCGCGCCCACCGGCCACTCGCCCGAGGTGATCTGCGCCCGCAGGGCGGCGATGACCTGCTCGGACAGCGCCGAACGACGCGGATGGCTCAGAGGCATGACACACCTTCGCACGACGGGGGCGCCGCAGCCGCACGGCGACCTGGGCATGGACAACCAATCATCCCATGATTCTATGATGGGCCTCATGGCTAGCGAGGAAACCCGGACGCTCACGTCCACGACCGTACGCGCGTCGGCCGCGCCCCCCTCCCGGAAGACACCTGGGGACGGTGCCGGGCGCGGGTGGCGGACTCGGCTGATCGTCGTCGGCATCGTGCTGGCCGCACTGAACCTCCGTCCCGCCATCACCAGCCTGGGCGCGCTGCTCGAGGAGGTCCGCGACGGCCTCGGCATGAGCGGCAGCGTCGCCGGACTGCTCACCTCGGTGCCCCCGCTGTGCTTCGCCGTCTTCGGCGTCACCGCGCCCCGCCTGGCCCGCCGCTTCGGGGCCGGTGCCGTGGTGTTCGCGGGCATGATCGCCATCGGCGCCGGCCTGCTGATACGTCCGTACGTCGGCGGTACCGCGGCCTTCCTGGCCACCACCGCCCTCGCGCTGATGGGCATCGCCGTCAGCAACGTCCTGATGCCGGTCATCGTCAAGCGCTGGTTCCCCGACCGGGTCGGCTCCATGACCGGCCTGTACTCCATGGCCCTCGCCCTGGGCACCGCCTCGGCGGCGGCGGTGACCGTGCCGCTGACCGACGCGCTCGGCGGGAACTGGCAGTCGGGCCTCGCCGTGTGGGCGGCCCTGGCGGCCGCCGCCGTACTGCCCTGGCTCCCCTTCGTACGAGAACGGGGCCCGGCACCGGCCGAGCACGCACCCGCGCGGGACGGGGACGCGCCCGCGCGCCCGCTGCGCATCACCCGCAGCCGCACCGCGTGGGCGCTGGCCGTCTTCTTCGGCCTCCAGGCCACCGCCGCCTACATCACCATGGGCTGGATGGCGCAGATCTTCCGCGACGCGGGCGTCCCCGCGGGCACGGCCGGGCTGCTCCTCGCCGTCACCATGGTGATGGGCGTACCGCTGGCCTTCGTCATACCCCGCCTCGCCACCCGGCTGCCCCGCCAGGGCCCGATCGTGCTGGCTCTGGGCGCGAGCGGCCTCGTCGGATACGCGGGCCTGTACTTCGCACCGGCCGCCGGCGCCTGGGCATGGGCCGTACTGCTGGGCGTCGCCAACTGTGCCTTCCCGCTGGCGCTCACCATGGTCGGGATGCGGGCCAGGACCAGCGTGGGCGTGGCCCAGCTGTCGGCCTTCGCGCAGAGCACCGGCTACCTGATCTCCATCCCGGGCCCGCTCCTGGTGGGCGTCCTCTACCAGCACAGCGGCGGCTGGGGCCTGCCGATCGCCCTGATGGCGGCCCTGATGATCCCGCAGACGATCGTAGGCATCCTGGCCGGCCGCGACCGCACGGTGGAAGAGGAAGCAACGGCCCCCTGACCCCCCAGGGGCGCGGGGAACTGCGCGAAGGGGGTCTGGGGGCGGAGCCCCCAGGAACGGGACGGGAAGGGGCGGCGGGGGCGAAACACCCCCACGGCCGAGAAGCCGCCCGACTGCCCCGCCCACCCGGGCACCCCACGGGCGCGCCATGAGCCCCCCGAAGCCCGCCGCAGGCGAGAAGGGTGCGAAACTGGCCCCATGCCAGTCCTCGACCCCAACCCGCAGAACGGCCAGAAGAAGATGCTGCTCGTCTTCGGCGCCTTCTTCGCCATCTTCATCGTGATCGGCGTGGTCGCCACCCTCCTCGCCCCGTGACGCCCCATGGTGGTGCTGGCACCCCTATCCCCTAGGGGGCCAGGCTCAGGGTCAAGTGGGTGGGTCACCGGATGGGTTGGCGCCCGGACGGTCCGTACCTTCGAGATGTGGCCGCCGACCGCGGCCACGGACCGTACGAGGAGCGGAGGCCACCATGGCGGCGCGCACGCACACCCGGCCCGACCCGGCCCCGCGGGGCGGCGTCGACACGCGGCTGCCGTGGTGGGCCCTGGCCCTGCCCACGCTGGCCTTCGTGGCGCTGCTGACCCTGATCCTCAACCCCTCCGAGGCCCACGCGGCCGCGGGTGAGCCGGCGATCGCGCACCTCGTCGAGCGCGCGCAGCAGCTCATGACCCGCTGAACACCCCGGAAGCGCCGGTCAACTCCCTGCGCCCCGTGGCCTGTTTCGTGCGAAGCTGGGGTGCATGAGCGTCGCAGAACCCCGCAGGATTGTCCTTTTCCGGCATGCGAAAGCCGACTGGCCCCCGGTGTCCGACCACGAGCGCCCGCTCGCCGAGCGGGGCCGAACCGATGCCGCGGTCGCCGGACGCAAGCTCGCCGATACCGGCATCGCCTTCGATCTGGCCCTGTGCTCCACCTCGGTCCGCACCCGCGAGACCTGGAAGCTCGCGGTCCACGAGTTTCCTCAGCGGCCGAAAACCGTCTACGAGGAGCGGATCTACGAGGCCTCGCCCGGCGAGCTGATCGCCCTGCTCAACGAAACCCCCGACGACGCGCAGAACGTCCTCCTGGTCGGCCACAACCCGGGCATCCAGGGGCTCGCGGACATCCTGGCCGGTACGGCCGAGGGGGACGCCCGCGAGCGCATGAGCCGCCGCGGCTACCCGGCCGCCGCCTTCGCCGTGCTGTCCTTCACGGGCTCCTGGAAGTCCCTGGAGCCCGGCGTCGGCACCCTGGTCGACTACTGGGCCCCGACCGAGTGACACCCGGCCGCGGGGCCGGGTGACGCATCCGGCTCCGCGGCTCAGCCCACGTCGAGCGTGTCCGCCGCCTCGACCTCTTCCCGCGTGACCCCCAGCAGATAGAGGACCGTGTCGAGGAAGGGGAAGTTCACCGCCGTGTGGGCGGCCTCCCGCACCACCGGCTTGGCGTTGAAGGCGACACCGAGACCCGCCGCGTTCAGCATGTCCAGGTCGTTCGCACCGTCACCGATCGCCACCGTCTGCGACAGCGGCACCCCGGCCTCGGCCGCGAACCGGCGCAGCAGCCGGGCCTTGCCCGCCCGGTCCACGATCTCGCCGGTCACCCGGCCGGTCAGCTTCCCGTCGACGATCTCCAGCGTGTTCGCCTGGGCGAAGTCCAGCCCCAGCCGCTCCTTGAGATCGTCCGTGACCTGGGTGAACCCGCCCGAGACCACACCCACTTGATAGCCGAGGCGCTTCAGCGTACGGATCAGGGTGCGCGCGCCGGGCGTCAGCCGCACCTCGCTGCGCACCTTGTCCACCACGGAGGCGTCCAGCCCCTCCAGCAGCGCCACGCGCGCGTGCAGCGACTGCTCGAAGTCCAGCTCCCCGCGCATCGCGGCCGCCGTCACCTCGGCGACCTTGTCCTCGCACCCGGCGTGCGCGGCGAAGAGCTCGATCACCTCGTCCTGGATCAGCGTGGAGTCCACGTCCATGACGACCAGGCGCTGCGCCCGCCGGTACAGCCCGGCCCCGACCACGGCGATGTCGACCCCGAGCCGTGCCGCGTCGGTCACCAGCGCGGTCCGCAGCGGCTCCGTCTCCACGCCGGACACCGCGAATTCCACCGCCGTCACCGGGTACTTGGCGAGCCGAAAGATACGGTCGATGTTGCCGCCGGCCTTCGTTATCCGCGCGGCGATCGATGCCGTCGCCTCCGAGGTGAGGGGGTGGCCCAGCACGGTGACCAGGGAACGGCCGAGTCCGCGCGGACGGTTGTCGCCCCTGCCCGAGATGATCTCCGCCTGCATCTTCATGGACTCCGCCCAGCTGTGGACGGTCGCCCGCAGATCCCCTTCGAGTCCCTTGGGCGGTTCGCTCACCAGCGCGCACAGCACGATGCGGCCACGAGTGACGACCTGCTCGATGTCGACCACGTCGACCGCGTAGGCGGCGAGGGTGTCGAAGAGGCCGGCCGTGATGCCGGGCCGGTCCTTCCCGAAGATCTTGACCAGGAGAGTGGGAACGTCGGAGGTCTGCGATGCGCTCATGGTGCCTCCCACCGTATCCGCCCCGCAGCACCCCCCGCCTCCCAGGTCCGCCACCCGGACACCCACCCCACCCCCTGCCCCTGTGGACCCACCGCAGCTGCGGGCAGTCGTGCCTCCCCCAGTGCCTCAAGGGCCTGGGAGGTGCCCCCAGGGCGGCACGGGTGGGCGGTGGGGGTCCCCCGCTCGAGCGCAGCCGAGAGTGGGGGAGGCACCGGAAAGCGCCGCAAGCGAAACCCCGTACCCGAGCCGAATCGCGGGCGGCGTTCACCGGTCAACCCCCCGGCCTACGCGGAGCGGGTGGCGGCGGAGGCGGCGGAGGCGGCCCCTCGTCCGGCCACAACGGCGGCCGCTCCCCGCCCGCCGACGCCTCGTCACGCCCGGCACGCGAGCCGCGCCGCGGCCCACGCCCAGGCGGCGCAACGGGCCCGATCACCGTCGGCGCACCGTAGACATCGTGCGGCCCCCCACCGTCGTCAGCGCCCGCAGCCGGCGGACCAGGCGGCCGCGAGTCCTCGGGCGGCTCCCTCAACGCCTCGGCCGGCACCCGCAGATACGGGTTGGTGTCCGGATTCGGCGGCCGGTAGGGAGCCCCCGGCACGTACGGCCCCGGCCCGGCCGGCACCGCGACCCCCCGCCCCTCCTCCCCGGCGCCCCCGGCCCCCTCTGTCCCCCCAGCCGCCTCGGCCCCCTCACCACCCCGTGCCAACGCCGCCGCCCGCACCCCCGCCGCACCGCTCGCCCATGCCAGCAGCCCCCCGGCCCCACCCGCGCCCGCACCCCACACCGCACCCAGCAGCAGTGCCATGCCGAGATGCCCGCGCAGCTCGATGCCGGCACCGAACGCGTCGAAGCCGAGCACCGACAGCGACGCGTCCGCGGAGACCTCCGTCAGCCACACCAGCAACGGCAGCGTCAGCGCCGTGGCGACCCCCAGACGCAGCGCACACCGTCCCGCGAAGCCGGCCGCTCCCCGCTGCCCCGCGGCCACCGGCGTCCGCACCGCCGTCAGCACCCCCGCGAGCAGCATCATCAGCGCGGCGGCCACGGCCAGCAGCCACACCCGCCCGTCGAGCTCGGCCAGCCGCCCCAGCGTGACGGGCTCCTCGGACCCGACCCGCAGAAGGTCGTCCACGGGGTGGGGCAGCACATCGAGCAGGGCCCCGCTCGCCCGCCCGTCCCACGGGACGAACAGACCGACCGGAATCCCGAGCCACACCCCGTTCGGCGCCCCCAGCAGCGCCGCCCCCGCGATCCGCCGGGGGTGGTCGTCGCCGATCGCCGCGTACCCGGCCGCGGCGCAGCCCGCCGCCACCGCCACCAGCACCACCGTGACCAGCGCGGAGACCGCCGGTCGCACGACCCGGTGCACCACGTCCCAGCCGCGCGGCAGCGGCGTACGGCGGGACGCCAGCAACGCGACGAGCAGCACACCGGCCGACCAGCCGAGACCGCCCAGGACCGTCGGCCCCGTGTCGACGGTGAACCCGACCGCGGCCTCCGCCTCCACGAGGTCACCGACCCGGTCCGGCAGCAGCCCCCCGACATCGCCCAGCCCGGGGATCTCGACCCCGCCACCGCCCACGCCCGGCAGATCGTCCAGCCCCAGCGAGCCCCCGTCGATGGTGATGACGTCATGCCCCGCCCAGACCAGCCCGCCCGTCATCGCCACGAACAGCGCCACCACCGCGCCCGCGCGGGCGAGGAGTTCGGCGGGGGAGACCACAACTCCCGCCGCCCGCAGGGACCGTAGGAAGAAGTACGACAGCAGCAGCGCCCCCACCAGGCTCACGCCCAGCGGTGTGACCGCGACGGCCGTCGCGGCCTCCGCGCCCGACAGCCCGAACGCCGACACATCACCGGAAGGCGTGACCGAACCACCCGCCCCCAGCGCCACCACCGCGGCCGTCATCGGCCCCAGCGACCCGGCCGCGTCCGCGTCCAGCAGATGCAGCCCGAGTGCCGCCGTGCCCGCCATCCCGATCAGGGACCAGCTCACCGCGGCGACCGCGGACACCAGCACATCGACCCACGGCACGCGTGTGCCGGCCCCGGCGGCCCCGACACCCGTCGCAGTACCCATGGCAGACCCCCCGATCCGCGGCGCGGCAAGAAGACCGCGCATGTCCCCCTCGCGTGGTTTACCACTCTCCGGGCCGATTTCAACCCCGCCGGAGCGCTCTGTCGACGGCTTGGTGCGCGCTCGTGACAAGGCCCGACTTTCGGTCAGAGGGCCGAGCCTGAAATAGTTCCCCCCGATGTTCGACATCCCTAGACTCCCTGCGATGGGGGAAACTCGGGGGACAACTCAGTGGGGCATGGAGTGCCGGAACTCGTACTGGAATCAAACGGACGTACCTGGACGCTCGATCCGTCCAGGGCCTACACCCTCGGACGCGATCCGCAGGGGGACGTCGTGCTGGACGACGCCAGGGTCTCCTGGCGTCACGCCACGATCAGCTTCAACGGGCGCAGTTGGGTCATCGAGGACCACGGCAGCACCAACGGCACGTTCGTGCAGGGGCAACGGATCCACCATCTGGAGTTCGGCTCCGACACGGTGCTGAACCTGGGCAACGCGACCGACGGGCCGCGCGTGACGCTGTCCGGCGTCGGCGCCGCGGCCGCCGCGCCCCAGGCACAGCCGCAGCAGCCGTACGCCGCCCAGGGCGCGAACGCCGGCTGGGCCCAGCAGGCGCCGCCGCAGCAGCAGCCGTCCGCGCCGCCCGGCTGGCAGCAGCCGCAGCAGGCGCCGCAGCAGCAGCCCGCACCGCACATCCCGCAGCAGCAGGGACCCGGCAGCGGCGCGGGGGCGCCGCCGGTCTACGGCGACCGCAGCCCCACCACGTTCCACCAGTTCTCCCTGGGCCGCGTGATGCGGATCGGCCGTGCGCTGGAGAACGACCTGGTCGTCTCCGACCTCCAGGTCTCCCGCAACCACGCCGAGTTCCACTCCACGCCCGACGGCCGCATGGAGATCCGCGACCTCGGCTCGCACAACGGCACCTACGTCAACGGTCTGCCGATCGCCAAGGGCGGCTCGCAGCTGCTCGGCCCCACCGACATCGTGGGCGTCGGTCACTCGACGTTCCGGATCGTGGGGGACCGGCTCGAGGAGTTCGTCGACACCGGTGAGGTGTCCTTCTCCGCGCGGCATCTGACCGTCACGGTCGACGGCGGCAAGCAGATCCTCAAGGACGTCTCCTTCGGCGTCCCGGAGAAGTCGCTGATCGCGGTCATCGGTCCGTCCGGCTCCGGCAAGTCCACCCTGCTGAAGGCGCTCACCGGCTACCGCCCCGCCAACCAGGGCGAGGTTCTCTACGACAACCGGAACCTCTACAAGCAGTTCGCCGAGCTGCGCCAGCGCATCGGTCTGGTCCCGCAGGACGACATCCTGCACAAGGAGCTGACCGTCAAGAAGGCCCTCAAGTACGCGGCCAAGCTCCGCTTCCCCGCCGACACCACGGCCGCGGAGCGCGAGTCCCGCATCGACGAGGTGCTCCGCGAGCTCAAGCTGGACATCCACAAGGACAAGAAGGTCACCTCCCTGTCCGGCGGCCAGCGCAAGCGCGTCTCCGTGGCCCTGGAGCTGCTCACCAAGCCGTCGCTGATCTTCCTGGACGAGCCCACCTCCGGCCTCGACCCGGGCATGGACCGCGACGTCATGCAGCTGCTGCGCGGCCTCGCCGACGACGGCCGCACCGTCCTGGTCGTCACCCACTCGGTGGCCGAGCTGGCGATCTGCGACAAGCTGCTGGTGATGGCGCCGGGCGGCTCGGTCGCCTACTTCGGTCCGCCCGAGGAGGCGCTGAACTTCTTCGGCTACGACACCTGGGCCGATGTGTTCTCCGCCTTCGAGAACTACCGCGACTACGACTGGGCCGGCCGCTGGAAGGGCTCGCAGCACTACCAGATGTACGCCGCGGACATCGACGCGGTCGCGCCGCAGTCCGTACAGGTCCCGGCGATGCAGGCGATGAAGCCGCCCAAGCCGCAGGGATGGATGTCGCAGTTCGCCACCCTGGTGCGCCGCTACATCTCGGTGATCGTCTCCGACAAGGGCTTCCTCGCCCTGATGGTGATCCTCCCGGCGGTTCTCGGCGCGGTCAGCCTGCTCATCGACGCGGACAAGGGGCTGCTGCCCAACCCGCCCAACCCGCAGACCGGCCGGATCATTCCCAACGGCACGGCGACCACGGTGCTGCTGATCCTCGCGGTGGGCGCCTGTTTCGCGGGCGCCGCGAACTCCGTGCGTGAGCTGATCAAGGAACGGGTCATCTACGAGCGGGAGCGCGCCACCGGCCTGTCCCGCTCGGCGTACCTCATGTCCAAGGTGTTCGTGCTCGGCATGATCACCGTGCTGCAGGGCCTGCTGGTCGGTGTGATCGGCTTCTCCAGCCGGGAGATCCCCGAGGAGGGCCTGGTCTTCGGCGGCTTCACGCTGCTGGAGCTCTCGGTGCCGATCATGGCGCTCGGCTTCACCTCGATGATGTTCGGCCTGATCATCTCCGCGCTGGTGAAGACCGCCGAGAAGACCATGCCGCTGCTGGTGATGTTCGCGATCATCCAGGTCGTCTTCACCGGCTGTCTGTTCACGCTGCACGGCTCGATCGGCGTCAACCAGTTCTCGTTCCTGATGCCGTCGCGCTGGGCGGTCGCCGCCTCCGGCGCCACGCTGGACTTCAACAAGATCAGCCCGCCGGAGACGGCCGGGGACACCGACCCGCTGTGGGAGCACACGGTCGGGGCCTGGGCGATGGACATGGGCGCGCTGATCCTGCTCGGCGTGATCTGCGGCTTCTTCGTGGCCCGCTTCCTGCGCCGCCACGAGCCCGAGGTCATGCGCAAGTAGCCCGCGCCGTACGACCCCGAAGGGCGGCACCCCGTCAGGAGGGTGCCGCCCTTCGGCGTCTGTGTTCGCGTGAGAGGTCCGCGCCGACCTCAGTACGCGCTGTCGACGTTGTCCATGGTGCCGTACTTGTCGGCCGCGTAGTTGCAGGCGGCGGTGATGTTGGCGACCGGGTCGTAGATGTTCTTCGAGGTGCCCGGGACGTGGTACGCCTCGAACGTCGGCGGGATCACCTGCAGCAAACCCTTGGACGGGATGCCGTTCTGGGCGTTGATGTCCCAGAGGTTGATCGCCTTCGGGTTGCCGGAGGACTCCCGCATGATGTTGCGGTGGATGCCGTCGTAGGAGCCGGGGATGCCGTGCTTCTTCATGATGGCCAGGGACTCACGGATCCAGCCGTCCAGGTTGTTGCTGTACGTCTTCGGGGACGACTTGGCGGAGGCCTTCTTCACCGCGGTGCGCTCGGCGGCACGGCTCGCGGCCTCCTTGGCCTGGCGGGCCTTCTCCGCCTTGGCCTTCGCGGCGGCCGCGGCGGCCTTCTTCGCGGCGGCGGCCTCGGCCGCGGCCTCCTTCTTGGCGGCGATCTGCTCGACCTTGACGCTGGCGCCGGCGAGCTGGTCGGTGACGTCCGCCTTGACGCCCTGGATCGGCTCGGTGCTGTACGCGACGTTCGCCGTGGGGGCGGCGGCGGCCTCGGTCGTGGTGGTCGTGGCCGCGTCGCTCGGCACGGCCGAGAGACCGATCGCGGCGGCGCCGAGGGCGGCGACACCGGCGACGGCGAGCTTGTGGTGACGGGTCAGGGCACGACTATGACCACGGGTGAGGATGTTCTTCGACATGCGGGACGGACCTCTTCGAATCGCGCGGAGGTCGCTCAACGTCCGGTGGGGACTTGGTGCTTCCGGCACAAACGCCGCGGGTTCACAACCCACGGCGCTGAGCGACGCAGCCATTCTTAGCGGCCGCAAAATGGCGGGGCAAAGGTGTGACGTACGAAGCCGGGTAGTGGATCAGGGAGTGACGAATCGGGGCAGATTGGGCAGTACGCCCCGCTCACATGGGCGGTATGTCTCTCCTACTCCCCTTCGTACGTGATGTGCGCCCTATGCCCGGCCTCACACGGGCCACCCCCGGACCTCACCGGCAGTTGCGTCAGCAATGCTCTCGGTAAGCGGACCCGGTCACTCCGGAAGAAGGAGATGCACATCCCCGAACTCGTGCCACAGATAGCGCCCGCCCAGCGCCTCCTCGTACCCGCGGTCGATCGCCGCCCGCCCCGCGACCGCCTCCAGCATCAGCAGATGCGACGCCTCCGGCTCGTGCAGCCCCGTCAGCAGCCCGTCCACCACCCGCACCCCACGCTCCGGAGTCACCACCAGATCGGTCCACCCCGACCGGGCCCGCACCACCCCGTCCGGCCCGGCGGCCGACTCCACGGCCCGTACGGCGGTCGTCCCCACCGCGATCACCCGGCCACCCCCCGCACGCACCGCACCGATCAGCCGCGCCGACGCCTCCGGCACCGCGTACCGCTCCGGATACGGCGGCTCGTGCACCTCCGCCGAAGCCACCCCCGTGTGCAGCCCGACCGGCGCGAACTGCACCCCCCGACTCACCAGCTCCGCCACCATCCGCGCGGTGAACGGACGTCCCGCGCTCGGCATCTCCGCACTGCCCGCACCGTCCGGCGACGGCAGCGCGAACACCGTCTGGTACGCCGACAACGGCTGGTCCCGCTCCGTATAGGCGTACCGGATGGCCCGCCCGTGCTCCCGCAGCAGCCCCGGCACGTCCCGCGACACACGCGCCCACCACAACCGCTCGCCCCGCGTGCTCAGCTGCTCCTCCAGCACCAGCCGTGCGCCCCCGGCCAGACGCACCTCCGTACCCGCGGGCCCACCCGCGCGCGCACGCGTGGTGCCGCGTCCGTCGGGATCCCGCAGCTCGACCGCCCAGCGACCGTCGTCACCACGCGTGGAGAAGTGCACCACCACGCGCGCGTGCCCGATCCACCCGCCGACGGCCGCCGCCAGCGTGGGCGACGTGTTCACCACCAGCAGGTCCCCCGCGCGCAGCAGGCGCGGCAGCTCCACGAAGGCGTGATGCGACACCTCCGTACCCCGCGACACCAGCAGCCGCACCGAATCCCGGCCGAGCCCCGGCCCGCGCTGCTCGACCGGCACCCGCGCGGACAGCTCCTCCGGCACCCGGACCGTCAGCGTCACCGCCGTCCCTCCAGCAGTGAGGGAGCGGCGTAGCGACCGCTCGCCGGCCGCTCGTCCAGCAACCGCAGGAACGCGGGCACCACACGGTCCGGCTCCGGCCGCGGATCGTCGTCGTCCGGTACGGCCGCCGCGTACAGGTCCGTCGCCATGTCGCCGGGATCGACCGACCACACCCGCAGCCCCGGTTCCTCCACCGCCAGTACCGCCGCCAGCTGGTCCAGCCCCGCCTTGGACGCCCCGTACCCGCCCCAGGTGGGATACGCCTCCGCGGCGGCGTCCGAGCTCACCGCGAGCACCGCTCCCGCGGGCGCCGCCCGCAGCAGCGGCAGCGCCTCCTGCACCAGCCCCAGCGCCGCCACCAGGTTCACCTCCAGCGCCCGCCGCAGGCCCTCCAGCGGCAGGTCCTCCAGCCGTACCAGCGGCTCGGCGCCCAGCGCGCTGGCGTTGTGCACCACCAGGTCCACCCCGCCCAGCCGCCACGCCGCCGCCACCAGCTCCGCGCGGTGACCCGCGTCCGTGACGTCCCCGGGCAGCGCGGTCACGCGCGTGCCGTGCGCCGACAGCAGTCCCGCCGCCTCGGCCAGGGGGACCGGACTCCGCGCGTCCAGCACCAGATCCCAGCCACGCTCCGCCAGCGCCCGGCCGAGCGCCATTCCCAGCCCCTTCGAAGCCCCCGTGATGATCGCAACCGGCATGGTCACCCGTCCCCTCGTCGTCGGCGCCGTGTGATCGGCGTGCCCTCAACGTAGGGACCCGCCCCCCGCCGTCGCCTCGGGCCGGGGACGCAGCGACCCGGGTCCGTTCGGCCTACGCCGCCGTTCCCGGGCCGCTGGTCCTACGCCGCCGGACGGGAAGGGGACCGCGGACCTAGGACCATCGCCCGGCCGAGGGCCGCCACCTGCCCGATCCGCTCCGTCACGGCCCGCCGGTACGGTGAGGACCATGAGCCACGGTCCCCGGTCCGGCCTCGCCGCGGTCAGTTCCGCGTTGCTGGCCATGAGCAGGCACCTCGAGGTGCGCGACGTCCTCAAGACGATCGTCGCCTCGGCCCGCGAACTCCTCGACGCGCAGTACGCCGCCCTCGGCGTGCCCGACGACCACGGCGGATTCGCCCAGTTCGTGGTCGACGGCGTCAGCGACGACCAGTGGAAGGCCATCGGCCCCCTCCCGCGCCGGCACGGCATCCTCGCCGCGATGCTCGACGAGGCCGCCCCGCAGCGCCTCGCCGACGTGCGCCGCGACCCACGCTTCGAGGGCTGGCCCAGCGCCCACCCCGACCTGGCCGACTTCCTCGGCCTGCCCATCCGCGACGGCGACGAGGTCATCGGCGCCCTGTTCCTGGCCAACAAGCGGTGCCCCAAGCCCGAGGGCACCTGCGGCTTCACCGAGGACGACGAGGAACTGCTCGGCATCCTCGCCCAGCACGCCGCGATCGCCCTCACCAACGCCCGGCTCTACGAACGCAGCCGCGAACTGACCATCGCCGAGGAACGCTCCCGGCTCGCCCACGAGCTTCACGACGCCGTCAGCCAGAAGCTCTTCTCCCTGCGGCTCACCGCCCAGGCCGCCGCCCGCCTCGTCGACCGCGACCCCTCCCGCGCCAAGGGCGAACTCCAGCAGGTCGCCGCCCTGGCCGCCGAAGCCGCCGACGAGCTGCGCGCGGCGGTCGTCGAGCTGCGCCCCGCGGCCCTCGACGAGGACGGCCTCGTCGCCACCCTCCGCACCCAGATACAGGTCCTGGACCGCGCCCACAGCGCGCGCGTGACCTTCGCGGGACACGGCGTGCGCGCCCTGCCCGCCGCCCAGGAGGAGGCGGTGCTGCGGGTCGCCCAGGAGGCGCTGCACAACGCCCTGCGGCACTCCGGGGGCGACCACGTCGACGTCACCCTGGACCGCAGGGGCGGCGGAGCGGTCCTGCGGGTCACGGACGACGGCAGCGGGTTCGACCCCCGGCTCGTCCGTCGCGCGGGCCGCCATCTGGGCCTGGTCTCCATGCGGGACCGGGCGAGCGGGGTCGGCGGCACGCTGACCGTGGAATCGGCGCCCGGCAAGGGCACCACGATCGAGATGGAGGTCCCCGGTGGCTGACGCAATCAAGGTGCTGCTGGTCGACGATCACCAGGTGGTACGCCGGGGCCTGCGCACCTTCCTCGAGGTGCAGGACGACATCGAGGTCGTCGGCGAGGCCGCGGACGGCGCCGAAGGAGTCGCCCTGGCACAGGAACTGGGACCCGACGTCATCCTCATGGACGTCAAGATGCCGGGCATGGACGGCGTCGACGCGCTGCGCCGGCTCCGCGAACTCGACCACCCCGCGCGCGTGCTGATCGTCACCAGTTTCACCGAACAGCGCACCGTGGTCCCGGCCCTGCGCGCGGGCGCCGCCGGCTATGTGTACAAGGACGTCGACCCCGACGCGCTCGCCGGGGCCATACGCTCCGTGCACGCCGGGCACGTGCTGCTCCAGGCGGAGGTGGCCGGCGCGCTGCTGTCACAGGAGGAGACCGGCTCGGGCCCGGGGCGCGCGGGCTCCCTCACCGAACGCGAGCGCGAAGTGCTCGGGCTCATCGCGGACGGCCGCGCCAACCGGGAGATCGCCCGCGCCCTGGTGCTCTCCGAGAAGACGGTGAAGACCCACGTCTCGAACATCTTGATGAAGCTCGACCTGGCGGACCGCACCCAGGCCGCGCTCTGGGCCGTGCGCCACGGTCTCAGCGGCTGACCCGGACGCCGCGACCGGATGGAAGGTTCCCCTCCGATCCGAGATTCATACCGTAGTGGGAATGTCCCCCGGACGGCCGTATCCATCGTCGGCGCCGACCGTTCTCCAGGGCACGCTGCGGCGCCTGCCGCAGCGATCGCAAGGAGGGCTCCGAAAGTGAAGAACCTGAAGAAGGCAGCGGCCGTGACGATGGTGGCCGGCGGTCTGCTCGCCGCCGGTACCGGCATGGCCTCCGCCACCGAGGGCAGCCACGCGCACGGCGAGGCCGTGGGCTCCCCGGGCGTCGTCTCCGGCAACGTCATCCAGGTCCCGGTCGACGTCCCGGTCAACGTGTCCGGCAACAGCGTCAACGTCATCGGCCTTCTGAACCCGGCCTTCGGCAACACCGCCGTCAACCACTGACGCACCCCGGCACAGCCCCGGCCGCCCGCCCCCACCGAGCGCCGGGGCTGCCCCACACCACCCTCCCGCGATCCGCTCCCGAGATCCCCGGGCACTGGTGCCGCCCCTCCCGCGCCCCGCGGGCAGTCGTGCCGCAGCTCCCGCGTTCCCGCGGGCAGTCGTGCCGCTGGGGCGGCACGGGTGGGCGCGACGGCACCCCGCTGGCGCCGGGCTGCGCGGACCTCCCCCCGGCCGACACCCACACCGGGCACCCCAGCAGCGAACCGGCCGACCCTCACCCCACCCCCCGCTCCTCCACAACGGAGTTGTACGCAGCCACCTGCGCCCGCCGAGCCGTCCGCTCCACCGGCCGCAACGCCCCCGCCCGCGCCGCCATCTCCGACGCACTCACCGCACCCCCGTGCCCCTTCGCCCCCGCCAGCGAAACCAACGCCCCCACCCGCTGCGCCAACTCCAGCACCCGCACCGCCCGAGGCGGATACCCCGGCGCCAACACCTCCCGCCCCCGCATCGCCCGCGCCCGGTACGCCTCGATCGCCGCCTCCGCCACCGGCCCCGACCCGGCCACATCCAGCCGCGTCAGCACCTCCGTCGCCTCCCGCAACGCCTCCGCCAGCTCCCGCTCCGCCTCCCCGAGCGACGGCACATCCGCGGGCGGCGCCTCCCGCACCGGCAGACAGTGCCAGACCACCTCGACATGCACATCACCCGAGGGTCCGGCCTCGTACACCTCCGGCACCAGCCCCAGCGCGGCCCCGGAACAGACCACGGCCTCCTCCGCCTCCAGCGCCCGCGCATTGAACTCCGGCGGTCCGCTCAGCCCCAGCGGATGCCCCGGCGTCGGCAGCGCCACCCGCAGCCCGGTCACCCCCAGCGCCCGCAACCGCCCCAGCGCCAGCGTGAGCCCCACCGGAGCGGACTCGCCGGGCACCCCCTCCACCCGGTGCACCGCGTCCTCCCCGACGATGGCGACCACGGCGTCATCCGGCGGGACAAGTCCGGCAATCAGGGCGTTTCCCCAAGCGGCAAGGCGTCCAGAGCGAGGTTCCGAGAGCATGCGTACACCCTAGACAGAGCCCAAGAACCGGACCGATGGAATGCCCGGCCCGACCGGTGGCGTAGATTTCATGGAGGGCTGCGCCCACGGGTGCGGCGGACCAGCCCACAGGCGTACGCGACAGCCGAGACCCGGCCACACTGCAAGGGGAGACAACGCGCTCATGAGCGATGTTCTGGAGCTTCAGGACGTATCCGTGGTCCGCGAGGGCCGGGCTCTGGTGGACCAGGTCTCCTGGTCGGTCAAGGAGGGCGAGCGCTGGGTCATCCTCGGCCCCAACGGGGCCGGCAAGACGACCCTCCTCAACATCGCGTCCAGCTACCTCTACCCCAGCAAGGGCACCGCCACCATCCTCGGCGAGACCCTCGGCAGGCCCGGTACGGACGTCTTCGAGCTGCGCCCCCGCATCGGCATGGCCGGTCTCGCCATGGCCGACAAGCTCCCCAAGAAGCAGACGGTCCTGCAGACCGTGCTCACCGCCGCCTACGGCATGACCGCCGGCTGGCAGGAGGAGTACGAGGACATCGACGAACAGCGCGCCCGCGCCTTCCTCGACCGCCTCGGCATGTCCGAATACCTGGACCGCAGGTTCGGCACCCTCTCCGAGGGCGAGCGCAAGCGCACCCTCATCGCCCGCGCCCTGATGACCGACCCCGAGCTGCTGCTCCTCGACGAGCCCGCGGCCGGACTCGACCTCGGCGGCCGCGAGGACCTCGTCCGCCGCCTCGGCCGGCTCGCCCGCGACCCGATCGCCCCCTCCATGATCATGGTCACCCACCACGTCGAGGAGATCGCCCCGGGCTTCACCCACGTCCTGATGATCCGTCAGGGCAAGGTCCTCGCGGCCGGCCCGCTGGAGCTCGAACTCACCTCCCGCAACCTCTCCCTCTGCTTCGGCCTCCCGCTCGTCGTCGAACAGGTCGGCGACCGCTGGACCGCCCAGGGCCTCCCGATGGCCTGAGCCCTTCCGGGCAGGCAAGAACCCGCGCCGCACGGCGCGTTCAAACTGGTCGGCGCCCTGTCGGCGACCGGGTGCGCGGTCCTACCATGACCAGGTGGACATCGACGCATGGCTGTGGTGGCTGATCGGCGCGGCGGCACTCGGCATCGGGCTCGTGATCACCGCGATGCCCGAACTCGGCATGCTCGCGGTGGGTGCCGTCGCCGCGGCAGTGGTCTCGGGCTTCTTCGGCGGCGGCGCGGTCGCCCAGGTCGCGGTCTTCGCGATCGTCTCCACCGCGCTCATCGCCGTCGTACGGCCCATCGCCAACAGACACCGGGCCCAGCGGCCCCAACTCGCCACCGGCGTTGACGCCCTGAAGGGCAGACAAGCCGTGGTGCTGGAGCGCGTCGACGCCTCCGGCGGCCGGATCAAGCTGGCCGGCGAGGTCTGGTCGGCGCGCGCCCTCGACGCCGGCCGCGCCTACGAGGTGGGCCAGGAAGTGGACGTCGTGGACATCGAGGGGGCCACGGCGATCGTCATGTGACCCGCCGCGACACAACTGGGGCGAACAACCCCCCAGTTGCACCGATGGTCTGTCAGACTCGACCGGAAAGATCTTCAACAGCAAGATCTTCCGCAGGCACAGGATCTGCCGTAGGCGCCGAGGCGAAGAAGGGTTCGGGGAACCGACGATGCAACCGATCATCATCGTCCTGATCATTCTGGTGGTGTTGGTCTTCATCGCCCTGATCAAGACAATCCAAGTCATCCCACAGGCCAGCGCGGCCATCGTCGAGCGCTTCGGCCGCTACACGCGGACACTCAACGCGGGCCTCAACATCGTCGTCCCGTTCATCGACACCATCCGCAACCGCATCGACCTGCGCGAACAGGTCGTGCCGTTCCCGCCGCAGCCGGTGATCACCCAGGACAACCTGGTCGTCAACATCGACACCGTCATCTACTACCAGGTGACCGACGCCCGCGCCGCCACCTACGAGGTCGCCAGCTACATCCAGGCGATCGAGCAGCTCACCGTGACCACGCTGCGCAACATCATCGGCGGCATGGACCTCGAGCGGACCCTCACCTCCCGCGAGGAGATCAACGCGGCCCTGCGCGGCGTCCTCGACGAGGCCACCGGCAAGTGGGGCATCCGCGTCAACCGCGTCGAGCTCAAGGCCATCGAGCCGCCCACCTCCATCCAGGACTCGATGGAGAAGCAGATGCGCGCCGACCGCGACAAGCGCGCCGCCATCCTCCAGGCCGAGGGCGTCCGGCAGTCCGAGATCCTGCGCGCCGAGGGCGAGAAGCAGTCCCAGATCCTGCGCGCCGAGGGTGAGGCCAAGGCCGCCGCCCTGCGAGCCGAGGGCGAGGCCCAGGCCGTCCGCACGGTCTTCGAGGCCATCCACGCCGGCGACCCGGACCAGAAGCTGCTCTCCTACCAGTACCTCCAGATGCTGCCGAAGATCGCCGAGGGCGACGCCAACAAGCTCTGGATCGTCCCCAGCGAAATCGGCGACGCACTCAAGGGCCTCTCCGGAGCCGTGGGCAACTTCGGCTCCATGGGCGCCAACGGCACCTCAGGAGGCACCGTCCCCGCCCAGGAACGCCGCGAAAAGCCCTCGATCGACTGAGAGCACCCAGACATCACGGAGCCCCGCACGCCCTCAGGGGCGTGGGGCTCCATCGATATGCGGCACCGCCGCGTGGGCGCGAGAAATCACAGACGTCCCGCGGCCGGGTATCCAACACGTCCCTAGGGCGAAGCCGTCACGCCGCGGCAGACGCCAGCCACTCGGGCAGCGCCTCGAACTCCTCCGCGCCCAGCGCCAACAGCATCGCGTCCGCGGGCGTCGGCTCGAACGGCTCACGCAGCAACGGCATACCCGCCTGCTCCGGCGTCCGGTTCGCCTTGCGGTGGTTGTCCTCCGCGCACGACGCCACCGTGTTCAGCCAGGTGTCCTGCCCGCCGTGCGACCTGGGCACCACGTGGTCCACGGTCGTCGCCCGCCGCCCGCAGTACGCGCAACGGTGCCGGTCCCGCACCAGGACACCCCGCCTCGACCACGGCGCTTGTCTTCGGAACGGCACCCTCACGTACTGGCAGAGCCTGATCACCCGAGGCGCCGGTATGTCGACCGCGGCTCCGCGCATACGCAGTTCGGGGTGGGCCTGCTCGACGACGGCCTTGTCCTGAAGCACCAGAACGACGGCACGGTTCAGCGTCACCGTCGACAACGGCTCGAAGCTCGCGTTCAGTACCAGCGTGTCCCGCATACCAGCCCACCTCCCGTGTGCACCGGCCCACCCCTCGGCGGGCTGGGATCAACTCTGGCCGGGCACGCCGAGATGGACAACGCAATATCTGCTGCTCGTACGGGAGGTGACTCCCGCGACCCCCGGCAACAAAAATGCCCGCCCCTGATCAATTCCAAGACCAGGGGCGGGCAAACGTTCCATGAACGATCGGAGCCGCTCGAACCGCTCAGGACTCCGCGGGAACCTCGTACTCACCGATCACATGGGCGCGGGCGAGTGTGTGGAACCGCAGGTTGAAGCCCACGACGGCAGGAGACGCGTCGGCGTCCGGACCCAGCTTCTCCTGATCCACCGCGTACACCGTGAACACATACCGGTGCGGCCCGTCCCCGGGCGGCGGCGCGGCACCGCCGAAGTCCTTGCTGCCGTAGTCGTTGCGCGCGTGCACCGCGCCCTCCGGCAGCCCTTCGAACGTGCCGCTGCCGGCACCTACCGGCAGCTCGGTCACCGAGGCCGGGATGTCGAACACCACCCAGTGCCAGAACCCGCTGCCCGTCGGGGCGTCCGGGTCGTAGCAGGTCACGGCGAAGCTCTTGGTCTCCGGCGGGAAGCCTTCCCAGCGCAGGTGCGGTGAGGTGTTGCCGGCCGCGTGAACCTGAGCGTCCTTGAGCGCGGCCCCTTCCTTCACATCGTCACTCGTCACCGTGAAGGACGGCACGGGCGGATGGAAGTCGTGGGGGAGCGGCCGCCGCTTGAGCTCGGTCACCTCGGTACCTCCTGATCGTCGGCGTTCGGTCGGAACCGAGCCTAGAACCAGTTGCGCTTGCTGCCGACCTCCGACAACCACTGGTTGAGGTAAGCCGTCCAGTCGGTTCCCTGGTAGTCGTTCAGCCCCACCTTGAAGGACCGGAAGGTGTCACTGCCCTCGCTGAACAGACCCGGCTTCTTGTCCATCTCCAGCACGACGTCCATGGCCTGCTCGTCGGCCACGAAGCTGAGCTCCACCTGGTTCAGCCCGCGGTACTGCTGCGGCGGGAAGAACTCGATCTCCTGGTAGAACGGCAGCTTCTGCCGGGTCCCCCGGATGTGGCCGCGCTCCATGTCGGCGCTCTTGAACCGGAAGCCCAGCTGGATGAAGGCGTCCAGGATCGCCTTCTGCGCCGGCAGTGGGTGCACGTTGATCGGGTCCAGGTCGCCCGAGTCCACGGCGCGCGCGATCTCCAGCTCGGTGGTCACACCGATGTTCATCCCGCGCAGCGACTGGCCGTCGATCATTGTGATCGGCGTCTCCCACGGGATCTCCAGACCGAACTGCACCGCGTGCACGGCACCCGCCTGGAGCTCGAAGGCACCCCCGAGCCGCGACTTCGTGAACTCGATGTCCTGCTTGTACTCCTGGTCGCCGCTCTCCACCTCGACCTTGGCCTGCAGTCCGACCGACAGACCCTCGATCTGCTGGTTGACGGACCCGCCCTGAATCCGCACCTCGCCCTGGACGACACCGCCCGGAACGACGTTGACCTCGTGCAGCACGGTCTCGACCGAGGCCCCGCCGGCACCCAGACTCGCCAGCAGCTTCTTGAACGCCATGTCTCTCCCTTTGTCGCCCTGTCGCTATCGCTTCGCTAGGACCCTTGATCCCTAACAACGCGATCCGGCCGTGGCCGGTTCCATCGCCCTCACCCTGACAAGTGCGGCGCCCGGTGACCACCCCGCGGCACCGGCCGTCTCCAGTACCCTCGGACGGCATGATCGCGACCCTCGACCGTACGCCCCTGCCCAGGAAGTTCTTCGACCGCCCCGTCCTCGAGGTCGCCCCCGACCTCCTCGGCCGGATCCTGGTCCGCAGCACCCCGGACGGTCCGATCGCGCTCCGTCTGACCGAGGTCGAGGCCTACGACGGTCAGAACGATCCCGGCTCCCACGCCTATCGTGGTCGCACGGCCCGCAATGAGGTGATGTTCGGTGCGCCCGGCCATGTGTACGTCTACTTCACCTACGGCATGTGGTTCTGCATGAACCTGGTGTGCGGTCCCGAGGGCCGGGCGAGCGCGGTGCTGCTGCGGGCGGGCGAGATCATCGAGGGTGCCGAGCTGGCCCGCACCCGCCGACTCTCGGCCCGCAACGACAAGGAATTGGCCAAAGGCCCGGCCCGCCTGGCGACGGCCCTCGGCGTCGACCGCGCCCTCAACGGCACCGACGCCTGCGCCACCGACGACACCCCCCTTCGTATCCTCACCGGCACCGCCACACCCTCCGAGCAGGTGAAGAACGGTCCACGCACGGGAGTCTCCGGCGAGGGAGCCGTCCACCCCTGGCGCTACTGGGTCGCGGACGACGCCACGGTGAGCCCCTATCGGGCCCATGTGCCGCGACGCCGGCGAAGTTGACTCGGCCTCGGAAGGTGCGTAATGTGGCCCGAGCCGCTTGAACCGGGTACGGCGATCGCCTGCAGCCGGAAGCGGCCAACCCACTACCTACGATCACCCCTCAGCGGGGTCGAATTCGTCATGTCCGCATGCCTGAATTCAGCACCGCAGAGCCCGATTATGAATCGAGCGGGGGAATCGGCTAACGTAGTGAATGTCGAAAGGCCGACGGCGAAAGCCAGCGGCTCGACGGCAAAACCCGCCGACCGGGATTCGGATCCGAAAGGATCTGATAGAGTCGGAAACACCGAAGGGAAGCGCCCGGAGGAAAGCCCGAGAGGGTGAGTACGAAGGAAGCGTCCGTTCCTTGAG
>NZ_BMUF01000001.1 GCF_014650055.1 Streptomyces malachitofuscus | reverse complement strand
CTCCTCCAACCCCGCGGTCCTCGCCTTCCTGCGCGAGTACGAGGACGACCTGGTGCTCTGCGTGAACAACTTCTCACGCTTCGCACAGCCCACGGAGCTGGATCTCAGCGCCTTCGAGGGGCGGCACCCGGTCGAGCTGTTCGGCGGGGTGCGCTTCCCGGCCGTCGGCGAGCTGCCGTATCTGCTGACCCTCGGGGGGCACGGCTTCTACTGGTTCCGGCTCCGCAAGGACGCCGCGTAGAACCCGGGGCGGGGCGGTTTTCACCGGCTCGCCCTGGGCACGCATCAGTAACACCCCGCCCACCGGCGGCGCCCCCTGCGGCGCGCCGAAAGAGGGGAAAGGACGCGACGCCATGTCGGAAGCCGTCACACGCACCGTCACGACACCGCCCGGCCTCCTTGCGTCACTGGATCCGCTGCTGAGGGAGTGGCTGCCGCGGCAGCGCTGGTTCGCGGGCAAGGGCCGTCCGGTCACCGGGTTCGACCTGGTCGCGGCCACCGAACTGCTGCCGCCCACCGCCAAGCTGGGCCTGTACCACCTGCTGGTGCGCGCCCACCAGCCGCTCCAGCCCGGCCACGGCGGCCACGAGTGGCCCGGCGACTGCTACCAGCTGCTCATAGGCGTGCGCGAGGCGCTGCCGCCCCGGCTGGCGCCCGCGCTGATCGGTCATGTGACCCGGGGCCCGCTGGCCGGACAAACGGTCTACGAGGCCCTGCACGACACCCGGCCCGCCGAACTGCTCCTGGAGGCCCTGCGCACCCAGGCCCGGATCGGCGGGCTTCGCTTCGAGCGGGACCCGCACCAGGAGATCCGCCCCGGCCTGGTGCCGCGCCTGATGACGGCCGAGCAGTCGAACTCGTCGGTCGTCTACGGAGATACGTTCATTCTGAAACTGTTGCGCCGGATCGTGCCCGGCATCAACCCCGACCTGGAGCTGCCGCTGGCGCTGGCCCGGGAGGGGTGCCCCCGGGTGCCGCCGCCGACGGCCTGGCTGGTCGCGGACCCGGACGCCTCCCCCGGCCCGCCGCCCTCGGCCGAGCCGTACGTCCTCGGGGTGCTCCAGCCGTTCGTGCAGGGCGCGACGGACGGCTGGGAACTGGCGCTGCGGGAGCTCGCCAAGGGCGAGGACTTCGTCGCCGAGGCGCGGGCCCTGGGGCGGGCCACCGCCGAGGTGCACACCGCACTGGCCCGCGCGCTGCCGACGGTCACGCTCGGCCACACCCAGCTCCGCTCCATGGTCGACGGCATGCGGGAGCGGCTGGAGGCGGCGGTGCACGCGGTGCCGACGCTGCGGCCGTACGCGGACGGGCTCCGCTCCGCGTACACGGCGCTGGACGACCTGGCCGCCGAGGGCCGCACCTGGACGGCCCAGCGGGTGCACGGCGATCTGCACCTCGGGCAGTGTCTGCGCTCCCCGGCGGGAGAGTGGTCGCTGATCGACTTCGAGGGGGAGCCGGCCCGGCCGCTGGCCGAACGGCGGATGCCGCAGCCGGCGGTGCGCGACGTCGCCGGCATGCTGCGCTCCTTCGACTACGCGGCGCGTTCGGTGGACCCGCCGCAGCCGGAGTGGGCCGAGCACTGCCGGGCGGCGTACTGCTCCGGGTACGCGGAGGCCGCGGGCCGGGATCCGCGCACGGAGCCGGTGCTGCTGCGCGCCTGTGAGACCGACAAGGCGGTCTACGAGGCGGTCTACGAGGCCCGGCACCGCCCCGACTGGCTCCCCGTTCCGATGGCCGCGGTGCACCGGCTCGCCGCGGCCGACCTGACCTGACCGTCCGACCTTCGCCCAGGAGGCTTCGCCCGTGACCCCCCGCCCCGAGTCCAGCGGTTCGCATCCGGAGCAGCCGGCCGAGCAGCGGCGCGCCGAGCCGCCGGCGCCCGCACGGAAGAAGGCAGCCGTGAAGAAGGACAGCGCGAAGAAGACCCCGGCGAAGAAGAGCGCCGCGGCGGCGAAGGTCACGGCCAAGAAGGCGACGACCGAGAAGACGACGGTGAAGAAGGCGGCGAAGAAGGCAGCCGGGAGCCCGGTGCCGAAGGCCGCGAAGAAGGCCGCGAAGAAGGCCCCGGGGAAGGCCCCGGGGAAGGCCGAGCCGGAGAGGACGGCCGTCGCCCCGGAGACCGCGGTGACGCAGTCCGCCCCGCCCGAGATGGAGATCGCGGTCTCCCCCGCCGTGGACGCGGCCGACCGGGAGCGGCTGCTGAACGGCACCCATCACGCCCCGCACTCCGTGCTCGGCGCGCATCCGGTGCCCGGCGGGGTCGTCTTCCGGGTGTTCCGGCCGTATGCCCGGGCGGTGACCGTGCTCTCCGGGGGACTGACCGTCGAGTTGCACGACGACGGTGACGGGTTCTTCTCGGGCCTGCTGCCGCTGCGGGAGGTCCCGGCGTACCGGCTGCTGGTGACGTACGAGGGGGCGACCCAGGAGACCGAGGACGCCTACCGCTTCCTGCCGACGCTCGGCGAGCTCGATCTGCATCTGATCGGCGAGGGCCGGCACGAGGAGCTGTGGACCGTGCTGGGCGCGCACCCGATGACGCACCAGGGCGTCACCGGCACCCGCTTCTCGGTGTGGGCGCCCAACGCGCGCGGAGTGCGGGTGGCGGGCTCCTTCAACTTCTGGGACGCCACCGGCTTCCCCATGCGGTCGCTGGGCTCGACCGGGGTGTGGGAGCTGTTCGTGCCGGGGATCGGCGAGGGCGAGCTGTACAAGTTCGAGATCACCCGCCCCGACGGCTCCCGTACCCTGCGCGCCGACCCGCTGGCCCGCCGCACGGAGGTGCCGCCGGCGACGTCGTCGGTCATCACCTCCTCGGCGTACGAGTGGGGCGACGCACAGTGGCTGGAGCGGCGGGCGGAGGAGCCCGCGCACCGGGCGCCGTTCTCCGTGTACGAGGTCCATCTGCCGTCCTGGCGACCCGGACTGACCTACCGTCAGCTCGCCGAACAGCTCCCCGCCTACGTCAAGGACCTCGGCTTCACCCACGTCGAGTTGATGCCGGTCGCCGAGCATCCCTTCGGGGGCTCCTGGGGCTACCAGGTCACCGGGTTCTACGCGCCCACGGCCCGGCTCGGCACCCCCGACGACTTCCGGTACCTGGTCGACGCCCTGCACCGGGCCGGCATCGGGGTGCTGATGGACTGGGTGCCCGCGCACTTCCCGCGCGACGAGTGGGCGCTGGCGGAGTTCGACGGCCGGCCGCTGTACGAGCACGAGGATCCCCTGCGGGCCGCGCACCCCGACTGGGGCACCTTGGAGTTCGACTTCGGCCGGCGCGAGGTGCGCAACTTCCTGGTGGCCAACGCCCTGTACTGGTGCGAGGAGTTCCACATCGACGGGCTGCGGGTGGACGCGGTCGCCTCGATGCTCTACCTGGACTACTCGCGCGAGCCGGGCCAGTGGACGCCGAACGAGCACGGCGGCCGGGAGAACCTGGACGCGGTGGCGTTCCTGCAGGAGATGAACGCCACCGTGTACCGCAGGGTGCCGGGGGTCGTGACGATCGCCGAGGAGTCCACGGCCTGGGACGGCGTCACCCGGGCCACCCATCACAAGGGCCCGAGCGGCTTCGGCGGGCTGGGCTTCGGGCTGAAGTGGAACATGGGCTGGATGCACGACTCGCTGCAGTACATGAGCCACGAGCCGGTCCACCGCCGGTACCACCACGGCGAGATGACGTTCTCGATGGTGTACGCCTACAGCGAGAACTACGTGCTGCCGATCTCCCACGACGAGGTGGTGCACGGCAAGCGGTCCCTGGTGTCGAAGATGCCCGGCGACTGGTGGCAGCAGCGGGCCAACCTGCGCGCCTATCTGGCCTTCATGTGGGCCCACCCCGGCAAGCAGCTGCTCTTCATGGGGCAGGAGTTCGCGCAGGGAGCGGAGTGGTCGGAGGCGCACGGCCCCGACTGGTGGCTGCTGGACCCGCACTACGGTGCCGAGGCCGACCACCGCGGGGTGCGCGACCTGGTGCGCGACCTCAACACCGTCTACCGCAACACCCCGGCGCTGTGGCGGGGGGACACCGAGCCGTCCGGGTTCCGGTGGGTGACCGGGGACGCCGCCGAGGACAACGTGTTCGCCTTCCTGCGGTACGACGCGGACGGCTCCCCGCTGCTCGCGGTGTCCCACTTCGCGCCGGTGGTCCGGCAGGACTACCGGATCGGGGTGCCCGACGACATTCCCGCCTGGCACGAGGCCGTGAACACCGACGCCGGCCGCTACGGCGGCGGTGACATCACGACCCCGGACCCGGTGAAGCCGGAGCCGCAGGGGTGGCACGGCTACCCGGCGAGCATCCGGCTGACCCTGCCACCCCTGGCGACGGTGTGGCTGCGCCCGGCCTGAGTTCCGGGCTCCGGCTCAGCCCAGGGCCTCGGCCAGCGGCTTCGGCAGCGGCTCGGTGTGCAGGACGCCGAGCCGCTGGGTGGCGCGGGTGAGCGCCACGTACAGGTCGCTGGTGCCGTAGCGGCCCGGTTCCACCACGAGGACCGAGTCGAACTCCAGCCCCTTGGCCTGGCGCGGGTCGAGCAGGACGACGTCGTGGGTCAGATCCGGCTCGGCGCCGGCCGTGACGCCGTCCAGCCGCGCGGCCAGCGACCTGTGCAGCTCCCGCGGGGCGATGACGGCGAGGCGCCCCTCGGCGGGGGTGAGCTCCGCGACGGCCTTGGCGGCGGCGCCGGGCAGGTCGTCGGTGGCGCGGGCCCAGGGGCGTACGCCGGTACTCCGTACCGAGCCGGGCGGCTCGAAGCCGGGGTGCTCGGCACGCACCACCGCGGCGGCGACGTCCATGATCTCGGCCGGGGTGCGGTAGTTGACGCCGAGCCGGGTGTGCTCCCAGCGGTCCTCGACGTAGGGCGTGAGGATGTCCGCCCAGGAGCCGACCCCGCCCGCCTCCGAGGTCTGCGCCGGGTCGCCGACCAGGGTCATCGAGCGGGTGGGGCTGCGGCGCATGAGCAGCCGCCAGGCCATCGGGGACAGTTCCTGCGCCTCGTCGACGATGATGTGCCCGAACGCCCACGTGCGGTCGGCGGCGGCGCGCTCGGCGGCGCTGCGGTGGTCGTCCTCCTCGTGCCGTTCGGCGAAGCGTTCGGCGTCGATGATGTCGTGCGCGGACAGCACCTCGGAGGAGTCGGGGTCGTCGTCCTCCTTGTCCTCGAACTCGAAGGTGCGGGAGGCGTAGGAGACGTCCAGCACGCCCTGGGCGTAGGCGATCCGGGTCTGCCGTTCGCGTTCGGCGCGCCCGCGGGCGAGCCGGTCGTCCTCGCCGAGGAGTTCGGCGGCCTCGTCGAGCAGGGGCACGTCGGAGACGGTCCAGTGCCGGGTGACGGGGCGGCGGATCGCGGCGGCGTCCTCCTCGGGCAGATGCCCCTCGGGGGCGGCGAGGAAGTCGGCGATCAGACGCTCCGGGGTGATCCGGGGCCACAGCCGGTCGATGGCGGACCAGACCTCGGGGTTCTCGGCGAGCTCGTCGCGGATCTGGGTGATGTCGCTGGGATCGAGCAGGTTGCTGCCGTCGTAGGGGTCGGTGCCGATGCGTTCGGCGACCATGTCGGTGAGCGCGTTGAGGATGTGGCCCTCGAAGTGCTCCCGGGCCACGTTGTGCGGCAGCTTCGCGGCGCGGGTGCGTTCCCGGGCGACGTTGACCAGGCCGTCGTCCAGCATGAGGATCTCGCGGTCGTGCTCGATCGCGATCACCGGATCGGGCAGCACCTGCCGGTCGCGGACGACGTCGGCGAGGACGTCGGCCATCCGCGCCGCGCCCTTGACGGCGGCGGCCTCGGGGGTGTCGGTGCGGGTGGTCTTCACCCCGGGGTACAGCTCGCCGACGGTCGCCAGCAGCACCCCGGTCTCGCCGAGGCTCGGGAGCACCTCGCCGATGTAGCCGAGGAACGCCGGGTTGGGGCCGACGATCAGGACGGCGCGGCGGGCCAGCAGCTCGCGGTGCTCGTAGAGCAGGAACGCGGCGCGGTGCAGGGCCACGGCGGTCTTGCCGGTGCCGGGGCCGCCCTCGACGACCATGACGCCGCGGTGCGGGGCGCGGATGATGCGGTCCTGGTCGGCCTGGATGGTGCGCACGATGTCGCCCATGCGGCCGGTGCGCGCGGAGTCGAGGGCGGCGAGCAGGACGGCGTCGCCGGTGGGGTCCTCGTGTCCGGTGCGGGTCTCGTCGCCGAGGTCGAGGATCTCGTCGTGCAGGGCGGTGACCCTGCGCCCCTCGGTGGCGATGTGCCGGCGGCGCCTGAGCCCCATCGTGGTGTGCCCGGTGGCCAGGTAGAAGGGGCGGGCGACCCGGGCGCGCCAGTCGATGAGGACCGGGGTGCGCTCCGCGTCGTCGGCGCGCAGTCCGATGCGGCCGATGTGGTGGGTCCCGCCCGAGGCGAGGTCGATCCGGCCGAAGCAGAGGGAGCCGTCCACCGCGTTCAGCGCGGCGAGCAGCCCGGAGCGCTCGGCGACCAGGATGTCCCGCTCCAGCCTGGCCTGCCGGGGGGTGTGGCCCTGCGCGAGCGCGTCCGTGACGCCGGCCTCGGCGTCACCACGCAGGACGTCCACGCGTGCGTACAGTCCGTCGATGAATTCCTGTTCCTGCCGCAATTCATCGTCCGGAAATTCGGTGTTTGACAATTCCGCTCCCGCCCGGATATACTGTGCCCACTGAGCTTCATTACGACTTCTCCGTTGCGAAGTCGCGAATCAATGAATATACGCAAAGAAAACCCCCGGGCGCAATTGCCCGGGGGTTTATCCGTGTCGGGATCGTGTCCGCGGCCGTGTCCGATCCGCAGGTCAGAGCACGTCTGCCAGCTCCTCGAGAAGCCGCCGCTTGGGCCTGGCCCCCACCATCGACCGCAGCGGCTCGCCGTCGCAGAACACCATGAAGGTCGGCATCGACAGCACCTTGGGGCCATCTGCCGGCACGGCGGGCACCAGTCGGCCGTGAACTCCACCAGCACCGGCAGCTCCGCCCCGAGCACCTCTTGTCCGAAGTCCGCGTCGGTCACCTCGGGCACACCTCTCACCGCCCAGCTCGTCCAGCTTGCGCCAGGTCGAACACGAAGTCCTGGAGCGTGCGGATCTGCCGCAGCAGCTTCAGGTCGCCCTCGTCGAAGGTCCGGTAGCCGTTGGCGGTCCGCCGGGCGGGCAGCAGTCCGCGTGACGCGTCGTACCGCAGCGTCCGCGTGGTGCTCCCGGCCCGTGCGGCCAGCTCGCCGATTCGCATACCGACGAACGTAAGCCTTGACGTCGCCGTCAGGGGAAGGGCGGACGGACGGAAAGGGCCGAGCGGCCGGGCTCACGGGGGGGGAGGAGCCCGGCCGCTCGGCCGTGGGTGGAGGCCCGGCAGGGTGGTGCCGGGCCTCCGGTGCCGGGCGGCAGGGCTACGGGGGAGCGCCCGGCCGCCCGGGGTCCGCGGGGAGCGGTACCGGCCGTCAGGCCTTGGCCAGCTGCTTCTCGCCGCCCGGCTCGGCCGGCTCGGTGTGGGAGACGTCCGCGTCGTCCGCGCCGCCGTGGTCGTCGAGGAGCGTCTGCTCGTCGAACGGGGCGCGGCCGGTGAGGACCTCGTCCACCCGGTCCCGGTCGATCTCCTTGGTCCAGGTGCCGATCAGGACGGTGGCGATGGCGTTGCCCGCGAAGTTGGTCAGGGCACGGGCCTCGCTCATGAAGCGGTCGATGCCGACGATGAGGCCGATGCCGTCCACCAGGGCGGGCTTGTGCGACTGCAGACCGCCGGCCAGCGTGGCCAGACCCGCGCCGGAGACACCGGCGGCGCCCTTCGAGGCGACCAGCAGGAAGAGCAGCAGCGGGATCTGCTCGCCGATCGACATCGGGGTGCCCATGGCGTCGGCGATGAACAGCGAGGCCATGGTCATGTAGATCATGGTGCCGTCGAGGTTGAACGAGTAGCCGGTCGGGACGGTGATGCCGACCACCGGCTTGCTGACGCCCAGGTGCTCCATCTTCGCGATGAGGCGCGGCAGCGCCGACTCCGAGGAGGAGGTCGACAGGATCAGCAAGAACTCACGGCCCAGGTACTTGAAGAGCGAGAAGACGTTCACTCCCGCGATGACGCGCAGCAGCGTGCCCAGCACCAGGAAGATGAACAGGACGCAGGTGGTGTAGAAGCCGAGCATCAGCACGGCCAGGCTCTTGAGCGCGTCGATGCCGGCCGAGCCGGTGACCGCCGCGATGGCGCCGAAGGCACCGACCGGGGCCGCCCACATGATCATCGCCAGGACGCGGAAGACCAGCCGCTGGATGTGCTCGATGCCGCGCAGCACGGGCTGTCCGGCGGAGCCCATGGCCTGCAGGGCGAAGCCGCAGAGCAGCGCGATCAGCAGGGTCTGCAGGACCTCGCCCGCGGTGAAGGCGGAGACGATCGTGGTCGGGATGATGCCCATCAGGAAGTCGACGGTGCTCTTGGCCTCCGCGTCGACCTGCGCCTGGCCGGTCTCCTTGACGGCGTCGGTCACCGCGAGGCCCGTGCCCGGGTCCAGGACGTTGCCGACGATCAGACCGATACCGAGGGCGACGACCGACATCACCAGGAAGTAGCCCAGGGCGATACCGCCGACGGCGCCGACCTTGGCGGCCTTCCGCACGGAGCCGATGCCCAGCACGATGGTGCAGAAGATGATCGGCGAGATCATCATCTTGATCAGGTTCACGAATCCGGTGCCGAGCGGCTTCAGCTCGGTCGCGAAGTCGGGTGCGATCAGACCGACGGCGATACCGAGGGCGACCGCGATGATCACCGCGATGTAGAGATAGTGCGTGCGGTCCCGCTTGGCTTTGGGTGCGGCAGGTGCCGTAGCGGCTGTGCTGGTCACGGCGGCCCTCCTTGACGACGTCGTCGGCATCACCGGCGTGCGGCTCACGTCCGGGGATATGGGGGTCAGGGCCGGTGCTCGGGCCCTGGGGGAATGCCGTGACTATGTCCTGCCTTGTGAGCGCGGTCACCCTTCCGTTCATTTAGTTCATCGTGGAAGCGCCAGGCAGACTGACGGCATGCGCATCCCCCTCCCCCGGCCCCGCAGCCTCGCGGGACAGCTGTTCGCCATGCAGGCCGTGCTCATCGCGGTCGTCGTGGCCGGGTACGCGCTGTTCACATACGTCGGCGACCGCAGCCAGGCCGAAGAGGCGGCGGGCCGCCAGGCGACCGCGGTGGCCCGTTCGGTCGCCGACTCGCCGTCCGTGCGGGAGGCGATCCGTACGTCCGACCCGTCGGCGCGGCTCCAGCCGTACGCGCTGGCGGTGGTGCGCGACACCGACGTGGACTTCGTGACGATCATGGACCCGCGGGGCATCCGCTGGACGCATCCGAACCCCGACCAGATCGGTCTGCTCTTCCAGGGCCGCACGGCCCCGGCGCTGCGCGGCCGTACCTTCACCGAGACCTACACCGGTACCCTCGGGCCGTCGGTCCGGGCGGTCACCCCGATCCGGGACGGCGACCGCATCGTCGGCCTGGTCAGCGCCGGCATAAGGGTCGAGGAGATCAGCCAGCGCGCCCAGGGACGGCTGACCGCGCTGCTCGTGGTCGCGGCCGGAGCGCTCGGGCTGGGCGCGGTCGGCACCTACGTCATCAACGCCCGGCTGCGCCGTCACACCCACGGCATGAACGCGACCGAGCTCAGTCATATGCACGACTACCATCAGGCCACGCTGCACGCCGTGCGCGAGGGTCTGCTGATGCTGGACGGCCAGTACCGGGTGGCGCTGATCAACGACGGCGGCCTGGAGCTGCTGGGCGTCGACCAGGAGGAGGACGTGGTGGGCAGGTCGGTGGCGGAGCTGGGCCTTCCGGCGCCGCTGACGGGTGCGCTGCTCGCCTCGGAGCCCCGGGTGGACGAGGTGCACCTGGCGGCGGACCGGGTGCTGGTGGTGAACACCTCGCCGGTCACCGGCGGCCAGCGGCGCGGCTCGGTGGTGACGCTGCGGGACGTGACCGAGCTCCAGTCGCTGATGGGCGAGCTGGACTCGGAGCGGGGCTTCACGCAGGCGCTGCGTTCGCAGGCGCACGAGGCGGCGAACCGGCTGCACACCGTGGTCTCGCTGATCGAGCTGGGCCGGGCGGAAGAGGCGGTGGACTTCGCGACGGCCGAGCTGGAGCTGGCGCAGGCGCTCACCGACCAGGTGGTCGCGGCGGTGAGCGAGCCGGTGCTGGCGGCGCTGCTGCTGGGCAAGACCGCGCAGGCCAACGAGCGGGGCGTGGAACTGGTGGTGTCGGCGGACAGCCGCCTGGACGACGGCCTGCTGCCGGACTCGCTGCCCGCCCGGGACCTGGTGACCATCCTCGGCAACCTGATCGACAACGCCGTGGACGCGGCGCAGGGCGGGGTGCGGCCCCGGGTGACGGTGACGGCGCTGACCGAGGAGGACGGCTCCGAGTTGATCCTGCGGGTCTGCGACACCGGCCCGGGCGTCGATCCGGACCACACGGAGGCGGTCTTCCGGCGGGGCTTCACGACCAAGCCGTCCGGCCCGGGCGGCCGGGGCCTGGGCCTCGCCCTGGTGCAGCAGGCGGTGGCCCGGCACGGCGGCGCCCTCTCGGTCACCTCGGGCGAGGAGGGCGGCGCGGTGTTCGAGGTGCGGCTGCCGCTGAGGCCGTCGGCCCCGGGCACGCGGGCGGACGAAGCCGAAGGGCCGGGAAGCAGGCCGACCGGGACGGATTCCGGTAGCACGCGTGCCGACGCCGCCCGTGGCGTGGCTCCCGGCGCGGTCGTACAGGACCCAGGGGCCCGCACATGACCGAGCGGCCCATCAGAGTGCTCGTCGTCGAGGACGATCCGGTCGCCGCGGACGCCCATGTGATGTACGTCGGCCGGGTGCCCGGGTTCGTCGCGGTCGGGAAGGCGCGCACGGGGGCGGAGGCCCGCCGCGCCCTGGAGCGCACACCCGTCGACCTGCTCCTCCTCGACCTGCACCTGCCCGACGTGCACGGCCTCCAGCTGGCCCGCTCGCTCCGGGCCGCCGGTCACCACGCCGACGTGATCGCGGTGACCTCCGCCCGGGATCTGGCGGTGGTGCGCGAGGGGGTGTCCCTCGGGGTCGTGCAGTACGTACTGAAACCGTTCACGTTCGCGACCCTGCGGGACCGTCTGGTGCGGTACGCGGAGTTCCACGCGGCCGTCGGCGAGGCCAGCGGCCAGGACGAGGTGGACCGGGCGCTCGCCGCCCTGCGCGCTCCCGGACCGGCCGCCCTGCCGAAGGGCCTGAGCGCACCGACCCTGGAACGGGTGACGGTGGCCCTGCGGGACGCCGGGGAGGGCCTGACGGCCGCCGGCGTCGCGGAGGCGGTCGGCATCTCCCGCATCACGGCCCGCCGCTATCTGGAACACCTCGTCGACGCCGGGCGCGCGGCCCGCCGTCCCCAGTACGGGACGGTCGGGCGGCCGGAGTTGCAGTACCGGTGGGTGACCGGGAGCTGAGGCCCACAAAGCCTTCACGCCGGCGGGCGGTCAATCCGGCGCACGCTCATTGACCTGACTAGACCACTCCTCTTACGTTCGCCACGCAGCCGTCCAGGCCACAGTGTCGTGCGCCCTCAGGAGGTCATGCCCGTGCGCCCCACCGCCGCCCTCCCCGCACTCCTCTCCCTCACCGTCGCCGCCGCGGCCACCCTCACCGCCTGCGGCGGCGGGTCCGGCAGTGATCCGGACACCCTCAAGGTCTCCTTCAAGCAGTCCACGGACAACTCGATCAAGGTGATGGACACCTATCTCGCGGACATCAAGGAGCAGTTCGAGAAGGCCAACCCCGGCAAGAAGGTGGAGCTCGTCCCCATCAAGGCCCCGGACGCCGAGTACTACACCAAGCTCCAGCAGATGCTCCGCTCCCCCAAGACCGCGCCGGACCTGGTCTACGAGGACACCTTCCTCATCAACTCCGACATCACCAGCGGGTACTTGAAGCCCCTCGACCCGTATCTGGCGAAGTGGAAGGACTGGGAGCAGTTCATCGACACCGCGAAGGCGGCGGCCAAGGGCGAGGACGGCAAGACGTACGGCGTCCCCGACGGCACCGACACCCGCGGACTGTGGTTCAGCAAGGACGTCTTCGCCAGGGCGGGGCTGCCCGCCGACTGGCAGCCGAAGACCTGGGAGGACGTGCTCGACGCCGCCCGCACCATCAAGGAGAAGGTGCCGGACGTCATCCCGCTGAACGTCTACACCGGCAAGCCGGTCGGTGAGGCCGCCACCATGCAGACCTTCGAGATGCTGCTCTACGGCACGGGCGACGGCACCTCCGACCCGCTGTACGACAAGGGCGGCAAGAAGTGGATCACGGCGGGGAAGGGCTTCGAGGACTCCCTCTCCTTCGTCGAGACCGTCTACAAGGAGAAGCTCGGCCCGGACGTCTCCGACGCCCTCGACCCCAACGTCGGCACCCGGGTGCGCGGCGAGTGGCTGCCGCAGGGCAAGCTCGGCATCGCGCTGGACGGCTCCTGGCTGCCGCAGGACTGGCTGGAGGGAAGCGGGCACGAATGGCCCGAGTGGTCGCGGGAGCTGGGGCTCGCCGCCATGCCGACCCAGAACGGGCAGGCGCCGGGCAGGGTGAGCATGTCGGGCGGCTGGACCTGGGCGATCCCCGCCAAGGCGGCCAACCCCGACCTGGCCTTCGAGTTCATCAAGACGATGCAGACCAAGGCCAACGCGCAGAAGTGGTATGTCGCCAACTCCGGCATCGCGGTCCGCGAGGACGTCGCGGACGACCCGGCGTACGCCGAGGCCCAGCCGGGCATCACGTTCTTCACCGACCTGGTGGCGGACACCCACTACCGGCCCGCGTATCCGGCGTACCCGAAGGTGTCCACGGCCATCCAGGAGGCGATGGAGGGCGTGACCACGGGTGACCTGTCGGTGGAGGAGGCCGCGCGCGGCTACGACGACGCACTGAGGGACGCCACCGACAACCAGGTCGTCGAGAAGTGAGCGACGGGACGCGCCGGCTCCTCCCCCGCCTCCTGCCCCTCACCCCCGCGCTGGCCCTGCTGCTGCTGTTCCTCGCCGGGCCCATCGCGTACTGCGTGCTCATCGCCTTCACCGATCTGCAGCTGACCGGTCAGGCCGAGGAGTCGTTCGTCGGCTTCGAGAACTTCCGGCGGGCGTTCGGGGACGACGCGTTCCTCAACGCCGTATGGCTGACGCTGGTGTTCACCGTGCTGTCGTCGCTGATCGGGCAGAACACGCTGGGGCTCGCGCTGGCCGCGCTGATGCAGCGGGCGTCGAAGCCGGTGCGCACGCTGACCGGAGGCATCGTCGTCACGGCCTGGGTGCTGCCGGAGGTCGTGGCGGGCTTCCTGCTGTACGCCTTCTTCCGCCGCGAGGGGACGCTGAACGCCGTTCTGGACTGGCTGCATCTGCCGTCCCAGAACTGGCTGTACACGCTGCCGATCCTGGCGGTGTCCTTCGCCAACGTCTGGCGCGGGACGGCGTTCTCGATGCTGGTGTACTCGGCCGCGCTGAACGAGATCCCCAAGGAGATCACCGAGGCCGCCGAGGTGGACGGCGCCGGCGGCCTGCGCCGGATGTGGCACATCACCCTGCCGATGATCCGCCGCTCCATCGGCACCAACCTGATGCTCAACACCCTGCAGACGCTCTCCGTGTTCGGGCTGATCTGGGTGATGACGAGAGGAGGCCCCGGCGGCAGGAGCCAGACGCTGCCGCTGTTCATGTACGAGCAGGCCTTCCAGAACAGTCTGATCGGCTACGGCACGGCGGTGGCGCTGCTGCTCCTCCTGGTCGGGGCGCTGTTCTCCCTCGTCTACATGCGTCTGCTGCGGACGGAGGTCTGACCCGCCATGTCCCTGTCCTCGCGCCGCGGTACCCGGCGCCTGGCCGCCGACGCCGGGCTGCTCACCGTCGCCGCCGCCTTCGTCCTGCCGCTGGCCTGGCTGGTGCTCTCCGCGCTCGACCCTCGGGCGGGCCTGCGGGTGAAGGCCCCCGACGGCCTGACCCTGGACCACTTCGACGCGATCCTCACCGACGAGATCACCTTCACCCCGCTGCTGAACAGCCTGATCCTGTGCGGGGGCGCGACCGCGCTCACCGTGGTCTGCGCCGCGCTCGCCGCGTATCCGCTCTCCCGGTTCCGTTCCCGGCTCAACCGGCCGTTCCTGCTGACGATCCTCTTCGCGACGAGCCTGCCGATCACCGCGATCATGGTGCCGGTGTACGCGCTGTTCGTCCGGGTCGAACTGATCGACACCATGCGGGGCACGATCTTCTTCTTCGCCGCTTCCCAACTGCCGTTCGCGATCTGGCTGATGAAGAACTTCATGGACGGTGTTCCCAAGGAGCTGGAGGAGGCGGCCTGGACGGACGGGGCCTCGTCCCTGCAGTCCCTGGTGCGGATCGTGCTGCCGCTGATGGGGCCGGGGGTGGCGGTGGTGACCGTGTTCTCGTTCGTGATGATGTGGGGAAACTTCTTCGTCCCGTTCATGCTGCTGCTCACCCCGGACCAGATGCCGGCGTCCGTGAGCATCAACGACTTCTTCGGCAACCGGGGCATGGTGGCGTACGGGCAGCTCGCCGCGTTCTCGATCGTCTACTCGACGCCGGTGATCCTTCTGTACGTGCTGATCGCACGACGGCTGGGCGGGGGGTTCGCGCTGGGCGGGGCGGTCAAGGGGTGAGCCGGGCGGTGGGTTTGCGCCGCGCGGGAGGCCGGTGCGGGAGGGCTCGGGCGGGGAATCCCGTCGCACGGACACTCGAGTTCCGTGCGTCCGCGTTCCCGGCGGCGGCGCGGGCGACACCGATGGCGACGTGCGCATATGCCCACTGAGCTTGCCGTTCACGGTCCGGCGGGACGGCGACCGCGCGGCGGCGCCACTCCCGCCCCCGCGAACCGACTCGCCGGTAGCCGTACCTTCCTACAATCAGTGATCCTGGCCGAACAGACCGTAGTCAGCCCCAGCACGCGGGCCTAGCTTGTGGGCCGTGCACCGACGCTCCGCTCGTACCGACCGCCATCCGCCCCCGCCGTTCAACGCCCCCGCCGCACGCCGGCTGCGGGCCGCCCTGGGCATGGGCCCGGAGCATGTCGCCCACGCCCTGCGCGGCTCGTACGGGCTGCCGTACGTCACCCCGGCGCTCGTCGCCGCCTGGGAACGCGGGACCGCCACCCCCTCCCACCCCGAACTCACCGCCCTGGCCGGTGCGCTGTGGTGCTCGCCCGGCGAACTCATCGGGCGGCCACGCACCCTGCGCGAGCACCGGGTCGCGCGCGGCCTGGCGCCCGAGGACGTCGCCCGCACGGTCGGCCATGAACTGCACGCGTATCTGCGGATGGAGGAGACGGGCCAGTGGCACGGCACCGAGCGGCAGTCGGCCGCTCTGGCCCGGATGCTCGCCCTGACCCTGGCCGACGTCATCACCGTCACCGGCCGGGAGGAACGGCTCGCGGAGCTGCTGCGCAACGCGGCGACGACGCGCTGGCAGGCGTACGTCCGGCCGGTGTCGAAGATCGCCCCGCTGGAGCGACGCGTGCTGGAGGAGGCGCTCCACCGCCTGCACCAGGACTACCAGGGCCACATGGCCGCCACCCTCAGCTGGGGCGGCGGTCACGGCGACGCGGGCGACAGCGGCCGCGAGTTCCTCGACCGCATCGTCGACCACTTCTGGACGGCGGTCGAGGACCACAGCCGGTGAACTCGCCGCTCGGGTCAACGTCGGTAATCAGCCAAAGGGTTCACCCCCATGTCCAGCGTCGACGGGCCGCCCTAGGATCATTGTGTCGCGGCCCTGACCAGACCACAGGTGTCCAGACGCTACGGGGGCATTATGCGCATCGAACGTGAACGACCGCACGCAAATCGGCCGACTCGCGAGCTGCGTGCGGCGAGGACTCGCGAGACCGGAGCGCCCTCTCCGAGGTGCCGTTCCCATCCGCCGGCGCACCTGTGCACCACCGCGCCGCAGGCCGTCCCAGCACGGCCCGTTTCTCCTCGCGGTTGAGCCGACCGGCCGGCCCGCGGGGTCTCCCCCCACCCTCCCCCCACCTGCAGGACGAGCGGCCCTACGCCTCTCACAGCCTCCAGAGCCGAGCAGGCGACTGCCTGCCCGCAGTCGCCGCAGCGAGGCGGCCGAAACGTACCTGCATGATGCACCCAGCTTGTGAGGCTCATCGTGCCCTACCTCTCCGAGTCCTTGCGGCACCCGCCCGCGGAGACTCCCGACTCCCCCCACCACGCCCTTCCGGCACACGGGACCACGACGACAACGCCCGCCGCACCCTCCTACCGGGGGGCGCACCGGCCCACCCCGGGCTCCGCGCAACTGCGCGCCACGCGGCAGGACGCCGAGAAGCTCACGAGACAGACCCGGCGGCGACTGGCCGTGTGCCTGACCGCGCCCCCTCTGGCCTTCATCCTGCTCGCGGAAGTACCCGACCCGCACCCCGTCCTCGTCCTCGCGTCCGTCCTCTACGCCCTTCACCTGGGAGCGCTGCTGCGTCCGGTATGGACCGGACAGCCGTACCCGGTCACGCCGTTCGTCCTCCTCGCCCCCGCCTTCCTGTGGCCGGCGTGCCTCTGGCTGCTCCCCTACACCGGTGCGTTCGCACGGACGGAGGTCGTCCCGCTCGCCGGAATGGCCGTCGTACCCGTGGCCCTCGTGG
This sequence comes from Streptomyces malachitofuscus, assembly GCF_014650055.1. Taxonomy (GTDB): domain Bacteria; phylum Actinomycetota; class Actinomycetes; order Streptomycetales; family Streptomycetaceae; genus Streptomyces; species Streptomyces malachitofuscus. The sequence goes on along the minus strand of NZ_BMUF01000001.1, from coordinate 707,022 downwards.
TGGCCGAGTCTCCGCTGCGCGTCCGGTCCGCCACCGCGGCCGTGTGCCTCGCGGTGGCCGCCGCCGTCAGCCCGCACGCGCCACTGGCCTCGGCCCTGACCGTCGGCGGGGTGTTCCTGGCCGTCGTCGCCGCCGTTCGCAGCGCGATGCGTCCCGTCACCGTCATCTCCCGGCTGGAGATCGCCGCGGACGCGGCCGCCCAGCAGGCGGTGGCCGACGAGCGGCTGCGGATGTCCCGCGATCTGCACGACACACTGGGACGGCATCTGGCCGTCATCGCGATCAAGTCCGAGCTCATCGCGCACACCGGAAAGCTGGAGGAGATAGAGCAGCTGCAGGTGCTGGCGAGAGCGTCGCAGAGCGAGCTGCGGGCGGTGGTGAACGCCGCGCGGACCACGTCGCTCGACGACGAGCTGGACGGCGCCCGCTCCCTGCTCGGGGCCTGCGGCATCCGGTGCGGGGTGACCTGGGAGAACCGCGGCCCGAGCCTGCCACCGGAGGTGCAGGAGTCGCTCGGCTGGGCCGTGCGGGAAGCGGCCACGAACATCATGCGGCACGCCCCCGAGGCCACGGCCTGCACCATCACGCTCACCAGGTCCGGCGCGGGCGAGGCGGACGAGTGCGCCCTGCGCGTGGTGAACGACGGTGTGCGCGACGTTCCGGGCCCGCGTCCGGGATCCGGTACGGGCATGGACGGACTGGCGCAACGCGTCGCACCGCTGGGAGGCCGGCTGGAGCACGGCCCCGGACCGCGCGGCACGTACCGCCTCCTGGTCACCGTTCCCCTCGCGCGGGGGAGGGCGGCGTGAGCATTCGGGTTCTCCTGTCGGACGACGAGAAACTGGTCCTCGGAGCGTTCTCCGTGCTGCTGGCGGCCGAGGACGACATCGACGTGGTCGGTGAGGCCGCGGGCGGCGTGGAAGCGTCCGAGCTGGCGAGGAATCTCGTCCCCGACGTCTGCGTCCTGGATCTGAGCATGCCCGACAAGAACGGCATCAGCGTCATCCGCGATCTGCGGCTGACCCGGCCCTCCGTGCGGTGCCTCGTGGTCACCTCCCATACGGCGCCGGGGTATCTCACCTCGGCCCTGTCCGCGGGAGCCCGGGGTTTCGTGCCGAAGACGACGTCGGCGAAGGAACTGGCCGACATCATCAGGATGGTTCACCGCGGTGTCTCCTACGTCGATCCGGAGGCGGCCGCACAGGCGCTCGCGGCGGGAGAGTCCCCGCTGACCCGGCGGGAGGCGGACGTTCTGGCACTGTCCGCGGACGGGGCCCCCATCGACACGGTGGCGCGGCGCGCGGTCCTCACCCCCGGGACCGTTCGCAACCACCTGTCGAGGATCGCCGGCAAACTGAAGGCGGCCAACCGGCATGAGGCCGCCCATGTGGCCCGTAAACACGGCTGGATCTGACCTTGCGTGGCCTCCCGAGACGGCGTGACGTCAATCACACTTCCGGGGCCGGCCGCGTCCGCGCACCGGCTCCGGCGGCGGATGCGCGGAGCGAGGCGGGCAACTGCCCCACGGGCCATGGTGGCAACCGTCATGGGGGAACGGTGACGCATGTCAGCGGTTCGGAACAGAGAACTCCGACTGCCGGTGTGATCCGCACCATATCGGTGACTCCTGGGAGCTGTTTGTATCCACTGCGTGTGACCTACGGAGGCCTGTGCCCGAGTCTTCGTGAGACCGGCGGAAGAGGTGTCGCATGACGGACGCGGTGATCGTCGGCACGGGCCCCAACGGGCTCTCCGCCGCTGTCACACTGCTGCGGGCGGGCCTGAGCGTCGAGTTGTACGAGGCGCACGACACATACGGCGGCGGCCTGCGCACCGAGCCGCTCTTCGACGCCGATGTGGTGCACGACATCTGTGCGGCCGTGCACCCCATGGCGGCCGCGTCCCGCTTCTTCCGGGAGTTCGATCTGCCCGCGCGCGGGGTCGACCTGCTCCAGCCCGAGATCCCCTACGCCCACCCGCTTCCCGGCGAGGACACCGTCCTCGCCCACCGCGATCTCGCCCGGACCAGCGCCGGACTCGGCGTGGACGGCGAACGCTGGCGGCGGCTCATGGCGCCGCTCGCCGCACACAGCCAGGGCGTGGTCGATCTGATCCTGTCCGGCCAGCGCGCCGTTCCCGGCGATCTGGTGGCACCGCTGCTGATGGCGCCCAGAGTCCTCGCCCATGCCACCAGGCTGCCCTTCCGTACCGAGCGGGCACGCGCCCTGCTCACAGGGGTCGCCGCGCACTCCGTCGGCAGACTCCCGTCGCTGGCCGCCGGCGCCGTCGCGCTGCTCCTCGGACACCTCGCCCACTCCACGGGATGGCCGCTGCCCCGGGGCGGCAGCGCCCGCATCGCCGACTCCCTCGCGGCCGACATCACCGCGCGGGGCGGCCGCATCCACACCGGACAGCCCATCAAGGACCTCGGCGAACTCGGCGACGTGCCCCTGGTGCTGCTCGACACCAGCCCCAAGGGGCTCCTCCGACTCGCCGGGGACCGGCTCCCCGGGCGCTACCGCCGGGCCCTCGAGCGTTTCCGGTACGGCCCCGGGGCGTCCAAGGTCGACTTCCTGGTGTCCGAACCCATCCCGTGGACCGACCCGGCGACCGGCCGAGCGGGCACCGTCCACCTCGGCGGCACCCGCGCCGACATGTTCCGTACGGAGTCGGCGGCCGCGCGCGGAATCCGGGACCCCGAGCCGTTCGTGCTCCTCGTCGACCCCGCAGCGACCGATCCCGGCCGGGCCGTCGGCGGCAAGCGTCCCGTCTGGGCCTACGCCCATGTCCCTCACGGCGACCCGCGGGACCCCGTCGACCTCGTCCGCCGCCGGATCGAGCAGTACGCACCCGGCTTCGGCGACACCGTCATCGCCGCGCGCGGCGTGAGCGCCGCGCAGTACGAGACGTACAACCCGAACTACGTCGGCGGCGACATCGGAGCCGGGGCCATGACCGTCCGACAGTCGCTGCTGCGGCCCGCCGCGAAATGGGATCCCTACCGGGTCCCGCTGCCCGGCCTGTACCTGTGCTCGGCATCCACTCCGCCGGGTCCCAGCGTGCACGGGATGTCCGGCTATCTGGCCGCGCTCTCCGCTCTGCGTCACGAGCACGGCATCCGTGTGCCCCCGCCGCTCGGCCCGCACAGCGGCAATTGAGCCCACGACGACGACAACGGACTTTTCTCCCTACCGATCAGCCGTGACCTCGGCGGTCAGGGGTGCCCTGAGCCGTACGCCCGCTCGTCATGGTTGAATCCTGACCGAAATATTTGAGCCAGAGACACCGACCTGAATTCCTTACCCCCGCCTTTGTTCTCACTGGTCAGCACAGAAAAGCATGACTTATGTCATCGTCATCTTGCGCCACCATGTGATGCACACCACATGAAATGTGCTTGATCTCAAGCTTCGAGATATTCGTATAGTGATGCCCATGAGGGGGAGTCAATCGATCGTCGGCGGGGCAACGCCCGGGCAGCGAATTTCGCGCCCCGCCCATTTCTGGGCGGCCTTTCGTGAGCCTACCCCTTATCCGACTGGAATCAGCAGGAGGAATGAAATGGGCAAGATCGCTGCGTTTATGAACCAGCAGGAGATGGGCTCGCTCGAGGACGGAATGACGAACACCAACGGTGTTCCCGTCATGGCCACCCCGGCCGTCGCCGTGCCGGTCTGCGTCAAGATCACGGCCGGCATCGTCGCCTTCACCGTCCCGGTGGGCGCGTACGTCGCCGGCCGCGTCGTCAACTAGCGGCCACCAGGCCTTTCGAAAATCTTCGAAGAGGGGATCAGGATGACTCACATCATCGACAGTGTGCGTGCGATCACGGAACCGGCTCTGACCGAGGGCCAGAAGGACCGGGTCACCCGCACCATGCCCGTCGCCTTCACTCCCGCCGTTCTCGTCACCTGCCCGTACGCGGGCGGTGGACTCGCGGCCGGCGCCGCCGTGGTCGGCGCCTACGAGCTCGGCCGGGCCGCCGGCGGCGGCAAGTAGGGAACACCGTCAGCAGCCCCTGACATGAGCGTGGGCTTCTGAACCCGCCCGGAGAGCGAAATCTGCGGGCATCGGGCGAGCTGTCGGGCCGCGCCGCAATCGCGGCCCGACAGCTTTCACATATTAGCTCACCCCATGGTTCATCGTGAGGAACCTCCTGTGAGACGAATGAAGAAACTTGTCTCGGCGCTTTTCTCCCCGGTACCCATATCCCGGGACCGCGCCCTCGCCATATCCGAGCGGCTTTCCGCGCTCACCACCCTCTCTTCCTCCCTCGAATATCTGCACCAGCACAAGCAGATGGATCCCGGCGGTCTCAACGACTGGGAGATCATGAAGGAGGCGCCGGAGACCAAGAATCCGACGATCCGCCGCATTACCGAGGCCGTCAGCGGCAAAAAGGTGACGGTGGCGATACACGCCGCCCGGGCGGCTGTGAGTGTGGGACTTCTGGCGCCGGGAAACAGCAAATGGCGCGGGGCCGGAAGCCTTTTCCTCACCGCTTCCACCTCCCTGCTGCAGACCCGCCACCGTTATGGCACGGACGGTTCGGACCAGGTGGCCAACCTGGTGCAGACCGCCACCGGCCTCGCTCGCCTCTCGAAGAATCCGCAGACCAAGGACGCGTTCCTCTGGTACGTGGGGATGCAGGCGAGTCTGTCCTACGCGGCCTCCGGCTGGGTCAAGCTCCTCGGTGAGAAATGGCGTGACGGCTCGGCGCTTCCCGGCGTGATGCGCACCCGCACCTACGGCTTCGAGAGCGCCTACCGGCTCACCCAGCGCTACCCGCGCAGCGCGAAGTACCTCCAGCACAGCGTGCTCGCGATGGAGTGCCTCTTCCCCGTCGTGTACCTCGCCGGCGGCAGGCTCGCCCGCCCGATGATCGCGGCAGCGGGTGGCTTCCACGTCGCCAACGGCTTCGTCATGGGGCTCGGGCGCTTCATGACGGCGTTCCCCGCCATGCACCCGATGGTCGCCTACACCACGGCCCCCAGGTCGCACCCGCTGGTGGCGGGACGTGACGACCGCGCGGTGAAGGCCGCCGCCCTCCTGCTCGCCGGGGGCGTCGCGGCCGCCGCCGTGGTCGCCGCCCAGCGCCGCGCCGTGGTCCGCGAAGGCTGGCCCACCTCACGGAAGTTCGTCACCCGGCACGGCAACGAGCTGGTGTACGAGACGGGCGGCCGTGACGACGGGACGGACGCGCCGGTGCTGGTCTTCTGCGCCGGACTCACCTCGACGTCCGAGCACTTCGCCTGGATCACCGAGCGGTTCGTGAACGACTCGGACAGCGCGGTCGTCTCCTACGCGCGAGCCGGGTACGCGGGCAGCGTCCGCCGGACCACCGCGCCCTTCACGCTGGACGAGTCGGTCGACGACCTGGAGGACCTGATCCGCGCCACGGTGCCCGGGCACCGCAAGGCGGTCCTGGTCGGCCACTCCCTGGGCGGAGAGCTGATCCGCCGGGTCTCGGCCCGGATCCCGGACCGGATCGCCGGCCTCGTCTACCTCGACCCGTCCCACCCCGCCGAACTGCAGCGCTCCGAGCGCCAGAGCGATGGGGCGAAGGACCTGCGGGACAACATCGCGCACGCCGCCCGCTACATCTCCCTGGGCACCGGCATCCTCATGAGCCGCCCCGCGTGGCTCGACAGGCTCCCGGTGAACTACCGCGACAAGGTGTTCGCCCAGTACACCGACGCCCGGCTCTGGAAGGCCGGCAAGCGTGAATGGGCCGCGGTGGAGGAGGACTTCAGGTCCTTCGACGGCGACATGCCGCAGGTGGCGGCGCCCGCGCTGATCGTCGCCGCTCAGCAGACCGTCGACCAGGACCCCGAGCAGCTGCTGATGTACAACGAGCTCGCCCGGGTCCACCGGCGCGGCGACGTCAGGATCGTCGAAGGGGCCGACCACGACTCCCTGCTGACCGACGTGCTGTTCGCCTACAAGACGGTGCAGCACATGACCGACTTCCTGCGCGCCACCGGCAGCGGGCCGAGCGAGTCCGTCGCCGACGGGGAAGGAGCACAGAGGTGAACCCGACGGCCCTGTTCAAGGACACGTTCACCGGTCCCGGTTCCCTGGCGCGCATCGTGGGCGCGGGCATGCTGGTGGCGACCGTGGCCGCGCAGCACCCGCACCCGGCGTTCGACCGGGTCCGCTCCAGGGACCTGTTCTCCTTCGTCCCGAACTGGAAGTTCTTCGCCCCGAACCCGGCGACTCACGACTTCCACTACGTCTACCGCACCCTCGACCACGCCGGCGGGACGTCCGAGTGGAGCGAGATCGACATGATCGAGCCCCGCAGGATGTACCAGGCGTTCTGGTTCGCCACCCGCCGCCCGGAGAAGTCGGTGTTCGACCTGTGCACCGCCATCCTCCAGCAGGCCACCAAGTCCGGGGCGACGGAGGTGCAGAAGACCTCCTCCTACCGGGTCCTCGCCGAGTTCATCCGCAAGACGGTCCGGGAGCGGCAGGGCGCGGAGCACGTCAAGGGCTTCCAGTTCGCGGTCGTACGAGCCGCCGGGCATGACACCAGCGAGGACCCCGAGCCCCTGTTCATCTCCCCGTACACCCCGATGCGCCCGGCCGGCCCCCACCTCACTCCGGCCTGAGCACCGCCGTCACACCGAGCACCATCCAGCACCAGTGTGGGAGAACGCACCATGACCATCGCCCCGAGGCCCGCCGACGACTTCGCCGGCTATCTCCGCACCTACACCGCCGACGCCTTCGCCGCCACGCAGAACCTCGAAGACGTCTGGGACCGCTACCACGTCCCGGACGCCACCCACCTGGTCAACCGGAAGCAGTGCGACCGGGCGACCGTACTGAAGAACCTCGAGCAGTGGCGGGCGGACCGGACGCCGTACGAGCTGTGGATCCACGAGGTGGTGGTCGACGGCAACCGCGCCGCCGCCCGCTACACCATCAGCAAGCCCCTGGTGATGCAGGTGCGGCACAACACCGAATCGGTGATGTTCGCCGACCTCGCCGACGACGGACGTGTCGCGTCCACCGTCACCACCGCGCGGTCGACCTACGGATGGGGCGGCTCCGACTCCCCCACCTGGGACGGCGACGCGGGGTCCGCGGGCGCACCGAACGGTGCGCCGACGGACCCCGCGGCCTACCTCACGACCTTCGCCGAGCTGGCCGACGACCCGGACGTGCCCCTCGAAGAGGCCTTCGACCGGTTCCACACCCCCGACTCCGTCCAGTACATCAACGGCACGCCGATGCAGCGCCCGGCCGCCCTGCAGTCCCTCGCCGCGGCCCGCGACAGCGGACCCGACTACGCCCTGGACCTCCACGCGGTGCTCACCCAGGGCAACCGTTTCGCGGCCCGCTACTCCATGGTGCCCTCACCGCACGGACGCCGGGCGGGCGAGATGGAGGTCTTCACCTTCGGGGAGTTCGCCGACGACGGACGCGTGCGGCTCCTCCGCTCCGTGATGCAGACCAAGAGCGGCTACTGGCCCACCTGACCGTCCGGGCCCGCCGCACCCGCACACCGCCAAAGGGAAGTGAGACCCCGCATGACCAGCGACGTCGCAGACATCGGTTACGGCACACAGTTCGCACAGTGGTACGACCGGGTCTTCCCCAAAGGCGCCGCCGGCCAGGCCGTGGCGGACGCCCTGGCCGGCCTGCACCCCGACCCCGACGCCGGCACCCTCGAGTTCGGTGTCGGCACCGGACGCATCGCCGTCCCGCTCTCCCGGAAGACCGGTCGGGTGACCGGCGTCGACTCGTCCCCGGAAATGCTCGCCCAGCTGGCCGCCGCCCCGGGGAACGAGGACGTCGTCCCCGTGCACGCGGACATCCGCGCCTACACCGACACCCGCGCCTACGGCCTGGTGTACATGGTGTGCGGGACGCTGTCGATGCTGCTCACTCCCGAGGACCAGCGGGAGGCGGTGCGCCGCGCCGCCGATCTGCTCGTCCCCGGCGGCCGACTGGTGGTGGAGACCGGCAACCGGCCCGCGGTGGAGACGCTCCACGAGGGTCGGCTGCGCACCACCCTCTTCACGCCGTACCCCGAACCGGGGACGGGGCTCCAGACCCATTCCACGCTCACTCCCGAGATATGGCAGTGCTCCCACATCTGGTACGAGTCCGACGGCACCACCCGTGTGGGCACCGAACTGGCGCGCCTCACGGTCCCCGACGAGGTCGACGCATACGCCACGGAAGCCGGGCTCACTCCCGAAGGCCGCTACGCGGACTGGAACCTGACCCCCTACGCCGAGCAGTACCCAATGTTCGTGACCACGTACACCAAGAGCGCCTGACATCACCGCCGAGGTGAGCGAGCAGTTCGAAGGAGGAACCAGTCTTGACGGCTAACCGCGTGGTGTGGTTCGCGGTCGCGTTCGCCATCGCCGCACCGGGCATGTCCGCGGTGTTCCGCGAGCACGGGCGGCTCACCGGACGAGCGATGGCCCTGGGCATCGTCTTCGCCACGAGCATCGCGGTGATCGTGGCCATCGCCGTCGGCCGGGGCGCGTCATGAACCTTTCCGCCATCGTCGGACGCCACCGGCTGCTCCTCGCCGTCGGCATCCTCCTCGGTCTCGGCGGCACCGCCGCGACCCTCGTACAGCCGCTCCTCATCGGCGACCTGATCGAGGCCGTCGCCCTCGACGAGTCGGTGGCCTGGCCGATCCTGTCCATCGCCGGCCTGTTCGTCGCGGACGCGGTGCTCGCCGCCACGCACTTCTACCTGATCGGCAAGGCGGGCGAGAACATCGTCCTCGACATGCGCTCCACGCTGACGGGGCGTCTGCTCCACTCCCGGATACGGGCCTTCAACAAGCTCGAGCACGGTGACGTGTTCACCCGTACCGTGTCCGACACCTCTCTCGCCCGGATCGCCCTGTCCTCGTCCGTCGCCCAGATGATCACCTCCGGCTTCACCACGGTCGGCTGCGTCGCCGTCATGCTCTGGCTCGACTGGCGGCTGCTGCTGGTCACCGCGGGCTGTCTCGGCGCCGCGTCCGCACTCGCGCTGTTCCTGGCCCGCGCGGTCCGCAAGGCGGCCGTCCAGAACCGCGAGGACACCAGCGCCTACGGTTCCGGACTCCTGCGGGTCCTCGGCGCGCTCACCACGGTCAAGGCCTCGGGCGCCGAGGGCCGTGAGGCCGAACGGATCCGGGCCCTCGCCGAGGCCGCACGCGGGAGCGGAATCAGGGTGACCCGGCTGTCGGCGATGCTGATGCCCGCGATGAACGTGGGCACCCAGGTGTCCCTCGCGGTGGTGATCACCTGGGGGATGGCCCGTACCGCCACGGGAGCCCTCCCGGCCGCGGACCTGACCTCGTTCATCATGTACCTCTTCTATCTCGTCTCCCCGCTGGTGATGTTCTTCATGTCGCTGGGCGAGTTCCAGCAGGGCCGGGCCGCCATCGACCGCGTCAGCGACCTCGCCGTCATCGACCAGGAGACCGTCGAGGCCCCGGCAGCGCCCGCAACGGCCCGGGACCGGGGCAGGGACGGGGACAGGGACAGGGCGGAGGGCACCGCCGCCGTCGAGTTCCACCACGTCACCTTCGGTTACTCCGGCGCCGCGCCCCTCGCCCTCGACGACGTCACGTTCACGCTCCCGGCCACCGGTGTCACCGCGATCGTCGGGCCGTCGGGTGCGGGCAAGTCCACGCTGTTCCAGCTGATCGAGCGCTTCCACGACCCCGACGCGGGACAGATCCGGATCATGGGCGAGGACGTGTCCCGCCTGCCGCTGGCCGAGCTCCGTTCCCGCATCGGCCTGGTCGAGCAGGACTCCCCGCTCATGCGGGGCACGGTCCGCGAGAACCTCGTCTACGCCAGGCCCGGCGCCACGGCGGAACAGATCACCCGGGCGCTGGAGGCGGCCCACCTCACCGACGTCGTCGCCGCCCTTCCGGACGGCCTCGACACCGATCTCGGAGAGGGCGGCATCGGGCTCTCCGGCGGTCAGCGGCAGCGTCTGGCCATCGCTCGGGCCCTGCTGACCAGCCCTGCCGTGCTCCTCCTGGACGAAGTCACCTCGAACCTCGACTCCGACTCCGAGACGGCGCTGCGTTCGGCCCTCACCACCATCGGCGCCCACTGTCAGGTGCTCACGATCGCCCATCGCATCTCCACCACCGCGAGCGCCGACGACATCCTCGTCATGGAGGACGGCAGGCTGAGGGCCCGCGGCAGCCATCCGGAGCTGATGGAGAGCGACGCCACCTACCGGCGCCTGGCCGGCCAGCAGTTGACCCCTGTCGGCACCTCCTGACGACCGCCCCGGAGCCCGCCGCTCCGGCGTGACAGGATGCGGGCACCCCCACAACCGCCAGCGAAGAGGTACGCATGCACATGCTCACGATGCTGTGGAAGCGCTACGGCCTGGTGTTCGCCGCCGGCGCCCTGTGCATTGTGGTGAACGCACAGGGAATAGGCCCTCTGTGGTACACCGGCGTGGCGCTGCTGATCGTCGGTCAGACCATGCGTGTGACGTTGATCCGCACCCAGCGTCCGCCCCTGGACCGTGAACCGGTGCTCCTCCGCGTTCCCGTCACCGGGCGCTGGCTGGCGCTCAACGGACCGGCCACGAAGGTCCCCAGTCACACCCACAGCCACGCGCAGACGTACGCCATCGATCTGAAGTACGTGCCCGCCGGGGACGGTGACGAAGAAGGGGCCGTGCCGTCGGCCCCGCCCTTCCGCTGGTTCTGGCCGCTCGCCAGAAGTCCCCGGCGCTACCCCACCTACGGCAGGCCGCTGCTCGCACCCGCCGACGGAGTGGTCGTCGCGACGGCGGAACGACAGCGGGACCATCTGTCGCGCATGTCCCTCCCCGCCTTCCTCTTCCTCTATCTGGAAGGCTTCGTCCGCAGTCTCGGCTGGCCGAGCCACCTGATGGGGAACCACATCGTCCTCGACCTCGGCAACGGCGTGTACGCGGCCTTCGCGCACCTGCGGCGCGGCTCGCTGGACGTGGCCGTGGGCGACCGGGTGTCGGCGGGCCAGAGGATCGCCGAGTGCGGCAACTCCGGCAACTCGTCCGAGCCGCACCTGCACTTCCAGCTCATGGACGGCCCGGACGTGATGACGGCACGCGGAGTGCCGTTCGCCTGGCACTACCGCGAGGACGACGGCGTGGAACGCACCGGTGTCCCCGAGGACACCACGCACTTCGTCGCCGTCGAGCCCCTGCCGGCCTAGAAGACCGACTCCGCCTCGTCCATCCGGTCCTTCGGGACCGTCTTCAGTTCGGTGACCGCCTCCGCCAGCGGGACCATCACGATGTCGGTCCCGCGCAGGGACGTCATCTTGCCGAACTCGCCCTGGTGCGCCGCCTCCACCGCGTGCCAGCCGAAGCGGGTCGCGAGGACGCGGTCGTACGCCGTCGGGACGCCGCCGCGCTGGACGTGGCCGAGGATGACCGGCTTGGCCTCCTTGCCGAGGCGGCGCTCCAGCTCGTGCGCCAGGGCCGTGCCGATGCCCTGGAAGCGCTCGTGGCCGAACTTGTCGATCTCGCCCTTGCCGTAGTCCATGCTGCCGTCGGCCGGGTGCGCGCCCTCGGCGACGCAGATCACCGCGAACTTCTTGCCGCGGGCGAAGCGTTCCTCGACCATCTTGACCAGTTGGGCCGGGTCGAAGGGGCGCTCGGGCAGGCAGATGCCGTGGGCGCCGGCGGCCATGCCGGACTCCAGGGCGATCCAGCCTGCGTGCCGGCCCATGACCTCGACGACCATCACCCGCTGGTGGGACTCGGCGGTCGTCTTCAGGCGGTCCATCGCCTCGGTGGCGACGCCGACCGCGGTGTCGAAGCCGAAGGTGCGGTCGGTGGAGGAGATGTCGTTGTCGATCGTCTTCGGGACGCCGACCACCGGCAGGCCCGCGTCCGACAGCATGTGGGCCGCGGTGAGCGTGCCTTCTCCGCCGATCGGGATCAGCGCGTCGATGCCGAAGTCACGGATCATGTCGGAGGCGTTCTCGCAGGCCTCGCGCAGCCGGTCGCGCTCCAGGCGGGCGGATCCGAGGATGGTGCCGCCGCGGGCCAGGATGCCGCTGACCGCGTCGAGGTCGAGGGTGCGGTAGCGGCCGTCCAGCAGGCCCGAGTAACCGTCCTCGAAGCCGATGACCTCGTCGCCGTAGTTGTCGACCGCTCGGTGCACGACCGACCGGATCACTGCGTTCAGGCCGGGGCAGTCGCCGCCTGCGGTGAGAACTCCGATACGCATCGTGCTGTGTCTCCTGGTCCCTGTCGATACCGGTGAGCCAGTCCCGATTGTTTCACGTCCCCCGGCGCGGTGCCGACGCCGGACGGACGGGCGTCTTAGCCAGCGCCAGAGGTATTGTCAAGAGGGATCTGCTCACCTCGGTGGGCGATTTTTGTGGCCTCAGGATGACTCATGCGGCCCGCCGACGACTCTTGCGGCCCCCGACGAAACGGAGAGCGCGCGTGACCCGCAGCGTGTACGTGACCGGCATCGACCGCGGCGACGGCCGACAGGTCGTCGAACTCGGGGTCATGGAGCTCCTGACCCGGCAGGTCGACCGGGTGGGGGTGTTCCGCCCCCTGGTGCACGACGGGCCGGACCGGCTCTTCGAACTGCTGCGGGCCCGCTACCGGCTCACCCAGGACCCGGCGACCGTCTACGGCCTCGACTACCACGAGGCGTCCGCGCTCCAGGCCGAGCAGGGCACCGACGAACTGGTGTCCACCCTCGTCGACCGGTTCCACCGGGTCGCCCGTGACTACGACGTCGTGCTCGTCCTCGGCACCGACTACGCCGACACCCAGTTCCCCGACGAGCTGTCCCTGAACGCCCGCCTCGCCAACGAGTTCGGCGCCTCGGTGATCGGGGTGGTGGGCGGCCGCAAGCAGACCGCCGAGTCGGTGCGCGCCGAGACCCGCAACGCCTACCGTGCCTACGTCACCCTGGGCTGCGACGTGCTCGCCATGGCGGTCAACCGGGTCGCCCGCGAGGACCGGGACGAGATCGCCGAGCGGCTCGCCAACCGGCTGCCCGTGCCCTGCTACGTGCTGCCTGACGAGCCGGCGCTCTCCGCCCCGACCGTCTCCCAGATCGCGCACACCCTGGGCGCGAAGGTGGTGCTCGGCGACGACTCCGGGCTCGCCCGCGACGCCCTGGACTTCATCTTCGGCGGCGCGATGCTGCCGAACTTCCTCGCCGCGCTGACCCCGGGCTGTCTGGTGATCACCCCCGGCGACCGCGCCGACCTGGTCGTCGGCGCGCTGGCCGCGCACAGCGCCGGCACCCCGCCGATAGCCGGGGTGCTGCTGACCCTGGACGAGATCCCGGCCGAGCACATCCTCACCCTCGCCGACCGGCTCGCCCCCGGCACCCCGGTGCTGTCGGTCCCCCGCACCAGCTTCCCCACCGCCGAGCAGCTCTTCTCCCTGGAGGGCAAGCTGAACGCGGCCACCCCCCGCAAGGCGGAGCGGGCGCTCGGCCTCTTCGAGCGGTACGCCGACACCGCGGAGCTCACCCGGCGCGTCTCCGCGCCGAGCAGCGACCGGGTCACCCCGATGATGTTCGAGCACAAGCTGCTCGAGCAGGCCCGCTCCGACCTGCGCCGGGTGGTGCTCCCCGAGGGCACCGAGGAACGGGTGCTGCACGCGGCGGAGGTGCTGCTGCGCCGGGGCGTGTGCGAGCTGACCCTGCTCGGCGACGTCGACCAGATCCGCAAGAAGGCCGCCGACCTCGGCATCGACCTCGGCGACACCCAGCTGATCGACCCGGCCACCTCCGAGCTGCGGGACTCCTTCGCCGAGCAGTACGCGGCCCTGCGCGCCCACCGGGGCGTCACCGTGGAGCTGGCGTACGACGTGGTCTCCGACGTCAACTACTTCGGCACGCTGATGGTGCAGGAGGGCCTCGCCGACGGCATGGTGTCCGGCTCGGTGCACTCCACGGCCGCGACGATCCGGCCGGCCTTCGAGATCATCAAGACCCGTGAGGACGCGCGGATCGTCTCGTCGGTCTTCTTCATGTGCCTGGCCGACAAGGTGCTCGTGTACGGCGACTGCGCGGTCAACCCGGACCCGGACGCCGAGCAGCTCGCCGACATCGCCGTGCAGTCGGCGGTCACGGCCGCACGGTTCGGCGTGGAGCCGCGGATCGCGATGCTGTCGTACTCGACGGGCACCTCCGGCTCCGGCGCCGACGTCGACAAGGTGCGCACCGCCACCGAGCTGGTGCGCTCCCGCCGGCCCGATCTGCGGATCGAGGGGCCGATCCAGTACGACGCGGCCGTGGAGCCGTCGGTCGCGGCGACCAAGCTGCCGGGCTCGGAGGTGGCGGGGCAGGCGACCGTGCTGGTCTTCCCCGACCTGAACACCGGCAACAACACCTACAAGGCCGTGCAGCGCTCGGCCGGCGCGATCGCGGTCGGCCCGGTCCTCCAGGGTCTGCGCAAGCCGGTCAACGACCTGTCCCGGGGCGCCCTGGTCCAGGACATCGTCAACACCGTCGCCATCACGGCGATCCAGGCCCAGTCCCCGGCCCCGAGTTCCCCGAGCGAGAAGGCAGCCGCCCAGTGAGCCCGTCCCGTGTCCTCGTCCTCAACTCCGGCTCCTCGTCGGTGAAGTACCAGCAGCTCGACATGGAGGACAGCAGCCGGCTGGCCACCGGTCTTGTCGAGCGGATCGGCGAGCGGACCTCGCTGGTGCGGCACACCCCGCTCGCGTCCGGCGGGGAGATGCGGGAGCGGACCGGGCAGATCGCCGACCACGACGCCGCGCTGAAGGCGATGGCCGAGGAGCTGGCGGCCGACGGTCTCGGGCTCGACTCCCCCGAGCTGGCCGCGATCGGCCACCGGGTGGTGCACGGCGGGAAGCGCTTCACCGAGCCGACGGTGATCGACGACCGGGTGCTGGCGGAGATCGAGCGGCTGATCCCGGTGGCGCCGCTGCACAATCCGGCCAACCTGACCGGCATCCGCACGGCCATGACGCTGCGTCCCGACCTGCCCCAGGTCGCCGTCTTCGACACCGCCTTCCACACCACGATGCCGGAGTCGGCCGCCCGCTACGCGATCGACGTGAGGACCGCCGACGAGCACCGCATCCGCCGCTACGGCTTCCACGGCACCTCGCACGCGTATGTCTCCCGGGCGACGGCGGAGCTGCTGGGCAGGGCGCCCGAGGAGGTGAACGTCATCGTGCTGCACCTGGGCAACGGGGCGTCCGCCTCGGCCGTGCGGGGCGGCCGCTGCGTGGACACCTCCATGGGGCTGACGCCCTTGGAGGGGCTGGTGATGGGTACGCGGTCGGGAGACATGGATCCGGCCGTCATCTTCCATTTGATGCGTGTTGGCGGAATGTCCGCCGACGAGATCGACACTCTTCTCAACAAGAAGAGCGGTCTGGTCGGACTGTGCGGGGACAACGACATGAGGGAGATCCGGCGCCGGATCGACGAGGGCGACGAAGAGGCGCGGCTGGCGTTCGACATCTACATTCACCGTCTGAAGAAGTACATCGGCGCCTATTACGCCGTTCTCGGGCGGGTGGACGCGGTGGCCTTCACGGCCGGGGTCGGCGAGAACGCCGCTCCGGTGCGGGCGGCGGCCGTGGCGGGCCTGGAGGAGCTGGGCCTGGCGGTGGACGACGGGCGCAACGCCGTACGCGGCGGCGGGCCGCGGCTGATCTCGCCCGAGGGTGCGCGGGTCGCGGTCGCGGTGGTACCGACGGACGAGGAAATGGAGATCGCACAGCAGACATACGCACTGGTCGGAAAGAACAACTGAGCAGGGACTTCCTCATTTGTACATTCCGCCAGACGGAATATTCCGTAGCGAAACAAACCGATAGGATCGCCCCATGCGCCGTTCGAAAATCGTCTGTACTCTCGGCCCCGCGGTCGACTCCCATGAGCAGCTTGTCGCTCTGATCGAAGCCGGCATGAACGTGGCCCGCTTCAACTTCAGCCACGGCTCGCACGCCGAGCACCAGGGCCGGTACGACCGGGTCCGTGCCGCCGCCAAGGAGACCGGCAGGGCCATCGGTGTCCTCGCCGACCTCCAGGGCCCCAAGATCCGCCTGGAGACCTTCGCGGAGGGTCCCGTCGAGCTGGTGCGCGGTGACGAGTTCACCATCACCACCGAGGACGTCCCGGGCGACAAGACGATCTGCGGGACGACCTACAAGGGCCTGCCGGGTGACGTCTCCCGCGGTGACCAGATCCTGATCAACGACGGCAACGTCGAGCTGAAGGTGCTGGACGTCGACGGCCCCCGGGTGAAGTCGATCGTCATCGAGGGCGGTGTCATCTCCGACCACAAGGGCATCAACCTGCCCGGCACGGCCGTCAACGTGCCGGCGCTGTCCGAGAAGGACGTCGAGGACCTGCGGTTCGCCCTGCGGATGGGCTGCGACCTGGTCGCCCTGTCCTTCGTCCGGGACGCCAAGGACGTCGCCGACGTCCACCGCGTGATGGACGAGGAGGGCCGCCGGGTTCCCGTCATCGCCAAGGTGGAGAAGCCGCAGGCGGTGGAGAACATGGAGGACGTCGTGATGGCGTTCGACGGTGTGATGGTCGCCCGCGGTGACCTCGCCGTCGAGTATCCGCTCGAGAAGGTCCCCATGGTGCAGAAGCGCCTGATCGAGCTGTGCCGGCGCAACGCCAAGCCGGTGATCGTGGCGACCCAGATGATGGAGTCGATGATCACCAACTCCCGGCCGACCCGCGCCGAGGCCTCCGACGTGGCCAACGCGATCCTGGACGGCGCCGACGCGGTGATGCTGTCCGCCGAGTCGAGCGTGGGCGCGTACCCGGTCGAGACCGTGCGGACCATGTCGAAGATCGTCCAGGCGGCCGAGCAGGAGCTGCTGTCCAAGGGCCTCCAGCCGCTGGTGCCCGGCAAGAAGCCGCGTACGCAGGGCGGTTCGGTGGCCCGCGCCGCCTGCGAGATCGCCGACTTCCTCGGCGGCAAGGGCCTGGTGGCCTTCACGCAGTCCGGCGACACGGCCCGGCGGCTGTGCCGCTACCGCGTCGCCCAGCCGATCCTGGCGTTCACCACCGACGAGTCCACCCGCAACCAGCTGGCGCTCAGCTGGGGCGTGGAGCCGCACGTCGTCCCGTTCGTGAACAGCACCGACGAGATGGTCGAGCTGGTGGAGCAGGAGCTGGTCCGGCTGAGCAGGTTCAACGAGGGCGACATCGTGGTGATCACGGCCGGCTCGCCGCCCGGCGTCCCGGGCACGACCAACATGGTCCGGGTGCACCACCTGGGCGGCGCGACCGCCTGACCCGCACCGCGCGTGCACGACGCCGAGGGCGCCCCCTGCGGACTGGGGGCGCCCTCGGCACTGTGCGGCTCCCGGAAGGGTTCTGACGGGCGCTCAGTCGGTGACGTACTGGTGCAGCCCGGGCACGTGCAGGGTTCCGCCGAACTGGCCGGCCTGCTGCACCTTCACGTTGGTGAAGTAGATCAGCGGGATGTTGAGCGGCGGCGGGTGCTCCGGGTCGAACGTGATCGGGATCAGTCCGAGCAGGTTGCCGGAGATGCTCTCCGTGTACATCACGGTGTCGCCGTCGCGGATCGTGGACGTCGACCCCTTGGCGGCCTGCACGTGGTAGGTCTTGCCGGACTGGTCGTCCTTGACCGTCTGGTGCAGGTCCCCGATGTCGGTGCCGTCGGATATGACGTACTTCAGCACCTTCTTGACGGTGCCGTTGGCCGTCCGCACCTCGACGATGCCCTTGTAGTCGGCGCCCTTCAGCAGCAGCGAGCTGGCGTTCAGGAACCACGGGTCGTCGGGCAGCGGGACCTTGTTGTCGACGCCGCCCTCGGCGTCCGTGGCGACCGGGCAGTCCTCGAGGTCGACGCCGGGCGTCTCGGAGGGGCTCGGCGTGGCGGTGGCTCCCGGAGTCGCGGTCGCCTCCGCCGCGGGCTCCTCGGCCTGCTTCCCGGCGTCCCCGGCCGCCTGCGACGCCTTGTCGCCGGCGTCCTGCGCGACGTCCTTCGCGGTGTCCTCCGGGACCTCGGTGGCCGCCTTCTCGGCGGTCTCCCCGGCGGCGGCCGTCTTGCCGGCGTCGTCGGCGGTCGGGGCGGACGGGGTGGGGCTCGGGGCCGCCTCCTGCTCCTGGTCCCCGGGCGTGAAGACGTCCTTGACGGCCTTCCCGATGTCCTCCAGCAGGTTGCCGTCGGTCTCGGAGGGGGCCGGCGCGGGCTCGGTCCGCTCCCCGGCGGCCTGGCCGCCCGCGGTCGCGGAGGGGGTCGGCGTGGGCTCGGGCTTGTCGTCGGAACCTGAATCCGGCGAAGAGTCCGAGCCGTTGTCCGTTCCCTTGTCCGATCCCGTGTCCGGGGCCTCCTGCGCGGGGGCCGAGGGGGTCGGCTCCGCCGAGGGCTTCTCGTCCGGCGAGGCGGTGTCGCTCGCCGTGGCGGACGGGGTGGGCGACGCGGTGGCGTCGTCCCCCTTCTCGGCCTTCTCGATGGCCTCCAGGCACTCCTTGAACTCGTCGGCCGTGAGGTTCTTGGACGACGGCTGGTCGTCGGCCTGGGCGAGCGTCGGGGTGAAGCCCATCCCCATGAGGACCGCGGTCGGCATCGCCGCGATGGCTATCGCTTTCCCGGCGGGCATGTGGAACCTGGTGAACAGCGGCTTCTTGGGTGCCGCGTGGCGCGGCCCGGTTCTCACACGGGACTTGTCCACATCAGTCCCGTGGGTCACCTCGTCAGCCGGCACTGTGCCTCCCGTTCGCCCCGTTCGCCGGGCTCGTTCCTGACAGATCGTTCTCTCCCAGCGCCTTGGGGGCCTGGGAGTGATCCTCATCGCCCATCGGCGCGGTGCCGTCGACGGGGTCCAGGACCGTGGTGTCGGCGGTCGCGCTCTCCGGTGCCCCACCGTGGCCGTCGCCGTCCGCCGGCAGCTCCTCGGCGGGCGGTGCGCCCGGCGCCCACGACACGGCCATCGCTCCGCCCACGAGGGAGAAGAGGAAGCCGATGAGGAAGCCGCCGAGGTTGGACACAGGGATGGACACGAGCGCCAGCAGGATCGCCGCGACACCCGCGAAGACCCGGACGTGCTTCTGGAACCAGAGGCTGACGCCGAGGACGACGAGCAGCACACCGATGATCAGGGACCCGGCGCCCGCGGTGGTCGCCATGGCCAGCGTCAGATGCCCGATCTGGAGGTTCGCGTACGGGAAGTAGGCGATGGGGAGTCCGCCGAGCATGACGAACAGCCCGGCCCAGAACGGCCGCGCGCCCCGCCAGGCGCGGAACTGCTGCCTGCGGCGGGTGAACTGGCCGGAGGCGGCAGGAGTCTCGGCGCTCATGGAAAACAGCTCCCTGGTACGGCTTTGCTGTGGTGGTGATGTGCGCCGCGCGTGAACGCGCGGCGGGAAGGTGGACGGGCGGGGGCGCCACCGGCTCCCCCGCCCGTCAGCGAGTGCTTAGTAGCACTCCTTGACACCCGTCGAGAGCGACATCTTCAGACCGCTGAGCTTGAAGGTTCCGGCGGTGGTCGCCCACGCCGTCTGCTTCACGTCCTTCAGCACGGCCTTGTCCGCCTGCTGGGCGAACCCGTAGGGGTTGGCCTGCTCGCCGCCGCCCTTCATGCCCGGACCCTTGTTGGCGTCCTTGGCGGCCACACCGATGTCGATGTTCGTGAACGTCGCGTCGGCGTTCAGGTCGGCGACGTCGATGTACAGGTTCTCGGCCTCGACCGGCTGGGCGCCGTCGCCGGCGCGCAGGATCAGGCTGACGTTCCCGAGCACCGGAATGTTCGGGGTGACGACGGACTGGCACAGGCTCTTGATGGTCGCGGACTTGAACGCCGAGACCGCGACGGGGTGAACCGTCTTCTTGCCGGAGAGGGTGTACCCCTCGTCAAGGGCGCCGTACTGCGAGAAGCCCGTACCGACGAGCTCCTTCGTGGTGACCTTGAACGACTGCCCCGAAACGCTGAACGACGCCGCGAGGGCGCCCTGCGCGAGAGCGACGCCTATGCAAGCCGTGGCGGCAACGCTGGGCACCATGACCACAGCGAACCGCTTCCATCTGGTCCCGCCACGCACCTGGGACTCCATATTTCCTCCTTCTCGGACGTACATCTCCTGACCTGACTCGCCGCCATGAACGGCGGCCGGGCCGGGCAGGGATGGGAGAAGTGCTACGTCCTCGGGAAGGGGAGCGCCCGCACTCGGCGGCGCACACATGCGCCCGAATCACCGGCGATCACCCCCGAGCGACAACCACTGGTCGCGCCTGACACGCATCACGCACAACCCTGCTGGACAGGCTTCGCCGGGTGGACGAAGACCCCCCTGTCCAAGAACCGGCGCCATTGCCGCCGGTTCTGCTCGGTGGGGACCCAGGAGTTCCCGCGGCCCGACCGGCTGTCGGGGTACGGGTAATGGACCGAGCGTCGCCGATCGTGGTGCATTCTCGCCGCCCGCACAAGGGGGTTCGTTACTCGCTAGTAACGGCCGGATAACCATGCAACGACCCGCTGGCCCCACTCAGCGACGCTCGGTGCATCGAAGGGGCCGTACAAAACTATTGATCAGTGGACAGAATCCGACAGATCAACGGCTGCAACTTACTTGCAGTAACAGCGGCCGCGATTACCAAGATTTGGTAAAGCGCGGCCGCACCGGCCTCCATGAGCCAATCCGCAACTCGGGCACCACACACCCGACCGACCGGCAAAACCGCCCGAATCAGGCACCCGCGCCCGGGGTGCTCAGAACAGGGCGCGCGCCAGCGCCCGGCGCGCGGCGATCACGCGCGGGTCCTCGGCACCGACCACCTCGAACAGCTCCAGCAGCCGTACCCGGGCGGCGTCCCGGTCGTCGCCCGCGGTGCGCCCCACCGTCTCGATGAGCCGGCCGAAGGCGTCCTCGACATGCCCGCCCACCAGGTCCAGGTCGGCGGCGGCGATCTGCGCGGCGGCGTCCGCCGGGTTGTCGGCCGCCTCCTTGCGCACCTGCTGCGGGTCCATACCCTGCACCCGCTGGAGCAGTTCGGCCTGCGCGAGACCCAGCTGGGCCTCCGGGTTGCCCGGATCGTCGGCGAGCACGTTCCTGTACGCCTGGACGGCACCGGCGAGGTCACCGCTGTCCAGCGCCTGCACGGCGGCCTCCAACAGGGCGTCGTACGGCCCGGCGGCCTCGGCCGGGGCGGCGGCCGCGCCACCGCCCGGCTCCGCGTCGGCGTCGACGGTGAGACCGGTCAGGCCGAAGCGCTGCTCGCCGACCTGCACCAGCTGGTCCAGGGTCTGGCGGATCTGCGCCTCGCCCGCGGCCCCCTGGAAGAGCGGCAGCGCCTGTCCGGCCACCACCGCGAAGACCGCCGGAATCCCCTGGATCCCGAACTGCTGCATCAGCATCTGGTTGGCGTCGACGTCGATCTTGGCGAGGAGGATGCGCCCGTTGTACTCGACGGTGAGCCGCTCCAGGAGGGGGCTCAACTGCTTGCAGGGCTCGCACCACTCGGCCCAGAAGTCGATGACGACCGGGACCTCGGTGGACCGCTGCAGAACGTCGCGCTCGAAGCCGGCCTCGTCGACGTCGATGACGAGATCGGCCGGGGAGACGGCGCCCCCGCCACCCTGCCGGGCCGTTTCGGCGCGCGCCTGCTCCGCCTTCGCCTTGGCCTCCTGGGCCGCCTTCACCGCGGCGAGGTCGACGACTCCGCTCATGGACATGTTCCGTGGCTGCATGCGCCTATCCTCCCCCGTACTCCGCGTGTGTGTGAAAAGCGCCCGGGAAACCCAGGCGTACGTGTGCGTTGGCGCCGGGTCCCCACCCCGCGCCGGTGGTCGTCGCTCGGGCACGCCGGTCACGCGTGCTTTCGCTACGAGCCGTAGCGTAATGCCGACCGGGGCTCCCGTGGCACCCCGCCCCCGTGATCTCTCTCACCACGGACCGCCCGGTATCCGCCGGTTATGGTCGTGACATGCAGAGCCGCACCCCAGCCAGTCGCACCGGGCGCCCGCGCAGTGCCGCCGCGGACGCCGCGATCCTGGCCGCGACCCGTCAGGCTCTGGTCGAACTCGGCTGGTCCAAGCTCACCTTGGGAGACGTCGCGGTGCGCGCCGGGGTTGCGAAGACCACGCTCTACCGTCGCTGGGCGGGCAAGAACGAACTGGTCGTGGACGCGGTCGCGGAGCTCTTCGACGAGCTGAGCCTGCCCGACCGCGGCTCCCTGGCCGCCGACATAGAGGGCGTGGTGCTCCAGTTCGCCGCGATCCTGGCCCGTCCGGAGGCCAGGAGCGGGCTGATGGCGGTGGTCGCCGAGGCCACCCGGGACGACCTCCTGCGCGAGCGCATCCGCGCCTCGATCGTCGAACGGCAGAAACGTCTCGTCCTCGCGGGCCGGGCCCGCGCCCAGGAGCGGGGCGAGCTGCCGCCCCAGCCCGACGCCGAGGCGGCGGCCCGCACGGTCGACCTGATCTTCGACATGGTGGCCGGCGCGGTGGTGCACCGCACGCTGGTCAGCGCGGAGCCGGCCGACGAGGAGTGGGCGCACGGCTTCACCCGCGTCCTGCTGTCGGGCCTCGCCGCCGCACCCGGCGCCGTCTGACACGCAAGACCGCGAACCGGCCACGGTCGGCCGGTAGTCGCCTGTCGCCGCCCTCCGCACGCTGCGAGGATCCTGATCATCCCCACCGGGACATACGGGACACCGAGCGGCCAGGGAGGGCGCGCATGACCGGGACCGGACCCGTCACGGCACGGATCGACACCTCCAGGCCGCACCCGGCCCGGGTCTACGACTGGTTCCTCGGCGGCAAGGACAACTACCCCGTCGACGAGGAACTGGGCCGGCAGATCATGGGCGTCGACGGCACGGCCCGGCACATCGCCCGCACCAACCGCTGGTTCATGCAGCGCGTCACCCGGTGGCTGGCCGGCCCGGCGGGCGTCCGGCAGTACCTGGACGTCGGCACCGGCATCCCCACCGAACCCAACCTGCACCAGCTGGCCCAGCGCGTCGCGCCCGAGTCCCGCGTCGTCTACACCGACAACGATCCCATCGTGCTGAAGCACGCGGAGGCGCTGCTGCGCAGCACCCCCGAGGGCGTCACCGACTACGTCCAGGCCGATGTGCGTGAGCCGGAGCTCATCCTGCGCCGGGCCCGCGAGAGCCTGGACCTCGCCCGTCCCGTGGCCCTGTCCCTCGTGGCGCTGACGCACTTCCTCGGCGACGAGGACGACCCCCACGCCCTGGTGGCGCGCCTCGTCGACGCCCTTCCCTCCGGCAGCTACCTGGTGCTGTCCCAGCTCACCGCCGACTTCGACCCCGAGGCGGTCGGCCGCGGGGTCGCGATGTACCGGGCGGGCGGTGTCACGCTCGCGCCCCGCGGCCGCGCGGAGGTCGCCCGCTTCTTCGAGGGGCTCGACTTCGTGGAGCCCGGTCTCGTCCAGGTGACCGACTGGCATCCCGAGCTCGCCGTGGACGAGAGCACCGACGCCGGCGCCGTGATCTCGCTCTACGGGGCGGTGGCGCGCAAGCCGTGACGGGCACCGCCCCGGCGGCGGGCGACGGCGACCCCCCAAAAGCTGCTTATGATGCCCGGGTGTTCGATTCCCGGCACATCAAGACGTTCCACGAGGTGGTCAGGACCGGCTCCTACTCGGCCGCCGCACGTGCCCTCGGCTACACCCAGCCGGCGATCACACAGCAGATGAAGGCCCTGGAGCGGGACACCGGCTCCGCCCTGTTCGTCCGGGTGGGCCGTGGTCTGCGGCTCACCGAGGCCGGTGAGGCACTGGCCCGGCACACCTCGGTCATTCTCGACGCCATGTCCGCCGCGCAGGAGCAGATGAACGCCCTCACGCGGCTGCGCGCCGGACGGGTCCGCCTGTGCGCCTTCCCCAGCGCCAACTCCACCCTGATCCCCGAGACCCTGGCCCGGCTGACCGTCGACCATCCCGCGCTCCGCGTCGACCTGCTGGAGAACGAGCCGCCCGAGTCGCTGCGGCGGCTCACCCGGGGCGAGTGCGACATCTCGCTGGCG
This sequence comes from Streptomyces malachitofuscus, assembly GCF_014650055.1. GTDB lineage: Bacteria > Actinomycetota > Actinomycetes > Streptomycetales > Streptomycetaceae > Streptomyces > Streptomyces malachitofuscus. The sequence goes on along the minus strand of NZ_BMUF01000001.1, from coordinate 683,055 downwards.
TTCACCTATCCCGGACTGCACGAACAGGTTCCGGAAGGGCTGGTGGAGATACCGCTGCTGGAGGACCAGCTGACCGTGCTGCTGCCGGCCGGGCACCCGCTGGCCCGGCGGCGGGCGGTCCGGCTCACGGATCTGGCCCAGGAGCGCTGGATCGCCGGCTGCCCGCGCTGCCGGGCCAATCTGCTCCACGAGTGCGCGGAGGAGGGGTTCGTCCCCGACATCGCGTTCATGACCGACGACAACCTCGCCGTGCAGAGCCTGGTCGCCGAGGGGCTGGGGGTCGCCATGCTCCCCTCGCTCGTCCTGAACTTCATGCGCCACCCGAAGGTCGCCGGCCGGCCGCTGCGGCCCGTCTCCCGGCGCAAGATCTCCGCCTACGTCCTGCCCGAGCACCTGCGGATACCGGCGACGGCGCGCGTACTGGAGGGGCTGAAGGCGGTGGCGGCCGCGAAGGACGGCTGCTGAGCCCCGCCGGACGGGCCGATCCATAAGCGGTGCTTGGGAAAGGCGAAGAAACTCGCGTTGGACGTGATGCGTCCTCCCGGCCGACGCTCCTGCCATGCCTCCCGCTCCCGGTGCCACGAGCCTCCCGGACGCCTTCACCGTCCCGCGCCCCACCGCACGCCTCGCCACCCTGATCGCGGACATCAGAGCCACCGTCGGCCGCGGACTGCCGCCCGACCCCACGGCCCATCTCGTCGGCGAGTGCCTCGCCCCGCACCTGGGCGCTCCCGACCTGCTCACCCCCGGGCAGTGCGAGAGCGACCCGGAGCACTACCGGCAGCACCTGCTGCACGCCGAGCACGACGGCAGCTTCTCCGTCGTCGCCCTGGTCTGGCTGCCCGGCCAGGGCACCTCGGTGCACGACCACATCGCCTGGTGCACCACCGGCGTCCACGAGGGCCGGGAGCACGAGCGGCGCTACCGGCTGCTGCCGGCCGCCGGCCCGGACGACGGCGCACGGCTCGTCGCCACCGCCGACATGGTCAACGAGCGCGGCGAGGTCTGCGGCTTCGCCCCGCCCGGGGACATCCACCGGGTCCGGAACGACGGGCCCGGAACGGCGATATCCCTGCACGTCTACGGCGCCGACATATCCCGCTTCGGCACCAGCGTCCGCCGGGTCTATCCACAGCCTGCGGACCGCTGATGGCGCTGCTGGACAAACGGCCCGCACGGCCGTCCCAGGAGGTCGCCGCGCCTGCGTCCCGCCGGCCCGGACTCGCCCTCGCGGCACTCGCGGTCGCCGTGGCGTGGTGCGTGCACCGGGTGCTGCCCGGGGTGCCGATGCTCACCGCGGCCGTGGTGCTGGGCGTCGTGGCGGCGCATCTGCCCCGGCTGCGGTCGGTCGTGCGGACCTCCGCGCGGCCGGGGCTGTCGTTCGTCGGCAAGCGGCTGATGCGGGCCGGGATCGTGCTCCTCGGGCTGCGGCTCGCCTTCGCCGACATCCGCGCCCTGGGCTGGGCCACCGTCCTCATGGTGCTCGGCGTCGTGACGGTCACGCTGCTGGGCACCTGGTGGCTCGGCAGACGCCTTGGACTGCCCGGCGACCAGCCCCTGCTGATCGCCGCCGGGTACGCGGTGTGCGGGGCGTCGGCGATCGGCGCGGTGGGCGAGGCCCGGGGCAGCGACGAGCGGGACGCGGCCACCTCGGTCGCCCTGGTGACCCTCTGCGGAACGCTCGCCATCGCGGTGCTGCCACTGCTGCAGGGCGTGCTCGGGCTGAGCGACGCCGAGTTCGGGCGCTGGACCGGCGCGAGCGTGCACGACGTCGGGCAGGTGGTCGCCACCGCGCAGACGGCGGGCGGTGCGGCGCTCGGCGAGGCGGTGCTGGTGAAGCTGATGCGGGTGGCCCTGCTCGCCCCGATCGTCGCGGCGGTCGCCCTGGGCGTCCGGCGCGGCAAGGGCCGCGTCCCGGGTGCGAAGCGTGTGCCGCTGGTCCCCGTGTTCGTCGTCGGGTTCCTCGCCGCCGTGGCGCTGCGCAGCACGGGCCTGCTGCCCGCACCGGCCCTGGAGGCGGCCCACATCGCTCAGGAACTCCTGCTCGCCGCCGCCCTGTTCGGTCTGGGCAGCGCGGTCGACCTGCGGGCCCTGACCCGCACGGGCGCCCGCGTCGCGGCCCTGGGCCTGGGGGCGTGGGTGGTCGTGGCCGGACTGTCGTACGCCGGCGTCGTGCTGCTGTCCGCCTGACCTCCGGCCGCATGACACGGCACCGGCGCCCCGCGCGGGGTTCGCACGATCCGACTGAGCCGTACGCCCGCCGTTCAGCGCCCGACCTGGTCCGCCGCGGGACACGGCCGCGGTACTGACGGCAGGCATCAACCGCCCGGCGGCATCCGTCACCCTCCAAGCAGGCCACCCCGGGAAGCCGGAGCGGCCCCCGGCCGCACAACGCGGCGGCAGGCACGGTGTCCGTCGACACCGCGCCTGCCGGGTTGCCGTGCCGGCGCGGCTGGTTCAGAAGCCGGCCGGCTCCGTGTACACGCCCCACTCGTCGCGCAGCACGCCGCAGATCTCGCCGAGCGTCGCCTCCGCGCGTACGGCGTCGAGCATGGGCTCGATCATGTTGGTGCCGGAGCGCGCCGCCGCGACCATGGCGTCGAGCGCGCCGCGCACCTTCGCGTCGTCGCGGGCGGCCTTGCGCTCGCCGAGCAGCCGGACCTGCTCGCGCTCCACCTCGTGGCTGACCCGCAGGATCTCCAGGTCGCCGGTGACCGACCCGGTGTGGACGTTGACGCCCACGACCCGCTTGTCGCCCTTCTCCAGCGCCTGCTGGTAGCGGAACGCCGACTCGGCGATCTCGCCGGTGAACCAGCCGTCCTCGATGCCGCGCAGGATGCCGGAGGTGATCGGCCCGATCGGGTGCTTGCCGTCCGGGTGGGCGCGCAGGCCGCGCTCCTTGATCTGCTCGAAGATCTTCTCGGCGTCCGCCTCGATCCGGTCCGTGAGCTGCTCGACGTACCAGGAACCGCCCAGCGGGTCCGCGACGTTGCCGACGCCGGTCTCCTCCATCAGCACCTGCTGGGTGCGCAGGGCGATCTCGGCGGCCTGCTCGCTGGGGAGGGCGAGGGTCTCGTCGAGGGCGTTGGTGTGCAGCGAGTTGGTCCCGCCGAGCACCGCGGCCAGCGCCTCCACGGCCGTGCGGACGACGTTGTTGTACGGCTGCTGCGCGGTCAGCGAGACACCGGCGGTCTGCGTGTGGAACCGCAGCCACTGCGCCTTCTCGCTCTTCGCGCCGTACACGTCCCGCATCCAGCGCGCCCAGATGCGGCGGGCGGCACGGAACTTGGCGATCTCCTCGAAGAAGTCGACGTGCGCGTCGAAGAAGAAGGACAGCCCGGGCGCGAAGACGTCGACGTCCAGCCCGCGGCTGAGCCCCAGCTCCACGTACCCGAAGCCGTCCGCCAGCGTGTACGCCAGCTCCTGCGCTGCCGTCGCCCCGGCCTCGCGGATGTGGTAGCCGGAGACCGAGAGCGGCTTGTACGCGGGGATGCCGGCGGCGCAGTGCTCCATCAGGTCGCCGATGAGGCGCAGATGAGGCTCGGGCTGGAACAGCCACTCCTTCTGCGCGATGTACTCCTTGAAGATGTCCGTCTGCAGCGTGCCGTTGAGCACGCCCGGATCGACGCCCTGGCGCTCGGCGGCGACGAGATACATGCAGAAGACGGGCACGGCGGGCCCGCTGATGGTCATCGAGGTGGTGACGTCACCGAGCGGGATGTCCCGGAACAGCACCTCCATGTCGGCCGCCGAGTCGATCGCCACCCCGCAGTGGCCGACCTCGCCCAGCGAGCGCGGGTCGTCGGAGTCGCGGCCCATGAGCGTCGGCATGTCGAAGGCGACGGAGAGGCCGCCTCCGCCGTTGCCGAGGATCATCTTGTAGCGCTCGTTGGTCTGCTCGGCGTTGCCGAACCCGGCGAACTGCCGGATGGTCCACGTCCGCCCCCGGTAGCCGGTCGGATACAGACCGCGGGTGAAGGGGTACTCACCGGGCCAGCCGATCCGCTCGAACCCCTCGTAGGTGTCCCCGGGCCGGGGACCGTACACCGGCTCCACGGGATCGCCGGAGAGCGTGGTGAAATCCGCGTCGCGCTTGCGTGCGGCGTCGTACCGGGCCTGCCAGCGTCGGCGGCCCTCGTCGATGGCGTCAGCGTCCATACCCTCGAATTTACTAGGACGTCCAAGTAAATGTCGATGGGAGACCGCCGCACGCTGCTCCGTACGGCGGTGAGACGCGTTACGCGACCGCGGGGGCCTCGTCGGCGACCTTGGTCTCCAGCTCACGGCTGATCTTGCGCTCCACGAAGAACGCGGCCGTGGGAACCGTGCCGGCCAGCAGCACCCAGAGCTGCTTCTTCACCGGCCACTTCGCCTTGGAACCGAGGTCGAACGCGAAGATCAGGTAGACGACGTAGAGCCAGCCGTGGGCGATGCTGACCACCTGGGTGAAGTCGGCGGCCCCGCCCATGTCGAGCGCGTACTTGCCGATCATGCCAAAGGTCAGCGCGACGAGGAGGACACCGGTGACATAGGCCATGATCCGGTAGCGGGTGAGCACGCTCTTCTTCATGGAGTCGAGCGTAACGGGCCGTTCCGGGAGATCTTGCCCCGGGTCAGTCCTCCTGGAAGTCCCCCGCCGCGAGCCGCAGCGGGCGGAGCATGGCGAAGAGTTCGGCGCACTCCTCGGCGTCGTAGGCGCCCAGGCCGAAGTCCATCGCCATCAGGTCGCGGGTGGCGGCCTCGACCACCTCGCGCCCCTTGTCGGTGATGGTCGCGAGGGTGCCGCGGCCGTCGTTGGGGTTGGGGCGCTTGGCCACCAGGCCCGAGCGCACCAGGCGGTCCACGGTGTTCGTCACCGACGTGGGATGCACCATGAGCCGTTCGCCGATCTTGGACATCGGCAGCTCACCCGACTTGGAGAAGGTCAGCAGCACCAGGGCCTCGTACCGCGCGAACGTGAGTCCGTACGGCTTGACCACCGCGTCGACCTCGGCCAGCAGGATCTGATGCGCCCGCATGATCGAGGTGATCGCGGCCATCGACGGCACGCTTCCCCAGCGCTGCTTCCAGAGCTCGTCGGCGCGGGCGATGGGATCGAACGAGAGACTGAGCGGCTTCGGCACGGAGCAGACCCTATCGGCCGGTCATATGTCGGTCAGCCCTGTCTCACTCATCGGTCCGCGGTCACCCCTCGCGCTGCGCCAGGTGCCGCTCGACGGTCTCCACCTTGGACGTGAGACCGTCCGCCACACCCGGGCGGATGTCCGCCTTGAGGACCAGGGAGACACGCGGCGCGCGCTCCTCCACCGCGGCGACGGCACGTCTGACCACGTCCATCACCTCGTCCCACTCACCTTCGACGGAGGTGAACATGGCGTCGGTGCGGTTCGGCAGCCCCGACTCGCGCACCACCCGCACGGCGTCGGCGACGTACTCCCCCACGTCCTCGCCGACGCCCAGCGGTGTCACCGAGAAGGCGACGATCATGCGTTCACCACGCCCTCGGTGCGGGCGCGGGAGGCGATCACCGCGTCCTCGGCCTCACGCTTGAGCCGGCGGTCGGCGAAGAAGCCGCCGGCGGGCAGGACCGACATCGCGAAGTAGAAGGCGGCGGTCCCCAGCGACCACTTGGCGCGGTTCCAGGCGTCCGCCCAGAAGAGCACGTACAGGACGAAGAGGAAACCGTGGACCGCGCCCATCACCGGGACGGCGTTGAAGTCCGTGGTCCGCTTCAGGACCGAGCAGACGAGCAGCAGCAGGAACGAGATCGCTTCGGGGGCCGAGACCAGGCGGAGGCGGCGGAGGGCTGAGGCGGTCTTGATGTCCACGGGTCACCTTCGGTGGGAGAGACGTCGGCGTCGACGGTTCGGACGGCTTGTGAACACACGCACAAGCGCGCGTCCATTGTGGCAAACCCCGTACGCGATCACGGGAGGGGGTCCGTAAGGGGCCATCGGGGTTCCCTCGGGGTGCGACTCCGCCTCGGGGATCTGTCGGCGGGGCAAAGGGGCGGCTACCGTCGCAAGCGTGGCGATGTTCCGACTTCAGAGCAGCAAGGTGCTCGCCGTCGACATGACCGGGGACGCCGTGAAGGCGAAGAACGGCTCCATGGTCGCGTACGACGGCGAGATGGCCTTCAAGAAGCTCAGCGGTGGCGGTGAGGGCCTGCGGGGGATGGTGACCCGGCGGCTCACGGGTGAGCAGATGACACTGATGGAGGTGAAGGGGCACGGGACCTGCTTTTTCGCGGACCGGGCCTCCGAGATCAATCTGGTGGGGCTGCAGGGCGACAAGCTGTACGTGGAGTCCAGCAATCTGCTGGCGACGGACGGGGGGCTGCGCACCGGGACCACGTTCACCGGTCTGCGCGGGGCCTCGCAGGGCAACGGGCTGTTCACGACCACGATCGAGGGGCACGGCCAGGCGGCGATCATGTCGGACGGCCCGGCCGTGCTGCTCCGGGTCAGCCCGCAGTACCCGCTGACGGTGGATCCGGGAGCCTATGTGGCCCATCAGGGGAATCTGCGGCAGTCCTTCCAGTCGGGTGTGACCTTCCGCACGCTGATGGGCGAGGGCGGCGGCGAGGCCTTCCAGATCCGCTTCGAGGGCGACGGGGTGGTCTACGTCCAGCCCAGTGAGCGCAACACGATCGCGGGGGACGTCTGACATGGGCTTCCGGGAGATCAACTCCAAGATGATCGAGGCCACCGTGGCGCCCGGTCAGCGGCTGTTCAGCCAGCGCGGCGCGATGCTCGCGTACAAGGGCGAGGTCTCGTTCACCCCGAACACGGCCGGCGGCCAGGGCGGGGTGATGTCGATGATCGGCCGGCGCGTGGCCAACGAGGACACGCCCCTGATGACCGTCGAGGGCAGCGGCACGGTGCTGTTCGGGCACGGCGGCCATCACATCCAGGTGATCAGCCTCGCCGGGGACACGCTGTACGTGGAGGCCGACCGTCTGCTGGCCTTCGAGGGCACGCTGGAGCAGGGGACGGTGTTCCTCGGCTCCCAGGGCGGGGTGATGGGCATGGTCCGGGGGCAGGTCTCCGGGCAGGGGCTGTTCACGACGTCGCTGAAGGGGCACGGCGCCGTCGCCGTGATGGCCCACGGAGGAGTGATCGAGGTGCCGATCACCCCCCAGCGGCCCGTGCACGTCGACCCCCAGGCGTACGTCGCCCACCACGGCGACGTCCGCAACAAGCTGTCGACCGCCCTCGGCTGGCGGGACATGGTGGGCCGCGGCTCCGGCGAGGCCTTCCAGTTGGAGCTGAGCGGCAGCGGTGCCGTGTACGTCCAGGCATCGGAGGAGAAGCTGTGAGCGGCCCTGTGCACGACCCGATGACGCTGCCGTCCGACGACAACGTCGATCACTACACCTTCTGCGTGGAGCTCAAGGGCACCCAGTGGTTCATGCAGAAGGGGAAGATGATCGCCTACTACGGCTCGATCGAGTTCAACGGCATCGGACACGGGCGACTCGACCGACTTGTCCGTACGTCGTTCCATTCGCCTCTGCACGCGAGCGACTGGGTCGTGGCGGAGGGCTCGGGCAAGATGCTCCTCGCCGACCGGGCCTTCGACGTGAATTCGTACGACCTCGAGGACGGCAACCTGACCATTCGCTCGGGCAACTTGCTAGCTTTTCAGCCAAGTCTGTCGCTCAAGCAGTCGATCGTGCCGGGTTTTCTGACCCTGATCGGAACCGGGAAGTTCGTCGCCGCGTCCAACGGTCCGGTGGTGTTCATGGAACCGCCGATCCGGGTGGACCCGCAGGCGCTGGTCGGCTGGGCGGACTGCCCGTCCCCGTGCCACCACTACGACCACGGCTACATGACCGGCGTCATGGGCGGTCTACGTGCGATGACAGGCCTGGGCGGGGCCTCGGGCGAGGAGCACCAGTTCGAGTTCGTGGGGGCGGGCACGGTGCTGCTCCAGTCGTCCGAGACGCTGATGGCGGAGCAGGCCACGGGCGTCACTCCGCACGAGCCGGGGGTGCCCGGGAGCGGGGTGCCGGGCGGCCATGGGCAGGGGGCGGGGGCACCGCGTCTTCCCGGACAGCTGGGAGACCTCCAGCGTCGCTTCGGGCTGTGAGCGGTAGTGTGCGGGGTGTGACATCGAACGCCTGACCGCGATGTCACACGGAAGCCTCATTAGTTCGCCTTTCAACTTCCTTAGGTAGACTTCATTCATGGAGACCGAGACGGCCACCCGCTGGCTGACCAACGCGGAGCAGTGCGCCTGGCGCACCCACCTGGAGGTCAACAAGCTGTTGACCTACCAGCTCGAGAAGGATCTGCAGCCGTTCGGCCTGACAATGAACGACTACGAGATCCTGGTGAACCTGTCCGAGTCGGAGGACCGGCGGATGCGGATGAGCGACCTCGCCTCCGCCACCATGCAGTCCAAGAGCCGCCTCTCGCACCAGATCACCCGCATGGAGAACGCGAACCTGGTCCGGCGGGAGAACTGCGAGTCCGACCGCCGCGGACTGTACGCGGTCCTCACCGAGCACGGCATGGAGACCATGCAGAAGGTCGCGCCGCACCACGTGGCGTCCGTGCGCCGGCACTTCATCGACCTCCTCTCCCCCGAGGCGCTGATCGAGCTCGACAAGGCGCTGAAGCCCATCGCCGAGCATCTGCGGGGCCAGAGAGGGCGTCCCTGACGGCCCTCAGCCCGAGCGGGCGAGCGGCAGGCGGAGTTCGAACAGGGCTCCGCCGGCCGGCGCCGCACCCGCGGTGAGCGTCCCGCCGTGCCGTACGGCGACGTCCCTCGCGATCGCCAGCCCCAGTCCCGCGCCACCGTCGTCGCGACTGCGGGCCGCGTCCAGCCGTACGAACCGCTCGAAGATCCGCTCCCGGTCGGCCTCGGCCACGCCCTCGCCGTCGTCGGCCACGCCGAGCACCGCCCACGCGCCCTCCCGCCGCACGGTCACAGTGACCCGCTCGCGGGCGTGACGACGGGCGTTGTCCAGCAGGTTGGCGAGCACACGGCCGAGCTGTCCCCGCGATCCGGTCACCTCCGCCGGCTCCGCGTCCACCGTCACCCCCGGACGCCCGGCGGCCTCCTCGCGGGCCAGTGCGGCCAGGTCCACCCGGGCGTCGACGGGCCGCTCCCCCGCGTCCAGCCGGGCGAGCAGCAGCAGATCGGCGGCGAGCTGCTGGAGCCGCACGGTGTCCTCGACGGCGCCGTCCAGGTCGAGCAGCTCCGGATGGGCGGCGGCCACCTCCAGCTGCGTCCGCAGCGACGCGATCGGGCTGCGCAGCTCGTGCGAGGCGTCGGCGACGAACCGCCGCTGCCGCTCCACGGACGCCTCCAGCGCGGTGAGCGTGGCGTTGGTGGTGCGGGCCAGGCGGGCAACCTCGTCGTGCGTCGCCGGTTCGGGCACGCGGCGGGCGAGATCCTCGGAGGCGGTGATCGCGGCCATCTCCCGGCGGATGCCCTCCACCGGACGCAGGGCGCGCCCGGTGACCAGCCAGGTCACGCCGGCGACCACGCCGAGCAGGACGGGGAGGCCGATGAGCATCCCGGTCAGCGCGGTGCTCACCGCGCTGTGCTCGGCGGCGAGCGGGGCGCCGGCGTGGACCGTCAGCCGGCCCCGGTCGGGGGTCTGCACGTCGACGGCGGCGAAGCGGTAGTCCTCGCTGTCGCCGTCGATCGTCGCGGAGCCGTTCTCGAAGGTGACCCCGCGGGCGATCTCTCCGACCTCCAGGGACTCGCCGGAGTCGTCGTCACCGGAGTCGTCCCGCGAGTCGTCGTCGCGGGAGTCGTCCGCGTCGTCGTCATCATCCGCGTCGGGCGGTGACGGCGACGGCGTCACTTCGGCCGTCGCCGTGCCGGTGATCCGTTCCAGGTCCTCGGAGGCCGCGACCAGCGTGCCGTCCTCGTCGACGATCTGCACCGGCCGGCCCTCGGTGTCCAGCCCGGAGAGCCTGTCGTACGGCGTCCGGGCCGCGAGTTCGGCGGCGACCGCCCGCGCGGAGCGCTCCGCCTCGGTGCCCGCCTCCCCGATCAGATTGGAGCGCAGCGACAGCAGCACGGCCGTGCCCGCCGCGACCAGGGCCACCGCGACGACGAGGACCGCTCCGAGCGTCGCCCGTGCGCGGACCGATCCGAACAGCCGGCTCACGGCGCCGACTCCAGCCGGTAGCCGGCACCGCGCACGGTACGGATGAGTCCGGCGCGCAGTTTCCGGCGCAGGGCGCTGACGTAGACCTCGACGATGTTGGGGTCGCCCTCGTAGGCGAAGTCCCAGACGTGCTCCAGGATGTCGGCCTTGGACACCACCTCGCCGGCCCGCAGCACGAGGTGCTCCAGGACCGCGAACTCCTTGGCGGTCAGGGCCACTTCGTCCTCGCCCAGGTACACGCGGCGGGCGGCGGTGTCGACCTTGAGGTCGCCGTGCACATGGACCGGGGAGGCGCCGGGGCCCTGCCGGCGGCGCAGCAGCGCCTTGATCCTGGCGACCAGGACGACGTAGGAGAACGGCTTGGTGAGGTAGTCGTCGGCGCCGGTGTCCAGCCCCTCGGCCTCGTCGTACTCGCCGTCCTTGGCCGTGAGCATCAGGATCGGCACGTCGTGTCCGGCGGCGCGCAGGGCCGCGCAGACGCGGTAGCCGTTCATGCCGGGCAGCATGATGTCGAGGATCAGCAGGTCGTACGTGCCCTCCGTGGCCCGGTGCAGCCCCTCCCGGCCGTCGTGGACGACGTCCACGGCGTAGCCCTCGGCGGTGAGGCCCTTGGCGAGGGAGAGGGCGAGGCGTTTTTCGTCCTCGACGATCAGCAGGCGCATGTCGTCAAGGGTGGCAAAGGGAAGCTGAAGAACGCTTCAGGTGGCTTCAGGTTGCTCTCAGCGTCGGTCGGCGAGATTGATTGCCGTACAGAGCGAAAACGCAGCGACTCGGGAGGAACTCACATGAAGCGCAACATCGTGATCGCCGTCGTCACGGCCGCGGCTCTGGTCGGCGGGGGTACGGCGACGGCCATCGCGGTCTCGGGGGACGACGACGGGTCGGCGCCCGTGGCGCAGACGGAGACCCGGGCCGGGGATGACGACGGGCAGGACGACGACGCGCGAGATGACGACGGGCAGGACGACAACGCGCGCGACGACGACCGCGACGAGCGTGCCGTCTCCGGTGACGTGACCGCCGCCGACGCCATCGCCGCCGCGCTGAAGCACACGCCGGGTACGGCGGTGTCCGCCGAACTGGACGACGCGGTCTGGGAGGTGGACGTCCTCGGCAAGGGCGACACCTGGCACAGCGTGCGCGTCGACCCGGACACCGGCAAGGTCCTGGGCTCCTCGGAGGACGACGAGGACGACGCCGACGAGGTACGGGCCGCGCTGAAGGGGGCGTCGGTGACGGCCGAGGACGCCGCGAAGGCGGCTGCCGCCAAGGGGACCGTGGTCTCCGTCGACCTGGACGACGACGGCGACGAGCGGGGCTGGGAGGCGGAGACGCGCGCCTCCGGCGGGGACGAACGGGACTGGAACGTCGCCCTGACGTCCGCTTCGGTCACGGCCGACCATGACGACGACTGACCGGGAGTGTCCTCGCCCCCGCCGCCCCTTCCCGTCCCGACCCGGGGGCGCTGCCCCCGGACCCCCGCTCCTCAAACGCCGGAGGGGCTGGTTTTGCCGGACGGCTGACAATTTCAGCCCGTCCGGCGTTTGAGGACGAGGCCCGAAGGGCCGAAAGGGGGGTCTGGGGGCGCAGCCCCCAGGGTCGGGACGGGAAGGGGCGGCGGGGGCGAAGAACCCTCTGCTCAGGTGCCGGACGAGCCGCCCCGGGTCAGCCCCGCCACCAGTTCGTCCGCCGCCCGGTACGGGTCCAGCTCGCCGGCGACGATGCGTTCCGCCAACGCGTCCAGACGACGGTCCCCGTGGAGGTCGCCGATGCGTTCACGCAGCGCGGTGACCGCGATCGTCTCGACCTCCCGCGCCGCCCGCGCCCCGCGCCGCTTCGCGAGAACCCCCCGCTCCTCCATCCAGGCGCGGTGCTTCTCCAGGGCCTCGACGACCTCGTCGACGCCCTCCGCGCGGGCGGCGACCGTCTTGACGATCGGGGGGCGCCAGTCGCCCGGGGCGCGGGACTCGCCGAGGCCGAGCATGTGGTTCAGCTCCCGGGCGGTGGCGTCGGCGCCGTCGCGGTCTGCCTTGTTGACGACGTAGACGTCGCCGATCTCCAGGATTCCGGCCTTGGCCGCCTGGATGCCGTCGCCCATGCCGGGGGCCAGCAGCACCACGGACGTGTCGGCCTGGGAAGCGATCTCCACCTCCGACTGGCCCACGCCCACCGTCTCGACCAGGATCACGTCACAGCCTGCCGCGTCCAGGACGCGGATGGCCTGCGGCGCGGCCCAGGCGAGGCCGCCCAGGTGGCCGCGGGTGGCCATGGAGCGGATGTAGACGCCCGGGTCGGAGGCGTGCTCCGACATGCGGACGCGGTCGCCCAGCAGGGCGCCTCCGGAGAAGGGGGAGGACGGGTCGACGGCCAGGACGCCGACCCGCTTGCCCTGTTTGCGGTATGCGGTCACCAGGGCCGAGGTCGAGGTCGACTTGCCCACGCCCGGGGAGCCGGTGAGGCCGACCACGTAGGCGTTGCCGGTGAGCGGCGCCAGGGCCGCCATGACCTCCCTGAGCTGCGGGGACGCCCCCTCCACCAGGGAGATCAGCCGGGCCACGGCCCGTGGCCTGCCTTCCCTGGCCTGGGCGACCAGCGAGGAGACGTCCTGCATCACAGCTCCGTTCACGAGAGGAAACCAGAGGAAACCAGTAGGGAAACCGGGCTCAGGCCTTGGGTACCCGCACGATCAGCGCGTCACCCTGGCCGCCGCCGCCGCACAGCGCCGCCGCACCGACACCGCCGCCGCGCCGCTTCAGTTCCAGCGCCAGGTGCAGCACCAGCCGCGCGCCGGACATCCCGATCGGGTGACCGAGGGCGATGGCACCGCCGTTGACGTTCACCTTTTCGGTGGAAACGCCCAGGTCCTTCATTGACTGGACGGCGACCGCGGCGAAGGCCTCGTTGATCTCGATGAGGTCGAGGTCGGAAACCTCCAGGCCCTCCTTCTTCAGCGCGTGCCGGATCGCGTTGGACGGCTGCGACTGGAGGGAGTTGTCGGGGCCGGCCACATTGCCGTGGGCGCCGATCTCGGCGATCCACTCCAGGCCCAGCTCCTGCGCCTTGGCCTTGCTCATCACGACCACGGCCGCCGCACCGTCCGAGATCTGCGAGGAGGAGCCCGCGGTGATGGTGCCGTCCTTCGAGAAGGCCGGGCGCAGCTTGCCGAGCGACTCGGCCGTGGTGTCGCCGCGGATGCCCTCGTCCTTGCTGAACAGAACCGGGTCGCCCTTGCGCTGCGGAATCTCGACCGGGGTGATCTCGGCCTCGTAGATGCCGTTCTTCTGCGCGGCGGCGGCACGCTGGTGGGACAGGGCGGCGATCTCGTCCTGCTCGGGGCGCGCGATGCCGAGACGGGTGTTGTGCTTCTCGGTGGACTCGCCCATGGCGATGTTCTCGAAGGAGTCCGTCAGACCGTCGTGCGCCATGGCGTCGAGCATCTGCACCGCGCCGTACTTGAAGCCCTCGCGGGACTTCGGCAGCAGGTGGGGGGCGTTGGTCATGGACTCCTGGCCGCCGGCGACGATCACGTCGAACTCGCCCGCGCGGATCAGCTGGTCCGCGAGCGCGATGGCGTCGAGGCCGGAGAGGCACACCTTGTTGATCGTGAGCGCCGGGACGTTCATCGGGATGCCGGCCTTGACGGCGGCCTGGCGGGCCGGGATCTGCCCCGCCCCGGCCTGGAGCACCTGGCCCATGATCACGTACTGGACCTGGTCGCCACCGATCCCCGCACGGTCGAGGGCGGCCTTGATCGCGAAGCCGCCGAGGTCGGCTCCGGAGAATGACTTCAGCGAGCCGAGCAGCCGTCCCATGGGGGTGCGGGCGCCCGCGACGATGACGGAGGTCGTGCCGTTCGCTGCGGATGATGCGGAAGTTGCGGAAGACATGAGCTGCGATCCCCTTCCGGCTGCACAGCCGAGGAGTGAACGAGGGTTTACTTCGAATGTACTGACGTGCGGTGGACCCCGTCATCGGCCTTTCGGTGTGATCGCGCGCACGTTGCGTAACCGTCCCGGGGGCGCTGCACTGAATCCATGCTGACGCGAATCGACCACATCGGGATCGCCTGTTTCGACCTGGACAGGACCGTGGAGTTCTACCGGGCCACCTACGGCTTCGAGGTGTTCCACTCCGAGGTCAACGAGGAGCAGGGCGTGCGCGAGGCCATGCTCAAGATCAACGACACCTCGGACGGCGGGGCCTCCTACCTGCAGCTGCTCGAGCCGACCCGGGAGGACTCCACCGTCGCCAAGTGGCTGGCGAAGAACGGCGAGGGCGTCCACCACATCGCTTTCGGTACGGCGGATGTGGACGCGGAGTCGGCCGACATCAAGGAGAAGGGCGTACGCGTTCTGTACGAAGAGCCCCGGCGCGGCTCCATGGGGTCACGGATCACCTTCCTGCACCCCAAGGACTGCCATGGCGTACTGACAGAACTGGTCACTTCGGCGCCCGTTGAGTCGTCCGAGCACTGACCCACGTACATAAGGGCCGGTAGGGTTGGGTCTGGTCGCCGCTCCATGCGTGGTGACCGAGTCCCGTCGTCTTTGGCGGCGGGATCGCCGGGGTCCGGGTTTCGGGGGGCGAGCGCGGGGCAGCAGCCCATGCTCCGCCGTTGATCTGACACCATTCCCCCGGGGGCCCCGTTCGGCGGTTGGACGGAGCTCGGCCAGACTTGCGACCAGGGGACGGATGGGACCGCGCAGTGCGGGGCTACGAGAGCCAGGAGCGAGAGCCGGCGGCTGACGTCGACCACCTCTCTCGGTTCGAAGCCGAGATGAAGCGGCTGAAGACCGAGCGGGAAAAGGCGATCCAGCACGCCGAGGACCTCGGCTACCAGGTCGAGGTGCTGCGCGCCAAGCTGCACGAGGCGCGGCGCACCATCATGTCCCGGCCCGCGTACGACGGCGGCGACATCGGCTACCAGGCCGAGCAGTTGCTGCGCAACGCCCAGCTGCAGGCCGACCAGCTCCGCGCGGACGCCGAGCGGGAGCTGAGCCAGGCCCGGGCGCAGACCCAGCGGATCCTCCAGGAGCACGCGGAGCAGGCGGCCCGGCTGCAGGCGGAGCTGCACCAGGAGGCGGTGACGCGGCGCCAGCAGCTCGATCAGGAGCTGGCCGAGCGCAGGCAGACCGTCGAGTCGCACGTCAACGAGAACGTGGCGTGGGCGGAGCAGCTGCGGGCCCGCACCGAGGAGCAGGCCCGCCGGCTCATGGAGGAGACCCGCGCGGAGCGGGAGCAGGCCATGGCCGCCGCCCGCGAGGAGGCCGAGCGGCTGACGGCCGAGGCCCGTCGCCGGCTGCAGAGCGAGGCCGAGTCGGCCCGCGCGGAGGCCGAGCAGCTGCTGCGCCGGGCCCGCGCGGACGCCGACCGGCTGCTGACCACCGCCACCACGGAGGCGCAGGAGGCCACCGAGCGCGCCGAGCAGGTGCGGACGTCCACGGCCTCCGAGTCGGAGTCGGCCCGCCGCGAGGCCCAGGAGCTCGCCAAGGCCGCCGAGCAGCGCATGTCGGAGGCCGAGAGCGCGCTGCGCGAGGCGCGCGCCGAGGCGGAGAAGGTGGTCGCCGAGGCCAAGGAGGCCGCCGCCAAGGCGCTCGCCTCCGCCGAGGCAGCCAACGAGACCCGTACGCGCACCGCCAAGGAGCAGGTGGCCCGGCTGGTCAGCGAGGCCACCAAGGAGGCCGAGACCACCAAGGCGGACGCCGAGCAGCTGGTCGCCGACGCCCGCGCCGAGGCCGAGAAGATCGTCGCGGAGGCCGCCGAGAAGGCTCGCACGCTCACCGCCGAGGAGTCCGCCACCCAGCTGTCCAAGGCGGCCAGGACCGCCGAGGACGTGCTCAACAAGGCGTCCGAGGAGGCCAAGCAGACCACGAAGGCGGCGGCCGAGGAGGCCGAGCGGATCCGCAGGGAGGCCGAGGCCGAGGCCGACCGGCTGCGCGCGGAGGCGCACGACATCGCCCAGCAGCTCAAGGGCGCGGCGAAGGACGACACCAAGGAGTACCGCGCCAAGACGGTCGAGCTCCAGGAGGAGGCGCGCCGGCTGCGCGGCGAGGCCGAGCAGCTGCGCGCGGATGCGGTCGCCGAGGGCGAGAAGATCCGCGCGGAGGCCCGCAAGGAGGCCGTGGCGCAGATCGAGGAGGCGGCGAAGTCCGCCGAGGAGCTGCTCGCCAAGGCGAAGGCCGATGCCGATGAACTGCGCTCCACCGCGCAGACCGACAGCGAGAAGGTCCGCACCGAGGCCATCGAGCGCGCCACCACGCTGCGTCGGCAGGCCGAGGAGACGCTGGACCGCACGCGCAAGGAGGCCGAGCGGCACCGCGCGGAGGCCGTCGAGCAGGCCGACGCGCTCAAGGAGGACGCCGAGCGGGCCGCGCGCGAGCTGCGTGAGGAGACCGAGCGGGCCGTCGAGGCCCGCCGCGCGGAGGCCGCGGACGAACTGACCCGGCTGCACACGGAGGCCGAGGAGCGGCTCGCCGCCGCCGAGCAGGCGCTGAGCGACGCGCGCGAGGAGGCCGGCCGGATCCGCCGTGAGGCGGCCGAGGAGGGCGAGCGGCTGCGCAGCGAGGCCGCCGAGCGGATCCGTGCGCTCCAGCAGCAGGCGGAGGCCGAGGCCGAGCGGCTGCGCGACGAGGCCGCCGCCGACGCGTCGGCCTCCCGCGCGGAGGGCGAGTCCGTCGCCGTACGGCTGCGTTCGGAGGCCGCGGCCGAGGCGGAGCGGCTGAAGTCGGAGGCGCAGGACAGCGCCGACCGGATGCGCGCGGAGGCGCAGGCCGCGGCCGAGCGGATCGGTGCGGAGGCGTCCGAGACCCTGGCCGCCGCGCAGGAGGAGGCGGCCCGGCGGCGGCGCGAGGCCGAGGAACTCCTCGGCGCGGCCCGGCAGGAGGCCGACCAGGAGCGCGAGCGGGCGCGCGAGCAGAGCGAGGAGCTGCTGGCATCGGCGCGCACCCGCGTGGAGGAGGCGCAGGCCGAGGCCGTGCGTCTGGTCGAGGAGGCGGACCGGCGCGCCACGGAGATGGTGTCGGCGGCCGAGCAGCACGCCCAGCAGGTGCGGGACTCCGTCGCGGGGCTGCACGAGCAGGCGCAGGAGGAGATCGCCGGGCTGCGCTCCGCCGCCGACCACGCGGCGGACCGTACGCGTCGCGAGGCCGAGGAGGAGGCGGACCGGGTCCGCGCCGACGCCTACGCGGAGCGGGAGCGGGCGAGCGAGGACGCGGGCCGGCTGCGGCGCGAGGCGCACGAGGAGACGGAGGCCGCCAAGTCGCTGGCCGAGCGCACCGTCTCGGAGGCGATCACGGAGGCCGAGCGGATCCGCTCGGAGGTGTCCGAGCACGCCCAGCGGTTGCGTACGGAGGCGTCGGACGCCGTCGCCGAGGCCGAGCAGGCCGCCGCGCGTACCCGGGCGGAGGCCCGCGAGGACGCCAACCGGATCCGTTCGGACGCGGCGACGCAGGCGGACACGCTCATCACGGAGGCCCGCGGCGAGGCCGAGCGGCTCACCGAGGACACCGTCACGGAGACCGACCGGCTGCGGACCGAGACGGCCGCCGAGGCGGAGCGGGTGCGCTCCGAGTCGGTCGCCAAGGCGGAGAAGCTGATCGCGGACGCGACCGGTGACGCGGAGCGGCTGCGGGCCGAGGCCGCGGAGACGTTGGGGTCGGCGCAGACGCACGCGGAGCGGCTCCGTCAGGACGCCGAGCGGGTCAGGTCCGAGGCGGAGTCGGAGGCCGAGCGGCTGGTGGCCAACGCGCGCGAGGAGGCAGAGCGGACGCTGGACGAGGCCCGCAAGGAGGCCAACAAGCGGCGTTCGGAGGCGGCCGAGCAGGTCGACACGCTCATCACGGAGACCACCGCCGAGGCGGACAAGCTGCTCACCGAGGCGCAGCAGCAGGCGCAGAAGACGACGGCGGACGCCGAGTCGCAGGCGGACACGATGGTCGGTGCGGCCCGCACCGAGGCCGAGCGGCTGGTGTCCGAGGCGACCGTCGAGGGCAACGCACGGGTGGAGAAGGCCCGTACGGACGCGGACGAGCTGCTGGTCGGCGCGCGCCGGGACGCGACACAGATCAGGCAGCGCGCCGAGGAGCTGCGCGACCGCATCACCGGTGAGATCGAGGAGCTGCACGAGCGGGCCCGCCGTGAGGCGGCGGAGACGATGAAGTCCACGGGCGACCGCTGCGACGCGCTCATCAAGGCCGCCGAGGAGCAGCTCGCCAAGGCGGAGGCCAAGGCCAAGGAGATCGTGTCCGAGGCCAACTCCGAGGCGGGCAAGGTGCGGATCGCCGCCGTGAAGAAGGCCGAGGGTCTGCTGAAGGAGGCGGAGCAGAAGAAGGCCACGCTCGTGAAGGAGGCCGAGGAGCTGAAGACCGAGGCGGTCCGCGAGGCGCGGCGCACGGTCGAGGAGGGCAAGCGCGAGCTGGAGGTGCTGGTGCGGCGCCGCGAGGACATCAACGCGGAGATCTCCCGCGTGCAGGACGTGCTGGAGGCGCTGGAGTCCTTCGAGGCACCGGCGGGCGGCAAGGACAACGGGGTCAAGGCGGGGGCCGCCGCGGGTGCTACCCGTACGGGTGGCAAGTCATCCGATAGCTAGCAAACCAGACCAAAACCCTTGTACGGTGAGGGCTTTGACCATGGCTTTGGCAAGCCTTCCGGCGGCGAGCCACTCAAAAGGGGTGTCATTCTCCGTATCAAACGTGCATCCGCTCGATGACACAGCGCTTCGGCCCCTAGGATTCCACCTATCACCTCACCGGTCTCATTCGACAGGAACCCCATGAGCGACACTTCCCCCTACGGCTTCGAGCTTGTGCGGCGTGGGTACGACCGCGCTCAGGTGGACGAACGTATCTCCAAGCTCGTCTCCGACCGTGACAGCGCTCTCGCCCGCATCACCGCTCTGGAAAAGCGCATCGAAGAGCTCCACCTCGAGACGCAGAACGCCCAGGCCCAGGTCAACGACGCCGAGCCGTCGTACGCGGGTCTCGGCGCGCGCGTGGAGAAGATCCTCCGACTCGCCGAGGAGGAGGCCAAGGACCTGCGCGAGGAGGCCCGGCGCGCGGCGGAGCAGCACCGCGAGCTCGCCGAGTCGGCCGCCCAGCAGGTGCGCAACGACGCCGAGTCGTACGCCGCCGAGCGCAAGGCCAAGGCGGAGGACGAGGGCGTCCGGATCGTCGAGAAGGCCAAGGGCGAGGCGTCCCAGCTGCGTTCCGAGGCGCAGAAGGACGCGCAGTCCAAGCGGGAGGAGGCGGACGCCCTCTTCGAGGAGACCCGCGCCAAGGCCGCTCAGGCAGCCGCCGACTTCGAGACGAACCTCGCCAAGCGCCGCGAGCAGTCCGAGCGTGACCTGGCCTCGCGTCAGGCCAAGGCCGAGAAGCGCCTGGCGGAGATCGAGCACCGCGCGGAGCAGCTGCGC
Source organism: Streptomyces malachitofuscus (assembly GCF_014650055.1). Taxonomy (GTDB): domain Bacteria; phylum Actinomycetota; class Actinomycetes; order Streptomycetales; family Streptomycetaceae; genus Streptomyces; species Streptomyces malachitofuscus. The sequence goes on along the minus strand of NZ_BMUF01000001.1, from coordinate 663,517 downwards.
CTGGAGGCCGAGAAGCTGCGCACCGACGCCGAGCGCCGCGCCCGCCAGACGGTGGAGACCGCGCAGCGCCAGGCCGAGGACATCGTGGCCGACGCCAACGCCAAGGCGGACCGGATCCGTTCGGAATCCGAGCGCGAGCTCGCGGCGCTGACCAACCGCCGCGACTCCATCAACGCCCAGCTGACGAACGTCCGCGAGATGCTGGCGACGCTCACCGGTGCCGCGGTGGCCGCGACCGGCGCGCCCGCCGCCGAGGACGAGCCGATCTCCCGCGGGGTTCCGGCCCAGCAGTCCCGGTAACGGCGACCGCACGTCGGCGAAGCCCTCTGCCACTGAGGTGGCAGAGGGCTTTGTCCCGTTTTAGCGTGGCCGCATGATCGAGCTCGAGGGGCTGACCAAGCGGTACGGCGAGAAGGTGGCGGTCAACAATCTGACCTTCACCGTCCGGCCGGGCATCGTCACCGGCTTCCTCGGTCCGAACGGCGCCGGCAAGTCGACCACCATGCGGATGATCCTGGGCCTGGACCACCCGACCGCCGGGGACGTGCGGATCGACGGCACGCACTACCACCGGCTCAAGAACCCGCTGACGTACATCGGGGCGCTGCTGGAGGCGAAGGGCGTGCACCCGGGGCGCAGTGCCTACAACCACCTGCTGTGCCTCGCCCAGAGCAACGGCATCCCGCCGCGCCGGGTGCACGAGGTGCTGGACGCGGTCGGGCTGACGGCGGTGGCGCGGAAGAAGGCCAAGGGGTTCTCGCTCGGCATGGGCCAGCGGCTCGGCATCGCCGCCGCGCTGCTCGGCGACCCGCGCATCCTGATGTTCGACGAGCCGGTCAACGGGCTCGACCCCGAGGGCATCCACTGGATCCGCACGCTGATGAAGTCGCTCGCCGCCCAGGGCCGTACGGTCTTCGTCTCCTCCCATCTGATGAGCGAGATGGCGCTGACCGCCGACCATCTGGTGGTCATCGGGCAGGGCCGGCTGCTCGCCGACACCTCGATGGCCGACTTCATCGAGCGCAACTCACGCTCGTATGTGAGGGTGCGCAGTCCGCAGCGGGAGCGGCTGCTGGACGTGCTGCACGGGGGCGGGATGACGGCCGCGGAGAGTGGTGACGGGGCGCTGGAGGTGGACGGGTCCACGGCCGAGGCCATCGGGGAGCTGGCGGCCCGCCACCAGCTGACGCTGCACGAGCTGAGCCCGCAGCAGGCCTCCCTGGAGGAGGCGTTCATGCAGTTGACCGCGGAGTCGGTGGAGTACCACGCGCACACCGGCGCCGGCACGCCCGCACCCCCGCAGCAGCAGTGGGGCGCGAGCTGGACGAAGGGCTGAGCGGCATGACGGCGACGCAGGTCGTACGGTCGGAGTGGACCAAGATCCGGTCGGTGGCGTCCACCGTGTGGACACTGTCGCTGGCGGTGGTGGTCACCATCGCGCTCGGCATGCTGATCTCGGCGCTGTCGAGGAACGAGTTCGACTCGCTGAGCGCGCAGGACCGGGCGGCCTTCGACCCGACGTTCATCAGCTTCGCGGGAATGAGTCTCGGCCAGCTGGCGATGATCGTGTTCGGGGTGCTGGTGGTCTCGAACGAGTACAGCACCGGCATGATCCGCGCCTCGCTGGCGGCCGTGCCGCAGCGCGGCACCTTCCTGTTCAGCAAGCTCGCGGTCGCCACCGCCCTCGCCCTCGTCGTCTCCATGGCCACCAGCTTCGCCACCTTCTTCCTGGGCCAGGCCATGCTCGGCGAGCACAAGGCCTCCATCGGCGACGACGGAGTGCTGCGGGCGGTCATCGGCGGCGGTCTCTACATGACGCTGATCGCGCTGTTCTCCATGGGCGTCGCCGCGATGCTGCGCTCCCCCATGCTGTCGCTGGGCATCCTGATGCCGTTCTTCTTCCTGATCTCCAACATCCTCGGCAACGTCGACGCCACGAAGAAGGTCGGCCGGTTCCTGCCCGACCAGGCCGGCAGCAAGATCATGCAGGTGGTCCAGCCCCCGGACGACGACACCCCGTACGGCCCCTGGGGCGGGCTGGGCATCATGGCGCTGTGGGTGGCCGCCGCGCTCGTGGGCGGTTACGTGCTGCTGAAGAGGCGCGACGCCCAGTGAGTGGCGCCCGGGGCCGGTTTTTACCCGGCCTTGGGCGGAACCGTCAGCGCCCGGATATCCTCCTAACCCTTACGGGGGCGTGCGCCCTGCTGTCCTGAACCTTTCGATGGGTGCGGAGCATGATCGAGGCAGTCGGCCTGACCAAGCGGTACGGCGACAAGACCGCTGTGTACAACCTTTCCTTCCAGGTGCGTCCCGGCGCCGTCACCGGGTTCCTGGGCCCCAACGGCTCGGGCAAGTCGACGACGATGCGGATGATCCTGGGCCTGGACAACCCCAGCGCGGGTCAGGTCACGATCGGCGGCTATCCCTACCGCAAGCTGCCCAACGCCCCCCGTCAGGTCGGTGCGCTGCTGGACGCCAAGGCGGTGCACGGCGGCCGGTCCGCCCGCAACCACCTGCTGAGCCTGGCCCAGCTGTCGGGCATCCCGGCCCGCCGCGTGGACGAGGTGCTGGGGGTCGTGGGCCTGCACGACGTGGCGCGCAGGCGGTCGAAGGGCTTCTCCCTGGGCATGGGCCAGCGGCTCGGCATCGCCGCCGCGCTGCTCGGCGACCCCCAGGTGCTGCTGTTCGACGAGCCCGTCAACGGCCTGGACCCCGAGGGCATCCTCTGGGTGCGCAACCTGATGAAGTCGCTGGCCGCGGAGGGCCGCACGGTCTTCGTCTCCTCCCATCTGATGAGCGAGATGGCGCTGACCGCCGACCACCTCATCGTCATCGGCCGGGGACAGCTGCTCGCCGACATGAGCGTCACGGACTTCATCTCCGCCAACTCCGCCGACTTCGCGCGGGTGCGCACGCCGGACTCCGAGCCGCAGCAGCGCGAGAAGCTGTCCGCCGCGATCACCGAGGCCGGCGGCCATGTGCTGCCGGAGCAGGACGGCGCGCTGCGGGTGACGGGACTGCCGCTGCCGCGCATCAGTGACATCGCCCACGACAGCGACGTGCGGCTGTGGGAGCTGTCGCCGCACCAGGCGTCGCTGGAGGAGGCGTACATGCGGATGACGCAGGGCGCCGTCGACTACCGGTCGACCATCGACCAGAAGGCGGGGCTCCAGCAGCCCCTGCCGCCGGGCATGCAGCCGCCGATGCCGGTTCCGGGGCAGGGCCAGCCCGGCTGGTACGCGCCTCCGCCGCCGCAGCAGGGCGGGCAGCCCTTCCCGGCTCCGGCCCCGCAGGGTGCTCCGGTGCAGGCCCCCGCGGGCCCCTACGGCGCTCCGGGCGCCCCTGGGGCGGCCCCGGGTGCCCCCGCACCCAACCCGTACGCGCAGTCCGCTCCGCAGGCGCCGCAGGGCCCGGCTCCGGCCGCGCCGTCGGCCGCCGCGCCCCCGTCCGCCCCCGCCGCCGACCTGACCAAGCCCGAGGACGCCCGATGAGCACGCCCCCGCCCCCGATGCCGCAGAGCGCCGCACCCGACTGGCAGGCGGCGCCCAACTCCCCGTACCCCGGTTACACCTCGCCGATCCCGGTGGTGCGCACGCACCTCGGGCACGCGCTCACCTCCGAGTGGACGAAGATCAAGTCCGTGCGCTCCACGATGTGGACGCTGGGTGTGTTCGTCCTGCTGGTGGTCGGCATCGGTCTGCTGACCGGGGCCGTGGTCGCCAGTTCCGACCCGGACCTGGGCGGCGAGAGCCCGCTGTCCCTGGGCTTCTTCGGACTGCTGCTGGGCGCCATGTGCATCATCACGCTGGGCGTGCTGACCACCGCCTCGGAGTACGGCACGGGCATGATCCGCACCACGATGGTCGCCTGTCCCTCGCGCGGACGCGTGCTGGCGGCGAAGGCCCTGGTGTTCTTCCTGATCGCCTTCGTGGTGACGCTGGTGTGCGCCACGCTCATCGGCTTCCTGCACGTGGCGATGCTGGAGGGGTACAACGCCAAGGACCCCTCGGGCGAGGAGTGGCTGAAGGGCACGGTCGGCGTCTCGCTCTACCTGGCGCTGCTCGGCACGCTGTCGCTGGCGATCGGCTCGGTCGTCCGGCACTCGGCGGGCGCCATCACCATCATGATCGGCGCCGTGCTCGCCCCGCTGGTGATCGCGCTGTTCATGTTCTCGTCCTCGCTCCAGGACGTGCAGCAGGCGCTGTTCGAGTACTCCATCCCGAACCAGATGAGCATCTTCTACGCCAATTCCCTCACCGAGTCCGGCCCGTCCGGCTGGGACCCGCTGTGGATCATGCTGGTCGTCACGGGGGCCGCGCTCGGCGGAGCCTTCGCCCTGCTGGAGAAGCGGGACGTGTAGGACCGGTCAGAACTTCGGCGCGTTACGGGACCGCTGCACCCGCGTGGTGCGGCGGTCCTTCGCGTTCCAGCACGCCTTGTGCCAGTGGCGGCGCTCGTCGACGCCCGAGTGCTCGGGCCAGGCCACCACGTGCGGCACCCCGTCCGGGATCAACTGGTCGCAGCCGGGGCAGCGGTAGGCCTTGCCCTGGGCGCTGGCGCCCGCCACGTGCCGCACGCTCCACTGCTCGCCCTGCCAGCTCTCCGCGGACTGCCAGCCGCCGTAGCGCCCGGAACGGTCCTCCTCGGCGCTCCGGCCGGACGAACCGGCTCCCTTGGGTCGGTTACGACGCGGGGACACAGGACACCTCACGGGGCTATACAGGATGCTGGGGCCGCGTCCAGCCTACGCGGCACGGGCAGGGGTACGCGTACGCCACCAATCGTCACAAGTCCCCTTCGTGGTGATGCGGCACCCCTCGACAACGGCTCATTCTGCAGACAATCCGCAAAATCGCTCGCCCGGCCGTGTCCTCGGCACGTGTCGGGCGGTTATGCCCTGCGGGGGAGCTCCGCGTCGGAGCCAAGGAAGCAGGAAAAAGCAATGCGCGTTGGAAGTTTCGTGTTGGCCGCCCAGTTCCCCGGGCAGGGCGAGGGAGAGGCGCTGCACCGCGCGGTCCGCTCGGCGGAGGTCGCCGAGGAGGCGGGCCTCGACTCGGTCTGGCTGGCGGAGCACCACTTCGTGCCCTACGGCACGTGCCCGTCCGCCGTCACCCTGGCCGCGTTACTGCTCGGCCGCACCCGCAGGCTGCGCGTCGGTACGGCGGTCAGCGTGCTGCCCACCGCCCATCCCGTGGCCCTCGGCGAACAGGCCGCGCTGCTGCACATCGCGAGCGGCGGCCGGTTCTCCCTGGGCGTCGGGCGCGGCGGGCCGTGGGTCGACCTGGAGGTGTTCGGCGCCGGACTGGAGGCATACGAGAAGGGGTTCCCGGAATCACTCGATCTGCTGGTGCGCTGGCTGCGCGAACCGTCCGTCGGGGCGGACGGCGAGCGGTACCGCTTCCGCGAGGTGCCGGTCGTCCCGCGCCCGTCGGAGGCCCTGACCGAGACCGAGGGCCCGGAGGTGGTGGTCGCCTGCACCTCCCCGGCGAGCGTGCGGCTGGCCGCCGAGCGCGGGCTGCCGATGCTGCTGGGCATGCACATCGGGGACGAGGAGAAGGCCGAGATGGTCTCCCTGTGGCGGCAGCACGCGCGCGCGTGCGGCCGGCCGGCCGGGGAGATCCGCCGCGCGGCCCATGTCTCGGCCGGCGTCTGCCAGATCGCGGACCGGCGCACGGACGCGGCGGAGACCCTGCTGAAGGCGATGCCCGGCTGGCTGAAGCAGGGGCTGGAGGCCCATGTCACCGTGGACGGGCGGCAGCGGCAGATGCGCGACCCGCTGGCCTACACCGAACTGCTCTGCGGGCTGCACCCGGTGGGCACGCCCCGGCTGTGCGCCGACCGGCTCGCCGCGACCAGCGAGCGGACCGGCATCTCCCGCTTCGCCCTGCTCGTCGAGGGGTCCGGCGATCTGGCGGCCACGGAGGAGAACGTACGGCGGCTCGGGGCCGAGGTGCTTCCCCAGCTCGCCTGAGCGAGCGGAGGTCCACGGAGGCTTGCCGCCCCGGTACAAACCGCACCTCCCGCGTACGGAGCGGCAAGCAAACGATGGCGCGTCAGCAGTCGCGCAGTTCCGGCGACTGGTTCAGCAGCTGATTGCGCACCGAGGTGAAGCGGGCCAGCGTCTCGTCGACCGAGGAGTCAAGCGGGAACACGGCCACCCGGTGGCAGTTCTGGAAGGCCAGCCGTACACCGAAGTGCCGTTGCAGCGCGCCGCGTATCGCGTCACTCGCGAGCGCACGCAGCAGCTGACCGCGTGCCTGCTCGTCCGGCGGGGGCGTCTGGTTGTCGGCGAACTCGCCGCCGTCCACCTTCAGCTGGGCCACCAGGGAGCTGATCATCTCCCACGCGTAGGGCAGGGAGGTCCGGACGCAGTCGACGAAGTCAGCTTCGTCGACCTCGCCTCGCTCGGCCTGTTCGAGTAGGGCCGGTGAGACGTCGAGCGACATGGGTTCTCCTCTCGCACCCCCAACGAGCAGGGGTTGCCTGACAGATAGGGGAGTGCGCGAAATCGGGCACGCTGCGTACACAGTTCGCGACCTCCCGTTCAATACCGTAAGCAACGGACCGTGACGGCACCAGGAGAATGCGCGGATGGGGAACTTCCTGTGGGCCGGTAATCGGCCATCGCCGAACACGCGTTTTCCAGGAGATTCAGGACGCGCCGCACGGGTCGCGGGGGGCCGCTGTGAGGGCGGCCCGGAGGGCGAATCGCCTCGACCCCGGTCGGTCGAGTAGCGTTGCCGACCATGCGTCTCGTCATTGCCCGCTGCTCCGTGGACTACGCCGGGCGGCTCACCGCGCACCTGCCGTCGGCACCCCGTCTGATCCTGGTCAAGGCGGACGGCAGCGTCTCGATCCACGCCGACGACCGGGCCTACAAGCCCCTGAACTGGATGTCGCCACCCTGCACGCTGAAGGAGGGCACCGGCGAGGACGAGGGCGTCTGGACCGTCGTCAACAAGGCGGGCGAGAAGCTCATCATCACGATGGAGGAAGTCCTCCACGACTCCTCGCACGAACTGGGCGTCGACCCCGGCCTGATCAAGGACGGCGTGGAAGCGCACCTCCAGGAGCTGCTCGCGGACCGTATCGAGATCCTGGGCGAGGGCTACACCCTCATCCGCCGCGAGTACATGACCGCGATCGGCCCGGTCGACATCCTGTGCCGGGACGCCGAGGGGCGAACCGTCGCGGTGGAGATCAAGCGGCGCGGCGAGATCGACGGCGTGGAACAGCTCACGCGCTATCTGGAGCTGCTCAACCGCGACCCCCATCTCGCCCCGGTGCGCGGTGTCTTCGCCGCCCAGGAGATCAAGCCGCAGGCCCGGGTCCTCGCCACCGACCGGGGCATCGGCTGCCAGGTGCTCGACTACGACGCGATGCGGGGCATCGAGGACGACAAGCTGCGCCTGTTCTGAGCGGTACGCCGCGGGGACATGCCCGAGGGCCGGATTCCGTGAGGGAATCCGGCCCTCGGGCATGACGGCGGCCGGTCAGATCACCGACGGCGAGCCGCTGGGCGTCCCCGCACCGCTGCTCTGCGGGGCACCGGCGGAGGTGCTCGTCCCCACGGGGGTGGAGGGGGCGGTGCCGCTGGCGGAGTCGCTGGTGGACGGCTCCTCGGGGGGCGTGGTCTCGGTCTCGGTCGGCTCCGGCGTGGTCTCGGTCTCGGTCGGCTCCGGCTCGGATTCGCTCGGATCGGGCGAGGTGGACGTGGGCGGCTTGGTCGTCTTCGTGGGCTTCGAAGTCGGGGACTTCGACGGCGACTTCGTCGGATCGCCCGGCTTCTTCGTGCCGCTCGGCTCGTCCGACGGCTCTCCCGACTCGTCGGCCGTGGGCGTCGGGTCGTCCGAGGTGCCCAGCGTGCCGTCCGGGCCCGGGTCGGTCGGCCGGCTGGTGGCCTCACCGGTGTCCCCCTCGTCCCCGGCCGCCGGGTCGGCGCCGAGGCTGCCGTCGTCGATGCCCTGGCTCGCGGACGGGTTGACGCCGACGTTCTCCGACGGAGTGCCGGCGTCGTTCTCGGACGTGGCGCCCAGGGTGACCACGGTGCCCAGGACGGCGACGAGCAGCGCGCCCGCCCCGGCCGCCACCAGATTGCGCTTGGCCAGGCCCTTCAGGCCGCCGCCGGTCTTCGCCGCCGGCGGCGTGGCCGGCGAGGGCACCGTGCGGCTGATGATGTGGGCCGTGTCGGCGGGCGGCTGGAGTACCGGGAACGCCGTGGGCACCCCGCGCGGCGGCGAGGCCGACTCCTCGACGTGGACCTCGGGCACCTCCTCCCCCGCGGTCGCCATGAGGGCGAGCGGGGTGCCGGAGCGGTCGGCGACCAGGGCCAGCGCCCTCCGCCCCGCCACGGTGCCGCGCTTGTCGGCGAGGGCGCCGCGCAGCCCGATGGACGCCTCCAGTTCGGCGCGCGACCGGTCGAGCGCTCCTGCGCACAGCGCGTGGATGCCGAGCTCGTGGTGGAAGTAGGCCTGTTCGCCGACGTCCCCGGCGAGCCGGGCGGCCTCCGCGCCGGCCCGCAGCGCCTTCTCCCAGGCGCTCCAGTGCAGTGCCGAGGCGAACGCGGGCGCGGCGGTGCGGGCGAGCTGCACGGCGGTGCTGGGCTCGCCCTCGGTGGTGGCCGAGGTGAGCGGCGACAGCACGGTGAGCGCGGCCAGTACCGCGTCGGCCTCGGCGCACACGCGTTCGGGGGTGACCGAGGGGTGCCCGGTCCACCAGGCGTAGTGCTGGGCGGCGGCGCGTGCCCGGGCCTCGGCCTCGGCGCCGTATCCGGCGGCCTCCAGCTGGGCCGGCACCCCGGCGGCGAGCCGGTAGCGGGCGCCGACCGGGGAGACCAGCCCGCAGGCGGTCAGTTCACCGAGGGCGGCGTCGGCGTGGGTGTCGCCCACCAGGGCGGGCAGATGCGCCTGGTGGGGCACCTCGCCGCCGAGCGCGACGGCGAACCGCAGGGTGGCGCGGGCGGACGCGCTGAGCCGGGAGGCGAGCAGCGGGGCGGGCGCGGCGGCCTCGCCGAGCGAGGGCAGCGGCACCTCGTCGCCGTCGGCCGGGTCGAAGGGGGTCTCGTCGGGCCGTACGTCCTCGAAGACGCCGAACTCGTCGACGGCGCTGGTGCCGGCCCGCAGCCGGTCGCGCTGCCGGAGCAGGGCGCCGGCCTGGACGAAGCGCAGGGGCAGGCCCTCGGACTCGAACCACAGGTCACCGGCCCAGTTCGACTCGTCCTCGGTGAGGCGGCGGCCCACGGCGTGCTCGAGCAGGTCGAGTCCGGCGGCGCGGTCGAGACCGGAGAGGGTGACCTCCTCGATGCCGGCGTCGGCGGAGGGCTCGGCCACGTCCGGGGTGGTGGCGAACAGGAACGCGCACTCGGGGGTGGCGTCCAGCAGCTCGTCGAGGGCGGCGGCGCCGAACTCCAGGTCGTCCACGACGACGACGGCACCGATCTCACGCACGCAGCCGACGAGTTCGTCCCGCTCCGGGCGGTGCAGCGGCGCGCTGTACACGGCGTAGAAGAGGTCGTGCAGCAGGTCGTCGGCGGAGCGGCGGAGGCCGTTCAGCCGGACGACGCCGTCGGGCGCGAGGTCCGCGCAGTCCTCGGCGACGACGTCGAGGAGCCGGGTGCGGCCGGAGCCGGCCGGGCCGATGAGGCGTACGGAGCGGCCCCGGGCGAGCAGCCGGACCAGCTTCTCGCGCTCGTCCTGACGGGCGAGGAGCGGCAGCGTGGGCTGCGCGGGGCCCGGCGGGACGGGCGGCTGCGCGGCGCGCTCCACCTCGGCGCGCTCGGCCTCGGTCAGCTTCACCGGGCGGGCCGGTCGTTCGGCGGGCGGGCAGGGCTCGATCTCGCTGCCGTCGACGGGATTGACGGTCAGCAGGAAGTCGCCGGAGACCAGCTGCACCGTGCGGGCGAGCGCGGGTGCGTGCTGTCCGAAGTCGGAGGTGAGGGATTCCCTGGGAGGACGACGCGGCGCGCTGCTGTCACCGTCGTGGCCGTGGCCGTACTCCTCGGGTCCCGTGTTGTTCGGGTCCATAGGTCCTAGCCCCCCAAAAGCGTCGTGGCTGAAGCCCTCCCCGGCCTCGCTGCACACCGCGCTGTCGCTTCTGGTCCGGGCCCGCTCGAGGGTTGCAAGGCAGCGGGCAGCCGAACCCTAAACCTTCGCTCAGTATCTACGACAGTCCGGGGTACCGCGCCGTCCGAGACGTCACAGTCTCGTGAGGATTGTGCACGCGTCGCACGGTTCGCCGAGGTCGACACGGTTCCGCGGGTCGTCCGTCGCCCACCCGTACGGCCTCACACGCGGGGCAGCGTCTCCACCCCGATGCCCCCTTCGATCGCCAGGATCCGGTGCAGCCGGGTGGCCACCAACAGGCGCTGCATCTGGGGCGGCACGTCGCGCAGCACCAGGCGCCGGCCGCACCGGCCGGCCCGTCGGTGGGCTCCCATGATCACGCCGAGTCCGGTGGCGTCCCAGGAGTCCAGTTCGGACAGGTCCAGCACCAGGTCGCCGACTCCGTCGTCGACGGCCGAATGCAGGACCGTACGGGCGTCCGCCGCGCTGCGGACGTCGAGGCGGCCCCCGACGACCAGCTCGGCGTGGTCGCCCCTGATGTGCATATGCGCTCCCCGTGATGCGTCTCGTGCTCCGCGTTTTCCGTGCTTTCCGTCAGGCCGTTGATGCAACCTCTGACTGCGTGGCGCCCGCAGAGGTTGCTGCCTGTAAGCGAACCGATACCGAATTCACCCCGGCGTGTGATGCACGCCGGGGCGAGTGCGCGGTGTCAGTGCTCGTAGAAGCCCTGCCCGCTCTTGCGCCCGATGTCACCGGCATCAACCATCCGGCGCATCAGCTCGGGAGCGGCGAACTTCTCGTCCTGGGACTCGGTGTAGATGTTGTCCGTGGCGTGCAGCAGGATGTCGACGCCCGTGAGGTCGGCGGTGGCCAGCGGTCCCATGACGTGGCCGAAGCCCAGCTTGCAGGCCAGGTCGATGTCCTCGGCGCTCGCGACGCCCGACTCGTGGAGCTTGGCGGCCTCGACGACGAGGGCGCAGATGAGGCGGGTGGTGACGAAGCCGGCGACGTCCCGGTTGACGACGATGCAGGTCTTGCCGACGGACTCGGCGAACTCCCGCGCCTTGGCGAGGGTTTCGTCGCTCGTCTTGTAGCCGCGGACCAGCTCGCACAGCTGCATCATCGGCACCGGCGAGAAGAAGTGGGTGCCGACGACCCGCTCCGGGCGCTCCGTCACGGCCGCGATCTTGGTGATCGGAATGGCGGAGGTGTTGGAGGCGAGCACGGCGTCCTCGCGCACGATCTTGTCCAGGGTACGGAAGATCTCGTGCTTGACCTCGAGCTTCTCGAACACGGCCTCGACGACGACGTCCGCGTCCGCGCAGGCGTCCAGGTCGGTGGTCGCGGTGATCCGGGCGAGGGCGGCCTCGGCGTCCTTCGCCTCCAGCTTCCCCTTGCTCACGAACTTGTCGTACGACGCCTTGATCCCGTCGGTGCCCCGCGTCAGCGCCTCGTCGGTGACATCGCGCAGAACGACGTCCCAGCCCGCCTGTGCGGAGACCTGGGCGATACCGGATCCCATGAGACCGGCCCCGATGACGGCGAGCTTGCGTGCCACTGTGCGACTCCCCTGATACGCGCTGTCGTTGTTCTCTACGGGCGGACACTAGCGGGCACCAGGGTCTCTGTGACTGACTTAGTAACGCGTTTCACGTCTCACGGAGTGAGACTCCCGTCACGTCCCGCATCCCACCCGCCTTGCGGAACACCAGGGTTGCGGGCACCGGCGGATGCCAGGGTGGGAGGGCATGACCGCCCGACCGGAGGAGACCCTCGGCATGGCCGTGATCCACCGCACCACCCTCGAGCCCACCAAGCTGGAACTGCTGGCCTCCTGGCTGCCCTCCCGCCCCTGGTTCCACGGGGACGGCAAGGGGCCGCGCCTGGCCAGGGCCGGCGGCTTCCGCCTCGACGACCCGAAGGGGGACGTCGGCATCGAGTTCATGATCGTCACCGACTCCTCGGATCCCGGCTCCGGCTCCGCTCCGGACGCCTACCTGGTGCCGCTCACCTACCGCGGCGCTCCGCTCGCCGGAGCGGAGCACGCCCTGGTCGGCACCGCCGAACACGGTGTCCTCGGCCGGCGCTGGGTCTACGACGGCTGCCACGATCCGGTGGCCATGGCCGAGTTGGCGGCGCTGATCGAGGGCCGCGCGCAGGCCCAGGCCCAGAGCGTCAGCGACACCCCCGACCGGGAGGTCACCCGCGCCTTCGCCGGTGAGGGCCCGGTCCCCGCCCACTTCGCCGCCGCCGAGGACACGCCGGAGCACACCGAACTGTCCGCGCCGGACGGCACGGCCCTGCGGGTCCTGCGCACGCTGCGGCCGGCTCCGGACGGCTCGCCGCTGCCCGGTCCGGGGGCGGCGGGTCATGTGGCGGGCGCCTGGGAACAGCCCGACGGCACCCGCGCCCGGGGCCTGCTGTGTGTGCTGCGGACCACTCCCGCGGCGCAGGACGGGCCGCACTAGGCTGATCCCATGGTCAACCTGACGCGTATCTACACGAGGACCGGCGACAAGGGCACCACCGCGCTCGGTGACATGTCCCGGGTCGCCAAGACCGATCTGCGGATCTCCGCCTACGCCGACGCCAACGAGGCGAACGCGGTGATCGGTACGGCGATCGCGCTGGGCGGTCTGGACGAGGAGATCGTCGGGGTCCTCACCCGCGTGCAGAACGACCTGTTCGACGTCGGCGCGGACCTGTCGACCCCGGTGGTGGAGAACCCGGAGTACCCGCCGCTGCGGGTCGAGCAGTTCTACATCGACCGGCTGGAGGCGGACTGCGACCGCTTCAACGAGCAGTTGGAGAAGCTCCGCTCCTTCATCCTGCCCGGCGGCACTCCCGGCGCCGCCCTGCTGCACCAGGCGTGCACGGTCGTCCGCCGCGCCGAACGCTCCACCTGGGCCGCCATGGAGGCGCACGGCGAGACCATGAACCCGCTCACCGCCACCTACCTCAACCGTCTCTCCGACCTGCTGTTCATCCTGGCGCGGATCGCGAACAAGGAGACCGGTGACGTGCTGTGGGTCCCGGGCGGGGAGCGCTGAGCCGGCGCTCCCCGGCTCAGCGCCGGACGCTCTCCTTCTCCCCCGCGGCCCGGTTCCCGAGCTCGCCGGCCGGGGCCCGCTTCGGCCAGATCCAGTAGGCCAGTGCCACCAGGCCGTGGATGCCGGCCGCCCGCCAGGCCGTGAAGCGCCAGGCTTCGAGGGAGGTGGTGCGGCCCGGGTCGTCGACGTACCAGATGGCGAGCTGGAGCAGCACGGTCGCCACGGTGGCGGCGGTCAGCGTGCCCAGCCAGACCTTGGTCTCGTGCCGGGCGCGCGCCATGCCGTAGCGCGGCGGGCCGAGCGGCTTGGCCGCGCCGCCGAGGCGGTGGGCGGCGTGGCCGTCGAGCCACTTCACCGTGCGGTGGCCGTGGCCCACCGTGTAGCCGATGTAGAGCGCGGCCAGCCCGTGTGTCCAGTTCGGTTCCGCGCCGCTCTTCAGGTCCAGCGCGGTGGCGACCAGCAGCACGACCTCCAGCAGCGGCTCGCACAGCAGCAGCGCCAGACCGGTGCGCGGCATCTTCAGCAGGTAGCGGCAGGCCAGTCCGGCCGCCAGCAGCACCCAGAAGCCGATCTCGCAGGCGGCGATCAAGGCGACGATCACGGTTCGCTCCTCTCGGTCACCCTTCCAGGCTCCCGTTCGGACCGGCCGGACGCGTCGTCGCCGCCGATGAACTCGCGGTACATCGAAAGATGCAGTCCAGGACCGTCCCCGCGGATCAGGCGTCGGGTGCGCGCACCGTGTTGGATGGTGCCATGGCCGTACGACTGCCCCCTCCTCCCCGCTTCGACGTGTGGGTCGCGCTCGCCGGACTCGTCGGCGGGCTGCTGCTGTGGGGCTTCGGGCTGGGCGTGCGGCCGGACGACGATCCGATCGTGATCTTCGACGGCCGCCAGGCGCTTCTCGTGCCGCTGCTGGTGATCGCCGGCTGCGAGCTGCTGCGGCGCACCGCCCCGCGCACCGCGCTGGTGATCGGCACACTGGCGCTGACCGGCGACGTCATGACCCAGGGCAGCATCGCCACGATCGTGATGTACACCGACCTCATGTACGCCGCCGTCGTGTACGGCACGCCCGCCACCGCCCGACGTCTGCCGCGGATCACCGGCATGCTCACGATCGCCGCGACACTGGTGCCCTACGCCGTGTGGCGGGTGCCGGAGGCGTTGCTGATCGGTGTCGTCGTCGGAGCCGTGGCGTTCGCGCCGGCGTCGACCGGACTCATCGTGCGCAACCACCGCGACGCCGCCGACGCGGCCCGGCTGCGGGCCGAACAGACCGCGCTGCTGGCGGAGATGGACCGCACCCAGGCGGTGACCGCGGAACGGGCACGGATGGCACGCGAGTTGCACGACATGGTCGCCAACCACCTCTCCGCGATCGCCATCCACTCCACGGCCGCCCTCTCCCTGGACAGTCCCGGGACCTCCAGGGAGGCGCTCGCGGTGATCCGCGAGAACAGCGTCCAGGGACTGTCCGAAATGCGACGGCTCATCGGCATCCTGCGCGACGGGGCCGACGACCTGGAGCCCGCCGCGACCCCCACCCTCGACAGCCTCGCCACCCTGGTCGAGGGGGCCCGCGCCAACGGCCTCGACGTCACCCTGGACGCCGAGTACGACGCCGTCCCCGCGCCGGTCGGACTGGCCGCGTACAGGATGGTGCAGGAGTCTCTGACGAACGCGCTGAAGCATGGCGCGCCGGGGCGGGTCACCGTGTGGCTGCGCCGGCCGGAGGACGCCCTGGTGCTCCGGGTGACCAGCCCCTACGGCGGCCGGGACACCCCCCGCGCGCCGGGGTCGGGGGCCGGTCTCGTGGGCATGCGGGAGCGGGCGGCCCTGCTGGACGGCAGGTTCGAGGCCGGGCCGGAGAGCGGTCCGGAGGGCAAGCTGTGGGTGGTGCGTGCCACCCTCCCGGTCACCGACACCGTGCAAGGAGACACCTGATGATCCGCGTCCTGGTCGCCGAGGACCAGTCCGCAGTCCGCGCGGGACTGGTCCTGATTCTGCGCAGCGCGCCCGACATCGAGGTCGTGGGCGAGGCGGCGGACGGTGAACGGGCGGTGGCCCTCGCCCGCGAGCTCCGTCCCGACCTGGTGCTGATGGATGTTCAGATGCCGCGTCTGGACGGGGTGTCGGCGACCCGGCAGGTGGTCGGGGAGGGGCTCGCCGATGTGCTGGTGCTGACCACGTTCGACCTCGACGAGTACGTGTTCGGGGCGCTCAGGGCGGGGGCCGCCGGGTTCCTGCTGAAGAACACGGAGGCGAAGGACCTCATCACGGCGGTGCGCACGGTGGCGGGCGGCGAGGGCATCGTCGCCCCGGCCGTCACCCGGCGGCTGATCGCCGAGTTCGCCGCGAAGCCCGCACGGCCGGTGACGGGCGATCCGGCGGTGCTGGACTCCCTCACGCGGCGCGAGCGCGAGGTGTTGTCGTGTCTCGGCGAGGGGTTGTCGAACGCGGACATCGGCAGGCGGCTCGACATGGCCGAGGCGACGGTGAAGACGCACGTCAGCCGTCTGCTGGGGAAGCTGGAGCTGCGCAGCCGGGTGCAAGCGGCGGTGCTGGCTCAGGAGTTGGGCGTCTAGCGGAGGACCGGGGAGACGTCGAGGCAAGTGGTCCAGACCTATTGACCCGTGGTCCAGACCTTTCTATTCTCGCGGCACTGCGGATGTGATGGCTCAGTCACATCCACAACGGCTTCTCCCCAAAAGGAGGCGCAGCATGCGCTTCAGACACAGAGCCGCGGCGGGCTTCGCAACCCTGCTGCTCCCCCTCTCCGGCCTCGTCGCCCTCGCAACCCCCGCCCAGGCCGCGACCTCGGCGACCGCCACCTACGCCAAGACCCAGGACTGGGGCTCCGGCTTCGAGGGCAAGTGGACGGTCAAGAACACCGGCACCACCACGATCAACTCCTGGACCGTCGAGTGGGACTTCCCCTCCGGCACCAAGGTCACCTCCGCCTGGGACGCCACCGTCACCAACTCCGGTGACCACTGGACCGCCAAGAACCTCGGCTGGAACGGCACCCTCGCCCCCGGGGCGTCGGTCAGCTTCGGCTTCAACGGCAGCGGCTCCGGCTCCCCCTCCGGCTGCAAGCTCAACGGCGGCAGCTGCGACGGCGGCAGCGTCCCGGGCGACGAGGCGCCCTCCGCCCCCGGCACTCCAACCGCCTCCAACGTCACCGACACCTCGGTGAAGCTGTCCTGGTCGGCGGCCACCGACGACAAGGGCATCAAGAACTACGACGTGCTGCGCGACGGCGCCAAGGTCGCCACCGTGACCGGCACCTCCTACACGGACAGCGGCCTGACCAAGGGCACCGACTACTCCTACACCGTCCAGGCCCGTGACACCGCCGACCAGACCGGTCCGGTCAGCGGCGCGGTGAAGGTCCGCACCACCGGCCAGACCGAGGAGCCGCCCCCCGGCGACAAGGTCAAGCTCGGCTACTTCACCGAGTGGGGCGTCTACGGCCGCAACTACCACGTGAAGAACCTGGTGACCTCCGGCTCGGCCGCCAAGATCACCCACATCAACTACGCGTTCGGCAACGTCGTGAACGGCCAGTGCAAGCTGGACGACTCCTACGCCGCCACCGACAAGGCGTACACCGCCGACCAGTCCGTCAGCGGCCAGGCCGACACCTGGGACCAGCCGCTGCGCGGCAACTTCAACCAGCTGCGCCAGCTGAAGGCGAAGTACCCGCACATCAAGGTGCTGTACTCCTTCGGCGGCTGGACCTACTCCGGCGGCTTCGGCCAGGCCGCGCAGAACCCGGCCGCGTTCGCCAAGTCCTGCAAGGCCGTGGTGGAGGACCCGCGCTGGGCCGATGTCTTCGACGGCATCGACATCGACTGGGAGTACCCGAACGCCTGCGGTCTGACCTGTGACACCAGCGGCCCCGCGGCCTTCAAGAACCTCTCGCAGGCCCTGCGCGCCGAGTTCGGCAACGACTACCTGGTCACCGCCGCCATCACCGCCGACGGCTCGAACGGCGGCAAGATCGACGCGGCCGACTACGGCGGCGCCGCGCAGTACCTCGACTGGTACAACGTGATGACGTACGACTACTTCGGTGCCTGGGACAAGGCCGGACCGACCAACCCCCACTCGCCGCTGACCTCGTTCCCCGGCATCCCGAAGGAGGGCTTCAACTCGGCCGCCGCCATCGCCAAGCTGAAGGCGAAGGGCGTCCCGGCGAGCAAGCTGCTGCTCGGCATCGGTTTCTACGGCCGCGGCTGGACGGGCGTCACCCAGTCCGCCCCCGGCGGCACCGCCACCGGCCCGGCCACCGGTACGTACGAGGCGGGCATCGAGGACTACAAGGTCCTGAAGAACTCCTGCCCGGCCACCGGTACCTTCGCCGGCACGGCCTACGCCCACTGCGGCAACAACTGGTGGTCCTACGACACCCCGTCGACGATCGGCGGCAAGATGTCCTGGGCCAAGAGCCAGGGTCTGGGCGGCGCCTTCTTCTGGGAGTTCAGCGGCGACACCACCAACGGTGAGCTGGTGAGCGCCATCGACAGCGGACTGAGGTAACCGGCACGGCCCCGCGCCACCGTCACAGGACCGCCCCCGGACACTTGAGTCCGGGGGCGGTTCCGTGTGCGTCAGAACATTCCGTTGGCGTTCGCGGAGGTGGCCGGAACGTCCTGGATGACGTCCCAGTGCTCCACGACCTTGCCGTTCTCCAGGCGGAAGAAGTCGGCGAGCGCCCGACCGGGCTCACCGGGCTTCAGGACCAGGTGGGAGTGGGTGACGACCATGTCCCCCTCGGCGAGGACGCGCTTGATGTCCAGCCGCAGGTCCGGGTACTCGCCGCGCAGCCAGGTGACGAAGCCGATGAAGGCTTCGGGACCGTCGGCCGCGTCGGGGTTGTGCTGGATGTAGCGGTCGCCGAAGTGGTCCTCGACCGCCTTCTGCGGGTTGCCCTCGAAGGCCGTCCGGTAATAGTCGACGACGACCTGCTTGTTGTGTTCGAGCTGCGACATGAGTCCGTTCCGTTCGGGAGAGGCGGTTTCCCGAAGCAGAGACGATGACTCTGGAGAAGAGATGCGCAGCACCGGGAAACCAGGATTTCTCAACTGGCTTGCCCTCGCGTCAGTAAGGCGGCCCGGGCAGGCACGCCGACGCTGGTACTACTTTCTCTTGCCGCCCCCTGAGGGGACGCACAGCAGGATCCACTGCCGTCCGGCAGCGATCTCCTGATGCACGGACGACCCTACCTCACCCCCCGGGGTCACGCACGGTGCCCGGGACGGAGCCCTCAGGCCACGTTCACCCGCTGGCCGGGCGGGGCCGCCTCGAGCCAGGCGAGGAAACCGGTCAGCGCGTCCTCGCTCATGGCGAGCTCCAGACGCGTACCCCGGTGCAGACAGGCCAGGATCACCGCGTCGGACAGCAGCGCCAGCTCCTCCTCGCCCTCGGGGACGCGGCGGCCGGCCACCTCGATCGCGGAGCGCTCCAGTACGCGGCGCGGGCGGGGGGCGTAGGAGAACACCCGGAACCACTCGACCCGGTCACCGTTGTAACGTGCCACCCCGTACGCCCAGCCCTTGCCGCCGGAGTCGCCCGGTTCGGGGGCGTCCCAGCGCAGGCTGCAGTCGAACGTTCCGCCGGACCGCTGGATGAGGCGGCGGCGCAGACCGAAGACGAAGAGCCCCACCACTACGAGGGCCACGACGATTCCGCACACAGTCAGAGCGAGGACCATCGGCACCGACCTCCTCGTCTCCTAGATAACGGAACGGAAAAATCATCCAGATCTGCCTCAGCCGCGACCGGCTCCGGATCGCTCCGGTGCCGACCGCGGCTGAGTGACGTCATCTCACCTCGCCGGGATCAGCGCCCCGCCGTCGCCGCCCGCAGACGGACATCCGCGCGGCGCTGGGCCTCGCTGTCGTCCTCCGCCTTCGCGCGGGCGAGTTCCTGCTCCGCCCGCTGGACGTCGATCTCGTCCGACAGCTCGGCGATCTCGGCCAGCAGCGACAGCTTGTTGTCGGCGAACGAGATGAAACCGCCGTGCACCGCGGCGACGACCGTCCCGCCCTCGCTCGTACGGATGGTCACCGGGCCCGACTCCAGCACACCGAGCAGCGGCTGGTGACCGGGCATGACGCCGATGTCGCCGGACGTGGTGCGCGCGACGACCAGAGTGGCCTCGCCGGACCAGACCTCTCGGTCGGCCGCGACCAGCGCGACGTGCAGCTCAGCAGCCAAGGTGGCTCCTCGGGTCACCACCCGGCGGTTGTGCCGGGTGTTGGTTACAAGTCTAGTGGTGGGAGAGGGGGCGGGACGCGCCCGCCCCCTCAAAGGTGAGCCGTGCGGCTCACATCAGAACCCGGGAGTCAGGAGACGCCCAGCTCCTTCGCGTTCTTCTTCAGGTCCTCGATGCCACCGCACATGAAGAACGCCTGCTCCGGGAAGTGGTCGTACTCACCGTCGCAGATCGCGTTGAACGCGGCGATCGACTCGTCCAGCGGCACGTCCGAACCGTCCACGCCGGTGAACTGCTTGGCGACGTGGGTGTTCTGGGACAGGAAGCGCTCCACGCGACGGGCACGGTGGACGACGAGCTTGTCCTCCTCGCCGAGCTCGTCGATACCGAGGATCGCGATGATGTCCTGCAGGTCCTTGTACTTCTGCAGGATGTTCTTCACGCGCATGGCCGCGTTGTAGTGGTCCTGCGCGATGTAGCGCGGGTCCAGGATCCGGGACGTCGAGTCCAGCGGGTCCACGGCCGGGTAGATGCCCTTCTCCGAGATCGGACGGGACAGAACCGTCGTCGCGTCGAGGTGGGCGAAGGTGGTGGCCGGGGCCGGGTCGGTCAGGTCGTCCGCGGGGACGTAGATCGCCTGCATCGAGGTGATCGAGTGACCACGGGTCGAGGTGATGCGCTCCTGGAGGAGACCCATCTCGTCGGCCAGGTTCGGCTGGTAGCCCACCGCGGAGGGCATACGGCCGAGCAGGGTCGACACCTCGGAACCGGCCTGGGTGAAGCGGAAGATGTTGTCGATGAAGAACAGCACGTCCTGCTTCTGGACGTCACGGAAGTACTCGGCCATGGTGAGGCCGGCCAGCGCGACGCGCAGACGGGTGCCCGGGGGCTCGTCCATCTGACCGAAGACCAGGGCGGTCTTGTCGATGACGCCGGACTCGCTCATCTCGTCGATGAGGTCGTTGCCCTCACGGGTGCGCTCACCGACACCGGCGAACACCGACACACCGTCGTGGTTGTTGGCGACGCGGTAGATCATCTCCTGGATGAGCACCGTCTTGCCGACGCCGGCACCACCGAACAGACCGATCTTTCCACCCTTGACGTACGGGGTGAGAAGGTCGATGACCTTGACGCCGGTCTCGAACATCTCGGTCTTCGACTCGAGCTCGTCGAAGTTCGGCGCCTTGCGGTGGATCGGCCAGCGCTCGCCGGTGTACTCCTCGTCGACGTTCAGCACCTCACCGAGGGTGTTGAACACCTTGCCGGTGGTGAAGTCGCCGACCGGCACGGAGATCGAGGTGCCCGTGTCGGTCACCGGGGCCTGGCGGACCAGACCGTCGGTGGGCTGCATGGAGATGGTGCGGACCAGGCCGTCACCGAGGTGCTGCGCGACCTCGAGGGTCAGCGTCTTGAGCTCGCCCTCCTTGGCCGGGTCGGCGACCTGGACGTGCAGCGCGTTGTAGATGTCCGGCATCGCGTCGACGGGGAACTCCACGTCGACGACCGGGCCGATGACCCGGGCGACGCGGCCCGTAGCCGTCGCGGTCTCAACAGTGGTGGTCATTAGTTGTCACTCCCCGCGTTCGCGTCGGCCAGGGCACTGGCGCCACCGACGATCTCGCTGATTTCCTGGGTGATTTCGGCCTGGCGGGCCGCGTTGGCAAGACGGGAGAGCGTGTTGATCAGCTCGCCCGCGTTGTCGGTGGCCGACTTCATCGCGCGCCGCGTGGCGGCGTGCTTCGAAGCGGCCGACTGGAGCAGCGCGTTGTAGATCCGGCTCTCCACGTACCGCGGCAGCAGGGCGTCGAGGACGTCCTCCGCCGAGGGCTCGAAGTCGTACAGCGGCAGGATCTCGCCCTTGACGGCGCCCGCGGCGTCAGCCGCAGATGTTCCCGCCTGCGTGACCTCTTCGAGACGCAGCGGAAGCAGCCGGGAGTCGACCGCCGTCTGCGTCATCATCGAGACGAACTCGGTGTAGACGATGTGGAGCTCGTCCACGCCGCCGTCCGCCGTCTCGTCCGTGATGGCCTCGATCAGCGGGGCCGCGACCTTCTTGGCGTCCGCGTACGACGGCTCGTCGGTGAAGCCCGTGAACGTCTCCGCGATCTTGCGCTCGCGGAAGTTGTAGTGGGCGACACCGCGCCGGCCGACGATGTACGTGTCGACCTGCTTGCCCTCGCGCTCCAGGCGCTCGGTCAGCTGCTCCGCGGCCTTGATGGCGTTGGAGTTGAAGGCGCCGGCCAGGCCGCGGTCGCTCGTGAGGAGCAGGACCGCGGCACGGGTCGGGTTCTCCGCCTCCGTGGTGAGCGGGTGCTTGGTGTTCGACCCGGTTCCGACCGCCGTGACCGCGCGGGTGAGCTCCTGCGCGTACGGCGTGGAGGCCGCCACCTTGCGCTGCGCCTTGACGACGCGCGAGGCGGCGATCATCTCCATCGCCTTGGTGATCTTCTTGGTCGCGGTGACGGATCGGATGCGACGCTTGTAGACCCGGAGCTGAGCTCCCATGAGTCAGGTCCCTTCCTTACGTCACTTGGCGGCAGCGGCCGGGGCGTCCTCGCCGAGCAGCTTGCCGTCGCTCGTCTCGAACTGCTTCTTGAACTCCGCCACCGCGTCGGCGACCGCCTGGATCGTGTCGTCCGACATCTTGGCGCCCTCGCGGATGGAGGTCATGAGGCCCTGCTCCTTGCGGTGCAGGTACTCGAGGAGCTCCTTCTCGAAGCGGCGGATGTCGGCGACCGGCACCTCGTCCATCTTGCCGGTGGTGCCGGCCCAGATGGAGACGACCTGGTCCTCGGTGGCCATCGGCTCGTACTGGTTCTGCTTCAGCAGCTCGACCATGCGCTGACCGCGCTCCAGCTGCGCCTTCGACGCGGCGTCCAGGTCGGAACCGAAGGCGGCGAACGCCTCGAGCTCACGGAACTGGGCCAGGTCCACGCGCAGACGGCCGGAGACCTGTCGCATCGCCTTGTGCTGGGCGGAACCACCGACTCGGGAGACGGAGATACCGACGTTCAGCGCGGGGCGCTGACCGGCGTTGAACAGGTCCGACTCCAGGAAGCACTGGCCGTCGGTGATGGAGATGACGTTGGTCGGGATGAACGCCGAGACGTCGTTGGCCTTGGTCTCGACGATCGGCAGACCCGTCATCGAACCGGCGCCCATGTCGTCGGAGAGCTTCGCGCAGCGCTCCAGCAGACGGGAGTGCAGGTAGAAGACGTCACCCGGGTAGGCCTCACGGCCCGGCGGGCGGCGCAGCAGCAGGGACACGGCGCGGTAGGCGTCGGCCTGCTTCGACAGGTCGTCGAAGATGATCAGGACGTGCTTGCCCTCGTACATCCACTGCTGGCCGATGGCCGAGCCGGTGTACGGCGCCAGGTACTTGAAGCCGGCCGGGTCGGACGCCGGGGCGGCGACGATGGTCGTGTACTCCAGCGCGCCGTTCTCCTCCAGCGCGCGGCGGACCGACGCGATGGTGGAGCCCTTCTGTCCGATGGCGACGTAGATGCAGCGGACCTGCTTCTTCGGGTCGCCGGTGCGCCAGTTGTCGCGCTGGTTGATGATCGTGTCGACGGCCAGGGCGGTCTTGCCGGTCTGGCGGTCGCCGATGATCAGCTGACGCTGACCACGGCCGATCGGGGTCATGGCGTCGACGGCCTTGTAGCCCGTCTCCATCGGCTCGTGCACCGACTTGCGCTGCATGACCGTGGGGGCCTGCAGTTCGAGGGCACGGCGGCCCTCGGTCTCGATCTCGCCGAGGCCGTCGATCGGGTTGCCGAGCGGGTCGACCACACGGCCGAGGTAGCCCTCGCCGACCGCGACGGACAGGACCTCGCCGGTGCGGGTGACCGGCTGGCCCTCCTCGATGCCGCTGAACTCACCGAGGACGATGGCACCGATCTCGCGCTCCTCGAGGTTGAGGGCGAGGCCGAGGGTGCCGTCCTCGAACTTCAGCAGCTCGTTGGCCATGGCCGAGGGAAGACCCTCGACCTTCGCGATGCCGTCGCCGGCAAGGGTGACCGTACCGACCTCCTCGCGCGAGGCCGCGTCCGGCTTGTACGACTGGACAAAGTTCTCCAGCGCGTCCCGGATCTCCTCCGGCCGGATCGTGAGCTCCGCCATCTGAGTTCCCTGCTCTCCTTGTTGGGCCCGAAGTTTCACTTGGGGGGTCTGGGGGCGACCCCCAGGAATCCTCTGCACGGCCCAACCAGGGCCGTAAGTACGTACTGCCTATTCAGATTGTGCTGCTCAGCTCGCCAGCCGGCGGCTCGCGTCCTCGAGCCGGTCCGCCATGGAGCCGTTGATGACCTCGTCACCGACCTGCACCCGGATCCCTCCGACGACCGCGGGGTCGACGTCGAGGTTGAGGTGCATCCGGCGGCCGTAGAGCTTCGCGAGGGCGTCGCCCAGGCGCTGCTTCTGCTGGTCGCTCAGCGGCACCGCGGAGGTGACGACGGCCACCATGCGGTCCCTGCGCTCGGCGGCGAGCTTGGACAGGGACTCCAGTCCCGACTCCAGGCTACGTCCCCGGGGCGCGCTCACAAGGCGCGTCACCAGACGCTCCGTGGCCGCGTTCGCCCTGCCTCCGAGCAGGCTGCGCAGCAGCTCGCTCTTGGAGGAGGCCGGGGCGCTCCGGTTGGTCAGTGCGGCGCGCAGCTCGGTGTTGGAGGAGACGATCCGGCCGAACCGGAACAGCTCGTCCTCGACGTTGTCGAGCGCGCCGGCCTTCTGGGCGGCGGTGAGGTCGGCGGTGTCCGCCAGCTCCTCCAGTGCGTCCACCAGGTCGCGGGACTGCGACCAGCGGGAGCGCACCATGCCGCTCACCAGGTCGGCGGCCGGACCGCTGACCTGCGAGCCGAGCAGGCGCTGGGCCAGCTCCGCCTTGGCCTCACCGGCCTGCGCCGGGTCGGTGAGGACCCGACGCAGCGACACCTCGCGGTCGAGCAGCGCGGTGACGGCGGCCAGCTCGTCGGCGAGCTTCGCGGCGTCGACGGTCGTGCTGTCCGTCAGCGCGTCGAGACGCTCACGGGCGGCTGCCAGGGCCTCGCGGCTCGCTCCGTTCATCGTGCGGCCTCGGCCTTCTGGTCGAGCTCGTCCAGGAAGCGGTCGATCACGCGGCTCTGCCGGGCGTGGTCCTCGAGGGACTCGCCGACGAGCTTGCCGGCCAGGTCGGTGGCGAGCTTGCCGACGTCCTGACGCAGCGCGGACGCGGCGGCCTTGCGGTCGGCCTCGATCTGCGCGTGACCGGCGGCGACGATCTCCTCGCGCTGCCGCTGGCCCTCGGCCCGCATCTCGGCGATGAGCGCGGCACCCTGCTCCTGCGCCTCCTGGCGCAGACGCGCGGCCTCGTGCCGGGCCTCGGCGAGCTGGGCCTTGTACTGCTCAAGGACGCTCTGAGCCTCGACCTTCATGGTCTCGGCCTCTTCGATACCGCCTTCGATCGCCGCGCGGCGCTCCTCCAGAACCTTGTTGATGTTCGGAAGCAGCTTCTTCCAGAAGAAGAAGAACACGATGGCGAAGGCGATGGTGCCGACGAGCAGCTCGGGACCCGGAGGAACGAGCGGGCTCTGCTCCTCCTCGGCCGCCAGCTGTACCAGGTTGGCGATCACATCAGTGCCTTTCGTCGAAAAGTGTCAGGTGGCTAAGGCTTAGCGACCGAACACGAACGGCATAACGATGCCGATGAGGGCGAGCGCCTCACAGAAGGCGAAGCCGAGGATCTGGTTGGCGCGGATCAGGCCGGCCGCCTCGGGCTGACGGGCGAGGGCCTGGGTGCCCTGACCGAAGATGATGCCGACGCCGATGCCGGGGCCGATGGCGGCGAGGCCGTAACCGATGGAGCCGAGCGAACCGGAGACAGCGGCGAGGGTCTCAGTGGCAGCCATGCTGAATCTTCCTTCTCTTTCATGGACCGGCGGGGGTTGGCCACCGGACGTTCTGGGGCTGTGGGGCGGGAGGGGCTCAGTGGTGCTCGGCGAGAGCGCCCTGAATGTACGAGCAGGCCAGCAGTACGAAGACGTACGCCTGGACGGCCTGCACGAAAAGTTCGAAGAGGATCATGGCCATCGTCATCGCGAACGAGACGCCGGCGGCCGGGATCATCCAGCTGTTCAGCAGGTACCAGGAGGCGACGGTGAACATCACCAGCATCAGGTGACCGGCGAACATGTTGGCGAACAGTCGCACCGCGTGCGTGAACGGGCGGACCAGGGTGTTCGAGAAGAACTCGATGATCATGACCAGCGGCAGGACCGCGCCGAGCGACTTGTCGTAGCCGGTGAGGTTCTTGAAGCCGCCCACGAAGCCGTGCCGCTTGAAGGTCAGCGACATCCACAGGATGTAGACGACGGCCGCCAGGACGATCGGGTAGGCGATGATCGACGACACCGGGAACTGGGCCAGCGGGATCACCGACCAGATGTTCATGATCCAGATGAAGAAGAACAGCGAGACCATCAGGGGGACGTACTTCTCGCCCTCCTTCTTGCCGAGGGTCTCGTAGACGATGCCGCGGCGGACGAAGTCGTAGCCGGCCTCACCGATCATCTGGACCTTGCCCGGCACCACCTTGGCCTTGCCGAAGGCCGCATAGAAGAAGCCGATGACGAGGACGGTGGTGATGAGGGCAAGCAACATCACCTTGTTGAACTCGAACCCTCCGACCGTGGCGATCGGCTGGAAGAGGAACGAGTGCAGGCCCGGAGCCGGAAAACCACACCCGTTGTCGGACATGATCCGACAGCTCCAGTCAAAGGCGAGCTGGGTCTGGTCAGCACTCACCGCGGGCTCCTTCGGCGTGACGCATAGGTTCGGCAACCTCGTTGTGTCGGCGCGGCGCAATGCCGCGGGTCGGCACCGGACAGGTGTTACGGATGTGGGGGCGGCTGGGGGGCATCAAGCCTCGCGATTGAACAGGCGTCAGCTCGGATGCCCGCGCCCGCGATGCCGCAGTTGGCACCGGACGATAGCAGGACTTGTCATCGGTCCTTATCCCGGCCCTACCCGTCACGACGGCGGCCCCGTCTTCTCGGGCTTCTCACTCTTCTCGGAGTCCGGATCGATGTAGAAGATCTTGGCCTTCATGTGCGCGCGGGCCTGAGCGGCCATCCACACGACGGTGGCCACGACGAGCCCGATCGCGAACGCCTTCGGGTTGAAGAGAGAGGTGTCCTTGAAGAGGGTGACGAAGATCAGGAGCAGCAGCAACTGGGCGACGTAGAGCATCAGTCCCATGGCCTGGAACAGCATCGGGAGCGATTTGGCCGTCCGTTGCAGGACGTACAGGCCGACTCCCATGAACAGGATGGCCAGGACCGTGCCGACCGCCGCGCCGAGCGCACCCTTGCCGCCGGCCACCGCACCGCTGACGGCAACGGCGACCGCACCGGCAGCCGCTGTGGGCACAGCGCACTGCAGAAGGTTCCGGGCGTCATTGGACGGCATGGCGGCAACTCCGCTTTTCACAGGGGGCAGGGGTGTCGTCATGGACGAGCGTAGACCCCCGGGCCGAGTGTGAATTCCTCGCACCGGTGAACCGTCGCACTGCGGTCCTTCGGCTCTATCCGGGGTTCTCGTGAACGGTATCACAAACTATTTGATGCAGTCTTTACCTGTCGGATGTGCCCACCGTCACACATGAGAGTGAATCCGCGCGTCTGAGCGAGAAGCAAGCCGGAATGTCTGATATTGGGGGCTTCGCACCCCCAACACCGTCCCATAGGGGACCCACGACTTGGCAATGCTCTAGCCGGATTCTTACCTTGACCGTGATCGGTCGGCCAGGCGTGCACGAGGGCCGACGGCGGTCGCTCCGTTGACGCCCGAGACGCCGGCGGCCACCGGGGTCCGTTCGTCGTCCGGGGCCTGAACGGGAGCGCCTCCGGCCGCCTCCGGCGCCGGTGCGTCCGCGACGGCCGCCGCGTCGCGGCGACGGCGGTAGCGCGGCGGCACGACGGCCTCCGCCCAGCGCGGGGCGCGCGGGGTGAACCGCGGCAGCAGAAGCAGGATGAGACCGAGCGTCGAGAGGATCACCACACTCAGCACGATCCACATCGACGCCGAGTTCACGGAGTACGTGAGCGCGCCGAAGCCGATCAGCGCCGACCAGAAGTACATGATCAGCACCGCCCTGCTGTGCGAGTGGCCGATCTCCAGCAGCCGGTGGTGCAGATGCCCCCGGTCCGCCGCGAACGGCGACTGACCGCGCCAGGTGCGCCGCACGATCGCCAGGATCAGGTCGGCGGCCGGCACCGCGATGATGG
This sequence comes from Streptomyces malachitofuscus, assembly GCF_014650055.1. GTDB lineage: Bacteria > Actinomycetota > Actinomycetes > Streptomycetales > Streptomycetaceae > Streptomyces > Streptomyces malachitofuscus. The sequence continues at coordinate 635,925 of NZ_BMUF01000001.1, read as the reverse complement.
TCAGCGGCAGCAGCAGCGGGATGTACACCGGCACCGTCTGGTGCACGGCCTCCTTCTCCGAACCGGCGAACAGCTGCAGCGCGTCCGGGTCGACCTGTCCCGTGATGGAGATCGCGCCCGCCGCCAGGACCAGGCCGATGAGCATCGAGCCCGAGTCGCCCATGAAGATGCGCGCGGGATGCATGTTGTGCGGCAGGAAGCCCAGGCACATGCCCATCAGGATGGCCGAGAACAGCGTGGCCGGGGCGGCCGCCTCGATGCCGTACGAGTACCAGATGCGGTAGGCGTACAGGAAGAACGCCGCCGCCGCGATACACACCATGCCGGCCGCGAGACCGTCCAGGCCGTCCACGAAGTTGACCGCGTTGATGGTGATGACGACCAGCGCGACCGTGAGCAGCGTGCCCTGCCACTGGGTGAGCGCGACGGACCCGACGCCCGGGATCGGCAGCCACAGGATCGTCAGACCCTGCATGACCATCACACCGGCGGCGATCATCTGGCCGCCCAGCTTGATCAGGGCGTCGATCTCGAACTTGTCGTCCAGGACACCGATCAGCCAGATCAGCGCCGCTCCGGAGAGCAGGGCGCGCGGCTCGTTGGACTTCTCGAAGAGCTGGTTGAGGTTGGTGAGATGGTCGGCGACCAGCAGACCCGCGCACAGACCGAAGAACATCGCGATACCGCCGAGCCGCGGAGTGGGTTCCCGGTGCACGTCACGTGCCCGGATCTCCGGCATCGCCCCCGCCACGATCGCGAACTTCCGTACCGGCCCGGTCAGCAGGTACGTCACCGCGGCCGTGATGCAGAGCGTCAGCAGGTATTCACGCACGGGCTTCCCCACAGGTCTCGCTGGCCATCACAGCCCCACACCCTAGCGAGGCGCGCATATGAGTGGGGACTTCCGGGTAGCGACGATGGTTGCACGTGTGGCTGTGCATCCGGTGCGCCTACCCCGGGCCCGGCCCTCTCAGCGCGGGTACGGCGGAAACGCCGCCGCCAGTTCCCGTACGTCCTCGCGCGCCCGCGCGGTGTCCGTCCCGCCGCGCAGCACGCTCGCCAGCAGCCCCGCGACGAAGGTCATCTCCCGGGCGCCCATGCCCTGTGTGGTCACCGCCGCCGTGCCCAGGCGCAGCCCGCGGTCGTCGTCGTGCGGCAGCGCACAGCAGTCCAGCACGATGCCGGCCGCCGCGAGCCGGCCCCGCGCGGTGCGCCCGTCGACACCCAGCGGGGCCGGGTCGGCGGTGATCAGGTGGGTGTCCGTGCCGCCGGTGGTGACGACCAGCCCCTCGGCGGCCAGCGCGGCGGCGAGGGCCCGCGCGTTGACGACCACCTGGTGCGCGTACGCGGCGAACGCCGGGGTCGCCGCCTCCCCGAACGCGACCGCCTTCGCCGCGATGGTGTGCATCTGGGCCCCGCCCTGGGTGAAGGGGAACACGGCCCGGTCGACCCGCTCGGCCAGCTCGCCGCCGCACAGGATCATCCCGCCGCGCGGGCCCCGCAGCACCTTGTGCGTCGTCGCGCACACGATGTCCGCGTACGGCACCGGGCTGGGCGCCACTCCCCCGGCGACCAGCCCCATGGGGTGCGCGGCGTCCGCGATGAGATGGGCACCGACCTCGTCGGCGACCTCGCGGAAGAAGGCGTAGTCGATGTGCCGGGGATAGGCGATGGAGCCGCACACGATCGCCTTGGGGCGGCGCGCACGGGCGAGGGTGCGGACCTGCTCGTGGTCGATCAGACCGCTCTCCGCGTCCACGCCGTAGCCGACGAAGTCGAACCAGCGGCCGGAGAAGTTGGCGGGCGAGCCGTGCGTGAGGTGCCCGCCGTAGGGCAGGCCGAGGGCGAGGACGGTGTCGCCGGGGCGCAGCAGGACGGCGTACGCGGCGAGCACGGCGGAGGAGCCGGAGTGCGCCTGGACATTGACGTGCTCCGCGCCGAACAGCGCCTTCGCCCGCTCCACGGCGAGGCGCTCGGCGACGTCGACGATCTCGCAGCCGCCGTGGTGCCGGTTGCCCGGGTACCCCTCGGCGTACTTGTTGGCGAGCGGCGAGCCGAGGGCGGCCAGCACGGCCGGCGACATGAAGTTCTCCGCGGCGATCAGCTGGAGCGTGCTGGACTGCCGCTCACGCTCGCCGAGCAGCACATCGGCCAGCTCGGGATCCTGCCGCCGCAGAACATCGGCCTCGAGGGCATGGCTGACCGTCATGATCCGCTCCCGGGCGTCGACACTGACGTACGCCCAATGTAGGCCGAACACTCCGAAAGGCGCCCCCGTTGCTGCGCCGCCCGCCGCCGCGGAAGGTCGCCGCCGCGGCAGTCGTTCCGGCGTCACTGCGGGCAGTCGTTCCGCGAGGCGATGGGGGCACCCCCCATGCCTTTCGGGCAATGGGGGAGGGTGGGCACAGCGGAACAGCGCCGGGCGCCCCTTGAAACAACGTCCGCAGCCACCTACGTCCGCGCCGGAACCCCCGTCAGCGCCGTCACCACGGGATCCAGCGCCTGGTGTATCTCGTCCCCGATGGACCGGAAGAACGTCAACGGCGCCCCGTACGGGTCGTACACCTCGTCCGCCTCCGCCGTCGGCGCCAGCAGCCACCCGCGCAGCGCGGCGGCCGCCCGCACCAGCGCCCGCGCGCGCATCACCAGCCCCTCGTCCAGAGGCGGCAGCGTCGCGGGATCGATCGCGTTGACCAGTCGGGTGAACTCCTTCAGCGTGAAGGTGCGCAGCCCCGCCGAATGCCCCATGGAGATGACCTGCGCCCGATGGTCCCGCGTGGCCGTCAGCACCAGATCCGCCCGGATCACATGGTCGTCCAGCAGCTCACGCCCCACGAACCCGGAGACGTCCGCACCGAACTCCGCCAGCACGGTCTCCGCGTGCGCCTCCATCGCCGCACCCTCGTGCCCCCACGTGCCCGCGCTCTCCACGATCAGCCCGCCGCCCAGGATGCCCAGCCGCTGGCTCACGAAATGCCGGGTCAGCCGCTCGGTGATGGGCGAGCGGCACACATTTCCGGTACTGACGTGGAGGATGCGGAAGGTGTCGCGCGGAAACCCGAAGGTTGTCGTCGTCTCCGCGCTGGATTCCCCGTTGCCTATGCCACGCCCCGCCTCAGGGGCCGTCAATTCGCCACCTCGAGGTCGGGTACCACCTTGCGCAGCTCGTCCGGCGAGATCGCACCCTCGCGCAGCAGCAAGGGCACGGGGCGCGTGACGTCGACGATGGAGGAGGGCACGTTCCCCGGGGTGGGCCCGCCGTCCAGGTACACGGAGACGGAGTCGCCGAGCATCTCCTGCGCGGCGTCGCAGTTCTCCGGCGCCGGGTGACCGGTCAGGTTCGCCGACGACACGGCCATGGGGCCGACCTCGGTGAGCAGCTCGATGGCGACCGGGTGCAGCGGCATCCGCACGGCCACCGTGCCCCGGGTGTCCCCGAGGTCCCACTGGAGCGACGGCTGGTGCCTGGCGACCAGCGTCAGCGCGCCCGGCCAGAAGGCGTCGACCAGTTCCCAGGCCATCTCGGAGAAGTCCGTGACCAGGCCGTGCAGGGTGTTCGGGGAGCCGATGAGGACGGGCGTGGGCATGTTGCGGCCCCGGCCCTTGGCCTCCAGCAGGTCGGCGACGGCCTCCGAGGTGAACGCGTCGGCGCCGATGCCGTACACCGTGTCCGTCGGCAGCACCACGAGCTCGCCCCGGCGGACGGCGGACGCGGCTTCACGCAGACCGGTCGCGCGGTCGGTCACGTCGTTGGTGTCGTATCGCCGAGCCATCTGGCGGGCCTCCTCGTACACGTGCTGCTGGGGGATGAAGTATGCGGGACGCTCACGGCAGCGCCTTGCGGGCGGTGGCGAACCTCGGGCGGTTGTTCAGGTCGGGGTGGTCGGCGGCGTCCGCCCAGCCCCGTTCCTCGGCGAAGATCCACGGCACCTGGCCGCCCTGGGTGTCGGCGTGCTCCACGACGACCACGCCGCCGGGACGCAGCAGCCGGTGCGCGGTGCGCTCGAGACCGCGGATCAGTTCGAGGCCGTCCTCCCCGGAGAACAGCGCCAGATCGGGGTCGTAGTCGCGGGCCTCCGGCGCGACGTACTCCCACTCGGTGAGCGGGATGTACGGCGGGTTGGAGATCACCAGGTCGACCTGTCCGTCGAGGTCCGGGAAGGCCGTCAGGGCGTCTCCCTGGCGCAGTTCGACCCTGGACCCCTCCATGTTCTTGCGCGTCCACGTCAGGGCGTCCTCGGACAGCTCGACGGCGTACACGCGCGAGCGCGGCACCTCCTGCGCGAGAGCCAGCGCGATGGCGCCCGAGCCGGTGCACAGGTCGACGATGCAGGGCTCGACGACGTCCATCGCGCGGACGGCGTCTATCGCCCAGCCGACGACCGACTCGGTCTCGGGGCGCGGGACGAACACCCCGGGACCCACCTGGAGCTCCAGGTAACGGAAGTACGCCCGCCCGGTGATGTGCTGGAGCGGCTCGCGGGCCTCGCGGCGGGCGATGACCTCCCAGTACCGGGCATCGAAGTCGGAGTCCTTCACACCGTGCAGCTCGCCGCGCTTGACGCCGTGCACGAACGCGGCGAGCTCCTCCGCGTCGGTGCGCGGCGAGGGCACGCCCGCGTCGGCGAGCCGCTGGGTGGCCTGGGCCACCTCGGCGAGCAGCAGGTTCACTGGTCCTCCGGACTGTCTACGGGGGGCTTACGCGGCGGCGAGCTTGGCGGCCGAGTCCGCGTCGACGCAGGCCTGGATCACCGCGGCGAGGTCGCCGTCCAGGACCTGGTCCAGGTTGTACGCCTTGAAGCCGACGCGGTGGTCCGAGATGCGGTTCTCCGGGAAGTTGTACGTACGGATCTTCTCGGAGCGGTCGACGGTGCGGACCTGGCTGCGACGGGCGTCGGCGGCCTCCCTCTCCGCCTCCTCCTGCGCCATGGCGAGCAGCCTGGAGCGCAGGATACGCAGTGCCTGCTCCTTGTTCTGCAGCTGGCTCTTCTCGTTCTGGCAGGAGGCGACGACTCCGGTCGGGATGTGCGTGATGCGCACGGCGGAGTCGGTGGTGTTGACGGACTGGCCGCCGGGCCCGGAGGAGCGGTAGACGTCGATGCGCAGGTCGTTCGGATTGATCTCGACGTCGACCTCCTCCGCCTCGGGGGTCACGAGGACGCCCGCCGCGGAGGTGTGGATGCGCCCCTGGGACTCGGTGGCCGGCACGCGCTGCACGCGGTGCACGCCGCCCTCGTACTTCAGCCGCGCCCATACGCCCTGACCGGGCTCGATCTGCCCGCGGGCCTTCACGGCGACCTGGACGTCCTTGTAGCCGCCCAGCTCGGACTCGGTGGCGTCGATGATCTCGGTCTTCCAGCCGACGCGCTCGGCGTAGCGCAGGTACATGCGCAGCAGGTCGCCGGCGAACAGGGCGGACTCGTCACCGCCGGCGCCCGCCTTGATCTCGAGGATCACGTCCTTGTCGTCGCTGGGGTCGCGCGGGACGAGGAGCAGGCGGAGCTTCTCGGTGAGCTCCTCGCGCTGCTTCTCCAGGTCCTTGACCTCGGCGGCGAAGTCGGGGTCGTCGGCGGCCAGTTCGCGCGCGGTCTCGACGTCGTCGCCCGTCTGCTTCCAGGAGCGGTACGTGGCGACGATCGGGGTGAGCTCGGCGTAGCGCTTGTTCAGCTTGCGCGCGTTGGCCTGGTCGGCGTGGACCGACGGGTCGGCGAGCTTCTTCTCCAGGTCGGCGTGCTCGGCGACGAGTTCCTCGACGGCCTCGAACATCTTGGGCTCCTGCTGGTACGTGGGTGAAGGGGCGGGCGACCAAAAACGCCGGTCCCGGCCTGCCCCCGGGCGGGGGCGCGGCCGTGGACCGGCGGTTGGCGGCTCGCTACTTCTTGGAGCCGGCGGCCTTGCCGAAGCGGGCCTCGAAGCGGGCCACACGGCCACCGGTGTCGAGGATCTTCTGCTTGCCCGTGTAGAACGGGTGGCACTCGGAGCAGACCTCGGCACGGATGGTGCCGCCGGAGATCGTGCTGCGGGTGGTGAACGACGCGCCACAGGTGCAGCTGACCTGCGTCTCGACGTACTCGGGGTGGATGTCGCGCTTCAAGGTGTCTCCTAGGTTCGGGAGGGCGCCGGGTCGCTGCCGCGGGGTGCGGGAGCGTGAACCGGAGCCGACGTACCAGTCTGCCAGGACTGGGGTCCTCTCCCAAAACCGGGGGTTGCGGTTGTTTGTTCCCGCGGGCCCGGTGGGGGCTGGTCGCGCCCGCGCGGCGGAGCCGCAAATGAACCCGGCCCCGCGCCCCTACGAGGCAGTCACCACGTCCCTTGCTTCACCGGTTGCCGTGTCCCTGATCGCGCTCTCGGGGATCGGCCTGTCGTTCTTCAGGGCGTCCCAGACCAGCTGGGACTTGTCCTTCAGGGGGAGCACACGGTTGGCGTTGGCCGGGTCGTACTGGACCGGCATGGTGATCATGTGCATGTTGGACGGCCCGATGCCCTTCAGGCCGTTGGCGAAGGACATCAGGGAGTTCACCGAGCCGAGGTCGGAGTCGGTGGTGACGGCCTTGGTGGCGCTGTCGGCGAGGCTGTACAGCTTCTTCGGGCTGGTGAAGACGCCGACCTCCTTGACCTGCTGCACCAGGGCCTTGATGAACGCCTGCTGGAGCTGGATGCGGCCGAGGTCGGAGCCGTCGCCGACGCCGTGCCGGGTGCGGACCAGGCCGAGGGCCTGTTCGCCGTCGAGGCGGTGGGTGCCGGCCGGGAGGTCGAGGTGGCTGTCGGGGTCCTTGATGTCCTCGGTGGTGGTGACCTCGACGCCGCCGAGTTCGTCGATCAGCTTCTGGAAGCCGGTGAAGTCGACCTCCAGGTAGTGGTCCATGCGCAGGTCGGTGAGGGACTCGACGGTCTTCACCGCGCAGGCCGCGCCGCCGGTGGAGTAGGCGGAGTTGAACATCACGCCGTTCGCGGCGGGGTGGGTGCCGCCCTCGGTGTCGGTGCACTCGGGACGGTCGATGAGGGTGTCGCGCGGTATGGAGACGACGCTCGCCTTCTTGTGGCCCTCGTACACGTGCACGATCATCGCGGTGTCGGAGCGGGCGCTGCCGTCGTCGGTGCCGCCGCCGAGGTCCTTGTTGCCGCCGGCGCGGGTGTCGGAGCCGAGGACGAGGATGTTCTCGGAGCCGTTGTCCACCTTCTCGGGCCGGTCGGTGCCGAGGGCCTGGTCGATGTCGACGCTCTCGATGTTGCCGTTGAGCTTGAAGTACAGGTATCCGGCGCCGGTGCCGCCCAGCACGACGATGCCCGCCGCCGTCCAGGCCATGATCTTCAGGCCCTTGTGCCGTTTCTCGCGCGGTTTGCGGCGGTGCCCCTTGCTCCGCCCGCGCGTGCCCTTCGTCCCGGACTCCCCCGGTATCCCGGGGCCCGGTGTGCTGTCGGCAGACATGTGCTCCTCGGATCGTCTTCGGTCGGTTACCCCCTGTGCCTGGTGGCAGACATGGCCGTCACGGCCCGTACGCCACCATGGTCCCGCCGTCGGGTCAGACGGGGAAATCCGGCAAAGGGTTGCACAGCGCCCTTGTGGCAAAGATCTCGCTCACGCCCCACCGGACCCGGAACCGCGCAAAGGGCCGCTTCCGTAACGGAAGCGGCCCTTTGCCACATCGGCCCTGCGTCGCAGCGACCCTGTGCCGGAAGCGGAACGTCAGTCGCCGTTGCCCGGCGTCGGCGTCGTCTTCTGGATCTGCATCAGGAACTCGGCGTTCGACTTCGTCTGCTTCATCTTGTCGAGGAGCAGTTCGACCGCCTGCTGCTGGTCGAGGGCGTGCAGCACCCGGCGCAGCTTCCAGACGATGGCGAGCTCGTCGCTGGCGAGCAGGATCTCTTCCTTACGGGTACCGGACGCGTCGACGTCCACCGCGGGGAAGATCCGCTTGTCGGCGAGCTTGCGGTCGAGCTTGAGCTCCGCGTTGCCCGTGCCCTTGAACTCCTCGAAGATCACCTCGTCCATGCGGGACCCGGTGTCCACCAGGGCGGTGGCGAGGATGGTCAGCGAGCCGCCGTCCTCGATGTTGCGGGCCGCACCGAAGAACCGCTTCGGCGGGTACAGGGCGGTCGAGTCGACACCACCGGACAGGATGCGGCCGGAGGCCGGGGCGGCGAGGTTGTACGCACGGCCCAGACGCGTGATCGAGTCGAGCAGCACGACGACGTCGTGGCCCAGCTCCACCAGGCGCTTGGCGCGCTCGATGGCGAGCTCGGCGACCGTGGTGTGGTCCTCGGCCGGGCGGTCGAAGGTCGAGGAGATGACCTCGCCCTTGACCGACCGCTGCATGTCGGTGACCTCTTCCGGACGCTCGTCGACGAGGACGACCATCAGGTGGCACTCGGGGTTGTTGTGGGTGATCGCGTTGGCGATCGCCTGCATGATCATGGTCTTGCCGGTCTTCGGCGGGGCCACGATCAAACCGCGCTGGCCCTTACCGATCGGCGACACGAGGTCGATGATCCGGGTGGTCAGCACGCCCGGGTCCGTCTCCAGGCGGAGGCGGTCCTGCGGGTACAGCGGGGTGAGCTTGTTGAACTCCGGTCGGCCGCGGCCGTGTTCGGGCGCCATGCCGTTGACGGAGTCCAGGCGGACCAGCGCGTTGAACTTCTCGCGGCGCTCGCCCTCCTTGGGCTGGCGCACGGCGCCGGTGATGTGGTCGCCCTTGCGCAGGCCGTTCTTGCGGACCTGGGCGAGGGAGACGTACACGTCGTTGGGACCGGGCAGGTAGCCGGAGGTCCGGATGAAGGCGTAGTTGTCGAGGATGTCCAGGATGCCCGCGACCGGGATCAGGACGTCGTCCTCGGCGATCTGCGGCTCCTGCACGTCGTCGCGGCCACGGCGGCCACGGCGGTCGCGGTAGCGGCCGCGACGGCCACGGCGGCCGCCTCCGTCGTCGTCGTAACCGTCGTCCTGACGGCCGCCGCCCTGCTGGTTCTGCTGACGGCCGCCGCCCTGGTTCTGCTGGTCGTCGCCCTTGTTCCGGCGGTCTCCACGGTCACCGCGGTCACCGCGGTCGCCGCGGTCGCCGCGGTCACGGTCGCGGCCGCGGTCACGGCGGTCGCGGCGACGGCCCTCGCCGCCCTCGTGGTCGGACTTGCTCTCGCCCTGCTGCGACTGCTGCTGGGCCGGGGTCTCGGCCTTGGAGTCCGTCTTCGCCTCGGCGGTGACCGTCTCGGTCGCGGCGGCCGGGGCTCCGGCCTCGGCGGTCGCGCGACGGCGGCGGCGCTCGGCGGGGGCGGCGTCCTCGGCCTGCTCGGCCGAGGCCTTCGGGGAGGGCTGGCCCGGGATCTCGATCTGCTGCTGGGCCGCGGCCTTCTCGGCGGGGGCCTCCTGCTCGGCCTTGGCGTCGGCCTTCTTCTCCGCGGTGTCACCCGTACGGGCCCGGGAGGTGGCGCGGCGCTTGGGCTTGGTCTCGGTGGCGGACTCGGCCTTGGCCGGGGCAGCTCCCCCGGAGGGGGCACCTCCGCCGGCGGCCTGCGCCTCCTTGATGACCTCGATCAGCTGGCTCTTGCGCATGCGCGCGGTGCCCCTGATTCCGAGGCCGGATGCGACCTGTTGCAGCTCGGCCAGCACCATGCCCTCGAGGCCGGTACCGCGGCGCCGCCGGGAGCCGGCACCGGAGGCAGGCGCGGAAGCGTCCGTGGCGGGCGCGGCAGCGGTCTCCTCGACACGTGCGCCCATCAGATCGGTGGTGTCGCTCACGAAGGGTCCTTCCCTGGAGCGGACGTCGGCCTGTCTGGCTCGGCGACCGGTTGTGCTGTCCGGCATCGGTCCTTGCTGTGCGAACCGTGCCGGGGCGGTTGTCCGCCTGAGCGGCGGAAGAGATATCTGGTGATGGCGCTTCCTCGAGCCGTGGCACCCAGTGTCACGTGGCGTGGTCGCACCGGTTCCGGAGCTCCCCCAGAGGGGGTACCCCCACCGTCGGGCCGTTCAGCGTCCGCGTACGACGTACTGCCCGCGTACGTAGCAGTGAACACAGTGCGGCTTGGGGGGCTCCCGGAAGAATGTCTGTCCCGGACGGGGACACGAGGCACCTCGCCATGGTGGGGTCGGGTGCAGACTTGAGGTTAACACTACCGGATCCAACAAACATTCCCCCTCTCCAAATCCGGCAACCGTGTGTCAGGTGGCGAGCGGAAGCACGCTCGCGCCCTGCACATCGAGACCGAGCCGATTGGCGGCCCAGTCGGTGCCGGCCAGTGCTTCGACCTTGTCGGCGCTGTCCGCGTCGGCCAGCGCCATGACCGTGGGCCCGGCGCCGGAGATCACCGCGGGGATGCCGTCCCCGCGCAGCCGCTCCACCAGGGCGGCGCTCTCGGGCATGGCCGGGGCGCGGTACTCCTGGTGCAGTCGGTCCTCGGTGGCGGGCAGCAGCAGCTCGGGGCGCCTGGTCAGGGCCTCGACGAGCAGGGCGGCACGGCCCGCGTTGGCGGCGGCGTCGACGTGCGGCACGGTGCGCGGGAGCAGTCCGCGCGCGGTCTCGGTGAGAACCGGCTTCCCGGGCACGAAAACCACCGGAACGATGGAATCGGCGGGATCCATCCTGATCGCGCGGGCGGAGCCGCCCTCCATCCAGGACAGGGTGAATCCGCCCAGCAGACAGGCGGCGACATTGTCGGGGTGGCCCTCGATCTCGGTGGCCAGTTCGAGCAGTGCGGTGTCGTCGAGCTTGGCGTCGGCGCCTATCGTCACGGCGCGGGCGGCGACGATCCCGGCGCAGATGGCGGCGGAGGAGGAGCCGAGGCCCCGGCCGTGCGGGATCCGGTTGGCGCAGACGATCTCGAGGCCCCGCGGCTGTCCGCCGAGCAGGTCGAACGCGGTGCGCAGGGACCGTACGAGCAGATGGCGCTCGTCGCGCGGGAGGTTCTCGCTTCCCTCACCGGCGATGTCGATGTGCAGCCCGGAGTCGGCCACCCGGACGACCACGTCGTCGTACAGCCCCAGCGCGAGGCCGAGGGCGTCGAAGCCCGGGCCGAGGTTGGCGCTGGTGGCGGGGACGCGCACCCGGACGGCGGCGGCTCGGAAGGCGGGACCGGCCATCGCTCGAAGACTCTCCTTGAGCTGCGTGACTGTCGAATGACATTCGATGGACATTCGATGACGTACGAGACCCTGGGGCCGCCGCCGACCGGGGTGGCCGGCCGCTTTCCGGGCCGCTCCCGGCCGCTTTCCGGACCGTGGAGACGACGCACTGCCGCGGCATATGCGGCGGGCGGGTTCAGTACAGCCTATCGAAGGAAGGTTCAGTGGCGACATAGGGCGCACAGGAGGCGCACGATGCGTGTCGCGAGCCCCCTGTGCACCCCTCCAGGTAACTTCCCCAGGTCGACGCGCCCTTACGCCGGTCCTGTGCGTTCCGGCGGGCGCCGGGATCCGTGACCGGCCCCACCCGTCCGGGGACCGGCCCGGGCCCGGCGGTCAGACGAGACCGAGCCGCTGGGCGGCGGTCGCCGCGTCGACGGGAACGGTGACCGGCTGCGGCGCACCGGCGACGGCCCAGTCGGGGTCCTTCAGACCGTTTCCGGTGACCGTGCACACGATCTTCTGGCCCGGGTCGACCCTGCCCAGCTCGGCGGCCTTCAGCAGACCGGCCACCGACGCGGCGGACGCGGGCTCGACGAAGACGCCCTCCTGCGAGGCCAACAGCCGGTAGGCGCGCAGGATCTCACGGTCCGTCACCTCGTCGATGGCACCACCGGACTCGTCCCGCGCGGCGAGCGCGAACTCCCAGGAGGCGGGGTTGCCGATCCGGATGGCGGTGGCGATCGTCGACGGGTCCTTGACGACCTCGCCGCGCACGATCGGCGCGCTGCCGGAGGCCTGGAAGCCCCACATGCGCGGCGTCCTGGTGCTGACACCGTCGGCGGCGTACTCCTTGTACCCCTTCCAGTACGCGGTGATGTTGCCCGCGTTGCCCACCGGCAGCACATGGATGTCGGGGGCGTCACCCAGCATGTCCACGATCTCGAAGGCGGCGGTCTTCTGCCCCTCGATACGTACCGGGTTGACCGAATTGACCAGCGCCACGGGGTAGTTGTCGCTCAGCGCGCGGGCCAGCGTGAGGCAGTCGTCGAAGTTGCCGTCGACCTGGAGGATCTTCGCCCCGTGGACCAGCGCCTGGCCCATCTTGCCGAGCGCGATCTTGCCCTGGGGCACGAGCACGGCGGAGACCATGCCGGCCCGCACACCGTACGCGGCGGCGGAGGCGGAGGTGTTGCCGGTGGAGGCGCAGATGACGGCCTTGGCCCCCTCCTCCTTCGCCCGGGAGATCGCCATCGTCATCCCGCGGTCCTTGAAGGACCCGGTGGGGTTCGCCCCCTCGACCTTGAGGTGCACCTCGCAGCCCGTGCGCTCGGAGAGCACCTGCGCGGGCACGAGCGGCGTACCGCCCTCACGGAGCGTCACGACCGGCGTGCTGTCGGATACCGGCAGCCGGTCCCGGTACTCCTCGATGATTCCGCGCCACTGGTGGGTCATTGCTGGTTACTCTCCTTCAACCCGCATGATGCTGGCGACACCACGCACGGTGTCGAGCTTGCGCAGCGCCTCGACGGTCCCGCCGAGGGCGGCGTCGGACGCACGGTGCGTGACGACGACGAGCGACGCCTCGCCGTCCTTGCCCTGCTGGCGAACCGTGTCGATCGAGACGCCGTGCTCCGCGAACACGGTCGCGACCTGGGCGAGAACGCCCGGTTTGTCGGCCACGTCCAGGCTGATGTGGTAGCGCGTGACGACCTCGCCCATCGACGAGACGGGCAGCGCGGCGTACGCGGACTCACCCGGTCCGGTGGTCCCGCCGACCCGGTTGCGCCCCACGGCGACCAGGTCTCCGAGCACGGCGGAGGCCGTCGGCGCACCGCCCGCGCCGGGACCGTAGAACATCAACTGCCCGGCGGCGTCCGACTCCACGAACACGGCGTTGTAGGCGCCCCGCACGGAGGCCAGCGGATGGCTGAGCGGGATCATCGCCGGATGCACCCGCGCGGTGACCGACGCCCCGTCCTCCGCCCGCTCGCAGATGGCGAGCAGCTTGATGGTGCAGCCCATCTCCTTGGCGGAGGCGAAGTCGGCGGCGGTGACCTCGGTCATCCCCTCGCGGTAGACGTCGTCGAGGCGCACCCGCGTGTGGAAGGCGATCCCGGCGAGGATGGCGGCCTTGGCGGCGGCGTCGAAGCCCTCGACGTCGGCGGTCGGGTCGGCCTCGGCGTACCCGAGCGCGGTGGCCTCGTCGAGCGCCTCCTGGTAGCCGGCGCCCGTGGTGTCCATCTTGTCGAGGATGAAGTTGGTGGTGCCGTTGACGATGCCGAGCACCCGGTTGACTTTGTCACCGGCGAGGGACTCGCGCAGCGGCCGGATCAGCGGGATGGCACCGGCGACGGCGGCCTCGTAGTAGAGGTCCTTGCCGTGCTCCCCGGCCGCGGCGTGCAGCGCGGCGCCGTCCTGGGCGAGCAGCGCCTTGTTCGCGGAGACGACGGACGCGCCGTGCTCGAAGGCGGTGGCGATGAGCGTACGGGCGGGCTCGATACCGCCGATGACCTCCACGACGATGTCGAGGTCGCCCCGTTTGACGAGCGCGGTGGCGTCGGTGGTGACCAGTGCGGGGTCGATCCCCTCACGCACCTTGTCGGGCCGCCGCACGGCCACGCCCGCCAGCTCCACCGGGGCCCCGATCCGGGCGGCGAGGTCGTCGGCGTGCGTCGTCATGATGCGCGCCACCTCTGAGCCGACCACTCCACAGCCCAGCAGCGCCACCTTCAGCGGACGCGTACGCATCATCCGACCTCGTTTCCTGATTACCGTCTCGGTTGCACCAGTCTCACTCACCGGACGGGAGTTTCTGCCCTTTGTCCGGATCGTGAGACATCTATTTCATTTACCCGGCCAGTCGGACCGAAGATCTTCCGGAGACCTGCCCGGGACCTTCCTCGGACCTTCCTGGGACCGCCGGCCACCTGGCCGGGGTGCCCGGGCGGCCCCTCCGACCAGCGGACCTCTATCCGACATCGAGCCGGAGCAGATCCTCCTCCGTCTCCCGCCGGACGATGACCCGCGCCTCGCCGCCGCGCACGGCGACGACCGGCGGACGGAGCACATGGTTGTAGTTGCTGGCCATGGACCGGCAGTACGCCCCGGTCGCCGGCACGGCGATGAGGTCGCCCGGCGCCAGGTCCCCCGGCAGGAAGGCGTCCTTCACCACGATGTCCCCGCTCTCGCAGTGCTTGCCGACGACCCGGCAGAGCATCGGCTCGGCGTCGGAGCTGCGGGAGACCAGGGAGACGCTGTACTGGGCGTCGTACAGGGCGGTGCGGATGTTGTCCGACATCCCCCCGTCGACGGAGACGTACGTCCGCAGCCCGTCGAGCTGCTTGACCGTGCCGACCTCGTAGAGCGTGAACGCGGTCGGCCCCACGACGGCGCGCCCGGGCTCGACCGAGATCCGCGGCGTGCTCAGCCGCGCGCTCTCGCACTCCCGGGTGACGATCTCGGTCAGCGCCTTGGCGATCTCGTGCGGCTCACGGGGGTCGTCGTCACTGGTGTACGCGATGCCGAGCCCGCCCCCGAGGTCGATCTCGGGCAGTTCGACGCCGTGCTCGTCACGGATGTCCTTGAGCAGCCCGACGACCCGGTGCGCGGCCACCTCGAAGCCCGACATGTCGAAGATCTGCGACCCGATGTGCGAGTGGATCCCGATGAGCTCCAGCCCGTCGAGCTTCAGCGCCCGCCGCACGGCCTCGGCGGCCTGCCCGCCGGCCAGCGGAATCCCGAACTTCTGGTCCTCGTGCGCGGTGGCGATGAACTCGTGCGTGTGCGCCTCGACACCGACGGTGATACGAATCTGCACCCGCTGCCGCGTGCCGAGCTCCTGCGCGATGTGCGCGACCCTGACGATCTCCTGGAACGAGTCGAGCACGATCCGCCCGACCCCGGCCTCGACGGCCCGCCGGATCTCGCCCACGGACTTGTTGTTCCCGTGGAAGGCGATCCGCTCGGCGGGCATCCCGGCCGACAGCGCGGTGGCCAGCTCCCCACCGGAACACACGTCCAGGTTCAGCCCCTCCTCGTGCAGCCAGCGCACGACGGCCCGGGACAGGAACGCCTTGCCGGCGTAGAACACGTCGGCGTCGTTCCCGAACGCGGTGCGCCAGGCCCGCGCCCGGGCCCGGAAGTCGTCCTCGTCGAGGAAGTAGGCGGGGGTGCCGAACTCCTCGGCGAGCCGCTTGACGTCGATCCCGCCGACGGTGAGCACACCGTCGTCGGTGCGGGTGACGGTCTCGGACCACACCTTGGGGTCGAGGGCGTTGAGATCGGCGGGCGGTGCGGAGTAGTGCCCCTCGGGGAGGACATCGGCGTGACGGGGCCCGGCGGGGTGTGCGGAACGGCTCATGGCTGGTCTTGGGCTTCCTAGAGATGATCGGGTGCGTCGATGCCGAGCAGGGAAAGGCCACCGGCCAGCACCGTCCCGGCGGCTTCGGCGAGGGCGAGCCGGGCACGGTGGGCGGCCGAGGGTTTCTCCTCACCCAGGGGCAGCACGGCGGGAAGCCACGGCAGTACGGCATCGGCGACGGCGACGAGATGCCGGGCGAGCCGGTCGGGCGCACGGTGGGTGGCGGCGCCGAGAAGAACGCGGGGGTGGTCGGCGAGGGCCTGGTGCAGCGCCGGCGCGTCGACGGCCCCCGGCTCGGGCCCGAACCCCACATCTGCGGCATTACGCACAACCGCCCGGCTCCGGGCATGCGCGTACCGCACCCGGAACAATGGATTGCTCTCACGCTGCACCAGATGCTCGTCCCCGATCCGGGGCCGGTCGTGGGGCGCGGGATGCAGCAGGGCCCAGCGGGCGGCGTCCCGACCGAGGGGACTGGGATCGGCGGGCGAGGGAACGGGCCGGATGCCGATGTCGACGTTCGCGTCGGAGACGCTGTCGACCCGTACGCCCAGGACACTCCCCCACTGGGCCTGGAGCGGCCCCGCGCACTCGGCGCGCACGAGGGCACCCTGCGACCGGAGAAGCCGAGCGACGACATCAAGATGAACAACGGCACGCACTTCACGGGCCGCGACCAGCCGTACGACACCCTCCCCGGCAAGAGAGTCACCGTGCCCGTACCGGCCCCCGCACCGCAGCACCTCACGCACGACCTCGACGGGCGCGGCACCCCCGAGGGAGATGTTGATGAACCCGGGCCCGGTGACCACGACGTCGCTGATCCCGCCGGCGCCGAGCAGACGCTCCCGCAGCATTTCGGCGACGCGGTGCGCCGGCTGTCCGGCCGGGCCGGCGAGCTGGAGGGCGACGTTGGTGGCGTAGTCCCCGCACCCCCCGGGCCCCGGAGGCGCGACGACGACCCGCTCGGGCGGAGCCACGTTCAGTTCCCCCTCGTCGACGGCACGGCGCACCGCGAGCAGCACGGTGCGGGAGAGCTCGACGGGGGTCACGGGACAAGCGTAGGGGAGGAGGGGGGTGGGTAGGCGAACGGGTTTGGCGGCGATTCCGGGATGTGGACGCCCGTGGACTGCCCGTCCTCACCCTCCGGCGTGCCCGGCGGCCGGCTCGGCGTCCCCGTGCCCGCGCACCCGCCCGCGAGAATCCACGATCAACCCCTGAACGAGCCGGACGAGTTCCTGAGGATCGAAGGGCTTGGCCAGCACGGCGTCAACACCGACGTCCAGCCCCCTCTCCACCTCCTGCTGGGTGCAGGCACTGACGATGACGAGCGGAATGTCACGCGTCCGCGGATCGGCACGCAGTCGACCGGCGGTCCGCAGACCGTCGAGCCTCGGCATGACGACATCGAGGGTGACGAGGTCGGGTCGCACCTGGTGAACGACTTCCAGACACTCGGCACCGTCGGCCGCGGTCACGACCTCGATGCCCTCCAGCTCGAGGTTGACCCTGATCAACTGCCGGATGACCTTGTTGTCGTCCACAACAAGAACCCGGCCCGACGTGCCTGGCACAACTCGAGAGTAGGTCCGGACCGGCCACCGCGTCCGGCGTTTCCCCACTTCCGCCTCGCACGAGCGACCCACCGCACTCCGGACCGACCCCGCCTGCTGCGAAAACGGGTTCC
Organism: Streptomyces malachitofuscus; assembly: GCF_014650055.1. GTDB lineage: Bacteria > Actinomycetota > Actinomycetes > Streptomycetales > Streptomycetaceae > Streptomyces > Streptomyces malachitofuscus. Next base: position 618,822 of record NZ_BMUF01000001.1, on the reverse strand, counting down.
TGACCACCCCTGAGGAACTGGTAGTGTTCTACCCGTCGCCGCGATCACCACGCAGACGACACGCCCCCGTAGCTCAGGGGATAGAGCAACGGCCTCCGGAGCCGTGTGCGCAGGTTCGAATCCTGCCGGGGGCACACTGTGCAAGTGTGTCCAAGACCCCGTCGCCAGCGGAAACGCTGAGAACGGGGTCTTCGCGTATGTGCAGGCATGGGTCGCTCGGAGCGGTCGTCGCAGGTGAGCCCCTACAGCTCTAGGGGTCGGACACTCGGGACGCACTCGATTCCCGCCGTCGATCTCGATCTCTGCACACCCAGACGGGCGGCTTCGCGGTCATGCCAGAGCCCTCGCACCGCAATCCGGCGGTGCGAAGGCTCCGATAGCAAAGCAGTCCCCGGTAGTGCTGCACGTGTCCTGGAGTTTCAGTCGTCACCGTCACTCCGGTATCGCGCCGGCTTGCCGGGGGCCTACACCACATCCTGTCCAAGTCACTCCGCCGACTAGACGTCCTGACCGGCTTTGTGGCTCTTCCGGTGTTATGGCTTACTCATCAGATTAATACAGGTATGCACCGGGTCAATAGTTTTTGGGCAAGATTCTCAGCATCCAGCGTAGGAAGGTGTGTGAGGGCCCCAAGGGTCCGGTGCGACAGTCACCCGGCAGGCAGGAGCCTGATGTCTCGGAGGCGTGCGCTTGGATGAGCGGATGACCGTTCATGATGTTGCTCGACACCTGCCTGAGATAGCAGTTCTCCGGGAACACTGCCGCTCCATGGCCGTCCTGGAGGCAGTCCTGAGCCCTGAGCGGGAGAGCCGTCGCCACTTCTTCGACGACCACTGGTCCGAGACGGAGTCGATGGCCTCGATGCGGAACGGATCGGGCGACGAGTACTCGATCGTTTTCTCACCCGCCGGCGTCTACGTGCGGGGATTCGATCACGAATCACCCATGACTCCATATGCGGAGGACGGTCCATGGCCTGGAGTGCTCGACGAGGTTCCTGAGGTCTTCCGGCCGTATGTCGAAGAGCCGGCGTTCTCTGACGAGGACGGGATGCCTCTCGTCACTGCCTGTACGTGGCGCGAGACAGTCGACGACCGTTGGAAGGCGGGAACGATCGATTTTCCCGATGCGGCGACAGAAGATCCGGACGGTGCCGGATACCTCTTCCAACTGTTGGTGGATCGCACCCCGGAGGCGTTTCAGCGATGGGCCGAGGATTACTACGAGGTCCCGGTCGACCTGGACGCCGTTCGTCACGTCTTCTCTTCCCACCCGCTGACCGAAGAAGTGGTCCGCGCGTTGAGCTCGGAAACCGTCCTGCTGGATCTCTCGGAGGACATTGCGGAGATCGGCTATCCGACGAGCTGAGACGCAGAGCACCGATTGGGCCTCAGGGCGTGATATCAGGAGCCTCGGAGGGGGGCAGGGATGCCTATTCGTACTGGCGCAGCAAGTCATCGATGCGCGGATTGGCGACGTCCGGCCCGATGTCGCGCGCCGACACCTCCACTCCCCAGTCCCACAGAGCCTGGAGGACAGGGCCGAGGCGGTGTCCGCTCGGGGTGAGGGCGTAGCGCACTCGCGGTGGCCAGCCCGGGCGGCGGTCGCGTTCGACGACGCCGGCCTCGGCGAGCTGTGCCAGGCGGTCGGACAGCACCTTGTCCGACAGCGCGGGCAGGGCCGTGCGCAGTTCGCTGTAGAAGCGGTCGCCACGCAGCAGTTCGCGAACCACCAGCGTCGTCCAGCGGCCGTGCAGTGCCGCAAGGGTGATCTCCACCGGGCACTCGAGGGTGGGCGCGGTCACGTTCGCGCGCGGGTCGTCGGGGAGCCCTGCCGGGTGACCAACCGTTCGGTGAGTCACGAGATGGCCTCCTAGCGTGTGGGGCATTGCGATTTTCCCGGTCCGGAAGGATGTCTGTCGATCATGCGAGTCCTGGCCGATCGGCCCGAAGATGTGCCCGCAGTGTTCGCCGAGCGGTTCAACAGTGGCGACGCCGCTGCGTTGGCGCAGGTTTACGAGGACGCTGCCGTGCTGGTCCCGCGGCCGGGAGCACCGGCGACCGGCTCGGACCTGCATGCCGCAAACAGCCGCCTGCAAAAGCTCGGGGTTCCCATTGCCGTCGTGCCGCGGCATGTGTATCGCAGCGGTGACGTGGCGCTGCTCATCGTCGACTGGGTCATCGACGGGACCAGCCGGGAGGGGCAGGCCGTGCACGTCGAGGGCACCGCCACTGACATCGCCCGGCGGGGTCCGGACGGCCGCTGGCGGTATGTCATCGACAACCCCTTCGGCACCCGCGCACGGCGACTCCCGACGGAGGACACCGGGGAACCAGCGTTCTGAGCGGGCACACCTGGAAGATGCCGAGGCCCGTGGTGGATGCCAGGGGCCTCGGCATGCTCGGGTGCTCTCAGTCGTATGTTCTGCCGGTCGGGTCAGCACGTTCCTCAGGACCGGCTGTTCGACAGGGGCCACCGAACGCTTGGCCAGGTCAACCGGCTTGGCGGAGGGCGAGGCCTGCGATCACGGATGTTCCGTGGGTGGGGCGGGGGCGGACGGTCCAGGCGGTGGCTAGGTGGTCGACGAGGAGTAGGCCGCGGCCGTTCTCCGAATCCGTGGCTGGGTGCGTCAGTTCGGGCTCGCCGGTGCCGGGGTCGGAGACGGCCAGCCAGTAGTGGTCGTCGGCCGGCCACAGGACGAGTTCGATCAGATCCTCGTCCTCCCTGAGGGTTCCGTGGCGGATGGCGTTGGTGACCAGTTCGGAGGTGAGTAGGCCCAAGTCATCCCTCAGGTGCGGGCGGAGGGCTCGTGGCAGTGACTTCGCGACGGCTTGGCGGGCCCTCCGTACGGAGGTGGGGGATATCGGGCATGGCGAACTCCAGTGCGGTGGGGAAGGTTTGGGGTCGCCGGTGGCCCTGCCGCCCTGGTCGCGGGCACACCCGTCCCAGGGCAGGCGGGCGTGCTCGCGCGCTGCACTTCCGACGTTGCGGTGTGTAGCTTGCGCGATACTGACAGTAGAGGAGTGGGGGGTGAATTTCCCACCCGGCCCAGGGAATTCACCACGGAGGGGTAGGGCGGGCTCCTAGGGCCACCGAGCGGTCGCCTGTCCCGGATGGAAGGAACGCATGCCCCCGAGGAAGACCCCCACAGAACGACAGAAGCGGCTGGGAAGTGAGCTACGGCGCATCCGTACTGTGGCAGGGATGTCAGCAGAGTTCGCGGCGGGGCTGCTGGGTATGGACCGAGGCAAGATCTCCAACATCGAGTCCGGAGTCCGGGGGATCAGCGCCGACCGCCTGCGCACCTTGGCATGCAACTGTGATGTGACCGATGAGGCGTACATCGAGGCGCTCGTCGAGATGGCTCAGGCCAGTACCGGCTGGTGGGAGCGCTACCGGGGCATCCTGCCCCAAGGCTTGCTGGACATCGCGGAGACGGAGAGCCACGCCGTGCGCATGCGCGGCGCCAACACCGTGCATGTGCCGGGCATCCTCCAGACCTCGGAACAGGCGATGGCCATTTTCCGGGCCGCGGTTCCTCCCTTGCCAGAGCATGAGGTTGCACTGCGACTCGCACTGCGTGCCGAACGTCAGCATGTGATCACCGGCGACGGGGCGGTCCCGTACGTCGCGGTCATCCACGAGGCCGCGCTGCGGATGCAGTTCGGCGGTACCGACGTGGCCCGCGCGCAGCTGGAGTACCTGCTGGAGGTCTCTGAGCGGGAGAACGTCACGGTGCTCGTTCTGCCGTTCGCTCACGGTGCCTTTCCTGGTGCCGGGCAGACGGTCGTCCACATCGAAGGGCCCGTACCGCAGCTCGACACCGTGCAGGTGGACAGCTCCCACGGACCCACCTTCCTTCACGCCGAAGGTCAGGTGGCGAAGTACCGGGCACAACTCGATCTGTTGGAAAGTCTGGCTCTGCCGCCAGAGCAGTCCAGAGACTTCATTCGCGACATCTCACGCCAACTGTGAGGAGTGCCCATGCCCGACATCAGCTGGGAACCGCCCTTCTGTGCCGAGGGCAGCTCGTGCTTCCGCCTCGGCGTCGACGCCGATGGCAACGGCTACATAGCCGTCAAGGGCCAGGAGGACCGCTACCTCACCGACTCCCTGGACGCCCTGCGCACCCTCATCACCGACATCAAGGCCGGTAAGGCCGACCACCTGCTGTAGCACCCTGCGGCATTGCTGCTCGCGCCTGCGGCGCCCTCCGTCACGGACACCCCGGGGGCCAGCCACGTCGTGCATTCGTCAAGCCGAGGTGCCGTCCACGGAGGGTCGAGGCGTCGTTGTTCCTTGCGAGTTTTCCTGCCGTAACCCCATCCAGCCTTCCAGGTCCCGCGACATCACGGTGTTCATCATCTCGAACCCGTCCCTCGCTGCGTCTTCGCGATTCCCTTCGGCGGCAAGGCGGAACTGTACTGTTCTCTTGACCAGCTGCAGTTGACCCAGCATTTCGCTACGCTGAATCCATAATTCCCGTTCCCGGAACATCCCGTCCCACGCGTTCGCAATGCCGATCGACCCAGCGAGGGCCGTGCTGACCAGACCGAGCCAGGTTGAGTTCCAAACGGCAACTATCGCCCCGGTCAGGGCAATGAGAGCGGCGGCGAAGGAGTTCCACAGGGTGACGTACTTGAACCTGTTCTTTGCCGTCAGGCGAGTCTTGGCGTATTCCTCTTCATAGAAATCCAAGTAGTGCATGAGCACACCCACCGAATCTGCAGCCTCCGGCAGCGGCGGAGGTAGCTGAATTCCTGACCCTTTACGCTTCGGCCTTTTGATGCCTCGCTCAGCGCCTCTGTCACTCATGCGGAGAACCTAGCGTTCCCGGGCACGCACGTCACTGCATCGCGGTAGCATGAGAAGTAGCATGAAGAGCATGAGTGAGCCTACCCAGAAGTACTCGATCACGATGCCGCGGGACATCGCCGAGGCAGCTCGCGCTCGTAGCGGCCCGTCAGGCCTGTCCTCGTATGTCGCCGCGGCCGTTGCCCGCCAGATCGAGCGCGACAACCTCAATGACCTCATCCAGGTCGCCGAGGCGGAACACGGACCCATCACCGAGGAGGAGGTGCGGGCCCTGCGCGACGAACTCCACGAGGCCCGCGCGCAGCAGACTGGCAACGGGGCGAGCGCGGCATGACACGCTCCCCCGCCACACCGGGGGGCACCCTGGTACTCGACAGCGAGGGACTTGCCAAGGCCGTGCTCCGCGACCGTGCAGTCACCGCCTGGCTGACTCTGGCGCGCGCCGATGACCAACGTGTCATCACGTCAGCGGCCACTCTGGTGGAAGTGGTGCACCCGCGTATCAACCGCCCGGCCCTGGAGTGGACGCTCTCCCGCCTTGTCGTGGAGCCCGTCACCGACGAGATCGCACGCCACGCCGCCGCCCTGCTGAACAACGCCGGTCTGCACGGCCATAAGTACGCCATCGACGCCATGCTCGGTGCGACCGCCCTCGCGGCTCCGGGGCCCGTCACCGTGCTCACGTCCGACCCGGACGATCTCACGAGCCTGTGCGGAACGCGCGCCACCGTCATCAAGATCTGACGCCCGGAATCCGGCCTTGCGTCAGCGCCGCGCGTCGAACCCTGGACGACCGATCCGTCTACGTGGTGCGTCAGCTCACGTCACGTTCCATAGTTCGGTGAGCAATGCTCTCACCAGTGGGTTCGTGCTCGTGGGACGTGCGCAGAAGCGATCCTTGAATATCGCTGCGAGGTTCTTCGCCTCCGTGCGGATCCACGGGGGGTCGTACCGACCGTACTTGTAGACCCACATGAGATAAAGCGCTGCGCGCGCATACCCGCTGCCGGGGTCGAATTGCGCGTCCATGCCGTTCGGGATACCGGTGGCGCCTGTCCACGCGGTGGCGCACGAGGTATGGCCTGGTTCGCCCGGCTCGTTGTGGCGGCTTTCATGGTTGAACAGGTAGAGCGAGTGGATGTACGCCGCGGCCACCGTGGGCTGCGACGGGTTGTTCGACCACAAGGCGAACGTGCGGTTGAGGTTGATCACGCCGCCGCTCGCCTGGTTGAGGGTGGTGCCCAGCGAGACACGGATCCTGTGCGAGTTCAGGCGTACCTGCTCGTAGGCCGTTTGAGCTGTCCCGAAGGGGAGCGGCTGGAGAAACCGCTGGTGCCGGAGCGCGTCGAGCTTGCAGATGACGGCAGTTCGGGACGGGTTCGCCGAGGTTTGGCTGAACGGATAGCCGGGGTACGACGCCCACTGCTGGGTCGGATCACCAGCGGCACCGTCCACCCATTCGAACACGAAGTCGCCGAGTACTCGATCGATCTCCGCCTGCGCGGGTGCCGCCTGGTACAGCGCCCACAGGTCGTTGAATACCCGGACGTTGACGCTGCGCTTCAAGCGCTCTTTCGAAGCACTGATCACGTGCGTTCCGGTTGACAGCGTGACGGTCGGCGTGCCGGTGCCGAGCGGGCCGTCACGGTCCGACTCCCACGTGATGCCCTCGCTGTTCCAGGAGGGACCGGTCGTGTTGAGGATGTTGGCATCGAGCAGAGTCTTCTCGCCGCTGACGAAACGCTCCCCTCCCAGTGGACTCTTGATGTTCATGGATCCGCCGAACCAGGGGGACATGCTGATCGCGGCGTGGTTGAACCTGAATCCGAGGCCCATGCGGTCGACCACGCTGCCGTTGAGTGCGAGCGTCCACAGCCGGGAGAAGCCATCGGGCTGGTTCGCCACGAAGTAGAAGTGGTCCTCCGACGGTGAGTGGCACAGTCCGCCGAACACACGCAGGCCGGCACCGAAGAGTTTGGTCACGGTTCCGTTGAGCTTGATGGAGTAGAACCAGGTGAAGTTGTCATGCGTGATCAACGAGTAGAAGGTGTCACCCCCTTGCACGTAGGTCAGGCCGTTGGCCACGCCGGCGGCGAGGGGGAACAGGACGTTGTCCTGGCCGCTCATGGTGATGCGATGGAATCTTGCGATCCCGTCGGCGTCGTTCGCGATCGCGTAGAAGCTGTTGTCCGGGCCGCGATAGGCGATGCCTCCGTTCAGCCTAGGACCGACGCCGGCCACGTTCTGCAGCGTTCCGCCTGTGCTCAGGCTGCAGAGTCGCGGGCCTCCCGGATCGGTCGGCGCCATAGTGTAGTAGAGCCTGGTTGCGGGGTTGTATGTCAGTCCCGCCAACTGTTTCGTCGTCCCGATGGCCTGCTGCTTCACGGTGCCCTGGATATCGATCGTGGTCCATGCGGGATCGGTTCCGGGATGCCGGGGGCCAATCGCGTAAATGTCGATCATGCGAACCGCCGCAGATTGTGGGCAGAGTGCCGAACGTTTTTCCGACCGTCGTGCGGACGGGATGGCGCGCGCCCGGCCTCCGGCTGACCCGCCGGCCGGCGGTCCGGGCGCATGAAGCGCGCACCCTGCGAGGACTTCCCTCCCACTCCGCCACCGTGCCCGGCGGCGCGTTCGTGGGTGGGGCAGATACAGACCAGCATGCGCCCGCCCGAGGTGCGCGGCAACACGAACTGAACCGCTTGGAAGCCGGTGTTGATGGGCAGTGCCTAGGGCTGTGAGGGGTCACGCGCGCTCAGTCGGGGGAGGGTCCGGCCAGGTTGCCGTGGCCAGCCAGTAGCGGGCCGTGAGGCGGACGCCGTCGTCCGTCGCGTAGGGGCGGAAGGCGTCGGCCGCCGCCTGTCGGGCCCGGTCGACGGACTCCGGGGTGGCGTCGCGCAGCCAGTGGCGCATCGGGCCCCAGCCGAAGAGGAAGTCGGCGGCGTCCGTCGCGTCCGGGCCCCAGCGCTGGGAGACCTTCAGCGGGGTGATGGTCACCTGCTCGAAGCCGGCTCCCGTCAGGACGCGTGTCGTGCGTTCCGGGTCCGCGAAGGCGGCGGGGCCGGTTTCGGTCCTTTCCGAGAAGTCCGGCAGGGGTACGTGCTCGTCCACGGCCTTGAAGATCGTCGACTGGTCCATCCTGTCGAGCGACTGCGGGCAGACGAAGGCCAGCCGGCCGGACGGACGCAGCGCGCGGCCGATGTTGGTGAACGCCGCCACCGGGTCGGCGAAGAACATGATGCCGAAGCGGCTCAGGGCGACGTCGAACGAGGCCGGTTCGAAGGGGTGGACCTGGGCGTCGGCCTGGATGTGGGTGACGTTGGTGAGTTGTTCCTCGGCGGCGGTCCGGCGGGCTCGTTCCAGCATGGGTGTGGACAGGTCGACGCCGACGGCCCGGTGTGCGGTGCGGGCGGCGAGCCTGGTCAGGCGGCCGTTGCCGCAGCCGATGTCCAGGACGCTGTCCGTGTCGCGGAGGCGTGCGGCGTCCAGAAGCGGGGCGTTGGCGGGGTCGTTGAGCGCGTCGTAGCGCGACTGGTGCTCGGCCCAGTGCCGGCCCTCGTAGCCGTTCCACGCCTCGAACTGGTGGGTGTTCACGATCCGGTTCGCGATCTGGTTGTCGTCGGCCATGGGTTCCATGGTGCCGTGAGGGCCGCGTTCGTGGGGTACGAGCACCTCGTGCGTTCATGTATGTAAATTCTGTTCATTCTATTGATTCGGGCCATGTCTGTGCGTAGAGTCCGGCCACCTCGCCCGTACGCAATGGACGGAGCTCCCGTGTCGAAGCAACTCCGTAAATCAGAAGGAGCGCGGCGGTTGGGCACCATCGCCGCCGTTCTCGCCGTAGCCGCCGCCACCGCCACCGCGTGTTCATCGGGTGGATCGGGTCAACAGCAGGATGAGTCGCAGCCGTTGGAGGTCTGGATCCGGCAGGACGCCGGCAGCCCGGCCGCGGAGTCGGCCGAGGCGCTCACCAAGGCGTTCACCAAGGAGAGCGGCATCGAGGCGAAGCTCGTCGCCGTCGGTGTGACGGACTTCGAGACCAAGCTCCAGCAGCGCACGGCCCAGAAGGACCTGCCGGACATCGTCATCAACGACACCGGTCAGCTGGGGAATCTGGTGACGCAGGGGCTGGTCCGCGAGGTGGACCGGGAGGGCGTGGCCGGGAGCGGTGACATCGCCGGGCGGGCGTGGGAGGCGGCTCAGGGGTACGACGGGAAGTACTACGGGGTTCCCTTCAATTCGCAGGCTTTCGCGCTGCTGATACGCAAGGACTGGCGGGAGAAGGTGGGGGCCGACCTTCCGAAGTCGTGGGACGAGCTGACGGAGCTCGCGGTCAAGTTCACCGAGGAGGACCCGGACGGGAACGGCAAGGACGACACCGCGGGCATGGTGGTGCCGGGGACCACCACGCGCGGATATCTGACCTGGTGGTTCTCGACCATGCTGTGGTCGGAGGGCGGTGACTTCGTCAAGAAGCAGGGCGACGGTTACACGGCCGCGGTCGACGAGCCCGGCTCGGTGCAGGCCGTCGAGAAGCTCCAGGCGATGTTCTGTGACTCCGAGGTCGTCCAGCCGGGCGCCAGTACGGCGGACTCCTCCACCACGCACACCGTGTTCGAGAGCGGCAAGGGCGGCATCTACCTGACCGGTCCGTACATGCTGCCGCGCTTCGACGGGACGCTCGGCAAGGACAAGTACGAGGTCGTCGCCGCCCCGCCCGGTGCCGAGGGATCCGCTGCCCTCGCGGAGGGCGAGAACGTCTACCTGATGGCCGGCTCGGGCAACGAGGAGGGGCAGCAGAAGTTCGCCGAGTTCGCCGCCTCCCCCGCCGGGCAGAAGATCGGCCTGGGTGTCGACAACGGCGGCATCATCGTGCGGCTGCCGGTGAACACCAAGGTGGACGGCGCCGCCGAGCGCAAGGACCCGCGCTGGGACGTCTTCCAGAAGGTCTACGACGACTCCGGGCGCAACGCCCCCGCCCTGCCCAACTGGTCCACCGTCCGGCAGATCTCCTCCGAGGGCCTCAACGGCGTCGTTTCCGACTGCTCACGCGACGTCGGCGACGCGATGGGCAAGCTCGCCGGGGAGATCGACGCCGAGCTCGAGAAGCAGGAGGCCAAGGGCTGATGACGGTGACCGAGGCCCGGGCGCCGCGCAAGGCGGACGTCCGGCGCCCGCCCCGTACGGAGCCGCCGGTGAGGACGCGGCTGCGCCGGGCCGCGACGCCGTGGCTGTTCCTGACGCCCGCCCTGCTGCTCTTCCTGTACTTCAAGTTCATCCCCATGGCCCAGGCCGTGCAGATGAGCTTCCAGGAGGTCCGGCCGTTCCTCGGTAACACGTACGTCGGCGGCGAAAACTACTCCGAGATCGCGGGCAGCGCCGACTTCGGGGCGGCCGTGTGGCACACCGTGGTCCTGGCCGTGGCCACGACGGCCGGCTCGATCGTGCTCGGGCTGGCCCTGGCCCTGCTGCTGGAGGGCCAGACCCGGTCCCTGTGGTTCATCCGGTCGGCGATCTTCCTGCCGGTGGTCACGGCCATGGCGGTGGTGGCCGAGGTGTGGCGGGTCATGTACTACCCGGCCGAGGGCGGTGCGCTGAATTCCGTGCTGTCTGTCTTCGGTATGGGGCCGAGTGAGTTCCTCAACTCGCCGGACAGCTCACTGGCGTCCATCGCCTTCGTCGGCATCTGGCGGGGCGCGCCGTACGACATGATGATCTTCCTGGCGGGGCTGGCCGGTGTGGACCGGGTGCTCTACGAGGCGTCCGCGGTCGACGGTGCCTCGCGCTTCCGCCGCATCTGGCACGTCACGCTGCCCGGTCTGCGCCCGGTGTTCGCGATCCTGCTGACGCTGGCCGCGATCCGGGGCCTGCGGATCTTCACCGAGGTGTTCCTGCTCACCAACGGCGGGCCCGACGGTTCGACGGAGGTGCTGCTGACACTGACGTACAAACTCGGTCTCGAACGCAACGAGCTGGGGGTCGCGGCGGCCGGAACCGTGCTGTTGTTCCTGATTCTGCTGGTGCTGACCATCGCGTCGCGCCTGCGCCGGAGGGAGGTGGGGGCCCGATGAGGAACGAGACGGCGCTCGGCCTCCAGGAAGCGCGCGGACCATGGGCCCGGGTGCTGCGGTTCGTGCTGTACACCGCTCTGTTCGCGGTCTTCGCGGGGCCGCTGCTGGCGCTGATGGTCGGCGCCTTCACCCCGACCGTGGATCCGACGCAGTTCACCCTGGTCCCCGACCGGCTGTCCCTGGACAACCTCGAGCGGGCGATCCACCGGAACGTCCTGGACTATCTGCTGAACTCGTTCGTCGTGGTGGGCGGGGGGCTCGCCCTTCAGGTGCTGGTCAGTGTCTTCGCGGGGTACGCCCTGGCCCGGAAGAAGTTCCGCGGCTCGGCGGCGGTGCTGGTGCTCATCCTGGCGACGATGATGCTGCCGGAGGAGGTGCTGGCCGTACCGCTGTCGGTGCTGCTGGCGGATCTGCCGGTGCTGCACATCAGTCTGGTCGGCTCGCTGGTCGGCATGATCGTGCCGGTGGCGGCGTGGGGCTTCTCCATCCTGGTGATGACCGAGTTCATGAAGGAGATCCCCAAGGAGCTGGAGGAGTCGGCGCGGCTGGACGGCGCGGGCGAGTTCCGTGTCTTCTGGCAGGTCGTCCTGCCGCTGTGCCGGCCCGCCCTCGGGGTGATCGGCATCTTCGGGTTCACGATGATCTGGGACCAGTACATGCTGCCGCTGCTGGTGGCCACCGACCCGGCGCAGTACACCCTGCCGCTGGCGCTGCGCTCCCTGCGCTCGGACGACCAGGTGGGCATCGGCGTGCTGCTCGTGGGCGCGTTCCTGGCGATGCTGCCTTCGGTGCTCGCCTTCCTGGCGTTGCAGCGCTCGTTCATCCGGGGGCTGACGTCGGGGGCGGTGAAGGGATAGGAGGCGGTGCAGGGATAGAGGGCGCCGGTTCCGGGGGGCCTCAGCCCCCGACCAGGGCGACCAGTTTGATGAAGACCAGGTCGGGGGTCGCGGTGAGGTCCACGGTCTCGTCGAGGTTCTCGGCCTGGCGGTCGCCGGCCAGCAGGAAGAACGCGTTGGTCAGGAAGGCCCGCTCGGCGGTGTCCGCCTGGCGTCGCCAGTCGATCCGGCGGGGTTCGGGGAGGCGGTAGCCGTACGGGGCCGTCACCGCCTCGTCGGGGCGGACCAGCCCGTAGTAGCGGTCGCTCGGGCGGGCGTTGTGGCGGGCAGACGTGCGACCGAGAGTAGCGCGTACGGCCGGCGCACGGTGTCCTTGGCCAGGCACAGGGCGGTGAGGGCGCGGGCGGGTTCGGAGACGTCGGGGCGCGGGCCGGTGCGGTGCTCCAGTGCGTTCAGGGCGAGGGTGAGGTCCGCCCAACCGTGCTTCTCGTGTGCGGTGGCGAGCACCTCGAACATCCGGCCGCCACGAGCAGGCCGCCGAGTTCCTCGTCGGAGACCTGTGACAGGTCGGGCTTCCCGACGGCGGCGGCGCAGTGCGGGTCGGTCAGTGCGCGCATTCAGGCGGGCGGTGGGGGTCATCGGGTGTCCCGCTCGGCGCGGTGGTGGGTCCGGGCGTCGTGTGGCATGGCCGGATGATCGCAGAGGGGTCCGACAACGCGGTCGGTTCCCCGGTGTCCCCCGTGCGAGCTACGCGGGGGTGTCCACCGTGAGGTGACGATTCCGGGGCGGCGGATCCGTAGCGTTCGGGACGGTCGCGGCGGGTCCGCCGCGCCTTCTGCGAGTTCCGTGGGTTCGGTGGAGGAGTGACGTCGTGAGACTGGTCTGGCAGTTGCTGGCCGTGGTGCTGGTGTCCCTGGTCGGGGGACAGAGCGTCAACGCGGTGAAGGACAACCCGTGGCTCACGCTCGCCCTGGGTTGCCTCACGGTCGTGCTGTCCCTGGCGGCGTACGCCTGGGTGGTGCGCCGGACCGAGCGCCGGACGGTCACGGAGGTGGCCCGGGAAGGAGCGGTGTCGGCGGTCGCACGGGGTGTGCTGATCGGTGTCGTGATGTTCGGGTGCGTGATAGCGAACATCGCCCTGCTGGGGCACTACGAGGTCGACGGTCTGGGGTCGGTCACCGGTGCGGTGGGGCTGGCCGGGTTCATGGCCGCCGCCTCCGTCACGGAGGAACTGCTGTTCCGTGGCGTGCTGTTCCGGATCATCGAGGAACGTGCCGGTACATGGCTCGCGCTGGTGCCGACCAGTGTGCTGTTCGGGCTGTGGCACATGGCCAACCCGGACGCCAGTCTGTGGGGCGTCGTGGTGATCACGCTCGGGGCGGGCACCATGCTGGCGGCCGCCTACGCCGCCACCCGCAACCTGTGGGTGCCGATCGGTGTGCACTTCGGCTGGAACTACGCCGCCTCCGGCATCTTCAGCACCGAGGTCTCCGGCAACGACACCCAGCAGGGGCTGCTGGACTCCGCGACGTCGGGGCCGACGCTGATCGGCGGTGGGGACTTCGGCCCCGAGGCGAGTGTGTACGCGCTGGTGTTCGGCGTGCTGCTGACGATCGCCTTCCTGTGGCTGGCCCGCCGGCGCGGGAACCTGGTGCCCCGTGGCGGGCTTGAGGGCCGGGCCGAATCCACCGTCGTTAGACTCCCCCGGTGACCAGTCTTCGGCGGGCCCGGGAGGCGTGGGGCCGATCGGACGTCATGCTTCGGGATCTCCCGCTCGGCGTGTTCCTCCTCGCCGCGTCGCTCCTGCCCGAGTTCCACGGCCGTGGAACGCAGTTCGGCGGCCTGTCGGACCGCCCGTACGACGCGTTGGCCGTCGCCGCGATCGCCCTGCAGTGTCTTCCGCTCGCCGTGCGACGGCGGCTGCCGGTGCTCTGCCTCGCCCTGGTGACGGTCGGCTTCGCCGTGGACCAGCTGCGCGGCTACCACTCCCACGCGGGCACGGCCCTGCCCGTCGCGCTGCTGAGCGTGGGGGCGTATCTGGAACGGTACCGGCGGACGACCGCGGCCGGTTTCTCCGTGGCGTACGTGGTGCTGGTGGCCGAGTTCCTCCGGCGGGGGACGGACGAGACGCCGGCCGACCTCGTGATGTTCTACCTGGCGATGTGCCTGGCGTGGGGCATCGGGGTGTGGCTGCGCTCCACGCGGCTCGCGGAGGCCGAACGGCGCCGCCGGGTCGCCGAGGAGACACGCGCCGCCGAACGCTCGCGCATCGCGAGGGAGTTGCACGACGTCGTGACCCATCATGTGACGGCGATGGTCGTCCAGGCAGAGGCGGCACGGTATCTGACCGCCGTGCCCGACCGGCTCGACGAGACCCTGACCGCCGTCACCGACACGGGCCGGCGGGCCATCACCGATCTGCGGCACCTGCTCGACCTGCTCAATCCCGACCACGGCGGCGGCGACGCCAGAACACCGCCCGTCGGCAGACTGCTCACGCTCGTGGAGCAGACGCGCCGGGCCGGTCAGCCGGTGGAGTTCACGGAGAAGGGGACCCCGGCGCCGTCGACCGGAAGCGCCGATCTCGTGGCGTACCGGGTGGTGCAGGAGGCTCTGACCAACGCGCTCAAGTACGCTCACGGCAGCCTTACTTCGGTGCGGGTGCACCACAGTGAAAGGGACATCACCGTGGAGGTCAGCACGGACGGTGCCGGATCGCGGGCCGTCGGGTCGCCCGGCGGGAGCGGGCGGGGGCTCGCCGGGCTCCGCCAGCGGGTCGACGTCCTGGGCGGCGAGTTCAGCGCGGACGGACATCCCGGCGGCGGCTTCGTCGTACGGGCGCGGATACCCTCCGGGAGTCCCGCGTGACCGCGAGACCGATCCGCGTGCTGGTCTGCGACGACCAGTTGCTGATCCGCACCGGGCTGGTGACGATCATCGACGCCCAGCCCGAGCTCGAGGTGGCGGGCGAGTGCGGGGACGGCCGGACCGCCGTCGACCTGGCCGCCACGGTACGTCCGGACGTCGTGGTGATGGACGTACGGATGCCGGTGCTCGACGGCATCGAGGCCACCCGGCTGCTGGCCGGTGCCGGGGTGGCGGAGCCCGTCAAGGTGCTCGTGGTGACGACGTTCAACCTGGACGAGTACGTGTACGAGGCGCTGCGCGCCGGGGCGAGCGGGTTCCTGCTGAAGGACGCGCCGCCGGACCGGCTGCTGCACGGGATCCGGACCGTGGCCATGGGCGCGGCGCTGCTGGATCCGGAGGTGACACGGCAGCTCGTGGGCCGGTACGCCGCCCGGATCCGGCCCGCGGAGGGAGGGGCCCGGGAGATCCCGCTGACGCCGCGCGAGCTGGAGGTGCTCCGGCTCATCGCGGACGGGCTGTCGAACAGCGAGATCGCCGCGGCACTGGTGATCAGCCAGGAGACGGTCAAGACGTTCGTCTCCCGCATCCTCACGAAGCTGCAACTCCGCGACCGGGTCCAGGCGGTCGTCTACGCCTACCGCCAGGGACTGGTGGCCTAGGGGTTCTCCGTCGGTGGGGCGGGGGTTCCCCACGGGGTCCCGGTCGTGGCGTACTCCGGGAGGGTGGTCGTCGCCCCGGAGCCCGGTTCGGTGGCGGTGGCTCCGGTGTCCGGCACCGCGGCCGACGCTCCGGGGTCCGGGGTCATCGTCGACGTGAGCTCGATCCGGTCGCCCTCGCGGACCTGGTCGTGGAACCACCGCGCGTCCATGAAGCTCATGCCGAGCCAGCCCGTGTCGTCCGACAGGCCCGCGAGCACCTTGGCGTCGAAGGTGAGGGCACCCGCGTAGACGGGCTTTCCGTCGGGGGTGCGCAGCTCCACCAGGTACGGGACCTTGACCTCCTCGAGCTTCGGATTGCCCCGGAGCGGCAGCACCGCGGTGTCGGCCTTGGAGGCCACCGTCAGCCGGGTGCCGGACGGGAACCGGCCGAAGGAGTGCGAGTCGACGCGCATCACCCGGTCGCGGACGGTGAGGGTGTGCAGGCCGAGGTCCAGCAGGCCGGACGGGGTGGGGGCGGGGGCCCGGGTCGCCGCGCTCGGCGGCGCCGCGCTCGGGGCGGGCGTCTGCGAGGACGCGCCCGGCAGGTGCCGTTTCCCCGTGGGGTGCTCGGTGTGCAGCGTGAAGGCGGCCGCCGTCACCACACACGCCGCCGTCGCCGCCGTGCCGAGGGCGACGGTCGCCCTGCGGCGGCGGGAGCGGCGCCGGGCGCGGTCGCGGATCTCCGCGGCCTCCAGACGCGGCGGGGTCTCGTGCTGTGCCGCCAACTCGCGCAGGGCATCGGCGAGTTCATCCGACACGGCCGCCCTCCCTCCAGGCCGGCTCCTCGGCCTCGTCCACCGCCAGCTGCCTGGCCAGTGCCGCCCGTCCGCGGGACAGTCTGGCCTTGACCGTCCCCACGGGCGCGCCGGTCTCGGAGGCTACCTGTTCGACACTGAGGTCGCACAGGTGGTGCAGCACGACCGCCATGCGTTGTGCCTCCGGCAGTTGGCGCAGGGCGGCGACGAGGGCGGCGCGGTCGGGCCCGGGTCCGGGCGTCGACTCGGGCGGCGGGGTGCGCCGTACCAGTTCCAGCCAGCGTCTCGCACGACGCCAGCGGCTCACCGCCAGACGCATGGCGACGGTGCGTATCCAGGCCTCGGGAGCCTCGTCGGCCAGCAGCTTGTGGCGCCGGTCCCAGGCCCTCACGAACGCCTCCTGGACCACGTCCTGGGCCTCGCCGAGGTCCCCGGTGAAGGCGTAGAGCTGCCCGGTCAGACGGGGGAAAGCGGCCGCGTAGAAAGCGTCGAACTCGTCCTCGGTCATGCCCTCCACCGCAGTCTCGGATTTCCCCTGCAACCCGTCCGCCACCGCCACGCGTACAGGTTTCGCAGGTCGCGCACATCGAAGCACACCCCTGGAGGAAGACGATGAACACGGGTACCGGGATCCATCGACCCGTCGTGCGGGTGGGCGCGCACCGTAGAGGGACCGCGGCGAGAGACGTGCGGTACCTCCCGCTGAGGTCGGGTTCCGCCTCCCAAGTGCCCGGTGTGCCCAGCGACTTCGAGGTGTACGCCCGTGACGTGTGGCCGCGGCTGGTGGCCACCGCCCGGCTGCTCACCGAAGACCGGCGTGCCGGGGAGGAGTTGGCGCGGCGCACCCTGGTGCGGGTGTGTGCGCGGTGGCGGCGGATCCCGCGCAACGACGTCGACTTCCATGTACGGCGCTGTCTTGTCCGGGGTCATGTGCGGGCGCGTCGCCTCGGAGGGCGCCGGCGGGTGGTGCTGGTGCTGCGGTACTGGTCGGGGCTGGGAGAGCCCGAGATCGCGCAGATGCTGGGGTGTTCGGTCGGTGCCGTGCGCGCGCTGCTGCGCCGGGCCGCGAAGGACGTCGCGCCCGAGGACAGGCGGGCCGGGTTCACCACGCTGATGGCCGGCTTCGTGCCGCCGGCCGTTCCGCTGGACGACATCCGGCGGGACGGTGCGCTGCGGCGCCGTCGGCGGGCGGGTGTCGTCGCCGCGGGGTGCGCGCTGCTGCTCGCGCCGCCCGCCGTGCTCGCCTCCGGTTCCCTCACGGGCGGTGACGCCACCGGGGCGGCGGAGGCGCCCGACCGCGCGGTGCCCGGCCCGGTGCGGATCGTCGCCCCCGGTGAGCGGGTGGCCGCGGCTCCGGGGGTGGAGGTCTGGCTGACCGCGGACGGCCACCACTGGTCCTCCACGCAGGCGCCGACCCGGTTCCGGCCGGTGAGCGACGGGAACCTGGATCACGGCAGGCCGGGGATCTCCGTCCAGGGCGAGCAGTTGGACGAGGAGACGTACTTCCAGACGGGCGTGTTCTACGGCTTGGACGGTGACGCCGCTCGTATCGAGATACGCACCGGTGGCAGGACCGTCACGGCGGATGTGCTGACGCTGGCGGGCAGTCCGGGGTGGGGGGTGTGGTACGCGAAGACGCCGGTCGGTGGGGTCGGGGGCGGGCAGGTTGTCACGGTGTACGACGCCGGTGGTGAGGTTCTGGTGCGGTCCGAGCTCGGGCCGGCGGTCGAGCGGGCGGTGCCGGTGGGGTCCGTCCGTGGGGGGACGGCGCCTGGGGAGACGGTGCCCGTGGGGGCGTGGCGGTCGTGAAACTGCCTTCGTTCGCTGGGTGGTTGCGTCGCCGGTCCCGGGAGCGGCCTCGTGTGCCTTTTCGTGTCCGGCTCCGGCGCAATCGGGGGCGCTGGCTGCGGCGGCTGTTCATCGCGTTCGTGGCGTTCCTCGCCGTCGTCTGCGGTGCGGCCGTGGTGGCGTACAAGCTGACCGTCATTCCCGAGCCGCATCCCGAGACGGTGGTGCAGAGCACGGTCTTCGTGGACGCCGAGGGCTCCTACCTGGGCCGGCGGGGTCCGGTGGACCGGCAGGAGGTGCCGCTGTCGCAGGTGCCCCGGCATGTCCAGGACGCGGTGATCGCGGCCGAGAACCGGTCGTTCCGTACGGACACCGGGGTGTCACCGCGCGCCATCGCCCGCGCGGCGTGGGCCACGGTGTCCGGCGGTGCCCCGCAGGGCGGTTCCACCATCACGCAGCAGTATGTGAAGAACGCGCTGCTCAGCCCGGAGCGTTCGCTGTCCCGCAAGGCGCGCGAGGCGCTGATCGCCATCAAGCTCGACCGCACGCGCGACAAGGACGAGATCCTCGAGGGCTACCTCAACACGGTGTACTTCGGCCGGGGGGCCGCCGGTGTGCAGGCCGCCGCCCGGAACTACTTCGACGTGGCGGCGAAGGACCTGACCGTCTCCCAGGGCGCCGCGCTGGCGTCGATCGTCAACATCCCCTCGTACTACGAGAAGGCGGGCTCCGATCCGAAGGTGACCGCGAAGCTCCGGCACCGCTGGGAGTGGGTGCTCGACGCGATGGAGGCCGGTGGCAGCATCACGGCCGGGCAGAGGGCGGAAGCCCGTTTTCCTGCGTTCCGGTTCTATCCGCCGGGCGGGACGGAGGGGCAGCGGCAGTATCTGATCGACGTGGCGGCGAAGGAGGCCGCCGACCGGCTGGGCATCACCGAGGACCAACTGGCGCGCGGCGGGTACACCGTGCACACCACCTTCGATCTGGCGTTGCAGGACGCCACCGCCGAGTCGGCGAAGGAGCGCACGAAGGGCGGGAGCGGGGGCGGCGGGTCCGGGGGGAAGGGCGGGGTCCGCGTGCATACGGCCGTGGTGGGGGTCGAGCCCGGGGACGGGGCGGTGCGGGTGCTGTACGGCGGGGCGGACTATGCACGGCAGCCGTTCAACGACGCGGTGAGCGGGGCGGTGGAGGCCGGCTCGGTGCTCGATCCGTTCGCCGGGGTGCGGCTCGGGGGGCCGCTGCGCGGGCTGCGCGATGTGGCGGCGCCGACGCCGTTGCGGCTGGCGTCGGCGTACGCGGCGGTGGCCGCGGAGGGTGTGCATGCCACGCCGCATACTGTGGCGCGGATCACTCGCGAGGGGCGGACGGTGCATACCGCGCGCCCGGAGACGCGGCGGGTGCTGGATGAGAAGGGCGCCTTTGTGGTGACGGCGCAGGCGAAGGGGCCGGGCTTCGAGGGGTCGTCCGAGGCGGGATCTCCGGGCGTCGACCGGGCCGGCGTGCGGGATGGGGGCGGTGCCTTCCTCACCGCCGGGGCCGGGGGTGGCATCACCCGGCGGACCGTGTGGTCCGTGGGGTACGACTCCCGACTCACGCTGGCCGTGGCGCTGTTCGCCGACCGGCCCGGTGCGAAGAAGGGCACCACTGTGCCCGCTCAGCTGCCGAACGATCCGTCCCCGGCCGGGTCTGCGGAGGAGCTGACGCGGCAGATCTGGGACCTGGCGGGGGGTTCGTGACGTTTTCCACATGGGGGCTACGGGTGGGTAAGTGGGTTAGCTTGGTGCGGGTTTGGGGGTTGTGTCGCGTGTCACGTTGGTGGTAGAGCGGGGCATATCGGGCATGTCGTGGGTTCGGCAATGGTGCGTTCGCTGTTCGTGCAGAACACTCTTTAACGCCCTCAGTACGACAGTTCGGACCAAAGAGAGCATCCAGTCATATGACGCACGCCCCGGAAACGCCCGAAGTACCCATACGCCCGTACACGGTTACCGCCGCCGAGGTCGTCCCCGGCGATCTGTTCGCCCTGTCGCGCGAGGACGCGGAGCAGCACCGGTGGCATGTCGTCACGCACACGCTGCCCGAGTCGCCTGAGGTGATCCGGGTCACCCTGCGCCCGCCGCTCGGTGGCGTCGACCACGAGGAGGCGCTGCGGCGCGAGCAGCGGGTGACCGTCGCCGGGCGGCGGATGGACGTGGACGCGGTGCCGCTGGTGAGCTCGCCCGCCCTCGACGAGGTGGAGTTCCGCGACGGCGACCGGGTGCGCTCCCTGCGGGCGGTCGATCCGCTGGCCGGGGAGGTGACGTACGTCCGCCGCTGGGGTGCCTGGCACTGCGACGAGGACCCGGGCGCCGGCGGCGCGAGCGACGACGACGTGCGGCGCTGGGCCGCCGAGGCGGACCGTGCGGGCAACGTCGTACGGCACGAGCCGCGTCCCGTGCGGGCGGCGGAGGCGGCCGGGGCGCGGCGCGTCGTCGTCACCGGGCTCGGTGCCGTGACGCCGCTGGGTGTCGGTACGGGTGAGTTGTGGGACGGGCTGCTCGAAGGGCGGCACGGCATACGGGAGTTGGCGGACGAGGAGTTCGACGGGCTGCCGGTGCGGATCGCCGGGACCGTGCCGGTGGACCCGGCCGGGCTGCTGCCCCGCCAGGCGGCGCGGCGGATGAACCGGGCCGCGCAGTTCGCTGTGCTGGCGGCGCGGGAGGCGTGGACCGACGCGGGGTACGCGGACGGCGGCACCCGCGAGAGCGGGCTGGACCCTGAGCGGGTCGGGGTGAGCCTCGGGGCGATTCTCGGGGACGCGTCGGTGCTGGTCGGGGGCGACCGGAAGCTGCGGGACCGGGGGCCTCGGGGGGTCTCGCCGCTGACGACGCCGATGACGGTGCCCTCGCAGGCGGCCTCCCAGGTCTCGCTCGACCTGCACATCACCGGTGAGGCGCGCACCGTCACCAGCGCCTGCGCCTCCGGGACCGAGGCGATCGGGCAGGCCGTCGACCGCATCCGGTACGGCCGGGTCGACGTGGCCCTCGCGGGCGGGGCCGAAGCCGTCGTGACGCCGGCGATCATGGCCTCCTTCGCGGCGATGCGGGCGCTGGCCGAGGGGGACCCTGCGACGGGGTCGCCGTCGCATCCGTTCGCCAAGGACCGGGACGGGTTCGTCAACGGGGAGGGGGCGGGGGTGCTCGTCCTGGAGTCGGAGGAGCATGCGCGTGCCCGTGGGGCGCGGATCTATTGTGAGGCCGCCGGGTGGGGGCTGTCGGCCGACGCCCACCATGTCGCGGCGCCTGACCCGTCCGGGGACGGCATCGCGCTCGCGCTGCGGCGGGCGGTGCGGGACGCCGGGGGGCAGCCGGCGGACGTCGTCCACGTGAACGCGCACGCCACCGCGACGGTGGACGGTGACCTCGCCGAGGCGCGGGCCCTGCGGGGCGTGCTGGGGCGGCGGGAGGTGCCGGTGACGGCGCTCAAGGGGCACCTGGGGCATCTCCAGGGTGCGGCGGGTGGGGTCGAGGCGGTCGCCGCGGTGCTCACGCTGCACCACCGGGTGGTGCCGCCGACGGTGGGCTGCGCGGAGGTCGACGATGCGATCGACCTGGACGTCGTCCGTGACGCGCCGCGCGCGCTGCCGGACGCCGGTGACCTGGTCCTGAGCAACTCCTTCGGCTTCGGCGGGCACAACGCGGTGCTGGCGCTGAGGCGCGTGGCGTAGGCGGCGGGCCCGGGGGTCGTATGCCTGCGGCGCAGCTGCGGGCGCGGTGGGGGCTCGGGTAGCGCCTACGGCCGGTGGGTGGTGCGGGGCCGGGTCGGGGGTGTCCGTCCTCGGACTGGCGCGATGGGGTTTCCTGGTGGGGTGGGGGCGCGGACGCGCCAGCCACTGCGGGCGAACACCCCCGCCCCGTCCCCTCCCCGCCGCACGCGTGTCCGCGGGCAGTCGTGCCGCTGGGGCGATGGGGGTCCCCCCGCTCGAGCGAAGCCGAGAGTGGGGGAGGGTGGGCGCGACGGCACCCCGCGAGCGCCGGGCTGCGCGAACACCCCCGGCCAGCATCCACGCGGTCAGCGGTCAGGCGCCGGGCTGCGCAACCCACCCCCGGGCCACCCCCACGCGGGGCAGCGCTCGGGCGCCGGGGTGCGCAGACACCCCCCGGCCGCCACCCACGCGGGGCAGCTCCCAGGCGCCGGGGTGCGCAACCCACCCCCGGGCACACCCACACCCGTGCCCGTGTCAGGCCGAGCGTTTGCGGGACGCTGTCTTCTTCGCCGCCGTCTTCTTCGCGGGCGACTTCTTCGCCGTGGTCTTCTTCTCGCCCTGCGCGGTCTTCGACGTCGACTTCCTGCTCGAAGACGCCGCCTTCTTCTTCGCCGTCGACGTGGACTTCTTCCCACCCGTCTCCTTCGGCGCCGGACGCGACGTCTTGCGTTGCGGGAGGTCCTTGACCTCGGCCTCCTCGCCGCGGGACTCGCGCGCCGCCCGGACGCTGTTCTCCAGCGCCGCCATCAGGTCCAGGACCTTGCCGCCCCGCTCCGGCTCGGGAGCCTCCGGCGGCGCCTCTCCGGAGGCCTTCGCGGCGATGACCTCCTCCACCGCCTCCCGGTACTCGTCGTGCAGGTCCTCCAGGTCGACCTCGCCGAGCGTGTCCATCAGGGCGTCCGCGAGGTCCAGCTCCTGGTCCCGGACCGTGACGTCCGCGTCGGGCGCGACCCCCTCGGGGGCGCGGACCTCGTCCGGCCAGAGCAGGCCGTGCATGGCGATCGCGTCGCCGACCACACGGAGCATGCCCAGACGCTCCTTGCCGCGCAGGGCGAACTTCGCGATCGCCACCTTGTTGCTCCGCTTCAGCGCCTCGCGCAGCAGCGTGTACGGCTTGGCCGCCGGCGCCCCGCCCGCCGCCAGGTAGTACGCCGCGTCCATCTGGAGCGGGTCGATCCGGTCCTCGGGGACGAAGGCGACGATCTCGATCGTGCGGGCGGTCGGGATCGGCAGGCCGGCCAGATCCTCGTCGGTGATCGGGATGATCGTGCCGTCCGCGTCCTCGTACCCCTTGCCGATCTCCTGGCCGGAGACCTCGCGGTCCTCCAGCTCGCAGAACTTGCGGTACCGGATCCGGCCGCCGTCCTCCGTGTGGATCTGGCGGAAGGAGATCGAGTGGTTCTCGGTGGCGTTCACCAGCTTGATCGGGATGCTGACCAGGCCGAACGAGATCGCGCCGTTCCAAATGGATCTCACGTGCAGCACCTCTCCGGTCACTGTCGGGGTGTTTGTCATGGTTTGCGTGGGATTCTCATCGTATGGCGCCTATCACTGAGGTGGAGGGGCGACGGCTCGCGCTCAGCAATCTGGAGAAGGTGCTGTATCCCGCCACCGGTTTCACCAAGGCGGAGGTACTGCACTATTACGCGACCGTCGCCGATGTGCTGCTGCCCCATCTGCGGGAGCGGCCGGTGTCCTTCCTGCGGTATCCGGACGGGCCCGACGGACAGGTGTTCTTCACCAAGAACGTGCCTCCGGGTACGCCCGACTGGGTCACCACCGCCGAGGTGCCGAGGAGCGAGGGCCCGGCCCGCATGGTGCTGGTGCAGGACCTGCCGAGCCTGATGTGGGCGGCGAACCTGGTCGCCGAGTTCCATACGCATCAGTGGCTCATCGGCGAACCCGGGCAGGCCGACCGGATCGTGTTCGATCTGGATCCGGGGGCGCCGGCGACGATCGTGCACTGCTGCGAGGTCGCCGTGTGGCTACGGGAGCGGCTGGCCGCGGACGGGATCGAGGCGTACGCCAAGACGTCCGGCTCGAAGGGGCTGCATCTGCTGGCGGCGGTGCGGGGTGCCTCCTCCGAGCGGGTGTCGGAGTACGCCAAGGCGCTGGCCGTGGAGGCGGAGAAGGCCATGCCCCGGCTGGTGCTGCACCGGATGACCCGCAGTCTGCGGCCGGGGAAGGTGTTCGTCGACTGGAGCCAGAACGCGGCCCGGAAGACCACGGCCACCCCGTACACCCTGCGGGCGCGGGCCGAGCCGCTGGTGTCGGCGCCGGTGACCTGGGAGGAAGTGGAGGAGGGCCGGTCGCCGGACCGCATGGTGTTCCGGGCGCCCGACATCGGGCCGCGCGTGCAGGACTACGGCGATCTGCTGGCGCCGTTGTGTGAGCCGGGGAACGCGGGCCGGCTGCCGTAGCCGTCAGGTCTTCACAGGCGGGACCAGGTGTTCCGGTCCCTCGCCATGGCGTGCAGGGCCTCGATGTCGGCCGGCTTCAGGACGCCGCCCGGGCGGGTGAGGGCGTCGAGGGCGTCGTCGGTCAGGACGCGCATCTCGGGGGGTGGGGTCTGGACGGTCACAGCCGACGCGCCGACCAGCACCAGGACCGCGCGGACCTCGGCCGTCAGGGCGTGGGAGGCGCGGTCGGCGTCGGCGCGGACGCGGCGGAGGACGGGGACGGGTTCGTGGCGGCCGAGGGCGATCCGGGGGTCGGCGACCGTCACCCGCTGCTTGCGGGCGTACAGGGTGTGGACGGCGTACAGGCCGCCGGGCCCGATCAGCAGGTGGTGGATGCGGTCGCCGCCGGGCAGTGGGATCGAGTGCAAGGCGTGCCAGCCGCTCTCCCGCAGGCGGTCCAGGGCCTCGCCCACCGTCTGCTCCGTGGCGAGCGCCCTGCGGCGCGGGTCGGGGCGGAGGCGGCGGACCGGGCCGGGGTCGCGGTCGAGGGCGATCAGCAGCGCCTCGCCGGGACGGTTGGGCGCGAGGTCGTCGTCGGGATGCAGGGTGAGGCGCGCCAGCTCGGCGGGGGTGGGAACCGGCGGCGGGCCGACCGAGACCGGGCCCGTGAGGTAGGGGCGCAGTGCGTTCAGTACCTCTTCCTCCTGGTCCTCACGGAGGAGGTTCACCCGGGCCGTCTCGCGGTCGTACCAGGCGAGGTTCCTGCCGTCCGGGAGGCAGACGTACAGCCTTTCCCGGCCGTGCTGCCAGGTCGGTATGACGCGCAGTCCGTTCATGCACCATCACCCCACGTCCATGGGAACAGGCGGGGTGCTCCAGGGGCAAGAAGCCGGTTACCTTGGAGAGGAGTTGGGCGGTGAGGGTGGGGAGGCGCCGTTGCGTACCCGCAGGAGTCAACCCGACGTACCGGCTCCGGACGCTCCGTGGAACGAGGTCGTGCCCGGTCTGTGGATGGGCGGGCACGAGTTCCGGGGTCTGACCGGGCAGCTGGAGTTCGCCGTGGTGGACCGGCAGTTCGATCTTGTGCAGACCCTGCTGCGGCTGCCCGGGCACGGTCCGGATCCCGGGATCGAGCATCATGTGTGGCCCATCCCCGACGGACCGCTGGACGGGACGCAGCTCGCGGGCGTGATCCGGCTCGCCGAGGCGGCGTGCGAGGCGCTGGACGACGGCCGCACGGTCCTCGTCCGCTGTTACCACGGGTACAACCGCTCTGGGCTCGTCGTCGCGCACGCGCTGATGCGCCAGGGGCGCACCGCGGAGGCGGCGATCCGGCTGATCCGTTCCCGGCGGTCGTCGTGGGCGCTGCACAACGAGCTGTTCGTCGACTATCTGCGGGCCGGACTCACCACGGCGCGGCTGCTGGAGGAGCTGACGGAGTAGCCGCCACCCGGAGGGCGGAGCGCCGTCCCCGATGGCGCAGCAAGGCGGGCGGGTGCCTGGGGGCGCTCCTAGTGTGGCGACAAGTCACCTTCGACCTGTTTTCTCCCCCTACATGGAGGTACTGCCATGGCTCCGCGTCCCCCGTTCTCCCACCGACTGCCCATAGCTCTCGCCGCCGGGGCCCTCGCGGTCGCGACCGCCGTCACCCCCGCCCTCGCCGCCGACGATCCGAACCAGGGCGACCAGGGGAACTGGAGCCAGCAGGGCGGCAACGGCAACAACAGTGGCGGCAACGGCTACGACTCCGGTGGCAACAACAGCGGTGGCAACGGCCACGACACCGGTGGCAACAACAGCGGTGGCAACGGCGACAACAGTGGCGGCAACGGCAACGACAGCGGTGGCAACGGTGGTCACCAGCAGCAGGGTGGCGGTGGTGGTGGCGGCAACGGGAATCACCAGGCCGGCGGCGACCACGGCAACCAGGGTCAGTTCAAGGGCGTCGTCACGACGAACAGGCTCGCCCTGCGCACCGCCCCGGACCGGGGTGCGCGCGTCATCCGGTACGCCCACAAGGGCGAGGTCGTCTCGATCTTCTGCAAGGTCCCCGGCGACAGGGTGAACGGCAACCCCCTCTGGTACCTGCTCACGGACGGCACCTGGGCCTGGGGCCCGGCCGCGCACATCGACAACATCGGCCCCGCGCCACGCTGGTGCTGATGAGCGAAGCGCACACACCCTATATGGGTAAGTTCCGGACATGAGTAAGGCCGGTACCACCCTGGCGACGGCGGATCCGCCCACGCCCACCGTCCGCCTCCCCCGGCGCCGTGGCGTCGAGCTCGCCCTGATCGTCCTGGCCGTCCTGCTGTCGGTGTACGGCTACTGCGCCGTCGGCCTCGCCAGGAACGGCACCGTCCCGCCCGGCGCCGCCGGTTACGGCGCCGGGCTCGGTGTGCTCGCCCTGGTCGCGCATCTGGCGGTGCGCTGGCGCGCCCCGTACGCCGACCCGCTGCCGCTGCCCATCGGGGTGCTGCTCAACGGCCTCGGCCTGGTGCTGATCTACCGGCTGGACCTGGAGGCGCCGGGCGAACCGGCCGCCCCCACCCAGCTGGTGTGGTCGGCACTGGGCGTGGCCCTGTTCACCGCGGTCGTCCTGGTGCTGCGCGACCACCGGGTGCTCCAGCGCTACACCTATGTGTGTGTCGTCGTCGCGCTCGTCCTGCTGACGGTGCCGATCCTCTTCCCGGCGGTGAACGGGGCCCGCATCTGGATCCGGGTCGCCGGATTCTCCATCCAGCCGGGCGAGTTCGCCAAGGTGCTGCTGGCGGTCTTCTTCGCCGCGTACCTCGCCGCGAACCGCGGCGCGCTCACCTACGCCGGCCGCCGGGTGTGGCGGCTGCAGCTGCCCACCGGGCGGGTGCTCGGACCGATCGTCGCCGTCTGGCTGGTCAGTGTGGGCGTCCTCGTGCTGGAGCGGGACCTCGGTACGTCGCTGCTGTTCTTCGGGCTGTTCGTGGTGCTGCTGTACGTCGCCACCGGGCGGACCGGCTGGATCGCGGTCGGGCTGCTGCTCGCCTCGCTGGGGGCGGTGGCCGTGGGCCGGCTGGAGCCGCATGTGCACCACCGGATCGAGACCTGGCTGCACCCCTTCGCCTCCATCGAGGCGGGCGAGGGCCCGAACCAGCTGGCCCAGTCGCTGTTCGCCTTCGCCGAGGGCGGCACCCTCGGCACCGGGCTGGGGCTCGGGCATTCCGTGCTCATCGGTTTCGCGGTCAAGTCGGACTTCATCCTGGCGACGGCCGGTGAGGAGCTGGGTCTGGCCGGGCTGTCCGCGATCTTCCTCCTGTACGGGCTGTTGGTGGAGCGCGGTTACCGGGCGGGGCTCGCCCTGCGCGACCCGTTCGGGCGGCTGCTCGCGGTGGGGCTCGCCTCGATCGTGGCGCTCCAGGTGTTCGTGATCGCGGGCGGGGTGACCGGGCTGATCCCGCTGACCGGGATGGCGATGCCGTTCCTGGCGCAGGGCGGTTCGTCGGTGGTGACCAACTGGACGATCGTGGCGCTGCTGGTCCGGCTGAGCGACAGCGCCCGGCGGCAGGGGGCCGGGGGTGCCGCCCGGTGACCCGTCACATCCGGCACGCCGCGCTGTTCTGCGCCCTGCTGCTGGTCGCGCTGCTGGTCAACGCCGCCCGCGTGCAGGTCCTGCACGCCAAGGCCTACGAGGCGAATCCGGCCAACCGCCGTGACGCCATCTCCCGCTATCAGCAGCCGCGCGGCGACATCCTGGTCGGTGGTCGGCCGGTCACCGGCTCGCGGGACACGGGGGAGCATCTGCGCTACGAACGGACGTACCGTGACGGGCCGTTGTACGCGCCGGTGACCGGCTTCGCCTCGCAGGAGTACGGCACGACGCTGCTGGAGCGCACGGAGGACGGGCTGCTGTCCGGCGCCGCGCCGCTGCTGGCGCCGCTGCCGCTGTGGAACGAGTTCACCCGGTCCCGCAACGCGGGCGGACACGTGGTGACCACGATCGACCCGGCGGCACAGCGCGCGGCGTACGAGGGACTGCGCTCGCGGAAGGGGGCGGTGGCGGCGATCGAGCCGTCGACCGGCAGAGTCCTGGCGCTGGTGTCGGTGCCGTCGTACGATCCCGCGCTGCTGTCCGGGAACGGCAGGACGGCGCGGGAGGCCTGGGCGCGGCTGAACGCCGACCCGGACCGGCCGATGCTGAACCGGGCGGTGCAGCGGACGTACCCGCCGGGGTCGACGTTCAAGGTGGTCACGGCGGCGGCGGCGCTGGACGCGGGCGTGGTCAAGGGCCTGGACAAGCCGACGAACTCGCCCGACCCGTACACCCTGCCCGGCACGACGACCCGGCTGACCAACGGGTCCAAGGGCTGCGAGGACGCCACGCTGCGGGAGGCGTTCGTGTGGTCGTGCAACACGGTGTTCGCCAAGCTGGGGGTGTCCACGGGCGTGGCGAGGATGGAGGCGACGGCCGAGAGCTTCGGTTTCAACGACACCGGCGTACGGATTCCGTTCCGGGTGGCGCCGAGCACCTTCGACACCTCCGTGGACCGGGCGCAGCTCGCGCTGTCGTCGATCGGGCAGTACAACACCCGGGCCACACCGCTGCAGATGGCGATGGTCGCGGCGGCCGTGGCGGGCGGGGGGCAGGTGCGGGAGCCGTATCTGGTGGAGCGGACCACCCGGGCGGGCGGCGGCACGGTGTCGACGGCCGGTTCCCGTCCGGTGCGGCGGGCGATGCATCCGGCGACGGCGATGCGGATGCGGGAGCTGATGCGGGGCGTGGTGGAGGACGGCACCGGCAAGAAGGCCGCGATCCCCGGGGCCGTGGTCGGCGGCAAGACGGGTACGGCCCAGCACGGGCTGGGCAACTCCGGTACGCCGTACGCCTGGTTCATCTCCTGGGCGCAGGGCGGTGAGGACATGGACGCGAAGGTGGCCGTGGCGGTGGTGGTGGAGGACGCGGCGGCGAACCGGCGGGAGATCAGCGGGGGCGGTACGGCGGCGCCGATCGCGCGGGCGGTGATGGAGGCGGTGCTGAAGTCGTAGTGGCCGGGGGACCACTTGCTGAGACGGGGGTGCCGGAGCGGCCCGTTCCCTACCTAACGTTCGGTCCATGACCGAGACCGCGTACGAACTCGCCCAGGTGAACATCGCCCGTCTCAAGGCCCCGCTGGACTCCCCGCAGTTGAAGGACTTCGTCGACAACCTCGACCCGGTGAACGCGGACGCCGACGCCGCCGACGGTTTCGTCTGGCGCCTGCAGGGCGAGGAGGGCGACGCGACGGACATCTCCGTCTTCGGCGACTCCTGGCTGGTCATCAACATGTCGGTGTGGCGTGACACCAACGCGCTGACGGCCTACATGTACCAGGGCCGACACCGGGAGATGCTGGCGCGGCGCAGGGAGTGGTTCGAGCGGGTGGAGGAGGCGATGGTGGCCCTGTGGTGGGTGCCCGGCGGCCACCGCCCCACGGTGGCGGAGGCCGAGTCCCGCCTCCTCCACCTGCGCACCAACGGTCCGACGCCGTACGCGTTCACCCTGCGCACCTCGTTCCCGCCGGGCGGTGCGGAGCCGCTGACCGGAGAGGTGCCGGCGGGGCTGGGCTGTTCGGTCTAGGCGGACCGGATTCAACAAGTCGGGTCGCAGGGATTGACGGGCTTGCTGACAGGCAGTCTCATAGCTGGGTGACCCGCCGGTAACCCGGACGCCCCATGAGGTGGAGCCGCCATGACGACCCTGTCGGAAGCCGAAGCCCTCGACGGTCTGCGGGACGCGCTCGGGCTGCTCAAGGACCGGGAGCAGGTGGCCCAGCGGCTGCTCGACTCCTCGGCCAAGCACTCCTTCGACCCGGACAAGGAGCTGGACTGGGAGGCGCCCTTCGAGGAGGGCAAGTGGTTCTGGCCGCCGGAGCTGGTGTCGCTGTACGACACCCCGCTGTGGAAGCGGATGGGCGAGGAGCAGCGCATCCTGCTCTCACAGCACGAGGCGGCGGCGCTGGCCTCGCTGGGCATCTGGTTCGAGCTGATCCTGATGCAGCTGCTGGTGCGGCACATCTACGACAAGGCCGCCACGAGCGCGCATGTGCGGTACGCCCTCACCGAGATCGAGGACGAGTGCCGGCACTCGAAGATGTTCGCCCGGGTGATCACCCGGGGCGGCACCCCCTGGTACCCGGTGAGCCGGGTCCACCAGAACCTCGGCCGGCTGTTCAAGACGGTCTCCACCACCCCCGGCTCCTTCACGGCCACCCTGCTCGGCGAGGAGGTCCTGGACTGGATGCAGCGGCTGACCTTCCCGGACGAGCGGGTGCAGCCGCTGATCCGGGGCGTCACGCGCATCCACGTCGTCGAGGAGGCGCGGCACGTGCGCTACGCGCGTGAGGAGCTGCGGCGTCAGATGGTGACCGCGCCGAAGTGGTCGCAGGAGTTCACCCGGGTCACCTCGGGAGAGTTCGCCCGGGTGTTCTCGGTGGCGTTCGTGAACCCCGAGGTGTACACGAACGTCGGTCTGGACCGACGGGAGGCCGTCGCCCAGGTCAGGGCCAGCGGGCACCGGCGGGACGTGATGCAGCAGGGGTCGAAGCGGCTCACGGACTTCCTCGACGACATCGGTGTGCTGCGCGGCGTCGGGCGGCGGCTGTGGAAGTCGTCGGGACTGCTCGCGTAGCCGGACGGGCGGTTACCCTGCGGGCATGACCCCGCAGGCCCCCACCCCCGCCTACCGGCGGCTCAGTGTCGAGGAACGCCGCAGCCAGTTGCTCGAGGCCGCGCTGTCCCTCTTCGCCCACAGCGCCCCGGAGGACGTGTCCCTGGACGACGTGGCGGAGGCGGCCGGCGTGTCACGGCCGCTGGTCTACCGGTACTTCCCCGGCGGCAAGCAGCAGCTGTACGAGGCGGCCCTGATGTCCGCCGCCGACGAGCTGCGGAACTGCTTCGACGAGCCGCACGAGGGCCCGCTGCTCCCCCGGCTGTCCCGGGCGGTCGACCGCTATCTCGCGTTCGTCGACCAGCACGACGCCGGGTTCAGCGCGCTGCTCCAGGGCGGGAGCGTGGTGGAGACCTCCCGGACCACCGCCATCGTGGACGGTGTGCGCCGGGCCGCCGCCGAGCACATCCTCAGCCATCTCGGGGTGGCCGAGCCCGGGCCCCGGCTGCGGATGACGATCCGGATGTGGATCACCGCCGTGGAGGCGGCCTCGCTGATCTGGCTCGACGAGGACAAGCAGCCGCCGCTGGATGAGCTGCGGGACTGGCTCGTGGAGCAGTTCGTGGCGGTGCTGGCGGTGACCGCGCGGCGCGACGCGCAGACCGAGGCGCTGGTGCGGGTGCTGGCCGAGGATCTCTGACCGCCCGGCGTCGACGGCACACCGCGGCCGGTTCCGCGCGCCGGTGCCCGGTGGCCGAGACTGGTGGTGTGAAGAGCGAAGACACCCCCTTCGAGGGCGGGCCCATGGACGGGCGCGTCCTGCCCGTGCTGCTGGGCATCACCGGGCACCCGCCCAAGACGTACCGCATCCCCGTCCCGGCCCCGGACGGCGGCCCGCCCACGGTGCTGGTCTACCGGCGGGTACCCCGGGGCCGGAGCTCGCGGACCGGTCTGAACCGGGGGTGGAAGTACCTCCACGACCCGACGGGGCGGGCCGGCCGCCGGCCCAGGTGGCCGTGGTCCAAGCCCGCACCCGAGCCGGACGCCACGCCGGAGGGCAAGCCGGACGACGCCGACGGGTGACGCCGTTGCGCCGAACCGCGCACACTCGGCGAGCGGACCGCGCACACCCGCCGGATGCTCGCGATGCGGAGCGGACGGGCCGCCCCGCGTCGGAGGTGATGGTGTGTCAGGAATGCTCCTGCGTCTGGTGTGCACGGCGGCGCTGGCGGCCGGGACCGTGCTCGCGCCCGTGTCCGCGGCGGCCGTACCGGAACCGGGCGGCGGCACCGCCGGCCCGGGCGGGCGTTCCGTCGCCGAGCTGCTGACGGAGCTTCAGACCCTGTACCGGCAGGCCGAGAAGGCCACCGAGGCCCACAACGCCACCGAGGAACGGCTGAAGAAGCAGCGCGCCGAGACCGTACGGCTCGAGCGTGCCCTCGCCCGCACCCGGCTCTCCCTGCACGACAGCCGGGGCGCGGCCGGACGGCTGGCCCGGCAGCAGTACCAGAGCGTCACCGGTCTCTCCCCGTACGTGAGCCTGCTGCTGGCGCGCGACCCGCAGCGCGCGCTCGAACAGGGTCATGTGATCGGGCAGTTGGCGCGGGAGCGGGCGGAGACGGTGGGCCGGCTGACCGTCGGCGAGAAGGAGGCCCGCGAACTGGCGCGCCGGGCGCGCAAGGCACTCGCCGACCGGTCGGCCCTCACCGAGCGGAGCCAAAAACAGCGGGACGAGGTGCGGCGACGGCTGCGCGAGGTGGAGGAGCTGCTCGCCTCGCTCACCGCCGAGCAGCTCGCCGCGCTGGCCGAACTGGAACGCGGCAGGATCGCCGAGGCGCAGGAGGAGCTGATCTCCTCCGGCGCGCTGAGCAGCGGCAGCACTCCCCCGTCGGCGGCCGGCGAACGGGCCGTGCGGTACGCCGTGGACCAGCTCGGCAAGCCGTACGAGTGGGGAGCCGAGGGCCCGGCGACGTACGACTGCTCGGGGCTGACCTCCGAGGCGTGGGGCGCCGCCGGGACGCCGATCCCCCGGACCAGCCAGGAGCAGTGGGCCCGGCTGGAGCGGGTGCCGCTGGTGGAGCTGCGGCCGGGGGACCTCGTCGTGTACTTCCCGGAGGCCACCCACGTCGCCCTCTACCTCGGCGACGGCAAGGTGGTGCAGGCGCCCCGCCCGGGCGCCAGGATCAAGGTCTCCCCCATCGCGGCCAACCCGGTGCTCGGCGCCGTACGTCCCGATCCCGGCGGGGAGTCCCTGCGGCGGTTCGTGCCGCCGGAGCTCCCCGCGTGGGCCGCGGAGGGGTCCGACGTCGGCTACTCCGCCGCCGGTGCGCCGGCCGCGCCGGAGACCTCGGCCAGGTAGGCGCCGGTCTTCTCCGGGTCGTAGAAGAAGTTCTCGAAGTCCGCCGGGTCGTTGAAGCCGTTGGCGAAGCGGTCCGCGGCCGGCTGGAGCTGCCCGGCGGCGCCGATCAGGTTGAGGACGTGCTCGGGCGGCGGGGCGAGCATGGCGTTCGTCCACTTGGTGACGTGCCGGGCCGTCTCCCAGTAGCGGTCGAAGGTCGCCCGCATCCAGGTCTCGTCGAACTCCTTCTCGCCGTGCTCGAGGATCGAGGCGAGGTAGGAGGCGGCGCACTTGGACGCGGAGTTGGAGCCCTGTCCGGTGATCGGGTCGTTGGCGACGACCACGTCGGCGACCCCGAGGACGAGACCGCCGGAGGGCAGCCGGCCGATCGGGTTGCGGACGGTGGGGGCGTAGCGGCCGGCCAGGGTGCCGCCGGCGTCGGTCAGTTCGACCTTGGTGGCCCGCGCGTACTCCCAGGGGAGGAACGTCTCCATGAGTTCCAGGGTCAGGGAGAGGTGCTCCGCCGGGTCCTTGACGTCCTTGAAGGCGTCCAGCGGGCCGCCGGGTATGCCCTCCCAGAACAGGATGTCGGCGCGGCCCGAGGTGGTGAGGGTCGGCATGATGAACATCTCGCCGACACCGGGGACCAGGTTGCAGCGGACCGCCTCGGTGTCCGGGTGCTCCGGACGCGGGCCGAGCCCGTGGACGTAGGCGACGGCCAGGGCGCGCTGCGGCTCGCTGTACGGGGAGCGCTCCGGGTCACGGGCGAACATCTGCACGAGCTCGCCCTTGCCGGCCGAGACGAGCACGAGGTCGTACGTACGGGAGAAGTAGTCGAGGTCGCCGACCGCCGCGCCGTGGATGACGAGCTGGCCGCCGCGCTGGGCGAAGGTCTCCATCCAGCCGGCCATCTTCACCCGCTGGTCCACCGACTGCGCGTACCCGTCGAGGCGGCCCAGCCAGTCGATGGCGCGCTGCGAGGGGCCCGGGTCGAAGGAGCCGGGGGCCGCGACCGAGACGCCGAGCCCCTCGATCTTCGGGGCCTGGGACTCCCAGAAGTTCAGCTCCAGGTCGCGCTCGTGCTGCAGGGCCGTGTGGAACATGCACTGCGTCGACATGACCCGACCGGTACGGATCTCGTCCGCGGTCCGGTTGGACATCAGGGTGACCTCGTACCCGTGCGACTGGAGGCCGAGGGCCAGCTGGAGACCGGACTGGCCGGCTCCGACGACGAGTATCTTCCGCATACGGGGGACGCTCCTAAGGGGACTGCTCGGGGACTGCCGGGGACTACTCGGGGGTTTCGTCGAGCGCGTGGCCCACGAGGGACAAGAGGGTCTCGATGACCGAGATCCGGCGGCGCGCATCCATGATCATGACGGGTATGTGCGCGGGGACCGTCAACGCCTCCCGCACGTCCTCGGGGTCGAACCGCTCGCTGCCGTCGAAGTGGTTGACCGCGACGACGTACGGCAGTCCGCAGCTCTCGAAGTAGTCCAGCGCCGGCCAGCAGTCCTTCAGGCGGCGGGTGTCGGCGAGCACGACGGCACCGATCGCGCCGCGCACCAGGTCGTCCCACATGAACCAGAACCGCTGCTGCCCGGGTGTGCCGAAGACGTACAGCACCAGGTCGTCGTCGAGCGTGATGCGGCCGAAGTCCATGGCCACGGTGGTGGTCAGCTTGCCCGGCGTGGCGGTGAGGTCGTCGTGCTCCTCGCTCGCCTCGGTCATCAGCGCCTCGGTCTCCAGGGGCGTGATCTCCGAAACGGTCGTGACCAGCGTGGTCTTGCCGACGCCGAAGCCGCCCGCCACCACTATCTTGGTGGCGATCGGTGCGCGGGTGCGGTCCGTCTGCCAGGGCTGCAGGGGCTCGTCGTCCTCGACGAGCGGGGAGACGCCGGGAGCGGCGTCAGAGACGACGGAGTCCACTCAGCACCCTTTCCAGCAGCGCGCGGTCGGGGCGGCCCGTGCCGTGGCCGGTCCCCGTTCCGTAGACACGGATCTTTCCCTGGTCCGCGAGGTCGCTCAGCAGGACGCGGACCACGCCGAGCGGCATCCTCAGCAGCGCGGCGATCTCGGCCACCGTCCGCATGCGGCGGCAGAGTTCCACGATGGCCCGCATCTCCGGCATGACCCGGGAGGTGAGGCCGCCGTTGGTCAGTTCCCTGCGCTCCTCGGCGGCGTCGAGCGCGGCGGTGCCGGCGGTGGCGCCGACGAACGTCTCGACGAGGAGGACGTGGCCGAAGCGGGTGCGGCCGCCGGTGAGCGAGTAGGGGCGGACCCGGGCGGGTCTGCGGTCGCCGCCACGGACCGGGAGGTGTTTCCTGGACGTGCTGCTCATGGGCGGCTCCCGGTGGGGTCGTTCTCCAGGTTCTGGCGCAGCTCGCTGCGGAGTTCGGGGGTCAGGACATGGCCGGCGCGGCCGACGAACAGGGCCATGTGGTACGCCACCACGCTCATGTCGCAGTCCTCGGAGCCGTGCACGCCGAGCAGCGAGCCGTCGCTGATCGACATCACGAAGAGGCTGCCCTCGTCCATCGCGACCATCGTGTGCTTGACCGGACCGAAGTCCATCAGCTTGGAGGCGCCGATCGTGAGGCTGCCGATGCCGGAGACGACGGTGGCGAGGTCGGCCGCGGAGCCGCGCGGGCCGGAGCGCCTGGCGCTCCGCGCGTCGCGGGCCTCCGTGTTGCGGTGGTCGTCGGAGGAGAGGAGCAGCAGCCCGTCGGAGGAGACCACGGCGACGGAGAGGATGCCGGGGACCTCCTCGACGAGGTTGGTCAGCAGCCAGTGCAGGTTGCGGGCCTCACTGCTCAGTCCGAAGGTACTGGGCGCGGTCAACTGCTTGCCTCCTCGACGGTGCCCCCCGTGGCTTCTTCGTTCTGTGCGCTCGTGGTGTCCGGGCCGGACGGTGTCCGGTGGTGGCCGGTCCGTTCGGCGATCTCCGCCTCGACGTCCCGGCGGCCGGCGTCCGCGCCCCGGCGGAAGCCGCCGAGCCGCCGTCGCAGTGCCTCGGCGTCCACCGTCCCGGTGCGCGGGCGCGGGACCGCGGCGGGCGCGCTGATCTTCGGTGTGCGCTTGGGCAGTCCCTTGGCGGTGACCTGTTCCTCGTCCCCGCCGCCGTCAGTGACGCGCGCGTGCTCGGCACCGGCGCCGTCCCCGGCGACCGGCCGGCGCGGCAGCGCCCCGGGCGGGGGTACGGCGTCGGACGCGCCGGTGACGGGCGCCTGCGGCCGGTCGGCGGGTGCCGACTCGGCACCGTGGGCGTGGCCTGCGCCCGGCCGTGCGGCTTCGGGATCCGGCAGGCCGGGGGTCCCGGACGGGTGCTGACCGTGCCCGGACTCCGGCCGCTCGGGGGCCGGACGTGCGGGCGGCTCGTCGGCGCCGTCGGGCTGTACCGGGATCAGCAGTTCCATGGTGGTCTCGGCGGGCCGCTCGAGCGGCACGTCCGCGCCCACGTTCCGTACGGGGCCGTCCGCGGACGCCTCGGCGTGCCCGGCGACGGCGTCGTCCGCACGATGCGCGTCCGCACCGGCACCCTCGGGCTCGTCCCCACGTACCGCCGCGAGCCCGTAGTCACGGCCCGCCTCGGACACAGCCCCGCCGCCGGGGGCCGGCGCGTCACCGCGGCTCGGTCCGGATACGGCCTCGGGGCCCGCCCCGGGC
Organism: Streptomyces malachitofuscus; assembly: GCF_014650055.1. Lineage (GTDB taxonomy): Bacteria > Actinomycetota > Actinomycetes > Streptomycetales > Streptomycetaceae > Streptomyces > Streptomyces malachitofuscus. The sequence goes on along the minus strand of NZ_BMUF01000001.1, from coordinate 582,224 downwards.
TCGCCCTCACGGCCCGGCTCGGACACAGCCACGCCGCCAGAGGCCGACACGTCCCCGCGGCTCGGCTCGGACACACCCTCGGGGCCCGCCTCGGACTCGTCCCGCTTGACCCGCTCGGGCACACCCGGACGGCCGAAGGCCGACGCGTCCCCATGGCTCGGTCCGGACACGGCCTCGGGGCCCGCCCCGGGCTCGCCCTCACGGCCCGCCTCGGACACGGCCACGCCGCCAAGGGCCGGCGCGTCACCGCGGCTCGGCTCGGACAGACCCTCGTGGCCCGGCTCGGGCTCGTCCCCGTCGACCCGTGCGGGTGCGTCCGCGTGAGCGGAGGGCGGTGTGGCGTCGTGGGAGGGCTTGGGGCGGTGGGCCGGGTCGGCGTCTGCGCCGTCGGCAGTGGGGGCCGGGTGGTCCGGAGTGGGACCGTCCGCGTCGGCGGCGGCGGCAGGTCGGCCGGTCGGCGTGGCACCGTCCGCGTCGGCGGCGGCAGGTCGGCCGGTGGGGGCCCGCTCGTCCGTGTGGGCCGGGGCCGGGGCCGTCGTGGTGGCGGCGTCGCCCACCGCCTTCTCGGCCAGGGTGACCAGCGGGTCGCCGGACTCCGTGCGGCCGTGCAGGACGTTGGAGTTGGCCTCGGCGTCGGCGCCCGGGAGGGAGACGGTGTGGGAGCCGGAGACCGAGGCGGGGACCACGGTGGGGGTGGCGGCGGTCAGCAGGGGTTCGGGGAGGACGACGACCGCCGCGATGCCGCCCTGCTTCTGCTCCCGCAGCTGGACCCGCACACCGTGCCGGTGGGCGAGCCGGGCCACGACGTACAGACCGAGGCCGAGCCCGTCCTCGGCCTCCGCGTCGTACGTGACCTCCGGGTCGAACTCGGACAGACGGGAGTTGAGCCGCTCCAGCCGGTCCGCGGCCATGCCGATGCCCTCGTCCTGGACGGAGAGCATGACCTCGCCGTTCTCCAGCAGCCAGCCGGAGATCTCGACGGGCAGGTCGGGCGGGGAGAACGCCGTGGCGTTCTCCATGAGCTCGGCCAGCAGATGGGAGAGGTCGTCCGCCGCGAACCCGGCGATGTGCGCGTGCGGCGGCAGCGCCGCGATCCGCACCCGCTCGTACCGCTCGATCTCGCTGACCGCGGCCCGTACGACGTCCACCAGCGGTACCGGACCCGCCGTGTGCCGGCCGTGCTCGGCGCCGGCGAGGACGAGGAGGTTCTCGCTGTGCCGGCGCATGACGGTGGCGAAGTGGTCGAGCTTGAAGAGGGTGGCCAACCGGTCCGGGTCGTCCTCCCGCTCCTCCAGCCCCTCGATGACGCCGAGCTGCCGCTCGACCAACCCGAGGGTGCGCAGGGCGAGGTTGACGAACGTGCCGCCGATACCGGCCCGCAGCCGTTCCAGATGGGCCGCCGACTCGGCGAGTTCGGTGCGCAGTTCCTCGCGTGCGTCGGCCATCTTCTGCCGTTGGCCGACGAGATGCTTGCGGTCGGCCTCCAGCGTGGCGATCCGCTCGGCGAGTCCTGCGGCGTGCGCGTGCAGTGCGTTGACGGAGCGGACGACCTGCGCGAACTCGTCGTTGCGGCCGGTGAAGGTGACCGGCTCCTCCGCACCGGGGTCCTCCGCCTCGGCGAGGCGGGCGGAGCCCCGGCGCAGCACCGACAGCGGCCGGGTGAGCGTGCGCGCCATCGCCGTGGCGATGCCGACGGCGAGCAGCATCAGGGCGCCGAGGACGGCGATCCGGATCTCCAGCTCGGTGACGTCGTCGTCGCGCAGCTGGGCGAGGTCCTTGGTGCGCTGGTCGAAGAGCGCGGACTCCACCCCGCGCATCGCGTCGATCCGCGCGGTGAGCGCGGCCGCGAGCTTCTTGGTGCTGGTGTCGAGTTCGCCGTCGGAGAGGGTCGGCTCGTCGGTGAGGTTCGCGAGGTACTTCTCGGCGGCGTCGACCTCGGGTCCGTTGACCGTGGAGTCGTAGGAGGCGCGGGCGGCCTCGGGCGCGCCCTCGCGGAAGTCGGCGAGGCCGGCGTCGGAGCGCAGCCGGGCCTGGAGCGCGGCGGCGGTGAGCTCGTCACGCTGCTTGGTGTCGGCCTCCGAGGAGGTGGTGGACGTGGTCGGCAGGCCGGTGATCGGGTCGATCACGGTCTGCGTGGTGCGCGGCACGTTCAGCGCGGCGAGCAGCAGCCCCCGGGTTGCGGCGGCCTGCTGGACGGCGGCGTCCAGCTCGGCGAGCGCGTGGGTTCCGGAGCCGGCCCGGGGCGGGGTCCGCTCGGCGAGCTGTTCGGCGACCCGGTGCAGCTGGGTGATGGCGGTGGAGTACGCCCGATGCGCTTCGAGAGCAGTGCTCTTCCCGGTGAGCGCCGCTCTCCGTACGGCCGCGACGGCGTCGAGTTCGTCGCGCAGCGCCTGGGAGGTGTCGGTGTCGGCGCGCAGTTCCTCGACCTGCCGGTCGACCCGGGCGCTGTGCTGCTCGGAGGGCGCCTTGGACTTGGGGCGGCCGGCCGCGATGTAGGGGACGACCTCGTCACGCTCGTCGGCGAGGGAGTGGGCGAGGGTGAGGGCGTCCTGGGTCTGCTCGGCGAGCGTCACCAGGTCCTGCGAGTCGCCGAGCTGCCCGGAGGCGGCGACGACGGACGGGGCCCCGGCCCCGGCGATCGCGGCGGCCACCACGGCCACGGCGACGATCAGCCGGTTGCGTACACGGGTGGGGCGGCCCCTGCCGACGGTGGGCTTCTGCTCCGCGTCTCCCGTGGGAGCCGTCTGCTTGTCCTTGCGACGAGGCCGCGTCTTCTGCACCGGTGCTCGCATTCCTGACTCGTGTACCCGTGGGCCCGGGTGACGCTCCGTCAACGGGTGCGGGTGTTCACCCCGAGCCCGTGACCGTGCTCGGACAGCGAGGCGCCCCCATCGCTCCCCGACCCTCCCAGTGCCCGTGGACAGCGGATGCGCATCACCTGACCCGCCACTCGAAGGAGTGAACATCGGACGTGAGTTGGGGAGCAAGTCCCGCGACGGCCCGCAGCCGCCGTGTGCGGCACGCCGGTTGGACGTCTGCGGCAGGCGGTGGCAATATTCGCCGCCACGCCTTCCCGGAGGCCTGCAATCCCTCCCAAATCAGGCGCCTGACCTGCGAGGCTGCGGGGATCCGGCGACCGTTGCCCGTCTTTGGCGAGCGTTGTGGAGGGCTCGTGCAGACTGGTGGGGTGCGTACTGAGCTGGTTTCGGAGCCGGGTGATCCGGGCCGCCCCAACGAGGACTTCGCGAGCGTCGGGCTCCCGGCCTCCGGGCAGGGCGGTTCGCTCGTGGTGCTGGACGGGGTCACACCACCGGGTGACGGGGGCGGCTGTCTGCATTCCGTGCCCTGGTTCACCGCCCGGCTGGGCGGCGCGCTGACCGAACTGACCGTTTCCCTCCCGGATGTTCCCCTCGCCGAGGTGCTGTCCCGCGCCCTCGCGCGTACCGCCGGGAGTCACGCGGCAACCTGTGACCTTTCTCACCCGCGCACACCGCAGGCAACGGTGGTCCTGGCCCGCTGGTCACCCGACTCGGTGGAGTACCTGGTGCTGTCCGACTCGGCGCTGCTCGCCGAGGCGCCCGACGGCACGGTCACCGCACTGCTGGACGACCGGCTGGACCGGCTGCCCCGTTCGGCCCTGGCCACCCACGCCCTGGTGGACGGCACGCTGCGCAACAAGGAGGGCGGCTTCTTCACGGCGGCGGCGGACCCCTCGGTGGCCTCCCGCGCGGTCACCGGTTCGCTGCCGCGTGGCGAGGTGCGCACGCTCGCGGCACTGACCGACGGTGCGGCGCGCTGGGTGGAGAGGTTCCAGGAGGGCGACTGGACGGACTGCGTCACCCTGATCCGCAAGGAGGGTCCGCAGGCTCTGGTGGACCGGGTGCGGTCCCTGGAGCGGGCGGACGCGGACCGGGTGCCTCCGCGCCGCGGCAAGACGCACGACGACGCCACCGTCGTCTACGTGGAGCTGTCACCCCGCTAGCGATGCCTCCGTCGCCCGCCGGTCACTTCTCCATCCCCCGGTTGAGCTGGTTGAGCAGCCGGGCGAGTTCCGTGACCTCGGCGGGGTCCCAGTCGGCCAGCCGGCCGGCGTAACGGGCGCGGCGGGCCTCGCGGACCCTGCTCACCCGCTGCTGCCCCTCTGCGGTGAGGGCGACCAGCCAGGCGCGGCCGTCGGCGGGGTCCGGCTCGCGGCCGACGAGTCCGAGTTCCTCGAGCGCCCGCAGCTGGCGGGACATCGTGGCCTTGCCGACGCCGATGTAGGCGGCGAGCTCGGTCGCCCGCTGGCGGCCGCACTCATCCAGACGGACCAGCAGCCCGTAGGCGGACGGCTCCAGGTCGGGGTGGACCGCGCGGGCCATCTCCCCCTGGCTGGCGCGGGCGCGGCGCAGCAGCACCGTCAACTCGCGTTCCAGCGCGAGGAAGCCGGGCTGCTCCACATCGGACGCGGGCCCCGGGGAGGCGGCGGGTTCCCCGCCGCCGTTTGCGTCATCGTGCACGTCTGCCCCTGCCTCGGTTTCCCGTTCTGAAAGTTTCCCGCCAAGTGGCGACGTCGCCGCAGCTCCACCAGTATTTCGCAGGCGTAGACCAACGGCAGCGCGCGGCCCGGCCCGTGGCCGTCGTGGTCCGCGCGCACAATTTCTCTACCAGGCGATTACGTGGCATGCCCACTACATGCGATGTGGGTCACATTCCGGGTTCGCCCCCACCGACCTTTCGGAGATGCGTCATGCCTGTGCACAGATCCGGCCTCACCCGCATACCCGCGCTCGCGACCGCCGGGGCGGTCCTGCTCGCGGTCCTCTCCCTCCCCCGCGCGGCCGGCGCGGCCGAATCCGCCCCGACCGTCCCCCCGCGCGGCTCCGCCCACATGGGCATGGGCGTCGTCGCCCACGACGGCAGCGGCGGCCTCCCCACCTCGCGCTCCACCCAGACGGAGGGCGTGGACGTCTCCAGTCACCAGGGCAACGTCGCCTGGCCGACGCTGTGGAAGAGCGGGGTCCGGTGGGCCTACGCCAAGGCCACGGAGGGGACGTACTACACCAACCCGTACCACTCCCAGCAGTACAACGGCTCCTACGACGTCGGCATGATCCGCGGTGCGTACCACTTCGCGACGCCCGACACGGCGAGCGGCGCCGCCCAGGCCGACTACTTCGTCGACCGCGGCGGCGCCTGGTCCGCCGACGGACGGACCCTCCCGGGCGTGCTGGACATCGAGTGGAACCCGTACGGCGACGCCTGCTACGGCAAGTCGCAGAGCTCGATGGTGAGCTGGATCCGTGACTTCCTGAACCAGTACCGGGCCCGCACCGGGCGGAGCGCCGTCATCTACACGGCCACGAGCTGGTGGAAGCAGTGCACCGGCAACTACGCCGGCTTCGCCGCCACCACTCCCCTGTGGATCGCCCGGTACGCCTCCACCGTGGGCGAACTGCCCGCCGGCTGGGGGACGTACACGATGTGGCAGTACACCTCGACCGGTCCGACCGTCGGGGACCACGACCGCTTCAACGGCACCGTCGACCGGGTACGCACCTTCGCCCGCGGCTGACCGGCCCCGGACGCGGTGAAGGCCCGGGCCTCCCTCACGGGACCCGGGCCTTCCCGATCCGGCCGCGTCCGTCACGCCGCGACCGGAACCTCCGGCGCCGCGCCGTTCACGGCCGGCGCCAGCGCCAGCTCCAGGACCTGGCGGACATCCGTGACGGCGTGGACGTCGAGCTTGTCCAGCACCTCCGCCGGGACGTCGTCCAGGTCGGGCTCGTTGCGCTTGGGGATGATCACGGTGGTGATCCCCGCGCGGTGCGCGGCGAGCAGCTTCTGCTTCACCCCTCCGATCGGCAGCACCCGCCCGGTCAGCGAGACCTCACCGGTCATCGCCACGTCCGTACGGACCAGCCGGCCGGAGAGCAGCGAGGCCAGGGCGGTCGTCATGGTGACGCCCGCGCTCGGGCCGTCCTTGGGCACCGCGCCCGCCGGGAAGTGGATGTGCACGCCCCGGTCCTTGAGGTCACCGACCGGGAGCTCCAGCTCGGCGCCGTGGCTGCGCAGGAAGCTCAGCGCGATCTGCGCCGACTCCTTCATCACGTCACCCAGCTGGCCGGTCAGGGTCAGCCCGGCCGCGCCCGTCTCCGGGTCGGACAGGGAGGCCTCGACGTAGAGGACGTCCCCGCCCGCGCCGGTCACCGCGAGACCGGTGGCGACACCGGGGACGGCGGTACGGCGCTCGGCCGGGTCCTGGGCGGACTCGGGCACGTGGTGCGGCCGGCCGATCAGGTCCCGCAGGTCGCCCTCGGTCACGGTGAGGGGCAGCTCCCGCGCGCCCAGTTCGTGCTGCGCCGCGATCTTGCGCAGCAGCCGCGCGACGGACCGCTCCAGGGTGCGCACGCCGGCCTCGCGCGTGTACTCGCCGGCCAGCTTGCGCAGCGCGCCCTCGTCGATCGTGACCTCGTCGGCGGCCAGTCCGGCGCGCTCCAGCTGGCGCGGGAGCAGGTGGTCGCGGGCGATGACGACCTTCTCGTCCTCGGTGTAGCCGTCGAGGCGGACCAGCTCCATGCGGTCCAGCAGGGCCTCGGGGATGGCTTCGAGGACGTTGGCCGTCGCGAGGAACACCACGTCGGACAGGTCGAGCTCGACCTCCAGGTAGTGGTCGCGGAAGGTGTGGTTCTGCGCCGGGTCCAGGACTTCCAGCAGGGCCGCGGCCGGGTCGCCGCGGAAGTCGGAGCCGACCTTGTCGATCTCGTCCAGCAGGACGACCGGGTTCATCGAACCGGCCTCCTTGATCGCGCGGACGATCCGGCCGGGCAGCGCGCCGACGTACGTGCGGCGGTGGCCGCGGATCTCGGCCTCGTCACGGACGCCGCCGAGGGCGACGCGGACGAACTTGCGGCCCATCGCGTGGGCGACGGACTCGCCGAGGCTGGTCTTGCCGACGCCGGGCGGGCCCACGAGGGCCAGCACGGCACCCCCGCGCCGTCCGCCGACGACACCCAGACCCCGGTCGCTGCGCCGCTTGCGCACCGCCAGGTACTCGGTGATCCGCTCCTTCACGTCCTGCAGGCCCGAGTGCTCGGCGTCCAGTACGGCCTGCGCGCCCTGGATGTCGTAGGCGTCCTCGGTGCGCTCGCTCCACGGCATCTCCAGGACCGTGTCGAGCCAGGTGCGGATCCAGGACCCCTCCGGGGACTGGTCGGAGGAGCGCTCCAGCTTGTCGACCTCCTTGAGCGCGGCCTCGCGGACCTTCTCGGGCAGGTCGGCCGCCTCGACGCGGGCGCGGTAGTCGTCGGACTCCTCGCCCTCCTGTTCGCCGTTCAGCTCGCGCAGCTCCTTGCGGACGGCCTCCAGCTGGCGGCGCAGCAGGAATTCGCGCTGCTGCTTGTCGACGCCCTCCTGGACGTCCTTGGCGATGGTCTCGGCGACGTCCTGCTCGGCGAGGTGGTCGCGCAGCTGCTGCGTGGCGAGCTTGAGCCGGGCCACCGGGTCGGTGGTCTCCAGCAGGGCGGTCTTCTGTTCGGTGGTGAGGAAGGGCGAGTAGCCGGAGTTGTCGGCGAGCGCGGAGACGTCGTCGATGGCCTGGACGCGGTCGACGACCTGCCAGGCGCCGCGCTTGCGCAGCCAGGCCGTGGCGAGCGCCTTGTACTCCTTGACGAGCTCGGTCACGTGCCCCGGCAGCGGCTCGGGCACGCTCTCGTCGATGCGGGTGCCCTCCACCCACAGCGCAGCGCCCGGCCCGGTGGTCCCGGCGCCGATGCGCACGCGGCCACGGCCGCGGATCAGCGCGCCCGGGTCACCGTCCGCCAGCCTGCCGACCTGCTCGACCGTGCCCAGCACGCCGGTGCCGGCGTAGGTCCCGTCGACGCGCGGCACCAGGAGCACCCGTGGCTTCCCCGGCGCGGTACGGGCGGCGGCCTGGGCGGCCTCCACCGCTGCGCGCACCTCGGAATCGCTCAGGTCCAGCGGTACCACCATCCCGGGCAGCACGACCTCGTCGTCGAGCGGCAGCACAGGCAGGGCGAGTGATGTGGACTCAGCAGCCATGATCTCCCCTTCGGCAGTCAAGTTGAGCTATGCCGACTCAATGCAGAGGGGCCGTCGAATGTTCCCGGGGGCGCGTTCGCTCTGAGCGATCACCACTCCGGGCCCCTGAAGGACCGTGAACGGCGCGGAAACACGGCTGTCAGGATGAACGCATGCCCACCCCGTACGACATTCCCGAAGCCCCCGAAGTCCTGGACCGCCGCGAGGGCCCGTACGGCGAGGTCGTGCTGCGCAGGCACGGCGGCCTGCTGCAGATCATCGCCAACGGCTGCTTCCTGATGGACACCTCCGACGGCCGTTCGGAGCGGCGGCTCGTCGACGCGGCCCTGACCGCCCTCGACGAGCGCACGGCTCACCCGCGGGTCCTGATCGGCGGTCTCGGGGTCGGCTTCTCGCTCGCACACGCCGCCGGCCAGTCGCGCTGGGGAGGGATCACCGTGGTGGAGCGCGAGCCGGCCATCATCGAGTGGCACCGCGCGGGGCCGCTGACCGGGCTCTCCGCGCGGGCCCTGGCCGACCCCCGCACGAAGATCGTCGAGGCCGACCTGGTCCGTTACGTCAATGAGACGTCCGACACGTTCGACGCGCTGTGCCTCGATATCGACAACGGGCCCGACTGGACCGTCACCGAGGACAACGAGGGGCTCTATTCACCGGCCGGACTGGCAGCCTGCGCAAGGGTGTTGAAACCGGGCGGAGTGCTCGCGGTCTGGTCCGCCAAGCCCTCCCCGGAATTCGAGGGAACCTTGCGGAATGCCGGGTTCCGACAGGTGCGTACCGAAGAGATCACCGTTGCCCGGGGCGTTCCGGACGTCGTGCACATCGGCGTCCGCCCTGGATAGCAAAGCCACGGTGAATCCCCGTACGCTGCTTCCCTGACGCCGATCATTCAAGCGTCAATCGCAGTGATGCGCAGACGACGGATCACCCCACGGATTCCGGAAAAAGCACACCTCAGGGGCGGGCGATGGAGCAGACACACACCTCCCACAACGGCACGGCGACGACCACCCCCGGCGCGCAGCGCCGGGTTCTGGTGGTCGAGGACGATGCGACGATCGTGGACGCCATCGCGACCCGCCTTCGCGCCGAGGGATTCCTGGTGCAAACGGCGAGCGACGGCCCGTCCGCGGTCGACACGGCGGAGGCCTGGCAGCCCGACCTGCTGATCCTCGACATCATGCTGCCGGGCTTCGACGGCCTGGAGGTCTGCCGCCGCGTGCAGGCCCAGCGGCCGGTGCCCGTGCTGATGCTCACCGCGCGGGACGACGAGACCGACATGCTGGTCGGGCTGGGTGTCGGCGCCGACGACTACATGACCAAGCCGTTCTCCATGCGGGAACTGGCGGCCCGCGTACATGTGCTGCTGCGCCGCATGGAGCGCGCGGCGCTCGCCGCCACCACCCCGCGCAGCGGCATCCTGCGGCTGGGCGAGCTGGAGATCGACCACGCGCAGCGCAGGGTGCGCGTGCGCAGCGAGGACGTGCACCTGACGCCCACCGAGTTCGACCTCCTGGTGTGCCTGGCGAACACGCCCCGCGCGGTGCTCTCCCGTGAGCAGCTGCTGGCCGAGGTCTGGGACTGGGCGGACGCCTCCGGCACCCGGACCGTCGACAGCCACATCAAGGCGCTGCGCCGGAAGATCGGCGCCGAGCGCATCCGCACCGTGCACGGCGTGGGCTACGCCCTGGAGACGCCGACGCCATGAGCGAGGGTCCGGCCGGACGCAGAGGCCCCGGGGGTGCACAGCCCTGGGGCGGTGTACGCCCGTTCTCGATCAAGACCAAGCTGGGTGCGCTGGTCGTCGTCTCGGTACTGATCACCACGGGACTGTCGGTGATCGCGGTGCACACCAAGACGGAGCTGCGCTTCATCACGGTCTTCTCGATGATCGCCACGCTGCTCATCACGCAGTTCGTGGCGCACTCGCTCACCGCGCCGCTGGACGACATGAACGCCGTGGCCCGGTCCATCTCGCACGGCGACTACACCCGCCGGGTGCGCGAGAACCGCCGGGACGAGCTGGGCGACCTGGCCCAGACGATCAACGTCATGGCCGACGAGCTGGAGGCCCAGGACCTCCAGCGCAAGGAGCTGGTGGCCAACGTCTCGCACGAGCTGCGCACCCCGATCGCGGGCCTGCGCGCGGTGCTGGAGAACATCGTCGACGGCGTCACCGAGGCCGATCCCGAGACGATGCGCACGGCCCTGAAGCAGACGGAGCGGCTCGGGCGCCTGGTGGAGACGCTCCTGGACCTGTCCCGCCTGGACAACGGGGTCGTCCCGCTGAAGAAGCGCCGGTTCGAGGTGTGGCCGTATCTGTCGGGCGTGCTCAAGGAGGCCAACATGGTCTCCTCGGCCCGTGCGGGCATGGCCTCCGGATCCGGCAGCCACACCCGGACGGACGTGCATCTGCACCTCGATGTGTCGCCGCCCGAGCTCACCGCACACGCCGACCCCGAGCGCATCCACCAGGTCGTCGCCAATCTCATCGACAACGCGGTCAAGCACAGCCCGCCGCACGGCCGCGTGACGGTCCGGGCGCGGCGCGGTTCCCAGCCGGACTCGCTGGAGCTCGAGGTGCTGGACGAGGGCCCGGGCATTCCGCGGACGGAGTGGCGGCGGGTCTTCGAGCGGTTCAACCGCGGCAACGTCAACCGTCCCCACGGACCGGGCAGCGACGGCGGCACGGGTCTCGGCCTGGCGATCGCCCGCTGGGCCGTCGATCTGCACGGCGGCCGGATCGGAGTGGCCGAATCCGAGCGGGGCTGCCGGATTCTGATCACTCTTCCGGGAGCGCCATCCGTACCAAGTTGACGTAAAGTTCGAAGCGGAGCCGCAAGATCCAAACGTGTCGGCGCTGACGGACACGTGTGATCAGGCACAGGCCCGCGCGAACCGCGCGCCAGGCCGTGGCCGAGCGATGCCCGATGCCTCCGGAAGAACCAAAACCTCGCTTGTTTCCCGCCATTTCCCGCGCCGAAACACGCGCGGGGATGTGACTTACACGACGATGAACGGGCCCGGCCTGACCTTCTCGCCCCGGGGGGCGTAGCCTTTATTTCCGCTGTCCATCATCTTGCGAAGCGGAAGAGGGCGGTTGACGCCGTGTCGCCACAGTCCCCCAGTAACTCGAGCATCTCGACCGACACCGACCAAGCGGGCAAGAACCCCGCTGCGGCCTTCGGTGCCAACGAATGGCTCGTCGACGAGATCTACCAGCAGTACCTCCAGGACCCGAACTCGGTGGACCGAGCCTGGTGGGACTTCTTCGCCGACTACAAGCCGGGCGCGCCTGCGACCTCGGCTCCGGCGGGTACCGCGGCCGCGGGGGCCGCGGGAACCACCACCCCCGCGGCCCAGCCCGCCGCGCCCGCCCCTGCGGCCGCGCAGCCCCCTGCCGCGGCACCGGCACCCGCCGCGCGGCCGGCCGCCGCCAAGGCCCCGGCGCAGGCCGCCGCTCCGGCGAAGGCCGCCGCGCCCGCCGCGAAGCCGGCACCGGCCAAGCCGAAGCCCGGTGCAAGCACCGGCTCCGCCGGAGCGGCTGACGCCGCGCGAACGTCTGCCGGCGAGGCCAAGACCGGCCCCGAGCAGGTGACCCTGCGCGGCCCGTCCGCCGCCGTGGCGAAGAACATGGACGCCTCCCTGGAGCTGCCCACGGCCACGTCCGTGCGCGCGGTCCCGGTGAAGCTGCTGTTCGACAACCGCATCGTCATCAACAACCACCTCAAGCGGGCGCGCGGCGGGAAGATCTCCTTCACGCACCTCATCGGCTACGCCATGGTGCAGGCCATCAAGGCCATGCCGTCGATGAACCACTCGTTCGCCCGCGTGGCCGGCAAGCCGACCCTGGTCAAGCCGGAGCACGTCAATCTCGGTCTGGCCATCGACCTGGTGAAGCCCAACGGCGACCGCCAGCTGGTCGTCGCGGCGATCAAGAAGGCCGAGACGCTGAACTTCTTCGAGTTCTGGCAGGCCTACGAGGACATCGTCCGTCGTGCCCGCGACAACAAGCTGACGATGGACGACTTCACCGGCGTCACGGTCTCCCTGACCAACCCCGGCGGCCTCGGCACCGTCCACTCCGTGCCGCGCCTGATGCCCGGCCAGTCGGTGATCCTGGGCGTCGGCTCGATGGACTACCCGGCGGAGTTCCAGGGCACCAGCCAGGACACCCTGAACAAGCTCGGCATCTCCAAGGTCATGACGCTCACGTCGACCTACGACCACCGGGTGATCCAGGGCGCCGCCTCCGGCGAGTTCCTCCGCTCGGTCGCGAACCTCCTCCTCGGCGAGAACGGCTTCTACGACGAGATCTTCGAGGCGCTGCGCATCCCCTACGAGCCGGTCCGCTGGCTCAAGGACATCGACGCCTCCCACGACGACGACGTCACCAAGGCCGCGCGGGTCTTCGACCTGATCCACTCCTACCGGGTCCGCGGCCACGTCATGGCCGACACCGACCCGCTGGAGTACAAGCAGCGCAAGCACCCCGACCTGGACATCGTCGAGCACGGCCTCACCCTGTGGGACCTGGAGCGCGAGTTCGCCGTCGGCGGCTTCGCCGGCAAGTCCCTGATGAAGCTGCGCGACATCCTGGGCGTGCTGCGCGACTCGTACTGCCGCACCACCGGCGTCGAGTTCATGCACATCCAGGACCCCAAGCAGCGCAAGTGGATCCAGGACCGCATCGAGCGCTCGCACACGAAGCCGGAGCGCGAGGAGCAGCTGCGCATCCTGCGCCGGCTGAACGCGGCGGAGGCCTTCGAGACCTTCCTGCAGACCAAGTACGTCGGCCAGAAGCGCTTCTCCCTGGAGGGCGGCGAGTCCGTCATCCCGCTGCTCGACGCGGTGCTGGACTCGGCCGCCGAGTCGCGCCTGGACGAGGTCGTCATCGGCATGGCCCACCGCGGCCGGCTGAACGTGCTGGCCAACATCGTCGGCAAGTCGTACGCGCAGATCTTCCGCGAGTTCGAGGGCAACCTCGACCCGAAGTCGATGCACGGCTCCGGCGACGTGAAGTACCACCTGGGCGCCGAGGGCACCTTCACCGGCCTGGACGGCGAGCAGATCAAGGTCTCGCTGGTCGCCAACCCCTCGCACCTGGAGGCGGTGGACCCGGTCCTGGAGGGCGTCGCCCGCGCCAAGCAGGACATCATCGGCAAGGGCGGCACGGACTTCACCGTCCTGCCGGTGGCCATCCACGGCGACGCGGCCTTCGCGGGCCAGGGCGTGGTGGCCGAGACCCTGAACATGTCGCAGCTGCGCGGCTACCGCACCGGCGGCACGGTGCACGTCGTGATCAACAACCAGGTCGGCTTCACCGCCGCCCCGGAGTCGTCGCGCTCGTCGATGTACGCCACCGACGTGGCCCGCATGATCGAGGCGCCGATCTTCCACGTGAACGGCGACGACCCGGAGGCGGTCGTGCGCGTCGCACGCCTGGCCTTCGAGTTCCGCCAGGCGTTCAACAAGGACGTGGTGATCGACCTCATCTGCTACCGCCGCCGCGGTCACAACGAGTCGGACAACCCGGCCTTCACCCAGCCGCTGATGTACGACCTGATCGACAAGAAGCGCTCGGTGCGCAAGCTCTACACCGAGTCCCTCATCGGTCGCGGCGACATCACCCTGGAAGAGGCCGAGCAGGCGCTGCAGGACTACCAGGGCCAGCTGGAGAAGGTCTTCACGGAGGTCCGTGAGGCCACCTCCCAGCCGACGACGGTCGAGCCCTCGGAGCCGCAGGCGGAGTTCCCGGTCGCCGTGAACACCGCGGTCACCACCGAGGTCGTCAAGCGGATCGCCGAGTCCCAGGTGAACATCCCCGACCACATCACCGTCCACCCGCGTCTGCTGCCGCAGCTGCAGCGCCGGGCGTCGATGGTCGAGGACGGCACGATCGACTGGGGCATGGGCGAGACCCTCGCGTTCGGCTCGCTGCTCCTCGAGGGCGTCCCGGTGCGCCTCGCCGGCCAGGACTCCCAGCGCGGCACCTTCGGCCAGCGTCACGCGGTCATCATCGACCGCAGCACGGGCGACGAGTACACCCCGCTGCAGTACCTCTCCGAGGACCAGTCGCGGCTGAACGTCTACAACTCCCTGCTGTCCGAGTACGCGGCGATGGGCTTCGAGTACGGCTACTCGCTGGCCCGCCCCGACGCGCTCGTGCTGTGGGAGGCGCAGTTCGGCGACTTCGTCAACGGCGCGCAGACGGTCGTGGACGAGTTCATCTCGTCGGCGGAGCAGAAGTGGGCCCAGACCTCCGGTGTGGTCCTGCTCCTCCCGCACGGCTACGAGGGCCAGGGCCCGGACCACTCCTCGGCCCGTCCGGAGCGGTTCCTGCAGCTCTGCGCCCAGAACAACATGACGGTCGCGATGCCGACCTCGCCGTCGAACTACTTCCACCTCCTGCGGTGGCAGGTGCACAACCCGCACCACAAGCCGCTGGTCGTCTTCACCCCGAAGTCGATGCTGCGCCTGAAGGCCGCGGCCTCGAAGGCGGAGGAGTTCACCACGGGCCAGTTCCGCCCGGTGATCGGCGACGCCTCGGTCGACCCGGCCGCGGTCAAGAAGGTCGTCTTCACGGCCGGCAAGGTCTACTACGACCTCGAGGCCGAGCGGCAGAAGCGCGGCGCGACGGACACGGCGATCATCCGCATCGAGCGCCTGTACCCGCTGCCGGGTGCGGAGCTCCAGGCGGAGATCAAGAAGTACCCGAACGCCGAGAAGTACCTGTGGGCCCAGGAGGAGCCGGCGAACCAGGGTGCCTGGCCGTTCATCGCGCTCAACCTGATCGACCACCTCGACCTGGCGGTCGGCGCCGACCTGCCGCACGACGAGCGTCTGCGCCGCATCTCGCGGCCGCACGGCTCGTCCCCGGCGGTCGGCTCCGCGAAGCGCCACCAGGCCGAGCAGGAGCAGCTGGTGCGTGAGGTCTTCGAGGCGTAACCGGCGGCAGTACGCGCGCGGGCCGCACCCCTCTCACGGGGGTGCGGCCCGCCCGTTTTCCGGCACATATCCTTGTCCTCATGTACTTCACGGACCGTGGCATCGAGGAACTGGAGAAGCGGCGCGGCGAGGAGGAAGTCACCTTCGAGTGGCTGGCCGAGCAGCTGAGGACGTTCGTCGACCTCAACCCCGACTTCGAGGTCCCGGTGGAACGCCTGGCCACCTGGCTCGCCCGCCTGGACGACGAGGACGACGAGTAACAGCCGCCCCGCCGCAACTGCGGGCAGTCCTGCCGCCGTAGCTGCGGGCAGTCGTGCCGCTGGGGCGGCACGGGTGGGCGCAGCGGCACCCCGCAGACGCCGGGCCGCGCAACCGCCCCCGCCCAGCACCGGTACCGGTACCCATCACCCTCGGCACGCTACAGAAGCCGACGGATCCCCCGAACGAGTGTCTTGACTTTCCCCTGCCGCGATATATCGTGAATAACGTAAGACGCGATATGGCGCGTCATCGGGGTACGCCCGTTCCCAGGAGGTCGTCACCATGCCCGAGTCGTCCGTGGCGGAGCCCACAAAGCTCACCTTCGACGCCCCCGTGACCGAACTCCACGTACGCATCGTCAACGGAACGGTGAACGTGGTGGGGACCGACGAGGGTTCCGCCCGCCTGGAGGTCTCCGAGATAGACGGACCGCCCCTGGTGGTGACCCACAAGGACGGCACCCTCACGGTGGCCTACGAGGACCTGCCCTGGAAGGGCTTTCTCAAGTGGCTGGACCGCAAGGGCTGGCGCCGCAGCGCGGTGGTCTCCCTGGCGGTACCCGCACGGACCCGCGTCGAGGTCGGCGTGGTCGGCGCCGCCGCCGTCGTCTCCGGCATCCGCGGCCCCGCCGCCGTGAAGGGCGTCGCGGGCGACACCACCCTCGTCGCCCTCTCGGGCCCGGTCCGCGCGGACACCGTGTCGGGGAACGTGGAGGCCCAGGCCCTCACCGGCGACCTCCGCTTCGCCTCCGTCTCCGGCGACCTCACCGTCGTCGAGGGCTCCGGCTCCTCCGTACGGGCGGACACGGTCAGCGGTTCCATGATCGTGGACCTGGACACCGACGGCCCCACCGACGTGAAGCTGACCAGCGTCTCGGGCGAGATCGCCATCCGGCTGCCCGACCCGGCGGACGCGGAGGTCGAGGCCAACACCGCCAGCGGCGCGATCTCCAACGCCTTCGACAACCTCCGTGTGCAGGGCCAGTGGGGCGCCCACAAGCTCACCGGCCGTCTGGGCACGGGCAGCGGCAAGCTGCGCGCCACCACCGTCTCCGGCTCCATCGCCCTGCTGCGCCGCCCGCCCGGGGAGGACGAGCCGGACCGGCGGGACGGCACGGGAGACAACGCCGGTACGACCGACAAGAAGGTGTTCTGACATGCCCCCCGTCTTCGCCCACGGACGCCTCCGCCTGTATCTGCTGAAGCTGCTGGACGAGGCTCCGCGTCACGGTTACGAGGTGATCCGCCTCCTGGAAGAGCGCTTCCAGGGGCTGTACGCGCCCTCCGCGGGCACGGTCTACCCGCGGCTGGCCAAACTGGAGGCGGAGGGCCTGGTCACCCACACCACCGAGGGCGGCCGCAAGGTGTACTCCATCACGGACGCGGGCCGGGCCGAACTGTCCGACCGCAGCGGCGAACTGGCCGATCTGGAGCTGGAGATCCGGGAGTCGGTCGCCGAACTGGCCGCCGAGATCCGGGCCGACGTCAGCGGCGCGGCGGGGGATCTGCGCCGCGAGATGCGGGCCGCCGCCGGCAAGGCCCGCCAGTCCCGCGGCACCGGCACCGGCACGTCCGACGACGAGGGCGGCCCGGGCGACTTCGCGGTCTTCGGCGACAAGGACGCCTGGCGCGCCGCCAAGGAAGAGATGCGCCGCGCCAAGCAGGAGTGGAAGGAACAGGCCCGGCGCGCCAAGGACGAGAGCCGGCGCTCCCGCGAGGAGGCCCAGCGCGCCCGCCGCCAGGCCAAGGAGGCCCAGGACAGGGCCCAGGAGGAGGTGCAGCGGATCATGCGCCAGGTCCAGGAACAGGTGCAGGACCACTTCGCCCGCGGTGACTGGCCGACCGGGCTGCGCGAGGGTCTGGGGGAACTGGCCAAGGGGATGGGTGAGTTCGGCAAGGACTTCGGCTTCGGCCGCACCGGCACCGGATCCTCCGACCCGGGCTCCTCCGGTGCCGGCTCCGAGCCGTCGTACTCCCGGACACCCGAGGACTTCCCCGCCGAGTACGCCCCGGCGTGGGCGCACGAGGACGCCTCGGACTCCACCGGCGACCCGGCGCGTGATCTGGACCGACTGCTGGACCGCTTCCGGGACGACATCCGGGACGCGGCCCGCGACCACGGCGTCACCGGGGACCAGCTCCGCGACGCCCGCCGCCACCTGTCGACGGCGGCGGCGCACATCGGGGCGATACTGCGCGCCCCGAAGGTCTGAGCCGCCGTCAGCCCGCCTTGGCCTGTCCGCCGTTGCCGTAGAGCACCCGCGTCACGGACTCGTACGTCACGCCGTGGTCGGCGAGGACCTCGGCGGGGACGCCGGGGCGGACGGTGAGGGCGAGCAGGATGTGCTCGTCGCCGATGTGACGGTCCCTGCGGGCGGTGGCGGCGCGCATGGCCCCGGTCAGGACGTCCTTGGCCTCCTGCTCGAAGGGACGGTGCCCCGGCCACCGGACACCGCCCTTCCCGCTGCGGGACAGGGCGCCGGCCCCGTGCGCCTCCTCCACCCGGGCGACGACCTCCGGCACGTCGATCCCCAGCCCGGCGAGGGCGTCGGTCTCGGCCTGGGTCAGGCCGCCCCGTCGCCGCGCCTGTTCCAGCGCCGCCCTGACCGGCTCCCGCCGCTCGGCGAGCCCGAGGGCGCTCAGCGCGAAGGAGGCCCGGCTTCCCTCACTGTCGAGCAGGGCCAGCAGCAGATGCTCGGTGCCCACGCTCTGCGCGCCCGCCCGCTCCGCCTGGGCGACCGCCCCCTTCACCACGTCCCTGGCGTCCTGCTTGAACCGCTCGAACATCACTGCCTCCCGTACTTCTTGTGCACGGCCTGCCTGCTGTCCCCGAGCTCGGTGGCGATCTCCTGCCACGACCAGCCCTGCCGGCGCGCATTGCGCACCTGCACGGTCTCCAGTCGCTCCAGCAGCCTGCGCAGCGCGGCGACGGCCCGCAGGCCGACGCGCGGGTCGCCGTCGCCCGCCCGTTCGGCGAGGTCGGTTGCATCAGTCATATTGTCAACGTACATTGACACACCGCTGACGTCAACTCCGGTTGACATGCCGACGGCCGGCCCGGAGACCCGGACCGGCCGTCGACGCGCTTCCCTCTTCTCAGGAACCGGTGAGCACGATCTTCCCGAACTGCCCCCCGGCCTCCATCCGTTCGAAGCCCTCCCGGGCCCGGTCCATCGGCAGCACCTCGTCGATGACCGGACGCACCCCCGTGGCGGCGCAGAAGGAGAGCAGGTCCTCCAGTTCGTCCTTGGTCCCCATCGTCGAGCCGACGATCCTGAGCTCCAGGAAGAAGACCCGGGTCAGCTCGGCGTGCGAGGGGCGGTCACCGCTGGTGGCTCCGGAGATCACCAGCGTGCCGCCGGGGCGCAGCGACTTCACGGAGTGGGACCAGGTGGCCGCGCCCACCGTCTCGATGACGGCGTCGACCCGCTGCGGCAGCCGCGCCCCGGGCTCCACCGCCTCCACGGCGCCGAGCTCCAGCGCCCGCTTGCGCTTGGCCTCGTCCCGGCTGGTGGCGAAGACCCGCAGCCCCGCGGCCTTGCCGAGCACGATGGCGGCCGTCGCGACACCGCCCCCGGCGCCCTGCACCAGTACGGAGTCGCCGGGCCGGACCCCGGCATTGGTGAACAGCATCCGGTACGCCGTCAGCCAGGCGGTCGGCAGACAGGCGGCCTCCTCGAAGGAGAGCTCCTTCGGCTTGGGCAGGATGTTCCAGGTGGGCACGGCGACCTGCTCGGCGAAGGTGCCCTGGTAGCGCTCGGTCAGGATGGAGCGCGGCTCCTTGGGCCCCACTCCGTGACCGCTCTGTCCGATCACCGAGTGCAGGACGACCTCGTTGCCGTCCGCGTCGACACCGGCGGCGTCGCAGCCGAGGATCATCGGCAGCTTGTCCTCCGCGAGGCCGACGCCCCGCAGGGACCAGAGGTCATGGTGGTTGAGGGAGGCGGCCTTGACCGTGACGGTGCTCCAGCCGGGCCGGGCCTCGGGAGCGGGACGCTCCCCCAGCTCCAGACCGTTGAG
The DNA here is from genome assembly GCF_014650055.1 of Streptomyces malachitofuscus. GTDB lineage: Bacteria > Actinomycetota > Actinomycetes > Streptomycetales > Streptomycetaceae > Streptomyces > Streptomyces malachitofuscus. Next base: position 562,956 of record NZ_BMUF01000001.1, on the reverse strand, counting down.
CGGCTGGTCGCGGTCGATTCGGGCGGCGTAGACAGCGAACATGACCTTGACGATAGGTTCCCCGGCCCGCCGGGGGAACCGGACCCCGCTGTGACACACACCCTCTTGCCGCGCGGCAACGGCATCGGCCCCGTCCACGAGGACGGGGCCGATGCCGGAAGCGTGTGCGCCTCAGCGGCGAGCGACGCCCTCGGCCCGGGCGGCCGCGGCCACGGCCGCCGTCACCGCGGGGGCGACCCGCTCGTCGAACGGGGACGGGATGACGTAGTCGGCGGCGAGATCGTCGCCGACCACCGAGGCCAGCGCCTCGGCCGCCGCCAGCTTCATCCCCTCGGTGATCCGGGAGGCCCGCACCTGCAGGGCGCCCGCGAAGATCCCGGGGAACGCCAGCACGTTGTTGATCTGGTTCGGGAAGTCCGACCGCCCGGTGGCCACGACGGCCGCGTACTTGTGCGCGACCTCCGGGTGCACCTCGGGGTCGGGGTTGGCCATGGCGAAGACGAACGCGCCCTCGGCCATCGACGCCACCGCCGACTCCGGCACCGTGCCGCCGGAGACACCGATGAACACATCGGCCCCGGCCAGCGCCGACTCCAGCGACCCCGAGAGACCGGCCTTGTTGGTGAACGACGCCAGCTCCGCCTTGATCGGCGTGAGGTCGTCGCGGTCGCGCGACACGACGCCCTTGCGGTCGGCCACTGCGACATCCCCGATGCCGGCCTCGACCAGCATCTTGGCGATGGCGACGCCCGCGGCGCCCGCGCCCGAGATCACGGCCCGCAGCTCGCCCAGCGTGCGCCCGCTCAGCCGCGCCGCGTTCCGCAGCGCCGCCAGCGACACGACCGCCGTGCCGTGCTGGTCGTCGTGGAAGACCGGGATGTCCAGCCGCTCCTGCAGCCGGCGCTCGATCTCGAAGCACCGGGGTGCCGAGATGTCCTCCAGGTTCACCCCGCCGAAGGACGGCGCGAGCCGGACCACGGTCTCGACGATCTCGTCGACGTCGGTGCAGGCGAGGGCGATCGGGACCGCGTCCACACCGCCGAACTGCTTGAAGAGGATGGCCTTGCCCTCCATCACCGGGAGGGACGCCTCAGGGCCGATGTCCCCGAGGCCGAGCACGGCCGTGCCGTCCGTCACGACGGCGACGACCTGCGACTTCCACGTGTAGTCGTGGACGAGTTCCGGCTGCTCGGCGATCGCGCTGCACACCTTCGCGACCCCGGGCGTGTAAGCCAGGGACAGATCGTCCTTGTCGCGGACCGGCACGGTGGCCTGCACAGCCATCTTGCCGCCGCGGTGCAGCGCGAACGCCGGGTCGAAGGAGTCGAGGGGCTCTGCCCCGCTCTCGTGCTCCGTATGACCGTTCCGGCTTTCGCTGTCGCTGCGAGGATTGACAATCTCCGCTGCCACTTGGTTTTACCCCTTAATTGTTCATGGTTTGAGGGTTGCCACTCCTGGTGAGGGGTGGGCGGGACCGCGCAAGGCCCGGAGGGTTGATGCGTTCGGGCCAAACACGACGGGCGCGCCGCACACGCGCCCTGAGCCCCGGATGAGGGGTGTAAAGAACCTTCTTACCGGACGGACGCCGTCGGCGACGAGTCCATAACGCGAAGGTCACATGCCGACACCCTGAACCATCGCCTGATATCAGGACAAGGCCTCGAGGAACTCCCAGCAAGCCCACAATCGCAGCAAAGGCCACGGCGGCCACAGCCATAGCACGGGTCCAGCCGAAGATCTTCCGGCCAGAATGGAGGATTCCCGCAACCTGTCCGGCCACGGTGGAGCGGATGGGGCCGGTTCGAGTGCCACCTGTTATCCGATTTTGACATCGCCGCCCCCCTGAGTGGCGCAGTCCGAATGGCAAGATGCGGTAATCACACGAGGTCGCGACACTCGAAGGCGTGTGCTCTCGTCGACCCCACGGCGATGCCGTCCAGGCAGTCGCCGGCCCCATCGGCAACTCCACCCATCCGCCGGAGGAACCCACCATGACCGCAAGCACCACCCGTCGTACCACCGCCGCACGCTCCCGGATTGCAGCGGTCGGCGCGATCGCGGTCGCAGGCGCACTGATTCTCACCGGCTGCGGTGACCAGACGGACAAGAGCAGCAGCGACAGCAACACCGCCGACTCGTCCAACGCGCCGCTCGCCGACAAGCTCCCGGCCGACATCCGCAAGGCGGGCGTCATCAAGGTGGGCTCCGACATCGCGTACCCGCCGGTCGAGTTCATGAAGGACGGCAAGGCCGTCGGCATCGACCCCGACATCGCGGAGGCCCTCGGCAAGCAGCTCGGGGTGAAGTTCGACTTCCAGAACGGCAAGTTCGACCAGCTCATCGTGGGTCTGCAGTCCGACCGCTTCAACGTGATCATGTCCGCGATGAACGACACCAAGGACCGCCAGAACGGCATCGACTCGGACACCGGCAAGAAGGCCGGCGACGGCATCGACTTCGTCGACTACTTCACCGCCGGTACGTCGATCCTCGTCCAGAAGGGCAACCCCAAGGGCATCGAGTCCCTGGACGACCTCTGCGGCCAGGTGGTCGCGCTGCAGCGCGGCACCACCTCCGAGGGCATCGCCAACGCGCAGAACAAGAAGTGCACCGACGACGGCAAGCCCGCCATCAAGCTCCAGACCTACGACACCGACCCCGAGGCGCTGCTGCGTCTGAAGCAGGGCGCCTCCGTCGCCGACCTCAACGACTTCCCGGTCGCGGCCTACAACGCCAAGACCTCGGGCGGCGGCAAGGACTTCGAGGTCGTCGGCGAGCAGATCGAGGCCGGCCCGTACGGCATCGGCGTCAGCAAGCAGGACACCCAGCTGCGGGACGCCCTCCAGGCGGCCATGAACGCCATCATCGAGAACGGCGAGTACACCAAGATCCTCGAGAAGTGGAACGTCACGGACGGTGCGGTGACCGAGGCGAAGATCAACGGCGGTTCCTGAACCTCGGCAACACTGAAGGGCAGTCGCTGTGACAGACACGGTGGACAAGACTCCGGCGCCATCGGTGCCGCCGGAGCAGATCAAAGCGATCCCGGTGCGCCATTACGGCCGCTGGGTGGCCGCCGCGGTGGTCATCGCCATCCTGGTGTTGATCGGGATCGCCTTCTCCAACGCCAACATCAACTACGGCATCATCCCCGACTACCTCACGGACGGGACGATCCTGTCCGGCGCCTGGCACACGCTGTACATCTCCGTGCTCGCCATGGTGCTCGGCCTGGTCCTGGGCGTGATCCTCGCGGTCATGCGGATGTCGTCCAACCCGGTCACCAGCACGGTGGCCTACTTCTACGTCTGGTTCTTCCGCGGCACGCCGGTCCTGGTCCAGCTGCTCATCTGGTACAACATCGCGCTGGTGTTCCCCGTTCTCAACCTGGGGTTCTACAAGGACGAGATGAACCAGGTGATGACGCCGTTCCTGGCGGCACTGCTGGGCCTGGGCCTCAACGAGGCCGCGTACATGTCCGAGATCGTCCGCGCGGGCATCCAGTCCGTCGACGAGGGACAGACGGAGGCGTCCCACGCGCTGGGCATGACCCAGTCCAAGACGCTGCGCCGGGTGGTGCTCCCGCAGGCGATGCGGGTGATCGTGCCGCCGACGGGCAACGAGTTCATCAACATGCTCAAGACCTCGTCGCTCGCCTACGCGGTGCAGTTCAACGAGCTCATCAAGCGGTCCACCGACGTCTCCAGCACCTCGCTGGCGGTGGTCGAGATGTACTTCGTGGCGTCCATCTGGTACCTGGCCCTCACCAGCGTCTTCAGCGTCGGCCAGTACTACCTGGAGCGCCGCTACGCCCGCGGTTCGACGCGTAGTCTGCCGCCGACGCCGCTGCAGCGCCTGAAGAAGAACCTCCGCCTGTTCAACTCCTTCGGCCGCCCGGAGGTGACCCGATGAGCAAGATCGGCAAGGACGTCGTGAGCGTCCCGAGCGGTCAGCCGATGGTCAAGGCGGAGGGCGTGCACAAGTCCTTCGGTCTCGCGCACATCCTCAAGGGCATCGACCTGGAGGTGAACGCGCGGGAGGTGTTCTGCCTGATCGGCCCGTCCGGATCCGGCAAGTCCACGTTCCTGCGGTGCATCAACCACCTGGAGAAGATCAGCGCCGGCCGGCTGTCCGTCGACGGTGAACTGGTCGGCTACCGGCAGAAGGGCGACAAGCTCTACGAGCTCAAGGAGAAGGAGGTCGCGGCGCAGCGGCGGGACATCGGCATGGTGTTCCAGCGCTTCAACCTCTTCCCCCACATGACGGCGCTGGAGAACGTCATGGAGGCTCCGGTTCAGGTCAAGCGCGAGACCAAGGCGGTGGCCCGGGAGCGTGCGGAGCGGCTGCTGGACCGGGTCGGTCTCGGCGACCGCCGGGGCCACTACCCCGCCCAGCTCTCCGGCGGTCAGCAGCAGCGCGTCGCCATCGCGCGGGCGCTGGCGATGCAGCCCAAGCTGATGCTCTTCGACGAGCCCACCTCGGCGCTCGACCCGGAGCTCGTCGGCGAGGTCCTCGACGTCATGCGCGACCTCGCCGAGGACGGCATGACGATGATCGTCGTCACCCATGAGATGGGCTTCGCCCGGGAGGTGGGCGACTCGCTGGTGTTCATGGACGACGGCGTGGTCGTCGAGTCCGGCCACCCGCGCGAGGTGCTGACCAACCCCCAGCACGACCGCACCAAGTCGTTCCTGTCCAAGGTTCTCTGACCGCGGTCCCGCGCACGACGAAGGGGCGGTACGGATCTTCCGTACCGCCCCTTCGCCCGTGTGCTACTTCAGCGCCAGCAGCAGCGTGTCCGACGGCGAGCACCACACCGGCCGCGCCTCGCCGAAGCCCTTCTCGCGCAGCACGCGCGCGTGCCACGCCGCCGACGGCATGTCGCCGTCCGCGTGGTCGCCGTAGATCTCGAAGCGGCGGGCCGTCGGTCCGGCGAGGAACGGGTCCTGCGCGGCGAGCTGCCACCACTGCGCCCAGTCGAGGGCACCGTCCGATGTGGCCTGATCCATGCGGGCGTGCCGCTGGGTCCGCTCCGCCGCGTTGATCCGGGGCGTCGTGTCGTCGATCATGTGATCCGCGTTCATGAAGACACCGCCGTCGCGGACCAGCCCCGCGATGTGCCCGTAGAGGTCCGCGAGGGGTTCCCGGTGCAGCCAGTGCAGGGCCGTCGCGGTCAGGACGGCGTCGTAGGAGTCGTGCGGCAGTGCCCGCGTCCACGCGGGATCCTTGAGGTCGGCGGTGACGAACGAGACCCGCTCGTCGCCCGCGAAGGTGCCCTCGGCGATCGTGAGCAGCGCCGGGTCGAGATCGACGCCGGTACTGGTCGCGTCCGGGAAGCGGGCGAGCAGTCGGGCGGTGATGCTGCCCGTGCCGCAGGCGAGGTCCAGCACGCGCGGGGCGGTGCCGACGAGGGCCTCGACCATGTCCAGCATGATCCGGAACCGCTCCTCGCGGGCGGGCGTGTACCACTCCTGCTGCCGGTCCCAGCTCTCCTGCCAGGCGTGCCAGTCGGCGGCGACCGTGGTGGTGTGCGCGTCCGTCATGGAGCCCCTCCCTCGTATACGTCACGTAATACCCTTGCAGCACGACCGTCTGTTACCCGACCGCATGCACGACCATAGAGCCCCTGCGTAAGGACTACAAGTGGAACTGGCCTATTACTCGGACTACGCCGTACGCCTCGTCAACACCGAGGAACCGGCCCGGGGGAAGGACACGCTGACCTCGGTCGAGGCCGTCCGCGACCTGTTCGGCGCGAACCAGTCGGCCGCCCGGCGCGCCACCGAGGCCGATGTGACGCGTTTCCGCTCGGTCCGGGCCAGGCTCCGCTCGGTGTTCGAGGCCGCGGACGGCGGCGACGAGACACTCGCCGTCGACCTGCTGAACTCGCTGCTGCTGGAGTTCCCCGTCAGCCCGCAGGTCTCCGGCCACGACTTCCGCGACGACGACGGCCGCCCGCTGTGGCACATGCACCTGGCCGACCACCCCTCCAACGCGACCGCCGGCTACGCCGCCATCGCCGCGATGGGCCTCGCCTTCCACCTCACGGAGTACGGCGTGGACCGACTCGGCCTGTGCCAGGCGGCACCCTGCCGCAACGCCTACCTGGACACCTCGACCAACCGCTCCCGCCGCTACTGCTCCGACCGCTGCGCCACCCGCGCCAATGTGGCCGCCTACCGCGCGCGCAAACGCCTGGAGGCCGACCGGCCGGAGAGCACGGGCCGCGCCGACGACAACACCCAGGCCACCACCGCCAGCGGCGACCGCCGCTCGGAACTGCGCGGCCGGTAACGGAAGCGGACCCGGCCGAGCACCAGTTCGTCGGGCACCACCCCGTAGTCGGTGCTGTCCCCGCCCGCGTACGCGTTGTCCCCGAGCACCCACCAGCCGCCGTCGCGCCGCTCGGCGGCCCGCTTGACGACCAGCAGGTCCTGCTGGAACGGATGCCGCAGCACGATGACGTCACCGCGTTTGACCCGGGCGCCGTAGTGCACCAGGAGCCGGTCCCCGTGGTGCAGCGTGGGCACCATGGACGGCCCGGTCACCTCGGCCACCCCGAAGGGCAGCGGCGCCCTCGCCCGCTCGGCGTCCTGCGACAGCTCCGGCATCTCCCGGCACCTCCCCGGTTCTTTCCTCCACCAGTCTCAGTCTGACCCCGGACTTTTGTCCTAAGCCCGCGGGGGCACCCGCGAAAAGCCGTCCGCCACGGAGTAATGTCCAGTGTGAGAAGACGATCACGAGGAAGGAAACGCTCCATGCTTTCCCGCCTGTTTGCCCCCAAGGTCAAGGTCAGCGCCCACTGCGACCTGCCCTGCGGCGTGTACGACCCGGCCCAGGCCCGCATCGAGGCGGAGTCGGTGAAGGCCGTCCAGGAGAAGATGGCCGGCAACGACGACCCGCACTACCAGGCCCGCGCCACGGTCATCAAGGAGCAGCGCGCCGAGCTGGCCAAGCACCACGTCTCCGTGCTGTGGAGCGACTACTTCAAGCCCCCGCACTTCGAGAAGTACCCGGAGCTGCACCAGCTGGTCAACGACACCCTGAAGGCCCTGTCGGCCGCCAAGGCCTCCACGGACCCGGCCACCGGCCAGAAGGCCCTGGACTACATCGCCCAGATCGACAAGATCTTCTGGGAGACCAAGAAGGCCTGACCCGGCCCGACCCGTGCGACGACCGGCGATCGGTGCACCATCGCGGGTTCGCGGACACCTCGAAGGGTCCCGTGCCGTCCCTGTGCGGCCGGGGCCCTTCGGCATGTGCGGGACGGCTGCCGCGGGGCGTGGGATGCTGGGCGGATGGAGCTGGAGGATCTGGTGCGGCTGCGGCGGGCGCGGGACCGGATGGACCGGGAGTACGCCGAGCCGCTCGACATCACGGAGCTCGCGCGGACGGCGCTGATGTCGTCCGGGCACTTCCAGCGCAGCTTCCGCGCGGCGTACGGGCAGACGCCGTACGCCTATCTCATGACCCGGCGCATCGAGCGGGCCAAGGCGCTGCTGCGGCGGGGCGACCTCACGGTGACCGAGGTGTGTCTGGCGGTCGGCTGCACCTCGCTCGGTTCGTTCAGCTCGCGCTTCACCGAGCTGGTCGGGGAGACACCGAGCGCGTACCGGGCCCGGTCGCACGACGAGAGCGCGGTCATCCCGCCGTGTGTCGCGCGGACGTACACCCGCCCGGTCCGGGGCCGCCCCCGGGTCAATCCGAGCGAAACCTTCTAGCGTGGGCGTATGAACACAGGAACGGACGTGAAACTCGCCCAGTGCTTCATCGCCGTCGACGATCACGACAAGGCACTGGCCTTCTACTGTGACGTCCTGGGGCTCGAGGTCCGCAACGACGTGGGGTTCGAGGGGATGCGGTGGGTGACGGTCGCCTCGCCGGAGCAGCCGGACGTGGAGATCGTGCTGGAGCCGCCCGCGGCGAACCCGGACGCCTCCCCCGGTGACAAGCAGGCGATGGCGGAGCTGCTGGCCAAGGGCATGCTGCGCGGGGTCAACTTCACCACCACCGACTGCGACGCCCTCTACGAGCGAGTGCTGGCCGCCGGCGGGGACGTGCTCCAGGAGCCGGTGGACCAGCCGTACGGGGTGCGCGACTGCGCGTTCCGCGACCCGGCGGGGAACATGCTGCGCTTCATGGAACGCCCGGCACGGTGAGCGTCCGCTGGACGTACGCCTTCATCGACCGGCCGGCCGCGGTGGCCGACCGGGCCGGTGACTTCTGGACGGCCGCCACGGGGACCCGGCTGTCCGAACCCACGGGCGACGACGGGGAGTTCGCGGTCCTGACGGCGGAGGGCGCCGACGCCTGCGTGGGCATGCAGCGCATCCGGTCCGGGGAGGGCGGCGCGCACCTCGACTTCTGTGTGGACGACATCGCGGAGTTCGCCGCGGCGGCGCTGCGGCTGGGCGCGGAGACGGTCACCGAGGACGAGGGGCTCCGCGTACTGCGGTCGCCCGCGGGTCAGTTGTTCTGTGCGGTGCGGTGGCACGGGGAGTCGGTCCGGCCGCCCGTCGTGCACGGCAGCCGGCTGGACCAGGTCTGCCTCGACGTCCCGCCGTCGCGCCACGAGGCCGAAGTCGCCTTCTGGAGCGGGCTTCTCGCCGACTGGGACTCCGCGGCCGGCTCGCTGCCCGAGTTCCATGTGGTGAAGCCGCCGCCCGGGCTCCCGGTGCGCATCCTGCTCCAGCGCGTGTCGGAGGGCAGCCCTGTCTCCGCGCACCCCGATCTGGCCTGCGCCGACATCGAGGCGGCCAGGAAGCGGCACGAGGGGCTCGGGGCCGTGTACGTGGCCGCGTTCGGCCACTGGACGGTGATGCGGGACCCCACGGGCGGTGTCTACTGCCTCACCGGCCGCGACCCGGAGACGGGCGGGCTGCCGCGCTAGCGCGTCGTGGGGGCCTCGCCTCCGGTGTTCCCCCGTGCCGATACGGGCTCCGGAGCGGCGGTCCTCCGGGATTCGGGAGGCGCCGCGCCGGCGTCCGCTTCATGGTCCGGGCACTTCTCGCACTCCCGATTGCGGCATGGGCCCTGCACCCATACCGGAACCCACGCGCCCAGCGTCTTGTGGCGCCGGACGACCATCTCCACTGGCTGTCCGCAGGCGGGACAGACCGGTTGTTCGCTGCCCATGCCTTCAGGGTAGGCCCGGCGGCGGGTCAGCGCTTCCTGCTGTACGTCCGCACCACGATGCCGTTGCCGAACGTCCGCACCGACTCCAGTGCGAAGTCCGTGATCGAGAAGCCGGCCTCGAACATCGGCATGCCCGACCCCTGCACGATGGGGTACGTCTTGATGACCATTTCGTCGATCTCGTCGACCAGCGCGCCGGCGAGCTTGGCACCGCCGCACAGATAGATGTCGTACGCGCTGTCCTCCGCCTTCAGCGCGCGCACCCGGCCGAGCAGGTCGTCCGCGATGATCTCGACGTTCGGGTCGGGTGACTCCCCCAGCGTGCGGGAGGCGACGTATTCGCGCAGGTGGGCGTAGGGGCTGGTGATTCCCTCCTTGAGGGCCAGGTCGTAGCTGGCCCGGCCCTGGATGATCGTGTCGAACCGCTTGTTCGGCAGATCGTCCAGACCGAGCGGGCGGCGGCCGTGGGTGGGCAGGGTCTCCGGATACTCCGTCCTGAGGAACGCGAAGAACTCCTCGTCGACCAGGGAGACCATGGCCGACGCGTCGCCCTCCGGGTCACCGATGAAGCCGTCGATGGAGCAGGCGATGAAGTACGTGAGCTTTCGCAACGCGGTCTCTTCCCGTAGGCGGCACTCGTCGTGAACAACTCCAGTTGTAGTACTTCATACGTAGTGGTTGCAAGCCTTTTATCGGGCGGGGTGTCCTGAATCCCGAGTCGGGGCGGGCGTGGCACGGGGTTCGCGCCACATGGGCCACATGTATGGACCGTCCGGAAGGGCGAGGGGCTCACCGGCCGTCTCGAAGCCGAGACGTTCGTACAGCAGGCGGCTGCGCTCGCTGCTCGCCTCGAGATACGCCGCCCGCCCCTCCCGGTCGCAGCGCTCGAGGACGGAACCGATCAGCGCGGTACCGAGCCCTTCACCCTGCCGGCCGGGAACGACCCCGATCATCCACAGGTACTCATGGGTCCGGCCCGAGGGGTGGATACCGGCCGTGAGCCGCCCGATCAGCTCGACGCGCTCGTTGTCCGGGTCGACGGCCTCGCGCATCCGCACGAAGTCGTCGCCGTGCTCCTCGTCGGCGTGCCGGTCCTCGTGACCGGGGTCGTCCGCCGGTACGGACATCCACAGCGCGCAGGCCGAGCCGTCCTCGGTGATGTCGACCCGCCCGTCGGCGAGGACGACATCGGTGAAGGCCGCCATGAGCCGGTGATGCGTGGTGCGGCGGTACTCCTCACCGGGGAAGACCCAGCCACTGACCGGGTCATTCTGGAACGCCTGGTCGAGAAGCCGGACTATCAGCTCCCGGTCTTCGTCCCCAGCCGTCCGGATCGCCACTCCCATGTCCGCCCCTTCATCCCAACCTTCGCTGTCCGTACGGGCGTTGACCCTATCGGGGGACGGTCCCGGGGAGGACGGGCCCCGCACATCGTGGGGAAGTGCGGGACCCGCCGGCCGGAGCCACACGTGCCGCGCGGGTCAGGGTCCGCGCGGCTCGACGTGGTTCCGGGGGACATGGGGACGGCCGGCGGGCCGTCAGGTGCTGCGCCGGGTCACGAACTCGGCCAGCGCCAGCAGCCCGCCCGCCGCCTCCGGGTCGGGCACCGCGCGGGCCACCTCCTGCATCGCCCGGGCCATCCGGTCGGCCGCCTGGGTCTGCGCCCAGTCACGGCCGCCCGCCCGCTCCACGGTCCGGGCGATGTGTTCCAGGGTCTCCTTCCGGTGCGGAACGGCGTACAGCGCCGCGAGTTCCGCGGCCGCCGGCGTGCCGGACGTGAGCGCGGCGACCACCGGCAGTGACTTCTTGCGGGCGGCCAGATCCGCGCCGGCGGGCTTGCCGGTGCGGCGGGGGTCGCCCCATATGCCGATCACGTCGTCGATGAGCTGGAAGGCCAGCCCGGCCGCCCGGCCGAACGCGTCCATCGCCGCCACCTCCGCGTCCCCGGCGTCCGCGTACAGCGCCCCGATCGCGCAGGCGCAGCCGAGCAGCGCGCCGGTCTTGGCCTCGGCCATGGCGAGCGTCTCGGCGAGGGTGACCTCGCCGGGGGCGCTCCGCTCCATGGCCGTGTCCGCGTGCTGGCCCGCGCACAGTTCGATCACACAGTCCGCGAGCCGGGCCACCGCCGCCCTGCCCGCCGGATGGGGATCCTCGGCGAGCAGTCGCAGCGCGAGTGCCTGGAGGGCGTCCCCGGCGAGGATCGCGTCGGTGTCCCCGAAGACCGTCCAGACGGTGGGCCGGTGGCGGCGGGTGGTGTCCCGGTCCATCACGTCGTCGTGCAACAGCGTGAAGTTGTGGACCAGTTCCACGGCCGCCGCCGCCCGTACGGCCACCGCGCGGGCCGCGGGGCCGCCCGTCGCCGAGGCCGCGGCGAGCACCAGAGCGGGGCGGATCGCCTTGCCCGAGCCTCCCTGAGCCGGAGTGCCGTCCGCGTGTTCCCAGCCGAAGTGGTAGAGCGCGATCCGGCGCATCGGGTCGGGCAGCGAACCGATGGCCGCCCGCAGCACCGGGTCGACCGCGGCCCGCGCCCGCTCCAGCAGTATCGTCGCCTCGTGCCCGTCACCGGGGCGCGGCTCCGGCTCCGTCGTGGTCCTGGTCGTGCGCTCCGTCGTACGCCCCGTCTTCGGCTCCGTGATGGACTCCGTCATCGGCTTCCCCCTGGGTACGACTCGGTGGAGGAGCGGAGGGATGGCGCTTCCGCACCCGTCGAACACGTACGTCCGAGGTGTACCCGCCCGGACGGGCGGGGACACGGCATGCGGCGCGGGAGCTCGCGAGCGGTCACCGCCAGCGGCCGATCTCGACGTTCTCCAGGACGCCGAGCGCGTCCGGTACCAGGACCGCGGCCGAGTAGTAGGCCGTGACCAGGTACTTGATGATGGCCTGTTCGTTGATGCCCATGAAGCGCACGGACAGACTCGGCTCGATCTCGTCGGGGATGCCGGCGGCCCGCAGACCGATGACGCCCTGCTCCTCCTCTCCCGTTCGCAGGGCGATGATGGAGGTCGTCCGGGCGTCGGTCACCGGGATCTTGTTGCACGGGAAGATGGGCACGCCGCGCCAGGTGGGGATGCGGTTGCCGCCCATGTCGACGGTCTCCGGGACCAGGCCCCGCTTGTTGAGCTCGCGGCCGAACGCGGCGATCGCGCGCGGGTGGGCGAGCAGCAGCCGTGTCCCGCGGCGCCTGCTGAGCAGTTCGTCCATGTCGTCGGGGCCGGGTACGCCGTCGTGCGGCTGGATCCGCTGGTCGTACTCGCAGTTGTGGAGCAGGCCGAAGTCGCGGTTGTTGACCAGTTCGTGCTCCTGGCGCTCCTTCAGCGCCTCCACGGTCAGCCGGATCTGCTGTTCCGTCTGGTTCATCGGCTGGTTGTAGAGGTCGGCCACGCGGGTGTGGATGCGCAGCACGGTCTGGGCGACGCTGAGTTCGTACTCGCGCGGCCTGGCCTCGTAGTCGACGAAGGTGTGCGGGATGTCCGGCTCGCCGCTGTGCCCGGCCGCGAGGTCGATCTCCTTCTCGCCGTACTTGTTGGTGCGCTGCCCCGGGACGGGAACCCTCCGGCTGCTCAGGTGCTCACGCAGGGTGTCCGACCGCTCGGCGACCTGCTCGACGGCCTCGCGAGGCAGCACCAGCACGGTGCACGCGGTGAGGGTGCGGGCCGTGTACTCCCAGATCGCGTCCTCACCCATCAGGGCCTGCTCGCCGAAGTAGGCGCCGTCGGCGAGGACGCCGAGGGATTCGTCGTCACCGTAGGGGCCGGTGCCGACCCGCTCCACCCTGCCGTGCGCCAGGAGGTACACCTCGTCCGCCGGGCTGCCGAAGGAGGCGATCACCTGGCCGGCCCCGATCTCCCGCTGCCGGCAGCGGGAGGCCAGTTCGGCCAGCACCTCCTCGTCCTCGTACGACCTCAGCGCCGGCAGCTCGCCCAGCTCCGCCGGAATGATCTCGACGCGGTCGCCGGTCTTCACGAACGTCATCCGGCCATCACCCACGGCGTAGGTCAGGCGGCGGTTGACCCGGTACGTACCGCCCTGCACATCGACCCAGGGCAGCATGCGCAGCAGCCAGCGTGAGCTGATCTCCTGCATCTGCGGCACGGACTTGGTCGTAGTGGCCAGGTTCCGCGCTGCGGCCGTGCCCAGACTCTGCTGCTGCCTGGCCTGCTCCGTGCGGACCTCTTCGCCTACCGACATAGAGAATGCCCTCCCCAATGGTGATCAAAAGCCCGGCCGCGCCGGGCACCGCTCTGCGCGATCAAGCGTTCCTCACCCAGCGTGCCCGCGCCATTACCCGATCGAGCGGGGTTGGATCTTGGGAGGGCTGGGCACACATGGGGCGCCGCCGAACGGCGCGATACCGGAGGGAAGTTGTCCGGATCGGCTCGCACAGGGCCCGAACGAGTAGTTGAACTCCCTCCTTTTAGGTATAGGCCATGTACCAGGCGGTCGCGGACGGCGGCCGCCGTCCGGCACGAAGGAGGGCGGTCATGGCCCCACCCATGTCCGCAAGCGCGTTCCTGCGCGCTCTGAAGGCGGAGGGCCTCAAGGTCGTCGAGGTCGGCGACTGGCGCGACCACAACCGGAACCACAAGGGTCCCTGGGGCCCGGTGCACGGCGTGATGATCCACCACACGGTGACCAAGGGCAGCGCCAGAACGGTGGAGATCTGCCGCAAGGGCTACGAGGGTCTGCCGGGGCCGCTGTGTCACGGCGTGATCACCAAGGACGGCCGGGTCCACCTCGTCGGCTACGGCCGGGCCAACCACGCGGGGCTCGGCGACGACGACGTACTGCGCGCGGTGATCGCCGAGAGGAGCCTGCCGCCGGACAACGAGGCGAACACCGACGGCAACCGGCACTTCTACGGCTTCGAGTGCGAGAACCTCGGTGACGGCGAGGACCCCTGGCCGGCGGCCCAGCTGGAGGCGATCGAGAAGGCCGCGGCCGCGGTCTGCCGCCACCACGGCTGGAACGAGCGGTCCGTCATCGGGCACCGGGAATGGCAGCCGGGGAAGGTGGACCCGCGCGGGTTCTCGATGACGTCGATGAGGGATCGGATCGGTGACCGGCTGAGCTGAAGCCCCGCCGGCGGCGCCGGACACCGTGTCGGCCGCCGGTGCGGGGTGCGTGAGCGACAGGGGACAATGACCCCGTGACCAGCTCCGACGACCCCGGCTCCGGCGCCCTCGCGGGCCTGCGGCCGCGGCTGCCCTCGCCGCTGCGGGAGGTCGCGGACGAGCGGTTCGGCCGGCGCGGGGTCCGGCTCCTGCTGAAGCGGGACGATCTGATCCACCCGGAGCTGGTCGGCAACAAGTGGCGCAAGCTCGCGCCGAACCTCGCGGCGGCGGCCGGGCGGACCGTGCTCACCTTCGGCGGTGCCTACTCCAACCATCTGCGGGCCACGGCCGCCGCCGGCCGGCTGCTCGGCCTGCCCACGGTCGGCGTGGTGCGCGGCGAGGAACTCGCCGGCCGCCCACTCAATCCGTCGCTGGCCCGCTGCGCGGCCGACGGTATGCGGCTGCACTTCGTCGAACGGTCGGCGTACCGCAGCAAGAGCGACCCGCGGACCCTGGCCGCCCTGCTGCGCGCGGCGGACGCCGTGGACGCGTACGTGGTGCCCGAGGGCGGCAGCAACTCCGCCGCGGTGCGCGGCTGCCGGGCCCTCGGGGAGGAACTCGCCGGTCACGCGGACGTGGCCGCCGTCGCCTGCGGCACCGGCGGCACGCTCGCGGGGCTGGCCGCCGGGGCCGGCATGCGCGTGCTGGGCATACCGGTCCTCAGGGGCGGCTTCCTTGCCGACGAGATACGGGCCCTGCAGACCGGGGCGTTCGGCGGCCCGCGCGGCGACTGGAGCCTCGACGACCGCTTCCACTTCGGCGGCTACGCGCGCACCACGCCCGAACTCACGGCCTTCGCCGAGGACTTCGAGCACCGTCACGGTGTCCCCGTGGAGCGCGTCTATGTCGCCAAATTGCTTTACGCCCTTGTCGCCCTGGCGGAGGAGAACGCCTTCCCGCGCGGGAGCACGGTCACCGCGGTGATCACGGGCCGGCCGTTCCCCGGATGACTCCGCCGAACGACAGGCCCTAAGTCGTCTCCCGGTACGCCGCCGCTTCCTCCAGGTCCAGGCGGCGCAGCAGGGTCCGGAGCATTTCGTCGTCGATGTAGCGGGCGTCGCGCAGTTTGACGAACACGTCGCGCTCCGCGCCGATCACCTGCCGGGACAGCCGCCGGTAGGTGTCGTCGACCGACTCCCCGGTGACGGGGTTGACCTGGCCGAGCCGTTCCCAGACGGCGTTGCGGCGGCGCTCCAGGACGGTGCGCAGGCGGTCGGCGAGCGGCCCCGGCAGGGCGTTGCGCTCGTCGGAGAGGAGCTCGTCGAGGCGTTGCTCGGCGGCTCTGGAGGCCTGCGCCTGGGCGTTGGCCTCCGCCAGGGTCTCGGCCCGCGTGTCGCGCCCCGGGAGCTTCAGCAGGCGGATCAGCGGGGGCAGCGTCAGGCCCTGCACGACCAGGGTGCCGATGACGGTGGTGAAGGTCAGGAAGAGCAGCAGGTTGCGGTGCGGGAAGTCCTCGCCCTCGGCGGTGAGGGGGATCGAGAAGGCGATGGCCAGCGAGACCACCCCGCGCATGCCGGCCCACGCGATCACGAACGGCCCCTTCCAGCCGGGTCTCCCCTCGCGTTCGCGGATCCTCGCCGAGAGCATCGGCGGCAGCCAGGTCGCCGGGTACACCCAGAGGAACCGTACGGCGACGACCACCACGAAGACGACGAGGGCGTACCAGGCGGAGTCCGTGCCCGCGTGCGGGCCGAGCCCCTTGAGGACGACGGGCAGTTGCAGCCCGATCAGCGCGAACACCGCGGACTCCAGGACGAACGCGACCATCTTCCACACCGCCTCCTCCTGGAGCCGGGTGGCGAAGTCGACCTCCCACGCGCGGTGCCCCAGATAGAGGGCGACGACCACGACGGCGATCACACCGGAGGCGTGCACCTGCTCGGCGGTGGCGTACGCGACGAACGGGATCAGCAGGGAGAGCGTGTTCTGCAGCAGCGCCTCCTTCACGTGAACGCGCAGCCAATGCAGCGGTGCCATCAGCACCAGGCCGACGGCCGCCCCGCCGACCGCCGCGAGCAGGAACTCCCCCACTCCCCCGGCCCAGGTCGCGCCCTCGCCGACGGCCGCCGCCAGGGCCACCCGGAACGCGGTGATCGCGGTGGCGTCGTTCAGCAGGGACTCGCCCTGGAGGATGGTGGTGATCCGGGACGGCAGGCCCACCCGGCGGGCCACCGCCGTCGCCGCGACCGCGTCCGGCGGGGCCACCACGGCGCCGAACACCAGCGCCGCGGTCAGTGGCAGGGCGGGCACGAGCAGATACAGCACCCAGCCGACGGCGAAGGTCGCGAACAGCACGTATCCCACGGACAGCAGCGCCACCGGCCGCAACTGCGCCCGCAGATCGAGGTAGGAGCTCTCGGTCGCCGCCGTGTACAGCAGCGGCGGCAGGATGAGCGGCAGCACGATGTGCGGGTCGAGGGTGTACTCGGGCACACCCGGGAGATAGCTGACCGCCAGGCCGGCCGCGACCAGCAGCAGCGGCGCCGGCACCGGTGTGCGCCGGGCGGCGGCCGCGACCGCGGCACTCCCCGCCACCAGCAGCAGAAGGGGCATCACATCCATGTCCGGCCCACCCTCGTTTTTGCGCGCGGTCGCCCACGGGCGCGTCGTAATCTGGCAATCATGAAACAGTGCACGCACGCCGACGCGCTGCCGCACCCGGAACCCGTCCCGCTCGGTGAGACGTGTCCCGAGTGTGTGCGCGACGGTACCGATCCGGTGCAGCTGCGCCTCTGCCTCACCTGCGGCCACGTCGGATGCTGCGACTCCTCGCCGCGCCGGCACGCCACGGAGCACCACCGGGAAACCGGCCACCCCGTGATGCGGAGCCACGAGCCCGGCGAGGACTGGCGCTGGTGCTTCGTCGATCACGTACTGGTGTGACCGGAGGCGGTCCCGGTGCCGGACGGTTCGACCGTCTGACGTCTGGGTACGTCAATGCGGCGCGCGCTCTTCCCATTTGGGGGCCGCAGACCCCTAGCCACGGAGCGTATCCATAGTTTTACTATGAGTGACAGCAACGGGTCGGGGTCCCGGGACAGGAGCGCCGAGAGCGCGATAGCGTCACCGCTGAACCACGTAGCGCGTTACCCGGGGGCGAACCGGCCCTGAAACGCTTGTACCACCTTGGAGGTGAGGGTGTCCCAGATCGCAGGCGAGCCCGCGACCCAGGACTTCGTGGAAGTCCGGCTGCCGGCCGCGGGGGCCTACCTGTCGGTGCTGCGTACGGCCACGGCCGGCCTCGCGGCCCGTTTGGACTTCACCCTCGACGAGATCGAGGACCTGCGCATCGCGGTCGACGAGGCCTGCGCGATCCTGCTTCAGCAGGCCGTGCCGGGGTCGGTGCTCAGCTGTGTCTTCCGGCTCGTCGACGACTCGCTCGAGGTGACCGTCTCGGCGCCGACCACGGACGGTCACGCCCCTTCGCGGGACACGTTCGCCTGGACCGTCCTGTCCGCGCTCGCGGGCAAGGTCTCCTCGGCCGTGGACGAGGACAAGACGGTGTCGATCAGCCTCTACAAACAGCGCGGCGCGGGACCCGGGCCGGCGTGAGGAGCGAGGACGGGCCGGTGCGGGACGAAGAACGCGGCACACGGGAGCTGCCGGCCGAGCGCGTGCCGGACGGCATCGACGGCATCCCCGAGCAGGCCCGGCCGCATCCGGAGGACGACTCCGCGGAGACCGTCCTCCCGGGCGGCGGGCAGCCCGGCGGTGCCGTGCGGGGCACGCCTCCGGCCGGGCATGCCGGGGCCGGTCCGGGCCACGGGGGCGCCCCCGCGCGGGAGGCGGGGGACGAGGCGAGCGCTCGGGGAAGGGCGACGGGCGGGACGATGAGCGAGCACGAGCGACACGCCGAGGACGAGGCGCCGCAGGCGTCCGGCGCCCGCGGCGCGCGGAGCACACCGGGCGGGCCGGGCACCCACGGCGCGCACGCGCACCACGACCCGCAGGACCGCAGCGGGGCGCGTGCCCTGTTCCTCGAGCTGCGCACGCTGCAGGACGGCACTGCGGAGTACGCGGAGCTGCGCAACCGGCTGGTGCGCATGCATCTGCCGCTCGTCGAGCATCTGGCGCGCCGCTTCCGCAACCGCGGCGAGCCGTTGGACGACCTCACCCAGGTCGCCACCATCGGGCTGATCAAGTCGGTCGACCGCTTCGACCCGGACCGGGGCGTGGAGTTCTCGACGTACGCCACGCCGACGGTCGTGGGCGAGATCAAGCGGCACTTCCGCGACAAGGGCTGGGCGGTGCGGGTGCCGCGCCGGCTCCAGGAGCTCCGGCTGGCGCTGACCACGGCGACGGCGGAGCTGTCCCAGCTGCACGGCCGGTCCCCCACGGTGCACGAGCTGGCCGAGAAGCTGGCCATCTCCGAGGAGGAGGTCCTGGAGGGCCTGGAGTCCGCCAACGCGTACTCCACCCTGTCCCTGGACGTCCCCGACACCGACGACGAGTCCCCGGCGGTCGCCGACACCCTCGGCGCCGAGGACGAGGCGCTGGAGGGCGTGGAGTACCGGGAGTCGCTGAAGCCGCTGCTGGAGGACCTGCCGCCGCGCGAGAAGCGGATCCTGCTGCTGCGCTTCTTTGGCAACATGACCCAGTCGCAGATCGCGCAGGAGGTCGGCATCTCGCAGATGCACGTCTCCCGGCTGCTGGCCCGCACCCTGGCCCAGCTGCGGGAGAAGCTGCTCGTGGAGGAGTAGGCGCTACTTCCCGGCGTTTCCGGGGCCCCGGATGCCGAGGGCCCGGGTCGTCTCCGCGTTGATCAGCAGGACGAGCGCGGTGACGGCCACGACGGCGAGCACGATCCCTGCGGGGATGGCCACACCGTCGGACCGCAGCATGTTGTAGGCCACCGGAAGCGCCATGAGCTGCGTGATGACGGCGGGTCCGCGGCTCCAGCTCCGGCGGGCGAACAGCCCCCGCGCGGCGAGCAGCGGCAGCAGGGCGAGCACGATCAGCGTCACTCCGCCGGTGACGGCCTGCCCGCGGTCGTCCGGTTCGCCGGCGAGTCCGAGGACCAGCAGCCACACCCCGCCGGCCACCAGGGCGAGCCCTTCGAGGGCGGCGAGCGCCGCGGCGTACGCCAGGCGGTGCGGGCGGGGGCCGGTGTCGTCCGAGGTGGTGGTGGGGGTCTGCTCACTGCTCACCCCTGAAGGGTAGCCCTCGCCGTACAGCCGCCCGTGGCGAGGTTCACGCCCCGGTTCCCGCTCCGGTCCCGCCTCGGTCTGGGCCAGGTACCGCTCAGTAGGTACTCTGCACGTCATGCGTGCTCTTCTCGTGGTCAATCCGGCGGCAACCACCACAAGTGCGCGCACGCGCGATGTGCTGATTCACGCCCTCGCCAGCGAGATGAAGCTGGAGGCGGTCACCACCGAGTACCGCGGGCACGGGCGTGACCTGGGCCGGCAGGCCGCGGAGAGCGACGACATAGACCTGGTGGTGGCCCTCGGCGGGGACGGCACGGTCAACGAGGTCGTCAACGGTTTGCTGCACGCGGGCCCCGATCCGGACCATCTGCCCGGCCTCGCCGTGGTGCCCGGTGGTTCCACCAATGTCTTCGCCCGCGCGCTGGGCCTGCCCAACCAGCCCGTGGAGGCCACGGGCGTCCTGCTGGACGCGCTGCGCGAGGGCCGGGAGCGCACCGTGGGCCTGGGTCTGACCTCGGGCACGCCGGGCTCGGAGGACGAGGCCGTGCCGTCCCGCTGGTTCACCTTCAACGCGGGGCTGGGCTTCGACGCCGGTGTGGTCGGCCGGGTGGAGCAGCAGCGGGAGCGCGGCAGGAAGTCCACGCACGCGCTGTACATGCGCCAGGTCGTCCGTCAGCTGCTCGGCGATCCGCACCGCCGGCACGGGGTGATCACCCTGGAGCACCCGGGCGAGGAACCGGTCGACGATCTGGTGCTGTCCATAGTCTCGAACACCTCGCCGTGGACGTTTCTCGGCAATCGCCCGATCTACGCGTCGCCTAAGGCCTCGTTCGATACCGGCCTGGATCTCTTCGGTCTGAGCCGGATGTCCACCGCCGCGGTTGCCCGGTATGGCACGCAGTTGCTCACTTCGTCCCCGGAGCGCGGGCCGCGCGGCAAGCACGCGGTCTCCCGGCACGACCTGACCCGCTTCACCTTGCATTCGAAGGTGCCGCTGCCCCTCCAGATGGACGGTGACCACCTGGGGCTGCGAACCAGCGTGACGTTCACAGGCGTACGCCGTGCACTGCGTGTGATTGTGTGAGCAGAAAGGGCCAAAGTCCTTTCACTCGAACGTTTAGACCAGGGTCCACCCCATGGAAGTACGGCTGTGACCTAGTCGACACCGAAGAATCAAAAAAAACTTTTCGGAAGGGGTTGTATCCGCCGCCGAGGTTTGCGAGTCTCTACATGGCGATCGGGACGGCCCGCAACACCGGCCTCCACAGATCACCGGAACCCCTCTTCAAACCCAAGGACCACGCCGGGGCAACCTGGCGGTCGGCCCTTCCCTTGTTGAGGGATTCGTGAAAGCGTTCACATTCACAAGCACTTGCAGTTATACCAAGGAGAGGTAGCAGCCATGGACTGGCGTCACAACGCCGTTTGCCGCGAGGAAGACCCCGAGCTCTTCTTCCCCATCGGCAACACCGGTCCCGCGCTGCTGCAGATCGAGGAAGCCAAGGCCGTCTGCCGTCGCTGCCCGGTGATCGAGAACTGCCTCCAGTGGGCGCTCGAGTCCGGTCAGGACTCCGGCGTCTGGGGTGGTCTCAGCGAGGACGAGCGTCGCGCGATGAAGCGCCGCGCCGCCCGCAACCGGGCCCGTCAGGCCTCCGCCTGACACACCCCCTGCTGACAGCCTGAGCTTGGCGGCGCATACATCGCGTATGCATCTCCCGCCCCCGAGCCGCAGCGCGCAGTTCCCCCGTAGTGCTCGGCACAGCTCGAGCCGGGGGACCCCGAGGAGCGAGCATCAGCCCCGGACCGCTTACCGGTCCGGGGTCTTTTGCTGTGCTGCGGCTACGACCTGCGACCGGTGCGCCACGTGGGCGACCGGTGCGCTACTTCTGCGACCGCACCGGGATGTCCAGGATCACCCGGGTCCCCCGGCCCGGGGCCGGGACCATGTCGAAGGTGCCGCTCAACTCGCCCTCCACCAGCGTCCGCACGATCTGCAGACCGAGGTTGCCCGCGGTGTGCGGGTCGAAGCCCTCGGGCAGACCCACGCCGTCGTCCTGCACGGTCACCAGCAGCCGGGCCTCCTTCGAGGTGCCGCCGCGGACCGCGGACACCTCGACGGTGCCGGTCTCCCCCTCGGCGAAGCCGTGCTCCAGGGCGTTCTGCAGGATTTCGGTCAGCACCATCGACAGCGGGGTGGCGACCTCGGCGTCGAGTATCCCGAAGCGGCCCGAGCGCCGGCCGGTGACCTTGCCCGGTGAGATCTCGGCGACCATCGCGAGGACCCGGTCCGCGATCTCGTCGAACTCGACCCGCTCGTCCAGGTTCTGGGACAGCGTCTCGTGCACGATCGCGATGGAGCCCACCCGCCGGACGGCCTCCTCCAGCGCCGCGCGGCCGCGCTCGGAACCGATGCGGCGGGCCTGGAGGCGCAGCAGCGCCGCCACCGTCTGCAGGTTGTTCTTCACCCGGTGGTGGATCTCCCGGATGGTCGCGTCCTTGGTGATCAACTCACGTTCACGGCGGCGAAGTTCGGTGACGTCCCGGAGCAGGACCAGCGACCCGATGCGGGTGCCCTTCGGCTTGAGCGGGATCGCCCGGAACTGGATCACCCCGTCGTGCGCCTCGATCTCGAACTCGCGCGGCGCCCAGCCGCTGGCCACCTTGGCCAGCGCTTCGTCCACCGGGCCGCGGGAAGGCGCCAGCTCGGCGGTAGTCCGCCCGAGGTGATGCCCCACCAGGTCGGCGGCGAGGCCCATGCGGTGATAGGCGGACAGCGCGTTCGGCGAGGCGTACTGGACGATGCCGTCGGCGTCGAGGCGGATCAGCCCGTCGCCCACGCGGGGCGAGGCGTCCATCTCCAGCTGCTGGTTCGCGAACGGGAAGGCGCCGGCCGCGATCATCTGCGCGAGGTCGGAGGCGCTCTGGAGATAGGTGAGCTCCAGCCGGCTCGGGGTGCGCACGGTGAGGAGGTTGGTGTTGCGCGCGATGACGCCGAGGACGCGCCCCTCACGGCGCACGGGGATCGACTCGACCCGTACGGGCACCTCCTCGCGCCACTCCGGGTCGCCCTCGCGCACGATGCGGCCCTCGTCCAGGGCCGCGTCCAGCATCGGCCGGCGGCCGCGCGGCACGAGATGGCCCACCATGTCGTCCTGGTACGAGGTCGGACCGGTGTTGGGGCGCATCTGGGCCACGGAGACGTAGCGGGTGCCGTCCCGGGTGGGGACCCACAGGACCAGGTCGGCGAAGGAGAGGTCGGAGAGCAGCTGCCACTCCGAGACCAGCAGATGGAGCCACTCGAGGTCGGTGTCGTCGAGGGCGGTGTGCTGGCGTACGAGCTCGTTCATGGAGGGCACGTCAGCGAGCGTACCCGGGGGTCGCCACCGCCCCGGAAAACACCCGCGGGCCGCGGCGCCTGAGAGGGACCCTCAACCCTCTTCGGCACCGCAGCCCGGAGCAATATCGGCCGTGGGGTGTGCGGTCCCGGTCGGCCGAAGGATGAGGAACCGGGGCAGTCAGGGCAGAGAGCTCCGGATCCTCGGTCCGCCTTCCTGTGCGGGGAAGGCAGGCTTACTGTGTCCCGCTACGCATTGTGGACTAGACCACTGCCCGTGTAAATGCGTCGGGACGCCGTTCTTTGCTGTCACTTCGGCGCCCACCCGAAGGCACAGGCGTCCACCGGGCAGCCTAACCCGTAGGAGTCCCCCGCGGGGGCCGGACGACCGGGGCAATTCGGCGGACGGCTCCGGGGCGGCGGTTTCGCCTGGGAGGGCGGGGGCCTCTCTGCTAGATTGAGATTGGTCTAAACCACATGTCCCGGGGTACGGGGCACCAGAACCAGTCGAGACCTCCTGAAGATCGGCAGGCCCACCGTGGAAGTTGTCATCGTTGCGGACGCCAAGGCGGGTGGCGAGCTCATCGCCGAGGCCATGGCACAGCTCCTGCGGCGCAAGCCCGGCGCCCTGCTGGGCGTCGCCACGGGTTCCACGCCGCTGCCCGTCTACGAGGCGCTGGCACATCGGGTGAAGTCCGGCACCGTGGACACCTCGCGCGCGCGGATCGCCCAGCTCGACGAGTACGTGGGGCTGTCCGCCGACCACCCCGAGTCCTACCGCTCCGTGCTCCGGCGCGAGGTCCTGGAGCCGCTCGGAATCGGGATGGACGCCTTCATGGGCCCGGACGGCACGGCCGAGGACGTGCAGGGGGCCTGCGAGGCGTACGACCGGGAGCTGGCCGAGGCCGGCGGTGTGGATCTCCAACTGCTCGGGATCGGCACGGACGGGCACATCGGGTTCAACGAGCCGTGCTCCTCGCTCGCCTCCCGGACCCGGATCAAGACGCTGACCGAGCAGACCCGCGTGGACAACGCGCGCTTCTTCGACGGCGACATCGAGCAGGTCCCCCACCACGTCATCACCCAGGGCATCGGCACCATCCTGGAGGCCCGCCACCTCGTGCTGCTGGCCACCGGCGAGGGCAAGGCCGACGCGGTCGCCGCGACCGTCGAGGGACCGGTGGCCGCGGTGTGCCCGGCCTCCGCGCTGCAGCTGCACCCCCACGCCACGGTGGTCGTCGACGAGGCCGCCGCGTCCAAGCTGAAGCTCGCCGACTACTTCCGGCACACCTACGCGAACAAGCCGGAGTGGCAGGGCATCTGACCCCCGCCCGTGGTCTGGACCAGCCCCTTCCCCAGGGGTATACAAAGGGGATCACGGAGCGTGCGGGGCACACACCCGTCCCGAGCCGTGCCACGATGTCAGCCGTGGCCGATGGGGATGTCGGTCGTTTCGGCATCCGGAGCCGGGAAGGCAGAGCATGAGCACCGACGTCAGCAGTGCGGAGAACGAGGGTGGGACTACGGTCCGTACGGCGCGTGTGCCCAAGTACTACCGGCTGAAGAAACACCTGCTCGACATGACCGAAACGGCGCCGCCCGGCACGCCGGTCCCGCCCGAGCGCACGCTGGCGGCGGAGTTCGACACCTCGCGCACCACCGTGCGCCAGGCACTCCAGGAGCTGGTGGTCGAGGGGCGCCTCGAGCGCATCCAGGGCAAGGGCACGTTCGTCGCCAAGCCCAAGGTCTCCCAGGCGCTCCAGCTCACCTCGTACACCGAGGACATGCGCGCCCAGGGTCTTGAACCCACCTCGCAGCTGCTCGACCTGGGCTACATCACGGCCGACGACCGGCTCGCCGGGCTGCTCGACATCACGCCCGGCGGCCGGGTGCTGCGCATCGAGCGGCTGCGCATGGCCAACGGTGAGCCGATGGCCATCGAGACGACCCATCTGAGCGCGAAGCGCTTCCCCGCGCTGCGCCGCAGCCTGGCGAAGTACACCTCCCTCTACACCGCCCTCGCCGAGGTGTACGACGTCCATCTGGCGGAGGCCGAGGAGACCATCGAGACCTCCCTGGCCACCCCGCGGGAGGCCGGCCTGCTGGGCACCGACGTCGGTCTGCCGATGCTGATGCTGTCCCGGCACTCGCGGGACCGCGACGGCCAGCCGGTGGAGTGGGTGCGGTCGGTGTACCGGGGTGACCGGTACAAGTTCGTCGCGCGTCTGAAGCGCCCCCAGGACTGAGTCGCGGGACCACTCGGAAGTACCGTCTTTTCCGGACAAATTGGGTGGTTGACAAGGTTTTCGTTGCTGTTGCCTCTCGGTTGGGCGGCGCCTGAGTACCGCTCTGCGGGCGAGGGGTTACGACCGCGCCGCGCCCTGACCTACATTTCCGCGCATTACCGCCGGTGATCAGTGAGGGGACGGTAGCCGTCTGATGTCGCAAGCTCCAGAAAACCCAGGAGGGCCGGTGGTGACGCCCGTGCGCGTCGTCATCGCCCTCTGTCTCGTCGCACCGTTCGTGGCCATGCTGTGGGTCGGCTCGTACGCGAAGACCGACCCCGTCGTCATCGGCATCCCGTTCTTCTACTGGTACCAGATGCTGTGGGTGCTGATCTCCACCGTGCTGACGATGATCGCCTACAAGCTGTGGCAGCGTGACCAGCGCGCCCGCTCGGCCTCGAAGGGCGGTGCGTCGCAGTGAACGACGGCGTGAACGGCGTGGCACTCGCCGTCTTCATCTTCTTCTTCCTGCTCGTCACGGCCATGGGGTTCATGGCCGCGCGCTGGCGCAAGGCCGAGAACGAGCACAGTCTCGACGAGTGGGGCCTGGGCGGCCGCTCCTTCGGAACCTGGGTCACCTGGTTCCTGCTCGGCGGCGACCTGTACACCGCCTACACCTTCGTCGCCGTACCGGCGGCGATCTACGCGGCGGGCGCGGCCGGCTTCTTCGCGGTGCCGTACACGATCCTGGTGTACCCCCTGATCTTCACCTTCCTGCCCCGGCTGTGGTCGGTGTCGCACAAGCACGGCTATGTGACGACGTCCGACTTCGTGCGCGGCCGGTTCGGCTCGAAGGGCCTGTCGCTGGCCGTCGCGGTCACCGGCATCCTGGCGACGATGCCCTACATCGCGCTCCAGCTGGTCGGCATCCAGGCCGTGCTGGACGTGATGGGCGTCGGCGGCGGCGAGGACACCAACTGGTTCATCAAGGACCTGCCGATCCTGATCGCCTTCGGTGTGCTGGCCGCGTACACGTACTCGTCGGGTCTGCGCGCTCCCGCTCTGATCGCCTTCGTGAAGGACACGCTGATCTACATCGTCATCGCGGTGGCGATCATCTACATCCCGATCAAGCTGGGCGGCTTCGACGAGATCTTCGCCTCCGCGCGGGAGGCCTACAGCCAGACCAACCCGGCCACGGGCGCACCGCGCGGTGCGCTGGTACCGGGCGAGGCGAGCCAGTGGACGTACGCCACGCTGGCGCTCGGCTCCGCGCTCGCGCTGTTCATGTACCCGCACTCGATCACCGCGACGCTGTCCTCGCGCAGCCGTGAGGTGATCCGCCGCAACACCACGATCCTGCCGCTGTACTCGCTGATGCTGGGGCTGCTGGCGCTGCTCGGCTTCATGGCCATCGCGGCCGGGGTCAAGGTCAGCAACGGCCAGCTGGCCATTCCGCAGCTGTTCGAGAACATGTTCCCGGCCTGGTTCGCGGGCGTGGCCTTCGCGGCGATCGGCATCGGCGCGCTGGTGCCGGCGGCGATCATGTCGATCGCGGCGGCGAACCTGTTCACCCGCAACATCTACAAGGACTTCATCAAGCCGGACGCGACGCCCAAGCAGGAGACCCAGGTCTCCAAGATCGTGTCCCTGCTGGTGAAGGTGGGCGCGCTGCTCTTCGTCCTGACCATGGACAAGACGGTCGCGATCAACTTCCAGCTCCTCGGCGGCATCTGGATCCTGCAGACCTTCCCGGCACTGGTGGGCGGCCTGTTCACCCGCTGGTTCCACCGCTGGGCACTGATCGGCGGCTGGGCCGTCGGCATGATCTACGGCACGGCCGCCGCGTACGGGGTGGCCTCGCCGACGCAGAAGCACTTCGGCGGGTCGTCGAAGGAGATCCCCGGCATCGGCGAGATCGGCTACATCGGGCTCACCGCCTTCGTGCTCAACGTCGTGGTCACGGTCGTCCTGACCTTCGTCATGCGGGCCCTCAAGGCGCCCGAGGGCATCGACCAGACCAAGCCGGAGGACTACACGGCGGACGCGGGCGACCCCGGGGTCCAGACGGAGCTTCCGCCGGCCACGGCGGGCAGCAGCAGCCACTGACGCCGTAGCCGCATCCGAGGACGGGCCGCCGGAGAAATCCGGCGGCCCGTCGTCGTACCCGTCCGGCACACTCCCCCCATGGACATCGTCATCAGGCCGGTGCAGCCCGGCGAGTACGAGGAGCTGGGTGAGCTCACCGCGGGGGCCTATCTGCTGGACGGACTGCTGGACTTCGGGGAGAGCGACGCGTACCTCGGTGAGCTGCGCGACGTGGCGAAGCGGGCGGCCGCGGCCGAGGTGCTGGTCGCCGCGGAGCACGGAGCGGTGCTGGGCGGGGTGACCTTCGTGCCGGGCCCCGGGCCGATGGCCGACATAGCCGGGCCGGGCGAGGCGGAGATCCGGATGCTGGCGGTGGCCCGCGCGGGCCGGGGCCGCGGGGCCGGGGAGGCTCTGGTGCGCGCCTGTGTCGACCGGGCACGGGCGATCGAGGGGTGCACCCGGATCGTGCTGTCGACCCAGCGCACCATGCACTCCGCCCACCGCATCTACGAGCGGCTGGGCTTCACCCGCACCCCGGAGCGGGACTGGAACCCTCTGCCGGAGCTGGACGACATCATGCTCCTCACCTACGAGTTGACGCTCTGACACCGGTCCGACACAACATATGGGGGTGCTGGCGGCACCCGGCACAAGATGTATGCTCATGCTCGCTGTCGCCGCAGGGGAATCCGGTGCGAATCCGGAACTGTCCCGCAACGGTGTACCCATGTCTGCCCGCCCGCGGGCGCATGGGCGTCAGTCCGAGGACCTGCCGACAGTGCGCCCGGCCGTCCGGTCCGGGTGCCCTGACGTCCGGGCCTCGCGGAATGGGCCGGTGGACGCGACGCCGCGTGCGCTCGTGTGCTGCCCCCTGCGCTCTTCGAGGCCCCCGTGCCGAGCGAGGGAGAGCCCCACGTGACCATCGCGCCAGCCGATCCGGCTTCAGCGATCGACGTGACCGAGGAGGGCGGCGGCCCCGGTGCCGCGCTGCTGCGGACCCTGACGGAGCTGACCGCCGACCTGCCCGACGCCGACCCCGGCCGGGTCGCCGCCGCCGCGCTGCGCGGCCGGTCCGCTGACGCCGACGAGGCGGAGCTGCGGGAACTGGCCACCGAGGCGGCGGCCGGGCTCATCTCCGAGGACCCGGCCTACTCCCGGCTCGCCGCCCGGCTGCTGACCATCGGCATCCGCGCGGAGGCCGCCTCCCAGGGCGTCACGTCGTTCACCCGCTCCGTCGCGACCGGGCACCGCGAGGGTCTCATCGCCGACCGGACCGCCGCGTTCGTCCGGCTGCACGGGGACCGGCTCGACGCGCTGATCGACACCCGCGCCGACGACCGCTTCGGCTACTTCGGCCTGCGCACCCTGCACAGCCGCTACCTGCTGCGGCACCCGGTCACCCGCAAGGTCGTCGAAACGCCCCAGCACTTCCTGCTGCGGGTCGCCGCCGGTCTCGCCGAGGACGACGGCGCCCGTTCGGTGGAGGAGGTCGCCGCGCTGTACAGGCTGATGAGCCGCCTGGAGTACCTGCCCTCCTCCCCCACCCTGTTCAACTCCGGTACCCGGCACCCCCAGATGTCGTCCTGCTACCTGCTGGACTCCCCCAAGGACGAGCTGGACTCCATCTACGACCGCTACCACCAGGTCGCCCGGCTCTCCAAGCACGCCGGCGGCATCGGCCTCGCCTACTCCCGCATCCGCTCGCGGGGTTCGCTGATCCGCGGCACCAACGGGCACTCCAACGGCATCGTCCCGTTCCTGAAGACGCTGGACGCCTCGGTCGCGGCCGTGAACCAGGGCGGGCGGCGCAAGGGTGCGGCGGCGGTCTACCTGGAGACCTGGCACTCCGACATCGAGGAGTTCCTGGAGCTGCGCGACAACACCGGTGAGGACGCCCGCCGTACGCACAACCTGAACCTCGCGCACTGGGTGCCGGACGAGTTCATGCGCCGGGTGGACGCCGACGGGCAGTGGTCGCTGTTCTCCCCGGCGGACGTGCCGGAGCTGGTGGACCTGTGGGGCGAGGAGTTCGACGCGGCGTACCGGGCCGCCGAGGCGAAGGGTCTGGCGCGCAGGACGCTCCCGGCGCGGGAGCTGTACGGCCGGATGATGCGCACCCTCGCACAGACCGGCAACGGCTGGATGACGTTCAAGGACACCGCCAACCGGACGGCCAACCAGACGGCGACCGCGGGACATGTCATCCACTCCTCGAACCTCTGCACGGAGATCCTCGAGGTCACCGACGACGGGGAGACGGCCGTCTGCAACCTGGGGTCGGTCAACCTCGGCGCCTTCGTGGAGCGGGGGGACATCGACTGGGAGCGCCTCGACGCGACGGTGCGCACGGCCGTGACGTTCCTCGACCGGGTCGTCGACATCAACTTCTACCCGACCGAGCAGGCGGGCCGTTCCAACGCCAGGTGGCGCCCCGTGGGTCTCGGCGCCATGGGCCTGCAGGACGTCTTCTTCCGGCTGCGGCTGCCCTTCGATTCCCCGGAGGCGAAGGCGCTGTCCACGAAGATCGCCGAGCGGATCATGCTCGCCGCCTACGAGACCTCCGCCGACCTGGCCGAACGCGACGGCCCGCTGCCCGCGTGGGAGAAGACCCGCACCGCGCGGGGCGTGCTGCACCCCGACCACTACGACGTCGAGCCGGCCTGGCCGGAGCGGTGGGCGGCGCTGCGGAAGCGGATCGCGGCCACCGGGATGCGCAACTCGCTGCTGCTGGCGATCGCGCCCACCGCCACCATCGCGTCGATCGCGGGGGTGTACGAGTGCATCGAGCCGCAGGTGTCCAATCTGTTCAAGCGCGAGACGCTGTCCGGGGAGTTCCTCCAGGTCAACTCGTACCTGGTGAACGATCTGAAGGCGCTCGGCGTGTGGGACGCGCGCACGCGTGAGGCACTGCGCGAGGCGGGCGGCTCGGTGCAGGACTTCGCGTGGATCCCCGAGGAGGTGCGCCGGCTGTACCGCACGGCGTGGGAGATCCCGCAGCGCGGTCTGATCGACATGGCCGCCGCCCGCACCCCGTATCTGGACCAGGCGCAGTCGCTCAACCTGTTCCTGGAGACGCCGACCATCGGCAAGCTCTCCTCGATGTACGCGTACGCCTGGAAGCAGGGCCTGAAGACCACGTACTACCTGCGTTCCCGCCCGGCGACCCGGATCGCCCGGGCGGCGCGCGCCTCCGTCCCCGTCCCCGCCCGGCAGACGCCCGATCCCGAAGCGGTCGCCTGCTCCCTGGAAAACCCCGAGTCCTGCGAGGCCTGCCAGTGATGACCGACAAGAACCTGCTCGACCCCGGCTTCGAGCTGACTCTCCGCCCCATGCGCTACCCGGACTTCTACGAGCGCTACCGGGACGCCATCAAGAACACCTGGCACGTGGAGGAGGTGGACCTGCACTCGGACGTCGCCGACCTGGCGAAGCTCAGCCCCGAGGAGCAGCACCTGATCGGACGGCTGGTGGCGTTCTTCGCCACGGGCGACTCGATCGTGGCGAACAACCTGGTGCTCACGCTGTACAAGCACATCAACTCCCCCGAGGCCCGGCTGTACCTCTCGCGGCAGCTCTTCGAGGAGGCGGTGCACGTCCAGTTCTACCTGACGCTGCTGGACACCTATCTCCCCGACCCGGACGACCGGGCGGCGGCCTTCGCGGCCGTGGAGAACATCCCGTCCATCCGGGAGAAGGCCGAGTTCTGCTTCAGGTGGATGGACTCGGTGGAGAAGATCGACCGGCTGGAGACGCGCGCGGACCGCCGCCGCTTCCTGCTGAACCTGATCTGCTTCGCCGCCTGCATCGAGGGGCTGTTCTTCTACGGCGCCTTCGCCTACGTGTACTGGTTCCGCGGCCGGGGCCTGCTGCACGGGCTGGCGACCGGCACCAACTGGGTGTTCCGCGACGAGACGATGCACATGTCCTTCGCCTTCGACGTGGTCGACACCGTGCGCAAGGAGGAGCCGGAGCTCTTCGACGAGGAGCTCGGCCGGCAGGTCACCGACATGCTACGCGAGGCGGTCGAGGCGGAACTGCAGTTCGCGCGCGACCTGTGCGGCGACGGGCTGCCGGGCATGAACACCGAGTCGATGCGGCAGTACCTGGAGTGCGTCGCCGACCAGCGGCTGGTGCGGCTGGGCTTCGCGCCGGTCTACGGCTCGGAGAACCCGTTCTCCTTCATGGAGCTCCAGGGCGTCCAGGAGCTGACGAACTTCTTCGAGCGGCGTCCGTCCGCGTACCAGGTCGCCGTGGAGGGCACGGTCGACCTGGACGAGGACTTCTGACGAGGACGTCCGGGGAACCGGCCCCCCGGTGCCGCCTCACGCCGCCCTTGCGGTGCGGTGTGAGGCGGCACCCTGCGCCGGGCGGGCCGGCGTCCGGTCGGCGGGGCGCTCGGCGGCCGCGCGGGCGGCCTCGGCACGCTCGATCTGCCGGTCGATCCGGCGGTCGTGCACGATGCCGATCAGGGCCGGGAGGGTCATGAGGACGAACAGGCCGAGAACGGCCACCATCGCGATCAGTGCTTCCATCTGGTTCGTATCCATGTCACCACTGTCGCGCGGAACACTCCTTACCGACAGTGGCAGGACTGCCGTAGACCCTCGATTTACTGCCAACGTCGAGGCACACTGGAGCCATGCTGAAGAACGTGGCCGCCGTCCTCCTCGACGGCGTGAACCCCTTCGAACTCGGTGTCGTCTGCGAGGTCTTCGGCGTCGACCGCAGTGACGACGGACTGCCGGTCTACGACTTCGCCGTCGTCTCGGCCGACGGGCCGACCGTGCGCAGCAACACGGGCTTCGCGCTGCAGCTCGAGCACGGCCTGGAGCGTCTGGAGACGGCCGACCTCATCACCGTGCCCGCCGGCTCCTCCTACGTCTCCCGGGAGTTCCCGCCCGAGCTGCTGGACGCCCTGCGCCGGGCCGTGGACCGGGGCGCCCGGGTGCTCAGCGTCTGCTCCGGGGTGTTCGTGCTCGCCGCCGCCGGGCTCCTCGACGGCCGGCGGGTCACCTCCCACTGGAAGCACGCGGAGGAGCTGACCAGGCGGTATCCGCATCTGACCGTGGAACCGGACGTGCTCTACGTCGACGAGGACCCGGTGATCACCTCCGCCGGCACCGCCGCCGGGATCGACGCCTGTCTGCATCTGGTCCGGAAGGAGCAGGGTCCGGAGGTCGCCAACAAGATCGCCCGGCGCATGGTGGTCCCCCCGCACCGCGACGGCGGCCAGGCCCAGTACATCGAGCGCCCGCTGCCCCGGCCGGGGGGCGACACCGTCTCCGAGGTGCTGGTGTGGATGGAGCGGCACCTCGACGAGGAGGTCACCGTCGAGCAGCTCGCCGCCCGCGCCCACATGTCCCCGCGCACCTTCGCCCGCCGCTTCCAGCAGGAGACCGGCACCACGCCCTACCGCTGGATCCTGCGCCAGCGGGTCCTGCTGGCCCAGCATCTGCTGGAAGCGACGGACGAGACCGTGGACGCGATCGCGGGCCGCACCGGCTTCGGCAACGCGGCGGCCCTGCGCCACCACTTCGTGCGGGCCGTGGGCACCACCCCCCAGGCCTACCGGCGCGCGTTCCGGGGCCCGGAGGCCGCCGCCTGAACGCGCGCCGTTGCAGGACGGTCAGCGGGGCAGCGCCCGCAGCATCAGCCGGCGCGGCCGGAGCGTGATGCCGATCCGGGGCCGGGTGTCGGAGCCGTGCGCGTGCTCGAACCGGTAGGCGGAGGCGACCGCCGCGGTGATGAGGGTGAGCTCGGCCATCGAGAAGTGGTCACTGGGGCACTTGCGGTTGCCCACGCTGAACGGGCTCATCGCGTACTTGGGCACGTCCTTGGCCCGTTCGGGAATCCAGCGGTCCGGGTCGAACTCCTCGTTCCGCTCGTACGACCGCCGGTCGCGCTGGACGGCGTACGGGCTGTAGATGAGGTCCGCCCCCTTGGGAATGCGGTATCCGCCGAGTTCCGTGTCGGCCACCGCGCGGCGCGTCAGTATCCAGACGGCCGGATGCAGACGCAGGGTCTCGGTGACGACATTCGCGGTGTACGTCAGCTTTCGGACGTCATCGAATGCGACGGGGCGGTCACCGACGACGGTTTTCACCTCGTCGCGGATCTTGTCGCCCAGTTCCGGGTGCTCGGTGAGAACCAGGAGGAGGGACATGACGGTGGATCCGACGGTTTCAGCGCCGGGGGTGAGGATGGCGATGACCTGATCGTGTACCTCCTGTTCCCCTATGGGCTCGCCATTTTCGTCCTTCGCCTCCAGCAAAGCCGTCAGCAAATCGTTCGGCTTTTGACCGCTTGCCCGTCGGTCGGCGACGATCTCGTCCACCAGGACGTGCAAATCGGCCAGGGCCCGGTTGAATTCCCGGTTGGCCGGGAGCGGCACCTTGTAGAGCGGTCCGAGCGGCACCACCATGCGCTGGTACATGCCGCTGAACAGCGTGGCGAGGTCGGTGCAGATCCGCTCCGCCCGGTCGTCCATGTAGCTGCCGCGCATCAGGCAGCGGGCGGCGACCCGGACGGCCACGCGGAAGGACTCCGCCGTGACGTCCAGCACCTCGCCGGAGCGCCAGCGCTGCACCAGCGCGTACGCCTCCTCCGCCATGATCGGCCCGTAGGCGGGGATCGCGTCGAGCCGGAAGGCGGGCTGGATGGTGCGACGCTGGCGCCGGTGGAGCGGGCCGTTGGCCGTGGCGACGCCCTCCTTGCCGAGCAGGTCCTCCAGGGACTCCCACAGCGGTCCGGCGATGATGTAGTCGGGGCTCAGGGCCACCGCCCCGGTGAGGGCGGGGGTGGTGACGGCGTACACCGTCTTCGGTCCCAGTTTCAGGCGCACGACCTCGCCGTGGTCGCGCAGCCCGGACAGGAAGGACAGCGGGTCGCGGGCCAGTTTCCAGCCGTGGCCGAGGAGGGGGACTCCCCCTCCGGCCAGGGGCGGCTCGGACAGTGCGGTCGTCGCGGACGTCTCGGGGTTCACCGACTCGACGGTCATTTCTCACCTGCCGCTTCGTTGTTGACGTACGGGGGCGTGGACCGGTCGTCCCAGCTGTCGACCCGGTACCGGCCGGACTCGTGGTGGAACCAGTAGACGGAACTGAACCAGTTCCGCATGTTGCCGACACAGGCGCGAACGGCGGCGCTCGTTTCCTTTCCTCCCACGGTGCCGTCGTCGAGGGCGTCGGCGAATCGCAATGCGTCGTGTTCCGCATTCTGGAATTCGCGGATGCATTTCTCGACGCGATTTCTCACCTCGGCGATCGCCTCTTCGAGTGTCAGTCCCTCGTGAGTGACGAGACTGATGCCGAGATTGTGCACCTCACTGCCCGCGATTTCCTTCGGCAGCGAGCAGAGGTCGTTGTACCAGGCGGCGAATTCCTGACTGAGCAGCGCCGCCTTCCGGTACGCCGGGTTCTTCCGTACCGGGTCCGGGAGTTCACTTCCCGCACTCGGTTCCAGGAGATCCGTCCAGATCCAGTGCGCGAAGGTGAGCCGACGCAGTTCCAGGTATTCCTCGACGTTGGGGACGATCCCCTCCGTACGGTTGTGGAATTCCCGGTCGTACGCCTCGATCACCGCATGGAAGTGCCGCGCGAACCGGGCGTTCCAGCTGCCCGGCAGGAAGGTGTAGAGCCGTCGCACGCCGTCCGCGAGCCCCGCGACCACCGGATCCTCGTGACGCAGGTGATCGTGGGGGCTGTCGAGGGCCCTGTGCAGCAGGTTCTTCAACCGCCGCCAGGCGGTGGGCCGGCCGTGCACGATGTCGCGGTCGTGCCGGTCGTCCCAGACGAAGAACCACGCGCTGTAGTCCGCTATCGCCTGCAGGACCTCGTCGGGGGCGCCAATGTAGTACCCCGCCATAAGGTCGGTGTAGCACAGGCCATCGGCATATTCCTCCACCTTGTCCGCCGGCATGAGCCGCTTTTCGAGCAGCCACGCCCTGGTCGTTTCCTGAAGCTTCGGCCAATACGGGTGGAGTTGCCGGGGAAACGCCGTCTCGATCACCGGAAGAGACAGCGCCGGTGGAACCGCGATGGTGGTCGGTGTCGATGTGGTGCCGTGTGACAAAGCATGCACGAACAATCCCCTCTCAGCCGCCAGTTGGCGTGCGCCCACCCCCGAGCCGGGCGCACGCCGTGCGTATCCCCGCACCTCCATTCAGCACCACAACTGACCGTTCTGGGAACGGATTTGCTTCTTTCACTACCTTTCGGCACGCACAGACGAACGGCGCCCGACCGGAGAGGTGTCCGGTCGGGCGCCGTTCGGGAGGAAGCGGAAGGGCTCCGTCAGGGGCCGTCAGTCGTTGGCGACCACGGGGTAGCGCGGCTCGTTCTCGGCCATCTGCCGCAGCGCCGCCTTGCGCTCCCGCTTGGACAGCCGGTCGATGTACAGGTAGCCGTAGAGGTGGTCGGTCTCGTGCTGCAGACACCGCGCGAAGTAGCCGGTGCCGCGTACCCGGACCGGGTTGCCCTTCTCGTCCTGTCCGGTCACTTCGGCGTAGTCCGGGCGGGCCAGGGAGGCGTAGGCGGTCGGCACCGACAGACAGCCCTCGCTGCTGTCGTCGAGCCGGCGCTGCTCGGCGGGCAGTTCGACCAGCTTCGGGTTGCAGACCACGCCGACGTGGCGCGCGCCCTCGTCGTCCGGGCAGTCGTAGACGAAGACCTTCAGGTCGACGCCGATCTGGTTGGCGGCCAGGCCCACGCCCTCGGCCGTGCGCTGGCTGGCGAACATGTCGGCGACCAGCTGCTGGAACTCCTCGCCGAAGTCCGTGACGTCCTTGCACTCCTTGTGCAGCACCGGGTTGCCGACCACCGTGATCGGACGCGAGGTGCCGCGCTCGCGCCAGGCCGCCTCGCGCTCCTCGCAGTCCTCCGTGTCGATGACGTACCCCTCGTCGTCGACGGGGAGCACGCCCGCGTGCTGCTGATCGGTGTCCTGCTGAGCCATGACCGAGGTGTGCCTTCCTGGGAAATCCGTGGGGTGATGCTGATACAGGGTACGGGGAACGATCTGCGCACCCGCCCCTAACAGACCTCTTCGAGATCCCGCCAGTCCCGCGAGTCCGGGCTGTCCGCAACCCACCCGTCCAGCAGCCCCCGCACCAGCGAAGCCGGCGCAGCAAGACCGCACTCGCGCTCCGGGACCCACAACTGCCCGTCCGTGCGGTGGCCCAGGGGGCCGGGGTGCCCCGGCTCGCTGTGGTCGTGCGGGTCCAGGTGCTCGCCCTCGCCCTCGTCGGACGGCATCCGGGACTCCGAGCACATCCGGCACAGCAGCCGCACGGACGAGGACCAGTCCTCGGCGGCGAAACCGGCGTCGGAGGCCAGTTGTTCCAGGGCGTCCCGGTCGGTCTCGGACGCGGCCTCCAGCAGCACGACCCACGTCGGCACCGGCGACGGCGCCCACAACTCGATCTCGTCGAACACCGGGTAGGTGTGCCCGGCGGCGGTGCTGCGCTCGCCGTGCGGTACACCGTCGTGCAGGACGACCTCGCCCCAGCGGCGCCCGGAGGACGGCAGCGGAATGGACAGCACCTCGATCCGGGCGGGGTCCAGGCGCCGCCCCCACACGACCTCCGCCTCCCCCTCCGGGGACAGCCGTACGGCCGCACTGCCCAGGTCCATGCCGAGGGGCTCACCGGAGTCGGTGGCCGGTCCCGGCACCTTCAGCCCGTAGGCCTGCCAGGCCCGCCGGGCCAGCGGCCAGTCCTGCAGGGCGGTGGCGGCGATGCCGACGTTCCACCAGTCGGGAGCCCCGGTGTCGCGGTCGAGCAGCGCCACGGCGCGCAGGCCCGCCGACCGGGCCTGCTCCCAGTCGTGCCGGAACTTGTGCAGCAGCGCCAGATTGAACCAGGACTCCGAGAGCCAGGGCTCCAGGTCGGCGGCACGTGTCAGCAGCGCGCCCGCGTCCTCGTACCGGCCGTCGCCGATGAGCGTGAACGCGCGATCCGTGGCCTGCCGCCAGGAGGCGGAGGGCCGGTGCCGTCCCTTGCCGAAGATCCTCACGATTCCCGCCTGCCAGTTCCGTTCGGTGGGCCGGCTGTACCGATCCGCGCCCCCGGACACCCTCTCCTTCGCATCCAACCACGTACGGCCACAAGGACGCTCATTACCCATGGGTTACCCAGCCTCGCACGGGGTCAGACAGCCTCGTGCGAGGCTCTCACCACGACCGGTCTCCATCCGCACGCGCCCCCTCCGTGTTCCGTGACAGCACCCGGGCCAGCGCCTCGACGACCTCCGGCGCGTACTCCCCGGCGGTACCGAGCCGCAGTTCCTCCAGCGCGGTCAGCGGCCCGCCGGGACCTCCTTCCCGGGACTTCTCCTCGTACGCGTTCACCACCCGGACGATCCGCGCGGCGAGCGGCTGCTCCGGATGCGGGTCGGCCTGGCGTTCGACGATCCCGGCCACCCGGGGGTCGACCCCGGTCTGCCGCACCACGGCGCCGCCGAGCAGCGCGATCCGCCGCTGCTCGGAGACCGGCAGGCCGGCGGTGGCACCCGCGGGGACCGGGTCGACGAGGCTGAGCTGGCCGATGTCGTGCATCAGCGCCGCGTACTCCAGCACGGTCAGCTCGGGCTCGGTCAGCCCCAGGTCCCGGCCCACCGCCTGGCTGAGCGCGGCGACCCGGCGGGCATGGCCGGCGGGGGTGTACCCGGCGATCTCGGTGGCCCGCGCCAGGGACGCGATGGTCTGCCGGTAGGTGGCGCGGACGGCGGCGTACCGCCGGTAGGACAGCTGGGCGAGCAACAGGGGCACGGAGAAGACGGGCAGCGCCCACAGCCCCACGACCGCGACCCCGAGCGCCATCACCGCCCCGGTGGCGATGACGGCGGCCCCGATGCCGGGGACGGCCCGCAGCTCGTCACGGAGCATCGGCAGGAAGGGCCAGCCGGTGCGGGAGTGGGCCAGCGCGGCGGCGAGCACGGCGTCGCACAGCGCGGTGAGGGACAGCAGGGCGAGCAGCAGCAGCGCGTGGGCGGAGCCGCCCCAGTCGTCGAAGACCCCCCGGTTGTCCAGGGGCTGGAAGCACAGGGCGACGAAACCGACGGTCAGCACCCGGCGGGCCGCCGGGTCGAGGGCGGGTCCGTCGCCGCGCCCGACGTGCGGCACGCTGCCGAGCAGGGACGCGGCGAGCACCACGGTGACGACCTGGGCGGCGCCGTGGTGGGTGGGCCGCCCCGCGGTCTCGGCGAGCAGCGCGTACGACAGCGAGCCGGCGGCGGCCAGCGGAGCGGCCTCCCGGATGCGGGTCCCGTTGCGCCGGGTGAGCTCGCCGACCGTGACGAGCACCCCGAACGCCAGGGCGGCCCCCCGTTCCTCGACGCCGTTGTAGAGGGTGCTGCCCAGGGAGCCCGTCGCGAGGACGGCGGCCCAGAGGTGCACGA
Organism: Streptomyces malachitofuscus; assembly: GCF_014650055.1. GTDB lineage: Bacteria > Actinomycetota > Actinomycetes > Streptomycetales > Streptomycetaceae > Streptomyces > Streptomyces malachitofuscus. The sequence goes on along the minus strand of NZ_BMUF01000001.1, from coordinate 524,520 downwards.
CGGTGTGCAGCCGCGGCCTCACCGGCGCGCCCCGGACCGGTCGGTGAGCGGCGCCGTGGGCCCCGGAAGGGCGGTGGAGCGGTGGTCGTCGGCGGTCACCGCCGGGTGCCAGCCGGACCTGCCGATGGCGCGTACCAGCGCGCCGACCATCCGCGGGTCGAAGTGGGTGCCCGCGCACCGGCGGAGCTCCTCGAGCGCCGCGGGCACGGGCCGTGCCCTGCTGTAGGACCGGTTGGAGGTCATCGCGTCGAAGGCGTCGGCGACCGCGACCACCCGCGCGGGCTCGGGGATCTGACCGCCCGCCAGCCCGTAGGGGTAGCCCGAGCCGTCCAGCCGCTCGTGGTGGTGCAGCACCGCCGCGCGGGCCTCGCCGAGGAAGGAGATCCCCCGCACCATCTCGTGCCCGTACTCGGGATGGAGTTCGATCACCCGGCGTTCCTCGGGGGTCAGCGGGCCGTTCTTGGTGAGCAGCCGGGTGGGGACGCCGAGCTTGCCGACGTCGTGCAGGATGCCGGCGAAGCGCAGCACCTCGACCCGTTCGTCGTCCAGGCCCAGTTCCCGGGCGATCATCATCGACGCCCGTCCGACGCGCTCGCTGTGTCCGCGCGTGTAGCCGTCCTTGATGTCGACGGCCTGGACGAGCGCGCGGATCGTGGCCTGGTGGGCGGCCCGCTCCCGGTGGTACTGGGCGAACGCCCACCACGAGACGCCCATCGGCAGCAGCACCGGCAGCGCCGCCATGGGGCCGTAGGCGCTGCGCCACAGCAGCGCCATCATGAGCCCGGCGAGACCGTGCACGGTGAGCGGTGCCAGCGACCGCAGGAAGTGGCGCCACCACGCGGCGGGGGCCGCCACCGGCCGCCCGCGCGGGGATCTGCGGGACGCCGTCGCGGGGATGCCGCCGTCAAGCAGGGTGAGCACCAGGCAGAACGCCAGGACCGCGGCTCCGGCCGTCGCCAGCGCGCCCGGTACGTCGCAGTCCGCCACCGCGCCGGGCCCTCCGGCCGCCGCGTGGACCCGGCCGGCCGCCCACACGGCGAGCACCAGCTGAGCGGCCCGCCAGAGCCTGCGCGCCGGGTACGGCCGCTGCTCCACGGGAAGCAGCAGCGCCCCGGGCAGCGCGACCAGCGCGGCGGCATACGGCGGCAGCAGGAAGGCCCCGGCGAGCAGGACGGGGTGGAAGGTGCCGCCCGCGTAAGGGGCGGCGACGAGACGTGACCGGGCGAGGCGCTCGCATCCGGCGTACAGCGCGGCGAGCAGGACGACCGGCCACCAGGGGACCGGGACGTCCGGGAGGGTTCCCGGTGCCGCCAGCACCGGCGGCGGGATCAGACAGAGCAGGGCCAGCAGGGTGACACCGGCGACATACGCCCTGGCCCGCGCCGGTAACGCCTCCATGAGCCCCCACCCCCGACCGTGCCTGCGGCAGTCGTCCGCCGTCTGCCAGGCTCTGGAGCCTAGGCCGGAGGCAGGTGCCTCCACGGGCCGATAACCCGCGGATTAGCACGTACGAGTGACACGCGCCGGGAACACGGTGAGGTGTCAGGACTCCTGCGGCGTGGCCCCCGAGGCCGTGACGTCCTGGTCGGGCACGGCCTGGCCGGAGCGGATCAGGTCGATCCGGCCCATGACCTTGGAGCGCAGGTCGCCGGGCACGTCGTCCTGCCCGCAGCAGCGCTTGACCAGCTTCTTCACCGCCTGCTCGAGCCCGTACTTCTCCAGGCACGGCGAGCATTCCTCGAAGTGGTGCTCGAACTTCACACAGTCGGCATCCGGCATCTCACGGTCGAGGAACTCGTAGAGATGATCGAGGATTTCGCTGCAATCCGTCTCGTGCGGCTCTCCGCAGCTCATGACCCCGAGCCTTTCGCTTCGTTCGACTCTCCGGCACCGGCCGGGACCAGTCCGCGCTCACGCGCGTAGTCCTCGAGCATGCCGCGCAGCTGGCGGCGGCCCCGGTGCAGTCGGGACATCACCGTACCGATGGGTGTCCCCATGATGTCCGCGATCTCCTTGTAGGCAAAGCCCTCGACATCGGCGAGATACACCGCGATGCGGAACTCCTCGGGGATCGCCTGCAGTGCTTCCTTGACGTCCGAGTCGGGCAGGTGGTCCAGCGCCTGCGACTCCGCGGAGCGCAGACCCGTGGACATGTGCGACTCGGCGCGGGCGAGCTGCCAGTCCTCGATCTCCTCGGCCGCGCTGCGCTGGGGTTCGCGCTGCTTCTTGCGGTACGAGTTGATGAAGGTGTTGGTGAGGATCCGGTACAGCCACGCCTTGAGGTTGGTGCCCTCGCGGAACTGGTGGAAGGACGCGTACGCCTTGGCGTACGTCTCCTGCACCAGGTCCTCGGCGTCGGCCGGGTTGCGCGTCATGCGCAGCGCGGCCGAGTACATCTGGTCGAGGAACTCGAGCGCGTCCCGCTCGAAGCGCGCGCTGCGCTCCGCGGTCGACTCCGCGCCCGTGCCGCCCCGGCCCTCGGGCTGCTCCGCCTGGCCGTGTTCGGTCCCTGCGTCGGTACCGGGAACCGGACCCACCTCCTCCAATGTTGTCGCGAGACCGAAACCGGTCTCGCCCGAATCGGAGGATAGACGACGATCCGGTCCGCCCGCCGCCCGAATCGGGGCGGTCTTGGCCGCGTGCAGCACCGTCCAGTCCAGGTCGGCGCGGGCACTGCGGCTCGGGCAGAACGTGGAACCCATGCGGCGGACTTCCTCTCCTACGACGGCGGTGCCGTTGACCGGCACATACGTCCGTCCCAACAGCGGAGGCCGCCCGGGCATTCCCGGCGTCTCAGCCGAGCGCGCCGGTCCACCGCACGACCGCGTCCGTGACGACCGCCACGGCCTCCTCCTGCGTGAGCTCCGCCCGTTTGGGCACGGCGAGGCCGTGATCGCCGTGGGGCACCTCCACGAGTTCGTAGGTCCCCTCGGGGAACTCCGCGGGCGTGCCGAACGGGTCGTTGCCGCCCTGGACGACGAGGGTGGGCACCCCGGCGCCCAGCAGCTCGTCGGCCCGGGACTTCTCCGGCTTCCCGGGCGGATGCAGGGGGAAGCTCAGGGCGAGCACCGCGTGGGCGCCGAGTTCCCCGGCGGTGCGGCAGGCCACGCGGGCGCCGGCGCTGCGTCCGCCCGCGATCACCGGCAGGCCGGGCCCGGTCAGGGCGGGCCAGATGCCCCGCCAGCCGGTGTCCAGGGTCTTCGGGGCGGGGGCGACCTTCTTGCCGGCCACCCGCCAGGGCTGTTCCACGAGCGCGACGGTCACGCCGTGGGCGGGCAGCTCGCGCGCGAGCGCCTGGAGGTCCCTGGCGCCGATGCCGCCGCCGGCGCCGTGGCTCAGCGCGAGGACGAGGCGGGCGCGGCGCACGGCGCAGTGCCAGGTGACGCGGGCGGTGCCGGCGTCCGTCTCGACGCTCTGAACCGTGTCTGTCGTGTCGGAGGTCACGTCAGAAGAGTGTGCCCTCTTCCGGCGCGGCCAGCTCCTTCAGCAGCTCCGGCCCGTTGTTGCGGACGTTGCTGACGGCCGTGGTGACCGGGTAGGCGCGCATCAGGCCGGGGGGCGGCGGGGCGAGCAGTTCGCGGAGCTCGTCGGCGTCCGTGCGGGACGGGTCCAGCCAGGCGTCCCAGCGGTCCGGGGTCAGCATCAGCGGCATCCGCGGGTGGATCTCGGCGAGGGCGTGCGGGCCGTCCGCGGGGGACACGGCGAGCGGATCGGTCTCCGCCTCGGTGGTGATGACGGAGCACGTCACCCACCATGCCCCCGGGTGGTCGTCCGGCAGCGTCCGGTCCCGCCAGAACTCGTACAGCCCGGCCATGGCGAAGACCGAGCCGTCGGCCGGCGTCACGAAGTAGGGCTGCTTGCGGGGCCGCTTCTTCTTCCCCTCGACCTCCAGGTCCCGCTCCTGCTTGCCGGTGACCCACTCGTAGTAGCCGTCGGCCGGGAGGATGCAGCGCCGGGAGGAGAAGGCGCGGCGGTAGGACGGCTTCTCGTGGACGGTCTCCGCGCGGGCGTTGATCATCCGGGCGCCGCCCTCGGGGGTCTTGGACCACGAGGGCACCAGTCCCCACTTCAGTTTCCGCAGCTGGCGGACCGGGCGCGGGTCCTGCGAGTCCTTCAGGGCACGGTCGAGTACGGCGTAGACCTCCTTGGTCGGCGCCACGTTGTAGTCGGGCTCCAGGGTCTCCTCGGGCTCCCACTTCTCGATCTCGAAGATACCGGCGAGATCCTCGGGCCTGCGACTGGCCGCGTACCGTCCGCACATGTCCATCCCCGTCCGCACCTGTGAAGCGACCCTCATACCCTACGGAAGCGGCGTGGGCGGTCCGAGGGGCGGCCGTGTTCCCGGTGCCCGTCCCGCGTGCGGACGTGGCCGGGGAGGGGTCCCGCGCCGGTCGCGGACACTGGTCAGTCGTACGCGAGCCCCGGACCGAGGAGACCAGCGATGCCCCTCTCCGCCAGCCTCGCGCGTGGTGTCGCGTCCGCCGCGCCGGGGACCCTGCACGCCCGTACGGTCACCGGGGAGCTCAGCGCTCCGCCCCGCCAGGGACTGACGGTCCGCTTCGGGCGCGGTGAGGAACCGGACGTGGACCTCGGGGTGGGCGTGGACGATCTGCGGGTCAGCCGGCGGCACGGCGAGCTGACGTACCGGCGGGGGATGTGGTGGCTGCGCAACACCGGGCAGCAGCTCGTGCGGCTGCCCCGGGGCCGGATGCTGCACCTGAGCACCGAGCCGGTGCCGCTCGCCACCGGCTACACCCCGTTGTTCGTGAAGGGCTCCGGCTACCGGGAGCACCTGGTCGAACTGTATGTGGCCGGCCACGACGACCAGGGGCCGGTGTCGCGGCGGCGGGCGGAGACGGTCCGGCCGGAGACGTGGGCCCTCGACGACGACGAACGGCTGCTGCTGATCGTCCTCGGGCAGCGCTATCTGCTGTACGAGGAGGATCCGCGTCCCCTGTCGTACGCCGTGGCCGCCAAGCAGCTCGCCTACCTCCGTCCGGACGGCAACTGGACCGAGCGCAGGATCGAGCACCGGATCGAGGCCGTGCGCCGGCGACTGCACCACACGGGTTTCCGGTACCCGTTGTTGCACGACAAGTCGCAGGGCCGGCCCGCCGACAACAGTCTGCTGCACAACCTGATCAAGGGGCTGGTGGAGTCGACGACCCTGGTGCCGCCGGACCTGGACCTGATGGAGGACGACGCCGACTGGCCGGACTCCGCCCCCTGAGCGTCAGCGCGTGCGGAGTCCGGCGGCCGCGGAGCCGGCCAAATCCTCCGCCGTCGCGCAGAGTTCGGCCGTGGGCCTGCGTCCGCCGACGTCCAGCCGCACCATCTCGGCCGCCGTCCGGGCGTCCTGGCCGCTGTATCTGCGGTACTCGACGAAGGCGGTGCACGAGTCGCCGTCGTCGTCCGGTGCGATGACCGTGCGGTAGCCGCTGAGCCTGACGGCCGTGGCGCCGTCCGCCGCGGACTTGGGCTGATCGCGGAAGAAGCTCACCTCCGCCTCCAGCTCGTCGACGTCGCTCGACCACGCGCAGCTCCAGTTCGCGATGCCCACCTCCGGGACGTCGGCCTTGAGGCCGGGAACGGCGGACAGCGCCTCCGCGTCGAGCAGTGCGCAGGCGTCCGCCCAGGCCAGCGAGGTGCGCGGGTAGCCGGGCGAGCGGCGGGGGACGGGACCGGAGTCGAGGACCTCCGCCGCGCTCCCGGCCGCCTCGTAGGCGACCGTGCACAGGGTGGCGTTGCCGCCGACCACGGTGCCCTTGCCCATGTTGACGCGGACCTCGACGAGCGCGTCCCCGGTGTCGCGGTCGGACGTGAGCAGCAGCTTGCACTCGTCGCTCTCCGCCTGCTCCTGGCGGATGCCGATGCTTCCGATCGTGCGGGAGGGCTCCGAGCCCTCGGGCCGCGGTCCGCGCAGCAGGCCGACGGAGACGTCGATCCGCGTTGCGTCGTCGATGCCGACGAGCACGTCGCAGCGGTCGAAGTTCCCGTAGTCGACGTCCACGCGCACGTCGCCGTCGCCGAACCGGTCGAGGGCGGCGGGGTCGGTCAGGGCGCACACGTCGGCCGTGTGCGGATCGCCGATGAGGGCCTGCGGTTCCCCGTCGGAGGCGTTCTCGTCCTGCCGGCTCTGGCCGTGCGGGGAGCCGGCCGCCTTCCCGTCGTCGCCGTGGCCGGGGAGGACGGCGAGGCCGAGGGCCAGCACGGCGCTGACGCCGAGCGCGCCGGCGATCAGGGGCCGGCGCCGTCTGCGCGGCCCGGGGACGGTGCCGGTGGCGGCCGGTCCGCGAGCGGGGTCCGGGCCGGTTCCGGCTGCTTCCTCCAGGAGCCGCTGGGCCTCGGCGTCGTCCGGGCGTTGCCGCGGGTCGCGGTGGAGCATGGCGGCGAGCACGGGATACAGCGGTCCCAGGGCGTCGGCGTCCAGCTCCACGACGCCCTGCTCGGCCTTCCAGTACCTCAGCCGCTCGGCGTCCGTGCCGTCCTGGCCCAGGGCGGGACGGGCGTCGTCCTCTGCGGCGTCACCGCGCGGCGGCGCTCCGGTGACCAGCGCGTGCAGGGTGGCGCCGAGGCAGAACACGTCCGAGGCCGGCCGCGGCACGTTGCCCCGGGCCAGTTCGGGGGCGGCGTAGTCCGGGGTGAAGCTGAACGGGCCGCCGACGGTGATCGTCTCGCTGCCGCCGACCCGGTGGGCGGCGCCGAAGTCCAGTAACTTCGCGGCCCCTTGCCGGGTGAGGCCGATGTTCGCAGGCTTGACGTCGCAGTGGACGATGCCCGCCTCGTGCAGGGCGCTCAGCGCGTCGGCGAGCTGGGCGCCGATCCGGGCCGCCCGCGCGGGAGCGACCGGCGGCTGCCGGTCCAGGCCCCCGCCGGGCACGTACTCCATGACGAACCAGTACGTCCTCGGTCCGTCCCCGTCCTGCTCCACGGCCACGACGTCGTACAGCGTCACGACGTGGGGATGCTCCCGGAACTTTGCCATGGCGCGCGGTTCGCCCAGCAGCCGCCGCACCGCCGCCTCGTCCCCGCTGTCCGTCCGCTCCCGTTTCAGTGCGACGTCCTGGCCCACCACCGTGTCGTGGGCCAGCCACACGTCGCCGCCGCGCCCCGCGCCGACGACCTCCTTCAGGACGTAGCGGTCGGCGAACAGCTCCCCCGAACGCACGGATCTTCCCCCCTCGGTCGGGTCCGGAACGCACACGGCGCAGGGCCGCGCTCAGGAACGAACCTACTGGGACCCGCGGACCCTGTGCAGGCTCTACCCAGAGCCTTCATCAGTCGCACGCATCCGCGGAAGGGGGTGACGCCGGGAGGCTGCCGGGACCGGTCCCTGCGGCGGCGCCTACGGTACGCGCCGACCCACCGCCCCCCACGAGGAGAGCCGTCATGCCGCGCACCCGGACCGTCGTACTCGCGGGCGTCACCGCCGCCGTCTCGGCCGCCGCGTTCACACTGTCCGCCCAGGCCGTCACCCCGGCCCCGGGCGAGCGGACGGCCACCCGCTGCGCGTACCCGTCCGAGGTGCTCGACCTGACCGACTGGAAGCTGACGCTGCCCACCGGCGAGGAGAAGGACCCCACGGAGATCACCCAACCCGGTCTGGCGACCTTCTCCGCCGCCCCCTGGTTCCGGGCGGAGCCGGACTGCGACGCGGTCCGGTTCCGGGCCGCCGTCGACGGCGTGACGACGGGCGGTTCCGCCTATCCGCGTGCCGAACTGCGGGAGATGACCGACGGCGGGGCGGACGAGGCCGCGTGGTCCACCACGGACGGCACCCACACCCTGGTGGTCAGGGAGGCGTTCACGGCGCTGCCCGAGGAACGGCCGTACCTGGTCGGCGCCCAGGTGCACGGCGGGGACGACGACGTCACCGTCTTCCGTCTCGAGGGCCGCAGCCTCTACATCACCGACGGCGACGACCGTCATCACCACCTCGTCACCGACGACTACACGCTGGGCACGGAGTTCGAGGCCCGGTTCGTGGCGGGGGACGGGAAGATCGACGCGTACTTCGACGGCCGGTTCGAGACGACGATCCGTCACGAGGGCGACACCAACTACTTCAAGGCGGGCGCCTATACGCAGGCCAACTGCGACAACTCGGAGCCGTGCGACGGCGACAACCACGGCGAGGTCCGCATGTCCCGCATCACGGTCACCCACTCCTGACCGTGGACCCGGCCGGGGCCGTCACTCGACGGTCGCCTCGGGGACCAGGTCGCCGTTCCAGACCTCCTTGCCGTCCTCGTCGTAGGCCTTCAGCTCGCCGTCACCGAAGTGGTAACTGGTCTTCTGGGGGAAGAAGTCGACCACGTAGGCGCCTTCGGACCTCTTCACCTCCGTGGGGCTGCCGTACGGCTCGCCGTTCTTCGGCTTGAAGAAGTAGTAGGTCTTCCCCGTCTTCGCCCGGCAGAAGGCGTACCGCTCCTCCAGGTCCTCCCGGCTGTAGGCGGCGACGAGCGTCGCCCCGGCCCCCTCCGGGATCATCTCGGTCAGTTGCTTCGGGCAGGAGCCGCCCCAGGACGGTGCCGGGGAGGGTTCCGAGGAGTCGGAGCCGGTCACGAACGATGTCACGGACGACCAGTTGACGATCAGCAGGACGATGAGGGTCACCACGGCGGCCGCGAGGAACAGCAGACAGCCGCACGCCGTCGCGATCTCCCCGCGGGTCGGCTCCGGGGCGGTGGGCCGCACGGTGCCCGGCGCGCGCGGGGCGCCTCCGTGCACGGGGCTTCGGGTGGTCGTGGTGGCGCGCGACCAGAGCGTGCCGCAGGTGTCGCACCGGATCTCCTCGACGACGTAACGGTGGCACACCGGGCACATCCACTCCAGTCCCGGCGCGTGCAGCCGGGGCAGCGGCGTGCCGACGACGGTGCCGGCGGCGGGGGTTCCGGTGGCCGGGGTCTTCTTGGCGGGGGCCGTCTTCTTGGCGGGCGTCGGCTTCTTGGCGTGGGCCGTCTTCTTCGCGGGGGTCGGCTTTCTCGCGGGGGTCGGCTTCCTCGCGGCGGCCGTCTTCTTCTTCGGGGCGTCCGTCTTCTTCTTCGCGGCGGTCGGCTTCTTGCCCGGCGGTGGTTCGGACGCGCCCCGTGGTGTGTCGCACACGGTGCACACCCGCGCCCCGGCGCCGTTGAACGTGTCGCAGTCCGAGCACTGCCACGTCGGCCCGGTCACACTGCCTCCCCGGTCACACGTCCGCGGCGGTCAGGCGGGCCATGACCGAGCGGAAGAGGGCCTGTGTGGTCGGCGGGACGGGAGCGCTGAGCCAGTCCCGGGACTCCTCCCGCTCGGCGGTGGCCGGCTCGGTGTCCCGCCAGGAGGCGGAGAGGTCCTCGACGCGGTACTCGTGCGCGAACCACTCGGCGGACCGCCAGGCCGTCTCCGCCCGTTCCGCGTCGACGACGATCTCCGCCACCACGTCGGCGCCGCTTCTCCCGCCGGGCCGGAACCGGAACGCCAGGCGCAGGCCGCCGTCGCGGGCGGACAGCCGGCCCCTGACCGAGACGCACCACTCGGGCGGCAGGTACAGACGGCCGCCGTGACCGGACGCCCGGTCGTTCCGGCGGCGCCACCAGGAGAACACCAGCCACGGCCCGTCGAAGTCGATCCGGGCGCCCGTGCCCTGGAGCCAGGGAGTCACAGACTGTTCGCGATCGTCTCGATGATCTCGTCCATCTCGAACTCCTCCAGGCCCTCTCCGGCCCTGGAGGGGAAGTGCAGGGTGAGATCCCACTCCTCCCCGATGCTCTCCTTCCACGGCTCCTCCTCGGGCGCGAAGAGGACCAGCCGCTTCGCCGACTGCTCCATCACCGCGGTCTGACTGCGCGCGTATCCCCACTGCTCGAAGAGGTCGTCCATGGTGCGCGGGATGTTGCGCGGATAGGTCTGCGCGGCGACACCCACCGTGCCGAGGGGGTGCGCGGGCGCGTCGGTGAACATGACGATGACGTGGCGCCGCCGGTCAAGCCCCTTCTCCCACGGGGAGTTGATCGCCAGGGCCAGGGCCTCCAGGCCGGACTCGGGAATGTCCCCGCCGCCGCCCGCCTCGAGTCCGGTGACGAACCTCTCGAACTCCGCCACCTGCTGGGGCAGTCGCAGGAACTCGGTCTGCTCGATGGCGTCGGAGGGGTCGTCGCCGAAGTCCCGGAAGGCGATCACCTTCAGCCGCAGCTGGCTGATCTCCTTGCTCTTCCTGCCCATCACCTCGTTCAGCCGCTGGTGGAACTGCAGCGAGCTGTTCTTCACGAGGTCCAGAACGGGGTGCATGCTGCCCGTGGCGTCGATGCACATCACGATGTCGACGGCGTACCGCAGATTCCCCTGGTACTTCTCGATCTCCGTGCTCATGCGTCTCCTCGGTCTACGGGGTGGGACGGTCGGCGGGAGGGCCGTCTCGGCGGGGGCCGAGATTGATCCTGACCCTGGACTTCCTCGGTTCGGCGCCGGCGGCGGGCGGCCCGTGGGCGGAGCGGTCCGGTAGGGGCCCTGACCGGTCCGGCGGGTTGAACTGGACCCGGCTTCTGCCGGTTGCCGGGCGGGGCTGCGGTGTGCCGTGGACGGTGCACGCCCCCGGGTCCTTCAGCGCCGTCAGGAAGTCCGCGACGGTGGGGCGGGCCGCGGGGTCGGCGGACGTCGCGGCTGCGATCAGGGCCTGCGTCGCCGTGCTCAGCCGCTCGTCGACGACCAGTGGCTCACCCGCGTTCACCGCGTCCGCCGGTGATCCGAAGCGGTCGGCGTAGGCGGGCAGCGCGCCGGTGAGGTACAGGTGCGTCATCAGCCCCAGCGCGAACATGTCCACGGCCGTCGTCAGGTCCCCGCTCGCCACGGATTCGTCGCCCTGCACATAGCGCCGCCACTCCGGCGCGCCGTACAGGGAGTCGCCCGCGACGTCCTCCCGGGCCGGCGGGCTGCCGGAGAGGTAGGAGTCGTCGAAGTCGATGAGCTTCGCCGTGTGGAACGCGGCCCCTTCGCGCTTCTGGACGAGCACGTTGGCCGGTTTCAGGTCGCCGTGCACCACGTCGATGTCGTGCAGCAGCCGCAGGCTGGTCGCCAGCGTCCTGAGCAGGACCGTCCTCTGTTTCGGGGCGAGCGAGTGGGGGCTGTCCAGGCCGGCGGTGTCGATGCGTTCGGTGACCTTGTAGTAGGTGCTGCCCGCGTGGAAGAAGTCGGTGGCGAGCACCAGGTTGCCGGCACCGTCGGCGTCGGGCCGCAGCAGCTTCATGATGCTCCTGTGCCGCTCCTCGAACTCCCTGCACGTCTCCATCCTGATGCGCCGGCTCGTCGCGCTGCCGGAGCCCTCACGAGGGCGCTTGGGTTCGAGGAACCGCTTGAGGAAGTACTCCTTGCCGTCCTTCTCGGCGAAGGCCCACATGCATTTGCCGCCGTCGGCGTTGGTCGGCTCGCTGACGACCCGGTACCCGCCGATCACGTCGCCCGGCTTCACTCCCCCACCCCCGGCATGAACTTCTCGTACGCGTCCCGATAGGCCTGCCATGTCCGGTCCTGCCAGCCGCGCATCCCCTCCTGGTCGTCGTCCGGCGGTACGTCCAGGTACTCGCCCCCGGCGATGTCGGCGTACCGGCCGGCGAAGGCGGCACGCAGCCGGCCGAAGTCCTCGAAACCCAGCGCCGCCAGGGAGAGCGACGCGTCGTCACCCGTGGCCGGCTGGATGGCCCGGCGCAGCCTCTCGGCCCATTCGGCCACGTCGCCCGACTGCCCGAGCGTTTCGAGCAGGACGCACTCGAACTGCGCGGGCGTGTGCACATAGCCGAAGAAGCCGTCGGTGGCGGAGAGCAGGACGCAGGGCGCGCGGAACGCGCCGCGGTGGGCGGAGAGGGTGAAGTCGCGGTCGGCGCAGATGACGTTCGTCATCGGCGGGTCCTGCCGGAGCTGGGCGAGGGTGTCGTCCTCGTGCGTGTCGTCGCGGGTGAGCGCGTGCAGTCCGCTTCCGGGCAGCAGGGCGTACGACCGGGAGTCGCCGGCCCAGACGGCCTCCCAGCGGACGTCCTCGTCGACCGTGCGGTACCGGATCGCGGCCAGTGTCGTGGGCAGGACGCGGCGCATGGACCCGGTGATCTTGCTCCGGACCGTGGTGGGGGTGGCGTCCAGCATCGTCCGCAGCCAGCGCTTCAGCCGCTCGGGGCTGTCCGCCGTCCCCGGCCCGTTCCCGTCGGACGTGTTCTCCCCGGACGCGACGATGTGCTGGAACCAGCATTCCGCGGCCAGCCGGGCGATCCGGGCGCCGGTCCAGGCACTGGTGTACGTGGTGCCGTCGGGCGCGCGCCAGCCGGGAGCGGCTCCGGAGCCGCCCGAGCCGTCGAACACGGCCAGCAGTCCGTGCCCGGTGGGCCGATGGTGGGCCGCGAGCGGTTCGGCGTCCTCGCCGTGCCCGGGACGGGACTCCGTCCACACCGCGAGGGCCTGGAGCCCGTCGTCCGCGGCCGACCAGGTCAGATGGCCGGGCCGGGAGAGCGGACGCTCCGGCGGACGGGCGGGTTCCGGCGGGATCGCCATGTCGGTCACCGCCTCCCCCCACCGAGTCGCCCGTCGCCCGGCGTCCCGGTGCCGCGGACCCTGCTGACCCGGCGCTCGGGCGCGGGCGGCGGCAGTTCGGGAGGACGAGAGGGCTTCGGCGGCAGCGGCTCCTCCTTGCGTGCCACCACCTCCCCCAGCAGCACCTCCGACCCGTCGGCCGCAGCCGACGTTCCGGGCCGGAGCCGGGTCCCCCGTACCCGGCTCCGACCCGGTGTCCGGGAGGCCCCTTCGTGGCCGAGCAGTGCCGCCCGGGCGCCGTACAGCCGGACGGCCGCGTCCCCGGTGACGTCCCGCAGCGCGGCGTTCAGCGCCCGCTCGGCCTCGCGCAGCTGTCCGGCGCCGTATCCCCGCGCCACGTTCCGCAGCCGTTCCTCCAGGAGGCCGTGCCAGGCGGCGCCCATGTCGCGGATGCCCCGTGTCACCACCGCGGCGGGGTCGGTGACCCGGCACATCAGCTCGACCCGGCAGCGGAACGCGGCGGACCCGTCCCGGCCGGGCGGCCGGAGGTCGAGCACGAGCCGGTGCTCGGTGGTGTCGACCAGGTACAGCATCCGGTGCGGCGCGAACCAGCCGTCGGGCACCCGCTCGCCCGGGCGGACCGTCCGCACCGGCCCGGCGTCCGGCACCAGCACCAGCGCCCTCCCCCGTGGCGCGCGCAGGGGACTCGCCGGCGGGACCGGTGGCAGCGGGCGGACGTCGACCACGGGGTCGTACGTCGACGGGTGCGTCGCCATCCTCGGTCCCCCCTCCCGGTGCCGATCGCCGCCCTTCCCACAGCGGGCCTCACGAACGGGCGGGTTCCTGAGTACCAGCGGCCGGCCGGGACCCCTCCCGAGGGCATCGGAGGCTCCGTCCCCGGCCTGCCCGTCCGCCGTTCAGGAACGATCGCCGCTTAGTCGGCGTCTCAGACACCGACCGCACATTCGTGCAACACTGCTGGACCCCGTACGCCCAGAGGAGCGATCCGAAACGCATGGACAGCATGGTCAGCACCGCGGCCGCGTCGCTCGGCTCCCTCTGGGACGAGGTCTCCGGCACCCAGCCCGACCCCGACATGTGGGTGGTCGTCGCCACCCTGGTCGCCGCGGCCGCCGTCGTGGTACCGCACGGGCCGTGGCGGATCTCCCGCAACGCCATCACCATCGCCCACGAGGGCGGGCACGGCCTGGTGGCCCTGCTCACCGGCCGCACCCTGACGGGGATACGTCTGCACTCGGACACCAGCGGCCTGACCGTCAGCCGGGGCAAGCCGACCGGCATCGGCATGATCCTCACCGCCGCCTCCGGCTACACCGCACCCCCGCTGCTGGGCCTCGGCGGCGCCGCGCTGCTCGGCGCCGGGCGCATCACCCTGCTGCTGTGGCTGGCCACGGCGCTGCTCGTGGCGATGCTGGTGATGATCCGCAATGCCTACGGCGCGGTGACGGTGCTCGTCACGGGCGGCACGTTCGTCCTGGTGTCCTGGCTGGCCGGGCCCCAGGTGCAGGCGGCGTTCGCGTACGCCGTGGTGTGGTTCCTGCTGCTGGGAGGGGTGCGCCCGGCGTTCGAGCTCCAGTCCAAGCGGGCACGCGGCGGCGCGGGGGACTCGGACGCGGACCAGTTGTCCCGGCTGACGCACGTCCCGGCGGGTCTGTGGCTGTTCCTCTTCCACGCCGTGTCGCTGTGCGCGCTGCTGGGCGGCGGCAGGTGGCTCCTGGGGTTGTAGCTCCTGGACTGCGGCGCGACGAGCCGTGGCGCAGCCGCACCCGAAGGACGGCCTGTCCCCGGGCCTCCTTATAAAGTGGGCCCCATGGCCCCGAACCCCGCGCACACCGCCCTCTGGCCCGCCCCGCACGCGAGCGGAGCCGTCGACGCGACGGTCCACGTGCCCGGGTCCAAGTCGGTCACCAACCGTGCCCTCGTGCTCGCCGCCCTCGCCTCCGAGCCGGGCTGGCTGCGTCGCCCACTGCGTTCCCGCGACACCCTGCTGATGGCGGGCGCCCTGCGCGCCATGGGCATCGAGATCGAGGAGGGCGTGGGCCCCGACGGCACCGGCGAGGCCTGGCGGGTGCTCCCGACGGGACTGCACGGCCCGGCCACCGTCGACGTCGGCAACGCCGGCACGGTGATGCGGTTCCTGCCTCCGGTCGCCACGCTGGCCGACGGCCCCGTCCGGTTCGACGGCGACCCCCGCTCCTACGAGCGTCCCCTGAACGGAGTCATCGACGCGCTGCGTCAGCTGGGCGCCCGGATCGACGACGACGACCGCGGCGCGCTGCCGATGACGGTGCACGGCGGGGGCGCCCTGGACGGCGGCACGGTCGAGGTGGACGCGTCCTCGTCCTCCCAGTTCGTCAGCGCGCTGCTGCTCTCCGCGCCCCGGTTCAACCAGGGCGTCGAGGTCCGGCACACCGGTGCGACGCTGCCGTCGCTGCCGCACATCCGGATGACCGTCGACATGCTCCGCGCGGTGGGCGCCCAGGTCGACACCCCGGAATCGGGCGGCGAGCCCAACGTCTGGCGGGTCACCCCGGGTGCCCTGCTGGGCCGGGACCTGACCGTCGAGCCGGACCTGTCCAACGCCCAGCCGTTCCTGGCGGCGGCGCTGGTGACCGGCGGCAAGGTCGTGATCCCGGACTGGCCGGCCCGCACCACCCAGCCCGGTGACCGGCTGCGGGAGATCTTCACCGAGATGGGCGGTTCCTGCGAGCTGACCGAGTTCGGGCTGGTGTTCACCGGCTCCGGCTCGATCCACGGCATCGACGTGGACCTCGGCGAGGTCGGCGAGCTGACGCCCGGCATCGCGGCCGCCGCCGCGCTCGCGGACTCCCCGTCGACGCTGCGGGGCGTGGCGCATCTGCGGCTGCATGAGACGGACCGGCTGGCCGCGCTCACCAAGGAGATCAACGAGCTCGGCGGCGACGTCACGGAGACCGCCGACGGTCTCCACATCCGCCCGCGCCGGCTGCACGGCGGGGTCTTCCACACCTACGAGGACCACCGCATGGCCACCGCCGGCGCGGTCATCGGCCTGGCGGTCGAGGGCGTGCAGATCGAGAACGTGGCGACCACGGCGAAGACGCTGCCGGACTTCCCCGACCTGTGGACCGGGATGCTCGGGGCATAGGGGTCCGCCATGCGCCGCTACGGCAAGCACACCGACGAGGACGACATCCGTTCGCGCCCCAACCGCAAGGGCAACCGGCCGCGCACCCACATCCGGCCCAAGCACGAGGACGCCGCCGAGGGACTGGTCCTCACCGTCGACCGGGGCCGGCTCACCTGCCTCGTCGAGGACCGCACCGTGATCGCGATGAAGGCCCGCGAGCTGGGCCGCAAGGCGGCGGTGGTCGGTGACCGGGTGGCGATCGTGGGCGACCTGTCCGGGAAGAAGGACACCCTCGCGCGGATCGTGCGGATCGAGCCGCGCACCTCGGTACTGCGCCGTACCGCCGACGACGACGACCCCTACGAGCGGGTGGTCGTGGCCAACGCCGACCAGCTCGCCGTCGTCACCGCCCTCGCCGATCCCGAACCCCGCCCGCGGCTGATCGACCGCTGTCTGGTCGCGGCGTTCGACGGCGGGCTCGAGCCGCTGCTGGTGCTGACCAAGTCGGACCTCGCCCCGGCCGACAAGCTGCTGGAGCTGTACGGCGACCTGGACATCCCCTATGTCGTCACCAGCCGTGCCGAGCTGGAGAGCGGTGCGGCGGCGGACCGGGTGCGGGAGCAACTGGACGGCCGGATCACGGCGTTCGTGGGGCACTCCGGGGTCGGCAAGACGACCCTGGTGAACGCGCTGGTGCCGCTGGAGCGGCGGCGCACGACCGGTCATGTCAACGCCGTGACCGGGCGGGGGCGGCACACGACGACCTCCGCGCTGGCGCTGCCGCTGTCGGGCGCGGAGGGCTGGGTGATCGACACCCCGGGAGTGCGGTCGTTCGGGCTCGCCCACGTCGACCCGTCCCGGGTCATCCACGCCTTCCCGGACCTGGAGCCGGGCACGGAGGGCTGTCCGCGCGCGTGCAGTCACGACGAGCCGGACTGCGCGCTGGACGCCTGGGTGGCCGACGGCCACGCGGACCAGGCCCGGCTGTACTCGCTGCGCCGGCTGCTGGCGACGCGGGAGCGGACCGAAGGCGACTGACCCTCGCGTGTTTGTCGTGGCGCGCGGACGGTAAGTGCATAATCGCACCGAGCCGGACCCGAACCTGCCGAACCTGGCGAAGCGGTCACTGTACGTGGGGAATGCGGGAGGACTACACATGGCGTGGCTGCTGGTCATAGTGGCCGGGTTGCTCGAGACCGGTTTCGCCGTGTGCCTGAAGCTGTCGCACGGCTTCACCCGGCTGTGGCCGACCATCGCGTTCTGCGCGTTCGCGCTGGGCAGCTTCGGGCTGCTGACCCTGGCACTGAAGAAGCTGGACGTGGGGCCGGCGTACGCGGTGTGGACGGGCATCGGGGCGGCGGGTACGGCCATCTACGGGATGGTGTTCCTGGGGGACCTGGTCTCGACGCTGAAGATCGTGTCGATCACTTTGGTGATCGTCGGGGTGATCGGGCTGCAGCTTTCGGGGTCGGCGCACTAGACGTTCCTCTACGCGACCCACCATGGCGCCGGCTGACGGTGCAGGGCGCCGCGCACCAGGTCGGCGACACCGTTGTCGGCCGGTGGTGCGGCGACGCAGGACAGGGCGAGACGGACCACGAGCTCGCAGGAGCGGGCCAGGTCGGCGGTGTCGTTCCTCGGAATGCCGGGGCCGGCCAGGACGGCGACGGCGCGGTCGCGGACGAGGGCGACGAAATCGGCGGGTGAGGGCAGCGGGCCGTCGGCGCGGCGCTGGGCGGGCACAACGGAACCGGACGGTACGGCCGCGAGGGTCGGCATGGGCAGGCGTTCGCCCCAGCAGCCGGTGAGCATGGCGCGGACCAGGGCGTTGTCGCGGGCGCTGGAGGTCGTCCACTCGGCGGTCGCGGTCAGACGGTCGCGCGGGTCGGTGTGGCCGGTGAGGGCGCGGTCGACGCCGGCGAGATAGCCGTCGGCCTCCCTGCGCACGAGGGCCCGGGCGAGGCCGTCCTTGCTGCCGAACTCGTTGTACAGCGTCTGCCGGGAGACTCCGGCCGCGGCGGCCACGTCCACCATGCGGACCGCGGACCACGGCCGACGTGCCAGTGCCGTGTAAGCGGCGTCCAGCAGAGATTCCCGCGCTGCAGGCATCTTCGCCTCCCTCGGGGCGAGCGGCCGGTCCTGCGGTTCAGATTTGACGCGGCGTCGGGCACTGTCAAGGGGTCTCGGGCCCCGCCCCCGGTAGCCCCGCACCGACCTCGGCAGATACCGTTCGTTGCATGCCCGACTACCTCAACGACCTGCGTCTGGCCCATGTCCTCGCGGACGCCGCCGACGCCGCGACGATGGACCGGTTCAAGGCCCTCGACCTCAAGGTGGAGACGAAACCGGACATGACGCCGGTGAGTGAGGCGGACAAGGCCGCCGAGGAGCTCATCCGCGGCCATCTGCAGCGCGCCCGGCCGAGGGACGCGGTCCTCGGCGAGGAGTACGGGGTGGAGGGCACGGGCCCGCGGCGCTGGGTGATCGACCCGATCGACGGGACCAAGAACTACGTTCGCGGTGTGCCCGTCTGGGCCTCGCTGATCTCGCTGATGGAGGCCGGTGAGGGCGGGTTCCAGCCGGTCGTGGGGGTGGTCTCGGCCCCTGCCCTCGGCCGCCGCTGGTGGGCCGCGCGGGGGCACGGCGCCTTCGCGGGCCGCAGTCTTTCGTCGGCCTCCCGGCTGCAGGTGTCGCGCGTCTCCAAGATCTCCGACGCCTCCTTCGCGTACTCCTCGATCAGCGGCTGGGAGGAGCAGGGGCGGCTGGACGGCTTCCTCGACCTCACCCGCGAGGTGTGGCGCACGCGCGCGTACGGCGACTTCTGGCCGTACATGATGGTCGCCGAGGGGTCGGTCGACCTGTGCGCCGAGCCGGAGCTGATGCTCTGGGACATGGCGGCCACCTCGATCGTGGTCACCGAGGCCGGCGGCTCGTTCACGGGCCTCGACGGCCGCCCGGGACCGCACAGCGGCAACGCCGCGGCGTCGAACGGGCTGCTCCACGACGAGCTGCTGGGATACCTCAACCAGCGTTACTGAGCGGCGGAAGATCGCCGCGCACGCCCCCAACCCGCCGCACGCGCCCTCTTGTTGACCCCCGCTTTGCCTGCCACTCTGAGAGTCCCCCCACTTGTGCATTTGTGAAATCGCGAACGAGCGGGCACCGACGCCCGTGACCTCGCGTTTTCCGCTAGGAGGTGGCTCCATCCATGCTCGTCCGTGACGCCATGAGCACCGTGGTCCTGACCATCGGCCCCGCCCACACCCTCCGACAGGCCGCCGCCCTGATGTCCGCCCGCCGGGTGGGCGCGGCCGTCGTCCTCGATCCCGACGGCACCGGCATCGGCATCCTCACCGAGCGGGACGTCCTCAACTCCGTCGGGCTCGGCCAGGACCCGGACGCCGAGCGCGCCCACGCCCACACCACCACCGACGTCGTCTTCGCCACGCCGGCCTGGACCCTGGAGGAGGCCGCTGTCGCCATGGCCCACGGCGGTTTCCGCCATCTGATCGTCCTCGACCGGGGCGAGCCCGCCGGCATCGTCTCGGTCCGCGACATCATCCGCTGCTGGGCACCGGAGCGGCAGCGGGCCCAGCAGGTACCGGCGTAGTGATACGCGGGACGGGCCGGACCCCCGAGGGGGGTCCGGCCCGTCGATCGACAAGCGGTCCAGCGCTGGGAATCAGCCGCGCAGGGCCTGGACCGCGGCCTCCAGCCGCTTGCCGAAGTCCTCGTCCGCCTGGCGGAAGTTGTTGATCGCGCGATCGGCGATGTCGTCGCGCGTCACCCCGGAGATGGCGTTCGCCAGGTTGTTCACCAGGCGCTCCTTCTCGTCCTCCGACATCAGCCGGTACAGGTTGCCCGCCTGCACGAAGTCGTTGTCCTCAGCGTGGACGGGCGTGACCGACTCGCCGGTGACACCGCTGACCGGGATGGGCTGCCACGGCGAACGGTCCGTCTGGAACGGGCCGCCGAAGCTGTTCGGCTCGTAGTTCTTCGTGCCCTTGTGGCGGCCGTCGTACAGGTAGCCGTCACGGGAGTGGGTGCGCGCCTCGGTGGCGTGCGGACGGTTCACCGGCAGGTGGTCGGCGTTGATGCCGACGCGGTAGCGGTGGGCGTCGCCGTACGCGAAGAGGCGGCCCTGGAGCATCTTGTCCGGGGACGGACCGATGCCCGGCACGAAGTGCGCGGGGCTGAAGATCGACTGCTCGACCTCGGCGAAGATGTTCTCCGGGTTGCGGTTGAGCTCCAGCTTGCCGAACTCGATCAGCGGGTAGTCCGCGTGCGGCCAGACCTTGGTCAGGTCGAACGGGTTGAAGCGGTACGTGGCCGCCTCGGCCGCCGGCATCACCTGGACGTAGACGGTCCAGGACGGGAAGTCGCCGCGCTCGATGGCCTCGCGCAGGTCCCGCTGGTGGGAGTCGGGGTCCTTGCCCGCGAGGATCTCGGCCTCCTCGGCCGTCAGGTTCTTGATGCCCTGGTCCGTCTTGAAGTGGTACTTGACCCAGAAGGCCTCGCCGGCCTCGTTGTTCCACTGGTAGGTGTGCGAACCGAAGCCGTCCATGTGGCGGTACGACGCCGGGATGCCGCGGTCACCGAAGAGCCAGGTCACCTGATGCGTGGACTCGGGCGACAGACCCCAGAAGTCGAAGACGTTGTCCGCCTCCTGCGAGCCGGTGTACGGGTCGCGCTTCTGGGTGTGGATGAAGTCGGGGAACTTGATCGCGTCCCGGATGAAGAAGACCGGGGTGTTGTTGCCGACGAGGTCGTAGTTGCCCTCCTCGGTGTAGAACTTCAGCGCGAAACCGCGCGGGTCGCGCACGGCGTCCGCGGCACCGAGGTTGCCGGCCACCGTGGAGAAGCGCAGGAAGGTCTCCGTCTCCTTGCCGACCTCGGAGAGGAACTTGGCGCGCGTGTACTTCGTGACATCGGCGGTCACCGTGAAGGTGCCGTACGCACCGGCGCCGCGGGCGTGCACCACACGCTCCGGGATGCGCTCACGGTTGAAGTGGGCCAGCTTCTCCAGAAGGAGCTGGTCCTGCACGAGGACCGGGCCACCGACGCCCGCGGTCTCGCTGTTCTGGTTGTCGGCAACCGGAGCACCGGCCTCCGTAGTAAGCGGTCCCTGCGTCACGTACGCCTCCTGCGTCATTTGCTGACCAACCTGTCCCTTGGCTAAAGCCGATCTCGATCCTACAATGGACATTGTCTAAGTCAAGTAAGGCTCCAAAGTCACACCCGTTCGGGACCTGGTTCCCCCTGCTGTTAGGCTGGTGCCTATGAGTGACCTTCTGGATCGGCTCCGCGGACGTGGATGGCGGATGACCGCGCAGCGCCGTGTCGTGGCCGAGGTCCTCGACGGCGAACACGTCCACCTGACGGCCGACGAGGTGCACGCCAGGGCTGTCGCCAAGCTGCCCGAGATCTCCCGGGCGACCGTCTACAACACCCTGGGCGAGCTGGTCTCGCTCGGCGAGGTGCTCGAGGTCGCCACGGACAAGCGGGCCAAGCGCTACGACCCCAACGCCCACCGCCCCCACCACCACCTGGTGTGCGCGCAGTGCGGGGCGATCCGCGACGTCCACCCGACCGGCAACCCGCTGGCCGACCTCCCCGACACGGAGCGCTTCGGCTTCACGGTCTCGGACGTGGAAGTGACCTACCGCGGCGTCTGCCCGAACTGCGCGGCGGCCTAGCGACGATCCCCGGCGGCGCCCGCGCCGGCCGGGGACGAGGGAAACACAAGGCGAAAACACCGAGGGCCGGAACCCTTTCGGATTCCGGCCCTCGGTCTCAGTAGCGGGGACAGGATTTGAACCTGCGACCTCTGGGTTATGAGCCCAGCGAGCTACCGAGCTGCTCCACCCCGCGTCGATGAATGAAACATTACGTCAAGCCGCACGACAGAAGCAAATCCGTTAACCGCGGGCAGTCGTGCCGCCGCAACTGCGGGCAGTCGTGCCGCTGGGGCGGCACGGGTGGGCGCAGCGGCACCCCGCCAACGCCGGGCTGCGACGACCCACCCCCGCTCAACTGTCGCACCCCGCACGGCCCAGCCCAGCGCGGCGTCACGCCGACAGTTCCTCCCGCAAGGCGTCCCGCAACCGCACAGCCCGCTCCGTCACCGCCGGAGGCCCCAGCACCGCCGCCCGGTCCGCCCACCGCTGCCCCTCCGCCAGCTCCCCCCGCCGCGCATAGACCAGCGCGAGCCGCAGCGCCGCACGCCCGTGCCCCGCGTCCGCCGCCCGTGTCCACCACACTGCCGCCTCGGGCTCGCTCCCCTCCCGCGCCAGCAGCAGCCCCAGATTGAACGCCCCGTTCCGCGACCCGGCCTCCGCCGCCTCCCGGTACCACCGCGCCGCCTCGACGACATCCCCTCGAGCCGCCGCGAGCATCCCGACCCGCACCTGCGCCCGCCGGTGCCCCTGCGAGGCCGCACGCTCGTACCACTCCTCGCACTCGCTGCGCCGGTTCACCGGCTCCCCCAGCTCATGCGCCGGCTCCGGCGGCCTGCGGGCATCCAGCACCGTCGCCAGCCGGTACGCGGCCTCGGCGCTTCCGCCGCCCGCCGCACACCGCAGGAACCGCTCGGCCTCGCCCTCCTCGCCGTCCCGCAGCCGCGCCATACCGACCTGGAGCGCCGCCTCCGTGTGCCCGGCCGCCGCCGCCCGCTCGTACCAGCACAGCGCTGCGTCGTCCTCGCCCCGGCCCGCGTGCAGGATGCCGAGGTTGAACGCGGCGTCCACGCTGCCGGCCTCCGCGGCCTTGGAGAACCACGGCTCGGCACCGGTCTCGTCCCCGGCCCGCAGCAGCAGGATCGCCAGGGCGTTCGCCGCCTCGCGGTGCCCGGCGTAGGCGGCCCGGCGGTACCACTGCTCGGCCGGGGCCGTGCGGCCCTGGTCGGCGCAGAGCAGGCCGAGGTTGTAGGCGCCGTTGATGTCACCGGCGTCCATGGCGGCCCGGTACCAGCGTTCGGCGGTCTGGGTCTCGCCCCGCTCGGCGTGCAGCGCGCCCAGCGCGTTGGCGGCGTTGCCGTCGCCGTCCTGCGCGGCCCGCAGCCACCACACGGCGGCGTTCTCGCTGTCCCCGGCGTCGCGCAGCAGGAAGCCGAGCGCGCAGGCCGCCCGGGCCTCGCCGTCCTTGGCGGACGTCAGATACCAGCGGCCGGCCTCCTTGAGCTCGCCGCGCTTCTCCAGGATCGCCCCGAGGTGCAGCGCGGCCCGGCGGTGTCCGCGCGCGGCGGCCTGCCGGTACCACTGTTCGGCCTCCTCCAGCAGCGGGGCGCCGTCGTCGTCGGACTCCCGCGCGGCCTTGCGGTCCAGTGCGCGGGCCAGCCGGTAGGCCCCCTCCCGATGCCCCCGCTCGGCGGCGGCCCGCATCCAGCGCTCGGTCCCGGCCGTGTCCCCACGGTGCTCCAGCAGATCGGCGAGGGCGTAGGCGCCGAGCGCGTGCCCCTGCTCGGCGGACTGGCGCAGCCAGTACTCGGCGGCGGGCTCGTCGCCGCGCTCGCGGTGGTGACGGCCGAGGGCGTGCGCCGCCGCGGTGGAGCCGGCGACGGCGGCGATCCGCCACCAGCCGGCGGCCTCGTCGGCGTAACCCCGCTGATGCAGCAGAACGCCGAGGTTGTTGGCGGCGGCGCGATCGCCCGCGGCGGTGGCGGCACGTAGATGGGGTTCGGCTCCGTCGAGATCACCGCGGCGCAGCAGCATGGCGCCGAGGACGCTCATCGCCTCGACGTCGCCGGCCTCGGCGGCGAGCCGCCGGCGCAGCTCCTCCGCCGCCTCGTCGGCGGCCTCCCCCGCCTCGTCGCGAGGTTCCTCCCGGCGGGAGGACTGCACAAAACGCCCTGTCTCGAACAGAGTTGCCTTGTCCCCCATACCATCCATCGTCGCACCACCTGCAACCTGGGTACACCTGGTATACCGCAGTCAGTGAGGTCACTACAGCGTTTTGTCGACATGCCCACAGGGAGACAAGTCAAACACACATCCCCCAACTCCCGTCGGCGGCACGACCGTCGCCCGTCCGGGCACATGCGTTCGCACACCACAAAGGCCCGGACTCCGTGAGGAATCCGGGCCTTTGGTGTCGCCGACTGCGCGACTTCAGTAGCGGGGACAGGATTTGAACCTGCGACCTCTGGGTTATGAGCCCAGCGAGCTACCGAGCTGCTCCACCCCGCGCCGTTGTGCTGCAACCGTAGCACGGCGCGGGGGGAGCCACTGACCAGCCTGGTCGTTAACTGCTCGGGCTCTCGTCGGGCTCGCGACCGTTCTCCCCGCCGCCGACGCCGCCGCCTCCTGCGTCCGCCTGGGCCTCCTCGGCCTTGCGGAGCGCGTCCTCGAGGTCCTTCTGCGCCTTGCCGTAGGCCTCCCAGTCGTTGTTCTTCAGGGCTTCCTGGCCGGCCTCGAAGGCCTTCTGGGCGTCGTTCAGGGCCTCCTGGACCGTGGGGTTCTCGGCTGCGGGCGGTGGCTCGGTGCCCTCGTCCTCACCCGCTCCCTCGTCCTCACCCGGTGGCGGCTCGACGGGCGTGCCCTCTCCGCCGAAGACCTTGTCCAGCGCCTCCTCGAGGGTGTCCTCGAACGCCGTCTGGCCGCCGTAGGTCACCAGAACCTTCCGCAGCAGCGGGTACTTCAGTCCACCACCGCGTACGTATACCGGCTCCACATAGAGCAGTCCTCCGTCGAGCGGCACGGCCAGGAGATTGCCGTACTCCACCTCCGAGTCGCCGCCTCTCAGCAGCCTGATCGACTCGGCGATGTCCTGTTCGGAGTTGAACTGGCTCTGCACCTGCTTGGGTCCGGCGACCGTCGTACTCGTCGGCAGCTTCAGCACTCTGATCTTGCCGTAGTCGTCGGTGCCGGGATCGGCGTTGACCGCCATGAACGCGCTCAGGTTGTCACGTCCGTTGGGGGTGAACGTCGTGGTGAGCGAGAAGACCTGGTCCTGCTGATCCGGCATCCTCATGCTCAGGTAGTACGGAGGCACCGCGTCGCCCGTCTTGTTCGTCGGGTCGTCCGGCACCTGCCACACCTCGCTGCCGCTCAGGAACGTGTTGGCGTCCTTGACGTGGTAGCGGGTCAGCAGCTCGCGCTGCACCTTGAACAGGTCCTGCGGATACCGCAGATGCGCCATCAGGTCGTTCGAGATCTCGCTCCTCGGCTCCACCGTGTCCGGGAACGCCTTCATCCACGTCTTGAGGACGGGGTCCTGCGTGTCCCACTGGTAGAGCTTGACCTCGCCGCTGTACGCGTCGACGGTGGCCTTCACCGAGTTGCGGATGTAGTTGACCTGGTTCTGCTGGGCCACCACCGCGCGCTGGTCGTTGGTGGCGGTCAGCGAGTCGGCCGTGGTGTCGCCGAGGGTCGTCCGCGACGCGTACGGATAGCCGTTGGTCGTCGTGTAGGCGTCGACGATCCACTGGATCCGGCCGTCGACGACCGCCGGGTAGGCATCGCCGTCGATGGTCAGCCACGGGGCGATCGCCTCGACGCGCTCCTTGGGCGTGCGGTTGTACAGGATCCGCGAGCCCTCGCCGATCGCGCCCGAGTACAGGATCTGCGGCTCGCTGAACGCGAGCGCGTAGGCGGCCCTGTTGACCGGGTTGGCGAGGTTGACCCCGCTGTCGCCCTCGTAGCTGTACGTCTTCTCACCGCTGTCGTCGGAGTAGTCGATCTCCTTCTGGGGACCGCCGACGATCGAGTACGTGGTCGTCCGCTCGCCGTAGTAGACGCGCTGTTCGTACGTGCCGAGCTCGCCCTTGGACGGCAGGTCGGACTCGGTGAACTCCGGACGGCCGCCGGATCCCACGCTGGTGCCCTCCGCGGCGACGACGCCGTACCCGTGGGTGTAACGGAAGTGGTCGTTGATCCAGTTCCGCTTGGGGATGCCGTTCAGGTTCAGCTCACGCAGACCGATGACCGTGTCCTGGTCCTCCCCGTTGTTGCTGTACCGGTCGACGTCCAGGTTGGTCGGGAACGCGTAGTAGTTCCTGATCTGCTGGAGCTGCTGGAACGTCGGCGAGACGATGTTCGGGTCCATGATCCGGATGCTCGCCGTGTCGCCGACGTCGTCCCGCAGCCGGGTCTTGTCCTCGGTCTGGCTGGTGCCCGGGTAGTCGGTGACCTCGGCGTCGCCGATGCCGTACGCCTCACGCGTGGCCTGGAGGTTCTTCTCGACGTACGGCGCTTCCTTGGCCTGCTCGTTCGGCTGGACCTGGAACTTCTGCACGATCGCCGGGTAGAGGCCGCCGATGAGGATCGCCGAAAGGACCATCAGACCGAAGCCGATCACGGGCAGCTGCCAGGTGCGCCGCCACAGGGTGGCGAAGAACAGCAGCGCGCAGATCACCGCGATGCAGAACAGGATCGTCTTGGCCGGCAGATAGGCGTTGGCGTCGACGTACCTGAGGCCCGTCCAGCTGTCGGTCGCCTTGAAGTCGCTGGACTTCACCGCGAGACCGTACCGGTCGAGCCAGTAGGCCACCGCCTTCAGTGCGACGAAGATGCCGAGGAGCACCGAGAGGTGTCCGGTGGCCGCGGCCGTGGCGCGCGCGCCCGGGCTGGTGATGCGCAGCCCGCCGTAGAGGTAGTGGGTGAGCGCGGCGGCGATCAGCGCCAGGATCGTGGCGGCGAAGCCGAAGCCGAGCAGGAACCGGTACCAGGGCAGGTCGAAGGCGTAGAAGGAGACGTCGAGCTTGAACTGCGGGTCCTTCTGGCCGAAGGGCACACCGTTGACCCACATCAGCCAGGTGCGCCACTGGCCCGACGCCGAAGCGCCGGCGATCAGGCCCACCAGGGCGGTGATGCCGAGCAGCAGCCACTTCTTGTACGGGGCGATGCCCATCCGGTACCGGTCGAGGTTCTGCTGCTCCATGGACATGGCGCTCAGCGGCGGCCGCATCCGGTGGGCCAGCCAGATGTTGAAGCCGACCGCGAAGGCCATCAGCAGACCGAAGACGAAGAACAGCCCGATCTTGGTCCACAGGGTCGTCGTGAAGACCGAGGAGTAGTTGACCGAGCGATACCACAGCCAGTCGGTCCAGAACCCCGCGAACATGGTGAACACCATGCCGAGGACGGCCAGGACGCCCAGTGTCATGAGCAGGGTCCGGACCCGCCGGGACGGGCGGCCCACTCTGATCCGTGGCCCCGTCGGGCCTCCGCCGCGGTCCGGCATCTGGAAAGCCAAGGTAGGCACCTCGAAGTTCGCTGTTGATTCGTCGGGCCCGCGGTTTCACGGACCGTCGTGGCCCCCCGTGATCGTGGGCCCACACCTATGCAACTTACTCACGCTTTACTCGGTTCCCGATTCCGGTGAGGAACGAGAGAGGATTGTGACCATGTCCAACACACCCATGGCCGCCAACCCGCTCACCCGGGCCGTCCTCGAGATCGACGAGTACGCCTCCGGACTCGGCTGGGACCAGCCCGCCCGACTGTTCGCCCTCGTCGACACCGCCCGGCTGCGCGCCGAGCAGCCCTCACTCGCGGGCCGGCTCGGTCCGGACGGCGAGCAGGAGACCACCGCCTTCACCCCGATCGAGCAGGACGAGATTCCAACGGGCAAGCCGCTGGACGAGTTCCTGGGCACCATCGCCTGGCCCGACGCGGTGGCCGGCTGCGCGCTGACCGTGGAGCGGCTGATGCTGCCGCCGTCCGCCGAGGCGCAGGTCCCGAAGGATCTGGACGAGGCAGCGCTGACCAAGTGGGTGGCCGAGCACCCGGAGCGTCAGGAGGTCCGGATGACGGTCGCGGTGCTGCGCGACGGCGCCCGCGAGTCCGCGCTGCGACTGCGCGCGAAGGACTCGCCCACGGAGGTGCTCACCGGTTCCGACCTGGTGCCGGGGCTGGCGGAGGCGTTGACGGCGACGTTCGCGGAGTAGCCGCCGACGGCCGATCGGGGCGCCGCCGGGAGCCGGTCAGGACGCCGTGCACTTCGGGAGGCCGGCGGTGTCGCCGGAGCGGATGTCCGCCAGGGCGCCCAGGGCGTCGTCGATGGTGTCCACCTTCACCAGGGTGAGGCCCTCGGGGGTGTCCTTGGCGGCGGACGCGCAGTTGTCGGCCGGGGTGAGGAAGTACTCGGCGCCCTTGTTGCGCGCGCCGACCGTCTTCATCTCGATGCCGCCGATCGGGCCGACCTCGCCGTTGTCGTCGATGGTGCCGGTGCCGGCGACGAAGGCGCCGCCGGTGAGACTGCCGGGCGTGAGCTTGTCGTAGATGCCGAGGGCGAACATCAGACCCGCGCTCGGGCCGCCCACATCGGCGAGCTTGATGTCGATGCTGAACGGGAAGGTGTGGTCGGTTCCGGCGGAGATCCCGACTATGGCGCGCTTCTCGCCGGCGTCGTCGGAGGTCATGGTGGTGATCGTGACCTTCTCGGTGTCCGTCGCCGTGCGCTTCTCCTTCTCGGCGGCGGCCTGCTCCTTGGCGGGCACGATCGTGAAGACGACGTCCTCGCCGGGCTTGTGCTCGGTCACCAGTTCGGCGACGTCGGCCGGCTTCTTCACCGGTGTTCCGTCGACGGCCTTGATCACGTCACCGGCGTGCAGCCGGCCCTCGGAAGGGGATCCCTTGACGACCGTGGAGACGATCACCCAGGACTTCACCGGGACGTCGAGCTCCTTGAGGGCCGCGACCTTGGCGCTCTCCTGGGACTGGTTGAACTCCTCGGCGTTCTCCTGGGTGGACTCCTCCTCCGTCTTGCCGTCGGGGTAGAGCGTCTCGTGCGGCACGACCTTGTTGTCGTGCGCGAGCCATCCGTAGACGGCCTCGACCAGGTTCATCCGGTAGTCGGCACTGGTGACCCGCACCGTGGTCATGTTGAGGTGGCCGTCCGTCGGATAGGTCTTGCGCCCGGCGATCTGCAGCACCGGCTCGCCCTCGTGCTCGCCCAGCGTGTTCACCGTCGGCCCCGGCGACATCTCCGAATAGGGCACGGGAATGAAGACTCCCGCGCACAGGAGCGCGATCAGCATCAGGGTGGAGGCGAGCATCGTCGCGGTGCGGCGTGGCATGACTCGACAGTACGGGACGGGCCTGTCAGCGCACCGTCAGGGCCGCCCGGACGGGCGGCCCTGCTCGCCTTCTCGGCCGTGACCTGCTGCTTCGT
The DNA here is from genome assembly GCF_014650055.1 of Streptomyces malachitofuscus. Lineage (GTDB taxonomy): Bacteria > Actinomycetota > Actinomycetes > Streptomycetales > Streptomycetaceae > Streptomyces > Streptomyces malachitofuscus. The sequence goes on along the minus strand of NZ_BMUF01000001.1, from coordinate 495,788 downwards.
GTGCTTCAGCGGTCCGTGCGCGGCTTCTCCATGGCCTCGCGGAACCGGGCGTACCCGGTGAGTTCGGGACCATCGCCCCGTACCTTGCGGGTCCGGTTGGCCCAACTGCCCCACAGCCCCGCTCCGACAGCGGCCACAAGCGGAATCAGCAACCAGGCAAGCGCCGCCATGCCGACCTCCCAACCCCATGAGCGTCCGCACCATTGACTGATCAGCAGATTAACCATCCGCAGTGACAACGCTCACGCCAGGGGTACGGTTACGCAACCGGAGCTCCGGGTCCGCTCAGCAGGCGCCCACCCGCCCTCCCGTCTCCCGACCACCACCCCTCAACGACGGCGCTACGCGCCGACCCATTCATCGGTCCCGTCGGCGAACCGCTGGTGCTTCCAGATGGGCACCTCGTGCTTGAGGTCGTCGATCAGCTTGCGGCAGGCTTCGAAGGCCTCGCCCCGGTGCGGACACGACACGCCGACGACCACGGCGAAGTCGCCGATCCGGAGATCCCCCACCCGGTGGACGGCGGCGAGCGCCCGGACGGGGAACTCGGCGGCGACCTTCTCGGCGATCCGCCGCATCTCGTCCTCGGCGCTGGGGTGGCACGAATAGCCGAGCGCGTCGACGTCGGCGCCCCCGTCGTGATTGCGCACCGTCCCCACGAACAGCGCCGTCCCGCCGGCCGCGTCGTCCCCGACCGCGCGGAGGACCTCGTCCACCGACAGCGGCGTGTCGCGGATCGCGATCAGCTTGATCGGGTCCTGTGCGGCCTGCTCACCCGGATGATCGTGCGTGGATGCCATGCCCCCATCGTGCCCCACCGCGACGACAACGCGGAATAGAGCTATCGCCCGGTACGCGCCCGTGCCCTTCGGAGCCTCCTACAGAGCGCCGCCCGTGGGAGACACGCCCGGGCTGCCCGGTGCTCGGTACTAGATGCGCCGTCGCGCCTTCCGGGCTCTGCGCACCACCGCCGCCGCGCCCAGCAGGGCCACCGTCGCGCCCGCGGCACCCGCCGCCGTGGCGTCCTTGCGCCCCAGCCGCCGGCCGGCCACCGTGTGCCTGCCGGACACCTCCTCCAGCAGCTCCGCGAGCACCTCCTCGTTGGTGTGCGCGGGCCGCCACCCGGCGTCGTGCAGCCGGCTCCCGCTCACCACCCACGGGTACATCGTGTACGCCAGGTCCCCGGCCGGGGACGGGGTGAGCCCGATCCGGTGCAGCCGGGCCGCCGCGCCGAGCGCGACAGCCGACGGCAGCTCCATCCGCCGGATCCCGCTGAGCTCCTCGACCTCCTCCTGCTCCAGCCATCCGTCGCAGCCGACGGCCAGCTCGCCGTCGACCTTCTCCAGCACGGCGTACTCCATCGCGCTGCACAGATCGTCGACATGGCAGAACTGCCACGCGGGCCGCGATCCGGCCACCACCAGCAGCCGAGGGGACTCGAAGTACCTGGTCAGCGCCGTGTCGGTGCCGCCCACCAGCACGGCGGGCCGGACGACGGTGACATTGAGGCCGGGATGCGCGCGCGGCGCCCGGCGCGCGAGGCGTTCGATCTCCAGGAGGTCGCCGACGCCCGTGGCCTCCGCCGTGGCGCGCAGTTCCGCGTCCTCGGACAGCGGCAGCTCGTTGTCGGGCAGCGCCCCGTAGACCATCGTCGAGGTGCACAGCACCACCCGGTGCACCCCGGCGGCCGCGGCGGCCGTCAGCACCGTTTGCGTGCCGCGCACGTTGTAGGCCGTCCGGGCGGCGCCGTCGGTCTCCAGATCGAGATCGAGCGCCAGATGGACCACCACGTCGGCCCCGCGCAGCTTCTCCGCGATGGCCGGATCCCGCACGTCCAGGATGTGCCAGCGTGCCTCGGCGCACTCCCCGCGCCGCTCGTCGATGGCGATGACCTGCTTGATGTCCTCCGAGGCGGCCAGCCGCGCGGTGAGCAGCGCGCCGACGCCGGACGCGGCTCCGGTGACCGCTACGACGGGCCCGCGCGCCGCGGGACTGGTTGAGTTGTTTCGCGCTGCGCGAACCTGCGGATCTGGGGAACTCACCGGGCGTCTCCAGCGGTTGTCTTCAGTACGAGCGCAAGCGACGCGTACGTACCAGGTGGCATCCATCCTGCCGCAGGCCTTCTGTCGGCGAAGCACCGAGGCCCGATCCGCTTCAGGTGTCTACGCTGGGTGGTGTTGTCGGGCAGCCGTGCCGCCGGAAAGAACCGGCGGCCCTACAAGCCGAGGAATCCCGTGAGTGACACCCCATTCGGATTCGGCCTTCCGCCGGAGGAGCCGGACGACGGCGACGAGGGCAAGAAGAAGGACCCGCAGAGCGGCGGTGGTCAGGGCCCGGCCAACCCGTTCGGTTTCGGCGTGCCCGGAGCCGGAGGCTTTGGCGGCCCGGGCGGTGCGGACAATCCGTTCGCCGCGATGTTCGGATCGCTGAACCCCAACGACCTGGGCGCCGCGTTCCAGCAGCTCGGCCAGATGCTCTCCTACGAGGGCGGGCCGGTGAACTGGGACATGGCCAAACAGATCGCCCGGCAGACCGTCTCCCAGGGCACCGCGGAGGGGTCCAAGGACGCGAGCGTCGGCCCGGCCGACCGCAAGGCCGTGGAGGACGCCGTCCGCCTGGCCGACCTGTGGCTGGACGACGCCACCTCGCTGCCGTCGGGCGCCAACTCCGCCGTGGCCTGGAGCCGCGCGGAGTGGGTCGAGGCCACCCTTCCCGCATGGCGGGAGCTGGTCGACCCGGTCGCCGAGCGCGTCGGGAACGCGATGGGCGACGTCCTGCCCGAGGAGATGCAGGCCATGGCCGGCCCGCTGATCGGCATGATGCGCTCCATGGGCGGCGCCATGTTCGGCACGCAGATCGGGCAGGCCGTCGGCGTGCTCGCCGGTGAGGTCGTCGGTTCGTCCGACATCGGCCTGCCGCTGGGCCCGGCCCGCCGGGCCGCGCTGCTGCCGCTGAACATCGAGACCTTCGGCAAGGACCTGGGCGTCCCCCGGGAGGAGGTGCGGCTGTATCTCGCCCTGCGCGAGGCCGCCCACCAACGCCTGTTCGCGCACGTCCCGTGGCTGCGCTCGCATCTCTTCGGCGCGGTCGACGGCTACGCCCGCGGCATCAAGGTCGACACCGGCAAGCTCGAGGACGTCGTCGGCCAGTTCGACCCGCAGAACCCCGAGCAGCTGCAGGAGGCTCTCCAGCAGGGCATGTTCCAGCCGGAGGACACGCCGGAGCAGAAGGCCGCCCTGGCCCGTCTGGAGACGGCGCTGGCACTGGTCGAGGGCTGGGTGGACGCGGTGGTGCACGCGGCGGCCAAGCCCCGGCTGTCGTCGGCCGACGCGCTGCGCGAGACGCTGCGCCGGCGCCGCGCCTCGGGCGGCCCGGCGGAGCAGACGTTCGCCACGCTGATCGGTCTGGAGCTGCGTCCGCGCCGGCTGCGTGACGCCTCGCGTCTGTGGGCCTCGCTCACCGACGCGCGCGGGGTCGACGGCCGGGACGCGCTCTGGGCGCACCCGGACATGCTGCCGACGGCCACCGACCTGGACGACCCGGACGGGTTCGTGCACCGTGAGCAGATCGACTTCTCCGAGCTGGACAAGATGCTCGGCGAGGCGGCCGACAAGCCCGACCTCAGGAAGAAGGACGAGGGCGAGGGCAAGAACGAGGGCGACGGCACCGAGTGAGCCTGTACGACGACGCGGTCCTCGTGCTCAAGGGGTACGAGGACCAGGCGGAGCTGCGTCAGACCTATCTGGAGCACCTCGCCGCCCATCCGGACGGCGTGTGGAAGGCCTGCGACGCCGGCCATGTCACGGCGAGCGCCCTGGTGATCGACCCGGAGCGCGGCCGGGTGCTGCTGACCCTGCACAGGAAGCTGCGCATGTGGCTCCAGATGGGCGGCCACTGCGAGCCCGGGGACGCCTCGCTCGCCGCCGCGGCCCTGCGCGAGGCGACGGAGGAGTCGGGCATCCCCGGCCTGACGCTGCTGCCGGGTGGGCCCGTGCGCCTCGACCGGCATCCGATCCCGCCGCCCTGCCACTGGCACTTCGACGTCCAGTACGCGGCCGTGGCCCCACCGGACGCCGTGCACGCGATCAGCGACGAGTCCCTCGACGTGCGCTGGTTCCCCTACGACGAGGTCGCGGACGTGGCCGACGCGTCGGTGCTCCGGCTCCTCGGGGCGACCCGGGCCGGACTCGGCGTCTGAAGACACGCGTAAGGGGTGACCGCCGTGGCGGTCACCCCTTACTCCTGTCCCGGTACGGGCCGGTCAGCTCCAGACGTTGCCCTGGTTCTGGCCGCGGGCACCCTGCTGCCCCATGCCGTACTGCGCGGAGAGACCCGAGCCGATCTGGGCGTTCTGCGGCGGCAGCAGCTCGCTGGGCTGGACGAGCGCGAAGCCGCTGCCCATGAAGCTGAGCTCCCAGCCCTCACCGGTGTTGCCGCGGCGCCGCCACACCCCGGAGGAGTGGGTCTGCGCCTGCATCTGCACCCGCAGGGAGGTGGACCAGGCGACGATCGCGTCGGCGTCGCAGTTGACGTACTTGTCCGGCGTCACCTGCATCAGCAGCGGCATGCCGGAGGTCATCAGGGCGACCTTGCCGCGGCCGGTGATGTTGAGCTGGTACTTCCCCGAGCCGGAGATGCCGTACAGGCTGTCGACGGCGATGACCTCGTGGTGCAGTGAGGAGTCCATCGCGAGCACATAGCTGCTGTCGACCGTCAGCCCGTCGCCCTCCACCTCCATGATGTGGATGCGCTGGGCGAGGTTGGCGAGGTAGACGGTGCCCTGCCCGTGGCAGCGCATCAGGTCGAGTCCCTCACCGGTCTGCGCACGCGCGCGTGACGCGCCGCTGCTCTGGAACTCGGCGTCGAACTCGACGAGTCCCTGATAGGCGACCATGGTGCCCTTGCGGGCGAGGACGTCGTCGTGGCCTTCGAGACCCACGCGGAGCATCTGCTGGTTCTGCAGGCTCCAGCGGTCCTGGGTCTGCTGCTCGTTGAAGGCGAAAAGCGGGCTCTGCATGATGTGGTTGCTCCCCCTCAGCCCCGGACCCGGAGACGGTCGGTGCTGTCCTCACTGGGCTGGACGACGACGATGCCCTGACCGGAGAAGGCCATCTGGTAGGCCTCGCCGCTGCCGCGGCCGATCAGCGACTGGGCGCGGAAGCTGCGCTTGCCCTTCACCTTGAGGTTCGGGGACCAGGCGACCAGGGCGTCCGGGTCGACGTACGTCTCGTCGTCGCCACCGCCGCAGTCGACGACGATCGGCTTGCCGCGCGAGGTCAGCGCGACCCAGCCCTGCCCGGAGATCTTGGTGTTCCACAGGCCCTGTCCGGCGAACTTCGCCAGGCCCTTGACCCGCTCCACGCCCCAGGTCAGATGGGCGTCGAAGGCGAGCAGATTGGTGGCGTTGACGGAGATGCCGTCGCCGTTGAGGTTGATCACGACGACGTTGGCGCCGTAGTCGGCGAGGTAGAGCAGGCCGTCGCCCGAGCACTTCATCAGGGGCGCGCCCTCACCGGTGAGCCAGTCCTTGGCGATCTGGCGGACGGCCGGCGGGTTGGGCTCGTACTGGACGAACCCTTCGTAGGCGACCATCGAGCCGACGCGCGCGAGAAGGTCGTGGCCGGTCTGCATGGCGACCTTCAGCATGTGGTTGCCGTGGTTCTCCATGCGGGCGGTGACGGGGGCGGGGGCGTAGCCCGCGAGTGGCTGGTTCATGACGGGCTCCCTCAGATCTCGTACGGCTGGACGACGATGAAGTTGCCGGGTGCGCCCCGGAACTGGAGGTTGACGCTCTCCCCGGTGTCGCCGGGGTAGGAGTTGCGGCGCATCCTCACCTGGCTGGAGACGACCACCTGGGAAGCGGCCGACCAGGCGACCACGGCGTTGCAGTCGGCGAACGTGGTGGGCGTGACCGGCAGCACCACGGGCGTGCCGTGGGTCTTCACGACGATCGTGCCGGTGCCCTGGAACTGCATCGTGAACAGCGCCCCGCCGGGGATGCCGTGCCCCTCGATGCGGCGGACCTCGTACTGGAGGGTCTCGTCGAAGGCGAGGACGTTCTCCGCGGAGACGCACACGGCGTCGCCCTGGAGCTCGATCGGGTGCAGCATCGTGGAATTCTCGGCGAAGAACACCTGCCCCTGGCCGGTGCAGCGCATCAGCTGCATCTCCTGGCCGGTGGCGTTGCCCACGATGCGGCCGGAGAACCCGGCGCCCTTGTAGCTGAAGTCGACCTTGCCCTGGTAGAGCACCATGCTGCCCTGCCGGGCCAGCACGGGCATTCCGCCGATGCCGAGGTCCGCGCGGACGAGCTTCTTGTTCTGCTGCGTCCAGCGCTGTCCGGTGGGCGTCTCCTTGAACTGCTGGAGCGCGCCCATCACGCCGGGGCCCTGCGGTGCGCCCTGGGGCATGCCCTGGGGCGCCCCCTGCGGAGCGCCGTAGGGGGCCTGCTGGTGGGGCACCTGTCCGGGCGGGGGCTGCTGTCCGTAACCGGGAGGGGGCGTGGGCTGCCCGTAGCCGGGCGGCGGGGCCGGGGCCTGCGGTGCCTGGGGCTGCCCGTAGCCGGGCGGCGGCGGGGCGGGCTGACCGTACGGCGGCTGCTGGCCGGGAGGCGCGGGTGCCGGTGCCGGGGGCGGTACGGGGGAGCCGCCGGGCGGGGTGCCCATGGGCGCGACGATCGTCGGCGCCGAGTGCACCGGCGGCGCGGAGGGCGCGGGCGCGGGAGGCGGAGTGGTACCCGGAGGCGGCGCGAAACCCTGTGCGGCGGGCTGGGGCGCGGGAGCCGGGGCCGGCGCGGGGGCCGGAGCGGGTGCGGGCCCACCGGCGGGTGCGCCGAACGCGGGCGGCGCGGCGGCCTGGGCGGGCGGCGCGAAGCCGGGCGTGGCTCCGCCGGCCGCCGGCTGCTGCTGCGCGGCAGCCGGCTCGTCCTCGGCCACCTCACCGCCGAAGTTCCTCAGCAGCGCGTCGAGCCCGCCGTCGAAGCCCTGCCCGACGGCGGCGAACCGCCACACGTCCTTGAAGTAGAAGTCGCCGAGCATCACGGCCCGCTCGGTGGAGAACTCCGATCCGCTGAACGGGTACCGGGCCACTTCCTCGCCGCCCGCGACGATGCGGATGTATCCGGGGCCGACCTGGGACATCTGCCCGGCGCCGTCGATCGTCGCCGTGAAGGACAGCTTCTTGATCTGCTGCGGGATCCGGTCCAGCGTCACACGGAAGGACTCCGTGTCCCCCGCCTGGGCGCCCAGGAGCTGAATGGACTCCTCAGGAGACTTCGGCTGGTTGAAGAAGACGAAGTAGCGGTCGTCCGAGAGCCGTTCGTCGGCGTCGAGACCGAAGCAGCTGATGTCGAAGGTCAGCCCCGGGCCGGAGATCTGCACACCTACGTACAGATCCGTGCCCGCGGTGAGGTCACTGATCCTGGCCTTGTGGCCGCGTTGGAATTCCCTGGCCATACGTACGACCGTCCCCCATCCCGAATGTGAGTGCGTCGCGCCAGGCTAACGGCAAACTCCGACACCGGATGAAGTCGGTACAGAGCCGGTACACAACGCGTGCACGGCCTACGGTGCGCTCATGCGGGGCGCGGCTCACGCATCGCGCGCACCGGGCACGTGCGGCAGTCGGTCGGCCGCGACCACACCTTCGAGATAGCCGCGGGCCCGTTCCGTCTTGGGGTACGCCTCCAGCAGCCGCCAGAAGCGGGGCCCGTGCCCGGGCACCAGCAGATGCGCCAGCTCGTGGCAGAGGACGTAGTCGACGACGTAGTCGGGCATGCCCTGCAGCCGGTGCGACAGACGGATGCTGCCCTCGGACGGGGTGCACGAGCCCCAGCGCGTGTTCTGGTTGGTCACCCAGCGCACGGAGGCCGGCCTGGCCCGCCCGTCGAAGTACTGTCCCGACAGTCGCCTGGCGCGCTCGGCCAGCTCCGTGTCCCCGAGCGCGCGTTTGCTCTCCTGGGCGGCCAGCTTGTCGAGCATGACGTTCACCCAGCGCTGCTCCTCCGCCTCGGACATCCGGGCGGGGATGAGCACCACGGTGCGATCGCCCTCGCGGTACGCGGAGACCGTTCTGCGTCGACGGGCGCTCCTGCGGACCTCGATCGCGCTCGCCCGTGAGCCGTTCGTCGGCTGGCTCGTGCTGCGCTGTGACTTTCCGGCGCGGTGCAGTGGGTCGGCGGGCACGCCCCGACCGTACCCGCTGTCCACGGGGAAGTCTTGACTCCGGGACGGTTCCATGTCGATCCCACCACCGTGCGCCGGATTTGTACGACGAATTCCGGCACCTGTGGACAACTTTCGGCGGCCTCGGCCGGGTCCCGGCATGCTGGCATGTGTCGGCCGGAGCGCGACCGGGCCCGGCCGGCCACGGGGACGATCCAGCAGATACGGGGGCCTGTCATGCATCCGATGGTCAAGCCCGCGCTCAGGCGCGGGTGGCGCGATCTCAACACCGTGCAGTTCGGTATGACTCCGGCCCACGCGCTGACGCTGGGCCCGATGGACACGGCGACGGGCAGCTTCCTGGACCTGCTCGACGGCACCCGCGGCCTCGGTCTCCTGCGCGAGGAAGGGCGGCGCATGGATCTGCCCGAGGGTCATGTCGACCTGCTCGTACGGCGGCTGTCGCGGGCCGGGCTCCTGGACGACTCCCGGGGCGGCGGACCGGACGCCGACGCCCTGCGCGACACCCCCGAGGTCCTCGACCGGCTCCGTCCCGACCTGGCCTCCCTCGCCCTGACCACCTCCGAACCGGGCGATCCGCTGCGCCGGCTGGCGGCGCGCCGCAGCATGCGGGTGCAGGTGCGGGGCGCGGGCCGGGTGGGCGGGGTGCTCGCGGCGCTGCTGTCGGGAGCCGGAGTGGGCGGGGTGGAGGTGCGTGACGTCGGGCGGGTCGAGCCGTGGGACGTCGCGCCGGGCGGGCTGCCCGCCGAAGCCGTCGGCGACCGCAGGGACGAGGCGGCCCGCGGCGCGGTGCGCCGGGCCGCACCCGGCCGGCCGCCGCGCCGGACCGCCCGGTCGCCCCTCGACGCGAGCGACCCGGGGTTCTCCCTGGTGGTCCTCGCCCCTCGGGACGACGTGGCCGTGTACGCTCCCGATCCGTCCGCCGCCGAAGGTCTTGTGTCCTCGGGCACTCCGCATCTTCATGTCGGTGTGGTGGAGGGAACCGGTGTGGTCGGCCCGCTCGTCCTGCCCGGCGAAACGGGCTGTGCCGGCTGTCTTCAGCAGGACCGCGTCGACCGGGACCCGACCTGGCCGCGACTGATCGCCCAGTGGCGCTCCGGCCGGCAGCGCAGAGTGGGAGCCTGCGATCTGGCCCTGGCCACTACGGTGGCCGGACTGGCAGCGACGCACGCGCTCGCCTTCCTGGACGGCCGGGTTCCGTCCAGCGCCGGTGCACGCTGGGAGGTGTCCGTTCCCGGTCTGCACTGGCGGGCGCGGCCGGTGTGGCCGCATCCCGCCTGCCCGTGCGGGGCCGCCGGGCGGACCGAGGAGAAGGACGAGGGACGAATCCCGGACAAAGGGAGCCGGGAGAAAGGTAAGGGAGAACACACCCCCGGAGCCGGGGGGTCGCACGAGACAATGGCCGTGCAGGGGTCGTCGGAGACGGTGCGCCGACAGGCGGACACGGAGCGGCCGGCAGGTACTTGGAGGGCGCATGTCTGATCTTCCGCGGAAGGCGGTCACCCGAACCGCCAAGCTGGCCGCGCTCCCGCTCGGTTTCGCCGGGCGGGCGACATGGGGGCTCGGCAAGCGGATCGTGGGCGAGTCCGCGGAGATCGTCGGCCGTGAGCTTCAGCAGCGCACCGCCGAGCAGCTCTTCAAGGTGCTCGGCGAGCTCAAGGGCGGTGCGATGAAGTTCGGGCAGGCCCTGTCGGTCTTCGAGTCGGCCCTGCCGGAGGAGGTCGCCGGCCCCTATCGCGCGGCGCTGACCAAGCTTCAGGAGGCGGCCCCGCCGATGCCGACCCGTACCGTGCACGCGGTGCTGGATGAGCGGCTGGGGGAAGGCTGGCAGAAGCTGTTCCTGGAGTTCGAGGACAAGCCCTCCGCGGCGGCCTCCATCGGCCAGGTGCACCGGGCGGTGTGGCACGACGGCCGCGAGGTGGCGGTCAAGGTGCAGTACCCGGGCGCCGGCGAGGCCCTGCTGTCCGACCTGAACCAGCTGAGCCGCTTCGCCCGTCTGCTGGGCCCGCTCGTCCCCGGCATGGACGTCAAACCGCTGATCACGGAGCTGAAGGACCGAGTCTCGGAAGAGCTGGACTACGAGCTGGAGGCCCAGGCGCAGCGGGCCCACGCCGAGGAGTTCGGCGGCGACCCCGATGTCGTCGTGCCGGACGTGGTCCATCAGTGCGAGCAGGTGCTGATCACCGAGTGGATGGACGGCGTCCCACTGTCGGAGATCATCTCGGGCGGTACCGAGGCGCAACGCGACCGGGCCGGCCAGCTCCTGGCGCGCTTCCTGTTCTCCGGCCCCGCCCGCACCGGTCTGCTGCACGCCGATCCGCATCCGGGCAACTTCCGTCTGCTGCCCGGCGGTCCGGAGGGCGAGGACGACTGGCGCCTCGGCGTACTGGACTTCGGGACGGTCGACCGCCTTCCGGGGGGTCTGCCCGAGCCCATCGGCGAGGCCCTGCGCATGACGCTGGACGGCGAGGCCGAGGCGGTCTACGAGATGCTCTGCACGGAGGGCTTCGTCAAGGAGTCCATAGAGCTGGACCCCGACGCCGTCCTGGAGTACCTCCTGCCGATCATCGAACCGGCGCGGGCGGAGGAGTTCACCTTCAGCCGCGGCTGGATGCGGAGCCAGGCGGCCCGGATCGCCGACCCCCGCTCCCCCGCCTCCCAACTGGCCAAGCAGCTCAACCTTCCCCCGGCCTATCTGCTGATCCACCGGGTGACTCTGAGCACCATCGGTGTGCTCTGTCAGTTGGGGGCGACGGTGCGGCTGCGGGAGGAACTGGAGGAGTGGCTGCCGGCGTTCCTCCCGGAGGAGCCGACGGAGGAGGAACCGGCCGCCCAGGCCTGACCGGTACGGCCGCTACCACCACTGCGCGTCCAGGCGTCCCTCGATCGCCCGCAGATTGTCGCGGGAGCACCTCTCGCAGTAGTGGCGCGGGGTGCCGTTCTCCAGGGAGAAGGTCCAGGTCGGCTGCGGGCCCTCGGCGCGGGTGCCGCAGCGGGCGCACACCAGCGGCTCCGCCGTGCGGCCGCTGCGGGCCCTCGGCGCGGGTGCCGCAGCGGGCGCACACCAGCGGCTCCGCCGTGCGGCCGTCGTCGTCATCGCCACCGGAATGACTCGTCACCCGGCGACGATAACGCCGCGGCGGACGGTCGGCCCGCCGCAACGCACCGCGGGGGCCGGTCCGTTCGCACGGACCGGCCCCCGCGGGGAAGAGCTGGGCCTCCGGCTGGGCGAGGCCACCGCTTCAATCGGGTCGGTTACTGCATGAGCGCCATGGCGAGCGCGCGGCGGGCGCGCCGGGAGGCGCGCTCGGCCCGGCGCTGCATCCGGCGCGCGTTCACCAGGCGTACGGCCTCGCGCTCCTGTTGCGCCTCGTGCAGTCGGTCGCGCATATGCGCGCGAGCCAGGGCTTCTGGGATGAGTTGCATCTCTCGGGTCCTGTTCTGGCGCGAGTCGTTCGCGCCGCTGGTGGTGAAGTCTTCGGTCGCGGAGCCGGCGGGCTCGTGAGTGGACGGCATCATCGGGGCCTGCTTCTGGGGGTCGTGCGTGAGAGGGCGGTCGATCGTTCCTGGGGTGTTCATGCCGTGACCGGGTTCTTGCGCGGGCGGCCACGCGGCCGCTTCCGGGCGACGACAACCCCCTGGACGAACAGCTCGCCACCCCAGACGCCCCAGGGCTCACGCCGCTCCTTGGCGCCGGCGAGGCAGGCCTCGATCAGCGGGCAGGTACGGCAGAGGGACTTGGCGTACTCGACGTCCGCGGGCGACTCGGCGAAGAAGACCTCCGGGTCGTAGGAGCGGCACGGGACGGGCACGCCGAGGTTCTCGATGGCGTCGTCGAGCGCGGTGAGCGCGGTGAGCGGAGTCAAGGTCGGGTCCTCCGTGGAGCCGGGCTTGGGGATCGTGTCGGAAGGCGGTACGGACGGGGCGTGCGCTTCGAGTTGCACGGTTCGTCTTCCTCGTCTGGTCGTTTCCGGTCGGTTGACCGGGTGGCGGCTGGTACCGGGTTCTTTTCTTGTCCCGAGGCGCCTTCGCTTCGTCGTCCACGTTGCTGGACAAACAGAAGGGCCGCGGATCCCGGATGGGGTTCCGCGGCCCTGAAGGCGCCGGCCTGATCGCATCAGGCTGGATCACTCCAGGGTTCTGGCCCACGGAAGGCCCACATCAGGTGGTGCTGCGTCGTCTGCTTCCGGAATCCGGCACCGGCCGCCGCAAAGGCATAGGCCTGCGCCTGTGCCACTACTGCTGCTTCCAGTGCCTTGGTCGGTCGCTCATCGCGCTCACGGACGACAAGGCCCGCGGGAGCGAGGGAGGACGCCGGCCGCACGGCACGGAGGCCGGACAGACCGGTGCCCTGGTTCGAGGCGCCGGGAATGCACAGGGAGACGGCCGAGCGATCGGTCAGTTTGACGATGGAGCTGGTGTTGATGCTGATCACTGGACTCGCCTCCTCTCGGCGTCTCGGGGGACTGGGGTGAACCAGTCCGCGGATATGCAAGTACAACACGGATCCAGGGCCTTCGAGAAGGCCGCTGTCCCCGTGCCTAAGAACCTATGGGGATTCCCGGGGCATGCGCAAACTATTTTTTCGACGAGTTCACATCAGTCCGGATCTTGCTCCTCGGCGATGTCACGGCCTGCGCAGATGGCCAGAACATCGGCCCCGTAGCGGCCCAGCTTGCGCATCCCCACCCCGGGGATGCGCGCGAGACCCTGCTCGTCGTCGGGGACCGTCTCGGCGATGGCGATCAGCGTCTTGTCGGTGAAGACGCAGAAGGCCGGCTGTCCGCTGCGACGCGCCTGGTCGGCGCGCCAGTCCCGCAACCGCTCGTAGAGCCCCTCGTCCATGTCGGAGGGGCAGTCCTCGCAGCGCATCAGCTTCATCTCGCCCGCGTCGGTCAGCGTGCGACCGCAGACCCGGCAGCGGGCGGGGCTGCGCCGGCCCCGTCTCGGCCTCGGTGCGGCCGGGGCGGGCGCCGCGCCGAAGGAACCGTGCTCCACACCTCCCGTGCCGGCCGCACCGCCGCGCCCGGCGGCGGTAGACCCGGGGCGCAGCCCGGCGAGGAAACGGCTGGGGCGGCGGTTCGGCCGGCCGCCGGGCGAGCGGGAGAGCGCCCAGGAGAGATGGAGGCGCTCGCGGGCGCGGGTGACGCCGACATAGAGGAGACGGCGCTCCTCCTCGATCTGCTCCTCCGTCTTTGCGTAGGTGATCGGCATCATCCCCTCGGCGACGCCGACCAGGAAGACGACGTCCCACTCCAGGCCCTTGGCCGAGTGCAGGGAGGCGAGGGTGACCCCCTGCACCGTCGGGGCGTGCTGGGCGCCGGCCCGTTCGTCGAGTTCGGTCACGAGGTCGGCGAGCGTGACGCCGGGCCGGGCGCCGGCGAAGTCCTGCGCCAGATGCACGAGGGCGGCCAGTGACTCCCAGCGCTCCCGGACCGCTCCCGAGCCGGCCGGCGGCTCGGTGGTCCAGCCTTCGCCGGAGAGCACGGCACGCACCTGGGAGGGCAGGTCGGGGGCGTCGTCGAGGAGCGCGTCGTTGCCGCCGAAGCGGGCCGCCGCGCGCAGGGCGACGATCGCCTTGCGCACCTCGGGACGGTCGAAGAAGCGCTCGGCGCCCCGGAGCTGGTAGGGCACCCCGGCGTCGGCCAGCGCCTGCTCATAGGTCTCGGACTGGGAGTTCGTGCGGAACAGGACGGCGATCTCGCTCGCCGGGACGCCCGCGTCGATGAGCTCTCGGATGCGGCGCGCGGCGCCCTCGGCCTCGGCGGGCTCGTCGGCGTACTCGGTGAAGACCGGCTCGGTCCCCCCGGCGCGCTGGGAGACGAGTTCCAGCCGGTGGTCGGCGGCGCGGCCGCGGGCCTGGGCGAGCAGCCCGTTCGCCAGACGGACGACCTGGGGGGTCGAGCGGTAGTCGCGGACCAGTTTGACGACGGTGGCTCCGGGATGGCGGGCGCGGAAGTCGAGCAGATGGTCCGGGGTTGCTCCCGTGAACGAGTAGATGGTCTGGCTGGCGTCGCCGACCACGCACAGGTTCTCCCGGTCGCCGAGCCAGAGTTCCAGCAGGCGCTGCTGGAGCGGGCTGACGTCCTGGTACTCGTCGACGACGAAGTGCTGGTACTGGGCGCGGACCTGCTCCGCGATGTCGTGCCGGTCCTGGAGAACGGCGACCGTCAGCAGCAGCACGTCCTCGAAGTCGATGACCGTGCGCTCACGCTTGAGGTCCTCGTAGGCGGAGTACAGCTGGGCGATCTCGGCGGGGTCGCGGGGGGTCTCCCGGCCGGCCTTGACGGCGGCGGCCGCGTAGTCCCCCGGGACGGTCTGGGTGACCTTGGACCATTCGATCTCCGCGGTGACGTCCCGCAGCTCCCCGCGGTCGAGCCGGATGCGGCAGGCTGCGGCCGCGTCGGCCACCAGCTGGATCTTGCGGTCCACGAGCCGGGGCAGGGAACCACCGATCGCTTTCGGCCAGAAGTACTGGAGCTGGCGCAGCGCCGCGGAGTGGAACGTGCGCGCCTGGACGCCGACCGCGCCGAGCTGGCGGAGCCTGCCGCGCATCTCCCCGGCGGCACGGTTGGTGAAGGTGACGGCGAGCACACTGGAGGGCTGGAGGATCCCTGCGCGCACCCCGTAGGCGATCCGGTGGGTGATCGCCCGGGTCTTGCCGGTGCCCGCGCCCGCCAGCACGCACACCGGTCCGTGCAGGGCGGTGGCCACGGCCCGCTGCTCGGGGTCGAGCCCTTCGAGCACCGCGTCGGCCGAGTCCGGTACCTGCGGGAAGAGGGGGGAGTGCGTTGCTGCTGTCACATGGCCATGCTGCCAGGTCCCCGGAGACAGGTGAGCCGGTTGTCCACAGGCAGGGCCCTGCGGTCATATCAATGCGGCAGGCGTCACTCCTGGACGGTGGCGGCGCACCGCCCTCGGGAATGCCTGCGCTTTCAAGTACGTTCCCCCCACAACGAGGACTTCCCCGAGCCGCCGAAGGAGCGCGAGAGGCATGCAGGGCACTGTGACGATGTACAGCACCACGTGGTGCGGCTACTGCCGCCGGCTGAAGAGCCAGCTGGACCGTGAGGGCATCGCGTACACCGAGATCAACATCGAGCAGGACCCCGAGTCCGCCGCGTTCGTGGAGAAGGCGAACGGCGGGAACCAGACGGTTCCGACCGTGCTCTTCGCCGACGGCTCGACGCTCACCAACCCGTCGCTCGCGCAGGTCAAGCAGAAGGTCGGCGTCTGAGCGGACCGGCCCCGAAGCGGGGTGGCCGTCCCCGAAAGGGACGGCCACCCCGCTTCTTCGTGTCGTGCGGGCGCCGGGTCAGAAGGCGCTGCGGGTCGGGAGCTCCCTGCCGTACCAGCGCTCGATCAGCCGGGCCGCGATCGAGATGCCGTACGGCGGGAGCACCTCGCCGGACTCGAAGGCAGCGGCGAGTTCGTCGCGGGAGAACCAGCGGGCCTCGTGGATCTCGTCTCCGTCGACGTTGATCTCGGTCGTGGTGGCGCGGGCGGTGAAGCCCAGCATGAGGCTCGACGGGAAGGGCCAGGGCTGGCTGGCGATGTACTCGACCTCGCCGACGGCGATGCCGACCTCCTCGTGCACCTCGCGGCGCACCGAATGCTCGATGGACTCGCCCGGCTCCACGAATCCGGCGAGCGTCGAGAAGCGGCCCTCGGGCCAGTGGACCTGGCGTCCCAGCAGGATGCGGTCGTCGCCGTCCACGACCGCCATGATGACCGCAGGGTCGGTGCGCGGGTAGTGCTCGGCACCGCAGGCCGGGCAGCGCCGGATGTGGCCGGCGGCGGCGATGACGGTGCGCTCGCCGCAGCGGGAGCAGAAGCGGTGCAGCCGCTGCCAGTTCTCCAGGGCGACCGCGTGCACCATCAGGCCCGCCTCGCGCGGCGACAGGAGAAGCCCCGCCTCGCGCAGCCCCGCAGGGCGGGCGGAGTCGTCCATGCGGCCGGGCAGGGAGTCCTTCTGGAGGGCGAAGTAGCTGACGCCGTCCTCGTCGATGCCCAGGAAGTAGCGGTGTGCCTCGGTGAGCGGGGCCTCGAAGGACGGCGTCATGAGGAGTTCGGTGCGCCCGTCCGCCGCCTCGTCGATGAGGACCTGGCCGCCGGAGACCACGAAGCAGCGGGTCGAGGGGTGGCTCCATGCCGCCGCGAGCCAGGCCTCGTCGAGCCGGTGGTGGGCGGCGCGGTCGATGCCGCTCGGCACGGTGAGCGAGATGGGGCGGTCGGCGGTGTGGTCGGTCCAGGTGGTCACGGGTGCTTCCAACTCCCCCGGTGGAACGGATTGGGTCGGCGGGCGGTTCGGCGGAACGTGCGGTGGGAGGGACCGGATCCGGCGGGGCGCGGCGAAGGCCCCTTCCAGTGTGCCCCGCGCGGGCGTCGGTTCCGGACGGCTGCGGTGGTCAGGGAGCGTGCCGCCAGTGCTCGGCGAGGTCGCCCCACAGGTACGCGCTGGTCTCGACGCCCTTGAGGAGCAGGTCGAGCTCGACCTTCTCGTTGGGGGCGTGCCAGCCGTCCGACGGGACGGAGATGCCGAGGAAGAGGACGGGTGCGCCGAGGACGTCCTGGAGGTCGGCGGCCGGGCCGGAGCCTCCCTCGCGCGTGAACAGGACGGGACGGTCGAAGGCGCGGCCCATCGCCCGGACCAGGGACTGCAGGGCGGGGTGGTCCAGGGGGGTCAGACAGGGCCGGGTGGCGGGGCTGAAGGAGATCTCGTGGCGGATGCCGTCGGGGACCTGTTCCGGCACCCAGGCGCGGACGGCCTTCGCCACATGCTCCGGGTCCTGCCCGGCGACCAGCCGGAAGGACAGCTTCACCATGGCGGAGGAAGGGATGATTGTCTTGCTGCCGGGGCCCTGGTAGCCGCCGCCGATGCCGTTGACCTCGGCGGTGGGGCGCGCCCAGACGCGCTCCAGGGTGCTGTATCCGGTCTCGCCCCGGGTGCCGTGCGACTTCGCGGTGCGCAGCCATTGCTCCTCGTCGAAGGGCAGCGCGGCGATGAGTTCGCGTTCCCGGTCGGTGAGCTCCACCACACCGTCGTAGAAGCCCGGGATCGCCACGCGCGCGTGGTCGTCGTGCAGGGCGGCCACCAGGCGTGCGGCGGCGGTGGCGGGGTTGGGGACCGCGCCACCGAAAGAACCGGAGTGGATGTCCTGGTCGGGGCCGTACAGCCGGATCTCGCATTCGGCGAGGCCACGCATGCCGGTGCACACGGTGGGGGTGTCCTCGGACCACATGCCGGTGTCGGACACGATCACGGCGTCGGCGGTGAGCCGGTCCGCGTGCTCCTCGACGAGCGCCCGGAAGTGCGGGGAGCCGGACTCCTCCTCGCCCTCGATCAGCAGCTTCAGATGGACGGTCGGGGTGGTGCGGCCGGTGGCGGCGAGGTGGGCGCGGACGCCGAGGGTGTGGAAGAGGACCTGGCCCTTGTCGTCGGCCGCGCCGCGCCCGTAAAGACGGTTGCCGCGGACGACGGGTTCGAAGGGCTCGCTGTCCCAGCCGTCCTCGCGGGCGGCGGGCTGTACGTCGTGGTGGCCGTAGACCAGCACGGTGGGCGCGTCGGGGTCGGCGGAGGGCCACTCGGCGTAGACGGCCGGGGCGCCGGGGGTGTGCCAGACCTCGGCGGTGGGGAAGCCCGTCTCCTTGAGCTTCGCGGCGAGCCAGTCGGCGCTGTGGCGCACGTCGGGCGCGTGGTCGGGCTGGGCCGAGACGGACGGGATGCGCAGCCACTCGGTGAGATCGTCGAGGAAGGTGACGCGGTGCTGTGCGATGTACGTACGGACGGCGCTGACGGCACTGTCAACGGGCTGGCTCATGCCGTCGAGCCTAGCGGTCCGCGCCGGTGTCCTCGGAGTGCGGTATCTCACCGGGCGGCTCCTCGAGCAGGAGCCGCTCCAGCTCCGCGCGGCCGGGCAGGGCCCCGGGGCGGACCACTTCTCCGGTGCGTACGTACAGGAACGCGGCCCGGACGGATTCCAGGGGGACGCCCTGCTGCTCGGCCCAGGCGAGCCGGTAGACGGCGAGCTGGAGCGGGTCGGCGGTGCGGCCGCGGCCGGTCTTCCAGTCGACGATCTCGTACGTCGTTCCGTCCGCCGCGTCGCTCCGGTAGACGGCGTCGATGCGGCCGCGGACGACGCGGCCGGCGATCGTCAGCTGGAAGGGCGCCTCCACGCGGTGGGGCGTACGACGGGCGTACTCGGTGCGTTCGAACGCCTCCTTCAGGGCCTGCAGGTCGCGCTCGTCCTCGATTTCGGCGTCGCTGCCGGGCAGCTCCTCCGGATCGAGCATGGGCAGCGTCAGGGCCTCGAAGCGTGCCTCGACCCAGGCGTGGAAGCGGGTGCCGCGGCGTGCCGCGGGCTGCGGGGGGCGGGGCATGGGGCGGGCCAGCTCCTGGGCGAAGCCGTCCGGGTCCTCGGCCAGGCGGAGCAGCTCGGAGGCGGTCAGGGAGGCGGGCAGCCGGACCTCGGTGACGCTCGCGCGGGTACGCAGCAGCTCGCCGGCGAGGGCGTCGAGGTCGCGGTCCCAGGAGGCGACGGTGCGGGCCTCCTCGGGGGTGAGGCGGGGCGCGCCGGGCTGCCGCGGCGGGTGGGCGCGGTCCGCCTCGCGAGGGCGTCCGGTGGCCTCGGGGGCCGTCGCCTGGTGCGGGACGGTGGGACGGTCGGCGGTCCAGGACTCCCAGTCGCCGGGGTCGTCGTCCGCGAAGGGGTCGTCCTCGGGGGGAACTTCCTCGTCCTCGGGCGGCGCCGGCCAGTCCGGATCGTCGTAGGTGTCCGGATCGTGCACGGCGGTGCCCGGGCCGTCCGGGTGGGCGGCGAGGGCGTCGAGGTGGGCGAGGACGGTTTCGGCGGCCGCGCGGCGACGGGTGAGGGCGGCGTCGTCCAGAGGCAGGGGCCACACCTGGTCGTCGGTGGCCCCGTGCAGGGCGGGGTTCTCCTCGTCCTCGGCGGGCTCGTCCGCCCACGCCTCGATCTCGCCGTGCCCGGCGGCGCAGTGCTCGTAGAGGGCCTGGAGGAAGGCGGAAGGACCGCGCGGCCTCTTCTGGCTGGGTCCCCACCAGTGGCCGGAACCGAGGAGCAGGGAGCGGGGGCGGGTGAAGGTGACGTAGCCGAGGCGGAGCTCCTCGGTGTGCTGGTGTTCCTTCATGGCCTCGTGGAAGGCCTTGAGGCCCCGGGAGTCCCAGGACACGACGTCGGGCAGGGTGTCGGCGTCACCGCGCAGCGCGTGCGGCAGCACCTTGCCCTGGGCGGTCCACTTCTCGCGGCCCTGGGTGCTGGGGAAGGTGCCGGTGACCAGTCCGGGAACGGCGACGACGTCCCATTCGAGACCCTTGGACTTGTGCGCGGTGAGCACCTTGACGGTGTTCTCGCCGCCGGGCAGGGCGTTGTCGAGGCCCTTCTCGTACTGGGCGGCGGTGCGCAGGAAGCCGAGGAAGGCGAGCAGGGTGGCCTCGTTGTCGCCGGCGGCGAAGGAGGCGGCGATGTCGAGGAAGTTGGACAGGGTTTCGCGTCGGCGGGCGGCGAGGGCGTGCGGGGAGGCGGACAGCTCGACCTCCAGGCCGGTGACGGCGAGGACGCGGTGCAGGACGTCCATGAGGGGGTCGGCGAGGGAGCGGCGCAGGTCGCGCAGTTCGGTGGCCAGGCGTGCGAAGCGCACGCGCGCGTCGGCTGAGAAGGGCAGGCCGTCGTCGTCGCCGTCGAGCGGTGTCTCCAGGAAGGTGTCGAGGGCGTCGGCGAGGGAGATCACCTCGGCCGGGTCGACGCCCTCCACGGCTTCCGCGAGCCGCCGGTCCGGATCGTCGTCGCCGTCCACGCGCGCGTGGGTGACGAGCCGTCGGGCGCGGCGGCCCAGCAGGGCGAGGTCGCGGGGGCCGATGCGCCAGCGCGGGCCGGTGAGCAGGCGGACGAGGGAGGCGTTGGCCCCCGGGTCCTGGAGGACCTCGCAGACGGCGACGAGGTCGGCGATCTCGGGGAGGTGCAGCAGCCCGGACAGGCCCACCACCTCGACGGGGACGTCCCGGGCGACCAGGGCGGCCTGGATCCCGGCGAAGTCGCCGGCCGTGCGGCACAGTACGGCGATCTCGCCGGGCGCCTTGCCGGTGCGGACGAGATGGGCGACGGAGTCGGCGATCCAGTCGATCTCCTCCGCGTGGGTGGGCAGCAGGGCGCAGCGGACGGTGCCGTCGCGTTCGGCGCCCGGGGCCGGACGGAGGGCCTCGACGCCCGCGTGCATGGCCCGCAGGGGTTCGGCGAGGCCGTTGGCGAGGTCCAGCAGGCGGCCACCGCTGCGGCGGTTCTCGCTGAGCGACTGGCGGGTGGCGGGCCGGCGGTCGGCGTGGGCGAAGTGGTCGGGGAAGTCGTCGAGGTTGGCGACGGAGGCGCCGCGCCAGCCGTAGATCGCCTGGCAGGGGTCGCCGACGGCGGTGACCGGGTGGCCGGTGCCGCCGCCGAACAGTCCGGCCAGCATGACCCGCTGGGCGACGGAGGTGTCCTGGTACTCGTCGAGGAGGACCACGCGGAACTCGTCGCGCAGGACGCGGCCCACCTCGGGGATGGCGGCGAGCCGGGCGGAGAGGGCGATCTGGTCGCCGAAGTCGAGCAGATCGCGCTCACGTTTGGCGGCCCGGTAGCGCAGCACCAGGTCGGCCAGTTCACGCCGCGCGGCGGCCGCTTCGGGGACCTTGCGCAGGTCGGCGTTGGTGAGCTTGGTGTTCTCCAGCGTGCGCAGCAGCTCGGCGTCGTGGGCGCGCAGGTCCTCGGGTCGTACGAGGTGTTCGGAGAGCTCCGCGTCGAGGGTGAGGAGGTCGCCGACCAGGTCGGGGAAGGAGCGGGTGAGCGCCGGGTAGGGGCCGGGGGCCTCACGCAGGACGCGGGCGGCGAGCTGGTAGCGGGTGGCGTCGGCGAGCAGGCGGGAGGCCGGTTCCAGCCCGATGCGCAGTCCGTGGTCGGTCAGCAGACGGCCCGCGAAGGCGTGATACGTGGAGATCACCGGCTCGCCGGGCGGATTGTCCGGGTCGATGGCGTCGGGGTCGGTGACGCCTGCCTTGATCAGCGCCTTGCGCACGCGTTCGGCGAGCTCGCCGGCGGCCTTGTTGGTGAAGGTGAGGCCGAGGACCTGTTCGGGGGCGACCTGGCCGGTGCCGACCAGCCACACCACGCGAGCCGCCATCACCGTCGTCTTGCCCGATCCGGCTCCGGCCACGATCACCTGCGGGGCGGGCGGCGCGGTGATGCAGGCCGTCTGCTCCGGGGTGAACGGGATGCCGAGGAGCTCCTTGAGCTGATCGGGATCGGTGATACGGGCGGGCACACGCAGAATCTAGCGGCGCGCACTGACAGCGACGTGCGCCGACCTGTGGCGGACGGGAAGAACCGCAGGTCGGAGCGGGTGGTGCGATGCGTCACGCCGGCTCACTCGACGACGTGCCCGCCCTCGGGCCGGGCACTGCACGAGGAGCGGAAGGCGCAGTGGGCGCAGTGCTGGCCCGCCGTCGGGGTGAACCGTTCGTCGAGGACCTTGCCGGCGGCCGTGGCCAGCAGGTCGCCGATCCACTCGCCCTCCAGCGGCTCCTGGGCCTGCACCTTGGGCAAGGTCTCCCCGCCGTCCCGTTTGGCGGCGCCCTGGCGCAGCTGGACGAGCTCGGCACCGCCCGGTTCGGGGCGTACTCCGTCGAAGGCCCCGTCGACGGCACCCTCGCGGACGGCGAGCTGGTAGACGGCGAGCTGGGGGTGGCGTTCCACCTCCTTGGCGCTGGGCGCCTGTTTGCCGGTCTTGAAGTCGACGACGTACGCGCGTCCCTCGCCGTCGGCCTCGACGCGGTCCATCTGGCCGCGGATGCGCACCTCGTAGTCGCCCGCCCCGAGGGTGACGTCGAAGTCGTGCTCGCTGGCCACCGGGGTGCGTCCCGTGCGGTCCATGACGTGCCACTTCAGGAAGCGTTCGAGCGCCACGCGGGCGTTCTCCTTCTCCTGCGCCGACTTCCACGGCGCGTCGAAGGCGAGCGCGTTCCACACGGAGTCGAGGCGCTCCATGAGGACGGCGAGATCGGCCGGGGTGTGCCCGGAGGCCACCTCGTCGGCCAGGACGTGCACCACGTTGCCGAACCCCTGGGCGGCGGTCGCGGGCGCGTCGGCCTTCACCTCGCGGCCGAGGAACCACTGCAGGGCGCAGGTGTTGGCGAGCTGGTCGAGGGCGCTGCCGGAGAGCACGACGGGCTGGTCGCGGCTGCGCAGCGGCACCTTGCTCTCCGTCGGTTCGAACATGCCCCACCAGCGGTAGGGGTGCGCGGACGGGACCAGCGGGCGGCCGTCGTCGTCGGCGAGCGCGGCGAGCCGGGCCAGCCGCTGGGCGGCGGCCTCCCTGAGGGTCTCGGAGACCCGGGGGTCGACCGTCGTGGCACGGAGTTCGGCGACGAGCGCGGCGACGGACAGGGGGCGGCGGGGGCGGCCGGTGACGTCCTTGGGCTCGACGCCGAGTTCGGTCAGGAAGCGGGAGGGCTGGTCGCCGTCGTCGGCGGGTGCCTTCACCGCCGTCACGACGAGGCGTTCCCGGGCGCGTGTGGCGGCGACGTAGAAGAGGCGGCGTTCCTCGGCGAGGAGTGCTCCGGGGGTGAGGGGCTCGGCGAGTCCGTCGCGGCCGATGCGGTCGGCCTCCAGCAGGGAGCCGCGGCGGCGCAGATCCGGCCAGAGTCCCTCCTGGACTCCGGCCACGACGACCAGGCGCCACTCCAGGCCCTTGGAGCGGTGTGCGGTCATCAGGCGTACGGCGCCGGGGCGGGCGTCGGTGCGCCGCGTGAGGGTGTCGGCGGCGATGTCCTCGGCCTCGATCTCCTCCAGGAAGTTCAGGGCGCCCCGGCCGCCGGTGCGCTCCTCCGCGCGGGCGGCGGTGGCGAACAGTGCGCACACGGCGTCGAGGTCCCGGTCGGCGTTGCGGCCGGCCGCGCCGCCGCGCCGGGCGGAACGTTCCAGGCGCTGGGGCCAGGGTGTGCCGTCCCACAGGTCCCACAGAGCCTCTTCGGCCGTACCGCCGTCGGCCAGACGGGCGCGGGCCCGGCGCAGCAGGGAGCCGAGCCGCTGGGCGCCCCGCGCGTGGACGGGGTCGTGCACGGCGAGGCGCTCCGGTTCGGCGAGCGCGCGCGCGAGCAACTCGTCCGAGGGCGGTGGCAGCGCGTTGCCCGCGGTCCGCTCCTCCTCGCGCAGGGCCCGGCCGAGGCGTCGCAGGTCGGCGGCGTCCATGCCGGCGAGGGGGGAGGTGAGCAGGGTGAGGGCGGTCTCGGTGTCGAGCCAGCACGCCTCCGCGCCGGCGTCGGGCGCGGTGTCCGTGCCGGTGCCTTCCCGCTCCTCCGCCTCTGCCGTGGCCACCGCACGCAGGGCGGTCAGCAGGGGAGCCACCGCGGGCTCGTGGCGCAGGGGGAGGTCGTCGCCGTCGACGTCCACGGGGACGCCCGCCGAGGTGAGCGCACGGCGGACGGTGGGGAGGGTGCGGGAGCCGGCGCGCACCAGGACGGCCATCTCGCTCCAGGGGATGCCGTCCTCCAGGTGCGCCCTGCGCAGGATGTCGGCGACGTTGTCCAGCTCCGTGCCGGCCGTCGGGTAGGTGTACACCTCGACCCGCCCGCCGTCCCGCGCCGGCGTGAGCTCCCGGTGGGCGCGCACCTTCTCGGCCGGGAGCCGGGGCAGCGGCATGCGCCTGGTCACCAGCCGGGTGGCCGCCAGCAGGGCGGCACCGGAGCGCCGGGAGGTGCGGAGCACCTCGACCGGGGCCGGACGGCCGTCCGCGCGGGGGAAGGCGTGCGGGAACTCCAGGATGCCGCCGACGTCCGCGCCCCGGAAGGCGTAGATCGACTGGTCGGGGTCCCCGAAGGCGACGAGGGTGCGTCCGCCCGCCAGGGCGTGCAGCAGCCGCACCTGGGCGGGGTCGGTGTCCTGGTACTCGTCGACGTAGACGGCGTCGTACCGCGCGGCGAGCTGCCCGGCGATCTCGGGGCGGCGGGCGAGGAGCACCGCGCGGTGGACCAGTTCCGCGTAGTCGAGCACTCCCTGCAGGTCGAGGACGTCGAGGTACTCGGCGAGGAAGGCGGAGGCGGCGCGCCAGTCGGGGCGCCCGATGCGGCGGGCGAAGGCGTCCAGGGCATCGGGGCCGAGTCCCAGTTCCCGGCTGCGGGCGAGCACCGCGCGGACCTCGTCGGCGAAGCCGCGCGTGGTCAGGCAGGCACGCAGTTCGTCCGGCCAGCGCACAGGGGCGAGTCCGAGCCGCTCCAGGTCCGCCTGGCCGGCGAGCAGCTCGCGGACGGTGACGTCCTGCTCGGGGCCGGACAGCAGCCGCAGCGGTTCCACGAAGAGGCCGCTGTCCTGGTGGGCGCGGATCAGGGCGTAGCAGAACGAGTGGAAGGTGGTGGCCTGCGGGGCGTGCGCGGTCCCGATGCGCAGCGCCATGCGGTCACGCAGTTCGACGGCCGCCTTGCGGCTGAACGTCAGCACCAGGATGCGCTCGGGGTCCCCGCCACGGGCGATCCGCGCGGCCACGGACTCGACGAGCGTGGTGGTCTTGCCGGTGCCCGGACCTGCGAGAACGAGCAGCGGGCCGGTGGTGTGCTCAACCACGGAGCGCTGTGCGGCGTCCAGATCAGGGGGATTCACGCGAGCCGGCGGGGTACGCACCAGTCGATAAGCGCCACGGTTCCCCCGCCGCACCGGAGGGTGCGACAGGCCGCTGGTGGAGGAAGAGGAGCTCACGTGGTTCGCCGGTCCTGGTGGGTGTGCTGTGGGGCCGTTCGCCGCGCGTGCGGGGCGGTGGGCAGGAGGTGAAGGGGGCACGCGCCGCCGACGCTACGCCGGTGAAAAGCGTGGAAGCAGACCTTCCGCTTCTTCCCTCCGGGCGCTTGCGCCGCACATGTCCCTCACCTCACGAACGTACGTCATGCCACGCCTGTGCCCGGACTCCCCCTGCGGCATCACAGGTCACACGTCGGCGGGCACGATGGCGGAAGCTGTCAGGTGTGACCCTCGGTGTGCCCACCGCCGTCCCACCGCGCGCGTCTCATGTCGAGGCGCGGCACATGGCCCTCCGCGGCCCGGCCCGCCTCCTTCAGGGGCGTGCCCTCCGCGCGGTAGTGACCGAGGGCTCTCAGCTCGTGGCCCGGCAGCAGCACACCGTCCGCGCGGACGACGCGCCACCAGGGGACCGCGCCCCCGTACAGGGCCATCACGCGCCCGACCTGACGGGGGCCACCCTCCCCCAGCCACTCGGCCACGTCCCCGTACGTCATGACCCGCCCCGGCGGGATCAGCTCGGCCACCTCGAGGACCCTCTCGGCGTACTCGGGCAGCGCGTCCGGATGTTCCGGGGGACCGTCGGACGGAAGGCTCTCCTGGCTCATCCGGCCCATCCTGCCCCACCCCACCGACAACGCGACGCGCTCGCGCGCGTGCGCACGACTCGCCCCGGAGAGGCCCTTCGGGCAGACTGTGCCGCCCCGCTTTTCGACCCTGATGCCCCCTTGTGCCGGAACGGCATGCCACCATCGTGCGGGCGGTGACCGGTGATACGAGATCGAGAAGAGATGATGAAGCAGCAGGGTGCGCACCCCGAGGACACGGAGGGCAACCCTGACGCCTCGTCGCGCCCGGACACCCCGGACACCGGCCCCACGGACCCCGACACCGCGCACATCGACGAGGTGGAGGGCGACGAGCCCCTACTCCCCGCGCGGGTGCACCGCCCCTCCGATCTCATGCGGCTCCTGGGCGGCGTCCTCGCCGTCGTGCTGCTGCTGGCGATCGCCGCGTTCGCCCACGGCACCACCTCGGGGCTGGAACAGGACATCACCAAGGGCACCGGACAGGCACCCGACCTGCTCATCAAGATCGCGGGCCTGGCCTCCAGCATCGCGATCCTCCTGGTACCGGTCGCCTTCGCCATCGAGCGGCTGATCAAGAGGGACGGACTGCGGATCGCCGACGGCGTGCTCGCCGCCGTCCTCGCGCACGGTGTGACGCTCGCCACCGACCTCTGGGTGGCACGTGCCGCCCCGGACTCGATCCAGGACGCGCTCACCCAGCCCTCCCCCGGTGACATCCACGCGCTCACCGACCCGGTGCACGGCTATCTGGCGCCGGTCATCGCGTACATGACGGCCGTCGGCATGTCCCGCCGGCCGCGATGGCGCGCGGTGCTGTGGGTCGTGCTGCTCCTCGACGCCTTCTCGATGCTCGTCACCGGGTACACGACCCCGTTCTCGATCATCCTCACGGTGCTGATCGGCTGGACCGTCGCCTACGGCACCCTCTACGCGGTGGGCTCGCCCAATGTGCGTCCCACCGGACGCACCCTGATGGCGGGCCTGCGCACCGTCGGCTTCCGTCCCGTGACCGCGTCGCGCGAGGAGGCCCCGGACGCCGCCGAGAGCGGCGACCGGGGACGCCGGTACTTCGTCACTCTGGAGGACGGCCCGCCGCTGGACGTCACGGTGGTCGACCGCGAGCAGCAGGCGCAGGGGTTCTTCTACCGCGCGTGGCGCAATCTCGCCCTGCGCGGCTTCGCCACCCGCAGCAGCCTGCAGTCGCTGCGCCAGGCGCTGGAGCAGGAGGCGCTGCTGGCGTACGCGGCCATCGCGGCCGGCGCCAACGCGCCGAAGCTCATCGCGACCTCCGAACTCGGTCCCGACGCGGTGATGCTCGTCTACGAGCACACCGGCGGGCACACCCTCGACTCGCTGCCGGACGAGGAGATCACCGACGACCTCCTGCGGGACACCTGGCACCAGGTACGGGCCCTGCAGTCCCGCCGGATCGCCCACCGCAGGCTGGTCGGCGACGCCATCCTGGTGGATCGTTCCGGCACGGTGATCCTCACCGATCTGCGCGGCGGGGAGATCGCGGCCGGCGATCTGCTGCTGCGCATGGACATCTCACAGCTGCTGGTGACGCTGGGGCTCAGGGTCGGCGCCGAACGCGCGGTGGCCTCCGCGCTGAGCGTCCTCGGGCCCGACACCGTGGCGGACTGTCTGCCGATGCTCCAGCCCATCGCGCTGAGCCGCTCCACGCGCGGCACGCTGCGGAAGCTGGCCCGTGAGCGGGCGGAACGCGAGCGCGAGGCGGTCCTGGAGGCCTCCCGGCAGACCAGGCCCGCCCGCGCGGAGCATGACGCCGACGACACGCGCCACGTGGTGCTCGAGAAGGCGGACAAGAAGGCCGTACGCGCGGAGCAGCGGGCCGAGAAGCGGGCCATCGACGAAGCGCTGGACGAGGCGCGCGAGGAGGACCTGCTCACCCAGATCCGGCACGAGGTGCTGCGGATCAGGCCGCAGGCGCCGGTCGAGCCGGCCCGGCTGGAACGAGTGCGGCCGCGCACGCTGATCAGTTTCATCGCCGGGGCGATCGGCGCGTACTTCCTGCTCACGCAGCTCACGCACATCGAGTTCGGCCCGCTGATCTCGAACGCGGAGTGGGGCTGGGTGGCCGCGGCCGTGCTGTTCTCGGCGGCCAGCTATTTCGCGGCGGCCATGGCCCTGCTCGGGTTCGTGCCGGAGCGGGTGCCGTTCGCGCGGACCGTGGCGGCGCAGGTCGCCGGGTCGTTCGTCAAGATCGTCGCCCCTGCTGCGGTGGGCGGTGTCGCCCTGAACACGCGGTTCCTCCAGCGCGCGGGGGTGCGGCCGGGGCTCGCGGTGGCGAGCGTCGGCGCGTCGCAGCTCTTCGGGCTCGGCTGTCACATCCTCATGCTGCTGGCGTTCGGCTATCTGACCGGTACCGAGAAGACGCCGTCCCTGTCACCGTCCCGCACGGTCATCGGGGGCCTGCTGACGGTGGCGGTGCTGGTGCTCGTGGTGACCTCGGTGCCGTTCCTGAGGAAGTTCGTCGTCACTCGCGTGCGGTCGCTCTTCGCGGGCGTCGTGCCGCGCATGCTCGACGTGCTGCAGCGGCCGCAGAAACTGATCACCGGTATCGGCGGCATGCTGCTGCTGACGGCCTGCTTCGTGATGTGCCTGGACGCCTCGATCCGGGCCTTCGGCGACGAGACGACCTCGGTCAGCATCGCCGGCGTCGCCGTCGTCTTCCTCGCCGGCAACGCGCTGGGGTCCGCGGCGCCGACGCCGGGCGGCGTGGGCGCGGTCGAGGCGACCCTGACGGTCGGTCTCATCGCCGTCGGTCTCCCCAAGGAGGTCGCCGCGCCGGCGGTGCTGCTCTTCCGGTTGCTGACGCTGTGGCTGCCGGTGCTGCCCGGGTGGATCGCCTTCAACCACCTCACACGCAAGGCGGCTCTGTAGGCGGGCAGCCGTGCGCGGCACCCGTGCGCCTTACCTCGTACGGCCCGCGTCCCGCGCGTGGGGCCCCGGGCAACCGCAGGATGGGAGCATGCCCCAGCCCTTCGGCCTCCGCCTGCGTGCCGTCGCCCTGACCGTCTGCGTCGTCCTGCTGCCCGCACTGCTGGCGGGCTGCGGCGAGGACGACGACGACCAGGACCGGGACCTCGCGCGGCAGGAACTCGACTGGAAGGACTGCCCGGCCCCGTCCGAGGCCCAGGGCGGAGGCCCGGCCCCCTCCCCGCTGCCGGGCGCCGGGGGCGAGTGGAGCTGCGCCACCCTGAAGGCGCCGCTGGACTGGGACGACCCCGAGGGCGACACCATCGACCTCGCGCTGATCCGGGCCAGGGCGAGCGGCCCGTCCGGCGAACGCGTCGGCTCCCTGATCTTCAACTTCGGCGGCCCGGGCGGCTCCGGCGTCACCACGCTGCCCGCCTTCGGCGAGGAGTACGGGACCCTGCGCACCCGCTACGACCTGGTGAGCTTCGATCCCCGCGGGGTGGGCCGCAGCGCGCCCGTGAAGTGCCAGGACGACCGGCAGCTCGACGCGTACCTCCAGCAGGACGCCACCCCCGACGACGACGCCGAGCGCGCGGAACTCCTGAGCGGCACCAAGGAGTTCAACGCGGACTGCGAGGAGAACTCCGAGCGGATCCTGCCGCATGTGCGCACCACGGACGCCGCCCGGGACCTCGACCTGATGCGTGAGGTGCTCGGCGACGAGAGGCTGCACTACTTCGGCATCTCCTACGGCACCGAACTCGGCGGCGTCTACGCCCACCTGTTCCCCGAGAAGGTGGGACGGGCCGTGTTCGACGCGGTCGTCGATCCCACGCAGACCGCGGAGGAGGGTTCGCTCGGACAGGCCCGCGGATTCCAGCTGGCGCTCGACAACTATGCCGAGGACTGCGTCTCCCTGACCGAGGAGTGCGCCGTCGGCGACAGCGCCCAGGACGTGAAGGACCGCATCGCCAGGTTTCTGAAGGATCTCGACAGCAGGCCGATTCCCGGGATCTTCCCGCGGGAGCTGACCCAGACCGCGGCGACCAACGGCATCGCACAGGCCCTGTACTCGCAGGACTTCTGGCGGTTCCTCACCGACGGTCTCGAGCAGGCGTACGACGGTGACGGAACGATTCTGATGCTGCTGTCCGACTCGATGAACGGGCGCAGCGAGAACGGCGAGTACAGCAACCTCGTCGCGGCCAACACCGCCATCAACTGCGCCGACGACAAGCCGCGCTACGGCCCCGAGGACGTGGAACGCGAACTGCCCGCCTTCCGGGCGGCGTCCGCGCTGTTCGGCGAGTATCTGGCGTGGGGGATGACCGGCTGCACCGACTGGGCGGTGCCGGGGGCCGCGGACCATCCCGACGTGAGCGCGCCCGGGGCGGCCCCGATCCTGGTCATCGGCAACACCGGCGACCCGGCCACTCCGTACGAGGGGGCGCGCAGGATGGCGGAAGCCCTCGGTGAGGGCGTCGGGGTGGAGCTGACGTTCCGGGGGCAGGGGCACGGTGCCTACAGCAGCGGCAACCGGTGCGTGCAGGACGCGGTGCACGGCTATCTGCTGGACGGAAAGGTGCCGGCGGCCGGGACCGTCTGTTCGTGAGCGGAGAGCTGACACACGGCATCGGTTCCGTAGTGTTCGCAGGTCAGAGCGTTGTCCACAGGCCGCCCCGGCGGGCGGTGAAACTGCCTACCATGGCCTGACCGCCATCCGTGGCACAGCGCGGACGGCCAGCGAGGGGGGAAATGGCACATGACCCGTTTCACACGGTGGGCGGCCCTGACGGTCGCCGCCGCGCTACTGACGGCGGGCTGCAGCGGCTCCGGATCGTCGGACGACGACTCCGGCGACAAGAGCGGGAACGGCAACGACGGCAAGGGCGGGGCGGCCGCGCTCGACTGGGGGGAGTGCAAGGCCTCCGGCGACGCGCCCGCACCGGGCGACGACTGGCAGTGCGCCACACTGAAAGTGCCGCTGGACTGGTCGAAGCCGGAGGGCTCGACGATCGGGCTGGCCCTCATCCGGGCCAGGGCGACCGGGGACGACCGCCTCGGCTCCCTGCTGTTCAACTTCGGCGGGCCCGGCGGCTCGGGCGTCGCCATGATGCCGTCCTACGCCTCCACGGTCTCCAAGCTGCGCGAGCGGTACGACGTGGTCAGCTGGGACCCGCGCGGGGTGGCCGCCAGCGAGGGCGTCCGCTGCCGCGACGACAAGGGCATCCAGGCCGCCGAGTCGTCGGTGGACGGCACCCCGGACACCGCGGCCGAGGAGCAGGCGTTCCTGCGGGACGCGGCCGACTTCGGCAAGGGCTGCCAGGAGAGCGCCGGAGAGCTGATGGCCCATGTCTCGACCACCGACACGGCCCGCGACATGGACCGCATCCGGCAGGCCCTCGGCGACAACCGGCTGAACTACTTCGGCATCTCCTACGGCACCGAACTCGGCGGCGTCTACGCCCACCTGTTCCCCAAAAAGGTGGGCCGGATGACGCTCGACGCGGTGGTCGATCCGACCGCCGACACCGTGGGGCACGCGAAGAACCAGACGCGCGGCTTCCAGACGGCCCTCAACAACTATCTGAAGTCCACCGGCCGGGACCCCGAGCAGGGCTCACGGGAGATCGCGGAGCTGCTGGACCGGATCGACGCCGAGCCGCTGCCGACGTCCTCCTCCGGGCGTGAGCTGACGCAGTCGCTGGCGCTGACCGGCATCGTCCTGCCGCTGTACAGCAAGACCAGCTGGCCCGTGCTGACCAGTGCGCTGGAGGCCGCGGAAGAGGGGGACGGTTCGGAGCTGCTGGCCCTGGCCGACGGGTACAACGAGCGTGACGCCTCGGGCCGCTACGGCACGACGACCCACTCTCAGCGGGTCATATCGTGCCTGGACGACAAGCAGCGGCCGACGGTCGAGGAGACGAAGAAACTGCTGCCCGAGTTCGAGGAGCTCTCGCCGGTGTTCGGCTCCTTCCTCGGCTGGGACACCGCCGGCTGGTGCCACGACTGGCCCGTTCCCGGCCAGTTCGACACCCCGGAGGTGAGCGCGCCCGGCGCGGCACCGGTCCTGGTCGTGGGCAACACGGGCGACCCGGCCACGCCCTACGAGGGCGCCCGGAAGATGGCGGACGAACTGGGCGAGGACGTCGGGGTGGTGCTCACCTGGAAGGGCGAGGGCCATGGCGCGTACGGCAGCGGCAGCGACTGCGTCGACTCCACGGTGAACGCCTATCTGCTGGACGGCACGGTGCCGAAGGACGGCAAGGTCTGCTCATGACGACGGCGGGGGCTCCGCGCACTCGTGGTGCCCGGAGCCCCCGCGTCGGCTCGGCTCGGCGCTTTGCGCGGCTCGGCGCTTCGGCGCGGCCGGTCAGTAGACCGGCTTCTCCGGCTCGATCTGGTTGACCCAGCCGATCACGCCTCCGCCCACGTGGACGGCGTCGGCGAAGCCCGCGGACTTCAGGACCGCGAGGACTTCCGCACTGCGGACACCCGTCTTGCAGTTCAAGACAATCTTCTTGTCCTGCGGCAGGCTCTCCAGGGCGTTGCCCATGAGGAACTCGTTCTTGGGGATCAGGCGGGCGCCCGGGATGGAGACGATCTCGAACTCGTTCGGCTCACGGACGTCGATGAGCTCGATGCTCTCGCCGTCGTCGATCCACTCCTTGAGCTGCTTGGGAGTGATCGTGGAGTCGGCCGCCGCGGCCTGGGCCTCCTCGGACACGACGCCGCAGAAGGCCTCGTAGTCGATGAGCTCCGTGACGGTCGGGTTCTCGCCGCAGATCGCGCAGTCGGGGTCCTTGCGGACCTTGACCTGGCGGTACTGCATCTCCAGGGCGTCGTAGATCATCAGACGGCCGACGAGGGGCTCACCGATGCCGGCGAGCAGCTTGATGGCCTCGTTGGCCTGGATGGAGCCGATGGACGCGCACAGCACGCCGAGGACGCCGCCCTCGGCGCAGGAGGGGACCATGCCCGGGGGCGGGGGCTCCGGGTAGAGGCAGCGGTAGCAGGGGCCGTGCTCGGACCAGAAGACGGATGCCTGGCCGTCGAAACGGTAGATCGAGCCCCATACGTACGGCTTGTTCAGCAGCACGCAGGCGTCGTTGACCAGGTAGCGGGTCGCGAAGTTGTCCGTGCCGTCGACGATCAGGTCGTACTGGCTGAAGAGGTCCATCACGTTGTCGGCCTCGAGCCGCTCCTCGTGAAGGATCACGTTCACGTACGGGTTGATGCCCTTGATCGTGTCCCGCGCGGACTCGGCCTTGGGGCGGCCGATGTCGGACTGGCTGTGGATGATCTGGCGCTGCAGGTTCGACTCGTCGACCTCGTCGAACTCCACGATGCCGAGCGTGCCCACGCCCGCGGCGGCCATGTACATCAGCCCCGGCGAACCCAGTCCGCCGGCGCCCACGAAGAGCACCTTGCTGTTCTTCAGCCGCTTCTGCCCGTCCATCCCCACATCGGGGATGATCAGGTGGCGGGAGTACCTGCGGACCTCGTCTACGGTGAGCTCGGGGGCCGGCTCGACCAGGGGTGGCAGCGACACGGGGACTCCGTTGGTCGGTCAATCACTACGGTTGTTCTTCGCTTAACACTGCCATGGCCTTTTTCATTCCGAGACACCCGTCCCGATACGCGAGACGATGTCGTCCCAGTAGCCGGGCATGGGCTCCCAGGGATCGGTGGGGTGGACGGGGGTGCCCGGGGTGTGGGGGGTGTGAGGGGTGTGGTCCGTGAAGTAGATCGTGGCCGCGCCCTGCCAGCGGGCGATGCGTAAGGCCTCGTCCAGATGCGGCCGGGGGACTCCGTACACGAAGTGGCAGAAGCGTTCGGGCGGGTGGTCGGCGGTCCACTCAGCCACCTGCGACCAGCGGTAGTCGCTCCACGCACCGGAGAAGGTGACCAGTTGGTCGCCGTGCTCGGCGTAGCCGGGATACGGGTGGGTGCCGTGGCCGAGGACGATGTGCGCGCCCTCATGGATCACCCGGAGCGTGGCCACGGTGCGCCGCACCTCGGGGAGCGCGGCGCGGTCGGCGGGGCAGCGGTCCAGGAGGAAGCCGTCGACCTGGTACCAGTCGAGGAAGCGGTGCGCGTCCGAGATCGTCTCGCCGAAGGTGCGGAGGCCGTGGGCGGTGTCGAGGTGGCCGAGGACGCGGACACCGGCGTTGCGCAGGCGGCCGGCCGCTTCCAGGCAGTGCGGGTCGGGCTGCACGCCGGGGCCGTCGGCCACGTTGAGCACCACCCAGTGAAGGGGGGTGCCCGGGCAGGCGAGTCTGCTCCACTCGGTGGGGGCGAGGAGGGGGTGTGCGAAGCCGGGGATGCCGAAGCCGGTGCGGAAGTCCGTGCTCGCGGTGCCGGGTTTTGTACTGGTCAGATGCGGCATGCCGCCTCCATCCAGATGTCGGCCAGGGACTCCTCGAGGTTGATGCGGGGGCGCCAGCCGAGGCGGTCCCGGGCGGTGCGGACGTCTGCCTGTTGCCAGGTGCCGCAGCCGTCGGGGTACGGGAAGGCGGTCGGGCCCGTGCCTGCTGTGGCGGTCGCGGTGGTGGCGGTGTGGTGGTGGTCGGAGTCCGGGCGGGGGTGGCCGATGGAGGGCCTCAGGTGCGGACCGTGTGGGGTGTGGGTGGTGTGGGTCAGGTGGGTGGGGTGGTGCATGCCGGGCAGCGTGTCGAGTTCGTTGAGGGCGCCGCCGTAGCCGGCCACGCGGGCGAGGATTCCGGCGGCGTCGCGGAGGCGGACGGCGCGGCCCGAGCCGATGTTGATGACGCCCTGGGCGGCGGAGAGCGAGGCGGCGTGGACGGCGCGGGCGACGTCGCGGACGTCGACGAAGTCCCGCTGTGCGCCGAGGCCGCCGAGCTTCAGTTCGCCGTCGCCGGACTGCATGGCGCGGCGCATCGCCTCGGCGAGGCGGCCGAGGGGGGAGCCGGCGGGGGTGCCGGGGCCCACGGGTGAGAAGACCCGGAGGACCACGGCGTCCAGTCCGGAGCCGAGGACCAGTTCGGTGGCGGCGAGCTTGCTGACGCCGTACGGGCCGCCGGGGCGCGGGACGGCGTCCTCCGCCGTGGAGGAGCCGGGCTGGCTGGGGCCGTACTCCGAGCCGCAGCCGATCTGTACGAGCCTTGCGCCGCAGCCGCTGCGGCGGAGAGCCTCGCAGACGGTGGCCACGGCGACGGTGTTGTGGCGGGTCAGTTCGCGCGCGCCGCCTCTGGTGGCGCCGGCGCAGTTGACGACCACGCCGGGGTGGACGGCGTCGAGGAAGCGGGTGAGGGCGCCGGGGCTGCCGGTGGCGAGGTCGAAGCGGACGTCGGCGTCGTCGCCGCGGCCGAGGGCGGTGAGCTGGACGGCGGGGTCGGCGAGGAGGCGGTCGGCGACGAAACGGCCGATGTAGCCGTTGGCTCCGATCAGCAGGACTCTCATCGGGCGGCTCCTTCGGTGTACGGAGCTGCTGGGCGGGGGGTCATGTGGGGTTCTCCTTCGTGCGGGTGGTGGTCGTACGCCTGCGGCGCAGCGTCCGGTGGGGTGGGGTGCGCGTCGCGCCTACGGGGGGTGGGGGTGCGGGGGTTGGGCGGTCGCGCCGCCGTTTCCGCGGGCAGTCGTGCCTCCCCCAGTGCCTCAAGGGCCTGGGAGGTACCCCCAGGGCGATGGGGGTCCCCCCGCCCGAGCGCAGCCGAGGGTGGGGGAGAAGCCGAGAGTGGGGGAGGGTGGGCGGTGGGGGTACCTCCCGCTCATGGGGGTCCCCCCGCTCGAGCGAAGCCGAGAGTGGGGGAGGAGCCGAGAGTGGGTGGAGGCACCCCGCAAGCGCCGGGCTGCGCATCCCACCCCCGGCCCGCAGCCGCGCCGGGCGCCTTCCGAGCACCGGTGCGTCGAACCGCCCCCGGTCCATGTCAGCGCGTTGGCCCGTCACCGTGGGTGCTCCCCAGGGAGGTGCGCCGAGGCGCGGGTGAGGGTGCGGGAGGCGTGGATCAGGAGGACAAGTGCCGCCGCACCGCAGGTGAGCGTGGGGACGGCCGCGGGGCCCCAGGCCGTGGTCAGGGTTTCCACCGGTGTGGACAGCGCGCCGAGACCCGGCAGGCGGGCCGCGAAAACCGTCGCAAGGGCCGTTGCCTGGGCAATCGCCGTGACCGAGAGCATCACCTTCGGCGCGTGGGTGAAGCCGTGCACCGTGAGGAGGCGGGCCAGGAACACCAGGGCGCCCAGAGCGAGCGTCCCGGCAAACGCCGAGGGCTCGTCGAACACGGCGGACACCATGCCGAGCACGGCCGCCAGCGCACCCAGGAACAACGCGAACGCGCCGAACAGCGCGGGGCGCGCCGACGCGGAGAAGTCCTCCAGGCCACGGCTGGATACGAGCCTTCGGCGGGCGTGGGCGGTGAAGAGGTGGGCGGTCCAGGCGGCGGGTGCGCAGGCGAGGGCGAGGGCCAGGGCCGGGGCGGCGGCGAGCGGCCAGTGCCCGTGGTCCGTGCCGTCGGGCAGGCCGTCGGGGCCACCGGTGATCGCCGCGTGCAGCAGTCCGTCGCCCAGGAGGGCGTAACCGATGAGCCAGCAGGCCCAGGGCGTCGTGGCCGGGCGGTGCCGGTGGCCGGGCGCACTGAGCGGGCCTCGGCGTAGTACCGCACGGAGGGCCAGGGCGACGGCGAGGATGCCCGTGGCCGCCGCGTAGAGGCGGTTCTCGCCGTGGGTCCGGTGCAGCGCGAGCACCGCTGCCGCGCACAGAGCGCCCGGGAGGAGGGGAAGGAGGAGCGTGGGGGTGCTGGGGCGGCTGTTCTCCGTGCGGGGCGGGGTGGGGGGCGGGGGGTCGTCGCGGGGGACCCGGGCGTAGAGCTCTTCGGCGAGGGAGAAGACGTCGCGGTGGCGGAAGCGCGCGGCGGTCCGGTCGGTGATGCCGTGCGCCTCCAGGCCCGCCGCGATCTCCAAGGGGTCCACCGCCCGGAGGCACAGGTCGTTGTGGCGGTGCAGGAGTGCCTTGACGGGGTCGGCCGCGCCCGTGCGGTTCCGTTCGTCCAGGTCGGTCATCGGGTCGTCTCCGTTGCGGGTACCGGGGTGTCCATGGCCCACGTGGGAACGGCGCGCGGGGTCGGCTCGGTCCAGTGGCCGGGAAGGTGTGCCTCGGCGGGGGCGGCGAAGGGCAGGGGCGTTCCGGTGTCGCCGAGGAGAGGGCGGCGGACCGGGGTGCGCGCGACGATCTCCAGGTAGAGGCCGAGGAACGCCGAGATGTTCTGGTCGACGGTGAACAGCTCGAGCGCGCGGGCGCGTGCGGCGGCGCCGAGGCGTGCGCGGCGCTCGGGGTCGCGCAGCAGGGAGACGCACGCCTCGGCGAGCGCCCGCGGATTGCGCGGTGGTACGACGAGGCCGGTGCCGCCGATGGCCTCCACGACGGCGCCGACGTCCGTGGAGACGGTCGCACGCCCGCAGAACATCGCCTCGATCAGCCCCGCGGGGAACCCCTCGACGACGCTGGACAGGACCGTCACGGCCGCGCCGGCGTAGGCGTCGGCGGGGGTCCGCAGACCGGGGCCGCTGAGTTCCTCGAAGGACACCGGGTTGTCGCCGACGGCGTGCGGGCCGTCGGCCTCGTCCGGGAAGAGGTGGGCGGCGAGCGCCTTGCAGTGGCCGAGGTAGGCGGCGCCTTCCGGGCCCGTCGGGCCGCCGATGATCCGCAGGCGGGTCTTCGGCTCCTGCGTGCGGATCTCCGCGAAGGCGTGCAGCAGCGAGACCAGGTCCTTGGCGGGCTCCACGCGGCCGGCCCAGACGAGGGTGTGCGGGTCCGCGCTCTCCGGGGACTCCCCCACCTCGGCGAAGGGCGCGGCGTCCATGCCCGGGTACACGGTGCGCAGCTTCGACCGGTCGGCACCGCAGCGTTCCTGCCAGCGGCGGGCGTGGGTGTCGCCCGGTGTGACGAACGTGGCGCGGCGGTAGGTCTCGGCGGCGAGCCTGCCGTGGAAGGCGGCGAGCAGGGAGCGGACGGCGGGTGAGGAGTCCGGGCGGGTGAGGTAGTGCGTCCGCAGGCGTACGGCGTACTCGGTGACGAGAAGCGGGATGCCGAGGAAGTGGTGGGCGAGCAGGCCCGGAAGGGCGGTCACTCCGCCCGCGGTGGCGTGGCACAGGTCCACCACGCCCAGCCCGTCCTCCTGGTACCAGTCGAGCGAGAGGGGGCGCAGGGCGCGTTCCACGTGGGAGGCGACGGCCAGCAGATCCGGGACGCGCGCCTCGCGCGCGGTGCGCCGGGCGCCGGGCGCACGGCAGGCGCGCTCCAGGGCGCGTACGGCCGTCTCGGAGCGGAGTGCGGCCACCAGGCCACCCTGGTCGCGGGCGAGTTCGGCGAGGCCGTGCAGCGCGGTGGCGAAACGGTCCGCCTCAGTGGTGGAGGAGTCCGCCGGGGCGCAGAGAGCGGCGGCCAGTTCCCCGTAGTGCTCCGAGAAGAGTCGGCGGGCGCGACGGCCGTACACCACCCCGTCGTCCTCGGCGGTCCACAGCGGCGCGGTGCGCACCCTGCCGACCTGCGGCGGGAGCGGGACCCAGCCCGCGTCCTCCTGGGCTTCGTCGCTGCTGAACGCATAGACGTCGAACTCGTGTCGGTCGAGTCCGCGCACCAAGCGGTCGCACCAGAGCCCGCCCTCACCGCCCACGTACGGATAACCACCCTCCGTAAGCAGTCCGATGCGCACGTGTGCACCCCCGATCTCCCGTCTGGGGAGCCGCCGTTGGCCCGGCGGCTCGCAGCGGGACGAACGTATGCGGAACAGGCGGTGGCGTGATGGACGGTTGTCCATCACGCCACCAAAAGGGGTGAACGGGCGTAACTTTCCCGTGCGGGGCGCGTTCGGGCCCGCTAGGCGATCAGCCGATCATCAGCTGTTCGGGTACGCCCATGGATTCGGGCGGCAGCTGATTCCGTCGTGGTCGAGGAACTTGGTCTGCTGCTGCATCACCGGCGCCAGGTCGCCGTCCTTGTCGCAGGTGACGTGGTCGTGGCCCAGGCGGTGGCCGATCTCGTGGTTGATCAGCATCTGGCGGTAGGCGTGGATGTCGTCGCCGTAGGTTTCGGAACCCTGTGCCCACCGGTACGCGTTGATCATCACGCGTTCGGTGGCCGCGGAGTCGCAGGAGACGTTGTCCTCGGTGGTGTCCAGGCCCGACTTGGCGCACCAGTCGGCGGTCGTCGCGGGGCTGGCGAGGGTGATCACCCAGTCGACCCGGCCGGAGTGGACGCGCTCGAAGGTGCGGGCGCCGTTGTGCGCCCAGCTGCGGTCGTCGTTGAGCGTCCTGTGCACGGCCTCCGCGAAGAGCTCACCGTCCAGGCCGAGTCCCTGCTCGACGTCGACCCGATAGGTGATCTTCTGCCCCTTGCCGGGCGCCTTGTCGATGCCGGTGATCGCCTCGAACTTCCCCGTGCCGGCGCGGGTCTGGCCGAGCGGGTAGGTCCTGTCCATCTTCTGCTGGTACGTCAGCGGCTCGGTGGAGGGAGCGGCGGGCGTCTCGCGGTCGTCACCGCGCGAGGCGGGGTCCCGGACGTCGCGCGCCTGCTCGCCGGCGGACTGAGCCTGTGCGCCGGGGGCGTCGCGTTCCTCGGCGACCTGGCCGGCCACGACGACGGCCAGGACCGTGGTGACGGCGGCGGCGGCGATCCCCGTGAACGCCCGCCCCTTGCCGCCTCGGGTCTGTGACGGCTCTCCGGCCGACGGGTCGTTGTCGTCGTCGGACGGGATGCCGGTGACCGGTTCGCCGCTCCAGTCGGTGACGGCGGCGTACGGGTCGGCGGGGTGGGCGGCGGCGGGCGGGTGCGGTGCCGGGGGCCGCGTGCGCGGGGTGAAGAGGTCGGTGTCCTCGGCGAAGGCGTCGAGGTAGTCCTGGCGCGGCCCGCCCCGGGGCGCCTGCCGCTGCCGCGGGAAGGGCACACCCCGCCCGGCCGTCGGCACCGGCCCGTTCGGTCCGGGTCCGGCCATCGGCCCAGGTCCGGTCGGGGGCATGCCGCCGTAACCGGCCCCGGCCGTCGTCCGGCCGTTCAGCGTCCCCCAGCCGCCGCCGGGCTCGCGTTGCTCGGGATGCCCTCCACGCGCCTGGGGCACGCCGTGCGCGGGGGTGCCGTCGGGAAGGCGCGGCACCCCGTGCGCCGGCGTGCCGTCCGGCAGCCATCCGTCCGGGAGGCGCGGCACACCGTGCGCGGGAGTCCCGGGCGGGTACAGGTAGGGGTCCCCGTATCGCCCGTCCCCGCCCATGGTCGGCTGCTGGGCCGGCGGAGGGGCGGATCTGCGGTGCGGGTCCGGACGGGTGTCCCGCCGGTCGCTCCGGCGGGATTCGCGGCCGTTGCGTACTGCGGTCGTGTCCGCGCTGTCGCCCTTGGGGGCGGGTCCACGGCGGCTGTGGCGTCCCACGTCGCGCCTCAGCCCCTCGTGTCGTCGGCGGTGGTTCCGCCACCTGTTTCGGCGGAGGAACCCTGAGCGCCCTGCGCGCCCGGCTCCCCAGTATCCCCTTCATCGGCCGAATGCGGTGCATCCCTGAGGAGTTCGCGAAAGGCGAGGGCCACGGTCTCGGGATACTCCATCATCGCCACGTGCCCCGCGTCGGGGATGGTCACCAGCCGGGAGTGCCGGAACGCGCGTGCCGACCGCTGGGCCATGCGGAAGCCGACGAGCTGGTCCCGGCCGCCGTAGACGAGGAGGGTCGGCGCGAGCACCCGCTCGGCCTGGCGCCACAGTCCCTGCTGGCCACCCAGGGTGTAGGCGGTGACGAGCCCTCGCGCGGAGCGTGCCATCGCATCCCAGAAGTACGGCAGTCTCAGACGTCGCTCCATCTCCTGCACCGCGTTGCGGAACCCTTCCTGCGACACCCGCGCGGGGTCCCCGTAGCAGAGCTGCAGCACCCCGCGGACCCGCTGCTCCGCCGTCCACTCCCGGGTGATGCGGGTGAACAGGGTTGCGACCCCGGGCACCGCCAGCAGCCCCGTGGGGACGGCCGTGCGCTGGACCCGCAGCTCCGGAAGGGCCGGCGACACGAGGGTGAGGGTGCGCACGAGGTCGGGACGTACGGCGGCGACCCGGGTCGTGACCGCGCCGCCGAGGGAGTTGCCGAAAAGGTGCACCGGACCGCGGCCGGTGGCGTCGAGATAGCGGATCACCGCGCGTGCGTGCGCGGTGATGGAGTAGTCGCCGTCGTCGGGTGGCGGGGAGTCGCCGAAGCCCGGCAGGTCCACGGCCTCGCTGTCGACCACGTCGTGCAGCAGCGGCATGAGGGCCGACCAGTTCAGCGAGGAGCCGCCGAGTCCGTGGACGTAGAGAGCGGACGGCAGTCCCTTGCGCGCGGGCGGTCTCGACCGTACGGAGAGCGTGACGCCCGGGAGGTGTGCCGACCTGAGCCGCTCGCCCTCGGCGACCCTGACGGCTGCCACCTCGGGAAGCACGTTGGCGGGCGGCACGGACGGCAGCTCGGTCGAAGACATGCGGGCAATGTTACGAGACGATCACGCGGCAGCTCATGTGTTCGGCGTCACAGGATCACTGCGGCGGGATGCGCAGCCTGTCACGTCACCGTCGCGCATCGCATAGCGTCCGGATCGAGTGTCTCCTAGTCTCGTACAGAGGGCACCCGCATGTGGCCCCTGTACTCATCAGGGACGTTCGTAGGAAGGGAGCCCAGCATGGCCGTAGACCCGACCGACCCGGAGACGTTCGAGGAGGACGAGGACGTCCGCGAGGGTGAGGAGTACGACGTCGAGGCGCCCGTGGTCGACGCGGCCGAGCAGCAGACGGAAGTGGCGCCGGACCGCGACGACCCGCTGACCGGCGTCGATCCCGACCGCGCCAACGAGGCGGACCTGGTGGAGCAGGCCCGGGTCGTCGCCCTCGACGAGGACGACTACCGGTGAGGAGCGCGCCGTCCAGGGCACCGTCGTCCGGAGAGGGGGACTCTCCTTGCCCGCTCTGACAGTTTTTGAAACCGTCCGTACGGCTTTCGCCGCCGTCCGGTCCGTGAAATTCTGCGCTCTCACCGCGCACACCACGGTTACCGAAAAGTACGATGGCGGCGCGGCTCACACCGCATATGGACGACAATGGGAGGCGGCGTGACAGCCATCGAGCAGACGGACGCGGTACGCCCGAGGGGTACACGCCTGCCGCGCCGTGCCCGACGGAACCAGTTGCTGGGCGCCGCCCAGGAAGTCTTCGTCGCGCAGGGTTACCACGCGGCCGCGATGGACGACATCGCCGAGCGCGCGGGCGTCAGCAAGCCGGTGCTGTACCAGCACTTCCCGGGCAAGCTCGACCTGTATCTCGCCCTGCTGGACCAGCACTGCGAGGCTCTGATCCAGTCCGTGCGCCACGCGCTGGCGTCGACGACGGACAACAAGCAGCGCGTCCGGGCGACCATGGACGCGTACTTCGCCTATGTCGAGGACGACGGCGGCGCGTTCCGTCTGGTCTTCGAGTCGGACCTGACGAACGAGCCCGCCGTGCGCGAGCGCGTCGACAAGGTGACCAACGACTGCGCGGAGGCGATCTGCGACGTCATCGCCGAGGACACCGGGCTGTCGCGGGCGGAGTCGATGCTGCTCGCCTCGGGGCTCGGCGGCCTCGCGCAGGTGGTGGCGCGGTCCTGGCTGCACAGCGACCGCAGCGTGCCGCGCGACCAGGCGGTGCAGTTGCTGACCTCGCTGGCCTGGCGGGGCATCGCCGGATTCCCGCTGCACGGCAACG
This sequence comes from Streptomyces malachitofuscus, assembly GCF_014650055.1. GTDB lineage: Bacteria > Actinomycetota > Actinomycetes > Streptomycetales > Streptomycetaceae > Streptomyces > Streptomyces malachitofuscus. The sequence continues at coordinate 453,606 of NZ_BMUF01000001.1, read as the reverse complement.
AACAGCACCACTGAGCGCGCGGGGCGGGCACCGGCCGTTTGTTCCCGTCGGCTGTTCGCTCCTGGCGTGGCCGGGCGCGGCGTGCGCGTCCCCTCACCGGGCTAATGTGTGCTGGTACGGCGCGGAAGGTCGCGCACTTCACTGACCGTCGGAGGGACATAGCCGTGGAGGTCAAGATCGGCGTGCAGCACGCGCCCCGCGAGATCGTTCTGGAGAGCGGTCAGAGCGCCGAGGAGGTCGAGCGCGTGGTGGCCGAGGCGCTGGCCGGGAAGTCGCAGCTGCTGAGCCTCGTGGACGAGCACGGCCGCAAGATCCTGGTCCCGGCCGACCGTCTCGCCTACGTCGAGATCGGCGAGCCGGCCCCGCGCAAGGTGGGCTTCGGCGCGCTCTAGGCGGCGACCGGACGTCGCGAGAAGGCCCGGCGGTTTCGTACCGCCGGGCCTTCTGCCGTTCTCGTTCCCGGCGTCACCCGCCGGGCCGTCGCGTGGTCCCGTGGGCCATCTGGGCACCCTCACGGACGGAGCACAGGTCCTTCACAGGGGAGGATTGGATTCCGCAGGTCAGGGGTAAGACGGGCTAGGACCGATATGAGCAGGCCGGCCATGTGGGAGGGACCCCGACATGCTCTTGGAAGCGCTCAGCTCCGCCATCCTCGGCCTGGCTCTCGCATGGGCGGCGTATCACCGCCTGTCCCACCGTCTTCCCGCCCCTGCCCTGGTCCTGCCGACCGGGGTGGCCGGAGCCCTGTTCGGCGCCTTCGTGATGAACACCGCGCTGGACGGCAACCTGCTGACGATCCTGATCGGCGCGGTGATCGTGTCCGTGGCGTCGCTGTCGCTGCTGCTGCGCCCCGCGGGAAGACTGCGCCGCCACTCGGCGACCGCCTGACCGGCCGCCGATGGTGGCGCAGGGGCTGAACCGGGCCGGGCGGCCCGGAGCGCCCGTCAGGCCGCCAGCCCCAGGGCAGCCATCCGCTTGGTGTGCGCCTCGGTGATCCGGGAGAACATCCGGCCGACCTCGGCGAGGTCGAATCCGTCCGCGACGCCGCCCACGAGCATCGTCGACAGCGCGTCCCGGTCGGCGACCACCCGCTGGGACTGGGACAGCGCCTCACCCATCAGCCGCCGCGCCCACAGGGCGAGCCGCCCGCCCACGCGCGGGTCCGCGTCGATCGCCGCGCGCACCTTCTCCACGGCGAAGCCGCCGTGTCCCGTGTCGTCGAGCACGGCCAGCACCAGGGCGCGGGTGTCGGAGTCCAACCGGGCCGCGACCTCCCGGTAGAAGTCGCTGGCGATGGAGTCGCCGACGTAGGCCTTGACCAGTCCCTCCAGCCAGTCGGAGGGCGCCGTCTGCTTGTGGAAACCGTCGTAGGCTGCGACGAAGGGCTCCATCGCGAACGTCGGCTCCTCACCGATGTCGGCGAGCCGGTCGCGCAGGCGCTCGAAGTGGTGGAACTCGGCCGAGGCCATCTTCGCCAGCTCGGCCTTGTCCGCCAGCGTGGGCGCCAGCTTGGCGTCCTCCGCGAGCCGCTCGAACGCCGCCAGCTCCCCGTACGCGAGCGCGCCGAGCAGATCCACGACAGCGGCACGGTACTGGGGGTCGGCGGACGCGGCCGCCCAGTCCATGGCGGCGACGCCGGTGTGTCCGGCGGGGGTGTCGGGGGTGTCCGCGGCGTTCTCAGGCTTGTCAGAGCTCGTCATGAAGCGCACAATAGCCCGCTTGTCACGCACCGGAAGTCCCTGGTCAATCAGTGTGACGACGACTACGTGACCAAATCGGCCATGGCGTGTGCGCGAATCCGGGGTATGGTGGTAATGCGCCTGCTGAGCACTCTGACGTACTCGACAGGCCGTATGTATGAGGATGCCCGGTCGGTGGCCCGATCGGCTCCGACCCGACAGCCCTCTCGCCGTCCGCCACAGTGCGTACGGAACCCGGAGGGACACCTCAGCGGTACGAACGCTCGAGCGTGGGCAGTGGTCCCGTGTTCTACGGCTCCGCCCGTATGGCAGCCGACGTCCCCGGCACGGTCCCTACACGACCCCCCGCGTTCGCCTCGCACCGCGTACACAGAAGAGGCAGCACCCTGACTACGACGTTCCGAGAGCTCGGGATCCTCCCCGAGACCGCCGAGGCCCTCGAGGCCGTCGGCATCATCACTCCCTTCCCCATCCAGGAGATGACGCTCCCCGTGGCCCTGTCGGGCACGGACGTCATCGGCCAGGCGAAGACCGGCACCGGCAAGACGCTGGGCTTCGGCCTTCCGCTCCTCGAGCGCGTCACCGTTCCCGCGGACGTGGAGGCCGGCCGGGCGAAGCCCGAGGACCTCACCGACGCGCCGCAGGCGCTCGTCGTCGTCCCCACGCGTGAGCTGTGCACCCAGGTCACCAACGACCTGCTCACCGCCGGCAAGGTGCGCAATGTGCGCGTCACCGCCATCTACGGCGGCCGGGCCTACGAGCCGCAGGTCGAGGCGCTGAAGAAGGGCGTCGACGTGATCGTCGGCACCCCGGGCCGGCTGCTCGACCTCGCCGGGCAGAAGAAGCTGAACCTGAAGCACGTGAAGGCGCTCGTCCTCGACGAGGCCGACGAGATGCTCGACCTGGGCTTCCTGCCCGACGTCGAGAAGATCATCAACTTCCTTCCGGTCAGGCGCCAGACCATGCTGTTCTCGGCCACGATGCCGGGCGCCGTGATCGGTCTCGCCCGGCGCTACATGTCGCAGCCGACGCACATCCGGGCCACGGCTCCGGACGACGAGGGCGCGACGGTCGCGAACACCACGCAGTTCGTCTACCGCGCGCACAACATGGACAAGCCCGAGATGGTCGCGCGGATACTGCAGGCCGAGGGCCGTGGCCTGGTGATGGTCTTCTGCCGCACCAAGCGCACCGCGGCCGATCTCGCCGACCAGCTCAAGCAGCGCGGCTTCGCCTCCGGCGCGGTCCACGGCGACCTCGGCCAGGGCGCCCGCGAGCAGGCGCTGCGCGCGTTCCGCAACGGCAAGGTGGACGTGCTCGTCTGCACCGACGTCGCCGCCCGAGGCATCGACGTCGAGGGCGTGACCCACGTCATCAACTACCAGTCCCCCGAGGACGAGAAGACGTATCTGCACCGCATCGGCCGCACCGGCCGCGCGGGCGCGAAGGGTACGGCGATCACGCTGGTCGACTGGGACGACATCCCGCGCTGGCAGCTGATCAACAAGGCGCTGGACCTGGGCTTCGGCGACCCGCCGGAGACGTACTCCACCTCGCCGCACCTGTTCACGGACCTGGGCATCGCCGAGGGCACCAAGGGCATCCTGCCGCGCTCGGAGCGCACGCGCGCCGGGCTGGACGCGGAGGAGCTGGAGGACCTGGGCGAGACGGGCGGCCGTGGCGGACCGCGCGGACGCGGTGGCCGGCGCGGTGACTCCCGTTCCGAGGAGCGGGAGACCTCGACCCGTACGCCTCGGCGCCGCCGCCGCACGCGGGGCGGTACGCCGCTGGACGAGGCGGCGCAGCAGCCCGCGGGCCCGGCCGCCGACGGCGCCGGCGAGGCGGAGGACGGCACGGCCGCGCGCACCCCGCGCCGTCGTCGCCGTATGCGCGGCGGAGTCCCGGCGGGGGCGGCGTCGGCCGCGGCGCCCGCGGCGGAGTCCGCCGTCGACACGGCCGAGGGCACGGCGGTGGACGCCGCCGAGACCCCCGCGAAGCCGCGCCGCCGTCGCACGCGCAGGTCGGCGGAGACGGCGGCGGTGGACACGGCGGCCGTCGTGACCGAGTCGCCGGCCGAGGAGTCCGCGGTGGCCGCCCCGGTCGTCGCGGAACCCGAGGCCGCCCCGGCCACGGAGCCGCGCCGCACCCGCAAGGCGGCAGCCGCCATCGAGGCCGTGGACACGGCGGAGACCGCCGAGGCCAAGCCGCGCCGCACCCGCAGGACCGCCGCGAAGGCGGTGGCCGCGGTCGACACGGCCGAGGGAGGCACCGAGGAGGCGGAGGCGGCGGAGACCAAGCCGCGCCGCACCCGCAGGACCGCCGCGAAGGCCGAGACCCCGGTCGACGCCGCCGAGACGGTGGAGACGGTCGAGGCGACCGAGGTCGCGGAGACCAAGCCGCGCCGGACCCGGAAGTCCGCGGCCAAGAAGGCCGAAGCCGCCGTCGACACCGCCGAGGCGGTCGAGACCAAGCCCCGGCGCACCCGCAAGACCGCGGCCGCCACCGAGGCCCTCGACACCGCGGAGGCCACCGAGGCAAAGCCGCGCCGCCGCACCCGCAAGACCGCCGAGCCGGCCCCGGACGTCGTCGTCGACATCCCGGCGCAGACGGTGCCGGAGCAGGCCGAGGTCGCGGAGACCAAGCCGCGCCGGACGCGGAAGACCACGGCCAAGAAGGCCGAAGCCGCCGTCGACACCGCCGAGGCGGTCGAGACCAAGCCCCGGCGCACCCGCAAGACCGCGGCCGCCACCGAGGCCCTCGACACCGCGGAGGCCACCGAGGCAAAGCCCCGCCGCCGCACCCGCAAGACCGCCGAGATCCCGGCACAGGCCGTGCAGGAGCCGGAGGCCGCCGAGGCCAAGCCGCGCCGGACCCGCAAGGCCGCCGCGGCCGCGCAGGAGCCGGAGGCCGCGGACGGGGCGAAGCCCAAGGCCCGCCGCACCCGCAAGGCCACGGCCGCCGCGGAGCCCGCGGACGGCTGAGGCACTCACGCCGACGGCCCGGTCCCCCACCCGGGGGCCGGGCCGTCGGCGTGTCCGCACCCACTACGCTCACCCTGTGACCGGCCACTCCGCCTCCGCCCCTCCCCCGGGCGCCGCCCACGCCCGCCGACTGCGCACCCCCCGCGGTGAGTTCGCCGTCGTGGATGTGCCACCGGCTCCCGGAGCCGCCCCGAAGGGCGTCGTCCTGCTGCTGCCCGGGTACACCGGCAGCAAGGAGGACTTCGCGCTGATCCACGAGCCGCTCGCCGCGCGCGGATACCGCACGGTCGCCGTGGACGGGCGGGGGCAGTACGAGTCGGACGGGCCCGCCGACGACGAATCGGCCTACGCGCGTGAGGAGTTGGCGCGGGACGTGCTCGCGCAGGCGGAGGCGCTCGACACGCCCGTGCATCTCCTCGGCCACTCGCTCGGCGGCCAGATCGCCCGCGCCGCCGTCATCCTGGACCACGCTCTCTTCCGTTCGCTCACGCTCATGTCCTCCGGGCCCGCCCGGATCTCCGTCTCCCAGGAGCAGCGGGTGAAGCTGCTCCGGGACGCGCTCGCGGTGATGTCGATGGCGGAGTGCTGGGAGGCGATCCTGGCCATGGGACCGCCGGAGGAAGTGGGGGGACCGGCCCGCGGGATCGGCGGTCCGGAGCTGCTGCGGCGCCGCTGGCTGGGCACGAAGCCTGCCCAACTGCTCTCCACGGGCCGTCAGTTGTGCACCGAGCCGGACCGGGTGGCCGAACTGGCCGCCGTGCCGGTGCCGTTCCACGTGCTGTCGGGTGAACGCGACGACACCTGGCCGGTTCCCGACCTCGACGAGATGGCCCGGCGGCTGGGGGCGCACCGTACCGTCATCGGCGGGGCCGAGCACTCGCCCGCCGCCGACCGCCCGGCACCGACCGCTCGCGCGCTCGCGGACTTCTGGGACGCCCTTGCCGCCGGGGCAGCGTCCTAGTACTGCCCCTGGAGGTGGTCCCAGAAGCCGTCGCGCAGGGCCCGGCGCAGGTCCGCCTGGCCGCGCAGCGAGTACTGGAGCAGGCCTTCCGCCTCGACCAGCAGGTCCTGGTCGACGGAGCCCGGCAGATAGGGGTGGCCGGGGAGAAGTTCCACCATGGTCTCCCGGCCGCGTGCGACCAGCCATTTCGCGGCGATCTGCGCGCCGACGAACCGGACGTCCTCGCGGGTGGGCCGCCCCGTGGTGGCCTCGTACGCCGGTGCCGTGCGCCGGGAGACGTAGGGCTTGAAGAAGTCGAGGTCGAGGGTGCGCTGGCTGTCGACCTCCCAGAGCAGCGGCTCCGCCTGGTTGCGGCCCTCGGGCGCCTCGATGCCCCAGAGGTGGACCCGGGCGCCGTACCCCTGGGCGGCCTCGACCGCCGAGACGAGGTCCTCGTCACCGCCGAGCAGGGCCGCGTCGCTGATGGCCCGGTGCCGGGCCAGTGACTCCAGATCGGTGCGGATCAGGGAGTCGACGCCCTTCTGCTGGTTGTTGGCGTTGAGGTTGCCGAGGCGGACCTTCACGTCGGGGAGTTCGGCGATGGTCTGCTGCTCGGCGGTGTGGATGCGGCGCCTTGCCCCGTCGTACCAGTAGACGCGCAGCAGCCTGCTGTCGGCGAATATGGTGCGGGCCCGGTCGATGAGCGCGTCGATGAGCCCCTCGGCGTCGAGGTCGAAGGCCCTGCGGTCCTCCGTCCCGGCCACCAGCCGCCCCGCGGCGGCGTAGAGATAGCCGGCGTCGACGAAGATCGCATGGGTCGAGGGCGTCTTCGCCACCTCGGCGAGCATGCGCTGGAGCAGCTCGTTCGTGCGGTCGATTCGGGCGTGCAGTCCCGCGAGGTCTTCGTTCATCCCTTCCATTGTCCCGGTGGTCACGCTACGAACACAACCGGTCCCGGTCGGTCTCCTTCGAAACCCTTACTGGTCAGTATTTAGTCGATCGAAAAATTTCTTTAGCGTAGGGAATGTTTGTACGGCGCATCCCGTTGAACCCGTCATGGACCGCCGGCCCGACTGGCCCGGGGACCGCCCACCGAGTAGTTCTCCTTCAGGAGGATGACCAGACGAAGGGAGAAGCCCATGCGCTTCGAAATCATGCGACTCGACGACGTCGACGGCACACCCGTGGACACGACCGTCGTGGACGCCGCCTCCGTCAACCGCATCGTTCAGCAGGCCGCCGCCATCGGACAGCGCCTGTGGATCCGGCCGGCCGACAGTCCGGCCTCATAACGCCGATCACGCGGGACACCGGCCACACGGGCCAGGTCCCGGCACGCATGCTTCGGAGCCCCCGTACCGCCATCGGTACGGGGGCTCCGCGATGTCCGCGAGGACGCCGGGACGGTCAGCCGCCCCGGATCACCTGGGTGACGCCGTTGATGATCTGCTGCACGGCGATCGCGGAGAGCATCATGCCCGCCAGCCGCGTCACCAGGACCACTCCGCCGTCCTTGATGACCCGGATGATCAGCAGCGAGTACCGCATGACCAGCCACAGCACGACATGGATGGCGAGGATCGCCGCCCACACCGAGACCTGACCGGTGACCCCCTCGGCCTTCTGCACGGCGAGGATGACCGACACGATCGCTCCCGGCCCCGCCAGCAGCGGCATGCCCAGCGGGACCAGCGCCACGTTGACGTCCTTGGTCTGCTTGGGCTCGTCGGTCTTGCCGGTGAGCAGGTCCAGCGCGATCAGCAGCAGGAGCAGCCCGCCCGCGATCATCAGGGCGGGAACCGACACATGCAGATAGGCGAGGATCTGGTGACCGAGCAGGCCGAACACGATGATCACACCGCCGGCCACACAGACGGCCTGGAAGGCCATCCGCTTCTGCGCCTTGGCCGGCCGGCCGGCGGTCAGGGCGAGGAAGATCGGGGTGATCCCAGGGGGATCCATGATGACAAAAAGGGTCAGAAAAAGAGAGCCGAAAACGGCGACGTCGAGCATGACTGCCTTGCTGGGAACGAAGTGAACTGGGGCGGGTCGGGGGCGGGCCTCAGACTCCGCCGGCCCCCGGCACCGGGAACGCCCCGGTCGCGCGCCGCGTGATCTCGCCGTACACATCGGGGTCCGTCATGAACTCGCCGAGGACACAGGTCTTGCGGCTGCCGTGGTAGTCGCTGGACCCGGTGACCAGGAGACCCAGTTCCTTCGCCAGGCCGCGCAGCCGCGCCCGGGTGTCGGGGTCGTGGTCCATGTGGTCGACCTCGATGCCGTCGAGTCCGGCCTCGGCCAGCCGGGCGATCGCGGACTCCGGCACGGTCCTGCCCCGCTTGCTCGCGGCGGGGTGCGCGAAGACGGCGACACCTCCCGCGTTCCTGACCAGCCGCAGGGCCTCGAAGGGATCGGTCTCGTGCTTCTCCACGTACGCACGGCCGCCGTCGGCCAGCCACTGCTGGGTGAAGGCGTCACTCACGCTCGGCACCACGCCCAGTTCGACGAGCGCGGTCGCCACGTGCGGGCGACCCACCGATCCGTCGCCGGCGATCCGCTCGACCTGCTCCCAGGTGACCGGCACGCCCAGGTCGTTCAGCCTGGCGATCATGCTCTTGGCCCGTGGCACCCGGTCGTCCCGGACCAGTTCCCGCTCGGCGAGCAGCGCGGGCTCCTCGGGGTCGAACAGATAGGCCAGCATGTGCATGCTGATGCCGTCGAGCCGGCAGGAGAGCTCGGCGCCGGTGACCAGCGTGAGTCCCGTCGGCAGCACCGAGAGCGCCTCGGCGTGTCCGCGGGTGGTGTCGTGATCCGTCAGCGCCACGACGTCGAGACCGGCGGCGGCGGCCTTGCGGACCAGCTCGGCCGGGGTGTCCGTACCGTCGGACGCGGTGGAGTGGGTGTGCAGATCGATGCGCACGACGCGTTACTCCAAGCGGTGACGGACGGATGGGGACGCTCCAGGATAACCGGATTTTCGGCAATGCCGGTCACACCCGAACCGGCCGTGCGCCCCCTACCGACCGCCGATCGGACCTCACGCCTCCAGCAGTCGCGGCGACAGCGCCCCGCAGGGCACCAGCTCCACCTCCGCCCCGGCGTCCCGCAGATCGGTGAGGACCAGCTCGTCGTACATCAGCAGGCCCGACTGCTCCGGCCACACCACCGCCCACAGCCACATGCCGAGCGCCTCGCCCGCGAACACGGCCCGGTCGTCCGGCGTCTTGGAGACGTGCCAGAGCGGGGTGGGGCGGCCCGCGGCCAGCACCTTGGCCTGCGGCGGCTTCTCGACGTTCATGTACGGCCCCGGGTCCGGTCCGTCGATGCCCGCGTACCGCGCGCCGAGACCGACGCCGAGCTCCTCGGCGACCAGGATCAGCTCACCCATTCCGCCCAGCGGTCCGGGACCGGTGCACGCGACGGCCGTCGCCCGGCCCCCGCTGCGGTCGTCACCCGCACAGGCCACTCCCGTGAAGAGCCAGCCCACCGGCAGCGGCCACGGCATCCACACCGGCACCCTGGTGCGGTGCACGACGACTTCGAGGGCCTCGACGCTCGGCGGTATCACGGGCTGCAGCGGGTGCACGGTGCCGTGCACATCGCATTGCCAGGCATCCGAGAAGAGGCCGGGAGCCCTGACCCGGCCACCGCACTTCGGGCAACTGGGTTCGCCCCTCATAGAGCCCCACGGTCCTAGCTCGGGCGCGTCACGTCAAGGACGATCACCCGCCCGGCGCAGTCATCTTGTGGAACGAGCAGGATGTTCACACCGATGAGTTCCGGACAGCGGGCTCAGTCGAGGGAAGCGGACCTGCGGGACGGGTCCCTGAGGTCCGTGCCCTGGTTCAGCCAGCGTTCCTGAAGGGCCTGGGCGCCGTGCACGCGCTTCCAGGCGGCCTCGTTCGGGGTCATCGGCAGCAGCGGCAGGAACCGCACGGGGTCCAGGGGCTCATCCAGCTCCAGGTCCTCCACCAGGCCGCCCGGCTCGGCGACCAGCACCGAGGTGAACGGGGCCCCGGGCCACAGCGGTTCGCCCACGTCGAGGGAGGCGCCGGGGGCCACGACCACGCCCTCGACCTGCGGGGAGGCGGCGAGCACGGCGAGCGGGCGGAGCAGCTTGTCGGTGTCGGCGACGCCGCCCCGCACCGACAGCACCAGCTCGACACGCGGGCCCTTGACCTGGTCCGCGATCACCGCCGTGGGGTCGGTCATCGGCTGCGCGGACATGCCGAGGGTGGCGTAGCGCACGATGTCGCCCTCGTGGAAGCGCAGCACCTCGATGCGGTCCGTGCCCAGGAAGGTGACCGCCGCGCGTGCGTCCGGTTCGCCCAGTGCCGTACGCAACCGGGCCTCGACCAGAGGAAGAACATCAGCCATGCGGCGAGCATAGAACTCGTCAGTACCGGGCAAAGCAGAGCCTTGACATGCCAGTCGGCTGATACGCTTGGTCGGCGGTCCGGGCAGCACGCGGAAGCGTCCCATCGCCCGGACGCCTGGTGTGTCGCTCCCCTGCTCACGGGGATTGTGGATCGTCCCTCACGAGGGACCGGCCGGAGGAGGTGGGGCTGGCATGGACCGAAGTCGACCGTGCAGTATCACCCGCTCTTCCGCCCGCTGATGTAGCTGCTCCCTGTCTGGCTGCCGCCTTTCGCCCGCGCGTCTTCATCGGAAGAGCACTTCGTTTCGTTCTGCCTGATCTGCCCCAGTAGCTGTATCAGCGACGAAGCTCGCCACCGCGACGGTGCGGTGCTCCCCGCTTTGTGGACGTGCCAAACATCCGCAGTCCAGGACGTCCTCATTCCGGGTTGTTCCACCCGCCGCCCCGGCGCCTTTCGTTGCATGAATGCGAAGGAGCCCGCCATGTCGATGATCCGCGACCTGCGCGCCGTGGTCCGTCCCTCCTCCCGTGTCTCGCTGCGCAAGGAGAGCGGCCCGTACGACACCACCCGCGACCCCGTGACGGCCACCGCCGTCGTCGACTGCGCCGTCTACCGCGACGGCCGGCGCCTGGAGACCGAGGGCGGCCAGCTCACCCCCCAGGAGGCGATGCGCCTGGTGCGTCGCGACGGGGGCTTCGTCTGGATCGGCCTGCACGAGCCGAACGAGGCCGAATTCGCCGGTATCGCCGCGGAGTTCGGGCTGCACCCGCTGGCCGTGGAGGACGCCGTCCAGGCCCATCAGCGGCCCAAGCTGGAGCGTTACGACGACTCCCTGTTCACGGTCTTCAAGACCATCCACTACGTCGACCACGACCGGCTCACCGCCAGCAGCGAGGTCGTCCGGACCGGCGAGGTGATGTGCTTCACCGGCCGGGACTTCTTCATCACCGTCCGGCACGGCGGGCAGGGTTCCCTGCGGGCCCTCAGGCACCGCCTCCAGGACGACCCCGAGCTGCTGGCCAAAGGCCCCTCGGCCGTGCTCCACGCCATCGCCGACCAGGTGGTGGACGGCTACATCGCGGTCGCCGACGCGGTGCAGGACGACATCGACGAGGTCGAGACGCAGGTGTTCTCGCCGGGCCGCAAGGGCACGCCGCGCGGCACGGACGCCGGGCAGATCTACCAACTCAAGCGCGAGGTGCTGGAGTTCAAGCGGGCCGTGGCGCCGCTGCTGCGGCCGATGCAGCTGCTGAGCGAGCGGCCGATGCGGCTGATCGACCCGGACATCCAGAAGTACTTCCGGGACGTGGCCGACCATGTGGCGCGGGTGCAGGAGCAGGTCATCGGCTTCGACGAGCTGCTGAACTCCATCCTGCAGGCCAACCTCGCCCAGGCCTCCGTGGCGCAGAACGAGGACATGCGGAAGATCACCTCGTGGGCCGCGATCATCGCTGTGCCGACGATGGTGTGCGGGGTGTACGGGATGAACTTCGACTACATGCCCGAGACGCACTGGAAGTACGGCTACCCGCTGGTCCTCGGTGTCACGGTGGCCATCTGTCTGGGCATCCACCGGATGCTCAAGCGCAACGGCTGGCTCTGAAGGGGCCTGGATAGGCTGGGCGTATGACAAGCGAGCTGCTCGACCGTGCCCTCGTCGAGGAGGCCACGAAGAAGTCCGGCCTCATCTGGGTCAAGGGCCCCGGGGGTCCGGCCCGCGCGCTGTGGCACGTGTGGCACGAGGGTGCCGCCTGCGTGATCGGTGACGGGCCCGGCGAGCAGCCGCTGCCGGGGCTGTCCGACGGCGGGCCGGCCGAGGTCACCGTGCGCAGCAAGGACAAGGGCGGCCGGCTGGTCTCCTGGTCCGCGAAGGTGGTGGAGCTCCCGCCGGGGTCCGAGGCCTGGGAGGCGGCCGTCGCCGAACTCAAGGGCAAGCGGCTCAACGCGCCGGACGCCGAGACGATGCCCGAGCGCTGGGCCCGCGAGTGCCGGGTGCTGCGCCTGGAGCCGACCGGGGCCACCTCCCCGCTTCCCGACGGCTCGCTGGCCGAGGCCCCGCTGCCGACCCCGGTGACGACGCGGCGGCCGGTCCCGGCGGGGCTGCCCCGACTGCTGCTGAAGAAGAAGCGGCGGCAGCGCTAGCCACAGGCCTACGACGTCGGGAGCTGCTTGCCGTAGTCGAGGGTCTCGTCCTTGGCCGGCTTCTTCAGGGGGAAGTCGGTGCCCCAGCCCGAGAAGGTGAGGGTGCCCGCCTTGCCGGCCCGCACCAGGCGCACCGGGTACGGCTCGCCCTCGAGCGAGACGTCCAGGGTGCCGCCGGAGCCCTTGTCGCCGGTGACGCGGATGGTGCGCAGGCCCGACTGCTCGTGGTGGCCGTCCGTGGCCAGTTCGCCGTGCAGGGTCAGCAGACCACTGAGCAGCACACTCTTATCGGTGAAGCCGATGAACTTCTTGTACGACGGATCACCCTGCGGCACCTTCACATACTTCTCGGCGAGCTTGCCGGCCGCCGCCGCGTCCGCCTTGCCGCCGTCCTCGCCGCCGCCGGCCCCCTGCCCCCAGAACTCGGCACCGGCCTTCAGATACAGCTCGTCGTCGATCCGCAGCAGGCGAAACGTCTCCCCCTTGGTGGTGACCGAGCCGATGCCGCCCTTCTCCTTCAGCCGCATGTCCAGCGTGTACGTGCGTCCGCTGGTGACCACGGTGCCGTGCAGCCGCACCGTGCCCACGGACTTGGCGGCCTGCTGCGCTCTGCTCTGGATCTGGTCGGCGGGCAGCCGCCCGACACCGTTGGTGCCCTCGTTCGGATCCTCGGAACATCCCGTGAGCGCCGTTCCCGTCACGAGCAGTGCGCACACGGCGCCGGCCAGCACGGCCCTGCGGGAACGGCCCTGGGAGATCGGAATCACAGGTGGGCTGCCTCTCTGACGGGGGACCTGAACGGCGTACCGCAGAGTACCGGGGCCCGGAGGGCCGGGCGGAGCCAGTCCGTCCGGACCGGCCGCGGGCGCACGGCCGATCGGGACGGGCTAGCCTGAAGCCCACCCGAGCGGGCAATCCGGAAAACGAACGCAGCAGGCAGTACACGGCAACGAAAGACCCCGCACGCAAAGGAGCCGCCGCCATGGCAGCCGGTGCCCCCCGGTTCTTCGTCTCCCACGTCTCCGGTGTCGCCGTCTTCGATCCGGCCGGCGACCAGGTGGGGCGCGTGCGCGATCTGGTGGTCATCCTGCGGCCCGGCCGGCGTCCGCCGAGGCTGCTGGGCATGGTCGTGGAACTCTCCACGCGGCGGCGCATCTTCCTGCCCATGAACCGGGTGACCGCCGTGCAGTCCGGCCAGGTCATCACGACCGGGGTGCTCAATGTGCGGCGCTTCGAGCAGCGGCCCACCGAGCGGCTCGTCTTCGGTGAGCTCCTGGACCGCCGGGTGACGCTGGTGGAGACCGACGAGGAGGTCACCGTCCTTGACCTGTCGGTGCATCAGCTGCCGGCCCGCCGTGAGTGGGAGATCGACCGGGTCTTCGTGCGCAAGGGCAAGAAGGGCGGAGCGTTCCGGCGCGGCAAGGGGGAGACGCTGACCGTCGAGTGGTCCGCGGTGACCGGGTTCTCCCTGGAGGAGCACGGGCAGGGCGCCGAGAACCTGCTCGCCACCTTCGAGCAGCTGCGCCCCGCCGACCTCGCCAACGTGCTGCATCACCTCTCGCCCAAACGGCGCGCGGAGGTGGCCGCCGCGCTCGACGACGACCGGCTCGCGGACGTGCTGGAGGAGCTGCCGGAGGACGACCAGATCGAGATCCTCGGCAAGCTGAAGGAGGAGCGGGCCGCCGACGTGCTGGAGGCCATGGACCCCGACGACGCGGCCGACCTGCTCGGTGAGCTGCCGGAGGCGGACAAGGAGCGGCTGCTGAGCCTGATGCAGCCCGGGGACGCGGCCGACATGCGGCGCCTGATGTCGTACGAGGAGCACACGGCGGGCGGGCTGATGACGACCGAGCCGATCGTGCTGCGGCCCGACGCGACCGTCGCGGACGCCCTCGCCCGGATCCGCGAGCCCGACCTCTCCCCGGCCCACGCCGCGCAGATCTACGTCTGCCGTCCGCCCGAGGAGACGCCCACCGGCAAGTACTTGGGCACCGTGCACTTCCAGCGCCTGCTGCGCGACCCCCCGTACACGCTGGTCGGTTCCATCCTGGACGACGACCTCCAGCCCCTGGAGCCGGACGCGACGCTGCCCGTGGTCGCCGGGTTCTTCGCCACGTACGACATGGTGGCGGCGCCGGTGGTCGACGAGGCGGGGTCGCTGCTGGGCGCGGTGACCGTGGACGACGTGCTCGACCACATGCTCCCGGACGACTGGCGGGAGACCGAGTTCCACCTCGACGAGGAGGTGGTGCCCGATGGCTCCTGAGCGCGACGGCGCACGCGAGCGGCTGCCGGCCGGCGCCACCGCCGCCGGGCGGCCGCGCACGCCCCGGCTGGACCAGCCGCGGCCGCCCCGGCGCCGGTTCCTGCCCGAGTGGGACCCGGACGCCTTCGGACGGCTGTCGGAGCGGATCGCGCGCTTCATCGGCACCGGGCGGTTCCTCGTCTGGATGACGGTCGTCATCATCCTGTGGGTGCTGTGGAACGTGTCCGTGCCGAAGGATCTGCGCTTCGACGAGTACCCGTTCATCTTCCTGACGCTGGCGCTGTCCCTGCAGGCCTCCTACGCGGCCCCGCTGATCCTGCTGGCGCAGAACCGGCAGGACGACCGCGACCGGGTGAACCTGGAGCAGGACCGCAAGCAGAACGAGCGGTCGATCGCCGACACCGAGTATCTGACCCGGGAGATCGCCGCGCTGCGGATCGGACTCGGGGAGGTGGCCACCCGGGACTGGATCCGCTCCGAGCTGCAGGACATGGTCAAGGAGCTGGAGGGACGGCAGAACGGACACAAGGACCATCACGGCGCTTTCCCGGCGATGCGGGCGGAACGGCCTCCGGGACGTGACGCAGAAGACCGCTGACGTCCTTACCGGCGGGTGTACCCGGCGCCGTACCATCGTCCTTATGGCTACGGAAGACGCGGTGCGCGAAGCACTGGCGACGGTGAACGACCCCGAGATCAACCGGCCCATCACCGAGCTGGGGATGGTCAAATCGGTGGAGATCGGTGCGGACGGTGCGGTCGCGGTCACCGTGTACCTGACGGTCTCCGGCTGTCCCATGCGGGACACCATCACGCAGCGCGTGACGGACGCGGTCTCCCGGGTCGAGGGTGTCACCCGGGTCGACGTGACGCTGGACGTCATGAGCGACGAGCAGCGCAAGGAGCTGGCGAACGCCCTGCGCGGCGGCCAGACCGAGCGCGAGGTGCCCTTCGCCAAGCCGGGCAGCCTGACCCGGGTGTACGCGGTGGCGTCCGGCAAGGGCGGCGTCGGCAAGTCGTCGGTCACGGTGAACCTGGCGGCGGCGATGGCGGCCGACGGGCTGAAGGTCGGTGTCGTCGACGCCGACATCTACGGCCACTCCGTCCCGCGCATGCTGGGCGCCGACGGGCGTCCCACCCAGGTCGAGAACATGATCATGCCGCCGTCGGCGAACGGCGTGAAGGTCATCTCCATCGGCATGTTCACCCCGGGCAACGCGCCGGTGGTGTGGCGCGGCCCGATGCTGCACCGCGCGCTCCAGCAGTTCCTGGCGGACGTGTACTGGGGCGACCTGGACGTGCTGCTGCTCGACCTGCCGCCCGGCACGGGCGACATCGCGATCTCCGTCGCCCAGCTGGTCCCGAACGCCGAGATCCTGGTCGTCACCACGCCCCAGCAGGCGGCGGCCGAGGTGGCCGAGCGGGCCGGGTCCATCGCCGTGCAGACGCATCAGAAGATCGTCGGTGTGGTCGAGAACATGTCCGGGCTGCCCTGCCCGCACTGCGGCGAGATGGTGGACGTGTTCGGCACGGGCGGCGGCCAGACGGTCGCCGACGGCCTGACCCGGACGACCGGTGCAACCGTGCCGGTGCTCGGCGCCATCCCGATCGACGTCCGGCTGCGCGAGGGCGGCGACGAGGGCCGGCCCGTGGTGCTGTCGGACCCGGAGTCCCCGGCGGGTTCGGCGCTCCGCTCGATCGCCGGCAAGCTCGGCGGGCGGCAGCGGGGCCTGTCGGGCATGTCCCTGGGCATCACCCCGCGCAACAAGTTCTGATCACGCGCGAAGGGCGCCGTCCGGTGCGGACGGCGCCCTTCGTGTGCCTCTTCGCTCAGGCGTCGTACGCGGCGATGTCCTTGACCACGGAGAAGCCGAGGCCGTAGGCGCTCATGCCTCTGCCGTACGCGCCCACGTGCACGCCCGCCTGGGTGGAACCGGCGAGCACCCAGCCGAACTCGGACTCCCGGTAGTGGAACGGCGTCGGCACCCCGTCCACCGGCAGGGACAGCGTCGACCAGTCCTCACCCTCCAGGTCGTCGGCGAGGACCCAGGCCGTCTCCGTCTGCTGCTCCAGCCAGTCGTCGCGCAGGGAGTGGTCCATCTGGCCGGGCCAGGTGAAGGAGAGCAGCCCCACACCGGCGAGCCAGGCGGCGGAGGAGACCGAGGTGGCCTCCAGCAGACCGGTGCCGTCGGCGCTGCGGCGGACCGGGTTGGCGGCCACGGTCACCACGACCGCGAACTTCTCCTTGGCGTCCTGGTCGGACCCGGCCGCGAACTCGCTGCGCACGGAGGGCTCGTCGCCGTGCCCGACCGATCCGTGCTCGACGGCCCCGTCGGCCGCCAGTCCGACCTGCATCAGCCAGCGCGGTCCCGTGAAGGCCTCGTCCAGGCCGTACCACGGGAAGGGCGCGCGCAGGTAGCCGTCGACGGTACGCCGGGCGGAGGGGACCTGATGTCCGTCCTCCGCGGCCGGCGCCTGCGCGACTGCCGAACTCGTCGTCTCCATGTGCCCGGACGCCTCCTCGCTCTCGTCGGACCGGGCGGCCCGCCCCCCTTCGGGCGTACTCGTCCGTTCCGCACAACAACTCGGCAGCATAGCCACCCTGCGGGCACAGGCCGGGGAAACCGCCCGGCGCGTGGGCCGCCCGGAGGTCCGTATCAGGCCGTACGGGGCCCGGGTGGAGTATGAAACGCGTCACGTGCGCGGGAGCGTGCGCCCCAGCGCTCCGGGCTCAGGTGGCGTCCGCGTCGAAGGGCGGACGGTCCTCGGCCGCGGGGATCTCCGGCTTCTTGGTCATGTCGACGCGGCCGCCGGAGGAGGGCGTGGCCGCGTCCGTCTCACGGCCGTGGACGGCGTCCGCGACCTCGGCCATCTCCTTCTTCAGGTCGAAGCCGTTGCGGATCTCCTTCAGCCCGAGATCGTCGTTGTCCAGCTGCTTGCGGATGAACGTCTTCGGGTTGAGGTCCTCGAACTCGAAGTCCTTGAACTCGGGGCCGAGCTCCTGCCGGATGTCCTGCTTGGCGCTCTCCGAGAAGTCCCTGATCTTCCGGATCGTGCGGGTCACGTCCTGGATGACCTTGGGCAGCTTCTCCGGACCGAAGACGAGCACGGCGAGGACGATGAGCGTCACCAGCTCGAGCGGTCCTATGTCATTGAACACCTGAAGCTCCTCGCGATGCCTTCGGTCCTCGGCCCTCGGTGCCGGCCTGTGGTCTTCCGTGGTCCGGGCCGGGTCCACGGTACCCGGCCATCCCGTACGACCGGTACTGTCCCGGGCGCCCGCATCCCGCTCAGCCGCCGTCCGAGGAGCCCAGCACCAGCGACACCGTCCGCTCCTTCCCGTCCCGCTCCAGGGTGAGCTCCAGCCGGTCGCCGGGGCGGTGGGCGCGGGTCTTGACGATGAGCTCCTCGCCGGAGTGGACGCGCGTGCCGTCGACCTCGGTGATGACGTCGCCGGGCTCGATCCCGGCCCTGGCTCCGGGGCCGCCGGTGCTGACCGGGGGACCGCCGTCATTGCCCTTGGCGGCGACCCGGGCGCCGTCGCCGCCGTACTCCATGTCGAGGGTGATGCCGATCACGGGGTGGGTCGCCTTCCCGGTGTTGATCAGCTCCTCGGCGACGCGCTTGCCCTGGTTGATCGGGATGGCGAAGCCGAGTCCTATGGAACCGGCCTGTCCGCCGTCGAGTTCCGCGCCGTCGCCGGCGGACCGGATGGCGGAGTTGATGCCGATCACCCGGGCCTCGGCGTCGAGCAGGGGGCCGCCGGAGTTGCCGGGGTTGATCGGCGCGTCGGTCTGCAGGGCGTCGACGTACGACACGTCGCTGCCGTCGCCCTTCTCGCCGCCCGCGGTGATGGGCCGCTCCCGGGCGCTGATGATGCCGGAGGTGACCGTGCCGGCCAGGTCGAAGGGGGCGCCGATGGCGACGACGGGGTCACCGACGCGCACGTTGTCGGAGTTGCCGAGGGGCAGGGGGGCGAGCCCGCGCACGCCCTTCACCTTCACGACGGCGAGGTCGTAGCCGCTGTCCCGGCCCACGACGGTGGCCTCGGCGGTGTCCCCGCTGTGGAAGGTGACGGTGATCTCGCCGTTGTTCCCGGCGGGTTCGACGACGTGGTCGTTGGTGAGGATGTGGCCGCGCTCGTCGAGCACGAAGCCGGTGCCGGTGCCGGCCGACCCGGCGCCGCTGACATGCAGGGTGACGACGCTGGGCAGGGCGCGGGCGGCGATTCCGGCCACGCTGCCGGGGTCCCGTCCGGTCGTCTCCTTCTCCGCCTGCGGCAGGGTCACGGTGCCCACGCCGCCGTTGCGCTCCAGATACGCGCCGACGATTCCGCCGAGGCCGCCCGACACCAGCGCGAGCAGCAGGGCGCCCCCGATGATCGCCCGTCGGGCGCGTCCGCGGCGCTGCTTCCCGTCCGGCATCGCGGGGCCGGCCTGCTGCAACGGCGCGCCCGCCGCGGCCGCCGCCCAGGGGTCGTAGCGCCCCCAGGGGTCGGCGGGCGGGGTGTCCGCGACGTCGGAGTGGGCCGGGGCGGGGACGGACGGGGCCGCCGTGTCCGTGACCGTGGGAGGTGCGGCGCTCGCCATCCCGTGGGCCGGAGTGCTCGCCGGGTGCTGCACGGGCGGCGCGGGCGCCCAGGGGCCCGGCTCCCCGTACGGCGGAGTGCTGTAGGCATCGGGCTCGTGCAACGGCCGCACCTGCCCACCACCGGCCACGTGCGCCTCCCCCGGCGCCCCACCGACGCCCTCGACGAAGGCCCCTGGGCCGCCCGGCCCACCGGGCGTGTCGTCACCGGGTGCGCCGGACGCCGGGACGCCGATGGACACGGCGGCCTCGGCCGGCACACCCGGCACCGCACCCGCGGCCTCGGCCGAGGCACCCGCCCCGGAACCGCCCGGTGCAGCAGCCCTGTCATCGCCACCCGCGCCGACCCCGGCACCACCGGACCCGTCCGCGCCGGGCGGCGGGACGGTCGAGGACACCGGGGCCTCGGCCGGCACACCCGGCACCGCACCCGCGGCCTCGGCCGAGGCACCCGCCCCGGAACCGCCCGGTGCAGCAGCCCTGTCATCGCCACCCGCGCCGACCCCGGCACCACCGGACCCGTCCGCGCCGGGCGGCGGGACGGTCGAGGGCAAGGCGGCTTCGGTCGGCGCATTCGGCACGGCACCCGCGGCCTCGGGGGAGGCGCTGTCAGGTGCGAGGGCCGGGGAGGCGGCCGGTGTGTCCTCGTCCGCCGGAGGGGCGGGCAGGGGGGCCGTGGCGTCGGGCCGGGGGCGGTCCAGTTCGTAGTCGCCCTCATGGTCGGTGGTGGCCGGTGCCCGGACCGGGCTGGCCAGTTCGAAGTCCCCCTCGGGTCCCTCCGAGCTCACGGTCGGCTCCTCCCCCGGTGGGCCCGGCTTCCCCTTGTTCATGCTCTCCCCACAGCTGGACACTGGCTCGGCGCCCGTCCGCGTGGGCAGGGGCGCGCCGCCTGGAATTCAATCAGGTTCGCGCGCCCTTGCGCAGTGGACAGGTCAGCGGGACGTGCTGGTGGGCGTGGGGGTGACGAGGCCGGAGGCCCTGAGCCCGGCGGTGGTGGCCCAGGCCGTCAGGGTGAGCGGCGGGGCGGATTCCAGCGGGCGTATCAGCGGGGACACCGCCGTGGCACCGCCCTGGGAGGGCGGCGGAACGCCGGGCAGCAGCGGGGCGGTCACTCCGGCCGGGGCGACAGGCGTGTCCTTCCGCGCGCTCTGCCCCGTCATCTGGCCCAGCAGCGGTCCGACCCCACGGCGCCGCGATTCGGGCGCCGTCGCGGCGCCGGCGCCCTGCGTGCGCATCGGCGTCACGTTGCTGCCCTTCCCCGAGCCGCGCGCCTCCGTGTCGGTGGGCCCTGTCGCGGTGACCCCGCCCAGGGCGATCGCGGCCAGCGACACCGCTCCGGCGGCGACGAACGCGAACCGCAGCCCGCGCGAGGCCGGCCGGTCGGTCTCGTGACGGCTGACGTCGTGGACGGCGAACCCGCGGCCGGCCGCTCCGGCCGCCGGGGCCGGGTCGTGCCGCCGCACGGGGGTGTAGGCGAACTCGAAGCGCTCGCGCCGGTTCCCGAAGACCCCGGAGGAGCCGAACCGTCCGGACGCGCCGCCCGGCAGCCCTCCGCCGCCCAGCGGTGGGCCGCCGTCGCCGAGGTCGCCCCCGGCCGGCAGCCCCTGCAGGCGGGCCAGGAAGCTCTCGGAGGGCGGCGGCGGGGCCGCCTCCGCGAAGACGTTCTTCAGGCGGCGCTGCGCGTCCACCTCCGCCTTGCACTTCGCGCAGGTGGCGACGTGCGCCAGTACGCGCTCACGCGCGTCATGGCCGAGCTCTCCGTCCACCAGGGCGGAGAGTCGGTCTCCCAGGTGCTGCTCTGCGAGGTGTCCCTCGGAAGACTTCGGCTGTGAACCGCTCACGCGCTCGCGCCCCCTCCTCCCAGTGCGGGGACACGCGGCATGAAGGAGCGGCGGTCCGCGCGCGCCTGGGGCGAGCGGTGCGCGAGGGCCTTGCGCAGCTGGGAACGGCCGCGGTGGATCCGGGACCGGACGGTGCCGAGCTTGACCCCCAGGGTGGCCGCGATCTCCTCGTACGACAGGCCCTCGATGTCGCACAGGACGACGGCGGCGCGGAACTCCGGCGCGAGGGTGTCCAGCGCCTGCTGGACGTCCGCGTCGAAGTGGGCGTCGTTGAAGACCTGCTGCGGCGTGGGCTCCTTGCTGGCCAGCCGCTCGGCCGCGTCGTCGCCCAGCGCGTCGAAGCGGATCCGCTGCTTGCGGCGGACCATGTCCAGGAAGAGATTCGTGGTGATCCGGTGCAGCCACCCCTCGAAGGTGCCGGGGGTGTACGTCGACAGGGAGCGGAAGACGCGGACGAAGACCTCCTGGGTGAGGTCCTCCGCGTCGTGCTGGTTGCCGGTGAGACGGTAGGCGAGCCGGTAGACCCGGCCGCTGTGCATGCTGACGATCTCCTCCCAGGTGGGCGGAGTCCACGCCTGCCCGTCCGCGTCGCTGGAGAAGGTCGCGGTCTGGGCCGGGTCGCCGGCGCGGTGGTGGTCAGCAGCGGTGTCGTTCACGGATTTCGGCCTGCCTGCCGATCCGAGGATGCGCCGCAGCACTCCTCCGCGATCCACAGGTGCAGCCGCACCTCCCCTGTCGGCTCTGGTGGTGTCCAGTGGAGCCCCTACCATAGCCACCTCGCCCGTTAGCTCCGGATAAGCGGTTTTACGAGAATTTGATCTGGGCTGCCATGGCTCGTACGACTGCGTCTGCACTTGCTCGGCGTCCTCGTCCACTCCCCACCCCCCGTCACGGCACGCACCACTTGCTCATCCCTTTAAACGACCGGTCCCATCAGCAGGTTCCCGACGCCAACGGATACAGTCACGCCCAGGCAACCACGGGGACAGGAGAGGGTCATTACCGCCAACCGGCAGACGAGCTGGGCGTTCGCCGACGCCTATGTCGCCGAGGACGAGGCGCTGCACTGGGCCCGGGACCGGGCGCGTGCCGCGGGCCTGCGCTCGGTGTCGCCCGGCACGGGCGCGGCCCTGCGGTTGCTCGCCGCCAGCGTGGACGCCAAGGCGGTCGCGGAGATCGGCACCGGCTGCGGGGTCTCCGGGATCCATCTGCTGCACGGGATGCGGCCGGACGGGGTGCTGACCACGGTCGACCAGGAGCCGGAGCACCAGCAGTCCGCCCGGCAGGCGTTCCGCGACGCCGGTTTCGCCGGCAACCGGGCCCGTTTCATCCCGGGCCGTGCGCTGGACGTCCTGCCGCGCCTCGCGGACGCCGGTTACGACCTCGTCTTCTGCGACGGCGACCGGCAGGAGTACCAGGACTATCTCGCTGAATCGTTGCGCCTGCTGCGCCCGGGAGGCCTGGTCGCCTTCGAAGGCGTCTTCGCGAACGGCCGCACCGTGGACTCCGGTCCGCAGCCCTCGGAGGTGCTGCGGCTGCGGGAGCTGGTGCGGACCGTGCGCGAGAGCCAGGAGCTGGTGTCGTCGCTGCTGCCCGTCGGGGACGGGCTGCTGTGCGCCGTGAAGCGGTGACCGGACCACCGAAGAGGTGACCGTACGCGCCGGCCGGCCGGTACCGGCGATGCCCCGCCCCCCGCGCAAACAGCCGCCCCGGCACCGCGTGCGGCGCCGGGGCGGCTGAAAGGGTATGGTCGCTTGCGCGTCAGCCGACGACCTTCTTGAGGGCGTCGCCGAGGGCGTCGGCCTCGTCCGGGGTCAGCTCGACGACGAGCCGACCGCCGCCTTCGAGCGGAACGCGCATGACGATGCCCCGCCCCTCCTTGGTCACCTCGAGCGGGCCATCACCCGTCCGCGGCTTCATGGCCGCCATGCTCGTTCCCCTTCCTGAAACCCAGCTAAACCGTCTGAGCCGACGGCCCACTGAAGGGCACCTGCGGTCCCTGAAGCAGGACACACGCCACCGGCATCGAACACATTGCTTCCAGGCCATTATCCCGCATCGCAGGACCCGATGACCAACATCAGTAGGCATCGCTTGGGCAACGCGCGCGAGCAAAACCACTCAATTCGGCGATGTGACTGCGATACTGCGCCACCGCACACACGTCCGTGGACCGGAATCCGCCGAGAATTGTTTGACGCAGGTCACACGCGGGCCGCGCTCCCGGGCCGGTGATCTCCGTCATGCTGTCCTGCAGACAGGGACGTACCCGCCGGTAGGTCCCGAGCCGCGACACGGAGGGATACGCCATGGCCGACACCGTGCTCTACGAGGTGAGCGACGGACTCGCGACGATCACGCTGAACCGCCCGGAGGCGATGAACGCGCTGAACGTGGCGGCGAAGGTCGCCCTCCGGGACGCGGTCAGGTCCGCCGCGGACGACGACGCCGTACGGGCCGTACTGCTGACGGCCGCGGGTGACAGGGCGTTCTGCGTCGGGCAGGACCTCAAGGAGCACATCGGGCTGCTGGCCGCCGACCGGGAGACCGGTTCGGGGCAGACGATGAGCACGGTGCGCGAGCACTACAACCCGATCGTCAAGGCGATCGCCGGGGCCGCGAAGCCGGTGGTCGCCGCGGTGAACGGGGTCGCGGCGGGCGCCGGCTTCGGCTTCGCGCTGGCCGCGGACTACCGGATCGTCGCGGACACGGCGGCGTTCAACACCTCGTTCGCCGGTGTCGCGCTGACGGCGGACTCCGGGATCTCGTGGACGCTGCCCCGGGTGATCGGCCCCGGCCGCGCCACCGACCTGCTGCTCTTCCCGCGCAGCATCTCCGCCCAGGAGGCGTTCGAACTGGGCATCGCCAACCGGCTGGTCCCGGCGGCGGAGCTGCGCGCCGAGGCCGGGAAGGTGGCCCGCGCGCTGGCCGAGGGGCCGACGGTGGCGTACGCGGCGCTGAAGGAGTCCGTGGCGTACGGGCTGAGCCACTCGCTTCAGGAAGCGCTGGAGAAGGAGGACGAGCTGCAGACCCGGGCCGGCTCGTCGGAGGACCACGCGATCGCGGTGCAGGCGTTCGTGAACAAGGAGAAGCCGAAGTACCTGGGCCGGTGAGCTTCCGGTGGGCTCGGGGCAGCAGCGCCGCCGTCGGGGTGCGGGTTCAGTGTGGTTGATCGCGCCCCGCGGCGGAGCCGCTGATCGACAGGGCCCCGCGCCCCTTCGGGGCGCTTCTCGCCACGCATGATTCCAAGTGGTCGTTCACCAGCCCGCAGGCCTGCATCAGGGCGTACGCCGTGGTGGGGCCGACGAAGCGCAGGCCGCGCTTCTTCAGGGCCTTGGACAGCGCCGTCGACCCGGGCGTGACCGCGGGGACGTCGGCGAGGGTCTTCGGCGCCGGGCGGTCCGCCGGGTCGGGGGCGTGGGACCAGATCAGGGCGTCCAGGTCGCCGGGCGCCCACTCGGCCAGCACGCGTGCGTTGGCGAGGGTCGCGTCGATCTTGGCGCGGTTGCGGATGATGCCGGTGTCGGCGAGCAGGCGCTCGCGGTCGGTGTCGGTGAACTCCGCGACCGTGGCGATCTTGAAGTCGGCGAAGGCGGCGCGGAAGCCGGGGCGGCGGCGCAGGATGGTGATCCAGGACAGGCCGGACTGGAACGCCTCCAGGCTGAGGCGTTCGAAGAGGGCGTCGTCGCCGTGGACCGGGCGGCCCCACTCCTCGTCGTGGTAGGTCACGTAGTCCGGGGTGGACAGTGCCCAGGGGCAGCGCGGGAGGCCGTCCGGCCCGGCCGGGGCGGCACCGCTCACGGCTGCGGCACCGCTCGTGGCTGCTGCGTCGCTCACGGCTGCTCGTCCTCCCGGTGCGGGGCCGCCTTGTCCATGGAGAGGTGGGCCGCGGCGGCCCGGGCGCCGGCCAGCGCGGACTCCAGGTCGGCGATGCGGGCGTCGCGCTCGGCGAGTTCCGCGCCTAGCCGGCCGAGGGCGTCGTCCACGTCCGCCATGCGGTAGCCGCGGGCGGCGAGCGGGAAGCGCAGGCCGTCCACGTCGGCGCGGTTGAGCGGTCGGTCCGGGGGGAGGTAGTCCACCAGGCGCTCGGGGGCCGCGTCGGGCAGCGGGCCGTTGTCGCCGCCGCCCACCACGGCGAGGGTCACCGCGGCGACCACGACGGCGAGCGCGACGACCAGGAACAGGAACATAACCATCGCCGGGGCCCCCACGGTCGGATTGAGTCGGAGTCGGATGTGTGGCTCCGATCGTGCCATGCGAGTCTGACAGTCGTGGCCGCCGGGCGGACGGAGGCGGTCAGGTCGGACGCACGAGAAGAGGTCACAGGGGATGCTCAGGCTGGGCAGGCGGGAATTCGCACCGCACGAGCGGGTGATCATGGCGATCGTGAACCGGACCCCGGACTCCTTCTACGACCAGGGCGCCACGTTCCGCGACGAGCCCGCGCTCACGCGCGTGGAGCAGGCGGTGGCCGAGGGCGCCGCGATCATCGACATCGGCGGGGTGAA
This sequence comes from Streptomyces malachitofuscus, assembly GCF_014650055.1. Classification (GTDB taxonomy): domain Bacteria; phylum Actinomycetota; class Actinomycetes; order Streptomycetales; family Streptomycetaceae; genus Streptomyces; species Streptomyces malachitofuscus. The sequence continues at coordinate 428,262 of NZ_BMUF01000001.1, read as the reverse complement.
GGCCGGTCCGGGCGAGGAGGTCACGGCCGAGGAGGAGGTGCGGCGGACGGTCGGCTTCGTCACCGAGGTGCGGCGGCGCTTCCCCGACGTCGTGATCAGCGTGGACACCTGGCGGCACGAGGTCGGCGAGGCCGTGTGCGAGGCGGGCGCGGACGTGCTGAACGACGCGTGGGGCGGGGTCGATCCGCGGCTGGCTGAGGTCGCCGCGCGGTACGGCGCGGGGCTGGTGTGCACCCACGCGGGCGGCGCGGAGCCGCGGACGCGGCCGCACCGGGTCACGTACGACGACGTCATGGCCGACATCCTCGACGTGACCGTGGGGCTGGCGGAGCGGGCGGTCGCGCTGGGGGTGCCGCGGGAGTCGGTGATGATCGACCCGGGGCACGACTTCGGGAAGAACACGCGGCACAGCCTGGAGGCGACCCGGCGGCTGGACGAGATGGTGGCCACCGGCTGGCCGGTCCTGGTGTCGCTGTCCAACAAGGACTTCGTCGGTGAGACGTTGGACCGGCCGGTGAAGGAGCGGGTGGTGGGGACGCTCGCGACGACCGCGGTGTCCGCGTGGCTGGGGGCGCAGGTGTACCGGGTGCACGAGGTCGCCGAGACGCGGCAGGTGCTGGACATGGTGTCGGCGATCGCCGGGAAGCGGGCACCGGCTGTGGCGCGGAGGGGGTTGGCGTAGGGGGTGGGGGCGAAAACCCCCGAACGCCACTCCCTACCCGTCCCGGCCTCCGGCGGCTCCGACCCCGGGCCCCCGGCCTGTGCCCACCCGCCGCCCGACTCCGTGGGGCGAGAGGACACCTCTCAGCGGGCCCCTACCGGCCCGCTTCCTTCGAGACCAGGGCGACCGCCTCGTCCACGTCGTCCGTGACGTGGAACAGGAGCAGGTCCTTCTCCGACGCCTTGCCCTGGGCGATGACCGTGTGGCGGAGCCAGTCGACCAGGCCGCCCCAGTAGTCCGTGCCGAACAGGACGATGGGGAACTGGGTGACCTTCTGGGTCTGGACGAGGGTCAGGGCCTCGAAGAGCTCGTCCAGGGTGCCCAGGCCGCCGGGCAGGACCACGAAGCCCTGGGCGTACTTCACGAACATCATCTTGCGGACGAAGAAGTACCGGAAGTTCAACCCGATGTCGACGTAGCGGTTCAGCCCCTGCTCGAAGGGCAGCTCGATCCCCAGGCCGACCGAGAGGCCCTTGGCCTCGAGCGCGCCCTTGTTGGCCGCCTCCATAGCCCCCGGACCGCCCCCGGTGATCACCGCGAAGCCGGCCTCGACCAGGCCGCGGCCGAGCCGCACGCCCGCCTCGTACTCGGGCGAGTCCACCGGCGTGCGGGCCGAGCCGAAGACGCTGATCGCGGGCGGGAGTTCGGCCAGCGTGCCGAAGCCCTCGATGAACTCCGACTGGATGCGCAGCACCCGCCAGGGATCGGTGTGGACCCAGTCCGAGGGGGCACGCTCGTCCAGCAGCCGCTGGTCGGTCGTGCTCGCCTCCACCTGGTCCCGCCGGCGGAGGACCGGCCCCAGACGCTTCTCATGTGGCGGCTGCCGCTTCCCCACCGGGTTGCCCGTAGCCATGTGCGCTCCCTCCGATTGCCAGGTCGTACCGCCTCAGCGTAGATCTACGCGGGTTACGTACGGGGGACGTCAGCATGTCCACGGGAGAGCGTTCCAAACGCGCCGGCGGCGTGCCGGGCTCAGGCCGTCAGCCAGGACCGCAGCCGCTCCTCCCCCGCGAGGATCTTCGCGGTGTCCACGCGCTCGTCCCGCCGGTGCGCCAAGTGGGGGTTGCCCGGACCGTAGTTGACCGCCGGGACGCCGAGCGACGAGAAGCGGGCGACGTCCGTCCAGCCGTACTTGGGCTGCGGTGTGCCGCCCACCGCCTCGATGAAGGCCGCCGCGGCCGGGTGGGACAGGCCGGGGAGCGCCGCGCCGCTGTGGTCGTCGACGACGAGATCCGTCACCCCGCAGTCCGCGAAGACCTCGCGGACATGGGCCAGCGCCTCCTCCTCCGTCCGGTCCGGGGCGTAGCGGAAGTTCACGGTGACGACGCATTCGTCGGGGATGACGTTGCCGGCCACTCCCCCGGAGATGCCGACCGCGTTCAGACCCTCGCGGTACTCCAGGCCGTCGATGACCGGGTGGCGGGGCTCGTACGCGGCCAGGCGGGCGAGGATCGGGGCGGCGGCGTGGATCGCGTTGGAGCCCATCCAGCCGCGTGCGGAGTGGGCGCGCTCGCCGGTCGTCTTCAGCAGTACCCGCAGGGTCCCCTGGCAGCCGCCCTCCACCTGCCCGTCGGAGGGCTCGAGGAGCACCGCGAAGTCGCCCTCCAGCCATTCGGGGTGGGCGTCGGCCACGTGCCCCAGGCCGTTGAGGTCGGCGCTGACCTCCTCGTTGTCGTAGAAGACGAAGGTCAGATCGCGGTTGGGGGCGGGGACCGTGGCCGCGATCCGCAGCTGGACGGCCACGCCCGCCTTCATGTCGCAGGTGCCGCAGCCCCACAGCGTGCCGTCGGCGTCGAGCCGGGAGGGGACGTTGTCCGCGATCGGGACCGTGTCGATGTGACCGGCCAGGATCACCCGCTCCGCGTGCCCGAGCCGCGTGCGGGCCACGACGTTGTTGCCGTGGCGGTCGACGGTCAGGTGCGGCAGGTTCCGCAGCGCGGTCTCGATCGCGTCCGCGAGCGGCTTCTCGGTGCCGCTCTCGGAGGGGAAGTCGACGAGCTGCGCGGTCAGGCGCGCGGCGTCCAGCGTGAGGTCAAGCGGGGTGTCGGCCATGCCGTCGACCCTAGCGCGCCGGGGGTTGGCACCACTGTCCGCACCTGGCTCACATGGAACCGTACTCTCCAGTACCTTGTACGCGTGCCAGAGCCGTCCCTTCCTTCCCAGCGCACGCGTCGCGGTCGTTTCCTCCGCTGGAGTGCGGGTCTTGCGGTGCTTTCCGCGGTCGCCGGTTACGTCGTGGTCCAGTACGACACCGGGGGCACCGGTGGTCCCGGCTGCAAGGTCGTCTCCGGCAAGGACGACGGGGCGACCTACGAGTTCACGCCCGAGCAGGCGGTGAACGCGGCGACGATCACCGCCGTGGGCACGGCGCGCGAACTGCCCGAGCGGGCCGTGACGATCGCGCTGGCGACCGCGCTGCAGGAGTCGGCGCTGCGCAACATCGACTACGGCGACCGTGACTCGCTGGGGCTGTTCCAGCAGCGTCCCTCGCAGGGCTGGGGCACGCCGAAGGAGATCATGGACCCGGCGTACGCGGCGGGGAAGTTCTACGAGCACCTGGAGGAGGTGCCGGGCTACACCCGGCTGCCGCTCACCGTCGCCGCGCAGCGGGTGCAGCGCAGCGGCTTCCCGCAGGCGTACGCCAAGCACGAGCCGGACGCCGCGCTGCTGGCCGCCGCACTCACCGGGCGCTCGGCGGCCACGCTGACCTGCGAGGGACGTCCCGCGGCGACCCGGGCGGCGGGTGCGGGCGCGGTACGGGCCGCGCTGGCCCGGGACTTCGGACGGGACGCGCTGGAGCCGGCCGGCGCGGAGGTGGACGCCTCGGCGTCCCCGGCGGACACGGACGGTTCCGGCACCGGGGACTCCGACGAGCGGACCGTGACGGTTCCGGTCACCGCCGGGAGCGGAGCGGACGCCGGGAGGCGTGCCGGGCCGCGGGGGTGGCAGCTGGCGCACTGGGCCGTGGCCAACGCCTCCGAGCTGCACATAAAGCGGGTCTCCTACGCCGGGCGGGAGTGGACCGCCGGGCACACCGACAGCGAGTGGCGGTCCGCCGACGGCAAGGGGTCCGCGGACACCGACGGGGGCGCGGGGGCGGCGGTGCGGATCACCACCGCGCAGTAGTACGGGCGCTCACCCGCGGGGATGGCATGCGGCCGGACAATGCGACGCATTGCCAACTCTTTACAAGAGCACGCCGCAACCTTCGCGGCGGTCGAGCGGTAGTCACTGCGTCCGAGCCCGGTGGTCGACAGCCGGTCGATCTCCTGCCGGGCGGCCGGACACCCATCGTTGTCTGCCGTCGAAGGAGCACCATGTCCCTCCCCCTGACCCGTCGGATCGCCCGTGCCGCGCTGCTCGTCGCTGCGGGAGCGGCCGCCGGGGTCGGTGCGGCCGGTACCGCGACCGCGGCTCCCGAGCTGCCGTCCGCCCCGAACCTCGGGCTGACCGCCCTTGACGGGGCGCCGGGCAGCACCGTGGACAACGTGACGAGGGGTGTCGGCAAGGCCACGCCCGACGCGAACGAGGTGACGCCGGCGGCGGGCAAGACCGTGAAGAAGGCCGTGCCGGTGGTGAAGCAGCTGCCGACGGACTCGCTGGCCAAGGGTGGCGTGCCCGCGCCGGTCAAGAGCCTGCCGCTCGGCTAGGCGCCCGGCCTGCACGACCTGCCGTACGTCGACGGGGTCTGGGGTACTCCCCAGGCCCCGTTCCCTGTCTGCGTCGGGGGTGGGTTGCGCAGCCCGGCGTCGGCGGGGTGCCGCCGCGCCCACCCGTGCCGCCCCAGCGGCACGACTGCCCGCAGCTACGGCCCTGGCTGTGGGCAGTCGTTCCGCAGGGCGATGGGGGTACCTCCCATGCCTTTGGGCTATGGGGGGAGGGTGGGCACAGCCACGGGCGCAGGGCACCGTTCAGCCCACGGCCAGTGCACCCGGGCCCGGCTGCCGGGTCACTTTGTGGTCAGGCGGTGGGCGGCGGCCTGGACCCGGGTGTCCGTGGCGGTCAGGGCGACGCGGACGAAGTTCGCGCCGGCGGGGCCGTAGAAGTCGCCCGGCGCCACCAGGATGCCCAGGCCCGCGAGGTGGGCGACCGTGTCCCAGCAGGACTCGTCCCTCGTGGCCCACAGGTAGAGGCTGGCCTCGCTGTGCTCGATGCGGAAGCCGTGGGCGAGCAGGGCCTCGCGCAGGGCGGTGCGGCGGGCCGCGTAGCGCTCCCGCTGGACGCGGACGTGCTCGTCGTCGCCCAGGGCCGCCACCACGGCCGCCTGCGTCGGCGCGGAGGTCATCATCCCGCCGTGCTTGCGGATCTCCAGCAGCGGACCGAGGACGGCCGGGTCACCGGCCAGGAAGGCCGCGCGGTAGCCGGCGAGGTTGGACCGCTTGGACAGGGAGTGCACCGACACGATGCCGTCGTAGGAACCGCCGTTGACGTCGGGGTGCAGCACCGAGACCGGGTCCGCCTCCCAGCCGAGTTCGATGTAGCACTCGTCGGAGAAGACGAGGACGCCGTGCTCGCGGGCCCAGGCGACGATCCGGGTCAGCTCCTCCTTGGACAGCACCCGCCCCGTCGGGTTGGAGGGGGAGTTCAGCCACAGCAGCTTCAGACCGGCCGGGTCGAGATCGGTCGGATCGTCGTACGACACGTAACCCGCGCGGGCGAGGCGGGCGCCGACCTCGTACGTCGGGTAGGCCAGGCGCGGGTAGGCGACCTTGTCGCCGGGGCCGAGTCCGAGCTGGGTGGGCAGCCAGGCGACCAGTTCCTTGGAACCGACGATCGGCAGGACGTGCCGGTGGGTGACGTCCCGGGCGCCCAGCCGCTGCTCCGCCCAGCGGGTGATCGCGTCGCGCAGCTCCGTCGTGCCCCAGACCGTGGGATAGCCCGGTGAGTCCGCCGCGGCGATCAGGGCCTTCTGGATCGGCTCGGGCACCGGGTCGACGGGCGTGCCGACGGAGAGGTCGACGATGCCCTCGGGGTGCGCGGCGGCCGTCTTCTTGTACGGCTCCAGCTTGTCCCAGGGGAAGGTGGGCAACCGGTCGGAGACTGCGGACACGGGCGGGGGCTCACTTTCTGGTACGGCGAACGCCTCGGCCCCGCACGGCGGTCCGGAGGGACCGGGCCGTGCGGGACCAAGGCGGCACGTCGATGCGGGGGCCGCTTACGGGACGGCTACGCCTGCGGCGGCAGCGCGGCGATGAACGGGTGGTCCCGCTCGATCAGACCCAGCTTGCTGGCGCCGCCGGGCGAGCCGAGCTCGTCGAAGAACTCGACGTTCGCCTTGTAGTAGTCCTTCCACTCCTCGGGAGTGTCGTCCTCGTAGAAGATGGCCTCGACCGGGCAGACCGGTTCACAGGCGCCGCAGTCGACGCATTCGTCCGGGTGGATGTACAAGGACCGCTGGCCCTCGTAGATGCAGTCGACCGGGCACTCCTCGATGCACGCCTTGTCCTTCACGTCGACACAAGGCTGCGCGATGACGTAGGTCACGCTGTCGTTCCTCCTCGATAGGGCGCTGGCGGGCCTCCTCAGGCTCCGCCGCCTGGCGCGCGGGAGCGCGGCGTCGTCGATGCCCGCCCCTAGTATCTCCGTTCCTGGGCATGATCCGAACAGGAGGGGTGAACTGACCTGTGGAAATCTCTGCCGCCGGGCGCCTCGAGGTCCGCATCACCACTGCTGACGTGGGGAAACGGGTCTCCGTACGGTGCTTGATCGAACATGGTCCAACGGGTGAGAAGTTCACCGACACGGTCGGCGTTCTCACATCATGGGACAACGGTGTGCTGCGGATCACAAGGAAGAACGGGGAAAGTGTCCGCGTCGCGGAGTCCGCGCTGGTCGCGGGCAAGGTGATTCCCTCCGCCCCGGCGCGTCGGCGTGGCCCCGCGGCGTCGTACGAGGAGCTGGCGCGGGTCTCCGCGCGGGCGTGGCGTCCCGTGGAGAGCGAGCGACTCGGCGCGTGGGAGCTCAGGAGCGCGAGCGGCTTCACGCGGCGGGCCAACTCCGCGCTGCCGCTCGGCGACCCGGGCATGCCGCTGGACGACGCGCTGACGGCCGTACGCGGCTGGTACGCGGCCCGCGGGCTGCCCGCCTATGTCCAGACCGCCACCGGCGCCGAGGGGACGCAGGAGGTGCTCTGTGCGGAGCTGGAGCGGCGGGGATGGGTGCGGGAGGTGACCGCGGAGCTGTGGGTGGGCGCCCTGGCGCCGGTCGCCGACCTCGGCGGGGAGCCGTCCGGGGTGACGCTGTCGCGGGAGGCCGACGAGGCGTGGCTGGCCCGGTACCGGCGCAAGGGGGTGAGCGAGGTGGCGCTGCGGGTGCTGGGGAGCGGGGCGTCGGTGTGGTTCGCCACGGTGCCGGGCCGGGAGGCGCCCGCGGCCATCGGGCGGTGTGTGGTGGACGGCCGGTGGGCCGGGTTCGCCGCGGTCGAGGTCGACCCGGAGCAGCGGCGGCGGGGGCTGGCGACCGCCGTGATGGCCGCGCTGGCCCGGCGGGCGCTGGACGAGGGCGCCTCGGCGGCCTGGCTCCAGGTGGAGGACGACAACGCCGGCGCGCGGGCGCTGTACGAGCGCATGGGGTTCGCCCCGCACCACGCGTACCACCACTACCGCGCCCCCGCATCGCCGGAATCGTCGGCTCCGGCAGGTGACGGAGCGCCGTGAGCGGGCACGAACCGGGTATGCGTTCCCCGTACCCCCCGCCGCCCGGACGCTCCGCGGAACTGCGCGAGCGGTTCGCCGAGGAGGCCCGCTGCGAGCGGCCCGGCCTGTCCACGCTGTGCCTGCTGGTGGGCGCGGAGGCGGACGGCACGCTGGACGAGGCCGGGATGGACACCGTGGAGGTGGAGCTGGACCGGCTGGCCGGTGAGCTGCCCTACCGGCCCGGCTCGCCGCGCGCGTGGGCGCTGGCGCTGCGGGACCTGCTGGGTGAGCGGTACGGCTTCCACGGCGTCCCGGACGACTACCAGCGGCTGGAGTCCTCGCTGCTGCACGAGGTGCTGCGGCGGCGGCGCGGGCTGCCGATCCTGCTGTCGGTGGTGTGGATCGAGGTGGCCCGGCGGGCGGGGGCGCCGGTGTACGGGGTGGCGCTGCCGGGGCATTTCGTCGTCGGGTTCGGGGAGCCGGGCGCGGGGGCGGGGCAGGTGCTGGCCGATCCGTTCGACGGGGGCCGGGTGCTGAGCGGGGCCGATGCCGAGCTGCTGGTCGCGGGGGCGACGGGGGCGCCGCTGGACCCGTCGATGCTGGCGCCCGCGGGGGTGCTGGACGTCGTCCTGCGGATCCTGAACAACGTACGGGCGTGGGCTGCGGCCCGGCCGGAGCGGTCGGACGTGGCGCTGTGGGCGGTGGAGCTGTCCCTGCTCCTCCCCTCGCACGCGGCGCGGCTGCGCTACGAGCGGGCGCAGCTCCTGGTGCAGCGCGGTGACTTCCAGGACGGCGCGCGGGAGCTGGAGGCCTACGCGGAGGTGGTGGCGGCGGTGGACGAGCCGGCGGCGGAGCAGGTGCGCGGACAGGCCCGGGCGGCCAGGGCCCTGCTGAACTAGGGCGAGGGCACCCGGTGGCTCACCGGGTGCCCTCGGACGAAGGCCGCGTCAGCTGGGGTTCGTCTCGATGACGGCGACGCGGTCGGTCTTGCTGGTCAGTGCCTGGCGGAGGGCGACGTAGACGTCCTGGGGGGTGACGGCCGTCTTCTTCCCGTTGCCCCGGGTGATGAGCACACCGTCGAACGTCTGGCCGTACAGCTCCTTCAGGGCGTTGAGGTCGGGCTTGTCGACGAGCTTGTCGTTGACGGGCACCACCCGGAGGAACTTCCAGAGCGACTTCTCGGGGCTCATCGGGATCGAGTGCGCCGGATCGGTCTGCACGGTGACGATGTCCGACATCGCCGGCTCGGCGAACTCCTTCATCATCCGGTCGACCTCGGCCTTGGAGACCTTGGGCTGCTGGACGGTGGTCGGGACCTTCACCGCGGCGGAGGTGCCGGTCTCCACCAGGGTGCGGTACGCCTCCGTCACCACGTCGGACGCCTTGGCCACGTCGATGCCCTGGCCCGCCTTGGGATAGACGGGAACGGCCTTGCCGGACTCGAACTTGATCGAGCCCTCGGTCACCGAGCCGGAGCCGCCTGCGGCGTTCTCCAGGGCGGCCTGCAGCTTCTCCTCGTCGACGGGCATGTGCGGTTCGACGACGCGCTGCTGGCCGAAGAGGGAGCCGATCACGTTGACCGGGTTGTAGTCGGCCGTGGCGGCCGCGCCGACGGTGGCGTCGGCGTCGAACTGCAGGCCCGCGTTGTCCGGCTGCAGCTCGACGGTACTGCCGTCGACCGACAGCTTCAGCGGCTTGTTCAGCCGGTCGCCGAGGGCGGCGTTCAGCTTCTTCACCGCGTCGTCGCGCGTGCCGCCGCCGATGTCGACGCCGAGCACGGTGGTGCCCTTGGGCACGTCGGAGCTGTTCATCAGCAGACCGGCGCCGTAGGCGACACCGGCGAGGAAGAACACACCGCCGCCGAGCAGGACGAGCTTGTTACGCCCCTTCTTCTTCGGCGCCTTCGAGGAGCTCGCCGGGGGCGGGGAGACCGGCTCGGGCAGCTTGGGGGGCGTGTGCGGACGAGGGCCGTCCGTGCCGGGGCGGCCGGGCGCGTCGAAGGCCGCGCTCGGCGGGACGACGGGGATGCCGCTGGTGACGGTGTGCCCGGAGACGTTGTCGTGGCGGGGGCCGTAGCCCGGGGTGCCCGGTTCGGCGGGCTGCTGGGGCGTGAGGATCGCCGTGTCGTCGCTGAGGCCGGCGCCCGGGGCGCCGGGACGGCCCTGCTGCGCACCGCCGGGGCCGGGAGCGCCCGGAGCGCCCGCCGACGGCATGGTCGGGGCGTCGCCGGTCACCGGGCCGCCGGTGGGACCGGCGGGGCCCTGCGGGCCGCCGTACCCGGGCCGGGTGTCCTGACCCGGCACGCCGGCCGGACCGCGCTGCCCGGGGGCGCCGCCGGGTCCTTCCTCCGTGAAGAACGGCAGGTCGTCGCGGCGGGGCTCGCCACCGGGGTGCCCGCCCGGGCGGGTGCCGGGGCCCGCCGGCGGGCCGGCCAGCGCCTCGGTCACGTCGAAGGAGCCGGTGCCGCCGCCGTGCCCGGGGGCCACGGGCCCGCCGGTCGCACCGGTCGCGCCGGTGGGTCCCGGGCGCGTCGTACCGCCGGAACGGGGGCCGCCCGGCGCGCCCATGGAGCCGACCACACCGCCGGGACGTGCGGCGCCGGTCCGCGCGCCACCGGGGGCACCCGGGCCCGCCGGCGCGCCACCCCGTGTCGCGGGCCCCGGACCACTCGGCGCCCCGCCACTCGTGGCGGGACCCGGATTACTCGGCGCCCCGCCACCGGTCGCGGGACCGGAACCGCTCGGCGTACCGGCCCCGTTGGCGGACGAGCCACCCGTACCGCCCTTGCCCGCGCCCGACTTGCGGGGCGCGAACCAGTCACTGGCCGGCTTCTCCTCCGCCGCCGGGGCGGCGGGCTGGGCCGGCGCGGCGGGCCGACCGGGAGGCTCGACCGCGGCGGGGGACGGAGCCGACGCCGGGGACGGAGCCGACGCCTCGGCGTCGGTAAGGCCCTTCTTCTCCGCGTCCTTGACGGGCTTGCGCACGACGACCGGCGGAATGGGCCGCGATCCGGGGATGTTGATCCGGATCCGGGTGGTCAGCGTGGTCTCGGTCTTGCGTTCCTCCGGCCGCGGGGCCGAACGGCCCGCGTCCGTACCCGCGTCCGGAATCGCCGGAATTCCGTAGGGCGGGGTGCCCGACGGGTAGGCGGCTCCACCGTGCCCGTTGGGCCCGGAGGACGGAGTGTCAGTTTCACGACTCAAGGCAGGTTCTCCCGGTTGGCTCCGCCGCCCGTCACGACCTCACGGTGGGGGTCCCCCCTGCTCGGGCGAAGCCGAGAGTTCGAGGGAGGCTCGGCGGCGCGCACCACCTTACTGGCCGCATCCGGCCCGTATCCCAGTACCGCCGGGGAAACCCACACCGGACCCGCACGCCCATGACACGGCGAAGTGGTACGTCACTTGCCAAGTCGGGCGGGGTCGCCGTCCGGTTGCCGCCCGCCGCCGAGGGTGGCGCAGATCACAGCGACCCCGATGCCGCCGAGCAGGAAGAGATAGGAGCCGGCGCCCGCCGCGAACAGGAAGTCGCCTTCCGGACGGCTGGCGGTGAGCAGGATGACGACCAGCATCCAGCCCGCCGCGACCACCGCACCACCGGCCCGGCTGCGCATCACCCGCGCCGCCCCCAGCACCAGTCCGGCCTCGCCCGCGAGGGCCAGCAGCAGCCCGCCGGGGAACCACGCGGGCTGGATGAGCGTCCCGGCCACACCGACCACGGCACCGAGCACGAACAGCCCCAGGTAGGCGCCGGCCCGCCCGGCGGAGGGCGGACGCAGCGGCTGCGCCATCACGGGCGCCCGCTCCCCGCTCACGACGCCTCCCCGTCGCCGATTCCGGCGAACAGGTCGCTTTCCCGGCTTCCGGGACGTTCCCCGCGTACCAACTCGTAGTACTCGGTGGTGAACAGCGGCTGCGCGAGTTCGTTGGACAGCACGAAGTAAGGCTCGGCGACGGTGATCTGAGTGGCGTGCGCGCGCATGGCGGCGGCCTTGGCGGCCGCGTACGCGGTGCCGTCGACGGCGGTGGTGACCTGTGCGTCGTCGACCACGCCCGGTACGTCGTCCACGGCGCCGGCCTTCTCGAAGGGCAGCTCGGCGAGGTCGCCGTGCAGCCGGGCGAAGGACTCCTCGGCCACGGACCGGGGCACGCGGTTCCAGTAGACCTTGGGAACGTCCCACCCGGCCCCGGCGGCGAGCTCGACGGCGCGCATGGCGACGCGGTGGGTCCGGATGTGGTCGGGGTGCCCGTAGCCCCCGTTCTCGTCGTACGTGACGAGAATCTGCGGCCGCACCTCCAGGATCACCTCGGCGAGCATCCCGGCGGCCTGGTCGACGTCGGCCTGCCAGAAGCAGCCGGGGTCGTCGTTGTCGGGCAGCCCCATCATCCCGGAGTCGCAGTACCGCCCGGCCCCGCCGAGCAGCCGGAAGTCCGTGACGCCGAGCGCGCGCATCGCTTCCCTGAGCTCCCCGAGCCGGTGCCCGCCGAGTGCGGCCCCGCTCAGATGCCGCAGCCCGGGCGGGATGACCTCGCCCCGCTCACCGAGCGTGCAGGTGACCAGCGTCACATGGGCACCCTCGGCGGCGTACCGCGCCATGGTCGCGCCGTTGTTGATCGACTCGTCGTCCGGGTGGGCGTGCACCAGCATCAGACGCCGGGAGGGCAGTTCCGTCATGGGGTCCACCCTATGAGGCGCGGGCGGTCACTCCTCGCGCCCCGGGCCCCTCATCCCTCGTCGTCCTGGTAGCGCGGGAGGCCGCTGGTGGAGATGGTCCACTCGCCGATGGTGACGTCCTCGCCGTACACGAAGTCCTTGCGGGTGGCGTACCGGGGGCCGTCCGGCGTGGGGTGGATGTCGGTGAGGACCGCGCCGGTGCCGGTACGGGGATCGAAGATCGCGTAGACGGGGATGCCCAGCAGCGGATAGTCACGCATCTTGCCCACCCAGTCGTTCCGCGGATTGGACCGGGAGACGACCTCGATCGCCGCGATGAGCGTACGGGCGTCGAAGGAACCGTCGATGTCCATGTCCTCTTCGGCGATCACCATGACGTCAGGGCGGCGCATGACGCCCTCGGGCTCGTCCTCCACATCGGGCTCGCCCGTATGGGCCACGAGCTCATCCGGCATCACCTTCTCCAGGCGCTTCCGGAGCCGCAGTGTGGTCAGCTCATGCCGACCGCTGGGCGACATCATGTCGTGGACGATCCCTTCCTTGGTGATCTCGAATTTGCCCGGCAACGTGTCGTCCGTGGACTGAACGAAGTCGCGCATGGCCCGGTACATGTGGGAGGCGCTCTGGTGCGCGCCGTCGGGTGCGATGGTCATGGCGCTCGCTCCTCGTCGTCTGTGCCCAGGGGCAAGGATCGTCACGTTCATGCTAGGCGGCCTCCTGGAGGTCGGTTCGGCAGTCGCGGCAGCGGCCCGGGTGCGGTGCGCGGAATCCGCGATCGCAGCCGTCGCAGTTCTGCATGGGGTGCCGTTCGGGCGGCGGAGTCGCGGCGGCCGGCCGGCGGTACGGGGCCGGGGGCGGCAGCTGGGCAGTGAGGCGGTGGGCCAGGAAGGCGGAGGGGTGGCGTACGCCCTCGGGCGGCAGGTCCGCGGTCAGGGCGCGGCGTACGGCGTCGGGGGCGACGTTCCTCTCCAGCCAGGCGGCTACGCCGGAGGCCAGGTGGGCCGTGTCGGTGGCGGACAGGAGCATCTGCGGGTGGTGGCGGTGGAGGCTTGCGAGGATGTCGGCGGCAGCCCGGAAGAGGGCGGGGACATTGCATTCGGGACGCGGTACGGCGGGGAGCGCTTTGCGCTCGCGTGCGCTTGCCTGCGGGCGCGGCTGCGGCTGCGCTTGCGGTTCCGCCGCCAGGGGCTCGGGGTGGGGGCGCCGGAGCGTCGCCGGCTGATTGCAGGAGACCGTACGGCTCACGATGCGGCCGGTGGACGTGCGGTGGCGTTCGCGGCGCAGGTAACCGTGGCACTCCAGTTCGCGCAGGGCGGCCGCGATACGGGTGGCGCCCTCGGGGAACCGGGCGGTGAGGCTCTTGATGTCGGCCGGGGCGCCCTTGGGCAGCGACTGGAGATGCACACCGAGCCCGATGGCGAGCGTTCAAGAGCAGCTACAGCAGCGGCAGCGAGGGCGACTCGTGCGTCGAGATCGCCACCGACCCCGGCACCGTCCACGTCCGTGACTCGAAGAACATAGAAGGCCCCCGCCTGGCCTTCGCCCCCGCCGCGTGGGCCGGGTTCCTGCCGTACGCGGTCGAGGGCTGATCCGGCCGTACAGCGCGTGTGATCATAATGCGCGGGTGACCACGCCTCCCGTGCCGTTGCCCGCCGAGCACATACCGCACGGCACCGCCGACTGGCGGACCCCCGATGCCCTGCGCTGGCTCGCTGCCGTACCCGCCCGGTGGGCCCAGCCGCTGTGGGCGGTCCTGGCGTTGGCCGTCTCCGTCGTGTGGGAGCTGGGGGCGGGCCCCGTCCCGGCCTGTACGTCCGCCGATCCGTGCGGCACCGACTGGCCGGGCCTCGGGGTGGCCGTCCTCATGGTGCTGACCCCGTACTGGGTGTGGCGGCAGCCGCGGCTCGCCCTCGGGGGGCTCGCGGTCGTCCTGGTGGCGCTCGTCGTGGAGGAAGGTTTCTCCGTGTTCGGGCGGCCGTCGGCGCTCGCGTTCGCCCTGGCCACCGTGTTCACCATCGCGGGAATCGCCCACCGGCTGGCCGCCGCCGCACAGCAGCGGTCGCTGGCCCTGGAGGCGGCCGGGCCGGTCGCGCAGCCGCTGCCCGCCGCCGCGCGGACGTTCCGCCGGGGGAGGCTCTCGCTGGTTCTGGGCGGCCTGCTGCTGGCCGCCGCCGGGTTCGGCTTCCAGCAGGCCGAGCAGGTCGTCGACGCGTACGAGGAACGGGCCGCGGGCGCCACGGAACTGTCCGGACGTGTCACGGCAGTGGACCGGGGGGACGAGGACGCCGACGTCGTCACGGTGACGGCCGAGGGACGCGCTCACCGCTTCGAGACGGCCTTCCCCGAGGACTTCCCCGAGGGCACCCGGGTCGACATCGTCGTGGACGGCGACTGGAGGGCGCTGGTCGCGGAGCCGTACGACGTCTTCGGCTGGGAGCTGCTGGTGCTGGGCGGCTCCGTCACGGGGCTGGCGTTCCTCGTGAACGGCGCGGTCGGCCGGGTGCGTTCGCAGCGGTTGCGGCGCGGGCCGCTGCCGGTGCTGCACGTGCTGGTGCGCGAGGGTCACGACGACGGCCGTACCTGGGTGTTCGCGGCCGACGACCCGAGGGGCCTCCGGCCGATCCTGCACTTCCACTCGCTGTACGCCGACGACGCGGAGGCGGACGAGGAGGACGAGGAGAAGACGGACGGTCACGAGGTGGGCGACGACTCCGCGGCGGCCGCCGCACTCGGCAAGATCACGGAGATCCTCCGGGGCGAGGACCCCGCCCCGCCGCTGCGGGAGGCCGTTCTGTACGGCGTCCCCTGCGCCGGCGCCGAAGTCGCCTTCGTGGCGCGCGACGACGCGGAGGACGACGAAGTGACGGTGGAGTGCAGCGTCAGCGCGGTGAAACCGGCGGTCCCGGGGCGGGGCGAGCACCGGCCGCGGCTCCGTGAGCGGAAGCATGCCCAGCGGTCCGTCGACGAAGTCGCCGCCGGAATGACGCGCACGGAGGGCCCGCGCGTGTGGAAGGCGCACGGCTTCTCGCGGGCGGTGGGACTCTTTCTGCTCCTGGTGGAGGGCGGCGGCATCTGGGCCATGTTCGACGAGGGGCCGTCGTGGATCCGGCTGTTCCTGATCGCGGGTCTGCCGTGGCTGGTGACGGCGGTGGCGACGGCGCTCACCTGGCGGATCACCGCCGACCGGGACGGGCTGTGGGTGACCGAGGCGTGGCGCGTGCGACGGGTTCCCTGGGACGTGATCACGTCGGTGCGGCACTCCGAGGACGGCATCCGCGTCGGAGTGGCCGAGGACGGCTCCGTCGCCCTCTCCCCCACCGGCTTCGCGTGGCTGGAGCGCCGCCTGGGCCGCGAGCCGGTCGCGGATCGCGCCGCCGACGAGTTGCGGGCGCTGCTGCTCCATCCGGAACTGCGTCCGTCGGCGGAGGCGCCCGCGCGGCAGCAGGGCATGCCGGTCGGGCCTCCGCTGGCGGCCCTGTCGGTGCTGTGGGGTGCGGCGGTGCTGCTCCTGCTGTGACGGACGGCCGGGCGCGGGCCACGCCGTCCGTCACCGGAAGGACGACGGGGACCGTCAGACGTCCTGGAGGCGCCGGAACGGCTGGTCCGCCTCCAGTTCGAAGGCCAGCTCCAGGAGGGTGCGTTCCGCGCCCGGGCGGGCGGAGAACATCACGCCGATGGGGAGGCCGTCCGACGTCGTGGCCGTGGCCGGGACGGAGAGGGACGGGGTGCCGACGATGTTGTTCACCGGGGTGAAGGCCACGTAGCTCACAAGACGTTCGATCAGAGTCTCGTACGGGACGGTCGGGCTGAGGTGGCCGAGCGGGGGCGTGGTGTGGGCGAGGACCGGGGAGAGGATCAGGTCGAGGCCGCGGAACCCGGCCGCGTACGCCTCGCGGGTGCGCTTCAACCGGCGCAGTACGCCCGGTGTGGTCCGCCAGTCCCGTACGTACGACTCGCGCAGGCCCCGGCTCAGGCCGTCCATGCGGCGGCGGTCGAAGTCCGTGCCGAGCGTCCTGCCGGTGACGCCGATCAAGAACGACAGCAGGCCCCAGTAGGTGAGGAAGTCGTCGGTGAAGCGGGGGTCGATGGACAGTTCCACCGGTGTCACGGTGTGGCCGAGCCGCTCCAGGCGCCGGGCCGTCTCCTCGACGGCCGCGCGGGTGTCGGCGTCGGAGCGGACGCCGTTCGGGGAGTCCAGCAGGAACCCGATGCGCAGGCGTCGGTCCGAGGGGCCCTCGACGAGGCCCACGGGTGGCAGCTTCGGGTTGCGCCAGTGCTGCTCCGCCGCGGCGAAGAACGCGGCGCTGTCGCGTACCGAGCGGCTGACCACGCCGTCGGTGACGATGTCGATGGGCAGTTGGCGGCTCTGCGCGTTCATCACCATCCGGCCGCGGGTCGGCTTGAGACCGACGAGTCCGCAGCAGGCGGCGGGGATGCGGATGGAGCCGCCGCCGTCGTTGGCGTGCGCGATGGGCACGGCTCCGGCGGCCACGAGGGCCGCGCTGCCGCCCGACGAACCGCCGGCCGAGTGGCCCGTGTGCCACGGGTTGCGCACGGGCTCGCCCGTCTCGTACTCCGTGGTGGCGTTGAAGCCGAACTCCGGCAGCCGGGTCTTGCCGAGCACGGTGACCCCGGTGCTCAGGAACTGGCGCGCGAACGGAGCGTGCCGACGGGCGGCGCGGGGTGCGAACGCGACGCTCCCGTGGCCCGTGGGCAGTCCCAGGTAGTCGGTGTTGTCCTTGACGAAGGTCGGCACCCCGGCGAGGGCGCCGGTGGTCCCGGTGCCGTGTGCCGGGAGGTCGAGGTGCACCTGGACGGCGTTGAGCCGGTCCTCGACGGCCCGGACCCTGGCCGCGGCGGCACGGGCGGCCTCCGCGGCGCTGACCTCGCCCCGGCGGATCGCCCGCGCGAGGCCGACCGCGTCGTGGTCGCCGAGGGCGTCGTCCCGGAAGACGTGCACCCCGGTCCGCGCCTCGCGCCGCCCCTCGCTGCGTCCCTCGCTCTGTTCCTCGGAAGTCGTCACCGTCGGCTCCGCCCTGAACGCGTGGATGATTGCCCCGCCATCATTGCTTACCGACGAGTAACACGCGAGGGTTCCACGGGCACAGCTCAGAAGTTGATGCTGCTGATCATCCCCGCGATGTTGTTCGTCACCTCACTGATCGTGGGCGCCATCGTCGACGAGGCGAGGTAGAAGCCGAGCAGCATGCACACGACGGCGTGCCCTGCCTTCAGGCCGGACTTCTTGATCAGCAGGAAGACGATGATCGCCAGCAGCACCACCGCCGAAATCGAGAGTGCCACGGCGGCTCACCTCCAAGAATCCCAGGGCGCGGGGGTAGGAATTGGGGGCAGATAAATCCACACAGCAGCCAGCAGGTTCATACCCACTATGCGCTAACGATCATAACTATCCGTACGTGCGCATCGATCGGCGCACTGCCGCACAAGGGGGCGCATGGCCAATATGGTCAGGGCATGACGACCGAGGCTGACTCCTTCCCCCGACGGCACGCCCGCACCCTGCGTTTCACACTCGGCGCGCCGCGTTCGTTCAGCGTGGCTCCCGACGGTTCGCGTGTCGTGTTCCTGCGCTCGGGTTCCGGTACGGACCGGGCCAATTCGCTCTGGGTCCTCGACACGGAGGGGGGCGGGGAGCGCGTGGCGGCCGACCCGCGCGCCCTGCTGGGCGGGGCCCTGGAGAACCTCTCCGCCGAGGAGCGCGCGCGGCGCGAGCGGAGCCGTGAGGGCGGTGCCGGCATCGTCGGCTATGCCACCGACGCCGCGGTCGAGTTGGCGTCTTTCGCCTTGTCAGGGCGGCTCTTCACGGCCGAACTGCGGGCGGGGACGGCGCGTGAACTGCCCGCGCCGGGACCGGTGATCGACCCCCGCCCGTCGCCCGACGGACGGCACGTCGCGTACGTCGCCCGGGGTGCGCTGCGGGTGACGGGGGCCGAGGGCGAGGACGACCGCGCGCTCGCGACACCCGAGTCCGAGGAGGTCACTTACGGTCTGGCGGAGTTCATCGCGGCCGAGGAGATGGGGCGTTCGCGGGGCTTCTGGTGGTCGCCGGAGTCGGACCGGCTGCTGGTGGCGCGCGCGGACGACACGCCGGTGCGGCGGTGGTGGATCTCCGATCCCGCCCACCCGGACCGGGAGCCCAGCCCCGTGCGCTACCCGGCGGCGGGCACACCGAACGCGGACGTCCGGCTCTTCGTGATCGGCCTCGACGGTACGCGCACCGAGGTCTCCTGGGACCGCGCGCGCTATCCGTATCTGGCGCATGTGCACTGGTCAGCGGCGGGAGCTCCGCTGCTCCTCGTACAGGCGCGCGACCAACGCGCCTCGCTGATCCTGGCCGTGGACGCGGACACGGGGGCGACCCGGATGGTGCACGCCGACGAAGATCCAACTTGGCTGGAACTTTTCCCCGGTGTGCCCTGCTGGAGCCCCTCGGGTCAGCTGGTGCGGATCGCGGACGAGGGGGGTGCGCGACGACTCGCCGTGGGTGAACGGCCGCTCACCGGACCGCAGTTGCACATCCGTGCGGTACTCGACGTCTCGGACGACGACGTACTGGTCTCGGCGTCGGCGGGCGAGGAGGCGGCCGATCCGGAGATCGGCGAGGTGCACGTGTACCGGGTGAACGAACTGGGCGTGGAGCGCCTCTCGCAGGAGCCCGGCGTGCACTCCGCGGTGCGCGCCGGAGGCGTGACCGTACTCGTCTCCGCGACACCGGACCGGCCAGGTTCGCGGGCCCAGGTGCTGCGTGACGGGAAACCGACGGCGACTGTCCCCTCGTACGCCGAAGACCCTGGTATGTCCCCCCGCGTGACCCTGACCCAAGGGGGCGCACGCCGCATCCCGTGCGCCGTGCTTATGCCTCGGGACTACGCCGGTGACACCCTTCTGCCGGTGCTCATGGACCCCTACGGCGGTCCGCACGGGCAGCGGGTGGTCGCCGCCCACAACCCGCATCTGACCTCGCAGTGGTTCGCCGACCAGGGATTCGCCGTGATCGTCGCGGACGGGCGCGGCACCCCCGGCCGCTCGCCCGCCTGGGAGAAGTCCGTCCGGGACGACATCGCCGCGGTCGTCGTCCAGGACCAGGTCGACGCCCTCCAGGCGCTCGCCGCCGACTTCCCGCTCGACCTGGACCGGGTCGCCGTCCGGGGCTGGTCCTTCGGCGGCTATCTGGCGGCCCTCGCGGCCCTGCGCCGCCCCGACGTCTTCCACGCGGCCGTGGTGGGCGCCCCCGTCACCGACCTCCGTCTCTACGACACCCACTACCAGGAGCGCTACATCGGCCACCCGGACGAGCAGCCGGACGTCTACCGCCGCAACTCGGTGATCGACGACGCGGGTCTGGTCGACGCCGCCGAACCGCACCGGCCGATGATGGTCATCCACGGGCTGGCGGACGACAACGTGGTCGTCGCGCACTCCCTGCGGCTGTCCTCGGCGCTGCTGGCGGCCGGCCGCCCGCACGAGGTGCTGCCGCTGTCGGGCGTCACGCACATGACCCCGCAGGAGGAGGTCGCCGAGAACCTGCTGCGGCTCCAGCTCGACTTCCTCAAGCGCTCCCTGGGGATCGCAAACGGGGACGAACCGCGTTAACACACAGGCAACTTCACGGAATCGGTTCCGATATACGGACACGGAACGCTGAACAGCGTACGGCCGTGCGGGTGCCGTAAACGGGCCGGGGTGCGCCATGTCACCCCGGCCCGTCGCCGTTCCCCCGGCCCTTCTCACGGCACCACGTGCTTCTCCGCGGCGAAGTGACAGGCCGACGCGTGCGCCGCCGGGCCCCCGCCCGCGGCGAACCACGCGGGCACCGCGAGCGCCGGGACCTCCAGCGCACAGCGCTCCTGCGCCTTCCAGCAGCGGGTCCGGAAACGGCAGCCGGAGGGGATGTTCGTGGGGGACGGGACGTCGCCGCTGAGGATGATCCGCTCCCGGCGCTCCCTGGCCTCCGGGTCCGGCACGGGCACCGCGGAGAGCAGCGCCTGCGTGTACGGGTGCGTGGGATGGTCGTAGATCTCGGTGTCGGTGCCGGTCTCCACGATCCGGCCGAGGTACATCACCCCGATCCGGTCCGAGATGTGCCGCACGATCGACAGGTCGTGCGCGATGAAGATGTAGGCGAGGTCGAACTCGCTCTGCAGCCGGTCCATCAGATTGATGACCTGGGCCTGCACCGAGACGTCCAGCGCGGAGACCGGTTCGTCGGCGACGATCACCTCGGGCCGCAGCGCCAGCCCCCGCGCGATGCCGATGCGCTGCCGCTGACCGCCGGAGAACTGGTGCGGATAGCGGTTGATGTACTCCGGGTTCAGGCCGACGACGTCCAGCAGTTCCTGCACCTTCCGGCGCCGGTCGCCCTTGGGCGCCACCTCGGGGTGGATGTCGTACGGCTCCCCGATGATGTCCCCCACCGTCATCCGGGGGTTGAGGGAGGTGTACGGGTCCTGGAACACCATCTGGATGTTGCGGCGTACGGCCTTCAGCGCGCGCCCGGACAGCCGGGTGATGTCCTCGCCCTTGTAGCGGATCGAACCGGCCGTCGGCCGCTCCAGGTTGACCAGCATCTTCGCGACCGTCGACTTGCCGCAGCCGGACTCTCCGACGATGCCCAGCGTCTCGCCCCGGCCGAGGCGGAAGTCCACGCCGTCGACCGCCTTCACGGCGCCGACCTGCTTGCGGAAGACGACGCCCCGCGTCAGCGGGTAGTGCTTGACCAGGTTGCCGGCCTCCAGGACCGTCTCAGCCATTGAGGCACTCCGTCCAGAAGTGGCAGGCGCTCCCCCGCGTCCCCGAGACCTCGTACAGCGGGGGCTCGTGGGTGCGGCAGACGTCCCGGGCCAGCGGACAGCGCGGGTGGAAGGCACAGCCCGGCGGGATGTGCATGAGGTTGGGCGGCAGGCCCTTGATGGCGTAGAGCTCCCGCCCCTTCTGGTCCAGACGCGGGATGGAGTCGAGCAGGCCCCGGGTGTACGGGTGCGCCGGGGCCTTGTAGATGTCGTGCACGGGTGCCGACTCGACGATCCGGCCCGCGTACATCACGGCGATGCGGTCGGCGACGTCGGCGACCACGCCCAGGTCGTGGGTGATGAGGATCAGGCCCATCCGGTACTCGCGCTGCAGTTCCGCCAGCAGCTCCATGACCTGGGCCTGGACGGTGACGTCGAGGGCGGTGGTCGGTTCGTCGGCGATGATCAGGGCGGGTTCCAGGGCCAGCGCCATCGCGATCATGATGCGCTGGCGCATGCCGCCGGAGAACTGGTGCGGGTACTGCCGGACCCGCTCCCGGGCGGCGGGGATGCGCACCCGGTCCATCAGCTCGACCGCCTTGGCGCGGGCGTCCTTGCGGGACATGCCCCGGTGCACGGTGAACATCTCACCGAGCTGGTCGCCCACGCTGAGCACGGGGTTGAGGGACGACAGCGCGTCCTGGAAGATCATCGCCATCTCGGCGCCCCGGATGCGCCGGCGTTCGTCCTCCTTGAGCCGCAGCAGGTCCCGCCCCCGGAAGACGACCTCGCCGCCGGTGATCCGGCCGGGGGGCATGTCGAGGATGCCCATGACGGCCTGCGCGGTCACGGACTTGCCGGAGCCGGACTCGCCCAGCACGGCCAGTGTCTCGCCGGCCTCCACGCCGTAGCTGACGCCGTTGACGGCCTGGGCGACCCCGTCCCGGGTGTGGAACTCCACGTGCAGGTCGCGCACTTCGAGCAGCACGTCGGATCACCTCAGCTTCGGGTCGAGGGCGTCGCGCACCGCGTCGCCGAGCATGATGAACGCCAGAACGGTGATCGCGAGGGCTCCGGAGGGCCACAGCAGCGCGTGCGGGGCGTTGCGGATGTACGGGGAGGCGGCGGAGATGTCGATGCCCCAGGAGACGCTGGGCGGCTTCAGGCCGACGCCGAGGTAGGACAGGGTGGCCTCCAGCGCGATGTACGTGCCGAGCGCGATGGTGGCGACGACGATGACCGGCGCGACGGCGTTGGGCGCGATGTGCCGGAGCACCAGGCGGGAGTTGGAGGCGCCGAGCGCCCGCGCGGCCTGGACGTAGTCGTTCTGTTTGGCGGTGATGACGGCGCCGCGGGCGATGCGGGAGATCTGCGGCCAGCCGAGCAGCACGATGAAGCCGATGACGGGCCAGATGGTGTTGCTGGTGATGACGGACAGCAGCACCAGTCCGCCGAGGACGACCGGGATGGCGAAGAAGACGTCGGTGATCCGGGACAGGACCGAGTCCCAGAAGCCTCCGAAGAACCCGGCGAGGGCGCCCAGGACGCTGCCGAGGACGGCGACGCCGAGGGTGGCGAGGACGCCGACCGCCACGGAGGTACGGGCGCCGTAGACGGTGCGGGTGTAGACGTCGCAGCCCTGGCCGTCGAAGCCGAAGGGGTGTCCGGACCGGGAGCCCTGCTGGGCCTTGGACAGGTCGCACGCGAGCGGGCTGCCGGAGGCGATCGCCGAGGGCCACAGGGAGATGAAGACCAGGAAGAGGATGATCAGGGCCGAGACGATGAAGACGGGGTTGCGGCGCAGGTCGCGCCAGGCGTCGGACCACAGGGAGCGGGGCCGCTCCTGCGGTCCCGTGCCGTCCGGGCCCTCCGGCCGCTTCTCCAGGGTTTCCGCCTCGTCGACGCCCAGGTCCATGGTGCCGCCCATTCCGGTCCCGGCGATGGCGCGCTCGGGTTCGTAGTGGTGGTCAGGCATAGCGGATCCTCGGGTCGAGCACGGCGTAGAGCAGGTCGACGACGAGGTTGGCGACCAGGAACACCAGCACCAGCACGGTGACGAAACCGACGACGGTCTGGGTGTTCTGCCGGAGGATGCCCTGGTAGAGCTGGTAGCCGACGCCGTGGATGTTGAAGATCCGCTCGGTGACGATGGCGCCGCCCATGAGGAAGCCGATGTCGGCCCCGATGAAGGTGACCACGGGGATCAGCGAGTTGCGCAGCAGGTGCCGGACCACCACCCGGTGCCGGGGCAGGCCCTTGGCGACGGCGGTGCGGACGTAGTCGGAGCGGCGGTTCTCCGCGATGGAGGTGCGGGTGAGCCGGGTGACGTAGGCGAGGGAGACCGAGGCCAGCACCAGGCCGGGCAGGACGAGTTCGTCGAAGGTCGCCTCGGAGGAGACCGAGGGCCGGATCCAGCCCCACTTCACACCGAGCAGCAGCTGGAGCAGCAGGCCGGTGACGAAGGTGGGCACCGAGATGACGACGAGGGTGATCAGCAGGACTCCGGTGTCGACGGGGCGGCCCCGGCGCAGTCCGGTGACCACGCCGAGGGCGACGCCGATGACGATCTCGAAGAGGATCGCGATCAGGGTGAGCCGGATGGTGACGGGGAAGGCCGTCGACATCAGCTCGGTGACCTCCTGGCCGTTGAAGGCCGTGCCGAAGTCGCCGGTGAAGACGTTGCCCATGTAGGTCAGGTATTGCTGCCAGACGGGCTCGTCGAGGCCGAACTCCCGCTCCAGCCGGGCGGCGGTCGCCGGATCGCACTGACGTTCGCCGCACAGTCCGGCGATGGGATCGCCCATCACGTTGACCATGAGGAAGATCAGCAGCGTGGCCCCGACGAACACCGGGATCATCTGGAGCAGCCGCCGGACGACATAGCGCCCCATGGCGGATCAGCTCACCTTGATCTGGTCGTACACGGGGACGCTGAACGGGTTGAGCTTGACGTCGGACAGCCGCTCGGACCAGCCGGCGCTGCCGTTCTGGTACCAGAGCGGAATGGCGGCCATGTTGTCGCGGACGACCTCCTCGGCCTGCTGGAACAGGCCGATCGCCTTGGCGGTGTCGGTCTCCTGGTTGGCTCGGTCGACGAGGTCGTCGAACTCCTGGTTGGACCACTTGCCGTCGTTGGAGGAGGCGTCGGTGTAGTACAGCGGCTGGAGGAAGTTCTGGATGAGCGGGTAGTCCATCTGCCAGCCCGCCCGGAACGGGCCCGGCATCTTCCGGTCGGTGATCTCGTTGCGGAAGTCGGCGAAGGTGCCGACCGGGTTGGCGGTGCAGGCGCGCTCGTTGTCCAGCGCGTTGTTGATGGAGTTGCACACGGCGTTGACCCATTCGCGGTGGGAGCCGGTGTCCGCGTTGAAGGTGATCGTCACCTTGCCGCCGGGCAGGCCGCCGCCCTCCTCGATGAGCTTCTTCGCCCCGTCGGGGTCGTACTCGCAGGCCTTTCCGCACAGGCCGTCCTGGAAGCCGCCGTCCTCGCCGAGGACGGGTGAGGTCCAGTCGGTGGCGGGGGTGCGGGTCTTCTGGAAGATCGTGTCGGTGATCTGCTTGCGGTCGATCGCCATGGACAGGCCCGTGCGGACCTTCTCCGAGCCGGCCTTGTTCCAGTCCTCGTCGTAGAAGGGGAAGGCGAGGGTCTGGATGATGCCGGCGGGGGTGTTGAGGTAGCGGTCGCCCAGGTCGTCGCGCACGTTCCTCAGCTGGGCGGCGGGGACGTCGTCGACCAGGTCGAGGTTGCCGGCCAGGAGGTCGGTGTAGGCGGTGTTGTTGTCGGTGTAGACCTTGAGGTCGACGCCGCCGTTCTGCGCCTTGTCGGGGCCGGGGTAGTCGTCCCACGTGCGCAGCGACATCTGCGAGCCGCGGGTGTAGGAGTCCACCAGGTACGGGCCGTTGCCGACGGGCTTCTTCACCCAGGCGTCGTGGTCGTCGAAGAAGGCGCGGGGCAGCGGGGCGAAGGCGTTGTAGCCCAGGGTGTCGGGGAAGGTGGAGAACTTCTGGGTGAGCGCGACGGTGAAGGTGCGCTCGCCGGTGACCTTCAGACCCGACAGGGTGTCGGCGGTCTGCTCACCCTCCTCGGGGTGGACCTCGTCGTAGCCCTGGATGTAGCCGAAGAAGTACGAGTTGCGCTGGTTGTTCCGCAGGCTCGCGCCGTAGTTCCAGGCGTCGACGAAGGACTGGGCGGTGACCTTCTCGCCGTTGCTGAAGGTCCAGCCGTCCTTGACGGTGATGGTGAAGTTCTGCGAGTCGGAGGTCTCGATCTTCTCGGCGAGCATGTCCTGGGCCTCGCCGGTCTCCGGGTGGTACCGCTTCAGGCCCCGGAAAATCATGTCGAGGACCTTGCCGCCCTGGACCTCATTGGTGTTCGCCGGCTCCAGCGGGTTCTGCGGGTCGCCCCAGGAGGCGCTCAGCACGGCCCCGGCGTCGCCGCTGCCGCCGTCCCCGCCTCCGCAGGCTGTCGCGGCGAGGGCGACCGCCATCGCGCATGCGGCCCATCTGGCGTGCGTGGCTCCGCGCATGGGGTGCCTCCTCGTACGCTGATCCCTTTCCCCTCAATATCACTCGATTCCGGACAGTCCGCACACGCGGTCACCTGCTCAACGAGCAGAATGACGCCGGATGGCGTAGCGCGAACGCACGCGCTGAAAGCCCGTGAGGAACCGCCCGGCAGCGCTGTCTCCGGGAGCGGCCTCCCGGCCGTTCGGCCGAACGGCCACTCCCGGGGACGGCGGACGACGCCGCGCCACCACGACCCGCGGCAGACGGCTGAGGCACCTCTCATCCGGCAGCGGCCCGCTGCACACGGGTCCGCCCCGGCGGCCTCCTTCTCTGACGTGCCGGGCCACAACCGTGGCGCCCCCGGTCGGCTCCGCTCATGCCGCGATCGGAAGCCACGAGTCGAAGGGAGCCTCCCGGGGCAGGCGATCACGGCGGAGCACGGCCTGCTGAATGCGTCGCAGTGCGGCTCCCGGCTCGTCACCCAGGTACTCAATGGTCCGGCTGCGCATCCGGGCGTAGCAGGTCAGGGCTTCGCTCTCCCGTCCGCTCCGGTACAGGGCCAACATGAGCAGCCCCGCGACTTCCTCGTTCAGGGGATGCTCGTCCGCGAGCCGGTACAGGACCGGAATGTCGCCAGGGAATCCACCCAGGCGCAATCCGATGTCCGCACTTCCGGTCAATACCGTGAGCCGTTCCTGTTCGAGACTCGTACGCGCACGCTCCGCCCATCCGGATCCAAGATCCGCCAAAGGGGCGCCCTCCCACAACATGAGGGCCCGGTCGAACAGTTGCCGGGCGTCGACCAGATCCGACTGCCGAACCGCCTCGCGCGCCTGTTGCACGAGCCGCCTGAATCGATGCAGGTCGATGGAGTCGGCGGGGAAGGCAAGCAGATAGCCGCCTCTGCGTCGCACCACCACAGTATTCCCGCGCCCGCTGGTGTCGCCGACTTCGGCGAATACGTGCCGCAGTCGAGTGGCACAGGTGTAAAGCGCATCACGAGGATGCCGGGGAGTCTTGTCGTCCCATACCTGTTGGATCGCCTCGTGGTCGGATACGAACTCGTTGGGCTGCCACGCCAGGAGCGCCAACAAGCGACGCACACGCCCGAGTTCGGTGCGGACGATCTTCCCGTGGGCCCGCAACTCGACCGAACCGAGCAGCCTTATCTGCACATCCGCCGTCACTCAGCACCTCCGGGTACTTGTCGTGAGCGATTGCCGTCCGCCCGAAGACTGCTGCCGGACGCTGATTTCCTGCTGATCCGGCACTGAATGACATCATGCTTCGAAACTGTCGCTGATCAGTGCAGCACTCGAACAGGGGGAGCAGATGGTTGATATCGAGTTCCGGCTGTTAGGACCTGTGGGTATATGGCGTGACGGGCGCCGTGTGGGTCCGCCCACCGCTCAACAGCGCACCGTACTGGCCATGCTGTTGCTCGACCCCGGACGGTCGGTGCCGGTGGACCGGATGGTGGATGCCGTCTGGGGGTCGAATCCTCCCGCGTCCGCGCGTAACGCCGTCCAGGGCCACGTCTCCCGCCTCCGGCGTCTCGTGGCTCCCTTGACGCTACGGCACACGTCGCACGGCTACTGTCTGGACGCGGACCGGCGTCAGGTGGACCTCCACCGTTACCGGGACGCTGTGCGCGAAGCGCGTGAGGCGGGCCCGGCGTCTGCCGGTCGGCTCTTCGAAGCGGCGCTGGCCGAGTGGCGTGGCCCGGCCCTCTCGGACGTTGCCGGCACCTGGCTCTCCGAAGGGGTCGGCAAGAGTCTGGAGCAGGAACGGCTGTCCACCGTCGAGGACCACGCCGCTCTGGAGCTGAGAGCCGGACGTCACGACGCGGTCATGGCCCGCTTGTCCCCCCTCGTTGCCGAGCATCCGCTGCGGGAACGTCTCGTGTGTCTTCTGCTGACCGCCCTGGACCACGGTGGCCGGCGCACGGATGCCCTGGCGCTGTTCCGTGCCGTGCGGCAGCAGTTCAACGAAGAGCTGGGCATCGAGCCCGGAGCGGAATTGCAGCGGGCTCACCGCGACATTCTCCAGGGCGACAGGCCCTCGCGGACAGCATGGGACACCGCAGCCACGATTCCTCGGCAACTTCCGTCGGACATTCCGCACTTCACCGGCAGAGAAACAGAAGAGGCCATGCTGGAGGCCCTCCTGCAGGTGGACGGGGACCCTCCGTCCCGGGCGGTTCCCGTCCAGCTGATCACCGGAACGGGCGGCGTGGGCAAGACCGCGCTGGCCGTTCACTGGGCCCATCGGTTCAAGGACCATTTTCCCGACGGCCAACTGTACGGGGACCTGAGAGGGTTCGGTCCCGGTGGTACACCCTCGTCGCCTTCCGACGTGGCGCGGGTGTTCCTCGAGGCCCTCGGTGTGCCGGAGAATCGCATACCCACCAGCCCGGAATCGCGCATCGGCCTGTACCGCAGCCTCCTGGCCTCCCGCACCATGCTGATCCTCCTGGACAACGCCCGGGACGCCGAACAGGTGCGTCCGCTGCTTCCCGGTGCTCCGGGCTGTCTTGTGCTGGTCACCAGCCGTGATGCCCTGACCGGTCTGGTCGCCGTGGAAGGTGCGCGCTCGCTGCGTCTCGGCCTGTTCACGACGGACGAGGCCAGGGAACTCATAGCCCACCGAATGGGGGCGGACCGGGTGGCGGCCGAACCGGAAGCCGTCGACAACCTCATCGCGGTGTGCGGTGGGCTTCCGCTGACACTGGGCATCGTCACGGCTCGCGCCGTCACTCAACCGACCTCCTCCCTCGCGACACTGCTTCCGGAGGGACCGCACGGTGGTGGGCTCGAAGCGTTCGAGGGAAGCGACGCCCGGGCCGACCTGCGGACGGTGTTCTCCTGGTCCCACCGGGCCCTGAGTGAGAGCGGAGCACTGCTGTTCCGGCTGCTCGGCCTGCATGAGGGAACGACCTTCACCACAGCGGCCGCGGCCAGCCTGGCCGCAGCCCCGCTTCCCGGAGTTCGCCGGACACTGGCGGAACTCACTCAGGCCCACCTGACGAGTGAGCACGCTCCCGGGCGGTACTCGCGCCACGACCTCCTGTGGGCCTACGCCCGCGAACTCGTGCACAGCCAGGAGACGGATACCGCTCGACAGGACGCTCTGCACCGACTTCTGGACCACTACCTCCACACGGCACTCCTCGGTGATCGGCAGCTCAATCGGCACCACCAGATTCCCCTCGCCGTGGACGCGCCGCGAACCGGCGTGGTCGTCACCGAGCTCACCGACCGCCAACAGGCCCTCGCGTGGTTCCGCCTGGAACACGAGACCCTGGTGGCAGCGGTACGGCTGGCCGCACGCGCCGGCTTCCACCAGCACACCTGGCAATTGGCTCGCGCCGTCCGCACCTTCCTGTACCAACAGGGGCTCTTCCAGGATCAGGAAGCCATTCACCGCGTCGCGCTGGGGTTCGCCGAGCGGGCGAGCGAGGCCGAAGCGGAGGCCTACTGCCACTTCGGCATGGGGCAGGCGCACGTCCGCTTGCATCACTACCGCGAAGGCCGCTCCCACCTTCGGACCGCCCTCGAGCGCTACAGCGATCTCGCCGACCACATCGGCCAGGCAGTAGCGCATACGCAACTGGCCGTGCTGGAGGGGATGCAGGGGCACTCCGCCGCGGCGCTGGACCACAATGAGCGTGCACTCGCGCTCTGCCAGGCCGTCGGTCACCGCGCCGGTGAGGCCATGGCATTGAACAACATCGGCTGGTATCGCGCAGAGCTGGGAGACCATCGTCAGGCCCTGCGCCACTGCACCGAGGCTCTCGTCCTCCTGCAGGACCTGGGCGACGGCCTGGGGGAAGCCGCCACCCTCGACAGTCTCGGGTACATCCACCACTCGATCGGCCGCCACGAGCAGGCCATCACCTACTACGAGAAGGCGCTCGCAATCCGTCGGGGCAGGGAGCGCGTGTATCAGGCCGAGACACTGCCCCAGCTGGCCGAAGCACAGATCGCCGCCGGTCGCGTGAGCCAGGCCCGCGCGACCTTGAGCCAGGCCCTGGAGCAGTTCGAGCAGTTCGCCCAGCGGGACGCCGACGCTGTCCGGCGCAGGCTGCGGGAAGTGGACGAACTCATGGCCCTGTCCGAGGGCTGAGAGCGATGGACGGCTGAGCATCTGCTGTCGGCCCAACCACTGAGGGTATGGAGATCCTGGTTCTGAGCGGAACCGCATGGGTGGGTCGGGAGTTGTCGCGGAAAGGTCGTACCTCATCGCGCGCAAGCCGGACTCATCAGCGGCCCGGGTGATCACAGCGGGCGCTCCGGCTCCTGGGTCGCCCGAGCGGCACACGGCCCGCGAGGGCCGATGCTGGGCGCCGTCGCCCACGGCGTGGCAGTGCATGGGGTCCGGATCGCTTCCACTGGGGCTGGTCGAGCCGGGCTGGGAAGGTGGCCGGCGTGGACGGTTCCTCGGCGCGCGCTGCGGGGCTGTGTCACCGGCCCCGGGCCGGGATGCCGGCCGACACGCTGCGCCGGGAACGCGAGCAGGGGCTGGACCGGGAAGGGCGCGCGGGACTCGACGCGCGGCGCCGGCGCGAGTTGGGCGACGCCCCCGGCCGACGGGCCCGGCCCGGTGTCGCACGCCCGTCGTCGGCACGCGCGCCTCGAAAGGCACGAGCCGGTTCTCCGGTGTCCGTGCGGGACACCGGAGAACCGGCTCGTGTTGCCGTGGTGCGGTCAGGCCGCGTGGACGACGTCCTTTTCCTCGGCGAAGTGGCAGGCGGACTCATGGGCCGCCAGGGAGTCCGACCCCTTGAAGCGCTCGGGAACGGCCAGCAGCGGGACCTCCTCGGCGCACTTGTCCTGGGCCTTCCAGCAGCGAGTGCGGAAACGGCAGCCCGAGGGCGGGTTGGCCGGGGACGGCACGTCACCGGTGAGGATGATCCGCTCGCGGCCCTCGCGGGACTCCGGGTCGGGGACCGGGACCGCCGACAGCAGCGCCTGGGTGTAGGGGTGCGTCGGGTGGTCGTAGATCTGCGTATCCGTGCCGATCTCGGCCATCTTGCCGAGGTACATCACCCCCACGCGGTCCGAGATGTGGCGGACGATCGACAGGTCGTGCGCGATGAAGAGGTAGGACAGGTTGAACTCGTCCTGCAGCTTCTCCATCAGGTTGACGACCTGCGCCTGAACCGACACGTCCAGCGCGGAGACCGGCTCGTCGCAGATGATGATCTCGGGGTTGAGGGCCAGGCCGCGGGCGATGCCGATGCGCTGGCGCTGACCGCCCGAGAACTGGTGCGGGTAGCGGTTGATGTACTCGGGGTTGAGACCCACCACGTCCAGGAGCTCCTGGACCTTGCGGCGGCGGTCGCCCTTCGGCGCCACCTCCGGGTGGATCTCGAAGGTCTCCCCGATGATGTCGCCCACCGTCATCCGGGGGTTGAGCGAGGTGTACGGGTCCTGGAACACCATCTGGATGTTCCGCCGGACCGCCTTCAGCGCACGTCCGGACAGCTTGGTGATGTCCTGGCCCTTGTAGAAGACCTCGCCCGCAGTCGCCTTCTCGAGCATCATCAGGAGCCTGGCGACCGTGGACTTGCCACAGCCGGACTCGCCCACGATGCCGAGCGTCTCACCCTGGTAGAGGTCGAAGGAGATCCCGTCCACGGCCTTGACCGCGCCGACCTGACGCTTGAACAGGATGCCCTGGGTCAGCGGGAAGTGCTTCACCAGGCCGCGCACCTGGAGGATCGGCTCACCACGGCTGACGGGCGCGTCGAACGCGGCCACCGCCTCTTCCTCGCTCGCCGCGTCGACCGTCTCGACCTCGGCGACGTTGGGGGTGGCGTCCATGGACTCGTCCGTCTTCTTCAGCTCAGCCATGGATCGTCTCCTTCCAGAAGTGGCACGCGCTGCCGCGGCCGGCCAGCTCGCCGCCGTCCTGCTCGGTGACGGGGAACAGCTGCGGGATGTCCGTACGGCAGATGTCCTGCGCCTGCGGACACCGCGGATTGAAGGCGCAGCCGGACGGGATGCGCGTCAGGTTGGGCGGCAGTCCCTTGATCGCGTACAGCTCCTGGCCCTTCTGGTCCAGGCGCGGGATCGATTCGAGCAGACCCTTGGTGTAGGGGTGGGCGGGCCGCTTGTACAGCTCGTGCACGGGCGCCGTCTCCACGATACGTCCCGCGTACATCACCGCGATCTTGTCCGCGACGTCGGCGACGACGCCGAGGTCGTGGGTGATCAGGATCAGGCCCATGTGGTACTCGCGCTGAAGCTCGGCGAGCAGGTCCATGACCTGGGCCTGGACGGTCACGTCGAGGGCCGTGGTGGGCTCGTCGGCGATGATCAGGTCCGGCTCCAGGGCGAGCGCCATCGCGATCATGATGCGCTGGCGCATACCGCCCGAGAACTGGTGCGGGTAGTCGTTGACCCGGGCCGCGGCGGCCGGGATCTTCACCCGGTCCATCAGCTCGATCGACTTGGCCTTGGCTTCCTTCTTGGACAGGCCCTGGTGGACGCGGAACATCTCGCCGAGCTGGTAGCCCACGGAGAGCACCGGGTTCAGCGAGGACAGCGCGTCCTGGAAGATCATCGCGATCTTGTTGCCGCGGATCTTCCGGCGCTCCTCGCCGGACATCTTCAGCATGTCCTGGCCGCGGAAGAGGATTTCGCCCTTGGGGATACGGCCGGGAGGCATGTCGAGGATGCCCATGATGGCCTGGGCGGTGACGGACTTGCCGGAACCGGACTCGCCGAGCACGGCGAGCGTCTCGCCCGCGGCGACGGAATAGTTGACGCCGTTCACGGCCTTGGCGACGCCGTCGCGGGTGCTGAACTCCACGTGCAGGTCACGGACTTCGAGCAGCGGACGGCCGGCGTCCTGCGCGCCGTCCGGCGCGGGACTCTCGGCTGTTTCATCGATGATGGTCACGTACGCCTCCCTCAGCGCAGCTTGGGGTCGAGGGCGTTGCGTACCGCATCGCCGAACATCAGGAACGAGAGCACCGTGATCGACACCATCACCGACGGAATGATCAGGGTGTGGGGTGCGATGCGGAGCTGCTCACGTCCACGCGCCACGTCGCCGCCCCAGGACACGGCCGTGTCGCCGAGACCCACGCCCAGGAAGGACAGGGTGGCTTCGGCAGCGATGTAGCCGCCGAGCGCGATGGTCGCCACGACGATGATGGGCGCGACCGCGTTGGGCAGGACGTGCCGGAACAGGATCCGGGACGTCGAGGCGCCGAGGGCCTTGGCGGCCACCACGTAGTCGGACTGCTTGATGGTGATCACAGCGCCGCGGGCGACACGGGCGATCTGGGTCCAGCCGAGGAAGGCCAGGGCCATGATCACGACCCAGACGGTGCGGTCGTCGAAGGAGTTGAGGATCACCAGGGCGCCGAGCAGGAACGGGATACCGAGGAAGATGTCGGTCATCCGTGAGAGCAGGGAGTCGGTCCAGCCGCCGAAGTAGCCGGCGATCATTCCGATGACCGTGCCGAGAACGGTGACGGCGAGGGTGACCCCCACACCGACGGTGATCGAGGCGCGGGCGCCGTAAACGACCCGGGCGTAGATCGAACGGCCCTGGACGTCATAGCCCAGCCAGTCGGGAGCGAAGAAGTTGCCCCAGTTCGGTTTGCCCAGGTAGTGCTTGGCCAGGTCGGCGTGGCGCGGCGAGGCGCTGGTGAACAGTCCCGGCCAGGCCGCCATCACCAGCAGGAACACGATCAGCACGGCGGAGATCAGGAACAGCGGGTTGCGCCGCAGGTCGTGCCAGGCGTCGGACCACAGGCTGCGCGCCTTCTCGGGAGCCGGGCCGGATTCGGTCACGACGACGCCGGCGGTGCTCGCGGTGTCCCCGGGAAGGGCGTCGACCGTCTTCTCGATGGTCTTGTCAGGCATATCGGATCCTCGGGTCCAGGACCGCGTAAAGCAGGTCGACGATCAAGCTGGCGGCGAGGTAGATGAGCACCATCAGCGAGGCGATGCCCACGACCGTGGCGCCCTCGCGCCGGATGAGCGCCTCGTAGATCTCGACGCCGATACCCCGCACGTTGAAGATGCCCTCGGTCACGATGGCGCCGGTCATCAGGCTGCCGATCTCGATGCCGAGGAAGGTGACCACGGGGATCAGCGAATTGCGCAGCAGGTGGACACCGATGACGCGGCGACGCGGCAGCCCCTTGGCGACGGCGGTGCGCATGTAGTCCGAGCGCAGGTTCTCCGCGATCGATGTACGGGTCAGCCGGGCGACATAGGCGAGGGAGAGCGAAGCCAGCACGGTGGCGGGAAGCGCCAGCTGGGAGAAGTCCGTCGAGTCGGTCACCGTGGGTGTGGTGACGTTCCACTTGAACGCGAGCAGGTACTGCAACAGGAAGCCCAGCACGAAGGACGGCATGGAGACGAGGAACAGGGTCAGCGTCAGCAGTCCGCGGTCACGCAGCGTGTCGGGGCGCAGGCCGGCGGCGACACCGAGGCCGATGCCCACGAGCGTGACGAAGGTGAAGGCGAAGATCGTCAGTCTGACCGTCACCGGGAACGCGTCGGCGATGACGTCACTGATGGGTCGCTGACTGGCGATCTGGGTGCCGAAGTCGCCCTGGACCAGCCCAGTCATGTAGTTCACGTACTGCTGCAGAAGCGGCTGGTCTAGACCCAGATCCTTCTTGATGCTCGCGACCACCGCCGGGTCGTACGCCTGATCCCCCATCATCGCCCGGACGGGATCGCCGGGCAGGGCGTACATCATACAGAAGATGATCAAGGTTGACCCGATGAAGACCGGGATCATCTGGAGCAGTCGTCGTGCGACATAGCGCCCCATAGGTGCCTCCGTGAGGGGTTAACGCAGGTGGGGGGCCGCCTCCTGGTGACGAGACGACCCCACGCACCTCCCACCGCCGCCTGAGCGGCGGCAGTGGGTTTACGGCCGAATGGGAAGAGCCCTGAGGATCCTCTTACTTGGTGGTGACGGCCCACACTTCGAGGTCACCGTGGAAGTCGACGTTGACGTTGTCGACGTTCTTACCGTGGCCGCCGTTGATGCGGTAGTACCAGAGCGGGATGGCCGGCATGTGCTCCACCAGCTTCTTCTCGACCTCCTGGAAGGCCTTCACCGACTCCTCGAGGGAACTGGCCTGGTCGGCCTCGTTCATCAGCTTGTCGATCTCCTTGTTGGAGAAGCGACCGTTGTTGGCCTCGGCGGTGGTGTGGTAAAGCTCCTTCATGAAGTTGGCGTTGACCGGGTAGTCGGCGACCCAGCCACCGCGGTACATGCCCTTCACCTGGTCGTTGTCACGGGCCTCGAGGTCCGTGGCGAAGTCCGGCTTGGGGTCGCCGACGCAGTCGACGCCGGTGGCGTTGCGGATGGACTCGCAGACCGCGGTCACCCACTCCTTGTGTCCACCGTCAGTGTTGTACTGAACGGTGAACTTGTTGCCCGGAACGCCGCCGCCCTCTTCAACGAGCTGCTTGGCCTTCTTCGGGTTGTAGGTGAACACGTCGGTGTCCAGGTCCTGGTTGCCCTTGACGCCGGGCGGGGTGAAGGACTTGGCCGGCGTACGGGTGTTGTTCAGAACCGTCTTGGTGATCGTCTCACGGTCGATCGCCATCGACAGGCCCTGCAGGACCTTCGGGTCGATGTCCTTGAAGGTCTTGGAGTAGAACGCCGGGGTCAGCGTCTGGATGGCCGCGTACGGCTGCTCGATGGCGCCGTCGCCGAGGTCCTGCTTGTACTTCGGCAGGTCCGTCGGGCCGACCTGGCGGATCATGTCCAGGTTGCCGGAGACGACGTCCTTGTAGGCGGCCTCGAGCGTCGTGTAGGCCTTGAACTGGACGCCCTTGTTCTTCGCCTTGTTCGGGCCCTGGTACTCGTCCCAGGCCTTGACCTGGATGAGCTTCTTGTGGTCCCACTTCTCGAACGTGTAGGGACCGTTGCCGATCGGCTTCTGACCGAAGGCCTTCGGGTCGTCGTAGAAGACCTTGGGCAGCGGGGCCCACGTGGCGTAGCCCAGCTTGTAGTTGAAGTACGGCATCGTGTACTTCAGCTCAATGGTGAAGGTGTGGTCGTCCACGGCCTTCAGACCGGACATGGTCTCGGCCTTCGGGTCGCCCTTCTCAGGGTGGACGTCGTCGTAACCCTTGATGTCCTGGAACCAGAAGGAGTTCTGCTGGTTGTTCTTGATGTTGGCGTACCAGTTCCACGCGTCGATGTACGACTTGGAGGTGACCTCTTCGCCGTTGTGGAACTTCCAGCCCTTCTTGAGCTTGACCGTCCACGTCTTCGAGTCGTCGGTGGTGACCGACTCGGCGTTCGTGTAGACGATCTCGCCCTTGGCGTCGAAGTCGAGCAGCTGGGTGAACAGGGACTGGATCACGTACGAGCCGTTGGACTCGTTGGTGTCGGCCGGGATCAGCGGCTTCTGGGGCTCGCCGACGTCGATCGAGACGTAGCCCTCGGGCCCGGAGCCCTTCTTCTGTCCCTCGTTGTCACTGTCGCTGCCTCCACAGGCAGTGGCAGCCAGCGCGACGACTATCGCACCCGCGACCCACTTGGCGCTCTTGGCACCGCGCATGGGTTCCTCCTCATGAGTCCATTGGTTCACCGCAAAGGGGAGCACACGACAGCCACCGTCCACCGCCCGTCGCCGGTGTAGGAGATCGTCAGGTGCCCCCGCGCTCGTGAGCTGCGCCGTCAGCGCGCTGCTCGTTGATCCGAGCTCTACCGGCCTAACTATCTGCCATGCACCGTGACCGAACCACACCCCCGAGGTATCGGTTCGATCACAGATGGGGCCTACATCTTCCAAAATCCGGACAAACCCTTTGGTGAAAGATCCTTACGAAACGGACTTGTTACACGCCTATCGGGATCGTCCGTCCGAATACCGGACACACTTCGAGGGAAATCCGATTGCGAGTAGCGTGGCCGCCGTGCATGGCGCCTTCGGGTCTGCCGCGTGCTCAGCACGCCTGGCCGGCAAGGCCTTTGGTCATGTCCGCGGGCCCCTGAATGTGCCGACGCAGGTCGCGTCGCTCCCTGAGGAGGGTAGTGCGATCGAACCGCTTCGACGATGCGTCCGGGCCAGATCAAGGGTTTTCCCTCTGCGTCCGCCGACGTCCTCGGGTCCCTGAACACCGACGGCGCCGGTCAGCCCGTGCAACGGGTGACCGGCGCCGTCGTCTGTGGCGCAGGAAGTCTCCTGCCGCCCTCAGCCGTGCTTGGCGCGGCTCGCGGCGCGGGCGCGCTCGCGGGCGTCCAGGTTCACCTTGCGGATGCGGATGGCCTCCGGGGTGACCTCCACGCACTCGTCGTCGCGGCAGAACTCCAGGGACTGCTCCAGCGACAGCTTGCGCGGCGGAACGATCGACTCGGCCACGTCGGCCGTGGACGACCGCATGTTGGTGAGCTTCTTCTCCTTGGTGATGTTGACGTCCATGTCGTCGGAGCGGGAGTTCTCACCGACGATCATGCCCTCGTACACCTCGGTGCCGGGCTCGACGAAGAGCACGCCGCGCTCCTGCAGATTGGTCATCGCGAACGCGGTGACCGCGCCGGAGCGGTCGGCGACCAGCGAGCCGTTGTTGCGGGTGGTCAGCGTGCCGAACCAGGGCTCGTGGCCCTCGTGGATCGAGTGGCCGATGCCCGTGCCGCGCGTCTGGGTCAGGAACTCCGTACGGAAGCCGATCAGACCGCGGGAGGGCACCACGAACTCCATGCGCACCCAGCCGGAGCCGTGGTTGGACATGTTGTCCATGCGGCCCTTGCGAACGCCCATGAGCTGCGTGACCGCGCCCATGTGCTCCTCGGGGACGTCGATGGTCATGCGCTCGACGGGCTCGTAGACCTTGCCGTCGACCTCCTTGGTGACCACCTGCGGCTTGCCGATGGTGAGCTCGAAGCCCTCACGGCGCATCTGCTCGACCAGGATGGCCAGCGCCAGCTCGCCGCGGCCCTGCACCTCCCAGGCGTCGGGGCGGTCGGTGTCCAGCACGCGGAGCGAGACGTTGCCGATCAGCTCGCGGTCCAGACGGTCCTTGACCTGGCGGGCGGTGACCTTGCGGTCCTTGACGGCTGCCTTGTTGTCGGCGCCCTTGCCGGTGCCGCCGCGGCCGACCAGCGGGGAGGTGTTGGTGCCGATGGTCATGGAGATCGCCGGCTCGTCCACCGTGATCAGCGGCAGCGGAACCGGGTTCTCCGGGTCGGCCAGGGTCTCGCCGATCATGATGTCCGGGATGCCGGCGACGGCGCAGATGTCGCCGGGCGCCGCCTTCTCCGCGGGCTTGCGGGTGAGCGCCTCGGTCATCATCAGCTCGGAGATGCGCACATTGGCCACGGAGCCGTCGCGCTTCATCCAGGCGACCGTCTGCCCCTTCTTCAGCTCGCCCTGGTGGACGCGGAGCAGGGCGATACGGCCGAGGAAGTTGTCGGCGTCGAGGTTGGTGACGTGGGCCTGGAGCGGGGCGTCCTCGTCGTAGGTCGGCGCCGGGATGTAGTCCAGGATCGTCGAGAAGAACGGCTCCAGGCTGGTGGAGTCCGACGGGACCGTGCCGTCCTCCGGCTTGGTCAGGGAGGCGACGCCGTCGCGGCCGCAGGCGTAGACGATCGGGAACTCGATCTGCTCCTCGTCGGCGTCCAGGTCGAGGAAGAGGTCGTAGGTCTCGTTGACGACCTCGTCGATCCGGGCGTCCGGACGGTCCGTCTTGTTGATGCAGAGGATGATCGGCAGCCGCTGCTGCAGCGCCTTGCGCAGCACGAACCGGGTCTGCGGCAGCGGGCCCTCGGAGGCGTCCACCAGCAGCACCACACCGTCGACCATCGACAGGCCGCGCTCGACCTCGCCGCCGAAGTCGGCGTGGCCGGGGGTGTCGATGATGTTGATCGTGATGGGCTCCCCGCCGTCCTTGGGGTGGTACTTCACCGCCGTGTTCTTGGCGAGGATCGTGATGCCCTTCTCACGCTCCAGGTCGTTCGAGTCCATCATGCGGTCGTCGACCGAGTCGAGCTGGTGGGCGGCGAAGGCGCCGGCCTGCTTCAGCATGCCGTCGACGATGGTGGTCTTGCCGTGGTCGACGTGGGCGACGATGGCGACGTTGCGGATGTCGTGGCGCGTGGCCATAAAAGGCGTACTCCCGGAGTGCTGAGGAATGCCCTGCACGAGCGTCTGTGGTGTGCGGGCCCTGCCGGGCTGACACACGCCACGGCCTCACCCCATGGTACGGGCCCGCCGCGGATGGCGCGGGCCGGTCGACCGCGCCCGGCGTCGGACGCACGCCGGGAGGGGTGCGCCGGTCACCATGTGCGATACGGCGTCACGCAGTGCGACCGCCCGCTCCGCGGTGCCCGGCGGCCTGCACGACCGTCACGCGGCCGGGCCCGTACGTATCTCCACACCCAGGGCACGCACCTTTGCCAGCGCCTGCTCCACCCGGTCGGTGGGCATTCCGAGCCGGTGGCTCAACACGGTGACGGGTCGGCTGCCGTCGCACAGGCCCAGCAGGTCCCGCAGAGCCTCCGGAATGCGATGGACGCGCATCCGTCCGCCGGGGCGCACCGACACCAGATAGTGCGTTGTCCGCTCGCGAAGATCCTCGAACGGCCTCCCGGCGAGGATCCGCCGCTGGACCTCGGCCACGGGACAGCCGAAGGTCACCGCCCGCACACACGCGCCCAGTGAGGGACCACGGCCGGGGTCCGGCTGTCCCTGTGCGGCGTGCTCGCGTATCTCGTAGCTCAGCGTCTCGTACCTGACCACGTCCTGGATGACGGAGCGCCTGGCATCACCGGCATGGCGGGAGGCGAGCTCCCCCAGCCGTTCTCCCGCACTGACCACTCCTCGAGGAGTGGTCATCCGCACGTGTGCCAGGACCTCGCCGACGATGGTGTCGTCGTCGACCACGGCCTGGCACAGAGCCAGTGTGGCCGGCAGCGAGCCCATGACGGCCGAGAGGTTCTTCCACCGGGTCACCGAGGCTGCCACGCGGAGGCCGGGCATCCCCGCGGTCGACAGCCGCCGCACCTCCTGCGCTGGGAGACCGTACCGAGCCGCGCAGGCATCCGGGTTCTGCCGCAGTTCGGCGAGGGCCCGGGGATCGGTCAGCAGCTTGGCCAGCAGCTCCTGCGGCGTCGCCTCGCTCACCGCACTCCCTCGCGCGCCGTGATCGCGCGTGCCCGGCGCAGGTCGGTCAGCATCTCCCCGAAGTCCTCGGGGAAGCGCTCATCCCTTTCCACAAGGATGCCTTTGACCTCCTGCCGTTCCAGCAGATGGGCCAAGAGCTCCATGACCTCGTCACTCACCTCGTCATCGTGGGCGTCGAACCGGAATCCTTCCTGAACCTGATCCGGTGCGTTGCCCGCCAGGTGGACCTGCTCCACCCGTTCGAGAGGAAGGGAATCCAGGAAACGGAACGGGTCGAAGCCGTGGTTGGCGGCGTTGACCGCCACATTGTTCAGATCGAGGAGGATCCCGCAGTCACAGTGCCGCATCACCTCTGAGATCATCTCCGCCTCGCTCAGCTCCCCGGGCAGATCCACGTAGTAGGCGATGTTCTCCAGCAGGAACCTGCG
This sequence comes from Streptomyces malachitofuscus, assembly GCF_014650055.1. GTDB lineage: Bacteria > Actinomycetota > Actinomycetes > Streptomycetales > Streptomycetaceae > Streptomyces > Streptomyces malachitofuscus. The sequence goes on along the minus strand of NZ_BMUF01000001.1, from coordinate 388,435 downwards.
ACCGAGCAGGTCCTGCGCTTTCTGCGCCTTCGCCGCGATGTACCGCGCGTGGGCGGCCGTCCGGTGCACGGGCGTCAGGTTGCCCAGTTCGATGCCCTGGTCGCGGGTGAAGCAGAGGTGGTCGCTCACCCAGGGAGCGTCGACGGCATCGGCTACGGCGGCGACAGCGCGCACGTAGTCCTCGTCGAGGGGGTCCCGCGAGCCGACCGACATCTCCAGACCATGCGGGACGAGCGGAAACCTGTCCCGCAGCGTCCGCAGCAGGTCCCACGTGCCGGGGTCGTGGAGGTAGTCGTCCGTGATGATCTCGAGCCAGTCGATCTCCCTGTGGTGCTCCAGGATCCCGTCGTGCAGCGGCGCGCGGTACCCGAGACCCACCCCCAGGTTCGGCAGCACTCGGCCGGGGTTCATCGCCTTCTCCTTCTGGGTCTAGCTGGGCTGTAGGACGTTCTGGGCGGCGAGCAGCTTGGCGTACTCCCCGCCGGCGGACCGCAGGCGGGCATGCGTCCCGGCTTCGGCCATCGTTCCCCGGTCCAGGACGAACACCCGGTCGTTGGCCGACAGACGCGGAATCCGATGGCAGATCATCAGTACGGTGCGGGCCGAGCAGGCCGATCGCAGCGCGTTGTGCACCGCCTGGGCGGTGGCGCCGTCCAGCGCGCTCGTGGCCTCGTCGAAGATCAGCAGCGTTCCCCTGGCCAGCAGGGCTCGCGCGATGGCCAGCCGCTGCCGCTCTCCCCCGGACAGCAAGTGGCCGCCTTCCCCCACTGGGGTGTCCAGCCCCCGGGGCAGCTTCGCCGGCAGATCGCCGAGGCAGGCCGCGCGGAGCGCCTGTCGCATCTCGACCTCGGTTGCTCCGTCGCGGGCGTAACTCAGGTTGTCCCGGAGGGAGGCATTGTGGAAGCCGATGTCCTGGGGCACCAACGTGACCCGTGCGCGCAGCAGGTCCGCGTCCGCGGGGACGCCGTCGAGCGTGATGCGGCCCCGTTGCGGCTCGATCAGCCCGGCCAGAAGGAGGCTCAGTGTGCTCTTTCCCGAACCTGTGGCCCCCAGAACGACATTCATCACGCCGTGGTGCAGCTCCATGTCGACATCCCGCAGGGCCGGACGGCTCGCTCCGGCGTACTGGTACGAGACGCCCGCCGCTGCGACCTTCACCGCCTCTCCCGTGCGCTTGACGACCGGCCGCAGGGCGGGTGCGCTCATCGACGTGTACTGCATGACCCGCTCGAACGTCGCCACCGACGCCTGGATCTGGGCGCTGAACGACAGCAGCGTCTGCAGGGGATCCGACAACCGCATCTGCAGCAGCACGAGCGCCACAACGGTGCCTACGGTCAGCTCGGGGAGGAAGACGCCACACGTGATGTAGATGGCGGGCGGAAAGGCCGCGAAGCAGAAGCCGATGAGCACCAGGGCGCGTGCGCCCACCACCCGCTGCCGGACCGTCGTGTCACGGATCGACTCGCACACGTGGGTGAACTCGTCACGCTGGCGCGTCGTGCGCCCCAGGGTGCGTCCGAGGACGACGCCCTGCAAGGACAACGTGTCGGAGACCTTGCGGATCATCGTGGTGATGTGGCGCTGCCGCTCACCGGCAAGCTCTCGGCGCACTTGGGCCAGACGGTTGTTCAGGTGGGACAGGAGTGCCGTCAACAACAGTGAGGCGAGCGCGAGCTGCCAGGACAGGAAGGCCATGGCCAGGGCCGCCGTGACGGCATTGGCGGCCGCGGCCAGGGCGGAGCGCATGGTCTGGCTGAGAAACCTGTCGATGCCGTTCACATCGCTGACCAGCCGGGCCTGCAGTTCGCTGGCGCTGTGAGCGGCGAAGAACTGCAAGGGCTGGGCGTGCGCGTTGTCGAAGACCCGCACCCGCAGGTCCGCGACCAGCCGCTGGCTGATCCAGCTGGTGAGCGTCGTCTCGGCGACATAGAGGGCACTGCTGAGGCCGCCCGCGGCGAAGATGCCTGTGCAGACCAGCACCAGGAGTTCGGTGTCGCGTTCGGGCAGTGCCTCGTCCAGCAGCACCAGCATGGCCAGCGGACTGACGACACCCAGGAGAACGCGCGCCCCGACCACCAGCACGGTGAGGGCCGTACGACCGCGGTACGGTCGCAGGCAGCCGAGCGTGAAGCGGACGGTGTCCCACGTCGTGACCCCACCCGGGGCCTGGTCCGCGATGTCCCTGTCCGGGCCCGGCCCGGCCCTCATGACGTGTCCGTGGACGACGGGTCACCCATCGGCCGGCCCACGGCGACGGTGAACACGTGTCTCATTACGGCGTCCTGGTGGCGCATCGCCTCGGTGACGCGGAAGTTGGGCAACGCGAACACGGAGCACTCGAGCCCGGAGCTCCTGGCCGCGAGCCAGACCGAGTGTCCGTATGCCGCGGCCCGGGTCAGCAGCTCTCCGTAGGAGCTGCCGGTCACGGCGGCGACCGGGCCTCCGATGAAGACGAGGACGGGCGCGTCGGCGTAGTTGTGTGTCACCTCGGACGGGATCTCGGCCACGTGCCGCGACGCGGGAGCGTTCTCCAGGACCGGCATCCTGTAAAGGCCGTATCGCACTCCCCGCACGCGCCGCAGTCCCAGCATGGGCATCAGCGGATGGAGAGGGGGTCCGTTCGTCCCGGGCCACGTTCCGGCGAAGGCCCGTTCCGCCTGTCGGAGGACGTCCGACACCGCGTTCCAGGGGATTGGTTCAGGGCAGAACTCACGGACGGAGCGACGCCGTTGCAGTACCTCCTCGAGGGACCGGTCTCCCGTGCGGGGGCGTCGAGGCTCCGCGGAGGACCGGGGCCGCGCGGCCGGCGGCGCGGGGGTGAGGGGTGACCTGGTCCTCACCAGGGCGTTCATACGCTTCTGCAGTTCGCCCTCAGGTATCAGTGGCACGAGGCCTCTCCTTCGCATCCTTCCGGCGTATCCCGGCGACCACCGTGACCAGTTGTTCGTCCTCGTTCAGACAGAGCGTCCCCGCCACGGTGCCGTCCCAGCTCCGGGCCAGGCAGACGTCGAGTCCGTATCCGGCGGCCACCGCGCCGAGTTGGGCCGTCGCGCAGCCCGCGTCCAGATGCACCAGCCGGTGGGCGTGCTGCTCGTACTTGGCGGTGACCCGGGCCAGCGCGCCCACCATCACGACGACGGCCGGGTACGGCCCCTTGCCGGCGAGGTCGGTGCCGGCCAGCAGTTCCTCCACGGCGACGGAGTCCGGGCGTACCGCCATCAGCGCGTGCTCGAGGTCGTCGTACCGGAAGAGAGTGCCCGGCAGGCCGTCCCATCCCTGGTCCATGGCGAGGTAGAGCTCGACGGAGGCGAGGTTGCCGCCGGTGGGCGCCCACCTCTGCAGAGGCAGATCCTCCGGCCCCCGGCGCAGTCCCGCCGTGCGGCGAAGCAGCTCGCCGAGGTGCTCCTCGCTCAGGGCTGTCGGGGGCAGGGACTCCACCTGGCCGAACGTGCCGTGGACGGGCGGTCCGGCGTCCGGCAGACGCTGTCGGGGATGACTGGAAAAGCGCGGTCGTTCAGCCTGCAGGCTGTCGGCACGCTCCAAGGCCCGTTTGCCGCCTTCCCGGGCGACCAGGAACACCGGCGGCAACTGGAGGGACCATTCGTACTGCTCCACCGTCGTGCGGTCGGCCGCGCCGCTGTCGTCGCCGGCAGATGTCCCGCAGGTGGGACAGCCGGGACGGGGGACAGGGACACAGCGCTCCACGGCGAAGTCCTCCAGCGACCACCGCACGGTGCGCTGCACGAGCTTCATCCCGGCGGAACCGATGAGCAGGGAGATCACCTCGCTGGAGGCCATGCCGGCGGCGAGATGCAGGGCGTGCGGGGCGGCTGTCGCACCGGCGGCGGTCTCCCAGCCCGCCTCACGGCGTCCGCGTTCCAGACAGGACACGCAGGTGCTGAAACCCGGCAGCAGATACGGTCCGATCTCCAGGTGGGTGTCGCCGAGACGTACGGGCAGTACGGGTATGCCCAGAGCACCCGCCTCGCGTACGGCGTCGTGCGTGGAGTCCGACGGGCCGAGGCCGCTCACGGACACCACCAGGTCGGTCCGCGCGGTCGTGAGGGCGGCTCGATGACCGTCCGGCGCCTCGGCCACGCAGCGGGCCTGTCCGACACCGCTGCTCCTCAGGTCACGGGTGAGTCGCAGGGCCAGGGCCGGGTCCCCGACGACGTCGACCCGACACGTCGCCAGGTGGCGGGTGAGCTCCGCCGTGCTCCGATGGCCCACCGAGTCCTTGACTCTGGCGTAGTAGGAGGTGACCGCCGGAGCGAGGGGAGGCGAATCGGAGCGAGGAACGGACCAGTCGAGCAGGCCGCACCGGTCGAGGAGGGACAGCACCTTCTTCAGCTGTTGGTGCGACAGGCCGGAATCCCGGCGGATCCGTGACTCGTCCCTGGTTCCGTCGAGAAGGGGCAGCAGCCGGGGCAGCACGTTCACCGCTGCTTTCCCACGGAATATCTGGCGGTGCGGTGTGCCCGTGATGACCAGGGCGTCATCGGCTTCCGCCACTGCCAGTCCGGCCACGAGCTTCACGGATCCGGTCGAATCTCCGGTCGGAGCCTGGTCAACCACGGACTTCCTCCGCTTCACCGAGTCTGAGGAGGGACATGAGGTCGCGTACGGGTGGGGACGGCCGGCACCGACCGCAGGCGTGCACCCCCACCACACGGTCGAGCGACACGGCCAGGCCGGACAGGGGGATGGTCACCACCTGGCCCGCCGTGTCGGCTCCCGCGGCGGTCCTGCGCAGCAGCCCGGCCGCCGTCCCCGCGGCCAGGCGGGCGTGCGACGGCAGGAAGCCGTCGGGCCCCACGGTCGCGTCGCGTTCATAGGCGGAGCGCAGCACACGTGTGCTCTCCCACTGGTGATCGTGTTGCACGAGGCGCTGGTCGAAGCAGCGGAAGCACGGACCGCTGCCCGGTGAGACGAACGGACCGATCCGCAGCACGCTGTGGTCCAGGACGACCGGCAGCCACGGCACGCCTGTCTCGTGTGCGCGGAGGTCCGCCCGCTCACCGATGACGTGGTCGGCGCGCCACAGGGCGGCCACCACCACATCGGGGCGCTCGTCGAAGGACTGCTCCACGTCGGTGCTGTGCTTCATCCGGGTGCCCGGGAGGCACTGCTGGAGAACGGTGGTCACTTGGCCCCCGAACTCCCCCGAGGAGAACAGGGCGGCGGTCTTCAGGCGAAGGGCTGAGGCCATGGGTTGAGTTCCTCCTCCCGGAGAGTGCGGTAGCCCATGCGGCCGGGTGCGGTGTACAGGCGGTCATGTCCTTTGAACTGGGCCCGTGGATGGGTGCTCATGGGCTGCAGGTCCGGGATCACGACGCTCGCGGCGAAGAGCCCCACCTCGGCCAGCTCCTGGGTCGTACGGTCCGCCACGGCGACCTGCATCCCCAGCTCCGCGAACCGCCCGCTCAGCACGGCGAGCGTTTCGTCCGGGTCCGTGGGCAGTGCGGGGCACCCCTCCGTGGTGACACCGTTCTCCTCGTGCAGGAGAAAGTCGAAGGCATGGGACCTCTCCGCCATCGCCATGAACTTGCTCGTTTCGCCGATCTCGCCCCCCACGTCCTCGATGAACTCCGCCGCCGGGTCACCGCTGTACACCAGTTCGTCTCCGTCCGACGTTTCGATCAGCGCCTTCTCCGCGGCCTCGGAAAGCGTCCTTCCGGTGCCGGCCGACACGAATCTGCATGCACGTGGGTCGTGATCGGCCGCCACTACGCAGAAGACCGTGGGAATTCCGAGATCGGAGGTCGCGTCCAGCAGGTGGACGTTCATGAACCTGCGCCGGAACCAGGCGACAAGGTCCGTCACCACATCGGTGTAAAAAAGGGACGAAAGTCTGGGCAGCGGCAATTTTTGCAACCACAGCACGGATATACTGTCCCGCTCGGCCACTTCGAAGATACCTCGTACGACCGCCTCGACCGGATCCGTGTGCACGGCATAGCCCGTGGAAATCGGGAAAGTGAAGTATTCGGCCGTCGCCGCCCGTTCCGTACCGTAATTGGCCATGGTGGCGGGTATCCAGATCGGCTTGCGCGCCAAAAGATCCATACCCCGAACCCAGCGAATCCGGGCCGCCGGGTCGAACGCGACCACAGGGCAGTCCTCATGTTCCAGTTCTTTCGCGGAGCACCGAGGATAGCGGTGCGGTTCCAGACACTCCCCGGACAGCTCTTCCGCCGTGGCCCACACCCGTTCCTCGTGGAGCAGTGCCCGGCCGGCGTACCGCTCGGCTCCTTCGGCGATGGCCACCAGGCGGGCCGCCTCGGCCGAACGCGGACTGGCGCCACCGCAAATGATGTGGTCGCCCTTGCTCATACCCATCCCCGGCCTACTGGTGCCGATCTTGGACAGGCATCGACGTATTCGGCCGTCCCCGAAGGGCATCTCGGTTGCTTCCGTAAGGGAAACAACCCCATAGGGAGAAACCAGTCGCTGTAGCGCCTCAAGCGTCGCGGTGATGTCCCTGGACGCTGTCTCACTCATTGGAAGACGGACCTTTCGAGTCGATTCTGCGGCTTGCCGATCCGATGCACCGGGGTCTTCCGCACACCATCGGCGATACCCTGAGATACCCCCGCAGAAGACCCCGACGCATCACCTCAGAAGCGTGACCTCGGACCTGCGGTCAGGCACACTTCGGCGGCTTACCACAGGTCCGGACGGTGCTGCAGTTTCCGATGCTGCACCCGCTGCACGGGATACCCAGCGGGTTCATGTCCAGCTCTTCGGTTTCTTCGACTTCGAGGTCGATGTCCTGCTCCTGATTCACAGGCGTCCTCTCTCCAGTAGGTAAAGGAGGGCATGCTCCCTCCACGCCTGTAATCTGCCAGTGACACCTTTCACGGATCTTTCGGTGATCTGCCGTCGCCGAGGTGGTCAGGACTGCTGGTCTCCCCCCGGCGCGGGCGGGGCGGCCTTCTTCAGGAAGCCCATGTCCTCGTACACCGGCGTGCGCAGACCGAAGGCACCGACGTTGGCCAGGTTCTTGCGGGCCGCGGTGAGCTGGGGGCGCTGGTAGAGGGGGATCGAGCCGGCCGCCGCCCAGATGCGGGAGTCGGCCTTGCGGATCAGGGCGTGACGCTCGGAGTCGTCAAGGGTGCCGATGGCCTGGTCGAAGAGCTGGTCGACCTGGTCGGTGCCGACGCGGGTCCAGTTCTGCTCGACGTTCAGGGAGCCGTCGGCGGCCGGGACGGGCTTGGAGTAGACGGGGCGGGCGTCGGTGGCGGGGAAGGCGGTCGCGGGCCACGAGTACAGGGCGAGGTCGTACTCGCCGGAGGCGATGTGGTCCTTGAAGTAGCTCTCGTCGTCGACCTTGCTGATGTCGGTGCGGATGCCGATCTTCTCCAGCATCCCCGTGATCCGGCCGGCCACGGTGGCCAGCGTGTCCGAGCCCGGCCCGGTGGGCAGGACGAACCGGAGGGTGAGCGCCTTGCCGTCCTTGGCGACGGGGGCGTTCTCTGCCCGGGCCGGGGCTGCGGTGCCCTTGGGGGCGTAGGCGCCGGGGGCGCTGCCCTGCCTCAGGTGCTTGGCGCCGGTGCCTGAGTCGCGCGGGGCCTTGTTGTCGCCCCCGTCCCCCTCCCCTTCGTCGCCCCCGTCGTCCTCGCCGACGATGTACGTGCCGTCGTCGCCGCCCTCCGACTCGCTCCCGGAGTCCTCCTCGGCGGAGGCGTCCTCCCCCTCCGCGCCGGCCGCCTCCTCGCCCTCGTCCTTCTTCTTCTCCTCCTTGACCGGACCGCCCGGCACCCAGCCGGCGTCCGCGAGCAGCGCCCGGGCCTCCTTGGCGTCCTGCTTGCCGAGGGCGCCGCTGTTGTCGGCGTAGGCGGCCTGGCCGGCCAGCGCGAGGTGGCTGCCGACGGGCTCGGCGGGCAGGCCCAGCGGCTTCAGCACCGCCTCGGCGAGGGCACGGCGGTCCAGGGCGCGGGCCACGGCGCGGCGGACCCGCTCGTCGGCGAGGGGACCGTCGGCGCCGTTGAGGGCGAGCTGGGTGTAGGCGGGCTCGAGTGACTTGCGCACCTCGAAGCCGGTGAGGGCCTTCTGCTGACGGGCGTACTTGGCGGCCTTCTTGCGCAGCTTCTTGCGGGCGGAGATCTCCTCGTCGGCGGCTTCCTCGTCGGAGCCGTTGGCGACCGCCCAGGAGCGCAGCGCGTCCGCGGCGGAGCGGTCGGCGCCGGGGCCCGCGAGGGGGCTGCTCTCGCTCTGCGGAAGCGCGGCGACGGTGATGCGGCGGGCGGCGGAAGGGTCGATCTCGGCCAGGTCGAGGGTGCCGGCGCTGAGCGCGGAGATCCGCTTGTCGCGGGGCACGGCGCGCAGCACGATCTTCGAGAGCTTCGCCGGGTCGCCCCACCAGCGCGTGTTGCGGGTGAGGGTGACCTCGTCCTCCTCGGTGTCGACCTTCTGCACCGTGAAGGGGCCGGCGGTGACTTTCAGCTTCTTGCGCGCCCCGTCGTTGAAGGAGTCGGGCGTGCCCATGACCTCCTTGGGGTACAGCGGGGTGAACAGTGACCTCCAGTCGGCGTAGGTGCGCCGGAAGGTGACCTTGACCTCGAGGTTGTTCTTGCCCCGCTCGATCTTCTCGATGCGGTCGTAGCCGGCGTTACGGGCGGTCCAGTAGGCGGTGTCCTTGCCGGAGAGCGCGCGCCACTGGGCGGCGAAGTCGGCGGCGCCGATCTCGCGGCCGTCGCTCCAGACCGCCTGCTGGTTGAGCTTGTAGACGACCACCTGCCGGGGCTCGGTGTCGACGACCTCGGCGGACTCCAGATAGTCGGGGTTGCGCACCGCCCGGCCCCGGCCGTCCATCCGGTACAGGGACGGCAGGACGGCCTGGGCGATCCGGGCGGTGGTGGCGTCGGCGTCCGCCTGGAAGGTGTTCAGGGTGTCGGGGACGGTGTCCACGGCCCAGCGCAGGGTGCCCCCGTCCGCGATCTTCGCCCGGTCGGCGCGTGCGACGTCCGCTCCGGCCGGCGGCTTGCCCGCGGGGTCGTCGGACCCGCATCCGGCCAGCGCGGGCACCGCGAGCATGCCGGCGGTGAGGAAGGCGACCGAGCGCGAAGCCGCGCGCGGGCCGATGCCGTCGTGGGACATCTCTGGGTACCTCCGGAAAGCCGCGGGCGTTACGATCACTTTTGGTGGTATTTGGAGCTCATCCGATGTATGCGGCCCACTGAAGAGGAAAGGGTTCGGCAACTCGGGGCGACACGGCGGCCACGGGTGACAAGCCCACCCGTGCGGCGCAACGCACCGTGCGGTGCACCCATACGCCTCGGCCAATCGATGCACATCCCTTCACAGCGCAAGGTGTGACGCGCAACACTCGCAGGCGCATGAACGTTGCCGCCTTGGGCCAGAAGGACCCGTGGAAGTGAGGGCAAGTCATGTCCGTGCACGACGAACTGACATCCGTCCAGCGCTGTCTCGACGACCTGATCCGGTCGGTGGGGCGGCTGGAGAAGCAGATGGGCAGCGGTGGCCTGGAGATGCGCCGCGTCCGCGCCGACACCAATCACCTGCGCGAGAGCGTCGCGCTGCTGCGGGAGACGGCCGCCGCCACCGCGGCCCCGCCGAAGCGGCCCGATCTCGTGACCATCTCCGACACGCCCTACGACCCCTCGCTGTGGGTGGACACGGACGACGAGGGTCTCGGCGCCCGCGACCGTCGCGCCCCCTGACCCCCCGCCGATCGCGGCGCCCCCCTGACCCCTACCGGAGTGGACAAGTGGCCACTGGCACGGAACCTCCTGCCACAGAACCCCATCACCCGAGCGGCGGCGTGAGAACCGGCACGCGCGCCGCGATCGCCGCCCCGCACCTGCGGACCGACCGCTGGTGGCTGGCCCCGGCCGCCACCGCGGCCGGGCTGCTCGCCTTCATCGTCTACTCGACCTGGCGGGCCTTCGCAGGCGCCGACTACTACGCGGCGCCCTACGTCTCGCCGTTCTACTCGCCGTGTCTGGCGGAGAACTGCGAACCGATGAAGGCGGGGCCGAACTGGGAGCTCTTCGGAAGCTGGTGGGGCATCTCGCCGGCGATCATCATCCTGATCTTCCCGCTCGGCTTCCGGCTGACCTGCTACTACTACCGCAAGGCCTACTACCGGGGCTTCTGGGCGTCCCCGCCGGCCTGCGCGGTGGCCGAGCCGCACGCCAAGTACACCGGGGAGACCCGCTTCCCGCTGATCCTGCAGAACATCCACCGCTACTTCTTCTACGCGGCGATCCTGGTCGCCGGCATCCTGACCTACGACACCGTGCTCGCCTTCCGCGACGAGGACTACAACTGGGGCCACATGGGTCTGGGCACCCTGGTCTTCCTGGTCAACATCGCGCTGATCTGGGCGTACACCATCTCCTGTCACTCCTGCCGGCACATCGTCGGCGGGAAGCTGAAGCACTTCTCCAGGCATCCGGTGCGCTACCGGATGTGGCAGTGGGTGGGCCGGCTGAACGCACGGCACATGCAGCTCGCCTGGGCGTCGCTGCTGAGCGTGGCGCTCGCCGATTTCTACGTGTATCTCGTCGCGTCCGGTGTCTTCGACGATCCGCGCTTCTTCTAGCTGGGGGCCTTCACTGATGTCCGTGGTCGACCGACAGGAGTGGGACGTCGTCGTGGTCGGGGCCGGCGGCGCCGGTCTGCGCGCCGCGATCGAGGCGCGCGAGAGGGGCGCCCGTACGGCCGTGATCTGCAAGTCGCTGTTCGGCAAGGCGCACACCGTGATGGCCGAGGGCGGCATCGCGGCGGCGATGGGCAATGTCAACGCCGGTGACAACTGGCAGGTCCACTTCCGCGACACCATGCGCGGCGGGAAGTTCCTCAACCAGTGGCGGATGGCCGAGCTGCACGCCCAGGAGGCCCCGCAGCGGGTGTGGGAGCTGGAGACCTGGGGCGCGCTGTTCGACCGGACGAAGGACGGCCGCATTTCGCAGCGCAACTTCGGCGGCCACGAGTACCCGCGCCTCGCCCACGTCGGCGACCGTACGGGCCTGGAGCTGATCCGCACCCTCCAGCAGAAGATCGTCTCGCTCCAGCAGGAGGACTTCCGGGAGACCGGGGACTACGAGTCCCGGCTGAAGGTCTTCCAGGAGTGCACGGTCACGCGCGTGCTGAAGGACGGCGAGAAGGTGAGCGGCGTCTTCGGGTACGAGCGGGAGTCCGGCCGGTTCTTCGTGCTGGAGGCGCCCGCCGTGGTGATCGCCACCGGCGGGATCGGCAAGTCGTTCAAGGTGACGTCGAACTCGTGGGAGTACACCGGCGACGGGCACGCGCTGGCGCTGCTGGCCGGGGCCCCGCTGCTGAACATGGAGTTCGTGCAGTTCCACCCGACGGGGATGGTCTGGCCGCCGTCGGTGAAGGGCATCCTCGTCACCGAGTCGGTGCGCGGGGACGGCGGGGTGCTGCGCAACTCCGAGGGCAAGCGGTTCATGTTCGACTACATCCCGGACGTCTTCAAGGAGAAGTACGCGGAGTCCGAGGAGGAGGGCGACCGCTGGTACGACGACCCGGACCACAACCGGCGCCCGCCCGAACTGCTCCCCCGCGACGAGGTGGCCCGCGCGATCAACGCCGAGGTGAAGGCGGGCCGCGGCTCCCCGCACGGCGGGGTGTTCCTGGACGTGTCCACGCGGATGCCGGCCGAGGTGATCAAACGGCGGCTGCCGTCGATGTACCACCAGTTCAAGGAGCTGGCGGACGTGGACATCACGGCGGAGGCGATGGAGGTCGGGCCGACCTGTCACTACGTGATGGGCGGCATCGCCGTCGACTCCGACTCGGCGGCGGCACGCGGGGTGCCGGGGCTCTTCGCGGCCGGTGAGGTGGCCGGCGGGATGCACGGCTCCAACCGGCTGGGCGGCAACTCCCTGTCGGACCTGCTGGTGTTCGGGCGGCGGGCGGGCCGGCACGCGGCCGAGTACGCCGGCGCGGCGGGCGACGAGCGGCCCCGCGTGGACGACGTACAGGTCGACACGGCCGCCGCGGAGGCCCTGCGCCCGTTCTCCGCGGAGGGCGGGGAACCGTCCGAGGGCCCGCCGGAGAACCCGTACACCCTGCACCAGGAGCTCCAGCAGACGATGAACGACCTGGTCGGCATCATCCGCCGCGAGCAGGAGATGGAGCGGGCCCTGGAGAAGCTCGCCGAGCTGCGGGTGCGGGCCGGCCGGGCCGGGGTCGAGGGGCACCGGCAGTTCAACCCGGGCTGGCACCTCGCCCTCGACCTCAGGAACATGCTGCTGGTCAGCGAGTGCGTGGCCCGCGCGGCACTGGAGCGCACCGAGTCGCGCGGCGGCCACACCCGCGAGGACCACGCGGGGATGGACCGGTCCTGGCGCAACGTCAATCTGCTGTGCGCGCTCGCCGACGGCGCGGACGGTCCCGCGGCCGCCGACGCGGCGCGCGGCCGGATCGCCCTCACCCGTGAGACCACCGAACCCATCCGCCCCGACCTGCTCGCCCTCTTCGACAAGGAGGAGCTGGTCAAGTACCTCGCCGAAGAGGAGCTCTACGAGTGAGCAGCTACGAGGCCCGCTTCAAGGTGTGGCGGGGGGACGTGCAGGGCGGCGGCCTGGAGGACTTCGAGGTCGAGGTGAACGACGGCGAGGTGGTCCTCGACATCATCCACCGCCTCCAGGCCACCCAGGCCCCCGACCTCGCCGTGCGCTGGAACTGCAAGGCAGGCAAGTGCGGATCGTGCTCGGCGGAGATCAACGGGCGTCCGCGGCTGCTGTGCATGACCCGGATGTCGGTGTTCGACCGGGACGAGACCATCACCGTGACCCCGCTGCGGGCCTTCCCGGTGATCCGGGACCTGGTGACGGACGTCGGCTTCAACTACACCAAGGCCCGACAGGTTCCCTCCTTCGTGCCGCCGGAGGGGGTCGGCCCGGGCGAGTACCGGATGATGCAGGAGGACGTGGACCGGTCACAGGAGTTCCGCAAGTGCATCGAGTGCTTCCTGTGCCAGGACACCTGCCATGTGGTCCGTGACCACGAGGAGAACAAGCCGGCGTTCGCCGGACCGCGTTTCCTGATGCGGGTCGCGGAGCTCGACATGCATCCGCTGGACGCGGCCGAGGACACCGGCCTGGACCGCAAGCGCACGGCCCAGGACGAACACGGCCTCGGCTACTGCAACATCACCAAGTGCTGTACGGAGGTCTGCCCCGAGGGCATCAAGATCACGGACAACGCGCTGATCCCGCTGAAGGAACGGGCGGTGGACCGCAAGTACGACCCGCTGGTGTGGCTGGGCTCGAAGATCAGGAGGCGTTAGGACGCGTCAGGGACGCAGCCAGCCCTCCCGGTACTCCTTCCAGTTCGTCTCCGTCGCCGCGAAGTCGATGTACGGGGCGAGGCCGAAGAGCTCCCGGTCGGGGTCCGTGCGGGAGAGGCCGAGGCGGGCGCCGCGGACGGCGGCGGCGACGGTCTCGGCGTGGCCCCAGTGGTCGAAGTTGCTCTCGTAGTAGAACGGCAGACCGATCAGCAGGTGAGTGGTGGGCGGGGTGACCTCCAGGGCGAGGGAGGTCTGCTGGGCGACGAAGCCGCCGTAGGTGCCCTCCAGGGGCTGGGCGGTGTCGTACGTCATCACGGCGATCTGGTCGACGCGCCGGGCGACCTGGCCGAAGAACTCCTGGGACCACCACTTGGGGTGTTCGGTGAAGAGGCCGAAGACGGAGTGGAGCTCCGGGAGCGGGTCGATCTGGTGGGCGGCCACGGACAGCTGCGCGTCCTCGGCGCGGGTGACGGCGCGCAGGTCGTCCAGGAGGGAGAGGAAGTCCCGGTCGCCGGAGTGCAGGGGCTCCAGGTCGAGGTGGACGCCGTCGTAGCCGGTGTCCAGGACCTGGCCGGCGCTGCGGACGACCTCCGCGCGGGTGGCGGCGCGGTCCAGCTGCAGGCCGTCGGGGCCGCCGTTGGCGAGGACGTCCCCGAGGAAGGCCTGGACGCGGACGCCCGGCAGCTCCCGGTGCACGGCGTCGATCAGCCAACGGGCGCGCGGGTAGGCCGACTTCGGCAGGGTTCCGTCGTGCTCCAACGGTCCCGAGTGGACGTACAGGTCACGGATCCCGGTGTCCGCGAGACGGCGGGCGAGCGCGGTGACGTCGGCGTCCTTCTTGCGCCCGTCGACCCAGGCGTGCCCGAGCCACATGGCGTCCCGGTCACGGGTGTACGTCCCCTCCGCCGGGTCTCCCATGTAGTTGACGCGCAGGGCCGTCCCGGCGGCGAGCAGCGGCACGAGCAGCACGAGGGCGACGGCCAGGGCGACACGTCCGGTCCGGCGGACCCAGGGTCTACGGCGCCGGGCGGCCGGGTCGCCGGGGGCGGGCGCGGCCGGGTCGCCGTCGGCCGGCGCCGGCGGGGAGGCCTCACCCGTCGCTTCCGTCCGGTCGGCACGCGGGAGCTCACCGGGCGGCGAATCCTCACCGGCGGGCTCTACCCGGGGAGCCTCGGCACCTGCGTCGTCCGGGGCACTCGCTCCGGCGGACTCCGGCGAGGATGCCCCGCCCTCCGGGGCTGCCGGTTCCGGGGACGGGGGCGCCGGTTCCTGCGGCTCTGTGTGTTCCATGCCGGCTCACCCCTCGCCCGGCGACTCCCTCGCGGCAGTCGCGTTGTTGATGTTGAGGGGGAGGACGAGGGGAACAGGTGTTCCGGTTGCGATCACCCGGCGGTGGGAGCCCGGCGTATGTGCTGGTGGCCGTCGAGGGGGAAGGCCGGCGGGGCGGCGGGGAGCACACCGGACAGCGCGAAGCCGCTCTTCTCCGCGACGCGGCAGGAGGCCGTGTTGTCGACCTGGTGCCGCAACTCCAGGCGGTTCAGGCCCTGGTGCGCGAAGGCGTCGAAGGCCCAGTCGGCCAGGGCCGTCAGGGCGCGCGGCGCCACTCCCCTGCCCCGCGCGTGAGCCGCCGTCCAGTAGCCGACCTCGGCGGAGGAGGAGGGCGTGGCCGGGCACTTGAGGACGACGTTGCCCGCCGGCCGGGCGCCGGATGCCCGTGTCTCCTGCACGGCGAACGCGAAGCGCTCACCGGTCTCCCAGCCGCGCTGCTGCTCGGCCACCCAACGCGCCGCGCTCGGCTCGTCGTGCACGGGCGCGGCCGCCCAGCGGCGCAGGGCCTCGTCCCGGTACAGCTCGGCGAGGACCGCCGCGTCCTCCGGGGCCCAGGGACGCAGAACGAGCGCGCCGGCCTTCAGGCGTACCGGAGTTGCCGGGGTGCGGTGCATGGCGCACAGCGTACGCACCCCGCCGGCGTTCCCCTCAGAACAGGCTCAGCAGGGCCTCCGCCGGGTCGGTGAGGGTGCTGTCGGTGCCGGGAAGGGGGAGCTCGAACCACACCGTCTTGCCGCGGGGGGTGCGGCGGGAGCCCCAGGCCGCGCTGAGCAGGCCCACGAGCTGGAGGCCGCGGCCGCCCTCGTCGGTGTCCCGGGCCCGCCGGCGGCGGGGCTGGACCAGGCCCGCGTCCCAGACCTCGCAGACCAGGGTGCGGTCGAGCAGGAGCCGGAGTCTGATCTCCCCCTCGCCGTACCGCAGGGCGTTGGTGACGAGTTCGCTGACCAGGAGCTCCGTGGTGTCGACCAGGGGTTCCATGTCCCAGCCCATCAGCTGCGCCCGGGCGTACTCACGGGCCCGGCCCACGCTGCGGGGCTCCCGGGGCAGGGTCCAGTCGCCGACGGAGTCGGCGGGCAGTCCCTGGACGCGGGCCATCAGCAGGGCGATGTCGTCCTCGCCGTGGTGGGTGTCCAGGGTGTTGAGGACGTGGTCGCAGACGTCCTCGAGGGGTGCGGAGGGATCCGTCAGGGTGCCCACGAAGGCCTGGAGGCCCTCGTCGAGGGGATGATCGCGGCTTTCGACCAGTCCATCCGTGTAGAGCGCGAGCAGGGCGCCTTCGGGCAGTTCGACCTCGACCTCCTCGAAGGGCTCCCCGCCGACGCCGAGCGGCATGCCGGGCGGCACGTCCAGCATCAGCGCGGGCTCGCCGGGTTCGACCAGGACGGGCGGCAGATGGCCCGCGTTGGCGAAGGTGCAGCGCCGGGTCACCGAGTCGTAGACGGCGTAGACGCAGGTCGCCAGGTAGACCTCGGACAGGTCCGCCTCGCGGGGACGGCGGGCGGCTCTGGTGGCCTGCTGGACGCCTCCCGCGAAGGCCTGGGAGGGGCCGCCGGGGGCGCCGAGCCCGCGGGCGATCTCGTCCAACTGGGAGAGCACCTCGGCGGGTTCCAGGTCGAGCTGGGCCAGGGTGCGTACGGCGGTGCGCAGTTCACCCATCGCCACGGCCGCGCGCAGCCCGCGTCCCATGACGTCGCCGACGACCAGCGCGGTGCGGTGGCCGGGCAGTTCGATGACGTCGAACCAGTCGCCGCCGACCTCGCTGGGCCGGCCGGTGGCCGCGTTGCCGGGCAGGTAACGGCAGGCGATGTCCAGGCCGGAGGCCTCCGGGTCGCCGGGCGGGAGCAGGGACCGCTGCAGTATCAGCGCGCGTTCGTGCTCGCGCCGGTACAGGCGGGCGTTGTCGATGCAGACGGCGGCCCGGGCGGCGAGTTCGACCGCGAGGTCGCGGTCGCGGTCGCCGAACGGTTCGCTGCCCTTGGTGCGGGCGAACTGGGCGAGACCCACCACGGTGTCGTGGGCGACCATCGGCACCGCGAGCGTGGACTGCACCAGGCCGCCGTCCTCGCCGGGGACGGTCTGCGGGCGGGCGGTGCGCAGGGCGTCGGCGCAGGGCGAGTTGAAGGCGTAGTGGTGGACGGCGCCGAGCTTGACCGGTTCCCCGGTGCCGCTGAACGGCGCGTCGGAGACCGCGCTGGCGAAGGCGACCCTGCGCACCTCGGCGCTGCCGTCGGCGAGCCCGGGCGGGGTCTCGTCGCCTGCCAGCAGGCCCTGGTAGAGGTCGACGGTGGCCAGGTCGCAGAAACCGGGGACGACGACGTCGAGGAGTTCGCGGGCGGTGGTCTCCAGGTCGAGGGAGTTGCCGATCCGGGCGCCCGCCTCGTTGAGGAGGGCGAGATTGCGCCGCGCGGCGGCGGCCTCCCGGGCGGCGGCGCGGCGGGCGGTGATGTCGGTTCCGAGCCAGGCGATGCCGATGGGCCGGCCGCTGCCGCTGTGCACGCGGTAGAGGTTGACGGACCAGTGGCGGCGCTCGTCGGAGCCCGGGACGAAGCCCGTGACGTGCATGTCCGTGATGGAGTCGCCGGATTCCAGGACCCGGCGCAGGGTCGCCGCGACCCGCTCGGCCTCCCCGCGCAGCAGATAGTCGTGGACGCCCTTGCCGCGGTGGTCGTCGGGGGTGCCGCCGAAGATGGACGCGAACCGCTGGTTGGCGCGGCGTACCCGCAGGTCGGGGTCGATCAGCAGGAAGCCGAACGGAGATTGGCCGAATATGGCCTGCGAGGCGGCGAGGTCGGTCTCGATGCGGCGCAGGGTGCGGACGTCGACGACGATGCAGACGGCGGCCTTCTCGCCCTCCTCGGTCCGCGTCGGCATGACGTAGACCTCGGCGAGGCCCTCCCGGTCGCGCTCGTCGGCCACCAGCGTGTCCGGCAGCCGGAAGGGCACCACTCCGGTCCACTCGCGGCCGTCGAGGATCTCGGCCATCTTGCGCTGACCGCGTTCCCGCCGGACGGGTTCGATGAACGCCTCGATGGGGTCCACGCCGACGGCGCGTTCCGCGGGGATGCCGAAGATCTGTTCGGCGCGCAGGCTCCACTGGTCGACCAGCCCGTCCGGGCCGATGGAGAAGGAGGCGACCTTGATGTAGTCGTACATGGAGCCGGGCGGACTGCTCTGCCACATGCCGTCGCCGGACGGAGCATCGCCGGGGAGGGGGCCGTCGGCGGCCCTTCCCCTCGCGCCGCCCGTCGAGTCCTCGGACTCCGTGGCCTTCGCTGGTATCTCGCTCACGCGAACCGTCCCCTCCAGCTCACCGCGTCCGGCACCGGTCACCGGGGGCGGCTGCCCGCAGTATCCAGCACTACGGCGCCGCACGACACGGTGTTCACGATCACAGCACGGTCCCGATGCTTTTCGGTCCGCGCCGTGAGAACACTTCCAGTCTTCTAACCAGCGGACACGTCGTCGAATCCCCCTCTTCGACAACCTCCACAGGCCTGAACCGGTCACTCGACGGAAGGTTCCGGCGCGTACACCGGTGAACGCCCGTGCGAGGTCTCATCCGGGCACCGCCAGTTCGAACCACACGGTCTTGCCGACGGCGCCGGGCCGGGTGCCCCAGCGGCGTGAGGCGGAGGCCAGGAGCTGCAGTCCCCGGCCGCCCTCGTCCTCCGGCCGGGCGGCACGTTCGCGCGGGGGGTCGGGGAGCGGGTCGGAGACCTCCACCAGGAGGACTCCATCGAGGTCGGAGGGGCGTACCAGCCGCACGCCCACGGGGCCGGTGGCGTGTCGCAGGGCGTTGGTGACGAGTTCGCTGACCAGCAGGGCGGCGAGGTCGCCGATGTCGTCGAGGTCCCACAGCCGGAGCTGGTCGCGGACGGCGGAGCGGGCGGCGCGCACGGCTCCCGGGTCCGCGTTGAAGGTCCACGCGGCCCAGTCGCCGTCGCTGTCGGTCACGCGGATCACTTCCCCGCCGAGGGAGTGAGGGAGTCCCGTGAGGAGGCCCACCCATGTCCGGTTTCATAGGGTTAATGGGCACATACCCGATATCCCGGACGGAGTACCCCGTTCGGCAGCGCATCGTGGCACGCACGGCGCGGAAGGGCGCCCACGCTCCGTCACCCCCGCGTCCGCACGCCGGAGTCACGCTTCACACGCCCTCGCGGAGGCCGAGGTGGGTGAGGGTGTCCCGGACGGCCGGCACGTCGTGGTCGAGCCAGTCGACGTCCCAGATCCGGTCGGGGGTGAGCCAGCGCAGCTCGTCGTGGTCCTGGAGGGGTTCGGGGGCGGCGGACCCGGGGCGCAGCCGCGCCGTCCACACCTGCATCACATACGGCGCCCGCAGCGCCCACTCCCCCGGTACCCGCTCGGCCGCCTCGGCGTCGACCCCGAGTTCCTCGCGCAACTCCCGTACGACGGCGGCGTCCGGGGCCTCTCCCGGTTCGACCTTGCCCCCGGGCAGCTCCCAGCGCCCGGCCAGCTCGACGGGCGCGCTCCGCCGGGCGGCGAGCAGCCGCCCCTCGTGCCACAACGCCGCCCCGACCACCACGACCCGCTCACTCATGCGCCGGAGCCTACGGGAGACACGGGCCGGGGCCCGCCGGCGGCCGGATCAGTCCGCGGAGGTTCCGTTCTGGCTGATCCGCTCCACCCAGTAGAGCTGTTGGTGTTCTCGCCCGTCGAGGCTGTCCGCGATCCTCTCCGCCTCGGCGCGGGTCGCGTACCTGCCCACCCGGTAGCGATTGCCGTTGTCGTCCTGACGCACGACGAGCCAGGGAAGTGTCACCGTGCCGTCGTTCATCGCTCCCCTCCACTTCCCGCCCGCGGCCTGTGCCGCGCCCCGCCCGGTAAGGAAACCGCAGTCCGCATATGCCCGAGCCTACGCCTTACCTTCACTGAGCGAATACGCCTTTTCACGAAGAGGCACGCAACCGGCCAGTACGCAGGGGGCGCACGGTGGTCACTGCGCCGTGCGGGAGGGTCGACGCATCCGGTCAGCGGCATACCGCCCGGCGTGCCCCGCTCCCGGGGCGACCTGCGAGAACGGCCAGATTGCTACGGCTACGGGGCAGCGCTGAACCGCCCCGCGCGCCGGGGCGGACGCGGAGCCGGGGGCGCGGAACGGGCGCGAGGGGGTGGTGGGGCGGGAGCGGGACGGGCGGGGCTACTTCACCGGGAGGTGGTACGCGGCCCGGTAGCGGTCGGCGGGGATGACCACGTCCGCCGTCTCCACCGGCCGGCCGGAGGCGAAGTACGTGCGCTGGATGACCAGCACGACATGCCCGGGCACGCCACCCAGCAGGACCAGTTCCTCGGCGAGCCCGGGACGGGCGCCGACCTCCTCGGTGACGTTGTCCACGATCACGTCGATGGCGCGCATGCGCTCGACGACGCCCATGCCGCCCAGCGGCCCCTCCTCGGGGAGCATCACGGGGGTGCGGCCCGTGAGGGCGAGCGGTTCCCAGGAGGTGGAGAGCATCATCGGCTCGCCGGCCTCCCGGAAGAGGTACTTGGTGCGCATCACGCGGTCACCGGGCTCGATGGCGAGCCGGCCGGCGATGGCGGCACAGGCGTCGGTCTGCTCGCTGCTGGACTCCCAGGTGCCGCGGACGCCCGCGTCGGCCTGTTCCTGACGGAAGGGCGTGGCCCCCCGCTCCGGACGGAACCCGGAGCGGGCCACGCGCCGGGGCACCGGGCGCTCCCGCACATACGTCCCCGAACCGGAACGGCCCTCGACGAGGCCCTCCGCCATGAGCACCTTGCGCGCCTCCAGCGCGACCGTGTCCGAGACGCCGTACTCCTCGCGGATCCTCGCCTGGGAGGGGAGCCGGGTGTGCGGGGGCAGCCGGCCGTCGACGATCTTCTTGCGGAGATCACCCGCGACGCGCAGGTACGCCGGCTGCTCACCGAAGGTCACGGGCCACTCCCATCAGGTTGTACAGACAGCAACAGCGTGGCAACCGCAGGTTGTGCCAGGCAAGCAAAGGCCAGAGAATCACTCGATGTGATGACATCTGCCGTGTGAGGGCTTTACCCAGGCACTTTCTCCCCGGTATGGGGCCCGTCACACCTTGATGTCACCGCTTTCCGGCTCGCGCTCCGCCTCCTCGTCGTACGCGGGCGGCGTGTCGGTCAGGCCGAGAGCGTTGCGTGCGGTGACCGCGATGTAGGGATCGGTCACGCCCCAGCCCGCGTCGGTGTGCTCGATGTAGGTGTCCGAGTCGGCGGCCCCGGCGGCCTTCGTCCACTCCTCCTCCGCCGCCGCCGGCTCGGCGGCGAGGTCGCCCACCGGCCCTTCGGCACCCACGGGCCACGCGTGCTCGCGCAGCAGCCGGGACTCCTCGGCGAGGGCGTCCACGACCTTCGCCGCCCACTCCTTGTGTCCCGGCAGATCGTCCTCGGGGTAATCCGACTCGGGGGCCTCGTCCAGTGCCGCGCCGAGGATGCCCTCGGCCTCGGGATACGCCGCCTGGTGCGCGTCCAGCGTGGTCGCGTCCCGGCGCAGCGACCCGGTGAGGCGGGTCTGCGCGTCACGGTTGCCCAGAACTCAGGTGATCTCGCGGTCGCCGAGGTCCCAGCCCTCCTCGGACGGGGTGAGGTGGTAGACGTCCACATGGCCGGGCAGCGTCCAGGTGTCCATGACGTAGGCCTGAAGGAGGCCTTGGCACCGTTCGGCGGCGGCGTCGGTGAGGCGGGCGTGGCCCGGATAGGCGCCGTCGGGCAGGGGGACGACGGCGAAGACCTCTCCGTCGTGCTCCCGCGTGCAGGGCACCCGGTCGGCGTCGGTGGCCCAGCCCTCCAGTGCGCCGGTCGAGTTGAAGCAGTCGCCCTGGCGCAGGGCGAGGATGCCGCTGCCGCGCGCACCCTCCTTGACGCCCTCCCAGAAGTCGGCCGCGGCCCCGGTGGTGAGCGCGACCGCCCACAGGGCGAGCCCGAACGAGGACAGCAGGGACCGGCGACCGCCGCCGGGGACCGTAGGGCCCGTACAGCCCGTAGGGCGCGAAACCGGGCTGCCCGCCGTAGGGGAACTGCGGCGGTGGATGACCGCCGTGGCGCTGGGGCCCGTGGGGCGGAGGTATGGACACGAGCCGCATCGTAGGCGCGCGGTGACGGGCCCCGCCCCCGGGGAGCCTTCCCCGGGGGCGGGGGTGTGCCGGGCGGATCTACCTCGGATCCACGTCAGAACTGCAGGGCCCAGCCGTTGAGCCGGCCGGAGTCCCACCAGGCGTTGTCGCTGACGCGCAGCTTCCAGGTGCCGTTCGCCGACTCACCGGAGGCGTCGACGGTGTAGGTGGTGCGGATGTCGTTCGCGCTGCCGCCGGTGCCGTACGACTTCAGCGTGTACGCCGTGCCGTCGGGGGCGATCAGCTGGACCTGGAGGTCGCCGATGTAGGTGTGGGTGATGTCCACCTCGACGGCCAGGTTCGAGGGCGCGTTGCCGGAGACGCCGGAGACGGTCACCGGGGACTCGACGGTGGAGTTGTCGGCGATGGTGTAGTCGCTCGTGTTCTCGAAGCGGTCACCGGTCGGGGGCGGGGTGGTGTCCCCTTCGCCCACGTGCAGCAGGCGGTTGGGCGATCCGCTGCCCGGGTTGCCGACGACGCCGGTGGTGGCGGCGGAGGTCAGCGCGGAGGAGACCTGGGCGGGGGTGGCCGAGGGGTTGTCGGCCAGGTGGAGGGCGGCGGCGCCGGCGACGTGCGGGCTCGCCATGGACGTACCGGAGATGGTGTTGGTGGCCGTGTCGCTGGTGCGCCAGGCGGAGGTGATGGAGGATCCCGGCGCGAAGAGGTCCAGGACGGAACCGTAGTTGGAGTAGCTGGCGCGTGCGTCGCCGGAGGTGGTGGCGCCGACGGTGATCGCCTCGGTCACCCGGGCCGGGGACTTGGTCGAGGCGTTGGTGGACTCGTTGCCGGCCGCGACGACGAAGGTGACGCCGGAGGCGATGGCGTTGCGGACGGCCGTGTCGAGGGCGCTGTCCGCGCCGCCGCCGAGGGACATGTTGGCGACGGCCGGCTTGACCGCGTTCCGCGCCACCCAGTCGATGCCGGCGACGACCTGGGCGGTGGTGCCGGAGCCGGAGTTGTTCAGTACCCGGACGCCGACGACCTTCGCCTTCTTCGCCACGCCGAAGGAACCGCCCGCGACCGTGCCGGCGACGTGCGTGCCGTGGCCGTGGCCGTCCTGGGCGGTGTTGTCGTTGTCGATGGCGTCGTAGCCGTAGGAGGCCCGGCCGCCGAAGTCGCTGTGGGTGATGCGGACGCCGGTGTCGATGACGTACGCCGTCACGCCCTCCCCGGCCGAGTCCGGGTAGGTGTACGAGTTGTTGAGCGGGAGGTCGCGCTGGTCGATGCGGTCCAGGCCCCAGGAGGGCGGGTTGGGCTGGGTGCCGGTGACGTGGAAGGTGCGGTTCTGGACCACGGCGGCGACGGCCGGGTCGGCGGCGAGACGTTTCGCCTCGGTCGCGGAGGCCTCGACCTCGTAGCCGTTGAGCGCCTTGGTGTAGGTGCGCTCGATGTCGGCGCCGTACTTCTCGGCCAGGGCGCGGCCCTCGGCGGAGCCGGAGCGGGCCTCGTCGGCCTTCAGGGTCACGATGTAGCTGCCGGCGACGGCGTTCGCGGCGCCCGCGTACTGGATGCGGCCTTCGGGAGCGGCCGGAGCCGCGCCCGCGGGGAGAGCGGAGACCAGGCTCGCGACCAGGGCCGCGGTGGTCGCGGCGCCGAGGGTGGCCAGTCTTCGCCGGGGGTGACGCATCACTGCCATGTGAGGGTTCCTCCTCAGTCGGTGGTGCGTGTGCTGTGGGGGTGTGGTGCGGTCGACGCACGTGTTGCGCGTGTGGCGCAACGAATCAGCCACTGACAGGATCATGTCAATACCGGCGGCCAAGTCCGTGCGTCAGCCGAAAGATTGAGGGTTCCACAGGATTTGCACAAGGGCCCTGCACGAACGTAATGGGCCGGGAGGACGACAACACGACACCGGGCGGCCCGCCTCGCACGGCGGGCCGCCCGGTCGGGCACGGGGTGGCCGTCAGTCGTCGAAGGCCGTGGCGCGGGTGCGCTTCTCCCACGCCAGGACGTCGTCCCGGACCTGGTCGAGATGGCCGAGGACCGCGCCGACGCCGTCGTCGCCGAGCGGCAGCCGCAACGGCGCGTCCTCCGCCTCCAGAGCGGCCAGGATGAGCGCCGCCGCCTTCGCGGGATCGCCGGGCTGGGTGCCGTCACCGGCGGCGACCGCCGCGCGGGTCTCGCCGACCTTGGCGTACACGCCGCTGTCGGGGCTGACGCCCGCCCTGCGGGTGTCGAACAGCGACGTCCGGAAGGATCCCGGCTCGACGATCAGCACCCTGATGCCGAACTCCCGCACCTCGTCCGCGAGCGCCTCCGACATGCCCTCCAGCGCGAACTTCGTTCCGCTGTACGCGCCGAAGCCGGCGAAGGACATCTGCCCGCCCATGCTGCTCATCTGCACGATCGCCCCGGACCTCCGCTCGCGCATGCCCGGCAGCACGGCCCGCACCAGCGCGGCGGGACCGAAGACGTGGACGTCGAACAGCTCGCGCAACTCGTCGTCGGCGGTCTCCTCGAACGCGCCCACATGGGTCCGGCCCGCGTTGTTGACCAGTACGTCGATCCGCCCGTGCCGCGCCACGACGTCCCGCACGACGGCCTCGGCGTCCTCGATGTCGGCGACGTCCAGGCGCAACGCCTCCACCTGGTCGGGGTGGGCGGCGACCAGGTCGTCCAGTGCCTCGGGCCGACGCAGCGCGCCGACCACCACATCGCCGTCGGCGAGGGCCGCCTCGGCGATCGCCCGCCCGAAGCCGCTGCCGGCTCCCGTGATCAGCCACACCTTGTTCATCTCGGCTCCTCGTGCCTCGACTGCCCTTCGTCTCGCGAACCACCCTGCCGCCGCGCCCCCTTGCCCGTCCAAGACCTACGCTGATAACCGATGGCTATGAAGACGGACGTTCACCTGCGGGATCTGCGCTACTTCCTGGCCGTGGCGGAGGAACTGCACTTCACCCGTGCGGCCGAGCGCCTGTACGTCTCCCAGCCCGCCCTGAGCAAACAGATCCGGGCGCTGGAGCGGCAGCTGGGCGTCGCCCTGTTCCTGCGCGACCGGCAGGGTGTGGTGCTCACCCCCGCCGGGACGGAACTGCTGCCGCACGCCCGGCGCGTGCTGGCGGCGTGGGAGGAGGGGGCCGCCGCGGTGGAACGGGCGCGGGCGGCGCAGCGCAGCACCTTGGTGGTCGGGATGAGCACGAGCCCGGGCCGCGGGGGTCTGCTCCCGGCGATCCGTTCCCGCTTCACCGCCGCGCACCCCGACGCCGCGGTCCGGCTGCGGCAGGTCAGCTGGGAGGACCCCACGGCGGGGCTCGCGGACGGCGAGGCGGACGTGGCGTTCGTCTGGCTGCCGCTGCCCGACGCCGGCCGGTACTCCTGGACGGTGGTCGCCGAGGAGCCGCGCCTGGTCGCCCTCCCCGACAGCCACCCGCTGGCCGCCCGCACGGACCTCACCCTCGCGGACCTCGCCGACGAGCCGTTCCTGGCCCTCCCCGCGGCCTCGGGCGTCCTGCGCGACCACTGGCTGGCCCTCGACGAACGCCCCGGTGGCCCACCGCGCATCGGCGCGGAGATCGCGGGCACGGAGGAGACCTACGAGGCGCTGGTCGCGGGCCTCGGCATCTGCCTGGTGGCCCTCGGCAACGCCCCCCTGATCACCCTCGGCGGCGTCACCACCCGCCCGGTGCACGGCCTCTCCCCCACCCGCTACGCCCTGGCCTGGCGAACGGAGGACTCGACCCGCCCCCTGATCCAGGCCTACGCCCAGGCCTGCCGGACAGTTGCCCGCCGGACTCCCTAGGACGCCGGGGCGGGCTCCGGCATGGTCCTCACCGCCAACCAGCTCGCCGGTTCCCTCGGCATCGCCGTCCTCGGCACGGTCTTCGTCGCCCTGCTCGGCACCGATCCGCGGAACGCCGGGGCACGGCCGGACGAGCGGCGCTTCACGGCGGCTTTCGT
Organism: Streptomyces malachitofuscus; assembly: GCF_014650055.1. Lineage (GTDB taxonomy): Bacteria > Actinomycetota > Actinomycetes > Streptomycetales > Streptomycetaceae > Streptomyces > Streptomyces malachitofuscus. The sequence goes on along the minus strand of NZ_BMUF01000001.1, from coordinate 362,806 downwards.
CGGCTGCTCCTGGCTGCTGCTCGCCCTCGCGGTGACCGTGGGCCTGCCCGGCGGGCGCCGGGCCGTCGGCCTCACGGTATGCGGCTGCCTCAGCTCGGCGGGGCCGCCGCGGTCAGTTCGGTCATGGCGTCGGTGCCGGCGACCACGCCCCGGAATTCGGCTTCGGCCCAGCGGAAGATGCCGGTCGACATGGTGCTGCGTTCCCCGGCGGCGCGCAGGGCGTAGACCTCGGCGCGGGCGGCGTGGACGGTGCGGTCGTCCGGCGCCGCGTCGCCCGCGAGCTGGGCGAGGTGGCACGCCAGGCGGTGGGATCCGTCGCGCGCGAGTTCCAGCGCCCGGGCGGCGAGGACGTGGGCCCCGCCGCTCAGCGCGGCGATCTCGGTGCCGAGGGCCTCGTCCGTGGCCGGCTTGAGGTGTGCGGGGTTGCCGTCGTACCAGCCGCCGAACTGGCGCCAGACGTTGCGGACGACGAACTCCAGCTCGTCGTACAGCGGTTGGAGGTAATGGAGGGCGGCGAGGTCGTCCGGCACGCGGACCCGGTGCACGGTCTCCACCAGCGTCGCGCCGTCGTTGAGGCAGGCGAGCGTCTGGTCCACGAGGGTTTCCAGATAGCGCGCCGTCCCGCCCCGATACGATCTCCGGCATGTCGGAACGGCCGCCAACACGCGTGAGCTGCGTACCCGCACCGCCCTGATCGAAGCCGCGCAGGAGATCTATGCCGAGCGCGGTGACTTCGACGTCAGCATCCAGCAGATCACCGAGGCCGCCGACGTCGGCTTCGGGACGTTCTACAACCACTTCCCGTCCAAGGCCGAGCTGCTCGACGTGGCCGTCGCGCAGGCGCTGGAGGCGCACGCCGCGTGGCTGGAGGAGTTGCTCGCCGACATCGACGACCCCGCCGAGGTCTTCGCGACGTCGATGCGGCTGACCGTACGGCTGGTCCGTACCCGTCCGCGCCTCGCCAAGGTGATGATGAACAGCCGGGGTGCCCTGCTCACCGCGCCGTTCGGCCATGCGGTGCACGCACGCCGCGACCTCGAGGCGGCCAGGGCCGCGGGCCGGTTCGTGATCGAGGACGTGGACGTCGCGCTCGCCTGCACGGCAGGCTGTCTGATCGCCACCATGCACCTGTGCACGGGAGCCACCGGGGAAGCGGTCGGCACCATCGCCGACCAGGCCGTACGGGGCGTGCTGCGGATGTTCGGCGTGGCGGAGGGCGAGCTGGCACGGATCGTGGCGCTGCCCCTCCCCGCCGACGAGCCGCCGACCGCAACGGCCTGACGGCGGCCGCCGTCCCGCGCCCGCTACACGTTGAAGCGGAACTCCACCACGTCCCCGTCCTGCATCACGTAGTCCTTGCCCTCCATGCGGGCCTTGCCCTTGGCGCGGGCCTCGGCCACCGAGCCGGTCTCGACCAGGTCGGTGAAGGAGATGACCTCCGCCTTGATGAAGCCCTTCTGGAAGTCGGTGTGGATGACTCCGGCGGCCTCGGGGGCGGTGGCGCCCTTCTTGATGGTCCAGGCGCGGGACTCCTTCGGACCGGCCGTGAGGTAGGTCTGCAGGCCGAGGGTCCGGAAGCCGACGTGGGCGAGGGTCGCGAGGCCGGGCTCCTCCTGGCCGACGGACTGGAGGAGTTCGAGGGCCTCGTCCTCGTCCAGCTCGGCGAGGTCCGCCTCCAGCTTGGCGTTGAGGAAGATCGCCTCGGCGGGGGCGACCAGGGCGCGCTGCTCGTTCTTGAAGTCCTCGTCGGTCAGCTCGTCCTCGTCGACGTTGAAGACGTAGAGGAAGGGCTTCGTCGTGAGGAGGTGCAGGTCGTGGAGGAGCTCCGCGCGCTCGCTGCCCTGGACGATGCCGTGGGCGAAGAGGGTGTCGCCCTTCTCCAGGATCTCCTTGGCCTCCTCGACCGCCTTGACCTTGGGCGCGATGTCCTTCTTGATCCGCGACTCCTTCTGGAGGCGGGGCAGGACCTTCTCGATGGTCTGGAGGTCGGCGAGGATCAGCTCGGTGTTGATCGTCTCGATGTCGTCCTTCGGCGAGACCTTGCCGTCGACGTGGACGACGTTCTCGTCCTTGAAGGCGCGGATGACCTGGCAGATCGCGTCGGACTCGCGGATGTTCGCGAGGAACTTGTTGCCCAGGCCCTCGCCCTCCGACGCGCCGCGCACGATGCCCGCGATGTCGACGAAGTCGACGGTGGCCGGCAGGACGCGCTGGGAGTCGAAGATCTCCGCCAGCTTCGTCAGGCGGGGGTCGGGAACGCCGACCACGCCGACGTTGGGCTCGATCGTGGCGAACGGGTAGTTGGCCGCCAGCACGTCGTTCTTGGTCAGGGCGTTGAACAGGGTCGACTTGCCGACATTCGGCAGACCGACGATTCCGATCGTGAGCGACACGTTGCGACTTCCCGTACGTGAGGATGGGGGACGAGGACCGGCCCTGCGGGGCCGTGTGGACCGATCCACCAGTCTACGGCGTGCCCGCACGCGCCCGGCCGACGCGTCGGACGTCCGGGCAACGTCCGGTTCCCGGCGTGTCTGACGGACCGTTCGGCACATAAAACGACCTAAGTTGGTCCAGTGGAGCAACACAGGACGCGACCCGCGCAGCACGGACCGCGACGTGACCCGGCGCCCGGGCCGCCCGGGCCGTCCAGAACTCCCCGGCCGTCCCGTTCGGTCAAGCCGCCGCTGCCGCCGCAGGCGGGGCGGACGGCGGAGGGCGGGGTCGCACGGTCCGCGCGGCCGGACCGGCCCGCCCGTGCGCCGCAGCGCCGGCCCGCTCCCCCGCCCGCGGCCCGCAGGCCGCCCGGCCCGAAGCTCACCGGACTGGGCAGCGGGCTGTTCTGCGGGGCCGTGATGCTCGTCCTCGGACTGCTGACCGAGGCACTGTTCGGGGCGTCCCAGACGGTGTACGGCGTGCTGTACCTGCCGGTGTGCGTGCTGACCGCGCTGTGGGTGCGCGAGGGGGACCTGTTCATCGCCCCCGTCGTCGTGCCGATCGCCTTCGCCGTGGGGATGGTCCCGGTCGCCGACGAGGGGGAGGGCGGTGCCGTCGACCGGCTGATGGGCATGGTCACGGGCCTGGCCACCCAGGCCGGATGGCTCTACGTCGGCACGCTCGCCGCGTGCGTGATCGTGCTGGTCCGCAGAGTGCGCCGGGTCCGCGCGATCAACCGCCGCCTCGCCCGGAACCGCCCCCGTCCGTAGGGGCTAGCTAGACGCCCGTCGCCGCACGCATCGCCGCTCCGACGATGCCCGCGTTGTTCTGGAGCTGGGCGGGGACGATCTCCGCCTTGATGCCCTTGATGTGCTGCAGGAACTTGTGGGACTTGCGGCTGACGCCGCCGCCGATGATGAACAGATCCGGCGAGAACAGCATCTCCACGTGCGCCAGGTACTTCTGCACCCGGTGCGCCCACTCCTCCCACGACAGGTCGTGGTCCTCCCTGGCCTTGCTGGAGGCCCGCTTCTCCGCGTCGTGGCCGTGCAGCTCCAGATGGCCCAGCTCGGTGTTGGGGACGAGGACGCCGTCCACGAAGACGGCGCTGCCGATCCCGGTGCCGAAGGTCAGCAGGATCACGGTGCCCCGGTGGTGCCGTCCGGCGCCGAAGTGCATCTCGGCGACGCCCGCCGCGTCCGCGTCGTTCACCACCGTCACCGGCAGGCCGCCGAGGCGGTCGCCGAGCAGCACGCGCGCGTCGGTGTCGACCCAGCCCTTGTCGACGTTGGCCGCCGTACGGATCGTGGTGCCGCCGGTGACCACTCCGGGGAAGGTGACGCCGACCGGGCCGGTCCAGCCGAAGTGGTCGACGACCTGCTTGACCCCGTCGGCCACCGCGTCCGGCGTGGCCGGGTGCGGGGTGAGGACCTTGCAGCGCTCCTGCGCCAGGTCCCCCTTGTCCAGGTCGACCGGGGCACCCTTGATCCCGGATCCGCCGATGTCCACGCCGAAGATCTGCATGTCCCCACGTTACGACGAACGACGGACCGTCACGAAAGGCGGCCGCGCGCCCGCCGTCGCGGTGCCGGCGTCACTCCGCGGAATCGGCACCGGTCCCCGTGCCGCCGCGCTCGGCCACCAGGGCGGCGGCCTCGTCGCGCAGATCGCGGCGGAGCTCCTTGGGCAGGGAGAAGACGATCGACTCCTCGGCCGCCTTGACGATCTCGACGTCCTCGAAGCCGCGCCGCGACAGCCACTCCAGGACCTGTTCGACCAGGACCTCCGGCACCGAGGCGCCCGAGGTGACACCGACCGTGGTCACGCCCTCCAGCCAGGCCTCGTCGATCTCGTCGGCGAAGTCCACCAGGTACGCCGCGCGGGCGCCGGCCAGCTTGGCGACCTCCACCAGGCGCTTGGAGTTGGAGGAGTTGCGCGAGCCGACCACGATCACCATGTCCGCCTCGGCGCCCATCTGCTTCACGGCGAGCTGGCGGTTCTGCGTGGCGTAGCAGATGTCGTCGCTGGGCGGGGAGATCAGCTGGGGGAACTTCTCCTTGAGGGCGTCGACGGTCTCCATGGTCTCGTCGACGGAGAGGGTGGTCTGGGAGAGCCAGACGACCTTGGAGGGGTCGCGGACCTCGACCTTCGCGACGTCGCCCGGCCCGTCGACGAGCTGGATGTGGTCGGGGGCCTCGCCGGAGGTGCCGATGACCTCCTCGTGGCCCTCGTGACCGATCAGGAGGATGTCGTAGTCGTCGTTCGCGAAGCGGACGGCTTCCTTGTGGACCTTGGTGACCAGCGGGCAGGTGGCGTCGATGGTGGCGAGCCGGCCGCGCTCGGCCTCCTCGTGGACGACGGGGGCGACGCCGTGCGCGGAGAACATGACGATGTTGCCCGGGGGCACCTCCTCCGTCCGTTCGACGAAGATCGCGCCCTTCTTCTCCAGCGTCTGCACCACGTACTTGTTGTGCACGATCTCGTGCCGGACGTAGACGGGGGCCCCGTACTGCTCCAGGGCCTTCTCGACGGCGATCACGGCGCGGTCCACACCCGCGCAGTAGCCACGGGGGGCGGCGAGCAGGACACGGCGGCCAGGCGAAGCGGTCATGCCTCCCATCGTAAGGGCCGCGTCCACGGGGTCCGGTCACGGTGCGTTGTCGGTGGGGCGCACTACTCTCGCGGCATGGCTGTCAACACGTCTGCGGAGGCTCCCATCCCGGTCGGGGAGGTGTCGCGGCTCATCGGCGGATGGATCGACCGGCTCGGCGCGGTGTGGGTGGAGGGGCAGATCACCCAGCTGTCGCGGCGGCCCGGCGCCGGGGTGGTGTTCCTGACGCTGCGCGACCCCTCGTACGACATCTCGGTGGGGGTGACCTGCTACCGGCAGGTGTTCGACGCCGTCGCGGACGTCGTGAGCGAGGGCGCGCGGGTGGTGGTGCACTGCAAGCCGGAGTGGTACGCGCCGCGCGGGCAGCTGTCGCTGCGGGCGGCGGAGATCCGGCCCGTGGGGGTCGGGGAGCTGCTGGCGCGGCTGGAGCAGCTGAAGAAGAGCCTCGCGCGGGAGGGGCTGTTCGCGCCGGAGCGGAAGAAACCGCTGCCGTTCCTGCCGCAGCTGATCGGTCTGGTGTGCGGGCGGGCGTCGGCGGCCGAGCGGGACGTGCTGGAGAACGCGCGGCACCGCTGGCCCGCCGTGCGCTTCGAGGTACGCAACGTGGCCGTGCAGGGGGTGCACGCGGTGCCGCAGGTGGTCCAGGCCGTGAAGGAGCTGGACGCGGTCGACGAGGTGGACGTGATCGTCGTGGCGCGCGGCGGCGGCAGCGTGGAGGACCTGCTGCCGTTCTCCGACGAGCAGCTGGTGCGCGCGGTGGCGGCGTGCCGGACGCCGGTGGTGTCGGCGATCGGGCACGAGCCGGACAATCCGCTCCTCGACCATGTCGCCGACCTGCGCGCCTCCACGCCCACCGACGCGGCGAAGAAGGTGGTGCCGGACGTGGGCGAGGAGTACGAGCGGGTGCGGATGCTGCGCGACCGCGCGCGGCGCTGCGTCCAGGCGCTGCTGGACCGGGAGGAGCGCGGGCTGGCCCACGCGCTGGCCCGGCCCTCGATACAGGATCCGCACCGGATGATCGACGCCCGGGCCGAGGAGGTCACCGCGCTGCTGGAGCGGGGGCGGCGCTCGCTGCGGCACCAGCTGGACCGGGCGGACTCCGAGCTGACGCATACGCATGCGCGCGTGGTGGCGCTGTCCCCCGCCGCGACGCTGAAGCGGGGGTACGCCGTGCTGCAGCGGGCGGACGGGCACGCGGTGCGGGCTCCGGGCGAGGTGGAGGCCGGTGAGGAGCTGCGGGCACGGGTGTCCGAGGGCGAGTTCACGGTACGGGTCGATGCGTAGGGTGGGCGGAATGACCAGCAAGACGGAAACCGGGCAGCCGGCGGGAACGGCCGAGGCGCTCGGGTACGAGCAGGCGCGGGACGAGCTGATCGAGGTCGTACGGCGGCTGGAGGCCGGCGGGACGACGCTGGAGGAGTCCCTGGCGCTCTGGGAGCGGGGCGAGGAGCTGGCCAAGGTGTGCCGGCGCTGGCTGGACGGGGCACGGGCCCGGCTGGACGCGGCGCTCGCGGAGGAGGCCGAGGCGGAGGATCCCGAGGAGGGCTGAGCAGGCCGGTGCCGGATGCGGCCGATCTGTGAAGTGGATCACCGAACTCCAGATTTAGTTGAGAGTTGAACTTCTTGGGCGTACCGTCGTGCTCACCCACCGGTCCGTGGCCACTACACGGATACCGGGACGACGTACCCCCCGAGAAGGTTCACGCATGTCTCTCGCCCTAGACCCCACCGCCCAGGACCTGCTGTTCCGCGAGGCGCGCACCGCCAACACGTTCACCGACGAGCCGGTGACCGACGAGCAGGTGCGGGCGATCTACGACCTGGCCAAGTACGGCCCCACCGCCTTCAACCAGAGCCCCCTGCGCATCACCCTGGTCCGCTCCCCCGAGGCCCGCGAGCGCCTCGTCCGGCACATGGCCGAGGGCAACCGGCCCAAGACGGCCACGGCCCCGCTGGTCGCGATCCTCGCCGCGGACAACGAGTTCCACGAGAAGCTGCCGCACCTCTTCCCGCACTTCCCGCAGGCCAAGGACGCCTTCTTCAGCGAGCGCCCGGTGCGCGAGAGTGCCGCCGCGGTGAACGCCGCCCTCCAGGCCGCCTACTTCATCGTCGGCGTGCGCGCCGCGGGCCTGGCCGCCGGCCCGATGACCGGCTTCGACTTCGAGGGCGTCCGCAAGGAGTTCCTCGACGACGACCACACCCCGCTGATGGTCGTCAACATCGGCCGCCCCGGCCCCGACGCCTGGCGCCCCCGGGGCCCGCGCCTGGAGTTCGAGCAGGTCGTCACCACCGTCTGAGACCACACGGCTCAAGGGGCGGGCCCCGTCGGATCGGCCGATCCGACGGGGCCCGCCCCTTGAGCCGTGAGTGGGGGCTCACTCGGTGCGCAGCGCCTCGGCCATCTGCGTCAGCTGCCCGAACGACGCCGTGCCCGTGACGACCGTGGTCGAGCCCTCGGTGCCCTCCAGGACCAGCGCGTCGTAGTGGTCGCCCTCGTAGCGCGTCCACGTCCTGCCGTCGATCTGCTGGGTGGCCCCGGTCTTCGCCGCGCCCTGCGTGGTGTCCTCGATGAACGCCGCACGCTTGCCCGCGGACTGCTCGACCGCCACGTACTCCCCGTCGGGGGCGTGGAAACCGAGGTGCCAGGCGTCGGCCTCGGCGCTCTGGAAGCGGACGGAGGTGGGCTTCCACGCCTCGGGCAGCCCCTCGGGCGCGGCCACGGGGTAGGAGGCGGCCCGGCGGGCCGTGAGCAGGTCGACGCGGTAGTCGACCCGCTTGATGTCGGGTTCGCCGTCCTCGTGCGGGATGAACAGCCAGACGACTCCCGCGGCGAGCACGATGAGGGCCAGGGAAAGGATCATGTCCCGGGCCGTTTTCTGCATGCTGCTCGTTCCTGCCACGCCCCCTATCGTCGCAGGTGCCCGAAGCGCTCATCCGTGGGGGGCCCTGCTCATTTTGTCTGTCTGACGATAGAGTCATGGCCACACCCTCATCCGGCCGTCGTCGTACAGAAAGGTGCGCTCCGATGACCGAACACCATCACTTGCCGTCCGAGCTCGATGTCCCCTCCGAGGCCCCCGACCGCAACCTCGCCCTGGAGCTCGTACGGGTCACCGAGGCAGCGGCGATGGCCGCGGGCCGCTGGGTAGGGCGCGGCGACAAGAACGGCGCCGACGGTGCCGCGGTGCGCGCCATGCGCACCCTCGTCTCCACCGTCTCGATGAACGGCGTCGTCGTCATCGGCGAGGGGGAGAAGGACGAGGCCCCGATGCTCTTCAACGGGGAGCGCGTGGGCGACGGGACCGGGCCCGAGTGCGACATCGCCGTCGACCCGATCGACGGCACCACGCTGACCGCCAAGGGCATGACGAACGCCATCGCGGTACTGGCCGCCGCCGAGCGCGGCTCGATGTTCGACCCCTCCGCCGTCTTCTACATGGACAAGCTGGTCACCGGCCCGGAGGCCGCCGACTTCGTCGACATCAACGCCCCGGTGAACGTGAACATCCGCCGCGTCGCCAAGGCCAAGCGGGTCACTCCCGAGGACGTCACCGTGGTGATCCTCGACCGGCCGCGGCACGAGGGCATCATCAAGGAGATCCGGGAGACCGGTGCGCGCATCAAGCTGATCTCCGACGGCGACGTCGCCGGCTCGATCCTCGCGCTGCGCGAGGGCACCGGCATCGACCTGCTGCTCGGCATCGGCGGCACCCCCGAGGGCATCATCTCGGCCTGCGCGGTGAAGTGCCTGGGCGGCACCATCCAGGGCAAGCTGTGGCCGAAGGACGACGAGGAGCGGCAGCGGGCGATCGACGCGGGGCACGACCTCGACCGGGTGCTGACCACGGAGGACCTCGTCACCGGGGACAACGTGTTCTTCGTGGCGACCGGGATCACCGACGGTGAGCTGCTGCGAGGGGTGCGGTACCGGTCGGAGACGGCCACGACCGATTCGATCGTGATGCGGTCGAAGTCCGGGACGGTGCGCAGGATCGACTCCGAGCACCGGTTGAGCAAGCTGCGGGCGTACAGCGCGGTCGATTTCGACCGGGCGAAGTGACGTCGCCGTTCGGTGCGGGGTGCCTGCGGCGCGGGGTACCTGCGGCGCGCGGGCGGGTGCGGGTGCGTCGTGGTTGATCGCGCCCACGCGGCGGAGCCGCCGATGTCACAGCCCCGCGCCCCCAGGTGAGCTGTTCCGTCCTGCGCCGGACAGGAACCGGCGCGGAAACAGGGCGCCCCCTGTGCGGAAGGGGCGCCCTGTTCGTGCGCGTGGGCGGGTGCGGGTGCGTTGTGGTTGATCGCGCCCACGCGGCGGAGCCGCCGATGTCACAGCCCCGCGCCCCTTGAGGTGGGTGGTCCCACCCGGCGTCGAGAAGGGCGCCCTCTGTGCGGAGAGGGCGCCTTTTCACAGCGCGCTGCCGACTAGCCGGCCGCGGCTATGCGGCTCTGGCCGGCGGCCTTCTTCAGTTCCATTTCGCGGCGCCTGCGGCGGGCCAGGACCACGCGGCGCTCGGCCGCGGTGAGGCCGCCCCAGACGCCGTAGGGCTCGGGCTGGAGCAGGGCGTGCTCGCGGCACTCGACCATGACCGGACAGCGGGCGCAGACCCGCTTGGCCGCCTCCTCGCGGGAGAGCCGGGCGGCGGTGGGCTCCTTCGACGGTGCGAAGAACAGCCCCGCCTCGTCGCGCCGGCACACGGCCTCGGTGTGCCAGGGCGCGTCCTGGTCCCTCTCCCGCGCTGCCGCTCGCTGGGCCGGAACGGCGGCTACCTGCAGGGACGAATGCGGCGGTTGCAGCACGGTCTACTCCTGACGACGGCTTCGCGAGCGAGAGACGATGCAGCAAGGCTTACCCGATGTGCGCGCGCCTATGCACTGAGTCCCCGACGGGGCTCCGCCGGTGCCGGGTCAGTGGCCGAGATGCCTGCGCATGCTCTTGTCGACCGTGCGCTGCACCCGGTCGAGGATGTCCGCGACGAGTTTGCCGCGCCTGGGCCGCGCCTCGACGCTGCCCAGCACCGCCCAGCCGTCGACGAAGACCACCGGGGCCTCCTCGTCGGTCGCGTCGAGGGTGTCCACCTCGAAGGCGCCGAGCACGCCGCCGCCCGTGCCGCGCAGCGACACGTTCTCCGGGACGCGGATCTCGACGCTGCCGAACACCGAGAACGCCTTGATCATGACCTGCTGGTGGTCGAACATCGCCTCGCTGAGGTCGATCTCGACGCTGCCGAAGATCGCGTACGCGTGGATGCGGCGGCCGGTCCGCCAGCGGCCCTTACGGGTGGCCGCGCTGAACACCGCGACCACGTTGTCGTCGGGGTCCGCCGGGATCGCGCCCGTGGTGGGGCGGCTGGGGGCGGAGATGTGCGTCGCGCGCCGCTGGTGGGCTATCGGCAGGTCCCGGACGAACACGTCCAGTTCCCCCACCGTCTTGGCGGCCAGCACGCCCTCGACGCGCTCCGCATGCTCGTCGGCGGTCAGGCGGCCCTCGGCGAGGGCCTCGCGCAGGAGGTCGGCGATACGGTCCCGGTCGGCGTCGGAGGCGCGCAGCCCGGCGGCCCCCGCCGCGGTGTCGGGTGCGGAGTCCGGCTGCTGGGCGTGCTTCTGAAGGTCCACGGCAGCAGCGTACCCAAACGCGATAGATCGCGACTACCCTCTGGGGCGGACAACTGAGGACAACCTCACAGGTTCGCCGCCGGGGGCAGGTCCTACGCTGGTGAGCGCCCGCCGACGGAGGCGGGCGGTCTTCCGTCGAGTGAGGAATGGGCGAGATGCCTGAGTTCGAGTACGCCGATCTGCTCCCCATGGGAGAGGACACCACCCCCTACCGGCTGGTGACCTCCGAAGGTGTGTCCACCTTCGAGGCCGACGGGCGGACGTTCCTCAAGGTGGAGCCGGAGGCGCTGCGCAAGCTCGCCGAGGAGGCCATCCGCGACATCCAGCACTACCTGCGCCCCGCCCACCTGGCGCAGCTGCGCCGGATCATCGACGACCCCGAGGCGTCGGCCAACGACAAGTTCGTCGCCCTGGACCTGCTGAAGAACGCCAACATCGCGGCGGCGGGCGTGCTGCCGATGTGCCAGGACACCGGCACGGCGATCGTCATGGGCAAGCGCGGGCAGAACGTGCTGACGTCGGGACGTGACGAGGAGGCCCTGAGCAAGGGCATCTACGACGCGTACAAGAACCTGAACCTGCGGTACTCGCAGATGGCTCCGCTCACCATGTGGGAGGAGAAGAACACCGGGTCGAACCTGCCGGCGCAGATCGAGCTGTACGCGACGGACGGCGGGGCGTACAAGTTCCTGTTCATGGCCAAGGGCGGCGGGTCGGCCAACAAGAGCTTCCTGTACCAGGAGACCAAGGCCGTCCTGAACGAGGCCTCCATGATGAAGTTCCTGGAGGAGAAGATCCGTTCACTGGGCACGGCCGCCTGTCCGCCGTACCACCTGGCGATCGTGGTCGGCGGCACATCGGCCGAGTACGCGCTGAAGACCGCGAAGTACGCCTCCGCGCACTACCTGGACGAGATCCCCTCCGAGGGGTCGCCGCTCGGGCACGGATTCCGGGACAAGGAGCTCGAGGAGAAGGTCTTCGAGCTGACGCAGAGGATCGGCATCGGGGCGCAGTTCGGCGGCAAGTACTTCTGCCACGACGTGCGTGTGGTGCGCCTGCCCCGGCACGGTGCGTCCTGCCCGGTCGCCATCGCCGTGTCCTGCTCCGCCGACCGCCAGGCCGTCGCGAAGATCACGGCCGAGGGCGTGTTCCTGGAGCAGCTGGAGACGGACCCGGCGCGGTTCCTGCCGGAGACGACGGACGAGCAGCTGGACGAGTCCGGCGACGTCGTGCGGATCGACCTCAACCAGCCGATGAAGGCGATCCTCGCGGAGCTCACCAAGTACCCGGTGAAGACCCGGCTGTCGCTGTCCGGCCCGCTGGTCGTCGCGCGCGACATCGCGCACGCGAAGATCAAGGAGCGGCTGGACGCGGGCGAGGAGATGCCGCAGTACCTGAAGGACCACCCGGTGTACTACGCCGGACCCGCGAAGACCCCCGAGGGGTACGCGTCCGGGTCCTTCGGGCCGACCACGGCCGGGCGGATGGACTCCTACGTGGAGCAGTTCCAGGCGGCGGGCGGCTCCATGGTGATGCTGGCGAAGGGGAACCGGAGCAAGCAGGTCACCGACGCGTGCGACGCGCACGGCGGCTTCTACCTGGGCTCCATCGGCGGTCCCGCGGCCCGCCTGGCGCAGGACTGCATCAAGAAGGTCGAGGTCGTCGAGTACGAGGAGCTCGGCATGGAGGCGGTCTGGAAGATCGAGGTCGAGGACTTCCCGGCGTTCATCGTCGTGGACGACAAGGGCAACGACTTCTTCCAGGACCCCTCGCCGCAGCAGCCGACGTTCACGTCGATCCCCATGCGGGGGCCGGGACTGGCATAGCCCCAAGGGACGGGCGGGGGGCGGTTCTTCCGCCCCCCGCCCGTCCCGTACCGGGAGTTCTTGAGGCGGTCGGGGTCCTCCGGGCCGACCGGCGTACGCCGAGTGCTCGGCCCCCTCAACCCAGCTGTCCGGATAACGGACTTCGTGTGCTTCTTTCGGACAATGTGGGCTCCGCCCCGCCTTTTCCGTTGACGGGCTCAACCAACGCTGTGAGTCTTCTCGTCACTCCGACATGCACATGCCATGTCAATCCTTGCGTGGCTCACCCCACAGCCACCTCCCGGAGGAGACAAGGTGAAACGAAGATTCGCCGTCGCGGGCGTCTCGCTCGCCGTCGTGCTGGGCTGCGGAACACTCCCCGCCGTGGCCGCCGACTCCCGGACCACCACGGACACCACCGTCAGCGCCGCGCCCGATGTCGACGTGAACAAGGTGAAGGCGCACCTCAACGAGCTGAGCGCCATCGCCGGGCGGAACGGCGGCAACCGCCGGTCCACCGGACAGGGTTACGACGACTCCGTCGCCTATGTGAAGGGCAGGCTGCAGGCCGCCGGCTACACCGTGACCGAGCAGCCGTGCACCTCCGGCTGCACCAGCGGGGCCGGCCCCAATCTCATCGCCGAGTGGCCCCACGGCGACGCCAACAACGTGTACATGTTCGGCGCCCACCTCGACGGCGTCTCCGCCGGACCCGGCATGAACGACAACGGCTCCGGCTCCGCCGCCCTGCTCGAGACCGCCCTGACGCTGGCCCAGCAGAACCCGGCCATGCGCAACCGGGTCCGCTTCGCCTGGTGGACCGACGAGGAACAGGGCCTCAACGGGTCCGACTTCTACGTCCGTTCGCTGTCGTCCGGCGAGCGCGCCAGGATCAAGGCGTACTACAACTTCGACATGGTCGCCTCCACCAACGGCGGCTACTTCATCAACCACATCACCTCCGCGGCCGCCGCGCCGATGAAGGCGTACTGGGACTCGCTGGGCCTGCAGCCCGAGGAGAACACCGAGGGCGCCGGGCGCAGCGACGACTATTCCTTCGAGCAGTACGGGATCCCCACCTCCGGCTACGCGATGGGCGCCAGTGCCCGGAAGACCTCCGCGCAGGCCGCCAAGTGGGGCGGGACCTCCGGCTCCGCCTACGACCCCTGCTACCACCGGTCCTGCGACACCCTCACCAACATCAACACCACCGGTCTCGACCGCGCCTCCGACGGCATCGCGTACACCCTCTGGCAGCGGGCCGTGGACACCGGCACGGGCGGCGACTGCGACACCGCCGGCGCCGTCGGCAACGGCGGGTTCGAGAGCGGGACTTCGCCGTGGACCGGGAACACCGGCGTCATCGGCGCCCACACGGGCGGGTCGGCCCACGACGGAACCCGGTTCGCCTGGCTGGGCGGGAACGGGTCCACGAGCACCGAGTCGATCAGCCAGACGGTGACCGTTCCGCCCGGCTGCTCCCAGGCGTCGCTGAGCTACTGGCTGCACATCGACACCGACGAGTCCGGCTCACGCGCGTACGACAGGTTCACCGTGCGGGCCGGCGGCACCACGCTCGCCACCCTGTCCAACGTCGACGCCGGCAGCGGCTATGTGCAGCGGTCGGTCGATCTCTCGGCGTACGCGGGACAGACGGTCACCCTGACCTTCACCGCGAGCGAGGACTACAGCCTGCGGACCAGCTTCCTCCTGGACGATGTGACCCTGCGCAACGGCTGACCATTCCCCCCACGGACCCGCCGCCCCGCCGCGCACCCGCGCGGCGGGGCGGCGGGCATGTCCGGGAATACGCTCGTCAGGGACCGCTGCTGTGACTCCTCGGAGGTACCACGATGACGACCACGGACGACGACCGGCACTACCGCATCGAGCACGACTCCATGGGGGAGGTGAAGGTACCGGCCGCCGCCAAGTGGCGTGCGCAGACCCAGCGCGCCGTGGAGAACTTCCCGGTCTCCGGGCAGCGCCTGGAGCGGGCCCACATCGAGGCGCTGGCCCGCATCAAGGGCGCCGCGGCCAAGGTGAACGCGCGGCTCGGGGTGCTGGACAAGGACATCGCCGAAGCGATCCAGGAGGCGGCCGGCGAGGTCGCCGAGGGCCGGTGGGACGAGCACTTCCCGGTGGACGTGTTCCAGACCGGGTCGGGGACCTCGTCCAACATGAACACCAACGAGGTCGTCGCCACGCTCGCCACCGAGCGGCTGGGACGGGACGTGCACCCGAACGACCACGTCAACGCCTCCCAGTCGTCCAACGACGTCTTCCCGTCTTCGATCCACATCGCCGCCACCGCCGCCGTCACCCGCGATCTGATCCCGGCCCTGGACCACCTCGCCGCCTCCCTCGAACGCAAGGCGGAGGAGTTCGCCGACGTGGTGAAGTCCGGGCGGACCCATCTGATGGACGCCACGCCCGTGACGCTGGGCCAGGAGTTCGGCGGCTACGCGGCCCAGGTGCGGTACGGGATCGAGCGGCTGAACGCCTCCCTGCCGCGCCTGGCCGAGCTGCCGCTGGGCGGCACCGCCGTCGGCACCGGCATCAACACCCCGCCCGGGTTCTCCGCCGCCGTGATCGAGGAGGTCGCCCGCGCCACGGGACTGCCGCTGACCGAGGCGCGCGACCACTTCGAGGCGCAGGGCGCCCGGGACGGCATCGTGGAGACCAGCGGGCAGCTGCGGACCGTCGCCGTCGGACTGACGAAGATCGCGAACGATCTGCGGTGGATGGCGTCGGGCCCCCGCACCGGGCTCGCGGAGATCAGCCTCCCCGATCTCCAGCCCGGCTCCTCGATCATGCCCGGCAAGGTCAACCCGGTGGTCCCGGAGGCCGCGCTGATGGTCTGCGCCCAGGTCACCGGCAACGACGCGACCGTCGCCGCCGCCGGCGCCTCGGGCAACTTCGAGCTCAACGTGATGCTTCCGGTCATCGCGAAGAACGTGCTGGAGTCGGTGCGGCTGCTGGCCAACGTCTCCCGCCTGCTCGCCGACCGCACCGTCGACGGGATCGTCGCCGACCGGGAGCGGGCCCGCGAGTACGCGGAGTCCTCGCCGTCCGTGGTCACCCCGCTCAACAAGTACATCGGCTACGAGGAGGCCGCGAAGGTCGCCAAGAAGTCCCTGGCCGAGCGGAAGACCATCCGGCAGGTGGTCCTGGAGGGCGGCTACGTCGAGCGCGGCGACCTCACCGTCGAGCAGCTCGACGAGGCACTGGACGTCCTGCGGATGACGCACCCGTGAAGCCCCGTGCCCCGGGCGAGAACCGTGACGGGCGCCGCAGCGTCGTATGCCCGGGGCACCTAATATCTGCTCATGGCAGAGGGCGGAGCGATGAAGCGCGAGGAAGCGGGGCGAGCGGCCGGCCACTGGGCGCCCGGGGCTCAGATCCTGTGGCGTTACCGGGAGAACGGCGGCGCGCGCATTCATATCGCGCGCCCCGTCACGGTCGTACGCGACGACTCGGAGCTGCTCGCCGTGTGGATGGCGCCCGGCACCGAGTGCGTGAAGCCGGTGCTCGCCGACGGCACACCCGTGCACCAGGAGCCGCTCGCCACCCGGTACACCAAGCCGCGCACGGTGCAGCGGGACCACTGGTTCGGCACCGGGGTGCTGAAGCTGGCCCGGCCCGGCGACCCCTGGTCGGTGTGGCTGTTCTGGGACCCGGGCTGGCGGTTCAAGAACTGGTACGTGAACCTGGAGCAGCCGCTGGCCCGTTGGGCGGGCGGGGTGGACTCCGAGGATCACTTCCTGGACATCTCCGTGCACCCGGACCGCGGCTGGCACTGGCGGGACGAGGACGAGTTCGCGCAGGCACAGCGGGACGGTCTGGTGGACTCCGCGCTGGCCGGAAGGGTGCGGGAGGCCGGGCGGGCGGCGGTCGCGGTGATCGACGCCTGGGGGCCGCCGTTCTCGGACGGCTGGGAGAACTGGCGCCCCGATCCGTCCTGGACGGTACCGTCACTGCCACAGGACTGGGACCGCACTCCCGCGCATGTGTCCTCGTGAGACCCTTGCTGCGCCCCCGGGCGGGAAACGTAGGATCGTCGTCCGCAAGGGCGCGGAGAAACAACTACCGGAGCGCGCGCTGGGCTTGACCAAACGTCACCGAGGGGCGGCAGGACGTGAGCGAGGGGTACGGAAACACCGGTACCGGCCGAGGACGGTCAGCCGGCGGCGCAGGAACAACCTCTGACCACACGCGAAATCCGTTCCGGGGGCATGTATTCCGGGTATCGGAGTTTCGGCGGGACGAACCGCGCGCACGGCGTGCGCCGGACGGATGGACTCGACACGCGTGACGGAGCAGCCGACCTCCTTCGAGCGCCCGCAGCCGGGCGTGGACCCCGCGGATCCCCGCGGGGCGCTCCTGCGTACCCCGCCACCGGCCCGCGTGCCGGGCACCGGGGCCGCCTTACCGGTACAGGGCCGCTCCGGCGGTGAGCCACCCGTGCCCGGGGCGTCCCCGGGCTCCTCGGGTGCCACCACGCCGGACACGGTGACACCGGACGGCACCGGCCGGGACCCGGCGGACGGACCGGCCTCGGAGCATTCCCAGCCGGGCGCAGGACAGGGCGCCGAACCGGATACGCACCGCCCGCGTCCCGTGCCGGAGGGCATCCCGGTGCAGCCGGCCGCGGGGCAGGACCGGCCTGCGCCGGCGCAGGCACCCGACGGGAAGGAACGCCGCACCGGGCAGCCGACGCAGCCCGGGCGGCCGACGCCGATGCGGCGGGACGGCGACCGGCTGCGGTTCGTCGGCGCCGCCACCCGGCGGATCGCCCGCGGCATCGACCTGGACGAGATCGTGATGGGGCTGTGCCGGGCCACCGTGCCCACCTTCTCCGACGCGATCCTGGTCTATCTGCGCGATCCGCTGCCGGTCGGCGACGAGCGGCCCACGGGCCCGCTGGTGCTGCGGCTGCGCCGCACCGACCGGATTCCGGCCGAGCGGGACACCGAGGGCGGGTTCGCGCCGGTCGCCGCCCCGCCGGAGCCGTCCGAGCTGGACTCGGTCGGCGAGGAGCTGTGCACGGTACGGCCGGGCAGCGCGCTCGCCGAGGTGCTGCGCGGGGTGCGGCCGGTGTTCACGGACGCGCCGGCCGCCCGTGCCGCGCTGCCCGAACTGCTGGGTGAGGACGGCGCCTCGGCGGTCCCGGACGGACAGCGGGCGATCCTCGCGCCGCTGCGCGGCCGGCGCCGGGTGATCGGCGCGGCGCTGTTCCTGCGCCGTCCGGAGCGCATCCCGTTCGAGGCCGACGACCTGCTGGTCGCCGCCCAGCTCGCCACGCACAGCGCCCTCGGCATCGACAAGGCGGTGCTGTACGGGCGGGAGGCGTACATCGCGGACGAGCTGCAGCGCACGATGCTGCCGGAGAACCTGCCGCGCTGCACCGGTGTGCGGCTCGCCTCGCGCTACCTCCCGGCCGCGGAGACCGCGCGGGTCGGCGGCGACTGGTACGACGCGATCCCGCTGCCGGGCAGCCGGGTGGCGCTGGTGGTCGGCGACGTGATGGGGCATTCCATGACGTCGGCGGCGATCATGGGTCAGCTGCGCACCACCGCGCAGACCCTGGCCGGTCTCGATCTGCCGCCGCAGGAGGTGCTGCACCACCTCGACGAGCAGGCGCAGCGGCTCGGCGTGGACCGCATGGCGACCTGTCTGTACGCGGTGTACGACCCGGTATCGCACCGCATCACCATCGCCAACGCCGGTCATCCGCCGCCGATCCTGCTGGAGCTGGGCGGCCGGGCCGAGGTGCTGCGGGTGCCCGCGGGCGCCCCGATCGGCGTGGGCGGGGTGGACTTCGAGGCCGTGGAGCTGGACGCGCCCGCCGGTGCGACGCTGCTGCTGTACACCGACGGCCTGGTGGAGTCCCGGCTGCGGGACGTGTGGACCGGTATCGAGCAGCTGCGCGAGAAGCTCGCCGCGACCGCGCAGCTGACCGGCCCGGACCATCCGCCGCCGCTCGAGGCGCTGTGCGACGAGGTGCTGGACATGCTCGGCCCGGGCGACCGGGACGACGACATCGCGCTGCTGGCCGCCCGCTTCGACGGGATCGCGCCGAGCGATGTGGCGTACTGGTTCCTGGAGCCGGAGGACGCCGCCCCCGGGCGGGCCCGCCGGCTGGCCCGGCGGGCGCTGTCCCGCTGGGGCATGGAGGACCTGAGCGACTCGGTGGAGCTGCTGGTCAGCGAGGTGGTGACGAACGCCGTGCGGTACGCGACGCGGCCGGTCACGCTGCGGCTGCTGCGCACCGACGTGCTGCGCTGCGAGGTCGGTGACGACGTGCCGCAGCTGCCCCGGCTGCGGCAGGCGCGCGCCACGGACGAGGGCGGGCGCGGGCTGTATCTGGTGAACCGGCTGGCCCGGCGCTGGGGTGCCACCCGGCTGAGCACGGGCAAGGTGGTGTGGTTCGAGCTGAACCGCGGCTGAGCCGTCGTACGACAGGAGGGGCGCCCGGTGCGGTCACCGGGCGCCCCTCCTGTCGTACCTACTACTGGTTGCCGTCGAACTGCGGGTCGTCCGGGTCGTCCGGGTCTCCCGGGATGCCGAAGGTCGGCGAGTTCGAGGGCGTCTTCGTCGGCGGCGGGGCCGTCGGGGTCTGCGTCGGCGGCTCCGAGGTCGGCGGCGCGGAGGAGGTCTCCGGGGGCGCCTGGGTGGTGGGCTCCCGGGTCGTCGGCTCCTGGCTCGGGGTCTGCGAGGGCGTCTGCGACGGGGACGGCGACCGGGTCGGCTTCACGGCCGCGCCCTGGTCGGTGTCCAGGTCGAACTTGGCGACCTCGTCCATGATGCCGAAGGTGTACGCCGCCCAGATCTGGGCGGGAGGCCCACCGCCGTTGATGCGGTCCTCGCCGAGGGCCCCGTACATCTTCACGTGCCGGTGCGGGGGCTTGTCGTCCTCGCCGAACAGTCCGACGGAGGTCACCAGGCCGGGCGTGAAGCCGGTGAACCAGGCCGATTTGTTGTCGTCGGAGGTACCGGTCTTGCCGGCCACCTGCTGGCCGTCGCGCAGCGGGTTGTTGCGCACCGCCTTCTGGGCCGTACCGTCGTCGACCACGCCGGTCAGCACGGAGGTCACGGTGTCGGCGGTCTGACGGCTGATGACCTGTTCGCCGACCGCGTCGGGCATGGTGACCGTGCGGCTGCGGTGCTCCGCCGACTTGATGATCGTCGGGGTGGTCTTCTTGCCGTGGTTGTCGAGGGTGGCGTAGACCCCGGCCATGTGCAGCGGGCTGGCGCCCATCGAGCCCAGAGTCTGGGCGGGCACGGCCTCCAGGCCCTCGACGTCCATGCCGAGGTTGCCCGCGGTCTCCATCACCTTGTCCATGCCGACGTCGACGCCCATCTGCGCGAAGACGGAGTTGACGGACTTGTTCATCGCCGTCTGGACGGTGATGTCGCCGTAGTTGCCGTCGTCCTCGTTCTCGGGGGCGAAGCCGACCTTCTTGCCGTCGTCGACGACCGGGCGCTCGCTGGTGCCGTCGTAGACGGTGTTGGCCGTGATCGGCTGCCCGTCCTGGGTCTCGGACTGCTCCTCGAGGGCGGCGGCCAGGATCACCGGCTTGAAGGTGGACGCGGGCTGGTAGTCCTTACGGGTGGCGTTGTTGGTGAAGTGCTTCAGGTAGTCCACGCCGCCGTACATGGCGACGACCGCGCCGTTCTTCGGGTTCACGGAGACGGCGCCGGCCTGGACGTCGGCGTCGACCTTGCGTTCCTTCGGGTCGAGCTTGCTGGTGAGCTGGGTCCTGACCGCCTTCTCCAGCGCCGTCTGCTTCTTCTTGTCGATGTTGAGGGTGACGGTCCAGCCGCCGGCGTCGACGAGCGCGTCGGCCTGCTTGGCGTCCTCCGCCGTGCCGTCGGCGACGAGTTGCCTCTTCAGCTCGTTGTTGGCGGCATACACCAGGTAGCCGGTCTGGCCGGCCATGCCCGGGTCGCCCTTGGGCTCCTCGGGCACGGGGAACTTCATGCCGGAGCGCTCGGACTGCTTCAGCCAGCCCTCCTCGACCATGTTGTCCAGGACGTAGTTCCAGCGCGCCTTGACCAGCTTCCTGCTGTTCTCGGAGGCGACCGCCCAGTCGTACTGGCTCGGTGCCTGGAGCAGCGCGGCGAGATAGGCGCCCTGCTCGACCGAGAGGTCCTCGGCGTCGACGCGGTAGTAGGCCTGGGCGGCGGCCTGGATCCCGTAGGCGTTGCGGCCGTAGTAGCTGGTGTTGATGTACCCGGCGAGGATGTAGTCCTTGGACTTCTCCCGGTCCAGCTTCAGGGAGATGACCAGTTCCTTCAGCTTGCGGGTGACGGTCTGGTCCTGCGTCAGGTAGTAGTTCTTGACGTACTGCTGGGTGATCGTCGAACCGCCCTGCGCGCCCTTGCCGGTGAGCGTGTTGAACACACCGCGCGTGGTGCCCTTGATGTCGACGCCGGAGTCCTTGTAGAAGGTCTTGTTCTCGGCGGCGACAAAGGTGCGCTGCACCGGCTTGGGGATCTGCGCCAGGTCGACGACCTCACGGTTGACCTCGCCGTCGCGGGCCATGATCGAGCCGTCGCTGTACTTGTAGATGTTGCTCTGCCGCTTGGCGTCGGCGTTCCCCTCGGGGATGTCGATCATCATGTAGAGCACGATGAAGGCGCCCATGCCGAGCAGGCAGAGGCCGAAGAAGGTGCCGACGATCTTCTTCCAGGTGAAGAGGCGGCGTATGCCGGTGCGGCCGGCCGCGCCCGACGAGCGGCCCTTGGGTGCCGCACGGCGCCCACCGCGCTGTCGTGCGCGTCTTTCTTCCGCTCGTCCCATACGCCCGTTCCGCTCCGCTTCGTTCATGTGTGCTCAACTGCCACACAGGTTCGCCGCTCAGGTCAGCTCAGAAAGCTAACACCGGGAGCTATGACAAAGGACTGCCGATCCGGCCTTTACGGACGTGACAATCAGCACCCGCCCCAAAGGAACCGACGTACGAGAGGCGCGTGAGGTTGCCGGGATCGGGTAATCTGATATCACTTAGCTAAATCAGCGCTAGCCGCACGGGACCCGTGCGGAGGCGCACGGAGGAAACGGGGGATCACCCATGTCCACGCACGACACCCGGACCCCACAGGTCACCGCCGATGTACCCGAGATGCCGGCCCCGCGCGTACGGGAGTTCGCGGCGCACAGCATCGGCGGCGGTCTTGCGCTTCTCCTCGGACTGGTCGGACTGCTCATCGGCGCGAGCCTGATCATCTCCGCCACGGCGGTCTCCGCGGCCGGCTCCAAGGCGGCCCTGATCATCGGCGGCATCCTGGTCGCGATCGCCGCGTTCCTCGCGATGTGCGGGCTGAACATGGTGGCGCCGGGCGAGGCCCGGGTGGTGCAGCTCTTCGGCCGCTACCGGGGCACGATCCGCCAGGACGGCCTGCGCTGGGTGAACCCCTTCACCTCGCGCACCAAGATCTCCACGCGCGTGCGCAACCACGAGACCGCCGTACTGAAGGTGAACGACGCCTACGGCAACCCGATCGAGCTGGCCGCGGTCGTGGTGTGGCGGGTGGAGGACACCGCACAGGCCACCTTCGAGGTGGACGACTACGTCGAGTTCGTCTCCACCCAGACCGAGGCGGCCGTGCGGCACATCGCCATCGAGTACCCCTACGACGCCCATGACGAGGACGGCCTCTCGCTGCGCGGCAACGCCGAGGAGATCACCGAGAAGCTCGCCGTCGAACTGCACGCGCGCGTGGAGGCGGCCGGTGTGCAGATCATCGAGTCCCGGTTCACGCACCTCGCCTACGCCCCCGAGATCGCCTCGGCGATGCTCCAGCGGCAGCAGGCGGGCGCGGTCGTGGCGGCGCGGCAGCAGATCGTGGAGGGCGCCGTGGGCATGGTCGAGTCGGCGCTGACCCGGATCGCCGAGCAGGACATCGTGGAGCTGGACCCGGAACGGAAGGCGGCGATGGTGTCCAACCTGATGGTGGTGCTGTGCGGCGACCGGTCGGCGCAGCCGGTCCTCAACACCGGGACGCTCTACCAGTGACGGCCTCGTCCGGGGGCCCGCCCCCCCAGGGTCGGCCGCAGCGCAAGCAGGTGCTGCTGCGGCTCGACCCGTCGGTGTACGAGGCGCTGGCACGCTGGGCCAACGACGAACTGCGCTCGGCGAACGCGCAGATCGAGTTCCTCCTGCGGCGTGCGCTGGCGGAGGCGGGGCGGCTGCCCGGTGACACCGGGCCGATGCCCCGCCGCGGGCGGCCGCCCGGGGACTCCGCACGGCCTCGGTAGCAGAACCGTGACAATCGGCCCCCACCAGGGCTCTCCCACACCCCGCCATGATCTGCACACTCGGCGTATACATGCCGCGTATACACGCTGTGTAGAGTGCTCCGCATGTCCATCGGTCACACCCTCCTGGGACTCCTGGAGTCCGGCCCGCGCCATGGTTACGACCTGAAGCGGGCCTTCGACGAGAAGTTCGGTCACGACCGGCCACTGCACTACGGCCAGGTCTACTCGACGATGTCCCGCCTGCTGAAGAACGGGCTCGTCGAAGTCGACGGCATCGAGGCCGGCGGCGGCCCCGAGCGGAAGCGGTACGCGATCACCGAGGCCGGCATCACCGATGTCGAGCGCTGGCTCGCCACGCCGGAGAAGCCGGAGCCGTACCTCCAGTCGACCCTCTACACCAAGGTCGTCCTGGCGCTGCTCACCAGCCGCGACGCGGCCGACATCCTCGACACGCAGCGCTCGGAGCATCTGCGCAGCATGCGGATCCTCACCGACCGCAAGCGCAAGGGCGATCTGGCCGACCAGCTCATCTGCGACCACGCCCTGTTCCACCTCGAGGCCGATCTGCGCTGGCTGGAGCTGACGGCGGCGCGTCTCGACAAGCTCCGTGCGGAGGTGACCCGATGACCGCGTCCCCGCCCCCCGGCTCGCTGCTCACGGCCCAGGACCTGCGCAAGGTCTACGGACCGACCACCGCGCTCGACGGCGCCGGTTTCTCCATCCACCCCGGTGAGGTCGTCGCCGTGATGGGTCCCTCCGGCTCCGGCAAGTCGACGCTGCTGCACTGCCTCGCCGGGATCGTCACCCCCGACTCCGGCTCGATCCTCTACAACGGGCGTGAGCTGACCACCATGAGCGACGCCGAGCGCAGCGCGCTGCGGCGCTCGGAGTTCGGCTTCGTCTTCCAGTTCGGGCAGCTCGTGCCGGAGCTGACCTGCGTGGAGAACGTCGCCCTGCCCCTGCGGCTGAACGGCACGCCCCGCAAGGAGGCCGAGCGGGCCGCGCTCACCTGGATGGAGCGCCTCGAGGTCGACGACGTCCGCAAGAAGCGTCCCGGCGAGGTGTCCGGCGGCCAGGGCCAGCGGGTCGCCGTGGCCCGCGCGCTGGTCACCGGCCCGCGGGTGCTGTTCGCCGACGAGCCGACCGGCGCCCTGGACTCCCTCAACGGCGAGCGCGTCATGGAGCTGCTCACCGAGGCCGCCCGGTCCGCCAACGCCGCCGTCGTCCTCGTCACGCACGAGGCGCGGGTGGCCGCGTACTCCGACCGCGAGATCGTCGTACGCGACGGCAGGTCCCGGGACATGGAGCGCGTCGTATGAGTGCGCGTCAGTGGGGGCGCGACCTCGGCATGGGCCTACGGTTCGCCTTCGCCGGCGGACGCGAGGGGTGGATCCGGGCGCTGCTCACCGCCGTCGGGGTCGGGCTGGGCGTGGCGCTGCTGCTGCTCACCACCGCCCTGCCCGGTGCGCTGGCGGAGCGCGACCGGCGGGGGGAGGCGCGCCTCAACTACACCTTCGGTGACACCATCGAGTCCCCGGCCGACAACACCCTCGTGATCGCGGACACCGACACCGAGTTCGACGAAAAGGACATCCGCGGCCGACTGGTGGAGCCGGAGGGCGACCGGGCCCCGGTGCCGCCCGGTCTGCGGGAGTTCCCGGCACCCGGTGACATGGTGGTCTCCCCCGCGCTGAAGGAGCTCCTCGACTCGGACGGCGGAGCGCTGCTGCGCGACCGGCTGGATTACGACGTCGTGGGGACGATCGGCGAGCAGGGGCTCATCGGCTCCCAGGAGCTCGCCTACTACGCGGGCGCCGAGGGCCTCGCGGAACGGATGGGCGACGGGATGGTCGGCCGCATCGACCGCTTCGGGGACCCCAACCCGACCGAGGAGGAGGCGGACCCGGTCCTCGTGCTGCTCGTCCTGGTCGTGTTCGTGGTGCTGCTGATGCCGGTCGCCGTGTTCATCGCCGCGGCGGTACGGTTCGGCGGCGAACGGCGCGACCGCAGGCTGGCCGCGCTGCGGCTGGTCGGCTCCGACGGCGGCATGACACGGCGGATCGCCGCGGGCGAGGCGCTCGGCGGGGCACTGCTGGGTCTGGTGTTCGGCACCGGGTTCTTCCTGGCGGGACGCGAACTCGCGGCGTCCTTCGAGGTGTTCGACATCAGTGTCTTCCCGAGCTATCTGAACCCCTCGCCGCTGCTGGCGCTGCTGGTCGCGGTGGCGGTCCCGGGGGCCGCGGTGCTGGTCACCCTGCTGGCGCTGCGCGGAGTGGTCATCGAACCGCTGGGCGTGGTGCGCACGGCGCGGCCCGCCCGCCGCCGGCTCTGGTGGCGGCTGCTGCTGCCGGTCGCCGGGATCGGCATGCTGGCCCCCATGCTCGGCCAGGGCCGGGAGAACGGGGACTTCAACGGGTACCTGGTCACCGGCGGTGTCATCTGTCTGCTCGTCGGGGTCACGGCGCTGCTCCCCTGGATCGTGGAGACGGTCGTCGCCCGGCTCGGCTCGGGCAGCGTGTCCTGGCAGCTGGCGGTGCGCCGCCTGCAGCTGAGCAGCGGCGCGGCGGCCCGCATGGTCAACGGCATCGCGGTGGCCGTGGCCGGAGCGATCGCGCTGCAGATGCTGTTCGCCGGGGTCGAGGGCGACTACACCAAGGACACCGGGTTCGACGTGTCGCGGGCGCAGATGCAGGTACGGGTGCCGGACGGCACGGAACTCGCCGCGGCCACCGCGAAGCTCGAGGGGACCAAGGGCGTCCGCGAGGTCTACGCGCTGTCCGAGGGCTACCTCGGCGACCGGTCCTGGTCGAAGGAGCCGCAGCGCTCCGCCGAACTGACCATCGGCGACTGCGCGACCCTGCGCGAGGTGGCGAAGCTCCCCTCCTGCGAGGACGGCGACGTCTTCGCGCTCCGGGGCGGCGAGTACGACACCGACACCCCGTCGCTGAGCAGGCCGGGCCAGAAGCTGTACCTGGAGATGCACCACACCCCGGACGCGTCGGAGGACGTCGTCTGGTCCCTCCCCGAGACGCTGAAGGAGGCCGACTCCGTCGAGGACCCGACCGGGACGAAGCGCGGCGGCTTCCTGATGACGCCGGCCGCGGTACCCGCGGACGTGGCGAAGTCGGTCAGGGGCGAGCTGTATCTGGCGATCGACGACTCGGTGCCCGCCGCCCGCGAGCACGTGCGCAACACGGCGGCCGCGATCGACCCGCTGTCCAATCCGACGACGTGGTCCGCCTCGGAGCGCACCGAGCGGTTCGACGCCATCCGCACGGGACTGTTCGTCGGTGCCGCCGCCGTTCTGGCGCTGATCGGGGCCAGCCTGCTGGTCTCCCAGCTGGAGCAGCTGCGCGAACGCCGCAAGCTGCTGTCGGCCCTGATCGCCTTCGGCACCCGGCGGCGCACGCTGAGCCTGTCGGTGCTGTGGCAGACGGCGATCCCGATCGGCCTGGGCCTGCTGCTCGCCTCGACGGTGGGAATGGCCCTGGGCGCGGTGCTGCTGCGGATGACCTCGACGCCGGTGAGCGTGGACTGGCCGAGCGTCCTGCAGATGACCGGCATCGGCGCGGGCGTGGTCCTCGTGGTGACCGTGCTGAGCCTGCCCCCGCTGCTGCGCATGATGCGCCCCGACGGGCTGCGCACGGAGTAGGTCCGCCGACGGTGCGGACTCAGTCCCCGACGGTCCGCACCGGGAGGTCCCGCATCGCCTCGCGCAGGGCCACCGCCAACTGCTCGTACTCCGCCGCCCTCGCCGCGCCCGTGCGCATGGCGAGGGCGATGCGTCGGGTGGGAGCGGGATCGGTGAAGCAGGCGGTGAGCAGCCGGCTGGAGCGGCTGGTCTCGACGTCGACGGCGGTGCGCGGGAGCAGCGTCACCCCGAGGCCGCCCGCCACCAGCTGCACCAGCGTGGACAGTCCGGCCGCCGTGGTGGTGGCCGGCACGCCCCCGCGGCCCGCCTCACGGCAGATGTCCAGGGCCTGGTCGCGCAGGCAGTGCCCCTCGTCGAGCAGCAGCAGGTTCAGCTCGCGCAGCACCTCCCGGGGGATGCCCTGCCGGCCGCCGAGCCGGTGGCCGAGCGGGGTGACCAGGACGAAGTCCTCGTCGAACAGGGGAAGTTCGGTCACCCCCGGCACGCCGAGGGGCACGGCGAGCAGCAGCAGGTCGAGCCGCCCGCCGGCCAGCCCCTCCAGCAGGTTCGCGGTCTGCTCCTCGTGCACCTGGAGGTCGAGGTGCGGATAGCGGTCGTGCACCAGCCGCAGGACCGTCGGCAGCAGATAGGGCGCGACGGTCGGGATCACACCGAGGCGCAGCGCCCCGGTGAACGGCGCCCGCAGCGCGTCCGCCTCCTCCATCAGCGCGCCGACCTCCGCCAGTACGCCCTTGGCGCGGACGGCGAGCCGCTCGCCGGCCGGCGAGAGCAGCACCTTGCGCGTCGTACGCTCCACGAGGGTGACACCCAGTGTCTCCTCGAGCGCCGAAACGGCCCCCGACAGCGCCGGCTGGCTCATCCCCATCGCCGCGGCGGCGTCCCGGAAGTGCAGATGCTCGGCCACGGCGGCGAACGCCCGGAGCTGCGCGAGGCTGGGCTGCCTGCGTCTATTACCCACGGTCACTAATAGGTCCCTCCGATCAACACGACCGAGTGTAGCTATTTCACTAATCAATGCACCCTGTGCCAACATCAACAAGGTCCAACCCATGGGAAACCCCCACACAATGGGTGTTTCTTCGCTGCAAGGAGAGCCTGTGCTCACTGTCGGTGACAAGTTCCCCGAGTTCGAACTGACCGCCTGCGTCTCGCTGGAGAAGGGCAAGGAGTTCGAGACGATCAACCACAAGACCTACGAGGGCAAGTGGAAGATCGTGTTCGCGTGGCCCAAGGACTTCACCTTCGTGTGCCCGACCGAGATCGCCGCCTTCGGCAAGCTGAACGACGAGTTCGCCGACCGTGACGCCCAGGTCCTCGGCTTCTCCGGCGACTCCGAGTTCGTCCACCACGCCTGGCGCAAGGACCACGACGACCTGCGCGACCTGCCGTTCCCGATGATGGCGGACTCCAAGCACGAGCTGATGCGCGACCTGGGCATCGAGGGCGAGGACGGCTTCGCCAAGCGCGCCGTCTTCATCGTGGACCAGAACAACGAGATCCAGTTCTCCATGGTGACCGCCGGCTCCGTCGGCCGTAACCCCAAGGAGGTCCTGCGGGTTCTGGACGCCCTGCAGACCGACGAGCTCTGCCCGTGCAACTGGAGCAAGGGCGACGAGACCCTGGACCCGGTCGCGCTGCTGGCCGGGGAGTGAGCTGACATGTCCCTCGACTCCCTGAAGTCCCGGATACCGGACTACGCCAAGGACCTGAAGCTCAACCTGGGCTCGGTCATCGGCAACTCCGACCTGCCGGCCCAGCAGCTGTGGGGCACGGTGCTGTCGACGGCGATCGCCTCGCGCTCGGCGATCGTGCTGCGCGAGCTGGAGCCGGAGGCGAAGGCGAACCTGTCGCCGGAGGCGTACACGGCCGCGAAGGCCGCCGCCGCGGTGATGGCGATGAACAACGTGTTCTACCGCACCCGTCACCTGTTGTCGGACCACGAGTACGGCAACCTGCGGGCCGGTCTGCGGATGAACGTCATCGGCAACCCGGGTGTCGACAAGGTCGACTTCGAGTTCTGGTCGTTCGCGGTCTCCGCGATCAACGGCTGCGGGATGTGCCTCGACTCGCACGAGCAGGTGCTGCGCAAGGCGGGCGTGGAGCGTGAGGCGGTGCAGGAGGCGTTCAAGATCGCGGCGGTGATCCAGGCGGTCGCCGCGACCGTGGACGCGGAAGCAGTCCTCGCGGAGTAACCCCACCCTCCCCCTCGGGCCCGTCCACTACTCCAGTGGCCGGGCCCGACCCATACTCCGACACCCCCGCGCACCGCGCACCCCGCCGTCTCCGCGGGCACTCCTGCCGCAGGGCGCACCCCCACCCCCTGCCACGCCGCCGTCTCCGCGGGCACTCCTGCCGCCGTCTCCGCGGGCAGTCGTGCCGCAGGGCGGCACGGGTGGGCGCGACGGCACCCCGTTGACGCCGGGCTGCGTGACACCCCCCGGCCACGGCAACACCGCTCGCGGCGCCGGCCAGGTGCCGCTGCGGCGGCGGCGATGGGATGCGGCCGACCGCCGAAGGGACCGGGCGCAGTCACGCGGCCGCGGCCGGACGGCGAGGGGACCGGGTGGGGTCGGAGCGCCTGGCTCGCGGGCTAGTCCTCGTCGGGGAGCGGGCGCTGCTCAGCCGCAGTCTCCGGAGCCGGCGCCGGCGGCTGTGGGGCGTCCGGGGCGGAGAGGGCCGTGGCACCGCGGGGCCGGGGGGCCTGGAGTACCGCCGTCTCGTGCGCGTACGCACGGAGATACCCGACCACCGTGTTCGTGACCGCGACCAGCGGCACCGCCACCACCGCACCCCCGATCCCGGCCACCATCCCGCCGGAGGCGACCGCCAGCACCACGGCCAGCGGATGGACTCGCACCGCACGCCCCAGGATGAACGGCTGGAGGATGTGCCCCTCGATCTGCTGCACCGCCAGCACCACCACCAGCGTCATCACACCCGTGAACACACCCTGGGTGACGAGCGCGACGACCACCGCCAGCGCTCCCGACACCACCGCACCCACGAGCGGGATGAACGAGAACAGGAAGATGAAGACGGCGAGCGGCACCGCCATCGGCACATCGAGGAAGTAGATGCCGAGGCCGATGAAGATCGCGTCGATCAGAGCCACTATCACCGTGCCGCGGACGTACGCCGTCAGCGTCCGCCACGCCGCGGGCCCGGCACCGGCGACACCCGGACGGGCGGCGGCCGGAACGAGCTTGAGCGACCACTCCCAGATCCGCTTGCCGTCGTAGAGCAGGAACAGCGTCGAGAAGACGGCCAGCAGGATGCCGGTGAGCGCCTCGACGACGACCGTCACGCCCTCCAGGCCCGCCGAGGTGATCTGCTCGGTGTTGGCGCCGACCGCCTCACGCAGATTCTTGGCGATCTCGTTGATCTGCTTGTCGGTGACGTGGAAGGGGCTGTTGAGCAGCCAGTTGCGCAGCTCGTCGATGCCGTCCTGGATCTGGTCGGAGAGGTGGTCGATGTTCTCCATGACCTGCCAGGTCACGAACCAGCCGATGAGGCCGATCACCACGAACCCGAACAGCGCCGTCAGCGCCGTGGCCGGGCCGCGCGGCACACCGACCCGTCTCAGCCGGGCCACCGTCGGCTGGAGCAGCGCGGTGATCAGCAGCGAGGCCACGAACGCCAGCACCACCAGCTGTACGGCGCTGATGACGCGCATGAGCACCCAGACCGTGCCGGCCAGCACCAGCAGCCGCCAGCCGGCCTCGGCGGCGACCCGTACGCCCCAGGGAACGGCCTGCGCCGGGTCCGGACGGACCGGGACGGCGACGTACTCGGCCGGGGGCGGCGCCTGGTCGGGGCGCGGGCCGGACTCCCGTCCGGTGTCCTCGTCGTCGGACCGGCTCTCCCGCGTCACCTCGGCGCGGCGTTCCTCCAGCCGCTTGCTGACCTCGGTCAGTCCGGCTCCGACCCGGCCCAGCCATCCTGGCACTCGCGACATGATCCGTCCTCTTCCCCCGTCTTTCCCCACCACTCCCCCTGGAGTCATCGGTCAGACCGTACATGGCGAAAGCCCCGCACCGTAGGACGGTGTGGGGCTGTGCCGGGGTTGAGCGAGGGGTGGGGGCCAGGGGCGCCCCGGTACTGTCAGTACCAGTGGTTGGCCTGCCAGAAGTTCCATGCGCCGCAGGGGCTGCCGTAGCGGCCGTCCATGTAGCCCAGACCCCACTTGATCTGGGTGGCGGGGTTCGTCGCCCAGTCGGCTCCGGCGGAGGCCATCTTGGAGCCCGGGAGGGCCTGCACCAGGCCGTAGGCGTCGGAGGTGGGGTTGTCGGCCCGGTAGTTCCAGCTCGACTCGCGCTCCACGATGTTGCTGAAGCACTGGAACTGGTCCGCCGGAACGATCTGCCGGGCCATAGCCTGGACCTCGGCGATGGTGTAGGACGCCTGGACGGGGAAGCTCGACGCGTCGCGGACCGCGGAACGGCTGGCGGCGGCCTTGGCCTCCGCGCGCTCCTTGGCCTCCTGCTCCGCCCTCTCGGCCGCTTCCTTCTTCTTGGCGACCGCGGTCTCGGCGGCTGCCTTGCGGGCGGCCTCCTCCGCGTCCTTCTTGGCGCTCGCGTCCGCCGCGATGGCCATCGTTTCGGCCTGCTGCGTCAGGGACGCGGTCTGCACCTGGGCCTGCTGGCCCGCGGGGATGTCCGCGAGCAGCGTGGTGCCGCTTGCCGTCGCTTCGGCGTCGTTGTTCTGCGCGGTGCTGCCCGAGGCAACGCCGACGACGCTTCCGACAGCGGTGACCGCCGTGGCCGAGGCCACTGCGAATCCCCGGACCGAGATCCGGCTCACACGGTTTCCTTCCAGCATCGCCCGCTTCGGTGACCCTCGCGGACGCAATCGTGCCCCTGACACTGGCCTCCCCAACTTCGGGTCACGGGAGGCACGGGCCCGGTGGGCAACTCCCACGAGAGGAGCGCCGCGTGGTGCTCGGGCGGCATACGACGACGCTATGGAGTTGAAACGGGTCCTGCTGTGGTGCCGTACCGCTGGGGGTACGGCTGTGTCGTATGCGGGGCCTGACAGGAGTGAGACTCTGCCGTAACCCGGCGGCGCAAGGCAATTCTCCGTTGCGTGTGAAAGCTCACATCCCGTTTGGTCCCAGTGATTGCCGGAAAGCCGCACGCACGCCGACGCCGCCCGGCTAGGCTCTATGCCTTTCCGGACGGCACCAACTACTGCGTAACCGACCCTTGTTGGAATTCGAGGATCAGATCTGCCCGTCCTCGAGCATTTCGGTCACAAGGGCGGCGATCTGGGACCTCTCGGACCGCGTCAGGGTGACGTGCGCGAAGAGCGGATGCCCCTTCAGTTTCTCCACGACGGCGACCACACCGTCGTACCTGCCGACCCTCAGATTGTCCCGTTGGGCGACATCATGGGTCAGAACGACCCGTGAATTGGCCCCGATCCGGGACAGAACGGTCAGCAGGACGTTCCGTTCCAGCGACTGCGCCTCGTCCACGATCACGAACGCGTCGTGCAGCGAGCGGCCCCGGATGTGGGTGAGCGGCAGGACCTCCAGCATGCCGCGCGCGGTGACCTCCTCGATGACCTCCCGGCTGGTGACGGCCGACAGGGTGTCGAACACCGCCTGGGCCCAGGGGCTCATCTTCTCCGCCTCGGAACCGGGCAGATAGCCGAGCTCCTGCCCGCCCACCGCGTACAGCGGGCGGAAGACCATCACCTTCTGGTGCTGCCGGCGCTCCAGGACCGCCTCGAGGCCCGCGCACAGCGCCAGCGCCGACTTGCCGGTGCCGGCCCGGCCGCCCATGGACACGATCCCGACGTCCGGATCGAGCAGCAGGTCGAGCGCGATGCGCTGCTCGGCACTGCGGCCCTTGATGCCGAACGCCTCCCGGTCGCCGCGCACCAGCCGCACGTTGCCCTCGGCGGTGACCCGCCCCAGCGCCTTGCCGCGCTCGGACTGGATGGTCAGGCCGGTGTGCACGGGGAGGTGGGACGCCTCGGGCACATACACGTGCCCCTCCTCGAAGAGGATGTCCACCTGCTCGCCGGGCAGCGTCAGTTCGGACATTCCGGTCCAGCCGGAGGAGTCGGTGATGGCGAGTTCGGCCCGGTACTCCTCGGCGAGGAGCCCCACGGAGGACGCCTTGATCCTGAGCGGAAGGTCCTTCGACACCACGGTGACGTCGAACCCCTCGGCCTGCAAGTTGCGGGCGACCGCGAGGATGCGGGAGTCGTTGTCCCCCAGGCGGTAGCCGCTGGGCAGCACGCTGGGGTCCGAGTGGTTGAGCTCGACCCGCACGGTTCCGCCGAGGTCCCCGGTCGGAATGGGGGCGTCGAGGCGGCCGTACCGCACCCGGTAGTCGTCCAGCAGACGGAGCGCCTGCCGGGCGAAATAGCCGAGTTCGGGATGGTTCCGCTTGGCCTCCAGTTCCGTCACCACGACGATGGGGAGCACGACCTCGTGCTCGTCGAAGCGGTTCAGGGCATTGGGGTCGGCCAGCAGGACGCTGGTGTCGAGAACATAGGTGCGCCGGTCTGGCTTGTGGCGCTTTGCGCTGGTCACCACGGAAGGACGTACCCCCTCGGATGAGGTCGGGGAGCGACGGAGCGGAGCTGGACCGGTCGACGGCCCCTTCGCACAGCGGGCCGAGAACCGGCCCTCCGCTGCTTCGTCCGTGCCGTGACCGCACGGTCGGGCTGCTGCAAAAGGGCCTCCCGGGCGGACGGCTTCCGTGCCGCCCGCTGAGATCCGACACCCGTGGTTCGGGTGTCGACCTGCCTGGCTTATTCCCTCGAACGAGCACGGCCATGCCACGGCATATGACGGCGGGCCGGTGAACGGTGTGTGACCAGTGGTGCGGGAGGCGGGAAAAGCCGCGGGCGTACGGGCCCCGCGCGGTGCCGTTCAGCCGCCGTAGCGCCGGTGGCGGGCGGCGTAGTCGCGCAGCGCCCGCAGGAAGTCGACCTTGCGGAAGGCCGGCCAGAAGACTTCGCAGAAGTAGTACTCCGAATGCGCGGTCTGCCAGAGCATGAATCCGGACAGCCGCTGTTCCCCGCTGGTGCGGATCACGAGGTCCGGGTCGGGCTGGGCCCGGGTGTAGAGGTGACGCCCGATCATGTCGACGTCGACGGCCTCGGCGAGCTCCTCCATGGAGGTGCCCTTCTCGTGGGCGTCGACGAGCATGGAGCGCACCGCGTCGGCGATCTCCTGCCGACCGCCGTACCCGATGGCGACGTTGACCACTATCCCGGTGATGTGCGCGGTGGCCTCCTCGGCCTCCTTCAGGGTGGTCTGCATCCCGGACGGCAGCAGGTCGGGCGTGCCCACGTGGTGGACCCGCCAGCGTCCGTCGGCGGCGAGGCTGCGCACCACGTCCTCGATGATGCCGAGGAGGGGGACGAGTTCCTCCTTCGGCCGGTCGAAGTTGTCGGTCGACAGCAGCCAGAGGGTGACGACCTCGACGTCCGTCTCGCTGCACCAGCCGAGGAACTCCTCGATCTTGTCCGCGCCGGCCCGGTGGCCGTGGACGGTGCTGGAACCCGCGGCCTTCGCCCAGCGGCGGTTGCCATCCATGATGACGCCGATGTGCTTGGGCACCTGAGCGGTGTCCAGGTGGCCTTCCACCCGGCGCGCGTACAGCCTGACCAGCAGGCTCCGCAGCTTGTCGCGCAGGTTCACGTGATCGTCAGCCCCTCCGTACGGATCGGACAGGCGCGCGGCACCCCGCCGCGTCGCGCGGCAAGCGGCCCGGTCTCGGCCGCGGGCGGTACCTGTCCGTATGGCGGTCCCCGAAGGCGAAGCGTACCCCCGCCGGGGCGGGGGTCCCCAAAGTCCGCAGTGGTGCGTTTGTCAGCTGTGCTGCGGCGGCACGCCGTTTGCGCGCGGGCGACGGAACCACTGCCCGGCCGAGCCCTGGCTGAGCAGGACGATGACGGCGATGGCGGTGCCGAGCGGCAGGATCCCCAGGGGAATGCCCTGAGCGGTGGCGCTCAGCGCGAACAGGATCTGCACGGAGGCCAGCACGATGGACGTGACACGGACGCCGTTGCCCGCCTTCGGGTACTGGAACGCCAGGATGAACAGCACGACGGTCATCAGATACGTGCTGAAGAACCGTCCCGACGACTCGGCCCCGGCGGCGACGGCGACCAGGACGGTGAGCAGGACGCCTAGCCCGAACGTCACGAAGATCACGATCTGGGCGGCGCGCACCGGGCCGGGCATGACCAGGGGCCGGGACGGGTCGTAGTACGGCGGGGTGCCGGCCCAGCCGTAGGGGTGGACGCCGGGCCGAGGATGCTGCGGATAGGGACCGGGCGGGGCGAAGGCGCCGGGCTGCTGCGGGTGGGGCGGCTGCGCTCCCGGCGCCTGCGGGGTGCCGTAGGGGCCGGGCGGCGTGCCGTACTGGCCGTACGCGGCGGGAGGGCCGTACTGGCCCGGGGGGCCCGGGGGCTGCTGCTGGGGTGGCGTCGGCTGCTCGTTCGACATGCCTGGACTCTAGCCAGGGGGTGCCGGGGGGCGGCACGGGGCGGGGCGCCAAGAAAAAACGGGCCGGTCCGTGGGGGGGAGACGGACCGGCCCGAGGGGGGGTTTCCACCATAACCCTTCGTAAGTGATGCTGCGCGCATCGGCGGGCCACAACTACTCTCCGGAATCGGCCGGCGACGCCTGAACGGCCTCGGAAAGCGCCCTCCACGGCCTTCCCATGGCCGAAACACGGCCACATCCTGGGGAGAAACAGAGGTTGAGGGGAGTGTGTGCAGGTTGTGGCGGCGACGCCGCACGATCAGCGCCACTCTTCCGGCCGTCCCCCTGACGGGTGACCCCGGGGGCGACATCCGCTTGACCCGGCGGCGGCGTCCGCGACCGGTGGCACGGCACCGCGCAGCCCCCTCCACCGCGCGGTGCCACCCCGCGCAGCTTTGCTTGCGCGAATTACCTTGGTCCGAACCTATGCGATCCCCTGCTTCGGAGGCCAGTCGCGGCCGATAACAATGCGAAAACTCGCTCAGCGCACCTTGCGGGCCTCGATGAGATGCCGGCTGCTGTGCGCCACGAACGCGCCCTCGGCCTCGATCCGCTCGTGCAGGGCGCGCAGTCGCGGCCGGTACGCCTCGACGGTGAAGCCCGGAACCATCCAGATCACCTTCCGCAGGAAGTGCACGACTGCGGCGATGTCCTGGAACTCCATGCGCAGCCGTTCGGCCCGCACGTCGACGGTCCGCAGTCCGGCGGCCTCGGCCGCGCGCCGTTCCCGGTCGGGGTGGCGCGCCTCCCGCTGCTCCTCGGGCTGCGGTCCGAGGAAGAACTCGACGAGTTCGTAGGCGCTGGCCGGCCCGACGTGCTGCGCGAAGTACGTACCGCCGGGGCTCAGCACGCGCGCGATCTCGTTCCAGTGGGCCCGCACCGGGTGCCGGCTGACGACCAGGTCGAAGGTCCCGTCGGCGAAGGGCAGCGGCGCGTCCTCGGGGGAGGCGACGACGGCGACACCGCGGGGCCGGAGCAGCTCCGTCGCCTTGGCGACGTTGGGCGGCCAGCCCTCGGTGGCGGCGGTGAGCACCGGACGCCGGGCGGCCCGCGCGAGGGCGAAGTCCAGGACCTCCCCTCCCCCGGTCTGGATGTCGAGCGCGGCCCCGGCACCGGCCAGCCGTCCGGCCATCGCCGTGGCGTACCCCCACGAGGGCCGGGCCTCGGTGGCCCGCCCCTCGAACCAGGAGAAGTCCCACCCTTCGGTGGGCACGGAGGCGCCCTCGGCGACCAGTTCCTCGAAGGTGCGCGTCTGTCTGTCGGACATGCACCGACCTTGCCCGACCGGGGCCCTGCCTGTCGCTCGTTTTATCGGTGCACGCCGCCTCGCTACGGCACCAGCGGCCGTACGTCCTCGGCCACGAACCGTACGAAGCCCTCGGGGTCGGGCTCGTCACCGGTCGGCTGGAGGATGACCGAGTCGGCCCCGGCACCGGCCAGCCGTCGCACCGCCTCGGCCACGGCGGCGGCGTCCCCGGCCACCCCGAGGTCCTCCTGTCCGCCCACTCCCTCGGCGGCCAGTTCGGCCCGCACTCGCTCGCCGGCTCCGTCCCCGGTGGCGGCGAGCAGATAGACGACGACCTTGTGGGGCGTACCGGTCCGTCCCGCCGCGGCCTGCCCCTCCTCGATGAGCCGACGCGCCTGCCGGACCCCGTCGGGGGAGGTACTGGCGGTGAGGATGGTCCCGTCGGCGGTCTCACCGGTGAGCCGTACGGTGCGGGGCCCGGTGGCTCCGGCAAGAATCTCGACCGGTCCCTCCGGTGGCCAGTCGAGGGCGACGTCGTCGAGCATGACGTACCGCCCCTCGGTCGTGACCCGCTCCCCGCCCAGCAGGGCACGCAGCGCGGCCAGATGCTCCCGCAGCAGGGTCACCGGCGACTCGACCCGCGCCCCGACCTGCCCCATCCAGTCCTGCACCCCGTGGCCGACCCCGAGGACCGCCCGCCCGGGGAACATACGGTGCAGGCTCGCCGCCTCCATCGCCGTGACGGCGACGTTCCGCAACGGCACGGGGAGCAGCCCGACCCCCACCCGCACCCGTTCCGTCCACGCCAGCGCGGCGGCGCCCGTCGAGATGCCGCCCTCCCGGAAACAGTCCTCCCACAGCCAGAGTTCCTCGAGCCCGCTCTCGTCCGCGGTCCGCGCGACGGACCGGAGCCTCTCGGGAGCGAGCTGGGGACGGAAGACTGCGCCAAGTGTGGTCATGGGCACTTCCTACCCGACCTCAGCGGTTGACGGCCTGGATTTCCTGGACCACGACCTCCTGCGTGGCGCCGAACTCGCCGTCCGGGAGGTCACCGCCCGCACCGCCGGAGCCGGTCCAGTGAATCTCCCAGGTGACCGTGGCCTGGAGCGGGAAGGTGCCGTCGCCCGAGGAACGCAGGTACCTCACCCCGCACGGCGGCGTCTCCTCCGCCTTGCCCTTCGCGTACGGCTCGCCGATACGGCCGCCGTCGATCTCGCAGACGCCCGACGCCGGGTAGGTCTCGGCGTCCGGGGTGCCCGGCTCGATCTTCAGCGACACCGGCTCCGCCGTGGCGGTCGCCTCGATGCCGATCTCCGGGACGGACGCGGTGACCGAGACCTGCTTGAACTGCGCGCCGTCCAGCCACGCCCAGGTCGGGAGGTTCACCTTGGCCGCCTCGGCGGGGGCGAGGGTGACCTCGGTGCCCGGGACGCGGATCTCCGCGTACGCCAGTTCGGCGAGGACCTCCGGTGTGACCGCGTTCTCGATGTCCGCGGGCGGGGCTTCGCCCTCGTCGACCCAGAAGTAGTCCTTCGTGCAGGAGTCCCAGCCGGGCGGGTAGCTCTCGTCGACGTACGAACCCCACCAGTAGCCCTCGCCGGACTTGTCCTTGTGGAAGTCCTTCTTCGGGTCGTCCGGGTTCAGGTACTTCTCCCGCTGCTTCGCGTCCCACTCGTGGCCCGTCGAACCGGCCTCCCAGATGGGCTCCAGGTAGTCCTGCAACTGCTCGGGCGTGTACTTGGGCGCGTACCAGCAGGGGGGCGGCGCCCATGACGTGGAGGACGTCAGCGCGCCGGCACCGTCACCGGTGCCGTTCTTGGAACGGTCGAAGACGACCCCGCCGACGGTGACGGAGACGGTGCCGTCGGCACTGGTTTCGGCACGTTGCTGTGTGTCGCCGTCGGTGCTGCCACCGAACCCTGTGTCCGCGTACGCGGGGTTGGCGACCGCGAGAATCAGCGCCGTGATTCCCCCATAGACCCACGAGCGCTTCGGCATCACGGCTGGCACTTGGCGCTGCCCCTCTCGGACGTCAGGCGTTCGGTGACCCACACACCGCTCTTGTTCTTGCGCAGAGTGCTTGCGTAGATGACGTACGAGTCCTTGGTCACCGGAGTGACGTCCGTCTTGCCGGTTTTGAGGAACTTGTTGAACGCCTTGCTCTGGTCCTCGCAGTACACCAGGGCCGCGGTTCCGTCTTCATTGACGGTCAGGCTTTCGTTGTAGAACCGGGTCGAGCCAGTCGTGCGAGCCTTGTGATCGACGAACTCCTGGATGTACTTCTCGCTTCCCGCGGCTGCGGTGCCCTCGGAGTAGAAGAGGTACGCCTCATGCAAGGGGTCCTGTTCCGCGATGGCCATGTCCACGGCCTTGATCCGCTGCTCGGAGTCGTTGAGCACCGCATCCTTCTCCGGGTCGCCGGTCTTCTTCCACTCGAACGTGTGCGTGACGTCGGACGGCAGCTGGATCTTCGGCCGGTCTGCCGCCGCCGGCGTCGACGGGCTCGGGGACGGCGACTGTTCGGTGTTCGTGTCGGCGCCCGCGATCTCGTCGCCGGCCTTGGCGGAGTCGTCGTCGCTTCCGCACGCGGCCAGCGTCACGGCGGCGGTCAGCGCGAGCGCTGCGAGCAGGGTGGGACGGCGGTTCACGGTCGGCTCCCGGTGGGGCGAGGCTTCTCTCGAGCGAACCCACGCTATCCAGCACCCGAGTCACGACACCAGAGTGAACGGTGTCAACTACTGCTACAACCCCGTCACATCAGTCAGCGGCCGGTCGGTGATCAGCGCCGTGAGCATCATCGGCGCGTCACCGTCGGACTGGTTGAGGGAGACGGCGGCCCAGCGGGCGCCCGGGGCGGCGGGCACCGGCCCCCAGACGGTCAGGTCGCCGTTGCAGTCCTTGGCGACGAGGGTGCGGAAGGGCTCCCCCGCTGGACGTCCGAGCAGGGCCGGCCCCATGGTCACGGTCCGGTGCGGCAGCCCCCAACGGCGGTCCAACTCCCGTACCACAGCGGACAGGTGTGCCTCCGCCGTCGCCTCCGCGTCGCTCCATTCGCGCCCGTACACACCCGTGAGCGCGGCGCTCTCCCAGAGGGGGATCAGCAGGAACCCCTCCCCCCGGGTCGACACCCACTCACCCGTGTCCGGCTCCCCCTCGTCGGCCGTCGGACCGGATTCCGGGAGGGGAGCGGACAGGGCCGCCTCGACCGCGGAGACCACCCGGCCCATGTCGAAGGGCTCACCCATGCGGGCTGTCACAGCGTGGGCCTCTTCATCGGGCGGGGCAGCGGCTCCAGCGCACCGGACTTCCTGAGGGTCTCGTACGCCTCGACGACGGCCCCGGTGTCCCCGGGCGACGCGATGGTGAGGAGGACGCCCCCGGTGGGGAGTTCGACGCGGTCGGCGGTCAGGTCGGCGGGGATGCGCGCGGCGCGGCCCGCCGACAGATAGCCGGCCCAGCCCACCGACGGGGTCCCGATTCTGAAGCCCGCCTCCTTCTTCAGGGCGGAGGTGACGGCCCGGTCGCTCACGTCCCCGAAGTCCGGCCGCCAGGCCTCCGCGACGACGGTGAGCAGCGCGGCGTCGGGAAACGACGCCTCGTCGGGGAAGGTGATCGTGGCGACCAGCGACTGGAGCAGGGAGTCCGGCGTTCCGCCCGCCAGCGCGGCGAGCTCCACCTTCCAGCCGTCGGCGGTGCCGTCCGCGAGCAGCCGCAGGGACGTGCCGTTCGCCGCCGCCCAGGGATCGGCCTCCCGGGCCGTACGCAGCGCGCCGAGCAGCGACGACTCGTCCGACCCGATCGTTTCGGCGGGCCCGGCGGCGGGAGCGGTGCGCCACGCCCATGCCGTGTGACCGGCCGCCTCACCCGGCCCCCCGGCCGCCTCCGGAAGCAGCAGGGCGAACCGGTCCAACGTCGTGCTCCACCGTGCGGCGAGTTCCTCCGCCGACTCCTGCCGGGGGCCCCAGAAGCCCCGCACCACGCGTCGCATGTCCCGTCTCTCTTCTCTCGCCTCTCGCCCACATCCGCCGTCGCGACCACCTTAGGACGCGATCCGTCCGCTGCCCCGTCAGTCGAACGCCTCGGGCTTCCTGTCGCCGGCGATCCTGTCGGGTGCGGTGTGGACGACCTCGATGTCCAGGCCCGCGTCCTCGAAGGCGTCCCGGGCGGCGTCGGCGACCTCCTCGTTGGAGAAGTGCCACTCGATGTCCTTGCCGTTGGCCGCGCTCACCTGCCGGCGCGCCTCGGTCAGCAGCCGTTCCCTGCCGGACGGGGTGAGTTCCGTGCGGTCGGAGGCCAGGAAGCTGTCGTAGCCGTTCTTGGCCTCCAGGAAGGTCTCCCGGGAGGAGTCCCAGCCGTCGAACTCGACGTCCGGAACGTTCGGGTCGGGGTGCGGGACGACGTACTCGTAGCCGCGCTGGGTGCCGGTGACCTGTTCCTGGTAGCGCAGCCACGACTCGTTGCGCCAGTTGGGGGCGGGGTTGCGGTCGCGGCTCGCCCAGAAGCCGTCGCCGCCGTCCGCGTCGCCGTACTCGCGGCTGCTCAGGTCGTCGGCCCAGTCGGGCGGGTTGTAGTTGCGCGGGTCGTTCGCGTCGCCGTGCTCGGGGTCGGGGTACTGCTTCCTGTTCTCCAGCGCCTCCCGGGCACGGTCCGGTTCCTCGGCACGCTTGCGTTCCAGGTAGGCCTGGCGCTCGGCGGCGCGCGCCTCCTCGGCCTGCTCCCGGGCCTCCTCGTCACACCCGCTTTCGGCTCGCAGGACGTACGGACGGTTCGCGACGGGGCCGGCGGCGAGCACGGTGGTGCCGGTGCCGGGTCCGCCGCCGATGCCCGGGTGCGGGCCTTCGCCGTACGGGATCCTGCGGGCGGGCGCGGAGATGGTGCAGCCGGTGCGGCGGGCCGCGTCCTCCGCCTCGTCCGCGGCCTCGTCGGCGCGCCGGGCGGCGTCCTCCAGCGCGTCGAGGTCGCCGGCCTCGGCCGCTCGCCGCGCGTCCTGGGCGGCCTCGGTGGCGTCGTCGACGACCTTGCTGAGCCGGCCGAGCGAGCCGATCTTCTCGGCGATCTTCGCTTCGCCGTAGCCGGGGATGAAGAGGGAGCCGACGTTCCAGATGACGGTGGTGACGGCCCGGGTCTCGTTGCCGCTGTTCCACTGGTCGACGACGTCGTCGCCGATGAACGAGTCGAACAGGACGGTCCCGCCGGTGCCGAGCGAGGCTCCGCCCCAGTCCAGGATCGCTCCGAAGTAGTCGCCGTCGTCCCACTTCTCGCGGGCGTCGGCGGTGTTGTCCCACCACTCGTCACCGAGGGAACTGCCGTAGTCCATCAGGCCGTTCCAGGTGTCGACGGGGTTGGTCACCACGTCCCAGATGCCGGTGAGGTCGCCCCAGATGCCGTCGACGAACAGTCCCTGACCGACCTGCTTGAGCTGGTCGCCGGCGCAGCCGAAGAAGGCACCGAAGCCGGAGAAGCACCCTTCGTCGCCCTCGCTCTCCTCCTCACCTCCGGTGGTGGGGTCCTCGTACGGCGGCTCGTCGATCTCGTCCTCGGCGGCCACGGGGTCGACGACGGAGGGGTCGCCGTCCGGCCCGGGGGGCGGGTCGTCGGTGTCCGTGCCGCCCGGGTCGTCGGCGTCGCCCCCGGGGTTGCCCTCGGGACCCTCGGGATTGCCCGAGTCGCCGCCGGTCGTCGTGTCCCCGGTGCCGTCGCCGTCCTCCGCCGTGACCTGGCCGTCCCCGCCGTCCCCGGTCGCGGGACATGCCGCACCGGTGACGCGGCACACCTGTGCCTGGATGCCGGTGAGGAGCTGGTTGCCCAGGCCGGTGAGGACCAGGGCCGCGATGATCGCCGCGACGACCGCGATCAGACCGGCGTACTCCACCGCCGTCTGACCGTCGTCGTCCCGGCGCCAGCGGATCATCCGGGGCAGGGAGAAGGGGCGGTGCTCGCGCCGGTCGGGTGCGGCGAGGCGGTACCAGTCGCGGCTCTCCGTGCGGGTCAGCAGGAACAGGACGAGGAGCGGGAGGAGCAGCTGGGTGAAGCCGCGGGCCGACCCGTCGGCGAGGTTGGACACGGAGCCGAGGACCAGCCACGCCTGGACGGCGATCAGCCCGGCCCAGACCCGGGCCCCGCCCCGCCAGGTGCGGCGGGCCAGCCACCAGCCGAGCACGCCGGGAGCGGCGGCGTGGGCGACCTGGGCGAGCAGTGTGCCGTCGACCGCGTCGAGCGACGCCGCGGTCAGCAGCAGACCCAGACCGC
The DNA here is from genome assembly GCF_014650055.1 of Streptomyces malachitofuscus. Lineage (GTDB taxonomy): Bacteria > Actinomycetota > Actinomycetes > Streptomycetales > Streptomycetaceae > Streptomyces > Streptomyces malachitofuscus. The sequence goes on along the minus strand of NZ_BMUF01000001.1, from coordinate 320,421 downwards.
CGAGCGCGGTGAGCGCGAACAGCGCGTGCACCAGCAGCAGGGCGCGGGACAGCGGCCGGGGCATGTCACGCCGCCCGCCCCCGCTCCCGGCCGCCGGCACGGCCCCGGACTCCGCCCCTCCCCCGATCCAGGCCATGCCCGCCCCTCCTCAAGTCCCCCGGTTCGCAACCGTGTTTGGTTACGGCAGGCCCCGAGGGTAGGAAGGGGCGGGTGTTCGAGGCATGGGCCCGTGGGCCCAAAACGGCACCCAATCACGGTGCTTCACGGACGGTGGCTCCGGAACCGGGGTGGGCCGAACCCTCGGAGCGTCTGGCCTCAGACCTCCGTCCGCTGCGGAAATTGGCCGCGGGCATCGACGCGCAAGCGACGCCGGAGGCGCGGGCGGCCCAACTGGCCGAGGTCCTCAGCACGTCATTGGCGGACCGGGGGGTCTGTGCGACCTCTTCGGCGCGCACGGCGGCGTCCTCGAGCACAACGTCTCGGTCGAGGTGGTCAAGCGGCACAAGCGCTCCTCCCTCGCACGGCTCGCCTCCATGGCCGACCTCGTACGCCGTCACGTCCCCGAGATCGGCGACGACGCACAGCTGTTCTGCCTGATGAGCCTGGTCTCGGCGGGTGCGGTGTCGGCGTACACCCCGCCACCGCCCAGCGCACTCGCCGCCTACGCCGACGAACCCCACCTCGGCGTGCTCCACCTTGACCTGCGCGACGCCCTGCGCGTCTCCTTCACCTCATCGCTCCTGGGCGTACTGCCGCGCGCCTGAACCTCGCCGCCGGCCACGGAACTCCGCAAAGCCGACCGCGCAGAGCCTGGCCGGGATACGTTCTCCGAGGACGTTCGGGCACGTTCGGTGTTCATGAGGGGGTCGGTCGGTGACGGGCCGTTGGCAGGACGGGTACGGGGAACTGACCGTGCGGGAGGACGGGGAGAGGCGGCCACCCGTCCGCGTTCGTCTGGAGATCGCGACCTCTTACCGAGCCCGCACAAAAGGTCTGCTGGGGCGGGTCTCCCTCGACGGCGCGCTACTCCTCTCCCCCGCCAACAGCGTGCACACCTTCCGGATGCGCATGCCCATCGACGTCGCCTATCTCGACCGGCGGCTCCGCGTCATCGCGGTACGCACCATGCCACCGGGGCGGCTCGGACTGCCCCGGCTCCGGGCACGGCACGTGCTCGAAGCGCAGGCGGGGGCGATGGAGGGCTGGGGACTGCGGGCGGGGGCACGCGTGGAAGTGGTGCGGAAGGGGAGCCCGGGCGACCCCGAGGCCACGGCGTCGTAGGGAACAACTGTTTCCGCATGGGCACCGACAGCAGAAAGGCCCTGCGCTCCCTGATCCTGGAGATCAAGGCGGGCAAGGCCGATCACCTGCTTCAGTCAGCTCTGTGTGCGCGGGAAGGAGATCTCCACCCTCCGGTTCTTCTTGCGGCCGGCCTCCGTGGAGTTGTCGGCGATCGGGTACTGCTCGCCGTAGCCCCTGACCTCGTACGTGACGTCGGCGTCGCTGAGCTCCTGGACGAGGACGCCGTGCACGGCGTTGGCGCGCTTGCGGGACAGGACGTCGCCGTGGGCGGACGAACCCAGGTTGTCGGTGAAGCCGAAGACACGGATCTTCGTGGCGTTCTGCGTCTTGATCTCGTCCGCGATGGCGGCGATGCGGGACTTCGCCTCTCCGCCGAGCTTGGCGCTGTCCTTGCCGAACAGGACCTCGGCCTGGAGTGCGAAGGTGACGTCGGAGTTGGTGTCCTCGCGGCGTTCGTCACCGCTCTGGTCCTCGACGACCTGTTTGATGTCCAGCACCTTGGGCTCCGCGAGGGTGGCGCCGTCGGGGAGCTTCAGGTCGGGGTCGTTGGCGTCGAGTTCGACCGGGGCCGAGGCGGTGGCTTCGGTGCCTGGGGGGACGCTGGGGCCGTCGTCCGCGTGGGCCACGCCTGGAGTGACGGCGAGGAGGGAGACGACGGTTCCGATGAGGATCATGCGCGTATGCGTCATCTTCTGCCTCACCCAGAGATCTGGATGGTGCCGCTGGCGAAGGTGGGCAGTTGGAAGGTGACTTCGGAGGCGTCCGTCGGCGGTGCGGGGAACTGCATGAAGACAGGTACGGAGGCTCCTGGCTTGATCTTCGGCATGTCAGTAGTCGTCAGTGGCCGCCCGTCGGTGTCACGCAGCACGTAGTACCGCTTTTTGCTGGCAGAGTCCACCAGAGTCGCACCGCCCAGAGACTCTCCATGGCGAATGATCTCAGTCTCGTCGCCCCGCGTTTCGATCGGTACACGGGTTGCTTCAGACCCATCGTTCTTGATCGTGCCGCTGATGGTCACGAAGCCACCTGCGTCTCGTGCTGCGGACTCAATGGTGAGGAGCAATCCATCCTCCCCCTTCAGCTCCGCCAGCACCTCCTCTGCTTGCCCCTCCTGCGCACTCGGATTCGACCCTCGTTCTTTCGACGCAGAGGCCGATGACTGCGGCTTCTTGTCATCGTCTCCGCCGCCGCAGCCGGCCACTCCGAGGGCCAGTCCGACCGCAACAGTCAGTGCGACCGCCCCCCTGCGGGCCTTCGTTGTGAACCGAATGCTCATTCCTCTGCTTCCCTATTCACTCGTCGTTCGCTTGTTAGTCGGCCAGGTGGACATCGAAGAGATCCTCAGAGTTGGGCAAAAGGTCCTTGGGCCCCTTCGGGTCCAACTTCCATTGTCTTTCCTTGCAGTCGAGCAGGGGCAGCGCGTCGTCCGCTGATCCCTCCGCCGGAAGTTCGAACTCGCAAAGAGGCTCGATGACCGCTGTGGCGGTCGCCGTCGACCGCTTGTTCTCAGTACCGGGCACGATGGAGTCCCCGACGGTGTCGTTGGTCTCCACGTCAACCGTGTAAGTCAGCGCCCCGACCGGAGTGCAATGCAGCACAACTGCATTGTTTTGTGTAGCGAGTTGCTCAGCCTGCCAACACGACTCCTGAAGTCCCAGGGCCGTACCGTCGAAGATCTGCTGCCATTTCGTCGGGTCGAGCAGGTTCTCCTTCCAGGCGGCTCCAAGTTGGTCCCGCCTGTCCTGTGCAGCACTGAGAGCGGCAGCATCAGCGGCTGTCTGCGCGTCGTTGCGGTTCGCGGCTGCTTGACCGACCGCAAAGTACGCGAACGCGAGAAAGAGCAGGCCCCCCACCACCGTGATGTAGATGGGGAATGCCTGCCCTGCGTCGCCGTAGCGAAGACGACGAATTAGCCCGTGATCTCGTCGATCTTGTCCGTGATGGCCTCGAAGATCGTTTCGCCGATGTCCGTCCCCGTGATCGCCAGCACGATTGCCACGACCACCGCGATGATGCCCAGGTACTCCACCGCGGTCTGGCCCTTGTCGTTGCGGGCGGCGCGGGACTGGAGGTAACTGACGGTCGTGTTGATCCAGTTGCTCATGGGGTTCCCCCTCTGGCGCGGTGGCGGCCTTTCTCGTGGGGCCGCTTTCGACATGAGCAACGTACGGCCGGGTGCCCCGTCCGTCGGAGGGTCCCAGGGCCCAATTCCGGGCCCAAACCGAGGCCCATCGCGTCTTTCCTCCTGGCCTCACCACAGGTCACCCCACTCCCCGATCAGAACCCGGTGCCGTGCCGAGCCACTTGGCCGCGGCCTCGGAGCGGCTCGTGCTGTGGAGCTTCGCGAAGATGCGGTTGATGTGGTTCTTGACCGTCTTCTCGCTGATGAAGCATGTGGCGGCGATCTGCTGGTTGTTCATGCCGGATGCGATGAGGTCCATGATCTCCGCCTCCCTCGCGCTCAGTTGGAACCTCGACCTGTCGGGAGCGGCCGGGCGGCCGCTTGTCCACCCAGACGACGACTGTGCCACACCCGGTTGCAGTTGCGAAAGGTTTTCTGCAGAAGTAGGTGGGGGTACCGCTTGAGTGGTGCCCAGATCGTCCGGTAGTTGGCGGCGGCCCGGCGACTCCTGCCTCAGTTGCGACAGCAACGCCCCTGCCGCCGTCGGCGTGAAGTGCGGGCGGCCGTCCTTGATGTCCCGTACCGCCGAGACCAGTTGGTCCGCGGTGAACTCGCCGTGGACCAGGTAGCCGCCCGCCCCGCGCCGCAGCGCCTCCTGGACGATCTCCGATTCCCTGCTGTACGTCAGCATCACGACCGGGGCGATGCCGACCAGGTGCGGAAGTGCCGAGATGCCGTCCACGCCGGGCATGCGGACGTCCAGGAGGACGACGTCGGGGCGGTGGGTGTGGGCCGCCTCGTACGCCTCCCTGCCGTCCGCCGCCTCCGCCACGACCGTGATGTCCTCTCGGCCGGTGAGGAGGGCGGTCAGGCCGGCGCGGACCACCGGGTTGTCGTCCGCCACCACCACCCGGAGGGGGGACGGCGGCGGAACGTTCGCGAAGGGGTTCGGCGGTGTTCTCATGGGGTGGCCTCCGTGGGGATCGCCGGTGCCACTGCCGCGAGCGGGAGTTCCAGGCGGACCTCCGTGCCCCGGGCCCGTGTGCCCCGGCCTATGCGGATGCGGGCGCCGACCGAGGCCGCCCTCTCCACCATGCCGACCAGGCCGAAGTGGCCCGCCTTGCGCAGGTGGGTAAGGTTCGTGCCCGGGGGGAGTCCGGTGCCGTCGTCGTACACGCTGATGCGGAGCAGGTCGCCGTGGACGCCGGCCTGGACGTCGACGCGGGTCGGTCTCGCGTGGCGGTGGGCGTTCTCCATCGCCTCGGAGGCGATGGTGAGGAGTTGGCGTGCCACCGCCGGGGGGACGGGCGGGACCGTGTCCTCGCCGGTCGGGGCGTAGGACGCCGGCAGGCCCGTGCGCTTGCTGAAGTCCTTGGTGCGGGCCGCCAGTTCCACCAGTACGTCCGTGCCCTGGCCCGGGTCGGACTCCCTGCGCAGGTCGGTCAGGAGCTCACGGGATTCGGCGGCGGCTCTACGGGCCGAGCGGGCCACCAGTTCCGCCTGCTGCGTCACCCGGGCCGGGTCCATGTGGGGTGCCGCGGCTGTGGCCGCGAGGCCGTCGGCCGCCAGGGCCACCCCGTGCAGGGTCTTGGCCACCGAGTCGTGCATCTCGCGGGCGAGGCGGGCCCGTTCGGCGCTGACGGCTTCCGTGACGGCCAGTTTGGCCCGGACCGCCGTCAGGGCCTGGGTCGCCGAGCCGAGGCGGAGCATCAGGTTGCGGAGGCTCGAGCCGACCGCCCCCGCGATGACGCACAGGCCGGGCAGGAGCAGCGTCTGCGCCGGATCCGCGTGCGGGTCCTCCAGGGTCGCGTAGACCAGCAGCATGATCAGGCCCTGGAGGGAGGCGAAGACCGCGGCGCCGCGCCAGCCGTAGATCAGGCCGGCGAGGAGGGGGGTGCAGACGCTGACGTAGGCGAGGGTGGTGTCCGGGCCCGCCGAGACGAGGAGCAGGGCTCCGAAGAGGGTGTCCACCGCCAGGAGGGTGGGGTGGCGGAGGAGAAGAGGGCCGAAGCGTTCCCAGTCGCGGAAGAGGACGTAGGAGGCCATGAAGGTGACCACCACGGCCATCGCGACGAGTCGCGTGCCCCAGCCGGGGCCGGCGTTGAGCAGGGCGGCGGGGGCGGCGAGGGCGATCATCGCCAGTCTGAAGCCGAACGCCTGCCGGCACAGGGCTTGGAGGGCGTTGACTTGGATTTGCACGTCGGGTGCGGGGCCCTGTGCGGGTGCGGGTTGTGGGGGGTGCACCCGGCCTTCGGCCGGATGGGGGTTCCCACCCGCACCACCCGTGCGGGTTTCGTTGTCGGGTGCGGGTGGCCCCTGTGGGGGCACAGCGTCATCGGCGGCTACCGGCTCCCAGCCGGGCGGAAGCGCCGGCGTCGCCGAGGTCACCGGGATGTCCGGCGCGCCCGTCCTCGCGTGGGGCGGGAGGACCGTGCCCGCCGGTGGTGTGGTGATCTCCGACGGCTTCGCCGGGCGGCGGAGCAGCCCCGTGCGCTCCCTGGTCGTCGTCATCGCACCCTGCCCCCGTCCTACTCGCCCGTGATGGAGCCGAAGTCGGTGCCCGAGCCCAGGATCAGGCCGGCGCCGAGGAGGATCATCGTGGCCGGAACCATGAAGGTGGTGATCATCATGGTGGCCTTGGGGACCGCGCGCGCCGCCTTCCGGCGGGCGTTCTGCGCGTCCGTGCGGCGCATGTCCTTGGCCAGCGACACCAGCGTGTCGACGATCGGCGCGCCCAGCTCCTCCCCCTGCTGCAGCGCCGTGACGAACATCGCCACCTGCTCGGAGTCGTTGCGGCGGCGCAGTTCGGCGAATGCCTGCCTGCGGCTCATGCCCAGGTCCATCTGGCGGAGCGTGATGCGCAGTTCGTCCGCCCACGGGCCCTCGTACTTCGACGACACCCGGTCCAGGGCCTGGCGGAAGCCCAGGCCCGCGCTCACCACCACCGCCAGTACGTCCAGGAAGTCGGGCAGGGTGCGTTCGATGACGTCCTTGCGGATGCGGATCGCCGACCAGATGCCGACCTCGGTCCAGAAGGCGCCGAACGCCAGGAGCAGCAGCGCCACGAAGAGCTGGCCGCGCATCAGGAAGACCAGGAAGCCGATCCCGCCGAGCGCGCCGTACACCGCGCGGCGGGCGGCGTAGCGGTCGATGGTGAGGCCGCCGGGGTTGCCCGCCAGGTCGATTTTGCGGCGGTACTTGGCGACCTGCTTGGGGCCCATGAGGCGCAGCACGGCGGGGGCGTAGCGCATGCCCATGCGGTCGACGAGGGAGTCGACCGCGCCGGTGCGGGTGGAGCCGACCTCCAGGGCCAGCATCAGGTCGCCGGGGAGCTTCGCCTCCGCGCGGTACATGCGGATGCCGGCGAAGATGCCCCAGACGCCGAGGCCCATCAGCAGGGCGAGCAGAAGTCCCATGTCAGTCAGCCTCCTCGCCGGTCAGACGTCGATGCGGGACAGTCGGCGGATGAGGACGAACCCGACGGCGTAGAGCCCGAAGGCGATGATCACCGCAGCCTGGCCGGCCGGTGAGCCGGTCATGCGTTCCAGGGCGCCGTCCTTCACGCCGTTCATCAGGAACAACGAGCCGATGCCCAGGACGGGAACGGCGTACGAGGTCATGCTGACCTGGGAGAGCTGGGTGCGGACCTCGCGCCGGGTCTCCTTGCGCTCCTCCAGCGTCTCGGTGAGGTTCCTGAGCGCGCTCACCACCTGGCCGCCCGCCCGGTTGGACAGCACCAGCGTGGTGACGAGGACGACGAGTTCGCGGGAGGGGAGGCGGTCGGCGAGTTCGCCGAGGGCGTCGTCCATGGAGGCGCCCACGGCCAGCTGGTTGGCGACCTTGGCCAGTTCCTCGCCCGCCGGGGCCTCCAGTTCCTCCGCCGCCATGCCGATGGCCGTGCGCAGGGCCAGGCCGGCCTGGGTCGCGTTGGCCAGGATGCGGGCCAGCTCCGGGAGCTGGTTGATGAACTTCTCGATGCGTTTCTGGCGTTGCCAGTTGAGGAACTGGACCGCCGCCCAGATGCCCAGCAGCCCGGCGATCGGGCCGAAGAACGGGGCGAGGGTGGCCTGGCCGACGAGCCAGAGGCCGGCGACGGCGGCGAGCATGGCGGCGAAGAACTCGCCGGGGGTGATGTCCAGTCCGGTGGCCAGCAGCCGGAGTTCGAGTTTGCGGCCCGGCTTGGTGCGGCGCAGGCGGCGGTCCAGGGTCGGGAAGTGGCGGCGGCGGCCGACGACGGGGATCTGACCGGTGGCCGTCAGGCGGTCCACCAGTGCCTGGCGCTGCGCCCGGCCGGAGGCGTAGGAATGCACGCCGATGACCGCGAGGACGCAGGTCAGCAGTGTGACGCCGGTGGTCAGCGTGATCAGGTTCTGCAGATCCATGGGGACGGTTCCTACCTGGCTTCTCGGGTGGCGAGCTGGTCGGCGGACTGGGCGATGCCGAACGCCTGCGGGACGGGCTGGCTCGCCATGTAGAGGCGGTCGGCGGTGCGGCGGGGCAGGGGATAGTGGTCGAAGGCGCCGTAGACGCGTCCGTCGGCGGCCATCGGCTGCGCGTTGAAGCGGGCGACCGTGGCCAGCCGGTACGGTTCGCCGCCGTGGCTCTCCAGCAGGGCGATCTCGGTGATGCGGCGGGCGCCGTCGGCGAAGCGGGTGAGCTGGACGATCACGTCGACGGCGCTGTTGATCTGGTCGTGCAGCGCGACGAAGGGGATCTCCACGTCGGACATGGAGGCGAGGGTCTGCAGGCGCATCAGCGCGTCCTCGGCGCTGTTGGCGTGGACGGTGGCGAGGGAGCCGTCGTGGCCGGTCGACATGGCCTGGAGCATGTCCAGCGACTCGCCGCCGCGGACCTCACCGACGACGATGCGGTCGGGGCGCATGCGCAGGGAGTTGCGCACCAGGTCGCGGATGGTGACCTTGCCCTTGCCCTCGACGTTCGGCGGGCGGGACTCCAGGCGGATGACGTGCGGCTGCTGGAGCTGGAGTTCGGCGGAGTCCTCGATGGTGATGATGCGTTCGCCCTCGGGGATCAGGCCGGAGAGGGCGTTGAGGAGGGTGGTCTTGCCGGTGCCGGTCGCGCCCGACACGATGACGTTGAAGCGCGCCTGCACCAGCCCGGCGAGCAGGTACAGCATGTGTTCGTCGAGCGAGCCCAGGCCGATGAGTTCCTGGAGGGTGAAGGACCGCGGGAAGCGGCGGATGGTGAGGGTGGCGCCGGTCAGGGAGAGCGGCGGGATGATGACGTTGACGCGTTCGCCGGAGGGGAGGCGGGCGTCGACCATGGGGTTGGACTCGTCGACGCGGCGGTTGACGGTGGAGACGATGCGTTCGATCGTCTGCATCAGCTGGTCGTTGGAGGCGAACCGCATGGGGAGCTGCTCCACCCGGCCACCGCGCTCGACGAAGATCGCGTCGGGGCCGTTCACCATGATCTCGGTGATCGACGCGTCCTCCAGCAGCGGCTCCAGGATGCCGAGGCCCAGTGCCTCGTCGACGACGCGGCGGATCAGCTGGGAGCGTTCGACGGTCGACAGGACCGGGCCCTCGCGGCTGATGATGTGGCCCAGGACGCGTTCCAGCCGGACCCGGCGTTCGGCCGCGGCCAGCGAGCTCATCTCCGCGAGGTCGATCTCCTCCAGGAGCTTGGCCCGGTAGGAGGCGACCAGGTGGCCGTCCTCGCCCCGGCCGGCCGTCTCCTCGGGGGAGTTGATGCGTGCCCGCAGGCTCATGAGTCGCGCGCTCCTCGTCCTTGTCCGGGTCCCTCAGTGGTCCATCGGCATCGTGGCGCTCTTGCTGGCGGGGCCGAAGTCCCAGCCGGGGACGATCGAGGGGATCTCGACCGTGGCGGTGACGGTGACCTCGTCGCCGCCCTGCGCCGGTCCGCAGTCGGTGCCGTCGGCCAGCCAGGCGCTGACGGCGGCCGTGCACGCTTCCTGGGCGCCGGCGCCCTCGTTCAGCGACGCGCTGCGCGCTCCCGCCCGCGCGGCGGTGCCCGCCTGCTGGGCGGTGTAGGCGATCAGGCCGAGCTGTACGGCGGCCATGGCGACGATGAGCAGGATGGGGAGGAAGCCCAGGTATTCGAGGGCCGCCTGGCCGTGGTCCCCTCGCTTCGGAAGGTGCCGGTGGCGCCGGTGGGGCATCTCAGTCACCCTTCTCCTCCTCGACCGCCCCCGCGTGTCCCGTCACCTCGAAGGGGAAGGAGACGGTGCCCGGGAAGAGGATGGGGACGTCCAGCTCCACGTCGGCGGTGACGAAGCCGCCCGCCGTCGCACAGTCCACGGTCGCTCCCCCCGCCCACGCTCCCGACAGCTTGTCCAGACCGGCCTCCTGGCAGGCGCCCTGGCGTGCGCCCGGTGCCGTCGCCGTGGCCGCCCGTACCGCCTCGTCCGCAGCATTCCCCGCGAGCGTGTACGTGTATCCCACGAGCACGAGCTGCCACAGCACCACCAGCGTGACCAGGATCGTCGGGGTCATGCCGAGGAACTCGACGATGACCTGGCCCCGGTCGCGGTGTTCGCGTAAGTCCTTCATGCGCATCCCCCTCGCTCCCCTCATCCCCCGTCGTCCCTCTTCCGCCGGAAGCTCACCGACCCCCGGTCGCCGCGCAGCCGGCCGCCCTTGTGGGCGCCCTCGGTGGCCTTGACCAGGCCGAGTTCGCCGGCCAGGCCCCACAGGGCCTGTTTCACGGTGCTCTTGGCCTCCAGTTCGTGGACGCGGCCGGCGTCCACGACCGCCTGGAGCTCCTTGAAGTGGGCGGGGACCGTGGTGGCCGCCACGGTGGTGCCGGTGATCTTCTGGATGAGCGGGGGCTGGATCTCCGTGGCCCGGGTGTGGCGGTTGACCACCACCGTGGTCTCCTCGGCCTTGCGGATCTGCAGCCGGTCCCACATCCGCACCGCCCGCTTCGCGCCGCGTACGGCGACGACGTCGGGGGTGGTGACGAGGAGGGCCCGATCGGCCATCTCCACGGCCGCCGCACCGGCGCCGCCGAGCTGGGCGCCGCAGTCGATGACGACGACCTCGTAGCGGGAGCGCAGGGCGCTGACGATCTGGCGGGTGGCGCGGTCGGTGACGTCCTCGCCGCGTTCGCCCTCGGCGGGGGCGAGCAGCAGGGCGACGCCGGTGTCGTGGCGGAAGACGGCGTCGGCCAGGACGCGCGGGGAGATGTCGCCCACCGCGGCGAGGTCGACGACGGACCGCCGGAACTGGACGTCCAGGTAGGAGGCGATGTCACCGGTCTGGAGGTCCATGTCGACCAGGGCGGTGGTACGGCCGGACGCCTGGGCGGCGAGCGCGAGCTGGATGGCGGTCAGGGTGGCGCCCACGCCGCCCTTGGCGCCGCTGACGGTGACGACGGTGCCGCCGACGCCGGTGAACACGTCGACGCCCGCGCCCAGATGACGGCGTACGCCGACCGACCACTGGGCGACGGCCTGGACGCGGCTGGCGAGTTCCTCGTAGCTGAGCGGGAGGGCCACCAGTCCGCGGGCGCCGTAGTCCATGGCGGCCTGGAAGAGGCCGGGGCTCGCGTCGGAGGTGACGAGGATGACGCCGACGGACGGGAAGCGCAGGGCGACTTCGCGGATCAGCTCCAGGGCGGGGACGGGGCCGATCCGCTCGTGCACGACCACGACCTCGGGCAGTTCGTCGACGGACTCGGCGGCCAGGCGCGCGAGGGTGTCGACGAGCTGGGTGGAGTCGACCACCGGGGCCACCGGCTCGGCGTCCGGGAGCTGGCTGAGCAGTGTGGTGATGGACCGGACCGCGTCCGCGTCGCCGACTGCCGGGAGGATCCTGGTGGGCATGCGGGCCTCTCACTTGTCCTTCGCGAGTTCGTACGTCCGGTCCTTCTCGGGGACGTCCGTGTCGCCCCCGGGCGCGACCAGCGCGAGCCGGACCCGCTGGGCGAACGACTCGGCGTAGGTGATGCGCTGGGCGTCGATGGCGGACAGCGCGAAGGTGATCGGTACGGCGTCGGTGGGCTGCCGGCCGCGGTCGTTCTCGTCGGGCTGGAGGGCCGTGAGCCGGCCGACGTCCAGCACCTTGGCGTTGGTCACGATGATCTTGGACTGGGCAGGGTCGCCCTCGCGCTCGCCCTCGAAGGTGGCGTAGACGTTGACCGTCGAGCCGGGTGTGATCTTGCCCGCGACGCCGGTGGCCGCGTCGATCATGATGGCGACCTCCTGCTGTCCCGGCTGCAGGGCGGGCCGGTCCACGATCATGTCGCTCTGCAGCAGGGAGCCCTCCCGCAGGGTGGTGACGGCGATCTTGCCGCGGATGGCGTCGAGGTCGGTGACGGCGTTCTCGGACAGCCACCGCTCGGGCATCTCGATCTTCTCGAACTGATCCGTGCCGAGTGCGGTGTAGGGCGCGATGTCGGACTTCAGCCGGTAGGCGGTCACCTCGGGGCCGACCTTGGACTTCACGTCACTGATGACGGAGAGCACGCCGGCGAACGCGCCGAGGGCGCACAGGACCGACAGAAGCAGGAGTATCACGCCGCGGCGCTGACGGGAGTTCATGAACCGTACAACCTCATCGGGGATAGCGGTCGAGCGGACTCGGGCGGTCGGAGTGGTGCGGGGGCGGACGGATCAGGTGCGCCGGGTGAGGGCGGGTGTGCCCTCGGGGGCGGGCGGTACGGCGGAGCAGAACACGCAGCGGTCGCCGATGACGTCGATGCCGCACCAGTGGCAGGTGCCCCGCCGTACGGAGGTGACCAGTTGGTACAGGACGGACAGGTCGGGCAGGTACGTGCAGAACTCGACGAGCTTTCCGGTCCCCCACCAGCCCGGGGACGCGGCGGGCAGCGGTGTCTCCCGCAGGCCCTGGACCTTCCAGGCGGGGGCCAGGGTCGTGGTGACCCAGTCGGATGGGAGCTGCCCCTTGGCGACCAGCATCCAGGTGCCGAACTCGGGGCCGTCGAGCGCGGCTTCGGGGCCGATGCGGACCAGCTGGGGCTGCGGGTGGGCGAGTACGGCGAACTGACTGCCCGGCATCCACGACTTGGCGTGCTGCTTCAGGTTCACCGGAACCCGGTCGAGGCGGGCGACGGAGCCGAGCAGGGCCCCGGAGTGGATGTAGTGGATCAGCAGGCGGCCGGCCGAGGCGAGGACGCCGGGGCTGAGGTCGCAGGAGGCGAGCTGCCGTAACTGGCGGGCCAGGACGGCCAGTCCGAGCGGGGGCAGATCGGGCCGGAAGAGGGCTATCCGGTCGCTCTCCAGAAGGGAGCGCAGGGTGTGCAGCCGCCGCTGGACCGCGGTCGGGGCGGCCTGGGAGCAGACGACGATGAGGTGGCCGTGCTGCTCGAGGATCATCTGCAGTTCGGTCAGCGCCTGGTCCAGCGGGCGGGTGTCGATGTCCCGCAGCACGACGGCGGGCAGGGTCCGTTCGTCCTGGGCCGGCAACGCCATGTCGGCGCCGGTCACGGCAATGGCAGTTGGCACGCGCGGCTCCCCGTTCTCCCCATCCCGGCAGCCCACCGGGCGTCACTCCGATGCACCCTGGCGACTTCACTGCGTGACTACGTGAGCACTGTAACCGCGGGTCTGTGACCGGAGAACAGCGTTTGTGTAGCCGAACAGCAACTACTGGTGCACAAGGTGCGTCAAATCGGGGCAGGTTGAGCATCTCGCCGGTCTCGATCCGGACCCAGTGGTGTGGGTCCTGTGCGCGCGGCTTGACGCCGGACCCGGCCCCGGGCCCTCGGACCCACGCTTCCCTCCCGGCGCCGGGCCTACTCCCGCCCCGGATGCCGGTCTTTCCGGTCTGGACCTATTGACAAGAAGATTGGTCTGGACCACCTTGTGTCTCCAACGGTGGCCACCGTCGTTCCAGCCTTCCCCAACTCCCCCACCGGAGGCCCCAAGTGGACCGCGCACCACGAACGCCCGGCCGCGGCAGACGCGTCTGGGCCGGAGCCCTTGTCTCCGCCCTCGCCCTCGCGCTGCCCCTCGCCGGCGCGGGCCCGGCGTCCGCGGCGGACGTCAACAACGCCAAGAACGCAGGTTTCGAGGCGGGCCTGAGCAACTGGACGTGCTCCGCGAACAGCGGCAGCACGGTCTCCTCCCCCGTGCACGGCGGCACGGCCGCGCTCAAGGCCACCCCGGCCGGGCAGGACAACGCCCGCTGCAGCCAGTCGGTCGCGGTGAAGCCCGGCTCGACGTACCGGCTGAGCGGCTGGGTGCAGGGCGGATACGCCTACCTGGGCGTGACCGGCACCGGTACGACGGACGTGTCCACCTGGACCCCGGACACCGGCAGCTGGAAGCAGCTGTCGACGACCTTCACCACCGGCTCGAACACCACCTCGGTGACGGTCTACACCCACGGCTGGTACGGCCAGCAGCCCTACCACGTCGACGACCTGTCGGTGTTCGGCCCCGACGGGGGCGGCGGCGGTGATCCGGAGCCCACGGTCCCGGGCACCCCGGGCGGCCTCAGCGTCTCCGGTACGACGGCCTCGTCGGTGTCCCTGGCGTGGAACGCGGTGTCGGGGGCCACGGGCTACACGGTCTACCGCGACGGCACGAAGGTGACGGCGGTGTCGGGCACGTCGGCGACGGTGACCGGGCTCGCGGCCTCGACGTCGTACTCCTTCCAGGTCGCGGCGACCAGCGCGGCCGGAGAGTCCCCCAAGTCGGCCGCGGTGTCCGCGCGGACGAAGGACGACGACGGGGGCGGCGGCGGTGACCTGCCCCGGCACGCGGTGACCGGCTACTGGCAGAACTTCAACAACGGGGCGGCGGTCCAGCGGATCTCGGACGTCCAGTCCCACTACGACATCATCGCGGTCGCCTTCGCCGACGCCACCGGCACTCCGGGCGCCGTCACCTTCAACCTGGATTCGGCGGGCCTCAACGGCTACACCGTCGCCCAGTTCAAGGCGGACATCCGGGCCAAGCAGGCGGCCGGCAAGAAGGTCATCATCTCGGTGGGCGGCGAGAAGGGCACCGTCTCGGTGAACGACTCCGCCTCCGCGACGAACTTCGCCAACTCGGTGTACGCGCTGATGCAGGAGTACGGCTTCGACGGCGTCGACATCGACCTGGAGAACGGCCTCAACGCGACCTACATGACGCAGGCGCTGCGCTCCCTGTCGGCGAAGGCGGGCCCGTCGATGATCCTGACGATGGCCCCGCAGACCATCGACATGCAGTCGACCTCCAACTCGTACTTCCGGACCGCGCTGAACGTGAAGGACATCCTCACGGTCGTCAACATGCAGTACTACAACAGCGGTTCCATGCTGGGCTGCGACGGCAAGGTCTACAGCCAGGGCTCGGTGGACTTCCTCACCGCGCTCGCCTGCATCCAGCTCGAGGGCGGTCTCGACCCGTCCCAGGTCGGCCTGGGTCTCCCGGCCTCCACCCGGGGCGCGGGCAGCGGCTACGTCTCCCCCTCCGTGGTGAACAACGCCCTGGACTGCCTGACGAGGGGCACCGGCTGCGGCAGCTTCAAGCCGTCCCGGACCTACCCGTCCCTGCGGGGCGCGATGACCTGGTCCACCAACTGGGACGCCACGGCGAACAACGCCTGGTCCAACGCGGTGGGCCCGCACGTGCACGCCCTGCCGTAGCCGTCGTCCGGCCCCGGTTCCCCGGCCCCGTCCACAGCACTGTGGGCGGGGCCTTGTCCGTCCCCGAGGACGGCGCCCGGAATGTCGTGTGAAACATTTCCCCGGCCCCACCGCATCAATGAGGTGAGGGCAGCGGACGGCGGGTCGGAACCGGGGGACGGCGGATGAGGCAGGGTCGGGCGGACGAGTACGCCGAGTTCGCGGCGGCGCGGGCGGGCCACCTGTACCGGTCCGCGTGTCTGCTCACCGCCGGGGACACGCATCTGGCCGAGGATCTCGTGCAGGAGACCTTCGGGCGGCTGTACGTCCGCTGGGGTCGCGTCTGCCGGGTCGGGAACCCGGCCGGGTACGCCCAGACCGTGCTCACCCGCACCTTCCTGGCCCACCAGCGGCGGCGCAGCAGCCGTGAGCGGGCCACGGACGTGTTCCCCGATCTGCCCGGGGCCGTCGACGGGGACGCGCCGCTGCGGCTGACCCTGATGGCGGCGCTCGCCCGGCTGCCCGCCAAGGACCGGGCCGTCATCGTCCTGCGGTACTGGGAGGACCGCTCGGTCGAGCAGACGGCCGATGTGCTCAACGTCAGCTCGGCGGCCGTACGGACGCGGTGTTCGCGCGCGCTCGGCCGGCTGCGGGAGCTGCTGGGCGAGGACCTCGCGGAGTACTCCAGACCCTGACGCCCGGCCGCTCCGTCTCCCTCGGACCTCATATTTCACACACCTTGCGGAAAGGGTGGTTCGCCATGCCCGAGAACGAGCACCACGACCCCTTCGAGGACCGCCTCACCGCCGCCCTGCGCGACGCCGGGGACGGCTTCGACACCGATATGGCCGCACTGACCGCCGGGGGGCAGGTCCGCGGGCGGCGCGCCCAGCTGCTGCGGCGGACGGCCGTGATCGGGGGCGCGGCCGGCATCGCCCTGGTGGGGGTGGGCGGGGCGCTGCTCGTGCCGGGCGGTGACTCCTCCGCAAACCAGCGGCCGGCCGCGGCGGCCGCGCGGTCCGCGTCCGCGAGCCCCGCCCCCGCGCGGGCCTTCTCCGGCGACGACCTCCTGCGCATCTTCAAGGAGCTGCTCCCCGCGGGTGAGTTCAGCGAGGAGGCGGCTCAGGGCACGGACTCCCCGACGCTCCCGTACGCGCGTGTCGTGTACGACGACAGCGAGGGCAAGGCAGCGCTCGGCATCAGCTTCAACCGGATGGAACCCGGCAGCCCGGAGGCCCGTGAGCTGACGCGGTGCCCGGCCAAGGCGCTCGTCGCGTACGACGACTGCACCTCCAGCCGGCTGTCCGACGGCTCGCTGCTCATGCTGTACCGGGGCTACGAGTATCCCGACCGGCGTGCGGACACCAAGCGGTGGTCCGCCGAGCTCGTCACGGCCGCGGGGCAGCATGTCTCGCTGAGCGAGTGGAACGCCCCGGCGGAGAAGGGCGCACCCGTCTCCCGCGCGGAACCCCCGCTGTCCACGGGCGAGCTGAAGGAGATCGTCACCGCCGACGTGTGGCGGCGGGTGGTGGACGCCATACCGCGGGACTCGACGCCGTCGCCCACCGGCGCGCCCGAGGCCCCGCCGCAGGGCGCCGCGGGCGAGACGATCGGCAAAACGCTGGCCGCGCTGCTGCCCGACGGGCTCACGGTGGCCGACCGGGGCGGTCAGGAGACCGAGTACGCCTACCTCGTCGTCGACGACGGCAAGGGCAGGAGCCTGGTGCAGATCAATGTGCAGCCCGACATGTCCGACGTCGCCCACCAGCTCTACGGCAGCGCCGAGACGCTCCCCGACGGCACCCTGGTCGCCACGCGGAAGGGGCCCGGCGAGAAGGGTGCCGAGGGCGTCGTCATGTGGACCGCCGACACCATGCGGCCCGACGGGTTCCGGGTCGTGATCAGCGCCTTCAACACCGGGGCCCAGCACGAGGACGCCACCCGCGACGCCCCCGCGCTGACCGTGGAGCAGATGCGGGAGATCGCGCTCAGCCCGAAGTGGGAGGAGCTGCGGTAGCCGCGGGTCAGAAGAACTCCGACCACGGCTGGTCCCAGATCTGCTTCACGCACAGCACCAGGAACAGCAGCCCCGCGACGGCGAGCATGGTGTTGCTCAGCGGTCCGTTGCGCCATTCACGGGGTGTGCGGGAGGAGTTGAGGAGCCACATCAGGGTGAGGGCGAGGAACGGCATGAAGGCGGCGCCCAGGACGCCGTAGATGATGATCAGGCGGAAGGGTTCGTCCTGGAAGAGCAGGACCATGGGCGGGAAGGTGAGCCAGAGCAGATAGGCGCGGAAGGCCCAGGAGCGTTCGCGGCGCCCGGAGGCCAGCTCGTCGCCCCGCGCCTCGCGCTCGCCGCGCTGCCGGGCGAGGAAGTCGGCGAACATCAGGCTCACGCCGTGCCAGACACCGATCAGGGAGGTGAAGGAGGTGGCGAAGAAGCCGATCAGGAACAGCTTGCCGGTGGCCGTGCCGTACTCCTCCTCCAGGATGTCGCCGAGCTGCATCAGGCCCTTGTCGCCGCCGGCGATCGCGATGTTCGCCGAGTGCAGCAGCTCCGCGCCGACGACGAGCATCGCGACGACGAAGATGCCGGTGGTGGCGTAGGCGACCCGGTTGTCCAGCCGCATGATCCGCATCCAGCCGGTGCCGGTCCAGCCCTTGGCGTTGACCCAGTAGCCGTACGCGGCCAGCGTGATGGTGCCGCCGACGCCGCCGATCAGACCGAGGGTGTTGAGGACCGAGTCCTTCTCGTCGGGGAGGACCGGGAGGAGCCCGGCGAAGGCGTCGCCGAGGTTGGGGGTGACCCTGACCGCCAGATAGACGGTCACCACGAACATGACGCCCACCAGGACCGTCATGACCTTCTCGAAGACGGCGTACTTGTTGAACCAGACGAAGACCAGACCGACCAGGCCGCAGGCGATGGCCCAGTACTCGAGGTCCATCACGTCGGGGAAGAGCGCCTGGAGCGGCAGGCCGCTGGACGACATCGCCGCCGCGCCGTAGACGAAGCCCCAGATCACCGCGTAGACGCCGAAGAACCACGTCGTCCAGCGGCCGAGGCCGGCCCAGCCGTCGAAGAGGGTGCGGCCGGTGGCCAGATGCCACCGGCCGCACGCCTCGGCGAGGGAGATCTTCACCAGACAGCCGAGGACCGCCGCCCACAGCAGGGTGTATCCGAAGTTGCTGCCGGCGATGAGGGTGGCCACGAGGTCACCGGCGCCCACACCGGTCGCGGCGACGACGATGCCGGGGCCGATGTAGCGCCAACCGGACTTGCGCGGGTCGGGGCCGGGGGCGTGCGCCGCCCCGGTGTCCTGGGTGTTTCCCGTGGTGTCCGCCATGAGGTCAAGAAAGCGGATGGCCGACGGTCGGACAAGAGGGCGTGCGGGGATCTTCACGAGATGCACCTGGACCGGCCGGACACGCAAACCCTACTTGACCTGATCATGTCACCCGTCGACGATGACCGCACCGCACCACGCACGTCGCCATGAACAACCCCCACCTCCCACAAGGAGACTTCATGCGACTCCGCCCACGCGGCAGACGCTCCGCCGCGCTCGCCACCCTCCTCGCCCTCGCCCTGGCGGCCCCCCTGTCGATGACGGCCTCCCCGGCCGGCGCCGACGGCGCCGGCCGGCCGGCCCCCTCGACCGACGACATCCGCCAGTACGAGATCCACGCGCACACCACCCCCGTGACCCGTACGGCCATCCAGCGCTCCGGTGTCACCGTGGACGAGGCGGACGAGGAGACCGTGGTCGTCTCCGGACGCGCGGACCAGATACGGGCGCTGCGCCGACAGGGGTACGACGTCACGCCGTTGGGCACGGCGCCGGACCGCTCCTCCCCCGCCGACGGGCTCCGCCTGTACGACTTCCCCTCGGCCGACTCCCGCTACCACAACTACGCCGAGATGAACGCCGAGATCGACCAGCGTCTCGCGGCGTACCCGGCCATCATGAGCAAGCGGGTCATCGGCAGGTCCTACCAGGGGCGGGACATCGTCGCCATCAAGATCAGCGACAACGTGACCGCGGACGAGAACGAACCGGAGGTCCTCTTCACCCACCACCAGCACGCGCGCGAACACCTCACCGTGGAGATGGCCCTGTACCTGCTGCGCGAACTCGGCGCGGGATACGGCAGCGACTCCCGGATCACGGACATGGTCGACGGACGGGAGATCTGGATCGTCCCCGACCTCAACCCGGACGGCGGCGAGTACGACATCGCCTCCGGTTCCTACCGCTCCTGGCGCAAGAACCGCCAGCCCAACTCCGGTTCGTCGTACGTCGGCACCGACCTGAACCGCAACTGGGACTACCGCTGGGGCTGCTGCGGCGGCTCCTCGGGTTCCAAGTCCTCCGAGACCTACCGGGGTTCCGCCCCGGAGTCCGCGCCCGAGGTGAAGGTCGTCGCCGACTTCGTGCGCAGCCGGGTCGTGGGCGGGGTGCAACAGATCAAGGCCGGCATCGACTTCCACACCTACAGCGAGCTGGTGCTGTGGCCGTTCGGCTACACCTACTCCGACACCACGACCGGGATGACCGCCGACGACCACGCCGCGTTCAGGACGGTCGGCCAGAAGATGGCCGCCGACAACGGCTACACGCCCCAGCAGTCCAGCGACCTCTACATCACGGACGGGTCGATCGACGACTACCTCTGGGGCGCGCACAAGATCTTCGGCTACACCTTCGAGATGTATCCGAGGTCGTCCTGGAACGGCGGTTTCTACCCGCCTGACGAGGTCATCGAGCGGGAGACGTCCCGCAACCGGGACGCCGTGCTCCGGCTCCTGGAGAACGCGGACTGCATGTACCGCTCCATCGGGAAGGAGGAGCAGTACTGCGGCTAGGGTCTGTCGTTTGGATCATGTCGCAGGGAACCGGCGGTGCCTCGTCAACACCGTGAGCGGGGCCTGGTGCGTGCAGCTGCAAGGCGGAGGAGGGCGCCAGGGCGGAGCCCTGGCAACCGACGACAACGCCGCAGATGCGCGTGCCAGGCCCCGCGTCTGCGGCGTGATCCAAACGACAGGCCCTGGCCGTTCAGGACGACGACTCCTCGGAGTCGGGGGTGTCCTCGGAATCCTCCGCGGCCTTGTCCGTGTCCTCCGTGGTCCTGTCCGCGTCCTCGTCGAAGTACTCGTCCAGGACCGCGTCCAGTCCGGCGTCCCACTCGGCGAAGCGGTTCCTGGAGTCGGCCTCGATCTCGAGGAAGTACCAGCGGCGGTCGGGGGTGTGGACGGTGACCGTGTAGCGCTTGCCGAAGCGCGGGGTCTCCGTCTCCACCGCACCGATCTCGTCCCAGCGGAACTCGCACTCCTGGTCGTCCAGGCGCAGGCGTACCCCGCTGTGGTCGGCGACGATCCTGGCGCGGCGGTCGGACGCCTCGAAGACGGGGCCTTCGGGGGCGGGCTCCGGGTCCTCCTCGGAGGCCTCGGAGCCGTCCTCGGACGCCCGGGACTCCTCGGCGGCCCCGGCGGCCTCCTCGTCGGGCTCCGTCCCGGCGTCCGCCTCCGGCACCGTCCCGTCCTGCGGATCGTCCGTCTTCGCCTCGGCGTCCTCCTCCCGGCCGGACGCGGGCGAGGTGAGCCCGGGGATGAATGCCGGGTCGAATCCGGCGCCTTCCAGGGGCTGGCTGCTCGAACCTATGCGCTGCTCCACACCGCAGGAGTATGGTCGACAATCCTGTGCGGGTCACAGCCAGCCCCAACTTCGTTATCAGACGCCTACACGGGCACCACGGCTCACACCACCAGGCTGAGCGCCGCGGCGACCACGAATCCGGCCACGGACAGCACGCTCTCCAGCACCGTCCAGGTCTTGAGCGTGTCCCGCTCGCTGATGCCGAAGTACTTGGCGACCATCCAGAACCCGCCGTCGTTGACGTGCGAGGCGAAGATCGAGCCCGCCGAGATGGCCATGATGACCAGCGCCACGAACGCCTGGGAGTGGTCCCCCTCGGCCAGCAGCGGGGCCACGATGCCCGCCGTCGTCACGATCGCGACCGTCGCCGAGCCCTGCGCGACCCGCAGCACCACGGAGATCAGGTAGGAGAGGACGATCACCGGCAGGCCGACGTCGTTGAAGGTGTCGGACAGCGCCTGGGCGACCCCGCTGGCCTTGAGGACCGCGCCGAAGACACCGCCCGCGCCGACCACCAGCAGGATGTTGCCGACCGGCTTCAGCGAGGACGTGGAGACGGTCTCCAGGGACTTGCGGGACCAGCCGCGCCGGATGCCCAGCAGGTAGTAGGCGAGGAACAGGGCGAGGGTGAGCGCCACGAACGGGTGTCCGAAGAACTCGATCACCGAGCGGAGGGTGGACTCGTCCAGCGCGATCGAGGAGAAGGTCGCCGCGAGGATCAGGATCAGCGGCGTACCGATGATGCCGAGGACCGTGCCGAGCGGCACCGGGGCCTCCCGCGGCTCGACGCCGGAGGCGCGCTGCTCGGCGGCGACGGCGTCCTTGGCCTCCTGCGCGGCCTCGACCATGTCCTGCGGTACGGCGACGAAGATGCGCTTGCCGATCCAGGCGGAGAAGACCCAGGCGGCGGCGACGGCCGGCAGACCGCAGACGATGCCCATCAGGATGACCCAGCCCAGGTCGACGTGGAGCAGTCCGGCGGCCGCCACCGGGCCCGGGTGCGGGGGCAGGAACGCGTGGGTGACGGACAGGCCGGCGAGCAGCGGGAGGCAGTAGAGCAGGATGGACTTGCCGGAGCGCTTGGCCGCGGCGTACACGATCGGCGCGAGGACGAAGATGCCGACGTCGAAGAAGACCGGGATGCCGAAGATCAGACCGGTGAGGCCCATCGCGAGCGGGGCGCGCTTCTCGCCGAACATGCCGAGCAGCCGGCCCGCCAGCACCTCGGCGCCGCCGCTGACTTCGAGGATCGCCCCGAGCATGGTGCCCAGGCCGATGATGATCGCGACATGCCCGAGGATGCCGCCCATGCCGGACTCGATGGTGGACACCGCGTCCGAGCGCTGGACGGTGCCGAAGAGTTCGGTGACCGACAGCCCCGCCATCAGGCCGACGGCTATGGAGACGCCGAGCAGGGCGACGAACGGCTGGAGCCGGACCTTGATGATCAGGAAGAGGAGGAGGGCGATACCGATGGCGGCGACCGTCAGCAGGCCGGCGCTGCCGTCGAGGAGGAGGAGCAGTCCTCCGGTGTGCGGTGGTGTCTCCGCCGGCGCGGAGGCGGCGAGCGGGAGGAGCGGATGGGGCATTCGGGGGTCCTCTGGGTAAGGGCATGGGGCTTTCGGGCAGGGGGGATCGCGGCACGGCGTCCCAGGGGGGTGCGGGACACCGTGCCGTGACGACTACGGCGTGCGGACGTGGGGGGTCTCGGCGCGGGTCAGCCGAGGACGGCGAGCGCGTCGATCTCGATGAGGAGGCCGGCGGGGAGACCGACGTAGACGGTCGTGCGGGCGGCGGGCGGCTGGGTGAGGCCCTGTTCCTCGAAGTAGGTGTTGTAGATGTCGTTCATCTCCGCGAAGTGGTCCACGTCGGTGAGGTAGACGCGGATCATCATCACGTCGTCCCAGCCCGCGCCGCCCTCCTCGAGGATGGCCTTGACGTTGGCGAGGGTCTGGAGGGTCTGCTCGCGCAGGGTCGGACCGGCGGGCGTGGGCGGCTTGCCCTCCTCGGCGGGCAGGAACCCGACCTGGCCGGCGACCTGGAGGATGTTGCCCTTGCGGACGCCGTGGGAGAACTTCGCGGGCGGGGTGGTGTGGGTCTTGGGGGTCAGCGCGACTTTCTCGGTCATGCGGGGTGTTTCCTTCACTGGAGTTCTGCCGGGGTTCTGCCGGAGTACTCGCCGCTGATCGCGTCCGCCGTACGGCGCACCAGCGGGAGCAGGGTGAGGAGTTCGTCGGCGGTGACGACGACGTTCGGCGCGGAGACCGACATCGCCGCGACCACCCGGCCGTCGGCGCCGCGGATCGGCGCGGCGACACAGTTGATGGACTCCTCGTGGCCGCCGAGGTCGGTGGCCCAGCCCTGTTCGCGCACCTTGGCCAGTTCCTGGAGGAACGCGGTGGCGTGGGGTGTCGAACGGGACGTGTACATGGGGTAGTCGAGCTTCTCCGCGAGGGCACGGCGCTCGTGTTCGGGCAGGTCGGCGAGGAGGAGCTTGGCCACGGCCGCGACGGTGATGGCGACGGGCTTGCCGATCCGTGAGTACATGCGGACCGGGTAGCGGCTCTCGACCTTGTCGATGTAGAGGACCTCGTTCTCCTCGTACACGGCGAGGTGGACGGTGTGTCCGCACTTCTCGTTGAGGCGTACGAGGTGGGTGTGGGCGATCTCGCGGATGTCGAGGTTCTCCATCGCCTCCTGGGCGAGGGCGAAGAGGCGGGCGCCGAGGCGGTAGCGCTGGTCGGACTGGCGGTAGACCATGCCGTGCTCGTGGAGGGTGCGCAGGAGGCGGAGGGCCGTGGACTTGTGCACGCCGAGGCGGTCGGCGACCTGGCCGAGGTCGGCGGGGCCTTCCGCGAGCAGCGGGAGGATGCTCAGGGCGCGGTCAACGGTCTGGCTCATGGTGTGCGTGCCTCCTCTTCGTCCCGGCTCATGGTGTCGGTCCAGCCGGGGCCGAGTCGCAGTCTCCCCCACGCGGTGTCGTCGAGAGCCACGAGGCGGTCGGCGAGGGCGCGGGAGGGGGGCGGGGCGAGGTCTCCGGGGGCGGTGAGGGTGGCCGCGGCGGTGAGGTGGCCGTGGCGCAGGCGGGCGCGGAGGGGGAGGCCGCGGAGGGTGGCCGAGAGGAAGCCTGCGGCGAAGGCGTCGCCGGCGCCGGTTGGTGCGACTACGTCGACTTTTGGGGCGGGTTCACAGGTGCCCTGTGCTGGTACGGGGCGGGGGTGGGTCGCGCTGCCCGGCGCCAGCGGGGTGCCGTCCGCGCCCACCCGTGCCGCCCCAGCGGCACGACTGCCCGCGGGGAGGCGGGTACGACCGCCCGCGGTCGGGCCAAAGGCCACGGCCCCGTGTGCGCCCCGCTTGACCACCAGCAGTTCCGGTCCGGGGAGGACTTCGCGGATGGATGAGGGGTCGCCCGTGAGGCCCCAGGCCTGCTCCGCCTCGTCCTCGCCCACGAAGACGATGTCGGCGCGGCGGGCCAGTTCCAGGAGGATGTCCGGGCCCCGGCCGGCGCGCCACAGGCCCGGGCGGTGGTTGACGTCGAAGCTGATCAGGGGGCGGCCGGGGCGGGGGGCGGTCAGTTCGCGCATCAGGGCCAGGCACCCCTCGGAGAGCGCCGGTGTGATGCCGGAGAGGTGGAGGATGCGTGCCGCGCCCACCGCGTCCGGGTCGAAGTCGGCGAGCGACATCGCGGAGGCCGCCGAGCCCGCCCGGTAGTAGGCGACCTCGTGGGCGTCCGTGGAGCGGTCGCCTGCCGTGCGGAAGTAGATGCCGGTGGGGCGGGCCGGGTCGCGGTGGACGTGGGACACGTCGACGCCGTAGCCGCCGACCGTCTCGACGAGGTGGTCGCCGAAACCGTCGGCGCCGACCCTGCTGAGCCACCGGGTCGTGTGCCCCGCCGCCGCCAGTACGCAGGCCACGTTGGACTCCGCTCCGCCGATGCCGCGGTCGAAGGAGGGGACGTCGGCGAGGCGGCCCGGCCGGGAGGGCAGGAACGTCACCATGGACTCGCCGAGCGCGACGACGTCCACGACGTCGGGGGCGTTGCCGGTTCCGGTGACGGTCACGATGGCGGGGCTCCTCGTCCGGTGCGGGTGCGGCGGTGTCCGTTGACCCCGCGTGGCCGAGATGTTAGACAGCGGTAAGCGATATATGCAATGAGTGTTGCAGTGAATGCAACACGCCTGATCAGGGAGGTTCCCGATGGTCTCCGGCACCGACGCTCTCGCCCGCCTCGCCGAGGAACGTGTCGACCACCGCTTCAAGGGCCTCCCGCCGGACGCCGAGGGACTGACCGTCGGCGAGCTGGCCGCCCAGCGGCGCAATCTCTTCACGGGCGGGTTCACCACCCCGGTGCTCGCGCTCTCCGCCGAGCGCCTGGAGCACAACCTGGAGCTGATGGAGACGTACGCCGCCCGGCACGGCCTCGCCTTCGCGCCGCACGGCAAGACCTCCATGGCGCCGCAGCTCTTCCGGCGGCAGATCGAGCGCGGCGCGTGGGGCATCACGCTGGCCGTTCCGCACCAGGTGCGGGTCGCGCGGGCGTACGGGATCGAGCGGGTCTTCCTCGCCAACGAGCTGGTGGACGCGGCGGCCCTGCGGTGGATCGCGGCCGAGCTGGACGCCGACCCCGGGTTCCGCTTCGTCTGCTACGTCGACTCCGTACGCGGCGTCGAGCTGATGGACGCGGCCCTTTCCGGCGCTTCCCGTCCCGTGGACGTGGTCGTCGAGCTCGCCGCCGGTGAGGGTGCGCGCACCGGTGTGCGGACGGAGGCGGAGTGCGCCGCCGTCGCCGACGCCGTGGCGGGCGCGCGGTCGCTGCGGCTGGCCGGGGTCGCCGGGTACGAGGGCGAGGTGCCGCAGGCGGATCCGGAGCGGGTGCACGCCTGGCTGCGCCGGCTCGTGGCGCTCGCCGTGGACTTCGACAAGGCGGGCCGCTTCGAGGGCCTCGACGAGATCGTGGTGAGCGCGGGCGGCAGCGCCTGGTTCGACGCGGTGGCGGACGTCTTCGCCGAGGTCCCGGAGCTCTCCGCGCCCGTGCTGAAGCTGCTGCGCTCGGGCGCCTACGTCTCGCACGACGACGGCCACTACCGCAAGCTGACCCCCTTCAACCGGGTCCCGGAGGAGGGCGCGCTGGAGCCGGCGTTCCGGCTGTGGACGCAGGTGGTGTCCCGGCCGTCCGCGGAGCAGGCGTTCACCAACGCGGGCAAGCGGGACGCGGCCTACGACCTCGATCTGCCGTTCGCCCAGGTGGTCCGCCGGGACGGGAGCGAGCGCCCGGCCGCCGGGATCGAGGTGACCGGCCTGTCCGACCAGCACGCGTGGCTGCGCACCACCGGGGAGGCCGATCTGGAGGTGGGAGACTGGGTGGGGCTCGGACTGTCGCACCCGTGCACGTCGTTCGACAAGTGGGTGCTCATTCCCGTCGCGGAGGCCGACGGCACGGTGGTCGACTACGTCCGCACGTTCTTCTAGGAGGCCGGCAATGGAAGAGCTCGTCATCCGGGACGCGGACGTCGTGGACGGCTCCGGCGACTACTCGTACCGCGCGGACGTCGTCGTGGACGGCGGCCGCATCGTCTCCATCGTGAAGGAGGCGGCGGACGCGGGCTGTCAGCGCCCGAAGGCCCGCCGTGAACTGGACGCCGAGGGGCTGGTCCTGGCCCCCGGCTTCATCGACATGCACGCCCACAGCGATCTGGCGCTGCTGCGCGACCCGGACCACAGTGCCAAGGCGGCGCAGGGTGTCACCCTCGAAGTGCTCGGCCAGGACGGGCTGTCGTACGCGCCGGTCGACGACCGCACGCTCGGCGAGGTGCGCCGGGCGATCGCCGGGTGGAACGGCCCGGGCGACGACATCGACTTCGACTGGCGGTCGGTGGGCGAGTACCTGGACCGGCTCGATGGGGGCATCGCGGTCAACGCCGCGTATCTGATCCCGCAGGGCACGGTCCGCGCGCTCGCCGTCGGCTGGGAGGACCGCGAGGCCACCCCCGACGAGCTGGCGCGGATGCGGCAACTGGTCGCGGAGGGCATGGAGCAGGGCGCGGTCGGGATGTCGTCCGGGCTGACGTACACGCCTGGCATGTACGCCAAGGACGCCGAACTGACCGAGCTGTGCCGGGTGGTGGCGTCGTACGGCGGCTACTACTGCCCGCACCACCGCTCCTACGGCGCCGGCGCGCTCCAGGCGTACGAGGAGATGGTGGCGCTGACGCGGGAGGCGGACTGCCCACTGCATCTCGCGCACGCCACGATGAACTTCGGCGTGAACAAGGGCCGGGCGCCCGAGCTGCTGGCCCTGCTGGACGAGGCGCTGGACGCCGGGGCCGACATCACGCTCGACACCTACCCCTACACCCCGGGCTGCACCACCCTCGTGGCGCTGCTGCCGAGCTGGGCGAGCGAGGGCGGCCCGGAGGAGATACTCAGGCGGCTGGCGGACGAGGGGACGGCCGAGCGGATCCGGCACCATCTGGAGGTCATCGGTTCGGACGGCTGCCACGGCGTGCCCGTGGAGTGGGAGACCATCGAGATCTCCGGGGTCGGCGATCCGGCGCTGGGCGAGTACGTGGGCCGTACGGTCCTCGAATCCGCGCGCGAGCGCGGCGAGTCGCCCTGGGCCGTCGCGCGGGAGCTGCTGCTGAAGGACAAGCTCGCCCCGACCATCCTCCAGCACGTGGGCCACGAGGAGAACGTCCAGGCGATCATGCGGCACCGGGTGCACACCGGCGGTTCCGACGGCATCCTGCAGGGCGCGAAGCCGCACCCGCGCGCGTACGGGACCTTCCCCCACTATCTCGGGCACTACGTGCGGGAGTCGGGGGTGCTGTCGCTGGAGGAGTGTGTCGCGCATCTGACCGCGCGGCCGGCCGCGCGGCTGGGGCTGCCGGACCGGGGGCTGGTCCGCGAGGGCTACCGGGCGGACCTGGTGCTGTTCGACCCGCGGACGGTGGCCGCGGGGTCGAGCTTCGCGGAGCCCCGGACGCTGCCCACGGGGATCCCGTACGTGATGGTCGACGGGCGGTTCGTCATCGAGGACGGGCGGCGCACGGACGTCCTGGCGGGACGGGCGGTCCGCAGGCCTCCCCGCTGACCGCCCGCCCTCCCGCCGGTGACGGCTTGTTACGGCTTGGGCACCGAGCAGTCGCTCGCGCTCAGGTCGAGCCTGTTGTCCGCCCCGAAGCAGGCGGGGAACAGGTGGGTCTGCTGGGCGTAGTTGATGCCCTGGCGGACCGTGACCTGCCCGTTCTCGTCGATCTCGCACGGGTTGTTGACCGTGCAGCGCTCGCCGTCCTCGTTGCCGGTGTTGTTGACGGCGACCACCTGCCCGGTGGCGTCGTCGACGACCGGTGAGCCGGAGGTGCCGCCGATGGTGTTGCAGGCGGAGGTGTAACGGACCGAGTCCTTCCAGGTCCAGTCGCCCTCCTTCATGCGGTACGCGAACCCGTCGACGGAGCAGTTGTAGATCCGCTTCCAATAGCCGGAGACCACGCTGATGGCCGTACCGGCCGCCGGGCGGGTGTCGCTCAGGGTCAGCGGGTCGATGCCGTACGCGCTCTTGATCTGCGCGTACGTCGTGCCGAGCCGGTAGACCGCTGCGTCCGTGTCGGTCATGGTCGCGTACACGAGCCGTTCGGCGCGCAGGGTGGCGACCTTGGAACCGGAGGAGTTCAGCAGTCCGAAGCTGCGGCTGGACGCCCGGTCGACGAGGACCTGTCCGGGCGCGGGGAATCCGCTCTCCAGGCAGTGGCCGTTGGTGAGCACGAGGGCCGGGTCGTCGGCCGCCGAGTCGGGCATGCGGACGACGGAGCCGGAGCAGTTGCTGAGCGAGACGGTGCCCGCGAAGTTCACCGCGCCTGCCTTCGGCGCGGTGAGTCCGGACAGGGTGTCCGCCGCGGTCCCGACCGTGTCGTTGAGGAGATCCGTCAACGTGGTCGGGACCGCGTCCGTGGTCGTGTCCGCGCCCGTGGGGGTTGGCGCGGCGGCGACCGCGGGGGTCGCGCCCGCCCCGGCGAAGGCCAGGGCGCAGAGCGCGACTACGAGAGGTTTTCTCATGGGGGTCCCCTCTTGCGGCGTCGGGCGGCCGGAGGGCATCCTCCGGCCGCCACAAAGTTGTCATGCGCATTGTCAGCACGCGCAAGCCGAGGGGGCAAGGCCTTGTTTCCAGCCGGTAACTTCACCGCGGGACGGACCCCTCACCGGCCCGGACATGCGTGACCGGCGGCCGGCCCACCGACCCCGGACCCGCGTCGGGCACCCGCCTCCAGCCGGGCCCCTTGGGGCCGCGCCCCCGGCCCGGCCGGTCGCCGGAGTTGCCCGGACCAGGGTCGCCCGGGCCGGTGGAGGCGGTGGGGGGCGCCGTGGGGAGGGTCGGTGTGGAGGTGATGGAGGCAGGTGCGGACGCCGGCTCGTCACCCTCCCCGGTGCCGGCCCTCCGGTCGCCGCCGGAGCCGCTCGCGCTCGGGGAGGCCGGGCCGACCGACGGGCCGCCGGTGTCCCCCGGGCCCGGTACGGACGCGTCCGCCCCCGCGGACGGCTCCTCGGACCGCCCGGTGGTCACCCCCTCCCGGTCGGCCTTCTCCTCGCCGCCGCCGGACGGCGAGCCCGAGAAGGCGAACGCGGCGATCAGGGCGGCCACCGACACGGCACCCGCCCCGGCCACCACCGCGCGCCGCGTGCGCGGAGGCGCGGCGGCCCTACGGCGGCCTCGCCGCCCGGACCCGGCGCGCGAGTGACCGGCCGCCGGCTCCCGGTCCGGAGCCGCGCCCGCCGCGTCCCCGCCTTGGTGAGCCGAGTCGTCGCCCGCACGGTCCACCGCGCCACGGCCCGCGGCGTCCGGTTCGCCCACCGCCACGGGCGGCAGCTCGCGCGTCTCGTCGTAGGCGTTCTGCCAGCCGTGGCCGGCCGCCGGGTCGGCGTAGGCGTCGTACGCCGGGGGCGGGGTGCTCTGCGGGAGGTACACGTTCGGCGGAGTCCGGGATCCGACGCGTCGTTCCCCCCGTCGGCGTACGGGGACGGGCCGGCCACGGCGGCACATTGCAGGGAGGTCGGGGTCCTCCAGGACAGTGAGCGGACAAAACACCCGAACCGACGCGTCTCACGTGGCGGAAAACACGGTCCGAAGGGCCATACCGGGCCGTAAGCTCCCAGCATGCAGGTGATCCAGTCGACCAAGCTCGCCAACGTCTGTTACGAGATCCGGGGCCCGGTGCTCGAGGAGGCGATGCGGCTGGAAGCTGCCGGTCACCGCATCCTCAAGCTGAACACCGGCAACCCGGCCGCGTTCGGCTTCGAGTGCCCGCCCGAGATCCTGGAGGACATCCTCCGCAACGTGTCGACGGCGCACGGCTACGGCGACGCCAAGGGCCTGCTGGCCGCGCGCCGGGCCGTGGTCATGCACAACCAGACCCTCGGCATCGAGACCGACGTCGAGCACGTCTTCATCGGCAACGGCGTGTCCGAGCTGATCGTGATGGCGATGCAGGGCCTGCTCGACGACGGCGACGAGGTGCTCGTCCCGGCGCCCGACTACCCGCTGTGGACGGCGGCCGTCTCCCTCTCCGGCGGCACGGCGGTGCACTACCGCTGCGACGAGCAGTCCGACTGGATGCCGGACCTCGCCGACGTGGAACGCAAGGTCACCGACCGCACCAAGGCGATCGTCATCATCAACCCGAACAACCCGACCGGCGCGGTCTACGACGAGGCGGTCATCAAGGGCCTCACCGACATCGCCCGCCGCCACAACCTGCTGGTCTGCTCGGACGAGATCTACGACAAGATCCTCTACGACGACGCCCGGCACATCCCGACCGCCTCGGTCGCCCCCGACCTGCTGACCCTCACCTTCAACGGCATGTCGAAGGCGTACCGGGTGGCCGGCTACCGGGTGGGCTGGATGTCGATCTCGGGCCCACGCGCCCACGCCGACTCCTACATCGAGGGCCTGACGATCCTGGCGAACATGCGCCTGTGCGCGAACATGCCGGGCCAGCACGGCGTGGTCGCGGCACTCAGCGGACGCCAGACGATCAACGACCTCGTCCTGCCCGGCGGGCGGCTGCGCGAGCAGCGGGACGTGGCGTACGAGCTGCTGACCCAGATCCCGGGCGTGAGCTGCGTCAAACCCAAGGGCGCGCTCTACCTCTTCCCCCGCCTCGACCCCGACGTCTTCAAGATCAAGGACGACCGGCGGATGGTCCTGGACCTGCTGCGCCGCGAGAAGATCATGGTCGTCCAGGGCACCGGCTTCAACTGGCCGGAGCCGGACCACTTCCGGGTCGTCACCCTGCCGTCGGTCACCGATCTGCGGGACGCGATGGGCCGGATCGGCCGCTTCCTGGACGGTTACGGCCAGCCCTGACAGCCGATGACAACCGTCCGATCTTGTGGACGACTCAACTTTAGACGGAATCTAAGCTAGGATGGCTTCCTGTCAGCACCCAGGAGGCCATCCATGTACGAGCCGATACGTGCCAAGTCGGTCCACAGCACGATGGCCGGCACCCCCCACGACTTCCCCCACCGTTCCCGCGAGGAAGAGCTGGACATCCAGCTCGCGGGCCATCTCGCCGCGCTGCTCGCCGTCACCGACGAACTGCGCGCCGCGGCACCCTCGGCCGCACTGGACACCGCGGCCGAACGGCTCACCGAGCAGGTCACCCGCCTGCGGGGAGGACGTACGCCGGCCCGCGCGCAGGCGGCCACGACGGGCCGCGAGCCGAACCCGGCGGCCCTGCACCGGCGCGCCCACGCCCTCGCGGGCCGCGCCCTGGTCGTCGCCGCATCGCGCGCCGACACGGCGGCGGCGATCCTCGCCGCCGAACAGATGGACGCCCACGCCGCGGCCCTGCAGCCGCGCGCCCTCGCGTCCCGCTGAGCCCTTCCGGGCTCCCCCCCGACGGCCCCGGTCCGCGCGCACCCGCAGCGACGCGCGGACCGGGCGCCATGTCACCCCCTGATCAGCCCGCGTACGCCGATTCGCCCGCCGTACGGCGGATCTCCGGGAGCGCGGAGTAGAGCGCGGCGCCCGGGCACAGCGTGGCGTAGCCGTCGCGGTGGCCGGAGACGGTGTTCAGCGTGGCCTGCTCGCCGGTGTCGTAGACCCCGGTGTCGCCGGCGGCGGTCAGCGTCACCTTCGCCTCCGGGTCGACGTCGTGCAGGCCGAGTTTCCAGGCCGAGAGGTCGGCGATGGCCCGCTTGGCCGCGGCGGTCGGCGTGCCGCCGTTCTCGTAGTCGCCGAGGAGCGAGACACCGGCCGAGTAGCCGTTGAAGCCGTAGGTGTGGGCACCGCGGACCGGCTTGTCGGCGCCGCCCGCCCGGCCCTCGAAGACCGTGCCGCACTTGTCGACGAAGAAGTTGTAGCCGATGTCGTTCCAGCCGTTGGTCTCCACGTGGTACGTGAGGATGCCCCGGATGATGGCCGGCGAGTCGGCGCAGTCGTAGGCGTTGGTGCCCGCCGTGTGGTGCACGAAGACCGCGTCGACCTTGTCCAGGTAGGAGGGCGGGTCGGCGACGAGCGACTCGTCCGCGCCCCAGTCCGCGCGGCTGACGATCGCCGGGGCGGCGGGTGCGGCCGGTGACGTGGACGATGTGGACCCGCTCGGCTGCTCCGTCGTGGGCTCGGTGGTCGGGGCCGGGGTGGGGTCCATGGTCGGCTCCTCGCTCGGCGCCGGGGTGGCGGGGCCCTCCGTCGGCTCCTGCGTCGGTTCGGCCGAGGGCGCGGGGGCCGTGGGCTCCTCGCTCGGGCTGCTCGGCTCGGTGGTCGGCTCCTCGCTCGGTGCGGGCGCACTGGGTTCGGCCGTCGGCTCCTCGGAAGGGACCGGTGCCTCCTCGGAGGGGGTCGGCTGCTCGGTGGCCGGGGCGTCCGTGGGTTCCCGGGTCGGCTCGGCCGATTCCTCGGGCACTGTGGTCGGCTCGGCGTCCTCGCCGGAGGGCGTGGCACTGACGGTGGCGGTGGCGCTCTCGCCGGTGCCGGGCTCGGCGGATGGCTTGTCCTGGCCGTTTCCCTTGCCGTTGCCGCCCTTGCCCTGCCCCTTGCCGCCCTTGTCACCCGGGTCGATCATGTCGAGCCGCAGCGCGTCCGGCACGGCGGTCTCCTTGCCGCCGGCCACCACCCGGGCCTCGACCGCGTCCGACGGCCCCGCCCACAGCGGCTCGGACGCACCCCGGACCCGTGAGGCGTCCCCTTCCTCCGTCTCCGGCGCCCGGATGCCGAAGTCGAGGTCGCGCCAGTCCGTCCAGGTGCCGCTCTCCGCGCTGCGGGTACGGATCTGCGCGGTGCCCTCGAAGTCGTCGGCGCTGTCCTCCCAGGAGACACCGACGAGGGAGAACAACTGCGTGTCCGTGCGCGGCAGTTCGCGCTTCTTCGGGTCCTTGCCGTCCAGCGCCAGCGTGTGCGCCTGCGCGGGACGGGACGTGTCGTCGCCGCCGCTCCCCCCGGAGCCGCCGGTCACCGACACCGTCGTCACCCCGGTACCTGCCAGGACGACAACCCCGGCCGCCAGCCAGATCGTGCGCTTGGACGCCTTCGAACGCCGTGCGCGGATTCCCCTCGGGCTCATGCCCACCCCTCGTGAAGTGTGTACGTCGTGATCAGTTGCCGTCGGCGGGCAGCTCGCCCGCGCAGGTGGCACGCCCGAACTCGCCCATGGCGGTGGCCCGTTGGACGTGCTTGCCGCGGATCGCGAGCGTGCAGCCCGCCTGTCCGCCCTTCTCGCCGAGCACGACGGTCACGGTCGGCGCCTCGCCGAGCGGCACCCGGACGGTGCGCTTCCAGGGCAGTTCGGCGTCCCGGACGACGGTGGCCTCACCGTTCTCGTCCCGGCCCAGGTAGGAGATCTCGACCGGGCCGTCCCCGGTGACCTCGTAGGTCACGGCGGCGGTCGGTGTGGTGGACGGCTTCGGCTCGTCCTCGCTGTCGAGCAGTCCGTAGCCGACGAGGCCGGCGCAGGCGAGCAGCAGGACGGCGGCGATCACCACACGGGCCCGGCCCCCGGCACTGCTCGCATCCGCGCCCTCGCCGTTCCCGGCATCGCTTTGTGCGCCGTTCTCTGTGCCGTTCTCTTTGTTTTCCGTGAGTTCACTGGCTGACATGAACGGGGCTCAGCTTTCCCTGGTCCGGATCAATGCGACGTCCAACTGGAGTTGAACCGGGCGGTTATACACCACGCGGAGTGCGCCACGCGAGCGAGCGGACATAAAGGGGCGAAGCAACAGCGGTTTCACCCTTCAAATGCCCTGATTGTCCTGTCACTTGACATGTCGTCAGCGAGTTGGTCAATAATCCCGCCGCCGCGCCCCGTGACCGGTGTTTCACCTGCTCGCGTGGTGCTGCACAGCCATGCACCAAGCCGTGCGGAACTCTCCGCGACGGCTCGTTCGGCGCGCCCGTTTCGCGTTCGGCGGGAGGGGACGCCGATATCGAAAGGTAGACGCGTGAAGGTGCCGTACAGGAGATATCTCTCCTGTCTGGTGGTCGCGGCGACAGCGGGCGCGCTATTGCCGCAGGTCGCTTATGCGGCCCCGCCATCGGAGCCCGAAAAGGGCGATGACAAGGGGTTTTTCGATACTGTCTCCGGCTGGTTCGGGGACGACGAGAACGAAAAGCCCGAGCCGCCGTCGTACGGTGATCGGGGAGTGGCCGACCGGCAGAAACTGGCCAAGGGGAAGAACGCTCCGAAGGCGAAGCGGGTCAAGGAACTGACCTCCCGCCGGACGCCGTCGGCCCGCTTCTGGCAGCTGTCCGACGGCCGGGTCGAGGCGGAGCTGACGGCCACCCCGACCTCGTACGAGGATCCGAAGGCCAAGTCCTGGAAGACGATCGACACCCGGGTGGCGGGGACGAAGGAGAAGGGCTTCGACTTCGCCAACACGACCAACACCGGCCGCAGCTGGTTCGGGTCCGACCCGGACCGGCTGTTGCGCTTCGAGGCCGGTGACGGGGGCCGGTCGGTCACCCTCGGCCTCGAGGGGGCGCGCGGCTCGCTGAAGCCGGCGGCCGAGGGCTCCACGGTCACTTACAAGGACGCGGTCGGCGGCGCCGATCTGTCCTACGTGGTCGGTCCGGGCCGGGTGAAGGAGAACATCACCCTGGCCGAGCGGCCGGACGGTCCGGTGTCCTACACCTTCACGCTGGACACGGAGGGCCTGACGCCGAAGGCGCGCAAGGACGGCTCGATCGCGTTCTTCGGCGAACTGCCGAACACGCCGGTGCTGGTGATACCGGCCCCGTACATGACGGACGCGAGGAAGTCGGCGTCGTCGCCGTACGGGTACGACTACAGCGCCGCCGTCACGCAGAAGCTCCGGCGTGCGGGTGACGGCTGGAAGCTGACCGTCACGCCGGACACGAAGTGGCTGGCGGCGAAGGAGCGGCAGTACCCGGTCGTCATCGACCCGACGATCACCATCGCGCCGTCGCCGTCCGGTTCGCAGGACACCATGGTCCTGTCCGACCAGCCGGGCGTGAACTTCAACTCCTCGTGGAAGCTGTCGGTGGGCAAGACGTCCTCGACGGCCAACTCCCGTTCGCTGCTGAAGTTCCCGCTGGACGAGATCCCGGACGGGGTGAAGGTCGACGGCGCCCGGCTGGGCGTCTACTTCGACCAGTCGCACACCACGAACGGCAACGACGTCACCATCGAGGCGCACCGGGCGACCGGCGCGTGGGACGAGTCGACGGCCACCTGGTCCACCACGTCCGGCCTGGTCGGCGAGCTGTCCGGCACCAGCGTCCAGGTGGACGACGGCGACGCGGGCACCACGGCCGCGACGGGCTCCTGGCCGGCGTCCGGCTCCACGCTGACGCAGTACGCGATCGGCGAGGACTACCACTACAACAAGGACGCGGTCGCCGGGGACAAGTACACCTGGCAGCCCAGGATCACCGACACCGCCACCTACCGCGTCGACGTGCACTACGTCGCGGCCACCGACCGGGCGACGAACGCCCCGTACACGGTGACCCACCGGGACGGCACCGAGACTTTCACCGTCGACCAGTCGGCCGGCACCAACGGCGTCTGGAAGTCGCTGAACGGCGGCGGGCAGCTGCCGTTCGCCAAGGGCACGACCGGCAAGATCGTCCTCGGTGACGGACCGGCGTCGACGTCGACCGCGGTGCTCGCGGACGCCGTGCGCCTGGTGAACCCCGCCCAGATCGTGAAGAACAAGGGCGAGTACAACCAGTGGCACGAGTTCCCGGTCGCCGACACGGTGCAGAAGTGGGTGAGCGGCACCGCCGCCAACCACGGCTTCGTGCTGACGGCGAAGGACGAGTCCTCCACGGGCCCGCTGGGCGGCCCCCGCTACGAGGCCGGTGACGGCGACTACGGCGGCGAGACCTCGAGCATCCCCCGGCTGACGGTGACCTACGGCAAGGTGGGCACGTCGCTGAACTCGCCGACCGTGGTGCACTCCACGGGCCCGGAGCTGTCGTGGAAGGCGTACTCCAACACCAGCGGTGACGCCGGTCTCGACATCGTGGAGTACCAGCTGCACCGCTCGACGCAGCAGGCGTTCACGCCGTCGGCGGCGACGCTGATCGCGCCGATCGATGCGTCGGCCACGGCGTACACGGACACCACCGCGGTGCCGACCCCCGACTCGGCCGCCAACGAGATCGGCAAGTCGTACTACTACCAGATCGCGGTCAGGACCAAGAGCGGGGAAGTGCTCGGGTCCCCGACCCGCGTCGTCGGCATCCCCAAGGCCGGCCGGACGATGAAGATCATCCAGGGCAGCCAGGGCGGCGTCACCGACACCACCCTGTCCTCCGCGCAGCCGTCCACCAACCAGGACGCCATCCGGTCCTGGGACGTCGACCAGAAGTGGCTGAGCGTCGGCAACAACTCCGGCACCTACGGCAAGACCCGCGCGGTGCTGAAGTTCCCCACCGACGACATCCCCTCCACCGCCACGGTGATCAACAACCGGATGTACATGTGGGGTGCGGAGACCACCACCGACACCGACGGGGCGATCTACGAGCTCCACGCCCTGACCCGGGACTTCTCCGAGACCCAGGCCACGTGGAACAACGCCACGTCCACCACCGCGTGGACCAGCGCGGGCGGTGACATGTCCGCCGCCGTGTCCGACACCGTGGCGAACATGTCGGAGGTCGGCCGCCACTGGTGGGACGCCACGAGCCTGATGCAGGGCTGGATCGACAACCCGTCCGGCAACAAGGGCGTCGCGGTCAAGCTGAAGGACGAGTCCGCCACCGGCCCCCAGGAGCGCACCCTGTTCCTGTCCGCCGAGGCCGCCGACCCCCAGCTGCGCCCGTACATGCAGGTCATCTACGTCGACTCCACCACGGAGGACACGTACTACGCCCCGCAGACCCCGTCCCGGATGACCCCGAACACGACGTACACGGTGGACTTCACGGTCACCAACACCACGTCGTCGCAGTGGGCGGCCGGCGAGCGGGAGCTGTCCTACACCTGGAAGCTCCCCGACGGCACGGACGTCACCAACGGCGGCAACCAGCTCGCCACCCCGATCCCGGCGCTGCTGCCCGGCAAGTCGGCCACCATCCAGGCGAAGGTCTCCACCCCGGTCAACTCCGACTCGGGCAACAAGCGCGGCGAGTACGTGCTCGGCTGGGACGTCCGCACGATCGCCGACGGCAGCTGGCTGTCCGCCGGCACCAACGGCATCCCGTCGCTGAAGCAGAGCGTGGCGGTCGAGGACCCGACGTCCAACCAGCTCGGTCTGGAGAAGTTCTACTCCTTCACCGGCAAGAACACCGGCGCCGGCTCCACGGTGATGAACAACCTGGCCTCCGGCAACAGCGTCTGGTCGTACAACGCGTTCACCAACCCCGGACGCGGCCTGACGACGTTCGCGCGCTTCTCCTACAACTCGCTCGACACCAGTGACACGGTCTCGGGCGCGGGCTGGTCGGCGCAGCTGGCGGGCCCCGTCCGCCTGGGCGCGCCGCTGGACTTCCACCCCAACCCGAACCCGACCGAGGTCCGCCTGCCGGACGGCGACGGCACCACGCACGTCTTCCGCAAGGAGGCCGACGGCACCTGGAAGGCCCCGGCGGGCGTCCACTACCGGCTGTCGATGAAGCCGGGCCTGGACTGCAAGCCCACCAAGGACCCGGTCCCGGAGGCGTGGACCCTGCTGCGCCCGGACGGCACCCGCTTCCTCTTCGGCTGCGACGGCTATCTGACGTCGGTGGTCGACAAGAACGGCAACACGCAGACGTACACCTACGAGGAACGCAAGTCGAACAACAAGCCGACCAAGTTCCTCAAGTACATCACCGACCCCGCGGGCCGGACGTCGCTGACCGTCGACTACTACGACAAGGCCGACGCGCCCTTCCCGAAGGTCGCGGACCACGTCCGGTCCATGACCGACATCTCGGGCCGCACCCTGACCTTCGAGTACTCGGACAAGGCGCTCCTGACGAAGCTGACCGACGGCGCGGGCTCGTCCCAGCCGAAGGTGTTCGCCTTCACCTACGACGCCACCCAGGGCAACAAGAACGTCAAGCTGGTCACCGTCACCGACCCGCGCGGCAACGGCACCGACCTGGCGTACTACGCCCCGCAGAACGGCGACGACCCGAAGTACCACTGGAGGACGAAGTCCCTCACCGACCGCCTCGGCGGCGAAACGGGCTACACGTACGCGGCGAACACCGCGACCCCCAAGTTCACCGACACCACCGTGACGGACGCCGAGTCCCACGCGACGAAGTACGTCACCGACGACTACGGCCGCCCCGTCCAGACCACCAACGCCAAGTCCCAGACCACCAAGATGGCATGGGACGCGGACAACAACGTCACCTACATCGAGGAGCCCAACGGCGCCAGGACCGCGTACTGCTACGACCAGAAGACCGGCCACCCGCTCTGGTCGCGTGACGCGGAGAACAACAGGACGGGCGTGCCCGACCAGGCGACCGCCTGTGTGACGGACAGCTCCAAGTGGCCGGCCCACGCGGCGACGTACGAGTACCAGACCCGCGCCGACGGTTTCGCCGCCGACCTGTGGCGCAAGACCTCACCCGAGGGCCGCGCCTGGCAGTTCGGCTACGACGCCTTCGGCAACCTGACGACGGTCACCGACCCCAAGGGTGTCGCGACGTCGACGGCGGACGACTACACCACCACGTACGAGTACAACGCCCACGGCCAGCTGACCAAGGCGATCGACGCCAACGGGAAGCCGACGACCAACAGCGATTTCGGTCCGACGGGCTACCCGGCGAAGATCACCGACGCCCTCGGCAAATCGACGACGTTCGTCTACGACGAGCGCGGCCAGGTCCGTGAGACCACCGACGCGCTGGGCAAGAAGGCCACGCAGACGTACGACTCCTTCGGGCGTCCGCTCGTCAAGGTCGTCCCGAAGGACCAGGCGGCCGGTGA
Source organism: Streptomyces malachitofuscus (assembly GCF_014650055.1). Classification (GTDB taxonomy): domain Bacteria; phylum Actinomycetota; class Actinomycetes; order Streptomycetales; family Streptomycetaceae; genus Streptomyces; species Streptomyces malachitofuscus. Next base: position 281,389 of record NZ_BMUF01000001.1, on the reverse strand, counting down.
CCTGATCACGCTGGCGGCGCCGGAGTACGACGCCAATGACAACGTCACCAAGGCGACGGCGCCCAACGGCGCGGTCTCCACGGCGGTCTACGACGCGGCCGATCAGATCGTCTCGGACTCCGCGCCGAAGGACACCGCCACGTCCGCCGAGCGGAAGACGGTCTACACCTACGACAAGGTCGGCAACCTCAGGACGACGATCGAGCCCAAGGGTGTACTGACCACGGGCGACGCCACCGACCACGTCACCACCAACACGTTCGACGAGATCTACCAGCTCACCTCTGTGGAGAACTCCGAGCAGCACAGGATCTCGTACGAGTACGACAACGTCGGCAACGTCGTCCGGGTCATCGATCCGCGGAAGAACGCCACCGCGGACACGACCGACTACCTGACCAGGACCGCCTACGACCTGAACCACCGCGTCACCGCGGTCACGGACGCCGCCGGCAACTCCGTCTCGACCACCTACGACAAGGACTCCCTGGTTATCCAGACCAGGGATGCCGAGGGCAACATCACCTACGTCGACTACGACGAGCGCGGAATGAAGAAGGAGGTCCGGACCCCTTACGAGGGGACCACGTTCCGCACGACCCGGTACGAGTACGACCAGGTCGGCAACACGACCAAGGTCATCTCCCCGCGTGGTACGGCCACGGCGGCCGCGGACGACTTCGTCTCGCGCACCGAGTACGACGCGCTGAACCGTCCGGTCAAGCAGTTCCTGCCGTACGACCCGGCCGACTCCCGTCACAACAACCCCGACGTCTACACGCAGACCGTGTACGACGCGGTGGGCCGTGTGGCGAAGAAGTCGCTGCCGCCGTCGGAGGGCCAGACGGTCCGCAACGACACGGTCTTCGAGTACTTCGACAACGGCTGGACCAAGAAGTCCACCGACCCGTGGGACATCACCACCACGTACGACTACAACGAGCTGGGCCGGCAGAAGGCCCGCACGCTCACCTCTGCGGGCGGTTCCTCGGACCGCACGATGACGTGGTCGTACTACCCCGACGGCAAGCTGAAGTCGAAGTCGGACGACGGTGTGCCGGTGGGCAAGTCGGTGGTCCTGGTGGACAACTCCGACAGCCAGCACACCTCTTCGACCGGTACCTGGACGAAGGGCGACATCGCCGGGCAGCACGGCTACGACCACCGCACGCACACGGCCGGTACGGGCACGGATGCCTTCACATGGACGCTGAACATCCCCAAGGACGGCACGTACACCGCGTACGTGAAGTACCCGAAGGTGACGGGCGCGGCCGCGACGGCGAAGTACACGCTGTCGCAGGGGGCGACGAGTGAGCCCGCGGTCACCAAGGACCAGAACGCCGACACCGGCACCTGGGTCCCGCTCGGCTCGTACAGCCTCAAGCAGGGCAACGACGCCAAGCTGAAGCTGGAGCAGAACAGCGGCGGCATCGTGGTCGCCGACGGCGTCAAGCTGGTGCGCGACACCTCCGGCGAGACGGACTCCGAGAAGAAGTCCTTCGCCTACGCCTACGACGTCAACGGCAATCTGACCTCGATCGACGACACCTCTTCCGGCGCCAGGATCGATGCCTACACGATCGCCTACTCCGGCCTCAACCAGGTGGCCAAGGTCACCGAAGCGCTCGCCGGGACCGAGAAGAAGTCCACGTCGTACACCTACGACATCAACGGCAAGCCGGAGACCATCACCCATCCCGACCAGTTCTCCACGTACACCTACAACCTGCGGGAGCTGGTCGAAAGCGTCTCGGTCGGCACGTCGCCCACGGACGCCTCGCCGAAGGTGACGTCGTACACGTACACCGACCGCGGTCTGAAGCTCCGGGAGACCAAGAACAACAAGAACACGGTCGACTACACGTACTACCTCAACGGTGCGGTCAGGACGACCGTCGAGAAGAAGCCGAACGGCACCCTCGTCTCCTCGCACACCTACGCCTACGACCCCAACGGGAACAAGGCGCAGGACATCGCGAAGAAGATGAACGCCGACAACAACTCGGCCTATCTCGAGTCGACCACCGACTACACCTACGACCCCGCGAACCGGCTCACCAAGTCGGTCAAGACCGGTAACGGGGCCGGCACCGAGACGTACGTCCACGACGACAACGCCAACGTCATCAGCCAGACGGTCAGGGGCACGTCCACGACGTACACCTACGACCGCAACCGGCTGGTCTCCGCGACGGTGGACGGTCAGACCGCGTCGTACAACTACGACCCGTTCGGTCGCCAGGAATCAGTCACCGGCGGCGGCAAGGTCATCGAGCGCTCGGTGTACGACGGATTCGACCACGTCGTCGAAGCCCAGAAGATGGACGACGCGGGCACGCTGAAGTCCACCAAGTACACCTTCGATCCCCTGGACCGCACGGCGACCAAGACAGCCGACGGCGAGACCACGGACTTCAGCTACCTGGGTCTGTCGACCGAGGTGCTCGGTGAGGAAGTCGCCGGCGAGCTGACGAAGTCGTACCAGTACAGCCCGTGGGGCGAGCGTCTTTCCCAGGTCAAGCACAACACCGACGGCACCGGCGAGGACAGCTACTACGGCTACAACTCGCACACCGACGTCGAGACCCTGACCGACGAGAACGGCAACTCCAAGTCCACCTACGGCTACACCGCCTACGGGTCGGACGACGAGTCCGAGTTCACCGGAATCGACACGCCCGACGCCAACGACCCGACCAAGGAGGCCTACAACCCCTACCGCTACAACTCGAAGCGGTGGGACGCCCACGCGGGCACCTACGACATGGGATTCCGGGACTACAACCCCGGACTCAACCGGTTCACCACCCGGGACATGTACAACGGTGCCCTCGCGGACATGGGGCTCGGTTCCGACCCGTACACCGGAAACCGGTACGCCTTCACCGGCGGAAACCCCACCAGCTTCGTCGAGCTGGACGGCCATCTCTTCGGCTGTGACTGGTGCGGCGACGTTCTCGACACGATCGGGGATGCTGCCGGCGTAGGTGTCAAGAAGGTAGGGGGCGGTTGGAAGACCGCCGTCGACGTCTTCCTCGACGGCATCGGATGGAACACCGAGACGGCCCCCAACGGGTACGAGTCCGAGTACTCGGGCGACCGCAGCAAGGGCCGGCTCGTCGAGCCGGACGGGCAGTGGGACTGGGTTCCGGGAGTAGCACTGTTCCCGTTCACACGGGACTCCTGCGCCGACGGCGAGAGCTCGGTGTTCTATCAGCCCCTCGACAAGTACGACCGGGCGCAGGGCGTACGGGCCTGCCTCAACAAGGGCGACTTCAGTTGGGAGAGCGGAAGGGACAAGGTAGTCAAGGGCAACTCCGACTCCATGATCCAGGGAAGTCAGGTCCCGCGGCCCATGAGGAACCACCCCGAGACCTGGACGCCGGGTTTCGTGGCGGGTCAGGATATGAACCGTGGCCACCTGCTGGGCAATCAGCTGGGAGGCAGTGGCACGGAGCGGCGGAATCTGGTGAGCTTGTACGCCACGCCCAATCAGGAGCAGATGAAGTCGGTGGAAGATAAAATCGCCCGCATGGTGAACAGTGGGCAGGCGGTCTACTACGAGGTGACCGCTCACTACACCGGCAAAAACGGCGCACCGGACTACCTGAGCATCAACTGGCTGAATCTGGATACAGGGGAAGTTCCAGCCGAACCCATTACGATCTGGAATACGCCTTCGGGGCTCCAACCCTAGATCGGTAAAGTAGATCACCAGGGGTGCAGGCGGATGTCATTCCGATATCCGCCTGCACCCTGCCCTTCTGAAAGGATTCCCCATGTGGGTGCAACGTGTCATCGACTTCACTGGCTGGGAGCCGTCGGCGCACTCTGTCGACTGGGACGCAGTCGAGAGGGAGTTGCAGATTCCGCTGCCGACGGACTACAAAGAGCTGTGCGAAGCTTTTGGCGGAGGTACCTTCTGTGATTCCGTCTACCTTCTCGGGAACATGGAGGGCCCCATGTTCAATCTTCTCGTGCGGTGGCAGGCAAGTCTTTCGGTGAACAGAGACGGTGAGCCGTACCCAGCTTATACGCCGGGTAGTAAAGGTTTTATGACCTGGGCTTCGACGGAATGGGCGGATCAGTACTGCTGGCTTCTCGACGCAGAGCGTCCGGATGAGAATTGCATTCTCGCGCGAGACGATTCCGACGAGTGGTGCAGGTATGAAATGTCGACCTCCGAATTCCTGTACCGGGTCCTTGCGGACAAGGAATTCAAGCCTTTCGGTATCGCGGAGTACAACCTTGATCCGACGTTCCAGCCGGGCCGCTCGGTCCACGGCGGTTGAGCAGGGACGGACGGGGAGGGAGGGGCGTTCGTGCAGTCGCAACGTGCGGGCCGCGGGCTCAGAGTCGCCGCCTGGGTACTGGTGCCGCTGGGGCTCGTCCTGTTGCTGGGAGCCGCCACTGGGATCGTGCGCACCGGGGTGCTGGACCGGGAGCGGATCACCGTCGCGGGCGATGCGATGCGGCCCACCCATCGGCCGGGCGAGCAGGTGACCATTGAGCGCGTCGACGAAGCCGAGATACGCCGCGGCGACGTCGTCCTCGTCAGTGTGCCGGGGCGGTACGGGGGCGCACCGGCCTTGCAGCGGGTGATCGGCCTGGGCGGAGACCGCGTGGCGTCCCGCGACGGTACGCGCGTCGCGGTGAACGACAAGGAGATCGACGAACCGTATGTGAAGGGCGACAGGTTCGCCTCGGCAGGAGCTCCGTACGACGTGACCGTTCCGGAAGGGCGGCTGTTCCTCCTCGGGGATCACCGAGCCGTTGCCAACGACTCGCGCTCCTTCCTCAGCGAACAGTCGGGGAGCGTCGCGGCCTCCGATGTGCGCGGCCGCGTCCGGGCCGAGTCGGCCACGGCACTGTGGCCACTGGCCCTGGGAGCCTTGGGAGCCCTGCTGACGCTGACCGGGGTCGGACTGGGCATCGGGGGGTACGTGACCGGGCAGCGCTCCCGGAGCGCGGCCGCGGCAGTTCCACCATGGACTGCCCGCAGATGAAGCGCGGATACCGCTCGGTGGTGCGAACCTTCGCCTCGTGCACCGGTCCCGAACAGGGCGACGATCAGTCCGGCCCGGCACCGGACACCAGCTCTCGCGCCCTGATGTGGGGGCCGGCCAGTTTCACCGGGATGCCTCCCAAGCGCCTGCTTCTGGAGGGAGTCCTCCTGGGGGTGGGGCTTTCCGTGCTCATCGCCGGCAGCGCGGTCGCCGGTGCCCTGACCGGCCACCGTCTGCCGGCTCTCGTGGCCGGACTCGTACTCGCGCTCGGTACCGCCGCGTACCTGTTCTTCACCCATGCCGGCCGCGTCCTGCTGACCGCGGTGGCCCTGCTGGGCACTGTGCTGTCCTGGTGGGTCCCGCGCGTCACCTCCGAAGCCGTCCTGGCCGAACGTGGTGAGACCCGCAGCGTCGTCGTGACCGAGGTGCACGAGCACCGTTACGAGGGCCGGGACTACGTCAAGAACTCGTGCACCACCGAGCTCCCGGACGGAACCCCCGTCGAGGCGGAGGCATGGCGCAGCTGCGCCCTCTCCACCGAGCCCGGCGACCGCCTCTCCATGGTCTTCGATCCCCAAGGGGTCTTCGAGCCGACGGACCGTGTCCTCCCCGGCTCGGCGGCAGAGGCCGCCTGGCGCCCAGCAGGCCTCGCACTGCTGCTGGCCGCCATCTGCTGCGTAGCCGTCGTACGGTCACAGCCCTAGCGAGCCCGCCGGGGATCACGGGAGACAGACAGGGAGGGGCATTCGTGCAGTCGCGAAGGAAGGGCCGCGCGGCCGAGCAGTTGCCGGGATACCGCTCGGCGGCCGCTCTGGGCCTTGTGCTCACTGGTGTGCTGGTCGCCGGATGTGGAGCCGTTGCCGGTTCGACGCCGTCGGACGGCGTGCGGCGGGACGCGAAGGTCGTCCGGCAGTACTTTCCCGAACTGGGCGACTTCGAAGAGGTCGTGTGGACGGGTGAGCTTCTGGGTGACGCCAGGTCCGCGGTGCCCGGGCCCTCGGACTTCCGGGTCTCCGGAGTGATCCGGCTGACCTCGTCCGACACCCGGCGGCTGCGGAGCGAGTACGCCTGGCAGAACGGCCCGGGACGCCCGGACGTACTCGCCGGCATCCGCCCGCACCTTCCCGGCCAGGCGGCCTGGAGGACCAGTGACGAGTTCACCGCGACGGTCACCGAGGGTCGTTACACCGGATCCTTCCACGTGGATTTCCAGAAGCACACTCTCGTATTCGATGCGAGAAATCCCAGAAAGAAGGTGTGAGGTCCCGTCGTGACGGCAACGCTCGCAGAGATACGGGCCCTGTTGGGCGAACCCCGGTTCAACTGGTCGGATCCGGCACCATGGACCGAACTGGAACAGGAACTCGGTATCGCATTTCCCGCGGACTTCCGTGAGATCGTGGACGCCTACGGTTCGGTCGTGATCAACGGACAGTTGTACGTGTCGCATCCTGCCACCCATCTTCTGCACCATCTGGGTGAAGAGATCAGAGGGAATCTCGAACTCTGGCGCGACGAGGACATGGTGGAGTTCCTGCCGAGTCCGGTGGGGGCGAACCCCGGTGAGTTGATGCCCGTGGCCACGGCCGTGACGGGCGAGGCGGTCTTCCTTCGCGTTCCGGACGGGCCCTCGTCGCCCTGGCGTGTCGTGGTCCAGGAGTTCGACAGCCCGGCCTGGACTCTGTACGAGATGACGTTCAGCGAGTGGCTGCTGGACTATCTCCGGGGAAGGGACGTCACGTTGTGTTCACGCAACCGGGCGCCCGACGGCCCTTTCTGGGAGTTCCTGCCCTAGGCCGGTCCGCCACCCCCGGTGGAGGCCGTGTCCGCGTGTCACCACCGTCCTCTATCCGAGCGTGAGCATCGCCTCGGCGACCTCGTCGACCGCCGTCTCAGGGATCGCGGTGGCGGCCTCCTCGAGGACGAGCAGGCGCGCCCCGGGGATCTCGCGCGCGATGGCCTCCGCGTTGCCGACGGGGAAGAACCGGTCGCGGCGGCCGTGGACGACGAGCGTGGGCACCTTGATCTCGGGCAGGCGCTCGCGCCAGCGGGGTGTGCAGTCGAGCCTGGAGAACACCATGCCCATCTGGTTGGCCATCTGGACCGCCGGTGCGGTGCTGGGCGTACGGTCCCAGATGCGCGCGGCGACGGCGCGTGCCGCATCCGGGTCGTCGCCCAGGATCTCCGCACCGGCGGCGGCGAAGTCCGCGACCGCCTCGCGGTCGCTCCACTCGGGCATCGCGTGCGCGAACAGCCGGCTCATCGTCGCCCGGTCATGGTCGGGGAGGTCGTCGTCGGGCGGGCCGGGGGCGACCGCGCGAGTGCCGACCAGCGTGAGCGCTGAGAAGGCGCCCGGATGATCGAGCGCGGCCACCTGGGCGACCATTCCGCCGACGCCGATCCCCGCGAGGTGAGCGGGACCGCCTCCGAGCGCGCCCGCGAGGGCCGCCGCGTCGGCGGCGAGGTCGCGCAGGGTGTAGGCGAGCGCCTCCGGATCAGCCGTCGTCGACTCCCCGCTGTCACGCAGGTCGTAGCGCACCGCACGGCGCCCGCCGGCGGCGAGGCGCTCGCAGAGCGCGTCCGGCCAGGAGAGCATCGTCGTCCCGCCCACGAGCAGGACGAGTGGTGCACCGTCGTCACCGAACGACTCGATGCCCAAGGTGATCCCATTGGCGTTGACGGTGGTGGTGATTCGCGTCATGACACGGCAGACTCCCTCCACCGCCCGAACTCATCGCCCGCACGCCGGTCGGCGTCAGTGGCCGGCCCTGTGCGCGCTCCTGCTCACACCCGGGAGGCGTCCAGTTCCATGGAAACCGCCACCAGCCGGTCGCTGAAGGATCCGGCGGTGTCGTCGGTCGTCCCGGCACGGTACGCGCGGATCGCCGGGTCGGTGAGGGTGAGCGTCAGCACCGGGCAGTCCGCGGCGTCGTTGGTGTGCTCGGGCGAGCAACTGTTGACGTCGAGCAGGCTGCGGCCCGGACACACGGCTCCGGCGGGCAACTCCACCTCCAGGAGCAGTTCCTCGCCCGGCTCGATCCAGAAACGGCCGGACTCCGGGATGTCCACCGGCTTGCCCATGAAACCGCCGTCCACGACGGTCGCGGTGAGACCGCGGGCGGATGCGCGGACGCCCTCACCGTGCGGGCCGTAGAGGTCGAGCGTGACGCTGCCTTCACCCACGGGTGCGTCGAGCACCAGGTGGCGGTCGCCCGCCCGGATGGCCGCGTGGACGGTGAAGCGGGGTTCACCCGGCGTCTTCGGCCCCGGGTCGTGGTAGCCCGAACTCCTGAGCACCAGCTGGGGATCCTTGCTCCGTTCGCCCTTCCCCCGTGGTTCCGGGCGCGGCCATTCGTTCACGCCGCATTTCGAGAGCTGGGCCGTACCGCCGGAGGAGAGCGGACGGTCCCGCAACGGCTCGGTGGCGGCCTGCCAGTCCACGGCTGCGCGCGGCCCGGGCGTGGTGGCGGAGTAGGTCAGTACCAGCAGACCCACGACGGGCACGGCGAGGATCAGCCAGGAACGCAGGGAAGTGCGGAACACTCAGGCACGCCCTCGCGCTCGGCGGACCGCCCCGGCACCGTCACCGGGCCGTCCGCGGTCGTCGGCCCGGGGGAGCAGTTCCATGGCGTTCATGATTCTTTCTGCGCACTCGGCGGCAAGAACGTCACTGGAGGGCGGCCTCGCCGGCCACGGTGGCCATGAGCAACGCGGATGGGCGGACGACATGCTGACGGCTCGCCGGTACACGCGGGTCAGGAAATCGACGGCGCCGACCGGGAACCCCGACCAGTCTCCGTTGTCTCCGCGCACGACCACCGGCCATGTGTCCGGATCCGCGGAACTCGTCCTCCAGCAGAAGGAGTCCCCCGACTGCGACTCCGCCCAGGGGAGCAGGCCTCCCGGTTGCGGGAAGGGGACGCAGCCCTGGGTGTCGCCCATCTCGTACAGGTCCTGGAGCCGTCCACGTGCCCGGTATGCCCAGCGGCTTTCCGGGTGACTCCCCCGAGGTGCTGGGCCTGAGCGACCGCATCGACTGAGCCCAGAGCGGTCGGCACACGACGCCCTCCGCCTGCCCGAAGCGTTGCGACCCGGCGGCGGTCCTTCCGGTGAGTCGGCGCGGCTGACCGTGTCTCACCCCGACGCGCACGTCACCGGGCGTGACGGCGGAGGACCGGGGCCAGGTAGGAGACGTGCGGGCCGGTGAGGTCCGTCAGGTCGGCCGGGGAGCCGACGAGGGCGAGCCGGTCGAGTTCCGGGGTGCGGCCGAGGGCGTGCTCGGTCGCCGTGAGGGTCACGTGGCGGGCGTGCAGCCAGGCGGCAGGGCGGGGCGGGGCCTGGAACAGGATGCCGACGCTGCCGTTGGTCTGCCGGGTGACCTGCCAGGGGGTGAGGTCGTCGGCGGGGGTGTCGACGCCGGTCTCCTCGGCCAGTTCGCGGGCCGCGTGGTGGCGCAGGGCGGTCAAATCGAGGGGTGCGCCGTCCGGCGGGGGCTCGACCGAGCCGCCGGGGAGCTGCCAGCGCCCGGGTGAGGTCGTCCAGGGCGCCATCCGGCCCACCAGCAGCCGCCCGTCGTCCGCCGGCTGCACGACCGACACGAACAGGGACGGCAGCCGTACGGTCACGCCGTCCAGCCTGCGCGGGACGTAGTACCGGTACGTGGCCCGGACCCAGGTCAGGACGAGGCCGTCGCGTTCGTCATGCACCAGGCTCGTGCACCCGGCCACCGGTCCGTCGAACAGGGCGGGGTTGGCCCGCACCGCGGCGTCCCAGGCGTCGTCCATGGCGCGCTGTTCCTCCGGGGACAGCCGGAGCGGCGGGGCTTCCAGCAGCCGAAGCCGGTCGGCGTCGAAAAGATTCACGCCAGGACCGTATACGTCATGCGTGGTCAGCTCCGGCCGACGCGGAGGAACGTGTGGTTCAGGTGGGCCGTGGCCAGGAGGTGGCCGTGGTCGCGGGCGTCGGCCAGGAGGGCGTGGCGGGTGCGGCGGGCCGTGGTCGGGTCGTCCTCGAGGCGGTAGGCGACGTCCGGTGCGGCCAGCTGGACCGCGTGGACCAGGACGTCACCGGTGATCATGATGCCGTGCCGGCCGCCGTCGACGAGAACGGACTGGTGGCCCGGGGTGTGGCCGGGCGTCGGTACGGCGGTCAGCCCCGCGCGGCCCGGGCGGCCCTGCACCTTCACCCGGCCGTCGACCGGGTGCAGCAGTCCGGTCCGGCGCAGGGGCTCGACCACGTACGACAGGGCGCTGTCGCCGGCGTCCAGGGCCGCGATCTCCGTGCGCTGGACCACGTGGCGGGCGTTGGGGAACATCGGGGTGCCCGTCGGGTCGACCGCCCAGCCGAAGTGGTCCTCGTGGAGGTGGGTCAGGATCACCGTGTCCACGTCGTCGCGCTCGATGCCCGCGTGCCGGAGGACCGACGGCAGGCGGCCAGGCACCGGGGCCCAGTCCGACGCGGGGCTGCCGGCGGGACCGATGCCGGTGTCGACGAGGGTGATGCGGCCGCCGGGCCTGCGGACGGCGTAGCAACGGAAGTCGAGTTCCCAGGTGCCGTCCGGGCCGAAGGCCGCCGGGTCGAGCCGCCGCGCGTATGCCCAGTCCGCGTCGGTCGCGTCGGGGAAGACGCCCTGCTGTGTGCCGGGGAAGATTCCGTGGGCGTCGAGGAGCGCCATCACCTCGTAGGGGCCCGCGTGGCGCGTGATGACGCGTGGGGTGCCGGTGCGGTGGTGGGAGGCGACGGCAGTCTGCGTGCCGCCGGCCCATGCGGCGAGCGTGCCGGCGCCGACGGCCGCGGCGCCGCGCAGGACTCCGCGGCGGGTGGGAGCGAGGTGTCGGGTCATGGTGTGCCCCTGTGATGATCTCGGGTTCGGTCTCGGTGGCTGACCGCCGTCATGGTGCGAGGGATCGGGCCGGGGGCGCTTGTACGTTCGTGTCCGGTTCGCACAGGGCGGGGCAAGGGGCGCGGCTCCTACGATGGCCGCATGGCCGGGGACCGACGGGTGCACCTGTGCGAGGACGACGTCCTGCTCGCCGACGTGCGCTGCGGCAGCATCGCGCACGGCTGGTCGCCGCCCCGGCCGGCTCCGGTGTTCGGGCTGGTGCTGCTCCGGGACGGGGTGCTGCGGGCCCGGGTCGACGGGGTGGAGCAGGTGCTGGACGCGGGCGCCGTGTACGTCGAACGGCTCGGCGCCGAGCAGCAGTTCGCGCATCCGCTCGGTCCGGACGCGTACACCGAGATCGTCCTCTCCGAGCCCCGGGTCGCCGAGTTGCTGGGCGGTGATCCCACGGTCCCGGAAGGGCTCGTGATGGTGACGCCGGAGCTGGTGCTCGCGCACCGTGTGCTGCTCTCCCTCGCCCGCAGGGGCGATGACTCCTTCGAGCTGGGTGAGCACACGGTCCGCCTCGCGGCCGGGGTCCTCGCACGGCTCGCGCCCGCCCGCGTCGCCTCCGGCCGGCCCGCCTCCGCCGCCGCGCGCCGGCGTCTGGCCGACGACGCGCGTGCCGCGCTGGCCGCCGAACCGACGCTGGGACTTGCCGCGTTGGGCCGGGCCGTGGGGGCGTCGCCGCACCATCTGAGCCGGGTCTTCACCGCCGTCACCGGGAGCACGTTGTCAGCGCACCGCGAGCGGCTGCGCCTCGCCCGCGTGCTGGACCGCCTCGCCGAGGGCGAGCGGGACCTGGCGGGCCTGGCGACGGAGCTCGGCTACACCGACCAGTCCCACATGACGCGCGCCGTCCGCCGTGCGGCGGGACTCCCTCCCGGGCGGCTGCGCGCCCTGCTGGCGTAGTTTCGGGGGGAAACGGCCGTCACGGCAGTGCCCCACAGGGCGTCACACGCGAGGAGAGGGACATGGACGACGGGCGGGACACGGCCCAGCGGCTGCGCGCGATCTGCGACGAGCTGTCGGAGCGCTTCTACGAGCGGGCGGACGTCGTACGGACGCTCGCGGTGACGCTGCTGGCCGGGCAGCACTCGCTGGTGCTCGGACCGCCCGGGACCGCGAAGTCGGAGCTGGCGCGGGAGCTGACGGGCCGGATCGAGGGTGCCGCGTACTGGGAGATCCTGCTGTCGAAGTTCACCGCGCCGACGCGGATGTTCGGCCCGATCGACGTGGCCGCGCTGGCCCGGGGCGAGTACCGGCAGGTGTACGACGGGCGGGCGACCACCGCGCATGTCGCGTTCATCGACGAGATCTTCAAGTGCTCGACGGCCGCGCTCAACGAAACGCTGGGCTACCTCAACGAGCGGATCTACCACCCCGAGAACGGCGGGGCCCCGATCCGCTGCCCGCTGATCGGGGCGATCACCGCGAGCAACGAGCTGCCGGACGGGGAGGATTCGGCCGCGATCTACGACCGGCTGCTGGTCCGGATCGAGGTCGGGTATCTGGAGGACCCCTCGAACTTCGCCGCCCTGGTGCGTTCCGCCGTCGGCGGCCCCGCGGCACCGGAGCCCCCGACCACCGTGGAGCTGGCCGCGCTGCGGCACGCGGTGACCGAGGGTGTCCCGGCCGTGGACGTGCCCGACGTGATCGTGGACGCGGTGGTGACGCTGCGGGCCGCGCTGCGCCGCAAGGAGCTCGTCGCCTCCGACCGCCGGTGGCGGCAGGCGGTGGGCCTGCTCCAGGCGTCCGCCTACCTCGACGGGCGTACGGCGGTGGCGGAGACCGATCTGTCGGTGCTGACGCATGTGCTGTGGGACTCCCCCGCCCAACGCCCGCTCGTCGAGCGGGAGGTGCTGCACCTGGTCAACCCGGACGCCAAGGAGGCGCTCGATCTGGCGGACACCATCGAGGAGCTGGAGGCGCAGCTCGACGCCATGGCCGGGCAGTCCAGGGAGGCATTGAGCGAGTGGGTCATCAAGAACGCCCACGGCACACTCGCCCTGGCGGGGAAGCGGCTGGAGAAGCTGCGCGAGGAGGCGGCGAACGCGGGTCGTTCCACCGCCGCCATCGACCGGGTCACCGGCCGTCAGCGCGCCGTCCGCGCCCGCGTCCTCACCGAGGCCCTCGGTATGGACGCGAGCATGGTGCAGGCCCAGCTCTGAGGCGGCGCGGTGAGTGAGAGGCACAGCGGACTGGACGAGCTGGCGGGCCGCTCCGGGAAGTGGCTGTCCGTGTCCGCCGCCACTGCCGCACGGCACACGGCGGCCGTGGTCGCGGGCCCGTTCGACCGGGTCGCCTGGCGGGACGTGTACGAGCAGTCGGCGGGGCTGCGCGAGCTGGCGGCCGAGCTGGACCCGCGCCACCCGCACACCACCGACCTGCTGGCCGACGTGTTCCTCGCCGCCTACCAGGCCGTCCCCCGGCTGCGCGGCCGTCTGGAGTTGGCCCCCTCCCACCTGGTCAACCACCAGGTCGTCGCCGCACTGCTGCAGTCACCGGAGTTCGCCGCACTGCACCGGGAGACGGCGGGCGACTCCTACGCGGCCGCCATGGCCGTACTCGCCCAGGCCTCCGCACTGCGCGGGCTCCTGGAACGCTCCCGGGACGCCCGAGAGCGGGCAGGGCAGGCCGACCGGGCCCAGCAGGACGCCGTGACCACCGCGACCGCCGTGAGCGAGGCGCTCCGGCAGGCCGCCGAGGAGGCCGGCCCGGACGGCACCGTTCCCGCCCCGGTCGCCGACGCCGTACGCCGGGCGATCGAGGCGGCGGAAGCCGCCGAGGCCGCCGCCCGGCAGGAGGCCCGGGCCGCCGCCCAGGCCCTCGCGGCGGCCCTCCCCGGCATCCGTGCCGCCGCCCGGAACGCGACGGCGACGGCGGCGGAGGCAGTCCGGCAGGAGGCGGCGCTGATGCGGGCGTGGGGCGTCGGTGCCGGTGAACTGGAACGGATGCCGTTCGACGAACGTGCCCGGCTGGCCGAGCGGCTGCGCGGCGGTCGGCTGGCCCGGTGGGCCGAACTGATCGGCCGTTTCCGGCAGATGGCCGACGGCGAGCGGGCCCGGAAGGTGGAGAACGCCACGGGGGAACTGGTCGGCGTCACCCTCGGCGACGACCTGTCCCGGGTCATCCCTTCCGAACTGGCGGTTCTCGGGGTACCGGAACTGCGCGCGGTGTTCGCCGCGCGGTACGCGGCCGGGGAGCTGATGCTCTACGACACCCGGGGCGAGCAGAGCATCGGTCGCGGTGCCGTCATCGCGTGCGTGGACACCTCGCACTCCATGTACGCGGAGGGGCCCGGCGGGATCACCCGGGAGGCGTGGTCGAAGGCGTGCGCACTGGCCCTGCTCGACCAGGCCCGGCACACCGGCCGGGACTTCGTCGGCATCCTGTTCTCCGCCGCCGACAAGATCCGCGTCTTCCGTTTCCCGGGCGACCGGCCGGCCGGGATCACCGACGTCCTCGACTTCGCGGAGACCTTCCTCGGCGGCGGCACCGACTTCCAGCGTCCGCTGAGCACGGCCGCCGGGCTGCTGGAGGAGGAGTTCGACGACACGGCCCGCGGGCGCGGGGACATCGTTCTGATCACCGACGACGCCTGCGAGGTCACGGAGCGGTGGACCCGCGCCTGGAACGACGCCAAGCACCGCCTGGGCTTCCGCCTGTTCGGCGTCGCCATCGCCACCCCGGACGCCGCCACCGCGTCCGGCTCGGTCCTGGAGTCCCTGTGCGACAACCTCCGCACCATCGACGATCTGGCGGACGTCCACACCACGGCCGACCTGTTCCGCGTGATCTGAGCGGACCTGCGCGTGTCCGGACGTCCGTCGCGGAGAGCGGCCCGGCGCAGTGAACGACCGAGCGCTCCGGGCGACGGTGGGTGCCGGCCGGAGCGCTCGGTCATGCATCGGCACGTTCGTGAGCCCTCTGGGTGGGCCGTGCCGCAGTGGGCGGGGGTGGGCCGGTCGCCGCCGGGTTCCGTCGGGGCGGACGGAGGGGGCGGTGACGGGCCCGTACCCCGCACGCCGTTGTGCGGGGCCCCGCCGGTGTGTTCCGCGGCCGGTCGTGGCGTGACGATCGCTGGTCAGGGCATCCTCATACCGACCGGCCGCGGGGTCTCTGTTCGGGCGTCAGCCCAGGCGCTGCACCAGCGCGCGGTACTGGTCCCACAGCTCCTTGGGCGTGTGCTCGCCGAAGGTGTTGAGGTGCTCGGGGACCAGGGCGGCCTCCTCGCGCCACACGTCCCTGTCGACGGTGAGCAGGAAGTCCAGGTCGGCGTCGGAGAGTTCCAGGCCGTCGGTGTCCAGGGCGGCCTTGGCCGGGAGCACGCCGATCGGGGTCTCGACGCCCTCCGCCTTGCCGTCCAGGCGCTCGACGATCCACTTCAGGACGCGGGAGTTCTCGCCGAAGCCGGGCCAGACGAACTTGCCCTCGTCGTTCTTGCGGAACCAGTTGACGTAGTAGATCTTCGGCAGCTTGGACTGGTCCTTGTCCTTGGCCACGTCGATCCAGTGGGCCATGTAGTCGCCCATGTTGTAGCCGCAGAACGGCAGCATGGCGAACGGGTCGCGGCGCAGCTCGCCGACCTTGCCCTCGGCGGCGGCGGTCTTCTCGGAGGCCACGTTGGCGCCGAGGAAGACGCCGTGGTTCCAGTCGAAGGACTCCGTCACCAGCGGTACGGCACTGGCGCGGCGGCCGCCGAAGAGGATCGCGGAGATCGGTACGCCCTTGGGGTCCTCCCACTCCGGCGCGATGATCGGGCACTGCGCGGCGGGCGTGGTGAAGCGGGCGTTGGGGTGGGCGGCGGGCGTGCCGGACTCGGGGGTCCAGTCGTTGCCCTTCCAGTCGGTGAGGTGGGCCGGGATCTCCTCGGTCATGCCCTCCCACCACACGTCGCCGTCGTCGGTGAGGGCGACGTTGGTGAAGACCGAGTTGCCCCAGAGGGTCTTCATGGCGTTGGCGTTGGTGTGCTCGCCGGTGCCGGGGGCGACGCCGAAGAAGCCGGCCTCGGGGTTGATGGCGTACAGGCGGCCGTCCTCGCCGAAGCGCATCCAGGCGATGTCGTCGCCGATCGTCTCGACCGTCCAGCCGGAGATGGTGGGCTCCAGCATGGCGAGGTTGGTCTTGCCGCAGGCGGACGGGAAGGCGGCGGCGACGTACTTCGACTCACCGGTGGGCGGGGTGAGCTTCAGGATGAGCATGTGCTCGGCCAGCCAGCCCTCGTCGCGGGCCATGACGGAGGCGATGCGCAGGGCGTAGCACTTCTTGCCGAGCAGGGCGTTGCCGCCGTAGCCGGAGCCGTAGGACCAGATCTCGCGGTCCTCGGGGAAGTGGGAGATGTACTTGGTCTGGTTGCAGGGCCAGGGGACGTCCTCCTGGCCGGGCTCCAGCGGGGCGCCGACCGAGTGCACGGCCTTGACGAAGAAGCCGTCGGAGCCGAGCTCGTCCAGGACCGGGCGGCCCATCCGGGTCATGGTGCGCATGGACACGGCGACGTACGCGGAGTCGGTGATCTCGACGCCGATGGCGGACAGCGGCGAGCCGAGGGGGCCCATGCAGAAGGGCACGACGTACATGGTCCGGCCGCGCATGGAGCCGCGGAAGACGCCCTTCTCGCCCTGGAAGATGTCCCGCATCTCGGCGGGGGCCTTCCAGTGGTTGGTGGGGCCGGCGTCCTCCTCCTTCTCGGAGCAGATGAAGGTCCGGTCCTCGACGCGGGCGACGTCGGTGGGGTCGGATGCCGCGTAGTAGGAGTTGGGGCGCTTGATCGGGTCGAGTCTCCGGAAGGTGCCCTTGGCCACGAGCTCCTCGCACAGGCGCTCGTACTCGGCCTCCGAGCCGTCGCACCAGACCACGTTGTCCGGCTGGGTCAGCTCTGCGATCTCGTTGACCCAGGAGATCAGTCCCTGGTGGGTGGTGGGGACGCCGGGTTCCGCGATGTCGCGCGCCACGTTTGCTCCTAGATGAGGGTTTTTTGTTGGGAGGCCCCGTGGGGGCTGCGACCCGGATGCTGCACGGTGGTGCGCTGCGCGCTCATCCGGTGTCGACCGCACTCATTTGATCATCCGACGAGAGCGCCCATCTGTCCAGAGGGCCGCACAGGTGAGCAACGTGACGCTGACCACGGTTTTCCGTGGGGCTTTACGCGCACGTTGGGTAGACGTGACGATTTCTTTGCGTGACATTTCCGCGGGGCGGCATGAGAGGATGGCCACTCCGGTGGCTCAATTCGTCTCGCCGAGGCGTAACTTACGGTTCCGTAGGTACGATGCGGACATGACTGCGTTCGCCCCCGACGCCCCCGTGGACCCGCCGGCCGACGGCCCCGGCCCGGTGGCGACATCCCTGCCGCATCCCGTCAAGCCCAAGCTCCGCGGCTGGCTGCACCTCGGCATGTTCCCCGCCGCCCTGGTCGCCGGACTGGCGCTCACCGCCTTCGCCGACTCGGCCCGCGGCCGCCTCGCCTGCGGGGTCTACGCCCTCACGGCCTGCCTGCTGTTCGGCGTGAGCGCCCTGTACCACCGGGGCAACTGGAGCCCCCGCATGGACGGGGTGCTGCGCCGCCTCGACCACGCCAACATCTTCCTGATCATCGCGGGCACCTACACCCCGCTGACCATCCTGCTGCTGCCGCACTCCAAGGGACGGTGGCTGCTGTGGGGCATCTGGGCGGCCGCGGCCGCCGGGATCGTCTTCCGCGTCTTCTGGGTGGGTGCGCCCCGCTGGCTCTACACGCCCTGCTACATCGCGATGGGATGGGCGGCCGTCTTCTTCCTCCCGGACTTCATGCGCACCGGCGGGATCGCCGTACTCGTCCTGGTGATCACGGGCGGCCTGCTCTACAGCGTGGGCGGGGTCATCTACGGCATCAAGAAGCCGAACCCCTCACCGCGCTGGTTCGGCTTCCACGAGGTGTTCCACTCCTTCACCCTGGCCGCCTTCATCGCCCACTACGTGGGGATCTCCCTGGTGGCGTACCAGCACGCATAGAGCCCACCGTCCTCGACGACAAGGCCGCGACACCGGCGTCGCGGCCTTTTCCATGCCCCCATATTGACAGTCACATGTTTTTGACAGCTACTCTCATTTCATGGCCACTGTCATCCCACGGGATTCCGCGCACACCGACCCCCGCCGCTGGTGGGCCCTGGGCGCCCTGGTCGCGAGCATGCTCACCCTCGGCTTCGACCTCACCATCCTCAACGTGGCGCTCCCGACCATGGCCGCCCAGCTCGGGGCCGACACCGGGCAGCTCCAGTGGATCGTGGACTCCTACATCGTGGTGTTCGCGGCCCTGATGCTGCCCGCCGGCCTGCTCGGCGACCGGTTCGGAAGGCGCCGCATGCTGGTCGTGGGGCTCTGCGTGTTCCTCGTCGGATCCCTGGCAGGCGCCCTGACCCACACACCCGAGCTCGTCGTCGCGGCCCGCTCGGCGATGGGCCTCGGGGCCGCGCTGGTCATCCCGCTGGGCCTGTCCGTACTGCCGTCCCTGTTCGGCGAGGAGGAGCGCGGCAAGGCGGTCGCCGCCGTCACCGCCTCCATGGCCGCCGGGATGCCGCTCGGCCCGCTCGTCGGCGGGCTGCTGCTCGACCACTACTGGTGGGGCTCGATCTTCCTGATCAACCTCCCCATGGCCGCCGTCGGCATCGCCGCCTGTCTGTTCCTGCTGCCCGAATCGCGCGACCCCTCCACCCCCAGGGTCGACGCGCTGTCCACGGTGCTCAGCGCGTCCGGGCTCGGCGCAATGGTCTTCGGAATCATCGAAGGACCCGTGCGCGGCTGGACCAGCGGCTGGGTGCTCGGCTCGTTCACCCTGTCCGCCCTGCTCCTGGCCGCGCTCGTGGTGCGCGAACGGCGCGCGGCACGGCCCATGCTCGACCTCGCCCTGCTCGGGCGGCGCGTCTTCCTGTTCAACGTCCTGTCGGCGACGCTCGGCACGTTCGTCTTCGCCGGACTGCTGTTCCTGCTGCCGACCTATCTGCAGGAGATCGGCGGCAGCGACGCCTTCGGCACCGGGCTGCGGCTGCTGCCGATGATGGCCGGCCTGATGGTCTCCGCCCGCGCGAGCACGGCCCTGGTGCGGCGGTTCGGGCCGCGCCCGGTGGTCTCCGTGGGACTGGTGGTGCTGTGCTTCGCCGCGCTGCTCGGCTCCCGGACCGAACCGGACAGCGGCTACGTATTCACGGCCACCTGGCTGACGATCGCGGGCCTGGGGTTCGGCCTGGCGATGGTGCCCGCGATGGACGCGGCGCTCGGCGGCATCCCCGCCGACGCGGCGGGCAGCGGCTCCGCCCTGCTGATGACGCTGCGTCAAGTGGGGGGCGCGGTCGGCATCGCCCTGCTCGGCAGCCTCGTCGCCGACGTCTATTCCGGCCGGCTCGACACCGCCGCGCTGCCCGCCCCCGCCGCCGAGGCCGCCCGGGAATCGCTGAGCGGGGCGCACGCCGTCGCCGACCGGCTCGGCCTGCCCGCCCTGGCCCGCTCCGCCGACGCGGCGTACGTGGACGGGATGTCGCTGGTCCTGGTGATCTGCGGGATCGCGGCATTGGCGACCGCCGCCCTGACCGCGCTGTTCCTGCCCAACCCGCGCCCCGCCGCCCGGGACCGGCCCGCGTCGGAAGCGGGCTCCTCCCCGGTCATGGCCTGCCCTGAGCCGGATGACGGACAATGACCGCATGACCACGGCACGAACCCCTGTTCCCGAGGCGGCCCGCCACCTGGGGCTTCGCGAACGGAAGAAGCTCAAGACCCGCATGGCGATCAGGGACGCCACCTACTCCCTGATCAGGGAGCAGGGGTACGACGCCACCACCGTCGAGCAGATCGCCGACCGCGCCGAGGTCTCGCAGAGCACCGTCTTCCGCTACTTCCCCGCCAAGGAGGACATCGTCCTGACGGACGAGTACGACGCCCTCCTGGAGGGCCTGCTGCGGGAACGCCCGGCCGGCGAACCCGTCCGGGAGTCGCTGCGCTGGGCCATCCGCAAGGCGATGACGATGGCGCTCACCGACAACCCGGACCACGGGCAGGAGGAGATGCTCCTGCGGGTCCGGCTGATGGTCGAGGTCCCCCAGGTGCGCTCGCGGCTGATGGAGAGCATGTCCGTCACCGGCCGCCTGCTGTGCCGGGCCCTCGCCGAACGCACCGGACGCCACGAGAACGACCTCGAGGTGCGCGTCTACGCCATGGGGCTGATGGGCGCCCTGCTGGAGACGATGATCTACTGGGTCGAGGGCGACTGCCGGGAGGACGTCCTGGAGCTGATCGACCGCACCCTGGCCGTCTGCGCGGACCTCCCCCGCCGTTGAGTCGCGGCCCCGCGCCGCAGCCGGAAAGCAGGGGCCGGACCGGCGGCCCCCGTGACATCCTTGGCCGGGTGAACGGTCCAGAGATCCACGTCGAGTTCGCCCCCGAACTGCTGCTCTTCGTCCCCCAGGCGCGGCCCGCGGGCACCATGAAGGCCGCCACCGACGGCGTCTCCAGCCTCGGGCACGTCATCGAATCCCTCGGTGTCCCGCTGACCGAGGTCGGCACGCTGCTCGTGGACGGACACGAGGTACCCGTGTCGCACGTCCCGGCTGCGGGCGAATCGGTGACGGTGCGGGCCGTCGCGCATCCCCAGCGGGTGCCGGGAGCACCCCTGAGGTTCCTGCTCGACGTGCACCTGGGCACCCTCGCCCGCCGGCTGCGGCTGCTGGGCGTGGACACCGCGTACGAGTCGACGGACATCGGCGATCCGGCGCTGGCCGCGCGGTCTGCGGCGGAGCGGCGGGTGATGCTCAGCCGGGACCGGGGGCTGCTGCGCCGGCGGGAGCTGTGGGCGGGGGCGTTCGTGTACAGCACCCGGCCGGAGGAACAACTCCCTTACGTGCTGGACCGGTTCGATCCCGAACTGCGCCCGTGGACGCGGTGCACCGCGTGCAACGGGCTGCTCCGCGAGGCCACCAAGGAGGATGTCGCCGACCAGTTGCAGGGCGGTACGCACCGTACGTACGACGTGTTCGCGCAGTGCTCCGACTGCGGGCGCGCGTACTGGAAGGGTGCGCATCATTCGCAACTGGTTGACATCGTGGAGCGGGCGGTTGCTTCGCGCGGCGAGCGGAGGGGCTCCGCCGGGTAGCGCCGTTCGGGGGCGCGCCACGGGGAACTGCGGGCCGTTCATGGCTGGTCGCGCAGTTCCCCGCGCCCCTGACGGGGCGCTCAGCGCACCCTCAGATCCTTCTTGCCGCAGGCGATGCCGTCGCGGTTTCTGTCCAGCTTCAGCGGGTCGTCCTTGCCGTTGACCTTCAGCGGGCCGTAGTCGTGGTCCTTCAGCCACGTGCAGCGGGCCGTCGTCGTCGGCTCGACCTCGTCCGGGAACGTGGTCGGGACGCAGACGTTGGCGGAGCCGTAGTGGCGGTCGCAGCCGGAGACCGTGGGGGCGACCGGCTGTGAGGCCCGCTTCCTGCCGGGCTTGGTCACCTTGCCCGCCGGGGCCTCCGCGAAGTCGTGGACGTGGGCGGAGGCGTCCTTGGCGGCGAGGGCCTGCGGGCCCTGGAGGTGCACCCACTTCGCCACCGAGGGCACACCGTTGGCGTCCACCGCGAAGAGCATGTACCAGCCGGGCGGGGCCAGGTTGGGGTTGCTCGTCACGTTCAGGTCCACGTTGTTGCCGTCGACGGACAGCGGCAGGTCCACGAACCGCTGGTTGGGGTCGGAGGAGTGGGTGACGGCGGCCGGGCGGATCAGCTCCGCCTTGGCGATGGGCCGGTCGACGGTGATCCGCTGGGTGTCGCCGTAGTTCCACTCGGTGTCGATCACCGAGGTGATCACCGGCCGCTCGCCCTTGAAGAGGTAGGGCGGGCTGTAGACCGACACGTTGTGGTTCCATGAGCCGTTGCCCGGGTTGTCGCCGGTGGTCATCACCCGGCCGTCGGGCAGCAGGAACGCCGAGGAGTGGTAGCCGCGTGCCTCGGGGTCGACGGCCACCGGGTCGAACGTCTCCGTGGCCGGGTCGAAGACCGACGTCTCGAACACCGGGTTGGCGCGGTTGTGCAGCGCGCCGCCGGTCTCCAGCACCTTGCCGTCGGGCAGCAGCACGGCGGAGACGTACATCTTCCCCTGGTCGCCGGTCTGCGGCACGGGGCCGTTGCCGTAGTCGACGGTGCCCTGCGGGAGGGGCGGGCCCGCGACGTAGGACGGGTTCGGCTGCTTGAGGTCGATGATGTCGGTGAGCCGGTTGGCGTCCGGGTTGGAGTCGATGTTGCCGCCGCCGAGGGTGAGGACCTTCTGGTCCTGCGCCGGGGGCAGCAGCACGCTCGCCGACTGGTCCCGCTCGTCCTTGTTCTGCAGTCCGGGCACCTGGGTGATGGTGTTGGCGTCGTAGTCGTAGATCGCCGAGCCGGTGCCGGGGATGTTGTTGCCGAAGACATGGCTGCCGGAGTAGAAGAGCCGGCCGTCCTGCATGAGGATCATCGACGGGTACAGGCCCCAGTACGACCAGGTCTGGTTGACCTTCCAGGTCGGCAGCCACTGCTGTTCGGCGTCCGACCACCGCTCGGCGGTGACCGAGCCGGTGGAGTCCTCGCGCAGACCGCCGAAGCTGAGCACGTCACCGTTGCCGAGGACGGTCGCCGACGGGTACCAGTGGCCGTCGTTCATGTCATTGGTCTTGGTGTACGACTCGGTCTCCGGGTCGAAGATGTAGGAGTCCTTGTAGCCCTGGTAGCCGATGGTGCCGTCGGCGGACGGGTAGCCCTTGTTGCCGCTCATCACCAGCACCCGGCCGTCCTTGAGCTGGACGTGCCCGGCGCAGAACATGTCGTCCGGGGTCGGGATGACCTTGTACGTGCCGTTCTCCGGGTCGTAGACGGCGCTGGTGAAGGTGCCCGCCTCGAACATCTCCGGGTCGTTGCCGGACCCGGCGATCAGCAGCACCTTCCCGTTGTGCAGCACGACGGAGTGCATGGAGCGCACCGGGTTCTGCGCGGGCAGCACCTCCCAGCTGCCGTCGGCGCACTCCTCGGCGGTGCCCGTGCAGCCGGGCTCCGGGACCGGCTCGGCGACCTGCTCCATCGTGTAGTCGTCGGTGGTGGCGGAGCCGGTGCCGTAGACGGAGACGCCCCAGGAGATGCGGTCGGTGCCGGCCGGGACCTCGGGGGTGCGGACGGTGGCCTCGGTCCAGGCGGCCTGCATGTCCAGCGTCTTGAGGTCGGTCCAGTACTGCCAGCCCGCCGTGGTGTCGTGCCGGAACAGGGTGATGGCCGCGTCCGGGGTGGTCGTCTTGTACCAGAGGCCCAGGTCGTACTGCTCGCCCGGTGTCACCACGGGCGCGCAGTCGGCGGACTCGGTGATCAGTGCCTTGCGGTCGCCGTCGACGCGACGGGTCAGCTCCACCTTCATGGCCTTGTCGCCGGTGTGCGCGTCGGCGGTGGTGGTGAAGGTGAAGTCGTTGTCGCCCCAGCCGGACTTCTCCCAGCAGTACGGCATGTCGCCGGTGCCGGCGGTCTCGAAGCCGGGGTTCTTGATGAGGTTGGCGGCGGAGGCGGGTTGCGGGGCGGTCAGGAGAAGGCCGGTGGTGAGGGCGCCCACGGCCAGCAGGGCCGTGGTGCGTCTGGACGTCAGCGGATTTCCGGGTGTTCTCATGCGGTGCTCCTTGCCTTGCGGGCCCGGCTCGGGAGGTACACCAGCGCTTCGGTCCCCACGAAGCGCAGGACGAAGGTGATCACGAGCGCCAGCGCGGTGGCCGGCAGTGCCGTCATGCCGAACTGGCCGACCAGCAGCGCGATCAGCGGCAGGCGCAGCACCAGGTCGGCGTTGGCGAGCAGCGCGAACCGCGCGGTGCGGTCGGCCCAGTGCCGGTGCCGCCGCCGCTCGCGGAACAGCAGTGTCTCGATCAGCAGGAAGTTCCAGGCCACGCCGAACTGGTTGGCGACGATCTCGGCGGGCAGATAGTGCAGCCCGGCCTCGGTCAGCGCCCACAGCGCGGCCAGATTGGGCACGAAGCCGGTCAGTCCGATCAGCCCGAAGACGACCATGCGGGCGAGCGGGGCCTCCATGCGCAGCCCGGCGAGGTGCCGCAGGAACCGCATCCCCTCCTTCGCGGTCGACTTGGACTCCCCGGCGTACCGGTCCTGGAAGACGAACGGCACCTCGGTGACCGTGCGGGGGCGGCTGCGGACGGCGAGTTCGAGGAGGATCTTGTAGCCGAGGGGCTTGAGGACGTCGGCGGTGACGGCGCTGCGGCGGATGGCGAAGAAGCCGCTCATCGGGTCGCTGATGCCGTGCAGCCGGCGCGGGAAGAGGGCCTTGGTCAGCCAGGTCGCCCCGCGCGAGACGGCCACCCGGTAGCTGCCCGCGAGGCCGGCCCGGCTGCCGCCCTTGATGTACCGGGAGGCGACGACCAGCCCGGCGTTCGCCCGCTCACCGGTCGCCACCAGCTCCGGCACCAGGGACGGCGGATGCTGGCAGTCGCCGTCCATCACGACGACCCAGTCCGACGAGGCGGCCTTGATGCCCTCGACGACGGCGCCGCCGAGGCCGCCGACCGCTTCCTCCCGGTGCAGGACGGTGACCGGGAAGGGGCAGTCCTGGGCCGCCTCCCGGATGACGTCGGGGGTGTCGTCGGTGGAGTCGTCCACGAAGACGACCTCGCAGGGCAGCCGGGCGGGCACCGATTCGGTGATCCGGTGCAGCAACTGCCGTACGTTCGCGGACTCGTTGAAGGTGGGCACGACGATGGTCACGGCGCCGGGCTCCGGCACCTCCACCGGGTCGAGCGCCGGGTCGCCGAGCTCGCCGGGGGACAGGGACTCCTGGCTCATCGGGTGCCTCCGGCGGTCTCGACCTGACGGATCTCGATACGGTCCTCACCGGTGCCGAACACGGCGACCGGCTCCGAGTGCTCGATGGCCTGTCTGACGTTGGGCAGGTCCTTCGCGTCGCGCCGTACCGTCGGGGAGGCGACCACGTAGTCGATGTCCCGCCAGCCGTTCGGCATCGTCTTCGTCACCGCGGGGTCGAGGTCGGCCTTGTAGAACCAGATGACGCCGAGCCCGGGCCGGTACCCGGCGTGCACCAGGTCCAGCCACATCGCGTCGTCGACCAGGACCCGGGTGTCCGCCGGATCCGCCACCTCGGTGGCCATCCAGTCCGCGGCGGCCTCGTACGGGGCGTTGGCCTCGGTGGTCACGGCGATGCGGGCGCCGTCGTACCAGCGCGGTACGACGTAGAGGCAGGCGGCGAGGGCGAGGACGCCGGCGAGGGCGTACCGGGCGCGGGTCAGCGTGCGCGGCTCGGCCGCCGCGCGCCGTCGGCGCAGCACGGCGTGGGCGACGCTCGCGGTGCCCCCGGCGAGGACGAGGGCGAGGAAGGGCAGCGCCTGGATGATGTACATGGCGGGCAGGTAGCCGTCCGGGCGCAGGGCCAGCGCGGCGAGGATGGCGACCGTGAGGGCCGGTCCGGCCAGCGCGCGGGCGGTGACCGACCAGCGCCAGGTGGCGAGCAGCAGCAGCGCGCCCGCGAGCCCGCCGAGGGGCAGGATCCGGTCGTAGTAAAGCCAGGACTGGAGCACGCCCCAGGAGCCGGAGCCCTCGTCGAGGATGAAGCCGGAGCCCGGCCGGGTCATCTGGTAGGCGACGCCGTCCCACAGGGAGACGTGTCCGCTGCCGGGGAACAGCTCGCCCTTGAGCAGGGCGAACAGCGGGTAGGAGAATCCGATCAGCGCGCAGGCCGTGACGGCGCCGGTCAGCGCGAACTTGCGGGTGTCCTTGTGGCTGTGCCGCCAGGCGGTGATGAACAGGGCGGGCAGGACGACGAGCATCGTCTCCTTGGTGAGCACCGCGGTGGCGGCGGCCATGCCCGCTCCGAAGTGGTGCCAGAGGTGGCGGCTCGGCGAGGCGGCGAGGGTGAAGGCGAGCAGCGTCCACATCACCGCGAGGTTGTCGAGGAAGATCTCGCGCTGGAGGACCACGGACAGCGGGGAGAGCCCGAAGATCGCCATGCCGAGCCCGGCGGCCCAGCGGGGCAGGGCGAGGCGGCGCCCGAGGATGTAGACGAGAACCGCGCTGATGGCGCTGATCAGCAGCATCACGGCGCGCATGGTGCCGACGGTCATCGACTCGGGGCTGATCATCGCCGGTATCCAGGTCAGGACGGCGAGCTGGATCCAGCCGAGCGGCGGATGGTCGTACCAGTAGGTGTAGTGGGCGAGGCCCTTGCCCTCCTGGACGGCCCAGGCCTGGGCGAGGTAGGTGCCCTCGTCGTCGCTGAGGGTCGGGTAGTCGGCGATGTTCCAGCCCTGGACGAGCAGGATCACCACCAGGAGGACTCCGCACAGCAGCAGGTCCGAGCGGGAGGAGCGGAGCCGGCTCGGCGGCCGGGTCCGGCCGGTCGGACCGGTGGTGGGCACGGGTCGGCGTGGCGCGGTGACCTCGGGGCCGGTCACCGCGGGAAGGGTGGAGGTCACGCGGGAACGTCCTCTCGGGTCATGTCGGAGGCGTCACGGGTCGCGGCGGCGGAGGTCTCCCGTGCCCCCGCGTCCGCGGCGTCGAGGTGCGCGCCGACATGCGTGGTCAGCTCCCAGTCGTTGCGCCCGCGCTGCTCGCGCCACACGGCACGGACGGCGGCGCCGGCGAGGAGCACCTGGTAGAAGGGGCCGCCCAGGACGAGCTTGAGGTAGTGGACGAACCGGACGCGCAGCCCGTACTGCTTGCCGAAGTCGTGCAGTCCGACCACCTCGAAGACGAAGGTGACCAGCGCGGTGACGGCCGGCAGGAAGGTGATGAAGGCGACGGAGACGGGCACGTCGAGGAAGATCGCGATCGCCACGTTCAGCGGGATGATCAGGCCGGTGAACGCCTGCAGGAAGGGCGTCATCAGGGTGTAGCGGGCCAGCATCCGCTGCCCGAACGTGGGCAGTTGCTTCCAGTCCTTCTTCCGGTACACCTGGAGGAAGCCCTGGTTCCAGCGGGTGCGCTGCTTGAGCAGCGACATCAGCGAGCCGGGGGTCTCCTCACGGGTGACCATGTCGGAGTCGTAGGCGACGACGACCCGCTTGCCCACGCTGGAGAGCCGGACGCCCAGATCGCAGTCCTCGGCCAGGCAGTCGGGGTCCCAGCCGTTCGCCTCGCGCAGCACGTCGGTGCGGACGAAGACCGTGTTGCCGCCGAGCGGGATGAATCCCTTCTGGGCGTGCAGGTGGAGCCGGGAGCGGAACCAGAAGAAGTACTCCAGGCAGTTGCGCAGGCTGTACCAGCTGGAGTGGAAGTTGATCAGCTGCACCCCGCCCTGGACCACGTCGGCGCCGGTGGAGCGGAAGGCGTGGTCGACATGGGCGAGGAGTTCCGGGTGGACCTGGTCCTCGGCGTCGAAGACCCCGACGACGTCGCCGCGGCAGTGCGGCAGCGCCGTGTTCATGGCCTTCGGCTTGTTCTTCTTCTCATGGGTGTCGACGACCACCCGGACCCGTGGGTCCCGGCGGGCCGCCGCCTCGGCGACCGCGGTGGTCTCCGGATCGTCGTGGCCGACGATCACGATGATCTCGAAGTCGGTGTGGCTGGACTCCAGCAGCCGCTGGATGGTGTGGTCGAGCACCGCCTCTTCGTGACGGGCCGGCAACAGCAGCGAGAACGACAGATGCTCGCCGCCGTCCGGGCTGCTGAACCTCGTCGAGGCCAGCACCTCCGGCGTACGCCAGGCGTGCATCTGCCACCACAAAGTGAACGCGGCCATCCAGAACAGGGCAAGCGAAACGACAGCAATGAAGACAGACGTGAGCAAACAGATCCCCCCAGATCCAAAAACCCCCACAACGTGACGGTGCGTCACTCACCTGACGCCCCATCCGTCACGCCGCTGTGTAGAGGTTAGGGGGGAATCGTGAAGCGTGGGGGCGCTTCCGATAAAGAACTTGTTGCGGAACAGTGCGACTATGCTCGGAAGTTGACCGGATTCTGGTCATCATTCGACCGAATATGGGCGCAACCGAGCACGTCAACTCCCCTGGTACGTCTACTCGTTCAGCCGTCCAGCGTCGTACGCAACCGGTCGGGATCGGTCGTCGGCGCGTCGCATGTGAAATTACGGCAGACATAGGCGGCCGGTTCACCGCCGACGAGGGGACGGTCGGCGAGCAAGGGGAACTCGTCACTCTCCGCAGTCCCGACGGCCACCACCGCGCCGGGCGCGACACCCAGAAGTGCGGTTCGGTGCAGTTCGGCCGTCGCCGGGTCGTCGAGCGCCGGGCCGACCACCGCGATCTCCCGCGGGCCGTCCAGCACGGCCTCGGCGACCGCCAGACCCCACCCGATGAACCGCGGCACCCGCGGTCCCAGCGCCTTCACCACACCCAACGCCCGCTCGGCCGCCGTGCGATGCGGCTCCGAGCCGGTGTGCGCGGCATAGCCCAGCAGCGCGCCCGCGGCGGCCGTCCAGCCGGAAGGGGCCGCGTTGTCGGTCGGGTCCTGCGGACGCCGGATCAGCCGCTCCGCGTCCGACGCCGTGTCGTACAGCGCACCCGACGCGTCATCGGTGAAACGGACCAGGATGTGGTCGACCAGCAGCCCGGCGAACTCCAGCCACACCCCCTCCCCCGTCACCGACGCCAGCGCCAGGAAGCCCTCGGCGACGTCCGCGTAGTCCTCCAGCACCCCCGCGTTGGCGCCGACATGCCCGTCCTTGCTGGTGCGGGCGATACGGGCCTGCTCGTCGAGGTGCAGCCGGACCAGCAGATCCCCGGCGGCGACGGCCGCCTCCGTCAGATCCGGCCGGCCGAAGTACGCCCCGGCCTCGGCGAGCGCGGCGATCGCCAGCCCGTTCCAGGCGGCGACCACCTTGTCGTCCCGGCCGGGGACGGGCCGGGACGCACGCGCCGCGAGCAGCCGCTCCCTGATGCCGTCGATCCGCCCCGCGTCGAACACCTCGTCCCGCTGCGGCAGTTGCAGCACCGAGGCGCCCTCCTCGAAGGTGCCCGCCTCGGTCACCCCGAAGTACCGGGCGGCGAGGTCGGCGTCGTCCGCCCCGAGCACCTCGCGCAACTGCGTGGGTGTCCACACGTAGTAGGCGCCCTCGACATGCCGTCCCGTGCCGTCGTCGCTGTCGGCGTCCAGCGCGGACGCGAACCCGCCCTCGGGAGTGCGCAGTTCCCGGACCATGAAGTCGGCGGTCTCCAGCGCCACCCGGCGCGCGAGCTCCGAGCCGGTGGCCCGCCACAGGTGCGCGTACACCCGGCACAGCAGCGCGTTGTCGTACAGCATCTTCTCGAAGTGCGGCACCACCCAGTCCCGGTCCACGGAGTACCGCGCGAAACCGCCGCCGAGCTGGTCGTAGATCCCGCCGCGCGCCATCCGCTCGCAGGTGTCCGCCGCCATCTGCAGCGCGCCCTCCGCGCCGGTGCGGGCGTGGTGCCGCAGCAGGAACTCGATCACCATGGACGGCGGGAACTTCGGCGCCCCGCCGAACCCGCCCCGCTGCGGGTCGTACTCACGGGTCAGCCCCAGCAGCGCCTGCGCGAGCTCCTGCTCACCGGGGACCCGGTCGTCGCCGTAGGAGAGCTCCCGCTCCGCCAGATCCCGGGCGATCTTCCCGGCCACGCCGGTCACCTCGTCGCGCCGCTCCGCCCAGGCCTGGTGCACCCCTTGGAGCAGCTGCCGGAAGGACGGCATGCCGTGCCGGGGCGCCGGCGGGAAGTAGGTGCCGAAATAGAACGGCTCCCCGTCCGGCGTCATGAACACGGACATGGGCCACCCGCCCTGCCCCGTCGCCGCCTGCACGGCCTCCATGTACACGGCGTCGACGTCGGGCCGCTCCTCACGATCGACCTTGACGCTCACGAAGTGCTCGTTCAGGTAGTCGGCGGTGGCCTGGTCCTCGAAGGACTCGTGCGCCATGACGTGACACCAGTGGCACGCGCTGTAACCGACGCTCAGGAAGACCGGGACATCACGCCGCCGGGCCTCCTCGAAGGCGCCCTGCTCCCAGGGCCACCAGTCGACGGGGTTGTCCGCGTGCTGGAGGAGATAGGGGGACGTGGCCTGCGCGAGTCGGTTCGGCATACCCCCATCCTTACGCATCCACGGCCTGGATCGACCTCACGAAACTGTCATGTCCGCGCCATAACGACCGGTGCGGCCGACGTGCGGTGAATGGGACTGCCCCACAAGGCGGTTGGCTGATGTACACGTCAACGGGACACCGCTCGCCTACGATCGGTCACACGCGCGTCACGGACGTGACCACCTGTGGTGCGCCACTCGGGGGAAATATCCACATCGGAGCGTAGCTATGCGTACGGAAGAGTCGGCCGCGAGGGGAACCGCGACGTCGACAGCCACGACACACCAGGGCCTCGACCAGCTCACCAGGCGTGAGCGGGAGGTGCTCCTGCTTCTGGCGGACGGCTTGGGGAACCGGCAACTGGCGCGAGAACTCGGAATAGCGGAACGAACGGTTCGCGCCCATCTGGCGAACATCACCCGGAAACTGGGGGTGCAGTCAGCGCTCCAGGCCGCATTGGTCGGCGACCGATGCCGTGCGGTCGTCAGATCGGGCATCGCCGCCGACGAGGGCACCGCCGACGGTCAGTAGTTCGCCGGCCCGGCGGTGATGCGGGGCGTGACGCCCTCCGACAGCCGCCGGGTGCCCGCGCCGCAGTGCTCGAGCCGTGACAGACCCGCGCTCACCTCCGCGGCCACAGCAGAAGGGCCCGTCGGCGAGCCGGCGGGCCCTCAGCGGCATGCGGAAACCGAGGCGGTGCCGATCGCGGCATTGCCGACACCGGCACTGCCGCAAGTGCCAATAGCCAGCCTCTCGGACTTTCACCATAGTTGAGCGAGCGGGCCGAGACGCTTTCACCTCAGTGGAAAGGGTCGTCGGCCGGTCGGCCTCGGTACGCGGGCCGACCCGTCCTTCGCGCACGCCCATCACATCCAGGACTCGGACGGTCGACCTGATCCTGGACATTCGCTTTCGAGAACCTTGAGGAGAACGAGGTGCGGAAGAAGACAGTAGCCACCGCGGTAGGGGTGGCTCTCGCCAGTGCGGGTCTGGTGATCTCCACGCAGAGCTCGGCACAGGCGGTCAAGGCCGAGCCCGTGGCCGTGGCGACCACTGCCCCCGGAACGGCGAACAAGCCCGACGTCCAGCCCAAGGTCATCGGGAGTGTGATCAAGGGAGCGACGGCCGTCAACAGGGTCCGCCAGGTCGCCAAGGCCGCGACGTCCATGCACAAGATGACCACCCGCATCGGCAAGCACCAGGCCAAGGGCGTCGGAGTGCCGTCGGCGGAGGCCGGGATCGCCGGCTCGAGCGCGGACGCGGTCTTCGACAAGTGACAGAGCAGTATCGCGTTGTCAGGAGGGCGGTGCTGCTCGCAGGCGCCGCCCTTCTCGGCGTGCACTTCACCATGACCGCGCTCTCCCAGGCGCCGCTGAGCCCCGCGAAGATCCGCTACCAGGAGACGGTCAACGACTATCTGCAACCGTACTTCGCCCAGACCTGGACGCTGTTCGCCCCGGATCCCCTCACCGACGACCGGGGCATCGTGGCCCGTGCCCGGTGCGCCGACAGCACGGTCACCGAGTACTACGACGTCACCACCCCGTACATCAAGAGCACGCAGGACAGCAGGTTCTTCCCCTCCCGCATGGCACGGCTGGTCAGCGGCCCCGTCCAGGAGTTCAACAACAGCGACGAACTGCTGAACCGGATGCGCATCGACGCCCAGAACGACAAGAAG
Source organism: Streptomyces malachitofuscus (assembly GCF_014650055.1). Classification (GTDB taxonomy): domain Bacteria; phylum Actinomycetota; class Actinomycetes; order Streptomycetales; family Streptomycetaceae; genus Streptomyces; species Streptomyces malachitofuscus. Next base: position 249,786 of record NZ_BMUF01000001.1, on the reverse strand, counting down.
CCCTTGATGCCGCTGATGCCTCACGAGAAGAGGTCCCGGAGCGAGACGATCACCTTCCTGTCCCGCTACTCCCTGACGCAGATGCCGCAGGCGTGCGACGGAGACGTGCGAGCCGTCCAGGTACGGATGTACATCCACCAACTCCCCCCGTGGTCCAAGAGGAATACGCCGGAGGGGGACCCGGACGAGGGCAAAGTGGAGGTCTACGACTTCCCCTGGCGGAAGGCGAGCGTTCTGCGATGAAGGCCGGCAAGCTTCTCTCCTCCCCCTTCTCCGCCCTCGACGACTGGTCCAGCCGTCCGGTGAGCGTGCTCGGCGTATCCGCCGCGCGAGCCCTTCTGGGCTTCGTGTGCTTCATGTACTACGTGAGCCAGTACAGCGACCGCCGGTACCTCTTCGGCCCCGACGGCGTTCTGCCCCACGACGAGTTCGTCGACCAGCTCCACGCCTCGGGGACCTTCAGCCTCTACTCCTGGAGCTCCGCTCCCCTCTGGTCCGACCTCGTCTTCCACGCGGGGGCACTCATCGCGCTGGCCGTCATGCTGGGTATCGGCGGACGGTGCGGACTGGCCGTCCACTGGGTGTTCCTCTGGTCGATCTACCAGCGGCAGACGGTGCTGCTCGACGGCGGCGAGAACCTCGCGTACCTCGTCATCCCCATGCTGATGCTGACCCGTTGCTACGACCGGCTGGCCTGCTCGACGGGTACGGCACGCCGACTGGCGCGACGCCTGCCCGGCGGAGTACGGGCCGTCTCGACGCCCCTGCACAACCTCGGAGTCGTCGCGATCGGCGTGCAGATCTGTCTGGTCTACATGGTCAGCGGGCTGTACAAGGTGCAGGGGCAGGTGTGGCAGGACGGCACCGCGCTCTTCTACATCCTGCGGCTCCCCGAGTTCACCCTGCCCGGCGTGTCCGAGTACGTCTACGGCAGCGACACGCTGGTCTACGCGGCCACCTACTCCTCCGTCCTCTTCCAGGTCTACTTCCCCCTCGGCATCCTCGTGCGGCGCGTGCGCCCGTGGGCGGCCCTGGTCTCGATCGGGTTCCACCTGTCCATCGCCGTGCTCATGGGGCTGACGAGCTTCGCGCTGACCATGGTGGCCTGCGATCTCATCTTTCTCAGCGGTGGCATCGAACGGACGCTCACGCTCGCTCGCCGCGCGCGCCGGCGGGTGATGCGACGGTGGACCGGGAGCGGCCCCGGCGGGAACGACCCCGGCGGAAAGGACGCGCCGGGGACCTCCGGCACCCCGGACTCCGACACCGGCGACGCACCTCCCCATGACGAGCTCGACAAAGTGACCGCCGGCCTCCCGTCCGGCGAACGGGCGAGGGAGGACGAAGTCCCCGGAACGCACCCGGCAGCCGTCGGGAAGGCAACCGGCGTGCAACGGTGATCGTCGCCCCCTCGCGCCCACGCCCCGTCCGAAGGACACTCGTAGGCAAAGGAGTTGCCGCCGGAGGGGGACGTGACATGAGGGACGGTCACCGGGCTGATGCCGAGCGGTTGCTGGCGCGGGCCGTGGAGGAAGAGGTGCGCCGGTCGGGCGGGCGCACGGACGGCAAGGTGCTGCTGACGCGGGCGCGCGGCGCGCTGGACGCGATGGCGGAGACGGCGGCCGAGGAGTACGAGGCGTACACACGCGCCCTGGACGAGGCGGCGGCCGGACAGCTCACCTTCCGGCAGCGCTACGCGCGCGAGGGCGCCGGGACGCCGCTGCTGGTGGCCGGGGTCGCGGGGCTGGCGGCCGTCGCCGCCGACATGGCGCTCGGTACGGGCACCGGGACGGCACTGGGCGCGGGCGTGGCCGTCGGAGTCGTCGGCGCGGCGACGACCGTGGTGAAGGTGGCCGGCTCCCATGTGCCCGCCGCCCATCACCGGGCCGGGGCGGTGAGCCAGCCGGGCGGGCCGGAGCAGCTGAGGCTGCAGTGGCTGACGGCGCTGGAGGTGCGCGGCATCCGCCCCTTCCTGGACCAGCAGCGGGTGCTCGCCGCGTCCACGGGGCCGACGAAGACCGGACCCCGGCTGCGCGGCAGCGACAAGAGCGCGGCGGCCCGCGGGCGCAGCGTGCTGGAGCAGTCCTTCGGGCAGCTGCCCGAACCGCTGGGCCCCTTCGCGGGCCGGCGGCAGGAGATGGGGCGGATCCGGCAGTGGGTGCAGGCGGCCCGCGCCAGTACGGAGACCCGGCCCACGGTGGTGGTGCTGCACGGGGCGTCCGGCAGCGGCCGTACGACCCTCGCGGTGCGCGCCGCGCACGAGCTGAGGGACTACTTCCGCGGGGCCTGTGTCGTCGACCTGCGCGGTGACAGCCCCGGTGAGCCCCCGCTGTCCACCCGGGACGCGCTGCTGCATCTGCTGAACCGGCTGGGGGCGCCGCGCGAACAGCTGCTCTTCCGCGAGCGGTCGTCCCCGGACCAGCAGGTCAAGCGGCTCAGCGAGCTGTACCACCAGCATCTGACCGGGATGCCGGTCACCGTCGTGCTGGACGACGCCTCCGATCCGCAGCAGGTCCGCACCCTGATACCGGAGCGCTCCGACAGCCTGGTACTGGTCACCTCCCGCTCACCCCTCGGACTGCCCGACGATCTGCCGGCCCGGGTGTACCAGGTGCCGGTGGAGCCGCTGGACGCGGCCGGCGCGGAGGAGCTGCTCGCGGCCGCCGCGCAGGACTCCTCGGGACCGTACGACGCCGAGTCCGCCGAGCGGGTCCGGGAGCTGTGCGGAGGCCTGCCGCTGGCTCTGCGGGCCGTGGGCGCGGCCCTGGGCCCGCGCTCGCCGCTCGCACTCGCCACCGACCTGGGTGCCTACGGGCCCGTCGAGCCCGTCGAGCGGGCCCTGTGGCTGCGCTACACCGACCAGCCGGAGATCCTGCGGCGGCTGCTGCGCCGGCTCGCGCTGGCCGGCCGGGCCTCACTGGGTGCGGCGGCCGCTGCGGCGCTCCTGGCCACCGACGAGGCCGAGGCGACCCGGCACCTGGTCGCGCTGAACCGCGCCGGGCTGATCGACCGCGTACGGCACAGCCGCTACCGGCTGCACGACCTCGTCCGCGCGTTCGCGCTGGCGCGGCTCCTCGACGAGGAGGACCCCGACGAGCGCTCGGCGGCACAGGAACGGCTGATCGTGAACTACGCCGAGCTGGCCGACTCGGTGCTCCGGCTGGTCGACGGCAACATGTCGACGCGCTCGGACCGCTTCAGCCCGTACGGCTTCACCTCGCTGGACGAGGCGCTGCGCTGGCTGGACGACGAGTCGAGCTTCATCACGGCGGCGCTGCGGCACGCGGAGGGCGTGGACCGGGGAGCGGTGCAGAACCTGCTCGGCGCGCTGTGCGACTACTGCCTGCTGCGCGGCGACCTCTACCGGCTGGGTGAGATCAGCGAGCTGGCGCAGGCCGTCGACGAGGGGCTGCTGGTGCGGTCGGTGCAGTGGCGCACGGGTATCGCGGCGCGGCAGCTGGGCGAGCTGGACAAGGCGCGGACCACGCTGACGTCCGTGGTGGACCTGTACCGGGAGGCGCATCACAACGCGGGCGCGGCGCGGGCGCTGACCTCGCTGGGGATCACGCTGCACCACCAGGGCAACCTGACGGAGGCGTCGGCCAGGCTGCGGGAGGCGCTGGATCTGCAGGCCGCGCCCGAGCTGGCCACGGACCGCGCCTGGACGATGCACGCGCTGGCGGCGGTGGAGCGGGACCGCGCCCGGCTGGCCGAGTCGCTGGACCTGCTCACCGAGTCGCTGGTGCTGCACCGCGCGGGCGAGTCCGTGCACGGGCAGGCGTGGGCGCACTTCCAGCTCGGACAGCTGAACCTGCGGATGGGCGACGTGCCGCGCGCGGAGAGCGAGCTGCGTACGGCCCTGGAGCTGTACGGCCGTACCCGAGACGCCCGCGGTGAGGCGTGGGCGCTGACGGAGCTGGCGCGCGCCCGGCTCGTGGACGGTGACGCCTCTCCGGCGGTGGAGGAGCTGCGCCGGGCCGCCGCCCGGCACCGGGACAACGAGGACGCGCGGGGCGAGGCGTGGACGCTGTACTACCTGGGCCAGGCCCTGGAGGAGACCGGTGACCTGGACCGCGCGGTGCGCGAGCTGGAACGCGCCCGCACCATGTTCTCGCGCATGCGGGACGTCTACGGCCTGGCCTGCGCCCGGCACCATTCGGCGCGGGTGACCCGGGACCAGCGGGCCGCCCGGACCGGGTCACTGCGCAACTCCGGATTCGCCCGGCAGCTCCTCGTGGACGCGCGCGCCGACTTCCAGCGGATCGGGGTGGCGCACGGCGAGGCGTGGACCTGCCTGGAGCTGGCGGTGGTCGACGCGGGCAACGCGCGAACGCCGGGGGCCCTCGCCCTGTGCGACGAGGCGGTGTCCCTGTTCGCTTCCTACGGCGACCGGCGCGGGGAGGACTGGGCGCGCTTCCTGCGCTGCACGCTGCTGCCGTACGCGGCACCGGGCGGCACGGAGGTCGGTACGGCGGTGGCCCAGGAGGAACTGTCCCAGCTCGCCCGCGCCACCCACACCGCCCGCGACGCCAAACTGACCGACTGCGTGGAGGCCTACCGGCTCCTCCTGGAACGGGGGGTCACCCTCGAATCCGGCTGGCAGGCCTGGCACCTGGGCCTGGTCCCCAGCCGCCACGCCCGCGAGATCATGGGCGTGCCGGTTGGCCCGAAGGCATAAACCGCGCCGTCGCAGCTGCGGGCAGTCGTGCCTCCCCCAGTGCCTTAAGGGCCTGGGAGGTACCCCCAGGGCGGTGGGGGTACCTCCCGCTCGAGCGGAGCCGAGAGTGGGGGAGGCACCCCGCCGGCGCCGGGCTGCGCCATCCCACCCGGCCACACAGTCACCGGGTCACCACTCAGGCACGCTTCTGCGTACCCGCACCCGTCCCCTCGGGCTCCTCGGACTCCGCAAAGTCCACCCGCCCCATATGCCGGTTCATCGACTTCATCAGCCCCCACACCGCCAGAGCCATCACCGCGAACACGATGAATCCGAGGACCCCAGGGGTCACCTTGTCCTCGTCGAGCTCCTTGGCCAGGGGCACCAGGTGGGTCATTGCCAGGCTTGCGCTTGCGCTCATGTCAGGCATTGTCCCGGATGCCCGCGAAGAGGTCGTCCTCGGGGAGGGAGGTATCGACGAGCGACTTCGCCAGCTCGTACTCCTCCGTCGGCCAGACCTCCTTCTGCAGCTCCATCGGCACCCGGAACCACCCTCCGTCCGGGTCGATCTGCGTGGCGTGCGCGATCAGCGCCTTGTCACGGATCTCGAAGAAGTCGGCGCACGGCACATGCGTGGTGAGCGTGCGCTCCTTGCGCTCGAACTCGCTCCAGCGCTTGAGCCAGTCCCCGTACGGCGACTCCAGGCCGCGGTCCAGCATGGCCTGGTGCAGCGCCTCGGTGCGGGGACGGTTGAAGCCCTGGTTGTAGTACACCTTCATCGGCTGGTACGCCGGGCCGAACTCGTCCTCCGGGTACTTCGCGGTGTCCGCCGCGCCCTCGAACGCCACCATCGTGATCTTGTGGGTCATGATGTGATCGGGGTGCGGGTACCCCCCGTTCTCGTCGTACGTGGTGATCACCTGGGGGCGGAACGCGCGGATCTTGCGCACCAGCTCGCCGGCCGCCTTGTCGACGTCCTCCAGGGCGAAGCAACCCTCCGGCAGCGGCGGCAGCGGGTCGCCCTCGGGCAGGCCGGAGTCGACGAAGCCGAGCCACTCCTGCTTCACGCCGAGGATCTCGCGGGCCTCGTCCATCTCCTTCTTGCGCACCTCGTGGATGTGTTCCTCGATGTACGCGTCGCCCTGCAGCTTCGGGTTGAGGATGGAGCCGCGTTCCCCGCCCGTGCAGGTCACCACCAGCACGTCCACCCCCTCGGACACGTACTTCGCCATGGTGGCCGCGCCCTTGCTCGACTCGTCGTCGGGGTGGGCGTGGACGGCCATCAGTCGCAGCTGGTCAGTCAAGACTCAATCCTCAAGTCGTCAGGCGCCCTGTGTGCGGCGGCGCAGTCGCAGGCTTCTATAGTGACCGAATCGGGGGACGAAAAATTCCGGGGTTCCGCTCCGGGGCTGTCATGGGGACGCCGGTCCCTTCCTGCCGAGGAGACCATCATGAGTACGTCGAGCACGCGGCTGCCCGAGGGCCGCTACGGCCGCTCCTCGGACCAGCGTGCCGACCGCACCCTCAAGGTCGTCGGCGCCGTGCTGTCGGTGCTGCTGCTCGGGCTGATCGGCTGGTTCGGCTACTACTACGTCGCGCAGAACGAGATCAGCGCCGAGGTCATCGGCTTCGACGTCTCCGACGACGCGGTGAAGGTGCACCTGGAGGTGCACAAGGACGCGGGCGTCGACGGCTACTGCACGGTCCGCTCCCAGGCCGAGAACGGCGCCGAGGTGGGCCGCGCCGACTTCCGCTTCGACAAGGACGCCACGCGCGTCGACGAGGTCGTCACGCTGCGCACGACCTCCCGGGCCACCTCGGCCGAGCTCGTCGGTTGCCACGCGGAGTGATGTGGCGGGGAATACCCGGCCACTGACCTGCGCTGACAGAAGTCTGGTGGCTTATGTCCTCCCCCTGCGGGCACTGAATTGTTAGGCTCGTGGTTTCGCCCATCCTCGGAGGACCATCCTTCTTGGTAGGGCGTTGCTTTGTATTTCCCAGTACCTACGAGGAGCACCTGTGACCCAGACCAGCGAGAACGTCACCTGGCTGACCCAGGAGGCGTACAACAAGCTCAAGGACGAGCTTGAGTACCTTACTGGTCCCGCGCGCACGGAGATCGCCGCCAAGATCGCCGCCGCGCGTGAGGAGGGCGACCTGCGGGAGAACGGCGGGTACCACGCGGCCAAGGAGGAGCAGGGCAAGCAGGAGCTCCGTGTGCGCCAGCTCACCCAGCTCCTCGAGAACGCCAAGGTCGGCGAGGCCCCGGCGGCCGACGGCGCCGTGGCGCCCGGCATGGTCGTGACCATCGCCTTCGACGGCGACGAGGACGACACCCTGACCTTCCTGCTCGCCTCGCGCGAGTACGCGAGCGCGGACGTGGAGACCTACTCCCCGCAGTCGCCGCTCGGCTCCGGCGTGATGGGCCACAAGGTCGGCGAGGACGCCGAGTACGAGCTGCCCAACGGCAAGACGGCCTCGGTGAAGATCCTCAAGGCGGAGCCGTACAGCGGCTGACCCGCCCCGCGATGTCCCGACGAACCCCCGGCACCCCTTGCGGTACCGGGGGTCTCGTCACGCCGCGGCGGAGCGGTACTTGCGCACCGCGAGGGTACGGAAGACCGCGATGATCAGGACCGAGTAGATCAGCGAGGCCCACACGGGGTGCTGCATGGGCCAGGCGTCCGAGGTCGAGACCCCGGGGTTGCCGAAGAGCTCACGGCAGGCCTGGACGGTGGCGCTGAACGGGTTCCAGTCGGCGATGTGGCGCAGCCAGGGCGTCATGTTGCTGGAGTCCACGAACGCGTTCGACACGAAGGTGACCGGGAAGAGCCAGACCAGTCCGCCGGAGGTGGCCGCCTCCGGGGTGCGGACCGACAGGCCGATGACCGCGCCGATCCAGGTGAACGCGTACCCGGTCAGCAGCAGGAGTCCGAACGCGGCGAGCACCTCGCCGATGCTGGTGTGGGTGCGCCAGCCGACCAGCAGGGCGACCACGGCGAGCACGAGCAGGGTGAGCGCCGTCTGCACCAGGTCGGCGAGGGTGCGGCCGGTGAGCACCGCGCCGCGGGCCATGGGCAGGGAGCGGAAGCGGTCGATCAGCCCCTTGTGCATGTCCTCGGCGATACCCGCGCCGGCTCCGGCGGTGGCGAAGGTGACGGTCTGGGCGAAGATGCCCGCCATCAGGAACTCGCGGTACACCTCCGGGCTGGTGCTGCCGCCGATGTCCATGGAGCCGCCGAACACGTACGAGAACAGCACCACGAACATGATCGGCTGGATGAGCCCGAAGATGACGACTTCGGGGATCCGGGCCATGCGGATCAGATTGCGTTTGGCGACGACCAGGGAGTCCCGGATCGACTGGCCGATCGGGTTGCCGGGCGCCGTGACCCGTACGGCGTCGGTGACGGCACTCATTTCGCGGCCTCCTTGCCGGCGCGGTGTCCCTTGCTGTGACCTTCGGCTTCCTGCGCGCCGTCGTCGTCCTCGCCCTTGGCTTCCGCGACATGTCCGGTGAGGGAGAGGAAGACGTCGTCGAGGGTGGGGCGGCGCAGGCCGATGTCGTCGATCTCGATGCCGTCGGCGTCGAGCTCGCGGATGATCTCGGCGAGGAGCTTGGCTCCGCCGGAGACCGGGGTGGTGATCTTGCGCATGTGTTCCTCGACCGTGGTGTCCCCCTGGCCGAGACCCCGGAGGCTGTACTTGTCGAGGAGGGCGGATGCGGCCGGGATGTGCTCGCGGTCGTGCACCACGACCTCGACGCGCTCGCCGCCGGTACGGGCCTTGAGCTGGTCGGAGGTGCCCTGGGCGATGACCCGTCCGTGGTCGACGACCGCGATGTCGTGCGCCAGGTGGTCGGCCTCCTCGAGGTACTGCGTGGTCAGCAGCAGCGTCGTACCGCCGGAGACGAGCTGTTTGATCACCTCCCACAGCTGCTGGCGGTTGCGCGGGTCGAGGCCGGTCGTCGGCTCGTCCATGAACATCACCGGCGGTGACACGACCAGCGCGGCCGCGAGGTCCAGCCGGCGGCGCATGCCTCCGGAGTAGGTCTTCGCGGTGCGGTCGGCGGCGTCCGCCAGGTTGAACTGCTCCAGCAGTTCGTCCGCGCGGGCCTTCGCCGCTTTGGCCTTCATCTGGTAGAGCTGTCCGACCATCTGCAGGTTCTCGCGGCCGGTCAGGTACTCGTCGACGGCCGCGAACTGGCCGGACAGGCCGATGGAGCGGCGGACGGCGTCGGGCTGCTTGAGCACGTCGAGGCCGGCGACGACGGCCCTGCCGCTGTCGGGCCGCAGCAGCGTGGTGAGGCAGCGGACGGTGGTGGTCTTGCCCGCGCCGTTCGGCCCGAGCAGGCCCAGGACGGTGCCCTCGGGGACCTCGAGGTCGACGCCGTCCAGTGCCCTTACGTCTCCGAAGGTCTTCACGAGACCTTCGGCATAGATGGCGCCTGGCATATGAATCTCCACGTCGTCGTGATTCTTCGGGAAAGCCTAGGTTTGCGCGCCGGGATGTGCTGATGTTTTTTCGCCCGGCACGACAGCGGTACGCACGTCGGCCAGGCAATGACCCAGGCAATGACCCAGGCAATGACGAGAGATACACCATAACGCGATGTATCGCGTCTCTCAATGCATTTACCCAAAGGAATGACACCGCCTCCGGCATCAGTCCATGACCGTGTAACCCGCCTCGCGCAGAGCCAGTTCGACCTCGGCGCAGTGCGCCGGGCCCTTGGTCTCCAGGTGCAGCTCGACCTCCGCCTCCGTGAGCCCGAGCCGTGGATCGGTCCGTACGTGGCTCACATCGAGGACGTTAGCGTCGACCACTGACAACGCCCCGAGAAGCGAGGCGAGCGCCCCCGGCCGGTCCGTCAGCCGCAGCCGTACGGCCAGGTAGCGGCCCTGCGCCGCCATGCCGTGCCGCAGCACCCGCTCCATCAGCACCGGGTCCACATTGCCGCCGGACAGCACCGCGACGACCGGCCCCTCGAAGGCACCGGGACGGCTCAGCAGCGCCGCCACCGGGCTCGCCCCGGCCGGCTCCACGACCAGCTTGGCCCGCTCCAGGCAGAGCAGCAGCGCGGCTGAGAGCTCGTCCTCGGTGACCGTGCACACCTCATCCACCAGCTCGCCGACGATCCCGAACGGCACGTCACCGGGCCGCCCCACCTTGATCCCGTCGGCCATCGTCGCCGGGTTGCGCACCGACACCGGTCGGCCGGCCGCCAGCGACGGCGGATACGCCGCCGCGCCCGCCGCCTGCACCCCGACGATCCGCACATCGGGCCGCAGCGCCTTCACCGCGACCGCGATCCCGGCGGCCAGCCCGCCCCCGCCGACCCCGACGACGATCGTGCGCACCTCGGGGCACTGCTCCAGGATTTCCAGGCCCACCGTGCCCTGGCCCGCGATGATGTCCGGGTGGTCGAACGGGTGGATGAACACCGCGCCCGTCTCGTGCGCGTACTCCGTCGCCGCGGCCAGCGTCTCGTCGACCACCTGGCCGTGCAGGCGCACCTCGGCGCCGTACTCCCGGGTCGCGCTGACCTTCGGAAGCGGGGCGCCCTTCGGCATGAACACGGTGGACCGCACCCCGAGCAGCGACGACGCCAGCGCCACGCCCTGCGCGTGGTTGCCGGCGCTCGCCGCGACGACACCGGCGGCCCGCTCCTCCGGCAGCAGCCCGGCGATCCGGACGTAGGCGCCACGCAGCTTGAACGAGCCGGTGCGCTGGAGGTTCTCGCACTTCAGATGCACCGGAGCGCCCACCCGCTGGGACAAATGCCGGCTGCCCTCCATCGCGGTGGTCCGTGCCACACCGGAGAGCATCTTCTGGGCGCCGCGCACATCGTCGAGGGTGACGGCCCGCAGGGAGCCGGCCGTGCTGTAGCTCATGACTCCAGCATCGCAGTTCACGGACGGCCGCGACCGGTGTGACCAACCCGCGGACTCCGCTTTGCGCAGCGCCGGTACGGCCCGCCCCCCGGCCGCGTACCCTGTCCCCCAATTAGCAGCCCTCCACGAAGTGAGCCTCCGGCCATGCCCACAACACCTGAAATGTCGATGGACATGACGACGGACCTGACGGCCGTCGGTGACACGGGTCTTCTCGACACGCTGCAGCACGAGGTGGCGTTGTTCGCCCGCCGTGCCGAACAGACGCGGCTCGGCGGGGTCGGCCAGGTGCGCAACTCGATGGACCGCGCCGCGTACCTGCTGCTCAACCGCCTGGACAAAGAAGGTCCGATGGGCGTCAAGGCGCTCGCCGCGAGCATGGGGATCGACTCCTCGACGGTCACCCGTCAGGTGGCCCCGCTCGTGGACACCGGCCTGGTCAAGCGGACCTCGCACCCCGAGGACGGCCGTGCGGTCGTGCTCCAGCTGTCCCCGCGCGGGCAGTCGCGGCTGGAGGAAGTGCGTTCCTCGCGGCGTCAGTTGATGGCCGAGCTGACCCACGACTGGGCGCCGGAGGAGCGCGAGGCGTTCTGCACGCTCCTCACGCGCTTCAACGGTGCGCTGTCTTCTCGGATGTCCGTTCAGGACCGTACGGACTCCTGACCTCTGGGGGCTGCGCCCCCAGACCCCCCTTCGGCCCTCCGGGCCTCGTCCGTCTCCAGCCCCTCCGGCGTTTGAGGAGCGGGGGTCCGGGGGCAGCGCCCCCGGGGACGGGACGGGAAGGGGAGGCGGTGGCGAGAAACCGTGTGCACCGAGCGTGCGCGACTCTTGACCTGGAGGCGCGTGCTGGCCTGATATGAGGGGAGGGGACCCCGAGGGGAGGGTGCGGCTGCATGGCACGGCATGTGTCCGAGAACGCCTCCCGTGCCCGCGAGTTCGAAGCGTACGTCGCCGGCGCGGGCGGACGGCTGCTGCACACCGCCACCCTGCTCACCGCGGAGGCACGGGACGACAACCCGCGCGCGCGGCGCCTGCTCACCCTGGCGCTGGCCCGCACGTACGCGTGCTGGGACCGGCTGCACGGCGAGGACCCCTACGACCACACCCGCCAGTACCTGGCGACCCGGTTCGCGAACAGCGCGTGGCACGAGCTCGGCGGGCTGCTCCGCTCCCGCCCCCACTCCGGCAGTCCGCTGGCCGCGCTCAGCCCGCAGGAACGCCTGGTCCTGGTACTGCGGCTGCACGAGGGCGTCGCCGAGGAACAGACGGCGGCGCTGCTCGGACTGCCCGCCGAGCGCGTGCGGGCGATCTTCAACCGCGCGATGGTGAACGTGCTGCGCCCGCCCAGGAGCCCGTCGCCCAAGGTGGCGGGCGTCGAGGCGGTGCCGTCATGAGACGGGAGCCGGCATGGCGGGGATGAAACGTGAGGCGACCGTACGGCGGATGCTGGAGCAGTCACCGCCGCCCGTGCCACCCGACCTGCACGGGGACGCCGCGCGGCGCGGCGCCCGCATACTGCGGCGCAGGACGCTGGTTCGCCGCGCGATGTGGCTGCTGTTGCTGGCGGTGACCGTGGCGTTCGTGGTGTGGGCGCTGACGGCCCGCCCGTGGGTGGAGCCGCCGTCGGAGACGACTCCACCGCTCACGGGCTGGTGACCGGCGCCTACCGGCCGAGCGCCTGCTGGAGGTCTTCGAGCAGGTCGTCGACGTTCTCGATGCCCACGGACAGGCGCACCAGGTCGGCGGGGACCTCGAGCGCGGAACCGGCCACCGACGCGTGCGTCATCCGCCCCGGGTGCTCGATGAGGGACTCGACGCCGCCCAGCGACTCGCCGAGCGTGAACACCTCGGCGCGGTCGCAGACCTCGACGGCCGCCTCCTCACCGCCCTCCACGCGGAAGGAGACCATGCCGCCGAAGGCGCGCATCTGCTTGGCCGCGACCTCGTGCCCCGGGTGGTCCGGCAGCCCCGGGTACAGGACGCTCGTCACGCGCGGGTGACGGCTGAGCATGTCGGCGATCTTCGTGGCGTTCTCGCTGTGCCGGTCCATGCGCACCGAGAGGGTCTTGGTGCCGCGCAGCACCAGCCAGGAGTCGAAGGGGCCGGCGACCGCGCCCATCGCGTTCTGGTGATAGGCGAGCTCCTCGCCCAGCTCCGCGTCGCCGGTGATCAGGGCGCCGCCGACGACGTCGGAGTGGCCGCCCATGTACTTGGTCAGGGAGTGCACGACGATGTCCGCGCCGAGTGCGAGCGGCTGCTGGAGGTACGGCGTGGCGAAGGTGTTGTCGACGACGAGCCGCGCGCCCGCGTCCCGGGCGACCTGGGCCACGGCGGCGATGTCGGTGATGCCGAGCAGCGGGTTGGAGGGGGTCTCCACCCAGACGACCTTGGTCTTCGGGGTGATCGCGGCCCGGACGGCGGCGGGGTCGGAGGTGTCGGCGACCGACCACTCCACGCCCCAGCGGGCGACGACCTTGGCGAAGAGGCGGAAGGTGCCGCCGTAGGCGTCGTTCGGGATCACCACGTGGTCGCCCGGGCTGAGCAGCGTACGCAACAGGCAGTCCTCGGCCGCCAGTCCGGACGCGAACGCGAGACCGCGGCGGCCGCCCTCCAGGGCGGCGAGGTTCTCCTCCAGCGCGGTCCTGGTCGGATTGGCGCTGCGGCTGTACTCGTAGCCGCCGCGCAGGCCGCCGACACCGTCCTGCTTGTAGGTGGACACCTGGTAGATCGGCGGGACGACCGCTCCCGTCAGGGGGTCGGCGGTGTTGCCCGCGTGAATCGCGAGCGTCTCGAAGTGCTGACTGATGTGCCTGTCGCTCATGTGCCCGAGGGTAGTGCGCGGACGTCGCGGACGGCGGGCGCGGGCGGCGGGGGCGCCGGACGGGTCGGTGCGGGGCGGGGATCGCGGGAAGTTTTCCACAGGGTCGGGCACCGGGTTGGCCAATTGTCGGCGTGGTCTGGTTCGCTTGTGACATGGAGATTCTCTGGGTCCTGATCGCGCTCGTCATGCTGGGCTTCGTGGTGTTGCCGTTCCTCCGGCGCCGGCGCGGCGCGGTGGGACTGGTCCCGCCCGGCCACCCGGACGCGGCGGACCCGGCGAACTACGGCTTCGCCCGCGAGGAGGAGCTGGACATCCGCATGCCCGGCCCCGACCAGGACCTGCTGGACGTGCTGGACCTGGTGCAGCGCACCCAGGACTACCGCGCGGCGCAGCAGCTGCTGGCCGGCACCGACGCGGAGGGCGAGCTGCGCTGGCAGCGCGTCCAGGCCTTCGCCGGCGCGGCCTCGCTGGAGCTGGCCCGGCGGCCCGGCGGGGTGAGCGAGGCGCCGGGCGGGCAGTGGCTGCGGGTGTGGCGCACCGAGGCACCCAAGGACGCGGGCGGCGCCGCGGTGCACGCCGAGTTCCTGGTGCAGCAGGCGTGGCGCACCGCGACGCCCGGGACGGACGCCTTCCGGATCATCATGGAGGAGGCGAAGACGGCGTGCGGCGAGGCGGCGCTGCTGGCTCCGGGTGACCCGGTCCCGTACATCGTGGAGCTCTCCGTGGCCCGCGGACTCGGCTACTCCCAGCAGGACTTCGAGCAGGTCTGGCTGAAGATCCTCGACCGTGCCCCGGCCCACATGGGCGCGCATCTGGCCGCGCTGCAGTACTGGTGCGAGAAGTGGCACGGTTCGCGGCAGCTGGCGTACTCCTTCGCCGAGGCCGCGGCGGCGCGGGCGCCGCAGGGGTCGCTCCTCGCCGCCATGCCGCTCTTCGCGGTGTTCGAGCACCTTCCCGAGGTGACCCTGGTCGCCGGTTTCTACCAGAGCGAGGTCGTCAGCAAGGCCATCCACGGCGCGCTGCACGCGGTGCACTCGGCCCGCCCCGACGACCCGATGCTGGCGCATGTACGGCACCTGCTGGTGTTCTTCCTGGTCCGCGCGGAGCGCTGGGCGGAGGCCATGAACCAGCTCATACACATCGACGGTCACGTGGGCGCGCTGCCCTGGACCCTGTCCGCCGACCCCGCCGCCGAGTTCGCGGTCTACCGCGCCCTGGCGGTCGCCGGCTACGAGGCCAACGGCGGCAGCCCGGCCACCCTGCCGCACTGAGTCCGCGGTCCCGCCAGTGACCCGGGTTCGCAGGATCGCTCCTCCCTCACTAGTTCGAGCGGTGGGAAGGCAGGCAGGCCCATTACGCTGACGCCTGGGATCAGAATCGCGCCCATGGGAGCAACGATGACCACCTCCGCCGCCGGGCAACCGCTCATCCCCCAACCACCGGCCACGGTTGCCGCGCTGAGGCAAGCGATCAGGCAGATCGCGCCTGCCGCCCTGCCGGCGTTCACCCGGGAACTGGACCAAGCGGCCGACCAGTCACGGCAGGGCTCCGACCTGGCACCGCTCCAGCGGTTCATCGCCCAGTGGGCCGTCTATGTGCACATCCAGCGCCGCCCTGACCTGGCAGCCGGTCTCCGCCACTGGGAGAAGATCGCTGAATCGGGCGACGCCGCGCAGGCCCGGCAGGCCGCCCACGAAATTGGGCGGATCCTGGACGAGGCCCACGCGGCCGTCGGCCTCCCGGCCCGGTGAGCGCCGACTGGCGCTGGGAGTACGACCCCGACCACGATCACGTGGCAGGCGGGCTTCCCGTTCACGTCGTGGCGGAGGTGGAGCGTCTGGCCGGCCAACTCGTCGACCTGGCCAGTACAGGTGTCGACGTCAGCGACATGGGAAACGGCCCTCGACCGGGCGGTCTGCGCCGTATGGATGCCGCCGGCGGCTGGTTCTAATTCCTGGTCGCACCACGTGACCCACTGATCATCATCGTCCGTGTCATCCCCCCGTTCGAGGCGCTGTAGGCGCCGGTCTCCGCGGTGTTTCGCCCTCGGTGTGAGGCCGCCCGGCCGGCGGAACAGGCGAGACGGGTCTCACGGGGGCGACAGGGAGGTGCCGCGAGGTGTCAGATCGTGGCCGTGTCGATCACGAAGCGGTAGCGGACGTCGCTGTTCAGGACGCGTTCGTAGGCCTCGTTGATCTCGGCAGCGCCGATCAGCTCGATCTCCGCGCCGATGCCGTGCGTGGCGCAGAAGTCCAGCATCTCCTGCGTCTCGGCGATGCCGCCGATCATCGAACCGGCGAGGGTCTTGCCGCCGCCGATGACCGAGAAGAGGTTCAGGGAGACGGGCTCCTCGGGGGCGCCGACGTTCGCCAGCGTGCCCTCGGTCTTCAGCAGTGACAGATAGGCGCCGAGGTCCAGCGGCGCCGACACGGTCGACACGATGAGGTCGAAGGTGCCGCGCAGGTCCTCGAACGTCTTCTGGTCCGCGGTGGCGTGGTAGTGGTCGGCGCCCAGCTTCAGGCCGTCGTCCTTCTTGCGCAGGGACTGCGACAGCACCGTCACCTCCGCGCCCAGCGCGTGCGCGATCTTGACGCCCATGTGGCCGAGGCCGCCCATGCCGAGGATGGCGACCTTCTTGCCGGGACCGGCGCCCCAGCGCTTCAGCGGGGAGTACGTGGTGATGCCCGCGCACAGCAGGGGCGCGGCGACGTCGAGGGCCAGGCCGTCGGGGATGCGGACGACGTAGTTCTCGTCGACCACGATCGTCTGCGCGTAGCCGCCGTAGGTGGGCTCGCCGTTCTTGTCCAGGGCGTTGTAGGTGCCGACCATGCCCCCGGTGCAGTACTGCTCCCGTCCGGCCCTGCAGTTGTCGCACTCGCGGCAGGAGTCGACCATGCAGCCGACGCCCACGCGGTCGCCGACGGCGTACTTGGTGACGCCGGGGCCGACCTCGGACACCACACCGGCGATCTCGTGGCCGGGCACCATCGGGAAGATCGCCTCGCCCCATCCCTCCCGGACCTGGTGGATGTCGGAGTGGCAGATGCCCGCGAACTTGATGTCGATCAGTACGTCGTGCTCGCCGACCTCGCGCCGCTCGATGGTCGTCCGCTCCAGCGGAGCCTTGGCGGCGGGTGCGGCGTAGGCAGCAACAGTGGTCATGCCGGGTTCTCCTTGTGAGGTGGTCGTGCACCCGGCTGCCTTCCGTCGGGCCGGGCACAGGCTCCAGCCTGGGACGACGGAGGCGATCCACCCAGACCCCCACTCTGCCTACGTTCGCCGTGCGTACCACTGACAGGGACAGGCTCTCCGGTCGTAGGACCGGGAATACTGGGACGTATGGATGAGCAGCACACCGATCCGGCCGGCCCGGCGAACGGCGGTCTCGACCCGCGTGCGGAGCTCAGCGAGTTCCTGCGGACGCGGCGGGCCCGGCTGAAGCCGGAGGACGTCGGTCTGCCGGACTTCGGACGCCACCGCCGGGTCCCGGGTCTGCGCCGCGAGGAGCTGGCGCAGCTCGCCGGGGTGTCCGTGGCCTACTACACGCGCCTGGAGCAGGGCAACGGGCGGAACGTGTCGGCGGAGGTGCTGGACTCGATCGCGCGCGCACTGCGCCTCACCGACGCCGAGCGCGCCCATCTGACGCATCTGGCGAAGCCGAAGCGGCACCGGAGGAAGCAGCCGCCCCGGACGCAGCAGGCGCGCGTGGCGCTGCGGCAGCTGCTGGACTCGATGGACACGGTACCGGCGTACGTGGTGGGCCGGCGCTCGGAGATCCTCGCCTGGAACCGGATGGCCGCGGCGCTCTTCGGGGACTGGGGCCGGATGCCGGCGCAGGAGCGGAACTGGGCGCGGCTGGTGTTCCTCAACCCGGACTACCGGGAGCTGTTCGTGGAGTGGGACCAGAAGGCGTCCGACATGGTCGCCTATCTGCGCATGGACGCGGGCTGCCACCCGGAGGACCCCCAGCTGTCCGCGCTGGTCGGTGAGCTGTCGGTCAAGAGCGAGCAGTTCAGGACGCTGTGGGCCGCGCACGACGTGAAGGAGAAGAGCCACGGCGTCAAGCGGGTGAGGCATCCGCTGGTGGGTGAACTGACGCTGCTGTGGGAGTCGTTCCGCCCGGCCGCGGAGACCGAGCAGTCGCTGGTCACCTACTTCGCGGAGCCGGGCTCCCCGTCGGCGGAGGCGCTGCGGCTGCTGGCGAGCTGGGGCGTGGACGCCCGACAACAGGGCGCGGACACCACCGCCCCGTGACACAGACGACGGGACGGCCCGCCGGAAGCAGTGCTTCCGGCGGGCCGCCCTGGATTCCGGGGTCGTCTACTTGCCGTAGTAGGCGTTGTAGACCGAGATCGTCGACTTGTTGCCCTTCTTGTCGGCGACCTTGGCGTGGAAGGAGACGGACTTCCCCTTGGCGGGGTTCTTGAAGGTGATCTTCCCCTTCTTGACCGTGGTCTTCTTCCAGGTCTTGCCGTAGTCGTACGACACGTACACCGACAGGGACTTCAGGTTCCTGCCCTTGGCGGCGCCCTCCACGGAGACCGGAACGGTGACCTTCTTGCCGGCCGGCACCTTGCTGTCCAGACCCGTGGCCGCGAGGAAGCGGACCGTGGAGGCGGGCAGCTGCTTGTAGTCGGCCGTCTTCCTGGAACGGAACGTCCAGCTCGCGTCGATCCGCGTGGACGCGGCGGCGACCTTGGCGCTCCGCTTGACCGAGGTGGTCAGCCGGTAGGAGGCGTCACCCGACGGAACCTTGAACTCCCCCTCGCCGAACAGCGGGTCGGCGTTGGAGCCGACCTTCTTGCCGTTGCGGTAGAGGCTGGTGGTGGCCGAGGTGTACACCGAGGAACCGGGGTGGCCCTTGCCGTCGGCGAACAGCGGAATCGTCCCGGAGATGGTGTTGCCGTCCCGGAAGATGCCGTAGTCGGAGGTCAGGCGCGGCCCGAAGACGGCTGTGTTCACGGTCTCCCGGTACGTCCTGCCGGCCTTGAGGCTCTTCCCGGCGGCGATGAGGTACCCGGCGTCGGAAATCGGCCAGCCGTCCTCGTCGACACCGCTCTGCTGCTCGAAGTCGAGGTCCCACCGGGTCCCGCCCACCGCGGACAGGTGCAGGGTGCGGCTGCTGGGCAGGCTCTGCGCGTTGCCGAACGAGGAGGCGCCGCTGCTTCCGGGCAGCGAGCCGTAGGCGCTGACGACGCCCTTCTTGCCGCTCGCCGCCGCGCCCATGCCCACCTTCACCGTGGCGAAGTCGCCCGCCTTGTAGTGCCGGGTGTAGCCGGTGGCGAGCTTCTTCACCTTGGCGCCGACGACGGTGTCGTACTGCTCCTTGGCGCCCTTGCTGAAGTGGGCGTCCCACTGCTGGTACAGCGTGCCGTCCAGCTGCGGACCGAGGTGGGCGGAGCGGAAGTTGTCGTACGAGTCCAGCCACCAGCCGAAGGAGTGGCCGCTGTCCTTGGTCTCGACGGTGTAGTCGGCCGAGGCGAATTCCGGCTTGGCCTTCTTGTCCGCCACGGTGATGTTCACCGGCTTGGCCTTGCGGGCGTCAAGCGTGACCGTGGTGTTCCTGCCGACGTCCAGCTTCGGCTGGGCCAGCCAGTCGGCGCCCTCGTACTTCTCCGGGTCGGCGGAGACGAGGATCCCGGTGTCCAGGACGTAGCCGCCCTTGGGCACGCGGAGCGTGACGGTGCCGTCGGCGTCGTAGGGCTGGTACCACTGGCCGGCGGCCAGACCGGAGAGGCCGACCAGACCGGCGACGTAGTTGGTGGCCGGCTTGCCCGCCCGGTCGAGGAACTTCAGCGTCACGTCGTACGACTGGACCTCGCGCTGCACCGCGGCCGCCGTGCGCACGGTCTGCCCGCCGCCCGTCGCGACCACGTACGCCGAGTAGGCGCCGTCGACCGTGCCGCCGAGCCGGGTGTCGACGGTCAGGTCCACGGAGGCCTTGCCGCCCGCGGGGACCGTGACGGTGGTGGCGCCCAGCTTGAAGAAGCCGGCCGGGGCGGCCTTGCCCTTGGGGTTGGTGGCGGTCGACGTCAGCTTGAACGTGACGTCCTTGCTGCCGAGGTTGCGGTAGGTGATCTGCTCGGTGACCGGCTTGTCGTCGGTGTGCGGCCACTGCTGGACGCCGAAGCTCAGCGACACCGGTTCGGCGATCACGGTCTGCTTGACGGCCTTGTCGGCCTGGACCCGGCCCGACCCCTGTTCGAACGGCGTGTACGGGCCGCCCTTGGTGGACGCGGTGAGCGCGCCCTTCAACTCCGCGGAGGACCAATCCGGGTGCTGCTGCTTCAGAAGCGCCGCGGCGCCCGCGACATGCGGGGTCGCCATCGACGTACCCGAGATGGTCATGTACCCGGCCGGCTTCTCGCCGACCTCCTTGGCGATGTCGTTGCCCTTCGCCGAGGCGGCCGTGATGTCGACGCCGGGAGCGGTGACGTCCGGCTTGACGGCGCCGTCGCCGACGCGGGGGCCGGTGGAGGAGAAGTCGGCGAGCCGGTCCTTGCCGTCGACGGCGCCGACGGTGAGGGCGGCGTCCGCGCTGCCGGGCGAACCGATCGACTGCGGGCCCTCGTTGCCGGCCGCGATGGCGAACAGGACGCCCTTCTCGGCGGAGAGCTTGTTGACCGCCGCCTCCAGCGGGTCGACCTCGGCCGTGTCCATGCCGCCGAGGCTCATGTTGATGACGTCGGCGCCCTGTGCGGCCGCCCACTCCATCCCGGCCAGGATGCCGGAGTCGTCACCGAAGCCGGAGTCGTCGAGGACCTTGCCGTTGAGGACCTTGGCACCGGGCGCGACGCCCTTGAACTTCCCCTTGGACTTGGCGCCCGTACCGGCCGCGATGGACGCGACATGGGTGCCGTGGCCGACCTTGTCACCGGCGGTGGGCGCGCTGGTGAAGTTCTTGGAGGCGGTCACCTGGCCCTTGAGGTCCGGGTGGGTGGCGTCGACGCCGGTGTCCAGTACGGCGATCCTGACGCCCTTGCCGTCGTAGCCGGCCGCCCAGGCCTTGGGCGTGCCGATCTGCGCCACCGAGGTGTCGAGGGAGGCCTTGCGGACCCCGTCCAGCCAGACGTGGGCGACACCGGAGGCGGTCCGGTCGCCGTTGGTGACGGCGTCCCAGAGTTCGGAGGCGTCCTCGTGCGGGGTCTGCACCGCGTCCGCGTTCAGGGACTTCAGCGCCCGGCGGACCGTGCCCGCCTCACGGACGTCGGCCTTGGCGGCCTTCGCGCCGCCCTTGTAGCCGACGATGACCTTCAGGCCCCGCTTCTGGGAGCCGCGGGTCGCGGACCTGTTCAACTCGGTGATGTCGAAGAGCCGCTGGTCCAGTGTGCCGCTCGCGATCAGCCGGGCGGCGTCCACGGGTATCACCAGCGTGTGACCGCCGGTCCTGCGGACCTGGACGGGTATGTGCTCCCGGCCCTCGGCCCGCTCCAGCCCGACGACACGGCCCTTGGCGTCCACCGCTACCCGGTCACCCGTGATCAGCGTGATCCGGTGCTTGGCCTTCGCCGCGGAGGCCGCGGGCGCCGAACCGGCCGCCGTGCGCTCCCCGTTCGCCGACGCGGGGCCGGCCATGCCCGCCGCGAGCGCCACGGCCGTCGCCGTGGCGACCGTGGCCGCGCACGCTCTCTTCACTTGTCTGCGCAAGGTTCCCCCTAGCGGAGTCGCCGGGTGAAGAGCAGTCACCCGGCCGGGGGTGGTCTCGTACGCATGCGCGCACCCCCCGGATCACGCAGTATGCCGGGGTGTGATCAAGTGCCTCAACCACTGTCGGGCGGAGGGCCGAAGTCGCCGGGTGACTGTTACGCCGACGCCGGGACTCCGTTACACAACCGCGTGGTTGGCAGTGGAGCGGGCCACGGGTGCGAAACGGCCGATGCCCTCGTCCGCTCCCTGAGGAGGGGACGAGGGCATCGGCCGGGTGGGTGGGGTGCTCCGTGTCCGGAGGGCGGCGTCAGACGGCCGAGCCCGCCTTCCACTGCTCCCAGGTCATGTTCCAGCCGTTGAGGCCGTTGTCCGGGGCGATGGTCTTGTCACCGGTGTTCTGGACGACGACCACGTCGCCGACGATCGAGTTGTCGTAGAACCAGGAACCGGGCGTGTTCGGGTCGCCGGCGCCCTTGGCGTCTGCCAGGCCGACGCAGCCGTGGCTGGTGTTGACGCTGCCGAAGATGGACTTGGCGCCCCAGTAGTTGCCGTGGATGAAGGTGCCGGAGGTGCTCAGACGCATGGCGTGCGGCACGTCCTTGATGTCGTACTCGCCCTTGCCGTCGTCGTCGGTGAAGCCGACCGTCGCGCCGTTCATCCGGGTCTCCTTGAACTTCTCGGAGATCACCATCTGGCCCTCGTACGTCTTGTTCTCGGGCGCGCCGGCGGAGATCGGGATGGTGCGGACGGTCTTGCCGTCCTGCGTGACCTTCATCTGCTTGGTCTTGGCGTCGACGTAGGAGACCTGGTTGCGGCCGATCTTGAAGGTGACCGTCTTCTGCTGGACGCCGTAGACGCCCTCGGCGCCCTCGACACCGTCGAGCGCCAGCTTCAGCGTGACGGTGGAGCCCTCCTGCCAGTACTCGTCGGGCCGGCAGTCCATGCGGTTGGCGTTGAACCAGTGGCAGGCGACCTCCTGGCCACTGGTGGTGGAGACGGTGATGCCCTTCTGGACCGCGGCCTTGTTGGTGATCGCCTTGTCGAAGTTGATCGACACCGGCATGCCGACACCGACCGTGGTGCCGTTGTCCGGGGTGAAGTTGCCGATGAAGCTGTTGGCCTGGGAGACCGTGGTGAACGACGCGTTCTCATGGGCGGCGAGACCCTCGGAGTCCTCGGCGGTGGCCGTCACCTTGTAGGTGGTGGCGCGCTCGAGCTGGGCGCTGGGCTTCCAGCTCTTCTTGTCCGCGGATATCTCACCTTCGACGGCGGTGCCCTCGGAGGTGGTCATCTTCACCTCGGTGAGGGTGCCTTTGCTCACGGTGACGGCGGCGGAGTTGTTGATGGAGGCGTTGCTGGAACCGTCCTTCGGCGTGATCTTGATCTGCGCCTCGGAGGACTTCTTGGCCGCCGCCTCGTCCACCTGGGCCTGCGAGGTGTCCTTGCCGTCGCCGCCGGAGGCGCTGTCGTCACCGCCGGAACAAGCCGAGAGCACCAGCACTCCGCCGAGCAGAGCGGACGCGGCCGCCAGACTCCTGCGCCGCTTACCGTCCGTCATCACACGCTTCTCCATCGTTGCCGAATCCCAACCCCACGAGTCCCCGGCGCGAAGCCGAGGGACCTCGTCCACAACCTTCAACGCTACGACCGGGTGATCCGGTTCCCCACGGCCCGGGGGTGTGGGGCTCACCACGTCCTCGGGGCGGACGGTGAGGACGCCGGTCCGTGGCCCCCTGTGAGACGTCGCGCCCCCGGCGGCGGTTGCCGACCGGGGTCACGATTTCCCCAAGCCGCCTCAACCCGCCCGGCCTGCACCGTCCTCGTCGTCGTAGGACTCCTCGTCGGACTCCCCGTCATCTTCCCCGTCGAGGTCCCACTCCGGCGAGTCCGGGTCGTAGTCGATCCGCTCGCTGCTCCAGGAGGCCTGCAGGAGTTCGACCCCCGGCACCTCGCTGACCAGGCTGAACGGATCGACCAGATACGCGAGGGCCTCCGCCGTGTCCTCCGTCACAACACTTTCGGCGTGTACCCGTTCCCCGTCCGGCATACCGTCCTCGTCCCTGATCCTGCGCAGCGCGGCCTTGGTCACCGCGTCCTCGTCGTCGATTTCGAGGACGAGCTCGGCGCGAAGCCGTACAAACCGTGATGTCTCTGGAGTGCTCATCCCCGGAGCGTACGGCCAGGGCCTCCCGTGACTTTCCTGTGACCCGCGACTTTCACTAACATCGCCCCACACGGCCAATTCGCCAGCGCCACAAGGGGATCGATATTCCGTGTCATCCGCGCTCCGTCCGTTGCTGACCGCCACCGCCGCGGGCACGCTGCTGTGCGCCCTGTGGTTCGTCCCGTCCGCGAACGCGTCGTCGGACACCCCGGCGGGGGACGCGCCTTCGGCGAGCCCCTCTCCGCAGGTCACCGAGCAGGCGAGAGTCGTGTCCGGCACCACGTCGGCGTCCCTGGAGGGCACCGGCCAGGAGGTCCGCCTCGCGGACACCGGCAGCTTCGACAGCACCCCGTACATCATCGGCGGCACGGCCTCGCTCGCCCTCGGCGCCGGCTTCGTCGTCTATTCGGTCCGCCGGGAACGGCTGGACTTCTGACCGGAGGCCCCGCGACGGCACGTCCCGCGGGGCCCGGCCGGGTCAGCGCAGCGGCCCGGTGACCGTCTCCACGGCGGCGACCAGCCGCCCGTCACGCACGAACGCGCCGGCCGCTTCGAGGTCGGGCGCCAGATAGCGGTCCGGTCCGGGGCCGCCGACCCCGGCCTCCCGGACGGCCTCGATGACGGCTCGCGTCGCCGGCGCCGGCGTCAGCCCTTCGCGCAGTTCGACGGCCCGTGTGGCCGCGTACAGCTCGACGGCGACGACCCGGGTGAGGTTGTCGACGGCGGTACGCAGTTTGCGTGCGGCCGACCAGCCCATCGAGACGTGGTCCTCCTGCATCGCCGAGGACGGGATCGAGTCCGCCGACGCCGGTACGGCGAGCCGCTTCAACTCGCTGACCAGGGCGGCCTGGGTGTACTGAGCGATCATCAGACCGGAGTCGACACCGGCGTCGTCGGCGAGGAACGGCGGCAGTCCGTGGCTGCGGTTCTTGTCCAGCAGCCGGTCGGTGCGGCGCTCGGCGATGGAGGCGAGGTCGGCGACGGCGATGGCGAGGAAGTCCAGGACGTAGGCGACGGGCGCCCCGTGGAAGTTGCCGTTGGACTCCACCCGGCCGTCGGGCAGTACGACGGGATTGTCGACGGCGGAGGCGAGTTCACGCTCGGCGACCAGCCGCGCGTGGGCCAGGGTGTCGCGTCCGGCGCCGGCGACCTGCGGGGCGCAGCGCACGGAGTAGGCGTCCTGGACCCGGGGGGCGTCGTCCTGGTGATGCCCCGTCAGCCCCGAGTCCTGCAGTACGGCGAGCATGTTGGCGGCGCTCGCGGCCTGACCCGGGTGCGGGCGGATGGCGTGCAGCTCGGGGGCGAGCACCTTGTCGGTGCCGAGGAGGGCCTCCAGGCTCAGGGCGGCCGTGACATCGGCGGACTTGTAGAGGAGGTCCAGGTCGGCGAGGGCCATGACCAGCATGCCGAGCATGCCGTCGGTGCCGTTGAGGAGGGCGAGACCTTCCTTCTCGCGCAGTTCGACGGGGCGGATGCCGTGTTCGGCGAGCAGGTCACCGGCCGGCCGTACGGTCCCGTCGGGGCCCTCGGCGTCCCCTTCGCCCATCAGGGTGAGGGCGCAGTGGGAGAGCGGGGCCAGGTCGCCGGAACAGCCCAGGGAGCCGTACTCGTGGACGACCGGGGTGATCCCGGCGTTCAGCACGTCGGCCATCGTCTGCGCGACCTCGGGCCGGACTCCGGTGCGGCCGGAGCAGACGGTCTTCAGCCGGAGGAACATCAGGGCGCGGACGACTTCCCGCTCCACGCGGGGCCCCATGCCGGCGGCGTGCGAACGGACGATGTTGCGCTGCAGCTGAGCGCGCAGCTCGGGGCTGATGTGCCGGGTCGCCAGGGCGCCGAAGCCGGTGCTCACCCCGTAGACGGGATCCGGCTTGGCGGCCAGGGCGTCCACGATCTCGCGGGACGCGGTGAGGGCGGCCACCGCCTCCGCGGACAGTTCGACGCGGGCACCCCCGCGCGCCACGGCGAGCACGTCGGACGCGGTCACGCCCGCTGTCCCCACCACCACAGTGTGCATATCCATATTCAGGAGCGTACGCAGTGAATTCAGCGATGTCACCCCTGGAGGCACCGCTCACCCCTTACCGATACGTCACACCCGCGCCCTACGGCGAATGCCGCCCGCGGAACCGGCGCCGCTCCCCGTCCGACGCCCGCGACGGCTCGTCCGCGAGCCGTACGACGGGATCGTCGGGCCCCTCCCGCCCGGCCACCACCGGATGGACGGCCCGCTCCGCCTTGGCCCGGTACTGGGCCGCGTCGGCCAGCCGGAACAGCCTGCGGGCGGTGTGCACCGGCCCGATGGGGTCCTCGGTGGACGCCACCCCGCAGGCCACACCGTCCCCGATGCCCAGCTCCACGGCACGCCGGCACACCTCGTCGGCCGCCTTGACGACCTCGTCGGCCGGCGGCCCCACCGCCAGCAGACAGAACTCGTCCCCGCCGAGCCGCGCCGCCAGCGCCCCGGGCAGCATGGCCCCGCACAGCGACAGCACCATCCCGAACCGCTCCAGCAGCCGGTCCCCCACGGCATGTCCCAGCGTGTCGTTGACCCGCTTCAGCCCGTTCAGGTCGCACACGACCAGGCTGACCACGGCGCCGTCCCGCCGGTGCCGCTCCACGGCCTCGTCGAGCCGGGCGTCCACGGCGCGCCGGTTGGCCAGCCCGGTCAGCGAGTCCGTGAAGGCCAGCCGCCGGGCCTCCTCCAGCCGCTCCGTCTGCGCGATCCCGGCGGCCACCACGGCGGCCAGCACCGTCGCGAAATCGGCGTCCGCCCGCCCGAAGACGGGCACACCGACGGCCCGGGCCACATACAGCTCGCCCCACGCCCGCCCGTGCAGCACGATCGGCGCGACCACGCAGCACCCGCGCCCCCGCCGCCGGAGGGCCGCGACCCGCTGATGGCAGTACCCGGGCCGCCCCGCCGAGGCCCCCTCGGCGGTCTCCACCCACGCGTCGGGCTCACCGCCCCCCGCCCACCGCTCATGCAGGAA
Organism: Streptomyces malachitofuscus; assembly: GCF_014650055.1. Lineage (GTDB taxonomy): Bacteria > Actinomycetota > Actinomycetes > Streptomycetales > Streptomycetaceae > Streptomyces > Streptomyces malachitofuscus. The sequence continues at coordinate 223,610 of NZ_BMUF01000001.1, read as the reverse complement.
CTCGGCGATCTCGGCGAACTGGTGCACCGGATAGGACTCGTCCTCCGGGAACTCCTCCTCCCCCTCGGCCAGCTCCCCGACGTTCACCAGCACCCGCAGCCGCCCCAGCTCGCGCTCCCACACCGACAGCGCGGCGAAACTCCCGCCCAGTGCCCGGCAGGCACCGCCGGCCGCGGCCCGCCAGGACTCCCGCGAACTGTGCGCGGCGGCCATGCCCTGGGCCAGCGTCACCACGGCCGCCAGCCGGCTCTCCTCACCCATCCCTCCAGATTAGGGATGTTCAGGGCCAATCGGGACATCGGGGAAGTGAGGGATCACTCTCCGGGCCACCGCGGCGTGCGCTTCTCGTTGAAGGCGGCCACCCCCTCCGCCCGGTCCCCCGAGAACGCCACCGACCGCCAGGCGGCATCCTCGACCTCGAGCCCGGCGGACAGATCCAGCCCGTGCCCCAGCCGCAGCGCCCGCTTGGCCGCCCGCAGCCCCACCGGCGAGTTCGCGGCGATCCGGGCGGCCATGGCCAGGCCCTCCTCCCGGTCCCGCCCCTCCTCCACCAGCTCGTCGATCAGCCCCAGCTCCCGGGCCTCACCGGCCTCCACCCGGCGCGCGGTGAAGATCAGCTCGGCGGCACGGGCCGCACCCACCCGCCGGGGCAGCAGCTGCGTACCACCCCCGCCCGGAATCACCCCGACGGACACCTCGGGCAGCCCCATGACCGCCGTACGGTCCGCGACGATCACATCGCACGACAGGGCCAGCTCGAACCCGCCCCCCAGCGCGAACCCGTGCACGGCCGCCACCGTCGGCACCGGCAGCTCCAGCACCCCGGTGTACGCCCCGCGTGCGACGGGCCGCTGACGCACCAGGTCGGCGTCGCTGAAGGAATTGCGCTCCTTGAGGTCGGCACCCACACAGAACGCCCGCTCGTGCGACGACGTCAGCACCACCGCCCGCACATCACGGTCCGCCGCCAGCGCCGCACAGGCCCCGGCCACGGACCGGGCCATCTCGGTCGACACGGCGTTCATGGCCTTGGGCCGGTCGAGGACGAGCTCCGCGACATGTCCCTGCTCATGCCGGCGCACCAGCACGAACTCCCCGAACCGTTCCTCACTCATGACACCCTCCGGTTAACGCGGGTTAACTTCGCTCGCTCCCGATCATCGCAGCCGACGCCCGCACGGAAAAGGGCGCACGCCCGGTTCCCTTGTCACCCCCCGCCCACCCGTTCGAGTGACATACGGCCGACTCCGGCCCTCCGCCCCACGGGAGCGCATAGCGTGCGCACACCGCGGCGCGTCGGGGGCGCGCGGCAGGGGAGGAAGAGCGATGACACCGAAAACACCGCACACGGCCGAGCAGCCCGGCCGCTTTCCCCGTATCCGGGGCCGTCACCGCAAGCCCCGCCCCCGCAAGGTCCTGCTGGCCGCGGGCGGCCTGGCCCTGGCCGCGGGCGCCGTGACCCTGATCCGCCTGACCTCGGCACCCGACGGCGGGACGGACATCGGCGTGGAGGCGGGCCCGCGCCCCACCCCCCACCCGGAATCGACCACACCCACCACGGCGTCACCCCCTGCGAGCGGCCGGGCGACCGCGCCGGCCCCCGAGGCGAGCCCGTCCTCCCCCGAGGCCCTGGGCGGCAAGGACAAGGCACCCCTCACCGCAGCAGAACCGCAGTCCACGCCCCCGAGCCCCACGACCACCACCCCGGAGACGCCGGCCGCACCGGGGAACACCCCGCCCCCGCGCTCGACGACCACTCCGCCGGACACACCCCGCACCCCCGGCCCCCCGCCGCCCGACCACGGGGAACCGGCCCCGCACCGCCCGGACAGACCGACTCCGACGCCCGAGCCCGAACCCGAGCCGGACCCGGGCCTGTGCGTACCGATCATCGGCCTGTGCGTGGGGACCGCGGACTCCGACTAGGAAGACGCAGCGGAAGGAGCAGCCCCGTTCCGGCGGGTGAGCAGCCAGGGCTCCACCACACCGAGCCCACGCACCGGCCGCTGCCACATCGGCTGAAGCGCGAACCGGTACGTCGGCGGCTCCTCGCCCTCCTTCTCCGCCGCGGCCACCGCCTCGGCCGCCGCCGCCTCGGAGGCGGGCGCGTCACCGGTACGGATCAGCTCCTCGGCGAACGCGGTGTCGACGAGCACGGCGTCGCGGGGGGCTATGGAGGTGAGCCGGGACGCCAGATTCACGGTCGTACCGAAGACATCACCCATTCGGGTGGTCACCGTGCCGAACGCCATGCCGACCCGCAGCTCGGGCATGGTCTCGTCGTTCGACATGGTCTCGATCAGGCGCATCGCGATCTCCGCGGCGGTACCGGCGTCGTCCGCCGCGTAGAGCACCTCGTCGCCCAGCGTCTTGATGAGCCGCCCGCCACGCGCCGCGACCAGGTCGGCGGCGGTGGTCTCGAAGGCCTCGACGAGCTCGCCGAGCTCCTCCTCCTCCATCCGCCGGGTCAGCCGCGTGAATCCCACGAGGTCCGCGAAGGCGACGGCCAGCCGCCGGTCGACCATCTCCTCGTCGTCGGCCCCCTGCACGACCCGGCCGGCGGAGGCGGCGAGCTGCCGCCTCCAGACGTACACCAGGAACTCCTCCAGCTCGGGCAGGAGCAGCTCGACGATCGGATACGTGACCTCGGTGCGGGTCATGCCCGGCTCGGGCGGCTCGGTCAGCCCTTCCAGGAAGGAATCGATCTGCCATTCGGCCAGCCGTGCGGTGGTCTGCCCGGTGGACCGCGCCACCTGCACCGCCATGGCCTCGCTGAGCAGCCCCGCCTCCACCAGACCGGCGAGGCGGCGCAGCGCGAGGACGTCGGCCTCCGTCAGGGCCTTGGCCTGGCCGACGTCGGCGAAGCCCATGGCCCGCCAGAAGCGGGTGGCCAGCTCCATGGTGACGCCGGCGCTGCGGGCGGCCTGAAACGGTGTGTAACGGCGCTCGGCGCCCAGAATGAGCTGTTCGAGGCGCAGAGCAAGCGGATCCTCGCCGGCGCCCTGCGCGTCCGTTCCGGAACCCGAGTCGTCGACGGTCACGCGTTGCTGCCCTTCCGATCTGCCACGGCCATGTATCGACCGCGCTCAACTCTACGGCAGGTGTGCGCCAGCTCACTCCGTTAGGTTGAGCCGGGGGTGCGTTGGCGCTCCGTTCGTCTGCGGGTGCCCGGTGTGGCTGTGGGCCGGGGGTGTTCGCGCAGCCCGGCGTACTGCAGGCGCCCTGCGCCGATGTGGGCCGGGGGTGGGTTGCGCAGCCCGGCGCAAGCTGGGTGCCGTCGCGCCCACCCGTGCCGCCCTGCGGCACGATTGCCCGCGGATGGCGGCAGCAGCACGACTGCCCGCGGAAGCGGCGGAGAGCCGCCGGTCTGCGAGAGGGGACGGGACGGGGGTGTTCGCCCGCAGTGGCTGGCGCGTCCGCGCCCCGCACCCCCACCAACAAGCGCAATCGCGCCAGTCCGAGGACGGACACCCCCGCCCCGGCCCCGCACCACCCACCCACCGTGGGCGCTACGCGCACCCCCACCGGAGGGAAGGCTGCGCCGCAGGCGTCAACCCCTGCCCGGAGCGGGCCGCAGGTGGACGATGTCGCCCGCCCCCACCGGCTCCTGCACGCCCGTCTCCGTGGCCAGAACCAGCCGCCCGTCGCCGTCCACCGCCACGGCCTCCCCCACCACGGCCCGGTCCCCCGGCAGCTCCGCCCGCACCACCCGCCCGAGCGTCGCGCACCCCGCCGCATACGTCTCCTGCAAGCCGCACTCCCCCGCGTCCCCACCCGCGGCCCGCCACCGCCCGTACCACTCCTCCAGCGACCGCAGCATCGCCCGCAGCAGCGGATCCCGGTCCGTGCTCACCGCCCCCGCCAACGCCAACGACCCCGCAGTGGGCACGGGCAGCTCATCGGCCCGCAGGCTGACGTTGATCCCGACACCGATCACCACCCCGTCGTCCCCGGCCCGCTCCGCCAGGATTCCGCCGGCCTTCCGCTCCTCTCCCCCCACCGTGACCAGCAGGTCGTTGGGCCACTTCAACGCCGTATCGACCCCCGCGGCCCGCGACAGACCGGTCGCCACCGCGACCCCGGTCAGCAACGGCAGCCAGCCCCACCGCGCCACCGGCACCTCGGCAGGACGCAGCAGCACGGAGAAGAACAACCCCGAGCGAGCCGGCGCGGTCCACCGCCGGTCGAGGCGCCCCCGCGCGGCGGTCTGCTCCTCGGCGACGAGAACGACCCCCTCCCCGACCTCCCCCTCGGCAGCCCGGTCCACCAGATCGGAGTTCGTGGACCCGGTGCGCTGCACCACCTCCACCTCCCGCCACAGAGCCCCCTCCCGCACCAGCCCCCGACGCAACACGGAGGCATTGAGCGGAGGCCGGTCCAGATCGGACCACCGGCTGCGGGCGGATCGGGAGGATTCAGAGTCATCTCGGGGCGTCATGCAACCCACACTAGGTGTGGGAAACACCGCACTGCCGAACGGAAGGCCCCCCACTACGCTACGGATGAGTAACCGTCCCCCCTTTTGAGCAGGCAGGGAGCCGCATCCCGATGTCCGAGCCGGAAGAGCAGCAGCCTGACATTCACACGACCGCGGGCAAGCTCGCGGATCTTCAGCGTCGGATCGAAGAGGCGACGCACGCCGGCTCCGCACGCGCCGTCGAGAAGCAGCACGCCAAGGGCAAGCTGACGGCGCGTGAGCGGATCGACCTCCTGCTCGACGAGGGTTCCTTCGTCGAACTGGACGAGTTCGCCCGGCACCGCTCCACCAACTTCGGCCTCGACGCCAACCGCCCCTACGGCGACGGCGTCGTCACGGGCTACGGCACCGTCGACGGCCGCCCGGTCGCCGTCTTCTCCCAGGATTTCACCGTCTTCGGCGGAGCCCTCGGCGAGGTCTACGGCCAGAAGATCGTCAAGGTCATGGACTTCGCCCTCAAAACCGGCTGTCCCGTCATCGGCATCAACGACTCCGGCGGCGCCCGTATCCAGGAGGGCGTGGCCTCCCTCGGCGCGTACGGCGAGATCTTCCGCCGCAACACCCACGCCTCCGGAGTGATCCCGCAGATCAGCCTGGTCGTCGGCCCGTGCGCGGGCGGTGCGGTCTACTCCCCCGCGATCACCGACTTCACGATCATGGTCGACCAGACCAGCCACATGTTCATCACCGGCCCGGACGTCATCAAGACGGTCACCGGCGAGGACGTCGGCTTCGAGGAACTCGGCGGCGCCCGCACCCACAACGCCACCTCCGGCGTGGCCCACCACATGGCGGGCGACGAGAAGGACGCGATCGAGTACGTCAAGCAGCTCCTCTCCTACCTGCCGTCCAACAACCTCTCCGACCCCCCGGCCTTCCCGGAGGAGGCGGACCTGACGGTCACCGACGAGGACCGGGAACTCGACACGATCGTCCCGGACTCGGCGAACCAGCCCTACGACATGCACGCCGTCATCGAGCATGTCCTGGACGACGGCGAGTTCTTCGAGACCCAGCCCCTCTTCGCGCCCAACATCCTCACGGGGTACGGCCGCGTCGAGGGCCGCCCCGTCGGCATCGTCGCCAACCAGCCGATGCAGTTCGCCGGCTGTCTGGACATCACCGCGTCCGAGAAGGCGGCCCGCTTCGTGCGGACCTGCGACGCCTTCAACGTCCCGGTCATCACGTTCGTCGACGTCCCGGGCTTCCTGCCGGGTGTGGACCAGGAGCACGACGGCATCATCCGCCGCGGCGCCAAGCTGATCTTCGCCTACGCCGAGGCCACGGTCCCGCTGATCACCGTGATCACCCGCAAGGCGTTCGGCGGCGCGTACGACGTCATGGGCTCCAAGCACCTGGGCGCCGACCTCAACCTGGCCTGGCCCACCGCCCAGATCGCTGTCATGGGCGCGCAGGGCGCCGTCAACATCCTGCACCGGCGCACCATCGCCGAATCGGGGGACCCGGACGAGGCCCGCGCCCGGCTGATGCAGGAGTACGAGGACGCCCTCCTCAACCCCTACGTGGCGGCCGAGCGCGGCTACGTCGACGCGGTGATCATGCCGTCCGACACCCGCCGTCACATCGTCCGCGGGCTGCGCCAGTTGCGCACCAAGCGCGAGAGCCTGCCCCCGAAGAAGCACGGCAACATCCCCCTGTAGAGACCTGTAAGGAGCCGTTGTGATCAAGGTCGTACGGGGCAACCCGACCCCGGAGGAGCTGGCCGCCGCACTGGCGGTGGTCCGGGCCCGCGCCGCGGCGGCGTCCGCCGTGCCGTCCGGCGCGCCCGCACCCCGTGACTCCTGGTCCGACCCGTCCCGCATCGCCGCCCACCCGCTGCCCCAGCCGGGGCCGGCGTCGTGGTCGCGTACGTACTGGCCGGGCGCATGACGACGACGGGCCGTACCCGTGGGGTACGGCCCGTCGCGCCGACCGCTTCCACGCCCCGCCTCCACCCGCTTTCCACGCCCTGCCTCACCCCCTGCCAAGTTGAGTACGCGTACTCAGGCGCCTTCCGCCGGCACAACGCGACGCTGGTGGCATGCTGTGGTCCGACCCCGAGAACGAGCCGCCCAAGGAACTGCGTGACACGCAGGACATGCTGCGGCGGCTGGGCGTTCTGATGGCTCTGGCCATGGTGCTCGCCATGCTCGTGATCGGCGTGAGGTGAGGCATCCGGGCGGCGTCGATACGCTGACCGCATGACAGATCACCCGCGCCGCCGTCTCGTGCTCGCCTCACAGTCCCCCGCCCGGCTCGGACTGCTCCGCCAGGCCGGACTGGCCCCCGAGGTGGTCGTCAGCGGGGTCGACGAGGACGCCGTCACCGCCCCCACCCCCGCCGAACTGGCCCTCGCCCTGGCCGAGGCCAAGGCGTCCGTCGTCGCCGCGAAGCCCGAGGTCAAGGGTGCGCTCGTCATCGGCTGCGACTCGGTCCTCGAGCTGGACGGCCGGGCCCTCGGCAAGCCCGCGGACCCCGAGGAGGCCACCGCCCGCTGGAAGGCCATGCGCGGCCGCGCGGGCATGCTCCAGACCGGCCACTGCGTCTACGACACCCTCAGCGGCCGCTACAGCTCCGCCACCGCCTCCACCGTCGTCCGCTTCGGTGACCCCACCGACGAGGAGATCGCCGCCTACGTGCGCTCAGGCGAACCGCTCCACGTGGCCGGAGCTTTCACCCTGGACGGCCGCTCGGCGCCCTTCATCGACGGCATCGACGGCGACCACGGCAATGTGATCGGCATCAGCCTGCCCCTCGTCCGCCGTCTGCTGGCCGAACTGGGCGTCGGCATCACGGAACTGTGGGCGCCGCCGGAGGGGTGACGGGAGAGCCGTCGGTGCCATCGGTACCGACGGGATCGCCGGGACCGCCGGCGCCGCCTTGCGATGCGGTGCCGGCGGGTTCGTCCGGGCGGCCGTCGTACGTCATCAGGAGCAACACGACGAGGCCGAGTACGACCACCATGTACAGGAACGCGGTCCAGCCGATCAGCCCCCACGCGAACGCGCCCAGCAGCCCGTGCACCACCGCGGCGCTGATCAGCAGCATCCGGCCGAAGCCGGCCGGCGCCCGGTCGCGCAGCGCGACCAGCAGGGCCACCAGGCCGCACAGCGCGAAGTAGAGTCCGAAGACGACTCCGCCGGCCTTCGACGACACCGACATCATGTGCGGGTCGAGGCCCGCCAGCGACATGTCCTGCCGGTCGACTACGACGCCCAGGAACCAGTTCACCGCCGCGATGCCGAGCGCCTCGGCGAACAGCACGAGCGCCACGACCCACGCCACCGGTCTGCGCAGCACCGGCCCCCACCCACTTTCGAGCACGACTGTGGTTACCCCGAGTATGTTCGGGCCGACGCGAAGGCTACATGGGGGTCCCCCCAGCTCGTTAAGAGTCTGGGGGAGGGTAAACCTCGGTACAAGGGTTCTGCGGAGGGCAAAGAATCATTGGGCCATTCGTAGGGACTCCACAAAGAAACGGAGTGGGCCGCAGCACGCTCTTACAGAGACCTTGACCACACAGGACGGCTAGGGTTTCCGGGAGGAGTCCTGCGTACCGAGGTGCGACAAGGGATTTCGCGGGTCGAGCGAGCCCCGTATCACGCTCCGTGTGGGCAAGCTCACCACAGGGGATGGGTCGAAGTGCCGTGTCGGCAGTCCCTAAACTCGGCTTGTTTCAAGGAGGGAGCCTCAATCGTGCGCAAGGTGCTCATCGCCAACCGTGGCGAAATCGCTGTCCGCGTTGCCCGGGCCTGCCGGGATGCCGGAATCGCGAGCGTTGCCGTCTACGCCGACCCGGACCGGGACGCTCTGCATGTCCGCGCCGCGGATGAGGCGTTCGCCCTGGGCGGTGACACTCCGGCCACCAGTTACCTCGACATGGACAAGGTGCTGAAGGCCGCGCGTGAGTCGGGTGCGGACGCCGTCCACCCGGGCTATGGCTTCCTCTCCGAGAACGCCGAGTTCGCGCAGGCGGTACTGGACGCGGGGCTGATCTGGATCGGCCCGCCGCCGCAGGCGATCCGCGATCTGGGCGACAAGGTCGCCGCCCGGCACATCGCCCAGCGTGCGGGTGCTCCGCTGGTGGCGGGTACGCCCGATCCGGTGAGCGGCGCGGAGGAAGTCGTCGCCTTCGCCGAGCAGCACGGGCTGCCGATCGCCATCAAGGCCGCGTTCGGTGGCGGCGGGCGTGGTCTGAAGGTCGCCCGGACGCTGGAGGAAGTGCCGGAGCTGTACGACTCCGCCGTGCGCGAGGCCGTTGCCGCGTTCGGGCGGGGCGAGTGCTTCGTCGAGCGGTACCTCGACAAGCCGCGGCACGTGGAGACGCAGTGCCTGGCCGACAAGTACGGCAACGTGGTCGTGGTGTCCACGCGTGACTGCTCGCTGCAGCGGCGGCACCAGAAGCTGGTCGAGGAGGCTCCGGCGCCCTTCCTGTCCGACGCGCAGGTGGCCGAGCTGTACTCGGCGTCCAAGGCCATCCTGAAGGAGGCCGGTTACGTCGGTGCGGGCACCGTGGAGTTCCTCGTGGGTCTCGACGGGACGATCTCGTTCCTCGAGGTGAACACGCGTCTTCAGGTGGAGCACCCGGTGACCGAGGAGGTCGCGGGGATCGACCTCGTGCGGGAGATGTTCCGCATCGCGGACGGTGAGGAGCTGGGGTACGACGACCCCGAGCTGCGGGGCCACTCGTTCGAGTTCCGCATCAACGGCGAGGACCCGGGGCGCAACTTCCTGCCGGCGCCGGGCACGGTCACGACGTTCGCCCCGCCGTCGGGGCCCGGTGTGCGGCTGGACGCGGGCGTCGAGTCCGGGTCGGTCATCGGTCCGGCGTGGGACTCGCTGCTGGCGAAGCTGATCGTCACCGGCCGTACGCGGCAGGAGGCGCTCGAGCGGGCCGCTCGGGCGCTGGAGGAGTTCCGGGTCGAGGGCATGGCCACGGCGATCCCGTTCCACCGTGCGGTGGTGAAGGACCCGGCGTTCGCTCCGGAACTCACCGGTTCGGCGGATCCGTTCACGGTGCACACCCGGTGGATCGAGACGGAGTTCGTCAACGACATCAAGCCGTTCGCCGCCGCGGTGGATGCCGAGGCGGAGGAGGACGCGGGCCGCGAGACGGTGGTCGTCGAGGTCGGCGGCAAGCGGCTGGAGGTCTCGCTGCCGGCGTCGCTGGGGATGTCCCTGGCCCGTACGGGGCTGGCGGCGGGCGCCAAGCCGAAGCGGCGGGCGGCGAAGAAGTCCGGGCCGGTGGCTTCGGGCGACACGCTGGCCTCTCCGATGCAGGGCACGATCGTGAAGATCGCCGTGGAGGAGGGGCAGGAGGTCAAGGAGGGCGACCTGGTCGTCGTCCTGGAGGCCATGAAGATGGAGCAGCCCATCAACGCGCACCGGTCGGGCACGATCAAGGGGTTGGGCGCGGAGGTGGGGGCGTCGGTCACGTCCGGCGCGGCGATCTGCGAGATCAAGGACTGACGTTTTACGCGCCGCCGCCCGGCCGGGTCCTGTACGGATCCGGCCGGTGGTCGTATGCCTGCGGCGCAACTGTCGGTGGGGTGGGGCTTGGGTAGCGCCCACGGTGGGTGGGTGGTGCGGGGCCGGGCCGGGGGTGTCCGTCCTCGGACTGGCGCGACTGCGTTTCTCGGTAGAGCTGCGCGGCGCGGACGCGCCAGCCACTGCGGGCGAACACCCCCACCCCGCCCCCTCCCGGCCGTCGGCGTTCCCGCGGCCCGCCGTGCCGCCGTTCCCGCGTTCCCGCGGCCCGCCGCACCGCCGCTCCCGCGTTCCCGCGGGCAGTCGTGCCGCTGGGCGGCACGGGTGGGCGCGACGGCACCCCGCAAGCGCCGGGCTGCGCGAACACCCCCCGGCCGCCATCCACGCGGCCGGCGTTGCGGCACCGGGCTGCGCAACCACCCCCGGCCCACACTCACGCGGCCAGCGGCCAGGCGCCGGTTCCGACAGAGCCCACCCACACGCACCGCGCGCCCAGCGGCCAGCGGCCAGCGGCCAGCAGCTAGCGTCGCCGCAGATCCGCGACCCGCGCCCGCTCAGCCCCCTGCTCCGCCGCGCCCAGCGCCACAGCTGCCCGCAGCCCCGGCCCCTGCCGCCGAGGCCCCGGCAGCGGCACATCCCGGCGCTGGCGTGCCGACGGCGGCCCTTCACCCCCCGCGCCCGCGGAACCCCCCGGCGCCCCCGCGACAGCGATCTGCACGCCCTGGTCCGCCAGCGCCTGCAACTCGGTTCCCGCACGATCGTCATGCGCCGGCGGCTCGTCCGTCACCAACCGCGTGATCAGATCCGTCGGCACCGTCTGGAACATCGTGTCCGTACCGAGCTTCGTGTGGTCCGCGAGGATCACCACCTCCGCCGCGGCCTGCACCAGCGCCCGGTCGACGGACGCCGACAGCATGTTGGACGTGGACAGGCCCCGCTCGGCGGTCAGACCGCTGCCGGAGAGGAACGCACGGGACACCCGCAGTCCCTGGAGGGACTGTTCGGCACCGCTGCCGACGAGGGCGTAGTTCGAACCGCGGAGCGTACCGCCGGTCATCACGACCTCCACCCGGTTGGCGTGGGCCAACGCCTGGGCGACCAGCAGGGAGTTGGTGACCACGGTCAGCCCGGGCACCCGGGCGAGCCGGCGGGCCAGCTCCTGCGTGGTGGTACCCGCGCCGACCACGATGGCCTCGCCCTCTTCCACGAAGTTCGCGGCGAGGTCGGCGATAGCGGTCTTTTCGGCGGTCGCGAGATGAGACTTCTGCGGAAAACCGGACTCTCGCGTGAAACCGCCCGGAAGTACCGCACCGCCGTGTCGGCGGTCGAGGAGTCCTTCTGCCTCCAGCGCGCGCACGTCCCGCCGTACGGTCACTTCGGAGGTCTGGACGACGCGGGCGAGTTCACGGAGCGACACGGCCCCGTTCGCTCGCACCATTTCGAGGATCAATTGGCGACGTTCTGCAGCGAACACGAAACTGACAGTAACGCCAGCGACCGTCTGCTTTCAGCAGTTTGCGCTGAATAGCAGAAGTTGTTCGCACGGCCCCACACCAAGTGGTATAGGGCCGCCGTCAGGCCTCCGCGCCCGTCTTCCGCGTGTGCAACTGCCGTGCCACCTCGGCGATCGAGCCGGACAGCGAGGGGTACACGGTGAAGGCGTTCGCGATCTGCTCCACGGTCAGATTGTTGTCGACCGCGATCGAGATGGGGTGGATGAGCTCCGAGGCGCGCGGCGCCACCACCACACCGCCCACCACGATGCCCGTGCCCGGACGGCAGAAGATCTTGACGAAGCCGTCCCGGATGCCCTGCATCTTCGCGCGCGGGTTGCGCAGCAGCGGCAGCTTCACCACCCGGGCGTCGATCTTTCCGCCGTCGACATCGGCCTGGGAGTAACCGACCGTGGCGATCTCGGGGTCGGTGAAGACGTTCGACGAGACCGTCTTCAGGTTCAGCGGGGCCACCGCGTCGCCCAGGAAGTGGTACATGGCGATACGTCCCTGCATCGCCGCCACCGAGGCGAGCGCGAAGACACCCGTGACGTCACCGGCGGCGTAGACGCCGGGGGCGGTGGTCCGCGAGACCTTGTCGGTCCAGATGTGGCCCGACTCCCGCAGCCTGACCCCCGCCTCCTCCAGACCCATGCCCTCGGAGTTCGGGATGGCGCCCACGGCCATCAGACAGTGCGACCCGGTGATGACCCGTCCGTCGGCGAGGGTCACCTCCACCCGGTCGCCGACCCGCTTCGCGGACTGGGCGCGGGAGCGCGCCATGACGTTCATGCCGCGGCGGCGGAAGACGTCCTCCAGCACGGCGGCCGCGTCCGGGTCCTCGCCCGGCAGCACCCGGTCGCGCGAGGACACGAGCGTCACCTTGGACCCCAGGGCCTGGTAGGCGCCGGCGAACTCGGCGCCCGTGACACCCGATCCGACCACGATGAGCTCCTCGGGGAGCTCGTCGAGGTCGTACACCTGGGTCCAGTTCAGGATCCGCTCGCCGTCGGGGCGGGCGTCCGGCAGTTCACGCGGATGGCCGCCGGTGGCGATGAGCACGGCGTCCGCGGTGAGCGTCTCCTCGCTGCCGTCGGCGGCCCGCACCACGACCTTGCGCGACCCGTCGAGCGCCTGCATGCCCTCCAGCCGGCCGCGCCCGCGCAGCACCCGCGCGCCGGCCCGGGTCACCGACGCGGTGATGTCGTGCGACTGGGCGAGGGCGAGCCGCTTCACACGCCGGTTGACCTTGCCCAGGTCCACGCCCACCACCCGGGCGGCCTGCTCGATGTGCGGGGTGTCGTCGGCGACGATGATCCCCAGCTCCTCGTACGAGGAGTCGAAGGTGGTCATCACCTCGGCCGTGGCGATCAGGGTCTTGGACGGCACGCAGTCGGTGAGCACCGACGCACCGCCCAGGCCGTCGCAGTCGACGACGGTCACCTCCGCGCCGAGCTGCGCGGCGACCAGCGCCGCTTCGTATCCGCCGGGTCCGCCACCGATGATCACGATCCGAGTCACGTACTCCATTGTCCCGCACACTTCACCGTGCGACCGCCCGGGGGGCTCAGCCGTGGCCCCCCTGTTACCGGAGTGGCCGTCGTTCCGGCTGCCGTACCCTTCCCCCCATGTCGCTCTACGCCGCGTACGCCGGCAACCTCGACGCCCGGTTGATGTCGCGCCGCGCACCGCACTCGCCGCTGCGCGCCACCGGCTGGCTGAACGGGTGGCGGCTGACGTTCGGGGGTGAGCACATGGGCTGGGAGGGTGCGCTCGCGACCCTCGTCGAGGACCCGATCTCGCAGGTCTTCGTGGCCCTCTACGACATCGCACCGATGGACGAGGAGTCCCTGGACCGCTGGGAAGGGGCCGGCGGCCTGGACCTCTACCGGCGCACACGGGTGCGCGCGCACACCCTGGACGGCGAGGAGTCCGCCTGGACCTACGTCCTCAACAGCTACGAGGGCGGCCTCCCCTCCGCCCGCTACCTGGGCGAGATCGCCGACGCGGCCGAGTCCGCGGGCGCGCCCCACGACTATGTGATGGAACTGCGCAAACGCCCCTGCTGAGGGCCCTTCGTCGGAAACGACAAGACAACGATCGCCATCCCATCACCTTCGACATCTACGCGCGTAGGCGAATACCGGCTACCCTCAACGGCGTGAACGCTTCTCTTCTTCCGGACGACATCCAGGGCGACCCGTACGCCGCAGCCGACGCCGCCGCCGTGCGCCTGCGCGAACTCACAGGCGCCGAGACCCACGACGTCGCCCTCGTGATGGGCTCCGGCTGGGCCCCGGCCGTGGACGCCCTCGGCACCCCCGAGGCCGAGTTCCCGGTCACCGAACTGCCCGGCTTCCCGCCGCCGGCGGTCGAGGGCCACGGAGGCAAGATCCGCTCCTACCGCGTCGGTGCGAAGCGCGCCCTGGTCTTCCTGGGCCGTACGCACTACTACGAGGGCCGGGGGGTCGCGGCCGTGGCCCACGGCGTCCGTACGGCGGTGGCCGCGGGCGCCAAGACCGTCGTGCTCACCAACGGCTGCGGCGGCCTGCGGGCGGGTATGCGCCCCGGGCAGCCGGTCCTGATCAGCGACCACATCAACCTCACGGCCACGTCACCGATCGTCGGGGCCAACTTCGTCGACCTCACCGACCTGTACTCGCCGCGTCTGCGGGCGCTCTGCAAGGAGATCGACGCGAGCCTGGAGGAGGGGGTCTACGCACAGTTCCCCGGGCCGCACTACGAGACTCCGGCGGAGATCAGGATGGCCCGTGTGATCGGGGCGGACCTGGTCGGCATGTCGACGGTCCTCGAGGCGATCGCCGCGCGGGAGGCGGGGGCGGAGGTGCTGGGGATCTCGCTGGTCACGAATCTTGCCGCGGGGATGACGGGTGAGCCGCTGAACCATGAGGAAGTTCTCCAGGCGGGCCGTGACTCCGCTACGCGGATGGGGTCGCTGCTGGCGCAGGTCCTCGGCCGCCTTTAGCCGCCGGCCGGCAACCATCCCACACGCGTGTGCGCAAACCCGGGCCCGGTCCACTGGTCACCCGGGCGAGCACCGCGCGCCCGGTGCCTGCCGGCCAGGGGTGCGCCGCACAGCCGACGCCTTGCCGTGCCCTGCGCTGGTGCGGGCCGGCGGGTCGGCTTCACAGCCCGGCGCTCGCAGAGTGCCCGGCGTTGGTGCGGGCCGGGGGGCGTCTGCGCAGCCCGGCGCCAACGGGGTGCCGTCGCGCCCACCCTCCCCCACTCTCGGCTTCTCCCCCACTCTCGACTTCGCTCGAGCGGGAGGTACCCCCATGAGCGGGGGGACCCCCATCGCCCTGGGGGCACCTCCCAGGCCCTTGAGGCACTGGGGGAGGCACGACTGCCCGCGGTTGGCGGCAGGCAGGCCGCCCGGCTGCGGCGCGGGATCGCGGCGGCAGGCCGCGGAGGATCGCGAGGGGGGCGGCGCGGATCGCGCGGAGGGCGCGGAGCGCGGCAGGCGCCGACGGCGGGGAGGGGACGGGGTGGGGGTGTCCGCCCGCAGTGGCTGGCGCGTCCGCGCCCCGCACCTCCACCAAGAGACACAATCGCGCCAGTCCGAGGACGGACACCCCCGCCCCGGCCCCGCACCACCCACCGACCGTAGGCGCTACGCCCACCCCCACCGCACCCGCGGCTGCGCCGCAGGCGTAGGACCCGCACCCGACTCAACGAGAGGCTGACCGACCGTGCAAGACGACGCCCTCATCGCCCAGGCCCAGGCATGGCTCGCCGAGGACCCCGACCCGGACACCCGCGAGGAACTCGCCCGCCTCATCGACGCCGGCGACCGCGCCGAGCTAGAGGCCCGCTTCAGCGGCACCCTCCAGTTCGGCACCGCCGGCCTCCGCGGCGAACTCGGTGCCGGCCCCCTGCGCATGAACCGCTCCGTGGTCATCCGCGCAGCCGCCGGCCTCGCCGCGTACCTCAGGAAGAACGGCCACACCGACGGCCTCGTCGTCATCGGCTACGACGCCCGCCACAAGTCGCGGACCTTCGCCGAGGACACCGCCGCCGTCATGACCGGCGCCGGCCTGCGCGCCGCCGTCCTCCCCCGCCCCCTCCCCACCCCCGTCCTCGCCTTCGCCATAAGGCACCTCGGCGCGGTCGCCGGCGTGGAGGTCACCGCCAGCCACAACCCGCCCCGTGACAACGGCTACAAGGTGTACCTCGGCGACGGCTCCCAGATCGTCCCCCCGGCCGACGCGGAGATCGCCGCCGAGATCGACGCCGTCGCGTCCCTCACCACCGTCCCCCGCCCCACCGAAGGCTGGGAGACCCTCGACGACACCGTCCTGGGCGCCTACCTCGCCCGCACCACGCAGGTCCTCGCCGCGGGCTCCCCCCGCACCGCCCGCACCGTCTACACGGCCATGCACGGCGTCGGCAAGGACACCCTCCTCGCCGCCTTCGAGCGGGCGGGCTTCCCCGCCCCCGTCCTCGTCACCGAGCAGGCCGAGCCCGACCCGGAGTTCCCGACCGTCGCGTTCCCCAACCCGGAGGAGCCCGGCGCGATGGACCTCGCCTTCGCGAAGGCCCGCGAGACGGATCCCGACCTGGTCATCGCCAACGACCCCGACGCCGACCGCTGCGCCGCCGCCGTCAAGGACGGTGCCGACTGGCGCATGCTGCGCGGCGACGAGGTCGGCGCGCTGCTCGCCGCCCACCTGGTCCGCCGCGGAGCGACCGGCACCTTCGCGGAGTCGATCGTGTCGTCGAGCCTCCTCGGCCGTATCGCCGAGAAGGCCGGCCTCCCCCACGAGGAGACCCTGACCGGGTTCAAGTGGATCGCGAGGGTCGAGGGCCTGCGCTACGGCTACGAGGAGGCGCTCGGCTACTGCGTCGACCCGGACGGCGTACGGGACAAGGACGGCATCACGGCGGCGCTGCTCCTCACGGAACTGGCCTCCGAGCTCAAGGCGAGCGGCCGTACCCTGCTCGACCTCCTCGACGACCTCGCCGTGGAGCACGGCCTGCACGCCACGGACCAGCTCTCGGTCCGGGTGAAGGACCTCGGCCTCATCGCCTCCGCGATGCACCGCCTGCGCGAACAGCCGCCCACGGAGCTGGCGGGCCTGCGCATCACCAGGGCGGAGGACCTGACGGAGGGGACGGAGAAGCTCCCGCCCACGGACGGCCTCCGCTACACCCTGGACGGCGCGCGGGTCGTCGTCCGCCCCAGCGGCACGGAGCCGAAGCTGAAGTGCTACCTGGAGGTGGTGATCCCGGTGGCGACGAAGGCCGGCCTCCCGGAGGCCCGTACCCGGGCGGCAGCACTCCTCGAGCGGATCAAGCAGGACCTGTCCGAGGCAGCGGGCATCTGAGGAAACCCCGAGCGGGGCGGACACCCGGCGCCCGCCCCGCACAGGCCCCCCTCACCCCACGGCCAGCAGCACCGCCAGCAGGACGGCCCCGGCAACGGCCGGCCCGGCGATCTCGTAGGCCCACCGCACGGTCACCTCGCCGTGCGCGGCCTGCGCCTCCTGCCGCCGCTCGAGCAGCTCACGCATCTCGGCCATGGCCTGGTCGCTCTCGGGCTGCCGAGGCGCCTCGTGACCGCCGCCCGGGCCGAATCCACGGCCGGCCCCCTGGCCGCCGCCCCTGCCCTCGCGCCCCGATTTCTCACCGCGAGCGGCCACGCGCGCCTCGCGCCGGGCCGCCTTGTTGCGGGCGCGCAGGGAGACGGGAAGGGCCCACAGCTGGTACTTGGTGCCGGAGTCGTCGATGACCTCGTTGGTGAACCCGGAGCGCAGGGAAGCGACCTGCCCCCAGGGCAGCACGATCACGCGGAACGGGTTGCGGACGCGCAGCCGGTCGTCGTTCACGTGGACGGCGGGGCGCAGCGTGTAGGCGACGACCAGCGGGACCAGCAGGAGCATCGCGGCGAGGGCCAGCCAGGGGGTGCGGCCCTCTCCGGCGACCACGGCGTCGATGCCGAGCCAGCCGATGACGGCGAGCAGCAGCACACCGCCGACGATGCCCGCGGGCGAGCGGTAGATGCGGTCCTGGTACTGGGGCGCCGCGGGCCCGGCGGGCTGCGAGGGCTCCGGGTCAGGCGACTGATGCTCGGGGGTCGTCATGCTCCCGATTCTGCACGACGCATCCGCACACCTCGTACACGGTGCAGACCCCGCACCCCAGCGCTCGCGGCCCCCGGAACCAACCGCCGGAACGGACCCCGGTCCGCCCACGAGATGCCTCTCGGGGCTGTACAGCCGCTACGCGCGTAGATATGCTCGTCTGGTGACCATGCCCACCACTGCACCAAACGCTCTCAGCGACGTCACCGCGTCCGACAGCACACTGCGCCGCTTCCTCCACGGGCTGCCCGGCGTCGACGCGGTCGGCCTGGAGGCCCGTGCCGCGTCCCTCGGCACCCGCTCGATCAAGACGACCGCGAAGGCGTACGCCATCGACCTCGCCATCTCGATGGTCGACCTGACGACGCTGGAAGGCGCGGACACCCCGGGCAAGGTCCGGGCGCTCGGCGCCAAGGCGGTCCGCCCCGACCCGACCGACCGCACCGCCCCCGCCACGGCGGCGGTCTGCGTGTACCCCGACATGGTGGCCACGGCGAAGGAGGCCGTCGCCGGCTCCACCGTCAAGGTCGCCTCCGTGGCCACCGCCTTCCCGGCCGGCCGCGCCCCGATCGCCGTGAAGCTGGCGGACGTCCGCGAGGCCGTCGCCGCCGGCGCGGACGAGATCGACATGGTCATCGACCGCGGGGCGTTCCTCGCGGGGAACTACATGAAGGTGTACGACGAGATCACCGCCGTGAAGGAGGCCTGCGGGGCGAGCGCCCGCCTGAAGGTCATCTTCGAGACGGGTGAGCTGTCGACGTACGACAACATCCGCCGGGCGAGCTGGCTCGGCATGCTGGCCGGGGCGGACTTCATCAAGACGTCGACCGGCAAGGTCGCCGTCAACGCGACCCCGGCGAACACCCTGCTGATGCTGGAGGCGGTCCGCGACTTCCGCGCCCAGACCGGCGTCCAGGTCGGCGTGAAGCCCGCCGGCGGCATCCGCACCAGCAAGGACGCGGTCAAGTTCCTGGTCCTGGTCAACGAGACCGCGGGCGAGGACTGGCTGGACAACCACTGGTTCCGCTTCGGCGCCTCCTCGCTGCTGAACGATCTGCTGATGCAGCGCCAGAAGCTGGCCACCGGCCGCTACTCCGGCCCCGACTACGTGACGGTGGACTGATCACCATGGCACCTGTTTTCGATTACGCACCGGCGCCCGAGTCCCGCTCGATCGTCGACATCGCCTCGTCGTACGGCCTGTTCATCGACGGCGAGTTCACGGAGGCCGCCGACGGCAAGGTCTTCAAGACCGTCTCCCCGTCCACGGAGGAGGTCCTCGCCGAGGTCGCCGAGGCCACGGAGGAAGACGTCGACCGCGCCGTGAAGGCGGCCCGCAAGGCCTTCGAGAAGTGGTCGGCACTCCCGGGCTCCGAGCGCGCGAAGTACCTCTTCCGCATCGCCCGCATCATCCAGGAACGCAGCCGCGAGCTCGCCGTCCTCGAAACCCTCGACAACGGCAAGCCGATCAAGGAGACCCGCGACGCGGACCTCCCCCTGGTCGCCGCGCACTTCTTCTACTACGCGGGCTGGGCGGACAAGCTCGACCACGCCGGCTACGGCGCGAACCCGAAGCCGCTGGGCGTCGCGGGCCAGGTCATCCCCTGGAACTTCCCGCTCCTGATGCTGGCGTGGAAGATCGCTCCGGCGCTGGCGACCGGCAACACGGTGGTCCTGAAGCCCGCCGAGACCACGCCCCTGTCCGCCCTCTTCTTCGCGGACATCTGCCGCCAGGCCGGGCTGCCCAAGGGCGTCGTCAACATCCTCACCGGTGACGGCCGCGCCGGGGCCGCGCTGATCGCCCACCCCGACGTGAACAAGGTCGCCTTCACCGGCTCGACCGCCGTGGGCAAGGAGATCGCGCGCACGGTCGCCGGCACCCGCAAGAAGGTCACGCTCGAACTGGGCGGCAAGGGCGCCAACATCGTCTTCGACGACGCCCCGATCGACCAGGCCGTCGAGGGCATCGTCAACGGCATCTTCTTCAACCAGGGGCAGGTCTGCTGCGCGGGCAGCCGCCTCCTGGTGCAGGAGTCGGTCCAGGACGAACTCCTCGACTCCCTCAAGCGCCGTCTGTCCACGCTCCGCCTCGGCGACCCGCTGGACAAGAACACCGACATCGGCGCGATCAACTCCGCCGAGCAGCTGGCCCGGATCACGAAGCTGGCCGACCTGGGCGAGGCGGAGGGCGCCGAGCGCTGGTCGCCGGCCTGCGAACTGCCCGAGAACGGCTACTGGTTCGCCCCGACGCTGTTCACCAACGTCACCCAGGCGCACACGGTCGCCCGCGACGAGATCTTCGGCCCCGTCCTGTCCGTGCTCACCTTCCGGACGCCCGACGAGGCGGTCGCCAAGGCCAACAACACCCCGTACGGCCTGTCGGCGGGCATCTGGACGGAGAAGGGTTCGCGCATCCTGGCGGTCGCGAACAAGCTCCGTGCGGGCGTGATCTGGTCCAACACGTTCAACAAGTTCGACCCGACGTCGCCGTTCGGCGGCTACAAGGAGTCGGGCTTCGGCCGCGAGGGCGGCCGCCACGGCCTGGAGGCGTACCTCGATGTCTGATCGGCTCAACGTACTGAAGACCTACAAGCTGTACGTCGGCGGGAAGTTCCCGCGTTCGGAGAGCGGCCGGGTGTACGAGGTGACCGACGCAAAGGGCAAGTGGCTGGCGAACGCCCCGCTCTCCTCCCGCAAGGACGCCCGTGACGCGGTGGTCGCCGCGCGCAAGGCGTTCGGCGGATGGTCCGGCGCGACGGCGTACAACCGCGGCCAGATCCTCTACCGCGTCGCGGAGATGCTGGAGGGCCGCAGGGACCAGTACGTCCGTGAGGTCGCCGAGGCGGAAGGTCTGTCGAAGTCGAAGGCCGCCGAGCAGGTGGACGCGGCGATCGACCGCTGGGTCTGGTACGCGGGCTGGACCGACAAGATCGCCCAGGTGGTCGGCGGCGGCAACCCGGTCGCGGGCCCGTTCTTCAACCTGTCCTCGCCGGAGCCGACGGGCGTGGTCGCGGTGCTGGCCCCGCAGGAGTCGTCGTTCCTCGGGTTGGTCTCCGTGGTCGCCCCGGTGATCGCGACGGGCAACACGGCCGTCGTCGTCGCGAGCGAGAAGTCCCCCCTTCCCGCCCTCTCCCTGGGCGAGGTGCTGGCCACCTCCGACCTCCCCGGCGGTGTGGTCAACATCCTCTCGGGCCGTACGGCGGAGATCGCCGCGCCGCTCGCCGCGCACCAGGACGTCAACGCGATCGATCTCGCGGGCGCCGACGAGGTGCTGGCGAAGGAGCTGGAGATCGCGGCCGCGGACAACCTCAAGCGCGTGCTCCGTCCACAGCCTGTGGACAACTGGACGGCAACCCCCGGCACGGACCGCATGACGGCGTTCCTGGAGACCAAGACGGTCTGGCACCCGACGGGTTCGCTGGGCGCGTCGGGTTCCGCCTACTGAGCCACCCCCCGCACCGGAGCGCCGTATCCCCTCCTCCGTCCGGGAGGGGTACGGCGCTCCGTCCTTCGGGCGTCCCGCCCGTCAGCCCCTGAGCAGGTCCGTCGCCTGTCCGGCGCCCGGAATGCCGCCGACCGACGGCGCCTGGGCGACCGGGCCGGTCACGGCCCGTGAGTCGACCGCCTTGAAGTCGGCCACCTGCGTCCGCACACCGTTGTCGAGCGGGTCCACGCCCGTCCCGGCGAGCGGGTTGGGCTTGAGGTCCGCGACGGTGCCCACGACCTGGCCGGCGCCGTCGAGCGGCACCTCGGAGTCCGCGGCGGCCGCGGTCGTCGCGCCCGCGCCGAGCGCCACTCCCGCGGTCGCGAGGACGGCCAGGGCGCGTCGGGCGGTCGGCGTCTTGGGTGCCTTGTGTCGGGCCATCGCTGTGCCACCTGTTGCCTTCGCTGAGTGATCGGATCGACGCGAAGAGTAGTGGAGATGTGACGCGCGCTTCAAAGCCGCACCTCGGGGTCGTACGCCACCCGAACGATGCCTCACACTGGTGTCCCGTGAGTTCCCAGTCGCCCATATCCGCGCGAGTCGTGCTGCTCTGCGGCCCCTCCGGCTCCGGCAAGTCCCTTCTCGCGGCCCGCTCCGGCCTTCCGGTGCTGCGTCTCGACGACTTCTACAAGGAGGGCGACGACCCGACCCTGCCCCTGGTGGCGGGCACGTCGGACATCGACTGGGACGCTCCCGCCTCCTGGGACGCGGACGCCGCCGTCGCCGCGATCGAGCGGCTGAGCCGGACACGTCGCACCCAAGTCCCCGTCTACGACATCTCGCTGAGCGCCCGTACGGGCGAGGGCACCGTCGACATCGGCGGGACCCCGCTGTTCATCGCGGAGGGGATCTTCGCCGCGGAGATCGTCGGCCGCTGCCGCGAACTGGGCCTGCTGGCCGACGCGCTGTGTCTGAGCCGGGGCCCGGTGCGGACCTTCCGGCGACGCTTCCTGCGGGACCTCAAGGAAGGCCGCAAGTCGGTGCCATTCCTGTTGCGCCGTGGCTGGCGGCTGATGCGGCGGGAGCGGTCGATCATCGCCCGGCAGACGGCGCTGGGCGCGTACGCGTGCGACCGGGACGAGGCACTGGGCCGCCTCGCGGCGGCGGCGGTCGCCGGGCGTACGGCGACGGGTACGAGCACGAGCACCGCCACGCCGGCCTGACGCGGGCGCGGCCGCACACACGAACGGCGGGACTGGGCGGGCCCCCCGGCCCTCCGCAGTCCCGCTGTTTCGCACTCCCCCGTGATCCCCCCGGATCCCTCCTCGATCCCCCCGGATCTCAGAGGCCCCCCGTGACCCCCGTGGTGCCTCCCCCTCTTGTTCCCCCGTGTCCCCCCGCTTGCCACGGTGACGCCCCCCGGCATCCCCGCAGGTCCCCCGTTACCCGTTCCCCCCGGATCCC
Organism: Streptomyces malachitofuscus; assembly: GCF_014650055.1. Taxonomy (GTDB): domain Bacteria; phylum Actinomycetota; class Actinomycetes; order Streptomycetales; family Streptomycetaceae; genus Streptomyces; species Streptomyces malachitofuscus. Next base: position 201,164 of record NZ_BMUF01000001.1, on the reverse strand, counting down.
CCGATCCCGGGTCCCCCGCTTCCCCCGTACCCTCAGGCGACAAGCTCCCCGAAGGCGTTCTCCTCGTCACGGCCGAAGCTGAGGACCTCGTCCTCGCGCAGCCGGCGGAGCGACCGCCAGATGCTGGACTTCACCGTGCCGACACTGATGCCGAGGATGTCCGCGATCTCCGGGTCCGTGCGGCCCTCGTAGTAGCGCAGGACCAGCATGGTGCGCTGGAGCTCGGGCAGCCGGGCCAGGGCCTGCCACAGGACGGCGCGCAGCTCGGTGCCGCGCATCGCGTCCGTGTCGCCGGCCGTCTCCGGCAGTTCCTCGGTCGGGTACTCGTTCAGCTTGCGGCGGCGCCACGCGCTGATGTGCAGATTGGTCATGGTGCGGCGGAGATATCCGCCGACGGCCGCCTTGTCGCTGATCCGGTCCCACGCCCGGTAGGTCGAGAACAGCGCGCTCTGCAGCAGGTCCTCGGCCTCGAAGCGGTCGCCGGTCAGGTGGTAGGCGGTGGCGTACAGGGAGGCGCGGCGCTCCTGGACGTAGGCGGTGAACTCCACCTCCGTCAGCGAGCGACGCTCCCCCGAGCCCTCCCCGTACGCGTTCCCCCCGTCCGTTTCCCCCGTGGATGCGTCAACCACCGTCATGATCGTGGTGTGCTGACGCCCGGTGCCGCGGGCGCACCCCCGCATGCCCGCCGCACCGGACTTCTCGGAACCCCGGTGCACGTCGTGCAGACGCGTGACCACTGCGCTGGTGCTGGTGCTGTGCAGCGTGTTCATCTCGCGCCCCCCGTCGTGGACTTCCGGTGTTCTGTCCTGCTGTTGTGCTTGTGCCGAATAGCTTGCCGGGGGACCTTCATGGCCGTGTCCGCCGACTGTCACAGACGTGTCACAGGGGTCGGGCACGGTGGGGGCACAGGTCCTTCACAAGTGTCCGTGCACGTAGCGGCACGTATGCGGGCCCAATGGGCATCTGCCGCCCACGGGTCGAACAGGGAGCCCTCCATGGGCCAGAATGAGCGCGTGCCTTCCCTGTTGCTGATCGAGGACGACGACGCCATCCGCACGGCCCTGGAGCTCTCACTGACGCGCCAGGGTCACCGGGTGGCGACCGCTGCCAGCGGTGAGGACGGTCTGAAGCTGCTGCGTGAGCAGCGGCCGGATCTGATCGTGCTGGATGTGATGCTGCCCGGCATCGACGGGTTCGAGGTGTGCCGTCGCATCCGGCGCACGGACCAGTTGCCGATCATCCTGCTGACCGCGCGCAACGACGACATCGACGTGGTGGTCGGCCTGGAGTCCGGCGCCGACGACTATGTCGTGAAACCGGTGCAGGGACGGGTGCTGGACGCCCGCATCCGGGCCGTGCTGCGGCGCGGCGAGCGGGAGTCCAGCGACTCGGCGAGCTTCGGCAGCCTGGTCATCGACCGTTCGGCGATGACGGTGACGAAGAACGGCGAGGACCTCCAGCTGACGCCGACGGAGCTGCGGCTGCTGCTGGAGCTGAGCCGGCGGCCGGGGCAGGCGCTGTCCCGTCAGCAGCTGCTGCGGCTGGTGTGGGAGCACGACTACCTGGGCGACTCGCGTCTGGTGGACGCCTGTGTCCAGCGGCTGCGCGCCAAGGTCGAGGACGTGCCGTCGTCCCCGACCCTGATCCGTACCGTGCGCGGTGTCGGCTACCGGCTGGATCCGCCTCAGTGACACAGGAGCACCAAGGGGGGACCGGCGGCTGGTCCGCCGCGCGCAAGGGAGTCTGGTCACGGCTGCGCTTCACCAGCCTGCGATTGCGGCTGGTCGTGGTGTTCGGGCTGGTCGCGCTCACCGCGGCGGTGTCCGCGTCGGGCATCGCCTACTGGCTGAACCGTGAGTCCGTGCTGACCCGCACCCAGGACGCGGTGCTGCGCGACTTCGAGCGGGAGATGCAGAACCGGGCGGGCGCGCTGCCCGAGCGTCCCACCCAGGACGAACTGCAGCGCACGGCGAGCCAGATGGCGACGAGCAGCCAGCGTTTCACCGTGCTGCTCGTCGCGGAGAATCCCGACGGCCGGACGGTGTACGGCAGTTCGGGGGGCCTGAACGGCTTCTCGCTGAAGGACGTGCCGGCCTCGCTGCGGGACGCGGTCACCGAGCGGCAGAAGATCACGTCGAACAACAAGTATCCGCACCACCTGTACTGGCAGCGGACGGTCGACGGTGACACCCCCTACCTGGTGGCGGGGACCCGGGTGATCGGGGGCGGGCCGACCGGCTACATGCTGAAGTCGCTGGAGCCGGAGGCCAAGGACCTCAACTCGCTGGCCTGGTCGCTGGGGATCGCCACGGCGCTCGCGCTGATAGGTTCCGCGCTGCTCGCGCACGCCGCCGCGACGACCGTGCTGAAGCCGGTGCAGCGGCTGGGGGTGGCCGCGCGGCGGCTCGGTGAGGGGAAGCTGGACACCAGGCTCAGGGTGTCGGGCACGGACGAACTGGCCGATCTCTCGCGCACGTTCAACAAGGCCGCCGAGGCGCTGGAGAAGCGGGTGGCCGACATGGCCGCGCGGGACGAGGCCTCACGCCGGTTCGTGGCGGACATGAGCCACGAACTGCGTACGCCGCTGACCGCGATCACCGCGGTGACGGAGGTCCTGGAGGAGGAGCTCGAGTTCGAGGGCGGCGGCATCGACCCGATGATCGAGCCCGCCGTACGGCTGGTGGTGAGCGAGACCCGGCGACTGAACGACCTGGTGGAGAACCTGATGGAGGTCACCCGCTTCGACGCGGGCACCGCCCGTCTGGTGCTCGACGACGTCGATGTCGCCGACCAGATCACCGCCTGCATCGACGCGCGGGCCTGGCTGGACGCGGTCGACCTGGACGCCGAACGCGGCATTCACGCGCGGATCGATCCGCGCCGGCTGGACGTGATCCTGGCCAACCTCATCGGCAACGCGCTCAAGCACGGCGGTTCGCCGGTGCGGGTGGCGGTGCGGGAGTCCGTCGCGGAGGGCGCGGAGGGCGCCGGGGACGAGGCCACGGTGGTCATCGAGGTGCGGGACCACGGGCCGGGCATCCCGGAGGAGGTCCTGCCGCACGTCTTCGACCGCTTCTACAAGGCGAGTGCCTCCCGGCCGCGCTCCGAGGGCAGCGGTCTGGGGCTGTCCATCGCGCTGGAGAACGCCCATATCCACGGCGGTGAGATCACCGCGGCCAACTCCCCGGAGGGCGGCGCCGTCTTCACACTGCGGCTGCCTCGGGACGTGTCCGCACGGCATCCGTCGGAGAAGTCCGGCGACGCCGGGGACGAAGGCGCCGAGGGGGACGCCCGATGAACGTACGGCGGACGACGGCAAGGAGCGCGGCCCTGCGGGGCGGGCGGGGGCTGCTGGCCGCCGGGGCGCTCGGGGTGCTGCTGGCGGGGTGCGGGATCCGGGCCACGGAGGTGCCGACCGACTTCGGTCCGGCGCCGTCGCGGGTGCACTGCTCGCTGGCCGAGCCGGAGGTGTCGACGCAGGCCGTGCGGGGGCTGCCGGTGCAGGTGTTCCTGCTGTGCGGGTCGTCCCTGGTGGCGGTGGACCGGACGGTACGGGTGCCGGACGGTGCGGCGGACGCGCGGCGGGTGCTGGTGGCGCAGGGGCTGCTGGACGAGTTGTCGGAGGTGCCGTCGGCCGCCGAGCGGGAGGCCGGGTACACGACGCGGGTACGGCCCGGGACGACGGTGAGCGGTCCGCGGCCCGGCGACCCGGAGGACACGCTGCGGCTGAGCGCCGCGCCGGGGAGCCTGTCCTCGTCCGCGCTGGCGCAGATCGTGTGCACCTTCACCGACTCGGCGGCGGCCGAGAGCGACGGCTCGGTGATCCTGGGCGGCCCGGACGCCGGCCGGCCACGGCGCTACAAGTGCACGGACGAGGTCCGCTCCCGTCCGGGCGAGGACGAGCCGCCCTCCTCGGAGGCCACCGAGGGCTGAGCGCGGGACGGGCCGGCGTGGTGTGCGGCACTGTGGCGCATGCCTCACCCGTTGAACGGGTGACATCCCGGAACCGATCGTGCCGAACGCCGCGTCTTGGGGGTCGTGCAGCGTCAAGGCTTCATCGGCGGCACCGCCGCATTCCGCATCCGTGTGACAGGGGGGCTCCTCCTGGCCGCGTATCTCGCGTTCGTCGCCTGGTACACGCTGCGCCCGCTGGACGTCCCCTGGGTGATGCCGGCGAATCTGCGGCCGTTCGACGGCATCCGGGCGGATTTCGCGCTGGGCTGGGCCACGGGGCTGCGCCGGACCGGTGAGGCGATGGCGCTGCTGGCGCCGCTGGGTGTGCTGCTGCCGATGGCTGGCGGGCGGCTGTGCGTCTCGCGGCTGGGGTCGCTGATCCGCACCATGACCGCGACCGCCTTGGTGTCGCTGGCCGTGGAGCTGCTGCAGACCGCGGTGCCGGGGCAGCTCGTGGACGTCGACTCGCTGCTGCTGAACACGGCGGGCGCGGCGCTCGCGCATGCGGCCGTGGTGCCCGCGGGACGCGCCTGGCTGCGCCGCAGGGACGGGCACACGCCCGTCACGGCCCTCCTCCCGGAGGAGACGGCTCAGGGACGGACCCCGACGATTCCCAGGGTCGGGATCGCCCCATGGAGCGACGCTTTGCCCCCTTCGTCTCCGTAACGTGGAGTGCACCGAGGCAGCCGGCAGGGAGGCCTCGCACCGCCCACGAAGGAGCCGTCATGAGCCGCCTCGCCCGCCCCACCAACGACCGCATGATCGGCGGAGTGTGCGCCGCGCTGGCCCGGCGCTTCGGCACCTCCGCGACCACGATGCGGGTGATCTTCCTGGCGTCGTGCCTGCTTCCGGGACCGCAGTTCCTGCTGTACATCGCGCTGTGGGTGCTGCTGCCCGCGGAGGACAAGGCGCGGACGGCCTGGTAGCCGCACAGTCCGCAAGACCCTGAGAACCATCTCCCCGCGAGTACGCCGATGGGGCGCACCCCGAATCCGGGTGCGCCCCATCGGCCGTGGTGCCTGGCGGTTCAGCTGCCGAGCGGAACGCCGTTGACCGAGAGGCCCTGGGTGGGCAGCTGGTTCACCGGCAGACCCCCGAGGAGGCCGGCGCCCGGGACGACCGGGCCGGCCTGCTCGGCGACCGGCTGGAGGGTCGCCATGCCGGAGCCGGCCACCTCCTGGCCCGTCGCCAGCGCCTCGGAAGAGCCCGGCGCCGCGCCGGACAGCCGCTCCGCCGGAACGGCCTGGGTGACGGTGTCCAGCGCCGGAGCTGCGTCCGGGACGGCCGGGGCCGCGTTGGCGGCGCCCGCCCCGGCGGCGGCGAAGGCGGCACCGAGAGCGGCGACACCGAGGGTCTTGGCAGCAGACTGCTTCATGTAAATGCGTCCTCGAAATGGGATACGGGGATGTGAGCGGTGCTGTGACGGTAAACAGGCGACGCCGCCCGCCGCAAACATCGAAATGCGGACGGATGGTGAACACCGTGTGGGTTCACCCTTCCCAGGGACGCGCTGTTCAGCTCTCCGATTCCGCAGAACCGCTGGTGGAGGCGGTCTGCCGGAACAGCCATTCGGATTTCAGCTCCGCATATCCGGGCTTGATGACGTCATTGATCATGGCCAGTCGTTCATCGAAAGGGATGAACGCTGATTTCATCCCATTGACAGAGAACCATTGAAGGTCGTCGAGCGTATAACCGAAGGCGTCGACCAGGTGCTCGAATTCCCGGCTCAGGCTGGTGTGGGACATGAGGCGGTTGTCGGTGTTGACGGTGGCCCGGAAGTGCAGCCGGCGCAGCAGACCGATCGGGTGCTCGGCGTACGAGGCGGCCGCGCCGGTCTGGAGGTTGGAGCTGGGGCACAGCTCCAGCGGGATGCGCTTGTCCCTGACGTAGGAGGCGAGCCGGCCGAGTTCGACGGTGCCGTCGTCACGGACCCGGATGTCGTCGATGATGCGCACCCCGTGGCCGAGCCGGTCGGCGCCGCACCACTGGAGGGCCTGCCAGATGGACGGCAGCCCGAACGCCTCGCCGGCGTGGATGGTGAAATGGTTGTTCTCCCGCTTCAGGTACTCGAAGGCGTCGAGGTGCCGGGTGGGCGGGTAGCCGGCCTCGGCGCCCGCGATGTCGAAGCCGACGACACCCAGGTCCCGGTAGCGGTTGGCGAGTTCGGCGATCTCCAGGGCGCGGGCGGCGTGCCGCATCGCGGTGAGCAGGGCGCCGACCCGGATGCGGCGGCCGTTGTCCCTGGCGCGCCGCTCGCCCAGCCGGAAGCCCTCGTTGACCGCCTCGACGACCTCCTCGAGGGCCAGTCCGCCGTTGAGGTGCTGCTCGGGCGCGTAGCGGACCTCGGCGTAGACGACGCCGTCCTCGGCGAGGTCCTCGGCGCACTCGGCGGCGACCCGGACGAGGGCGTCGCGGGTCTGCATGACGCCGACGGTGTGCGAGAACGTCTCCAGGTACCGCTCGAGGGAACCGGAGTCGGCGGCCTGGTGGAACCAGAGGGCGAGCTTGTCGGGGTCGGTGTCGGGGAGGCCGGTGTACCCGGTCTCACGGGCCAGGTCGACGACGGTGCCGGGGCGCAGTCCGCCGTCGAGGTGGTCGTGCAGCAGAACCTTGGGCGCCCGGCGGATCTGGTCCGCCGTCGGGGTGTTCGCGATGGTCTGGCTCGTCATTTACGCACTCTAACGCCTACGCGCGTAGATCACCGGGTGTGCGACGTGCGCGAATTGGTCGATACGCAACGGTGACCGCACGGACGGGTCGAGTACACCGCCGCTTCTGAGAATGTTCTGTCATGGCACAGCAAGCGACGCCGGTGCGCACGGCCCGGCTGGGGAGGGTGCTCGGCCCGGAGCCGACCGAGGTGGGCGGTGTGGTGCTGCTGCTCCCCGCCGGCGAGGAGGTGTCCGCCCGTCGGCCGTCGCCCGTGCTGGCGGCCGCCTCCGTACGGGGGCTCGGACGCCGCCTCACCCGTGCGGGACGGGAGCAGAGCCTCGCCACCCACGTCGTCCACTACCGCTACCGGGGCTGGAACGGCAGCGAGGCCCACCTCGCCCACGACGCCGCCTGGGCCGCCGACGAGGCCGTACGGCGCTACGGGGACGTGCCCGTCTGCCTGGTCGGTTCCGGCATGGGCGGCAGGGCCGCGCTCCGCGCGGGGGGCCACGAGGCCGTCAACTCCGTGCTGGCGCTGGCACCCTGGCTTCCCGAGGAGGATGTGGCGGCACCACCCGAACCGGTGAAGCAGCTCGTCGGGCGGCGCGTGCTGATCGTGCACGGCACGAACGACGCGCGGAGCGATCCCGAGTTGTCGTTCCGGCTGGCGGCCCGGGCCAAGAAGGCGAACCGGGAGGTGTGCCGGTTCGAGGTCCACGCGGACGGGCACGGGCTGAGCCAGTACCGGGACGAAGTGCTGGCGCTGGCCGAGGACTTCGTGATGGGAACGCTGTTCGGGCGGGCGTTCTCACGGCCCGTGCAGGATGCCTTGGCGGCGCCTCCGCCGCTGGGGTTGCGGATGCCGCTCGCGGCGGGGTTCGGGGAGTCCTTGCGGCGGCGGTAGCGTCGTCGGGGATTCCGTTCGGCGGCGGGTGCGGGCCGTCGGTGGCTGGTCGCGCCCGCGCGGCGGAGCCGCATATCGACACAGCCCCGCGCCCCTATGTGTGCTGCCCCTGCGTCGACAGCCGGCCACTTCCCTCTCACGGCAGCAAAGTGCCCCTTTTGCTGAGCAGGAACTTCTTGAAGGCTGCTACCGGAGGGGTGTCCGGGCGCCCCGCCAGCCAGGCCACGCCGATCTCCCGTGCCGCCCGGGGGGCTGTGACCGTCAGTTCCACCACACCCGGACGGGGGAAGGGCGGTGGCGGGAGGAGGGCCACGCCCAGGCCGGCGGCAACCAGGCCGCGCAGGGTCTCCGCCTCCTCGCCCTCGAAGGCGATACGGGGCCTGAAGCCGGCCTGGGCACAGAGGTCGTCGGTGATGCGGCGCAGCCCGTAACCGGGTTCCAGCGTCACGAACGTCTCGTCGGCGGCCTCGGCCAGGCGGATGCGGCGGCGGCCGGCGAGACGGTGGTCGGCGGGGACGACCAGGCGCAGCTTCTGCTCGTCGAGGCGGCGCGCGACGAGGTCGGGGGCGTCGGGCACCGGGGAGGTCAGGCACAGGTCGAGTTCGCCCGCGCGGAGGCCTTCCAGCATGGCCTCGCCGTAGTTCTGGACGAGGCTGAAGCGGATGCGCGGGTGGTCGGCGCGGAAGGCGTGCAGCAGGCCGGGCACGGTCTCGGCGCCCATGGTGTGCAGGAACCCGAAGGCGACCTTGCCGGTGGCGGGGTCGGCGTCGGCGCGGACCTCCTCGGCGGCGCGTTCGATCTCGGCGAGGGCGCGTTCGACGGAGGTGAGGAAGGTGCGGCCGGCCGGGGTCAGGGAGACCGTGCGGCCGTGGCGGGCGAACAGCTCGACGCCCAGGTCCTGTTCGAGGCGGGCCATGGCCCGGGAGAGCGTGGACTGCGGTACCTGCATCTCCTGGGCGGCGCGCGTGACGTGCTCGGTGCGGGCGACGCCGGCGAAGTGGGCGAGGCGGGGCGCGAGCAGCCTCGACATGTCGTCCGTGTCTCGTGTGTCACTGGTCTGTGACAGCCGTCTCCGTGACCTCTGCTGATGCTCCATGGGAACGATTATGGCGATTCCATGCATTGGACGGATGAGCGGGAGCGTACGTAGTTTCGTGGCATGACTCCCGCCAGTACCGGGGCGTCCACCAGCGTGGGCGCCGTCGCTTCCGTTCCCTCCGCTCCCTCGGCCCTGCCGCCCGTCTCCGCGTCACGGATGTCTCCGGGCGGGCCCGGTTACCGCCGGATGAGTCTGGCCCTGTTCCTCGCGGGTGTCGCGACGTTCGCGCTGCTGTACTCCACCCAGGCCCTGCTGCCGCTGGTCTCCGCCGACTTCGCGGTGAGCGCGGGCGACGCGAGCTGGACGGTGTCGGCGGCGACCGGTGGTCTGGCGCTGTTCGTGCTGCCGATGAGCGCGCTGTCGGAGCGGTTCGGACGGCGCACCGTCATGACGGTCTCGCTCGCCGTCGCGGTGACCATCGGACTGCTGGTGCCCTTCGCCCCGTCCCTGGGCGTGCTGGTGGCCCTGCGGGCGCTGCAGGGCGCGGCGCTGGCCGGGCTGCCCGCGTCGGCGACGGCGTATCTCGCGGAGGAGGTCACGCCCAAGGCGCTGGTGACGGCGATCGGGCTGTTCGTGGCCGGCAACAGTGTCGGCGGGATGAGCGGCCGGGTGATCACCGGCTGGGTGGCGCAGGAGTGGGGCTGGCGGGTCGCCGTCGGGGTGATCGGGCTGCTCGCGGTGGCGTGCGCGGTGGCCTTCCGGCTGCTGCTGCCGGCGCCGAGGCACTTCCGTCCGGGCTCGCTGCGGCCGCGTGTGCTCGTCGGTACCGTCCGCGGGCACCTGGCCGACCCGCTGCTGCGGCGGCTGTTCGCGATCGGCGCGCTGTTCATGACGGTGTTCGGGGGTGTGTACACGGTCATCGGGTACCGGCTGACCGAGGCGCCGTTCTCGCTGCCGCAGGGTGTCGTGGGGTCGGTGTTCCTGGTGTATCTGGTGGGCACGGTCTCGGCTTCGGCGGCGGGGCGGCTGGTGGACCGGCTGGGGCGGCGGGGTGCGCTGTACGCGGGCGGGGGGACGACCGCGGTGGGGCTGCTGCTGTCGCTCGCCGGGTCGCTGCCGCTGGTGCTGCTGGGGCTGGTGCTGATCACCGCGGGGTTCTTCGCGGGGCACGCGGTGGCGTCGTCGGCGGTCGGGAAGACCGCGCGTGTGGGGCGTGCGCAGGCGTCGGCGCTGTACCAGTCCGCCTACTACGTCGGCTCCAGTGCGGGGAGCACGGTGGGGGCGCTGGCGTTCCACGCGGGGGGCTGGGGTGGCACGGTGGCGGTCGGGCTGGTGGCGGTGGCGGGCGTCGCGGCGATCACCCTGGCCGGGACGCGGGCGGCGGCACGGGCGGCCTTGCGGCCGGCCTGACGATTCCCCTCGCCCCGCCGCCCTTTCCCGTCCCGTCCCTGGGGGCTGCGCCCCCAGACCCCCTTTCGGCCCTTCGGGCCTCGTCCTCGTCCGGCACAATCCAGCCCCTCCGGCGTTTGAGGAGCGGGGGTCCGGGGGCAGCGCCCCCGGGGACGGGACGGGACGGGAAGGGGCGGCGGGGGCGAGCAACCTCTGGTGCGGGCACCACTGTTGACCTGCACGTTCGTCTACTCGGCGGGCCGTTGTCAGTGGGCTGCGGTAGCTTCCGGAGTGGTGGGTGCGATGGTGCGCCACGAAGAGGCCACATGGGGTGGGTGGAATGACGAACGGCACGGCGACGACGACCGATGTGGACGCCCGGCTGGAGGAGTACCGGGTCGAGCTGACCGGGTACTGCTACCGGATGCTCGGCTCGTCCTTCGAGGCGGAGGACGCGGTGCAGGACACCATGATCCGCGCCTGGCGCAGCTTCGACAGGTTCGAGGGCCGTTCCAGCCTCCGCTCCTGGCTCTACCGCATCGCGACGAACGTGTGCCTGGACATGCTGACCGCCGGCAACAAGCGGGCCCGCCCGATGGACCTCACGGAGTCCACGCCGCTGGCGCAGGCCGCGCTGTCGCCCCGCCCGGACAACACCTGGCTGGAGCCGATGCCCGACTCCCGGGTGCTGCCCACGCCCGCCGACCCGGCGGAGGCGGCGGTCGCCAAGGAGTCGGTGCGGCTGGCCTTCATGGCCGCGCTCCAGCAGCTGCCGGCCAAGCAGCGGGCGGTGCTGATCCTGCGCGAGGTGCTGGCCTGGAAGGCGAGCGAGGTGGCCGAGCTGCTGGGCACGTCCGTCGCGTCGGTCAACAGCGCGCTCCAGCGGGCCCGGGCGACGCTCGCGGAGCGGCAGCAGCCCGGCGCCGAGGCGTCGGTGTCCGACCCGCTGGACGAGGAGCAGCAGAAGCTGCTCGAGCGCTATGTGGCGGCGTTCGAGGGGTACGACATGTCGGCGCTGACCACGCTGCTGCACGAGGACGCCATCATGACGATGCCGCCGTTCGACCTGTGGCTGACCGGCGCCGACGACATCACGGGCTTCATGACGACGCTGGGCGCCCCCTGCGCGAACTCGCGGCTGGTCCCGGTGGAGGTCAACGGGCTGCCGGGGTTCGCGCAGTACAAGCCCGACCCGGAGGCCGGTGGTTACACGCCGTGGGCGGTCCAGGTGCTGGAGATCTCAGACGGCCGGATCACCGGGTTCCACTGCTTCCTGGACACCAAGCGGTGGTTCCCGCTGTTCGGGCTGCCCCTCCATCTCGAAGCGGAGGCCGACCAGGTCGAGCAGGGCGCATAGCGCCGGGGAGGGGTCGCGCAGCCGTATCCGGCCTCCCGCCCGGCGGGCCGTGAGCTGGAGCCGTGCGAGGAGGTTCACGGCGGCGAGACCGGGCGGTCCGAGCCCGCCGACGTCGCAGACGACCACTCCGCCCGTCCCTCGTCTTCCGCCGCTGTCCAGGAGCGTCCGCAGCGCATCGCACGGCCCGTTCACCTCGTCCCGGGTGAGAGGGCCGCTGAGTACGAGTACGGGCGGTGTCATGGCGTCCACGACGGGTAGACCGCGCGGGTGCGCGTAACTCATCGCGAGGAGCGCCGCGCGGATCACATTGACCTGGTCGCGGCCTCCCCCGGAGGGTTGGCGGCATGTGCCAGAGATCCTTCCCGCCCGTGCCGCCCGGTGCCCTCCGCCCCCGCGAGGAGCCGCCGTGCAGGGGGTGCTGAGCGGGTTTCTGGTGATCGCCGTCGTCATCGGGGCCGGCTACGTCATCGGGCGCGGGGGGCATCTGGGGGCCCAGGGCGGCGACGTCCTGACGAAGCTGGCGTTCCACGTGGCGTCGCCGGCCCTGCTGTTCACCACCCTGGCCGGGGCCGATCTGTCGGTGGTCTTCTCCGGCCGCCTCCTGGTCACCGCGCTGAGCACGGCGGCGGTGGCGGGCGTCTTCGTCGCGGTGGGTGTGGTACGCCGCTGGGGCGTGGCCCGCACCACCATCGGCGCCCTGTGCTCCAGCTACGTCAACTCCGGCAACCTCGGCATCCCGATCGCCGTGTATGTGCTGGGCGATGCCTCGCTCGTGGCGCCGGTGCTGCTGTTCCAGCTGGTGGGGGTCACGCCGGTCGCGCTGACGATTCTGGACCTGTCGACGGCGGGCGGGAAGGAGCCGCTGTGGCGGCGGCTGCTCACCCCGTTGCGGAACCCGATCGCGGTGGGGTCGCTGGCGGGGGTGGCGGTGTCGGCGGCCGGGGTGGAGATACCGGGGCCGGTGTGGGACCCGGTGAACCTGATCGGCAACATGGCGGTCCCGGCCGTGCTGCTCGCGTTCGGTATCTCGCTGCGCGGCAGCACGCTGCCCCTGCGGGGCGGTGACCGGGGTGCCGTTCTCCTCGCCGTGGCGCTGAAGGCGGTGGGCCAGCCGCTGGCCGCCTGGGTCCTGGCGGTGGGCGTCTTCGGTCTGCGCGGGGCGCATCTGCTCGACGTGGTGGTGACCTCGGCCCTGCCGGCCGCGCAGAACCTGTTCACCTACGCGAGCAGCTACGGCGTGGGCGAGAAGCTGGCCCGGGAGGCGATCCTGGTGTCGACGGTGCTGTCGGTGCCGGTTCTCGTGGTGGTGGCGGCGCTGCTGGGGTGATGCAGGTCTCGGGGAACTCGCTGGTGTCGCATGACGAACGGGACCGGTGGGGGTCCACCGGTCCCGTTCAGCCGATCGGGGACACCGCTGGTCAGGCGATACGTTCCAGCACGACGGGGGTGGCCGTGAAGTCCGTGCCGGGTGCCGCGATGTCGTAGGAGCCCTCGACCGCCTGGAGCGCGTAGTCGAAGCGGTCCGGGGTGTCCGTGTGGAGGGTGAGGAGGGGCTGGCCCTCGGTCACCCGGTCGCCGGGCCTGGCGTGGAGTTCGACGCCCGCGCCCGCCTGCACGGGGTCCTCCTTGCGGGCGCGGCCCGCGCCGAGGCGCCAGGCGGCGACGCCGATGTCGTAGGCGTCGAGGCGGGTCAGCACGCCGGAGGACGAGGCCTTCACCACGTGCTGCTCGCGGGCCACCGGCAGCTCGGCGTTCGGGTCGCCGCCCTGGGCCGCGATCATGCGGCGCCAGACGTCCATCGCGGAGCCGTCGGCGAGGGCCTTCGCCGGGTCGGCGTCGCGCAGGCCGGCCGCGTCGAGCATCTCGCGGGCGAGGGCCAGGGTCAGCTCGACGACGTCCGCCGGGCCGCCGCCCGCCAGGACCTCGACGGACTCGCGGACCTCGAGGGCGTTGCCGGCGGTCAGGCCGAGCGGGGTGGACATGTCGGTCAGGAGGGCGACCGTCTTCACACCGGAGTCGGTGCCCAGGCCGACCATGGTGCGGGCCAGTTCGCGGGCGTCCTCGATCGTCTTCATGAAGGCGCCGGTGCCGACCTTCACGTCCAGGACGAGGGAGCCGGTGCCCTCCGCGATCTTCTTGGACATGATGGAGGAGGCGATCAGCGGGATCGCCTCGACCGTGCCGGTGACGTCCCGGAGGGCGTAGAGCTTCTTGTCCGCCGGGGCCAGTCCGTCGCCGGCCGCGCAGATCACCGCGCCGGTGCCGTCCAGCACGGACAGCATCTCCTCGTTGGAGAGCAGGGCGCGCCAGCCGGGGATGGACTCCAGCTTGTCGAGGGTGCCGCCGGTGTGGCCGAGCCCGCGGCCGGAGAGCTGCGGGACGGCCGCGCCGCAGGCCGCGACGAGGGGCGCGAGCGGGAGGGTGATCTTGTCGCCGACGCCGCCGGTGGAGTGCTTGTCGGCGGTCGGGCGGGACAGGGACGAGAAGTCCATGCGCTCGCCGGAGGCGATCATCGCGGCCGTCCAGCGGGCGATCTCGCTCCGGTTCATGCCGTTGAGCAGGATCGCCATGGCGAGGGCCGACATCTGCTCGTCGGCCACCTCCCCGCGGGTGTACGCGTCGATCACCCAGTCGATCTGCTCGTCGCTGAGTTCGCCGCGGTCCCGCTTGGTGCGGATGACGGAGATGGCGTCCATGGCCATGACTCGGGTTCCTTCCGGGGTGCGAAGGGCGCGGCCCCTCCGGTCGACGGTACCGACGGTGTCGGCAGTCGCGCGGAGGGGCCGCACGGGAGTTACTTGGTGAGGTGCTGCGGGCCGAAGGCCTGGGGCAGCATCTCCGACAGCGGCAGGATTCCCTCCGGGGTCTCCAGCAGCAGTCCGGTGCCGCCGAACTCGTACAGCAGCTGGCGGCAGCGGCCGCACGGGACGAGGATCTCGCCGTTGCCGTCCACACAGGTGAAGTGGGTGAGCCGGCCGCCGCCGGTGCGGTGCAGCTCCGAGACCATGCCGCACTCGGCGCACAGGCCGAGACCGTACGAGGCGTTCTCGACGTTGCAGCCGGACACCGTGCGCCCGTCGTCGACCAGGGCCGCGACGCCGACCGGGTACCCCGAGTAGGGGACGTAGGCGTGGGTCATGGCCTCGCGGGCGACGGCGCGCAGCGCCTCCCAGTCGACGTCGGCGGCGGTCACTTGCCCTGTCCCTTCCGGTACGGCATGCCGTTGGCCTTCGGCATCCGCAGCCGCTGGGCGGAGAGGGCGAGGACGACGAGGGTGATGACGTACGGCGTGGCGGCGACGACCTGGTTGGGGACCTCGTTGGTGCCGGCGTACCAGGCGAAGACGAGGGCGCCGATGACGAGGGTGATCGCGGCGTTGACGTACTTCTTGCGGATGACCAGCCAGATCGCGCCGATGAGCAGCAGCAGCGCGCCGAGCAGCAGCAGGGCGTGCACGTTGGCGGAGCCGCCGCGCAGGTTGAGGCTGTCGGTGTAGCCGAAGAGGCCGGCGCCGATGGCGAGGCCGCCCGGCATCCAGTTGCCGAAGATCATGGCGGCGAGGCCGATGAAGCCGCGTCCGCTGACCTGGCCCTCCAGGTAGAAGGGGTTGGCCACGATGGACAGGAAGACACCGCCGAGGCCGGCCAGACCGCCGGAGATGATCACGGCCAGGTACTTGTACTTGTAGACGTTGACGCCGAGGGATTCGGCCGCCACCGGGTTCTCGCCGCAGGAGCGCAGCCGCAGACCGAACGGGGTGCGCCACAGGATCCACCAGGTGGCGGGGACGAGGGCGACGGCGATCAGGGTCAGCCAGGAGACGTCGGTGACCAGTCCGCCGAGCAGGCCCGCGATGTCGGAGATGAGGAACCAGCCCTTGTCGTTGAGGTCGCTCAGTCCGTCCGACAGGCCCGGCACGGTGAAGTGGCCGAGCGAGTCGACCGCCGGGGACTGCTTGGCGGAGCCGCCCTGGTGGCCCACGAAGGCCAGCGGGGCGAGGTAGCGGGTGGCGCCCAGGGCGAGGATGTTGATCGCCACACCGGAGACGATGTGGTTGACGTTGAAGGTGACGGTGACGATCGCGTGCAGCAGGCCGCCGAGGCAGCCTCCGATGATGCCGACGAGGACACCGGTCCACGGACCCCACTGGAATCCGGCCCAGGCGCCGAACCAGGTGCCCAGGATCATCATGCCTTCGAGGCCGATGTTGACGACGCCCGCGCGCTCGGCCCACAGACCGCCGAGACCGGCGAGGCCGATCGGGACGGCGAGCTGGAGGGCGGTGGACATCTGGCTGACGTTGGTGATGCCGTCGGCGCCGGTGATCAGGCGCACGATCGAGGTCAGTGCCAGGGCTCCGGCGATGACCAGGAGCAGTACGGGCCAGGACAGACGGCGGCCGGCCTTCGGTGCGTGCTGCAGCGACGGCTGGTTGACGTCGGTCGCTGTGGTCGGAGCGGTCATCGGCCGGCCACCTCCTTCGTGGTGTTGTTGGCGCCGAGGACGTGGCCCGCGGCGAGCTCCGCGCCGACGCGGCGCTGCTGGCGGCGCAGGCCCCACTCGCGGACGGCCTCGTAGGAGACCACGACGGAGAGGACGATCAGGCCCTGCATGATGACCGCGATCTCCTTGTCGTAGCCGTGGAAGTCCAGCTCGGGCGAGGCCTTGTCGAGCCACGCCCACAGCAGGGCGGCGAAGGCGATGCCCACCGGGCTGTTGCGGCCGAGCAGGGCGATGCCGATGCCGAGGAAGCCGATGCCGGTCGGGAAGCTGAGGTTGTAGGTGTGGGAGTCGCCGAGGAGGATCGGCAGACCCGCGAGACCGGCGATGGCGCCGGAGAGCAGCATGGCGGTGAGGACCATGCGCTTGGGGTCGACGCCGCTGGCGGAGGCGGCGGACTCCGAGGCGCCGGAGGCGCGCAGGTCGAAGCCGAAGCGGGTGCGGTTGAGGACGACCCAGTAGCCGATGCCGAGCAGGACGGCGAGGACCACCAGGCCGTAGATCTCGCCGGCCGCGCCCATGTCGATGCCGGGGACCCAGCCGGACTCGTGCATCTCGCCGGTGGTGTTGTTGTTGCCGACCTTGACGCCGAAGACGGTGGGCAGCCAGAGGTAGCCGATCACGGAGGTCGCGATGGCGTTGAGCATGATCGTCGCGACGACCTCGCTGACGCCGCGGGTGACCTTGAGGACGCCTGCGATGCCGGCCCAGAAGGCTCCGGTGAACACGGCGGTGAGGAGCAGCAGCGGGATCTGCAGGGCGGCCGGCAGGTTCATGTGGGCGCCGACGATGGCGGCCATCATGGCGCCGAGCTGGTACTGGCCGTCGACGCCGATGTTGAACAGGTTCATCCGGAAGCCGATGGCGACCGCGAGGGCCGCGATGTAGTACATCGACGCCTGGTTGATGATCAGGACCTGGATGTCCGAGAAACCGGCCTGCTCGAACATGAGGGCGAACGGCTCGACCGGGTTCTTGCCGGAGGCGACCAGCACGATCGCGCTCAGCACGAAGGCCACGGCGAGCGCGATGACCGGCCCGGCCACGGCGAGGAGCACGCGCTCCTTGTCGAACTTCTTCATCAGCGGGCCTCGTCTTCCGGAGACTCGGGGGACTTGGACGTCTTGCCCGGGGTCTCGGGGGTCTCGTCGTGTTCGAGGTGGCCCTCGGCGGCGCCGGTCATGGCGGTGCCGAGTTCCTCCGGGGTGATGGTGGCCGGGTCGGCGTCCGCGACCAGCTTGCCGTCGTAGATCACGCGGAGGGTGTCGGACAGGCCGATGAGCTCGTCCAGGTCGGCGGAGATCAGCAGCACGGCCAGGCCCTCGCGGCGGGCCTCGCGGATGTGGTCCCAGATGGCGGCCTGTGCGCCGACGTCCACACCGCGGGTGGGGTGGGCGGCGATCAGGAAGCGCGGCTGGTGGCTCATCTCGCGGCCGACGATCAGCTTCTGCTGGTTGCCGCCGGAGAGGGAGGCCGCGGTGACGTCGATGCCGGGGGTGCGGACGTCGTACGTCTCGACGATGCGGCGGGTGTCCTCCTGGGCGGACTTCGGGTCCAGCCAGATGCCCTTCGCGTTGGGCCGTTCGGTGACGTGGCCGAGGATGCGGTTCTCCCAGAGGGGGGCCTCCAGGAGCAGGCCGTGGCGGTGGCGGTCCTCGGGGATGTAGCCGATGCCCTGCTCGCGGCGCCTGCGGGTGGGCCAGGCGGTGATCTCCTCGTCGGCCAGCCGGATGACGCCGGAGTCGGCGTGCCGCAGGCCGATCAGGGCGTCGACCAGTTCGGTCTGGCCGTTGCCCTCGACGCCCGCGATGCCGAGGACCTCGCCCTCGTGGATGGTGAAGGAGATGTCGTCGAGCAGCGCCTTGCCGCCGTCGGCCGTCAGGCGCAGCTTGTCGACGGTGATGACGGGGCGGTCGGTGACGGTGGATTCGGCCGTCTCCGGCGTGGGCAGTTCGCTGCCCACCATCAGCTCGGCGAGCTGACGCGGCGTCGTCTCGGCGGGGACGGCGGTGCCGACGGTCGTGCCGCGGCGGATGACGGTGATCTCGTCGGCGACGGAGAGGACCTCGCCCAGCTTGTGGGAGATGAAGATGACCGACAGGCCCTCGGCCTTGAGCTCGCGCAGGTTGTCGAAGAGGGCGTCGACCTCCTGCGGCACCAGGACGGCGGTGGGCTCGTCGAGGATCAGGGTGGTGGCGCCGCGGTAGAGGACCTTGAGGATCTCCACGCGCTGGCGGGCGGCGACGCCGAGCTCCTCCATCAGCACGTCGGGGCGGACGCCGAGGCCGTAGCGGTCGGAGAGCTCCTTGATCTTGCGGCGGGCCTTGGCGCCGATGCCGTAGAGCTTCTCGCTGCCGAGGACGACGTTCTCGAGGACGGTGAGGTTGTCGGCGAGCATGAAGTGCTGGTGCACCATGCCGATGCCGCGCGCGATGGCGTCGGCGGGGGACGAGAAGCTCACCTTCTCGCCGTGGACCGCGATGGTGCCCTCGTCCGGCTTCTGCATGCCGTAGAGGATCTTCATCAGGGTCGACTTGCCGGCGCCGTTCTCACCGACGAGGGCATGGACGGTGCCCTTGCGGACGGTGAGATGGATGTCGTGGTTGGCGACGACGCCGGGGAAGCGCTTGGTGATCCCGGCGAGCTCGACGGCGGTCACCGAATCGTTGACCGCCGCTCCGGCCGGAGGGCTGCTGGACGCGTTGATGACGCACTCTCCTGGGGACGGGGGCCGTCTACGCGCGTAGCGCCCCTACGGCATACAAAGGGGTGGCGCCCCTGACCGACGGGGTACGGGGAGCCCGGCTCCCCGTACCCCGTCCAGCGGTCGCAACCCCACGGTGGTTCAGAGGGTTACTCAGCTCGACTTGACCTTGATCTCGCCGCTGATGATCTTCTCCTTGGCCGTCTTGATGGCTTCCTGGAGCTCGGCGTCGTCCGCGAACTTCGGGTTGGAGTTCGACAGGCTCACCTCACCCGTCTTCAGATCGCCCTTGACGATACCGGTCGCGGGCTTGCCGTCCTCGACCGACTTCGCCAGGTTGTACACCGCCTTGGCGACGTCCTTCATCGCCGAGGTGAGAATCGAGTCCTTGTACTTGGCGAGGGCTTCCTGCTTGTACTGGTCGGAGTCGACACCGATCGCCCACACCTTGTTGGCGGCGGCGGCCTCGATGACGCCCTGGCCGGACAGGCCGGCGGCCGCGTAGACGACGTCGGCCTTCTTCTCGATCTGGCCCTCGGCGGCGGCCTTGCCCTTGTCGGGGCTGGAGAAGCCGCCCTCCTCCGCGGTCTGCGTCAGGAACTGCGAGATCACCTTGACCTTGGGGTCGGTGGCCTTCACGCCCTGCTCGAAGCCGGCGCGGAACTTGTGGATCAGCGGGATGTTCACACCGCCCACGAAGCCGACGACGTTCGTCTTGGTGCTCTCGGCGGCGGCGACACCGGCCAGGTAGGAGGCCTGCTCCTCGGAGAAGACCAGGTCGGCGACGTTGTCCGCCTCGACCGTGGCGTCGTCGACGATGCCGAAGGTGGTGTCCGGGAACTTCTCCGCGGCGCCCTTCACGGCGGCGGCGTACGCGTAGCCGACACCGATGACCGGGTTGTAGCCCTGCTTCGCCAGCGAGACGAGGCGCTGCTCCTTGTCCGCGTCCGTCTCGCCGTCGGTGGGCTCGACGTCGGCGGTCTTGTAGCCGAACTCCTTCTTCGCCTGCTCCAGGCCCGCGTACGCGGCGTCGTTGAAGGACTGGTCGCCCTTGCCGCCGACGTCGTACGCGATGGCGAGGCCCTTGTCCTCCTTCGAGTCCGACGAGCCCGACGAGGTCGAGGTGCCGCCGCAGGCGGAGAGGGCGAGGGCCAGGGAGGCGGTCGCTGCGCCTGCGACCGTGATCCGGGAAATCCGGCGCATGTGTGGTGCTCCTAGTCGTACAAAGCGCCGGGACGGTTCAGCTACGGCGCTGGCTTCGCCGCAGATTAACGCGCGTAGACCTGCCTGAAAACCCCTTCTGTCCACCTTGTTATCCGGCCGTGCCCAACACGGTCCCGAGCCGTGGTCACGGGCTTGCCGATCGCGAACGGTAGGTGGCGGTGGGTGAGCGGGCGGGGATACGCCGAACGGGCGGGCGCCGGAGGGCGCCCGCCCGTTTCGTACCGATGCGTGATGCTCGGAGTGCTACTCCGTCTTGACCTTGATGGAGCCGTCGATGATGCCTTCCTTGGCCTCGGCCACGGCGTCCGTGAGGTCCGGGACCTCGGCCATCTTCGGGTTGCTCTCCGAGAGGCCGACGCCGTTCACCTTGAGGTCGAAGACCTGGGTGCCGGTCAGCGGCTCGCCGTCCTCCACCGACTTGGCCAGGGCGTACACCGCACCGCCGACGTCCTTGAGGGCGGAGGTGAGGATGAAGTCCTTGTACGCGGCGAGGGCTTCCTGCTTGAACTGGTCGGAGTCGACGCCGATCGCCCAGACCTTCGCCTTCGCGGCGGCCTCGATGACGCCCTGACCGGAGAGACCGGCCGCCTGGTAGATGACGTCGGCGTTCTTCTCGATCTGGCCCTCGGCGGCGGCCTTGCCCTTGTCGGGGCTGGAGAAGCCGCCCTCCTCCGCGGTCTGCGTCAGGTACTGCGAGATCACCTTGACCTTGGGGTCGGTGGCCTTGACGCCCTGCTCGTAGCCCGCCTGGAACTTGTGGATCAGCGGGATGTCCACACCGCCGACGAAGCCGACGGTCTTGGTCTTGGTGGCCTTGGCCGCGGCGACACCGGCGAGGTAGGAGGCCTGCTCCTCGGCGAAGACCAGGGAGGCGACGTTGTCGCCCTCGACCACGGAGTCGACGATGCCGAAGGTCGTCTTCGGGTACTTGGCGGCCACGGCCTTCATCGCGGGGCCGTAGGCGAAGCCGACGCCGATGACCGGGTTGTAGCCCTGGCGGGCCAGCGAGGCCAGACGCTGCTCCTTGTCCGCGTCGGTCTCGCCCTCGGTGGGCTCGACGTCGGCGGTCTTGTAGCCGAACTCGTCCTTGGCCTTGGTCAGACCGGCGAAGGCGGCGTCGTTGAAGGACTGGTCGCCTTTGCCGCCGATGTCGTAGGCGATGGCGAGGCCGAGGTCTTCCTTGGAGCCGCCGCTGTCGTTGTTGTCACTGCTGGTACCGCCGCAGGCGGTGGCGGCGAGAGCGAGCGAGGCGACCCCCACCGCGACGCGGGTCAGTTTGGATATCCGACGCATCTGAAGTTCCCCATTCTCCAAAGCCCCGCAGCGGGTGCTCGGTTCGGCGCACATTAACGCGCGTAGACACTCCTGGGAACGGGGTTCCGCGGTGCCGTTATCCATTCGTGCCGATGGCCGGTTACGTCCTTGTGAACCGTGGGGCCGCAGGGGGCCGCACCGGGCGATCGGTAAGTCGCGCGCGCCTGCACGGGGTTCACGCTGCCCCTCCGCTGCGCGGTGCGCAAGCGGAGGGGGGCGGGTGGGGTGGCCGGGGTGGGTGGGGTGTGCGGGTGGGGTCGGATGTGCGGGTGGAGTGCTGGGCTGGGCCTGCGGGTTTTCGCCCCCGCCGCCCCTTCCCGTCCCGACCCCGGGGCTCCGCCCCGGATCCCGCTCCTCAAAACGCCGGAGGGGCTGTTCTGTGCGGGCTGGACGGGTCAGCGCAGGGCGTCCAGGAGGGCTGCCGCGGTGAAGAGTTCCACGCCCACGGTGATCGCGTGTTCGTCCACGTCGAAGTCGCCCTGGTGCAGGTCGCGCACGGTGCGCTCGCCGGGGGTGCGGACGCCGAGGCGGGCCATGGCGCCGGGGACGCGCTCCAGGTACCAGGAGAAGTCCTCGCCGCCGAGGCTCTGCTGGGTGCCCTCGACGGACTCCACCCCGCGCCGGGCGATCATCGCGTCGCGCAGCAGTTCCGTGGCCCCGGCCTCGTTGACCACCGGGGGGACGCCGCGCACGTAGTTGATCTCCGACTTGGCGCGGTGCAGATTGGCCACCTCGTCGATGGCCGCGACCACGACGTCGGGGGCCTGCCGCCACGCCTCCAGGTCCAGACAGCGCACGGTTCCGGACAGCTCGGCGTGCTGCGGGATGACGTTGGGCGCGTGGCCCGACTCGATCCTGCCCCAGGTCACGGCGAGTCCGCTGCGGCTGTCGACCCGCCGGCCGACCAGGGCGGGCACGTCGGTGACGACGCGGGCGGCGGCGGTGACCAGGTCCGTGGTCAGATGCGGGCGGGCGGTGTGCCCGCCGGGGCCGTCGAGGGTGATCTCCAGCCGGTCGCAGGCGGAGGTGATGGGGCCCTGGCGCAGCCCGATCTTCCCGGCGTCGACGCGGGGGTCGCAGTGCACGGCGATGATCCGGCCGATGCCGTCGAGCGCGCCGTCCGCGATGGCGTCGGCGGCGCCGCCGGGCAGCACCTCCTCGGCGGGCTGGAAGATCAGCCGCACGGGCCGGGGCAGCAGGCCCTGGCGGTGCAGCTCGGCCAGGACGAGGCCGGTGCCCAGCACCACGGTGGTGTGCACGTCGTGGCCGCAGGCGTGGGCGCGGTCGGGCACGGTGGACCGGTAGGCGCACTCGGTCTTCATGTCGGGGATGGGCAGGGCGTCGATGTCGGCGCGCATGGCCAGCATCGCGGAGTCGGTGCCCGCCTCGCCGTCCGTTCCGATGTCACAGATCAGACCGGTCCCGCTGGAGAGTACGCGGGGCCGAAGACCGGCCCGCTCCAGACGCTCCTTGATCGCGGCGGTGGTGCGGAACTCCTGGTTGCCGAGCTCCGGGTGCATGTGCAGGTCGCGGCGGAACGCGACGAGCTCGGCACGCAGGGCCTCCGGCAACGCTCCGGGGAGCACCGCTCCACCGGGGAGGTCGACCTCGGACTCCAGTGACATCAGTGGTTTCACCCTTTGAAGAGTAGGGCGCCGAAGCCGACTACCGACCCTCGATCAAGAAAAATCAGCCCGTCAGACGAAGAAAACCCGGCTGCCCCACGCATAGCTGTCAATCCGGATGGGTACACTCGCCGCCTTTTGCGGGGTGAAGGCCTTATGACCTGCCGGATCGTGACATGCGTCACATCGTGCCCGGGTTCCGGCACCCATCCGCCTCCTTCACGGATACCACGCTCGGCCCAGCCCACGCGGAGCGGTTCATCTGGCGGACAGCGGGGGCGGGTCCGGTGCCGGCAGCCGGTGGATGTCCCGCGCCGAGTCCGTCACCCCGGTCAGGAAGCCCTGCGCGCGCGGGGAGGCCGTCGTGGTCAGCCAGGCGGGGTCGATGTCGCAGACCGCCACGCGGACGTCCGTGCCGGTCAGGGCGAGCGGGAGGGTGTGGACGACGGTGGACGGGAAGCTGAGCACGGTGCGGCCGATGGGGCCGCGGCGGGCGATCAGCTCCAGGGGGAGTTCGGGGCGGACGATCTCCAGGCCCGTCTCCACCGCCAGCCGGTGGAGCTTCTCGGCGCTCTCGCGGCGGTGGGCGAAGTAGCGCCGGGCGCCGTGGGCGCTCGCCAGGGAGCGCACGGCCTCCAGGTAGGCGTCGCCGTCCACCACGCCGGTCTCCACCAGCGAGGTGCCCACCAGGTCGGCGCCCCGGGTGATGCGGGGCGGGCCGAAGCGGTCCCGGGTCCAGGCGAACGTGTGGGCCCGGACGGTGACTCCGGGCGGGGTGTCCTCCATGGGCATGGAGGTGAACACCTCCACGGTCCCTTTGCCGCCCGGGGTGAGCCGGCGCCGGGCGGCGGCGGACACGGGCGCGAGGAGGAGGTCGCGGGGGCCGGAGCGGCCGCCCTTGCGGTGCCAGCGCACCAGCCGCTCGCCCCGGGCCAGCTGGCCGACGAACTCCATGGTCGCGGTGCCGTCGTCGACCACGACGACGTCCCGGGCCCGGGTGATCGTCAGCAGCAGCTGGACGTAGCGGGAGAAGGGGTCGCCGAGGACGACGCGGGAGGCCCGGCGGAGCAGTCCGGTCAGTCCGCCGACCGTCCGCAGCGGGGCGCCCGCTCCCCCGCGCGCCTCCTCCCAGCGGACCTCGTGGCCCTCCTCGCGGGCCAGCTCCGCCATACGGCGCAGCTGGCCGCGGGTCATCGGGTCCACCGGGGACAGCACCACCAGGGTGAGTCCCACGCCGGGGGCGTGCGCGTGCGCCCACTCCAGCACGTTGAGCAGCTGTACCGGGCTCTCGACGAAGGCGAGAGTGTGGGGGCCGGACCGGCCGGCGCGGGGGCTCATCGACGTACGACCGTTCCCGTCGTCGTGGTGGTGGGGCGGGGGCGGGGGCGGGGCGGGTCAGACGGTCAGGGGTTCGCCCGCCGCCGTGGCGATCTCCGCCTCGGCGACCACGCCGGTGACGCGGCGCAGCTTCTTCATCGGGCCCAGCTCGGACTCGTAGACCTTCTTGACTCCGTCGCCGAGGGACGCCTCGATGGTGCGGATGTCGCGGACCAGGCGGGACAGGCCCTGCGGCTCGACGGAGGCTGCCTGGTCGGAGCCCCACATGGCGCGGTCGAGGGTGATGTGGCGCTCGACGAAGGCGGCGCCGAGGGCGACGGCGGCGAGGGTGGTCTGCAGGCCGGTCTCGTGGCCCGAGTAGCCGATCGGGACGTTCGGGTACTCCTGCTGGAGTGTGTTGATCACGCGGAGGTTGAGCTCCTCGGCCTTCGCCGGGTAGGTCGAGGTGGCGTGGCAGAGCAGGATGTTGTCGCTGCCCAGGACCTCGACGGCGTGCCGGATCTGCTTCGGCGTCGACATGCCGGTGGAGAGGATGACCGTGCGGCCGGTGGCGCGCAGGGCGCGCAGCAGCTCGTCGTCGGTGAGGGAGGCCGAGGCCACCTTGTGGGCGGGGACGTCGAACTTCTCCAGGAAGGCGACGGCCTCGGTGTCCCACGGGGACGCGAACCAGGCGATGCCCTTCTTCTTGCAGTAGGCGTCGATCTGGCGGTACTCCTCCTCGCCGAACTCCACACGGTGGCGGTAGTCGATGTACGTCATCCGGCCCCAGGGGGTGTCGCGCTCGATGTCCCACTGGTCGCGCGGGGTGCAGATCTCGGGGGTGCGCTTCTGGAACTTGACGGCGTCGCAGCCGGCCTCGGCGGCGGCGTCGATCAGCTTGAACGCGTTCTCGATGTCACCGTTGTGGTTGATGCCGATCTCGCCGGTGACGTACACGGGGCGGCCGGGGCCGGCCTCGCGGGGGCCGAGGGTGCGGATGCGGGAGTTGGTGCTCATGAACGGGGTTTCCTTACGTGGGGAGGGAATCGAGGGAGGGGCCGAGGATCCAGCCGGCGATCTCCCGGATCGCGCCGTCGCCTCCGGGCAGGGTGGTGACGGCGCGGGCGGCGCCGCGTACGACGTCATGGGCGCTCGCGACCGCCACGGGCCAGCCGACGAGGGCGAAGCACGGGAGGTCGTTGACGTCGTTGCCGGCGTAGAGCACGCGCTCCGGCGCGATGCCCTGTTCCTCGCACCACTGCTTGAGTGCGAGGTCCTTGCGGTCGACGCCGTGCAGCACGGGGAGCTGGAGCTTGTGTGCGCGGGCGGCGACGACCGGGTTCTGTTCCGTGGACAGGATGAGCAGCTTCAGGCCGCTGCGGCGCAGGGCCGCGATGCCGAGTCCGTCCCCGCGGTGCACGGAGACGAACTCCCGTCCGTCGGAGTCGATCAGCACCCGGTCGTCGGTCTGGGTGCCGTCGAAGTCGAGGACGACCGCGTCGATGTCGTCGGCGGTCGGAAGGGCGCCGGGCCGGCCTGCGTCGAGGAGCGGCGCGAGGGCCCGGGCCCGGGCGAGGTCGTGCGGGTCGTCGATCTCCAGGACGCGGGCCGGGTCGGTGCGGACGAGCTCGGTGCGCCCGAAGAAGCGGTGCCGGTGCTCACGGAAGCCGGCGGCGTCCATGGCGTAGGCGGCACCGGTCTCCAGGAAGTCCTGCGGACGGTCCTGCCGCCGCGGCCGGAAGGACTTGTCGTGGTTGACCCCGTGCCCTCCGACGGCAGCGACGGCCGGCTCCACGGCGGGGGCGGCCGGTCCGCCACCGGAGCCGGCGCCCCGGTCGGGGGCGGATGCCGCCCCGGCGCCCGGCACCGGCCCGTGACCGGCGGCAGCAGCGTCGACATGGCTGCCCCCGTGCCCCCCAGCGAAAGCGGCGGCCGGGCCGCCACCCACACCCCGGTCCGGAGCGGATGCCGCCCCGGCGCCCGGCACCGGCCCGTGACCCGCGGCAGCAGCGTCGACATGGCTGACCCCATGCCCCCCAGCGAAAGCAGCGGCCGGGCCGCCACCGGAGCCGGAGGATTCGCCAGTACCCGCGCCCCGGTCAGGGGCGGACGCCTCGCCGGCACCGGCGTCCGCGTCGCGCCACAGGAAGCCGTGGAACGGGGCCACCGTCACCGCCGTGTCGGCGGCCTCGTGGGCCACCGCGGCGGTCACGCCGTCGATGTCCTCGCGGGTCAGGAAGGGGCTGGTGCACTGCACGAGCAGGACGACGTCCACCGGGGCGCCGTGCAGGGCCTCGTGGGCGTCCATGGCGTGCAGGACGGCCGCCTCCGAGGTCGCGGTGTCACCGGCGATGGCGGCGGGCCGCAGGACGACCTCGGCGCCGGCCTGGCGCGCGGCCGCGGCGATGGCCTGGTCGTCGGTGGAGACGACCACGTCCGTCACGTGGCGCGCGGCCCGGCACTCGCGCACGGCGCGCACCACCAGGGGCACGCCGCCGACGGGGGCGAGGTTCTTCGCGGGCACGCCCTTGGAGCCGCCGCGTGCGGGAATCACGGCGAGCACCCGGCGCACCGTCGGTGGATGGGACATGGGATCAGCTCCTCGAGCGGGGTTCGGGGCGGCGGCGCGGGCGGTCACAGCTCGCCCATCCGGCGGATCACCGGGGCCACCCGCTGCACGCCGTGCCGGTAGGCGCCGCGCGCCGCCCGGCGCACGATCTGCCGGACCGCTCCGGGCTCCTTGCCGGCGGCGGGCGCGCCCGGCAGCGGCGTACCGTCGGGGCCGAGGTGGTGGCGGGCGAGGATGCCGGGCAGATAGCCGGGCGCGGTGACGGGTGTGTAGTACGGGGTCAGCGGCGGAAGCCCGCCGGGGCGGCCGAGGAGCCCGGCGATGCGTTCGCGGGCGGTGTCGAAGGCCGTCTCGTAGCGGCCTCCCGTGGCGACGCCCTGCCGGGCCACCCAGTCCTCGTCCGGCTCCGGGCGGTGTCCCGTGTCGAGCTGGTCCCAGGAGGCGAGGCAGCCGGAGCCGACGAAGTGGTGGTTGCCGAGCGCTTCCCGGATGCCGAGGTCGGTGAGGATCGCGGTGGGGATGCGGCGGTGCAGCGACTCCAGGGCGGCCGTGGAGCTGACCGTGACGAGGAGGTCGGTGCGGTCCAGGACCTCGCCCATGTGCCCGTAGACCAGGCGGAAGTTGGCGGGGAGCTCGAGCCGCTGGGACAGCTTCTGGTAGGGCAGCTCCTCGATGTGCGTGGTGTGTTCGCCGGGTTTGGAGCGCAGCTTCAGCAGCACGTCGCGCTCGGGGTGCCGGCGGGCGTGCCGCACCAGCCGGTCCAGCAGGTACGCGCGGTCCCTGCGGTTGTCCGGGACGGAGGGCTGGGCGGCGAAGACGACCGTGTACCGGTCGTGTCGGCCGGTGTGGGCGATCCCGCCGAGGAACGGCAGGGCGACCTCGGTCACCGAGCCGGCGTCGGCGCCCACGCCCTCGTACACGGCGCGGAAACGGTCCGCGTCCTGCCGGGAGTTGGCGAGCACCAGGTCGGCGCCGTGGCGCAGCAGCAGGCCGTCGGTGAGCTTCTCGTAGACGACACCGACGTATCCGGTGACGACGACGGGCCGGCCGGGCCGGTCCTCCCAGGCCCGCTTCAGCCCGTGGAGCATCGCCTGCACACCACCGCCGACCAGGGCGAGCACGAGGACGTCGTACGACTCCTCGCGCATCGCGCGCAGGAACTCGACCGCGGTGACCTCCCGGAGGGAGTCCGCGCGGACGCCGACCTCGCCGAGCTGGCGGGCGGTGGGCGTGGCGCGGCCCCGGAGGAGAAATCCGTCCAGGCGGATTTCCCGCGGCGTGATGCGGTTCGCGGTGAGCGCGCCCCATTTCCAGCGGGTGTCGGAATCCGCGAGGACCGCCACCCTGAGGGGCTTCGTTGCACTTGCTGGCACGCCGAAGACGCTAGGAAGCGAATTCTAGGTATGGCCCAACCGTGAATCAACGAGAAGTTAACAACAGCCCACCGCGAGCCGAACCGGCCTGCGGAAACGCGCTGCGTAGGCCCGATACACCGTACCGACACACGGAGTTCACCCCCTGTACGACCGTCGGAAAGTCGCCGATCCGGGCGGGGCTCCTAATGTTTTGCGCGTGCCGAAGCTTTCGCTGATCGTCCCGTTTCACAATGTGCGGCAATACGCCCCGGACACGCTCAGAAGTCTGCGCGCGAACGCCCGCCCGGACTTCGAGTTCATTCTGGTCGACGACCATTCCCAGGACGGAACCCGGGCGATTCTCGAGCGTGCCGCCGAGGACCTCTCGGACGTCGCCCGAGTGCGTCTCCTCCGCCGTGACGGCAACGGCGGGGTCGCCACCGCGCGCAACACCGGGCTGGACGTGGCGGGCGGCGAGTATCTGGCCTTCCTGGACGCCGGTGACTGGCTGGCGCCCGGCCATCTGCCGCGTCTGGTGGCGGCCGCCGAAGGGCTGGGCTGCGACTTCGTCCGTACCGACCAGGTGCAGGTCACCGGCCGCGCACGGTCGGTGCGGCGG
Organism: Streptomyces malachitofuscus; assembly: GCF_014650055.1. GTDB lineage: Bacteria > Actinomycetota > Actinomycetes > Streptomycetales > Streptomycetaceae > Streptomyces > Streptomyces malachitofuscus. The sequence goes on along the minus strand of NZ_BMUF01000001.1, from coordinate 172,639 downwards.
GTGCCGGTCGGTCTGCGGGGCGAGGTGCTGGACCCCAGGGAGTCGATCCTGCCCGCGGACCGGACGACCTCGGTGGACTATGTGTCGGTCTGGGCCGGCGTCTACCACCGGCGGCTGCTCGAGCGAGGGCTGCTGCACTTCACCGAGGGGCTGCACACGGCCGAGGACCGGCCGTGGACGTGGAAGCTGCACCGCGAGGCGGAGTCGTTCGCCGTGGTCGACCTGCTGGGCGTGTTCTACCGGCGCGGGGTCGACTCCTCCCTCACCCGGATCGGCGACGCCCGCCAACTCGACTTCATCCGCGCCTTCGACCAGATCGTCGAGGAGACGGCGGCGGACCGGGACGCCGGCCGGCTGCTGCCGAAGGCGGTGCGGACGTACTGCGCGATCATCGCCCACCACCTGTCCGAGCAGGACAAGTTCGAGCTTGCCGTGGCCCGGCGGCTGCGGGCGATGAGCGCGGCCGCGCTGCGGCGGATGCCGCAGGACGTGCTCGACGCCGTACTGGAAACCATGGACGTGCACCGTGCCGTCCGGCTGCGGCGGCTGCGGCGCCGGGCCGGCACGGGGAAGGGGGCGGCCTGATGTCCCGTACCACCCGGATCTTCTGCGCCTCGTCGCTGTCCGACGTCGCCACGCAGGTGGCCGCGATCGAGTCCGGCTGCTTCGCGGGGGCGGCGCGGCGGGTGCTGCTGTTCTGCGACGACTCCGCGGTCCCCGAGGCCGCACCGGCGCCGGACGGGCTGCCCGGGTTCGCCGCGCTGCGCGACCGCTTCGACGAGGTGCTGTCCTGGAACGAGGCGATCCGGCCCTTCCACCCGGCGGCCTGGACGCCCCGCTCCGAGGACGTTCCGCTCCTTCAGCGGCATCTGCGGCGGCTGTGGGGGCTGGGCGACGACCGCGTGGAGCTGGTGCTGGGGCGCCCGGACGTCCCTCCGGCCCTGGCGGTGGGCCAGGTGTTCACCGGGGCCCCGGTGCACGTCTGCGCCGGCGGACTGACGGGCTACGGTCCCACGCGGGGCAAGCTCGATCCGCTGGTCGGCACCCGGGTACGGCAGGTGCTCCATCCCGACCTGGTGCCGGGTGAGACGCCGATGCTGCTGACCGAGTTCGACGTGCCGGCGCGGGTGGTGCCGGCGGACGCCTTCCTGAAGGTGACCGGCGAGATGGCGGCGGCGGTGGACGACCTGCCCCCGATACCGGAGGGTGCGGCGCTGCTGGTGGGCCAGTGTCTGTCCGCGCTCGGCATTCACGCGCCCGGCGAGGAGGACGACCTGCACGTGCGGATGCTGCTCGCCGCTGCCGGACGCGGCCACCGCGCGGTCGTGTTCACCCCGCATCCCGCCGCCCCGGCCCGGCACAGCCGCGCGCTGCGGGCCGAGGCGGAGCGACTCGGGGTGGACCTCACGGTCCTGGACGAGCCCGTGCTCGCCGAGGTGCTCTTCGAGAAGTCCCGGCCGGCGCTGGTCGTCGGCTGCTCGTCCACGGCCCTGTTCACGGCGTCCGCGTTCTACGGCCTGCCGGTCGTCCGCGTCGGCACGGAGTGGCTCCTGGAGCGGCTGACGCCGTACCGGAACGGCAGCAGGGTCCCGGCCGTCCTGGCCGACGCGCTGCTGCCGGGCGTGGAGGCGGGGGCGACGCAGGACGCTCTCCCGGCCGGCGAGCTGACCGGCCTCGTCACCGCGCTCGGCTTCACCATGCGGCCGGAGGTCCACCCGCACCTGCGCCCGGTCGCGGAACGGTTCCTCGCACGCCACGCCGGCCGGCCGTACGTCCGACGCTGGTTCGCACGCCGGCGGCTCACCTCACTCGGGCTCCCGGGAGGCATCCCGAAACAACTGGCGTTCCTCCCCCGCAACAGCACGGCACGCCGGGTGGTACGCCGCGCCCGGGCACTGAAGAGAACCGTGGGAGGCCGGCGATGACACCCGACTGTTCACCCGCTGTCCATGCGGAGGCCACCGGCGGACCGCCGTGCTCGGGCACATTCGGGCCTCCGGTCGAAAGGACGGTGGCAGGGCACGACGAACGCCGGGCCTGAGCCTCGCATCACCGCCGCTTCGAGCCCCGAAAGAGAGAACCACGTGCCGAAACTGTCCGTCGTCGTCCCGATGCACAATGTGGAGGCGTTCGCGGAGAGCACCCTGCGCAGTCTCGCCGCCAACGCGCACCCGGACTTCGAGTTCCTGCTCGTCGACGACTGCTCCACGGACGCCACGCCCTGGGTGATCGACCGCTGGGCGGAGAAGCTCCCGGGCACGCGGGTGCTGCGGCACGGGACGAACCAGGGCATCGCCCAGGCGCGGAACACCGGGATCGACGCGGCCGAGGGCGAGTTCATCACGTTCCTCGACGGCGACGACTGGTACGGGCCGCGCCACCTCGCCGGGATGGTGCGGGCGATGGAGGAGCTGGGCTGCGACTTCGCCCGGACCGACCATGTGCAGGCCACCGGCACCGAGCGGGTGATCAGGCGACCCCCGGCCCCGGTGCGCAACGCGGTGATGGATCCTCGCGACGGGATCACGCCCGTCGACACGGAGACGATGGTCGACTACCCCTTCGTCTGGGCGGGCGTCTACCGCCGGCACCTGTTCGACGACGGCCGCATGCGTTTCGTCACCGAACTGCGCACGGCCGAGGACCGGTTGTGGATCTGGCGCCTGCACCTGACGGCCCGGACGTACGCGTCGCTGGGCCTGCACGGGGTGTTCTACCGGCGCGGCGTCGCGACCTCTCTCACCCAGATCAAGGACTCCCGTCAGCTGGACTTCATCCCGGCGTACGACCTGCTGCTGCGGGACGTGCAGAACGACCCGGAGACTGACCGCTTCCTCCTCAAGGCCGTACGCACCTACTGCGCCATGATCGCCTTCCACATCAGCAAGGCGGACGCGTACGAGCCCTCCGCGGCGCAGCGGCTGCGGCGCGAGGCGCGGGACGCGCTGCACCGCATGCCGCAACAGGCGCTGGAGGAGACCCTCGCCACCATCGACAGCACCCGGAGCAGGCTGCTCGGCCGCCTGCGTGACGGGCGGAAGGCTGCCTGATCCATGCCGCACACCACCCAGATCTTCCAGGTCTCGACGCTCTACGGCGCGGCCACCCTGGCCGCGGCGCTGGACGCGGGCCTGTTCGGGCCGCGCGGGAAGGCCCGCCGCATCCTGCTGGTCTCCAACAACGCCGCCGTCCCGGAGACGGCCCTGCGCCTGGACGAGATGCACGGCTACGGCCCGCTGGCCGGCCGCTTCGACTCGGTGGTGAGCTGGAACGAGGCGATCAGCCCGTACCATCCGAGCACCTGGGGCCCGCGCGGCAACGACACGGTGCTGTGGCAGCGGGCCTTCCGGCTCCTGTGGGACATCGACGAACAGGACAGGGTCGAGCTCGCCGTCGAATCGATCCAGGTCAACCCCGCCCGCGCGCTGGTGGCCATCTTCTCCGAGGCCGCCGTCGACGTGTACGCCGACGGACTGATGAGTTACGGCCCGACGCGGGAGAAGCTGCCGCTGACCCTCGCGCGCCGCGTCCGGCGGCTGCTCCACCTCGATCTGATCCCGGGTCTGCGGCCGCTGCTGCTGTCCGAGTACGGAGTCGAACCGGTGATCGTGCCGGACGAGTCGTTCCGGGGTGTGCTGGACGAGATCTCCCGGGACGCGGCGGACGACCCGCGGCTCGCGCCCGTGCTCGACGAGGCGCCGACGGCCGTGCTCCTCGGCCAGTACCTGGCGGCGCTCAACATCCTCAGCGCGCAGGAGGAGGAGGACCTCCACGTGCGCATGCTGACCGGTGCCGTACGCGCCGGGCACCGGTCCGTCGTCTTCAAGCCCCATCCGACGGCCCCGGCCGGCTACTCGGCGGCCCTGGGCAAGGCGGCGGCGGACGCGGGCGTACGTCTGACCGTGCTGGACGCTCCGCTGCTGGCCGAGACGCTGTACCACCACGGCCGTCCCGCACTCGTCGTGGGCTGCTTCTCCACGGCCATGGTGACCGCGTCCGCCTACTACGACGTGCCCGTGGCCCGGGTGGGGACGGCGCTGGTCATGGGCCGTCTCGAGCCGTACCCGAACAGCAACCGGGTGCCGCTGGCCGTGATCGACCATCTGGTGCCGGACCTCGAGCGGGACGAGACCCCGGCCGTCGTCGGCCCGGCGCCGGACACGCTGTCCCCGCTGGTCCGGGCGGTCGGCTTCTGCATGCAGCCGAAGACCTACGCGAACCTGAGGGAGCCGACGGCGGACTGGCTCCGTGCGCATCTGTCCGGCACACCCGGCCACTACTTCCCCGAACTGCGCCTGGCGGAACTGTCCTTGCCGGGCAGCACACCGCGCACCCGGGCGAGGGTCCAGGCGGGGCGGGCGAAGCGGGTGGTGGGCAGGGCGGTGCGCCGCAGGCGGTGACTTGGCTGCGGGCAGTCGTGCCGCCCCAGCGGCACGACTGCCCGCAGTTGGGTCGCCAACCGAGACGCACCGGTCACAGCCGCGCCACCCACCCGTCAACCCCCGTACACCACACCGCTCCAGAGTTGCGCGGTGCCCAACGACACCGCCGTACGCCTGCCGCAGCAACGGGCCGGCACCGACTCCCCCGCCGGACGGACCACCCCCAGGGAACACCGCTACGACATCGACCTGATCCGCCTGCTCTGTTCCGCGACCATCATGCTGGGCCACATCGGCGCCCAGTTCATCCGCGCCACCGGAAACGACCCGGCGAACGGCTCCGGCACCTACTGGGCGGGACACATCGCCGAGGCGGTCAACCCCTTCGCCGTCCCCCTGTACTTCGCCATCGCGGGCTGGGCCGTACTCGTCGGCGCACCCCCGCGCGACAGCGCACGCATGTGGCAGCGGATCGTGCGCAACATCGTCCCGCTCTTCGTGTGGACGGCGGTCTACCTGCTCTGGGCCTGGCTGCGCGACCGCAACGACCGGCCCATGACGGAACTGGCGACGGACTCCCTCTTCGGCTCCGTACAGCCCGCCTACCACCTGTGGTTCATGTACAACTACATCCCGGTCATCGCGCTGCTCGCGTTCGCGATGCTGATCAAGGCCGGCCGGCGGCCATGGGGCCTGGGCGCGGCGCTGCTCGGCATCGCGGTCGCACCGAGCGTGCTGACCACGGTCACCGAGGTGACGGGGCGCGACATGCCCGCATCGGCCTGGGGTTTCAGCACCTACTCACTGGCGTACGCGGTGGGCGGCGCGCTGCTGTTCGCGCTGCCGGCCGGAGCCGTGCGGTGGCGGTGGCCGCTGTGGGTGCTGCTGCCGCTCAGCATGGCCGGGGCGCTCTGGTACAACACGCAGATCCATTACGTGATGCCCAACGCGCATGTGTTCGTCGCGGCCATGAGCATCTGCGTGCTGCTGCTGATCAGCAGGATCCGGGTGCCGGAGAGGTTCCGGCCGCTGCTGAGGAAGCTCGCCGGCGCGGCGCTCGGCGCGTACATGGTGCATGTGCTGTTCGTCGAGGAGATCGTCACCCCCCTGGTGTCGACGGGTCCGAGCGGACCGGCGGCGGGGCTGCTCCTGACCGCCCTGCTGGCCGCGGTGATGGCCTTGTCGTTCGCCGCCAGCCTTCTGTGGGGGCGGCTGAACCTGCGGCGCCTGCTCGGCTGAACCGGCGCGACGGGCGGACTCAGCGCGCCCCGCGGCGGGCCTCGATGCCGGCGAGGATCAGGGCGAGGCCCTCCTCGAAGTGTGCGTCGTAGTTGTCGAAGAGTTCCGTGCCGGCCCGGGCCGCCAGGGGGTAGTCGGCCAGCATGCGGGCGCGGTCGCCCAGATCGAAGCCCTCGCGGCGCTCCCCGGGCAGGGGCACGACGCCCTGCTCCTCGGTGACGAACCCGAGCGTGTAGAGGTAGGTGGTGGTGAGCGCGCGGACGGCCTGCGCGAAGGTGAAGCCGGCGGACGTCAGCAGACGCAGGTTGTCCTCCATCTGCTCGGCGTGCTCGATCCCGGTGAAGCGTGAACCGCTGAAGACCTTCGCGCCGTCGCGGTGGGCGAGCAGCGCCGTGCGCAGGCCCCGGTTCGCCTTGAGCAGCCGCTCCTGCCAGGTGTCGTCCGGGGAGCTCGTGTCCTCGGCGGCCATCCGGCGGTACATCTCCGTCGCCATCTCGTCGAGCAGGGCCTGTTTGTCCTTGAAGTGCCAGTAGAGGGCGGGCGCCTTGACGTCCAGCTCCTTGGCGATGGCGCGCAGGGTCAGGCCGTCGAGGCCCACCTCGTTCAGCAGCTCCAGCGCCGTGTCGGCGACCCGTCGGCGGTCGAGCGGGGCGCGTCGTTCCGTACTCACGCTTGACAATTTAACACCGTTAGGGACACGCTCTGAAGGCAGCCACTTAACAACGTTAAGGAGCGTGGATCATGAACGACCCCGATGTGCTGATCGCGGGCGCCGGGCCGACCGGCCTCACCCTCGGCATCGACCTGGCCCGACGCGGGATCCCGGCGCTGGTGGTGGAGCGGGCCGACGACCTGTTCCCCGGTTCGCGCGGCAAGGGGATGCAGCCGCGCACCATGGAGGTCTTCGACGACCTGGGCGTGCTGGACGCGATCCACGCGGCCGGCGGCGGCTACCCGGTGGGCATGGTCTGGCAGAACGGCGAACGCAAGGGCGAGCACCACATGTTCGACCCGGCCGAGCCCACCGAGGACGCGCCGTACAACGCGCCGTGGATGATCCCGCAGTGGCGCACGCAGCGGATCCTGCTGGAGCGGCTGGAGGAACTCGGCGGCACGGTCGTCTTCGGCCGGGAGGTCACCGGCGTGACCCAGGACGCGGACGGGGTGACCGCGCACTTCGCCTCCGGCGAGCCGGTGCGCGCCCGGTATCTCGTCGCGGCGGACGGGGGCCGGTCCGCGGTGCGCCGCAGCCTGGGCATCGGCATGACCGGGGAGGAGGTGGACCCGCTCCCCACGCTGGTGGCGGACGTGCGGATCACCGGCCTGGACCGGGACAACTGGCACATCTTCCCACCGGAGGGGACCCAGGAGCTCCTGGCCATCTGCCCGCTGGCCGGGACGGAGGACTTCCAGCTGGTGGCCCGGTTCGCGGAGGGGGCGGAGGTGGACCTCTCGGCCGACGGCGTACGGAAGGTGGTCGCCGCCCGCACCCACCTCGCCGCCGAGGACGTCACGCAGGTGCGGTGGGCCTCGGACTTCCGTCCGCGGGCCGCGCTCGCCGACCGGTTCCGCACGGGCCGTGTCCTCCTCGCCGGTGACGCGGCGCACGTGCACTCCCCGGCCGGCGGCCAGGGGCTCAACACCAGCGTCCAGGACGCCTACAACCTGGGCTGGAAGCTGGGCGCGGTGCTCGGCGACGGGGTGGGAGCGGGGCTGCTGGACACCTACGAGGAGGAGCGGCGGCCGATCGCCGCGCAGATGCTGGACCTGTCCACCAGCGTGCACCGGGGCGAGACCCGACGGGGCGGGGCCACCCGTCAGCTGGACCTCGGCTATCCCGGGTCCTCGCTCACCGAGGAGACCCGCGCGGAGCCCGGCCCGCTGCGCGCCGGCGACCGGGCCCCCGACGGCACGGTGGACGGGGTGCGCCTCTTCGACGCGTTCCGGGGCCCGCACTGGACCCTGCTCGCCCTGGGTACGGACGGTGTCCCCGCGATGCCCGCCGCCGTACGGGTGGTGCACGGACCGGCCCACCGCTCCTACGGCACGGGGCTGTTCCTGGTCCGGCCGGACGGCTATGTGGGCTGGGCGGGAGACCGGCCGGCCGGACTCCCGGAGTACCTGGCCCGGTTCACCGGGCGCTGAGGTCCAGCGGCTGCCCTACGCGCTCGCCAGCGAGAGCTTCGCCGCGAAGCCCAGGAACAGCGCGCCCGCCGCCGAGGTGGCACCGGCCGCCAGCCGCCGCCTGCGGCGGAACGCCTCGGCCAGGCGGGTGCCGCCGAAGATCAGCAACGACAGGTACAGGAAGCTGGCCACCTGGAGCAGGCCCCCGAGGACGATGAAGGACAGGGCGGGATAGGCGTAACCGGGGTCGACGAACTGCACGAAGAAGGAGATCAGGAAGAGGATCGCCTTCGGGTTGAGCAGCGACACCACCAGCGCGCGGCGGTAGGGGCGCTCCTCGGCGGGCGCGACCGCGGGCACCTGCGCCGGTGTCGGCCCGCCCGGCGTCTTCCACATCCGCCACGCCGAGCGCAGCATGCCGTACGCCATCCACGCCAGATAGGCGGCACCCGCGTACTTGACCACCAGGAACAGCAGCGGAGTGGTGGTCAGCACCGAGGCCGCGCCCAGCGCCGCCAGCGTCATCAGAACGGCGTCCCCGGTGAAGACACCGGCCGCCGCCACATAACCGGTGCGGACGCCCTTGCGGGCGGCGACGGAGAGGACGTACAGCGAATTGGGCCCCGGCAGCAGGATGATGAGGACGAGGCCCGCCAAGTAGGTGGGAAGGTCGTTGACGCCGAACATGGAGGGAGTGTCGCACGCGGGTGCGACACTCCCGCCAGGGTGTCTCAGCCGGCGAGAAGGCGGCTCAGAAGGCGTCGCTCGGCACGTAGGTGCCCCACACCTCGCGCAGGGCGTTGCACACCTCGCCCACCGTCGCCCGGGCCTTCAGCGCCTCCTTCATCGGATACAGGACGTTGTCCTCCCCCTCGGCCGCCTTCCGCAGCGCGGTCAGGGCGGAGTCGACCGCCTGCTGGTCGCGTTCCGCGCGGAGTCTCGCCAGGCGTTCGGCCTGCTGGGCCTCGATGGCGGGGTCGACGCGCAGGGGTTCGTACGGCTCCTCCTCGTCGAGCTGGAAGCGGTTGACGCCGACCACGACCCGCTCGCCGGAGTCGGTCTCCTGGGCGATGCGGTAGGCGCTGCGCTCGATCTCGTTCTTCTGGAAGCCGTGCTCGATGGCGTTGACGGCGCCGCCGAGGTCCTCGACCTTCCGCATCAGCTCCAGCGCCGCCGCCTCGACGTCGTCGGTCATCCTCTCGATGACGTAGGAGCCCGCGAACGGGTCGACGGTCGCCGTCACGTCCGTCTCGTAGGCGAGGACCTGCTGGGTGCGCAGGGCGAGGCGGGCGGACTTGTCGGTCGGGAGCGCGATCGCCTCGTCGAAGGAGTTGGTGTGCAGCGACTGGGTGCCGCCGAGCACCGCCGCCAGGCCCTGGACGGCGACGCGCACCAGGTTCACCTCGGGCTGCTGGGCCGTCAGCTGCACCCCGGCGGTCTGCGTGTGGAAGCGCAGCATCAGCGACTTGGGGTTCTTCGCGCCGAACTCCTCCTTCATCACCCGCGCCCAGATCCTGCGGGCCGCGCGGAACTTGGCGACCTCCTCCAGGATCGTCGTGCGGGCCACGAAGAAGAAGGACAGTCGCGGGGCGAAGTCGTCGACGTCCATGCCCGCCGCGACCGCGGTGCGGACGTACTCGATGCCGTCGGCGAGGGTGAACGCGATCTCCTGCGCGGGAGAGGCGCCCGCCTCGGCCATGTGGTAGCCGGAGATCGAGATCGTGTTCCACTTCGGGATCTCGGCCTTGCAGTACTTGAAGATGTCGGCGATCAGCCGGAGGGAGGGCTTCGGCGGGAAGATGTACGTGCCCCGCGCGATGTACTCCTTCAGCACGTCGTTCTGGATCGTGCCGGTGAGCTTGTCGGCGCTCACGCCCTGCTCCTCGGCGACCAGTTGGTAGAGGAGCAGCAGGAGGGCGGCGGGCGCGTTGATCGTCATCGACGTGGAGACCTTGTCCAGCGGGATGCCGCCGAACAGCACCCGCATGTCGTCGATCGAGTCGATGGCGACACCCACCTTGCCGACCTCGCCGGAGGCGATCGGGGCGTCGGAGTCGTGGCCCATCTGGGTCGGCAGGTCGAAGGCGACCGACAGGCCCATCGTGCCGTTGGCGATCAGCTGCTTGTAGCGGGCGTTGGACTCGGTGGCGGTGCCGAACCCGGCGTACTGGCGCATCGTCCAGGGCCGGCCCGTGTACATCGTCGGGTACACGCCCCGCGTGAAGGGGTACGTCCCCGGCTCGCCCAGCTTCCCGGCCGGGTCCCAGCCCTCCAGAGCGTCCGGCCCGTAGACCGGTTCGATGGGCAGTCCACTCTCAGTGGATCGGGCACTGCCCGACTCGCGCGCCATGGTGTGATGCCTCCCGCTGAGCGGCGTTGCTCGCCCACGTACCCGTCAGTTGTCCGTTCGCCCGTACAGGCCGACCTGCACGGACTGTAGCGGTGCGCGTGCGGCCCGGTGCAGGGGCACACGCTGGGACCTTCCTCACAGCCGCGATGGGACCCCGCTCACAGCACCCACCTCGGCGGTTGTCCTGCCGGTCACCCACCACCATGCCCCTTTGTTCGGCGGCGGTCATCTCCGGGGTAAATCTCTAGTGAGATCCGGGAACGGCCGGTGAGACGACGGGGGGCCGGGGTGCGTAGTACGGGCATGGGGAGGACAGGGGTGGCATGCCTGGCGGCGCTCACCGCGCTCGCGGCCGGCTGCACCGTGCGGCCCGCCGGCGCGGACGGGGAGGGCCGGTCGCCGGTGCGGATAGAGATGCCGAGCCGGACGCCGTCCCCGTCGGTGTCACGGACGCCGGACGACGAGCGGACCGCGTCCCCTTCGGGCTCCCCGTCGACGCGGCGGGCGCCGCGCGTGCTGTGGTCCCCCGGCGACTCCGGGCGGGACATACGCGAACTCCAGGCCCGGCTGCGGCAGGTCGCCTGGATCTTCCACGGGCCCACGGGAACCTACGACGACCTGACGGCGAAGGCGGTCCGGGGCTTCCAGGGCAAGCGGGGACTGCCGAGGACCGGGGTGACCGACAGCGTCACCTGGCAGCGGCTGCTCGCCATGACGCGCGAGCCGGGCCAGTGGGAGCTGTATCTGATGGGGGGTCAGCCGGCTGACGCTCCCGACCCGCGCTGCGCGTCGGGCCGGGTGCTGTGCATCAGCAAGTCGAGCCGCACCCTGCGCTGGATGATCGACGGCCGGACGGTGTCGACCATGCCGGTCCGCTTCGGCCCCGAGTACACACCGACCCGAGAGGGTGTCTTCCACGTCTACTGGAAGTCCCGGCACCATGTGTCCACGCTCTACGACTCCCCCATGCCGTACGCGATGTTCTTCAGCGGCGGCCAGGCCGTGCACTTTTCGGCCGACTTCGCCGCGCGGGGTTACGCCGGCGCCTCGCACGGTTGCGTCAACGTCCGGGACGAGGGGGCGATCGCCCGGCTGTACGGGCAGGTGCGCAACGGCGACAAGGTGATCGTGCACTGGTGAGATGGGGCGCGGGCGGGACCGGGGGAACGTGTCCCACCCGCGCCGGGTGCACGAGCCGCGGGTACGGGGGGAACCCCGGCTCCGTGCGACGGCCGATGACCAGTCGGCTCACTCAGTACTGCGTTGCGGGGTCCGGAAGTGTCACACCCGGCGGCGAAGAAATTTCAGCGATCAACAAAACCGCAGGTCAGGGGCGGTTCCCACGTCCGTTGCCCTGGCCCTGGCCGCCACCGTCGCCCTTGTCGGGATCATGGCCGTTCTGCTTGCCCCCGCCGCGTCCCTTTCCGTTGCCGTTGCCTCCGCCGTTGCCGTTCGTCTTGCCGTTGCCGCTGCCGCTGCTCTTGCCGTTGCCGTTGTCCTCGCCGGTGTCGTCGTCGGCCTCGGAACCGGTGGTGTCCGCGTCGTCCGCCTTGTCCGCCTCGTTCATGGACAGCGCGTCCTCGCAGTATCCGCGGACATGGGAGGGGCCTCCCGCCTCGTTCTCCAGGAGGCGCCGGCGATCGCCGTTCAGCTGCCTGCCGTCGCGCCAGGCGCGGCAGGCCGAGGCGAACTGCTTCCAGCCGCGTCCGGAACGGGCCGCCGGGTCGCCGGCGTCCGAGCCGGTCCTCCCGGGCGTCCCCACCCCGTCGGAACCGGCGTCGCCGTCGCCCTGGGCACCCGCCCCCTCCTCGCCCTTGCCGGCGGCGTCCCTGGAGTGCGCTTCCCCGGGCGTGGCTCCGTCGCCGGGCGGGGGCGACACCAGGGGGCGTTCGGGATGCGAGGCGGTGGCGGTGACGGAGGCCGCGGGGTCGGACCGGGGGGCGTCGGAGGGCGTCGGCAGGACCCCGGCACCGGCCAGGACCGCGGCGCCGCCGACCATGCCGGCGACCAGCGCGGCGGCCAGGCCGAGCCGCAGGAACCGCGGCCGGCCGGGTCCGTCCCCGGTTCCGGAACGATCTTCGCGCGTAGTGCCGATACGGACCGGACCGAGGTCAGCGGATTTCGCCCCGGCGCGGTGAACGGCGCCCGCGTCCACGGCGGGTTCGCCCTCGCGTTCCTCCCGCACCTTGCGGAAGGCGGCCAACGCGGCCGCCTCCCCGGGTAGTTCCTCGTCGGGCGACGGTGGCGGGGCGGAGAGCGAGCGGAGTGTTCCGGCGAGCCGTTCGGCCTGGTCACGGGTGGTGGGATCGGCAGCTGCGGGTGGCTCTCCGTTCAGGAATCGCTCCGCGGTCCCGCGGTCCAGCCACCTGTACTGCTCGTCGGCCATCACATGTCCTTCTGCGTCCGCGCTCGCATCTGCGTCACACTCGCGGACGTCACCGTACGACGGCGTGGTTCTCTCTGGGGCGGAAGGGCGTCGAGTACCCCGGCGGATTCCGGATGGCGTTCCGGATCGTCACCGAGCAGTTCGGCCAGCCGTTTCAGGCCCCGGTGGGCGGCGGTCCGTACGGCGCCGGGGCGCTTGCCCAGCGTCTCGGCGGCGGACTTGGCGTCGAGGCCCACCACCACGCGCAGGACGACGGCCTCGGCCTGGTCCTGCGGCAGCCGGGAGATCAGCGAGAACGCGCCGTCGGTGGCCAGCGCCTCCATCGCCTCGCCGGCGGTGTCGGACTCGGCGGCCCGCCCGGTGAGCTCGGTCTCGTCGCCGCCGATCGCGGGACGGCGCCCGCGCATGCGTATGTGGTCCAGCGCGCGGTTGCGGGCGATACGGGCGGCCCAGCCGCGGAACCGGTCCGCGTCACCGGTGAACCGCGCCAGGTCGCGCGCTATCTGCAGCCATGCCTCGCTCGTCACGTCCTCGGCGTCGGGCTCGCCGACCAGTGTCCTGACGTATCCCAGCAGCCGCGGGTGCACGGCGCGGTACACAGTGCGGAACGCAGTCTCGTCCCCGTCCTGTGCCGCACGCACCGCGGCGGTCAGCTCCGCGTCGTCCCCCAGCACACGCGCACCCTCTTTGCGCCTAAACCGGCGCCGCTCTCGCGGACCGGGATCTCGCCGTCGTGGTCGGTCAATTGATGGTTGCGGTCTCTGGTCGCAGCGGGCGTGGTCACGTATCCGCGCCGCGGCCTGGCGCGAAAGGCACGTTACGGCCTGAATCCTTTCCCCGTCCATGTCCGTCCAAGATGCAACTAACCCGTGACCCAGGATGGTGTGACAGAAAACGCACCCTCGACGCTGTAGAGGGTACGGGTCGCCGCGCGGCCCGTGCCGCGCGACGGCCGGGGCCTCTCCTGTGGGGGGTGGCGGCCTCGGCCGTTGCCTCGGCGCCGCGAGCGCGGAATTCTCCGTCTTCCCCGGTAACGGGCGTCAACGGGCGTGCGTCACGGGTTCCTGCCGCCGGGTTCGGCGGGCCGTCCCGCGCTTCCGCCCGCACCGTTGCCGGCGCCGTCGGCCGGGTTGCCCGCGCTTCCCGCGCTTCCCGCGTTGCCCGCGCCGTCCGCGTTGCCCGAGCCGCCGGCCGGTTCGCCGCCCGTGCCGCTGTCCGGGGCGTCGCCCGCGTTGCCCGAGGCGGCGTCGTTCGCGTTGCCCGAGGAGCCGCTCCCGGACCTGTCCGGCACGGCCGTGCTCCTCCCCGGCGCCCCGGTGCTCCCGGGCCGCTCCCCGTCCTGTTCCGCCCGTCCCGCACAGTAGGCGTCGACGTGCGACGCGCCGCCCGCCGCCTCCGTGAGCCGCTTCCAGGCCGTCGCGTCCAGCGCCTTGCCCCGCCCCTCGACCTTCTCGTAGGCGCGGCAGTGGGCCTCGGTGTCCCCCGCGGTGGCGGGACGGTCCGCGTCCCGACCGCCGGAGCCGTGGTCCGGTGCGGCGGACTTCGGGGTGGCCGGAGGAGTGGTGCCTGGCGGCACGTGGGTGCTCTTGGGGTCCTCCGCCGGTCCGTCCGTCGAGGAGCCCGCCACGCCGATCCCGGCGACCGCGACCCCGCTCAGGGTGAGGCCGGCGACCAGTGCGGAGAGCGTGGCCTTCAGCGAGCGGCCGCCGAGCCGCCGCCGACGGGCCCGCCAGTCGTCCCGGCGCCGGGTGCGCGCGCCATGCGCCCCCGACTCCCGCGCGGCGACGAACGCGGCGACGGCCCGCTGCTCGGCCCCGGCGTCCACGCCGCCGCGGAGCAGCGCGGCGGCGAGCAGTGTCTCCAGGTCGGCCGTGCCGACGGCGGGGCGGCCACCGGGGACGGGAGCCGGACGGTCCTGCGCGGGCACCGTGCCCTCAGGGTGCACACGCCGACGGCCGGCCTGCCCGCCGTCGCTCTGCCGTTCACCCATGTCCGTTCCCGTCCCTGCTCGTCCTGCTCGTTCCACTCGGTTCACCCGGCCCGCGCGGCCCCGTGGGACCCGACGCGCGCCCTCGCGGTCCGCCCGTGCGGGCGGGCCACGCCCGGACCGACGGATACGTTCCGCGTGTCCGGCCTGTTCAGCGCCCGGCCCGCGAGGGCCGTCGCGGTCCGCCGGGGCCGGACGCCCCGGGGCGGTCGCCGTTGCGCCGCCCGCCGTCCCGGCCCATGTTCATGTCGACTCACCCAGCGTCCGCGGCGCCTCATCCGTCACACTTTCGGCACCGAGCTGCTTGGCGAGCCGTTTCAGACCCCGGTGCGCGGCCGTCCGTACCGCCCCCGGACGCTTGCCGAGGACGCGGGCGGCGGCGGGGCCGTCGAGGCCGACCACCACGCGCAGCAGCACGGCCTCGGCCTGGTCCCGCGGCAGCCCGCCGACCAGCTCGAGGGCGTGCTCGGTGGACAGGGCCTCCATGGCCTGCTCGTAGGTGCTCTGCGCCCCGGGCAGGTCCAGTACGTCCTGCTCGATCGTCGAGGCCCGGGGGCGCACCCGCTGCCGGCGCAGGTGGTCCAGCGCCCGGTGCCGGGCGATGGTCGCCGCCCAGCCCCGGAACCCGGCCCCGTCGCCCTTGAACCTCCCCAGGTCGCGGGCTATCTCCAGCCAGGCGTCCGACATCACGTCCTCGGCGTCGTCCCCGACGAGCCCGCGCACATACCCGAGCAGCCCGGGCTGTACGAGCCGGTAGGCCACGGCGAAGGCGGCCTCGTCCCCCTTCTGGGCCCGCGCGACGGCCGCGCCCAGTTCCCCGTCGTACGCCTGTGCGCGGCGGGATTCCCCTCCGTGGCCCAAGAACCGTCCTCGTCCGTACCGAGCGGGCAGCGCGTCCCTATCGCTTGGCGTGAGCACGTCCGTCGGTGCCCGCACCCCCACGGTCATCAGCGTCCGGCGCCAGGAAAGTGTCACAGCTCGTCACCCGCCTCATGCGTCACATCCGCGCCGGTCACGGCCGGTGACCCGCCGTCAGGGGACCGCGGGCCCGCCGAGGTAGGACCCGTCCCGGTCGTAGGGCCAGGCGTTGGCGACACAGCCGCGCAGCCCCTTGATCTGCTGCATCATCGCGGGGGCCGGACGGCCGGGCCCGGGGCAGGTTTCGTGGCCGTGTCCGATGCGGTGGCCGACCTCGTGGTTGACGATCAGCGCGCGGTACTCGCCGATGGGGCCGTCGAACTGCGGTGAGCCCAGCACCCAGCGCTTGAGGTTGACCACCACGTCCGTGCCGACGCTGCAGTTGACCTCGCCGCGGGTCAGCAGACCGGCGGCGCCGCAGATGCGGTCGGTCGTGCCGGGCGTCGCGATCTTCACAACGAAGTCGTACGCACCGGAGCTGACGAGCCGGAAGGAGTTCACACCGTCCCGGGTCCAGCCCCGGCGGTCGGCCAGGACCGCGGAGATCTCGGCGGCGGCCGCGTTCGCCGAGACGTCGACGCCGTTCTCGACCAGCACCTTGTAGCGCCGCACGCGGCTTCCCGTACCGACGACCGTGCCGTCGGACTGCGCCGTGACGAAGGTCCCGGGTCCGGTGGCGGGGATGTCGATCCGCCCGGACGACGCCGAGGCGGAGGCGGACGGGGACGTGCTGGGGGACGGGGAGGACGAGGCGGAGGGCGACGGGGACCGGGACGGGGAGGCGTCGGGGCTCTCCGGGGCCCGTGACCCCGGGGCCTCGCCGGTCGCGCCGGTGTTCCCTTCCAGCATGTCCCCGACGGCCGCGGCCGCGTCGTCGGCGGAGGCTCCCCGGTGGTCCTGGTAGTACGCCACGGCCGCTCCCGAGGCGACCATCACGGCCGCGAAGGCCAGTCCGGCCGGTACGGTCCGGGTCCAGCGCCGTCCCCCCGAGCGCGACCGCCCCCGGGCGGCTCCGCTCCGCGGATCGCTTCCGCCCCCGCGCCGGTCGCCGCGCCCCGGCCCCGCTCCACGTCCCTGCCGGTCCGCTTTCCCGGGCCGCTCCCCCTGCCCTCGTCGTTCCCCACGTCCGTCACGCTTCCCCACGACGGGAATCCCCCCATGTCACGTTGTTCCTCGTCAGGCGGCGGTGGTCCGTCCGGCACGCCCGTGCAGCACCAAGTAGAAGGTCTGCAGTGATTCCTGCCGGCCCGCCTCGAACCGGTTGTGCACCTTGCCGACCGGGTTCCAGATCCGTCCGTCCGGCATCCGCACCCCGACCGGCTGGCCGAAGCAGGCGCGCTGTCCCTCGTCGAGGTCCACCCACACGCCGCCCGCGCGGCGCACCAGCACCTCCCCGACGTAGGCGCCGAGGGCGAACAGCGTGCCGCGCACCCGCTCGCTGTCGGTTCCGCCCTTGCGCAGTCCGTCGACCAGGGCGTCGACGACGCGCAGGCTGGCCACGGAGTAGTCCAGCGGAAGCCGGCTGCGCCCGGTCGCCCGGGCGACGAAGGCCGCCGCACACGGGCGCATCTGTCCCGCGCCCGGCACTCGCTCGTCCGCCGCCCCCATGGGACACCGCCCCTCCGCTCGGTCTCTCGGGGGAACCCGGGCGGGTTCCCCCAGAGGATCAAGCGGGTGGGACGTCGTGATCATCACGGGTCACGGACGTGGCGATCACCACACAGCCGAATCACGGATTCCGTACAACCTTTCGGCGGCTCGTACGTCCGTGAAGGGACATCGGCGGATGCACGGATCCGGTGACCGCGGCTGTGACGTTTGGCCGGGCCTTGACGCTGTGTGAGTGCCACCTGTGGGACAGGTGGTGCCGATGTTCCATTTCTAGGGGTGGGGTAGTTGAGTCCTCGCAGGACCCATGCGTACAAGCCGCTCAGCCTGAGACGGCGGGCGTGGCTGACCGTCGGAGCCGTCGTGCTCAGCGGCGCGGGCGTCGTCACGTACGCGGTGGCCGACCAGTCGTCCGCGCCGGCCGAGACCGCGGAGAAGCCCCGCGATCCGAGCATCCACACGCTGAAGCTGGAGAACCGGGGTTCCGGCCGCCGGGGGCTGGACCGGCAGACCACCGAGCAGTTCAGCGCGGTGCTCGTGACCTGGGACAACCCGGAGTCGGAGGCCAAGGGCACGCCCGAGGTGCGCACCAGGGACCTCGAGACGGGCAAGTGGTCCGGCTGGAAGGAGCTGGAGCAGGAGCCCAACCAGGCCGACGGCGCCGAGGGCGAGCGGGCGGCCACCCGGGGCGGCACGGCCTCGCTGTGGACCGGCGACGCCGACGGCGTCGAGGTCCGGGTGGTGAAGGACGACGGCACCCAGGCGGGCGGCCAGCCGACCGGGATGGACGTCAAGCTGCTCGACCCCGGTACGGACCCCGAGGGCGCGCCGGACGTGGCGGACATGGACCCGGTCGCGTTCGCGGCGGACACCACCGCCCCGGTGACCCCGGCGCCGACCGGGACCCAGCCGCAGGACACCGAGCCGTCGTCGGCGCCCGCGACGGAGACGGCCACGGACACCGCGGCCGCGACGCCGAGCGGAACCCCGTCCGGGACCGCCACGGGCAGCGCGTCGCCCTCCCCGACGCCCACCGTTCCCGAGCCCCGCCCCTCGACGGTCGTGAAGCCGCCGGTCATCACGCAGGCCGAGTGGGGCGCGTCCACGGACTACGACGGCACGCCGAGCTACGGCACCGAGATCAAGGCCGCCGTCATCCACCACACCGGCGTCGACAGCGACAACGGCGTGTCCTGCGCCGACTCGCGCGCCCGGATGCGCTCCATCCAGCAGGAGCACTTCGCCCGCGGCTACTACGACATCGGCTACAACTTCGTCGTCGACCGCTGCGGCCAGATCTTCGAGGGCCGCAGCGGCGGCATGGACCTGCCGGTGGTCGGCGCGCACGACGTCGGCTTCAACACCGACACGCTCGGCATCTCCTACATCGGCAACTTCGAGAGCGCGCAGCCCAGCCGGGCCGCGATGGACTCGATCGCCCGCGTCGTCGCCTGGAAGTTCGGGATGTACGGCATCGACCCGACCGGCACGGTCACGCTGACCTCCGGGACGGAGGCCGGGGTCAACGGCAACAAGATCGACAAGGGTGAGTCGGTCACCCTGCCGCGCGTCTTCGGCCACCGGGACACCAACTACACGGCCTGCCCGGGCAAGAACTTCTACCCGAAGCTGTCCCGGATCGCCGCGCTCGCCAAGACCCCGGGCATCTCCCACGCCCTGGCCACCTCGGACTACAACCGGGACGGCCTGGCCGACCTGGCCGCCGGCACCCCGCGGGTGCAGAGCGGCGCCGGCAGCGTCTCGGTGGTCCCGGGCGGCACCGCCGGCCCGGTCACCGGTGCCCGCACGACGCTCATGCAGAGCAGCCCCGGCGTCTCGGGCAACGACGAGTCCGGTGACGGCTTCGGCACCTCGACCGCGTGGGGCGACGTCAACGGCGACGGCCACGCCGACCTCGCGATCGGTGTCCCCGGCGAGAACGACACCAGCGGCCACGCCGACCGCGGCTCGGTCGTGGTGATGTACGGGCCGGAGCTGAACACCGGTTTCGGGTACACCACGTCGGGGGTCACCGAGACCGGCGCGAAGCTCGGTACCACGGTCGCCGTCGGCGACTTCAACGGCGACGGCAAGGCGGACGTGTTCGCCGCCGGCTCCGGCAACGGCGGCAACTGGAACGCCCGGCACACCGGCGGCGCCACCAGGTCCGGCACGCTCACCACGGCCACGGGGGCCCTCGCCCATCTGGACGCCGCGAGCGGCGACTTCAACCGGGACGGCTACGCGGACGTCGCGCTCAACTACCGCGACACCGGCGGCATCAGCCGCGTGGTCCGCTTCGCGGGCTCCGCGTCCGGTCTGACCAAGGCCGGCGTCCTGTCCGTCAAGGGCGGGCGTTCCATCGCCGCGGGCGACATCAACGGCAACGGCTACGACGACATCGTCATCGGCCAGCCGGCGGCCGAGGAGTCCGGCGGTACGACGTCGGGCGGGCGGATCACCATGCTGCTCGGCACGTCGTCCGGGTTCACCACCACCGGCATGAAGACGGTCCACCAGGACACCACCGGGGTCCCCGGCGGCAACGAGGTCGGCGACGCGCTGGGCACCTCGGTGTCGGTCGGCGACCACAACGCCGACGGGTACGCGGACGTCCTGGCCGGCTCCCCCGGCGAGGACCTCAGCCGCGACGGCGCCAACCGCAAGGACGCGGGCGCCGCGATCCTGGTCCGGGGCACGTCGTCCGGCATCACCGGCTCCGGCTCGGTGTTCGTGTCCCAGGACACCTCCGGCGTCCCCGGCGCCACGGAGTCCGGTGACCGGTTCGGATCCGCGGTGTCCCTGACGGACCTGTCGGGCTACGGCCGCGCGGACCTGACGTTCGGCGCGGACGGCGAGGACACGTGGGACGGCGCGGTCCTGTACCTCCCGAGCAACAGCTCGGGACTCGGGTACGGCGACACGGTGTTCTACGGCAGGGGCGCGTTCGGCCTGGCGGCGGACGTCCGGCTGGGCAGCACGCTGACACCGTGACCCGGTGACGACGACGGTCGGGGCCCCGCGCGGTGCACGCGGGACCCCGGCCGTTTCGTGTCCGGCACCGGCCGGCGCGCTCTACCGGCCGGTGGCCGCCACGCAGACGGCACCGGCCACCGCGGCCGTCAGGAGCAGCACGACCAGGCGCGCCGTCCAGTTGTCCTGCTCGATCGCCCAGCGGACCGTCCGCCAGAACTCCTTCGCCATGCGGCCTCCCGGCCCTCGTCGGTCATCGACACGACGGGGACCATTCGAGCCGCCCTTTCCTGCGCCGCGGCGCGTGGGAACGTCACACCGCGCGCGGCCGGGCGGGATGCGGGGTCACGGGCGCGGTCCTCCGCCGGCGGCGTCCCGGCACAGCAGCCGCAGCGACCCGTCGTGGGTGTAGCAGCGCCGGGCCTCGTCGATCGGGTCCCAGAGACGGCCGTCGGGGGTGCGGACCCAGTGGTCGCCGCCGGAGGCCCACCACTCGCCCCCGGCCTGACGGACGATCACCTCACCGGCGTAGGCGCCCAGTCCGCGCAGCACCAGTTCCACGGCGGCGTACGGTGCCGCCTCCCGGCGTATGTCCTCGATCATCCGGTCGACGCTCCACAGACTGCGCGCCGAGTAGTCGAGGCGCAGCCGTGCCCCCTCACGCATCGCCGCCACCGCGTCCGCCGCCCAGCGGACCGGCTTCGTCGCCGCCGAGGGCCTGGTCTCCTGCTGTGTCGTCACAGTCGTCGCAGTCGTCACATCCTGAAGAGCGCTGCGGCGAAGCGTTTCGTCACCCGGATTCCGGGGGTTCCCACAACGGGCGCAGGACCACCCCAGGACGGTTACAGCAGCCCCTCAGCCGTCCCTGCGGCTGCGACGGGACACCGCCGCGCGGAGCACCCGCCGCCCCTCCGTGGACACCTCCAGCGCGCTCCGCAGCCCCGCCGGCCCGTGGGCGGACAGAAGCTCCAGCACGGACACCTGGCGGCGCAGTTCGGCGGCCAGGAGCGGCGACAGGCCGTCGGCCTCGCCCTCACGGCACACGTCAGCCGGGCCGCCGTCGTCGGCGGCGCCGTCCAGCAGCCGGTGGATCCGCAGCGCGGCGAGGGAGCACGCGTCGGCCCACTCCCGCAGCCCGGCGGCCGACCGCTCCGCGGGGGCGGTGGCGAGCATCGTGTGCGCGAGCACCACGGACTCGTCCTCGTCCCCGGCCGCCGTGTCCAGCTTGCCGCGCGCCTGCTCCAGCCGTTCGGCCCAGTCGCCGGCGGCGGCGTCCTCCGCGAGGCTCGCCCACAGCGGGCGCAGCACCTCGTCGTCGCCGCCCAGCAACGGCACGCACCGGTCCAAACAAGCCAACCCGCTCACGGCCAGCCCGCGCTCGTCGGCCTGTGCGATCAGTTCCACCAGGCTCATCCACGCCTCCCTTGCGGGTCGTCACAGGCCCCGGAAGAGGCCCTTCACGGGCCTCGTCCCTCACGGAGCCCGCATCGTCCCTTACTGCGTGCGATGAGCCCGGAGTGTCACTCGGGCACCACTCCGAGCCGGTCGAGAAGACGGAAGAAGAGGTTTTCGGCCACCGGGTCGGGGTCGGCCTTGAGGATCTCGACCAGGTCCTCGGCGGCCACCGTGTGCCCCGCCTCCTCGGCCCAGAAGACGGCCCGTTCGGCCGCGTCGGCGGGCTCCAGGAAGTAGTCGTCGACGGTGAGCCCTTCCTGCTGTCCGTCGAGATAGCCGGCCATGGCGGTCCGCGCGAGGCAGGTCGTCCACGCCCCGCTCTCCGGTGACGCCGCCTCCACGACCACGCAGTCGCTGTCCATGACGTATCCGAACAACGCGGGCGCGCCGGTCTCCCGGGCCAGGTCGTTCATGTTCCCGATGTCGCCCTCGCCGCCCGGGTACTCCCACACCTGCCATCCGTCCGGCGCCGTGGTGCGCAGGGTCAGGCCCCCGGCCGCACCGGCCAGCGCGTCCGATTCGGCGAGCGGCCGCTCCCCGCGGCCCACGACGAAATACCCCCAGTAGCCCATGTGCTGCCGTTCCCCCCGGTGTGTCGGTTCGGATCACGAAAACACCACCACAGTCGCACGGGGGTTCGCAGGCTTATGCGGCAATCC
Organism: Streptomyces malachitofuscus; assembly: GCF_014650055.1. GTDB lineage: Bacteria > Actinomycetota > Actinomycetes > Streptomycetales > Streptomycetaceae > Streptomyces > Streptomyces malachitofuscus. Next base: position 150,558 of record NZ_BMUF01000001.1, on the reverse strand, counting down.
GTCGGGGGGACGGGCCGGCGCGGCGGTCAGCCCAGTTCGTCCGCCAGGCTCCGGAACTGCGTCCAGGACAGCTCGGGTTCGTCCGGGTCCCACAGCTTCTGGACGGTCGCCCGCAGCGGCATGCGGATGCCGGCCGCGATCTGGTCCTGGGTCTGGGAGCGGGGCAGGTCGCCCCAGATGGCGAAGGACCCGCCGAGTATCTGGTCGTCGTACCGCTCGGGGACCGCGGTGGTGCCGCGCAGCACCAGCGGCGTCCACTGCTCGTAGATCCGCTCCCCCGTCGGATAGACGAAGGTCAGGGGCTCGCCGAGCACGTAGTAGAGGAACTCGTCGTTGTAGTTGATGACCTCGCGGCCCTCGCGCAGATACTCGGCGGGCTCCCGGGCCCCGATCTCCTTGCCCGTCCAGTAGGCGACCCGGATGTCCTTGTCGGCCTGCACCGAACCGCCGCGGAAGAAGCCGTCGTTCCAGGCGCGGGGCGTGCGGTCGTGGGCGCGGACGGTGGCGGCCCGGTCGTTGAGCCAGCCGGTCGTCAGGTCCTCGACGGTCGCGCCGGAGCCGTACTTCTTCCGCGCGGCGGCGGCCAGATCCGGGAAGGACGCCTCGGGGTCGGACACCACCAGCGCCTGGTACTCGTCGCCGCCGAGGTGCCACTGCCCGCCGGGGAAGAGCCCGGCGTACTCGTTCAGCAGGTCGTCCACGATCTCGGCGGACTCCGGCTTGGAGATGTCGATCGCGCCGCGCACGGCGCCGCCGTTCACGTTGCGCAGCTGCAGGTCGGGGTGGGCGGCGATGACCGCGCCGAGGTGACCGGGCGAGTCGATCTCGGGTACGACGGTGATGTGCCGGCTCGCCGCGAGGTCGACGATCCTCTTGACCTGGGCCTTGGTCAGATGCTCCGCCGAGACGATCTCGGGGTGGGAGTCGGACTCGACGCGGAAGCCCTGGTCGTCGGAGAAGTGCAGGCCGAGCTCGTTGAACTTCAGGTCCCCCAGTTCGCGGATCCGGTCCTCTATCCAGTCGGCGCTGTAGTGCTTGCGCGCGATGTCCAGCATCATCCCGCGCCGCTCCTTGGCCGGCTCATCGCGCACCACGCCCTCGGGTGCGGTGCCGTCCCCGGCTATCTCCTGCTTGAGGGTGCGGGTGCCGTAGAACACGCCCGCCTCGGCCGGGGCGGTCACGGTCACCCGACCGCCGCGCACGGTCATCGTGTACGACTCGGGGTTCGCGCCGGCGCCGCGGTTCAGCTCCAGCCGGAGGTCCCCGTCCCGCTCGTCGTCCTTCTCGCCCGCGTACGTCAGCCCCAGCTCGCCCGCTATCAGCCGGCCCTCGTCGGCCAGCGCCGGATCGGCCACGACCACCCGGTGGTCCCGCGCGGGACGCCACCCGGGACCACGCTCCGCCGCGTGCTCGCGGACGGCGGGTATGGTGCGCGGCGCCTTCGACAGCGGGTAGCTGCGGGTGGGGCTCGGGGTGGGGCTCTCCGCCGCCGTCGACCCCTCGGACGCGCCGTCGCCGTCCGAGGACACCCACAGGCCGATGCCCACGCCGGTCCCCGCCACCAGCGCGCCGGCGGCGACGGCCGCGACCAGCGCCCGTCGCTCCCTCACCGCCCCCGCCATCGAGCGCCGCCTGTGCTGACTGTGCTGCCTGTGCTGACTCACCCCGCCAACGTACGACCCGTTCGGGTGAAGGGCGTCGACGAACCGTTCCCAAACTCTGCCGTCCGGGTGAATCGGGGGTACCGATCGGACACGTCTCGGACTCACTCGATAACGTGACGTCAGAACTCTCACAGCATCTACCACCGACACACACGCGACGCCCACGAGGACCCACGCTGCCTGCGCACCGTCTCCCAGACCTCCCCGGCCGAGTCGCCATACCCGGACAGTCCCGCGGCGCGCCCGGCACCACGTCCCCGCTCGAGCGGTTCAACACCGCCTCCGCCCAGGACGCCGAGCGCGCCCTTCTGGCCTGCCTGCACAGCCTGCGCTGGGCCCTGCGCGTCGCCGGCCACCGCCCGTACCCCGACCTGGCGTCCCTCCTGGCGGCCGCGGACGAGGCGGCGTACGACCTCTCCGCCAAGGAACTGGAGGAGGCCCTGGCGGCGGAAGCCCTCCCCGCCCTCCCCGAGGACACCTACTCCGCCGCCCACACGGCCCTGAGCGCGGCCCACGCGGCCTACGAGGCCAAATTCGGACACGTCTTCGTCATCTCCCTGGACGGAGTCCCCGAGGAAGAGTCCCTGGACCGCGTCCTGACCGACATCCGGTCACGATTGGCGAACGATCCGGAGGACGAACGGGTCGTCGCAGCGGAGCAACTCCGTCGCCTGGCCGGAGAGCGGCTGAGGGACCTCCTGGGGGCGCGGGGAACTGCGCGACCGGCCACAGACGGCCCCGCACCCGGCAAATGCGACCAAGCCCCACCCCGGTAGCCGCCGGAAACGGGCCCCGCACTCCTTTGAGTGCAAGTTTGATCACACCGGCAGGCCCCCTGTAAGCACCACAGGCACTCGTCGCTACCATGCTGGGGGCCGGTGGACCGTACCCGGCCGGGCCCGACCGACAAGGAAAGCCGGCGCGGCCCCAACCCCCGCTCCCGGAGGAAATTTCCGTGCCGGCTGGAACGCTGTACCGCGGCCGGGAAGGAATGTGGTCCTGGGTGGCTCACCGAGTCACCGGCGTCCTCATCTTCTTCTTCCTGTTCGTTCACGTGCTGGACACCGCACTCGTGCGGGTGTCCCCCGAGGCCTACGACGAGGTCGTGGCCACGTACAAGACGCCGATCGTCGCGCTGCTGGAGTACGGCCTCGTCGCCGCCATCCTCTTCCACGCGCTCAACGGCCTGCGTGTCATCGCCGTCGACTTCTGGGTCAAGGGCGCCCGCTACCAGAAGCAGATGCTCTGGACCGTCGTCGCCATCTGGGTCGTGCTGATGCTCGGGGCGATCTACCCCGTCCTCGGCCACGCCGCTCGTGAACTGTTCGGGAGCTGACGCCCATGTCCACGACTGAAACCTCCGCCACCTCGGGCATCGGCCCCGTCGAGGGTGCCTCGCTGTACTCCGTCGACAACCCGGCGCCGGTCATCGAGCCCCCGCGCAAGCGGACCAAGAAGACCCCGAAGTCCACCCGGGGCAACTTCGAGCTGGCCGCCTGGCTGTTCATGCGCCTGTCCGGCGTCGTCCTGGTCGTCCTCGTCATCGGCCACCTGCTGATCCAGCTGGTGCTCGACGGCGGCGTCTCCAAGATCGGCTTCGCCTTCGTGGCCGGCCGCTGGGCCTCGCCGTTCTGGCAGGTCTGGGACCTGCTGATGCTGTGGCTCGCCATGCTGCACGGCGCCAACGGCCTGCGCACGGTCATCAACGACTACGCGGAGCGGCCGAACACCCGCCTGTGGCTCAAGGGCCTGCTCTACACCGCCACGGTGTTCACCATCCTGCTGGGCACGCTGGTGATCTTCACCTTCGACCCGAACATCCGCTAGGCACGGGGCTGCGAGAACTATGAAGATCCACAAGTACGACACCGTCATCGTCGGCGCCGGTGGCGCCGGCATGCGCGCGGCCATCGAGTCGACCAAGCGCAGCCGCACCGCCGTCCTGACCAAGCTCTACCCCACCCGCTCCCACACGGGCGCCGCGCAGGGCGGCATGGCCGCCGCGCTGGCCAACGTGGAGGAGGACAACTGGGAGTGGCACACCTTCGACACGGTCAAGGGCGGTGACTACCTGGTCGACCAGGACGCCGCCGAGATCCTGGCGAAGGAGGCCATCGACTCGGTCCTCGACCTGGAGAAGATGGGCCTGCCGTTCAACCGGACCCCGAACGGCACGATCGACCAGCGCCGCTTCGGCGGTCACAGCCGCAACCACGGCGAGGCCCCGGTCCGCCGCTCCTGCTACGCGGCCGACCGCACCGGTCACATGATCCTCCAGACGCTGTACCAGAACTGCGTCAAGGAGGGCGTGGAGTTCTTCAACGAGTTCTACGTCCTGGACCAGCTGATCACCGAGGTCGACGGCGTCAAGAAGTCCGCCGGTGTGGTGGCCTACGAGCTGGCGACCGGCGAGATCCACGTCTTCCAGGCGAAGTCCGTGATCTACGCGTCCGGCGGCACCGGCAAGTTCTTCAAGGTCACGTCCAACGCGCACACGCTGACCGGTGACGGCCAGGCGGCCGTGTACCGGCGCGGGCTGCCGCTGGAGGACATGGAGTTCTTCCAGTTCCACCCGACCGGCATCTGGCGCATGGGCATCCTGCTGACGGAGGGCGCCCGCGGTGAGGGCGGCATCCTCCGCAACAAGGACGGCGAGCGCTTCATGGAGAAGTACGCGCCGGTCATGAAGGACCTCGCCTCGCGCGACGTGGTCTCGCGCTCCATCTACACGGAGATCCGCGAGGGCCGCGGCTGCGGTCCCGAGGGCGACCACGTCTACCTGGACCTCACCCACCTCCCGCCGGAGCAGCTGGACGCCAAGCTGCCCGACATCACCGAGTTCGCGCGGACCTACCTCGGCATCGAGCCCTACACGGACCCGATCCCGATCCAGCCGACCGCGCACTACGCGATGGGCGGCATCCCGACCAACGTCGAGGGTGAGGTCCTGGCGGACAACACCACCGTCGTGCCGGGCCTGTACGCGGCCGGCGAGGTGGCCTGTGTGTCCGTGCACGGCGCCAACCGTCTGGGCACCAACTCGCTGCTGGACATCAACGTGTTCGGCAAGCGGGCCGGCATCGCGGCGGCGGAGTACGCGCAGACCGCCGACTTCGTCGAGCTGCCGGAGAACCCGGAGTCGCTCGTCGTCGAGCAGATCGAGCGGCTGCGCTCGTCCACCGGCAGCGAGCGGGTGTCCGAGATCCGCCGCGAGCTGCAGGAGACCATGGACGCCAACGTCATGGTGTTCCGCACCGAGCAGACGATCAAGACGGCAGTCGAGAAGATCGCCGAGCTGCGCGGGCGCTACAAGAACGTCGCCATCCAGGACAAGGGCAAGCGGTTCAACACCGACCTGCTGGAGGCCGTCGAGCTGGGCAACCTGCTCGACCTGGCGGAGGTCATGGCCGTCTCGGCGCTGGCCCGCAAGGAGTCCCGCGGCGGTCACTACCGCGAGGACTACCCGAACCGTGACGACGTCAACTTCATGCGTCACACGATGGCGTACCGCGAGGTCGGCGCCGACGGCACCGAGACCGTCCGTCTGGACTACAAGCCGGTCGTCCAGACCCGCTACCAGCCGATGGAGCGTAAGTACTGATGGCTACCCCTGTTCTGGACAAGGCGGACGCGGCCGGTTCCCCCGAACCCGGCGCCGCCGACTCCCCCTACATCACCGTCACCTTCCGGATCCGCCGGTTCAACCCGGAGGTCTCGGCGGAGGCGACCTGGGAAGACTTCCAGCTGGAGATCGACCCCAAGGAGCGCGTCCTCGACGGTCTGCACAAGATCAAGTGGGATCTGGACGGCACGCTGACCTTCCGCCGTTCCTGCGCCCACGGCATCTGCGGCTCCGACGCCATGCGGATCAACGGCAAGAACCGCCTGGCCTGCAAGACGCTGATCAAGGACATCAACCCCGAGAAGCCGATCACGATCGAGGCCATCAAGGGCCTCACGGTCCTGAAGGACCTGGTCGTGGACATGGAGCCGTTCTTCCAGGCGTACCGGGACGTGATGCCCTTCCTGATCACGAAGGACACCAACGAGCCGACGCGTGAGCGCCTGCAGTCCGCCGAGGACCGCGAGCGTTTCGACGACACGACCAAGTGCATCCTGTGCGCCGCGTGCACGTCCTCGTGCCCGGTGTTCTGGAACGACGGGCAGTACTTCGGCCCGGCGGCCATCGTCAACGCGCACCGCTTCATCTTCGACTCGCGCGACGAGGCCGGCGAGCAGCGGCTGGAGATCCTCAACGACAAGGACGGCGTGTGGCGCTGCCGCACGACGTTCAACTGCACGGACGCCTGCCCGCGCGGTATCGAGGTCACCAAGGCGATCGCCGAGGTGAAGCGTGCGCTGATCACGCGCCGCTACTGAGGTACGCCGCACGTCCCCGAGGGCCCCGTCTCCTGCTGGAGGCGGGGCCCTTCGGCATGCGTGACACAGGCCACCCCCCGCCGAGTTGAACATGTTCAAAACATAGGTCTAGAGTCATCCCCGTCAGCGTTTTGAACGCGTTCAAGAAGGGCTGGGGGACATGGACCGCACGGTCATCGCCTACGTCATCTACCTCGTCGTCAGCATCGGGCTGACCGTCTGGGTGGCCCGCACACTGAGCAGGAACGGGCGGATCTTCCTCGCCGACGTGCTGCACGGCAACGAGAAGCTCGCCGACGCCGTGAACCACCTCCTGGTGGTCGGCTTCTACCTCGTCAACCTCGGGTTCGTCGCGCTGTACCTGAGCGACGACGAGACGATCACCGACACCCGCGGCATCTTCGAGGCCCTGTCCACCAAGCTCGGCGTGGTGCTGCTGGTGCTCGGGGTGATGCACCTGGCCAACGTGTACGTGCTCAACAAGATCCGGCGGCGCGGGGTGATGGAGCGGGAGCAGCTGCCGCCGGTGCCCCCGCAGGGCTGGGTCGCCCCCACGGCCGGGGCGTGAGCGGCGTGGCGGCCACCTACGGGGACCGGGACGCCGCACGCGTCCCGGTCCGCCGGCTCACCGTGCTGTACGACGCCGAGTGCTCCCTGTGCGCCTTCGTACGGGACTGGCTGGTGCGCCAGCCGCAGCTGGTGCCGCTGGAGCTGGTCCCGGCGGGATCTCCGGCGGCCCGGGCCGCGTTCCCGGGCCTGGACCACGGGGCCACCCTGGAGGAGATCACCGTCGTGGGCGACGGCGGTCAGGTGTACCGGGGGGCCGCCGCCTGGATCGTCACCCTGTGGGCGCTGCGCGGCCACCGGCGGCTGGCCCACCGCCTGAGCACCCCGTCCGGCGCGCGGCTCGCCAAGGGCGCCGTACTGGCCGCCGCCAAGTGGCGCGGGGCCACGGCCCGATGGGGCGGGCGCGTGTACCACCGCGGCGACGGGTGGACGTACGACCCGCGCGACGGCTGGAACCACACCCCGCCGAGCTGCGACGCCGACGGCTGCACCGCCCCGTAGCGGGCCGGGCCCTGGCGTTAGGCTCTGTTTCCGTGTCCGCGAAGAACGACGGCCCCGACGACGGCGCCGCACTCAGCAAGTCCGAGCAGACCCGCGCCCTGATCCTCGAGACGGCCATGCGGCTGTTCCAGGAGCGCGGGTACGACAAGACGACCATGCGGGCCATCTCCAGGGAGGCGGGCGTCTCCGTCGGCAACGCGTACTACTACTTCGAGGGCAAGGAACACCTGATCCAGGGCTTCTACGACCGGATCGCCGCCGAGCACCAGGTGGCGACCCGGGAGGTGCTGGCCCGGGAGACCGACCTGGAGGCCCGGCTCGCGGGCGTGCTGAAGGCGTGGCTGGACATCGCCACGCCGTACCACGAGTTCGCGGTGCAGTTCTTCAAGAACGCGGCCGATCCGGACAGCCCGCTCAGCCCGTTCTCCCCCGAGTCGGAGCACGCGCGCGCGGAGGCGATCAGCGTGCACCGCGCGGTGCTGGCCGGGACGAGGACCAAGGTGCCCGAGGACCTGCGGGACATCCTGCCCGAGCTGATGTGGCTCTCCCAGATGGGCCTGGTCCTGTACTGGGTCTTCGACCGCACCGAGGGCCGCGAGCGCAGCTACCGGCTCGCCGAGCGCGGCGCCCGGCTCACCGCGCGGGGTGTCGCCCTGGCCCGCTTCCGGGTGCTGCGGCCCCTGGTCCGCGAGGTGCACGAACTGTTCACGGAGTTCCTGCCCGGGATGACGAAGGCACTGCCGGATCCTTCGAGGAAGGGGGCGCCCGCCGCCGACGGGCGCCCCGACTCCGTCAGTTGACGGCGTCCACCCCATCGGGGGCGAGTTCCACGTCGTGCACCAGCGGCCCGTCCGCCACGGCCACGTGCGCCGCGCGGGAGCCGTACGGACTCGCCGTGGCCGCGAGCAGATACGTGCCCGGGGCCGGAACGGCGACGATGTAGGAGCCGTCGGCGAGCGAGACCACACGGTCCAGCTGCCGGCCGCCGGACGTCATCAGGGTGACGGCCGCGCCCTCGACGGGTTCACCGTCGACGGTGCGGACGAAACCGTGGACGACGGAGGAGGAACCCGCGCGCCGGCCCGGGACCGTCGACGGTGCCCCGGGCTCGGGACCGTCCTCCTTGGGCTCGACCGCCAGGTGCGGCAGCCGCTTCTCCAGACCGGCCGGCAGCCACCAGTTGGTCCGGCCGAGCAGGTGCATCACGGCCGGGACCAGTGCGGTGCGCAGGATGAACGCGTCCAGCGCGACCGCGGCGGCCAGTCCCACGCCCGCCATGGCGGCGCCGTAGTCGCCGCTGAGGACGAAGGCGAGGAAGACGCAGACCATGATGAGGGCGGCGGAGTTGATGACCCGGCTGGTCTCCGCGAGGCCGACACGCACCGCGCGGGCGTTGTCCCGCGTGTGCACCCACTCCTCGTGCATCCGGCTCACCAGGAACACCTGGTAGTCCATGGAGAGGCCGAACAGCAGCGACAGCATGATGATCGGCAGGAAGGACGCGATGGGGCCCTCCTGGCCGAGACCCAGCACGTCCAGTCCGATGCCCCACTGGAAGACCGCCACGAGCACACCGAAGGAGGCCGCCGCCGCGAGCAGGTTCATCACGGCGGCCGTCAGCGGCACCACCAGGGAACGGAACGCGAGCAGCAGAAGCAGGAAACCGAGGCCGATGATCGTGGCGATGAACAGCGGCAGCCGCTCTCCCGTCACCGTCGCGAAGTCCTTCGACACGGCGGTCACCCCGCCGACGTGCGCCTCGACGCCCGCCTCCGGGATGACGTCGTCGCGCAGGGTGTCGATGAGCCGGTCCGTCTCCACGTCCTGCGGTGAGGTGTCGGGGACGACCTGGATGACGGTCACGCCGTTGGCGGGCGGCACCGCGGCGACCTGGGCGACGCCCTCGGTCTCCCGCACCGCCGTCACCAGACCCTCGGACGCCTCGCCGTCCACGACGACCTGGAGCGGGCCGTTGAATCCGGGCCCGAAGCCCTCGGCGAGCAGATCGTAGGCCTGCCGGGTGGTCATGGAGGCGTCGTCGTTGCCCTGGTCCACCGTGCCGAGCCGCAGCGACAGCAGCGGGACCGCGAGCGCGGCCATCAGCACGACGGCCACCACGGCGACGGACCGTGGGCGGCGTTCGACGGTGGCGGACCAGCGCGCGGCGAGACCGCTCACCGCCTCGGTCTGCGGGCCGGCCGCCGCGAGCCTGCGGCGCTGGCGGCGGCTGAGCACCCGGTGGCCGAGCAGCCCGAGCAGCGCCGGCAGCAGGGTGACGGCGGCGAGCACGCTGAGCACCACGGTCAGCGAGGTGCCGATGACGACACCGTCCAGGAAGCGCAGGTTCGTCACCAGCATCCCGGCGAGCGCGATGCACACCGTGCCGCCCGCGAACAGCACCGCGCGGCCCGAGGTGTTGAGGGCGGTGACGGCGGCCTCCTCCGGGTCGGCGCCGCGCAGGATGCCGCGCCGGTGCCGGGTGACGATGAACAGGGCGTAGTCGATGCCGACGCCGAGACCGATCAGCGTGGACAGCAGCGTGGCGAGTTCGGGCACGTTGGTGACGTGGCTGATCAGCTGGGTGCCGAACATGCCGGTGCCGACGCCGAAGACGGCGACCACGATCGGCAGCAGCATCGCGAAGAGCGACCCGAACGCCACGAACAGCACCACGGCGGCCGCCAGGATGCCGACCAGTTCGGCCGTGCCGGTCGGGGGCTCCTGGACGCGTGTGATGGCCTGGCCGCCCAGCTCCACCTGGAGTCCGTCGCGCTCGGCCCCCTGTGCCGTGTCGACGACGTCCTGGACCAGCTCCTTCGGCACGGCGTCCGCCTGTTCGGCGAACGTGACCTGCGCGTAGGCGATCCGTCCGTCCTCGCTGATCTGCGCCGCGCCCTGCTCGCCGTACGGACCGGCGACGGCACCGACGCCCTCCATCCGCCCGATCCTCTCGAGCGCCGGCTCGATCCGGGAACGCACCGAGTCGTCGCGCACCGAACCCTCGTCGACCTTCCACACCACGGTGTCGGTGTCGCCCGCGCGTTCCGGGAAGGCCTGCTCCATCAGGTCGTAGGCCCGCTTGGAGTCGGTGTCGGGAAGCGAGAAGACCTCCGCGTAGTTCGTGCCCGCGCTGCTCGCCGAGACCCCCAGTCCGAACAGCGCCCCCACCCACAGCAACAGGACCACCAGCCGATGCCGATAGCACCAGCGTGCCAATGCCGCCACGTTCAAGCTCCTTCGTCGTATCGGTCGGTCCCCCAGGTCCTGGCAGCAGAATCAGGGGAGTCGGCCGCCCCGCGACACGACTCGCGGGGGACTCTCAAGGAACTCCAAGGCGACAACCCGTACGGGCGGGGCCGCCGGCGCCGATACTGGGGGCATGACGACAGCTCCCGGCACCGTGCTGGTCGTGGAGGACGAGGAGAGCATCGCGGACGTCCTCGCCATCGCCCTGCGCTACCACCGATTCGAGGTCATGACCGCGGGCACGGTCCGCGAGGCGCTCGCGCTGACCGAGCACACCCGTCCCGACTGCGCCCTGCTCGACGTGATGCTGCCGGACGGCGACGGCCGCGCCCTCGGCCGCGAACTGCGCGTACGGCGGCCGGAGCTGGCGCTGGTGTTCCTCACCGCGCGGGACGCCCCGGCCGAGGTCGTCGGCGCGCTGGGCTTCGGCGACGACTACATCACCAAGCCGTTCAACATCGACGAGGTCGTCGCCCGGATCACCGCCGTGCTGCGCCGCACCCGCCCCGCCGACGTGCTGCCGCAGCGCGCCCCGCTGCGCCACGGCGACCTGGAGCTGGACGAGACGACGTACTCGGTGCGCCGCGCGGGCCGCACGGTCGAGCTCACGCCCACCGAGTACGCGCTGCTGCGGTTCCTGGTGCGCAACGGCGGCCGGATCGTGCCCAAGGAACAACTGCTGCGCCACGTATGGCAGTACGAGCACACGCCGGCCGAGTCGACCGTCGTGGAGACCTACATCAGCTATCTGCGGCGCAAGCTCGACACGATAGGACCGCCGGTGATCACCACCCGGCGCGGCGTCGGGTACGGGCTGACATGAGGCTGCCGGTCCGAGGGCCCCGCTGTGGGCGGGGCATCCACTCGCTGCGCGGGCAGCTGACCCTGGCGAACGTGGTCCTGCTGGCGCTGGGCATCGTGGCGGCGACGGTGGTGAGCGTGATGGGCATGCGCTACTACCTGCTGGACCAGATCGACACGGAGCTGACCTCGACCCGTGACTCGCTGGGCGGCTCGAAACTGACGCTGCGTCAGATAGACTCGTTGAGCGTGCTCAGCTTCTTCCGCGACCGGGTGGACCCGGACTGGAACCGGGAGGACGACCCGGACTCGATCTTCGCCGCGGTCGACACCCGGGGCGAGCCCGTCGGCGTCCTCGGCTTCGAGCCCACCAAGGCACAGCACGACCTGGCGCACACGGTGGGCGACGCGCGCGCCCTGGCCGCGGACCCGGAACCGCACGACGTCACGGTGCGTGGGGCCGCCTACCGCGTCACCGCGACCCAACTCGCGGACGGCACGCACATTCTGATCGCCACCTCGACCGAGGCGGTGCACGAGGGTGTCACCAAGGCGGTCAAGCTCAACTTGGCCATCGGCACCCTTCTGTTGCTGCTGCTGGCGTGTCTGACCATGTTCAGCGTGAGGCGGCGGATGCGGCCGCTGGAGGACATGGTGGAGACGTCGTCGGCGATCGCGGAGGGCGATCTGACCAGACGGGTCCCCTCCAGCCGGGACCCCATCCTCGAGGTCGAGCAGCTGCGGCTCGCGCTCAACTCGATGCTCCAGCAGGTGGAGTCGGCGTACCGGACACGCGAGCGCAGCGCGGCCCAGCTGCGGCGGTTCGTCGCGGACGCCTCGCACGAGCTGCGCACACCGCTGGCGGCGATACGCGGCTATCTCCAGCTCCACGACCGGGGGATGCTGGTCGACCCCACGGAGCGCAAGCGCGCCTGGGAGCGGATGATGGCGGAGTCCGACCGGATGGGGCGGCTGGTCGACGAGCTCCTGACGCTGGCCCGGCTGGACCAGCGTCCCGAACTGCGGCTGCGGAACGTGGACGTGTGCCGGCTGGTGCGGGACGCGGCGGAGGACCTGCGGGTGCAGCAGCCGGAGCGGCCGGTGACCGTGGACGCGGACGGTTCGGTGCTGGTGCACGCGGACGAGGCGGGGCTGCGGCAGGTGCTGGGCAACTTGCTGGGCAACGTCCGTACGCACACGCCGGCGGACGTGCCGGTGCGGCTGGGGGTGGTCCGCGCGGACGGCGTCGTACGGGTGTCCGTGGCGGACGACGGCCCGGGGCTCGCGGCGGAGGATGCCGCGCGGGTGTTCGACCGGTTCTTCCGGGCGGGCGGTGGTGCGGGGAGCGGGCTGGGGATGGCGATCGTGCAGGGGGTTGTGCGGGCGCACGGGGGTGAGGTGTCGGTGCTGACGGCGCCGGGGGCGGGGTTGGCGGTCACCGTGACGCTGCCGGGGCGGTGTGTGTCGGCGGAGGAGGAGCGGGAGCCGGCGGTGGCTGAACGGAGCGTGCGCACCGGCTGAGCCGCCGGGGGTGGGCCGGGAGGTGGTCGCACACTCCCTCGTCGCAGGGCACCCGGGGTGGGTGCGGGCCGGGGGTGGTTGCGCAGCCCGGCGCCTACGGGGTGCCGTCGCGCCCACCCGTGCCGCCCTGCGGCACGACTGCCCGCGGAAGCGGCGGAGAGCCGCCGGATCGCGGGAGGGGACGGGACGGGGGTGTTCGCCCGCAGTGGCTGGCGCGTCCGCACCCCGCACCCCCACCAGGAAACCCGATCGCGCCAGTCCGAGGACGGACACCCCCGGCCCGGCCCCGCACCACCCACCCACCGTGGGCGCTACCCAAGCCCCCACCGGAGGGACACCGGCGCCGCAGGCAGGGCGCTTTCATCGGCCGACAGTGCCGCGAAAGCGGCGCTCACTAGCGTCCTTCTCATCAGCCGAGAGAAGGGTCACCCACCGATGACGGTGTCCACAACTGCCTTCGCCTCCGGTGTCCGGGAGCTCGAGTTCGTCCGGTCCGTCGACCGGCGTCTGCTCCACCGCCGGGCCCTGTCGGAAGTCTTCCTCACCGACACCGCGGCGGTGGACGGGCAGCGCTTCCTCGCCGGCGCACAACTTCCCTCCTCGCACGCATACTTCACCGACCACATCGGGCACACGGCCGTCGACCCGGTACTGCTGCTCGAGTGCGCCCGTCAGGCCGAGACCTACGGCGCGCACCGCCACCTCGGTGTCGACGAGGACACCAAGTTCGTCCTGCAGTCGTGGTCGATGAGCCTGCCCGGCCTGTTCATCGCACACACCGGCGACCCGGCCGAGCTGGTCATGGAGGTCACCACGGACCGCCCGGCCGACGCGACCACCCCCGCCCGTTCCGTCACGTACGGCATCCGTTTCCTGATCGCCGGACAGGACGTCGGCGAGGTCCGCATGGCGGTGGGCTACCTGTCCTCGGCGACGTACTCCTTCATCCGCACCAAGCGGCGCGGCAGCCCGCCCGTCTCCTCCGACGACGTCCCCGCCGCACCGGCGACGGTCGCCGCACGGGACGTCGGACGGTCCGCCCCGGTGAACGCCCTGCTCATCGACCCGGTACAGGACGGCGACGGCATCACCGCCGGTATCCGCACCGCGAACGACAACCCGAGCATGTTCGACCACGCACAGGACCACCTGCCGGGCATGGTGCTCACCGAGGCCGCGCGGCAGGCGGCCCTGCTGGCCGGCCAGAGGCTCCTCGGCCGGCCCGCGGCGGAGACCGCGCTGACCGGCTTCGACCTGGACTTCGCCCGCTTCGCCGAGCTGGACGCACCGACCACGGTCGGCGCGTTCCCCACGGACGGCCAGAGCTTCCGCGTCGTCTTCCGGCAGCACGACGAGGAGATCGCCTCCGGCACGGTGCACACCGCCGCCGTGCCCGCGTCGCACCGGAGGCCGCGGTGACCGGACGCGCGGCCGTACTGACCGGGCTCGGCGGCTGGCTCCCGCCGGTCAGGGTCACCAATGACGACCTGGCCCGCCGGCTCGACACCAGCGACGAGTGGATCACCACCCGCACCGGCATCCGGCAACGGTTCGTCGTCCCCCCGGGCCTGTCGACCTCGGGCGTCGCGGTCGAGGCGGGGGCGCGGGCGCTGGCCTCGGCCGGCACGGAGCGCGTGGACCTGCTGGTGCTGGCGACCAGTACCCCGGACCACCCGTGCCCGGCCACCGCTCCGGAGGTGGCGGGCCGGCTCGGACTGGGTGAGATCGCCGCGTTCGACGTGGCGGCCGTGTGCACGGGTTTCGTGTACGCGCTGGCCACCGCGTCGAGCATGATCACGGCGGGCGTGGCCGACAGCGCCCTGGTGATCGGCGCCGACACCTTCTCGACGATCCTCGACCCCGGGGACCGTACGACGCGGGCCATCTTCGGGGACGGCGCGGGCGCGGTGGTGCTGCGCGCCGGGGACCGCGGGGAGCGCGGCGCGCTGCTCGGCTTCGACCTGGCCAGCGACGGTTCGCAGGCGGAGCTGATCACGGTGCCGGGAGGGGGCTCCGAGCACCGTTCGCAGGGCCTCGCCGATCCGGGCGACGAGTTCTTCACGATGCAGGGCCGCTCGGTGTTCCGGCACGCCGTGACGCGGATGAGCGAGTCGTCGCGGCGGTTGGCGAAGGACCTGGACTGGCCGCTGGAGTCGGTCGACCGGCTGGTGGCCCATCAGGCGAACATCCGCATCCTGACCGCCGTCGGGGCGGACCTGGGGCTGCCCGAGGAGAAGGTCGTCGCCAATCTCGACCGGGTCGGCAACACCGTCGCCGCGTCGATCCCGCTGGCGCTGACCGACGGCGTCCACGACGGCTCCCTGGCAGCCGGTCACCGGGTGCTGCTGTGCGGCTTCGGAGGCGGCCTCACCTGGGGTGCGGCGGCACTGGAGCTGCCGCACCTCTCGGTGGAACCCCTGCCGACGCACGCGTGAGATAAGGCGCCCCCCCCATGCCACTCCCCCACCCCCACACACACAGAAACCAGAGAACCGAACAGAAAGCGACCCAGAACCCATGAGCGCGATACAGACCCAGCTGACCACCCTGCTCGTCACCCACCTCGGCGTCCCCGCCGAGCGGATCGAGCCGGAGATCACCTACCAGGACCTCGGCCTGGACTCCCTCGCCCTGATCGAGTTCACGATGATCGTCAACCGTGAGCTCGGCACCGAGGTCGGCGACGACCAGCTGCTCGCCGAGACGACGATCGGCGAGACGGTCGAACTCATCGAGTCCCAGGGCGTGCGGGCGTGACCACACCCTCGAGGGGAGCCGTCGCGATCACGGGCATCGGGCTCGTGACGGCGGCCGGCGCCGACACGCGGACCAGCTGGGAACGCGTGCGCTCCGGCCGCCCGACCGCGGCGCCCGATCCCCAACTCGCTGGCTTGCCCGTCGACTTCTCCTGCCGGGTGCCGGACTTCGACGCCGGACGCCTGCTCGGTCCGGGCAGCGCGTGGCGGCTGGACCGCTTCACCCAGCTGGCGATCGTCGCCGCCCGTCAGGCGCTGGCGGACGCGGGGCTCGACCCGGAGACCTGGGACGGCACGCGGGTCGGGGTCGTCGTCGGCAACTCCCTCGGCGGGACGGCGACGTTGGAGGAGCAGCACCGCCGGTTCCGGGAGGACGCGCCGAAGAGCGTGTCCCCGCTGATGATCCCGATGGGGATGTCGAACATGGTGGCCGGTCACCTGGCCATCGACGTGCGCGCGCACGGGCCGAGCATGGTCACCGCCACCGCGTGCGCGTCCGGCGCGAACGCGATCGGTGTGGCCCGGGACCTGCTGCGGTCCGGCACGTGTGACGTCGTACTCGCCGGCGGCGCCGAGTCGGCGCTGACCCCGGCCACGATCACCGGACTGACCCGGATGGGCGGTCTGTCGGCCCGCCGGGACGATCCGGCCGGGGCGTCCCGGCCGTTCGACGCGGCGCGGGACGGGTTCGTCGCCGCGGAGGGCGCGGGGATCCTCGTGCTGGAGCGGCCCGAGGACGCGGCGGCGCGCGGTGCCTTCGTCCACGCGCGGGTCGTCGGCTTCGGGGCGTCGTCGGACGCGTACCACGCCACCGCGCCCGATCCGAGCGGAGCCGGGATGGAGCGTGCCCTGCGTGCCGCTCTCGCCGACGCGGGGGTCGGCGTGGGCGAGGTGGACCACGTGAACGCGCACGGCACGTCGACGCCGCTGAACGACGTCACGGAGGGGCGCGTGCTGCGCCGGGTCCTCGGCGAGCGGCCGCTGGTCACCTCGACGAAGGGGGTCACCGGACACGCGCTGGCCGCGGCGGGGGCCATCGAGGCCGCGTTCACGGCGCTGGCGCTGCGCGACGGGGTGGTCCCGGCGACGGCCAACCTCACCGAGCTCGACCCGGAGATCGACCTGGACATCGCGAAGGAGACGACGGCCAGGAAGGACCTCGAGGTCGCGGTGAGCACCTCACTCGGCTTCGGCGGCCACAACGCCGCTCTGGTCCTCGCGGCCGCCTGACAGGAGAAGGAGGAACAGTGCGCCTGAGGAATCTGGGCAACACGGGAATCAAGATCGGCAGCGTCGGCCTCGGGTGCATGGGCATGAGCTGGCTCTACGAGGAGTCCGCGCGGGACGACGAGCGGTCGGTCCGGGTCATCAACGAGGCCCTCGACCTCGGCGGGAACCTGCTGGACACGGCGGACCTGTACGGGGCCGGCCACAACGAGACGCTGCTGGGACGGGCGATCGCGGGCCGCCGCGAGGAGGCGGTCGTCGCGACGAAGTTCGGGATCGTCCTGGACGACCTGGAGGCGCGGCAGGCACACCGCGACAACTCGCGGGCGTATCTGCGCAAGGCGGTCGAGGCCAGCCTGAGACGGCTGGACGTCGACGTCATCGACCTCTACTACGTCCACCGCATCGATCCGGACGTGCCGCTGGCGGAGACCTGGGGCGCGATGGCCGAGCTGGTGGAGCAGGGCAAGGTGCGCTGGTTGGGCCTGTCCGAGGCGACCGTCGCTCAGGCCCGGCAGGCGCACGCGATCCATCCGGTGACCGCCGTGCAGTCCGAGCTGTCGCTGTGGACCCGGGACGCGCTCCAGGCGGACGGGGGCGAGGAGGGCGGGATGGTCGGCTGGTGCGAGAGCAACGGGGCGAGCTTCGTCCCGTTCGCCCCGCTGGGCCGCGGTTTCCTCACCGGGACGCTGCACAGCGGCCAGTTCGAGGAGAGCGACTTCCGCGCCGCCAGTCCGCGTTTCCACCGGGCGGCGATGGAGGCCAACCAGCGCATCGTCGACGGGGTCCGGGAGGTGGCCGACCGGCGTGCGGTCACGCCCGCCCAGGTCGCCATCGCGTGGACGCTCGCGCAGGGCGAGCGGGTGGTGCCGATCCCCGGCACCAAGAACTCGCGCTATCTGCGGGAGAACCTGGCCGCGGCGGAGGTCCACCTCACCGAGGACGACCTCGCCGACCTGGACGCGCTGCCGCCGGCGCAGGGAAGCAGGTACTGACCATGGGCACGCACCCGCACCCCGCCGCCCCGCGGACGCACCCTGCCGCCTCCCGGACGCGCATCGCGTTCTTCGACGTCGACGAGACGCTCATCGCCGTCAAGAGCATGTTCTCCTTCCTGAAGTTCCACCTCGCCGACCCCGACCGGTACCGGGAGGCCGCGGGCGCGCTGACGCGGGCCGCGCGCGCCGGGGTGCCGCGTGAGGAGACCAACCGGGCCTACTACCGCGCGTACGCCGATATGGAGGTGGCGGCGGTCGCCGCGAGCGGGCGGCGCTGGTTCGCCCGTGAGCGGCGGCGCGCCGGGTTCTTCCATCCGTCGGTGGTGGCCGAACTGGACCGGCTGAAGGGCGACGGGTTCCGGATCGCCCTGGTGTCGGGCTCCTTCCGGGCCTGCCTCGACCCGGTCGCGGAGCACCTCGGCGCGGATCACGTCCTGTGCAGCGAGCCGGGGACGGCGGCGGGCCGCTACACGGGAGAGGTGCTCAGCACCGTGATCGGCGAGGGCAAGGCCACGGCCGCCCGGGCGCTGATGCACCGGTGGGACGCCCGCCCCGAGGACTGCGCCGCGTACGGCGACCACGCCTCGGACCTGCCGCTGCTGACCTGTACGGGCCGGGCCGGGGTCGTCGGCGACGACCCGGTGCTGGCCGAGCACGCCGGCCGTCTCGGCTGGACGAGATTTCCCGCAGCCGCCGGGTCCGCAGCCGCAGCACAGGGGACCGCGGCTGCGGATCCGGTGTCCGTCCCGCTCCCTGCGACCACGGAGGAACTCAACGATGCGACTCGGTAATGGGCTGGGCATACGGGCCGTGACGGCCTGGCTGCCCCGGACCGTCGCGACCGCCCAGGACGCCCTCGCGCAGGGCAGGATCAGCGAGGAGGACCTGCACAACACCGGCGTCGTCGAGGTTCCCGTCGCCGAGCGGATCTCGGCGCCGGACATGGCGGTGGCGGCGGCCCACGAGGCGCTCGCCACGGCCGGCTGGGACGGAGCGGACCTCGGCTTCACCACGCACGCCTGGATCCACCACCAGGGTCACGACTTCTGGTCGCCCGCGCACTACGTGGCGCATCTCGTGGGCGCGACGCGCGGGGTTCCGCTGGGCATCCAGGTCATGTGCAACGGCGGCGGCACCGCCCTCGAGGCGGCCGCGGCCCGGCTGCTGGCCGACCCGTCCACCGGCTCCGCGCTGGTCACCACCGGCGACCGCTTCCCCGACGAGGGGTTCGACCGCTGGGCGGGCGACTACGGCGTGTTCTACGGCGACGGCGCCACCGCCCTGCTGCTGCACGAACGCGACGACGACGCCGACGAGTTCACGCTGCTCGGGCTGTCGAGCGCCGCGGTCTCCTCGGCCGAGGGACTGCACCGCGGGCGGGACGAGTTCACCCCCGCGACCCAGTGGATCAGCGACCGGATCGACGTCCGGCGCACCAAGAAGGCGTACATCACCGACACCGGCCTGGACGGCTTCTACCGCGAGGTCCACACCGCCCTGCGGTCCATCGTCACCACCGCCCTGGAGGAGGCCGGCATCGCTCCGGACGACCCGCGGATCCGCCTCCTCGCCCTGCCCAGGGTCGGTCGCAAGGTCCGCCACGAGACCTACCACCCCGCGGTGGAGGGCCTGACCAAGGCGCACATCGTGGAACTGGGCGAGCGCACCGGCCACTTGGGCGCCGGTGACATGACGGCCAATCTCGCGGCCGTGCGGGAGCAGGAGCTGCTCGCGCCGGGCGAGATCGCCCTCGCCGTGTCGGCGGGCGGCGGCTTCGGCTTCACCTGCGCGGTCGTCGCCCGGCCCGCCCGCTGACCCCCCTCACGTCCATGACAGCTCAATCCACACCCCCTGAAAGGGACTTCTCATGAGCACGGCCCGTCCGGGTACCGCCCGGGGCAATCCGGCACTGACTCTCACCGCGGTGTGTCTCGCCGTACTCGTCCTGCCCGCCTCGCTGACCGGTACGTCCGTCGCGCTGCCGGACATCAGCTCCGAACTCGACGTGGGGCTCGCCCCGCTGCAGTGGGTGGTCAACGCATACAACCTCGCCTTCGCCTGCTTCATGCTGGGCTGCGGCTCCCTGGCCGACATCCTGGGCCGCCGGCGGATGTTCGGTGCGGGCACCGTTCTGTTCGCCGTGTCCAGCCTGGTCAGTGCGGTGACGTCGGACATCGTCGTCCTGGACGTGGCCCGTGCGCTCGCCGGGCTCGGTGCGGCCGCGGTGATGACGTCCGGTGCCGCCATGCTCGCCACGTCGTTCGAGGGCGCCGCGCAGGCCCGCGCCTTCGCGGTCCTCGGCTCCTCGGCCGGTGCCGGTCTGGCGCTCGGCCCGTCGACCGCGGGTCTGCTGGTCAACGCCTTCGGCTGGCGGGCGGTGTTCCTGTCGCACCTGGTCGTCGCGGTGCTCGTGCTGATCGCCGTGCCGCTGCTGCCGGAGTCCAGGAACCCGGCGGCGACCAAGGTCGACTGGGCCGGCACCACGACGTTCACGCTGTCCCTGTTCTGTCTGATGTACGCCATCGTCCAGGGCCCCCAGAAGGGCTGGACCGGCGGGACGACGCTGTCGCTGTTCGCCGTGTCGGCGGTGCTGATGGCGCTGTTCGCGGTCGCCGAACTGCGCCAGCGACAGCCGATGTTCCAGCTGTCCCTGCTGGGCCAGGGACGCTTCATGGCCGTGTCGCTGGTGCCCGTCGCGCTGTCGTTCAGCTTCGTGTGCCTGCTGGTGCTGCTGCCCACGTACTTCACCGGCGCCGCCGGGATGAGCACCAACGCCTCCGGGGCGACGATGATGCTGCTCACGCTGCCCGTCCTGGTCGTGCCGATCCTGGTGAGCAGGCTGGTCAAGAACGGTGTGTCGACCCGGCTGGTGCTCACCGCGAGCCTGGTGGTCGCGGCGGTGGGCGCCGCCTGGCTCACCCTGATCGCCCCGGACGTGTCGGTGGCCGCGCTGGCCGGCCCGCTGCTGCTGCTCGGTGTCTCGATGGGCATGACGGCCGGTCTGGTCGACGGTGTGGCGATCACGTCCGTGGAGCCCGCCCAGGCGGGTGCCGCCGCGGGGATGTTCAACACGATGCGGCTGGCCGGTGAGGCGTTCGCCATCGCCGTGATGAGCGCCGTCCTGCTGAACGCGACGCGTTCGGGCATCGCCGACGGCCTGCCGGGGGTAGCCGGCGCCGAGGGCGCGGACGCGGGCGCGCTGGCGGACCGGGTGGTCGGCGGCGATCTGGCCGGCGCGGCGGGTTCCGTCGCGGATGCCACCCGCTCCGACGTCGAGGGTCTGCTGACCGGCGGCTACACCGACGGCATGCACGTGGTGCTCTGGGTGGTCGTCGCGATCTGCGCCGCAAGCGCCGTCCTGGTGGGCGTGATGCTGCGCGAGCGCGCCCCGCAGGCGGCGCCCGCCGAGCCGGCCGTCGAGGAGGCGGCCGTATGAGCGGCGCGGCTCAGGCGCTGCCGGTCCTGGTCACCGGCGCGGGCCCGGCGGGGCTGACCGCGGCGACGGAACTGCTGCGGCGGGGTGTCCCCGTCCGCTGTGTGGACCGGGCCGACGGGCCGAGCACGCTGTCGAAGGCGCTGGGCCTGTGGCCGCGAACGGTCGAGCTGATCCACCGGGTCGGCGGCCGGGACCTGCTCGCCGCCCGCGCGCTGCCCCAGTCGCAGATGCGGTACTACTCCGACGGCAAGGTCATCGCCGATCTGCGCTACCGGGCCGCGACCCGGCCGCTGATCTGCCCGCAGCCGGACATCGAGGCGGTCCTGCGCGCCAACCTCGTGCGGGTCGGCGGCACCGTGGAGTGGTCGACCGAGATGCTCTCCTTCGAGCAGCTCGGCGACCGGGTGCGGGCGAGGCTGCGCGGCCCCGACGGCAGCGAGCACGAGGAGGAGTTCGCGTACCTGGTGGGGGCGGACGGGGCGAGCAGCACCGTCCGCGCCCGGCTGGGCGTCGGCTTCGAGGGCTCCACGTACGAACTGCGGTTCGTGGTGGCCGATGTGCGGGTCGACACCGCGTTCGACCACCGGATGACGCACTACTTCTGTTCGCCGCGGGGCATCCTGGTGGCCTGCGGACTGCCCGACGGGCGCTGGCGGGTGTTCACCTCGGCGCCCCAGGGGGTGTCGCAGGACGACATCGACCTGGCGGCGGTGCAGCGGCTGGTCGACGAGCGGGGGCCGGGCGGCATCCGGCTGAGCGACCCTGACTGGATCAGCGTCTTCAACGTGCACGCCCGGCACGCCGAGACGACCCGGGTGGACCGGGCGTTCCTGATCGGGGACGCCGCGCACATCCACAGTCCGGCGGGCGGCCAGGGTCTCAACACCGGGATGAACGACGCCCACAACCTGGCGTGGAAGCTGGCCCTCGTCTGGCACGGCCGGGTGGAGGAGCCGCTGCTCGACACCTATGTGAGCGAGCGCGGGGAGGTGGCGCGCGCGGTGGTGCGCCAGGCCGATGTGCAGACCCGGCTGTGGCTGCTGCGCAAGCCGCACCAGGTCGCCCTGCGGGACAACGCGCTGCGGCTCGCCTCCGGGCTGCGCCTGTTCGACCTGGCCTACATCCCCTGGCTGGCCGGTCTGCGGACCCGGTACCGGACCGGTACGACGGGTGGCGGCAGGGCGGCGGGCTTCGTCCCGGGCGCGCTGGCACCGCGGCGGCTGCGCGGCGAACTCGACGACCTGCGGCACACGCTGGTCGTCACCGGTGCGCCGGACCGGTCCGCGCGGGAGCTGACGGGGTGGTGCGCGGACCGGCTGGGGGAGGTGCTCGACGTCCGCACCGAGGCGCGGCGGGGCCGCCCGGCGCTGATCCTGGTTCGGCCGGACGGCCATGTGGACACGATTGCCAGGGACGCCCGCGCCATGCGGGCACGACTGACCGGCCTGTTCCGGCCCCTGCTCGGGGCCGGGCAGGAATCACGCGAGAAGAAAGCGAAGGCACACACCGCATGAGTCTCATTCCGGACAGCCACCGGGATCTGCTGGAGCGGCCGCTCTTCGGCCATCTGGCCACGATCCGCCCGGCCGGCGGACCCCAGGTGAATCCGATGTGGTTCTCCTGGGACGGCGAGTTCATCCGCTTCACCAACACGACGGTCCGCTACAAGTACAAGAACATCACGGCGAACCCGAAGGTCGCGGTGTCGGTCAACGACCCGGAGCAGCCCTACCGCTATCTGGAGATCCGCGGTGAGGTGGTGCGCATCGACGACGACTCCTCGGCCGAGTTCTTCGCGCAGCTCGCCGAGCGGTACGGCATGAAGCTGGACGGTCCGCCGCCGGACGCGGAGCACCGCATCGTGTACGTGGTGAAGCCGACGGCGGTCAGCTGCCAGTGAGCGGGCGGCCGCCGGGTCACTCCCCGGCGGCCCGCGCGGCCGTGAGGTCCGCGACCTCGGCGGTGCGCGCGCCGAGCGCGGTGAGCCGGCCGAGGGCCTCGCGGTGCTGGGCCTCGTCGACGCTCGCGGTGGCGTCCTCGGCGACCACCACGTCGTAGCCCAGCCGCAGCGCGGTCGCGGCCGTCGCGGCGACTCCGTGCGCGGTGGACAGTCCGGCGATCACCACTTCGGTGACCTGCTCGCGGCGCAGCACTTCGGCGAGTTCGGTGCCTTCGAAGGCGTCCAGGCCGCTCTTGGTCACCAGGTGGTCGCCGTTGCGCGGCGCGCAGCGGGGGACCAGCTGGTTGGGGGCGGCGGAAACACCGCCGTCCGCACCGTCGGCGCGTACGTACCGGACGAGGACGACGGTCGAGGCATCGTGGTCCGTGAAGTGGTCGCGGAGCCTGCCGCACGCCTCGACGACGGTGTCGCCGCCGACGGGCCGCCACGGCATGTCGACGATCCACCGTTGCAGATCGATCAGAACAAGTGCCGTACGGGCATGGGTCATTGATTCCCCCAGGGACGTTGATCAGCGGTCCGTGGCACATTACCAAGGGGACAAAACAGACCGGTGGAGACGTCAATCACGACCCGGGACGGTCTGCGGCTGTGGGCGGAGACGTTCGGCAGCCGCCGCGATCCGGCCGTGCTGCTGGTGATGGGCGGAACGGCGCCCGGCATCGTATGGCCCGACGAACTGTGCCGCCGGCTCGCCGCCCAGGGGTTCTTCGTGGTGCGCTACGACCACCGGGACACCGGCCGCTCGGACAAGTCCCCGGAGGAGTACGACCTGTCGGTCCCCGCGTCGGACGCCGCCGAGGTGATCACCGGGCTGGGGCTGGACGCGGCGCACGTGGTGGGGCAGTCCTTCGGGGGCATGGTGGCGCAGCTGCTCGCGCTGGAGCGGCGCGAGCTCGTGCGGTCGCTGGTGCTGCTGTCGAGTTCGCCGGACGCCAACGGCGATGTGCGGCGGCCGCCGCGCACGGGGCTGCCCGGTCCACGCCGGCCGATGCTGGAGCGGGTCGCCCGGCTCACGGAGTCGCCGCCGCGCGGCCCGGAGGAGTCCCTGGCCGCCGCGGTCGACGGCTGGCGGGTGCTGGTGGGGCCCGCGGTGCCGTTCGACCACGCCTACTGGGCGGACCTGGTGCGCCGGGTCGGCGCCCGCGGGTCGGATCCCGACACGTCGGGGCGCCATCTGACCGCCCTGGACCGCACGCCCCCGCTGACCGGCCGGCTCCCCGCCCTCGACGTACCGACGCTCGTGGTGCACGGCGAGCAGGACCCGGTGTTCCCGCCGGAGCACGGTGAGGAGCTGCGCCGGGTGATCCCCCGGGCCCGTCTGTGGCGGATGGCGGGCATGGGGCACATCTTCCCTCCACACTGGTCGTCGACGATGTGCGCGCTGATCGTCGACCACCTCCGCCGCAGCCGATCCGACCGCTGACCGAAGGAGACCGTGATGCGTCGTCACCCGCCGGCCCCTGTCGCCCCCGCGCACGCCGGACCGAGAGCACGGACGGCGACGCCGGGCGCCGCGGAGGCGCGGACGCAGTTCCTGCGCGCGCTGCGCAGTCCGCGTCCGGTGGGCCGTCTCGCCGGCACGGCGTCGGCCGACCCGTTGACGACAGCGCTGTCCCGGTTCATCGGCACGGGATGAGCGGGTGGATTCCTTGCCTGGAGCACCCGAATTCGTTGAAGAAGTAAGAAGAAGAACCGGCCGCGCCCGTGTGACTTTTCGAACAACGTGCATCCGTCACCGCCCCGTTGGCGTCCTTTAAGGTGGCATCCGCACAGCCCGCTGTGCTGTGCACACGCCTACGGGGGAAGGCAAGAAAAGCGTGACACCGAATGAATTCGGCATTCTCGGAACGCTGACCACAACCGTATCCGGTAAAGAAAGGGCAATAGATTCCGGAAAACTGCGCGTCCTGCTGGCCGCACTGCTGCTGCGGTCCGGTTCCGTCGTCGACAACGACCGTCTCGCCGACTGGCTCTGGGACGAGCGCAAGCCGTCCAACCCACGCGCGACACTGCACACGTACGTCCGCCGCCTGCGCATGCAGCTCGGCGACACCGACCTGGTGGAGACCGCCGCCGGCGGCTACCGGATCAATGTGGCCGAGGAGGAGCTGGACCTGACCCGGTTCCGTTCCCTGATGCGCCGGGCCCGGCGGACCGGGGCACCGGAGGAGCGGGCGCGGCTGCTGGCCGAGGCACTGAACTGCTGGCGCGGCGCGCCGCTCGCGGACGTCCCCTCGGACGCGCTGCGCCGCGACGAGTCACCGGCGCTCGAGGACGAGCGACTCGGCGCGCTGGAGGCGTACTTCGAGACGGAACTCCAGCTCGGCAGACACGCCCAGCTGGTCAAGGAACTGCGCACCGCCGCGATGGACAACCCGCTGCGGGAGAACTTCTGGAGCCTGCTGATGCTCGCCCTGTACCGCTCGGGGCGGCAGGCGGAGGCGCTGGACGTCTACCAGCAGGCGCGCCGCGAGCTGGTCGAGCACCTCGGCATCGAGCCCGGCGACCGGCTGCGCACCCTGCACACCGGCATCCTGGAGTCCGACCCGGCCCTCGCCGCCCCGGACGGCGCGCGCCCCGGCACCGAGGGAGCCGTCACCGTCCCGGCGCAACTCCCGCCGCTGTCCCTCGGGTTCGTCGGCCGGGAGGACATCGTCGGGCGGGTCGAGGCACTTCTGCCGCCCGCGCCGGACCGCACCGGAGTGCCCGTGGTGGTGCTCTCCGGGCCGCCCGGCGTCGGCAAGACGGCGCTGGCGGTGTGGCTCGGCAGGCGGGTGCGCGACGCCTTCCCGGACGGCCAGCTGTACGTCAACCTGCACGGCTACGAGCGGGCCGGGGCGGACGCGCCGATCCCGCCCGACCAGGTGCTCTCGCAGTTCCTGCGCAGTCTGGGCGTCCCCGCGAACCGTATCCCCGTCGACCCGGTGGAGCAGGCGAACCTCTACCGGTCCAAGCTGACCGGCAAGAACGTCCTGGTGGTGCTGGACAACGCGGCGGACGTCGACCAGGTGCTCCCCCTCGTCCCGGGGGACGCGGGGTGCTCCGTGCTGATCACCAGCAGGCGGCAGTTGCGCTCCCTCGCGGTCACGCACGGCGCCCAGGTGATCGGCGTGGGCACGCTCGGCCCGCGCGAGTCGGCCGATCTGGTCACCGGCATGATGCGGCAGGCGGGGGTGGCGATCGAACCCGAGGTGGTGCGCGAGGTGGCCGCCCTGTGCTCGTACCTGCCGCTCGCGCTGCGGATCGCCGCCGCCAACCTGGCCGGCGCGCCGGGCGGCATGACCGGGGCGTACGTGGACAGTCTGCGCCGCGGCCGCCTCGCCGCCCTGTCCGTCGACGGCGACACCGCCTCCGCCGTGTCCACGGCCATCGCCCTGTCGTACGACGCCATGGCCCCGGACGACCGCGCCCTGTTCCGGCTCACCGGGCTGTTCCCGGGCTTCGACTTCACTCCCGCCGCCGTCTCGGTGCTCGCCGACATCAGCGAGGCGCAGGCGCGGACCGGTCTGAGCCGGCTGGAGACGGCGAGCCTGCTCCAGCAGACCGCCCCGGGCCGCTACCAGTTCCACGACCTGCTGCGGGAGTTCGCCCGGGACCGCGCCGCCGAGGAGCACTCGGCGCGGGAACGGGCATCGGCGGTGCACCGGCTCGGCCAGTGGTATCTCGCGGGCGCGGGCGCGGCGGCCGACGTGCTGTACTCGGAGTTCGTGCGGCTGGCCGAACCCACCCGCCCCGACGGCCTGTTCGACGCGCCGAGGTTCGGCGACGAGAGCCACGCGATGGCCTGGCTGCTGGCCGAGCGGCGCAATCTGCTGGCCTGCATCCGGCACTTCGGCACCCATGGCCCGCACCACCTCTCCTGGCATCTGGCGGACGCCCTGCGCGGCTTCTTCTGGACGGGGACCTACCGCACCGAGTGGGACGAGGCGACCCGGGTCGGCCTGACCGCCGCCGAGTCACTGGCCGACGAGCCCGGGATCGCGGCCATGCACCGCAGCCTCGCCAACCTGCACAACACGCTCGGCGACTACGAGCGGGCCATCGCCCACCAGGAGAAGAGCCTCGTCCTGCACGGCCGGCTCGGGATGGACGAGGAGGTCGCGGCCATGCTCAACAACATGGGCCTGGCACACCTCAGCCTGGGCCGGGGCGAGGCAGCCGAGAAGGCGGCGCGCAAGGCACTGGAGGTGGCGCACCGCATCCGGTCGCCGCGGCTGACGGCCACCACACAGGGGCTGCTGGGCTTCATCCACTGGACCCGGGGCGACATGGCGCGGGCCACCGAGTTCCTCACGGCGTCCCTGGACGCCGCCGGCGAGCTCGGACTGCACCACATCAGCAGCTACAGCCTGCGCAACCTGGGCCTGGTGCGGCAGGCCACCGGGGAGCTGTCCGAGGCGCGGTCCTGCTTCACCCGCGCGCTGCGGGCGTCCGAGTCCATCGACTCCTCGTACGACCGGAGCATCTCGCTGTACGGCCTCGCCCTGGTCGATCTCGACCTCGGCAGGCCCGAGACGGCGCTGGAGTCCGCCCGCCGGGCGCTGAGTGCCTTCCAGGAGTGCGGCGACCGCACCTACGAGGTCGAGACGCTGTGCCTGCTGTCGGCCATCAGCGCGGACCTCGACTCGCCCACGGAGGCCGCCGGTTACGCCGACACCGCGCTCGACGCGGCCCGCCAGATCGGGTACGTCGACGGGGAGGCGTACGCGCTCGCCCGCCGCGCCGTCGTCGACCGGCTGCTGGACCGGGACGAGGCGGCGGGGCACGCCCTGGCGGCCCGCTCCCTCGCCGAGTCGAGCGCCAACCGCGTCGCCCGCAGCAAGGTGCTGCTCGAACTGGCGCCGCTGTATCTGAGCCTGGACGCCCCGGACGACGCCGAGGAGTGCGCGCGGCTGGCGCTCGCCCTGTCGCAGCCGGCCGCCCAGCGTCTGAACATCGCCCGTGCCGAGCACGTCCTCGGCACGGTCGCGGCGCTCGCCGGCGATCCGGCGGAGGCGCGGGAACACTGGACCCGGGCGCTGGAGGTGTTCACCGAGACCGGCGCGGGCGAGGCCGACGACGTACGGGCCCGCCTCGGCGCGGTCCCCCTGACGGCCGGGAGGGCCTCATGAACATCCCCGTCAGCACCGTGCCTTCCGCGGCGCCCACAGGACGGCGCGGCATGCGTCCGGTGGTCGTCGCCTCGGTCGGCAACGCGATGGAGTGGTTCGACTGGGGAGCGTTCGTGACCTTCGCGGCGCTGCTCGGGGCACAGCTCCAGCCGTCCGGCGACGGCGCCACGAACGTGCTGCGCACGCTGTCGGTGTTCGCCGTCGGGTTCCTCTTCCGGCCGCTGGGCGGGGCGCTGATCGGCGCCTACTGCGACCGCCGGGGCCGCAGCGCCGCACTGCGCCTGTCGCTGCTGATGATGGCGGCGGGCAGCCTTCTGATCGCGCTCATTCCGCCGTACCGGTCCGTCGGCGTGCTGGCGCCCCTGCTGCTGGTGGTGGCCAGGGCCCTGCAGGGGCTGTCCGCGGGCGGCGAGGGCGCGGCGATGAGCACGTACGTCAACGAGATGGCTCCCGCCGGGCGCCGGGGCCTGTACTCCAGCGCCATCTACATCAGCACCACGCTCGGCGCCCTCGCCGCGACCCTGCTGGCGCTGTTGCTGCACTCCACGCTCACTCCCGCGCAGCTGGCCGACTGGGGCTGGCGCGTCCCGTTCGCCCTGGGGGCGCTGCTGGCGCTGTACGGCTGGTACCTGCGCGGCCGGATGGACGAGACGCCCGTCTTCGGCACGGTGCGCGAGCGTCCGCGCAACCCGACGCTCCAGGTGATGCGCACGCATCCGCGGGCGGCCCTCCGGGTCGTCGCCTTCACGCTGGGCGCGACGGTCGTCTACTACACCTTCGCCTCGTACCTGCCGCTGTACGCGCAACTGCGTTACAAGGTCCCGGCGAACGAAGCACTGTGGGCCGCCGTCGCCGCACAGGTGGTGTTCATGGGTGCGCTGCCCCTGCTCGGCATGGCGGCCGACCGGTTCGGACGCCGTCCGCTGCTTCTGGTGTTCGGCTTCGGTTTCACCGTGCTGTCACCCCTGCTGCTGGGCCTGCTGTCCGGCTCGGCGGTGCGGCTGTTCGCGGTGATGACGGCGGCCCTGCTGCTCTTCGGCTGCTACGCGGCGGCGGCACCGGCGGCGACCCTGGAGATGTTCCCGACGGCCATACGCTCCAGCGGCGTCGGCTTCCCGTACGCGGTCACCGTGGCCCTGTTCGGCGGCACGGCCCCCTACCTGAACGAGTACCTCACCACGCACGGCCACGCCGACTGGTACCCCTGGTACGTGGCGGCCCTCTGCCTGACCAGCGCCATCTCCTTCACCCGCTACAAAGAAACCAAACACGTGGACCTGACCGCCGTCGCCCCAGCTGCGGGCAGTCGTGCCTCCCCCAGTGCCTGAAAGAGACTGCCCCCGGCCCACCACACCGCGCACCCTCACGCCTGCCGCGAAGCCAGCTCGATCACGGTGACGTCGGAGGGGGCCCCCACCCGAGTGGGCGGCCCCCACGCACCGGCCCCCCGGCTCACATACAGCTGCGTGTCCCCGTACCGCTCGAGCCCGGCCAACGTCGGATTCGCGCCCCTGGCGATCAGATTCCCGGGCCACAGCTGCCCCCCATGCGTGTGCCCGGACAACTGCAGATCCACCCCATGGTCCACAGCATCATGAATCTGCACAGGCTGATGTGCCAGCAACACACAGGCCCGCTCCCGGTCCCGATCCCCCAGCGCCCGCGCGAAGTCCGGCCCCTGCCCCTCGTCCTCCCCGGCCACGTCGTTGACGCCTGCCAGATCGAAGTGCGGCAGCTCCGTGCGCGCGTTCTCCAGCGGGTTCAGCCCGAGCCGCCGCACCTCCTGGACCCACTGCTCGGCCCCGGAGAAGTACTCGTGGTTGCCGGTGACGAAGAAGGACCCGTGACGCGCCTTCAGCTGCGCCAGCGGAGCCGCGGCCGGGCCGAGGTCCTTCACGCTGCCGTCCACCAGGTCCCCGACGACCGCGATGAGATCCGGTTGGGTCGAGTTGATCGTGTCGACGACCTTCTGCGCGAAGCCGCGCCCCAGCACGGGCCCCAGATGGACGTCGCTCACCACCGCGATCCGGAAACCGTGCGCCGCGCGGGGCAGCTTGGCGAGCGGCACGGTGACCCGCTTCACGCCCGGCCCGCGCAGTACCCCGTACGTCCCGTAGCCGACGGTCCCCACGGCAGCCGCGGCGGCGGCCCCGCCGACGACACGGGAGACGAACAGGCGCCGGGAGGGCCCGGAGGACGGAGCCGGAGCTTCGGACACACGGGAGCCTCCGCCGGACGCGGCATCCTCGCCGCCCGCTCCGGCGTCCGGCGTGCCGCCGTTGGCGGGTCCGGCGCCCTGCCCGGCCGGTATGGGCTGCGGCTTCGCCGGAGCGTTCGCGGTCTCCGCGGTCCCCGCTTCCGCCGTCCTCGCCCGCCGCTCCAGGATCCGGCGCAGCACCGGCCGCACGAGCTCTCCCGCGAGGACCGCCAGCAGCAGGTACAGGGAGAGCGCCAGCCACAGGAACCCGGGCCAGGCGAGCACCTGCTGGAGCCAGAAGGGAGCCCCGGCGCGCTCGGCGACGAGGGCGCCGACGGTCAGCGCCCAGCCGCCCGCGATCGCCACCGCACCCGCGCGGCGCACCGCGCCCGGGCCCCGCGTGGTGTCCCGGAACAGACGCCGCCACACGTACCAGTTGCCCGTCACCAGAACGGCCAGGACCAGCAGCGCGATGAGTACGAAGACGATGGCCACGGTGCGGAGTTCCCCTGCTTTCCGTTACGACGTCGTTCGTGACGTCCGGCTCAGTGCGCGCAGCCCGCGCAACCCGATGCCCCCGATGACCGTCCCCCATACGAAGGAGACGACGGCGAGCGTCAGATGAACGAAGAAGTAGGCCGTGGGATTCCCGTCCTCGAACGCGAGTCCGCTGCCGTCCTTGACCAGGTTGTTGACGAAAGTGATCCAGATGATCCAGCTCCACACCCCGAAGGCGAGCAGGAACAAGGAGACGGGGCGGCTGAGCTTCATGCGTCCAGTATCACCGGCCACTGTCCGGTTCCTTGCCCGGGGTGGGGACCGGGGCGGGACTTCCTCAGGTGTGGCATGTACGTTTCCGACCGTGCCCGCACCCAAGAACACCGTCCGGCGCTCACTGCTGGTCGCCTCCGCCGTCCTGATGTCCACCGCGCTGACCGCGCCCGCCGCTTCGGCGGCCCCCAAGCCGTCGACGACACCGTCGGCCACTCCCCCGGCGCAGATGTCGGTCGTCGGCGGTGCCCGGCTCGGCAAGCCGGGGACGCAGGTCAATCTCGCGAGCGGGGTGCCGGTGCTGCCGAAGGGGCTCTCGGCCCGGTCCTGGATCGTCGCCGACGCGGAGTCCGGTGATGTGCTCGCCGCCCACAACGCGCACTGGCGGCTGGCCCCGGCGAGCACGCTGAAGATGCTGTTCGCCGACACGCTGCTGCCCAAGTGGCCCGGGACGACGAAGCACAAGGTGGAGGTCTCCGACCTGGCCGGGGTCGGGGCCGGGTCCAGCATGGTCGGGATCAAGGAGGAGGAGACCTATACGGTCCACGACCTGTGGCTGGGTGTGTTCCTTCGCTCCGGCAACGACGCGGTGCACGTGCTGTCGGCGATGAACGGCGGCGTGGAGGACACCGTCGAGGAGATGAACGCGCACGCCAAGGAGCTCCAGGCCCTGGACACGCACGTGGTGAGCCCTGACGGCTATGACGCCGAGGGCCAGGTGTCCTCCGCGTACGACCTGACCCTGATCGCCCGCTCCGGGCTGCAGAAGAAGGACTTCCGGGAGTACAGCTCGACGGTCAGGGCGCAGTTCCCCGGCGAGACGAAGAAGAACAAGAAGGGCAAGAAGGTCCGCAAGTCCTTCGAGATCCAGAACACCAACCGGCTGCTGAGCGGTGACTCCGACGTGCCCGTCTACCAGGGCATAGCAGGCGTGAAGAACGGCAACACCACCCATGCCGGCGCCACCTTCACCGGTGTCGCCGAGCAGGACGGCAAGGTGCTGCTCGTCACCGTGATGAACCCGCAGAAGGACGAGTCGAACGAGGTCTACAAGGAGACCGCGCGGCTGTTCGACTGGGGTTTCAAGGCGGCCGGAAAGGTCGAGCCGGTCGGTGAGCTGGTGCCGCCGAAGAGTGCCGAACAGGCCGATGCCCGCCCGGGTCCGTCCGCCTCCCCCGGTGAGGCAGGGGGCGCCGGGGCCGGATCGAAGCCGGCGGCGAGCGCCCCGGCGAGCAGCGGCACGGACGGCATCGGGGTCGCGCTGGGCATCATCGGCGGGGTGCTGGTGCTGCTCGCGGGCGGCGCGTTCCTGATCAACCGGCGCTGGCCGCTGCCGGACCTGGTGCGCCGCCGTTCACGTCCGTGACACCGGCCGTCTCGTCCTGCTTGCTCGGCGTGGCCGTCCAGGCGGCGCAGAACAGGACCAGCTTCGAGGTGAAGTTGATCCACAGCAGCAGGGCCACCGGGACGCCGAACGCGCCGTACATGCTCTTCGCGGCCACGCCCTGCATATAGCCGCTGAGCAGCAGCTTCAGCAGTTCGAAGCCGATCGCGCCGGTGAGCGCGGCGACGATCAGCCGGTGCCGGGAGGGTTCCACGCCGGGCAGCAGGGTGAGGACGTACAGCAGGAGCAGGAAGTCGGCGCCGACGGCGACGGCGAACGCCGCGATGTGCAGGACGATCCCGCCCCAGCCGCCCTTCTCCAGCCCGATGGCGTCGCTGATCCTGCCGACCAGCGCGGAGGCGACGGTGGAGGCGAGGAGGGTGATCAGCAGCGCGCCGCCGAGCCCGACGAGGATGCCCGCGTCCTTGCCCTTGCGCAGGACGGGGTTCTCCTCCTCGTCGGGCAGCTCCCACACCGCGCGCAGACAGTCGCGCATGGCTCCGGCCCAGCTGATGCCGGTGAACAGCAGGACGGCGCCGGCGATGAGGCCGACGGTGCCGGCGTTCTGCACCAGGTCCTCGACGTTCAACTGGTCGGAGATGCCGGGCACCTGGTCGGTGATCCTGTCCTGGAGGGTGGTCTGCTGGTCCTGGCTGAGGGTGGCCGCGCCGATCGCGGCGGCCACGGTGAGCAGCGGGAACAGGGCGACGAAGCTCCGGAAGGTCATCGCGGCGGCCAGACGTGTCCAGTGCACGCGGTCCAGACGCTCGTACGACCGCCACGCGTGCGTGAGCATGAGTCGCGCCAGCCACGGCCCTACGCCCGGGAGCTTTTTCAGCCAGTCCATGAGCCGACTCTGCCCGCATCGCGGAAGACCAATGTCCTGGTGCCCCAGAACCGGACACCGGTGGCCAGCGCCATGCCGACGACCGCCCCGGAGACGGTGTCCGCGCGTTGCGAGGTGAGGCCGAGCCCGTAGTGGCTGACGGCCAGGCAGAGCAGTTGTACGGCGGCGCCGGCGAGGTTGACGGCGAAGAACACGGCGTAGGGGCGGGGCCCGCGCACGCGCGTGGCGCGGTAGGTGCCGTGCGCGTTGCCCGCGTAGGCGACCGTGCAGCCGGCGAGGAAGGAGAGGGCCTTGGCGGTGAGCGGGCCGAGTCCGGCGGGGCCGCGCAGATACGTGAAGAGGGCGAGGTCCACGGCGTAGGCGAGCAGACCGGCGGCGGCGAAGCCGAGGAGTTCCCGCCGGTGCCGGAGCAGACGGTGTCTCACCAGTCCGCCACCGCCAGGGCGTACATCGCCGTCCACACCACGCCGATGAGGGCGAGCGCGCGGTCGCCCAGCACCACGTCCTCGGGTTCGCCGGCGGTGCCGCGGTCGGCGAAGACGGCGTAGCGCAGCACGGCGAGGACGAAGGCGACCACGGACAGCTGCCGCCAGGGCAGCACGCTGGTGTGCGGGACGCCGCCCTCCTCGAGGGCCCACAGGCAGTAGCCGAGGACGGCCACGCCGGCGGCGAGCTGCCAGACGAAGCGGAGGTAGCCGGTGGTGTACTCGGTGAGCAGCGCGCGCGTGGCGCCCTCCGTGCCGGCCAGTTGCACGGCCTCGGAGTAGCGCTTGGCGGCCACCATGAACAGCGCGCCGAACCCGGTGGTGATCAGGAACCAGCGCGACAGCGGGATGCCGAGGGCCAGTCCGCCGATCACCGCGCGCATCACGAAGCCGGTGGTGACGACGACGAGGTCCACGACGAGGACGTGCTTGAGGCTGAGGCAGTAGGCCAGCTGCATGCCGAGGTAGGCGGTCAGCAGCGCGGCGACCTCCGGGGGGCACAGCCGGGCCGCGACGACCGGGGCGAGGACACCGAGGACGATCCCGGCGGCGTAGGCGACCGGTACGGGGACCTGGCCGGCGGCGACCGGGCGGCGGCACTTGGTGGGGTGGGCGCGGTCGGCCTCGGCGTCGCGCGCGTCGTTGACCAGGTAGACGGCGGCGGCGCAGGCGGTGAACAGGACGAAGACCAGGGCGAGTCGGGCCAGGGCGCGGGTGGAGAACAGTTCGCCCGCGGCGGCCGGGGCGGCGATCACCAGGACGTTCTTGACCCACTGCTTGGGCCGCGCGGTCCTGAGCAGGCCCCCGAGGAGGCCGCGCCTGCCGGACGGTGCGCTCTGGCGCCGGTCGGAACGCTCGCGCAGGAGGGTCACGCGGTGCCTCCGGTCATCCAGCGGGCGCCGAGCCGGGCCGTCAGCGCGCCGAGGGCGGCGCCCGCCGCCACATCCGAGGGGTAGTGGACGCCGGCCACCAGACGGGACACGCACACGGCGGCGGCCAGCGGTGGCACCGCGCGGGCGCCCAGCGCGCCGAACGCGACGGCGGCGGCCACGGCGGAGGAGGCGTGCGAGCTGGGGAAGGAGTGCCGGCCGGCCGTGCCCACCAGCGGCTCGACGTGGGCGGGGCGAGGGCGGCGCACGACGCGTTTCACTCCCATGCTGAGGGCGTGGGCGCCCGCGGTGAGGGCGGTGCCGCGCAGCCAGGCGGCGCGCCGAGGGCGGTCCACGACGGCACCGGCGAGGCCCGCCGCGAGCCACAGCGCCCCGTGCTCCCCCGCCCAGGACAGGGAGCGCGCGGCACCGGCCACCCGCGGGTCCGTGCCGCACGCTCTGAGCGCGGCGACGATCCGGTGGTCCAGGCCGTGGAGACCCCGGGGGTGCGGAAGGTCGTGGTGGTCGTCCATGTGGACCCACTGTTCACCCCCCGCGGGCCGTATTTCCGTCACTATTGGGCGACATCCCATTAATCACCCGTTTCGGGGACGGGAGTGACGTTTCAAATCCAATGAGTCACATAGGGGCGATACGGTCGCTGGCATGTCTGCCGACACCGTTTCCGTCACGGGGTGGGGCCGCACCGCTCCCACCGCGGCCCGGCTGATCCGCCCGCGGACGTACGAGGAGGCCGCCCTGGCCGTCCGGGAGTGCGGCGCCCGCGGCGGGATCGCGCGGGGCCTGGGACGGGCGTACGGGGACGCGGCGCAGAACGCGGGCGGCGCGGTGCTCGACATGACGGGCCTGGACCGGATCCACGCGGTCGACGCCGACGGCGGCACCGTGCTGTGCGACGCGGGTGTCTCCCTGCACCGGCTGATGGAGGTGCTGCTGCCGCTCGGCTGGTTCGTGCCGGTGACCCCGGGGACGCGCTATGTGACGGTCGGCGGGGCGATCGGCGCCGACATCCACGGCAAGAACCATCACGTCTCCGGCTCCTTCTCCCGCCATGTGCTCTCCCTCGAACTGCTCACCGCGGACGGGCAGGTGACCACGGTCGTGCCGGGCACGCCGCTGTTCGAGGCGACCGCGGGCGGCATGGGTCTGACCGGGGTGATCCTCACCGCGACGATCCGGCTGCAGCCGGTCGAGACCTCCCTGATGTCGGTCGACACCGAACGCGCCGACGACCTCGACGACCTGATGGCCCGTCTCGCCGACACCGACCACCGCTACCGCTACTCGGTCGCCTGGATCGATCTGCTGGCCCGGGGCCGGGCCACCGGCCGCGCGGTGCTCACGCGCGGCGACCACGCGCCCCTGGACGCGCTGCCCCGCGGCTCCCGCGCACGCCGGGAGCCGCTGTCCTTCCGCACCTCCCGCCTCCCGGCCGCCCCCTCCTTCGTCCCCGAGGGCCTGCTCAGCCGGACCACCGTGGGGCTGTTCAACGAGCTCTGGTACCGCAAGGCGCCCCGCGCCCGGACCGGGCAGCTCCAGCGGATTCCCGCCTTCTTCCACCCCCTGGACGGCGTGCCGCACTGGAACCGGGTCTACGGGCGGGGCGGATTCGTGCAGTACCAGTTCGTCGTCGGGCACGGCCGGGAGGACTCCCTGCGCCGGATCGTGCGCCGGATCTCCGAGCGGCGCTGCCCGTCCTTCCTCGCCGTCCTCAAGCGCTTCGGCGAGGCCGACCCCGGCTGGCTGTCCTTCCCGGTACCCGGCTGGACCCTGGCCCTGGACGTGCCGGCGTCGCTGCCCGGCCTCGGCGTCTTCCTCGACGAGCTCGACGAGGAGGTGGCCGGCGCGGGCGGCCGCGTCTACCTCGCCAAGGACTCCCGGCTGCGTCCCGAGCTGCTCGCCGCCATGTACCCCCGCCTGGACGACTTCCGCGCGCTGCGCGCCGAACTGGACCCGCGCGGGGTGTTCACCTCCGACCTGTCCCGCCGCCTCCATCTCCAGGCACCCCTCTAGGAGCTGTCGTGAAGGACGCCTTCGGCCTCCCCCAGTCCCTGCTCGTCCTCGGCGGTACGTCCGAGATCGCGCTGGCCACCGCGCGGCGGCTGATCGCCCGCCGCACCCGCACGGTGTGGCTGGCCGGCCGGCCCTCCCCCGGCCTGGACGAGGCCGCCGAGCAGCTGCGGGGCCTCGGCGCCGTGGTGCGCACGGTCGCCTTCGACGCGCTCGATCCCGCGGCTCACGAGGACGCGCTCGGCAAGGTGTTCGCCGAGGGCGACGTCGACATGGTGCTGCTCGCCTTCGGCACCCTGGGCGACCAGGCGCACGACGAGCGGGATCCGGAGGCCGCGGTGCGGGTCGCGCAGACCAACTACACCGGCGCCGTCTCGGCGGGTCTGGTGTGCGCGAGCGCGCTCCAGGCGCAGGGGCACGGCTCGCTGGTGGTGCTGTCCTCCGTCGCGGGCGAGCGGGCCCGCCGCGCGAACTTCATCTACGGTTCCAGCAAGGCCGGCCTGGACGCCTTCGCCCAGGGCCTCGGCGACGCGCTGTACGGCACGGGCGTGCACGTCATGGTCGTACGCCCCGGGTTCGTGCGGACGCGGATGACGGCGGGGCTGCCCCAGGCGCCGCTGGCCACCACCCCGGAGGCGGTCGCGGCGGCCGTGGAGCTGGGGCTGCGGCGCCGCGCGGAGACGGTGTGGGTGCCGGGCGCGCTGCGGGTGGTGATGTCGGCGCTGCGGCATCTGCCGCGCGGGCTGTTCCGGCGGCTGCCGGTCTGAGACCCGGCCACGCGGTCAGCGCGCGGAGACGGATCCCCGGTCCACGCTGCCGCCCTGCGGAGGCACCACCACGGAGCCGAACGGGAACTCGCGCAGCTTGCGCCACACCCCGTCGGCGCCCTGCTCGTAGAGGGCGAAGCCGGTGCAGGCCCACTGCGCCTCGTAGTCCGCGAGGTCCTCGTAGGCGCGGTCCATGGCGGCCTCGTCGATCCCGTGCGCCACGGTGACGTGCGGGTGGTACGGGAACTGCAGCTCGCGCGCGACGGGCCCGGAGGCGTCACGGACCTGCTTCTGCAGCCAGGTGCACGCCGCGCCGCCCTCGACGACCTGGACGTACACCACCGGCGTCAGCGGCCGGAAGGTGCCGGTGCCGGACAGCCGCATGGGGAACGGGCGAGCGGCAGCGGCGATCTCGCTCAGATGCGCCTCGACGGCCGCCAGGTCGGTGTCGCCGATCTCGGTGGGCGGCAGCAGGGTGACGTGGGTGGGGATGCCGTGAGCCGCGGCGTCGCCGAAGCCCGCGCGCAGCTGCTGAAGCCGGCTGCCGTAAGGCTCCGGGACCGCGATCGACACGCCGATCGTTACGGTCCCCACGTCGTCTCCTGTCGTAGTGGTGGTGAAGCGCGGTGGTGAAGCTGCGGTGGGCGCCGGGTGACCGTTGCAACGGTCACCCGGTTATCGACTGTACGGCCACGGCACGGATGCGGGCAGGCGCAACCGGAGTGATGTGCGGCGCTGTGGGGTGGTACGGATCGCCCCCGCTTTCCGGTTCAGCGCCGGTTCAGTGCTTGGCGGGCAGGAAACCCACGCGCTCGTACGCCTGCGCGAGGGTCTCCGCGGCGACGGCCCGCGCCTTCTCCGCGCCCTTGGCCAGGATCGAGTCGAGCGTCTCGGGGTCGTCCAGGTACTGCTGGGTGCGCTCCTTGAACGGGGTGACGAAGTCGACCATGACCTCGGCGAGGTCCGTCTTGAGCGCACCGTAGCCCTTGCCGGCGTACTTCTCCTCCAGTTCGGGGATGTCCGCCCCGGTGAGGGTGGAGTAGATCGTGAGGAGGTTGCTCACCCCGGGCTTCTCCACGACGTCGTAGCGGATCACCGTGTCCGTGTCGGTGACGGCGCTCTTCACCTTCTTGGCGGTGGTCTTCGGCTCGTCGAGGAGGTTGATGAGGCCCTTCGGCGTGGACGCCGACTTGCTCATCTTGACCGTCGGGTCCTGGAGGTCGTAGATCTTCGCCGTCTCCCTGAGGATGTACGGCTTCGGGACGGTGAAGGTCGCGCCGAACCGGCCGTTGAAGCGGTCGGCGAGGTCCCGGGTGAGCTCGATGTGCTGGCGCTGGTCCTCGCCCACCGGCACCTCGTTGGCCTGGTAGAGCAGAATGTCCGCGACCTGCAGGATCGGGTACGTGAACAGTCCGACGGAGGCCCGGTCGGCGCCCTGCTTGGCGGACTTGTCCTTGAACTGGGTCATGCGGGAGGCCTCGCCGAAGCCGGTGAGGCAGTTCATGATCCAGGCGAGCTGGGCGTGCTCGGGCACATGGCTCTGGACGAAGAGCGTGCAGCGGTCCGGGTCCAGTCCGGCGGCCAGCAGCTGGGCGGCGGCGAGCCGGGTGTTGGCGCGCAGCTCCTGCGGGTCCTGCGGAAGCGTGA
This sequence comes from Streptomyces malachitofuscus, assembly GCF_014650055.1. GTDB lineage: Bacteria > Actinomycetota > Actinomycetes > Streptomycetales > Streptomycetaceae > Streptomyces > Streptomyces malachitofuscus. The sequence continues at coordinate 111,389 of NZ_BMUF01000001.1, read as the reverse complement.
TCGCGTGCAGGTCGACGACCATGTAGAACGCGTCGTGGGTCTCCTGCAGGGCCACCCACTGACGGACGGCGCCGAGGTAGTTGCCGAGGTGGAACGAGCCTGCGGTGGGCTGGATTCCGGAGAGCACGCGAGGTCGGTCAGTCGCCATGCTCACCATTCTCTCAGGTCCCGCGGGGCGGTCGGGAACCGACCGGAAACAGGTGGGAACCGATCCGTGCCCGGCGGTGTAACAAGGGTGTGAGGACGCGGGAGGGGGGCCGCATCGTCGATGAGGCCGCGGTGATCGCACGCGTACGCGCCGGGGAGCCGGAGGCGTACGCGGAGCTGGTGCGGGCTCATACGGGCATCGCGCTCAGGGCGGCCACCGCGCTCGGGGCCGGTGCGGACGCGGAGGACGTGGTGCAGCAGGCCTTCGTGAAGGCGTACTGCGCGCTGGGCCGGTTCCGGGACGGCATGGCGTTCCGGCCGTGGCTGCTGTCGATCGTGGCCAATGAGACGAGGAACACAGTGCGCGCCGCGGTGCGGCGGAACACCCTCGCCGGCCGTGAGGCGGCGCTCGTGGAGGCGGAGCCGGTGATACCGGAATCGGCCGACCCGGCGGTGGCGACGCTGGAGGGCGAGCGCCGCGGAGCGCTGGTGGCCGCCCTGGAGAAGCTGAGCGAGGAGCACCGGCTGGTCGTCACCTACCGCTATCTGCTGGAGATGGACGAGCGGGAGACCGCCCAGGCCCTGGGCTGGCCCCGGGGCACGGTGAAGTCCCGCCTGAACCGCGCCCTGCGCAAGCTGGAGCGCCTGCTGCCGGACTTCCGGCCCCGGGAAGGGGGTGAGAGGCGTGAGTGAGCGGTACGACGGCGACGCCGAGCGGCTGCGGGAGGAGCTGCGGGCCTTCGGCCGGTCCCTGGACGGGCCAGGTGGGGCCGCGGGGTCCGAGTCGATGGTCGAGCGGGTGCTGGGGCAGATACTCGCCGAGGAGCTGCCGGTGCCCGTCGCCGGGCCGGCGGGCGCCCGGGCCCGGCTGCGGTCGGTGCGCCGCTGGACGCGGGCGCGATGGCGGTCGCTGGTGGCGGCGCTGTGCGGGCTGCTGACGGTGCTGGCGCTGACCCCTCCGGTGCGGGCGACGGTGACCGACTGGTTCGGCTTCGGCGGCGTCGAGGTGCGGTACGACCCGTCGGCGGTGCCCTCGCCGGGCGCGCGGGTGCCGGGCTGCGGGCGGTCGCTGTCGCTCGGCGAGGCGGAGCGGCGGGCCGGGTTCGCGCCGCTCGTGCCCGAGGCGCTGGGCACTCCGGACGCGGTGACGGTGAGCGGGCTGCCGCGGGGGCGGTTCCTGGTGAGCCTGTGCTGGCGGGAGCGGGGGCGGACGATCCGGCTCGACGCGTTCCCGGGCCGCCTGGACATCGCCTTCACCAAGAGCGTGCGCGAGCAGCCGGAGTGGCTGTCGCTCGGCGGGGAGGACACGGAGGCCGGGGTCTCGGATCCGGTCCTGTGGTTCGCGCGGCCGCATGTGCTGAGCTTCTGGATGGTCGACACGGACGGTCACCGGTTCACCCGGGCGGAGCGCACGGCGGGGCCGACGCTGCTGTGGGGCCACAGGGGTGCGGCCGACGGTGAGGGCGCGGCGGGAGACGGTGTGACGCTGCGGCTGGAGGGGGTGGCGTCGAAGGCGCGGGCGTTGGAGATCGCGGGGTCGGTCGAGGAGGAGCCCCGGTAACAGGGGGTCCCGGCAGCCGGACATCCCGGCCGCGGAATCCGTGGTGGCCGGGTGGGAACCCCGGCGGGTCGGGCGGTGTACCAGAAGTGACAGGCGGCCCGAGGGCGGGCCGCACGGGAATCGACCGGCCGAGTGGGGGTCCGGATGCGTGGCTGGAAGGGCAGGGTTCGACGACTGACGGCGGGTGTGGGCGCGTTGGCGGCCGCACTGGCCCTGACGATGTGGTGGGGCGCGTCGCCGGCCTTCGCCGGGGGGCCGACGAGCGTGCTGGTGGTGTCGCCGGAGAGCGAGGAGACCGCCTCGCTGTACTACGCGGACAAGGAGTACCCGGTGCTGGAGCGACTGCTCGGCCCGGTCGGCGAGGGCACCCGGGAGAGGCCGCCGGAGGCGGTCTCGGCCTCGGCCCGGATGATCAATGTGACGTGGCTGGTGCACGACGTGACGCCGTGGCGCGTGGACCGGGTCTTCCTGGGGGAGATGGGCCAGGACGTGTGGATACACACGGCGTCGCAGTTCCATGAATCGCCGAACGGGCTCTGGCACCGCGCCGAGGACGCGTCGAACGTGCACAAGTTCCTGTTCGAACTGGGCGTGATGGGCGAGACGACGGGCTCGCCGGCGAGCTCCGGGATCTACCCGGCACCGTGGGAGACGGAACCGCCGGCGACGGAGGCGGACCAGGAGGCGACCGCGGCGGCGCCCGAGACCCGCGCCGCGGCGGCGACGGGTGATGGCACCGACTGGTGGTGGGCGATACCGGGCCTGGTGGCCGGAGCGGCGGCGGCTCTGGTGCTGCGCCCGTATGTGACACGGTGGCCGCGCCTCGGACGGCGGAAGGACGGCCCGGGACCGAGGCAGGAGCTGCTGGACGTCTGAGGACGGCGGACGGCGGCCCGGTGGGTGACCGGACCGCCGTGGGCCGCGTGCGGAAGGGGGCTCAGCCGAGGTCGATCTCCGGGTAGAGCGGGAAGCCGGCGACCAGGTCGGTGGCGCGGCGGGAGATCTCGTCGGCGACCTTGGCGTCGAGGACGTGGGCCGCCTTGGAGGGAGCCCCGGACTTGGTGGTGCCGGGCTCCGTGGTGGTGAGCACGCGGTCGATGAGGCCGGCGACCTCGTCCATCTCGGCGGTGCCCAGGCCGCGGGTGGTCAGCGCGGGGGTGCCGATGCGGATGCCGGAGGTGTACCAGGCGCCGTTGGGGTCGGCGGGGATGGCGTTGCGGTTGGTGACGATGCCCGACTCGAGCAGGGCGGCCTCGGCCTGGCGGCCGGTGAGGCCGTAGGAGGTGGCGACGTCGATCAGGTTGAGGTGGTTGTCGGTGCCGCCGGTGACCAGGGTGGCGCCGCGGCGCATCAGGCCCTCGGCGAGGGCGCGTGAGTTGTCGACGATGCGCTGGGCGTAGTCCTGGAAGGCGGGCTGCCGGGCCTCGGCGAGGGCGACGGCCTTGGCGGCCATGACGTGCGGCAGCGGACCGCCGAGGACCATCGGGCAGCCGCGGTCGACCTGGTCCTTCAGGGAGTCGTCGCACAGCACCATGCCGCCGCGCGGGCCGCGCAGCGACTTGTGGGTGGTGGTGGTGACGATCTGCGCGTGCGGTACCGGGTCGAAGTCGCCGGTGAGGACCTTGCCGGCGACGAGACCGGCGAAGTGCGCCATGTCGACCATGAGCGTGGCGCCGACCTCGTCGGCGATCTCGCGCATGATCCGGAAGTTCACCAGACGGGGGTAGGCGGAGTAACCGGCGACGATGATCAGCGGTTTGAACTCGCGGGCGGAGACGCGCAGTGCCTCGTAGTCGATCAGGCCGGTGGCCGGGTCGGTGCCGTAGGAACGCTGGTCGAACATCTTGCCGGAGATGTTCGGGCGGAAGCCGTGGGTGAGGTGGCCGCCGGCGTCCAGGGACATGCCGAGCATGCGCTGGTTGCCGAAGGCGCGGCGCAGTTCCGCCCAGTCGGCGTCGGAGAGCTCGTTGACCTGGCGGACTCCGGCCTTCTCCAGGGCGGGCAGCTCGACCCGCTGGGCGAGGACGGACCAGAAGGCGACGAGGTTGGCGTCGATGCCGGAGTGCGGCTGGACGTAGGCGTGGCGGGCGCCGAAGAGCTCCTTGGCGTGCTCGGCGGCCAGCGACTCGACGGTGTCGACGTTGCGGCAGCCGGCGTAGAAGCGGCGGCCGATGGTGCCCTCGGCGTACTTGTCGCTGAACCAGTTGCCCATCGCGAGGAGGGTGGCCGGGGAGGCGTAGTTCTCGGAGGCGATCAGCTTGAGCATCTCGCGCTGGTCGGCGACCTCCTGGCCGATGGCGTCGGCGACGCGCGGCTCGACGGCGCGGATCACGTCGAGGGCGGAGCGGAAGGCTGTGGAAGCGGTGGAGAGGGACTCGGCAGACATGAGGGACCTCCGGACGTGGCGTTCAGCGTTCACGGTACGGCCCAGGCGCACGGCACATGTCCGGTCCCCGGGTGGCGGGGGCGGGGGCCGCTTCCTGATGGTTGCTCCATCCCAGCGCGCCAGTCACGGCCCGACGTCAGGGTACCGGGCGGCACGGAGTGTCAAAGGCCGGCGTCCACCATGCGGGCGACGGCGTCTGCCGGGCGGAATCCCGTCTAGAGGATCACGTGGGGCAGGAAGCGGGCGTACTCGTCCGTCACCAGGCCCGAGGACTCGCGGATGCCGAGGCCGGCCGACTCGCCCTCGACCACCCAGGTGCCGAGGACGACGTGGTTGCCGTCGAAGTCGGGCAACGGGGCGAGCTGCTGGTAGCAGCAGGGTTCGTCACGGAGCACGGGGGCGGTCCCCCGCTCGTGGACGGTCACGCCGGCGCCCTCGCGGCCGAGCAGGGGCTTGGCGACCCATCCGGTGCTGTCCGCCAGCTCCCGCGGGCCGTCGAGGTAGGCGGGCAGGAGGTGGGGGTGGCCGGGGTGGAGCTCCCAGAGGATCGCCAGCAGCGCCTTGTTGCTGAGCAGCATCTTCCAGGCGGGTTCGATCCACAGGGTGGAGCCGGTGCCTCCGCCGTTGTCGAGGGTGGCGAGGACGTGATCGGCGAAGCGGTCGGTGGTGAGCCACTCCCAGGGGTACAGCTTGAAGATGCTGCGGATGAACCGGAGCCGGTTGTCGACGAAGCGGCGGGAGAGGCGGTCCCAGCCGATCTCCTCCATGGAGATCCAGTCGGTGTCGAGGCCGGCCTGCTCGGCGGTCTCCTTGAGGTAGGCGACGGTCATGAGGTCCTCGCCGAGTTCGTCGGCGGAGGAGTGCGCGAAGTACAGGGGGCTGCCGGGCGGGAGGAGGGCGGCCTGTTTCCTCCAGGCGTCGATGAGGCGTTCGTGGAGGGAGTTCCACTGGTCGGCGCCGGGGAAGCGCTCCTCCATCCAGAACCACTGGGGCGAGGCGGCCTCCACCAGGGACGTGGGGGTGTCGGCGTTGTACTCCAGCAGCTTCGCCGGACCCGTACCGTCGTAGCGGAGGTCGAACCGGCCGTAGAGCGAGGGGAGTTCGGCGCGCCGGTGCCATGCCTCGGCGACGGCTTCGGCGATTCGCGGATCGGTGATGCCGAGGTCGGCGAAGCGGCCGGTGGTGACGATGTGGTCGGCCGCTTCGAGGCACATGCGGTGCAGTTCCTCGACGACCTCCTCCAGTGCCTCGACCTCGTCCAGGGAGAAGGCGTAGTAGGCGCTCTCGTCCCAGTAGGGGCGCAGGGATCCGTCGGGGTAGCGCGTGAGCGGGTAGATGAGCCCCTGCTCCTCGACGGTCTCCTGCCAGCCGGGGCGGGGCTCGATGGTGCGCCGTTCCATGGTCCGCTCAGCCGCCGGCGCTGCCCGAGCAGCCGAAGCCGCCGCGGTCGACGGCCTCGCTGCGGCTGAAGGTGCCGTCGTCGGCGTAACCGGCGCTGACGTCGGCGTCGTAGTACCAGTCGGCGTCGCCGGTGCGGGACTTGCCGCCCCTGCCGAGCGAACCGGAGGAGGAGGACGTGCAGTTCTTGTCGGCGACGACCTTGTAGCCGTTGAGGTAGTCGTAGCTGTCCCGGTCCACGCACCGCCGGTCCGGATCCGACCCGCACGAGGTCAGCGCCGCGGCGAGAACCCCCATGCCGCCCAGCACCACGGTGCTGGACCGCACTCGCCGCCGTGACTCCGCCATGACTCCCCCTTGCACTGTCTCCGCCGTCCGCCGGGGCCTCGGCCCACTCCCCGGCTCGCGGCGGACAGCCTAGAGACCGTCCTCCCCGTACGCGCAGGAGCCCCCCGCCCCCACGCCCCGGCCCGGAGACCTTTTCATGTCATTTTCGCCAGAACAGGTGATGTGTCACGCCGCTCGGGCTGGGCACGACCTCCAGGTGGAAGCGGTCGAGCAGTTCGTCGGGCGACTCCCAGAGGCGGAGGCCGGAGCCGAGCTTCACCGGCGCGACCGCCACGTGCAGGGTGTCGACGAGGTCGGCGTCGAGGAACTGCCGGACGGTGGTGACCCCGCCGCCGAGCCGGACGTCCTTGCCCTGCGCCGCCTCCCGCGCCCGCTCGAGGACGGTGTGCGGGCTGCCGGCGACGAAGTGGAACGTGGTGTCGGAGAGCGTGAACGACGGGCGCTCGTGGTGGGTCATGACGAACACCGGGGTGCGGAACGGAGGCTCGTCCCCCCACCAGCCGCGCCAGTCGTGGTCCTGCCAGGGCCCGCGCTGGGGGCCGAACTTGTTGCGACCCATGATCTCGGCGCCGATGTTGCGGGCGAAGTCGCGGGTGAAGTAGTCGTCGAGGCCGCGGCTTCCTCCGGGATCGGTGCGGTTGGGCCAGCTCGCCGTGGCGCCCGCCCAGCCGAACAGCCTCTCGGCACCGGGGAGGCCGAACGGGTTCTCCAGGCTCTGGTGCTCACCGGCGCCGATGCCGTCACTGGAGACGTTGAAGTTCATGACCCTCAGTAGCTGGTTCATCCGTGCTCCCGGTCGGTTCTCGCGCCCGCCCCGTACGGCGATGCGCTTCTCGTACGGACGTCGAACGGGACGGGGCCGGATCGACACGCGCCCGCGACTTTTCTGCGCCGCGTCCTACGGCAGTGCCCTGCACAGCGCCTCGAGGGTGCCGGTCCAGGCGTGGTCCGGCGGGGTCCCGTAGCCGACGACCAGGCCGTCGCCCGGGGTGGCGTCGGCGTCGGGGTGGCGGAAGCGGGACAGTCCGAGGACGGCGAGGCCCTGCCAGGTGGCCGCCTGGACGACGGTCTGTTCGGTGCCGGGCGGGAGCCGCAGCACCGCGTGCAGGCCCGCCGCGATCCCGGTGACATGGACGTCGGGTGCCCGTTCGGCGAGGGCTTCGACGAGGGCGTCGCGGCGGCGGCGGTAGCGCAGGCGGGCGGCGCGGACGTGGCGGTCGTAGGCGCCGGAGGTGAGGAACTCGGCGAGGGCGAGCTGTTCGACGACGCCGACGGACCGCCCGGCGCCGTGGGCGACGACCCCCGGTACCACGGACGGGGGCAGGACCATCCAGCCCAGGCGCAGGCCGGGCGCGAGGGCCTTGCTGGCGGTGCCGAGGTAGACCACGTGGCCGGGGTCGAGGTCCTGCAGCGCCCCCACGGGCTGGCGGTCGTAGCGGAACTCGCCGTCGTAGTCGTCCTCCAGGATCAGGCCGCCGGTGCGGCGCGCCCAGTCGACCACGGCGGCGCGGCGCTCCGGACGCAGGGCGCCGCCCAGCGGGAACTGGTGGGCGGGGCTCAGGAGCACCGCGCCCGCCTCGCCCGGGTCCTCGGTGCGGGTGCCGGAGGCGTCGAAGGGCAGCGGGGCGGTGCGCAGACCGGCGCGGGCCACGAGATCCCAGTGGTCGTCCAGGCCGTAGGACTCCACGGCGAGGGTGCCGGCGCCGCGGGCCCGCAGCACGTCGCAGAGGAGCCGGAGGCCGTGGGCGAAGCCGGCGCAGACGACGAGGTGTTCGGGGTCGGCGCGCACGCCCCGGACGCGGGCGAGGTAGTCCGCGAGGGCGGTGCGCAGTTCGGGGCGGCCGCGCGGGTCGCCGTAGCCGAAGGCGTCGTGGGGGGCGGCGGTGAGGGCGCGGCGGGTGGCCTTGAGCCATTCCGCCCGGGGGAAGGAGGCGAGGTCGGGGCTGCCGGGCACGAGGCTGTACGGGAGCCGGCCGGGTGCGCGCCCCGGGGAGACCGGACGGGCGGGCGGGGCGGGTACCGCACGGTCGGCGACGCGGGTGCCGGAGCCCTGCCGGGCGGTGAGCCAGCCCTCGGCGACCAGGTCGGCGTAGGCGTCGGCGACGGTGTTGCGGGCGATGCCCAGGTCACCGGCGAGGGAGCGGGAGGAGGGCAGCCGGGTGCCCGGGGAGAGCCGGCCGGTGCGGACGGCTGCGCGCAGGGCGTCGGTCAGGCCGCGGCGCAGGCCGGGTCCCGCCGGGTCGAGATGGAGGTCGATGCCCTGCAGACCGCCTCGTGAAGTGGCCCAGCGTTCCGCCATGGAAATGGACCATACTCCTGGGCTGCCCCGCTCCTAGGGTCGAGGCATGGCCAACGACGAGACGACCACGACGTACGCCCCCGAGCCGCCCGTCCGGCTGGAGTGGGCCCGGCACGCCCCCGAGGTGTACAAGGCGATGATCCGGCTGGACTCCGCCGCCCGGAAGGGCCTGGACCCCACGCTCTACGAGCTGGTGAAGATCCGTGCCTCCCAGATCAACCATTGTGCCTTCTGCCTCGACATGCACACCAAGGACGCGCTCGCGGCGGGCGAGAGCGTGGAGCGGATCGTGCAGCTCGCCGCGTGGGAGGAGTCGCGGCACTTCTACACGGACAAGGAGCTCGCGGCGATCGAGCTGACGGAGGCCGTCACGGTGTTGACCGACGGCTTCGTGCCCGACGAGGTGTACGAGCGGGCCGCCAAGCGGTTCGACGAGGCGGAGCTGTCCCAGCTGATCGCGGCGATCACGGTGATCAACGCGTGGAACCGGTTCGGTGTGACGTGTCGTATGACGCCGGGTCACTACCAGCCGGGACAGCACGGATGACGGCCGCTACGGCCGTTCCGGCAGCGGACTGAGGATCAGGGCAGCCACTTCTTCCAGACGGACTCGTGGCTGTCCACCCACTTCTCGGCCGCCTCCTGCGGCGACAGCTTCTGGTCGGCGATCATCAGGGAGACCTCGTTCTGGTCCTCGGTCGTCCATGTGAAGTTCCTGAGCAGTTCCGCCGCCTCGCCGCCGTTCCTCGCGAAGTCCGCGTTGAGGTACTTCTGCAGCGGGGTGACCGGATAGGCACAGGCGACCTTCGCCGGATCGGCGTCGCAGCCCTCCTCGTAGGCGGGCAGCTTCACCTCGGTCATCGGCACCTGCTCGAACAGCCACTGGGGCGTGTACCAGTAGGTCAGGAAGGGCTTCTTCTCCTTGGCGAACTGCTTGATCTGGGTGATCTGCGCGGCCTCGGAGCCGGCGAACACCACCCGGTAGTCCAGCTTGAGGTTCTTCACCAGCGCCTTGTCGTTGGTGACGTAGGACGGCGATCCGTCCATCAGCTGGCCCTTGCCGCCGCTCTCCGGGGTGCGGAACTGCTCGGCGTACTTGTTGAGGTTCTTCCAGTCCGTGACGTCCGGGTGCTGCTTCGCGAAGTACGTCGGCACGTACCAGCCGATGTGCCCGGTGACGCCGAGGTCGCCGCCGTTGACGATCGTCTTCTTGTCCTCGACGTACCGCTGCTCCTGCTCGGGGTGCCCCCAGTCCTCCAGGATCGCGTCGACCCTGCCCTGGCTGAGCGCGTCCCAGGCGGGCACCTCGTCGACCTGGACGGTGTCGACGCGGTAGCCGAGCTCGTGTTCCAGCAGGTACTGGGCGACGGCCACGTTGGCCTGCGCGCCCACCCAGGACTGCACGGACAGGGTGACCGTCCGGGCGCCCTGGGCGTTCGCGAAGGGCGACGCCTGCTTGGTCATGTCGGCGGCGCCGCAGCCGGTCAGCAGCAGGAGCGCGGAGCCGGCGGCCACCGCCGGGATCGTACGGAATCGCATGTCACGCTCCCTTCTTGGCGCGGCGTTCGGTCGGCTGGGTCACCCGGTCGAGCATCAGGCCCAGGCAGACGATCGCGGCCCCGGCCACCAGGCCGGTGGCCAGGTCGCCCTGGGCGAGGCCGAAGACCACGTCGTAGCCGAGCGCGCCGCCGCCGACGAGGCCGCCGATGATGACGACGGCGAGGACCAGGACGACGCCCTGGTTGAGAGCGAGCAGCAGGGCCGGGCGGGCCAGCGGGAGCTGGACCTGGCGCAGCTGCTGGCCGCTGGTCGCGCCGAGCGAGCGGGCGGACTCCAGGGCGGCCGGGTCGACCTGGCGCAGGCCCTGGGTGGTGATGCGGACGACGGCCGGCAGCGCGTAGACGATCGCGGCGGCGACGGCCGGGGCGCGCCCGACGCCGAACAGGGCGACGACGGGGATCAGGTACACGAACTGCGGCATCGTCTGGAACACGTCCAGGAGGGGGCGCAGCAGGCGCTCGACGCGGTCGCTGCGGGCGGCGGCGATCCCGGTCGCGAAGCCGATGACGAGGGTCACGGCGACGGCCGCGAGGACCTGCGAGAGCGTGTCGAGGGACGGCTTCCACACGCCGAGCACCCCGATCGCGGCCATGGCGAGCACGGCGGTGAGCGCGGTGCGCCAGGTGCCGATCACCAGGGCGAGGGCGGCGACGATCAGCAGCACCGCCCACCAGGGCAGCCACTGCAGGCCGTCGCGGAGCGGGTCGAGGACCCAGGTGGTGAAGTGGCCCGCCCAGTCGGCGGTGCCGCCGATGACGGGCACGCCCGAGTAGAGGTGGTCGGTCATCCAGTCGACCGCCCGGTTGACCGGCTCGGCGATGCCGACGACCCAGCCGTCGGGCCACTCCAGGCGGTCCGCGAGACGTCCGGCGACCGCGACGGCCACGGCGGCGACCAGGGCGTACGCCCACAGCGCGCGGGCGTTCGGCGCGGGCGCCTGTCCGAGTCGCGCGCCGGCCGCGCCGGTCACCCGGTCGAGCACGACGGCGAGCAGGACGATCGGGATGCCGGCCGCGAGCGCGGCGCCGACGTCGACCGAGGCCAGCGCCTGGTAGACGCGGTCACCGAGACCGCCGGCGCCGATCACCGAGGCGATGACGGCCATGGAGAGCGCCATCATGATCGTCTGGTTGAGGCCGAGGAGCAGTTCCTTGCGGGCGAGCGGGATGCGGGCGGTCAGCAGGCGCTGGCGGGCGGTCGTCCCGAGCGACTCGACCGCCTCCAGCACCTCCTTGTCGGCGCCGCGCAGCCCGAGCGCGGTGAGGCGGGCCATGGGCGGGGCGGCGTAGACGACCGTGGCCAGGACGGCCGCCGGGACCCCGATGCCGAAGACCAGGACGACGGGCAGCAGGTAGGCGAAGGCCGGGAGGACCTGCATGGTGTCGAGCACCGGGCGCAGCACGCGGTCCATGCGGACGGAGAGCCCGGCGGCGAGCCCGAGGAGCGCGCCGACGGCGACGGACACGATGACCGCCACGACCATGAGCGCGAGGGTCTGCATGGTCGGCACCCACATGCCGAGCAGGCCGCAGGCGAGGAACGCGGTGGCGGTTCCGAGCGCGAGGCGGACGCCCGCGACCCGCCAGGCGATCAGCGCGGACACGGCGGTCACTCCCGCCCAGCCGACGGCGAGGAGGGCGAGGTAGACGGCACGTACGGCGATGACGACGACGTTGCTGACGTGGCCGAAGAAGTAGAGGAAGAGGGGGTGGGAGTCGCGGTTGTCGATGATCCAGTCGCTGGCCTCGCCGAGGGGTTCGGAGACGTTGACCGTCAGGGCCTCGGGCCAGGTGCCGCCGGCCCAGCGGGCGACGGCGAGGGGGACGAGGACGGCCGCGAGGAGGGCGAGGACGGCGAGTTTGCGGGCGGTGGGGTTGGTCCGGATGCCCGGCGGGGAGGTCTTCTCGGCGGTTGCCGTGAGCGTTGCCATCACACCGGCTCCTCGCTGGTGGTGGCGGGGGCCGGGGCCGCGTCGGCGGGACCGCCTGCGGCCACGTCGCCGGCGACCACGTTCAGCAGGGCCGGCGCGTCGACCACGCCCACGCACTTGCCGTCGTCCAGCACCCGGGCGGAGGTGCCGGCGCGGGACACCGCCTCGATGGCCTCCGAGACCGTGGCGTCGGGGCGTACGGCCGGGCCCGTGCCGGCCTCGTCCGCCGAGGTGGCGGGGCGCATGGCGGTGCGGACGGTCAGGACCTGCTCGCGCGGGACGTCGCGGACGAACTCGCGGACGTAGTCGTCGGCGGGTGAGCCCACGATCTCCTCGGGCGTGCCCAGCTGGACCACGCGGCCGTCGCGCATCAGGGCGATCCGGTCGCCGAGTTTCAGGGCCTCCTGGAGGTCGTGGGTGATGAAGACCATCGTGCGGCCCTCCTCGCGGTGCAGCCGGATCACCTCCTCCTGCATGTCGCGCCGGATCAGCGGGTCGAGCGCGCTGAACGGCTCGTCGAAGAGGAGGACCTCGGGGTCGACGGCGAGTGCGCGGGCGAGGCCGACGCGCTGGCGCTGACCGCCGGACAACTGGGCGGGTCTGCGCTGTTCCATGCCTTCGAGGCCGACCTTGGCGACGACCGCGGCGGCCTTCTCACGGCGTTCCGCCTTGCCCACGCCCTGGATCTCCAGACCGTACGCGACATTGTCGAGGACGGTGCGGTGCGGCAGCAGACCGAAGTGCTGGAAGACCATGGCGGCGCGGTGCCGGCGCAGTGCGCGCAGCCGGGACTTGTCCATGGCGCGGACGTCCTCGCCGTCGATGGCGATGGTGCCCGCGGTCGGTTCGATCAGCCGGGTCAGACAGCGCACCAGCGTGGACTTGCCGGAGCCGGACAGGCCCATGACGACGAAGACCTCGCCCTTGCGGACGTCGAAGCTCACGTCGCGCACCGCGGCCGTGCAGCCGGTGCGGCCGCGCAGTTCGGCCGGGTCGAGGGCGGCGAGGTCCGGGTCGCCGGGGACGCGGGCGGCCTTGGGGCCGAAGACCTTCCACAGTCCGTCGACGGAGAAGACGGGGGTGGTGCCGGTCGTGGCCCCGGTCGTGGTGTCGGTGGTGGTCACGCGGCACCACCGATCAGGTCGGCGGCGCGCTCGCCGACCATGAGGACGCCGATCATCGGGTTGACGGCGGTCATGGTCGGGAAGACGGAGGCGTCCGCGATGCGGATGCCCTCCAGGCCGCGGATCCGCAGCTCGGGGTCGACGACGGCCTGTTCGTCGTTGGCCGCGCCCATCCTGCAGGTGCCCGCCGGGTGGTAGACGGTGTGGGCGACCTTGCGGGCGTACTCGCCGAGTTCCTCGTCGCCGGTGATGTCCGGTCCGGGGGCCACCTCGCGCTTGAGCCAGTGTGCGAGCGGTTCGGTCTTCGCGATCTCGCGGGCGATGCGGATGCCGTCGACGAGGGTGCGGCCGTCGTAGTCGTCCTCGTCGGTGAAGTAGCGGAAGTCGAGGGCGGGTTTGACGTCCGGGTCGGCGCTGGTGAGGTAGAGCCTGCCACGGCTCTTCGGCTTGGGGATGTTCGGGGTCATGGAGACGCCGAACTCCGGCCGCCGGTAGCCCAGTCGCTCCGGGTTGTCCGTGAACGGGATCTGGTAGAAGTGGAACATCAGGTCGGGGCCCGCGTGTTCCGGATCGCGGCGCACGAACAGTCCGGCGTCGGAGTCCATCGCGGAGTTCTCCGGGATGGGTCCGTTCGTCTCCCAGACGATCACCGACTCGGGGTGGTCGAGCAGGTTCTCGCCGACGCCGGGCAGGTCGAGCGCCACGGGTATGCCGAGTGCCTCGAGGTCGGCCCCGGGGCCGATGCCGGAGTGCAGCAGCAGCCGGGGCGAGTCGACGGCACCGGCGCACAGGACGACCTCGTTGCGCGCCCTGACGAGGATCTCCTCGCCGTCCTTGGTGCGGACGTGGACGCCTTCGGCGCGCGTGCCGTTCAGCTCCAGCCGGTACGCCCAGGTCTCCAGCAGGATCGTGAGGTTGGGGCGCTCGTCCATCACCGGGTGGAGGTAGGCCACCGACGCCGACGAGCGCTTGTTGTTCTCCGGGTGGTAGGCCAGGTCGAAGAAGCCGACGCCCTCGGAGAACGGCTTCTTGTTGAAGCCCTCGACCCTGGGGACCTCGAGGGCCGTCTGCGCGGCGTCGACGAAGTCGCGGGCGATGGCGTTCCGGTCCTTCTCGTCGACCGGCACGATGTTGTTCTTGAGGCGGGCGTAGTACGCCTCCATCGGCACCGCGCCCCAGCCCTTGGCACCGGCCGCCTCCCACTCGTCCCAGTCGGACGGCAGCGGCTTGAAGGCGATGAGGGTGTTGTGCGAGGAGCAGCCGCCGAGGACGCGGGCGCGGCTGTGCCGGATGTGCGAATTGCCCCGCGGCTGCTCGGTGGTGGGGTAGTCGTAGTCCAGTTCGCCGCCGAGCAGGCCCATCCAGCGGCGCAGGGTCAGCACGTCGTCGCGGCCGACGTCGCTGGGGCCGCCCTCGATGACGGCGACGGTCACGTCCGGGTTCTCCGTCAGCCGGGAGGCGATGACGGATCCGGCGGTGCCGCCGCCTATGACGACGTAGTCGTATTCATGTGCGCGTTCGGGGGTGTGAGCGGTCATCTGGGTGGTACTCCTCCGGGGATTCGGGACAGGTGTGTCGTGCGCGGCGCGACGAGCGGTACTCGTGGAGGCAGCGGTACCGCCGGAGGGCGGCGGTGCCGCTGGGAGCAGGGCGGTGCGGGGACACCGCCCGGCGGTCCGCGGGCTCAGCCCGTGAACCAGCGCACCGGCTTGGGTGCCAGGTTCTGGTAGACGTGCTTGGTCTCGCGGTACTCGGCGAGTCCGGCCGGGCCGAGTTCGCGGCCGACTCCGCTCTTGCCGAAGCCGCCCCACTCCGCCTGGGGGAGGTAGGGGTGGAAGTCGTTGATCCACACGGTGCCGTGGCGCAGCCGTCCGGCCACGCGTCGGGCACGGCCCGCGTCGGCGGTCCATACGGCGCCGGCGAGTCCGTACTCGGTGTCGTTGGCGAGGGCGACGGCCTCGTCCTCGGTGCGGAAGGTCTCGACGGTGAGGACCGGTCCGAAGACCTCCTCGCGCACGACGCGCATCTCGCGGTGGCAGCGGTCGAGGACGGTCGGCTCGTAGAAGTAGCCGGCCTCGGGGCGTTCGGCGGACGGCTCGGGCCGCTTGCCGCCGCAGCGCAGCTCCGCGCCCTCCTGGAGCGCGGACTCGACGTACGCCTCGACCTTCGCGCGCTGCTGTGCGGAGACCAGCGGCCCGCACTCGACGCCGTCCTCGGTGCCCCGGCCGAGCCTGATCCGCCCGGCACGGCGGGCGAGTTCGGCGACGAAGCGGTCGCGGACCGACTCCTCGACGATGAGCCGTGCACCCGCGGAGCACACCTGGCCGCTGTGGATGAAGGCCGCGTTGAGGGCCTGGTCGACGGCGGTGTCGAAGCCCTCCTCGGTGGCGCAGGCGTCGGCGAAGACGACGTTGGGGTTCTTGCCGCCCAGTTCGAGGGCGACCTTCTTCACGCTCGGGGCGGCGGCCTGGGCGACCTTGGTGCCGCTGACCAGACCACCGGTGAAGGAGACGAGGTCGACGTCGGGGTGCTCGGCCATCCGGGCGCCGACGGTGTGGCCGGGACCGGTGACGATGTTGGCGACGCCGGCGGGCAGTCCGGCCTCGATCAGCAGGTCGATGAGGGCGACGGTGGTGAGCGGGGTGATCTCGCTGGGCTTGACCACGAAGGTGTTGCCGGCCGCGAGGGCCGGTGCGATCTTCCAACTGGCCTGCAGCAGCGGGTAGTTCCAGGGCGTGATCAGCGCGCAGACGCCGACCGGCTCGTGCACGACGACGCTGTGGATGTCGGGCGAGCCCGCGTCGACGACCCGTCCGGGGGCCTCCCCGGCGACGAGGTCGGCGAAGTAGCGGAAGGCGTCGGCGACGCAGTCGATGTCGACGCGGCCCTCCTCGACGGTCTTGCCGGCGTCCCGGCTCTCCAGCAGACCGAGTTCCTCGCGGTCGCGCACCAGCAGTTCGGCCACGCGGCGCAGCAGCGCGGCCCGTTCGGCGACGGGCGTGTGCGGCCACGGCCCCTCGTCGAAGGCGCGGCGCGCCGCGGCCACCGCGAGGTCGGTGTCCTTCTCGTCGCCCTCCGCGACCACGGCGAACGGCAGGGCGTCCGCGGGGTCGAGGATCTCGCGGGTGGCCCCGGAGACGGCGGCCCGCCATTCGCCCCCCGCGTGGATGGTGCCGCGCACCCGAAGTTCTGTACTGTCCGCCATGATCGGTGACTGCCTTCCGTTCCTGTTCAGCGTCCGTGCATCACACATGTGTCATCCACGGGACCGGGTGCTCCTGCCCGGGGGCCCCGAATGCATGCCGAGTTCATGGCCTGAAGTGCGCCGAGTCACTGAATCGAAGGAGAAACCGCCACAGATCCCCCAGGTCGCACTGGTTCGAGAACGGGTTGTCCCGCTGAACGCAGCGGGCCCCGCACCGGCGCAACCGGTACGGGGCCCGAAACCCTGGGCGGGTCGGATCAGATGAGGCCGAGGCCGCGGACCGCCTCGCGCTCCTCCTCGAGCTCCTTGACGGAGGCGTCGATGCGGGCGCGGGAGAAGTCGTTGATCTCCAGGCCCTGGACGATCTCGTACGTGCCGTCCTTGACGGTGACCGGGAAGGAGGAGATGAGGCCCTCGGGAACGCCGTAGGAGCCGTCGGACGGGATGCCCATGGAGACCCAGTCGCCGTCGGCGGTGCCGTTGACCCAGGTGTGGACGTGGTCGATGGCGGCGTTGGCGGCGGAGGCGGCCGACGAGGCGCCACGGGCTTCGATGATGGCGGCGCCGCGCTTGGCAACGGTCGGGATGAAGTCCTCGGCCAGCCACTTCTCGTCGTTCACGACCTCGGCGGCGTTCTTGCCGGCGACGGTGGCGTGGAAGATGTCCGGGTACTGGGTGGCGGAGTGGTTGCCCCAGATCGTCAGCTTCTTGATCTCGGAGACCGGGACGCCGGTCTTCTTCGAGAGCTGGGTCAGCGCGCGGTTGTGGTCCAGGCGGGTCATGGCGGTGAACCGCTCGGCAGGCACGTCCGGGGCGGCGGCCTGGGCGATCAGGGCGTTGGTGTTGGCCGGGTTGCCGACGACCAGGACCTTGATGTCGTCCGCGGCGTGGGCGTTGATGGCCTGGCCCTGCGGCTTGAAGATGCCGCCGTTGGCCTCCAGGAGGTCACCGCGCTCCATGCCCTTGGTGCGCGGGCGGGCGCCCACGAGGAGGCCGACGTTGGCGCCGTCGAAGGCCACGTTCGGGTCGTCCGTGATGTCGATGCCCTGCAGGAGCGGGAACGCGCAGTCGTCCAGCTCCATGGCCGTGCCCTCGGCGGCCTTGAGCGCCGGGGTGATCTCCAGCAGGCGCAGCTTGACCGGCACGTCCGCGCCGAGCAGCTGGCCGGAGGCGATGCGGAAGAGCAGGGCGTAACCGATCTGGCCGGCCGCGCCGGTGACGGTGACGTTCACGGGAGTGCGGGTCATGGCGTTCTCCGTATGACAGCTGGCGGTGGGGCGGTCCCTGCCCCGGGGTGCGGGATCCCGCTCCGGCTCGTGACCGGTGTCCGCCACGATGATCGATCATCGGTTCGAATGATCGATCTCTTGGCGTCAAGAGAGATCCAGCGGTCAGGCTATCGCGCATCCGTGACCGCGGACGGCCGGGCTCCCTGTGGCCCGCCCCACAGAGTGACCGTACGCGTACTCGGGTATCCGGGAGGGCACAAAAGGGGCGGCCGCTCCGTCCGGGAGAGGTGGGGGCGGGGCGGCCGCCGTCGGGGACCGACCGTGCCGGACTCCCGTGGGGGTACTTTCCGCGTGCCCGCCTTTCGCGCCCCCATTCACGTCACCACGAATCCCCCACACGTATGGGCCCGTACGGCCTACACGCGGCGCGCCCTACTCGGCGCAGCCCTTCTCGCCGGACTCCGCCAGGGTCACGCAGGCCTTCGCCTCGGTCGCGCTCTCGACCGGCACCATCATCGTGTACGTGACCGTGTCACCGGCCGCCGAGATGGTGTCGCTCTGCTTCGACGTGCCCGCGGTGATCTCGACGGTGTCGCCCTGCGTGGCCTGGGTGATGCGTCCCCAGGCCGCGCCGCACGTCTTGCTGTAGCGGACCTCCACCGTGGTGGTGCCGACGGTCCCGGTCTGCGACGTGGTGACGAGGTCACCGCTGCACCCCATGACCTCCGCGTCCTTGCCGTCGCAGCTCGCGCCGCTGCACTCCACGCCCGGGGGCAGGTTCGCGTCGGTGGTCACGGTGGGCGACGGGGACTTCTGCGACTCGTCCTTCTTCTTGTCGCCCTCGGTCCCGACGACGTAGAACGCCGCGGCGACCAGGACCAGCGCCCCCACCGCACCGGCGATGAACGTCGACGTCCGCTTCTTGCCGCCGGAGCGGCCGGAGCCCCCCGAGCGGCCGTGGCCGGACGTGCCCCGGGGCGGCGCGCCGTGCGCCCCCGGCGTACGGCCGCCACCGGCGGGCGGTGCGGTCGCGGCACCGGGGCCACGACGGCCCGGCTGCGGCGACCCGGCGGACCCGGAGACACCCCAGGAGTTGCTGGACGCGCCGTCCTCCCGGACGCCGCCGACGGCGTCGCGCACGTCCGAGGCCGTCGGCTGCGGCGGCACGCTCGGCGCGACACCGGCCGGTCCCGCGACACCCGGGCGGACCGCGGCCCCGCCCTTGCGGGACCTGCCGCCCGACGGCCCGGACAGCTCGCTCAGCGCGGCACGCGCCTGCGAGATCCGGATCGCCTCCATGGTCATGTCGTGCCGCATCTCCGAGCGGCTCCAGGCGCGCTCGGCGAGCTCCCACATGGTCGTGAGGTGCATCGGATTGGTCCCGGTGACCTCGGCCAGGGCCACGATCGCACCCTTGGGCGCGAGCAGCCGGCCGTTCAGATAACGCTCCCAGGACGTCTTGCTGTAGCCCGTGCGGTCGGAGACCGACGCGACGCTCAGCCCACTGCGGTCCACGACCCGCCTGAGCTGGCTCGTGAACTCCCTGACCTGCGGATCGAGCTCATCGGGCAAGGCCTTCCAACGAGGCATTGCTTCCCCCCTCTTCCCCCCGGTTCGTGCTGGTTCTTCCCTCGCGCATGGTGCCCTCTGCCGAGTCCCCGTCCTGCTACCCACAGGGATGCCACAGGGCAGGGTCTCAGTTCCCGGGGTGGGGGCGCACGGGAGCATCAGGGCCGCAGGCGTGCAACGTCGCACGCCTGCCTGCTTGCGCTCCAGTGTCCCATCGGTCGCCCCCTCGACCGAACAGAACCCGGAACTGGTGAGCGGAACGTCCGGGACTGTCCCCATTGTTCATGCTGACCCCACCGTCCCCCTACTTCGTCGTACATCCCCGAACTTGTCAATACATCGACACAGACCGACACCCATCTGTCGCGGACACGTCGCGGTCGCATCGCGGGCCTGTACGGGGATTCCGGGGGACGTAGCGGAACGGTCACTTCCGTGCCACAGCGGCCGGACAGCCGTTGAACAGGCACTTCGCCGTGCAGGAGTGTGGTGCACGGCGGCGGCCCGTCCTCTCACGGGGGTGTGGACGGGCCGCCGTTCGCGACGATTCCGCGTCGGCCCGCGGCTCAGCCGCTGATCGTGAAGTGCAGCAGGTCCGCCAGGAACGGAATCCTCACCTTCGGCTCCGGCTGGACCATCAGCGCCAGCAGCACGATGCCCAGACCCAGCCCGCCGTACGTGACGATGTCCGTGAAGCGGGAGCGCACCGCCAGCATGCCCACGTGCGGCACCAGCCAGCGCAGCAGGGCACCGGCCACCAGGGCCACGCCCACCAGCAGGGTGCCGAGCCGGAACTGGTCCAGCGCGGTCACCAGCAGCCCCAGCCCGACCGTGAGCAGCACGGCCAGGATCGGCCACTGACGGGCGGGCGCGGGGGCGTCGCCCGGCGCCGCCCTGCCGCCGCCCTCGGGGCGCGCGGTGTCCCGGGTGAACAGCGGGAACCGGCGGGTGGTGCGGCGCGGCCGGCCCTCCGCGTCGGGCGCGCTGACGGGATCGCGGACCGTGACGTCCTCGGGCCGTTCCGGCGCCCCGGCGGCGTCGGGGACGTCCGGGGCGTCGGAGGCGTTCTGCTCAGCCGACACTGCGCTCCGCCGCCTCGACCACGTTGACCAGCAGCTGGGCCCGGGTCATGGGGCCCACGCCGCCGGGGTTCGGAGCGACCCAGCCGGCCACCTCGGCGACGCCCGGGTGGACGTCGCCCACGATCTTGCCCTCGGCGCTGCGGGAGACACCGACGTCGAGGACGGCGGCGCCCGGCTTGACGTCCTCGGGACGGATCAGATGGGCGCTGCCGGCCGCGGCCACGATGATGTCCGCCCGCCGGAGATGGGCCGCGAGGTCACGGGTGCCGGTGTGGCACTGGGTCACGGTGGCGTTCTCGCTGCGCCGGGTGAGCAGCAGCGGCATCGGACGGCCGATGGTCACCCCGCGTCCGACGACCACGACCTCGGCGCCCTTGATCTCCACGCCGTGGCGGCGGAGCAGGGTGATGATGCCGTTCGGGGTGCAGGGCAGGGGGGCCGGCTCGTTGAGCACGAGACGGCCGAGGTTCATCGGGTGGAGGCCGTCGGCGTCCTTCTCCGGGTCCATCAGTTCGAGGATGCGGTTCTCGTCGATGCCCTTGGGAAGCGGCAGCTGGACGATGTAACCGGTGCAGGCGGGGTCCTCGTTCAGCTCCCGGACGACCGCCTCGATCTCCTCCTGCGTGGCCGTTCCCGGCAGCTCGCGCTGGATGGAGGCGATGCCCACCTGGGCACAGTCACGGTGCTTGCCTGCGACGTACTTCTGGCTGCCGGGGTCGTCCCCCACGAGGATCGTGCCGAGGCCGGGCGTGACGCCCTTCTCCTTCAGCGCCGCCACGCGGGCGGTCAGATCGGACTTGATCTCGGCTGCGGTGGCCTTGCCATCGAGAATCTGGGCGGTCATGGCCCCATCCTCGCGGATGACCGGGCCCGGGTTCCAATCAGCCCGCATTCCGGGCCACGGCGGCGCACGCGGCCCCTCTCCGGTCCCTTCCGTCCGAATCCGCCCAAGATCAGTGATGTTGCACTTGCACAACACATACGGCGTACGGCTGGACAAGGAAAGGAACGGTCAAGAACGATGAGTGGCACGGTGCCGCGGGCAGAACCGGGGGGACGGACCGCAACTGTAGAACTTCCTCCGCGCCGGCCCTCGCGTCGTCCCCGCACCTGGAGCGCAAACGGAGGAAGAACCGCCATGAGTTTCGGCGACCCGAACAACCCTTACGGGCAGCCGCCCCAGCAGCCCCCGGCGGGCCCCGGCTACGGCTACCCCCAGCAGCCCGGCGCCCCACAGCAGGGCTACGGCTACCCCTCCGCCCCGCCGGTGTCCCAGCCGTACGGCGGCGGTTACGTCCCGACCCAGATGCCCGGCATCACGCGCGCCGCGCAGATCCTGCTGGCCGTCATCGCCGTGGCCCACGTCCTCATCGCGGCCGCCTACGGCAAGGCGCTGGGCGAGTGGGACGAGACGATGCTCGAGGCCGGCATCACCGGTGACGCCGAGGCCGAGCGCTACGCCGACCTGGGCAAGGGCGTCGTCGTCTTCTTCCTCGGCCTGGCCGCCGTCTTCGCGATCCTCGGCCTGGTGCTGCTGCTGCAGTACGCCAAGGGCGGCAACGGCGTCCGGGTCTGCTCGATCGTGTACGCCTCGTTCGCGATCGTCAGCGGCATCTTCTCGCTCGCCCTGTACGGCCTCGGCCTGGTCATCATGATCGTCTCGATCCTGGTGATCGTCTTCGCGGCCAAGCGGACCAGCGCGGAATGGTTCAGGCGACCGAGGTACTGAACCCCTGGGCGGATACCCGCCGTTCACCACCGCAAGGGCCGTGTCCCACCCGTATCCGGGGGGACACGGCCCTTGCGCGTGGTCGCGGGCCGGCGTGCGCGTCGGCTCACACGGGAGTTCCCGTGGTGTCCTGGTCCGCCCCCGTCCGCAGGGCCGCGCGCAGCACGGAGGCGCCCGCGGGGGTGAGGGTGTGCAGCACGGTCGGGCCGTTGCGGACGGTGGTGACAAGGCCCGCGTCGCGCAGCGCGGTGGCGTGTCTGCTGGCGGCTGAAGGGGAGACGCCGGCGGCGCGGGCGATCTCACCGGTCGTGGCGCCGCCGGACGCCGCGCGCAGGGCGACCGCTCGGGCGCGCCCGAGCAGATTCGTCAGGGACCGCCCGGGGTCGTCGGCCACCGGCCTGCGGGCCTCGGGCTCGTGGAGCAACGAGTACCAGAGCACGGGCGGCAGTCCCGGGTCGGCGTAGGCGACCGGCTCGCCCCAGTTGAAGTACGACGGGACCAGCGTGAGCCCGCGGCCGTTCAGATGGAGGTCCCGGTCCTCCGCCTGCCGGGGGTAGGCGACCTCCAGGACGGGCGGGCGCCAGCGCAGCATGGGGCCGAGTCCGGCGAGCATGCCCTCCACCCCGCCGTCGAGCAGCCCGCGGCACCGTGCCGCCCGCTCGGCCTCGATACGCGCCTGGACATGCTCCCGGTGGGGGACGACGACCGTCTCGTGGTACGCGCGCAGCACCCCCGCCAGCTCCTTGCGCGCCGTGTACTCGCCCAGATGCCGGCTCCAGGCGGGTGCTCCGACGGTCCGGTCGAGGATGCCGATCTCCTCCCTGACCCGGGCCGCCGGCGTGGCCAGGATCGCCTCCAGGCCCGCCTCCAGACCGTTCACGGCGTCGACCGGGGTGAGGAAGTCCGGGAAGTAGGCGGCTCTCGGGTACAGGGGCAGCAGCACACTGCGCACCGCCCGCTCCAGTTCCCTCTCCCGCATCCGCTGCCGTGCCGCGTGGTACCACCCGGCGTAGGCCCACCGCCCCCGCCTGGACTGGAACCGGTGCAGACTCGCGGTGATCTCGAAGAGCGGGTCGGGGGCGGGGGCGAGCCGGGTCCTGGCCAGATCCACATCGGTGAAGTGAATGCGGAGCATGTCGTTCCCCCCGAGCGATTCGGCTCTTGCTCTCCGGCGCACCGGTGGTCGTCCGGCACGGGTAGGCCGGAACTGATCGTAGGAAGCCGAGATCAATAACTGATAAACGGGGGTGCACCGGGCATGCGGCCGCGACGCCGACGGTCGCACCCCGGGCGGACCGGAGCCCCGCCCCGGAGAACGCTCCCGCGCTGCCGGCGCGGATCGGCGAGGGCCTGCACCAACTGCACCACGCGGTCTGGGTGCACGGGGATCTGAAACCCGCGAACGTCCTGCTGATGGCGGACGGTTCGGTACGGCTCGCCGACTTCAACACGGCCGCCGAGCTGGAGGGCGCCCACGCCTACGCCGTTCGTTCCCGCTTCCGGGGGGGCACCACGGAGGCACGCGCCGACGCGGCGATGCGCTACGCCCGTGGCGCGGAGGAGCTGCGGCTCTCCGCCGGTCTCCCCGAGGACTGGCGGGAGATCGTACCGAACTGTCTGGCATCCCCTGGGTAAGGCCGGCTAGTTCGCGAGGAACGCGATGAAGGGGTTCCAGGCGTCCGCCGTGAACAGCAGGGCGGGGCCATGGGGGTTCTTGGAGTCGCGGACGGGGGTGAGGCCGGGGAGATGGTCGGCGACTTCGAGGCAGTCACCGCCGGTGTCGTTGCTGTAGCTGCTCTTGCGCCAAGCAACAGAGCCCAGGTCAACCGCCGTGCTGCGCTTCATTTCTGTAGGTCCTCGCTGCGTCGTCCAACAAGTCCAGAGACGCCTCGGGTGACAGCGCGACGGCCCTGAGCAAATCGTATCTACGACGGTACTGCTGAACATGGGCCGGATAGTCGACGATCTGCCCGGTGAAATCTCCCTCCGTGTACACCAACGGCGGAGCGTCGGCGAAGGTCATGATCTTCGCCATGCCTTGGCCAAGCGGGTGCCAGAGGGTCGTTTCCGGCACGATCTGCAGAACACTCCGTGTGGACCGGACCACGTCGAGGATGTGCTCCACCTGCTCGGCCATCACCGCTTTGGGAAGCGGCGTTCGCCGGATGGCCGACTCGCTCAGGATCCCCCAGTAGGTGGGCCGGTCCTCGCGTTTCCACAACTCCGCACGCGCCAACCGTGCACGGACACGCTCCTCGACCGCCTCCGGCGACGCTTCCGGATCCCCGTACTGAATTCGGCCCCGGTAGTACGCGCCGGTCTGCAGAAGTCCCGGAATGCCTCCGGGCGCCCACTCCTCCAGTGTCTGCGCCTGCTTCTCCAGGTCCGGGACGTCGGCGTAGAACCAAGCGTGCCCCACCTGCCGCGCCTTGGCCGCGTCTTCACACCGGCGCTGGAAAAACCCATCCGTGCCCAGCCGTTCGTCCACATGCCTGGCGAGGTCCATCGGCATCCGCCGCTCCCCCCGCTCGATCTGGCTCAGGAACGAGAGGCCCCGGAAACTGTCCCTCGCCAACTGCTCCAGCGTCAGCCCCGCCTGCTCCCGCTTGTAGCGCAACTCCGCGCCGTAGAAGCAGGGGACGCTCGTCGACGCGTCGGGGTCCTTGCGTGCGGGCACAACCCACCACCTCCGTTTGCCGGTTACCGTGCGCAACCCGAACGCCTTTCACGGTACGCGGCGTGACGTCACTCTGTGAGTGATTCATCACAGACCGCACAGGCCGCAGAAGGGCGCACCGCATGCACCACCACCAGGACACGGAAACCTGTGTCGAACAACTCCGCACCGCGCTGGAAGCACACAGCATCACACTCCCGTCCCTCACCGTGGACCTGCCGACCTTCGCAGGCGCGTACGCCGGTTCGCCGCTCATCTCCCTCGGCAACTGCAACGAGGAGACCGCCCGCGCCCTGACCGCAGTCCTGCGCAAGGCGGCCGACCGGTGACCGAAGCGCTCACGCTCGAACTCCTCGCGCTTCCCAAGGCGGTACCCGAGGTCCGTCGGACGGTCCGCGAACACCTCGGCACGTCCTGCCCCGAGGTCGAGCTCTGCGTCAGCGAGTTGCTGACCAACGTGATCGACCACGTCGGCGAGGGCACGCCGGTGACCCTCCGTCTGATCCGCACGGCGGACGGCCGTACCCGCGTGGAACTCACCGATTCCGACCCGCACGCCTGGCTCGTCGCACGCAGACCGGACGAGGACGACGAGACCGGCCGTGGTCTGATGCTGCTCGACGCGCTCGCACGGCGCTGGGGAGTGTGGCTGACGCCTGCGGGCAAGACGGTGTGGTGCGAGTTGGCGGCAGACGCCACAGTCCGAGGGTGTTCCGGCAATGACGAGGCGTCAGGACTGCCTGTATTCGGCAGTGATCTCCGGTCCGGGGTGGTGAAAGAGTGTTCGGGACGGCAGTCGCCGTCTTCCCTGCAAGCCCCCTACTGAACAGGCAGGTTCACGCATGAGACTGACCCGCGGTGTTCTGGCGGTGGCCGCCGCTGCGCTCGCGCCGGCCCTCCTTCTCACCGGTCCGGCGTTCGCCGCGGAATCGGCGCCGGTTCCCGTCGCCGTCACGGCGTCGGCCGCCGCGGACGACCCCGGTACGCCGGTGGACGAGATGTCGGAGGAGGAGCTGCGCGCCGCCATCGCCCGCGTCCTGGCCGACCCGGACTCCGGCAGGGGTGTCGAACGCGAGGCGAACGAGGCCCTGGACGGCACCGTGGAGGACATGCGCGAGTTCCTCAAGACCGGTTACCGGCTCGCGCAGTTCGAGGACGACCGGGTCGCCATCTTCACCATCCTCGGCAAGGCCGACTCCGGCAGGGGCGTCATACGAGAAGCCACCGAAGCCCTCGAAGCGGGCACCCCGGAAGCCGCCCGCGCCTTCCTCGAAACCGGCTACCGCCTCGCCCAGTACGAGGACGACCGGGTCACCCTCTTCACCATCCTCGGCAAGCCCTACGCGGGAAAGCGCGTCAAGCAGGAGATCTACGAACTCCTCGACGCGCCCACTCCCGAAAAGCTCCGCACCTGGCTGGAGAGCGGCTACCGGCTCGCGCAGGCCGAGGACGACCGGGTCGCCGTCGCGCGGATGCTGGCCGACCCGGACATCAGCGACACCCTCCGCGCGGCCGCGCAGGAAGTCATCGACGGTACGCCCGAGGAGCTGCGGTACTTCCTGGAGACCGGCCAGTACGAGGTGGACAACTAGGACACCTCCGCCCGGCCGCCGCTGTGAGCGGCCGGGCGGACGACAACCGTCAGTGGAAGAAGTGCCGCGTGCCGGTGAAGTACATGGTCACGCCGGCCTTTTTCGCGGCCTCGACGACCAGTTCGTCACGGACCGAGCCGCCGGGCTGGACCACGGCCTTCACTCCGGCCTCGGTGAGGATCTCCAGGCCGTCCGGGAACGGGAAGAACGCGTCCGAGGCGGCGTAGGAACCGGCCGCGCGCTCGGCGCCCGCCCGCTCCACCGCCAGCTTCGCGGAGTCGACGCGGTTGACCTGGCCCATGCCCACGCCGACGGAGGCGCCGTCCTTGGCGAGCAGGATCGCGTTGGACTTCACCGCGCGGCACGCCTTCCAGGCGAAGGCCAGGTCGGCCAGCTCGGCCTCGGACAGGGCCTCGCCGGTGGCCAGCGTCCAGGTGGCCGGGTCGTCACCCTCGGCCTGGAGACGGTCGGCGACCTGGAGCAGGGCGCCGCCGTCGATCGGCTTCACCTCGACCGGAGCACTCGGGGCCTCGGGGGCGCGCAGGACGCGGATGTTCTTCTTCTTGGTGAGGGCGTCGAGGGCACCCTCCTCGTAGTCCGGCGCGACGATGACCTCGGTGAAGATCTCCGCGACCTGCTCGGCCATCTCCTTCGACACCGGGCGGTTGACCGCGATCACACCGCCATACGCGGAGACCGGGTCGCAGGCGTGCGCCTTGCGGTGCGCCTCGGCGACGTCCGCACCGACCGCGATGCCGCACGGGTTGGCGTGCTTGATGATCGCGACGGCCGGGGCGTCATGGTCGTACGCGGCACGCAGCGCGGCGTCGGTGTCCGTGTAGTTGTTGTACGACATCTCCTTGCCGTGCAACTGCTCGGCCTCGGCGAGACCGCCCGTACCCGACACGTAGAGCGCGGCGGGCTGGTGCGGGTTCTCGCCGTAGCGGAGGGTGTTCTTGCGCTCCCAGGTGGCGCCGAGGAAGTCGGGGAACCGGGAGTCGTCCACGGGCGCGTAGTCGGAGGCGAACCAGCTCGCGACGGCCACGTCGTACGCGGCCGTGTGCTGGAAGGCCTCGGCGGCCAGGCGCTTGCGGGTGGTGAGGTCGAAGCCGCCGTCGCGGACGGCCGCGAGGACGTCGGCGTAACGGGCGGGGCTGGTGACGACCGCGACCGAGGGGTGGTTCTTGGCGGCGGCGCGCACCATCGACGGGCCGCCGATGTCGATCTGCTCCACGCACTCGTCGGGCGTGGCGCCGGAGGCGACGGTCTCGCGGAACGGGTAGAGGTTGACGACCACGAGGTCGAACGGCTCCACGCCCAGCTCGGTCAGCTGCCGGCGGTGGTCGTCCAGGCGCAGGTCGGCGAGGATTCCGGCGTGGACCTTCGGGTGCAGGGTCTTGACGCGGCCGTCCAGGCACTCGGGGAAGCCGGTGAGCTCCTCGACCTTGGTGACGGGGACGCCCGCGGCGGCGATCTTCGCCGCGGTGGATCCGGTGGAGACGAGCTCCACGCCGGCCTCGTGCAGGCCGCGCGCGAGGTCCTCGAGGCCGGTCTTGTCGTAGACGCTGACGAGCGCCCGTCGGATGGCCCGCTTGTTGCTCTCGGCGGTCACTGGATAACTACCTTTCGTCCCTCAATGCGATAGCCGTTGCGGGCGAGCCGCCCCACGACCTCGACGAGCAGCCTTCGCTCGACTTCCTTGATGCGCTCGTGCAGAGCGCTCTCGTCGTCCTCGTCCCGGATCTCCACCACGCCCTGCGCGATGATCGGCCCGGTGTCGACGCCGTCGTCGACGAAGTGGACGGTGCAGCCGGTGACCCTGGCGCCGTACGCGAGCGCGTCCCGTACACCGTGGGCCCCGGGGAAACTCGGCAGCAGGGCGGGGTGGGTGTTGACGAACCGCCCGCCGAAGCGCGCGAGGAACTCCTTGCCCACGATCTTCATGAACCCGGCGGACACCACGAGGTCGGGCTCGTGGGCGGCGACGGCCTCGGCGAGCGCCGCGTCCCACTCCTCGCGGGTCGGGTAGTCCCTGACCTTGCGGACGAAGGTCGGCAGCCCGGCGCGCTCGGCGCGGGCCAGCCCCTCGATGCCCTCACGGTCGGCGCCGACGGCCACGACCTCGGCCCCGTACGCCTCGGCGCCGGTGGCGGCGATCTCGTCGAGAAGCGCCTGCAGATTGGTGCCGGATCCGGAGACCAGCACGACGAGACGCCTGGCGCGCTGGCCGGCGGGCTTGGCGGCCACGGTGGGGCCCTTTCTCGGGGAGCGTCTGCACGGTCGGCGGCACAGCGCTTTGTACATTCATACGAATGCTTCGGGGTCCCGTATACGGGGAAGCCTACGAAGCGGCCGACCGTCAGCAACGATACCGGCACACCGGGCGGCCCCCGCGGGACGGGGGCGTGGCCGGAAGGTAGCGTCTGGGAAGAGCCGGTCCGGGAAGCCGGACGGGGAACGCCCCGGGCGCGGGGGAACGCGAACCGCGCACCGAGCGTTCACAGGATGACGGACCCGGGCCGCGGAGAGCCGAAGGGAACGCACCGGCTCACAGCTCAGTCGTAGTCGATACGTCGTGCGAGGCGGCTGCCGCCGGACCACGCCGTGCTTCATTAAGGGGAAGACGCTCACTTGACGCCGTACCGCAGCCTGCGACTCCTCACGTTCCCCCAGCAGTCGGCCCAGGGAGGGGAGCGTGGCGCCGTGCTGCTGCGGGAGCGCCCCTCCTCCCCGCCCGACGCCCCCCAGGGCCAGGGCAGCGGCGACGACCGGCGCCGTGGCTCCCAGGGCCCCGAGGGTACGCAGGGCACCCAGGACGACAACCCGTTCGCGCCGCCGCCGGAGGGGACTCCCGACCGGCCCTGGCAGCCGAGGCATCCCTCGGGCGGGGAGGGCGGCGGCCGCTCCCCCTGGGGCCGCAACTGGAGCGACCGCCAGCCCGGCCGCTCCCCCGGCGGCTTCGGCGAGCGCCCGCGCGGCCCCGAGGGGCAGGGCGGCGGGCCCCAGAGCCCGACGCCCCGCTGGGACCCCACGGACCCGGCCCAGCGCAGGGCGCGGTACGCCCTGCTGTCCGGCATGTGGGCCTTCTTCTTCGCCCTCTTCAGCTGGCCGTACGTCGCGTTGCTGCTGGGTGCCCTGGCCATGTACTGGGCCATCAGCGCCCTGCGCGCCAAGCCGCGCGGACAGGACCCGGACGCGCCGGCGCCCGAGCAGAAGGGCCGCCCGCAGACCACGGCCGCGGTGAGCGGCCTGGTCACGGCATCCCTGGCGCTCGCGCTGGTCGCCGCGTCCTTCGCCGCCCAGCTGGTGTACAGCGACTACTACACCTGTACCAACGACGCCCTCACCCAGGAGGCGCGCCAGGGCTGCAGCGACCTCCTGCCGGAGGAACTCCGCGGCCTGCTCGGCGAGGAGTGACACCCGGGCCCGGGGCCCGACCGCACACACCGCTTCACTGATCGCCAACCGAAGCGCCCCCGCCGGTCTCGCCCGGGGGCGGGTACGGCCCGTCGGCGTCCGGTGCCCCAGGAAACGGCGGGGACACGCGGCCGCCCCGGGGCCATGCCTCCGCAGCGGCGCCCGGGTTCCAGCCGTCGCGGGACGAAAGATGCTCGCGGGCCTCCTCCCGGCCGTCACGATCCCGGAACGGGACCGGCCCGTCGACCTCCGATGACCCGGGAGGCGCCGACGGAACAGGACCACCCCCGTGCCACGCTTCCGGAGCCGCGCCCAGGTGCCGGCCGTCGCGGGACGAAAGATGCTCGCGGGCCTCGCCCCAGTCGGCATGATCCGGGAGGGAGTACGGCCCATCCGCCTCCGGTGACCGAGAGGGCGACGGGCGTACAGGGCCGCCCCGGGGCCACACCTCCGCAGCGGCGCCCAGGTGCCGGCCGTCGCGGGACGAAAGGTCCTCGCGAGCCTCGCCCCGGTGATCATGATCCGGGGGCGGGTACGCCCCGTCGGCCTCCGGTGCCCCAGAGGGCGACGGCGGAACAGGACCGCCCCGGGGCCACGCTTCCGGAGCCGCGCCCGGGCGCCGGCCGTCGCGGGGCGAAAGGTGCTCGCGGGCCTCCTCCCGGCCGTCACGATCCCGGAACGGGACCGGCCCGTCGGACTCCGGTGACCCGGGAGGCGCCGACGGAACAGGACCGCCCCGGGGCCACGCTTCCGGAGCCGCGCCCGGGCGCCGGCCGTCGCGGGGCGAAAGGTGCTCGTGGGTGTCCAGGAGGACGTCGTGGTCGGGGAGCAGGTACGGCTCGTCCGGGTCGTCGTCCGGGATGGCGGGCGCCGGGTGGCGTCGCGCGGCCGTTGCGGTCTTCTTGCCTTCCGTGCCGAAGCGGAAGGAACGCAGGGAGCCGAACCGTCGGCCGTCCGCGGGACCCGGGCGCCGGGGCAGCCGTCCGGGGGTGCCGGGCCCCGGGATCCGACCCGCCGGGGCCCCGGTGAGCGGGCGTGCCCGCCAGGCCCGTACCGCCAGTGACGTCGCGACCGCCACCGGTGCGAGCCACACCAGTGTCGCGGCCCCCGCCTGCCACCACACCGGGCCGAACCGGGACAGCGCCGCCACCCCCAGCGGGCCGCCCGCGAGCGCGGCGAGCACCGACAGCAGGGCCGCGCACAGCGCCGCGGCGAGTACCGCCGCGCCCGCGGTCCGGCCGCGCGTCCATACGGGGGCCGGCGCCCGTCCGCTGATCGTGGCGCCCCGCCCCACGAACCACCCGGCCACCACCCCGGCCGCCATCGGCACGGCCCCGGCCGCCCAGTTCACCGGCGTGCCCGCCCCGGCGTCCGGCACCGCCGCGAGCAGCGGGAACGGCGGCAGCAGCGGGGCCGGCGCGGAGGCGAGCGGCGTCACCGGGGTGCCGCTGCCGAGGAGGAAGCCGGGGCCGAGGGCGTAGGCGGCCGCCCACACGGCGGCGTTGGGCGCCAGGGTGACGCAGAGCAACAGCACGGCCAGCCAGCCCGACCAGCCCTCGGTCAGCCGCAGGAACGCCTCGCGGGTCTCCCCTCCGTGCCACCCCAGGGACACCGCGAGAAGCAACGCCCCGCCGCCGACCAGCACCGTCGTCCCGGCCGCCGCTGCGCGCGCGGCGACACCGGGGCGGCCGTCCGGCCCGAGGACCAGGTGGCGTACGCGTCTGGGCAGCACCCGGCCCAGCACCCGTTCCAGGGGCCCGCTGGGACGGCCGTACGCCGACCACACCCCGCTGCCCGCCGCCAGCACGGCGACCAGGGGCACGCACACGCCCGTCCCCGCCCACGCGGGCCGTAACCCACCGCCGGCGGCGTAGAGCGCGGTGGGCGCGGCGACGGCGAGGTAGCCGACGACGACGCCCGCCAGTGCCGTACGGCCGGGGACCAGCGGGGCCTCGTCGCCCGCGTCGCCGTCCGCGGCGTCCCGTGCGGCGCGGTGCAGCAGCCACACCGGCAGTGCGAGCAGCAGCAGCGGGGCGAGGCCCATGGGGGCGGGGACGCCCGAGAGGGTGTCGGTGCGGACCAGTTCGGCGCCGTGCGCCAGCAGCCACAGGGCCGCCGCGATGTGCAGGGCGCCGCCGGGTCCGCTGTCGGGGTAGGGCGAGCTGATCCACAGCAGCATCACGAGCACCGTGAACGCCGCGAGTCCGAGCCCGGCCGCGAGGGCGCCGCCGAGAAGGCCGGAGGCCAGCCCCGGCGAGCGGTCACGCATCCGGGTGAGCAGGGCGGCCGGCGTCGCCCGGCGAGCAGTCAGCTGGATCACGCCTGCCATGCTCCCAACGACACGCGCTTTCCCGGTGTAACGGGCGAAGCCCGGCTGTGTCGCTCAATATACGTTTATGTACTTTTCCGTACGGAGGGGCGTCCAGTGACACGGAGCCCCGCCACCCCACTCCCCCCGCCCAAGGAACGCCGACGTCTGCGCGAGGCACACGCGCTGACGCGTGCTCAGCTCGCCGAGCGGGTCGGCGTACGGCCCGACACGGTGCGTTCGTGGGAGGCCGGCCGCAGCACACCGCGCGGCCGGAACCGGGAGGCGTACGCGCAGCTGCTGGCCGGTCTGGCCGAGGCGGCGGAAGGGTTCCCGGACGCCGGAGCCGGGATGTCCGTACCGAGTCGTCAGCAACAGGAGGCCCCAGCGGTGGTGACGGTGTGTCTGGACCAGCCGGGTGGCGGCCGCACGGCGGTCACGCCGGAGCCCTCCGGGTTCGCGCCGGCGCCCCCGCCGGCTCCGGCGCCACGGGACGACGGTGCCGGGCTGACGCCGGCTCAGGCCTTCGACGCCCTGTACTCCTTCTGCGCTCCCGCGCTCGTCCGGCAGACGTATCTGCTCAGCGGCCGCCGCGACCTCGCCCGCGAGTCCGTGGAGCGCGCCTTCCAGCTGGCCTGGGACCGCTGGCCCGAGGTGGCCCGCGACCCGGACCCGGCCGGCTGGGTGCGCGCCGCGGCCCACGAGTGGGCGCTGTCCCCGTGGCACCGGTTCCGCCGCCGCCACCGGCAGCCCGAACCGCCGCCCCCCGACGAGGACGACCGCACGCTCCTCGACGCCCTGCTGCGCCTGCCGCCGCCGTACCGCCGCACGCTTCTGCTGTACGACGGGGTCGGCCTGGGCCTGCCGGAGACGGCGGCGGAGACGGAGGCCACCACCCGGGCGGCGGCCGGCCGGCTGATGCACGCACGGGAGACCGTCGCCGCCCGGCTGCCGGAACTGTCGGACCCGCGGGAACTGCACCAGCGGCTGGCCGAACTCGCGTCCACCGGACGGCTGCGGGCGGCCGAGCCACCCGCGGTGCGGGGCGGCAGCGAGCGCCGGGCGCGCTTCTGGACCCGGGCGGCCATCGCTTTCACCGTCACCCTGATCGGCACCACGGCTCTCACCCTGCACACGTCCCCCACCCGGTACGAGCCGCCGGTGCCGCCGGGCGAGACGGTCCAGGGCGTGCCGCCGCGTGTGGCACCCGGCCCCCTGTCGGAGGAGGAGCGGGAGCTGCGCGCCAAGCTGCGGGAGCAGCTGCCGGGAGGACGAGAACGGCTGATGCCGCAGGCGCGGTGACCCCGCCCCCGACGACGGCGGGCCCGTCCCCCCTGCGGGGAACGGGCCCGGCCGTGCCGTGCTCCGCGCGAGTGACCCGGCTCAGCCGGCGAGGATCGCGCGGGCCAGCTTCGCCGTCTCGGTCGGCGTCTTGCCGACCTTGACGCCGGCGGCCTCGAGGGCCTCCTTCTTCGCGGCGGCCGTGCCGGAGGAGCCGGAGACGATGGCGCCGGCGTGGCCCATGGTCTTGCCCTCGGGCGCGGTGAAGCCCGCGACGTAGCCGACGACCGGCTTCTTCACGTTCTCCTTGATGAAGGCCGCGGCCCGCTCCTCGGCGTCGCCGCCGATCTCACCGATCATCACGATCAGGTCGGTGTCGGGGTCGGCCTCGAACGCGGCGAGCGCGTCGATGTGCGTGGTGCCGATGACCGGGTCGCCACCGATGCCGACGGCGGAGGAGAAGCCGATGTCCCGCAGCTCGTACATCATCTGGTACGTGAGCGTGCCGGACTTCGACACCAGGCCGATGCGGCCGGGCTTGGTGATGTCGCCCGGGATGATGCCGGCGTTCGACTGGCCGGGGGTGATCAGACCCGGGCAGTTCGGGCCGATGATCCGGGTCTTGTTGCCCTTCTCCACGGCGTACGCGTAGAAGGCGGCGGAGTCGTGCACCGCGATGCCCTCGGTGATGACGACCGCGAGCGGGATCTCGGCGTCGATGGCCTCGACGACGGCGGCCTTGGCGAAGGCCGGCGGCACGAAGAGGACGGACACGTTGGCGCCCGTCTTCTCCATTGCCTCGGCGACGGTGCCGAAGACCGGGATCTCGTTGCCGTCGATGTCGACGGAGGTGCCGGCCTTGCGCGGGTTCACGCCGCCGACGATGTTCGTGCCGTCGGCCAGCATGAGCTTGGTGTGCTTCATGCCCGTGGCACCGGTCATGCCCTGGACGATGACCTTGGAGTCCTTGTTGAGGAAGATAGCCATGGCTGTCTGAGTCCCTCTTCCTTACTTCGCAGCCGCGAGCTCGGCGGCCTTGTCGGCCGCGCCGTCCATGGTGTCCACGCGCTGCACCAGCGGGTGGTTGGCGTCGGAGAGGATCTTTCGACCCAGCTCGGCGTTGTTGCCGTCGAGACGGACGACGAGGGGCTTGGTGACTTCCTCGCCCTTGTCCTTCAGCAGCTGCAGCGCCTGCACGATGCCGTTGGCGACCTCGTCGCAGGCGGTGATGCCGCCGAAGACGTTGACGAAGACGGACTTGACGTCCGGGTCGCCGAGGATGATCTCCAGGCCGTTCGCCATGACGGCGGCGGAGGCGCCACCGCCGATGTCGAGGAAGTTGGCGGGCTTGACGCCGCCGTGGGCCTCACCGGCGTAGGCGACGACGTCCAGGGTGCTCATGACGAGACCCGCGCCGTTGCCGATGATGCCGACCTCACCGTCGAGCTTGACGTAGTTGAGGTTCTTCTCCTTGGCGGCCGCCTCGAGCGGGTTGGCCGAGGCCTTGTCCTGCAGGGCCTCGTGCTCCGGCTGGCGGAACTCGGCGTTCTCGTCCAGGGAGACCTTGCCGTCCAGGGCGATGACGTCACCGGAGGCGACCTTGGCCAGCGGGTTGACCTCGACGAGGAGCGCGTCCTCGGCGACGAAGGTCTTCCACAGGGTGACCAGGACGTCGGCGACCTTGTCGGCGACCTCGGCCGGGAAGTTCGCGGCCTCGACGATCTCGCGGGCCTTGGCGGGGGTCACCCCCTCGTTGGCGTCGATCGGCGTCTTGGCGACGGCCTCCGGACGGGTGGCCGCCACCTCCTCGATCTCCATGCCGCCCTCGACGGAGGCGATGGAGAGGAAGGTGCGGTTGGCACGGTCGAGGAGGAAGGAGACGTAGTACTCCTCGACGATCTCCGGGGCGGTCTCGGCGATCATCACCTTGTGGACCGTGTGGCCCTTGATGTCCATGCCGAGGATGTTGGTCGCGTGCTCGACCGCCTCGTCGGGGGTGGCGGCGAGCTTGACGCCGCCCGCCTTGCCACGGCCGCCGACCTTCACCTGGGCCTTGACGACGGACTTGCCACCGAGACGCTCAGTGGCTGCGCGGGCCGCCTCAGGCGTGTCGATGACTTCACCGGCCAGCACCGGTACATCGTGCTTGGCGAAGAGGTCCCTCGCCTGGTACTCGAACAGGTCCACGCGCTTCCGTCCCTATCAGTGATCTCGCGGTTCGTTGGATGCGTGGGCGTGCCGCGAAGGGCAACGTGACGTCCGCTGTGTCACAAGGGAGGCGCACACGGTGTCCGAGCGCGCGGCATGTCCGTCTCGCAGGTTATCGCCGCTTGGGTGACCTCTCTAAATCGCGGGTCACACGTGAGCGGTGATACCTGTCACATGATGCCGCCTTCTCTGGCACGGCGTGCCTGAGGTGAGGGGCCTCACCGGGCTGGGGTTGACCCGGTGAGGCCCTTTCGAACAACCCGGAAGGGCGGTGGACGCCCGGTTTCCGGGGTTGCGGGGTGGACCGGCCCCCACCCCAATGGGGGCCGGCCGCCCCTCCGCGAGGTTGCGGCCGGACGAGCCGACGGCTTTCGGCTGTCCGGGTCCTGATGCCCCACGGAGTCCTTTGTTACCCGTGAGTCAGTAGCGGGTGGGGGGTGGGGTGGGGTGCGCGGGCCGAGCGCGGGGGTGGTCCACGGCGGTTTCTGCGCGTTCCGGCCGGTTCCTGCCGGGCGGCTCGCATCGGCCCGGCGGCTCGCGCCGGGTTTCTCGTCCTGCCTGCCGTGCCCGCCGTGGTGTGAGGCCTGCCGCGGGAGGCATGCCTGCGCACGCCCTCGCGCGCCCGCGTCCGCCGCGAGCGAGGCGCCGCCCTAGGCGGGTGAGACCGGTACGTCCCGGCACCGGTCCTGCGTCCCGGTCGCCTCGGCGCGCTCGGCGGGGCCGGGTACGAGCCGGGGCGCGGGCCGGTGGAACGCGGGGACGGCGCACGCGTCACCGTGTCGCTGCGTGCCGTGGTCCGCCGCCGAGCGGCTGCCCACGGCTCCGCCGGAACCGCCGTCGGCGGGGGCGTGGGGGGCGAGCGCCGTTCCGGCCGTCACACCGTCACGGTCCGGGGTACCGCGTCCGTGGCCGCCCGGGCCCCCGTGGCTGACGTGCGTCACTCCGCCGACGCCGGTGAGCGCCGGGCCGTGGTGGGCTGGGGCCGCGGTGCGGGCGGGTCCGTCCGGGGCGTCGGGGGTGTCGGGGCCGTCGGAGGCGTCCGGAGTGGGCGCTTCGGGTGGGTCAGGTGCCTCGGCCGACGGGGCGGACGGCTGCTGCGGGCCGGGCGCGGTCGGCTCGGGAAGGGTGTGCGCCGGGGCGCCGGGCAGCCCCGGGATCTCCGGCAGCGGCGCGGACCGCTCCGGGCCGGGCAGGGCGGGAAGCCCTCCCGGTGCCTGGCCGAGCCGGTCGGTCACCGTGCCCACCAGCTCCCCGGCCGGTCGTACGACCCGCTCGTCCACGGACCGGACCACCGTCTCCGTCAGCGGACGGATCGGGTCGGCGGTCTCCTGGCGCGGCACGGCGAGGGCGTCGACGAGGGACCGGGCGGCGTTCGAACCGGGCGGAGTCCGCAGGTCGGCCGCCGCCGCGACCGGGGAGTCCTCGCGCACCGGCGCACCGTCCGCCGCTTGCGCCCGCTCCCCGCACAGCACGCCGAGCACGAACACCGCGCCCGCCAGCAGCGCCAGCTGGACCACGCGCCGTCCGGCCGGCACGCGCATCGCGCGCAGTGCGGCATCGGACACGGCGGGGGACCAGGTCAAGGCGGGATTCCTCCCGGACGGCGGGACGAGTGAGGCACGGCAGCGGCCCAAATCGAACAGCGCCGATCCTCGCACGCACCTCCCGCGGTTGCGCAAGCCCTCTGTTACCGATGGGTAGTCATGTCCGTTTTTACCGGCCCGAGTCCGCCCTCGTCATCCCGCGTCCGGTATCGGCAGCGGCCGCTTCTCGATCGCCGCCGCCATCACCTCCGGGAACAGATCGGGCGTGCAGGCGAACGCCGGTGTGCCCAGCGCCGCGAGCGCCGCCGCATGCTCCCCGTCGTAGGCGGGCGCCCCCTCGTCGGACAGCGCGAGCAGCGTCACGAACCCGACGCCCGACGCTTTCATCGCCGCCACCCGCTTGAGCATCTCGTCGCGTATCCCCCCTTCATAGAGGTCGCTGATCAGCACGACCACCGTCTCCGCCGGGCGGGTGATCAGCGACTGGCAGTACGCGAGCGCCCGGTTGATGTCCGTACCGCCGCCGAGCCGGGTGCCGAAGAGCACGTCGACGGGGTCGTCCAGCCGGTCGGTGAGGTCGACGACCGTCGTGTCGAACACGACGAGCCGGGTGTCGACCGACCGCATCGACGCGAGCACCGCCCCGAACACCGACGCGTACACCACGGACGACGCCATCGACCCGGACTGGTCGACGCAGAGGACCACTTCCTTCTTCACCGACCGCGAGGCGTGCCCGTAGCCGATGAGCCGCTCGGGCACGACCGTCCGGTGCTCGGGGAGGTAGTGCTTGAGGTTGGCCGCGATCGTGCGGTTCCAGTCGATGTCGTGGTGGCGGGGCCTGCTGACGCGGGCACTGCGGTCCAGGGCGCCGGTGAGGGTGGCCCGGGTGCGGGTGGCGAGCCGCTTCTCCAGGTCCTCGACGACCTTGCGGACGACGGCCCGCGCCGTCTCCTTCGTGGTTTCCGGCATGGCCTTGTGGAGCGACAGCAGGGTGCCGACGAGGTGGACGTCGGCCTCCACCGCCTCCAGCATCTCCGGTTCGAGCAGAAGCGTGGCGAGCCCGAGCCGGTCGATGGCGTCGCGCTGCATGACCTGGACGACGGAGGAGGGGAAGTAGGTCCGGATGTCCCCGAGCCAGCGGGCCACCGACGGCGCCGACGCCCCGAGCCCCGCCGAACGGTCCCGCCCCGCCTGCGGTGTGTCCCCCTTTCCGTAGAGCGCGGTGAGCGCACCGTCCATCGCGGCGTCCCGCCCGGACAGGGCGCGGCCGGTCCCGTCGGCCGCGTCCCCTCCGAGCACGAGCCGCCATCTGCGCAGCCGCTCCTGCGCCGGGTCGGTCGTCGCGTCCGCCATGGGCGCCTCCCCCGGTGGTCGTGTGCCCGTCATGCCGTCGCCCCCGCCGGTCCGGCGTCCGCCGTCTTCTCGTTGCCGTGCGGGCCCAGCAGCAGCCGCACGACCGGCAGCACGGCGTCCGCGCGCCCGATGTCGAGGCCGGGCCCGAAGCCGGGCAGGCCGGACACCGCGAGCGCGCTCCCGCGGGTCCCCGGTCCGCGCCGGACCAGCTCGCCGAGGGTGCGGCGCACCCCCGGCTCGTAGGCGGAGAACGTCCGCCGCAGCAGCGGCAGTACATCGGTGAACGCCTCCGCCGGTACGCCCGTCAGCCACGCGTCGACCAGCCCGAGCAGCCGCTCGTCGTGGACCAGCAGCAGCCCGCCGCCCGGGCCGCCGCCGACGAACCCCTCGATCCACGCGGCCGCGTCCGCCGGCGGTGTGCCCGGCGACAGCACGAGCCCCATGAGCCGCGCCGCCTCGTCCCGCGCCAGCCCCCCGTCGTCCAGCAGCAGCCGCACGGAGCGCCCCCGTACGACGCCCGGCACGGTGTCCCGGGCGGCCAGCGTCCGCAGCACCGACTGCCAGCGGCCGCGCAGTTGCCCGTGGCCCGCTGCGGGGGCGTCGCCGAGGAGGCCCACCGCCCCGTGCACCGCGTCGACGTGGCCCCGCATCTCCTCGGCCGCGTCGGCGTCCAGTGCGGCGCAGGCCGGGGGCAGTCCGACGAAGACCCGCTCGGCGAGACCGGCGGCGACCCCGGCCAGCGACGCGGTGTCCGTGCCCCGGACGTCGCCGTAGCGCAGTGAGCGGACCAGGGCGGGCAGCGCCTGGGCGAGGTGGCCGACGTCGGCGTCGAGGGCCGCGCGGTCGGCCAGGATCCGCATCACCGTGGGCAGCGCCTCGGACAGCCCCGCCAGCAGGCAGTGCTCGGCGAGCCCGGTGACCTCCGCGAGGCCCCGCGCGGTGACGGCGTCCGCCTCGGCCCTGGCCGTCGCGGCGGCGAGGACGGTCGTCCCCCACACCCCGGCCTCGGCGACCCGCACGGACAGCTCCGGCTCCCAGCGCAGCCGCCACGTCTCGCGGAACGTCCCCGTGCTGCCGCGTGAGACGGCGGGCTCGCCCCAGCCGATGCCGAGCAGCCGCAGCCGGTGCAGCAGTCTGCTGCGCTCGGCGTCGGTCTCCTTGCGCAGGTCGAGCTCCAGCTCCCGCTCGGCCGCCTCCGGTCTCAGCCGCAGCCGGCGCTGGATCCGCGTGAGATCCCGCTGCAGCGGCACGGCGGGCGCGGTGGCCGGCACCTCCCCCAGGACGTCGCCGACGACCAGCCGGTCGTGCACCAGTGCCAGCGGCACGTCGGAGCCCTCGCACATCACCGCCCGCACCGCGTCGGTCGTCTCGCTCAGCCCGGGCAGCGGCCGCCCGCGCATCGCCGCCAGGGTCTCCGCCAGCCGCACGGCCTCGATGACGTGCGCGGACGACACGATCATGTCCTCGGCCCGCAGCAGCCCCGCCACCTTGGTCAGCCACCGTTCCACCGGCCGGTCCGGGGCGTCGAACAGATGCCCGTACCAGCCGGGGGAGTCGATGCCCGCGCCGTAGCCGCTCGCCCGGGAGAGCCTGCGGTGGGTCCAGGGCACCCAGGTCATGTCGGTCCTCACCTTGGGCAGCCCCTTCAGCAAGGCCCGGTCGGCGGCGACGGTGGTCCTCCGCCGGAGCGCGGGCACGTGCCAGGCCCCGCACACGACGGCCACGCCGTTCCCGCACTCCCGTTGCGCCGCGCGGATCCGCAGCCGCATATGGGCTTCGCGCACCAGGTCCCGCTCGTGTCCCCCGCTGCCGTACTCCTCCCGGAGCGCGGTCATGGCCTCCTCGAGCGCGGTGAAGGGCGCCACCGGGTCCCCCTTCCCGACGCCCCGGTGCTCGACGACGTCCTCCCACCAGCGCTCGGCGTCGTCGTACCCGGCGGCCGCGGCCAGCACCCCCAGTGGATCGACCCGCACGTCGGTGCCCGCCGGGTCGCCCGCACCGGCCGCGGGCTCGGTCCCACCGTCCTCGCCTTCGTCCTCATCGTCCCTCTCCCAGGCCAGTGTGTGCGCGGCGGGCAGGTCGATGAAGCGGGCCGGGACGCCGTGCTCCACCGCCCAGCGGATCGCGGCCCACTCCGGGGAGAACCCGGCCAGCGGCCAGAAGGCCGAACGGCCGGGCTCGTCCACCGCGTGGGCGAGCAGGGCGACCGGCGGCCGCATGTCCTCCTCGGCGGCGAGCGGGACCAGCGCGTCCGCCTCCGGCGGGCCCTCGATCAGCACCACACCCGGCCGGGCCTCCTCCAGCACGGCCCGCACCGCCCGCGCCGACCCGGGACCGTGGTGCCGCACCCCGAGGAGCAGCGCTCCGCCGGCGCCCTCCTTCCCGTCGCTCATGCGCCGGCCTCCCGGCAGGCCCGGTAGAAGTCCTTCCAGCCCTCCCGCTCGCGGACGACGGTCTCCAGGTACTCCTGCCAGACGACGCGGTCCGCCGCCGGGTCGCGGACGACCGCGCCGAGGATGCCCGCGGCGACGTCCCCGGCCCGCAGCACGCCGTCGCCGAAGTGGGCGGCCAGCGCCAGCCCGCCCGTGACGACGGAGATCGCCTCGGCGGTGGACAGCGTGCCGCTGGGCGACTTGAGCTTCGTCCGCCCGTCGGCCGTGATCCCGTCGCGCAGTTCACGGAAGACGGTGACGACGCGACGGATCTCGTCGATGCCGTCGGGCACGGTCGGCAGGTCGAGGGAGCGGCCGATCTGGCCGACCCGGCGGGAGACGATGTCGACCTCCGCCTCGGCGGTTTCCGGGAGCGGCAGGACCACGGTGTTGAACCTGCGGCGCAGGGCGCTGGAGAGCTCGTTGACCCCGCGGTCGCGGTCGTTGGCCGTGGCGATCAGGTTGAACCCGCGGACCGCCTGCACCTCCTGGCCGAGTTCCGGTATCGGCAGCGTCTTCTCCGACAGGATCGTGATCAGCGTGTCCTGGACGTCGGCCGGGATGCGGGTCAGCTCCTCGACGCGGGCCGTCATGCCGTCCGCCATGGCCCGCATCACCGGGCTGGGCACGAGCGCGTCCCGGCTGGGGCCGTGGGCGAGCAGCCGGGCGTAGTTCCAGCCGTAGCGGATGGCCTCCTCCGGTGTGCCGGCCGTGCCCTGCACCAACAGCGTCGAGTCACCGCTGACCGCGGCGGCAAGGTGTTCGGAGACCCAGGTCTTCGCCGTGCCGGGCACTCCGAGCAGCAGCAGGGCGCGGTCGGTGGCGAGGGTGGTCACCGCGACCTCGACGATCCGGCGCGGACCGACGTACTTGGGTGTGATCACCGTGCCGTCCGGCAGCGTGCCGCCGAGCAGGTAGGTCGCGACGGCCCACGGCGACAGCCGCCAGCGGGCGGGGCGCGGCCGGTCGTCCTGCGCCGCCAGCGCGGCGAGTTCGGCGGCGAAGGCGTCCTCGGCGTGCGGCCGCAGCTTCTCCGTCTCCACAGACACAGTCATGGCTGAGTCCCCCTCCACCTCGGCCGGTTCGGATCTGTCACCAACCGTGCACCACGCCACTGACAATCGCTCCGACCTGCACGAACGAGGTCCGCAGGCCGATTGTCAGTGCCGGGATCTAGTTTCGACGGCATGACTCAGCAGGGGGTGCGCTGGACCGCGGACCAGGTGCTGGCACTGGCGCCTGACCCCGCGTCACGCAAGGCGGGAAGCGAACTCGGCGTGGCCGGGCCGTGGTCGGAGACCGGCCGTTCCGGTGAGGGGACGGCGTGGGGGCTGTGCACGGGCGGCGGGGGCACGCCGTACCGGACGGTCGTCGACCTCGCGGACGCCTCCGGGCCCGCGTACACGTGCAGTTGTCCGAGCCGCAAGTTCCCGTGCAAGCACGCGCTCGGTCTGATGCTGCTGCGGGCGGGCGGGGACGAGGCGCTGCCGCGGGCGGAGGAGCCGGACTGGGCCGGGCGGTGGATCGCTGCCCGGCGCGCCCGGGCGGAGGACGGGCAGGCCGGGGGCGCCTCCGGTGCTCCGGGTGCTCCGCCGGGACCGGCGGACCCGGAGGCGGCGCGGCGCAGGGCGGAGCGCCGGGCCGAGCGGATCACCGCGGGCGCGGCGGAACTGGAGCAGCGCCTGGCCGATCTGCTGCGCGGCGGTCTGGCGTCGGCCGAGCAGTCCGGGTACGGCCTGTGGGAGGAGACCGCGGCCCGCATGGTGGACGCCCAGGCGCAGGGGCTGGCCGCCCGGGTACGGGAGCTGGGGGCGCTCCCG
This sequence comes from Streptomyces malachitofuscus, assembly GCF_014650055.1. Lineage (GTDB taxonomy): Bacteria > Actinomycetota > Actinomycetes > Streptomycetales > Streptomycetaceae > Streptomyces > Streptomyces malachitofuscus. The sequence continues at coordinate 69,187 of NZ_BMUF01000001.1, read as the reverse complement.
GACACCGGACCGGGCCGGCCGGTGCGGCTGCTGGAGGAGTGCGCGCTGCTCCACCTCCTGGCCCGGGGCTGGCTGCACCGGGACGAACTGCCGGAGGGGCTCGCCGCGACGGTCCGTTCCCGTATCGGCCTGTCCGCCGCGGCGGACGGCCCTCCGGTGCGGGACCGCTGGCTGGTCCTCGCCCAGTACGACACGGCGGACAGCCGTCTCACGACCCGCCGCGTCTGGCTGTACGGCACCGGCTCGGGGCGTACGGCGCTGCTCCTCTCCTACGGGGCGGCGGGCCGCTCCCCGGAGCTCGCGCTGCCGGTCGGGCTGGCCCTGGACGCGGAGGTGTCCGCCTACCCGGGCGCGGGACAGGTGCGGGTGGCCCTGGGGGAACGGTTCGCGCCGCCCGGGCCGACGGCGGCGCGGCCGCCGGGCACGACGACGGGCCGGGCGGTCGCCCGCTACGGCGAGGCGCTGCGCGACGACCCCTGGCTGGACTCCGTGCCGGTGACGCTGGACCGGGTGATACCGGTCCCGGACGGTGACGGCTGGCAGCTGGCCGACGCCGACGAGGACGCGGCCCTGCCGCTCACCCGGGCCGCGCGGTCCCGCCCCGGTCTGTGGCGCCTGGTGGCCCTGTCGGGCGGCGCCCCGGTCAGGGTCTTCGGCGAGTGCGGCCATCAGGGATTCACCCCTTTGGCGGCATGGCCCGAGGGGCCCGGGGAGACGGTGACGCTGTGCTGAGCCGTCACCCCACCCACCCCAGGAATCTTTCGGGCACCACTGGACACTCGGTGCACCTGAGTCGTCGGCCGCACCGGGACACCCGTCGGAAGGGATGCTCATGAGCAGGACGACCGCCGCTGTGGAGGCGCCCCTCCCGGACGACTGGGAGGAGCTGGTCACCACGGCCCTGCTGGGGACGGACCGGCGCGCCCTGGCAGACGTCGCACCCGGACCACGGGCGGCGACGGCGCTGCTGGACGCGGCGGCCGTGGCGACCGTGCGGCGACGGGCGGGGCTGCTGCCCGCGCGGGCCGCGGAGCGTCCGCGGCCCGCCCCCGCGGACCCGCGCCCTCCGCTGCCGTCCGCCGCGGCGCGCAGGCTCACGATGCTGCTCGCCGACCGCCCCGGTTCCTCCGGTGGCGGACGCCGGGGCTCGGCACCGGATCTGATGGAGCTGCTCCCGCAGTGGCTGGCCGCGGCGAACGCCCACGGTTACGCCCCGCCGCCCGCGGTGCTGCCCGCCCTGCTCGACGCGGCCCGGGGACGCACGGACCTGCGTCCGGCGGCGCTGCGGTTCGCCGGTCCGCGCGCCCTGTGGCTGGCCCGGCTCAATCCTGACTGGCGGTTCGCCCTGCGCTCCACACCGGGCGGCGGCACGTCCGGACCCGGCCTTCCCGGCACGGACGGGATACGGCGCCTCTGGGAGGAGGGCCTCTTCGCCGAACGGGTCGCCCTCCTCGCCGCACTGCGCTCCCGCAAGCCCGACGCCGCGCGCGACCTGCTCGAGTCGACCTGGGCCACGGAGCGGGCCGAGGACCGGCTGATGTTCCTGGACTCGCTGCGCACCGGTCTGGGCCCGGACGACGAACCCTTCCTGGAACAGGCCCTGGGCGACCGCAGCCGCAATGTACGGGCGACGGCGGCGGAGTTGCTGTCGGCGCTGCCCGGCTCGGCACTGGCACACCGCATGGCGGTCAGAGCCGGTGCCTGTGTGGCCGTCGACCACACACAGGACGTACCGACGATCACCGTCGAGGCGCCGCACGAGTGCGACGCGGGCATGGAACGCGACGGTGTGGCGGCCAAGGCCCCGGCGGGCCGGGGCGAGAGGTCCTGGTGGCTCGGCCAGTTGGTGGAAGCCGCCCCGCTGGGCACCTGGTCGCGGCGGCTGGGCGGGCGCACACCCCGGGAGATCGTGGCCCTGCCGGTGGCGGACGACTGGCAGGGCGAACTGCACGCGGCCTGGTGCCGGGCGGCGGTGCGGCAGCGGGACGCGGCGTGGTCCCGGGCGCTGCTCGGAAACCCCTCGGCGCCGGAGGCGGGCGGCCCCGGCGCGGTGTCCCTGGCCGAACGGGCCAAGCTCCTCGGCACGCTGAGCGCCGCCGAACGGGCCCAGTGGGTGGCCGGGTTCATCGAGACGCACGGCCTGTCCGAGGCGTTCCAGCTGCTCGGAGTGTGTGCCGTGCCCTGGGCTGCGCCGGTCGGACGGGCGGTGGTCGACGCGCTCAACATCGCGCGTGACGCAGGGAGTTATCCATGGAGTTTCAGCGGAGTCATGGGCCTGGCCGAACGCTGCCTGGACCCGTCCGAGGCCGGCCGCCTCGACGCGCTCCTGGCGGTGCCGGACGAGCCGGAGAACGCGTCACCGGGAGCCGGGGGCTACTGGTCGGAGGCCTTCCAGCGCCTGGTCACCACCCTGCGCCTCCGCGCGGCCATGCTGGCGGAACTGACCCCGCCCGCCCCATGACCCCCGGCCGGGCCACGCCCACCGCGGGCAGTCGTACCGGCGGGAGGGCACGGGTGGGCGCGCCGGCACCCCGCGGGCGCCGGGCCGCGCGGCCCACCCCCGATCCGTACCGGCGCCAGGGCGGCGGGACGGCCCTACGCCTGCGCGGGCTGGCGGGCGTTGGCGCGGACCCAGTCCACGATCGACGCGGTGGTCGCACCCGGCGTGAAAATCTCCGCGACGCCCTTCTCCTTCAGCGGAGCGATGTCCGCCTCGGGAATGATGCCGCCGCCGAAGACCAGGATGTCCGCCGCGTCCCGCTGCTCGAGCAGCTCGATGACCGCCGCGAACAGCGTGTTGTGCGCCCCGGAGAGGATGGAGAGCCCGATCGCGTCGGCGTCCTCCTGGATCGCGGTGTCGACGATCTGCTCGGGGGTCTGGTGAAGCCCGGTGTAGATCACCTCCATACCGGCGTCGCGCAGCGCCCGCGCGATCACCTTGGCCCCGCGATCGTGGCCGTCGAGCCCCGGCTTGGCCACCACCACGCGGATCGGTCCGGCTGCCACACCCATCACTGCCTCCATGAAGCGACTACATCCATCCGTACCGACAAGTACCGCACACATCGCACGGACACCCCGGCCCGAACCGGCCCGAGAAGTGAACGAACGTTATCTCCAGCATCCCGCAACCGGCAGTTTCGCGGGGTACAGGGAGGGGGAAATCACACGGTGGGACACGTTCATCGCGCAGCGTTCCCGGGCCCGGAGGCCCGCACACCGTGTGCTCGTGCGACTCATGGGCATCGGTGGGAACATGCGCATAAGGGATTCGCACCGAGGTCGACGTACCACTGCGCCCCCTCTACGCACAGCACGCGCGCGCCGTCGACCGCTTTCGTAGCGACATCCCATGAGGGCACACGGGGGACGAGGCTGTCCTTCCGCGTGCCGACAGGAGGTCGGCCATGAAGGTCACCGAGGCAGCACTTCCCTTTCTGCCGGTCTGCCGGCGCCTTCTGCCGGCCCGGCTGGCGGATCTCTCCCTGGCCCTGCTGAAGGCGACCGCCCTGGAGCTGGCGATCCTCGCGGGCCACCTCCTGCTCTATCCCGCCGGGATCGTCCAGGAGCGGCGGGGCCCCGGCCGCCCCGCGCTGCCGGCACCGGACGGCGCCGCACAGCTGCCGACGGAGGCCAAACCCCCGGTCGTACTGCTGCACGGCTTCATCGACAACCGCTCGGTCTTCGTCCTGTTGCGCCGCAGCCTGTCCCAGCACGGCAGGCAGCAGATCGAGTCGCTCAACTACTCCCCGCTGACCTGCGACATCCGCATCGCCGCCGAACTGCTCGGACGGCACATCGAGCAAGTGTGCGAGCGCACGGGCAGCCGTCAGGTGGACGTGGTGGGACACAGCCTCGGCGGACTGATCGCGCGGTACTACGTCCAGCGACTGGGCGGTGACACCAGGGTGCGGACGCTCGTCACGCTCGGCACCCCGCACTCCGGCACGCGCGTCGCCCCGCTGGCCAACGCGCACCCCATCGTGCGCCAGATGCGCCCCGGCTCACCGGTGCTCGAGGAGCTTTCGCTGCCCTCGCCCGGCTGCCGTACACACTTCGTCGCCTTCTGGAGCGACCTCGACCACATCATGGACCCGCTGGACGCGGCGTGCATCGAGCACCCGGACCTCACCGCGGTGAACGTCCGGGTGAGCGGCGTCGGCCACCTCGCCCTGCCCGTGCACCCCACCGTGGCGACCGGCATACGGCAGGCGCTGGACACGGCGCACCCCGGCGAGCCGTCCACCGGCCGCGCGAACGGCCTGACGGTGGCGTAGGACGGCACGGCGCGACACGCCCGACACCCGTCCGCCGTGACACGAGCACCGCGAGAGTCCACATCCGAACAACAACGGTCCGACACGGCCGAGTTACGGCCGCGACACACCCACAACCTCGAACAGAGTTCGAACAAAGAGCCAAGACCGCGCCCGCCGTCCCCCAAAACACGACCGAATGCCCGTTTCCTGCGCGCGCGAAACCTGGGGAAGATTGTCGTGCCCGCATACCGCCGGGTACAGTCGCCGCACTGCTCTGGCAGCCCCTGTTGTCGAGGCGAAAGAGAAGTTGGTGAACGACCGTCACCCGTCGGGGACCATGGCCCCGGCTCCGGCTTCCGATGCCGCCTCGGCGCCCTACGCGTCGTACGGCACCCAGGAAGCCCCGTACGGTGACTTCACCGCCTACGGCGGTTACGACGCGACCGGTTTCGGCGCCACGCACTACGGCACCGGCCACACGACCGGCAGCTTCGCCACCGACCCCCTCTTCGGAGACCTCCCGGGCAGCGGCCACGACACGGGCGCCTACGACTCCGGGCAGTGGCCCACGGCCGGCCAGGACACCGGGCACTACGACGCGTACGCGGCCCAGCACACCGCCGCGTATGACACCGGCGGCTACGACGCGACCGCCTGGACCACGGGCCACCAGCCGATGTCGGTGATCCCGGCGCAGGGCACCTCGCCCGAGACGAGCGGCCAGTGGGACGCCGGCGCCTGGCTCCAGCCGGACCAGGCCGACGACCCCGCGGACGGCACTCAGCACTGGGACTGGAGCGCACAGACCTTCGACAGCGGCGTCTACGACGCCACGCAGTGGAACTCCGACGGCGGCCACGACACGTACGGCGGCCAGGACGGGTACGAGCAGAGCCCGTACGAACAGGACACCCACGAGTCGGCCGCCGCCGACGAGCCCGCCCCCGGCGAACCGGGTGACACCGGCGAACTGCCCGCGGTGAGCCTGCTCGACGAGCAGGAGGAGGTCCTGCCCGTCCCGCAGCCGCGCGCCGCCTCACGCGCCGGGTCCCGCTCCCGCCGCCGTACGCCGGCCAAGCGCTCCGCGCTGCTGACGGTGGCCGTGCCCTCGGCGTGCGTGATGGGCGTCGCCGGTATCGCCGCGGCCTCGGTCGGCAATCTGACCGAGGAGGGCGGCCAGGAGACGAGGACGACCGCGGCCGACGCCCAGCCGGTGAAACCGTCCGCCGCCAACGTCAAGCTGGACACCCAGCTGGAGAGCCTCGCCGCCGGCGCCGACGACTTCGCCGACCGGGCCAGCCGTACCCAGGAGCGCATCGACCTCAAGGCGCAGCAGGAGGCCGAGCGCAAGCGGGCGGCGGAGGAGGCGGCCCGCAAGGAGCGCCTGCGTCCGAAGTTCGCGCTCCCGGTCGCGCGGCACGGCCTCAGCGCCTACTACGGCCAGTCCGGCATCAACTGGATGTCCGTCCACACCGGAATCGACTTCCCCGTCTCGTACGGCACCCCGGTGCTGGCCGCGACCGACGGCACCGTCCGCACGCAGTACAACGCCGCCTACGGCAACATGATGATCGTCACGGCGAAGGACGGTACGGAGACGTGGTACTGCCACCTCTCCAGCTACCAGATCCCCTCGGGTTCCACCGTGAAGGCCGGCGACCAGATCGCGTTCTCCGGCAACTCGGGCAACTCGACCGGCCCGCACCTGCACTTCGAGGTGCGGCCCGGCGGCGGCGCGGCGATCGACCCGCTCGCCTGGCTGCGCAGCCACGGCCTCGACCCGTCGTAGGGCCCTCCCCCGACGGGCCGCCGCCTGCGGCTACAGCTTCTCCACCGGCGCGTACCGCAGCAGCAGACGCTTGGGCTTGGTGTCCCCGAAGTCGATCGTCGCCTCCGCGTTCGCCCCCGAGCCCTTCACCGCGACCACCGTGCCGAGGCCGAACTGGTCGTGCGTGACCCGGTCCCCGACCGCCAGAGCCACCACGGGCTTCTCCGCCGTCCGCCGGGTGGCGAACCCGGAGGCGCCCGACGCGGACGAGCGGGAGCGGGACGACGACAGCGAGGCCGCCACCCCCGAGGCCGGGCCGGAGGACACGGGCGCGCTCGGCCCCGTCCGCTTCCACTCCAGGTGGGCGGCCGGGATCTCCTCCAGGAACCGTGAGGGCGGGTTGTACGACGGCTGGCCCCACGCGCTGCGCAGGGTCGACCGGGTGAGGTAGAGCCGCTCCCGCGCGCGCGTGATGCCGACGTACGCCAGTCGCCGCTCCTCCTCCAGCTCCTTGGTCTGGCCGAGAGCACGCATGTGCGGGAAGACGCCGTCCTCCATGCCGGTCAGGAAGACGACCGGGAACTCCAGGCCCTTGGCGGTGTGCAGGGTCATCAGCGTGATGACGCCGGAGCCGTCCTCGTCCTCGTCGGGGATCTGGTCGGAGTCGGCGACCAGGGCGACCTGCTCCAGGAAGTCGGACAGGGCGACCGGCTCGCCCTCGCCGCGCTCCTGCTCGAACTCCAGGGCGACGGCCGCGAGTTCCTGGAGGTTCTCGATGCGGGTCTCGTCCTGCGGGTCGGTGGACGCCTGCAACTCGGCCAGGTAGCCGGTGCGTTCCAGGATGGCCTCCAGGACCGTCGCCGGCCCCGCGCCGGACTCGACGACCGTACGGAGGTCCTCCATCAGCGTGTTGAACCGCTTCACGGCGTTCGACGACCGGGCGGCCATTCCGTATGCCTCGTCGACGCGCTTCAGCGCCTGCGGGAAGCTGATCCTCTCGCGCTGCGCGAGGGCGTCGATCATGGCCTCCGCGCGGTCGCCGATGCCCCGCTTGGGGACGTTGAGGATGCGGCGCAGCGGCACCGAGTCCTCCGGGTTGGCGAGCACCCGCAGATAGGCCAGGACGTCCCGGACCTCCTTGCGCTCGTAGAAGCGGACCCCGCCGACGACCTTGTAGGGCAGGCCGACGCGGATGAAGATCTCCTCGAAGACACGGGACTGGGCGTTGGTGCGGTAGAAGACGGCGACATCGCCCGCCTTGGCCTCGCCCGCGTCCGTGAGGCGGTCTATCTCGTCGGCGACGAACTGCGCCTCGTCGTGCTCGGTGTCGGCGACGTATCCGGTGATCCGCGCGCCGGAGCCGGCGTTGGTCCACAGGTTCTTCGGGCGGCGCGACTCGTTGCGCTCGATGACCGCGTTGGCGGCGCTCAGGATGGTCTGGGTGGAGCGGTAGTTCTGCTCCAGCAGGATCGTCGTCGCGTCCGGGTAGTCCTCCTCGAACTGGAGGATGTTGCGGATCGTCGCACCGCGGAAGGCGTAGATCGACTGGTCGGCGTCACCCACCACGCACAGCTCGGCGGGCGGCACCTCGGCCTCCGGCGGCACGTCGACGGGGTGCTCGGAGGCGCTCCCGACGAGTTCGCGGACCAGGGCGTACTGGGCGTGGTTGGTGTCCTGGTACTCGTCGACCAGGACGTGCCGGAAGCGGCGGCGGTAGTGCTCGGCCACGTCCGGGAAGGCGCGCAGCAGATTGACCGTCGTCATGATCAGGTCGTCGAAGTCGAGGGCGTTCGCCTCGCGCAGCCGCGACTGGTACAGCGCGTAGGCCTGGGCGAGGGTCTTCTCGAAACCGTCCGCGGCCTGGGCCGCGAAGTCCTCCTCGTCGATCAGCTCGTTCTTCAGGTTGCTGATCTTGGCGCTGAACGACTTCGGCGGGAAGCGCTTGGGGTCGAGGTCCAGGTCACGGCAGACCAGGGCCATCAGACGCTTGGAGTCGGCCGCGTCGTAGATCGAGAACGACGACGTGAAGCCGAGCTTCTTGCTCTCGCGGCGCAGGATGCGGACGCACGCGCTGTGGAAGGTCATGACCCACATGGCGTTGGCACGCGGTCCGACGAGCTGCTCGACGCGCTCCTTCATCTCGCCCGCGGCCTTGTTGGTGAAAGTGATCGCGAGGATCTGGCCCGGGTGGACACCGCGCTCGGCCAGCAGGTGGGCGATGCGGTGGGTGAGCACACGGGTCTTGCCGGAACCGGCGCCGGCCACGATGAGCAGCGGGCTGCCGGAGTGCACGACGGCAGCGCGCTGGTTGTCGTTCAGCCCCTCCAGCAGCGCGGCGGCGTCGATCACCGGGCGCGGGGCGCCGTCGCGGTAGTGGGTGTCCCGGTCCGGCGGCACGTCGAACTTCCCGCCGAACAGATCGTCCGGAACGGTCTCCGGCACATGATCGTCCTCGGGCGGCGGCGGGGGCTCGTCCGCGGGGCCCCGCTGGGCCTGGAGGTCCGCCAGGAAGCTGTCGTCAAAGAGGCTGCTCATCGCTCTCCGAGTCTAGGGCGCCCCACCGACAACCCGGGGCCGCCCCGGGAACATCCCCCGGTTTCCGGCCGCACACCCGCCGGACCCCCGGTCACCGCCCGGCCGCGCACCCCACGGCACGATCACCTCACCCTGAGTGACCCGCCGCACAAGGTCACAAAAATGTATCGGGCATATCACCCATCAACCTTCACAGGCGCCACACCAGTTGGCTACGGTGCGGGCGGGCCGTACGACCCCCACCGGCGAACCTCGCCGGGCCGCGCGGCCCCCGCCGAGTCCGTCCCTGCCCCTCGTGGCAGCCGGAGCCGGGGACCCACCGAGACACATGGGGTGAATCGGCCCACTCCCTCGCGGAGCGGCCGTAGGGCAACCCTTCCAAGCACCACCGCCCGAACCCGACAGCTAACCCGGTAGGCGGAGCACTGGAAGGAGTCGCCTCCCTTGGCGTCGCACCGCAAGTCGCGCACTCCCGGCACCCGCGTGGCAGGCATACGGACCCCGGCCCTGGCAACGGCCGCCCTGACCTCCGTCGCCCTGCTCTCCCAGACGGCCAACGCCGCCCCGTCGGACGACGACAAGCCGAGCCTGGAGGAGGTCGAGAAGAAGGTCGACGACCTCTACCGCCAGGCGGAGTCGGCGACCGAGAAGTACAACGCGGCCAAGGAGAAGACCACCAAGCAGCGTAAGCGCGTCGACACCCTTCTCGACGACGTGGCCAAGCGCACCCAGAAGCTGAACGACGCGCGGGAGGAGCTGGGTTCCTTCGCCGCCGCCCAGTACCGGACCGGCGCGGGCGTCCCCGACACCGCGACCTTCCTGCTCGCGGACACGCCGCAGGACATCTTCGACCAGCGCCAGGTGATGGACCGGATGACCGGCCGCCAGAAGGAGGCGGTCGACGACTACGTCACCGAGCAGTCCGAGACGATGGAGAAGCGCCGGGAGGCGACCAAGAGCCTCGAGACGCTCACGGAGTCGCAGGGCGATCTGAAGAAGGCCAAGGCCACCGTCCAGAAGAAGCTCACCGACGCGCGTGAGCTGATGTCGAAGCTGACCGCCGAGGAGAAGGCGCGGCTCGCGGCGATCGAGAAGAAGAAGCAGGAGGAGGCCGCCCGCAAGGCCGCCGAGCTCGCCCGGCAGCAGGCGGAGCGGCAGCAGGCCCAGGAGGAGGCCGCTCAGCAGGAGAGCGGCAGCACGGGCACCTCGGAATCCTCCGGCTCGACCACCCCGCCGTCCACGTCCACGGACTCCTCGTACGCCACCAAGGCCGAAAAGGCCCTCGCCTTCGCCCGCGCGCAGATCGGCAAGCCGTACGTCTGGGGCGCCACCGGCCCGGGCTCCTACGACTGCTCCGGCCTCACCCAGGCCGCCTGGAAGGCCGCCGGCGTCACCATCCCGCGTACCACCTACGACCAGGTCGACGCGGGAACCACGGTCCCCGTCTCCCAGGCTCAGCCGGGTGACCTGGTCTTCTTCTACGACGACGTCACCCACGTGGGGATCTACATCGGCAACGGCATGATGATCCACGCGCCGAAGCCCGGCACCTACGTCCGCGAGGAGTCGATCTTCTACGACGGGGAGTCCTCGATCCACAGCGTGGTGCGCCCCGCCTGACCGGCCCGGCGGCCGGAGGCGGGTGTGTCCCCGCCACAGGGGGTCAGGTCCACAGCACGGCGATGAAGACGTTGGTCACGGTCAGCAGGCCGACCAGTCCGAACAGGCCCTTGTCCACCTTCTCGTCGTCCCGCTTCACATAGACCAGGCCGAGGATCACGATCAGCAGGGCCAGCTTCACGCCGATCTTGATGTTGTCGACGGAGTAGTCCTGCGCCTGGTTGAGGCCGACCAGGGCCACACCGGTGACCAGCATCGTCAGGGCGCCGTGCAGCATCGCGGGGTTGAAGCGGGCGGTGCCCTCGCCCATCGCCTTCATCTGGGTGAGGAAGCCGCCGAGCAGCGACGCGATGCCGATGATGTGCAGACCGACGAAGAGGTGGATGAGTACGTCCATGGGGCCGGAGCCTAGCCACACGGGCCCCATAGCACTCCGGCACCCTCGCCTCCTCCCGGTCCACCACATCGGTCATCACCCAGAGTGAAGACGACGAAGCCGAATCGCCATTCCGGTCACTTACGGTCACTTGCCGGTCCACCGGCGCCACTTCCGCACAACCCGTTACCCCGGCCGCTGGGCGAGGCCTAGCGTCCTCCCCCAGGTGACCGGCTCTCCATCGCCGCCCGGACCAGGGGCGGCAGCCGGACACCACCGCCGAAGAGGTCCGGCGGCGGACGGCTCCCCCTGTGCACCCCGCCGCCGGACCGCCCGGGGCGGTCGTGCACGAGGACGGGAGTCGAGGTGGCAGCGCACCGCAGGTCCCGACAGCGCTCGGCGGGCGGTCACGCGGCCCGCACGGCCGCCACCATCGCCCTCGCCGGCGCGGCCACCGCGACGGGCCTCGACGGGCCGGCGCACGCCGCGCCCCGACCGACGCCGGAACAGGTCGGGGCCGATGTCGACCGGCTCCACCGCCAGGCGGAGGTCGCCACCGAGAAGTACAACGGCGCGAAGGAGAAGGCGGAGTCCGCCCAGCGGCGGCTGCGCGATCTGCAGGACGAGTCGGCCCGCAGGAAGGACCGGCTCAACGACGCCCGGGCCGCCCTGGGTTCGGTCGCTGCGGCGCAGTACCGCAGCGGGGGCCTGGACCCCGCCCTGCAACTGGTCCTGTCCGAGGACCCGGACGGCTATCTGGACGGCACCGCCCTCGCCGAACGCGCGGGCACCCGCCACAAGGCGGAGGTGGGGCGCGTACGCAAACAGCTCCGGGAGATCGAGCAGTTGCGCGGTGCGGCACGGGTCGAGGCGAAGTCTCTGACGTCCCGCCGCGCCGAGATGAAGCGTCACAGGGAGACGATCACCGGCAAGCTGTCCGCCGCCCGTCGGCTGCTCGCCCGGCTGTCCCCCGAACAGCGCGCGGGCCTCACGGGCGGCACCGACCGCGCCTCACGCTCCGCGGCGGACGCCGGCGGCGGCCCGACGGCCCCCGGCTCCGTCACCGCGCGGGCACCGGGCCCACGCGCCGCGGAAGCCGTCGCCTACGCCTACCGGAAGCTCGGCAGCCCCTACGTCTGGGGCGCCACCGGCCCGGACGCCTTCGACTGCTCGGGCCTCGTCCAGGCCGCGTACCGCTCCGCCGGTGTCTCCCTGCCCCGCACGACCTACGCCCAGATCGACGCCGGCCGTCGCGTCGGCCGCGCCGAACTGCTCCCCGGCGACCTGGTCTTCTTCTACTCCGGCATCAGCCACGTCGGCATCTACGTCGGCGACGGCCGGATGATCCACGCCCCGAACCCCTCGGCCCCCGTACGCGTGGCCCCGATCGACGAGATGCCGTTCGCGGGCGCGACGCGCGTGAGCTGAGCGGCCCGCGCGAGGTGACGGCTCAGACCAGCCGCCGCGCCGTCGCCCAGCGGGTCAGCTCGTGCCGGTTGGACAACTGGAGCTTGCGCAGCACCGCGGAGACATGGGACTCGACCGTCTTCACCGAGATGAACAGCTGCTTGGCGATCTCCTTGTACGCGTAGCCGCGGGCGATCAGCCGCAGCACCTCCCGCTCGCGCTGGGTGAGGCGGTCGAGGTCCTCGTCGACCGGCGGGGCGTCGGTGGAGGCGAAGGCGTCCAGCACGAAGCCGGCCAGGCGCGGCGAGAAGACCGCGTCCCCCTCCTGGACCCGGAAGATCGAGTCGACCAGGTCGGTCCCGGTGATCGTCTTGGTGACATATCCGCGGGCACCGCCCCGGATCACCCCGATCACGTCCTCCGCAGCGTCCGACACGGACAGGGCGAGGAAGCGGACCGGCTGCTCCGTGTCCCCCATCAAGGGAGCGCAGCGGCGCAGCACTTCGACACCGCCGCCGCCGGGCAGATGCACATCGAGCAGAACCACCTCGGGCCGCGTCGCCGTGATGACGGTGACCGCCTGGTCGACGTCGGCGGCCTCACCGACCACCTCGACACCCGTCTGCGCGGTCTGCCCGATCTCGGCCTGAACCCCCGTGCGGAACATGCGGTGGTCGTCGACGAGGACGACGCGCACATGACGCCCGGCGGTGCTCCCGGCGGGCTCCGCGGACTCGGACCCCTGTGCCCCGTTCGCCTCGGTCGGCTCGCTCATGACGTCTTCTCCGCCCTCTCCATCTCCAGTTCGACCTCCGTGCCGCCGTCGGGCACCGCGCGCAGCCGCGCCGTGCCGCCGTTGCGCTCCATGCGGCCGATGATCGATTCTCTGACGCCCATGCGGTCGGCGGGTATCGAGTCCAGGTCGAAGCCCGGGCCCCGGTCCCGGACGGACACGAACACCGTCTTCCCCTCGACTTCGGCGTAGACCTGAACCGCGCCTCCCTCGCCACCGTACTTGGCCGCGTTGACCATTGCTTCCCGCGCGGCCTGCATCTGTGCGCCGATTCTGTCGTCGAGCGGGCAGTCGCCGACCACCACGACCTCCAGAGGGACGCCGTGCTTGTCCTCGACCTCGGCGGCATTGCGCTTCACGGCCTCGGCGAGGGTGGTGGGCTCGTCGTCCTCGTCCTTGCCGTTGCCCTCGGGCTTGTAGAGCCAGGCCCGCAGGTCGCGCTCCTGGGCGCGGGCCAGGCGGCGCACCTCGCCCGCGTTGTCGGCGTTGCGCTGGATCAGGGTCAGGGTGTGCAGCACCGAGTCGTGGACATGGGCGGCGACCTCCGCGCGCTCCTGCGCCCGGATGCGCATCAGGCGCTCCTCGGAGAGATCCTGCGTCATGCGCACGAGGTAGGGACCCGCGAGCAGCGTTATGCCCACGAGCACCGCGAGCGCGGCCTGGAGCACCGAGCCGAGGTGGCTGCCGGAGCCCCGCAGGACGAAGATGCCCGAGGCACCGGCCGTCACCAGCAGCACGCCGGCCACGGCCCGCAGCAGGGTCACCGTGCGGCGGCGCCGGCCGACCTCCATCCAGCGGGCCCGGCGCGCGTTGTCCGCCTGCCGCCACACCAGGGCGACTCCCGCGCCGACCAGAACGGTCGGCCAGAGGTAGGCCCTGGCGCCGTTGCTCAGGTTCACATTCCCCACGAAGACCATGGCCACAATGACCATGAGGAGCAGGGCGACGATCTGTCCCTTGTCCGGTCTGCGGGCGACGAGTCTGCGCCGGCCGTCCGGCGAGGTCTCGGCGGTCACCAGCGAGGGCGGCTTCTGCGCGTCCACGCCGCCGACACCGAGCGGTACGAAGAACCAGAACGCGGCGTACAGCAGGGCGCCGAGACCGTCGGCCATGAACAGGCCGACGAAGACCAGACGCACCCAGATGACGGGCAGCCCGAGATGCCCGGCGAGCCCCCGCGCCACACCACCGAGCCAGCGTCCGTCGCTGCTGCGGTAGAGCTTGCGCGGCGGCCGCGGCTCGGCGAGTGGCGCTGCTGCGGCTTCCGACATGCCACCGATGGTCACACGCCCGCGGTGCGGGAGCATCAGGGTCGGTCCCGGAGACTCCCCTGATCTCCGCGCCCCTCCCCCGTCGAACGCTCCCCGGTCCGCCCTCAGGGACCGAAATCAGGGTCCGGCCAGGGTCGTACCGACTGCCGCCACGGCGACTCGCCCGTCACCATGGACCCATGACCGATCACCAGACGGAGGGGGCGACCGCCGCGCCGCAGGACCGCTCCGGTCCTCCGGACTCCGGCGAGCGGTTCCGGCGCGACCGCCGGCACCAGATGCTCGGCGGGGTGTGCGCGGGGCTCGGCCGGCAGTGCGACATGGACCCGGTGATCTTCCGGATCACCCTCGCGGTCCTGTCCGCCACCGGCGGCATCGGCCTCATCTTCTACGGCTTCGCCTGGCTCTTCGTCCCCTACGACGACGAGGAGGAGAACGAGATCCGCCGGCTGCTGACCGGCCGGGTCGACGGTCACACCCTGACGGCCGTGCTGTTCGCGCTGGTCGGCTGCGGCGTCTTCCTCACCATGCTGAGCAACGACGGCGTGCTGAGCTTCGCCGTCATACTGTCCCTGCTGCTCGCCGGCGCGGGGTACTGGTCGCGGCGGCGGGGCGCCCCCAGCCCCGACCACATCGCCGCGCAGGCCGCCGCCGACGCCCCGCCGGAGCCCCAGGCACCGCCGGCGCCCACCGCGTTCCCCTCCTGGTGGCGCGACCCCATCGTCAAGGACGGCACACACGTCGGCGGGACGGGCTATCTGTGGGGGCCCCACGACTCCCGCGACCTGGACATCGCCGCGGCCGTCAACATCAGCCTAGACACCCGCTCCAAGGCCCCCGCACCGCGGCCGCCGAAGCCGCGCGGCCCCCGTGGAATCGGCGGCTGGATCTTCCTGCTCGCCCTGCTCGCCGGAGGTCTCGGCACCGGCCTGACCTGGGAGGCGCACCCTCTCGGCACCAGCCTGCAGACCGGTTTCGCCTGCGCGCTGGCCGTCTTCGGCGTCGGCGTGGCCGTGAGCGCGTTCCTGGGCCGCACCGGAGCGGGATCGATCATCCTGGCGGTCATCACCGCGGGCCTGCTCGCCGGCTCGGCCGCGATCCCCGGCGACATCGGCACCGACTGGAGACGCACCACGTGGGAGCCCACCTCGGTCGCGCAGATACGCCCCACCTACGACCTGGGGGCGGGCGAGGGCGAGCTGGACCTGTCCGCGATACGCGTCCCCGTGAACGACACCGTGACGACACGGGCCGATGTCGGTCTCGGCCGGATCCATGTGATCGTGCCGAGGGACGTGACCGTGAAGCTGAGCATCGACGTGGGCGTGGGCGACATCCAGTTGCCGGGCGACGAGCGGAAGGACGTGGACGTGGCCCCGGGCAAACACAAGGAGGTGACCCTGGAGCCGCCCCCCGGCGCCAAGGAGGCAGGCACGCTCGACATCGAGCTCCAGGTCGGTGCGGGACAGGCGGAGGTGAGCCGTGCTGCGTCATGAGTTCCAGCCCGGCAGGCTGATCGCCGGCGCGTTCCTCACCCTCGCCGCGGTGATCTACGCCGGCGACGCGGGCGGTGCCTGGGAGACCCCGTGGTTCGTGGTGATCCCCGTCGTCACGGGCGGCCTCTGTCTGGCCGGCGCGGTGGGCTTCCTGACCGGCCTCGTACGCCGCCGCCGCGGCCGGGCGCACACAGCCTGACGAGGAGCTACCGGTAGTCCCCCGTCCGACGCCGTCGCCGGGCCCGGAGGGCGGCGTCCACGGACAACAGCGGAGCACCCGCCAGCACCAGCGGGATCCAGCCCATGAGGTACGGCAGGTCGTTGCCGTAGTAGTACGGATCGGCGGCCCAGCTCACGGTCAGCCACAGGCTGAGGGAGATCAGCGCACCGCCGAGCGCGGCGAGGCGGGTGAGCAGACCGAGCAGGGTGCCGATGCCGACGGCCAGCTCCCCGAAGGCGATGGCGTAACCGAACGCGACGGGGCTCTCCAACGCCATGTCGACCATCGCGGGGATGGCGGAGGAGTCCCGGACGCCGCGCATCATGTCGCCGATGGAACCGGCGCCGGAGTCCTTCATGAAGGCGCTGTCCGTGAGTTTGTCCAGGCCGGCGTAGATGAAGGTGATGCCGAGGAAGAGCCGTAGGGGTACCAGGGCGTAGCGGGAGGCGAGGTCCCGCCAGTCCCTGTCGCCGTCGAAGTGCGGTGAGTGCGTGTGCGCGCGCATACCGTGGGTCATCGCTGTGTGCCGCCCTTCACTGCCGTGCCGGGGCCTCCTCCAAAGACCATACGTACGACAATCTGGCGCGGCTCAACCCTGTGCGCAGGGTTTTTCGTGTCCCGTGCGGGCGGAGCTTCCCAACCGGCGTTGGCGACATGCCGCCCGTTGGTGCGGGCCGGGGGTGGGTTGCGCAGCCCGGCGCTTACGGGGCGCCGTCGCGCCCACCCTCCCCCATCGCCCTGGGGGTACCTCCCAGGCCCTTAAGGCACTGGGGGAGGCACGACTGCCCGCGGATCGCGGCTGTGGGCCGCGGGAGCGGCGGGGTGGCGGACACGCCTACGGCGGGGAGGGGACGGGACGGGGGTGTTCGCCCGCAGTGGCTGGCGCGTCCGCGCCGAGCACCCCCACCAGCAAACCCAATCGCGCCAGTCCGAGGACGGACACCCCCGTCCCGGCAATGCACCACCCACCCACCGTGGGCGCTACGCGCACCCCCACCCCACCCGCAGCTGCGCCGCAGGCATTCGTGCTATTCCGTCACGTCGATCGTGTAGCGGTTCGTCTCCACGCCCGCCGCCGTGACGACCTGGACGTCCACCCGCCCCGGCTCCACCTCCGCCGGCACCGGCACCGTCAGCAGCGCGTCCGTCGGGTTGTCGAACCCGCCCATGACCGGCACCAGCGGCACATGCACGTTCACCGCTCCCACCCGCACCACCATCCGCGACAACCGGTCGGCCCCCTGCGCACCCACCGGCACGAACCCGGCCCCCCGGATCTCGATGTCGTCCCCGGTGCGGATCGGCGCGTCCAGGTCGCCCGCCTCCCGCGCCCGCACCACCGAAAGAATCACCGGACGCCCGCCCTCCGCGTATTTCCCCGCGAGATACGTCCCGGCCGACACCAACACCACCACCGCCAGCCCCCACGGCAGATCCGGCAACTGATCCGGCCGCCGGGCCAGCCGCACCGCCGCGAACGCCAGCGCCACACCGCTGATCACGACGTACTGGATGTCGGCGAAGCTCCCCCGCCCTCCGTCGTCGGTCAGCAGATCCGCCGCCCTGGGCCGGTGCGCGCGCACCTTCTGCAGCCGCTGCCCCTGCACCCGCAGCCCGACGACCCGCCGCACCAGCACGGCGATCCCGCAGACCACGGCGAGCACGGTCACCACACCCGCGCCACGCGCAAGCTCGAGCCCGTCGATCAGCGCGTCCCGCTCACGCTTGCCGGAGGCGGCCGCGAGCTGCCCCACCAGCACGAGCACCGCGAACGCCAGGAACAGCACCCAGCACGCAGCCACCGCACGGGACGTGGAGAGCCGGTTGTCCTCACCGATCACCGGCGCCAGCGCGCCACCACGGGCCCGGTGGAACCACGAAGCGGCGGTGAGCGCGCCGGCCACCACCACCGCGGCCAGCAGCCCGGCACTGCGCGCCGCGGTCCAGTCCGCGCCGATCGCCGTGAGCGCCTGCCCCAGGAGCAGCAGCACCACGGCCGCCCACACCACGACGGCGGTCCGCTGCCACAGCCGTTCCAGCCACGCCGCACCCTCGGCCCGTCCCCGCTCGGCGACGGCTTCCGCGGCCTGCGTCAGTTCCTCCGACACCCACTGGCGGGAGGCGGACGCGGAGTGGGCCACCGCGGCCGGCACTCCCTGCCCGGCCGCGAACTCGTCCCGCTTCAGCAGGAACGCGGCAACGGCCCGCCGATGCCCCTCACGTGCCCCGTGCGGACAGTCGCCGCAGGTGCAGCCGCCCTCGTGCGGGCCCGCGTCCACGCCGCCCTGCCTCGCCTCCTGCACCGCCACGCCCGAAGCCGCCTTCCCCACCATCAACGATCACGACACAAGTCCCCGGTGACGCAAGCGAATTGTGCCCTACCGCACACCCTCGCCGTCCGGCAGCCCCGGTCAGTGCGAGTGAATTTCACGGCACCGGGTTGACCCGCAGCCGACACCGGCCTCCAGCCCTCACTCCAGCGGATCCGGCTCACTCCAGCAGATCCGGCTCGCTCCGGCTGATCTCCTGCCACATCGGCTGGTAGTTGATCCACGCCACGAGGTCCCCACCGAGCTGCTCCCGCGTCGCGACCGCCTGCCGGTGGTCGATGAGGACGGGCCGGCCCGCGGCCTTCGCCGTGAGCTGCACCTGGCAGGACCGCTCCATCGTCACGAACCACCAGGCCGCCGCGTCCACCGAGTCCCCGACGGTGAGCAGCCCGTGGTTGCGCAGCACCAGCGCCTTGTGGGAGCCGAGCACACCGGCGATCCGCCGCCCCTCCTCGGCGTCGACGGTGACGCCGCTGTAGGCGTCGTAGAGGGCGTGGTCCTCGTAGAACGCACAGCTCTCCTGGGTGAGAGGGTCCAGCAGGTCACCGAGGGCGGCGAGGGCCCGCCCGTGCACGGAGTGGCAGTGGGCGACGGCGACGACGTCGGGCCGGGCCGCGTGCACCTGGGCGTGCACGGTGAACGCGGCCTGGTTGACGTGGTGGCCGCCCTCGACGACCTGCCCGTCCCGGTTGGCGAGTACCAGATCGCTCACGGTGACGTGCCGGAAGGGCATCCCGAACGGGTTGACCCAGAAGCAGTCGCTGAACTCCGGGTCGCGTGCGGTGATGTGCCCCGACACGCCGTCCTCGAAGCCGAGCCGCCCGAAGAGCCGCAGCGCGCCCGCGAGCCGTTCCTTGCGGTGCCGGCGTTCGTCCTCGACCGATTCGTGCATGGGCGGCATGGCGAAGCGCAGCTTGTCGGTGGGCAGCGGCATGGGCGGCGTGGGCCCGTGCATAAGTCCTCCCGCGGGGGGTTTGCGTACGAGGCGGAAGTTACCGGCGGTGCGCCCCGGACGACAGCTCTGTTCCGTAACACCGGGCACCCACCGCGCCACGAACCGAACACCCTGA
The DNA here is from genome assembly GCF_014650055.1 of Streptomyces malachitofuscus. GTDB lineage: Bacteria > Actinomycetota > Actinomycetes > Streptomycetales > Streptomycetaceae > Streptomyces > Streptomyces malachitofuscus. Next base: position 50,042 of record NZ_BMUF01000001.1, on the reverse strand, counting down.
CACGAACGGGGATACCCGACACAGGATGTCCGCTTTCCGCGCCACACTCCCCCCATGAGCACAGACACGGGCACGAACTGGGCGGCCTTCACCGCGGCCGAACCCGAGCTGGCGAAGACCGTCGAGGAGCGCTTCGCCGCGTACACCCACCACGTCCTCGCGACCCTGCGCAAGGACGGCTCACCGCGGACCACCGGTCTGGAGGTCCGCTTCCTGAACGGGGAGCTGTGGTTCGGCATGATGCCGGACTCGCTCAAGGCACTCGACCTGCGCCGCGACCCGCGCTTCGCGCTCCAGGCGAACCCCGGGGAGGGGACGGGCATGGGCGGCGGCGACGTCCGTATCGGCGGCCGGGCGGTCGAGGTCGCCGACGACGACACCGCGACCCGGGCCCGGTACGCCGAAGAGGTGGAACCGCCGGAGCCGTTCCACCTCTTCCGCACCGAGCTGACGGAGGTCGTACGGACCTACGTCGAGGACGAGAAGTATCTGGTCGTCCAGGTCTGGAAGCCCGGAGAGCCGGTGCGCGCCCTCAAACGGACCTGAGCCCCGCCGAAGCCGGGACTACTCCCACTCGATGGTCCCCGGCGGCTTGGAGGTGACGTCGAGGACGACCCGGTTGACGTCCCGCACCTCGTTGGTGATGCGGGTCGAGATCTTCGCGAGGACGTCGTACGGCAGCCGCGACCAGTCGGCGGTCATGGCGTCCTCGCTGGAGACCGGGCGCAGCACGATCGGGTGACCGTACGTCCGGCCGTCGCCCTGGACGCCCACCGAACGCACGTCCGCCAGCAGCACGACCGGGCACTGCCAGATGTCCCGGTCGAGACCGGCCGCCGTCAGCTCCTCACGGGCGATGGCGTCGGCCTCGCGGAGCAGGTCGAGCCGCTCCTTGGTGACCTCGCCGACGATGCGGATACCGAGGCCGGGTCCGGGGAACGGCTGGCGCTGGACGATCTCGTCCGGCAGGCCGAGTTCCTGGCCGACCATCCGGACCTCGTCCTTGAACAGCTTGCGCAGCGGCTCGATCAGCTGGAACTCGAGGTCCTCGGGGAGGCCGCCCACGTTGTGGTGGGACTTGATGTTGGCGGTGCCGGTGCCGCCGCCGGACTCGACGACGTCCGGGTAGAGGGTGCCCTGCACCAGGAACTCCACCGCCGGGCCCTCGTCCGCGATGATCTCGGCCTGGGCCTGCTCGAAGACCCGGATGAACTCGCGGCCGATGATCTTCCGCTTCTCCTCCGGGTCGGAGACGCCCTTCAGCGCGGTGAGGAACCGCTCCTCGGCGTCGACGACCTTCAGCTGCACGCCGGTCGCGGCGACGAAGTCCTTCTCGACCTGCTCGGTCTCGCCCTTGCGCATCAGGCCGTGGTCGACGTACACGCAGGTCAGCTGGGAGCCGATGGCCTTCTGGACGAGGGCGGCGGCGACCGCGGAGTCCACACCGCCGGACAGACCGCAGATGGCGCGCCGGTCGCCGACCTGCTCACGGATGGCGGCGACCTGCTCCTCGATCACGTTGCCCGTGGTCCAGTCGGGGGTCAGGCCCGCGCCCCGGTACAGGAAGTGCTCCAGCACCTGCTGTCCGTGCGTGGAGTGCATCACCTCGGGGTGGTACTGGACGCCGTAGAGCTTCTTCTCGTCGTTCTCGAACGCGGCGACCGGCACGACGTCCGTGGACGCCGTGACGGTGAACCCTTCGGGGGCCGCGGAGCAGGCGTCGCCGTGCGACATCCAGACGGCCTGCTCCTCCGGGGTCCCCTCGAAGAGGGTGGAGGAGTTCCGGGAGACGTGCAGGTCGGTCCGGCCGTACTCACGGGCGCCGGTGTTGTCGACCTGGCCGCCCAGGCTCTGCGCCATGAGCTGGAAGCCGTAGCACATGCCGAAGACGGGCACGCCGGCCTCGAAGAGCTCGCGGTCGAGTCGGGGGGCGCCCTCCTCGTACACGGACGAGGGACCGCCGGAGAGGATGATCGCCGCCGGGTTCTTGGCGAGCATCTCGGTGACCGGCATGGTGCTGGGCACGATCTCGCTGTAGACCCGCGCCTCGCGGACGCGACGGGCGATGAGCTGGGCGTACTGCGCGCCGAAGTCGACGACCAGAACGGTGTCGGGCGCGTTGGCAGCGGGAGACGCTGATGACACGAGGTGCCTTCCGGCGGTGGGGCGGGGGTCTTGTGCCTCCCGATTCTACCGAGGTGGCGGAGGAGCACGCCCCGGGCCGGGGCGCAAGGACCGCCCGGGAGGCCGTCTCAGCATCCGGCCCGCGTTGGACAGCCGCGGCGGACCGGGCATACTGGCCCCATGCTCACGCACCAGACCTTCGTCTTTACCTATGGCAACCGGCCCGCCGGCTGCCATGGTCGTGCTGCTTGAGCAACTGACAAGCGACTTCCCAGGCGCCCCGGGCCGACAAGGTCCGGGGCGCCTGTCGTTCTCTCTCCGGACCTCGCCGCTCCGGGGCACCTCACCCGCCCACTCACCGAGGAGCCCCGACATGACCGCCACCACGACCACGCCGACCACCGCCGCGCCGGCCGGCACGCAGCCCGGCGAGAGGACCGGCGCCCGTACCTCCGAGGCGGCCGAGCTGATCACCGGTGCCCGCGACCGGATCGACGCGCTCGACGACCGGATCATCGGCCTCGTGCAGGAACGGATGGCCGTGTCGGCCGTCATCCAGAAGGAACGGATCGCCTCCGGCGGCCGGCGCGTGAACCTCTCCCGCGAGATGGAGATCCTCGCCACCTACCGGGACGCCCTGGGCAAGCCCGGCACCACGCTCGCGATGACGCTGCTGGAGCTGTGCCGGGGCAGGATCTGAATCCGCGTTCCCGGTACAGACGTACGCATCGCCTCTCACCCGTCCGGCGCGTGACCGGCGTCCGGGCCGCTTCGTTGGTACCGGTGTCCGTGCCAGCCAGGGGCGGGCACGAGAGAACCACGCGTGGCTCACCGGAGCGTTGAGGCGTACGGCTGGTGTCGTACGTCGTGGGACTTCGCTCCGGACAAGTGACCGGGCGGCAGGGGACAGCCGGCCCGGTCACCCGAGAGAAGGCCGGCTCCGGGGACGCCCGGAGCCGGCCGTCGCCTCAGACGCGCGTCACCACGCCGCAGTCCTCGGGGGCAGCGGCCGCCTCGGGCCGCTTCAGTTCCCTGCTGCGGTCGTACGGATCGCGGGCCTCGCCGGACGGCTCCGGACCCTCCTGCCGGTCGGCGAAGAACTGGGGACGGATGACGCCGTCGCCCTCCCGGCAGTCGTCGTTGGCTATCTCGCCGTTGTAGTCGGCGATCCAGAGGTGTCCCTCCGTGAACCGGAACCTGGCGGGGTCCATGGCCACCACCTCGAGCGTCCGCCGCACGATGCTCCGGGTCACCTCGTCACCGCCGCCGGCCCGCGCCACCGGGTACACGAAGGTGTAGTCCGCCTTGATCACGGCCTTCCCCGCGCCGCCGCGCCCGGCCTCGACGGTCATACGGCCCCGGACCCGCACCTCCCCCACGAGTTCGACCTCGTCGGGGTCGAAGCGGGTGAAGGTCCACGTCGGGTCGTTCTTCACCGTGGGCCTGCTCAGCGCCGCGCGCAGTTCCGCGAGGAGGTCCTTCTCCGACGGGTCCACCAGGGCCAGCGCCTTCGCCGGCCGGCCGCCCTTCAGCACCGCGGGGTCGAGGTTGGCGGCGACCAGGAACTGTTTGGTCCTCTTCAGCGCCGCCTCGACCCGGGTGGCGGACACACCGCCCACGGCCTTCGCCTCCGGAAGCCGGATGGCGTCCGCCCCCGATTCCCACCGCGCGGCCGGGGAGCCGGCGTACGGGTTCTCCCGTGTGGGCACATCGGGCGGGGCGTCGGAGGGCGCGGCGCTCGGCCGGGCGGTCTCGGGGGCCAGCGGCGGGGCGGTGGACGGACCCGCCCCGTCCTGCGTGCCCCAGCCGTCGCCCAGACCGCCGGGCAGCCAGGACAGCGCGGCAGAGGGGTTGACGGCGACCACGGCCAGCGCGGCGGCCACCACCACGCCCACCGCGCTCCACACCCGGCGGCGGCGCGAGGCGCGTCCGCTCATCTCCTGCCAGGCCGGACCCGTACGCCAGCCCTCGGGCTGGGCGGGCTGCGGAGGCGTCCGCTTCCTGCCCCAGCGGCGTTTCCGGCCGCCGCCGCCCGACCTGGCCGCCTGCGCCTCGTCCATGGCCCGCAGCCGCTCGGTCACCATGCGCGCCCGCGCCGACGGCTCCTTGGGAGCGGACGCGCGAATGTCGCGCTCGCTGTCCTGGACGAACTTCTCCCAGACGTCGTCCGGCAGGGACGAGGACTCCAGTGGGTCCTCCGGTCCGTTCTCCGGTCTCTTCTCTTCGGACGGCTGCTCGGCCACGGGATAGCGGACTTTCTCTCAGGGACGGCTGTCGGCGGCTGAGCGTACGGCAGAGATCACTCCCTCCCGTCAGTGATCCACCTCACATAAAAATCCTGTGAGATCCGGGACAACCATTCACGGGCTTCATTGATCAAACCACTGGAACCAAGGGCATCCGCGTCCCCGGCGCGGAGGCCTTCCGTCACTCGTTCGTGCCGCGACCACGCGGCACACCGGACTCCCCGAGGTCTTCATGAAGCTTCGCCGTGCCATGGCCGCAGCGGTCGCGACGGCAGCGATAGCACCGGTCGCGCTGCTCGCCGCCCCGGCGGCGTACGCGACCGACCCCACGCCGACCGTGTCCGCGACCGAGTCCGCGGCCGGTGAGGACACGACGACCACGTCCCCGTCGCCGTCCGCGACCGAGTCGGCCGACTCGACGGAGCCGGAGGCGCCGGAGGACGAGACCAAGCCGACCTCCTCGACGAGCGAACCGGCCACGTCCACCTCGCCGTCCGCGACCACGTCGCCGTCGACGAGCGCCCCCGCGCCGAGCACGTCCGCGCCGGAGGAGACCCCGGACCCCGAGCCGTCCTTCTGCGAGGACACCAAGGTCGACGTCTCGATCTCCGGTCTGCCCGGCAAGATCACCGCCGACGGCAAGTGGCGCAAGTTCTCGCTGAACATGCAGAACAACTCCGACTCCGTACTCCGGGACCTCGACTTCCTGGCCGGCGCCTCCGCCGACGCGGACGGCGCGGAGCTGTTCGAGATGGAAGAGGTCTTCCTGGAGGCCTGGGACCCGGACGCCAAGGTGTGGGACCGCCTCGACGAGGGCGGCGAGGCGCTGGGCTACGTGGGCTTCACCGACGAGCTGGAGCCCGGCTACGAGGTCAACATCCCCATGCGGATCATGGTGACCAAGGCCGCCCCGATCGGTGCCGGGTTCTCGTTCGGCGCGAGCATCTACGGCGACATCGACGGCGAGTGCCTCGGCCTCGGCTACGCGTCGTACAAGTTCCAGATCGTGGCCCCCGGCACGAACACCGACGGCACCAAGCCGCAGGTGGGCGGCAAGGCGCCCGTGACGGACAAGAAGCCCGCCTCCACCACGCCGAAGGTCACCGGCAGCCTCGCCGAGACCGGTTCGAGCTCCGCTCTGCCGATGATCGGGCTGGTCGGCGGCGTCGCCGTCATGGCCGGTGCCGGTGCGGTGTTCGTGGTGCGGCGGCGCAAGGCCGGTGCGGAGGCGTAACACCGGCTGACCGCGCCCTGCGCGCGACACCACCCAGGACAAGGGAAAAGGACCTGAGCTCGGAGGGGGGCACAGGTCCTTTTTCCTCTTCTTCGCCGCTTCTTCTTCGCCGGGCCGGCTACTTCTTCGGCGGCACCGCCGGCATCCCCAGGAACGGCAGCTTCAGCGCACCGAACGCGTCCGCCGGGACCGCCGGGGACTTCGGCTCGACGGGCTGGAGGCGCCGGTACGGCTCACCCTGCTGCGGGCGCGGATCGGTGTCGCCCTTGTTGGGCCAGTACGACATCGCCCGCTCGGCCTGTGCCGTGATGGTCAGGGAGGGGTTGACGCCCAGGTTGGCCGAGACCGCCGCCCCGTCCACGACCGAGATGCCGGAGTGGCCGTAGAGCCGGTGGTACGGGTCGATCACCCCGGTCTCCCGGGAGGCGCCGATCGGGCAGCCGCCCAGGAAGTGGGCGGTCAGCGGCATGCCCGTCAGCTCGCCCACGTTGGAGCCGGCGAAGCCGTTGATCTCCGCCGCCAGCGCGGAGGCGCCGTCCGTCGCCGCCTTGATCTGCTTGGGGTTGGGGGCGCCGTGGCCCTGCCGGGCCGTGAGCAGCCCGCGGCCTATCCCGGACGGCTTGAGGTACGTCGTCAGGGAGTTGTCCAGCGACTGCATCACCAGCCCGATGATGGTCCGTTCCGACCAGCGCCGGTTGGACAGCGAACGCGCCGTCATCACGGGGTGCCTCGCCGCGTTGCCCAGCCAGCCCAGTACCCGTGCCGCCCCCGAGCCGCCGCCCGCGTACGGCACCTGGAGGATGGACAGCCCGCCCATCGAGTTGGAACCCCTGCCGTAGCGGACCGGCTCGATGTGGGTGTTCTCGTCGGGGTGGATCGAGGACGTGATGGCCACACCGCGGGTGAAGTCGACCTTCGGCGCGCCGGTGGCCTTGCGGTAGCGGCGGTTGTCGGTCTGCGCCCCCACCAGGGCCTCGGAGTTGGTGCGGGTGAGTTCGCCCAGCTTGTCCGAGAGGTGCGGCAACTGCCCCCCGGCCCGCATCCGGTGCAGCAGCGTCTGGGTGCCGTAGGTGCCCGCCGCCAGGACCACCCGTCGGGCACGGAAGGTACGGCCCTTGCCCTTGCGGCGGTCGTCGGTCGGGAGCGCGGCGATCGCGTACCCGCCCTGCGAGTCCTCCGTCACCGACACCACCGTCGTCATGGGGTGCACGACCGCGCCCGCCTTCTCGGCGAGGTGGAGGTAGTTCTCGTTGAGGGTGTTCTTCGCCCCGTGCCGGCAGCCCGTCATGCACTCGCCGCACTCGGCGCAGGCCCGGCGTGAGGGACCGGCCCCGCCGAAGTAGGGGTCGGGCACCTCCTGCCCCGGCTTCGCCTTCACCTTGCCGTCGGCGTCCTCGCCGTCGCCGAAGAAGACGCCGACGGGCGCCATGTGGAAGCTGTCGCCCACGCCCATCCGCTCGGCGGCCGCCTTCAGATGCACGTCCGACGGGGTCATCGTGGGGTTGAGCCGTACGCCGAGCATGCGCCGTGCCTGGTCGTAGTACGGCTTCAGCTCGTCCTGCCAGTCGGTGATGTGCCCCCACTGCGGGTCGTCGAAGAACGGCTTGGGCGGTACGTAGAGGGTGTTGGCGTAGTTGAGGGAGCCCCCGCCGACGCCCGCACCGGCCAGGACCATGACGTTGCCCAGCAGATGGATGCGCTGGATGCCGTACATGCCGAGCTTCGGCGCCCAGAGGTAGTTCTTCAGGTCCCAGGAGTTCTTCGGCAGGGTGTCACGGGTGAAGCGGCGGCCGGCCTCGAGGACGCCGACACGGTAGCCCTTCTCCGTAAGCCTGAGCGCCGATACGGAGCCGCCGAATCCGGACCCCACGACGATGACGTCGTAGTCGTAGTCCTCCTGAGGCACGGGTGTCTCCTCTTCGAGTTTCGCGTGCGGGTGGTCCGTGGTGTCTCGCGCGGTTCCCCGCGCCCCTGCGTCGGTCACCTGAACCGGAACGCCTTCATCAGGCGCAGGCTGCGGCTCATGAAGGCCGCGTACTTCTCGTCGTCCATGCCCAGCGAGGGCGCCATCGGCAGCAGGCGCTGGTGGGCGACGGTCTGGGCCTCGGTGTACTTGAGGATGCCCTCGGAGCCGTGCCGGCGGCCGAGGCCGGAGTCCTTCATGCCGCCCATCGGCGACTGGACGCTGCCGTACGCGGGCGCGTACCCCTCGTTGATGTTCACGGTGCCGGTGCGCAGCCGGGCGGCGAGCTCGCGGCCGCGCCGGGCGTTGCCCGTCCAGACGGAGGAGTTCAGCCCGTACGGCGTGGAGTTGGCGCGTTCGACCGCCTCGTCGTCGGAGGAGAAGCGGTAGACGGAGACGACGGGACCGAAGGTCTCCTCGGAGCAGACGCTCATGGGGGCCTCGACCCCGTCGAGGATGGTCGGCTCGTAGAAGTAGGGGCCGATGTCGGGGCGGGCGGTGCCGCCCGCGAGCACCTTGGCGCCCTTGGCGACGGCGTCCTCGACGTGCCGGGTGACGGCGTCCAGCTGGCGCTGTCCGACCAGGGAACCCATGTCGGCGCCGTAGGCGAGGGAGGTGCCGAGGCGTATCGCCTTGGTGCGGGCGGCGAAGCGCTCCAGGAAGGCGTCGGCGACGGACTCGTGGACGTACAGCCGCTCGATGGAGATGCAGAGCTGGCCGGCGCTGGAGAAGCAGGCGCGGACGGCGCCCGCGGCGGCCTTGTCCAGGTCGGCGTCCTCCAGCACCAGCATGGCGTTCTTGCCGCCGAGTTCGAGGGAGACGCCGACCAGCCGGGCGGCGGCGCCCTGGGCGACCTCGCGGCCGGTGCGGGTGGAGCCGGTGAAGGAGACGTAGTCGGCGTGCCGGACGACCTCGGGGCCGACGACCGGGCCCTCGCCGAGGACGACCTGGAAGACGTCGGCGGGCAGTCCGGCCTCGATCAGCAGGTCGCGGGCCCACAGTGCGGTGAGGCAGGTCTCCGTGTCGGGCTTCATCACGACCGCGTTGCCCGCGACGAACGCCGGGAGCGCGTCGCCGACGGAGAGTTCGAGCGGGTAGTTCCAGGGGGCGATCTGGCCGACGACACCGCGCGGGTGGCGCAGTTCGGTGACCTTCGTGAGGGTCGGCATGGCGCCGGCGTGCCGCTTGGGCCGCAGGTAGGCGGCGGCCCGGCGGCCGTAGTGGCGGGCGGCGACGGCGACGGCCTGAACTTCCTCGTGGGCGTGCAGCCGGGCCTTGCCGGTCTCCAGCTGGATCAGGTCGAGCACCTCGGCCTGGCGCTCCAGCACCAGGTCGTGGAAGCGGAGCAGCACCGCGGCGCGCCGGCGCACCGGGGTCAGTGCCCAGACGGCCTGGGCGGCGCGGGCCGCCTCGAAGGCCTTGGCCACGTCCTCGGGGGTCGACTCGGGCAGGTCGGCCAGCTTCTCGCCGGTGAACGGCGTGTGGTTGGCGGTCCGGTCGGAGCCGGCCACACCCTTGGTGAGCTGGGCGACCAGCTCCGGCGTGACCACGTCGGCGGCGGTACGGACCCCCTCCGGGGAGGGGGCGAGGGGGTTGGTACCGGTGGTTTCCCGGGTCTGCGCGTCCGTCATGAGGCGCAGGGTATGCCCGGGCGAACGCTTTGTGTACCCGTCGGTAACAGATTCACGCAGGGCTCACACAACGCCAGTGAACGCTGGCAACAAACCCCCTGATCAGGGCGTTGGTGATCGGACCGGCCCGGGTCGACTACGTTTCGATCTCGAGCCGGCCCTCTGCGCCCTCGAATCAGCCGTCCGCGGGGCGGGCGGTTCAGAGCTTGTGGACGTCCCAGCTCTCGAAGACCGTGCGGGCGATCTCCCGGCCCTCCTCGGCGAAGTAGCCCTTGCCCGGGTAGACGACCCAGAGCCGGTACATGTCGCCGTCCTTGTTCCGGTAGTACATGACCTGCGCCTCGCGCACCAGGGCCGGCGTGGTGGTCGTCGTGTAGACGATCGTGTTGGTGGCCGCGTCGTGCTCCTTGTACGTGGTCTCGCGCGGCTGCCCCTCGGGCGCCGGTGAGTCGGCGATGCCCCAGCCGTACTCGCCGTCCTTGAGCTCGTTCCAGTGCGCGAAGGCCCGCTCCGACGCCGAGGCCTCGAGCTCGCCGTCCGTGTCCTCGGACTTGAGGTCGCGGTCGGTCTCGACGCGCACCATCCCGCTGGGGTCGGTGAAGGAGACGACCGTCCCGTCCGAGTCGTCGGCGGGCTTGTCCTTCACGAAGTTCTCCGGCACGGCGAGCGCCACGCCCGCCCGGTCTCCGAGGTCGTGCTTCTTCCAGCCGTCGGGCAGCGGGCCCGCGAACGGGTTCGCGACCACGAAGTACACCGCCACCGCTCCCGCGACCACCGCGGCACCCAGCGCGGCCAGCGTCCTGCGGCCGATCCGGATGCCCTTGCCGTCCCCTCCGGGGACCGCCACCGGGGTCACCTGCGTGGGCTGCGGGGCCGGCGGGTTCGCGGCGGCTTCCAGCACGGCGCGGACCTGCGCGGCGTTCGGCCGGCGGGCCGGGTCCTTCTGCAGCAGGGCGGTGATGATGTCGGCCAGCGGCCCCTGGGCGGAGGCGGGCGGTGCCGGGGTGGCGTTGAGGACGGACTGGAGGGTGGCGGGGGTGTTGCTGCGGCGGAACGGCGAGACGCCCTCCGTCGCGGTGTACAGCACCACACCGAGCGACCACAGGTCGGAGGCGGGGCCGGGGCGCTGGCCCAGCACCCGCTCCGGAGCGATGTACTCGGGCGAACCGACGAAGCCGCCGGTGTCGGTCAGGTTGGTCTCGCCCTCGATCTGGGCGATGCCGAAGTCGGTGAGGACGACCCGGTCGTGCCGGCCGAGCAGCACGTTGTCCGGCTTCACGTCCCGGTGCAGCACGCCCGCCGCGTGCGCGGCCTCCAGCGCGCCGAGCACCTCCAGGCCGACCCGGGCCGCCTCGCGCGCGGAGAGGGTGCCCTCGTCCTGCAGCACGGCGCCCAGTGAACGGCCCTGGACCAGCTCCATCACGATCCACGGCCGGTCGTCGACGACCGCGACGTCATGGACGTTGACCACCGCCGGGTGGTCGAGCCGGGCGGCCGCGCGGGCTTCGCGGCGCATCCGCTCGAAGGCGTTGGAACGTTCACGCTCGGGAAGGTGGTCCGGGACGCGCGGCTCCTTGACGGCGACCTCGCGGTCCACCGTCTCGTCCTTGGCCCGCCACACCGTGCCCATGCCGCCGTGGCCGAGCTTGGCGAGCAGCCGGTAACGTCCGGCGATCAGCCGCCCCGCCCCGGGGTCGGACGCCGGGGGCTGCTGCGCGACGACCTGCGTCGGTGTCGCGTAGGGGTTGCCGGGGTGCGGCACCCCCGTCGGGGGATTCGGGTTCGGCGGTTGCAGACCGAAACTGGTTGGCTCGTCGGCCCCGTTGCGGGCTCCCCCGTTGCTGCTCATGGTCCATCCATATCGCGCGAGACCCCCGCGTATCCACCGCGGACGGCCACCGGTCACAGACCCGTGACCCTCGCCGGAACTTATCCACCTTTTATTGCCCTTTGGCGCCGGTCCATGGTGAGGAACCCGACACCGAGGGCGTGGCCGTCGTCGGGGTGACCGTCGTGGAACCCGACTCCGACGGCAGCGTCCGCTGCGGGCTCGTGGTGGTGGGGGCGGGGGTCGTGGGCGGCCGCGGCCCGGGCGCGGGCGACTGGCCGGCGGGTGTCTCCGGCGCCGTGCTCGTCGGCGTACCACCCCCGTCGCCGTCGCGGTCCTGCAGGAGCAGCGCCGCCGCGGAGACCCCCGCCCCCGCCATCGCGGCGACCGCCAATGCGGCCACCAGCACGCCCTTCGTGGGCTGCCGCCGGACGGGACGCTCCCCGGGGAGGCCGGGCGCCGTTGCCGCCGTCTCCGTGCGCCGTGCCGGGAACCGCCGGCGGGGCGGGTCCCGGTCCGGCGTCAGCGGCTCCAGGGGCGCCGTCTCCGGTGTGCGGCCCGTCGCGAGGAACGCGCGCAGCATCCGTTCGGCCCGGTCCGCGTCCAGCCGGCGGTCCGGATCGCGTTCCAGCAGACCGCGGACCACGGGGAGGATCGGCCCGGCCTCGGCGGGCGGCCGGATCTCGTCGACCACGACCGCGTGCAGCACCCCGCTCAACGAGTCGCGCCGGAACGGCGACTCGCCGCTGAGCGCCGCGCACAGCAGCGCGCCCAGCGACCACAGGTCGGACTCCGGGCCCGTCCGCGCGCCGGACATCCGCTCGGGCGCGGTGTACTCGGGGGAGCCCACGAAGGAGCCGGTCTCGGTGAGCGTGGTGGAGCCGGACACCTGGGCGATGCCGAAGTCGGTGAGGAGGACCCGGTCGGTGCCGTCCTCGAGCAGGACGTTGGCGGGCTTGAGGTCGCGGTGCAGCACACCCGAGGAGTGGGCCGCGCGCAGCGCGCCGAGCAGGTCCACACCGATCCGCGCGGCCTCCGCGGCGCCGACCGGGCCCTGTTCGGCGATGCGGTCGGCGAGGGACGGCCCCTCGATCAACTCCAGGACGATGTACGGGCGTTCGTCGTCCTCGACGACATCGTGGACGACGATGATGTTCGGGTGGCTCAGCTGGGCGAGGGCCCGCGCCTCGCGCAGGGTGCGGTCCCGCCGGCGGCGGGCCTCGGCCGCGGACAGCGTCTCGTCGACGGGGAGTTCCTTCACGGCCACGCCTCGGCCGAGCAGTTGGTCGGTGGCCCGCCAGACCACGCCCATACCGCCGCGTCCGATCCTCGCATCCAGACGGTACCGGCCCGCGACGACACGGGCTCTGTGCCGGTCGGTCCCGTTCTCCGGCTCCCCCTCGGTCACCATGGGCCCATCATGCCCCACCGGATGTGTCCGCTCCGGTACGGCGATTCGGCCAAGCGGCGCGCATTCGCCCACGCCACGGACGTCAGGGCTCGCGCCACCCCTGCAGGATCGTCCGGAACTGCTCGCGGGTCGTGTCCCAGTCGGCGGCCGGCGAGGACATGTAGAGCGCGTACTCGACGCCGTCGCGCGAGATGTACATCTGGTCGACCGCCCGGCGCGGGCCCGGGAACTCCGTGTCCTTGGCCAGCGCGGTCCAGCTGTACTCCAGCCGTGCGCTCTCGCGGTCGCGGTAGGTGAGGCGTTGCAGCCCCAGCCGCTGGTAGTCGACCAGACGCCCGCCGATCTGCTGGTCCAGATCGTTCAGGTGCTGGTACGGGTCGTCGAAGTCCGGGGAGTCGTCGACGGCGATGCGCAGGAAGTGCTCGCCGCCGTCGGGCGTGTAGTCGACCTGCCCGGTCGCCTCGTCGAACACCACACGCTCCCAGTCCTCGCCGGGCAGCACGACGGTGAAACCGAGGGGGTCGTCACGGCGCACCCAGCCGGCGGGAAGACCGCCCGTCTTTTCCGTCTCACCCGTCTTCGTGGGGCTGGGCGTCGGGCCGGTGCCGGACGGGCCGGCCGTGCTGCCGCCGCGGTCGCGGTCCCACTGCTGGAGCACCACCGCCGTACCACCGCCGATGACGGCGGCCAGGGCGACGACCAGCGCGACGACCCGCATACGCATCTTCCGGCGCGGCGCGCCGACGGGCGGCCCGTAGGGCGGCTGGGCAGCCGTAACGCCGCCGGCCTGCTGGTACGGCGCCTGCGCCGCCGTGGGTGCCGTCTGCGGCCCGGTCCGGTACGGCGACGGCGCGGGGGCGTCGACGACCTGGGTGGGCACGTATTCCTGCGCCGCTTGCGGTCTGCGCCCCTCGGCGGCCTCGGCGAGCATCTGCTCGGCCTGGGCGGCGTCGGGCCGGGTGGCCGGATCCTTGCGCAGAAGTGCGCTGATGACGGGCGCGAGCGGGCCGGCGTGCCGCAGTCCGTCGGCTTCCTCCTCGACGACGGCCTGCATGGTCGTCAGCGGCGAGGTGCGGCGGAACGGCGACCGGCCCTCCACCGCCGTGTAGAGCGTCGCGCCGAGCGCCCACAGGTCCGAGGACGGGCCGGGGTCGTGGCCGCGGACCCGCTCGGGCGCCAAGTAGTCGACCGAGCCGACGACTTCGCCGGTGCGGGTGATGGCCGTGTCGCCGTCGATCTGGGCTATGCCGAAGTCGGTGAGCAGCACCCGGCCGTCTCGGGCGAGGAGAACGTTGCCGGGCTTGACGTCGCGGTGCAGTACGCCGGCGGTGTGCGCGGCGCGCAGCGCGCGCAGCACCCACAGACCGATGCGGGCGGCCTCGCGGGGCTCGACGCGCTCCTGCTCCTTCACCGCGTCGGCGAGGGAGTGCCCCTCGACCAGCTCCATCACGATCCACGGACGGCCGTCGTGCTCCAGTACGTCGTGCACCGTGACAACGGCGGAGTGGTTGATCCGCGCGGCCGCCCGCGCCTCCGCGCGGGTGCGCGCCAGCAGCCTGGCCTGTTCGCTGTCGGAGACGTAGAGTGCCGCCGTCAGTTCCTTGATGGCGACCGCACGGTGCAGCACCTCATCGTGTGCGCGCCACACCCGGCCCATGCCACCGCTCCCGATGGAGTCCCCGAGCCGGTAGCGGCCCGCGACGAGCGAGCCCTGCATCTGATTCACGTTGCCCCGCAATGGTCTTGACAGGGTCAGAGTAGGTACGCCCGCCCTTCCTGGGAACCGACGGCGTGCCATGGAGACCGCACTGTGATGGATGTCGCTGCCCGCGCCCGGAAAGCAAGCCAGAACGCCTGCGCCGACGTACGGGGGGGGGCGGCCGCGCGTGTGCCGGCGGGCCTGCCCGACCGTGGTTCAGCCCGTGTACCGGTAGGTGGCCGCAGCCTGCTCGTACAGCCGTGTCACCTCGTCCCGTTGGGCCTCCGGTCCGCGTACCTGGACCACGTGGTAGCGCCCGTCGATCAGCGCCGCGAGATTGCGCACGTACAGCTCACCCGCGCTGCCGGTCCACGTGAACTGGCCCTCGGCCATGGTCCGTCCGCCCACCTCGATGGTCTTGAGGCCGGTGGAGGTGGCCCAGCTGGAGTCGCGGTAGGGCTGGAGCTCGCGTTCGTCGTCGCGCTGGTAGGCCATCGGGTCGCTGCCGTACCGGTCGGCGCTGTCCCGGCCCGGTACGACGATGAGCTCGAAGTCACCGCGAAAGTAGACGACCTGGCCGCTGCCGTTCTTCGCGGTGCGCTGCCAGTTCTCTGCGACGGCGACGCTGAAGCCCTCCGGGTCCTTGCGCAGGGTGAAGCCGTCGGGGACCTCGGGGCCGGTGGTCTGGGTCTCGTTGGAGGCCGCGGACTCCTCGGGACTGGTCCGGGGGCTGTCCGCCGGCTTCGGCGCCTCGTTGTCCGTCCCCGGCTCGCTCGGTGCGGCGCCGGCCCTGTCCGCGGCGCCGGTGCGGTCGGCGGGTCCCGCCCCCGTGTCCTGCTCACCGGCCTTCGGCATGAACAGCATCGCGTAGGCGATGGCCGCCGCCATGGCGAGGAGCACCAGCAGGAGCAGGGTGCGGCCGAGCCGGCGCGGGGACCCGGTCCCCGGTTTGGCGCGCTTGTGGCGCCCGTGGTGTGCGGGCAGCGCGGCCCGTCGCCTGCGCACCAGCTCGCCCCGGCGCCGTATGACCGGCAGCCGGCTGGTGTCGGCGGCGGGGGGTGCCGCTATCACATGCACGCCGGCCTCGGGCTCGGGCGCCGACCGCACCAGCGAACGCAGCCAGCCGCGCAGCTCCTCGAAGTCGGGGCGCTCGGTGGGGTCCTGACGCAGCAGCGACTCCACGACCGGGCGGAGTGGTCCGCACTCCTCGGCGAAGGCGGGCGGCTCGGCGCACACCATCTGCACCAGCTCGGCCGTCGACTCCTCCGGGTAGGGCGCGTGTCCCTGGACGGCCCTGAACAGCAGTGATCCCAGCGCCCACAGATCGGTGGCGGGCCCGATCGGCGCGGCCAGCTGCCAGTTGTCGTGGACGGGGCCGGCCTGCTCCGGTGCCCATCGCTCGGTGACCGGTCCGATGACGGCCATCCGCGCCTGCCGCGCCCGCTCGGCGGCCAGCGCGGTGGTCGGGCCCCGGCGCGCGGGGGCGTGGGCCACGAGGTCGTCCCAGCGTGCGCGCGGGGCGGGCGCCCCGGGGACAGCGGCTGCTTCGAGGGCGCCGGGTCCGGTGGGCACCGTGCCTTCCCCGGGGGCGGTGCGTCCGCTGCCGGCGGCGATGGCCGGGGTGCCGCCGGTGCCGGTGCGGGGGGCGGCGCCGTTCCACCCGGTGGCGCCGACACCGTAGGGGTCGGCTATCTGTCCCGGCGGGGCCGCGGCGGGCGCCGGTCCCTCGCCCTCGGGGGCGGGCCGGGCGCCGGGCAGGGCGGCGCGGTTGCCCTGCTGGGCCTCCTGCACCCGGGCGGCGGCGCGGGCGCCGGCCCGGTAGGCGGCGATGGCGCCCGCACGGGCGGCCCGCACATCGCCCGCGCTGTCGAGGGCCCTCGGGGCCGCGGCGGGTGTGAGACCGCCCGGGGCGTCCGCCCCGCCGCCGGGCAGCCGGCCGGCCCGTGCCTCGATGGCAGCCCTGCGCGCGGCGTCCGGATCGGAGCCGGGACCCGAGTCGGCGGTGAACCCCGGCGGCCAGGAGGGGCCACGCCCGGGGCCGGGCGTTCCCGGCGCTTCCGTGCCCTGGCCCGGGTCGGCGTCCTCGTCCCGGTCCGGCACCGGGTCGTATCCGCACAGTGCCTCCTCGGCCGCCCCGACGGCGAGACCGGTGAGCATGACCCGGCCGTCGTCGCAGACGAGGACCGTGCGCGCGGTGATGTTGCGGTGCACCCAGCCGTGGGAGTGCAGCACCCGCAGGGCCGTCAGGACGTCGGAGGCGACCTCCGCCGCCCGGTAGGGGGACAGCGGTTTCTCGGCGAGCAGTGCGGCCAGCGGACGCGCGGCGACGAGCTCACTGACGATCCACAGCGAACCGCCCTCGGCGAAGACGTCGAAGACCTGGTCCAGGCGCGGGTGGTCGGGAAGGGCGGCAGCGGCCTGCGCGGCCTCGACGGCACGCCGGACCACCGGATCGGTGGGCCGCCGCGTCCCGCTCCGCGCCGCTCCCGGCCCCGCTCCGCCACGTCGTGCGGACCCGTCACGTGCGGTGAAGCCGTCGGGCAGGCCCTCGGCGTCGAGCACTTCGGCCTCGACGACCTCCGGCAGGGGAACCTGCCTGACCAGGACCTCCTGCCCGCTGTAGGTGTCGAAGGCGCGGGTCTCGGTCAGTTCGTACTCGTCGGAGGGCGGCAGCGGCAGGCGGTAGCGGTCGGCGAGAACCCGTCCCGCATAGTCGTCCACATTGCCTCCCCCGGCACTACGGTCGGTCAGTTCCGTTCGCCCTGCGGCCCGTTCCGGCTGCGTACGGTCCGCAAGCATTCACGATACGTGCCGGAGGCAACCCGCAAAGAGGGGATGCCACATCTGACTCCCCATTCCGGGAACCGCTCATGCTCAGGACTTCGGCCGGAACGTCTGCGTCAGTGTCCGCCAGGTGTCCTTGCGCTGTTCGCTACCCCACTTGGCGGCCTTGGCCGTGTACATGAGCCCGTACCCGAGACGGTCGCCGACGACGGTTCCCCGGTCGACGGACCGGTACTTGGTCCCGCCCTGCACATAGGTGAACTCCCAGTCGGCCGTGTTCCAGCCCCGGTACTCCACCGACTCGATACGGATCCGCTTGTACTGAGCACGCACCATGGCGCGTTCCTGGTTCTTCCAGTCGGCCACCGGGTCGTCCTTCGGCGCGGTCGTCCAGCCGATCAGCAGCTTCTGTCCGTCGGGCCCGGTGAACCGGTCACCGGCCGCCCCCGACGACTGGAACTTCCACCCTTCGGGCAGTCCGATCGAGTACCCCTGGCTCCCCCGGTACGACTTCACGGCCGACGTGCCACCGCCGTCCCCGGACGGCTCCGCCGCCCCGCCGGCGCCCGCGCCGTCACCTCCGGCACCCGGTGCCGTTTCCTGCTCCGCCGGTCCGGACCCCTCGCCGTCGGTGCGGGTGCCGCCGTTCTCGTCGCCCTTGGTGTCGGCGCTGGGGGCCTCACTGGCGGCGGTGCGGTCACCCCCG
Source organism: Streptomyces malachitofuscus (assembly GCF_014650055.1). GTDB lineage: Bacteria > Actinomycetota > Actinomycetes > Streptomycetales > Streptomycetaceae > Streptomyces > Streptomyces malachitofuscus. Next base: position 32,416 of record NZ_BMUF01000001.1, on the reverse strand, counting down.
CCCGGCTTGGCGCCCGTGTCGCCCTTGTCGTCACCGCCGCTGAGCACGACGGCCAGTACGGTGCCGAGCACGGCGAGGGCCACGACCACCGCGATGACGACCAGCGTCCGCCGCGGCACCACGTCGGTGAGCGACGCCCGCGGCGCGGGCCTGGGCGGCAGATCCGGCGGTGTCATCACCGGCCACCCAGAACTGCGTCCACCGGACGACGGCCCCTGCCGCCCGGCCCCCGACGCGGCCGCCCCCGATGCCGGAGCCGGGTCGGTGGCGGGTGCCGAGGCGGGCGCGGACGGGGAGGCGGCTGCCGCGGCGCCGGCCGGTGCCCCGGAGGTGCCTGCCGCCGTGGCCGAGGTCCCGGCGGCAGCGTTCGACGCCGAAGGGGCGGTGTCTCCTGCGGACTTGGCGCGTGCCGCCGCTGCGGCGCCCGCCGACCCCGCCGCCACCGCGGCCTTGCGCACGGAACGCAACGCGCCCCGCAGCTTCTCCCCGGCCTCCTCGCCCCGCTTGCTCCGGGTGCCGCGCTCGCCGGGCTGCTCGGGCAGGGGCACGACCTTCGTCGCGTCCGCGTCCGGGTCGTCCTCCCGTCGCTCGGGTGCGTGGATGACCGCGTTCAGCATGGCCCGGGCGCCGCTGTCGTCGAGCCGTTGGCCGGGGTCCTTGGTGAGCAGCCCGTGGATGACGTCCCTGAGCGGTCCGGCGTTCTTCGGCTCCTCGAGCGGCTCGGTCATCACCGCCGTGAGCGTCGCGATCGCGGACCCCTTGTCGTACGGCGGGGTGCCCTCCACCGCCGCGTACAGCAGGCCGCCCAGCGACCAGAGGTCGGCCGCCGGCCCCGGCTTGTGCCCGCGCGCCCGCTCCGGGGAGATGTACGAAGGGGCGCCGACCAGCATGCCGGTCGACGTGATGGACGGGTCGCCCTCGACCTGGGCGATGCCGAAGTCGGTGAGCACGACCCGGCCGTCGTCGGCGATCAGCACGTTCGACGGCTTCACGTCGCGGTGCAGAATGCCCTCCCGGTGCGCGGAACGCAGCACGTCGAGCACCGCGAGCCCGACCTCGGCGGCACGCCGCGGCTCCAGCAGACCGTCCTCCCGGATGACCTCGGCGAGGGACTTGCCCTCGACGAGTTCCATCACGATCCAGGGCCGGTCGTCCTCCTGCACCACGTCGAAGACGGTCACGGCGCTGTTGTTGCGGATCCTCGCGATGGCCTTGGCCTCACGCAGGGTCCGCGTGATGAGCCGCCGCTTCTCCTCCTCGTCGATGCTCGACGGGAAGCGGAGTTCCTTGACGGCGACGGTTCTTCCCAGGGTTTCGTCCTGGGCACGCCAGACCGTCCCCATGCCGCCGCGGCCGAGCACATCTCCCAGCCGGTACCGCCCGGCGAGGAGACGTGCGCTCTTGTCCTGACGGGATGTCCCCGCCCGCTCCGCCTCCGACATGCGTCCCCTCATGCAACCCGCCCTGACAGAGCCTTCATTGTCCCTCACCCGACAAGTGGTCGACGCCCAGGGTGCCTCTGGCCGCACCTCGGGGCCGGCGCCTGCCGAACCCGGGTGAAGGACGCCTTCCGCCGCCCTGCATGATGGGCCCCGACAAGGAAGGAACCGGTATGCCGCCGCTTCGGACACTACTGGCCGTTCCTGTGTCCCTGGCCCTGCTCGCCCTGGCCCCGGCCGCGTCCTCGTCCCCTGGCGTCCCGTCCGCGGACGCGCTCCTTCCGCTGCTGGTCACGCGGGGTGGAGCCCCCGCCGCGGCCCTGCTGGCCCTGGAGGGATCCGGCCCGCGCTACGCCCACGTCGGCCCGGGCATCGAGCGCGCCGACCACTTCCGCGCCGGCAGCATCACGAAGACGTTCATCGCCACGGTCGTGCTGCAACTGGCCCAGGAGGACCGCCTGTCGCTGTCCGACGCCGTCGAGGAGCATCTGCCCGGCCTGGTGCGGGGAGCCGGCAACGACGGCCGCGCGCTGACCCTGCGGTCCCTGCTCACCCACACCAGCGGACTCCCCGACTTCGCCGCGGACACACGGGGCGCCCTTCCGGTGACGCCTCTTCAAGCCGTACGCATCGCACTCACCCACCCCCCGGCCGACCGCGGCCGCTTCTCCTACTCGAACACCAACTACGTTCTGCTCGGCATGGTCGTCGAGCAGGTCACCGGTCGCTCGTACGCCGACGAGACCGAGCGTCGCGTCATCACCCCACTGGGACTGACGGGCACCTCCTTCCCGGGTTCCCGAACTTCCCTGCCCCTGCCGCACGGCCGCTCCTACGCCGCCGACGGAACCGACGTCACCCGGCTCGACCCGCGGGTGGCCGGGGCCGCGGGGGAACTGGTGACCACGCTCGCCGATCTGGACCGCTTCTACTCGGCCCTGCTCGGCGGTGAACTGCTGCCCCCGCACCGGCTGCGCGAGATGCTCGACACCCGCACCGCACACGGCTCGTACGGCATGGGCCTGTTTCCTGTGGCGCTTCCGTGCGGCACCACGGTGTGGGGGCACAACGGGCGGATCTCCGGCAGCTACGTGCGCACCGCAGCCACGGTCGACGGCCGGCGTGTCCTCACCTTCCGGGTGAACACGGACGCGATGGCGGATCCCGGTCTCGAGTCCGCGGTGCTCGCGGCCGAGTTCTGCCCTGGCACCGAGTAGAACGAGCGGGCTCCGAACGGAGATCCCGGCCCCCGCCACCCGTTCGAGTGATTCAGGGCGGCTTCGCCGGCTACAGCGGCACGATGTCCGGTGCGCCCAGCCGTGCCGCGTCCGCCGTCAGGTCGTCGGGCTGCCGCTGGGACTCCCGCTCGGCCTCCACCCGCTTCTCGTAGTGCTGCACCTCGCGCTCGATCTGGCCCTTGTCCCAGCCCAGCACCGGCGCCATCAGCTCGGCGGCCTCCCGTGCGCTGCGCGTGCCCCGGTCGAACGTCTCGATCGAGATGCGAGTGCGCCGGGTCAGTGCGTCGTCGAGATGCCGTGCCCCTTCGTGCGAGGCGGCGTAGGTTATCTCGGCGCGCAGATAGTCGTCGGCGGCCCCCAACGGCTCGCCCAGCGAGGGGTCGGAGGCGATGAGGTCCAGGACCTCCTCCGCCAGCGCGCCGTACCGCTGCAGCAGGTGCTCCACCCGCACCGGGTGCAGTCCGGTGCGCGCGGCCGTCCGGGCCCGCCCGTTCCACAACGCGTGATAGCCCTCGGCGCCCACCAGCGGTGTGTCCTCGGTGACGCAGTCGGCGACGCGCACGTCGAGTCCGTGCACCGCCGCGTCCACCGCGTCCTTGGCCATCACCCGGTACGTGGTGTACTTGCCGCCCGCCACCACGACCAGCCCCGGCACGGGGTGGGCCACGGTGTGCTCGCGGGACAGCTTGCTCGTGGCGTCCGACTCGCCGGCGAGCAGCGGCCGCAGACCGGCGTACACGCCCTCGACGTCGTCCCTCGTCAGTGGCACCGCCAGGACCGAGTTCACATGCTCGAGCAGATAGTCGATGTCGGCGCTGGAGGCGGCCGGGTGGGCCTTGTCGAGGTCCCAGTCGGTGTCCGTGGTGCCGACGATCCAGTGCCGGCCCCAGGGTATGACGAACAGCACGGACTTCTCGGTGCGCAGGATGAGCCCGGTCGTGGAGTGGATGCGGTCCTTGGGGACGACCAGGTGGATGCCCTTGGAGGCCCGGACGTGGAACTGTCCCCGCTCGCCGACCATCGCCTGGGTGTCGTCGGTCCACACGCCGGTGGCGTTGACCACCTGCTTGGCGCGGACCTCGTACTCGCCGCCGCCCTCGACGTCCTGCACCCGGGCGCCGACGACCCGCTCGCCCTCACGCAGGAAACCGGTCACCCGGGCGCGGTTGGCGGTCTCGGCGCCATATGCCGCGGCCGTGCGGACGAGGGTCGCCACGAAGCGGGCGTCGTCCATTTGGGCGTCGTAGTACTGCAGGGCCCCGACCAGCGCGTCCTTCTTCAAGCACGGCGCCGCCCGCAGGGCGTGACGGTGGGTCAGGTGTCGGTGCACGGGCAGGCCCCGGCCGTGCCCGTGGGTCATGGCCATGGCGTCGTAGAGGGCGACGCCCGCCCCCGCGTACAGCCGCTCCCAGCCCTTGTGCTGCAACGGATACAGGAAGGGCACCGGCCGCACGAGGTGCGGGGCCAGCTTCTCCAGCAGCAGGCCGCGTTCCTTCAACGCCTCCCGCACGAGGGCGAAGTCGAGCATCTCCAGATAACGAAGGCCGCCGTGGATCAGTTTGCTGGATCTGCTGGAGGTGCCCGAGGCCCAGTCACGCGCCTCGACCAGGCCCGTGGACAGGCCGCGCGTCGCGGCGTCGAGCGCGGTGCCCGCGCCCACCACGCCGCCGCCCACCACCAGCACGTCCAGTTCGTGCTCGGCCATGGATGCGAGTGATTCGGCGCGCTGCGCCGGCCCCAGTGTCGCTGTCCTCACCGCTGCCTCCCGCTCATCGGTCGCGTCGGCCGCACCCGTCCGGCGAAGCCCGGTCTCCCACCCTCATGCCCAAATTCTGACCGGGTTGCCCGACTTCAGCCACCACGCACTCCCAGCCTGTGGACAACGCCTGCGGAACGACTCACCGAAAACCAACCGATCAATCCCGCATATCGGTCATATTTACTCCTAGTCTGACATTGCGCTCGCCTGTCCAGTCCACAGAGCTTGCGCACCTGTCGCACTCCGGTTATTGGGAAGGACGGCCCACGCCATGCCCGCAGATCTCGCCGTCATCGGACTCGGCCCGTACGGACTGCCGCTGGCCCAGGCCGCCGTCGCCGCCGGCATCCCCACCATCGGTTACCGGACCGGCCCCGAGGCGGGTTCCCTCAGCGCCGCCGAACAGCGCCGCATGCTGGCGCAGGGCTTCCGGGTCACGGCCAACCCCGCCGAGCTGGGCCGGGTGCGCACCGCCGTCATCTGCGCCCCGACCCCGCGCGGGGCGGACGGCGGACCGGATCTCGGCCAGATCGAGACGGCCGCCCGCACACTCGCCGCGCGGCTGCGCCCGCACACCACGGTGATCCTCGAGTCCCCCGTGCCGCCCGGGACGACGGAGGGGCCGCTCCTGCGCCTCCTCGAGTCGGGATCGGGTCTCCGCGCGGGGCGCGATTTCCACCTCGCCCACTCCCCCAGCCGCGTCGACCCCGGCAACCGCGACTTCACCCCCGCCAACACCCCCAAGGTCATCGGGGGCCTCACCCCCGCCTGTACGGAGTCGGCCGCGGCCTTCTACGGCCGCATCACCGACAAGGTGGTGCGCGCCCGGGGCACACGCGAAGCGGAGACCGTCCAGCTTCTGGAAACCAACTTCCGACACGTCAACATCGCCCTCGTCAACGAGATGGCCGCCCTCTGCCACGACCTGGGCATCGACCTGTGGGACGTGCTGCGCTGCGCGGAGACCAAGCCGTTCGGCTTCCACGCCTTCCGCCCCGGTCCCGGCGTGGGCGGCCACGCCGTCCCCCAGGACCTGACCGCCCACGCGGGCCGCACCCTGCGCATGGCGGAACTCGCCCAGGAGGTCAACGGCCGTATGCCGCGCTACGTCGTGCAGCGCGCCGCCGCCCTCCTCAACGAGCACGGCAAGTCCGCGCGCGGCGCACGCGCGCTTCTCCTCGGGGTCACCTACAAGGCCGACCTCGCCGACCAGCAGGGCAGCCCGGCCCAGGAGATCGCGGTCCGGCTGATGGAGCTGGGCGCCTCGGTCAGCTACCACGACCCCCATGTGTCGTCCTGGAACGTCCTCGACCGGCCCGTCCCCCGCGCGGACTCCCTCTACGAGGCCGCGGCGGAGGCCGACCTGACGATCCTGCTCCAGCAGCACCGCACGTACGACCTCCAGGGGCTGTCGGTGAAGGCCCAGCTGCTGCTGGACACGCGGGGGGCCACACCCACAGGGGCGGCGCATCGGTTGTGAGGGGGCGCGCGGACGAAATGCGCGCTTCAGAGGCCGGTGGTGGAGGGGACCCCACGCGAGTACGCTGCGACGAGGTGGAGCCCGCCGCAGGGGGCACTGCGACAGGCTCCGGGATGGTTCACGGGTGTCCGCCCCTACTTCTTCTGGGGGCGGCCGCTCACCATCCGAAAATCCGCAAGATCCACCTCCTCCGGCACTTCACCGTCCACAGACGGATCCGGTCCCAGCGAGTGGGCCTGCGGTGGCGTCCCATGGGCGCCCCCTTCCACGACACCGCCCAGTAGCCCGGTGGACGGTCCGTCGGAATCGGGCCGGGCCCCGAGGGCGGGGTCCGGACCAGGTCCTTGGAAGGGGGCTCCCAGAAGAACTGGGGCGCCGTCGAGGACAGTAGCGGCCTCACGCGGGTGAACCTGTACGGATCAGCCCCGAAAGCAACCGCGCGCCCCTCGACTGCCACGGGCACCCCCGCTCCCTGGACACGTAAAAAGGGCCGGTCGCCCCCAGGTGACCGGCCCCTCAGCGCCGTATGAAGTCCGCGCCCGCCCTACCGGCGGTGCTGCGAGTCCGCCACCGTGACCTCGACGCGCTGGAACTCCTTCAGCTCGCTGTAGCCGGTCGTGGCCATCGCGCGGCGCAGGGCGCCGAAGAGGTTCATCGAACCGTCGGGGGTGTGGGACGGGCCGGTGAGGATCTCCTCCAGCGTGCCCACCGTGCCGAGGTCGACCTTCTGGCCGCGCGGCAGCTCCTCGTTGACGGCCTCCATGCCCCAGTGGTTGCCCCGGCCCGGACCATCCGTCGCGCGGGCCAGCGGGGAGCCCATCATCACGGAGTCCGCGCCGCAGGCGATCGCCTTGGGCAGGTCGCCGGACCAGCCGACCCCGCCGTCCGCGATGACGTGCACGTACCGGCCGCCGGACTCGTCCATGTAGTCACGGCGGGCGGCGGCCACGTCGGCGACCGCGGTGGCCATGGGCACCTGGATGCCCAGCACGTTGCGCGTGGTGTGCGCGGCGCCGCCGCCGAAGCCGACCAGGACGCCCGCCGCGCCGGTGCGCATCAGGTGCAGGGCGGCCGTGTAGGTGGCGCAGCCGCCGACGATCACCGGGACGTCGAGCTCGTAGATGAACTGCTTCAGGTTCAGCGGCTCGTGCGAACCGGAGACGTGCTCGGCGGAGACCGTGGTGCCGCGGATGACGAAGATGTCCACGCCCGCGTCGACGACGGCCTTGGAGAACTGGGCGGTGCGCTGCGGGGAGAGCGCGGCGGCGGTGACCACGCCCGAGTCGCGCACCTCCTTGATGCGCTGCCCGATCAGCTCCTCCTTGATGGGAGCGGCGTAGATCTCCTGGAGCCGGCGGGTGGCCGCCTCGGCGGGCAGCCCGACGATCTCGTCCAGCAGCGGCTGCGGGTCCTCGTACCGCGTCCACAGGCCCTCGAGGTTCAGCACGCCGAGGCCGCCGAGCTCGCCGATGCGGATCGCCGTGGCCGGCGAGACGACCGAGTCCATGGGAGCGGCCAGGAACGGCAGCTCGAAGCGGTAGGCGTCGATCTGCCAGGCGATCGAGACCTCCTTCGGGTCCCGCGTACGGCGGCTGGGGACGACGGCGATGTCGTCGAAGGCGTACGCCCGGCGGCCGCGCTTGCCGCGCCCGATCTCGATCTCAGTCACGTCTGTGGCCTTTCCCTGATGCGTTGCAGCGCCTTCCAGTATCCCGTACGGCCGCGGCGCCCACCGCCCCGGACGTACGGCGAGGGCGGCCCCGGATGCTCCGGAGCCGCCCTCGGGAAGCCCGCCGTCTACTTGCGGCTGTAGTTCGGTGCCTCGACCGTCATCTGGATGTCGTGCGGGTGGCTCTCCTTGAGACCGGCCGACGTGATGCGGACGAAGCGGCCCTTGGACTCCATCTCGTCGATGGTCGCGGCGCCCACGTAGCCCATCGTCTGACGCAGACCGCCGACGAGCTGGTGCAGCACGTTGGCCAGCGGGCCGCGGTAGGGCACCTGGCCCTCGATGCCCTCGGGCACGAGCTTGTCGTCGGAGGCGACCTCGGCCTGGAAGTAGCGGTCCTTCGAGTACGACCGGCCCTGGCCCCGGGACTGCATGGCGCCCAGCGAGCCCATCCCGCGGTACGACTTGAACTGCTTGCCGTTGATGAACTGCAGCTCGCCGGGGGACTCCTCGCAGCCCGCGAGGAGGCTGCCCAGCATCACGGTGTCGGCGCCGGCGGCGAGCGCCTTGCCGATGTCACCGGAGTACTGCAGGCCACCGTCCCCGATCAGCGGGACGCCCGCCGCGCGGGCCGCGAGGGACGCCTCGTAGATGGCCGTGACCTGCGGAACGCCGATGCCGGCGACGACCCGGGTGGTGCAGATCGAACCGGGGCCGACGCCGACCTTGATGCCGTCGACGCCGGCGTCGATCAGTGCCTGGGCGCCGTCGCGCGTGGCCACGTTGCCGCCGATCACGTCGACGCCGACGCTCGACTTGATCTTCGACATCCAGCTGAGGGCGTTGCTGTTGTGACCGTGCGAGGTGTCGACGACCAGGAAGTCCACACCGGCCTCGGCGAGCGCCTGGGCCCGCTCCAGGGCCTCGGGGCTGGCGCCCACGGCGGCGCCCACGATGAGGCGGCCCTCCGCGTCCTTGGCGGCGTTGGGGTACTGCTCGGCCTTGACGAAGTCCTTGACCGTGATGAGGCCCTTGAGGATGCCCGCGTCGTCGACCAGGGGAAGTTTCTCGATCTTGTGGCGGCGCAGTAGCTCCATCGCCTCGACGCCGGAGATGCCGACGTGCCCGGTGACCAGCGGCATCGGCGTCATGACCTCGCGCACCTGGCGGGAGCGGTCGGTCTCGAAGGCCATGTCGCGGTTGGTGACGATGCCGAGCAGCTTCTTGTTGCCGTCGGTGACCGGAACGCCGCTGATGCGGAACTTCGCGCACAGGGCGTCGGCCTCGCCGAGCGTGGCTTCCGGGTGGATGGTGATGGGGTCGGTCACCATGCCGGACTCGGAGCGCTTCACCAGGTCGACCTGGTTGGCCTGGTCCTCGACGGAGAGGTTGCGGTGGAGCACGCCGACGCCGCCCTGACGGGCCATGGCGATCGCCATGCGGGACTCGGTGACCTTGTCCATCGCGGCCGAGAGCAGGGGGATGTTCACCCGGACGTTGCGGGAGATGCGGGACGAGGTGTCAACCGCGTTGGGGAGCACCTCGGATGCGCCCGGCAGCAGCAGCACGTCGTCGTAGGTCAGCCCGAGTGTCGCGAATTTTCCGGGCACTCCGTCGACGTTGGCAGTCATGACACCTTCCCCAAATGGCCTTGATCGGTGCGGATGTCCATGCTAACGGGAAGCGGAGGTGTCTCATTCCACGGTTCGGCACGGCTCCCGGCTTCGTATGTTCGTACGGGAACGGCTGATCTTCCGTTCATATGGCGTTCGTGCGCCGAAGCGGCCGCGCGGGGGCGGGGGGGGTTACTGCTCCGCCAGGGCGCGCAGCCGGCTCAGCGCGCGGTGCTGGGCCACGCGGACGGCGCCGGGTGACATTCCCAACATCTGTCCAGTCTCCTCCGCCGTGAGTCCTACGGCGATGCGCAGCAGGATCAGCTCGCGCTGGTTCTCGGGAAGGCTGGCCAGCAGCTTCTTGGCCCATTCGGCGTCGCTGCTGAGCAGAGCGCGCTCCTCGGGGCCGAGGGAGTCGTCGGGCCGCTCGGGCATCTCGTCGGAGGGCACGGCGGTCGAACCGGGGTGCCGCATCGCCGCGCGCTGGAGGTCGGCGACCTTGTGGGAGGCGATGGCGAAGATGAACGCCTCGAAGGGCCGGCCGGTGTCCTTGTAGCGGGGCAGTGCGAGAAGCACCGCGACGCAGACCTCCTGCGCGAGGTCCTCCACGAAGTGCCGGGCATCGCCGGGCAGCCTGGACAGCCGCGTGCGGCAGTAGCGCAGCGCGAGGGGATGGACATGGGCGAGCAGATCATGCGTGGCCTGCTCGTCTCCGTCGACAGCGCGATGGACGAGCGCACCGATCGCCCCTTGGGCTGTGCCCGCCTCGTCGTCGCGCATCGGTCCATGGTGCCTTGCGGACGTCGGGTCCGCGGCACCGTGTCCCTGGTTGTGCACCGAAGCGTTATGAGCAGGTGCGCCGGAACTCATACCCTGCGCCCTCCCCTTCCGCTCGACCGACTCGTCCCCGAGGAACTCCACACCTCAAGGATGCGGCATCCGCGGCGAAACAAGCAGCGGGCGTCTTCCGGCCACCGGGGAGGTCCTGGTGGGCGGGGTTTTCGGTGTGGTTTCCGCGGAGTGCGCGGCCGTCCCGGGGACCTGCCGTGCACCCCCGCCGGCCCGGCGCCCGGTCGCATGCGGTGGGACGGCACGCGGGCCCGGACCGCCCGGTGCGGCACCGCGCGGGGTGCCCGTCCACCGCCTCGTGCGCCCCCGCATGAGGGCAGGAGCTGTTCGGCGGCACGCGTACGCGCGAAGCCGGTCAGGGAAGCGTCACGAGCGCGTGGCACCGGCACGCCACCGGCACCGCGGGCAGGCGGCACCCGGACGTCGCGCCGTGCGCCGGGAGCGGTCCGGTGTCCGTGCGGGCGCCGCCGCCCGGCGAGCGGGACACCCGCACACGCGGGCAGCGGCACCCGCACGGACACCGGACAACCGCAGCGCACCGTGCCGCGGACACCTCGGCGTGACATCCGCACGCACATCGGCGTGCGCCGCGCGGCAGGCAGCCGCATCGGGGCGCGCCGCGCGGAACACACCCGCGTCACCGCGCGCCCGTGGCACCCACGCGTTCCCGGCGCCGCCCGCGCCCCCGTCCGGGGCGGGGGCGTCCATGGGCCCCCGTTCGCCGGACTGCGCTCGATGCCGCGCACCGCATCCGGCCCGGCCCGAAGGGCGGGCCCTAGCGCACGAGGCCCCACCGGAACCCGAGCGCCACCGCGTGGGCCCGGTCCGAAGCACCGAGCTTCTTGAAGAGCCGACGCGCGTGCGTCTTGACGGTGTCCTCGGAGAGGAACAGCTCGCGGCCGATCTCGGCGTTGGAGCGGCCGTGACTCATGCCTTCGAGGACCTGGATCTCACGCGCGGTGAGCGTGGGAGCGGCACCCATCTCGGCCGAGCGCAGCCGGCGCGGGGCAAGCCGCCAGGTCGGGTCGGCGAGCGCCTGCGTGACCGTGGCGCGCAGCTCCGCGCGGGAGGCGTCCTTGTGCAGATAGCCGCGCGCACCCGCGGCCACCGCGAGCGCCACACCGTCGAGGTCCTCGGCGACGGTGAGCATGATGATGCGCGCTCCCGGGTCGGCGGACAGCAGACGCCGGACCGTCTCGACGCCGCCCAGACCGGGCATGCGTACGTCCATCAGAATCAGATCCGAGCGGTCGGCACCCCAGCGGCGGAGGACTTCCTCGCCGTTGGCCGCCGTCGTCACGCGCTCGACACCGGGCACGGTCGCGACCGCGCGGCGGAGCGCCTCTCGGGCAAGCGGGGAGTCGTCGCAGACGAGGACGGAAGTCATGGCCGCCCTCCGCAGCTGATGCGCGTCACCTTGAGCCTCCAGGCTGGTACGAAATCGTCACCTGTGCGGTCGACCGTCTCGGACGCCCGCCCGAGCGCTTGTTCCTTCAACCGCCTCGCACTCTCAACGACGGTCACTCGAAAGAGTTACGGGGCCGTCTGCCATCTTCGGCACTCTACGTGAGGAGGCGTTCACGGTGCAGACATGCGCGACGGACCCCCGGACTTTCACCACAACTCATGCCCCATTCAGACCCATTTCTTCCCCTTTGATGGTGTCCGGGGCTAGATTCGCAATGAGTCATATTTTCATCTCCTTGGATCGTAGTTGTACGGTCGTGGACACCGGATCCGCCCAGAACGGCTACAAGGGGTCACGCAATGGCAGATTTCTCCCGCCTTCCCGGACCGAACGCGGACCTGTGGGACTGGCAGCTCCTGGCTGCCTGCCGCGGGGTGGACAGCTCGCTCTTCTTCCACCCGGAGGGCGAGCGTGGTGCGGCTCGAAGCGCTCGCGAGAACTCGGCCAAAGAGGTCTGCATGAGGTGCCCGGTGCGCGCCGAGTGCGCCGCGCACGCGCTGGCGGTTCGTGAGCCGTACGGCGTGTGGGGCGGCCTGACCGAGGACGAGCGCGAAGAGCTGATGGGGCGGGCGCGCAACCGGCTGGTGTCGGCGTCGGCCGGCACCGGGCACGCCACCGCCCCGAACAACTGAAGGAACGTTTCTCCAAAAAACAATCGGGCACGCGTGCGTGCCCTTGTTCTGTCACCGCGCCGCGGCGGCCGCCAGCTTCTCCAGCGTCGCGGTGACCGCGGGCACCTGAGCGAGGTCCGGCAGGGTGAGCGCGACGATCTCCCTCCGCACGGCCGGCTCCAGCGCAACGGTGCGCACACCCCGGGGCCGTACGGACTCGATGGCCAGCTGAGGCAGGACCGCGACCCCGAGCCCCGCGCCCACCAGTCCGGCGACCGCCGGATAGTCGTCGGTCGCGAAGTCGATGCGCGGGGTGAAGCCGGCCGTCTCGCACACCTCGACCAGCTGCCCCCGGCAGCGCGGGCAGCCGGCGATCCAGGGCTCGTCGGCCAGTTCACCGATGGCGACGGACTCCGCGCGGGCCAGCCGGTGCCGTTCCGGTACGAGGCCCACCAGCCGGTCCGACAGCAGCGGCCGTACGACGAGGTCGTTCCACTCCTCGGCGCCCGCCGCCCCCTCGTACCGGAAGGCGAGAGCCACATCGCAGTCGCCCTCGCGCAGCATCTCCACGGAGCGCGGCGGCTCCGCTTCCTCCAGGGACACGCGCGTGCCCGGGTGAGCGTCCCGCAGAGCGGCGAGGGCCGTCGGGACGAGCGTGGAGCTGCCGCTGGGGAAGGAGACGAGCCGGACCCGGCCCGCGCGCAGCCCGGCGATCGCCGCGACCTCCTCCTCGGCCGCGGTGAGTCCGGCGATGATCCCGGCGGCGTGCCGCACCAGCGCCTCGCCCGCCTGCGTCAGGCGCATCTCACGGCCGCTGCGGATGAGCAGGGGCGTTCCGACGGAGGCCTCCAGGGCCTTCATCTGCTGGCTGACGGCGGGCTGGGTGCAGCCCAGTTCGCGGGCCGCCGCGGAGAAGGAACCGGTGGCGGCCACGGCGCGCAGCACGCGGAGGTGGCGGGCTTCAATCACGCCTCAAGAATAAGCGGTCCTTTGGTGCGGCGCCGAATACTGCATCGACGCTTTGACTCACATCGCTTACCGTGCGACGCATGAAGCTTCTGTCTGTGAACGTGGGACAGCCCAAGACCGTCCCTTACACGGAACACCGCCACGGTCTGACCGGTATCGACAAGCGGCCCGTCGAGGGACCGGTACGGGTGGCGGCGCCCGGACCGAAGGGGATCGGTGCGAGCGGCGTGGACGGCGACGCCGTGTGCGAGACGCGGCACCACGGCGGAAACGACCAGGCGGTGTACGCCGTGGCCCGCGAGGATCTCGACGAGTGGGAGCGCACGCTGGGGCGCGTGCTGGCGAACGGCTCGTTCGGCGAGAACCTCACCACGCAGGGCATCGACGTGTCCGGCGCCCTGATCGGTGAGCGTTGGGCCGTCGGGCCCGACGTGGTCCTGGAGATCACCTCGGGGCGCATCCCCTGCCGCACCTTCCAGGGCCACATGGGTGAGAAGGGCTGGGTGAAGCGGTTCACGGAGCGCGGCGCGCCGGGGGCGTATCTGCGAGTGATCCGGCCCGGTGAGATACGTGCGGGCGACGCCGTAAGGATCATTCACCGCCCGGATCACGAGGTGACGGTGGCGCTGCAGTTCCGGGCAGTGACGACCGAGCGGACGCTGCTGCCGCGGCTGGAGGAGGCCGGTGAGGCTCTGCACCCGGAGGCGGCGGCCGCGGCACGGCGGTATCTGGAGAAATACGGGACACAGCAGTCGATCTGACGCACCCTCACCCCCCACAGGTCGCAGGAGGCCGGGTGGTGCCGCCTCCCGGCCGGCCACTGTCACTGAGCGGGCGGGGCGCGCGGCTCCCGGCGGCGGCACTGAGCGGACGGCTCCGCTCCGGGTAACTACTCTTGCGCCATGACAACGGCTCTGATTACGGGATCGACGGCTGGGATCGGTGCCGCGTTCGCGCGGCGGCTGGCGGCCGACGGACATGACCTGGTGCTGGTGGCCCGCGACACCGGCCGGCTGCGCGAACAGGCCACCGAGTTGCACGACCGCCACGGCATCGAGGCGGAGGTGCTGACCGCCGACCTGGCGGAGGACAAGGGCATCGAGGCGGTGGCCGAGCGTCTCGGCGACCGCAGGAACCCCGTCGACCTGCTGATCAACAACGCCGGCTTCGGCCACAAGGGCCGCTACCTCGAGGTCCCCGTGTCCGACGAGCTGATGATGCTCAAGGTGCACTGCGAGGCGGTGCTCCGGCTGACGTCGGCGGCGGTGGAGGCGATGAAGGAGCGCGGGCGCGGAGGTGTCGTCAACGTCGCCTCGACCGCCGCGTTCGTGCCGCGCGGGACGTACGGGGCGTCGAAGGCGTGGGTCGTGCAGTTCACCCAGGGCGCGGCCGTGGACCTCGCCGGCCACGGTGTCCGCCTGATGGCGCTGTGCCCCGGCTTCGTACGCACCGAGTTCCACGAGCGGGCCGGGATGGGCACGGACAACATTCCCGGCTGGATGTGGCTGGACGCGGACAAGGTCGCCTCGGCGGCGCTGGCGGACCTGGCCCGGGGCAAGTCCCTGTCGATCCCCGACCCCCGGTACAAGGCGCTGATGGGGGCGGCGAAGCTGGTCCCGCGCGGGCTGCTGGGCGGGATCTCGTCGCGGACGGGGCGGAAGTACGGGCCGCGGTAGCCCGGCGCGGACACGGTCACAGCGGGACGGAGCCCGCTCCCCGGAGGAAAATGGGTCGTGACAGGACCGAACCCGGACCCAGGGGGCACCGGAGGCGAGTGTCATGACCTTCGTACAGCTCATCGACTGCAGGACGAGCCGGTTCGAGGAGATGGACCGGCTCATGGACCAGTGGGTCGAGCAGACCAAGGGAAAACGGACGGCGACCCACGCGGTGGTCGGCAAGGACCGCTCGGACACGTCGCACGTCGTCGAGATCGTGGAGTTCCCCTCGTACGAGGAGGCGATGCGGAACTCGCAGCTCCCGGAGACCGACCGGATCTTCCGGGAGATGGTGGCGCTCTGTGACGGAATGCCCACGTTCACGGACCTGGACGTGGTGCGCGACGCGCAGCTGAACACGGACTCCGCGCGGCGCTTCTTCGAGGTGCTGACCACGGCGGACGACCTGTCCCCGATGACCGGACTGGTCGAGGAGCACTACCACGACCACGATCCGGCCAACGAGCAGGACGTCATCGGCCTCGACCACCTCCGGCGCGAGATGGACGTGTGGCGCGGCGGCTTCGACTTCTCCTTCCGCATCGAGGACCAGATGGCCGAGGGGGACCGGGTGTGCACCCGGTGGAGCTGGAAGGGCACCCACAAGGCCGACTTCCTCGGCATCCCGGCAACGGGGAAGGACGTCTCCATGACGGGCACGACCATCTTCCGCTTCGGCGGCAACGGGAAGATCGTCGAGGGCTGGTGGCAGTACGACCGGCTGGGGCTGATGGCACAGCTGGGGGCACTGGAGCCTACGGAGCTGTAGCGGCCCGAGCGGTGCTGGTTCGCAGCGGGTAGGACGGCGCAGACATCCTGAAGGTGTACGTGGCCTGGGTGACGCCCGCCTGAGCGGGCACGGCACCGAGAGCGAGGACGGCGGCCGGGGCCGTCGAACCGACGACGGCTGCACGCCTGGTGGATATGGAAGACACAGGAATCCCGTCCGGGAACGCACGGCAGCGGCGACCATGCCGCTTTCGTGTGCGACTGATAGGACCGATTCGGCAGGGTGCCGACGGGTGGTCAGGAATCGAAGGTGATGTCCAGGCCGGACGAGTAGCCCGGCCCGTCCTCCGCGTCGGACCGACGCTGCGATCCGGCCTCCGGCCAGACGCACAGGGCCCGCCACCGGTACTGGTCCTGCTCGGCGCGCTCGGCCGAGAAGACGACCGTCTGACCGGCGGTCAGCTCGCGGAAGCCCTCGGCCTCGATCACCGAGAAGTGCGCCCACACCTCGTCCGGGAGGGCGTCGGAGGCGAGCACACCCCAGCCCTCTTCGCTGTGCCACTCCAGCACGCGGCCGGTGTACACGTCGCCGGACGTTATGTCGGGCACGGTTGTTCCCCCTTGTTCCCCTGGCACATCGCCCTTCGGCACACGCTGTGGTCAGCAGCGCTCGACCGAATCGATCATGAAACTAACAGATGTGCTCGCGTGGGAGCATGCGCAGCCGGTGTGACGTACGTCCGGTTTCGTGCAGCCCCGCCGCAGTCCGCCCCGTAAGGCACGCACCTTCTTGCGTGATGGGGCATCAGGGAGCGGGCGCGAGCCCGGGTTGTGCCGGTGCGGACTGCGTCGGCGACGGGGCACCCGGGGGCGGCTGGAGTTCCTGCTGGGCCCAGGCTCCCGCGACCACCGTGGCGAACGCGGTGGCGGCGGCGACGAGGACGGTGCCGAGGGGCACGGTGACGGAGGACAGCCGGCGGAAGTTGCGCACCTGGGACCATTTCAGGGCGGCGGCCTGGGCAAGCCGCCATTCCCAGACCAGCCCCAGCACCATGCAGGGAACCAGGATCTGACCGGCCAGGACACCGCAGGTCACCGCCGTGTCGTTCCACGACGGGTTCACCGTGTACGCGACGTCCGCGGTGAGGGGGATCACGACCAACAACTCGGCGGGCAGCACCACCGCCATGAGCATCGCCGCCTTGGCGATCGGGGTGCTGCCCCGCAGCAGCGCGTAGAAGTAGCCGAAGACAAAGCCGTACAGCGCCCAGTGGGCGAACCTCAGCAGCTTGGAGATCTGACCGAGGGCGAACGGCGTGGAGCCGTCGTGGCCCACCGCCTCCGTGAACAGAAGCTGGTAGGTGGCCCACGGCAGGGCGAGCAGCTGCATGAGCAGCGCGCCGCGCAGGCCCTCCTTCCCCGGCGGAGCTCCGGCGCTCGTCCCCAGCGCGAACCGTTTCGCGCGGGCCAGCCGCGTCGCCGGGTCTCCGCACCGACCGGGCACGTCCAGTTTCCTCCAGCGGTCGTCGAAGTCCGTCACGGGCATGTCCTCGGCGAGCGTCGAGCGTGCCGCCCGCTGGAAGTCGGCCCGGGTGTCCCACAGGAGTTGGGTGCGCACCCAGCGGTTCATGAAGGGTGCGTGTGCCCGCCTCTCGACCCGCCGGAACTTGGCGGCGGTCACGCCCGATCCGACGGGGATCAGCAGCCACGAGCCGAGAGCCGCCCACAGCACGGCGAGCGCCACGCCCCAGATGATCAGGGTGCGCAGGCTCGGGTACCCCAGGGCCATGAGCACGGCACAGACCAGGAGCACACGACCGACCGGCTCGATGGCGCGGCCCCGGTCCCTGAGTCCACCGCGCCGCAGCAGGTACACGAGCTGGAGGGCCACTCCGCAGAACGCCATCACGCAGAGCGGAAGTCCCACGTACCCCGTGAAGGGGGAGGCCGGTAAGCCCTGATCGCCGAAGATCCGCTCGGCCACGGCGGACGCCAGGAACGGGCCCGTCAACAGGGTCCAGAGAAAGATGCCGCTCAGCGCCCGATCCAGTGGCCGCACAGTGTGTCCCAGTACCGGTCCCAGCAGGGAAGTGAGCCACACGACGGGCGGCCAGGTGCAGGCCAGTACGGCAGCCGTCTCATGGACCGTCCACGTCACGTCGCCGTCGTCCAGCACCGGGGAGTGACCGGCCCAGTGGACCAGGCCCGTGAGCCACAGCAGCGTGCCCGCCGTGGCGGCCCAGCGCCGCCCGACGCGTCCCCCGCCATGGCGCAGGACGAGCGCCACGGTGATTGCCAGGGCACCCGTGACCGCCGGCAGAATCCACCCCGTGAGGTTCGGTGTCGCCCCGTTCGCCATCATGGCGGGCAGGAGTAGCAGTGGCGTCGCACCGCTCGCGGCGAGCATGCGGCCGGAAGGCGGCCCACCCGTGGCCAGACGATGGCTGAACCACCATCCGGCCACAGGCAGGACGTACCACAGCCACAGGCCCAGCACGGCACTCGGCTCCCAGTCCCCCACGAAGGCGATGTCCGGGGTGTCGTCCGACGGAATCGTCGCCGGATGGAACAGCACGGGCTCCGGGACGCCGAACGCGAGGAGGCAGGCGATCACCGCGGGCACCATGGCGGCCGTCCACCACCTCCCTCGCACGGCGGGGCCGACGAGCCGTGCGACCAGCAGTGCCGCGACAACACCGATTCCGCAGGCGGCGACCCCGAAGGCCGTGATCCGCTCGAGTCGCAGCGGCCACCACCGCAGTGTGAACGGCTCGGTCGTCTCCAGTTCCCTGCTCAGACGGACCGAGCGGGTGACCGCCGGCTCTACCTGCGAGGCGCTCGTCACCTTCCATGTGACCGTGTCGG
The DNA here is from genome assembly GCF_014650055.1 of Streptomyces malachitofuscus. GTDB lineage: Bacteria > Actinomycetota > Actinomycetes > Streptomycetales > Streptomycetaceae > Streptomyces > Streptomyces malachitofuscus. The sequence continues at coordinate 14,009 of NZ_BMUF01000001.1, read as the reverse complement.
GTGACTGTGACTCCACCGGTCCGCGGATTCCCGTGAAGGACCAGCGCGGAGCCTTCACTTCGACCGTCCAGTCCCCGGGGAGGCCTGCGGGCCCGTGCTCCAAGGCTCTCGCCATGTCGATGTCGATGAACAGGGTCACCGAGCCGGGGACGATCGACTCGTATGTGGCGATACCCGTCTCCACCCGTGCGGGGCTCCGGGGCGACTCCTGCCGTACCCTCGTCGTCGGGTTGCCCAGGCGGGCATCCGTCAGTTCGCTCAGGCTCAGGGAGTAGCCGCCGCAGAATGCCGTCCCCTCCTCCCGCAGCGCGGCCAGGGCTTCACTGTCGGGGGCAAGGGTGTAGGTGCAGCGCCCGCGGATCACCACTTCGTCACGCGACGCGTTCCACGCGACCTCGATGGCGAGTTTTCCGGCGCGTTCCCGGTTCTCCCCACCACCGTCCGCCGGTGCGGCACCGGTCAGGCAGAGCAGGGACAGCAGCACACCCGCGCACCCGCCCAGCGCCCTCGTCCATGCCATCCCATGCCCCCCGTGCGCGGCAGAGAGCACCCGTCGACGTCTCCCCACCGGACGCCGGCCCCGAGACTCTGCGGCTCCCTGATGATGGCCCCGTGCGCCCTCCCCCGGAGCCTCTTCGGCGGAAATCTCCCCTTGACGGGGATCGGGGTGGTTCGTGCGCGAGGGCCAGGGGGTGGGCCGTGAGGGCCCGTGGGTGAGCTGAAGGATCTCCAGACGCAGGCCCGCGTGCTCGAGGACGATCTCCGGGCGCGGACCGAGAGCCGGAGTTCCGCCGGACGCGTTGCGCGGTGAGTACGACAAGGCCGTCGCGACGGAGCGTACGGCCGCCATGCCAGTGGTACGGCGAGTACGACGAGGAGTGAGAGGGCAACCCCGCCGAGGAGTTCCAAGCCGCACTCGACACCGGCCGCACGGAGCGCGAACTGTCCGAGGCGGATCTCGTCAACTGGCGTCCGAGAAGAAGGCAGGCGGGCGGCGCAAGAAGAGCGAGTGAGCAGGGCCGTGCCCTTCGGGCATGAGTGAGGGCGGTGGGGAGCATCAACGGCTCCCCACCACCCCTCCGTTCACCTCAGTCGCGCGTGGCCATCCGCACGAACGCCGTCCACTGGGCCGACGGCACGTTGAGGATCGCCGCGTCCGGGCGCTTGGAGTCGCGGATCAGTACGGCCGTACCGGCGTCCGCGACCTCGACGCAATCTCCGCCGTTGCCCGCGCTGTAGCTGCTCTTGAACCAGCGCAGTTCGCCAGCGGCAGGCGCGGGGCTGCCTGTCTTCATAGCTCTCCCAACAGCTTCTGGATGAAGGCCAGCGACTCCCTGGGAGTCAACGCCTGTGCCGCGAGGACTCTGTACGTCGCCTCCAACGGGCTGACCTTCTTCGGGTCCGAGTACAGGGCACTGGTGTCCTGTACCTCCATGTAAGCCATCCTGCGCTGATCGGCGAGATGGATCAACGTGAAGGGACCAGCCAGTCCCGCGTGCTCGTCGCGCCGCGTCGGCATGACCTGCAACTCGACGTTGCGTTCATGCCCGTACAGCAGCAGTTGTTCCAGTTGGCCCCGCAGCACCTCCGGACCACCAAGAGGTCGCTGCAGAACGTGTTCCTCGACGACGAAGCTCAGCAACGGAGCGGGCCGACGAGCGAATAGCTTCCGGCGCTCCATCCTTGCCGTCACGCCCTGCTCGATCGTCTCCTCGTCCAACAGTGGACGCCACATACGGAAGACCGCGCGTGCGTATTCCTCCGTCTGCAAGATCCCCTTGACCACGTGGTCGGAGTAGGCGTGCAGCTCGACCGCCTGTCCCTCCAGTTCCGCATACCGCCGGAAGAACCCCGGATACCGAGCCTTCGCCACCTCCCCCTTCATGGCCACCAGCAACCCCCGCCCGCCCACCTCCCGATCCACCGCGTCCACCAGCTCCGGCCGTGGAATCCGCCGCCCCTGCCCCACCGCCGCGATCTGCGCCTCGCCGTACCCGACCCGCTCGCCCAACTGCGCCTGCGTCAGCCCCGCGGCCTCCCGCAGCAGCTTCATCTGCCGTCCGAAGCAGCGCAGGAACTCCCCGTTGGAGTCGGCGCCCGCGCCGCCCTCCACGCCCGCACCCGAGTCCGCCCCCGACTCCATCGCACCAGCCCCCTCAGCACATCCGTTCACCTCTCACCCGCGCTCGCACCGTAGGGCGCCCCCTGCGTCAACCACGCCGAGACCGAAACAAGTTGCGCCGGAAGAGTGAACGAGCAGGTCATCTCGCTCTCGTCGTCGCGGGCGAGCCAGGTCCCGTGACCGAGTGGGCGACATGACGCCGGTACACAGCACCACAGGCCGACTACGCCGTCCCTGACCCGGGCACTCACAGATGCGGGCGGAGGTCGATTCTCAGGACATCCCTCCCCCTCCGCAACGCCCGAAGTACGGTGCGTATCAAGGGATGTTCTGACCCGGCGGGAGGTCGACGAGAGTGTCCGCACGGTGCACTGGCTGGATACACGAACTCCGAGGACAGACCATCATGTTCACCGGCAAGACCCGGGTGGACGGTGAATGGGTCGTCCGTAAGGACTGCTTCTCTCGTGCGCAAACATTAGGAGCTGTCTGCCAGAACAGTTTTTCCAGGAAGGTGACCCTCGTCGTCCATGGGGAGTTGACAGGCAACGTCAAGGACGCGGACCGGGAGCTGAGCAGAAAACTGCTGACAGTCATCGAGTCACGACGAGCAGGCCGACACATACACGTGGTCGACAACGCCGGCTACTCGGATCTTCTGTTCGGAGCTCCGGCCCGGTGCCGAAACCTCAAGGTGGAGGGCGAGCACGTGACCGTCATGCCCGAGATCGGGGAAGGGTTCCTCGGCGGCCCGTTCGACAGGCTTCGTCTGCGTACCCGGGGCATCAACCGGCTGGAGGCCGGCATGCTGGGGCGGGGCACGCCGCGACACGCGAAGCTGCTGTCACGCCTCGTCGAGCGGGTCACCGGCCGAGCGGCGCTCGACGTCCGGGCTCCGGCGCGACGGGGACCGCAGTTCGACCTCGGCTGGATCAGCGAACGGACCGCGTACGGCGCGTGGGTCGCGGCTCCCGGGCAATCCGGCGACGAAGAGACGAAGCGTCTCACAGAGGCTGTCGAGTACGTCGGCAGGTCGGCCCGGTCTGCCGCCCGGCACGGCCAGGTCCAGCGGATGGTAGTCATCGAGGATGCCGTGGACCTGAGCTCCGGGCTGCGGGATAAGGCCCGAGCGTCCGGCCTCCTGATCGGGAAGGTCAAGGACGTCCCTCGGTGAGGCGGGGACCGAGCGGCATGTGACGACACTATGCGGAGAACCCGGCTGCTCGTCGCCCGTACGCGGTGATCAACGTGTGCGGGTGACGGGCCGCATCGACGGGGCGACGCCCTCACGCGAAAGCCTTCTTCACTCAATGCGTTCATTCGCGCACGTAGCGTGCGGTAGCGTCGCCTCGACATCACGTCTTCCGCGTGCCATGCCGGGCACGGAACGAAGGCGACCCCCGCGGCGGTTGCAGCCGTCCGCGAGGGCCTTGAACCACCAGTGGAACAGGACTCCACCGTGATTTACCGGCACCATATCGCGCCCCCGCGCGCCTTCACGCAGTTCTCCCACGACCTGATCCGACACCCCCGGCTGTCCTCCGACGCCGTGCGGCTGCTGACCTGGCAGCTCTCCCTCCCCGACGGGGCGCGCGAGTCGTTGTCGCGCACCGCCGAGCGCGCCCGTATCGGGGCGTGCGCCTTCACGCGAGCCAAGCGGCAGCTCAAGGAGGAGGGCTTCGTGCACGAGCGGCGGCTCCAGGGGCCCGGCGGGCACTGGGTGACCCAACAGCTCGTCTCCAACGTGCCGTTGAGCGCCGCAGAGGCCGCCAAGATCCTCGCCCGGATGCCCGTCCGCACACCCTCCGCCACCCTGCCTCCGCAGGTCGCGCCGAGTCCCCGCATTCCGGCGGCCGGTGCTCCGACCCCTCCGTCAACCGACGGTCATCCAAAGAAAGACTCCGGGGAAAACCCCTCCCACCCTCCCGCCGAGACGGAGCCGAAGCGGAAGCCGGATCCGCATCCCGCCCCGCAGACAACCGAGGCCCCCGAAGCCGCCCGCGCCCTCGTCGCCGCCCTCCCCCACCTCTCCCCGGACCTCCGCCGCATCCCCCGGGGCATGCACGACGAACTGGCCCGCCTCGTCTCCCGCTGGCTCGCGGCCGGTCACACCCCCGCCGCCGTCCGCACGCACATCCTGCGCGGCCTCCCCGACGACGGCACCCCGGTCCACCGCCCCGGCGGCCTCCTGCGCTACCTGCTTCGCGACGTGACGCACGCGCTTGCCGCCCCGACCCCGGTCCCAGCCCAAGGCGCCGCCACCGCTCCCCCGGCCGCCCGGCATCCCGGCCCCACGCGTCCGTCCAGCCGTCTCTCCGCCCTCCGCGAGTGCGAGGGCGACCACGTACAGGCGACCCTCTTCCGGCCGGTCGCGGAGGAGACGCTGTGCCGCGCCTGTTCGCGGCACCGCCTTCCCTGCCCATGACCGCTGCCGACGACTCGTCGCGTCAGGGAGGGGCCGCGCCGGAGCCCGCGCCGGGCGGGGCTCCCACGCAGGGGCGGGTGGCGGCAGCGCCGAGGAAGCGGTGCGTAGCGCGATGGTCATCGGAAGACGTCCTGGGGGCGCTGCGCCGGAGTGCGCACACCTTGACCAGGACGATGAGGTTCGGCCCTTACAACATCATGAGCACCAGTTGACCGATCGTGCCGAAGTACAGGCCTGCCTGGACCAATGGCCCGGTCGGCACCCGAGCAGACAGCGGTTCCCCTGTCCAAGGAGTCCCATCGGACGGTCAGAAGCTCCAGCTGTAGAGACGACCACCCGTACTCACCGCCGACGCCGCGAGCCGGGCGACTCCCTGCAGGACCGACAGCAGATCATCGTCGGTCATGTCGTCCCCGTCGGCGGATCTGAGCCTCGTGGTCCAGCGACCTGCCAGCTCCTCCAGCTCGGTGGAGCCGGCGTCGGCCAGCGCCCGGGTCAACCGCTGCGGCAGAGCGAACACCTCAACGCCGTCGTTCAAGGGGGGAGTGACCCACTCCGGCCAAGACCACCCAAGGAGTTGCTCAAGCGGCGGAATGTCGGCCGAGGGCTCCTCGAAGTACATGTCCCACTCGGCGATGGCACTGTCCGGCTCAATGAAACGGCAGGACACGGACTCGAAGGCCCGACCAGGCCCCCGCAGGCGCGTCGCAGCGGCAGTCTCGTCGTCAGGAGCGAGGAAGAACACTATGTCGTGGGCCATCCCGCCAGGATGGCAGCCCGCCGCCCAGCGCGGTGACCGGAATCGCGACCAGGTGACGCCTGTTTCGCGCCTCACGACGGCCTGGAGCGAAGACGCCACGCGTCCGGCATGGTCAGAGGCGCCTGGCAGGATGCCCGCCATGCCATCGAGAGACGACAGTGACGAGGCGTACGTGATCGGTCTGTGCGACCGCATTCTCGGCGAAGGGGCCCTGACGCAGCACCGGTTCGACTGGCTGCTGGGCGACCCGGGGGCCGGCGGGTCAGGCTGCCGGTCGACGCGTACTGGCCCGGCCACCGACTCGTGGTCCGGCCCGCCGACCTCGACGCGGACGGGCGCGGGCGGCTGCGGCGCAACGAGGAGGCCGACCTGGGGGCGCTGCGAGCGCTCCTGGCCCGGGAGAGCGACGAGGACCGGGTCACCGACGCCTTCCGTGCCTGGTTGCTCGACCAAGGGTGGACGCTGGTCGAGCCCACGGACCGCTGGACCGACCTCGAAGCCGTGCGCGGCGAGGTGCGGCTGATCTGCGAGGCCAAGGGCCGCACCAGGAGAAGGGCATCGACGCGGACATCGCCTACGGGCAGCTGCTGCGCCGCATGGCCGGCCAGGACGCCCGCATACGGTACGCCCTCGTCGTGCCGTCCTCGTCCGTGAAAGCCGTCCAGCGGCGTCCGGCGCACGTCCGCGCGCTGCTGCGGATCGACGTGTACGAGGTGACGGACGACAACGGAGTGCGTCCGCTGCCCGCGTGAACACCCGCGCCCCGACAGGCCCGACACCGTCACCCTCCGCCCCGACAGACGGCCGCCGTGGGGGCTTCACTGCTGGTGGGCGGGGGTGAGGGCGCGGGATCTTCGGGGCATGACCACTTCCCCCCGCCAGGAGCGGCGATCCACGCTGCCGCTCCCGCTCGCCGATCAGACGGTGTTCTCGTTCCGCTTCACCGCCTCCCCGCGCGGTGCCCGGCTCGCCCGCCGGCTCGCCTCCTGCCAGATGGACGCCTGGGGCTGGCGCTACGGCACCCCGGCGCACGACTCCGTGGAGCTGATCGTCGCCGAGCTGGCGAACAACGCCGTGACCCACGGACGCGTGCCTGGCCGGGACGCCGAACTGTTGCTGACGGCCGACCGCGACGACGGGCTCGTACGGGTGGAGGTGAGCGACACTCGCGGGGAGCGCGGACCGCGCGTGGGCGGCGGCGATCCCGGGGCGGAAGGGGGCCGGGGCCTGCTGCTGGTGGCCGCCCTCGCCGACATCTGGGGAGTCGGAGGACGGACCGGTGGGCCCGGCAAGACGGTGTGGGCCGTGGTCGGCGTCCCGAAGGGCACCACACCCCTCGACGTCCTGCCTGCGGCCCCGGCGGACTCATACGGGACATGTGCCGCTGACGACGCCGACCCGGCCGGAGCGGAGACCGGGCGGACCGCCTGGGAGGACGGATGCTCACACGGCCCGAGGTCGACGGATTCAAGAACCTGCCGGGACTGACGGTCGAACTGTTGTGGCCGCCTGTGCGGCAGTGACCCTGGTGGGTGGGACGGCCGTCGGCGGTTGTACCGTCGAGGACGACAGTTCCCAGCCGGCCCCGGACAAGGGCACCCCCACTGCTGAGCGGCAGGGGGCCCGGACGGTGAACGGCTCTACAACTCCACCGAGTTCGTCACCGACGTACAGCCGGGGCAGACGGCGACGGGCGAGTCCCCCACCACGCTCAAGACCCCGGGGGTGAAGATCAACATCACGGAGTTCGAGCGCAGCAAGGCGTGGTGAGCGGGCAGCTAGTCGCCGCCGCCCCCTCCGCCACCCCCGTCGCCGCCGCCTCCACCGTCGCCACCGCTGCCGCCGCCGTCTCCGCCGTCGCCGCCGTCGCTGCCCCAGCCGTCGCCGCCGCCGGGCTCGTTGTCGTCGCGGTCCCTGCCGAGGTTGCTGAACCAGGGGCGGTCCCACATGACGTCGTCCGTGTCGTCGTACTCACGGGTGGGGCGGAACCTGGCCGTGCCCGTGGTGTCGCCGAGGCCGAAGGAGACGGCGGCCGCGTGGGCCATCACGGCGTCCAGGGGGTCGGGGCTCTCGTGGTGCACGTCGGCCAGTGGCAGGAGCACGGTGCCGGGGGCCGGGACCGTTCCTCGCGGGGGACGGGTGAGGAGTGCGATCCGGGTGCCGTCACGCAGGAGCGACGAGCTCACCGCGTTCTCGCGGCGCAGGGTCCAGCTGCGGTCGGGCAGGCGGATCTCGACCTTGCTCTTCGACTTGCGGAACTTCTTCCGCAGCTCCAGCCGCGCGGGCAGGTCACCGACGGTCAGGCTCAGGCCGCCGGCCGGGTCGGCGGAGTCGGGGCGGTAGCCGTGGGGTGCCCTCAGCCGTACGGCCGGAGCGTGCGGGCCCCAGACGTCCACGCGGACCGAGCGCCGGTCCACGGCGACGGTCACGGTGCCGGCGGGGCCCGGTGCGTACCGTCGTGCGATCCACAGCGGTACGCCCTCCGCGTGCGCCCGCGCGGCGAGGGCGGCCACCTGGTCCGGGCCGCCGCACCTGCGTACCGCCAGTTCGCCCAGCGCGCGGGCGAAGGCCGTGGCCTGACGCGTCTTCAGGGGGGTGGTGGTGCCGGTGGCGCGGGTGACCGGGACGAGGCCGCGCTCCTGCGGCAGGGACGCCAGCGGACGTTCGCTGCCACCGCCGCCGAGCCAGCTCCCCCGCAGGAACGCTTCCGCCATGGCGCCGAGGTTCAGCTCCTCCAGCGGGGTCGTCCTGCCGCCTCTGCGCAGTCCGCCCTCGGTCAGTTCCACGGTCCGCGCCAACGGGTTGCGGGACCGTTCCCCGTAGAGCACCTGGTTCATCGACCTCCCCCTCCCTGCCGCTCGCTCCGGTCGCTGTGTGCAGAGACTCTCCCGGGGGGCCCTTCGGTTCCATGATCGGGTGGTCGTAGGTACGGCGAAGGCCCGGCACCCCGTTTCCGGGGTGCCGGGCCTTCACTCGGGTTCTGGCGACCTTACGGAGTCGTCAGTGGGCGTGGCCGTGGCCACCGGCGGCGGCCGGCTCCTCCTCTTCCTTCTTCTCGACGACCAGGGTCTCGGTCGTGAGGAGCAGGGAGGCGATGGAGGCGGCGTTCTCCAGGGCGGAACGGGTCACCTTGACCGGGTCGATGACGCCGGCCTTGACCAGGTCGCCGTACTCACCGGTGGCGGCGTTGTAGCCGCTGCCCTTCTCGAGCTCGGCGACCTTGGAGACGATGACGTAGCCCTCGAGGCCGGCGTTCTCGGCGATCCAGCGCAGCGGCTCGACGGCGGCCTTGCCGACCACGGCGACACCGGTGGCCTCGTCGCCGGTCTTGTCGAGGTTGCCCTCGAGGACCTTGACGGCGTGGACCAGCGCGGAGCCACCACCGGAGACGATGCCCTCCTCGACCGCGGCGCGGGTCGCGGAGATGGCGTCCTCCAGACGGTGCTTCTTCTCCTTCAGCTCCACCTCGGTGGCGGCGCCGACCTTGATCACGCACACGCCGCCGGCCAGCTTCGCGAGGCGCTCCTGGAGCTTCTCGCGGTCCCAGTCGGAGTCGGTGGTCTCGATCTCGGCCTTGATCTGGCCGACGCGACCCTCGACGTCCTCCTTCTTGCCGCCACCGTCGACGACCGTGGTGTCGTCCTTGGTGACGGTCACGCGGCGGGCGGAGCCCAGCACGTCCAGGCCGACCTGGTCGAGCTTGAGGCCGACCTCCTCGGAGACGACCGTGGCGCCGGTGAGGACGGCCATGTCCTGCAGCATCGCCTTGCGGCGGTCACCGAAGCCCGGAGCCTTGACGGCGACCGCGTTGAAGGTGCCGCGGATCTTGTTGACGACCAGGGTCGACAGGGCCTCGCCCTCGACGTCCTCGGCGATGATCAGCAGCGGCTTGGAGGCGTTGGCCTGGATGACCTTCTCCAGCAGCGGCAGCAGCTCCGCGATGGAGGAGATCTTGCCCTGGGTGATGAGGATGTAGGGGTCGTCGAGGACGGCCTCCATGCGCTCCTGGTCCGTCACGAAGTACGGCGACAGGTAGCCCTTGTCGAAGGCCATGCCCTCGGTGAAGTCCAGCTCCAGACCGAAGGTGTTGGACTCCTCGACGGTGATGACACCGTCCTTGCCGACCTTGTCCATGGCCTCGGCGATGAGCTCGCCGACCTGCTGGTCCTGGGCGGACAGCGCGGCGACGGCGGCGATGTCGGACTTCTCGTCGATCGGGCGGGCCGAGGCGAGCAGGTCCTCGGAGACCGCGGCGACGGCGGCGTCGATGCCCTTCTTCAGCAGCGCCGGGGAGGCGCCGGCGGCGACGTTCTTCAGGCCCTCGCGGACCAGCGCCTGGGCCAGCACGGTGGCGGTGGTGGTGCCGTCACCCGCGATGTCGTTGGTCTTGGTCGCCACCTCCTTCACCAGCTGCGCGCCGAGGTTCTCGTACGGGTCCTCGATCTCCACCTCGCGGGCGATCGTGACACCGTCGTTGGTGATGGTGGGAGCGCCGAACTTCTTGTCGATGACGACGTTGCGGCCCTTCGGACCGATCGTCACCTTCACCGTGTCGGCAAGCTTGTTGACGCCGCGCTCGAGGGCGCGACGGGCGTCCTCGTCGAACTTCAGGATCTTCGCCATGGCAGCGGGAGCCCTCTCGGAAATCTAGGTGAAATCACCGCGCCCCCGGTCACCCGGCTCCTTGTCGGATGCTGGGGCCAGGGGCGCGGTGTTCGAGCAAAAGTGCTTGCTTCGAGGTCGGGTTCTCCGGGGGGTTGTCCCCGGGGTCCCCTTACTTCTCGACGATCGCGAGGACGTCGCGGGCCGAGAGGACGAGGTACTCCTCGCCGTTGTACTTGACCTCGGTGCCGCCGTACTTGCTGTACAGAACGACGTCGCCGACCTTCACGTCGAGCTCGACGCGCTTGCCGTCCTCGATGCGGCCCGGACCGATGGCCAGGACGACGCCCTCCTGGGGCTTCTCCTTGGCGGTGTCCGGAATGACCAGGCCCGAAGCCGTGGTCTGCTCGGCGTCGAGCGGCTGGACCACGATGCGGTCCTCGAGCGGCTTGATGGCAACCTTGGAGCTGGCGGTCGTCACGATCCGACCTCCCCCTTCGGAGATCTCACGGGGTTAACTGTCTGAGGTGGCGACCAGGTGGATCCGTCGTCGCGGGTGCCGGACCTGCCCGTCGCGTGTTTGGCACTCTCCAGGGGGGAGTGCCAGACCTGAGACTATGACTGCGGTTAGCACTCGGTCAAGCGGAGTGCCAATTGCCGTGCGGCGCGTCGGCGCGGTGGGTGCCTTTTCAGCACGCGGTTGTGCAGTCGGCGGTGTTGCAGTGACCGTCTCTGGGGGCTGCGCCCCCAGGCCCCCCTTCGGCCCTGAACGGGCCTCGTCCTCAAACGCCGGACGGGCTGACTTCAGCCGACGTAGTCCTCCAGCCTGCCCACCCGCAGCCCCCTCTCCTCCAACTCCCCCAGCAGCCGTACCGTCCGTTCCGCCAGCGACAGCGTCGGCGCCTCGCCCGACGGTACGGAGACGATGTCGCCGGGGTTCAGGCCGTGGGGGCCGCGGGTGTAGGTGACGTGGCCGTCGGGTTCCAGGACGGCCCGCCACAGGACCACCGCGGCGATGCCGCAGTCGGCGGCGGCGCGCAGTGTCGTGGTGTCGTACGTGCCGTAGGGCGGGCGGAAGAGGCGGGGGCGGATGCCGAAGCGGGACTTGAGCTTGCGCTGCTGACCGCAGATCTCGGCGCGCTGTCCGGCGTAGGGCAGACCGCGCAGGGCGGGGTGGTCGAGGGTGTGGTTCTGCAGGCTCGCGCCGACCGCGCGCAGCCGGGCGAAGTGGGCGTAGCCGGGGCCCATCACGCTGTCCGTGAGGAACATGCTGACGGGGAGCCGGCGCTCGCGCACCAGGTCGATGAAGCGGGGGTCGCGTTCGGCGCCGTCGTCGTAGGTGAGGAAGACGACCTCGTCGTCGGTCGGGATGCGGTCGATCACGGGCGGGAGGTCCGGACGGGCGCTGCCCGTCGCCCCGGCCGGTAGGGACATCCGGCCGGTGCCGTCCGGTGCGGACGCCCCGCCCGCTCCGTGCGGCGACGCGCATCCGGTGGTCAGGGCCAGCAGGGCGGTGCCCGCCAGAAGGGCGGCCGCCGGGGCCCTGCTCCGGCTCACAGGTAGTCCTCCAGTCGCGCCACCGCGTATCCCTCGGCGGTGACCTTGTCCAGGAAGCGGCGGACCATGTCCGGCATCGTTCCCTTCCAGTCCTCACGGCCGCGGAAGTGGGAGAGGACGATGTCGCCGGGGTGCAGCGAGCGGTCCCACTCGCGGTACTCCCAGTGGTCGACGAAGACCTCCTCGTTCCAGAGGGGGACGTGGGTGATCCCGCAGGCCTTCGCGGCGCGCAGGGTGTTCCTGTCGTAGTTGCCGTACGGCGGGCGGAAGAGGGCGGGGCGCTTGCCGTAGCGCTTCTCGATGACCTTCTGCATGCCGCAGATCTCGCGCTTCTGGCGGGCGCGGGACAGGGCCGGGAGGTAGGGGTGGTGCAGGGTGTGGTTGTGCAGGCCGACGCCGGCGTCCTGCATCTTCTTGAAGTAGCCGTAGTCCTCCTTGACGAGGTAGTCGCTGAGGAAGGCGGTGTAGGGGATCCTCAGCTCGCTCATCATCCGCAGGAACGCCGGGTCCTTCTCCTCGCCGTCGTCGATGGTGAGGAAGAGGATCTTCTCCTTCGTGGGGACGGTGGTGAAGACCGGCGGGAGTCCCAGCCGGCGGTGGCCGTCCACCTCGAAGCCGTCCCGGGTGGTGATCCTCGGCTTCTTCGCCGGGGGCGGCGGGGCGGTCAGGGGCACCCGCTTCAGGCCCCAGCGCTTCGCGGCGGCGACCCTCGCGGTGTGCGCGGCGCGCAGCTTGGTGGCGTAGGAGTCGAGTGCGCGGGCCGGTGGCGCCTGGAGGGGCTGCTGGCCGCCCGCGGGTTCGACGTCGGTGCCGTCCTGTCCGCAGCCCGAGGCGATGGTGGCGAGAGCAAGGACGGCGAGGCCGATCCGAGCACCACGCGACGGCAGCTTTTTATCGTTTTGTCCTACTACTCGCATGGGGCCGGATCCTCGCAGCCGGACGGTCCGGACCCGGCCCGACACCGCGGCCGGAGGCGTACGGTCCACCGACTGGCCCACAATGACCCGGTGAACGACCTCGCCCCCCTCCTCACCCCCGAAGGCCGCGCCCTCCTCGACGAGGTGCGCGACACCGACCCGGCGCACGAACTCGCCGTCGCGACCCGGCTGCGCCGCGAGCACCCCGCCGAACTGGTGTCGGCGGCGCTCGGCCAGGCGCGGCTGCGGCAGCGTGCGGTGGCGAAGTTCGGTGAGCGGGACGCGGCACGGATGTTCTTCACGCCCAACGGGGTGGAACAGTCGACCAGGGCGAGCGTCGCGGCGTACCGGGCGGGGCGGTTCAGGGAGCTCGGTGTGACCTCCGTGGCCGATCTGTGCTGCGGGATCGGCGGGGACGCCATCGCGCTGGCCCGCGCCGGGATCCGGGTCCTGGCGGTGGACCGGGACCCGCTCACCGCCGCGGCGGCCCGGGCGAACGCCGACGCGCTGGGGCTCGCGGAGCTGATCGAGGTGCGTGAGGCGGACGTGACGGAGGTGGACACGGCCGGGTACGACGCCGTGTTCGTCGACCCGGCCCGGCGCGGCGGGCGGGGCCGCATCTTCGACCCCGAGGCGTACTCGCCCCCGCTGTCCTGGGCGGTCGAGGCCGCCCGTACGGCGCCCCGCGCCGCCGCGCTCAAGGTGGCGCCGGGCATCCCGCACGAGGCCGTCCCCGGCGACGCGGAGGCCGAGTGGATCTCGGACGGCGGGGACGTGAAGGAGGCGGTGCTGTGGTTCGGCACCGGCCGGGAGAGCCCGGTCCGCGCGACCCTGCTCCCGGGCCCGCACACCCTCGCGTCCCGCGGACTGCCCGACCCGGCCGTCCGCCCGCCCGGCCGGTACCTGTACGAGCCGGACGGTGCCGTGATCCGGTCCCATCTGGTCGCGGAGGCCGCCGTGGAACTCGACGGCGGGCTCATCGACGCGACCATCGCCTACATCACCGCGGACGAGCACCGCCCGACGCCGTACGCCGCCGCCTATGAGATCACCGACCGGCTTCCCTTCAACGTCAAGAAGCTGAAGGCGCTGCTGCGGGAGCGCGACATCGGCACCCTGACCGTGAAGAAGCGCGGCTCGGCGGTCGAGCCGGAGGAACTGCGCCGCAAGGTGCTGCCCAAGCCGGCGGGTCCCGGGTCCGTCACGGTCTTCCTGACCCGCGTCGACGGCGCACCGACGATGCTGCTGGGACACCCGGTGCGCTGACCAGACCTACCGGACGCCCACCGCACCCATCAGCCCTGCCGGGCGCCCGCCGCACCCATCAGCTCTGCCGGGCGCCCACCGCACCCATCAGCCCTGCCGGGCGCACCACCGCACCGGGTCCGGCTGCCGGGCGCACCACCGCACCGGGTCCGGCTGCCGGGCGCGCCGCCGCACCGCCGCACCGCCGCACCGCCCAGACCTACCGGACGCCCGCCGCGACCATCAGCCCCTGCCAGGCGCACCGCCGCACCGATCACGCCTCCCGGGCACCCCCGCCGCACCGATCACGTCCCCCCGCCCCCCCCCCCCCCCCCCCCCCCCCCCCCCCCCCCCCCCCCCCCCCCCCCCCCCCCCCCCCCC